>NZ_CP124863.1:0-585000 GCF_030028635.1 Streptomyces sp. BPTC-684
CTCAGAAGACATCCGCATACCGATCGGTGGGCTTGATCAGCCGAACTGGGTTCCTGATCGGGTGATCGCTGCGGTGCCAGCGCATGAAGGCAGGGCGCCTCGGCAGCTCGGAGTTGCGAAGATCAAGCACCGAGGAAGCCCCGTTGTCGCAGTTTTGCGTGCCCGCGTCCGTCGCGTCCAACTCCCGCGTGCCGTTGTGCGATTGTCTCGCGCACAGGTTCGGTAGTGGTGCCGACCGCCCGGACCGTACCCCGTGTTACGGCTCGGACATGACGAAGGCGGAATGGCAGGTGGTGCGGGCGGCGCTGCCCATCCCGGGATGACTTCAGGGGCGGGGCGGCCGGCCCGAGGGCTATTGCCACCGCGTGATGCTGGATGCGGTCCGCTACGTGGTCGACAACGGCGTGAAGTGGGCGAACCTGCCCCGTGACTTCCCGCCGTACCGACGCGTGCACGCCTTCGCCCGCCGCTGGCAGCTGACGGGACTGCTCGCCGAGCTCCACGACCGGCTGCGCGACCACGTCCAGCGGAAGGAGGGCCGCGAGATCGACCCGACCGCGGCGGTCATCGGCTCGCAGTCGGTGCGGGTGGCGGCGAATATCACCAGGTCAACGTCGGGATGGGACGGCGGTAAGAAGGTGGGCGGCCGCAAGCGGCACCTGGTGGTGGACTGCCTCGGCCTGATCCTGGTGGTGCGGGTGACCGCGGCGAGCGGGCAGGACCGCGATGCCGCCGTCCCGCTGCTCGAGCGGCTGCGGCAGAGGTACTTCTCGATCCGCCTGGTCTGGGCGGACGGCGGCTATCCCGGAAGCCTCATCGGCTGGACCAGGGAGAAAATCCGGCTCACGCTCGACATCGTCGAACGCTCCGACGACACCGCGGGGTTCGTGGTGCTGCCGAGGAGGTGGGTGGTGGGGAGGACGCTGAGCTGGCTGATCCGCTCGCGCCGTCTGGTGCGCGACTACGAGACCCTGCCTGCCATGCACAAGGCCATGGCGCTGTGGTCCATGACCATGCTCATGTCCGCCCGCCTGGCCGTACGCCGCCCAGGCGCCTTCATCCCGAGACGGCCGACATCGCCTGCACCGCCGCGGTTGAACACGTTCGGCCGGACCTCGATGGCCCAGCCCCGCGCAACCAGACGCTTGACCCGCGAACGCACGCCCTCGATCCTGGCCGGCGTCACCTGACCGCCCAGCCGCAGCGTGATCGGCTTCCCCCACATCCCCTCGGCCGCCTCCGGCCCGGTGAGCACCGCCAGGATCTGCTGATACTCCACCGCGAGGACCTCCATACCCATGCTCGCGGCGCGTGGCGGCACCACCGAACCGGAAACCGCACCCCGGGCCGGACCGTTGTCCCTGGCGGGCTCCTCGGCCAGGACCTCGGCCACCGTGACGCGGGCACCGGCCAGCCGGACGAGCGCGGCCTGGGCTGCTTCGAGCGCGGCCTGCACCCGAGCGGCCTCCTCTTCAAGTCGTGCTACCTCTTCCCGGGCCTTCTTCTCCCGGGCTCTCCGCCATCGACAACAACCGCCTCGTCATCACCACACCCAAGACCCGATCAAGCCGCGGCTGGGTCGCCATCTCACCCCACGTCGCCACCGCCCTCCGGCACCGGGCACCGGGCACCGGGCACCGGGCACCGGGCACCGGGCACCGGGCACCGGGCACCGGGCACCGGGCACCGGGCACCGGGCACAAACAACGCTCCGTACACGCGGTGATCCTGACGACCCGTTCGCCGGACTCGTCTTCTGCCTCCTCGACGGCCGACCGCTCGGACCACACCAAGTCTTGGACCGCCCCCACCAGCTCTCCGCCGAAGCCGCTGTCCCCAGGATTACCGTCCACGACCTGCGCCACCTCGCGGCCACGATCACCATCACCGCCGGCGTGCCGCTCACCGTCGTCTCCAAGACCCTGCGGCACTCCACCCTGTCGACCACCGCCAACATCTACAGCCACCTCACCCAACAGGCAGCCCGAGAAGCCGTCGACACCATCGACCACACCCTCACCGGAGCCGAGAAGACCAGCCACCAAACAAGCCGCACGACGTGGCTGCGACCACCACGCAACCACATCCACCGGCTCCGCGAGGTTGTCCGCCGACTCCGCTCCCCCGCGCCACCGGCCTTCAGCACTACGGCCGATCAGCCACAGACCGGACATGCGACCACACTGCGACCACCACGCCCCCGGACACACAAAAGGCGGCCCTCTCATTAGCGAGAGAACGGCCTCCGACCTGCGCGAAGCAGAGTCGGGACGACAGGATTTGAACCTGCGACCCCTTGACCCCCAGATGGCTGCGTCGGGGCCACAATTGGGACATGTGCCGCTATTTGAGGGCGACTAACGTGCGTGAACGCACCTGCCGTGCACCAGCATGCGGCGTTGCTGGTCCCCATGTGGTCCCCAACCAGGCGCACCTCCACTGCCGGAAGACTCCCCGACGAGACGGGAGCAACCTTCCTCAATTGTGACACTCGCCACCTGCTGGGTCACGATCTCGAAGCGCGGAGGGGCAGCCTGCCGAGCGGCGCCGGCGGATACCGGTGCCGCCGTGGCCGCAGGAGCTGCCGGGGAAAGGACCGTCTCCGCGCTCCGAGCGCTGCGGACAGGAGAACCGTGAATGCGAGAAGGCGTCAACGGGCCGCCCCGCTGTGGGCCGTCAGCCGGTACCGATCGCCACTCCGGCGTACGCCACCGCCGTCAGGGCAAGGACGACGGCGGGCAGGGCACGCACGGGCGGGTCGCCGTGGCGCAGGTGGGCCACGGCGGCCCCGGTCATCAGCAGCGCCAGCCCGATCGCGGCGGCCATCCCGAGTGGGGTGGAAGCCAGTCCGAGTACCAGTCCGAGGGCTCCGGCCACTTCCAGGGTGCCGACGAGGCGGTAGAGGCCCGGCGGCATGCCGAGGTGTGCTGCCGCCCGGCGCATGAACGGCACCGCGGCGATCTTCGCCGCTCCCAGTGGCAGGAAGACCAGGGTCAGGAGGGCAGCGAGGGTGATCTGCGCGGCTGTCATGTCGACCGGCCCCGGCGCTCGGCGCCCATCTGGGCGAAGTAGTCGATGAGGTCGGGGGCGTCCACGGCTGCCGGATTGACGACCTGCTCGACCGGGGCGCCCTGGAGGAGGCGTTTGACGGGGACTTCGAGTTTCTTGCCGGTGCGGGTGTGCGGGATGCCGGGGACTTCGAGGATCTCGTCGGGGACGTGGCGGGGTGAGGCGCCGGTCCGGATCGCCTCCTTGATCTTCTCGCGGAGCGGGTCGTCCAGGGTCGCGTCGACAGCGAGGACCACGAACAGCGGCATCCAGTAGCCGCCGTCGGGTTCTTCCGCGCCGATGACGAGGGCCTCGGTGATCTCGGGGAGGCGTTCGACGACGTCGTGGATGTCGGCGCTGCCCAGGCGTACGCCGTTGCGGTTGAGCGTGCTGTCGGAGCGGCCGTGGACGACCACCGAGCCGTGAGAGGTGAGGGTGATCCAGTCGCCGTGGCGCCACACGCCGGGGTGGGAGGAGAAGTAGGCGTCGCGGTAGCGGGCGCCGTCGGGGTCGTTCCAGAAGTACAGCGGCATGGACGGCATCGGGCGGGTGACGACCAGCTCCCCGACCTGGTCCACGATCGGGACGCCCTCGGCGTCGTACGCGGCCAGGGCCACGCCCAGGTGGGGTGCTGAGAGCTCTCCCGCCCAGACCGGTGTGTTGGGGGCGCTGCCGGCGAATCCGGAGACGACGTCCGTGCCGCCGCTGATGGACGCGAGCAGGACGTGGTCGCCGACGTGGTGGCGGACCCAGGGGTAGGCGGAGGCCGGCAGGGCGGAGCCGGTGCAGCCGACTACGCGGATCGACGACAGGTCGTGCGCCGAGGGGTCGATGCCGTACTTGGCCATGCCCAGCAGGTACTGGGGGCTGGTGCCGAAGACGGTCACCCGGTGGCGCGCGGCCAGCTCCCACAGGACGTCGAGCTTGGCACAGGGCGCCGGACTGCCGTCGTAGGTGCACGTGGTGGCGCCGGTGAGCAGCGTGGAGGCGACCAGGTTCCACATCATCCAGTGGGTGGTGGTGTACCACAGGAGGCGGTCGCCGGGACCGAGGTCGGAGTGCAGTCCGAGGGTTTTGAGGTGTTCGAGCAGGACGCCGCCGTGGCCGTGGACGATGCCCTTGGGCAGGCCGGTGGTGCCCGAGGAGAACACGACCCACAGCGGGTGGTCGAACGGCACCGGCGTGCAGGTGAGTTCCTCGGTGCGGGTGGCGGCGTCCTCCCACGGCACCACCAGTGACGGGTATGCGTGTGACGGCCACGGCAGGCCCACGTGGTCCACCAGCAGCGCGGCCTTCAGCGTCGGCAGCGCGCCGGCGAGTTCGAGGGCGGCCTCGCGGCGGTCGTGGGTGGTGCCGTTGAAGAGGTAGCCGTCGGCGGAGATCAGGACGGTGGGTTCGAGCTGGGCGAAGCGGTCGGCGGCGGCCTTGGGGGCGTAGTCCTGCCCGCAGACCGACCACACCGCGCCCAGGCTCGCGGCGGCGAGAAACGCGACGATTGCGTGCGGGGTGTTGGGGAGGTAGCCGACGACCCGGTCCCCCTTGCCGACGCCCAGGTCGCGCAGGGTGGCGGCGACGGAAGCGACCTGGGCGCGCAGCCGGTTGCCGGTCACCTCGTGGCTGGAGCCGGTCTCGTCGAGGGCGATGATCGCCACGGTGTCGTCGGTGAGGTTGCGCAGGGCGTGGTGGGTGTAGTTGAGGGTGGCGCCCGGGAACCAGCGGGCGCCCGGCATCCGCTCCTCGGCCAGCACCTGGTCGTACGGGGAGTCCGCGTCGATGTCGAAGTAGTCCCACACCGCGCCCCAGAAGCCTTCCAGGTCGGTGACCGACCAGTGGTGCAGGGCGGCGTAGTCGGTGCCGTCGAGACCCGAGTGGCGGGCGAAGTCCGTAATGCGGCTGTCGGCGACGGCCTGCGGATCGGGCGTCGTGAAGGGTTCCGGGTACGGCCTGGTCATCGTGTGGCGCTCCTCAGCAGGCTTTTCTCGACGGTCCGTGGGGAAGGGTGGGGGCTGCGCGTGGTGTGCAGGAGAGAGGCCCAGGCGACGGTGTCCGTGAAGCCGTGGCCCCCGGCTGGGACGATGTCCATGACGACGCGGTCGGGGCGGAGCAGGACGGCGTCCGCCCGGCCGGCGCGCAGCCAGGCAGTGAGGGTGCCGTCGTCACGGAGGTCGGTGACGGGGATCGCCGGGACGCCGAGCCCGTGGGCGAGGGCGCGCAGCGAGGGCCAGGGTTCGGCGGCGGTCAGGACGCTGAAGGTGTCGCCGAGCAGTTCGTCGAGACGGGAGCGCCGGCCGTCGAGTCCCACCACCCATGGTTGCGGGCAGTGGGTGCCCACGAGGCTCCTGCGCATACGGCGCCGGACGAGGGGCCCGGCGGCTAGGGGTGGGCTGAGGTCGCGGCCCGCCGCCGCCGAGAGGCCGGGTATGCGGCAGGCCGCGGCCAGGATCCTGCGGCGCAGTGCGGCGGCGCCGTCCTGGCCGCCGGTCATGGCCCAGCCCATGGCGACCGCGAGCCGGATCGCGTGCCGCGCGTGTGGCTTGCGCTCGCTCTCGTAGGTGTCCAGCAGCCGTTCGTCGCCGCCCTGGCCCAGGACGCGGGCCAGTTTCCAGGTGAGGTTGTGGGCATCACGCAGGCCCGAGCACAGCCCCTGCCCGATGAACGGCGGGGTGAGGTGGGCGGCGTCGCCGAGGAGCAAGACCCGTCCGCTGCGCCACCGGTCGGCCACCCGCGCCCGGAAGGTGTACTGCGTCTCCCGTACGACTTCGAAGTCCCCGTCGTACGAGGGCGACAGCCACGGGGCGATCAGTTCGCGGACCGGTTGCTGCCCGTCTTGCAGCCGGAACTCCCAGCGGTAGCGGTCCTCACCGACGCGCATGAACGTCGCCGGCCGGTGCGGGTCGCAGACCTGGTCGACGCCTTCCCAGCAGCGGACGTCGGCCTTCGTGCGGACGTCGATGACGGTCCAGCGTTCCTCGAAGCGCAGGTCCTCCCATGCGGCGCCGATCGCGTCGCGGGTGAGGCTGCCCGCGCCGTCGCAGCCGAGGACCGCCTCGGCCCACAGATGGTGCTCACCGTCGTCGTCGCGGTAGGTCACCCGAACGGGGCCGGTGGTGTCCGGGCCGACGCCGGTGACCTCGATACCGCCCCGCAGTTCGCACTCCGGGCTGCGGGCGAGGGCGTCGCGCAGCAGTCGTTCCAGCTCGGGCTGGTCGAACATGCTGGTCTGCGGGTAGCCGTGATGGCCGTGCTCGGAGCGCCGGAACTCGGCCATGACCCGGTGCCGGGCATCCAGCAGCCGAAGTCCTTTCGCGGGGCGGGCGATCGCGTCGAACTCCTCGCCCACGCCCGCGGCCTGGAGGATGCGGCGCACCTCGTCGTCGGTGGCGACGGCACGCGGGAGCGGGTAGAGGTCCTGGTGGCGTTCCAGGATGACGGTGCGGATACCGCGCCGGGCGAGGAGGAGGGCGGCGGTCACGCCCACCGGCCCGGCGCCGATGATCACGACGGGTGCGGGGTCTGTCTGTGCGGGCCCGGGTGCGGGAGCGGGTGTGGTGTCCCGGGGTCCGGCCTGGTCGGCGGTCATGTGCGGCTCACCTCGGGTCTTACTTCGCGTCCGTGACGGGAGTGCGCTGCTCGCCGAGGTCGATCCGCCCGTCCGCGGTCGAGATCGTCGCCGTGATCACGTCACCCGTGTGCAGGTAGTGCGGGTTACGGGCCTGGCTCTTGAAGAACGCCTTCCACTTCACGGCGGGCGGCAGCAGCGCGCCGATCTTCTCGACGGCCTTGGGCGGGGCCTTGAGGGCCGTGCCGCCGGGGGTCCCGGTGAGCAGCAGGTCGCCGGGGTCGAGGGTCTGGAAGCGGGCCAGCAAGGTCAGCGCCTGTGCCGGGCGGACGATCATGTCGGCGAGGGTGCGGTCCTGACGCAGCTCGCCGTTGACCGACAGCCGCAGCCGCAGATCGAGGAGGTGGGCGAAGTCCTCGGGCTCCAGCAGCGCCAGGTAGGGGCCGGTCGGTGTGAAGGTCGGGTAGGACTTGCTCTCGTAGAACTGCGTCTTGGTGAGCTGCACGTCACGGGCGCTGACGTCGTTCGTGATCACCAGTCCGGCGACGTACGAGGGCAGGTCCCGCTCCTCGACGACAGTGCCGACGGGCAGGGGTGCGCCCATGACGAGCCCGAGTTCGATCTCGTAGTCGAGGAACTTCACGTGCGACGGCCGGACGATCGCCTCGCCCGGGCCACTCACCGACCCGGACGCCTTGCGGAAGAAGGCGGGCGGGATGTCGCCGGTGAAGCCCGAGTCGCGGGCGTGGCTGCGGTAGTTGACCATCTGGGCGACCACCCGGCAGGGGGTGGTGACCGGCGAGAGGGCGACCAGGTCGGCGAAGGGCGTGCCCGCCTCCCCGGAGAGGGCGGCCTCGTGCACGGCCGCCCGGTCGGCGATCAGCTCGGCGGTGGTGGCGGCCTTGGTGTCGACGGGGACGGCCCGGTCGCCGCGGAGGACCCACCATCCGTCGGCGGTGCGCAGGACGTTGGTGCTCATATCAGTACCTTCGTGAGGGGGTTGGGGTTCAGGACTTGGCGGCTTTGAGCAGGCCCAGCAGGCGTGCCGGGTCCATCTCGTTGTCGCCTCGCAGGGCTTCGATGACGTCACGGACCCGCTGAGGGGAGGGGCTCGCGCCGAGGAAGTCGCGGGTGGCAGGAGGTCCCCACTGGGCGAGGCCGGTGGTCGACATGGGTGCCCAGCCGGGCTCCAGGTCGCAGGAGAACAGGTCGCCGTCGGCGAAGTGCTCCAGCATGAAGCGGTCGGGGTCGCGCCAGTAGTCGAAGAGCTGGCTGCCCTGGATGTGCCGGCCGATCCCCCAGCTGCGCTGGTAGCCGCGCTCGGCCAGGTACTCGCCGCCGGTGGCGATCGAGTCGAGGTCGGTCACCTGGTAGGCGGAGTGGACGTAGCCGTTGCCCGGGCCCAGGTGCATGGCCAGCGTGTGGTGGTCAACGGCCCGGCTGCCCTGGTCACAGCGGATGAACGCCATCGTCGGGCCACGGCCGCGCTGGCCGTCCAGGAACAGGAAGTCGGACACGATCATCCCGAGGGTGTCCAGGTACCAGTCGAGGGCACGCCCGAACACCCGCGTCTCCAGGACCACATGGCCCAGACGCTGGATGCGGGAGGGTTCACGCGGCGGGCGCTGGGTGACGTTCGTGCGACGGTGATTGGTGCCGAAGTTGAGCAGCAGCGGCTGCTGCTCGGGCAGCGCCGGCAGTTCCTCCGCGCAGTGCACGACCCGGACCGGGAAGCCGGAGGGGTCGAGCAGGTCGACCGCCTTGCCGCCGCCGGGAACGTCCGCGTCCCGTACGGACGTGCCCGTGGCTCGGGCCAGCCGGTCCAGGTCGGCCCGCTCGGCGGCGCGGAACGCCGGGCCGATGAAACGGGAGGTCCGGCCGCGCCGGATCACCATGCACGGCGAGCCGGCGAAGGTGCCCCGCAGCCACAGCTCGCTCTCGCTCCGGGCGGCGATACCGAAGCCGAAGTCCCGGGCGAAGACCTCGGCCCGGTCCAGGTCGCGCTTCTCGAACTCCAGCCATGCCAGGTCGGCCACCTTGATCAGGGGGTTGCGGGAGCGCCCGGGATGCTCGCCGCGCAGGGCGCCCTGCGCGCTGTGGAGGTCCTGATGGGCCGTTTTGACGTCCGGGACGCCGACTGCGTTGATGCGGGTTTCGGACATGGTGTCCTCCAAGCAACATTGCCGTAATGAGGAAATCATCAAGTGTGACAGTTCTGTCGTCAAGGCGTTCGCAGCAGGAAATGATGAATTCATCAGGACTGCGATCGTCATCGTCTCCGCGGTTAGACTTTGCGTATGCCTACGTCAGCCCCGCCCAGCAACCGATTCGAGCGGCGTCGCGCCGAGACCCGCGGAGCTCTCGTCCGCGCGGCCCGCCAGATACTCGCCGAGACCGGGGACACCAGCGTCAGCATCCAGGTGATCGCCGAGCGCGCCGACGTCGGCTTCGGCTCGTTCTACAACCACTTCGACTCGAAGACGGAGCTGTTCGAGGCCGCGGTGCGGGACGCGCTGGAGGAGTTCGGCCAGACCTTCGACGAGCGCTTGGCCGGGATCGACGACCCCGCGGAGCTCGTCTCGACGGGCTTCCGGCTCAGCGCCCGCATGGCCGAGTCGCACCCGGAGCTGATGCAGGTGCTGCGCCGCCGGGGCCTGGGCCACATCCACTCGGACAACGGCCTGGCCCGGCGGGCGCTGCGGGACGTCGAGGTGGGCATGGCCTCCGGCCGCTTCACCGCCGTCGACCCGGTGGTCGCCTTGTCTGCCCTGGGCGGGACCCTGCTATCCCTGGTGGAGCTGCGATTCGCCCGGCCCGATGTGGACGGCGACGATGCCGCGGTGAACCTCGCCGAGATGGTCCTGCGCATGCTGGGCGTCCCGCCGGACGACGCCCACGAGGTCGCCCGGCGCCCCCTCCCCGACCTCGCCTGACCGATCCCCGGCGTCCGCTCCCTCTACGCGGTGGACGACGAGCTCGGACGGAAGGTGACCGAGTGGCCGGTGACGCGGGCGTCGATCCCGTTCTCCGTGGTGGTGACCGAGCGTAGGTGCAGCCCCTTGGGGACGTTCTCCAGCGGGACGGGCTCTTCCAGGGCCTTGTCGAGCAGCGCCTTCAGGGGCGGGATCAGCTCACCCTGGACCGTACGGACGTCCGTGAAGGCTATGCGGTCGCCCTTCGCCGCCGAGACTGCCGCACTCACGGTCACGTCGCCGGCGAGCGGCAGACTGGCCGTCGCGTTGATCCGGCCCGGGTCGTCACCTCGCGACAGGCTCACGCCGAGCGCGGCCGACACGTCCTCGTACGACAGGAACGCGGTCGCCTCGACCCTGCGGGCATGGGACTCGTCGGCGCTCCCCGAGGTCCTCAGACCGTCGAGGCCGACCGACAGCTTCGTCACCGGCAGGGGCCGGGTCGAGCCGTCGGCAGGTATGTCGTGGGCAGTGAGGTCGACGTGACTCAGGCTGCCCTCAGCCAGCTGTGTCAGCACGGGGAAGCCCCTGACGTGCACCGAAGGCCGCTCCGCGGTTCCCATGCCGTCCTGGAACACCTTTGCCATACGGCTCTCCGCACGGGCTGCGGCGACCCGGTCGACAGCGACGCCACCGATCAGCAACGACACGAGGGACACGGCGATGATTCGGCGCCGCCTCCTCGGGGCCGGGGGGCTCGCGCATACGGCGGCGCCGCTGTAGCGGGGCTCACCGACGAGTTCGTCATCGGGCTGGGACTGGTACACGGAGTGTCCTCTCCGAAGAGTGCTCGGAATGTGCGTCGGAGAGCTGGGCGCCAAGGGCGCATGCGCCGGCCCGAGCCCTCGGACGCAGGTGACGGCGCGGTCGCCGTCCAGCCCATCGCGATCAGAGCGGCGGTCGCGGCGCGTCTGCGGCCGTTGCCCCGCGCGGTGATCGACGCCGCCGCGTCACGCGGGAGGGCGAAGCGCGCCAGCGCGGTGACGGCGTCCCACGCGGGAGCCCCCGGCGCCGCGAATGCCTACCGGAGCGCCTGTGCAGGGCCCTCCGCGAGCGCGGGTCCGGTTGCGCCCTGAAGCGTCGGTGACGTGCGCGCGGGTCATGTCGGAGCCGCCGGTCGATGGGGCATGGACCCGATAGTTGCACAGCGATGGGCAATAAACTAATCTGCACACGAGTGGGCAATTAACTGCCCCCGGTGCCCCGCCGGTCCACGGCCGCGTCCGCCCTTCACACCCCATCTGCGAACCCCGAAGCCTCCGCTTCGCCTCCTGCCAAGGAGTTTTCGATGCCGCTCATTGCGAACACACCCGCCGAGAAGATGACCGTGCCCTATCCACGGCGCTGGTGGGCCCTGCTGGTGCTCTGCCTGAGCCTGCTGATCGTGGTCATGGCGAACACGTCGCTCGTCGTCGCCGCGCCGGACCTCTCGAAGGATCTAGGGCTGTCCAGCAGTGACCTCCAGTGGGTCATCGACGGCTACACCGTCCCGTACGCCGCGCTGATGCTCGTCCTGGGCGCGATCGGCGACAAATACAGCCGCCGCGGCGCACTCGTCCTGGGCCTGCTGATCTTCGCGGGCGGTTCGGTGATGGGCGGCCTGGTCCACGAGACCGACCTGGTCATCATCGCCCGCGCGACCATGGGCGTCGGTGCCGCCGTCGTCATGCCGGCCACCCTTTCGCTGCTGGTCGCGATCTTCCCCAGGGCGGAGCGCGCCAAGGCCATCACGGCCTGGAGCGCCACGTCCGGTCTCGCCATCGCCGCCGGCCCGGTGGCCGCCGGCTGGCTGCTGGAGGAGCACGCCTGGGGCTCCACCTTTCTCATGAACGTCCCGCTGGCGGTCCTCGGCGTCATCGGAGCACTGCTCCTGGTGCCGCCGTCCAAGGCGGAGGTCATGGGCCGGATCGACTACGTCGGCGGTCTGCTCTCGATCGTCTTCATCGGCAGCCTGGTCTACGCGACCATCGAGGGCCCGCACTTCGGTTGGGGCGCCGGCCCGATCAGTGCGGCCGTCGTCGCCGCTGTCGGCCTGGCGGCCTTCGTGGCCTGGGAGTTGAAGCATCCGAACCCGATGCTGGACGTGCGCAAGTTCAAGGAGCGCCCCTTCAGCGGCTCGATGCTCGCGGTGCTGTTCTTCTTCTTCGGCACCTTCGGTTCGATCTACTACTCCACCCAGTTCCTGCAGTTCGTTCTCGAGTACAACGCCCTGGCGACCGGCATACGCCTTCTGCCGCTGGCCGGAGCCGTCTTCGTCGGCGCCGCGGTCACCGGCAAGCTGTCCCCGAAGCTGGGCGTGAAGCTGGTCGTGGGCGCCGGCATGGTGATCGGCACGGCGGGCGTCTTCCTGCTCACGCAGATCGAGTCGGGCTCAACGTACTCGGACTTCCTGACGCCCCTGCTGATGCTCGGCTTCGCGATCGGCCTGAGCCTGTCCCCGGCCACCGACACCATCATGGGCTCCTTCCCCGAGTCCGAGCTGGGCGTCGGCGGCGGCGCCAACGACACGGCGCTGGAACTCGGCTGCGCATTGGGTATCGCCGTGCTCGGCTCGCTCCTCGCCACGTCCTACAAGGACAAGCTGACCGACATGGTCGGCGGTCGCCTCCCGGCCGAGGCGATGGACACCGCCAAGGACTCAGTGGGCGGCGGCCTCGCGGTCGCCGAGCACATCGCCAAGACCCCGGGCGGTGGCCCCCAGCAGGCTCAGACCCTGATCGAGGCGGTGCACGAGTCCTTCGCCCACGCCATCGCGCACACCAGCCTCATCGGCGCGATCATCATGGGCGCCGGCACCCTGATCGTCATTGCCGTGCTGCCCGGCCGCAAGGCCACCGGGAAGCACCGCCAGGAGGAATCGGCGGCGGCGGAAGCAGCGGCCGAGAGCGAAACCGTGGGCGCCGTCTGAGCCCCACAGGTTCGGCGCGACCCATGACCGCCGACCGGAGGCCGGAAGCCCGATCCGGCCTCCTCCACCCAGAACGGGCCGTGCCTGAGCGGCGCACGACCCTGGACGGTGCCGGGAGGGGACACCCGGCACCGTCCCTTTTTGTTGATGCCGGGCCGGTCGTCGACGACGATGTCGTCGTAGTGTCGTCAACCGTCTTGTCCCCGGCCGGTGTCCCGTCGTCCGACGACTCGTCGCTCGCGTCCTCGGTGGCGACGCCCCCCGGTGCCGCCGCCGCGACCTCGCTTTCCAGCGCCGCGGGGCTCGACGTCACCACAACGTCGGAGGCGGGGCACACGTGCCAAGACCCCGATGCCCTCGCACCGGGGTCTGTTCCACCTCTGCACCAACAGCTGGCTGCGACTCAGCTATCGGCGACGGCTTCCGCCGCGATCGCGGCGGCCACGTCATCGACCACGAGGCGTGCCTGCTTCTCCGGCACACCGGCCGCGATGAGCGTGGCGACGGCTGTACGCGTCCCGTCGTCCTCCAGCGCGCCGGTGTTGACCTCTTCCAGCAGGGCGACCGTCATCGCTTCCAGGCCGGCACCCATGACCGCGGGCGGCAGGTGGGAGTGGAAGACGCCGTCCCGCTGCCCCCGTTCCAGAATGGCGGTGACCTTGACGCGGGCGGGCTCGAGGATCTCGGTGACCCGTTCCATGCCCAGGTCCCGCTGGGCCAGCGCCAGGAGCATCCGGTACCGGTCGCCCGCCGGCCACATCGACAACGAGAAGCGCGCGAGCGCCCGCTCGGCCGGCTCGGTCGCCTTCACTCCAGCCGCTGCGGCGGCCTGGAGAGCCTCGGCGGCCTCCTCGGCCAGCGCCTCCAGGAGCGCCGCCCGTCCGGGGAAGTGCCCGAAAAGAGTGCGCCGGACGACACCGGAGGCGCGAGCCAGCTCCTCCAAAGTGGTGTCGGGGTTCCGTCCGAGCTCCTGGCGCGCGGTGGCCAGGATGCGCGCCCGGTTGGACCGTGCATTGCGTCGCTGCGGCACACGGCCAACGGGCTGGGACACGGATGAACCTCGATGATGAAAACCGGACGAAGAACGGGCACTTCCATTCTGACACGTGAGTCCCGGCCCGATCCGAGGCCGCATCGGCGGATTGGCCTGCCTGATCAGGCGGGAAGCTCCTTGATGCTCGCCGGCTCCTGGGGGTCGATCCCGTTGAGCCGGTGGCGGAAGTCGCTGGAGCTGGGATAGGCGGCGCGGCGGGAGCGCATGATCGAGCCCAGCGGACGGTGGGTCTCAAGGGCGTGCCAGGGGCTGAAGGACAGGACGTCGTCCGCGTAGCGGCGGCGGGCGTCGCTGTAGGCATCCTGGGCGGGCAGGTGGAGCACGGCCACGACTTCGTGGGGTGACAGTTCCTCGGGCCAGAGGATCGACGCGTCCTCCACGGGCATGCGGTCGATGTCCGTGCACAGCTGGGCGCGGATGTCGTACTCGGCGCTGTTGTGCGCGAAGAAGTCGACGACGAGGTCGCGCAGCGCCGACTCGCCGGCCTTCTTCTCGACAGGCCGGCCGGTCAGGGCCCGCACGTTCGCGGAGCGCGGCGCGGCCGAGATCTTGGCGACGTGGTCGCCGTAGCGCAGCGCGGCCATGGAGTGGAAGGTCTCGCCGAGGATGTGGTGGTTGGCGGCGGCCAGGGTCTCGACGGCCGGTGGGAGCGGGCGTCCCACGCGGGTGAGTGCCTTGGCGGCGGCGCGGGCGGCCAGCCCGGTGAGTTGGAGCTGCTGGTCGCTCTGGCGGGGCTGCTTTTCCAGGAGGTCCTGGAGTTTGGCGTACTCGGCGATGTTGCCGAAGGGAAGGGTGGGGTGGTTGACGAGGAGGAAGTCCTGGGTGGTGTGGCCGTCGTCGAGGGCTCGGGGGTCGGGCGCGCCGATCACCTTGATAGCGATGCCGCGCTGGACGGGCACCTGGTCGGAGCGCAGGTCGCCGGGGGCGGAGGAGAAGCGGACGATCACCGGGTAGGTTGCCTGTTCGGCGAAGAGACCCTGGGCCAGGTGGGCGGGGAGGCTGGCCTGGATACGCAGTTCGCCGGCGAGGACGCCGTGGCTCTTGGCGTGGGCGTCGCGCAGGCCGTGCCGGTGTTTGTCGGCAACTTGCTGGTTGGCCTTGCCCATGGCCTCGACGACCTGGCGGATCAGCTCCTCCTCGTCAGGGAAGGGCTGTTCGAGGTCGGGGCGGTACTTGACGTACGTGTGGGGTGTGGTCATGGGTGGCCTCCGCGCGAGGGTGAGGGGGTCAGATGCTGCCGAGCCAGCGGATGGCTGAAAGGCTGGGCATGAAGAAGTACTCGCCGCCGAGCAGGGTGTTGAAGGACTGGATGTTCTGCACCCTGCGGGGCGGGGTGCCGGGCACGGTGAAATAGGCGCCCTTGTCCTGCAGGGAGATCATCGGGTCCTTCTCTTTGCCCAGGCCCATGAAGTTGCCGGAACCGACCCACTCGCTCTGCAGGAACTCGACGTTGTCGATCGCACGGGCGCCGAGGGCGATGAAGTCCAGGCCGCGCTGCTTGCCGTCATCCTTGAGCCGGTCCGGGGGCAGTGGGGTGCCGTAGGAGGTACCGCGGCGGATGACCCGGCGGATGTTGACGTCGGTGAGAACTGTCAGCTTGGTGTCGCGCGGGTTCATCCGGCGGATGTGGGAGCCCAGCGGTGTGCGCAGTCCGCGTGGGTCGGCGGAATAGTCGAAGTCGTTGATCCGACTCGGGTCCTCGCCGATCGCGGGATCGTCGCGCTCGGGGGCCAGGGCCAGGGGTGCGCCGCTGCGCCAGCGGCCGACGAGCTTGGCGGCCAGCAGCTCGCGTTCGGCTTCTGTACGGGCGTTGTCGTGCAGCCACTTGTTGAAGGCGGCGACGTGGGAGTGGTACTTGCGGAAGACCACGTAGGTGCCGTTGCGGCCGAGGACGTCCGGAGCCGGAACGGGCAGCGGGACGCCTGTCTCGCTCGGGTACCCGAGCACGAACTCGCCCGCCTTGATCGGGCGCCCGTCGCCGGGCAGCGGTTCGGCGCCGCTGCCCTCGACCACCGGCTGACTGAAGCCGTCCCGGTAGCCGAACACATTGAACCCGTCGGCCGCGAAGTCCTGGTGGGACAGCAGCCGCACACCCGGAACCTCACCCAACTCCTTCTCGTAGGCGGCGACTTCGGCACGCCAGTCGTCCTCGCTCGCGGCGTACACCGTGACGGCGACGTGCACGCGCGACGTACCGAAGGGGAACTCCCAGTTCTTGGGCGCGTTCACGCCGGTGTCGCGCAGCCGCTCGGCGCGGGCGCCCATTCCGGCACGGAAGTTGGCGGGGAAGGAGGCCAGTGATGTCTCCGGCACGCCCAGCGCCACCAGTCCCTGATAGCTGAGGGCGAGGGCCAGCCAGGACGGCTGCGGTTCGTCCCAGCGGGCCGCCGAGGTCACCCGCGGAGCCAGTCTGCGCAGCAGTTCCCTGCCCGCCGCGGGCTCGGTGATCTCCAGGATCGCGTGGGTACCGAAGTAGGGCTCAGGCCGGGCCCACAGCAGAGTCGCCTGGATGTCGTCGAGATCCAGGGTCGGGGGCCGGCGCAGCCGCCGGAACAGCGGGGAAGGCATGGTGCGCCTGCCCTCAGTTGAGGTCCGACAGGAAGCGCTGCACCGCGGCATCCTGCCGCTTGAGCCGGTGGGCTTTCGCGACGGTGAGGTTGGGATGGGCGACGAACCACGCTTCCGCCGGGATCTGGTACTTGACGATGAAGTCCTTCACGTCGGGCGAGGTGATGCCGGGCCAGCCCTCCACGTTGGTGAACAGGTAGTCCATGAAGTCGGGGATCTTGGTGGCGAAGTCGTCGATGTAGGGGTCCCACTCGCCGTCGAAGGCGGTCGCGAACAGCAGCTTAGTGTCGTTGTCGAGGAACACGAAGCGCATGTTGTGCAGCGTGCCGACCTGACCGGCGCCCGCAAGATTCCCACCGACCAGCTTGAAGAACTTCCGCAGGCGTTCGGCGCCGTTCGGTTTCAGCGGCAGGATCGTGGTCAGCTCGGACACCTCACCGCTCTTGGCTCCGATTCGGCCGGCGGTGGTGACGGCATGCTCGGCCATCTCCTCCTTGTCGGCCAGCAACTCGGCAACGCGGAGCTTGAGCGCGATCTTCGCGTCCGCCAGCGTCGACTCGACGCGCTCACGGACGGCCTCGGGCAGCTTCTGGAACTTCGCTTGCAGATCGGTCTCGCTCATGGCACCTCTCCTTGTGGTCCGGCGTCGACCGCCGGCCGACGCTGTACGGCGACTCGGCAGAGCCGCATCAATAGGATCGTGAGGGTTTTCACATAAGTCGCGAATCAGCCACTTCGCCACATGAGGCGCGGCGATGCGAGGCAAGTTTGAGTATCTCCGCACAACTGATTACATCATCAGTTTGTGCGCGTGCTTTGTCAACGCGCCACTCGCATGAACTACACGGGGCACCTTCTCAAGGTTCAGCGGCCGCCAGAACCTCGGCGTTGCCGCCGACGTGCTGGCATCAAGGACGCCCAGCACGTGACGTCGATGCCGGCCACCGGGCGGCTCCCCCGCCCCCTTGTCCATGGCACGCGCAGACGCCGCCTCCGGACAACAACAGGCGCAGCGCGTCCAGGCACCTTGGCGGTAGGACGACCACAGCCCCGGTCCGGCTGGCGAGCGCACGGGATGCAGGACATGGACGGCTCCCGGAACTTCCCATCCCGCGCCGGCTTCTCCGCCTGGGATCAACCAGGACCAAGATCCGGACCATTCCTCACCAGAGAGCCCTCGCCTGCCGCGATTTCCGCAGGTCAGCATGGGTGCGGCTGCTGTACCAACAGCAGACGAAGAATCTGCTGCCACGCTCCCGGATAGGCCCCTTGGCGCGCCAACAAGGGAAACGCCCTGGTCACGCACCTTCGGGCGGCATGGTGGTCGCTTGTGGTCGCACGCTGGAAGACCCCCCCCCGTTCCCGCCTCCCGGAGGCGATCCCCATGCGTGCCAGCGCCGGCCGCGGCCGGATCTACCGCCGCTGCGGCTGTCGAGACCCCCAGCACCACCAGCTCGGCACCCACTGCCCCCACCTGACCACCGACAGCCAGCACGGCACCTGGAACTTCGCCGTCGACGTCCCCACCCCAGACCACCACCGCACCACCGTCCGCCGAGGCGGATTCCCCACCCAAGACTCCGCCGAGCAGGCCCTGGGCCGGTTCCTCGAGGGCGAGGCCGGCGGATACAACGCCGACCCGAGCCAGACCGTCGCTGCCTACCTCAACACCTGGCTGGCCGCGAAGGCCCTCGTGCTGAAGCCGACCACAATGGCCCGCTACCGCGACTACGTCCGCAACGACCTCATCCCGGCCTTCGGCACCCTCAAGCTCGACCAACTCGCCCACCGGCACATCTCGGCCTACGTCACCTGCCAGCTCGCCGCCGGCCGCGGCGAAACCACCCTCTACCGGTGCCTTGCCACCCTCTCCAGCGCCCTCGGCGACGCCGTCAGGCAGCACCGCCTCCCCCACAACCCGGCCAGTCCCCCCGTCCTGCGCCGCCCACCGTCCCCGGAGCGACGCATCTGGACGGCGCAGGAAGCCGCCCGCTTCCTCGTGTACTGCCATCAGGCCGATCCCGAGATGGCCGACCTGTTCGAGGTGCTCATCGGCACCGGCATGCGCAAGGGCGAAGCCCTCGGCCTCCACTGGGACGACGTCCACCTGCCCGAAGGCGTCCTCTACGTACGCTGCACCCTCTCAGCCATCGACAACAACCGCCTCGTCATCACCACACCCAAGACCCGATCCAGCCGCGGCTGGATCGCCATCTCACCCCGCGTCGCCACCGCCCTACGGCACCACGCACTATCAACACCCCGTACGTGCAGAGATCCTGACGATCCGTTCGCCGGACTCGTCTTCTGCCGCCCCGACGGCCGTCCGCTCGGGCCACACCAGGTCTTGGACCGACTCCACCAGCTCTCCGCCGAAGCGGGCGTGCCTAGGATCACGGTGCACGACCTGCGCCACCTGGCCGCCACGATCACCATCACCGCCGGCGTGCCGCTCACCGTCGTCTCCAAGACCCTGCGGCACTCCACCCTGTCGACCACCGCCAACGTCTACAGCCACCTCACCCAGCAGGCAGCCCGCGAAGCCGTCGACACCATCGACCACACCCTCACCGGAGCCGAAAAGGCCAACCACCAAACGAGCCACGCGGCGTGGCTGCGACCACCACGCGACCACATCCACCGGCTCCGCGAGGTTGTCCGCCGACTCCGCTCCCCCGCACCACCGGCCTTCAGCACTACGGCCGACCAGCCACAGACCGGACATGCGACCACACTGCGACCACCACGCCCCCGGACACACAAAAGGCCGCCCTCTCATTAGCGAGAGAACGGCCTCCGACCTGCATGAAGCAGAGTCGGGACGACAGGATTTGAACCTGCGACCCCTTGACCCCCAGTCAAGTGCGCTACCAAGCTGCGCCACGTCCCGTTGCCCGTCTGACCTGGGGTTTCCCCTGGCCGGTCGTGCATGAGAACCATACCGCACTCGCGGCCGTGTTCCGGTACGGGGAGCGGCGGCGGGGGACAATGGGCGCATGGAGACTTCTTCGCGGCGGGATCGGGATGCCGAGGGGCGGGCGCGCAACGCGCGGCCCAGGGACGGGCTCGGGCGGCCGTTGCCGTACGGGGTGCCCGGGGTGGAGCGGCAGCCGGAGGGGGTGGTGCGCACTCCGGACGAGACCGTGCGGGAGGCGCAGCGACTGCTGGACGCGGGGATGCCGTTCCACGCGCACGAGGTGTTCGAGGACGCCTGGAAGTCGGGGCCTCAGAGCGAGCGCGAGCTGTGGCGGGGGCTCGCCCAACTCTCCGTCGGGCTCACCCACGCCGCACGCGGCAACGCCAAGGGCGGCGCCGCGCTGCTCGCGCGGGGCGCCGACTCGTTGGGACGGTATGTGGGGATACCGGTGTACGGGGTCGACCTGGCCGGGCTCATGGCGTGGGCGCGGGAGCTGGCCGAGCGGCTGCCGGGGCCGGTGGACGCACGGGCCGAGGCGCCGAGGCTGACCCGGTAAGCCGCCCCTCGGCTCAGCCGCTGACCAGGACCACCTCCAGCGTGCGCGGGCCGTGCACCCCCTCCACCCGGTCCAGCTCGATGTCGCTCGTCGCGGACGGGCCCGAGATCCAGGTCAGCGGGCGGGTCGGGTCGAGGCGCGCCATCGCCTGGGGCACCGACACCACGACCTGTTCCGGCGCCCGTACGACGCAGATGTGGTGGTCGGGGACGAGCGTGATGCGGCGCCGGCCCTGGTCGGGGCCGCCGTCCAGGACGATCGTGCCCGTCTCGGCGATGGCGAGGGCGCACCCCGTGACGACGCTGTCCACGGTGTCCAGTTCGGCCGCGGTGGATGCGGACCGGTCCTGGACGCGTACGGGACCGGCCTCGCCCAGCCACTCCAAGGGCAGCCCGGGCGGGACCAGGACCGTCGACGAGCCGTGGTCGGCGAGCAGCCGCGCCAGGAGCGCGGGCAGGCCCTCGGCGTCCGTGCGGTGGACGAGCGCCCGGTACTCCGCCAGGTTCTCGTGCAGCAGGTCGAGTACGGCGGCGGGGTCGTCCGGGGTGTGGGCGGTCAGGTAGTCGCGGGTCACCTCGGGGGCCTCGCGGGCGTCGGCCACGGCCGTGCGGACGCGGGCCAGGATGCGGTCGCGGGAGCTCCCACCCGCACCCCTTGCGCTCTGGACCGGCCCCGTCATCGGCCCTCCCCCTTCCACCAGTCGCGGAACGACTTCTCCGGCAGCTCCGGCAGCTCGCGGCTGTCCGTCCACGCTGCCGCGCCCGGCACCTTCTTCGGGTGCAGTCGGCGCGTCCGGGTCGCCGCGCGTTCGGCCGCCGCCATCACCGCGGGCCGGTCCATCGCCCAACTCGCCGCCTTCATCGCCGCCTTCTCCAGGCGGTGCCCCTTGCCGCCCCGGTCCGCCACGCGCTCGCGCAGATGGACCAGCACCTCGGGGATGTCGATCGCGACCGGGCACACCTCGTAACACGCCCCGCAGAGCGAGGAGGCGTACGGCAGCGAGGCGTCGATCTCGCTCGCGGTGCCCCGGAGTTGGGGGCTGAGGATGGCGCCGATGGGGCCGGGGTAGACCGAGCCGTACGCGTGGCCGCCGGCCCGTTCGTACACCGGGCAGACGTTGAGGCAGGCCGAGCAGCGGATGCAGCGCAGCGCCTGGCGGCCGACCTCGTCGGCGAGCGTGTCGGTGCGGCCGTTGTCCAGCAGGACCAGGTGGAAGACGGAGGGGCCGTCGCCGTCCGTGGTGCCCGTCCACATGCTGGTGTACGGGTTCATCCGCTCGGCCGTGGAGGAGCGCGGCAGCGTCTGGAGGAAGACCTCCAGGTCCTGCCAGGTGGGGATCACCTTCTCGATGCCGACGACGGAGATCAGCGTCTCGGGGAGGGTCAGGCACATCCGGCCGTTGCCCTCGGACTCGAGGACGACGAGGGTGCCGGTCTCGGCGACCATGAAGTTCGCGCCGGAGACGCCGACCTTGGCGCGCAGGAACTTCTCGCGCAGGTGCAGCCGCGCCGCCTCGGCCAGCTCGGCGGGGCTGTCGGTCAGACCGTCCGGGGCGGGGCGGCCCCAGCTCCCCATCTCCTCGCGGAAGATGTCGCGGATCTCGCCCCGGTTGCGGTGGATCGCGGGGACCAGGATGTGGGACGGACGGTCGTGGCCGAGCTGCACGATCAGTTCGGCGAGGTCGGTCTCGTACGCGGAGATGCCCTCGGCGGCGAGTGCCTCGTTGAGGCCGATCTCCTGTGTGGCCATCGACTTGACCTTGACGACCTCGCGCTCGCCCGTGGCCTTGACCAGGTCCGCGACGATGCGGTTGGCCTCGTCGGCGTCGGCGGCCCAGTGGACGGTGCCCCCGGCCCGTACGACGGACTCCTCCAACTGCACCAGATAGCGGCCGAGATGGCGCAGGGTGTGGTTCTTGATCTGTTTGCCCGCCTCGCGCAGCTGCTGCCAGTCGGCGAGCTCGGCGACCGCTTTGGCGCGTTTGTCGCGGATGGCGTGGGTGGCGTGCCGGAGGTTGGCGCGCAGGGTGCTGTTGCCGACCGCGTCCCTGGCCGCATCGGGGAAGGCGGGCATGCCGACGAAGGTGCCGCTCATGGGTGGGGCTCCGCATCTGTCATATCCACGGCATCTCTCCTACGCACGGCATCCGTCATACGTACGGCTCCGCTTCCGTGCCGGCCAGGATCTCGGCGAGGTGCAGGGGGCGCAGGGGGTCGCCCCGGCGGCGGAGGATGCCGCCGAGGTGCATCAGACAGGAGCTGTCGGCGCCGCAGAGGACCTCGGCGCCGGTGCTGAGCGCGCTGTCCGCCTTGTCGGTGCCCATCGCCGCCGACACGTGCGGGTTCTTGAGGGCGAAGGTGCCGCCGAAGCCGCAGCACTCCTCGGCGCCGGGCAGTTCGCGCAGCTCCAGGCCCTTGACGGCCTCCAGGAGCCGGCGCGGCCGCTCCCCGAGCCCCAGCGTGCGCAGACCGTGACAGGAGGGGTGATACGTGACGGTGTGCGGGAAGTACGCGCCGACGTCCGTGACGCCGAGGACGTCGACCAGGAACTCCGACAGCTCGTACACGCGCGGGACGAGCGATCCGGCGATCTCACCGAGCTCCGTGCCCCGGCCCTCGGCGGCCGCCTTGCGGGCGATGCGCGGGTAGTTGTCGCGGACCATCGCCGCGCAGGATCCGGACGGGGTGACCACGTGGTCGTACCCCTCGAAGACCGTACCCATCCGGCGCACCAGCGGCTCGGTCTCCCGGCGGTAGCCGGTGTTGAACTGGGCCTGTCCGCAGCACGTCTGGCCGGGCGGGAAGTCGACCTCCACGCCCAGGCGTTCGAGGAGTCTCACCGTCGCGATGCCCGTGGCCGGGTACACCGCGTCATTGACGCAGGTGACGAAGAGTGCGACACGCATGGTCGGAGGATAGGCGGTGGGCCCCGGCCCCGGTAGGCCTCGCTGTTCGCGCCCTGGTACGGATGCGGCAGACTCGGGGCCGTGAGAAAGATCTATGTGATCGGCATCGGGGCGGGCGACCCCGACCATCTGACGCTCCAGGCCGTCAAGGCGCTGAACAAGGCGGATGCCTTCTTCATCATGGAGAAGGGCGAGGAGAAGTCCGATCTGACCGGGCTGCGCAGGGACATTCTCGACGCGCACGTGACCGGTCGGCCGTACCGGCTCGTCGAGGCGCGGGATCCGGAGCGGGACCGCAAGACATCGGACTACTCGCCCGCCGTCGACGACTGGCGGCGCCGCCGGGCCGACCTCTACGAGCGCTTCATCGTGGACGATCTCGCCGAGGACGAGTGCGGGGCGTTCCTGGTGTGGGGCGACCCCGCGCTGTACGACTCCACGCTCGGCATCCTGGAGGAGATCCTGGAGCGGGGCGCGGTGGAGTTCGCCTACGAGGTGGTGCCGGGCATCAGCAGCGTCTCGGCGCTCCTGGCCAAGCACCGGACGGGTCTGAACCGGGTGGCCCGGCCCGTGCAGATCACCACCGGGCGGCGGCTCGCGGAGGGCTGGCCGGAGGGGGTCGACGACGTGGTGGTGATGCTGGACGCGCGCCAGGCCTTCACCCGCCACCTCGACCAGGACCTGTACATCTACTGGGGTGCGTACGTCGGCACGCCCGACGAGATCCTGGTGCAGGGGCGCCTGTCGGACGTCTCCGACCGCATCGAGGAGCTGCGGGCGCGGGCGCGGGCGCGCAAGGGGTGGATCATGGATACGTATCTGCTGCGGCGGGGCTGAGCAGCGCGAGCAGCGTGTGTACGTCGGGGACGGTCCGCACCCCGGCGGGCGGGTCGGGCCGCCGCACCACCACGACCGGCAGCCCGAGCTCGCGGGCGGCGGTGAGTTTGGCGGCGGTGGCGGGGCCGCCGCTGTCCTTGGTGACGAGGACGTCGATGCGGTGCTCGCGGAGGAGCTCGCGCTCGCCTTCAAGGGTGAAGGGGCCTCGGGCGAGGAGGACTTGGCAGTGGGCGGGGGTCGGGGGGGCGGGGGGTTCGACCGACCTTATGAGGAACCAGAGGTCGTGGAGGGGGTGGGGGGCTTGGGAGGCGTGTTTGTCGGGGACGTGCTCGTCACCCTGCGGGACGAAGGCGCCGAGGCCGAGGCGGCCGGTGGTGAGAAAGACCCGGCGGCCGAGGGTGGGCAGCAGGGCGGCGGCCTCGGCCAGGGTGTGCACGCTGTGCCAGCGGTCGCCGGGGGCGGGGGTCCAGCCCGGTCGGCGCAGCGCGATGAGCTGGGTGCCGGTGCGGTGGGCCGCTTCGGCGGCGTTCTCGCTGATGCGGTGGGCGAAGGGGTGGGTGGCGTCGAGGAGTGCGGTGACGTGGTGCTCGCGCATCCAGCGGGCCAGGCCCTCGGCTCCGCCGAACCCGCCGGTTCTGAGCTCGCCCGGGAGCGCCCTGGGTTCGGCCACGCGGCCGGCGAGGGATGTGGTGACGCGCATGCCGGTGGCGGTGAGGGCGGTGGCCAGCGCTCGGGCTTCGGCGGTGCCGCCGAGGATTAGGGCGTGGGGGGCGGGCATGTTGCCGAGGATAGTTGCCCCACCCCGCCCCTTCGCCTAAACCCTCCGGGGGTGGGTAGGGGTGGAGGTGGGTTTCCCGGGGGCTGTGCCCCCGGACCCCGTTGCGGGGCCTGCGGCCCCTGCACCCCGCTTTCGGGGCTACGCCCCGGACCCCTGTTTGGCTGCGGGCCGTGCTGGGTTGCTCGCGCAGTTCCCCGCGCCCCTGGATGCGCCCCTGCGGAGCGCCCAGGGGATTGCCGCGCAGCGGCACTTTCAGGGGCGCGGGGAACTGCGCGACCAGCCACAGCCGACCCGCAGACGAACCCTCACCACACCACCTCCAACACCTCCGGCGCCCGATGGATCAGCGTCGGGCGCATCGAAACCGGTGCGTCCGGGGTCGCCAGGCGCAGGTCTGGGAAGTGGGTGGTCAGGAGGTGGATCGTCAGGCGGAGTTGTTCTCGGGCCAGGTTGGCGCCGGGGCAGCTGTGGGTGCCGTGGCCGAAGGACAGGTGGCGGGACGGCGGGCGGGTGATGTCGAACGCGTCGGGGCGCTCGTGGCGGCGCGCGTCGCGGTTGGCCGAGCCGAAGGCCACGAAGACGGCCGCCCCCGTGGGGAGTTCGGTCCCGGACAGCAGCACCGGGCGCGTCGTGATGCGGCGAAAACCCTGCAGCGCCGTGTCGTAACGCACCGCCTCCTCGATCGCCGCCGGGATCAACTCCGGTTTCTCGCAGAGCAGTTCCCATTGCGTGCGGTGGCGCAGCAAGTGGAGGACCGTCGCGCCTATCTGCGCCGTCGTCGTCAGGTGGCCCGCCAGGAGGAAGTTCTGGAGGTGCGCCACCAGCTCGTGGCGCTCCTCCAGGGTCAGCTCGCCGGTGCCGGGCACGAGGGCCGTGAGAAGGCCCGTGCAGAGGTCGTCGCGCGGCCGGGCCCGTCTCGCCCGCAGATACGTGTCGAGCAGCTGCTGCATCGTCACCACGTCCCGCGCCGCCGCGATCTGCTCCGGCTCCTCCAGTGGCCGGAACAGCAGTTCCTCCGCCCGGTGTCCGCCGCGTACCGCCACCGGCACGTCCACCGGGTCCAGGCCGATCAGCCGCCCGATGACGTCCCCGGGGAGCAGCATCGCGTACTCCCCCATCAGCTCCGCCCGCCCCCGCGCCGCGAAGGCCTCGACGAGGGCGGTGGCGCGCTCGGTGGCGTACGGGAGTACGGCGGCCACCCGGGCGGCCGAGAGGCCCTGGACGATGGGGGCGCGCAGCCGCTGGTGCTGGGGGCCGTCCGAGGTGACCACGACCGGGCGGCCGCCGAAGCCCGAGCCGAGCTCGGCGAGGACGGCGGGGCCGGGGATCACGTCCGGGCGCAGCACGTTCGCCGACGAGAACGCCTCGGGGCGGCGCAGCACTTCCCGTACGTCGGCGTCGCGCGCGACCAGCCAGGCGTCCAGCTCGGGGACGAAGGTCAGGCCCTCGGCGCGGCGGGCGCGCGCGTAGTGCGGATAGGGGTCGCGCTGGAGCGCGTCGAGCCGTGCGTGCTCATGCCTGTCCACAGGCTCATCGTGTACGAAGCGGGTCCACGGCGGAAGAGCACCGGTCGGGCCGGAAGTGCCCCGGGGGCCGTAACCCACAGGGGGCGCGGGCAGCCGCCGGGCCCGGGGAAGGGGGCCCGGCGGCCGCGCCGCGCGCGTCAGGCTCCGGTGGTCAGCACCCCGATGAGACGGGTGACCGCCTGCACCATCGCCTGGCGCCCGACCGTCAGATAGCTGCGGGCGTCCACCGCCTCCGGGTGGGCGGCGAGATACGCGCGGATCGCGTCGGTCATGGCGATGTTCAGCGCCGTACCGATGTTGATCTTGGCCATGCCGCCCGCGACCGCCGCCGCCAGCTCGTCGTCGGGGACGCCGGACGAGCCGTGGAGCACCAGCGGGACGCGCAGCGCCGCGTCGAGGCGGGCGAGCAGAGCGTGGTCGAGGGAGGCCGTGCGGGTGGTCATGGCGTGGGTGTTGCCGATGGCGACGGCGAGCGCGTCGACCCCCGACTCGGCGACGAAGGAGCGCGCCTCCTCGGGGTCGGTCCGGGCGCCGGGCGCGTGCGCGTCCAGCGGCGGCTGCCCGTTCTTGCCGCCGACCTCACCCAACTCGGCCTCGATCCACAGGCCCTGGGTGTGCGCCCAATCAGCGGCGGCCCGCGTCGCGGCGAGGTTCTGGTCGTACGGCAGATGGCCGCCGTCGTACATCACCGAGCTGAATCCGGCGTCGGCCGCCTGGCGCAGCAGGTCGTCGCGCTTGACGTGGTCGAGGTGGAGCGCCACCGGCACGGCGGCCGCCTCGGCGGCGGCGACGGCGGCCCGGGCGAGCGGCAGCACCCGGCCGTAGCGGAACTTCACCGCGTTCTCGCTGATCTGCAGGACGACCGGCGAGTGCGCGGCCTCGGCGCCCGCGATGACGGCCTCGGCGTGCTCCAGCGTGATGATGTTGAAAGCGGCGACGGCGCTGCGCTTGGCGGCGGCGTCGGTCACCAGGGTGGCGGTCCGAGCGAGTGGCATCAGGGGTCCTTCCTCTACGACTGGCCGTCGAGGATCACCGAGCGGGTGAGGTGGCGCGGGCGGTCCGGGTCCAGGCCCCGGGCGGCCGCGACGGCGACGGCGAGGCGCTGCGCGCGTACGAGCTCGGCCAGCGGGTCGAGGTGTCCGGCCACCCACTGGGCCCCGGTGGCGCGCACCTGCTCGGCGAGCCCGTCGGGGGCCTCGCCGAACATCCAGGTCGCGGTGGTGTCGGTGGAGATGCTGATCGGGCCGTGGCGGTACTCCATGGCCGGGTACGCCTCGGTCCAGGACAGCGACGCCTCGCGCATCTTCAGCGCGGCCTCCTGGGCGAGCCCGACCGTCCAGCCGCGGCCCAGGAACGTGAACTGGGTGCGCCCGACGAGCCCTTCGGGCAGCGGCTCGGCCAGCGCGGTGCGCGCGTCGGCGACGGCCTGCTCGGCGTGCAGGCCCAGGTGGGCGCGGAGCAGGGTGAGCGCGGTGGTGGCGAAGCGGGTCTGGACCACCGACTCCTCGTCCGCGAACTCCATGACCACGACGTCGTCGGCGGCCCGCATCACGGGGGTCTCCGGGTCGGCGGTGATCGCGGTGGTGCGGGCGCCGCCGCGCACCTGGGCGAGGAGTGCGAGGACCTCGGTGGTGGTGCCGGAGCGGGTGAGGGCGACCACCCGGTCGTAGGAGCGGCCGGCCGGGTACTCGGACGCGGCGAAGGCGTCGGTCTCGCCCTGGCCCGCGCCCTCGCGCAGCGCGGCGGCGGCCTGGGCCATGAACAGCGAGGTGCCGCAGCCGACGATCGCGACCCGCTCGCCCGGCGCGGGAAGGGCGTCCTTGTGGTGCACCGCCAGCTCGGCGGCGCGCTTCCAGCACTCGGGCTGGCTGCTGAGTTCGTTCTCGACATGGCTCATGCCGGGCTCCCACTCACTCTGGATCCGTGGCCCGGATCCGTGTCCGGATGCGTGTTTCTGCAAAATATAGCTAGCTTTCAAGCACAATCAAGCATCTCAGGGTGGGTTAAAGTCATTACCGACGGTGACGACGGCGAGATGTGCGCAAGAGCACGGCAGAGAAGAGGTTCCGGATGTCGCGCGACGCCCGCTGGCAGGCGCTTCTCGAACTGCTCGTGGAGCAGGGCCGCCTAGACGTCGAGGAGGCGGCGACGGCGCTCGGCGTGTCCGCCGCGACCATCCGCCGCGACTTCGACCAGCTCGCCGAGCAGCAGATGCTGGTCCGCACCCGGGGCGGCGCGGTCGTGCACGGGGTGTCGTACGAGCTGCCGCTGCGCTACAAGACGGCCCGGCAGGCCTCGGAGAAGCAGCGCATCGCGAAGGCCGTGGCGGATCTGATCGCGCCCGGCGAGGCGGTGGGGCTCACCGGCGGCACCACGACCACGGAGGTGGCGCGGGCCCTGGCCGTACGGCCCGAACTCGCCTCCGGGTCACCGGCGTTGACCATCGTGACCAATGCGCTGAACATCGCCAACGAGCTGGCCGTACGGCCCCAGTTCAAGATCGTGGTGACCGGCGGGGTCGCCCGTCCCCAGTCGTACGAGCTCACCGGGCCGCTGGCCGGGGGCGTGCTCAACCAGATCACCATGGACGTGGCGGTGCTCGGCGTCGGCGCCTTCGACGTCACGCACGGCGCCTCGGCGCACGACGAGGACGAGGCCGGGATCAACCGGCTGCTGTGCGAGCGGGCCGAGCGGGTGGTGGTCGCCGCGGACTCCACGAAGTTGGGGCGGCGGACGTTCGCGTGGA
The DNA here is from genome assembly GCF_030028635.1 of Streptomyces sp. BPTC-684. Lineage (NCBI taxonomy): Bacteria > Bacillati > Actinomycetota > Actinomycetes > Kitasatosporales > Streptomycetaceae > Streptomyces > Streptomyces sp. BPTC-684. The sequence continues at coordinate 28,375 of NZ_CP124863.1, forward strand.
TCTGCGCGACGGATCAGGTCGGGACGCTGGTGACGGACACGGGGGTCTCTGACGAGACGGTTGCGCGGTTCACGGAGGCGGGCGTCGCGGTGCTCGCGGTTTGAGCGTTGCCGCTCGGCTGCGGGCCGGCGGGAGCTTGTCGCTCCCCCAAGTTCTCGACTCCGCTCGAACAGGGGGGACCCCCATCGCGGCGGAGCCGCATATCGACACAGCCCCGCGCCCCCAGGGGGCCGGGACCCCCAAGTCCGGTCAGCGTCAGCCGAGTTGACTGGGTATCAGCCCAGGCCCAGCGCCGGAAGCAGCACCGCTTCCACGAACTCCGGCAGGGCGTCCGCCTCCGCGAACCGGTCCTCGAAGAGCCGCTCGACGCGCAGGACGCCCATGAAAGCCGGGGCGACGAAGTCGACGGCGCGGTTCGCTGGATCGACCTCACCGCGCTCGACCCCGCGCCGCACCATCGCGTCGAGCGCGGCGATCTCCGGGTTCAGGACGGTCTCGCGCAGCGCCTCGCGCAGGTCGGGGTGCATCACATAGGCCTGGCCGACGGCCTCCATCAGTTCGGTGTCGCGACCCTTGTTGCGGGACGCGGCCAGCGCCGCCTCGCGCAGGTCGCCCGCGAGCGTACCCGTGTCGATCCCGATGAAGAACTGGCAGCCGCACCGGTCGAGCGCCGCCGTGACGAGGACCGGCTTGGACTTCCACTGGCGGTAGAGCGTGGCCTTGCCGCACTTGGTGCGCGCGGCCACGCCCTCCATGGTCACGGCGTCGTAGCCGCCCTCGCGCAGCAGGTCGAGCACCGCCTCGTACAGCTCCAGCTCCCGCTCGGGGCTGATCTTGCTGCGGCGTGCGGCGGCCGTCGCGGCCTGCGTCGACATCGCGTTCCTCCGGTGCGTGGGGCCGTGCTCGTGCACATACGAGAGTAGGCGCCGCTCAACCGAGACGCAAACGTATCGAGACGTTTGCGTCTCGATGAAATCCGATCTAGCCTTCCTACGTTTGCTTGTCGATTTCTGCTCGATTTCTTGGTCAAAGGGGCCGGAGAATGGCTGCCGGTATACGTCCAGGGACCCGCCGTCCCACCGGACCGGAGACGACCGGTACCTCCCGGCCGCCCCTGGTGCGCGAGCTGCTGCTCGTGACCGCGCTCTTCGTCGTGTACAAGTTCGGCAGGCAGCTGGCGAACGGGCACGAGACGCGCGCCTTCCACAACGCCGACCGCGTCTGGGACTGGGAGCGCGCGCTCCGTCTGCCCGGCGAGGGCGCGGTGCAGCGGCTGCTGCTCCACAACGAGACCTTGATCCAGGTCGCCAACACCTTCTACGCGGCCGTCCACTTCCCCGCGACGATCGCCTTCCTGGTCTGGCTGTACGTGCGCAGGCCCGCCCACTACCTCTGGTCCCGCCGCGTCCTGGCGCTGGTGACCACGGCCGCGCTCGCCCTGCACATCCTGCTGCCGCTGGCGCCGCCCCGGATGCTGGCGTCGGCCGGGCTAGTGGACACCGCGCAGGTGTACGGGCCGTCGGTGTACTCGGCGAAGCCGGACACGGACACCATGGCCAACCAGTTCGCGGCGATGCCGTCACTGCACTTCGGGTGGGCGCTGATGGTGGCGATCGGCCTGATCGCGGCGACCCGCGGCCGGTGGCGGTGGCTGTGGCTGCTGCACCCGGCGCTCACCCTCCTGGTGATCGTCGGCACCGCCAACCACTACTGGCTGGACGCGCTCGTCGCCGCCGCGCTGCTCGGTGCCGCCCTCTGCTTCGTACCGCGTCCGAAGCCGGTACGCGGCGGTCGCACCGTCGCCGTCCACATGCGCCGGACCCCCGCGCCCCGGCCCGCCGTGGCCCCCGAACCCGCCCGTGCCCCGGAATCCGCCCTGACCTCCGGGCGCACGGGCGTCCCTGAAGCCGCCGACGCTCCCGAGCTCGCGGAGGCGCTGCGATGAACGAGTCCGCGGTCCTCGCCATCCTGCTCTCGCTCGCCTCGGCCGCCGGGTACGCCCTCGCCGCCGTCGCCCAGTCCCGGCTGGCCTCCGCGAACGGGGGCGGCGGTCTCGCCACCCTGCTCGCCCGGCCCCAGTGGTGGTGGGCCGTCGGGCTCAACGCGGGCGGCGCGCTGATGCACGTCGCGGCCCTCCACTACGGCCCGCTCACCCTGGTCCAGCCGCTGGGCGCGCTCACCCTGGTCGCGGCGCTGCCGATCGGCGCGTACTACCAGCGGCGCCGGGTCACCCGGCGCGAGTGGCGCGGCGCCGCCTGGACGCTCGCGGGGCTGACCGGTCTGATCGCGGTGACCGGACCCGCGACGCCCGGCGACGCGCTGAGCCTGCGCGAGGGGCTCGCCGTCGCGGCGGCCACCGCGCTCCTGATCGCGGTGGCCTCCCGCGCCGGATCCGGCGCGGGCCGCGTCGGGCTCGGTCACGCCACCGCGTCCGGCGTCGCCTCGGGCGTGGCCTCCGCGCTCACCCAGACCGTCACCGCCTCGCTCGCCCACGAACTGCCGGGCGGGCCGATGGCCTGGTGGCAGACGACGCTGCTGGCCGTCCTTGTGGCGGCGTTCGCGGTGGGCGGGCTGCTGCTCTCGCAGGCCGCGTTCCGCGGCGGGCTCGCCGCGCCGCTCGCCGTGGTGAACCTCGCCAACCCGGCGGCGGCCGCCGTGATCGGCGTCGCGCTGCTCGGCGAGCGGTTCCACGGCGGACCGCTCGGCTGGCTCACGGCAGCGGCCGCGGCGGCGGTCGCCGCGCGCGGCGTGATCATGCTGACCGGCGCGGAGCCGGTCCCGGCCCCGCGCACCCCGGAACCGGCCCGCACGGCATCACCGTGCCCGGCGACCCCGTGCCCGGCCCCGCGTACCCCGGAACCGGCCCACGTGCCGGTCTGAGGACACCTGACACTTCGTCATCCCGTCAGCGCCCTGAGCAGGGCCGTCGCCGCCACCGCGCCCAGCATGGCCACCGGCAGCGGGGCCCGGCCGAGGCGCAGGCCGAGGGCGACCGCGAGGCCGCCGAGGACCGTGCCGTCGACGGCCGCCCAGTCCCGGCCCGCGACCGCCACCACGACGAACCCGGCGAGCAGCGCGGGCGCCAGCTGGGCGAGCATCGAGCGGGTGCGCGGGGGCAGTTCACGGCCGCCGAGCAGCGCGGGCCCGACTCCCTTGAGCGCGAAGCCGAGCACCGCGACGGTGCCGATCGCCGTCCAGACGGTCATCGGACGGCCTCCCGCGTGGTGCGCAGGGCGAGCAGCGCCGCGGCCGCCGCGCCGATCAGGGCCGGGCCGGTCGGCAGGACGAGGAGCAGCGCCCCGGCGACGGCCCCGCCGAGGGCGGCGGGCAGCCGGCCCGCGCGGTCGCGGCGCACCTCGTCGAAGAGCAGGATCAGGAACAGGCCGGGCGTGAGCACGTCGAGGCCGAGCCGGTGCACGAGTGCGGGGTCCGGGGCCACGACGACGCCCAGCGCGGTGCCCGCCACCCAGGCGGGCCACTGGACGGCGGTCGCACCGAAGAGGAACGCCCGGTCGAACCGTCCGCCGCCGAGGTGCGCGGCGGCCCAGGAACCGTCGACCACGGCCTGCCCCTCCACCGCGCGGCGCAGCGGTCCGCCGCGCAGATCCCGGGCCACGGCTATGCCCATCGGCACGTACCGGACGTTGACCAGGGCCGCCGCGACGACGGCGGCGACCACTCCGCCGCCCGCGCCCAGCGTCGCGGCCAGCGCGAACTGCGCCGAGCCCGAGAAGACGACCAGCGAGCAGACGACGGGGGCGACCGGGCCCCAGCCCTGCGCCTGGCTGACCGCGCCGAAGCTGATGGCCAGCAGGAACGCGGCCGCGGCGAGCCCGGTCCCGGCCCTGAGTCCCGCGTGGAAGCGGTCGCGCGGCAGCGCCCCGCCGCGGTCCGGCAGTTGAGTGTCCATGCGCGCACATTAACAAGTATGAGCCGTTTAGCTCGTTAGTTTTTCGGCTCCTCGCATACGATGGGCCGGTGAGCGAGAAGCAGCCCTCCTTCATCGGCGGCCATCCGGTCCTCGACTTCGTCAACACCGTGGCCTGGCGCACCGACCCGGCCCGCCGGGTCGAGCGCGTGAGCGGTACGGAGGGCTGGCTGCGCTGGGCCGTGACGGCGGAGGTCTTTCCGTCTGTCCCGGACGGTGGACTCCCCACCGGAGACGCCGAGGTGTCCGGGCTGCTCGAACTTCGCGGCGCGCTCGAAGCGGTCCTGGACGCCGTCACGGACGGGCAGCCGCCGCCCGCTCCCGCCTGGCGGGCACTGCGGCTCGCGCTGCTGCGGGCCCGCGAGGCGGCCGCCCTGCCGCCCGAGTTGCCGCTGCGGTGGGAGCCCGGCACCCGGGACCTCACGGATCTGCGCCACGCCCTCGCCCTGCGCGCCGAGGAACTGCTGGCCGGGCCCGGCGCCTCCCGGGTGCGGCGCTGCGCGGGACCCGGCTGCGGCTGGTTCTTCCTGGACCGTACGCGCGCGGGCACCCGCCGCTGGTGCAGCTCGGGCGACTGCGGCAACCGCGACCGCGCCCGCCGCCACTACGCGCGCACCCACCCGACGGCGCCGCACTGACGACGAAGGGCCGCACCGGAGGAATCCGATGCGGCCCCTGGCGTACGGCCGGGTCTCAGCCGAGCGTGACCGTGAAGCCGCGCGCGGTCGGGACCGAGGCGGTCTTCACCTCCGTCACACCGGTCGCGGCGTCGTAGAACCACCCCGACCCGGCCGCCGCCAGCTCCTGCGCGGAGCCGTAGCGGTGCAGCCGGTCGCCGCCCACGGCGACGGCTCCGGGCGCGGACTTCGCGTGCACCGTGAAGCGGTAGGCGCGAGCGGCGGGCTTGCCCGTGTAACCGCCCACGCTGGGGCCGACCTCGATGACCGAGCCGCGGCCCGTCGAGCTCACCTGGACCTTCTGCGTGGCCGAGGAGCCCTGGGCGAACTGCCGGGTCACGCCGTCGTCCTCGTACAGCGTGTACGAGGACCTGCCCGCCTGCGGGTAGATGTCGTAGTCCAGCTCGCTCTTGTCCCGGGTCTGCCAGGACAGCGTGCCCTTGGGCCACATCGGGACGATCGAACCGCCCTTCACGAACAGGGGAAGGGTGTCGAGCGGCGCCTTGTAGCCGTTGATGGTGGTCGGGCCCTGGTAGGTCCTGCCGGTCCAGTAGTCCGTCCAGGTGCCCTTGGGCAGATAGATGCCGTCGCGCACCTCGGTGTCGCTGTAGACCGGGGCGACCAGGAAGTCCGGGCCCGCCAGGAACTCGTACTTGGCGTTCGGGCCCAGCGTCTCGGGGTCGTCCGGATACTCCAGGGACAGCGGCCGGACCGCGCCGACGCCGGTCTTCGTGGCGTCCTTGGAGAGCCCGTACATGTACGGGATGAGCCGCTCCTTCAGCTGGAGGTACTTGCGGTTGATGGAGGTGTACGGCTCGCCGTCCAGCCACGGCTGCTGGTCGTGCGGCTTGTGCGTGGTGAGGTCGCTCGCCCAGCCGTCCATGGTCATGATCGCGGGAAGGAACGCCTTCCACTGGAGGTCGCGGGCGTACATCTTCGGGTCGTGGGCGAAGATGCTGCCCACGTCGCCGGTGTTGTAGGCGATGCCGGAGAGCGTGGCGCCCGCGTAGGTGGGGATCTGCCAGCGGATGTAGTCCCAGCTCAGCTTCTGGTCGCCGCTCCACAGGACGCCGCAGCGCTGAGCGCCCGCCCAGGAGACCGGCAGCCAGACGAAGCCGCGGGCGTCGCTGTTGTCCTCGATGCCGGCCTTCGCCTGGTCGCAGGCGTTGAGGGCGAAGCCGTAGCCGTTGCCGACCCAGGCCACGTCGAGCTTGGCGACCCGCTGGCCCGCCTTGACCTGGTCGGCGAGCTTGTCCAGGCCGTCCTGGGTCCACAGGCCGAGCTGGGCGCCCCGTGCGTTGAGGCCCTGGCCGGTCTCGGCGAGGTTCTCGTAGCCGCAGCCGTAGCCGTCGTTGACGAGCATCCAGCCGAGCGGCATCTGGTTCTGCACATAGCCGTCGGCGACCTTGAGCGCGTCCAGGGTGTGCCGCTCGCCCCGGTTGGCGTTGTGCAGATAGCAGTCGGAGTCGCCGGGTTCGAGCCCGTACACCGGCGGCATGAACGGCTTGCCCACCAGCGAGGTGTACTTGCCGATCACGGACTTCACGTCACCGGTGAAGTAGTAGGCGTCCAGGCGCCGTTCCTGCTGGCCGGTGCGGACGTGGGGGCCGAAGTCGTAGACGCCCGGCGCGAAGGTGTTGCGGAAGACGCCGTAGCCGGCCGAGGAGACGTAGAACGGCTGGGAGTTGTTGTAGCCGCCCTCGTTCCAGTTGGTGTTGTTGCCCACGTTCATGACCTGGTCGCGGTGCGAGAAGCTGCCGTTCTGCTCGCCGCCGCCGAAGAACTGCTCGGTGGCGCCGCGCGCCAGGCTCTGCCGCAGACCGCCGGTGGTCCAGCGGAGCGGGTCGGCCTCCTGCCAGATCGCGGTGCGGTTGTCGGCCTTGTAGAGCCCGAACCGCAGGGGCTTCTTGTAGACGCGCAGGACGGTGTCCCCGGCGCGGATCCCGTAGTAGGCGCCCGCGTCGAAGGAGTTGGTGGCCCGCCGCGGCTTCGGCTGGTGCTGGATCATGCGGCTGCCCGGCGGGTCCGCGAGGACGCCGTCGGGTGAGGCCTGCAGCCGCAGCGTGTCGTCCTCGAAGAACTCGGCGCGGGCCTTGAGCGCGCCCGCCGCGATCTCGTACGTACCGTGTCCGCCGGTGAAGCCGGTGAGGTTCCCGGCGTCGCTCGCCTCGGGCAGATAGGCCTTGCCCGTGAAGGAGTTGTCGTGCACGTCGTACGGGACGACGACCACGTGGTACGTGCCCGACGCCTTGGGGATGACCGTCGCCTCGGGGTCGGCGGTCCCGGCGCTCTCGGCGACCTTCTTGCCCGCCGAGTCGTAGATGTAGAGGTCGAAGTCGTCGGTGGGCCTCTCCCACTGGATGGAGACGGGGACCCCGCCCTCGGGGTTGTCGTCCCACTCACCGGCCGGCGGGTTCACCGTCAGGTCGAAGCGGGCGCAGACGGCGTTGGCCGGGTCCTCGGCGGCGGTGCCGCACTTGTCGGGCGAGCCGACCGTGCCCTTGGGGTAGACCGGGCTCTGCCAGGTGATGCTCTTGGCGGCGCCGTCGAGGGTGCCGGAGGGCGGGGCGGCGTCGGCCGCCGAGGCGGCCGGGACCGTGAGCGCGGTGAGGGTGAGCGCGGCCGCCGCGAGCACGGCGGCGGCCACTCTCCCCCGGCGGTGTCGAAGATTCCGCAAGGAGTGTTCTCCGTTCGTACCGAGCTGCTTCCGAAGCTGCTTTCCGGACAACAGGGGTGCAGTGCGTGCGCATTCATGCTTGGAACCATGGAGTTTCGAGCATCAAGATTCACGACACGGCCAGTACATGTCAACGGCTTCGCGGATACCGGACGGGTAAAACCGTGGACCCCGGGACCCTAATTTCGTCACCTTGACGATATTGGGCAGACCTCATATCGTCTCTATGACGAAAACAAAGGGGGTCCCACCATGGCCGACATCAACCGCCGGTTCGGCTGGCGGCACGCGCGCTCCGCGCCCACCGCCCACATCCGCCACCACAGGCGCGGCCAGCTCGTCCACGACGGGCCCGGGCTCAGCTTCTGGTTCCGGCCGCTGGCGGCCGCGCTCTCCGAAGTGCCGGTCGACGACCGGGAGTTGGCGATGGCCTTCCACGCCCGGACGTCCGACTTCCAGGACGTCACCGTGCAGGCCACCGTCACGTACCGGATCAGTGACCCGGCCGTCGCCGCCGCCCGGCTCGACTTCTCGATCGACCCGGACAGCGGCGTCTGGCGCGGCGCCCCGCTGGAGCAGCTGTCCACGCTGCTCACCGAGACCGCCCAGCAGCACGCGCTCGACGTGCTCGCCCGCACCCCGCTCGCGGCGGCCCTCGTCGACGGGGTGGCGTCGGTGCGCGGGCGGATCTCGGACGGACTGGCGGCCGAGCCCCGGCTGCCGGCCACCGGCATCGAGGTGGTGGCGGTCCGGGTGGTCGCCATCCGCCCCGAGCCGGAGGTGGAGCGGGCGCTGCGCACCCCGGCCCGCGAGCAGATCCAGCAGGAGGCCGACCGGGCGACGTACGAGCGGCGGGCGGTGGCCGTCGAGCGCGAGCGCACGATCGCCGAGAACGAGCTCGCCAGCAAGGTTGAACTCGCCCGCAGGGAAGAGCAGTTGGTGGAGCAGCGCGGCACCAACGCCCGCCGCGAGGCCGAGGAGAACGCGGCCGCCGACGGTGTGCGCGCCGAGGCGGAGGCCGCCCGTACGGTCCGGCTCGCCCGGGCCGAGGCCGAGGCGGCCCGCACGACCGGCGAGGCCCGCGCCCAGGCGCAGGCCGCCTGGCTGCGGGTGCACGCGGACGCCGACACGGCGACGCTCCACGCGCTCACCGCGACCCGGCTCGCCGAGAACCTGCCCCGGATCGACAGCCTCACCCTCTCCCCCGACGTGCTCACCGGGCTGCTCGCCAAGCTGGCCCGCCCGGGCGGGGAGGAGCGGTGAGCCTCGCGCCGCGCGCGGTGCTCGTCCACCGCACCACGGAGTACGAGGAGTTGCTGGCCCGGCACGGCACCCACGGCCAGGCCGCGTTCTTCCTCGCCTCGCGCGGGCGCTCCCTCGACGAGGTGGCCGAGCGCCACCACCGCACCCGGCGGGCGCTCGCCGAGGTGGCGGCGGCCGTGCCGCTCCAGTGGCGGCAGTCGCGGGTGGAGCGCGCCGATCTGGACCGGTTCCTGTTCGCGCCGGAGGACGTGGTCGTGGTGGTCGGGCAGGACGGCCTTGTCGCCAACGCGGCCAAGTACCTCTCGGGCCAGCCCGTGGTCGGCATCGACACCGACCCGGGCCGCAACCCGGGCGTACTGGTGCGCCACCGCCCTTCCGACGCGGGGAAGTTGCTGCCGTGCGCCGCCACGACCCGCGCCGACGAGCTCACCATGGTGGAGGCGGTCGCGGACGACACCCAGCGGCTGCTCGCGCTGAACGAGATCTATCTGGGCCCGCCGGGCCACCAGACCGCCCGCTACCGCCTGGGCCCCGACGACCCGGCCGCCGCCCCGGAACCGCAGGCCTCGTCCGGCCTGCTGGTGGGGACCGGGACCGGGTCCACGGGCTGGCTGCGCTCGCTGTGGCAGCAGCGCGGCAGCAGCCTCGCGCTGCCGGGCCCGGCCGATCCCCGGCTCATCTGGTTCGTACGGGAGGCCTGGCCCTCGCCGACGACTGGAACGAGCCTGGTGGAAGGGGTACTTGAGAGTGCCGAGCGGCTGCGCCTCACCGTGGAGTCGGACCGCCTCGTCGCCTTCGGCGATGGAATCGAGTCGGACGCACTGGAGTTGACGTGGGGTCAGACGGTGAGCGTGGGGCGGTCGGACACCGCGCTCCGGCTCGTCGGCTGAATCGCGCCGGACCGTGGGCGCGCTCCCGCGTGAGCCCCCTCACAGTGGGTCACTCGACTTTCAATTGCGTTGACCGTGTCAGAAGCGACAAATACTCTTCATCCATGTTCGTTACGGGGTAAGATCACCGCTCTTCGAGCGGTGATCTCCACATCCACCGGCGCTGCCGGAAGATCCCTATCTGGCGTCGGCGGAGTCGAAGGATTCAGCACGAAGCACGGGGGAAGCACGTTGAAAGTTCGCCTGCTCGGATCTTTGGAAATCACCGACGGCCATCTCACCTTCCGGATTCCCGGCGAGAAGCTCAGGGCGATCGTGGCCGCACTGGCCCTGTCGCCCAACCGGCCCGTCTCACGTCACGATCTCATCGACGAGCTGTGGGGAGAGGAACTCCCGCGCAACGCGGAGAACTCGCTCCAGGGCCATGTCGCCCGGCTGCGCCGCATCATCGAGTCCCGCACGGGGCGCGACGGGCCGCGCGGCCTCGTCCAGACGTCCGGCTTCGGCTATGCGCTGTCGCTGCCCGAACGGGACGTCGACGCCTCGCTGTTCACCGCCCTGGTGCGGCAGGCCACCGCCGCGCGCCGGGCATCGCCCGAGCGCGTGGTCCGGCTGCTCACCGAGGCTCTGGCCCTGTGGCGCGGGCCCGCGCTCCTCGACACCGGCCAGGGCATGATCAGCCGGCTGGCCTACACCCGGCTCACCGAGGTGCGGCTGATGGCGTACGAGGCCCTCTTCGACGCCGAGCTCGACCTCGGCAGGCACCGCGAGGTGATCACCGAACTCCAGCAGCTGCACGCCCAGTACCCGCTGCGCGAGCGGTTCTGCGAGCAGCTCATCACCGCGCTGTACCGGTCGGGGCGGCAGGCCGAGGCGCTCGACGCCTACCACCGCACCCGGCAGCGGCTCTCGCACCACCTCGGCCTGGAGCCCGGGGACGCGCTGCGCGCCCGCTTCCAGGACATCCTGCGAAGGGAGCCGGTCGCCCTCTGACCTTGTACCCGGGCGTCCGTCAGGGCGACTTGGCCAGCCGCAGCAGCTCGCCAAGGGCCCCGGCGGCCGCCCGGCCCTGCCAGGCCAGATAGCCGGGCTGCACCAGATGCGGATCCCAGATCCGCTGGTAGGCGAGCCGCCCGGCCGCCACCTGCCGCCACTCGCCGCGCTCGGCGGCCAGCCGCAGCAGCCGCGCCGCCAGCACGCTGGCGGACCCCAGCTCGTACTGCGCGCCCAGTCCGGCGAACGGGGTGAATCCGAGGTGCAGCCACTGCGCCTCCTCGGCCGCGAAGACCCGCACCGCCTCCAGGTTGACCGCTTCCAGGGCGCCCTCCGGCGCGCCCGGCACCCGGTGCGCGGTGTGGTGCAGCCAGCCCGGACGGGTGCCGAAGACCGGCAGGTACGTGATGGACGCGACGGCCTCGTCCCCGATCCGGCCCTCGAACACCCGCCGCCCGTCCGCCATATCCCCCGTCCCGGCCGCGATCTCCTCGTACGCCGCCTCGGCCGCTTGCAGCCCCGCCAGCCACGCCCGGGACACCGCGAGACGCAGATCGGCCAGGCGCGGGCCGCCGAGCCGGAATTCGGGAAGGTAGACCGAATAGGACGAGCCCGCCTGGTTCACCGTGAAACCGCAGCGCGCGAACAGTTGGGCCTCCGGGCGCCGCAGCCGGGTGGCCACCACTTTACGGCGGCGCTCCCCGGCGAATTCCGTGAAGGCGCGCAGCAACGGCTCCTGGCCGTCATGGGCGGCGATCACTCCGGCGGATTGATGCAGATGGCCGCCGGTATCCCGATAAGGGATCACTCCGTGCCTGCCCGCAACAGTGAAGTACTCTTCTCCCTCGTCCATCGCGAGAAACGCGCTGGGATTCTCGCCGTAGGCCCGTAACGCCCCGAAAACCGTGTCGCCGCCGTCAACGGCGAAGGTACCGATGCTCATGACACTCCCCCCTGTCATGAGCATCTTGGCAGCCGCGGGCCCCAATTCCCTGACACGCCCGTCTCAGTCCCGTCTCAGATTCCTCTCAGCGGGCGGTGGCAGTTTTCCGGTGTTCTTCGGGAGAGGGGGCGAACCGGGAGATGACGGTGGCGGCGGTCGTCCGGCAGCGGACCGGCCGCGAGGCACTGCGCAGGCTGTACCGCTCCCGGACGGGCGAGGGGCGCGCCCTCGGCGAACTCCTCGGCGGCCAGGTGGAAGTGGCGTCCCAGGGCGCCTGGATCAGCACCGACGCGGGCGGCCGGTTCCTGGACTGCGGCGGCCTCGGCATTCCGCTGACCGGGGCGCGCCATCCGACCGTACTGCGCCACGTCCGCGAGCAGTTGGAGCACCGGCCGATGGCCAGCGGCCTCTTCCCGGAGCCGCAGTCCGCGCTCGCCGCCGACGCGCTCCTCTCGGTCGCCCCGCCCGGCCTGGAGCGGGTCCACTTCACGGGCTCGGCCGTCCAGGCCCTGACGCTGGCGGCCCGCATGGCCCGCGCCCGGGGCCGGACCCGGGTCATATCCATGACGGGCAGTCAATACGAGCCGCACCTCGACGAATTGATGCCCTCGGGCGGCTCCGCGGTCCCGTACGGCGACGCGGCCGCGCTGCGGCGGACGCTCGCGGGGCTGCCCGGGCGGGCCTGTGTCTTCGTCGAGCCCGTCCAGTGCGCTGCCGGGGTGGTGCTGCCACCGCCCGGCTTCCTGCGGGGCGTCGCCGCGCTGTGCCGGGAGTACGGGGCGCTCCTCGCCCTCGACGAGACCGCGACGGGGCTCGGCCGGCTCGGGGCCTGGTGGGGCGCGGGCATCGAGGAGGTCGCACCGGACCTGCTCCTCGTCGGCGGGGCGCTGGGCGCCGGGGTGGTCCCGCTGGCGGCGGTGGTGGCGACGGCCGGGGTGTCCGCCGCCTTCGACCACGCCCCGTACGCCGACCCGTACCCCTGCTCCGGGGCGCCGCTGGCGATGGCGGCCGCGCGCGGGGCGGTCGCGGCGCTGCGCGAGGACAACCTGGTCGGGCGGGCCCGGGTGCTCGGCGAGGAGATCCTGCGGGTGACCGGCCGGATCGTGCGCGGGCACTACGGCCCTGCGGTGCGCGAGGTGCGCGGACGGGGGCTGCTGATCGGCATCGAGTTCACCGGCCCGGACGCGGCGGCCGGGCTGCTGATCGAGCTGGTCCGGCACGGTGTGATCACCGGCAGGGCGCCGGGAGCCCCGCACGTCCTGCGCCTCGCCCCGCCCGCCGTGCTCACCCGGGCAGATCTGGACCATCTGTACGAGGCGCTGGACCGGTCCTGCCGCACCGAGAGGGGCCGCCGCCCCAGAGTCTGAGAGGGCTACGGCGCGAGGCGGGCCGCCAAAGTCCGTACCACCACCGCCGCCGCCAGCGCATGGCCCCGGCTGTTCAGGCGGCCCGGCTGCGGGCTCCACAGCGTTGCGGGGTCGGTGTCCGGCTGGCCCATCAGATCGATGTGCAGCGCCCCATGACGAAGCGTCACTATCGTCAGGCGCTCCACGAGGAGGCGCTGGCGCGACCGCACCCGGTCGCGCTGGGCGGGGGTCACCTGGCCGGAGGCGGACCAGTCGAAGGGGCTGACCACCACGGTGTGGCGGCATTCCGTCTCCTTCAGCGAGGCGAGAATTCGGCTGAGTTCGGTCTCCACCACGTCCGCGTCGAACCGGCGCGCCCGCACATCGGGCCCGCCGCACGCGATCAGGGCCAGGTCGGCCCGGAAGGCGAGCGCCTGGGCCAGCTGGCGGGAGCGCACCTCGGCGAGGACGAGTTCGCGCCGGGCCTGCACCAGGAGGCAGGCGAGGCCGGGGCGGGCCTCGCGCAGCGCCCGGGCCACCCGGTCGGGCCAGACCCGGGGCCGGTAGCCGGGGACCACGGCGCCCCGGGCGAGCCGGCCCTCCTGTCCGCTGAGCACCACGGCCCGCCGCCACGGGAGGCCGGCCAGCAGGGTCCGGGCCTCGCCCGGGCGCAGACAGCGCGGATCGTCGTCCTCCATCGCACAGCCCAGCCTTTCGCTCGCCCCCGCGCTGCCGTCGTAATGACCGGCGAGCGGGTAGTCAACTGCCCGTGGCACAGGGACAGTTGTTCTGCGGGCGGATCGGGCCATGCGCCGGGCGGACGGCGTGGCAGCGCGGCGGGCCGGGTAAGACACGCGTCTCAGTGTCGTCTCAGTGGGGTCTCAGCGGCCCCCGCGAGGATCCATCCGTACGACGATGGGAGAGGTACCCGAAGAGGCCCAACGGGGGTTCCGGACACGGTCCGGACCGGGCACGAGCAGCCCGCGCAGGTTCAAATCCTGTCCTCTCCGCCACAGCACTGCTTCGCCGAGCGCGCCGAGGTGTCCGTCGATGAGTCCGTCCCCCAAGTCCGTTCTGGTGGTGGCCAATCCAGCCGCGGGAACGTACTCGCGGGAGATGGCTCACGAGGTCGCGCGACGGATCGCGGGGGCCGGTACGCCCGTCGAGCTGGCTGTGACAGAGCGGCCGGGCCATGCCCGTCAGCTCGCCCGCGCCGCGGGCGGGCCGGGCGGCCCGGCCGTACTGGTCTGCGTCGGCGGCGACGGCACCGCCCACGAGATCATGACGGGTCTGCTCGCCGGGCGGGAGGAGCCGCGCGCCGCCCTGCTCGTCCTGCCCGGCGGCCGCGGCAACTCCTTCTACCAGGAGCTCTGGTCCGACCGCCCGTGGCCCGCCGCCCTGGAGGCCGCCCTGTCGGCGCCGCACGTGCGCCGCGTCGATCTGGCGCGGATCGCCGAGACCGGTGAACTGGCGCTGCTCGGCGCCTCGTCGGGGCTCGCCGCGCAGGCGCTCACCAGTGTGCGGGACGCGCTGGGGACGGGGCGGCGGCGCTATCAGACGGCGGTGGCGCGGACGATGATCGCCTTCCGGCCGTACCGGGGCCGCGTCAGCGTGGACGGGGTCGTCGTGCAGTCCGGGGCGACCGTGTCGGTCCTGGTGGGCGGCGGGCGGCGGCGGGGCGGGCAGTTCATGCCGCTGCCGCGCTCGGTGCTCGACGACGGGCTGCTCGACATCTGTGTGGCGGGCGCCGAACTGCCGCTGCGGGACATGGTGCGCCTGGCCCGGGACGGCAGCCACGTGGGGCGGGACGGGGTGGTGTACGCGCGGGGGCGCCGGGTGGTGGTGGAGCGCACGGACGGCGAGCCGCTCTTCTTCGAGCACGACGGGGACCTGCTGTACACCGGCTCGGCAAGCTACACGCTGGACGTGGTCCCGCGCGCGCTGCCGGTACTCGCCCCGTAGGCGCCCGCGTCCGGCTCGGGCAGCCCCTGCGCCAGCCACCAGGCCAGCGCGCACAGGCCGATCAGCGGGGCGAGCGCCGCCCCGAGCCCTACCGCCTCCCCCAGCGCGCCGATCCCCGGCGACACCACTCCCCCGACGCTCACCGCGAGCCCCAGGGTGACCCCGCTCGCCGTGCCGACCCGGCTCGGCAGGAAGTCCTGCCCGAGGGTCACATGGAGGGAGAACGGTACGTACAGCACGGCGGCCGCCAGCGCCGCGAAGACGAAGAGCGCGGGCCCGGGCACCAGGACCACGCCCGCCACGACCGGGACCGAGGCGGCGTACGCGAGCCGTACGGTACGGACCCGGCCCCAGCGCACCGCGAGCCGTCCCCCGGCGACCGTCCCCGCCGCCCCGCCCGCGAAGAGGGTGAACAGCGCCGCCGACCCGGTCGCGGGACCGCCGCCGACGCGCTCCTGGGCGTACAGCCCGATGAACGCGCTCAGCCCGACGAAGACCACCGAGCGGCAGACCACGACCGCCGAGAGCCGCAGGAACACCGGCCAGTTGTCCGGCGCGGCGGACCGGGCGGCGGCGGCCCGCCCGACCGCCGCCCGCCGCGCGAGCACCCGGATCGCGGACGCCGTCCCCAGCACCCCGGCCGCCGCGGGCACCACCAGCCACGGCGTCGCGCCGAGCCCCCCGGCCGTGAGCACCGGCCCGACGGCGACCGGCGCGAGCGCGAAGCCGAGGGTGCCGCCCAGCGAGTACCACCCCATGGCGACGTGGCTGCCCCGGGCTGCGGCGCGGGCGAGCCGCGCGGACTCCGGGTGGTAGGCGGCGACGCCGATCCCGGCGAGCGCGACCGCGAGCCAGGTCAGGACGTAGGAGCCGCCGAGCCCGGACAGCGCGATGCCGACGCCCGCGCAGAGGCTGCTCACCGGGATCAGCCACGGCATCGTCCGGCGGTCGGTGAGCGCCCCGAACAGCGGCTGCACGACCGAGGAGAGCAGGGTCGCGGCGAGGACGATGCCGGAGGCGGCCGGGTAGCCGTAGCCGCGCTCGGCGACCAGGAAGGGGACGAGCGCGGGCACCGCCCCCTGGTAGAAGTCGACCGTGGCGTGGCCGAGGGCCATCACGGCTGTCGCGGAGGGTCGTCCGGTGGAGCCCGGTGGCTGCGCTGTCGTCGTCACCCCTCGATCCTGCGAGCGCGGCCCGTCGGCGGGCTTCCGATAAAGTGCCGGGCTGTGCCGATATTCCGCCACGGTCCGCCGCACATCCCGACCACGACGAGGTACCTCGCGCCCGGTACGGGCGTGCGGGCGCACCGGCACCTGGTGCACCAGGTCGTCTACGCGGGCCGGGGCGTCCTGTCGGTGACCACGGACGCGGGCAGCTGGGTCGCCCCGGCCACCCGGGCGATCTGGGTGCCGGCCGGGACGCCGCACGAGCACCGGGCGTACGGCGAGACCGCCCTGCACACCGTGGGCGTTCCGGTGGACCGCGATCCGCTGGGGCTGGCCCGGCCCGCGGTGCTTGCGGTGGGGCCGCTGCTGCGCGAGCTGATCATCGCGTACAGCTCGCCGGGTCCGAAGGAGACGCC
Source organism: Streptomyces sp. BPTC-684 (assembly GCF_030028635.1). NCBI lineage: Bacteria > Bacillati > Actinomycetota > Actinomycetes > Kitasatosporales > Streptomycetaceae > Streptomyces > Streptomyces sp. BPTC-684. The sequence goes on from NZ_CP124863.1 coordinate 44,636, forward strand.
CGAGGCGCGCAGGATGCTGGCGGTCGTCCTGGACCAGCTGCGGCACGCGCCCGCGCAGCCGCTGCACCTGCCCACCGCCCGCGATCCCCGGCTCGCGGCGCTCTGCGCGATCCTGGACGACGACCCGGCCGACCCCCGGTCGCTGGCCGCGCTCGGCGCGGCGGTGGGGGCGAGCGCCCGCACGCTGGCCCGGCTGTTCCGCGCGGAGATGGGGATGACGTTCCCGCAGTGGCGCACCCAACTGCGGCTGCACCACGCCCTGGTGCTGCTCGCGGGGGACGCCTCGGTCACCTCGGTGGCCCAGGAGTGCGGCTGGTCGTCGACGAGCGCGTTCATCGACGTCTTCCGGCGGGCGTTCGGGCACACGCCGGGGGCGCGCCGGGCGGCGACCGGGTCCGATGTACCGCGCAGGTTTACCCCGGACCCAACGGACGGTTGACGCCGGGCACATATGGCCCTTGCCACCATGTACGGAGGGAAGGGCCCGGCCGACGGGGCGGGTGGGGCCGGGAGTCACGGGGGTGCTCCCGGTCCCACGCGGCGCGCTCTCTCCCCCGCCGTCGACCCACCCTCCACCCGATCGAAAGCGGTCATCGCGCGATCCGAACACGCCATTGCCCATCACTGCTCCCCAACGACCGTCCGCCGCGGGCGGATCGCGGGCATCATCGGGGCCCATCGAGCGTCGTCGGGCCCGGAGGTGCGCGCGTGATACGGAAATTCCTCGCCAGGCCGAGGCGCCCCGCGAGCGGCGGTCCGACTCCGGCCGAGGCGGCGCTGTGCCGGGAGGCCGCCGAGTTCGTCCGGCTGCACCACGCGGAGGAGCCCGCGCTCGGCAGGCCGGAGCGCCGCCTGGCGGAGGTGCGCGACGAGATCCGTGCCACGGGGACGTACCGGCACACCAGCGAGGAGCTGACGTTCGGCGCCCGGGTGGCCTGGCGCAACAGCAACCGCTGTATCGGCCGCCTCTACTGGCGCTCGCTGCGGGTGCGCGATCTGCGCGACCTCACCGACGCCGAGCCGATCGCCGAGGCGTGCGCCGAGCATCTGGTCCACGCCACCAACGGCGGCCGCGTCCGGCCCCTGATCACCGTGTTCGCCCCGGACGCGCCGGACCGCCCGGCCCCGCGCATCTGGAACGAGCAGCTCATCCGGTACGCGGGCTACCGCGCCGAGGACGGCCGTATCCTCGGCGACCCGCGCAACGCCGGGCTCACCGACCTGGCGCTGCGGCTCGGCTGGCCGGGCGGCCCGCGTACCGCGTTCGACGTGCTGCCGCTGGTCGTGGAGGGCGTCGACGACAAGCCGCGCGTCTTCGAACTGCCCCGGCACGCCGTCCTGGAGGTGCCGCTCGACCACCCCGACGACGCGTGGAGCCAGGAGTGGGGGCTGCGCTGGCACGCCGTGCCCGCGATCTCGGGGATGTGTCTGGAGATCGGCGGCATCCACTATCCGGCCGCGCCCTTCAACGGCTGGTACATGGGGACCGAGATCGGCGCCCGCAACCTCGCCGACACCGACCGGTACGACCTGCTGCCGCGCGTGGCCCGCAGGCTCGGCCTTGACACCGCCGACGACCGCTCGCTGTGGAAGGACCGCGCTCTGGTGGAGCTCAACCGGGCCGTGCTGCACTCCTTCGACCGGGCCGGGGTCACCATGGCCGACCACCACACGGAGTCCCGGCGCTTCGTACGGCACTTGGAGCGCGAGGAGCACAAGGGCCGCTCGGTGCCCGCCGACTGGTCGTGGATCGTGCCGCCGATGTCGGGCGCGACCACCGAGGTGTTCCACCGCACCTACGACGCGGCGGAGCTCCGGCCGGGGTTCGCGCACCATCCGGAGGCGGCCGCCCGGGCCCGCGGTGAATCGATTCGGCGCATGGCGTGACGCGCACCTCCCGGGTCACCGGGGTGGGGGGCGTACGTAGGCGGGCGCGGGGTCGCGGGCGTACCGCGGTGTCCCCTGGGAACCTGAGATGTTCTGGTACTTCCGTCTGCCGGGGCCGTCCGCCGCGAGCCCGAACCCTTTGATGTACGCAGCCACCTTGACCCCCGACAGGGGGCGGTGCCGCTCAGGACGCCGTACGCGACCGGGCGGACGGGCGTCCGTAGGGCATGCGGGCAGACCGAAAGGCCCACTGCCAGACTGACGCACTTGCATATGATGCGCAAGAGTGACGGACAGCAATGGGCTGATGGATCATCAAAAGATGGGGGATATACGGGAGTTGGGGCGCGGCCCGGTGCTTCCCGCTACAGGGCCGACGAGTCGTCCGCGACCGCGAGTCTTTGCAGCAGCTCACGCAGCACATCACGCTCCGCCACCGACAGGGGCTGCAGGAACGACTCGTGGATCTTGACCATCAGGTCCCCGGCGTCCCGCAAGCACACGGTGCCGCGGTCGGTCAGATAGAGCGCGAAGGTTCTGCGGTCGGCGCCGCGGCGGCGCTCCAGGAGGTTCTTGCGCTCCAGGTCGTCGACGAGCCCGACGATGGTCGTCCGGTCGATGCGCAGGGTCTGCCCGACCATGCGCTGGTTGATCCCGGGCTCGGAGTCCACCACGTTCAGCACCCCGAACTGACGCAGTGTGATGTCCAGATGGACCAGGGCCTGCTCGGCCTGCTCGGTGAAGCGCTGGCCGGCCTTGCGGAGAAGGAAGCCGTGCCAGCCTTGCAACCCCTGGAACAACGGTTGTGTCCCACTGTTCGGTTCCCGCTTCGCCACCACTTTTTCGGTTCACCCTCCAGTGGTGACGGTCCATCATGAGGGCCGCGAATCAGGACCCTTGACTCCCCAGTCACCGGTCGGCCATGCTCCCGGTTCAACAGAGCACCTGATTGTCACTGTAGCAGACAATCTATCTTGCTCAATTTGCGCGCCTCCTGATGCGCGCTCTTCATGACCGACGGGGGAACCATGGTCAGCGTCATCGAGTATTCAGATCCGGTTGTGCACTGTCCCGGCTACCTGGTGTACGACGCCACCGACTGCCGCCTCGCGGCGGGCGGGTGCCGTATGCAGGCCGGACTCACCGCCGAAACCCTCAAGACCCTCGCGGGACGCATGACGCTCAAGCAGCGCGTGCTCGGGGTCAACGTCGACGGTGCCAAGTGCGGCATCGCCTACGACCCGCACGGGCCGCACCGCGAGGAGGTCCTGCGCCGGTTCGTCGCCTTCCTGGCGGGCGAGCTGACCACCCGCTTCAGCATGGGCTGCGACATGGGCACCCGGTTCGAGGAGCTCGACAAGATGGCCGCCGCGCTCGGCATCGGCTCCGCCAAGACCGCCGTCCGGCGGGCCCAGCGGATCACCGAGCAGGAGTTCCGCGCCCGGATGGACCTGCTCAACACCCGGGTCGGGCTGCTCACCCTCGGCCAGCGCCGCGCGGGCCAGGCCCTCGCCCACTCCGCGCTCGCCGCCACCGCCCACACCGGCCGCCGCGACAGCCAGGTCAGCGTCGCCCTCCAGGGCTTCGGCAACCTGGGCCGGGCCGCGGCCCTCGCCCTGCTCGAAGCGGGCGTACGCATCACGGTCGTGGCCGACGAGTACGGCTGCGCGGTCGACCCGCGCGGCCTCGACATCGCCCGCATGCTCACCCTCGACCAGCGCCGCCCGGTCCAGAGCCTGCTGGCCGAGCCGATGCGGCTGCCCCGCGAGGCCCTCCTCGAACTGCCCGCCGACGTGCTCGTCCTCGCGGCCGGCGAGGACGCGGTCACCGCCTCGCAGGCGGCGGTGCTGCCGGTGCCGATCGTCGCCGTGGGCGCCAACTGCGGGCTGAGCCCCACCGCCGAGCAGCTCCTGCTCGACCGGGGAGTCGTGGTCGTCCCCGACTTCATCGGCGGGATCGGCGGCTCGGCGTCGATGGAGGCGCTCTTCGGGCCCCGCGCCACCCCGACGGCGCCCGAGGTGCTCGACACCATCGGGGCGATGATGCGCGAGCTCGTCGGGGACATCCTGTGCGGTGCGCGCGACCGGCGGGTGAGCCCCCGCCAGGTGGCCGCCGGCATCGCGGCCTCGGCGATCGTGTCGCCCGGCGACAAGCCCTACGGCGCAAGCCCCTACCGCCCGGCCCGGCCCGCGCCCCGGGGCGGCCGGGCACGTTCGGTCCGTACCCCGCTGAAGTCCGAGAGGCGACCGTCATGACCACCGCACCCTCGCCGGAGAACCCGGCCACCAGCCAGTCTCCGGCCGACACCGAGTGCACCCATGCGCGCAGTCACATCACCGACTCGCGGTTCTACGGGCACCGGTACAGCACACAGGCCAGCCACCGCATCTTCTGTGACCGATGTCGTTACCAACGATGGCTCGACGTCGAAGCAGCGCTCGCCCTGAGCCAGGGCGAACTGGGCATCATCCCGGCGGCGGCCGCCAAGATGATCGCGGACGCCGCCGATGTGGACCGGCTCGACCTGCCCGCCATCCAGGCAGAGATCCGCCGCACCAGCCACTCGCTCGTCGGCTTCCTGCGGGTCTTCCAGGCCTCCTGCGAGGGCGGCGCCGGCGAGTACGTGCACTACGGCGCCACCACCCAGGACATCCAGGACACCGCGCAGGTCCTCGAAATGCGGGACGTCCTGGACGAGTCGGAGAGGCTGCTGCGGGCGCTCGCCGGGCAGCTCGCCGATCTGGCCGAGGCCAACGGCGCCACCGTGGCCCTGGGCCGCACCCACGCCCAGCCCGCCCTGCCGATGGGCTTCGGCGTCAAGATCGCCAGCTGGCTGGACGAGATCGTCCGGCATCTGGAGCGCATCGAGCAGCTGCGGCCGAGGGTGCTGGCGGCCCAGCTCTTCGGCGGCGTCGGCACCATGGCCGGCTTCGGCGAGCTCGCGCTGCCGCTCCTGGACGCGTTCGCCGCCCGCCTCGGGCTCGCGGCGCCGTCGGTCGGCTGGCACGTGTCGCGGGACCGGGTCGTGGAGTTCGTGTCGTGTCTCGCCATGGTCGCGGGGACGATGGGCCGGATCGGGGACGAGGTGCGCATCCTGTCCCGCCCCGAGTTCGGCGAGCTGGAGATCGGCTGGCGGCACGGCCAGGTCGGCAGCAGCACCATGCCGCACAAGCGCAACCCGGAGGCGTGCGAGCAGGCCGTCGTGATGGCCCGCCTCGCGGCCGCGCAGATGGCCAACGCGCTGGCCTGCATGGGCGGCGACCACGAGCGCGACTCCCGGTCCCTGCGCATCGAATGGGCCTGTGTGCCCGACGCCTCGCACTACGCGCTCTCGGCGTGCGAGATCGTCACGCACCTCGTCGGCGGCCTCGCGGTGCGGCCGGAGCGGATCCGTACCAACGTCTCGGCGGTCGCCGAGCAGATCGCCACCGAGAAGCTGATGCTGGCGCTCGGCAAGCACATCGGCAAGCAGACCGCGCACGAGTACGTGTACGAACTCGTCCAGGCGGCGCGGGAGAACGGCTCCTCCATGCGCGAGGTGACCGGCCGCGACGGGCTCGCGGGCGCGCCGCTCGACGCCGCCGCCCTCGACGAGATCTTCGACCCGGCGACCTACCTCGGCCAGTCCGTCGCCCTGACCGGCCGGGCGGTGGCCGGGGCCCGGGCGGCCCTGGCGCGGCCCGCGCAGGCGGAAGGCGGCGAGGCACGATGAGCGCCGCGACCGCGACCGCCGAGCCGGACACCGGGGAGATATCCCGGGCCCGCCAGATCATCTTTCCCCGCCCGCTCTACTCCAGCCTGGTGGCCCACGCCGTACGGAAGTTCACCGGCCACTACCTGGCGGGCGAGACCGAGGAGCGCAAGGCGTTCGGGATGCTCGCGGGCCGGCCGGTGCCGGGCGGCATCCAGGTCGGCTCCGTCTTCCCGCTCATCGTCAACCTGCGCCACGACAGCGACCACCGCGCCCGGATGGACGAGGTCGTCGAGGAGCACGCCATCCCGTCCGAGACGCCGATGGACCAGCGCGGCTGGATCGCCGATCCGCGCGAGCTGATGGACATCGACGACGCCTGCGACGACGCCGGCTGGGTGCTGTTCGGCAACTACCACACCCACCGGGTGCCCTGGCCGCACGATCCGGTCCGCGACACCTGCACCCATCTGGACCGGGTGCTGGCCGCCGAGTCGGGCCAGTGGACCTTCATCCTGTCCGTCGTCGATCTGCACCGCCCGGTCCTGCGGGCGTTCTTCGAGGGCGACAACGACCGCGAGGCGACCGTCCGCATCGTCCCGCCGCTGCCCGGAATGCGTACCGCCGGGGCCTGAAGCCCCGGCCGTCCCGCACCCGCAACGCACCCTTCCGTCTCTCACCCATCAAGAGGTCGTCATGGATCGCACCCAGGCTTACAACGACGTCATCCGCTTCCACGGCCACGAATGCCCCGGCGCCGCCTTCGGCGTACGGGTCGCGGAGGCCGCCCTCACCGCCCTCGACCTGAAGGACCCGGCCACGCCCCTGGTCCTGGTCTCCGAGACCGACGCCTGTGCGGTCGACGCGCTCCAGGTGCTCACGGGCTGTACGTACGGCAAGCGCAACCTGATCCACCAGGACGCGGGCCGCAACGTGTTCACGCTCTGGGAGCGCGACGGCTCCGCCGGGGTGCGGATAAGGGCGAAGGCGGACAGCATCGTCTTCCGCACCGAGGAGATCTGGGCGCTGGCCGGCCGGATCGACGACGGCACCGCGACCCTGGAGGACCAGGCGGCCTTCGAGCGGCTGCAGGGCGAGCGGATCTCCGCGCTGCTGAGCGTGGCGGACGAGGAGATCCTGGTGGCCGAGAAGGTCGAGGCCGCGGCGCCGGGCGTCAAGCACCTGGCCCGCACCGACCTCTGCGTGGACTGCGGCGAGCCCACCAGCGTGGAGACGCTGCACGACCACCGCGGCCGCATGGTCTGCCCGGCCTGCCACCTGGCCGCGCACGGCGGTGTGCTGCCCGAGGGACACGGCGACCACGGGCACCACCCGCAGAGCCACAAGCACCACCACGAGCACAAGCACTGACCGATGCCGACCGAGCGCGTACGTGCGGAAGGGGCCCTGCGGCCGTGACAGTGTTCGTGATCGGCGCGGCCGGCGGGCTCGGGCAGCTGGTGGTCCGCGCGCTGCGGGAACGTGACGTGGAGGTGGCCGTCCTGGCCCGGGACCCCGAGCGGGTCCCGGCCGGGCCGGGCGTACGGGTGGTGGCCGGGGACCTGTCGGACCCGGCCTCGGTCAGGGCAGCCGCCGAGGGCTGCGCCAGCCTGTTCCTCTCTGCCTCCTGCGACGTCGAGTGCCAGAGCGCCGCGGTGGACGTCGCCGCCGACGTCGGCGCGCGGCTGGTGAAGATGTCGCCGTGGCAGGCGGCGGTACGGGAGGACAGCCCGGCGCCCGGGGCCCGGCACCACTGGATCACCGAGCGGTACCTGGCCAAGCGGGACCTGCCGTACACCATCCTGTCCCCCAACTACCCGATGCAGGAGCTGATCCGGCACTACGCGCCCGAGGTGCGGCGGCGCGGGGTGCTGGTCGACCCGGCGGGCGGGCGGGGCGTGAGCGTGGTCGACGAGCACGACGTGGCCGAGGCGGCCGCGCGGGTGCTCACCGAGCCGGGCCACGAGGGCCGCACCTACGCCCTCACCGGCCCGGCCGCGCCCACCTTCGCACAGCTCGCCGAGCTGCTGGCCGGGCTGTTGTCCGCGCCGGTCTCGGCGAGCGAGCTGGCCGGGCCGGAGCTCGCGGCGTGGCTGGCCCGGGAGCACCGGCCCTGGGAGGCCGAACTCGACGCGCTCTTCGGGCAGTTCCGCGAGGGCGCGGGCGAGCCGGTGACCGAGGACGTGCTCCGGGTCACCGGGCACGAGCCGCGCCAGGTCGCGGACTTCCTCAAGGCGCACCTCCACCATTTCCTGCCGGACTCGGGAGGCTGAGCCGATGCCCGCGACCCCGCGCACCGCCGAACGGACCGTCGTGGCCGACGACTTCCTCGCCGCCGGCTTCGCGGCCCGCGCCACGGTGGCGGCCGGACGGCTGCTCCTCGATCTGCGCATGCAGCACGAGGAGGGCCTCGGACCCGGCGGCGCCAAGATGGCGCAGTTGGGCCACACCTGGTCCGGGCTGCTCCTGCGCAACCGGATCCGCGCCCGCTATCCGCGCGACGGCGTACTCACCGGCCCGGTCTCCCGGCCGCCGGACGCCCTGCGCAGACGGCGGGTGTGGCTGGTCGAGCCGCTGGACTCGGCCGAGGAGTACCACGCCGACGGCAATCCGCACTGGTCGGTGCAGCTGGCGCTGTGGGAGCGCGAGCGGGGTGTGGTGGCCGCGGCCGTCGCGGTCCCCGCGCTGTGCGAAGTGGTGTGCACGGCGGACCGGGACGCGGGGTGGCGGCACCCCGCGCCCGTGCCCCGGCAGCGGCCCCGGGTGGTGGTCGACACGCGCGACCCGGCCCCCTTCGCCCGTACGGTGGTGCGCCAGACCGGGGCCGAGCTGGTCCCGATGGGCTCGCCCGGCGCCAAGACCCTGGCGGTGGTCCAGGGCGACGCCGACGCCTACATCCACACCACGGGTTCCTGGGACTGGGGCGACGAGGCGCTGTTCCGGGTCGCGGAGGCGGCCGGGTTGCAGGTGACCAGGCTGGCCGCGGCTCAGGAGGGGCGGCCCGGTCCGCAACGAGGACCGTCCGGTCCGGCGGCCCCCGGCCGCTCCGCGCCCCTCGCCGTGATCTGCCGCCCGAGGCTCACCAAGACGCTCCTGGCCGCCTTCGCCGGGCACGGCATCCGGCCGGCCGCGGTGCTCCCGGGCTCCAGGGCCCGTCCGTCGCCACCGTCCGCGGGGTGAGGCCGGGGGGCCGGGCCCGGCCCCCCGGCCGAACAGGGCGTCTCACCCGCACGACCAGCTCCCCACTGGCGCGCGGGGAGTCTTGACGCCCCTTCCCGCGCTCAACATACTGCCAACAATCAGCACCTCTGACAATCAGTCAACTGTTCTACGCCCGCCGCGCGTTGCGACGCCCGGTCACCGAACGCCACCCAGAACGGACAGGACCGAACCGAGATGGCCGACGACTTCAGTTCCGTGTTCGAGCCCCCACTTGACCAGTTGCCCGACATCGACGACCTCGTCCGCGCGACCATGGAGTGGCACTTCTCGCCGCTGACCGGCAGCCCGTACTGGGTCGAGCGCGCCAAGGGCTTCTCCTTCGACCCCCGCACCGACGTCCAGTGCCTCGCGGACCTGCGCCTGTTCGCGGACGTGCCGGTCGACTGGAGCCAGATACCGGCCCACCAACTCGTGCCGCGCGGCAGCACGCCCGGAGTGCGGTACGGGATCTACGAGTCGGGCGGGGCCACCGGTGCGCCCAAGCGGATCGTGGACGCGACCTCCCGGCGCCGCAACGTCCAGTGGCAGAGCCTGCTGCTCGACGAGCAGGGCTTCCCCTCCGGCGAGGGCAACTGGCTGCACATCGGCCCGACGGGCCCGCACGTCATGGCCAAGAACATCACCACCCTCTCCGAACTGCGCGGCATGCTCTGCTACTTCGTCGACCTCGACCCGCGCTGGGTGCGGCGCTGTGTCAGCGAGGGCCGCCAGAGCGAGTTCCGGCGGTACGTCGACCACATCCTCGACCAGGTCAAGGACGTGCTGCGCACCCAGGACATCCGCGGCATCTCCACCACCCCGCGCATCCTGGAGTCCATCGGCGCCCGCGAGGACGTGTTCGCCCTGCTGCGCGAGAGCGTGCGCGGCATCATCTGGGGCGGCACCAGCATGGACGGCGAGACCCTGCGCCTGATCGACGAGGAGTTGTTCCCGCAGGCCAAGCTGGCCGGTGCGTACGGCAACACGATGATGGGCGTGGCGCCGCAGCGCACCCCCGTGCCCGGCGACGCCGCCCCGTGCGTGTTCCGCCCGTTCTACCCGTACACCGTGGTCGAACTCGTCGACCCCGCACAGACCGACCGGATCGTCGCCGACGACGAGGAGGGCCGGGTCGTCATCACCGTGCTCACCCGGGACTACTTCACCCCGCCGACCCTGGAGCGGGACGTGGCCACCCGCCGGGCCTCGGTCGACGGGTTCCCCGGCATCGAGCTCTCCGGGGTCCGCCCCTACGAGTCGGCGAGCACCTCCGTGATCGAGGGGGTCTACTGATGGCCGAGGCCAAGGACCTCCACGAGATCCCGCTGATCCGGGCGGGCCTGCCCAGGCACTCGGCCGAGCGCGCCGAACTCGCGGGCGTCGACGGCACGTCGCTGGCGCTCGTCCACCTCGCCCCGCCGCTCCTGGCGCGCCTGACCGTCGCGGACGCGCGGGCCGGGGCCGAGCGCACACCGGAGCCGGAGCGCATCGCGGCGGCGGGCGAGCTCTTCGAGACGGCGACGCTCAACGGGCTCTCCCCGCAGGCCTACTGCGAGCTCCAGTCCCGGGTCGCCGGGGTGCCCGTCGCGGTGGCCCGGCACTCGCTGCACGACGTCGCGGAGACGTTCGCGGGCGTGGGGGCGCGGTTCCTGGCCGAGCGCCCGGCCGGCGCCTCGGCCGCGCCCGTGCCCGGGGAGATCTCCACGGTGTGGACGCGGCGCGGCGATGTGCTGGCCGTGATCGCGCCCAGCAACAACCCCGGTACGCACACCCAGTGGCTCACCGCGTTGGCCTGCGGGTACCGGCTGGTGGTGCGGCCGGGGACGCGGGATCCGTTCACCCCGGCCCGGATGATCGCCGCGCTCCTGGACGCGGGCGTCGCCCCGCACTACCTCTCGCTGCTGCCCGGCAGCCACGCCACCGGGGACGCGCTGGTCGAGGCCGCCGATCTGAGTCTGGTCTTCGGCGGGGACGCGGCGGCCCGGCGCTACGGCGAGGACCGCCGGGTCATCCTGCGCGGCCCGGGCCGCTCCAAGCTGCTGCACACCGGCGAGATCACCGAGCAGACCGTCGACGTGATCTGCCGGTCGGTCGGCTACGACGCGGGGATGCGCTGCACCAACGCGACCGCCGTGTTCACCGACGCCGACCCGGCGGCCCTGGCGGCGGCCGTGGCCGAGCGTCTGGCACGGCTGACCCCGGCGCCGCCCCAGTCGCCCGACGCGCAGGTGCCGGTGCTGCCGCTCGCTCAGGCGCGGGCGCTGCGGGAGCACCTGGAGGGGCGGCTGGAAGGGGCCGTCGACGTGGCCGCGAAGCTCTACCCCGAGGGGCCGGTGGCGGACCTCGGCGACGGGTCGGGCGCACTGCGCCCCGCCGTGCTGCTCTGCGACCGCCCGGACCACCCCGGCGCCAGGATCGAGCTCTCGTTCCCGTGCGTGTGGATCCTGCCGTGGCGGCGCGAGCAGGGGTTCGGTCCGCTGCGGGACACCCTCGCGCTCACCATCCTCGGCGGCGACGAGCCGCTGGCGCGCGAGGCGCTGCGGGAGCGGTCGATCCGCAAGGTCCTGCTCGGCCCCATCCCCACGTACCAGGCGGGCCGGACCAGTCCGCACGACGGCTATCTGAGCCACGACCTGATGGAGGCCCGGGCCTTCGGCACCTCGGCCTGAGCGCGGCCCGCGCCGCGAAGGCGCACCGCGACCCCGCCCCACCCCGCTGCAACGACCCCTGGAGTGTGTGGAGATGACTCGAACCGTCCTGGTGACCGGTGGCGGCACCGGCATCGGCAAGGCGATAGCGGCGGCGTTCCTCGCCGACGGCGACCACGTCGTCATCAGCGGCCGCCGCGAGGACGTGCTGCTGCGGGCCGTCGAGGAGCTCGACGGCCATGTGACGGCGCTGCCCTGCGACGTCACCGACCCCGAGCAGCTGGAGGCCTTCCGCGAGCGGCTGCCGGACGTCCTGCACGTCCTGGTCAACAACGCGGGCGGCAACCGGGAGTTCGACGCCCCGCCCCCGGGCGATCTGCGCAGCCTCGCCGAGCGGTGGCGGGCCAACCTGGACGCCAATCTGCTCGGCGCCGTGCTGACCACGGCCGCCGTGGACAAGCAGCTCGTCTCCGGCGGGGCCGTGGTGAACATCAGCTCCTTCGCGGCCGACCGGGGCGCGGGCTCGTACGGCGCGGCCAAGGCGGCCATGAACAGCTGGAACATCTTCATCGCCCGCCAGCTCGGGCCGCGCGGGGTGACCTGCAACGTGGTCGCGCCGGGCTACGTGGAGAAGACGGAGTTCTTCCGCGACCGCCGCTCGGAGCAGTTCCACGAGGCCCGGGTGGCGGAGACCATGGTGGGCCGGGCCGGACAGCCGCAGGACATGGCGGAGGTCGTACGGTTCCTGGCGTCGCCCGCCGCCCGGCACATCACCGGACAGGTCGTCCGCGTCGACGGCGGCGTGATCCCGACCCGCTGAACGGCGAACCGGTGCGGGCGGGCCACCCGGCTGAGCGGTCTCGGGGAAGTGGGGTGCGTTTCCGCGTCGTCCGGTGCGGTGCATCGGCGTACTGCCGTATCGCCCTCGTACTGGACGTACTTGGGTGATGCGGCAGTGCGGCGAGGTGCCGTGCCGGGCGGCGTGGGGGCGTGCCCCACTTCCCCGAGACCGCTCAGGCCCGTACCGGCCCTCTACGATGGGGACATGAGCGCGAGCAAGCACCTGTCAGATGCGCACTCCCCGCACCCGCACACCACTGGCGAGGACGAGCGCCTGGACGTCGCGGTCGCCGTGCTGACGCTGCTCGCGGACCGCACCCGGCTCGCCCTGCTCAAGGAGCTCGGTGCGGGCGACGCCGATGTCACCACCCTCACCGAGGCCTGCGGGGCCGCCCGCCCGTCGGTCAGCCAGCACCTGGCCAAGCTGCGCCTGGCCGGGCTGGTGGCGACCCGCAAGGACGGCCGCCGGGTGGTCTACTCGCTGCGCCACGGCCATCTGCGGCGGCTGGTCGACGAGGCCCTGAACGTGGCCGACCACCAGCTCGGCGCCCTCCCGCCGCACGACTGACGCCGGCACCGCCCGTCCCGGGGCCTTGATCCGGCCAACATGTGCATAGGTACGCACACATTGGTTACGATGGCAGTCCCAGCACCTTCTCGCGCCCCGGGACGGGTCCCATGCTGTCCGTACTGCGCAACCGCACCTACCGCCACCTGTTCACCGCCCAGGTCGTGGCGCTCCTCGGCACCGGCCTCGCCACCGTCGCGCTCAGCCTGCTCGCGTACGACATGGCGGGCGGCCACGCCTCGGCCGTCCTCGGCACCGCGCTCGCGATCAAGATGGTGGCGTACGTGGGAGTGGCCCCGCTGGTGGGAGCCTGCGCCGACCGGATCCCGCGCCGGACCCTGCTGGTGGCGACCGACCTGACCCGCGCGGCCGTGGCCCTGACGCTCCCGTTCGTCTCGCAGGTCTGGCAGGTGTACGCGCTGATCTTCCTGCTCCAGGCCGCCTCGGCTGCGTTCACCCCGGTCTTCCAGGCGACCGTGCCCGAAGTGCTGCCCGCCGAGCGCGACTACACCCACGCGCTGTCCCTGTCCCGCCTCGCCTACGACCTGGAGAGCCTGCTGAGCCCCGCGCTCGCCGCGCTGCTGCTCACCGTGGTCTCCTACCACTGGCTCTTCGCGGGCACGACCCTCGGCTTCCTGGGCTCCGCGGCCCTCGTGGTGTCGGCCGTGCTGCCCCGGCCGACCCCGGCGGCACGCACCACGAGCGCGTACGCCAAGGCCGCGTCCGGCACCAGGCTCTTCTGGGCGGACCCCCGGCTGCGGGCGCTGCTCGCCCTCGACCTCGCGGTCGCGGCGGCGGGCGCGATGGTGTTCGTCAACACGGTCGTCGTGGTCAGGGGCCACTTCCACGAGCCCGCAGGCGCGGTCTCGCTCGCCCTCGGCGCGTACGGGATCGGCTCCATCGCCGCCGCGCTGTGGCTCCCCCGCCTCCTGGCCCGGGCGAGCGACCGCGCGGTGATGCTCCCGGCGGCCTACGCCCTGCCCGGCGTCCTGGCCGCGGTGGCCGCCACCACCCTTGCCCCGGCCGGGAGTTGGAGCTGGGCCGGGATCCTGCTGACCTGGGCGGCGATCGGCGCGGCGAGCTCGGCGGTGCTGACCCCGGCCGGCCGTCTGATCCGCCGCCGCACGGCCACGCCCGACCTCCCGGCCGCGTTCGCCGCCCAGTTCTCCCTCTCCCACGGCTGCTGGCTGCTGACGTACCCGCTCGCGGGGTGGCTGGCGGCGGGGGCGGGGGTGCCGGTGACGGCGGGGGTGCTCGGGGTGATCGCGCTGGGGGCGGCGGGGGCGGCGACGGTGGTGTGGCCGGGGGACGCCGCGCCGGAGCGCGCCGCGGCGGAGACGGAGCGCGCGGTCATCAGCGCCGCCGGGAAGGCGCGTTGACGATGTAGTCCACGGCCTCCCGCACGGTCAGTACGCCCATGACGTCCTCGTCGGGGATGCGGAGGTCGAAGCGCTCCTCGGCCGCGACCACCACCTCCACCATCGACAGCGAGTCGAGGTCCAGGTCCTCGTTGAAGCGCGCCCCCATCCGGACGTCCTCAACGGGGATCCCGGCGATCTCGTTGATGATCTCCGCAAGGCCGTCCAGGATCTCCCGACGGCGGTCGGACCCGCTCTCGTCGGCCTGCTCGGCCCGCTCCCCCGCCCGTGAGGCCGTGTCGATCAGGCGCTGGTCGGGGTGGTTGAGGAAGGACTGGAGGAGGAACCAGAACGCGTCGGGGTCCATCCAGTGCAGCTCGTCGAGGGCCGCGTCGACCGCCCGGCTGTCCCGGGTCTCGTGCCAGACGACCAGCGGGGCGAGGACCTGCGCGGGGGCCGTCGGGTTGCCGCGCAGCACCCGGCAGAGCGCCTCCAGAAGGTCGGCGAGTGAGGTCTGCGCCAGTTGCTCCTGGTGCTGGTACACCTCGAACTCCTCGGCCAGCCGCGCCACCGGCACGCGCTCCAGGCGCGCCACGAGCGTGTCGACGCCGCTCACCCGCGCCTGTCTGACCTGCTCGCTCTCCCAGATCCAGAGCACCAGTTGCTCGGGGTGGGCCAGCGCCAGGGCCTCGCGCTCTTCCATCTGGTGTCCGGCCCGACCGGCCGTACGCAGGCAGAAGTGGACCCATTCGTAGCCGCCCTCCTGCGGGCCGCGCCGCAGGCCCGGCGAGCCGAGGACCTGGCGGCCGATCTGCCACAGGTCGGCCATGGTGGAGCCGAACAGGTAACCCCGGGACGCCTCCTTGAGGCTGTTGAGCCGGGGCCCGGGAACGCCCTCCACCTTCATCCGCTCCCACACGACGTACAGCAAGGCCTCGCCTCGCGCCCCCGACGGCCCGGCCGCCTCACGCTCCCGGCCGATCCGCTCGTACAGATCCCGCAGGAACAGCCGGTCCTGTTCCAGATCGGCCTCCCTCCGCAGCCTGATCGCCCGGACGCGCTCGCGGCAGCGCTCGGCCGCCCGCCCCGGCGCCGCGGCGAACACCTCCTCGCACGCGGCCAGCCACGGCAGTTCCGTGTAGGCGGTCCTCCGGGTCGCCTCCAGTACGCCGAGGACCGCGTCCGGCAGGCTCCCGTGCGAGGCGTGCACGGCGGCCAGGCGCGCGACGTGCTCGGCCGGCAGCCCCGGGCCGCCCTCCGGAGTGCCCACCAGCAGCCGTGCCGCGAGCTTCACCGCCTCGCCGTCCGGGCGGGCGAGCAGCAGCCCGACCTGCTCCGCGGCCACCTCGGGCGGCAGCCGCAGCAGGGTGCGGTGCGCCGTCGCCCGTACCGTCGCATTCCCGTCCCACAGCAGCCGGTTGAGGCACCGCAGCACGCGCACCCCACCCGTGGCCGCGAGCCGGTCCAGCTGATCGGCGACGATACGGCGTACGAAGTCGTGCTCCTGCGAGGCGAGTTCGTCCACGAAGTCCCAGAACCGAGCTTGATGCGCGTCCAGCTGGAAGACGAGCTGGGTGCCGATGCCCCGCCACTTCCAGTCACGCTCCAGCATGGCCCGGATGACCGCGACGTGCGCCTCGTCGGCCGCCCTGCGGTCCTCCAGGCGCAGCACCAGGAACTCCAGGGCGCCGCGCAGCGTGGCGAATCCGGGCTCCTGCGCCATCAGGACGAGCGCGTCGGCGGCGATGTCGTCGGGGTGCTTGGCCTCCCAGCCGTGGTCGAGGTAGAGGCTCAGCGCCAGCACGTACTCCGCGAAGCGGTCGTAGATGAAGACGACGTTGCGCACCCCGATCTCGTCGTCGATGCTCTCCTCGAGGATGATCTCCTCGTCGATGACCCGGCTGTAGAGCGAGTCGCTGCTGTCGAGCTCGGCCGCCGTGGCGCGCAGGGTGGCGGCGACGGCGCTGCGCGGCACCGAGGTGGAGCGGCTCTGCCGCATCAACCGGGCGACTTCCAGCACGAGTTCGGCCACCGCGCCCTTGCCCTTGAGCGAGGTGGCGTACGCGACCTGCTCGACCTTGCGCTCCCAGAACAGCTTGAAGAGGCGGAACAGCCGGAAGTCCTCGACCACACCGATGTCGCGGTCGCGGTACGCCTCGCACAGGATGCGCAGCACCAAAGCGTGCCGGCAGCGCTCGGCGGCCTCGCCGCGCAGCTGCCCCCGGATGCCGAAGGCGTTGAAGTAGGCGGCGGCGATCTCGGGGAAGGAGGCGAGGGGGAAGAGCGGCACGTCCTCGACGCGGGTCGCCGGGGTGGCCCTCGGGCCGTTCTGCACGGGCTCGCGCTGCCAGACGTAACTGGCCCAGAACGGGGCGCGGTAGAACTGCCAGAAGTCGGTGCGGCAGGTGACCACCACCTTCACCCCGGCGCTCTCGGCCTGCCGCAGCAGCTCGTGCAGCGCCGCCTTCATCGCGTCCGGCTTGGCCGGGGACTCGTTGATCGCGTCCAGGAGCAGCAGCGGCGGGCGGCCGGGCGCGGCGGTGCGGGCGAGGTCCGCGAAGCAGCCGGGCCAGTCGGCGCCGTAGCCGAGGCGGGTCGCGATCAGGCTGAGCAGCCCGTGCGGCTCGGAGACCGGGACGCGCGCCGACATCAGCAGCACCGGCGAGTCGTCGAGGCGGCGCTCGGCGAGGGAGCAGAGCAGATTGGTCTTGCCCCGGCCGGGCTTGGAGACCACCAGCAGACAGGTGCTGTCGTTGGCCAGGAACTCCTCGACCCGGTCCTCCAGTTCGTGGTGGCGGAAGTAGAGCTCGCGCAGGTACTTGGAGCCGATCTCGGATATCTCCCGCAGGGTGGCGCGCCGGGCCCGCTCGCGCAGCCCCGCGAAGGGGGTGCCGGTGGCGGTGAGCGCGTCGAGGCCGGCGGGGTCGAGCCGGGCGACCTCGTCGGCGAGCCGGTCCATCGCCTCCTGGCGGTCCACGCCGACGACGCCCACCGCGGCGAGCGCGCGCACGAAGTCCGCGAGGGCGCGCGGGCCGTCCAGGGCGATCCGTTTGACGACCGTGTTGAAGAAGAAGACGGTGGTGGTGCCGGGGGCGACGTGCAGGAGCGCCTCCCCGTATCCGGCGCTCTCCAGGAGGAACGCCCGCTGCCCGGGGTCGTTCATACCGGGCAGCGTGGCGAGGGTCTGGATGAGTCTGCCGCGCAGCCCGTCGCGGTCGGAATCTGACATGCCGGTCTCCCCCGGGTGCGCCGGGCGCTCAGCCGAGCCGGGAGCGGACGTCGGGCGGGAGCTCCCGCAGGATCCGGCTCAGCAGGATCCCCTCGTTGCGGTAGTAGTAGCTGCCGGTGGCGGGTTCCTGGAGGTTGCCGCCGGCGTGGTGGACCGCGCAGACCCGCCAGTCGTCGGTGAGTACGGGTGCGCCGGAGGAGCCGGGCAGGGTGGCCGTCACGTACTGGACGACGTCGGTGTCGACGTACTCCACGAAGTTGCTCTGGAACGCGATCTGCTTGGGCCGCCCGGCGGGGTGCTGCACGATGTTGACGCGGTCGCCCTGCCGGGGCGGCGCCCCGGATATCTCCAGGTGCCCCCACTCGCTGCCGGGGCTCTCCGCGAGCTCGACGAGCGCGAAGTCGCAGCGCGCGTCGGCGAGATACAGTCGGCCGGTGGCGCGGGCCTCGTGGACCGGGCGCGGCCGTCCCGCCGAGTCGTCCTCGTAGTTGAAGACGAAGCGGGCGCCGTCGAGCAGATCGGCGTGCGGCAGTACGTGTTCGTTGGTCAGCAGCAGGTCGTCGGCGACCAGGAAGCCGGTGCCGGTCCAGCGGCCGGTGCCGTGCTCGACCACGATCTGGCAGACCGGGCGGGCGGCGGCCAGGGCGAGCTCCAGGAAGTGGACCGGCCGCAGCGTATTGGCGGCGATGATCTTCTCTTCGAGCCCGCCGGGGCTGGTGGCGCCCTTCCAGGCGGTGACCGCGGGGGCCGGGGAGACCGGGACCATCATGCGGTGGCGCAGCAGCAGGGCGGCGATGAAGTCCTGCTGCTCCTTGCCGGTGAGGGTGGCGATCAGATTGAGCAGGAGGCCGAGGGCCTCGTGGTCGTAGGAGAGCCTGCCGTACGCGGAGAGGTGGGTGACGACGCGGCTGACCGCGACCAGCGTGGGGCCTTCGAGGTCGATGTGCGGGACGAGGTCGCCCAGACCGGCCAGATTCAGGATCTCGGCGCGCCCGGACGGGGAGCCGAGGACCGGCACGGCGGCCAGCAGGGTGACGAGCCGCTGACGCTCTTCCACGGTTAACTCGACCATTGCTCCCCCTTGAGCCGCGCCGGAGTTTCCCCATCGTGCCAGCGCGGCGGCGCTTTCGCGGGTGGTCCGCGAAGCTCGGGCCGGGGAAATCCGGGGCGCGGGCCCCGGGAAAGGGGACCGCCCCGGCCGGGCGTGGTGCCGGCCGGGGCGGTACGGGTGCCGCTGTCGGATCAGGCCAGGGTCGCGAGGGCCTGGTTGAAGGTCGTCGACGGGCGCATGACCGCCGCCGCCTTCGCCGGGTCGGGCTGGTAGTAGCCGCCGATGTCGGCCGGGGAGCCCTGGACCGCGATCAGCTCGCCGACGATGCTCTGCTCCTGCTCGGCCAGCGTCTTGGCCAGCGGCGCGAACGCCTCCGCGAGCTGCGCGTCGTCGGTCTGCTTGGCCAGCTCCTGGGCCCAGTACAGGGCCAGGTAGAAGTGGCTGCCGCGGTTGTCGATGCCGCCGAGCTTGCGGCTCGGGGACTTGTCCTCGTTGAGGAAGGTGCCGGTGGCGCGGTCGAGCGTGTCGGCCAGGACCTGGGCGCGCGCGTTGCCCTTGGTCGTGGCGAGGTGCTCGAAGCTGGCGGCGAGGGCGAAGAACTCGCCCAGGCTGTCCCAGCGCAGGTAGTTCTCCTTGACCAGCTGCTGGACGTGCTTGGGGGCGGAGCCGCCGGCGCCCGTCTCGAAGAGGCCGCCGCCGTTCATCAGCGGCACGACCGAGAGCATCTTGGCGCTGGTGCCCAGCTCCAGGATCGGGAACAGGTCGGTCAGGTAGTCACGGAGCACGTTGCCGGTGACCGAGATGGTGTCCAGGCCCTTGCGGATGCGCTCCAGGGAGAACTTCGTGGCCTCGACCGGCGACAGGATCTCGATCTGGAGACCGTCGGTGTCATGGTCGGCGAGGTACGTCTTGACCTTGGCGATCAGCTGCGCGTCGTGCGCGCGCTCCGCGTCGAGCCAGAACACGGCCGGGACACCGGTCGCGCGGGCGCGGGTGACGGCGAGCTTGACCCAGTCCTGGATCGGCAGGTCCTTGGCCTGGCACATCCGGAAGATGTCACCGGCGGCGACCGGCTGCTCCAGGACGACGTTGCCCTCGGTGTCGACGACGCGGACGGTGCCCGCGGCGGCGACCTCGAAGGTCTTGTCGTGGCTGCCGTACTCCTCGGCCTTCTGCGCCATCAGGCCGACGTTCGGGACCGAGCCCATGGTCGCCGGGTCGAAGGCGCCGTTGGCGCGGCAGTCGTCGATGACGACCTGGTACACACCGGAGTAGCTGCTGTCCGGCAGGACGGCGAGCGTGTCGGCCTCCTGGCCGTCCGGGCCCCACATGTGGCCCGACGTGCGGATCATGGCCGGCATCGAGGCGTCGACGATGACGTCGGACGGCACGTGCAGGTTGGTGATGCCCTTGTCGGAGTCGACCATCGCGAGGGCCGGGCCCTCGGCGAGCTCGGCCTCGAAGGACGCCTTGATCGCGTCGCCCTCGGGCAGCGCGGCGAGGCCGCCCAGGATGGCGCCGAGGCCGTCGTTGGGCGACAGACCGGCCGCGGCCAGCGTCTCGCCGTACGCCGCGAACGTCTTCGGGAAGAACGCGCGCACCACGTGGCCGAAGACGATCGGGTCGGAGACCTTCATCATCGTGGCCTTGAGGTGCACCGAGAACAGCACGCCCTCGGCCTTGGCGCGGGCGATCTGCTCGGTCAGGAACTCGCGCAGCGCGGCGACGCGCAGCACGGAGGCGTCGACGACCTCGCCCGCGAGGACCGGTACGGACTCGCGCAGCACGGTGGTGGTGCCGTCCTCGGCCGCCAGCTCGATGCGGAGCGAGCCGGCGCCGGAGACGACCGCGGACTTCTCCGTGGAGCGGAAGTCGTCGGCGCCCATGGTCGCCACGTTCGTCTTCGACTCGGGGGTCCAGGCGCCCATGCGGTGCGGGTGGGCCTTGGCGTAGTTCTTCACCGAGCCGGGGGCGCGGCGGTCCGAGTTGCCCTCGCGCAGCACCGGGTTCACGGCGCTGCCCTTGACCTTGTCGTAGCGGGCGCGGACGTCGCGCTCCTCGTCGGTCTGCGGGTCGTCCGGGTAGGCCGGCAGCGCGTAGCCCTGCGCCTGCAGCTCGGCGACGGCGGCCTTGAGCTGCGGGATCGAGGCCGAGATGTTCGGCAGCTTGATGATGTTCGCGTCGGGCGTCTTCGCCAGCTCGCCGAGCTCGGCGAGGGCGTCGTCGATGCGCTGCCCCTCCTGGAGGTACTCCGGGAAGTGGGCGATGATCCGCCCGGCCAGCGAGATGTCCCGCGTCTCCACAGTGACCCCGGCCGTCGAGGCATACGCCTGGACCACAGGCAGGAACGAGTACGTCGCCAGCGCGGGCGCCTCGTCAGTGTGGGTGTAGATGATGGTCGAGTCAGTCACCGGGTGCTCCACTCCACGTATGCAACATTGCTCGACATCAAGATATCTCGTGACGGACCCGGGCCGGACAGGGGCCCGGCCCGGCGGAACCCATGAAATTCCCCGCCCGAACGCACGGAAAGCCGCCTTCTCCGATGGAGAAGACGGCTTCCGACCTGCGAAAACGCTGGTCGGGACGACAGGATTTGAACCTGCGACCCCTTGACCCCCAGTCAAGTGCGCTACCAAGCTGCGCCACGTCCCGATGCCCGTCTGACCTGGGGTTTCCCCCGGCCGAACCAGCACGAGAACAATACCGCACTTCGACCGGTGGTCACGAACCCCTTTCGGCCGCCCGGTCCGGCGGGCCGCCTCAGCGGACCTGACCGGCCGCGAAATAGGCCGCGAGCTCCGGGTCCAGCGGCTCGACCCGCCGGGGCGTGCCGCCGTCGCGCAGCGACATGGTCGCCTGGTAGCCCGCCGCCACGGCCATCCGGGCGGCCACCGGCGAGGTGTCGGTACGGCCGCCCTCGCGCACGAAGCGCAGGAACTCGTCGATCAGGAGCGGGTCGGCCCCGCCGTGGCCCGAATCGTCCGCGGCGGACGGCACCTCGTGGACCTCGTCGGGCTCGTCGCGGAAGTGGGAGCGCCGGGCGTTCCACACCTTGACCCGGCTGCCCGGCCCGTCGCCGAAGTTCTCCAGACGGCCCGCGTCGCCGATCACCGTGTAGTTGCGCCAGTAGTCGGGGGTGAAGTTGCACTGCTGGTAGGCGGCGAGCACACCGTTGTCGAGGCGCATGTTCAGGAGCGAGACGTCCTCGATGTCGATCACCGGGTTCAGGGCGCGCTGGGTGTGCGGCGGCCAGTGGCCGTCCTTGGTGTACCAGTCGTCCGCCTTGGGCTCGCCCTGTGCGCGCCGGTGCGGGTTGTCCCCGTAGACCATGAGGTCGCCCATCGCCTGGACGTCGCGCGCGTAGCCGCCGGCCAGCCAGTGCAGTACGTCGATGTCGTGGGCGGCCTTCTGGAGCAGCAGACCGGTGGTGTTCGCGCGCTCGGCGTGCCAGTCCTTGAAGTACCAGTCGCCGCCGTAGCCGACGAAGTGGCGGATCCAGACCGTCTTGACCGTGCCGATCGCCCCGCGCTCGACGAGGTCCCGCATCAGCCGGACCACCGGCATGTGGCGCATGTTGTGGCCGACGTACAGCCGCGCCCCGGTCTCGTACGCCGTGCGCAGGATCGTGTCGCAGCGCTCGACCGAGATGTCCAGGGGCTTCTCGACGAAGACGGGCTTGCCCGTCCGCATGGCCGCGCAGGCGATGTCGGCGTGGGTGCGGTCGGGGGTGAGGACGAGCAGCGCGTCGAGGTCGGGGTCCTCGACGACCTTGCGGTGGTCGCCGGTCATGGCGGCGCCGGGGAAGGCCCCGGCCGCCTCCGCTCTGGCCCGGGGGTCGGGGTCGGCGAGCGCGGTCACGGCGGAGCCGCGGCCCGGGCGGTGGGCGACGCGGGCGAGACTGCCGCGCAGGCCGAAACCGAGGACGCCGATACGGAGGTCGGTCATGGTCAACTTCCTTACGTTCTTGGCCTGGTGGCCCGGCGTGCCGGGTGGTCCGCTGCCCGATGATGACATCGGCGCCCGATCCGGTACCGCACGCCGGACCACGCGCCTGGGACAACTGTTTCGCGCCGCCGCCACCTGGCGGCACTCCAACGCGCCGGTCCGGAACAGCGCTTCACCCCTCGCGGGAGGAAGCGATCAGGTTCGCACAGGCGGAGGCCGTACGGCGGGCGGGCCACGGGCGTCCGCATGCGGTCAAGCCCGGCGCCCAATCGCATCCCGGGGCGCTCCTCGATGCCATCCCCGTGCACATCCGGGACCGAATCCTGTCCCTCAGTGCCGTTTGCCCACGAAACCTTTGCCCTTGGCATGTGGCAAGGAGACGAGACCGGGGAATGCCAACCGAGTGGAACCGGGGAGGCCAACCTCACAGAACACGCCAGTAGTCAAACGTCAACACGCCGCGTTTCGGCCAAAGTTGACAAGGATGTTGAAGCGCCACTGAATGATCAACAACATGATGAGGTCGGCCTCTTCGGGACGGGGACCACTGCCGATGCACCACCTGCTCGAACACCGTTACGAGCAGGCGTTTCGCGGAGGAGGGCTCGCCATGGACGGATACTTCAGCAGCCGCCCGCACCACCAGCTACGGGAGTGTGTACGGGAGTTCGCGGAGTGCGAGATCCGGCCCCGGATAGCGGCGATGGAGGCGGCGCGTTCCGTCCAGTACGACCTGTCCCGGCTGATCGCCCGGCAGGGCTGGATAGCCGCCACCGTCAGCCCGTCGTACGGGGGAATGGGCGTCGGACACCTCGGGAAGACCATCATCATCGAGGAGTTGTCCCGGGTCAGCGGCGCCATGGGCGCCATGGCACAGGCCTCCCAGCTGGGAGTGGCCAAGATAGTCCACTTCGGCAGCGAGGAGCAGAAGAAGCACTGGCTGCCCGCCGTCGCCGCCGGTGACTGCCTTCCGACGATCGCCGTGACCGAGCCCGAGTCCGGCGGCCATGTGCTGGGGATGACGGCGAGCGCGGTCCGCGACGGCGACGACTACGTCCTCAACGGCCGCAAGGTGTACGTCGGCAACAGCCACGTCGGCGATGTGCACGGCGTCGTCGTCCGCACCGGCCCCGGCTCCCGGGGGCTGACCGCCTTCCTCGTCGAACCGGACCGGCCCGGGTTCTCGCTCGGCGCCGAGCGCGACACGATGGGCCTGCACGGGTTCAGCTTCGGCGAGCTCTACTTCGACAACTGCCGGGTGCCGGTGGAGAGCCGGCTCGGCGAGGAGGGCGACGGGCTCGCCGTGGCCTACTCCTCCAGCGTGCTGTACGGCCGGGCCAATCTGACGGCCGTCTCGCTCGGGATCCACCGGGCGATCCTGGAGGAGACCACCAAGTTCTGCACCGAGCGGATCCGCTACGGCAAACCGCTCTACGAACTGCCCAACATCAAGATCAAGCTGGGGCAGCTGCAGTCCCGGCTGATGACGGCCCGGCTCGCCGCGTACCACGCGGTGCACCTGCTCGACCAGGGCCTGCCCTGCGACGCCGAGCTGATGAACGCCAAGGTGGTCAACGTGGAGTCCGCGCTGGACTCGGCGCGCGCCGCCATGGAGATCCACGCGGCGGCCGGTCTCTTCACCGACCGCCCGATCGAGCGGTACCTGCGGGACGCGCACCACATCTTCGCCCCGGCCGGCACCACGGACGTCCAGCTGCTGCGGCTGGCCGAAGTGGCGCTGGGCACGACGAAGGGCCAGTGGTCACAGCGGCTCTCCGACGTCGTCCGCACGGAGGAATTCGCGGCGGCCCACTGACCGCACGGGAAACGGGAGGGCGGCGGTCAGAAGCCGCCGTCCTCCCGGCGGTGGATCTGCTCGATCAGCTCGGCCGCCATCGACTTGATCGTCTCCAGACCGGCCCGGCCCCACGGCCGCGGCTCGGTGTCCACGACACAGATGGTGCCGAGCGCGATACCGGTCCGGTCGATCAGCGGCGCGCCCAGGTAGGAGCGGATGCCGATCTCGTCGACCACCGGGTTGCCCGCGAAGCGCGGGTAGTCGCAGACGTCCTCCAGGACCAGGGCCTTGCGGCGCACCACCACGTGCGGGCAGTAGCCGTGGTCGCGGGCCATGAACCGGCTCACCCCGCCCGAGTTGGCCACCGCGGTCAGATCGGTGCCCGCGTGCGCCCCCTCCGGGGTGTGCAGCCCGGCGAAGAACTGCTGGTTCTCGTCGATGAAGTTGACCATCGAATAGGGCGCCGCGGTGACCTCCGCGAGTTTGTGGGCGAACTCGTCGAAGGCCGGATCGGGCTGCTCCCCCATGCCGAGCTGGCGCAGCCGCTGTACGCGGACGGGCGCCTCCCGGTCGACGGGGGTGAGCAGCAGATGGCCGGTCGGGTCGTACGTCATGTGTGCGCTCCATGGCTGGTGGCGGCCGGGAAGGTGGACAGCAGGTGCTGGACCAGGGTGACCAGGGTCCCGATCCCGGAGCTGCCGATACGGGCGTCGCACAGCACGACGGGAACCTCCGGTTTGAGGTCTATGGCGGACCGGACCTCCTCCGGGGTGTAGCGGTAGGCCCCGTCGAACTCGTTGACCGCGACGAGGAAGCCGATCCCGCGCCGCTCGAAGAAGTCCACGGCGGAGAAGCAGTCCTCCAGGCGCCGGGTGTCCGCGAGGATCACCGCGCCGAGCGCGCCCTCGGAGAGCTCGTCCCACATGAACCAGAACCGCTCCTGCCCGGGCGTGCCGAACAGGTACAGGACGTGCCGCTCGTCGAGCGTGATGCGCCCGAAGTCCATGGCGACCGTCGTGGTGGTCTTGGACTCCACCCCTTCGAGGCTGTCGTGCGCCACGCTGACGGTGGTGAGCAGCTCCTCGGTGGAGAGCGGTTCGATCTCGCTGACCGCGCCCACGAAGGTCGTCTTGCCGACCCCGAAGCCGCCGGCGACGAGGATCTTCAGCGCGGTGGGGAAGAGATCCACGGCGGGGCTGACGTCAGAGCCGTCGTCGTAGGCCATCGAGCACTGCCTCCAGCAGAGAACGGTCGGTGGGGGTGTGGTGGAAGCGGGGCGCGCGGGCCGTCACCGCCCCGCAGTCCACCAGGTCGGACAGCAGCACCTTGGTGACGACGGCGGGCAGCCGCAGATGGGCCGCGATCTCCGCGACCGAGGTCGGCCCCTCGCACAGCCCGAGCGCCTGGGAGTGCTCGGGCCCGAGGTGCGTCTGCGGCGGCTGCCCGGTCGCCATCACCTGGGAGAGCAGGTCCAGCGTGGCGGTGGGCCGGGTGCGGCCGTTGCTCACGGTGTACGGGCGGATCAGCCGCCCGGCCGCGTCGTCGAGCCATGGGCCGTCCTGCGGGGCCGGCACGCTCAGTGCCTCGTGCCGCTCGGTGTCCCGGCGCCTTGCCGGGCCGGCGTCACGAGGTAGGGCCGTACGCTCTTCACCAGCATCGCCATCTCGTACCCGAGCACCGCCGCGTCGGCCTCGCGTCCGGCGAGCACGGCGAGACAGGTGCCTGAGCCGGCCGTGGAGACGAACAGCAGCGTGGAGTCGAGCTCCACCACCACCTGGCGGACCTCGCCGCCGTCGCCGAAGCGCGCGCCCGCGCTGCGGCCCAGCGAGTAGAGCCCGGAGGCCAGGGCCGCCATGTGGTCGGCGCTGTCGACGTCCAGACCGTGCACGGACTTCACCAGCCCGTCGGAGGAGAGCAGGACCGCGTTGCGTGTGTAGGGCACCCGCTGGACCAGTCCACTGAGCAGCCAGTCGAGGTCCGAGACGTGTCCGGTGGGCGCATCGCTCGCCATGGTGCATCTACTCCTTGGAGTGTTCGGCGTCAGTTTCTGCCTGGGGGTGGTGTAACGGCTGTGCGGGGTGAGACGGGTGGGGCTGCGGTACGGCGGGGCTGTCGTGCGGGGCCGGCTGCGACTCGGCGAGGCCGATGCCCCGCTGGAACGCCGCCATCAACCCCGGGTCGTGCAGGGCGTGTTCGTCCTCCTTGCGCGCGGCGGGAGCGTCCCGCAGCTGCGGGACGAGGTGCTCCTGGCTGCGGCGCCGGGGAAGGTCGGGCCGGGCCGCGCCGCGCACCGTACCGTTCGCCACGGGTATCGGGGGCACCGCGGCCTCCCCCGTGCCCCGGTGGCCGGGGACGGCGGCGGCCGGGTTGGGCCGCTCCTCGTGGGCGGCGCGCACCGGCAGCGGCGTCGTGCCCTGCGTGGACGCGGTCTCGCCGTGCTGGGGCTGGCGGGGCAGCGGCGGCAGCGCGGTGCCGTGCGCGGGCGTGCGGTGTGCGGGCGGCGGCATCGGCGCGGCGGCCGGGGCGGGCGCGGGCGGCGGTGTCTGCGCGGTGGGGTGGGGCTGCGGGTGCGCCGGGAGCGGGGTCCTGGCGGGCTCCGGGAGGGGCTGCCGCTCGGCCGTCTGCCCCTCCTTGAGGCTCTCGGAGTCGGCGCCCAACAGGCCCTGCGGCAGCACCAGTACGGCCTGGACGCCGCCGTAGATGTTGGTCTGGAGCCGGACCGCGATGCCGTGTCTGCGGGCCAGCGCGGAGACCACGAACAGACCGATCCGCCCGTCCTGGAGGAGGTGGGCCACATTCACCTGATCGGGGTCGGAGAGCAGCGCGTTCATCTTGTTCTGCTCGGTGACGGGCATGCCCAGACCGCGGTCCTCGACCTCGACGGCGAGCCCGGCGGTCACCAGCTGGGCCCGCAGCAGCACCTGGGTGTGCGGGGCGGAGAACAGCGTGGCGTTCTCGACGAGTTCGGCGAGCAGGTGGATGACGTCGGCGACCGCGTGGCCGCGCAGGGTGCCGTCGATCGGGGGCACCAGCTTGACCCGGGGGTACTGCTCGACCTCGGCGATCGAGGAGCGCAGCACCTCGGTCATGGTCACCGGGTGGGACCACTGGCGGCGGGAGATGGCGCCGCCGAGGACGGCGAGGTTCTCCGCGTGCCGGCGGATGCGGGTGGCGAGGTGGTCGACGTGGAACAGGCCCTTGAGCAGCTCGGGGTCCTCGACCTCGTTCTCCAGCTCGTCCAGGAGCTGGATCTCGCGGTGGACGAGGGACTGGAGGCGGCGGGCCAGGTTGACGAAGACTTCGACCTTCTGCTCGTTGCCGACGCTGCTGGAGAGCTGCGAGGCCTGCACCACGGCGGCCACGGCCGCCTCGTGGGACCGGGTCAGCTCGTGTGCCAGGAGCTCGAACTCGTCGGCGCCGGGCGAGAGTTGGGCGGCCGCGCGACGGGCGGGCGGGCCCTCGCCGCGGCGCAGCCCCTCGACCACGGTGCGCAGGTCGGCGGCCGAGCGGGCGCTGCCCCGGCGCAGCCCGTTGGCGCGACCGAGCACGGTCTTGGCGGCCCGGTCGGCGCCCACCGCGGCGGCCGCCACGGACGCGACGGCGAGGACCGCCATGCCGCCGAGCGCCGCCCAGAGCATCTCCGAGGGGTGGGCGTGGGTGGAGTGGAGGGTGAAGACGACGGCGGCCGCGCCGCACACCACGGCGGCCACGGCGGGCAGCACCGCGGTGCGCAGCAGCTGGGGTCGTATGCGGCCCTCGGTGGACGGCCGCGGCCCGCTCGGCGGCCGACTCGCCGGAGCCGGGGCGCTCGCGGGGGCGGCCGGGGGCTGCGGCCGGTGTGCCGTACGTCCGTGCCGCCCGCCCTCGCGGCGTTCGGACCGCGCGGCGGGTGCGCGAAGATGAGACATCTGCGTCCTCGGTACGTGGGGTCCCAGAGATCGTGGTCCCGGGCCCAACTCAACCGATGCGGGCCCGCGTTGATCGTCGGCCACTCACAGTAGTGGTCAACCCCTCACCCTCGGTGCGCAGTTGGAAAAGTTCCCCCTACCGCGTCCCGCTCTGGTATGACGCCTCGTACGGCAGCGCGAAATGCCGGGTCATCTCCTAGGAGACGACCGGTGCCGTCTCCTGTTCTCCCGCCTTGGCGGGCTTGCGGGTGTGCACCGGCCAGCCGCCCGGCGGGGTCGGCGCGACCGGGCGCCACCAGGGCGCGGTCGGCACGTTTTCCGAGGTGGGTTCGAAGGGTGCACCCGGGATGGGGAGCGCGATCCCGGCGCCCGCCGCTGCCGCCGCTGCCATCGTCCCCTCGCCCGGCTCGGCCCACGGGTGCGGGGCGAGGTTGAAGGTGCCCCAGTGGATCGGGAGCATCACGCCGTGCGGCCGGCCGCCCTGGAGGTCGAGGTGGGCCCGCATGCCTTCGGCCGGAGTCATATGGATGTCCGGCCAGAATTCGCTGTAGGCGCCGATCTGGATCATCGTGGCGTCGAACGGGCCGTGCTCGGCGCCGATGTCCTTGAAGCCCTCGAAGTACCCCGTGTCACCGCTGTGGTACAGCCGGTGCTCGGGGCCGGCGACGGCCCAGGACGCCCAGAGCGTGTGCTGCTGGTTGCGCAGGCCCCGGCCGCAGAAGTGGCGCGCGGGGGTGGCGGTGAGGGTGAGCCCGTTGACCTTCGTCGACTCGTTCCAGTCGAGCTCGTGGACGCGGTCGGCCGGGACGCCCCAGTACTCCAGGTGGGCGCCGACGCCGAGCGGGACCGCGAACACCGTCCCCGTACCCGCGAGGCCGCGGATGGTGGGCAGGTCCAGGTGGTCGTAGTGGTCGTGCGAGATGACCACCACGTCGACGGGGCCGAGCGAGGCCAGCGGGACGGGCACCGGGTGCAGGCGCTTGGGGCCGGCGAAGGCGAAGGGGGAGCAGCGCTCGCCCCACACCGGGTCGAAGAGCACCCGGCGGCCGTCGATCTCGGCCAGGACGCTGGAGTGCCCCATCCAGGTGAGCCGCAGTCCGGTGGCGGGCGGCTTGGCGAGGTCGGCGAGCGTCGTCGCGTGCACCGGGATGTTGCCCACCGGGGCGCGCAGGGCCCGCTGCTCCTTCTCGAAGTAGATCTTGGCGAACTCCAGCATCGAGCCGGACGGCCGCGTCCGCGCGCCCTGAGGGTTCTGGAAGACCCCGTCCGCGAAGTTCGGCGAGCGGCGGATCCGCTCCAGGCGCTCCCCCGCCGGGTCGGCCCCGAACGCGGCGGGGCGCAGCTCGCGCAGCCGGGAGCGGAGTGGGAGCAGAGAACCAGCGCCGGTCACGGCACCTCCTGGGGCTCGGGGGTCGTTCCATTATGTGCGGCGGGTACGACAACGCGGGAACAGCGCCGTTACGCGGCAGCGACCCGCCGGGGACGGCTCAGGCGCGCGGCTGCCCGTAGGCGCGCTCGACCCGCAGCCGGAGCACCACGCGCCGGTCGCGGACCATGGCCCGCCGGTAGTCGTCCCAGTCCGGGTGCTCGCCCTGGACGTCCCGGTACAGCTGGATCAGCTCCTCGACGGTCGCGTCGTGGGGGTCGGCGGCGACCGGGGAGAGGTCGGCCGTGCCCTCGGCCACGGTCCAGGCCCAGCGGTCGGCGCTGGTGACGTGGTAACTGGCGCGCGGGTCGCGGCGCAGGTTCTTCGTCTTGGCCCGGTCGTCGGTGAGGGAGACCTTGATCACGCCCTCGTCCGCGTAGTACGCGTGGTTCACGTTGGACAGCTGCGGCCGCCCGTCGCGCTTGAGGGTGGCGAGGACGCCGCCCTTCTCCGCCGCGACCAGCTTGAGCAGTGCTTCCTCGGGTGCGTCGAATGCCGTCATGGCCACTGGAACAGCGCGACCGCACCTCCGATTCCCACGCCCGCGCGGGTGCGGTGAAGGGGATGTGGGGGATGGCCGATGACCGTGTGATGGACCTGGCAGTGACTATTCGGGGCCGATTGTCGGACCGTGCGCTTAGGCTGGACGCATGTCCACTTCCGCCCACGTCCCTGGTTCCGTACTGCCGGACGCCGAAGCCGCCAACGCGGCGATCCGCGACCTCGTCGACAGCGCGGACCCGGACGGCGGCTGGCCCTCGGAGGAGTACGAGCGGCTGCTCACCCTGTGGGCGGCGGCCACGACCGCCGATCTCGACGAAGCCGCGTAGCCCCCGCCGCCCCCTGGGCGCTGCGACCCGGGCGATAGGCTCGACCTGCACATATGCCCGCGCCGGGCCTGCGGCGCACCCCACAGCGGCCGCCCGCCCGGCCGACCGACACACCGCAGGAGAACGCCCGCCTTGTCCGAGACATCCGAGAACCGCGTACGTGAGCGGACCGACGCGGCGCCCGGTCCGGCGGACGACCGCTCGGATCTGCGGGCCGACTGTGCGAACTGCTTCGGCCTGTGCTGTGTCGCGCTGGCGTTCTCGCGGTCCACGGACTTCGCCGTCGACAAGGCCGCCGGGGACCCCTGCTCCAACCTGGGGCAGGACTTCCGCTGCGGCATCCACGACAAGCTGCGCCCCAAGGGCTTCCAGGGGTGCACGGTGTACGACTGCTTCGGCGCGGGCCAGAAGATCTCCCAGGTCACCTTCGTCGGCCGGAACTGGCGCGAGGCCCCGGACGGGTCGCGGCAGATGTTCGCGGCGCTCCCGGTGATGCGCCAGCTCCACGAGCTGCTCTGGTACCTCGCCGAGGCGAAGGCCCGCCCGGCCGCGCGCCCGGTCCACCAGCAGGTGGCGGCGGCGTACGAGAAGATCGAGCGGCTGACGCTCAGCGACGTGGACACGCTCCTCGGGCTCGACGTCGCCGCGCACCGCGCCGAGGTGAACGCGCTGCTGCTGCGCACCAGTGAGCTGGTACGCGCCGAGGTGCCGGGCAAGAAGAAGGACCGCCGGGGCGCCGATCTGTTCGGGGCCCGGCTCAAGGGCGCCGATCTGCGCGGCGCGGACCTGCGCGGGGCGTACCTCATCGCGGCCGATCTGAGCGGGGCGGATCTGCGGCTCACCGATGTGATCGGCGCGGACTTCCGCGACACCGACCTCTGCGGCGCGGACCTCACCGACTGCCTCTTCCTCACCCAGTCGCAGGTCAACGCGGCGCGGGGCGACGCGGGCACGGTCCTGCCGGCGGGCCTGGAGCGCCCGTCGCACTGGAGCGCCTCGGCCTCACCCGCGCCGTCCGGGCGCAAGGACGCCGCCCCGGCCCCCAAGGGCGGCCCCTCCCGCAAGCCCGGCGCCTCCCGGCGCAGGGGCTCCGGCCCGGCCGGGTCCCGCCGCAAGTAGCCGGCCGCCCGCCCACCTGCGCTCTTGCGCCACCCCACTATGAACCCCGTGTATACACCTCGCGTATAGTCCGGATCATGTTCTGGTCCAGGCCGAAGGGGAGGCGCGTCATGCGCAGCAGCAATTCCGAAGTCCGTCGTGCCCGGGGACGGGCGGCCGCCGCTCTGGTCGCCGTGGCCGCGCTCGGTCTGACGCTGACCGGCTGCTCCGACGGCGCCGTCTCGCCCCGCTCCGCCCGCAGCGACGCGCTCGACAGCAAGGCCGCGGCGGGCGCCGACGCGGGCGGCGCGGCCGGGGTGGACTGCCGCAAGGCCAAGTGCATAGCCCTGACCTTCGACGCCGGGCCGGGCGCGAAGACGCCCCAACTGCTCGACACGCTCAAGGAGAAGAAGGTGCACGCCACCTTCTTCCTGCTGGGCAAGAACCACGTCGAGAAGTACCCCGACACCGTGCGCCGCATCGCCGCCGAGGGCCACGAGGTCGCCAACCACACCTGGTCGCACGAGCGCCTGGACAAGCTGAAGCCCGCCGAGATACGCGCCGAACTCAACCGCACCCAGGAGGCGGTGGCCGCGCTGACCGGCCGCAAGCCGGTCCTGATGCGGCCGCCGCAGGGCCGTACCAACAAGGAAGTCACCAAGGTCAGCAAGGAGCTGGGGCTCTCGCAGATCCTGTGGAGCGCGACCGCCAAGGACTACTCCACCAACGACTCGGCCCTGATCACCGAGCGCATCCTCGACCAGGCCGACCGCGACGGCATCATCCTGCTGCACGACATCTACGACGGGACCGTGCCCGCCGTGCCCGGGATCATCGACGCCCTGAAGGCGCGCGGCTTCACCTTCGTGACCGTGCCCCAGCTGCTCTCCCCCGCCGCCCCGAAGCCCGGCCAGCTCTACCGCCCCTGACGCTCCCGCGCCGCACGTGGACGTCCTCCGCGATTTCGCCCTCAGCATGCAACGGTTCTCATAACCCGTTCCGGCAGGCAGAGTTGCGGCCATGAAGCTGCTGATACTGGGTGGTACGGAATTCGTCGGCCGCGCCGTGGCCGAGGCCGCGGTGGCGCGCGGGCACGAGGTGACGGTCTTCCACCGGGGCCGCCACGAGCCGCCCGCGGGCGTGCGGGCGCTGATCGGCGACCGGACCGCCGAGGGCGGTCTGGCGGCGCTCGCCGACGGGCGGTGGGACGTGGTCGTGGACACCTGGTCGGGGGCGCCCTCGGCGGTGCGCGACGCCGCGCGGCTGCTCGCGCAGGGACGCGTCGCCCGGTACGTGTACGTGTCGAGCCGGTCCGTGTACGAGCACCCGGTCCCGGCCGGGGCCGACGAGGGCGCGACGCCGGTCGACGGCTCCCCCGACGACGGGGACGAGGTGGCCTACGCGCAGGCCAAGCGCGGCGGCGAGCTGGCCGCCGTCCAGGAGTTCGGCCCGGACCGCTCGCTCCTGGTGCGCGCGGGGCTGATCCTCGGCCCGTGGGAGAACATCGGGCGGCTGCCGTGGTGGCTGGGGCGCATGGCGCGCGGCGGCGAGGTGCTCGCGCCGGGGCCGCGCGATCTGCCGGTCCAGTTCATCGACGCCCGGGACCTGGCGGAGTGGATCGTCAGCGCGGCCGACTTCGGGCTCTGCGGCCCGTACAACCTGGTCTCCCCGCCGGACCACACCACCATGGGCGAGCTCCTTGAGGCGTGCGCCCGGGTCACCGGCGGCGGCGCCGAGCTGCGCTGGACGGACCCGGAGCCGATCCTGGCCGCCGGGGTCGAGCCGTGGAACCACCTGCCCGTGTGGATCCCGCCGGGCGAGCTGCACGGCACGATGCACGGCTCGAACGTGTGGAAGGCCGTGCTCTCGGGGCTGCGCTGCCGTCCCGTCGAGGAGACGGTCGCCGACACCTGGGCCTGGCTCCAGTCGATCGGCGGCGAGCCGCCGCAGCGGCCGGACCGCCCCCGGGTCGGCCTCGACCCGGAGACGGAACGCAAGCTGCTGCACGGCTAGGCCGTACGTGCGGCGAGCCACCCGTGCGACGGTCCGTCAGGAGATGGAGCAGAACCTGATGGACCGTCAGAGCGGCAGCAGGTCAGGCCTCTTCGGCTCCACGTGGTCGCCCGAGCTCTCGCCGCGCAGCCGTCGTCCGATCCACGGCACCAGGTGCTCGCGCGCCCAGTGGATGTCGTCGCGCCGCACCTCCAGGGTGCCGCGCGGCGGCAGCGGGGGCCACGACTGGTCCGGGTCGGCCGGGATCGGCAGCCCCAGCACCTGGGCGGCGCGCAGCGCGACCCGGGTGTGCCCCTCCGGCGACAGGTGCAGCCGGTCCTCGTCCCACGCCCGCCTGTCCTGCACGGACTTGAGCGACCACAGGTCGAGCACCGGGCACCCGTAGCGGTCCGCGATGGAGCGCACGTGCGCGGTGTACGTGGCGACCTTGCCCCGCAGATGCTTGAAGACCGGCACCCCGCGCGTGTCGAACCCGGTGGTCACCATGACCGTCGGGATCGCGCTCTTCAGGTCGGCCACGGCGCGCTCGAAGCGCTCGGCCACGTCGTCCGGGTCGCTGCCCGGCCGGATGATGTCGTTGCCGCCCGCGCAGAAGCTCACCAGGTCGGGCGCGAGCTCCTTGGCCCGCGGCACCTGCTCCTCGACGATCTGGTCGAGGAGCCTGCCGCGGACAGCGAGATTGGCGTAGCGAAAGGCCCCCTCCGGTCGCTGGTCTGCCAGTAGCACGGCGAACCGGTCCGCCCAGCCGACGAACGCCCCGTCCGGGCCGGGGTCGCCGACGCCTTCCGTGAAGCTGTCGCCGATCGCCGTGTACGACCCGAACGTACCGCTGTTGAATGATCTCGAATCGTCTGCCACGAGACCATATCTTTCCCTTACGGGTGTGACCTACGCGACCGTAAGGAGGGGTTGACG
This sequence comes from Streptomyces sp. BPTC-684, assembly GCF_030028635.1. Lineage (NCBI taxonomy): Bacteria > Bacillati > Actinomycetota > Actinomycetes > Kitasatosporales > Streptomycetaceae > Streptomyces > Streptomyces sp. BPTC-684. Next base: position 79,045 of record NZ_CP124863.1, read on the forward strand.
GTGGGTGATATAGACCACCCGGTCAGATCCCCGCAGCGGGAATACACGCCAATTACGGACGTGGCAACGCCCGTCAGAGGCTCGCGCCCTGCCGACGGAGATAGGCGAGCGGGTCGACGTCCGAGCCGTAGTCGGGCGTGGTGCGGATCTCGAAGTGCAGGTGCGGCCCGGTGACGTTGCCGGTGGCGCCGGAGAGCCCCAGCTGCTGGCCCTCGGCCACGGTCTGCCCGGCCGAGACGGAGAGCTGCGAGAGGTGGGCGTACTGGGAGTACATGCCGTCGGCGTGCCGGATGACCACCTGGTTCCCATATGCGCCGCCCCAGCCGGCCGAGACGACCGTGCCCGCGCCGACGGCCTTCACCGTGGTGCCGGTCTCGGCCGCGAAGTCGACGCCCGTGTGGTAGCCGCTGGACCACATGGATCCGGCCATGCGGTACGGGGTGCCAATGCTCACGCTGTCGAGCGGTGCACTGAAGCCGGAGGCGGAGCCCTGGTTCGCGGTGGTGGACGGGGCGGTGTCGGCGGTGGACGCCTCGGGGGCGGAGGCGGCCCGGGACGACTTCGACGTGCGGGTGGCCGACGCCTTCGTACCGGAGTCGTGCGAGCCGCTCGTCTTGGCGGAGCCGTGCGAGGTGGCGCCGCCCGTGGCCTTCGCGCCGAGGACGAGCTTCATGCCCGGGCGGATCAGCGACGGGTCGGAGCCGACGACCTCACGGTTGTCCTTGTAGAGCCGCTGCCAGCCGCCGAGCCGGTGGTCCTCGGCGATCTGCGACAGACAGTCGCCGCTCTTGACCTTGTACGTGGTGGGCGCGGCCTGCGGGGCGGCGGCCGGAGCGGCGGCGAAGGTGCGGGCGGCCTGCTGCGGGGCGGCGGCGGGGGCGGCGGTCTTCACCGCGGCGTGCGCGCCGGTGGCGCCCAGCAGCGGGATGGCGAGCGCGGCGCCGCCCGTACCGGCGGCGACCATGCCCCGGGATATCGGGCTGGACTTGGGACGGCGGTGCTTACCCTTCGCGGGCATGGCGGATTCCTCTCCGGCGCCTGCGAGGTGAGCTGTCGGGTTCGGGCTGGAGCTGCCCGGCCGGGCACCGCGTGCGGTGCTCCGGCTTCACCCCGAGCCGTGCCGGAACTCCGGACGGCGCTTACCTGGGTCCCCCGCTCCTGCCACACGTGGATGGGTGCGGATTCCGAGCGGTGGCAGGATTCGGCGGTCCACCCGGATTGCGGTGACCGTAAGCGAGCCCGGCGGGCCACGACAAGTGCCCATTCGCCTTCGGCATTCCCGGCCGGGAATTCAGCCGGGAATTGCGGTCACCCTGCGTCGACCGGAATTCCCAACACGCCCCGCCGCACGGGGGAATTCATTCGGGGCCGCCACCACGGAACGTCACGGATATGACGCTGCTCACGGGCAACTTCCTTTTCCCGTCGGAGAGATGGACAGGCATCATCAAATCGCCCAATCCGGGCGAAAGCTCCAACCCATTCACCCCTTCACGCCACTTATCGCCCCACTCTGTCCAGTTTCGGTCAGTGCATCCCGATAGGGCTCCTTCCCTCACCAAGAGCGCGAATTCCTTATGCCGGGTGCGCGCCCAGCCGCCGGAAACGGAACACCGCCGCATCAAGATCGCCCCGCAGCCCGGTGTCCAGACCCCGGTGCAGCAATACCGCTCCCCTGTGTACGGCCCCGGTGTCCAGGCACCGATAGGCCGCCGCCGGGTCCAGGCCGCGCAACCGCACGGCCTGGGGCCGCTCCCCGTAGTGCTGGGCCTGGAGGTGGGCGAGGACCACGATGTCGTCGCCGCGCACGTATTGGACGGCGCTGAGCCCGCCGCGCGGCGGCCGCAGCCGGTACTGGGCCCCGAGCTGCACCACCGGCCGGATCGCCTTGTACAGCTCCACCCACCCGCGCGCCTCGGCCAGTTCGGCCTCGCTCCACCGGGTGAGGTCCCCGCCGATGCCGAGCACCCCGGCCATCGCGCTCACGAAGCGGAAGCGCAGGCTGCTGCGGCGGCCGTTGAGCTGGGTGTTGGGGCTGTCGGTGACCCAGGCGGCCATCACCCGGGCCGGGTGCAGCTGGCTGAAGCCGTCCTGGATGGCGAGCCGGTCCAGCGGGTCGGTGTTGTCGGAGGTCCATACCTGGTCCGTACGGGAGAGGATGCCGAGGTCGATCCGGCCGCCGCCGCCCGAGCAGGACTCGAAGTCGACCGAGGGGTGCGCGGCCCGCAGCCGGTCCAACAGGCCGTACAGCGCCTGGACATGCTCGATCCAGAGCTTCTGCGGATACTCCTCGCCGGGCCAGCCCGCGTCGGTGAAGCAGCGGTTGAAGTCCCACTTCACATAGTCGACGGGCGCGCTCGAAAGGAGCCCGTCCAACTGCTCCCAGAGGTACTCCTGGACGTCCGGGCGGGCGAGGTTGAGCACCAGCTGGTTGCGGAACTCGGTGCGCCGGCGTCCGCTCTGGTGCTGCGCCCACTCCGGGTGCGCCCGGTAGAGCGCGCTGTCGGGGTTGACCATCTCCGGCTCGACCCAGATCCCGAACCGCATGCCCAGCGCGTGCACCTCGTCCGCGAGCGGCTTGAGGCCGCCGGGGAAGCGGTCGGCGTTGGGCGTCCAGTCGCCGAGCCCGGCCGCGTCGTGGGTGCGCTCCCCGAACCAGCCGTCGTCGATGACGAACAGTTCGACGCCCATCGCGGCCGCCCGGTGCGCGAGCGCCCGCTGCTGCGGCTCGGAGATGGCGAACCCGGTGGCCTCCCAGGAGTTGAAGAGCACCGGCCGCACCCGCTCGGCGCCCGGGATCACCCGGGCCAGCTGCCAGGCGTGCCACTCCCTGCTGGCCCCGCCGAAGCCGTCCGGGCTCCACAGCCCGGCGAAGACCGGAGTGGTGTACGACGCGCCGGGCGCCAGCGACAGCAACCCGGAGTCGTCGTACCCGGCGCCGCCGCTGATCTGCACCCGGCCGTCCGGCAGGTGCTGTACGGCGATGCGCCAGGACCCGGACCAGCCGAGCGCGCACCCGTACACCTCGCCGCCCTCCTCGGTGGCGGCGCCCTCGGCGTCCAGGGCGACCCAGGGCAGGTGCTGGTGGCCGGTGTGGCCGCGGCGGCTGCCGAGCACCTTGTCGCCGGGCGTGAGCTCGGCCCGTACGAGCCGGGACTCGGCCGCCCAGCGGCCGTGCAGCTGGCCGAGCCGCCAGCCGTCGCGCAGCGGCAGCGTCCACACGGCGGCGTCGGCCCGCAGCAGCTCCAGGTCCGGGTCCCCGGCCGCGCCCTCGTGGGCGACAGTCGCCCAGCGCTCGACGACGTCGGCGTCGTCGCGCATCCGGTAGTGCAGGGTGAGCCCAAGGCGGTGCACGGCGTCGGTGAAGCGCAGCCGCAGCTCGTCGCCGTCGACCGCGGAGCCTGCGAAGGTCCACTCGGTGCCGCGCGTCTGTGGGGTGCGCACGGAGAGCGTGGGGCGCGCGAAACGGGGCCCGCCCTCCACCACGTACTCCTCTTGACCATCCAGTGGTGACTCGAAGGGCCAGTGGGGCGGGAGGGGCTGGGCTGCCAGTGCCTCGGCGTCGGCGAGGGCCAGCCGCGGGCCCCAGTGCAGGTGCAGGAGTTCCCCGTGGTCCGTGAGGTGCAGCGCATAACCACTGGTGCGGCCGGAGAGCAGCCACACCCGTCCGCCGTCCGCGGTCTCGATCATCCCCGACCCCCAGTTCCGCACAGGTACGCACAGGCACGAACACCACCATCAGCATCGGGGTGCCGCACCCGTGAGGGCAACGGGTGCGCGGGGGTCGCCTTCCGGTCCGGCCGTCGAGATGATTGCCCCGGGAACCCATGTCGTATCGTCGGATCGAGGCGGCGTGATCTTTTTTTCGAACCACATCAGGAGCCAACGTGACGCAGCAGACTCCGCAGATCCCTTCGACCGAACCCGAGCTCTCCGGGGTGCGCAACTTCCGTGATGTGGGCGGACTGCCGACCGTGGACGGCCGCCGGCTGCGGCACGGACGGCTCTTCCGCAGCGGCCACCTGGCACACGCGACCGAGCAGGACGCGGCCTTCCTCGCCACCCTGGGGCTGCACACCATCTTCGACTTCCGCAACGCGGCGGACCAGAGGCTGGAGGGCCCGGACGTGGACCTGCCGGGGGTGCGCAATGTGAACATACCGCTGACGGACCCCGCCGACGGGGCCGAGTTCTGGAAGATGGTCCGCGACGGCGACATCAACCAGCTGCGGTCGGTCCTGTCCGACGGCCGGGGCGCCGACCGGATGGCCCGCTCGTACCGGACGATCATCCGCGAGCGCACGGCCGAGCACAGCCGGGTGCTGCACGCGCTCGCCGAGGACAGCGTCCCGGCCCTGATGCACTGCGCGGCGGGCAAGGACCGCGCGGGCCTGTCGATCGCGGTGTCGCTGCTGGCGGTGGGCGTCGAGCGGGAGGCCATCGAGGCGGACTACCTGAAGTCCAACGACCCGCACCGCCGCTACAAGATGCACCGCAGCGACACCTCGGCGGCCGGGCTGAACGCGGAGATCGTGGAGCTGCTCAACCCCCTCTTCGACGCCCGCGCGAGCTATCTGCACGCGGCCTTCGACACGATCGAGGAGACCTGGGGCAGCACGGACCGGTACCTGACCGAGGGCCTGGGCCTGACGGAGGAGACGCGCGAGCGGCTCAAGGACCGCCTGGTCGAGGACGCCGCGTAAGCCGTGCGACGTCTCACTTGCCCACCGTGAACAGGAGGTAGAGGAAGGCCGCGAAGATGTGGCCCGCGATCAAGTAGGCGAAGAGCCGGATCACGAGGCCCCGGGGGAACTTCGTCTCCTGGGTGCTCTCGCCGGACCGTCCCTGGTTCTGCGACATGTCGTACCTCTCAGCCGTGCGGGTGGTGCGGATGCGGATCGGGGCTCTGGAGCAGGGTGTGGACGAACAGGAACGCGGCCCCGCCGTGCGAGACGGCGGAGATCCGGTGCGGGGTGAGCGAGTCGAAGTGCGCGCTGTCGCCGGGGTCGAGCTCGTGCGTGGCGTCGCCGAGGGTGAGCCGCAGCCGCCCGGACAGGACGTGGAGCCACTCCTCGCCCGGGTGGACGCGGACGAGCTCGCGCTGGGTGCCGTACGGGACCTCCACCCGCAGGGCCTGCATGGCCCGGCCCGGGTGGCCCGCCCGGTGGTAGGTCCAGCCGTCGGCCTCGGCGGGCTCGGCGCGGCCGCCCCGGATGACGGGTTCGCGCTCGGGCGGCATCTCGCCGAGCAGCTCGGAGACCGTCGTACCGTAGGTACGGGCGAGCGCGAGCAGCATCGGCAGCGAGGGCTGGCGGGCGCCCGTCTCCAGCCGGGAGAGGTGCGCCGGCGAAAGCCCGGCCCGCGGGGCGGCGGCCTCCAGGGTGAGACCCCGGCGGCGCCGCAGGTCGCGCAGGCGCGGGGCGACATCGGGGAGCGCGGGGCCGGCCGGCTCCCCGGCGCCTTCGGCGGGAGTGCTCATGCACTCCATTCAGTCAGCGGGTTGCCTCTGGGGCAAATTTTTTGCCCCAGAGGCAAAACCCCTACCGGTTGGCGACCGCCTGCTTGACCAGGGTCTTGCCGAAGTCCCACATCAGGCCTCCCCCGCCGTGCGCGTCGTCCATCACGGCGGTGAACGCCTCCACGAACCGGTCCACCTCGCGCTCGCCGATCGTCAGCGGCGGGATCAGCTTGATCACCTCCAGGTGGTCGCCGGAGACCTGGGTGAGGATGCGGTGCTTCTGGAGCAGCGGCACCACGACCATCTGCGCGAACAGTCCCTTGCGGGCGGTCTGGAGCATCGTCCAGCGGCCGCGCAGCCGCATCGAGGAGGGCTTGCCGAACTCGATGCCGACCATCAGCCCGCGCCCGCGCACGTCGTGCAGCAGCTCGTAGCGGTCGACCAGCGCGGCCAGCCGGGACCTGAGGAGTTCGCCGGTGACGCGCGCGTTGGCGACGACCTCCTCGTCCTCCATCACCGAGAGCACCGCGAGGCCCGCCGCCATCGCCTGGGCGTTGGAGCCGAAGCTGGCGGAGTGGACCAGGACGCGGTCCATCGACGAGTAGACCTTCTTGAAGATCCACTCCTTGCCGAGGGTCGCGCCGACCGGCACATAGCCGCCGGAGAGCGCCTTGGCGACACAGACCAGGTCCGGCTCGACGCCCTCGTCGTGCTGGTACGCGTAGAAGTCGCCGGTCCTGCCGAGCCCGGTCTGCACCTCGTCCGCGATCAGCAGCGCCTTGTGCTTGTGGAGCAGCTCCTGCGCGGCGAGCAGATAGCCGGGCGGGGCCTCGTGGACGCCCTTGCCCTGGATCGGCTCGACGATCAGCGCGGCCACGTCCCCGCGCTTCAACTCCCGCTCCAGGGCGGCGAGATCGCCGAGCGGGACCGCCGTGTCGGGCAGCAGCGGGGCGAAGCCGTCGCGGAAGCCCGACTCGCCGTTGACCGAGAGCGAGCCGGTGGTCAGCCCGTGGAAGGCGTGCGCGCAGTACAGGACCCTGGGGCGGCCGGTGGCGTACCGGGCGAACTTCAGGGCGGTCTCCACCGCTTCCGTACCGCTGTTGCCGAAGAACACCCGGTCCAGGTGCGGGCTGTGGGCGAGCAGCTTCTCGGCGAGCAGGCCGGGCAGCGGCTGGCAGTCGAAGCGGGTGAGGTCCGCGAGCGAGGCGTCCAGCACGTCGTGGAGCGCCTTGCGTACGACGGGGTGGTGGCGGCCCAGGCCCATCACCCCGAAGCCGGCGAGCATGTCCAGGTAGTCCTGGCCGTCCGCGTCCCAGAAGTACGCGCCCTCGGCCCGCTCGTAGACCTTGTCGAAGCCGATGGTGTGCAGCATGCGCGGCAGCTGGTGGTTGAGGTATTTCGTGTGCAGCTCGTAGCGCTCGGCCCCGCGCTCGGCGAGGAGCCGGGCCAGGTCGAAGCCCTTGGGTTCGCCGTCGGTCATGCGTCGTTCTCCTTCTCGGCCGCCGCGGCGGCGTCCTGGCGCGCCGCCAGCGCGGCGCTGATCCGTCCCGCGATCTCCACCGGGGTGAGCCCGATGTCGGCGAGGACCTCGGCGCGCTTGGCGTGCGCGAGGAACTGCTCGGGGATGCCGAAGGTGCGCAGCGGGGTGTCCACCCCGACGTCCCGCAGCGCCTGCCCGACGGCCCAGCCGACGCCGCCGGTACGGCTGTTGTCCTCCACGACCGCGACCAGCGCGTGCCGCTCGGCCAGCGGCGCCAGCTGCGCGTCGACGGGCTTGACCCAGCGGGGGTCCACCACCGTGCACCGGATGCCGCGCCCGGCGAGCAGGTCGGCGGCCTGGAGGCAGACCGGCGCGAGCACCCCGACCGCCACGAGCAGCACCTCGGCGTCCTCGTCGCGGCGCAGCACGTCGATGGAGCCGGTGCGCTCCAGCGCGGGGATGTCGGGGCCCACCGACTCCTTGGGGAAGCGGAGCACCGTCGGGGCGTCGTCGACCTCGACCGCCTCGCGCAGCTGGGCCCGCAGCTGCGCCGCGTCACGCGGGGCGGCGATCCGCAGCCCGGGCACGACCTGGAGGACGGAGAGGTCCCACATGCCGTTGTGCGAGGCGCCGTCGACCCCGGTGATCCCGGCCCGGTCCAGCACGAACGTCACTCCGCACCTGTGCAGGGCGACGTCCATCAGGACCTGGTCGAAGGCGCGGTTGAGGAAGGTGGCGTAGACGGCGACGACGGGGTGCAGTCCGCCGGTGGCGAGCCCGGCCGCCGAGACGGCCGCGTGCTGCTCGGCTATCCCCACGTCCCAGACCCGGTCGGGGAAGCGCGCGGCGAACTCGGTGAGCCCGGTGGGGTGGAGCATCGCGGCGGTGATCGCCACGATGTCCGGCCGCTCCTCGCCGAGCGCGGCCAGCTCCTTGCCGAACACCGAGGTCCAGGACGGGCCGTTGGACGGCGTCAGCGGTTCGCAGGTGAGCGGGTCCATCGCGCCGACCGCGTGGAAGCGGTCGGCCTCGTCGTCCAGGGCGGGCTGGTAGCCGCGCCCCTTCTCGGTGAGGCAGTGCACGAGGACGGGGCCGTGGAAGCGCTTGGCGCGCCGCAGCGCCGACTCGACGGCCTCGATGTCGTGCCCGTCGATGGGCCCCACGTACTTCAGCCCCAGGTCCTCGAACATGCCCTGCGGCGCGAACGCGTCCTTGAACCCCTTCTTGGCGCCGTGCAGCGACTCGTACAGCGGCCGCCCCACCACCGGCGTCTGCTGGAGCACCTGCTTGCCCCAGGCCAGGAACCGCTCGTACCCGTCGGTGGTGCGCAGGGTGGCCAGATGGTTGGCGAGGCCGCCGATGGTGGGGCCGTAGGAGCGCTCGTTGTCGTTGACGACGATGATCAGCGGCCGGTCCCGGGCGGCCGCGATGTTGTTGAGGGCCTCCCAGGCCATGCCGCCGGTGAGCGCGCCGTCGCCGATGACCGCGACGACATGGGCGTCCCTCTTCAGGATGGTGTTGGCCTTGGCGAGCCCGTCGGCCCAGCCGAGCACGGTCGAGGCGTGCGAGTTCTCGATGACGTCGTGCTCGGACTCGGCGCGCGAGGGGTAGCCGGAGAGCCCGCCCTTGGAGCGCAGCTTGGAGAAGTCCTGGCGCCCGGTGAGCAGTTTGTGTACGTAGCTCTGGTGCCCGGTGTCCCACAGAATGCGGTCGACCGGTGAGTCGAAGGTCCGGTGGAGGGCGATGGAGAGCTCCACCACCCCCAGATTGGGCCCGAGATGGCCCCCGGTCCGCGCCACCGCGTGGATCAGGAACTCCCTGATCTCCTGGGACAGCGCGGTGAGTTGGGCGCCGTCCAGCGCCTTGAGGTCGTGCGGCCCCCGAACATTCTCCAAGATCGTCACGCTGGAGCCCCCTTCGGATCCCGTTCAGCTCTCGGTGGTGCCGGTCAGCCCCGTGCGGTGACGCTCGGGACGCCGGAGGCGACGCCCTCCCCCTTCATCTCCTGGGCGATCTTCATCGCCTCGTCGATCAGCGTCTCGACGATCTTCGACTCGGGCACCGTCTTGATGACCTCACCCTTCACGAAGATCTGCCCCTTGCCGTTGCCCGAGGCGACACCCAGATCCGCCTCACGCGCCTCACCCGGCCCGTTCACCACACACCCCATCACCGCGACCCGCAAAGGCACCTCCATGCCCTCCAGACCCGCCGTGACCTCCTCAGCCAGCTTGTACACATCCACCTGCGCCCGCCCACACGACGGACACGACACGATCTCCAGACGACGCTGACGCAGATTCAACGACTCCAGAATCTGCATCCCCACCTTGATCTCCTCCGCCGGCGGCGCCGACAGCGAGACCCGGATCGTGTCCCCGATCCCCTGACTCAGCAACGCCCCAAAAGCCACCGCCGACTTGATCGTGCCCTGGAACGCCGGACCCGCCTCCGTCACACCCAGGTGCAGCGGATAGTCACACCGCGCGGCCAGCTGCCGGTACGCCTCGACCATGACCACCGGGTCGTTGTGCTTCACCGAGATCTTGATGTCCCGGAAGTCGTGCTCCTCGAACAGCGACGCCTCCCACAGCGCCGACTCCACCAGCGCCTCGGGCGTGGCCTTCCCGTACTTCCTCAGCAACCGCGCATCCAGCGACCCCGCGTTCACCCCGATACGAATCGGCGTCCCCGCATCCTTCGCCGCCCGCGCGATCTCCTTCACCTTGTCGTCGAACTGCTTGATATTGCCCGGATTCACCCGCACCGCCGCACACCCGGCATCAATCGCCGCGAACACGTACTTCGGCTGGAAATGAATATCCGCGATCACCGGAATCTGCGACTTCTTCGCAATCGTCGCCAGCGCATCCGCGTCATCCTGCGTCGGACACGCCACCCGCACGATCTGACAGCCCGACGCCGTCAACTCCGCGATCTGCTGAAGCGTCGCACCGATGTCCGACGTACGCGTCGTCGTCATCGACTGCACCGAAACAGGAGCGTCCCCGCCGATGGCCACCGACCCGACCTGGATGCGCCGCGAGGGGCGGCGCATCGCCAGCGGCCGGGCCGGCAGCGCGGGGAGACCCAGGGAGACGGGCTCTCCGGTCCTCATCACGTCACCCGCGGTTTCCCTGCACGGTCTCGCGGACCGCGCGCAGCGACTCCTTGAGCGACCCCATGGTCGCGAGGACGGCGGTGGGCTCGTAGCCGCAGTGCGCCATGCAGTTGGCGCATCGGTCGTCCTTGCCCCGGCCGTACTTGTCCCAGTCGGTCTCCTCGACGAGCTGCCGGTACGTCGGTACGTACCCGTCGCTCATCAGGTAGCAGGGCCGCTGCCAGCCGAAGAGCGAGTAGTTGGGGATCGCCCAGGCCGTGCACGGGAAGTCCGCCTTGCCCTCCAGGAAGTCCAGGAAGAGCGGGGAGTGGTTGAGCCGCCAGCGGCGCCGGTTGCCGCCGGAGAACGCCTTCTTGAAGAGCTCGCGGGTCTGCTCGACGCCCAGGAAGTGCTCCTGGTCGGGTGCCTTCTCGTAGGCGTACGCGGGCGAGATCATCATCTCGTCGACCTGGAGGTCGTCGTTGAGGAAGTTGAGCACCTCGATGATCGTCTGCGGGGTGTCGGTGTTGAAGAAGGTGGAGTTGGTGGTGACCCGGAAGCCGCGGCGCTTGGCCTCCTTGATCGCCGCCACCGCCTCGTCGAACACGCCCTCCTTCGCCACCGACTCGTCGTGCCGCTCGCGCAGCCCGTCGATGTGCACGGCGAACGCGAAGTACGGGGACGGGGTGAACTTCTCCAGCTTCTTGCGCAGCAGCAGGGCGTTGGTGCAGAGGAAGACGTACTTCTTCCTCGCCACCAACTGGCGCACGATCTCGTCGATCTGAGGATGCATCAGGGGCTCGCCGCCCGCGATGGAGACCATCGGGGCGCCCGACTCCAGGACGGCGCCCACGGCCTGGGCCACCGGCATGCGCTGCTTCAGGATCCCGGCCGGATGCTGGATCTTCCCGCAGCCCTCGCACTTCAGATTGCACGCGAAGAGCGGCTCCAGCTCGACGATCAGCGGGAACTTCTCACGCTTGCGGAGCTTCTGTTCAAAAAGATAGGTCCCGACCCTGATGGACTGGCGAAGCGGCATGGCCATCTGGCTCACCTCCTGGGGAGCGGCAAAGAACGGTGCCATTCAAAGAAAGCGGGAAGGACGGCACGAAGAACGCGGAAAGCAGATATTCCACCGCGTACCGTGCCGATCCGGACGAGTTCATGTTCTGGAGCGTCCACGACCACCCGTACGGCCGCAACCGGACGCTCTCCGGCCCCGACGGCGCTCCACAGCGTCGCCGCGGACTCCATGTCCACGGCGATCGCCCCGGTCGCGCGCAGCTCGGCCCGTTCGTGACCACGCACCACGTGGTCGGAGCCGGTGAGCGGACCGGTGTGCACGGTGCGGCCGGGCAGCGCCGCGGTCAGCGCCTTGGCCAGCACCTCCGTACCCACGCAGGCGGTGGTGCCGCGCGGGTCGCGGGTCTCCGAGGCGACGACCAGGTCCCCGGGGTGCATCCCGGGGGCCAGGCCGGCGCAGAACCCGGAGGCGATCACGGCCGCCTCCCGGTTGGCCGAGGTGCCCAGGCCGCGCAGCACGGCCCGCTCGGCGGCTCTGGGGCCCATGCCGCTGCGCAGCACGGTGACCACCTGGCCGGGTGTCCGGCCCCGGCCGCCGCTGCGCAGCGCCAGCTCCTCGATGGTGAGCGCGCAGGCGACCAGCAGCGGCACGGGCTCGGGGAGGGCGGGGAGTGCGTCCATCACTTCCCCTTGTGGCCGTTGGGGGAGAACGGTTCTCCATGGACGTAGCGGCCGAGCGCGGTGAGCGGGAACACCTGGCGGTAGAGGTGGTAGTTGATCGAGAAGTCCCAGGGGAACCCGGTGCCGGTGAAGTACGGCTCGTCCCAGGAGCCGTCCGCCAGCTGGGTCCCGGCGAGCCAGGCCACGCCCCGCTCGACCGCCTTGCCGTCCCGCTCCCCCGCCGCCAGCAGCGCGAGCAGCGCCCAGGCGGTCTGGGAGGCGGTCGAGGCGCCGTGCCCGATCCACTCCTCCTCCCGGTAGGAGCGCAGGTCCTCGCCCCAGCCGCCGTCCTCGTTCTGCACCGACTCCAGCCAGCCGACGGCCCGGCGGATCGCCGGGTGCGAGGCGGGCAGGCCGGCGGCCGTCAGCGCCGGCACCACCGAGCCGGTGCCGTAGACGTAGTTGACGCCCCAGCGCCCGAACCAGGCGCCGCTCGCCTCCTGTTCGGCGAGCAGCCACTCGATGCCCCGACGGGCGCGCGGCTCGTGGGCCCGGCCCTCGACCGCCAGCATCTCAAGCACGTGCGCGGTGACGTCGGCCGACGGCGGGTCGATGACCTCGCCGAAGTCGCAGAACGGCAGCCGGTTGGGGAACGGGCTGGTGTTGTCGGCGTCGAAGGCGCCCCACGCCCCGTTCCTCGACTGCATGCCCAGCGTCCAGCGCGCGGCCCGGCCGATCGCGCCCTCGACCCGCTCGGGGTCGGGGTGGCGCACCCGGCGCAGCGCGAGGATCACCTCGGCGGTGTCGTCGATGTCCGGGTAGTTGTCGTTGTGGAACTCGAACGCCCAGCCGCCCGGCGGCAGTTGGGGCTTCTTCACCGCCCAGTCGCCCGGCCGGACGATCTCCTCGCCGAGCATCCAGTCGACGGCCTTGACCAGGGCCGGGTGGTCGGCGGGCAGCCCTCCGTCGGCGAGCGCGATGGTGGCCAGGCAGGTGTCCCACACCGGGGACTGGCAGGCCTCGATCATCCGGGCGCCGTCCTCGCGCCAGACCGCGAACCGGTCGAGGGATTCGAGCCCGGCCCGCATCACCGGGTGCTGGAGGTCGTAGCCGAGCAGGTGCAGGGCGATCACCGAGTAGACCGCGGGCGGCTGGATGCCGCCCCAGCAGCCGTCGTTCTCCTGGCGCTCGACGATCCAGCGGGCGGCGGTGTTCATCGCGGCGCGGCGCAGCCTGCGCGGGGCGAGGCGGTGGTAGACGTGCAGCGCCTTGTCGAGCCGCTGGAAGGCGCCGTCCCAGCTCGCGGCCGGGGCGAGCTTCTTGGCGGGGTTGGGGTCGCGCGCGTCGGTGTGCAGCTCGTCGAGCGCGAAGGGCGCGGGCCGCACCGGCCGCTTGGCGGAGACCACCGTGAGCGGCACGATCGTCTGCCGGGCCCAGCAGCCGAAGTCGTAGATGTTCAGCGGGAACCACTTGGGCAGGAAGATCAGCTCCGGCGGCAGCTCCGGCAGGTCGTCCCACTTCCACCAGCCGAACAGGGCCAGCCAGATCCGGGTGAAGACCCGGCAGGCGGCGATGCCGCCCTGGCTCCTGACCCACGCCGAGGCCCGCGCCATGTGCGGGTCGTCCGGCCGGTCCCCGGCGAGCCGCAGCGCCACGTACGCCTCGACGGTGGCGGACAGCTCGGAGGGGCCGCCGTAGAAGGTGGCCCAGGTGCCGTCGTCGCACTGCTCGCCCCGGATGAAGAGCGCGGCCGCCTGGACGGTCTTCTCGTCCTGGATCCCGAGGAACTGACGGAGCAGCAGGTCCTCGGCGTCCATGGTGACGTTGGTCTCCAGGTCGCCCTTCCACCAGCCGAGGGCGTCCTGCCTGCCCAGCAGGTGCTCGACCGCGCGGTCCGCCGCCCGCCGGGCGGCGTCGAGCACCTCGTCCGCGCCGGGCGGTGCGGTCGGTCCGCTGGCCGCGGCGGCCGGGGGCCGCGGGGCCCCGGCGCTTCCGTCGGTCGTCGCTGTCATGGCTTCCCCTTAATGCAAGTGCAGTGGTCCTTCTGCTGTGCTGGGGTCTCCGTCGGACGCGGCCCCCTGGCGGGCCCGCTCCGGCGACGTCGCGTCATATGCGAATGGTGATCATCTCTTCCGTACGACCACGAAGTCGGCCAGCGCGGTCAGCTGCGCCCGCACCCGCTCGGGCATGTCGACGGCTCCCAGTGCCTCGATCGCCACGGCGTGCTGCCTGCGGGCCTCCTGCGAGGTCCACTCGCGGCCGCCCGCCTCCTCGATGAGCGCGGCCCGGGTGGCGAACTCCTCCTCGGAGAAGGTGTCGAAGTCGTTGCTCTTGGCGTCGGCGGCGAGCAGCTCGCCCAGCCGCTCGGAGGCCGGGCCGCCGGCCGCGAGCGCGGCCACCACCGGCAGGGACTTCTTGCGCTGGCGCAGGTCGCTCCAGGTCTGCTTGCCGGTGGCCTCCGGGTCGCCCCAGATGCCGAGCAGGTCGTCGACGGCCTGGAAGGCGAGGCCGAGGTGGTAGCCGTACGCCTCAAGGGTGTCGGCGGTCTTGTCGTCGGCGCCGCCGAGCACCGCGCCGATGGAGCAGGCGCAGGCGAGCAGGGCGCCCGTCTTGTTGCCCTCCATCTCCAGGCACTCCTCGACGGTGACCCGCTCGCGGTGCTCGTACGAGATGTCCTGGGCCTGGCCGTCGATGAGCTTGCGGCTGGCGGTGGTCAGCCGGCGCGTGGCGCGCCCCGCCTCGACCGTGCCGAGCTCCAGCAGGACCTCGTTGGCCAGCGCGAACAGCGCGTCGCCGACGAGGATGGCCTGCGCCGGGCCGTGCACCTTCCACACCGTGTCCCGGTGGCGGCGCTGCTCGTCGCCGTCCATCAGGTCGTCGTGGAGCAGCGAGAAGTTGTGGACGAGCTCGACCGCGACCGCGCCGGGCACGCCGACCTCGGGCCGGGCCCCGGCCGCCTCGGCGGACAGGAGCGCGAGCGCGGGCCGCACCGCCTTGCCGCCGTCGCCGTCCGCCGGGTTGCCCTGGGCGTCGATCCACCCGAAGTGGTAGGCCGCGACGGTGTCCATGGGGGCCGCGAGCCGGTCCACGGCCGTGCGCAGCACCGGTGTGGACAGCGTCCGCCCGCGCTCCAGAAGCGCGGCGACGTCCACGGTGTCGACAGCCGAGTTCGCCGAAGGCACAGTCGGCACAGTCTCTCCTCTTGTTCCAGTGCTGCTAAGGGTCATGCCGCCTCCTGAAGCGGGTGGGCGTGAGAGCGGCCGAGTACGGCGAGAGCCGCGCCCGCGGCGCTGAATCCGCTGCGTACGGCGCTCTCCATCGTCGCGGGCCAGCCGGTGGCGGTCCACGCGCCCGCCAGGTACAGGCCGGGCGCATTGGTGCGCGCGCCCGGCCGCAGCCGTCCCACGCCGGGGGTGGGGGCGAACGTCGCTGTCCGCTCCCGGGTCACGAAGAAGTCCCGTACGCCCGCGCCGCGCGCGGCGGGCAGCAGCCGTTCGAGCTCGGGCAGGTAGCGCGCGCGCAGCGCGGCCACCGGCTCGTCGATCTCGTCCTCGGCGGCCGACTGGGACACCGCCAGGTACTGGCAGCCCTGCCCGCCGGGAGAGTCCGCGAGGCCCGACGACTCGGTGCGGTCGAAGACCCACTGCACGGGCGAGCCGAGGGCGGCGAAGAAGGGCTGCCGCAGCACCTTGCGGTCGTAGACGACGTGCAGGTTGAGGATGGGCGCGGTGCCGATGTCGAGCAGCTTGCCCGGGTCGTCGAGCGCGCCCTGGGGCAGCAGGTCGTGCGCCTCGCGCTGCGGGACGGCCAGGACGACCACCTCGGCGTCCAGCGTCTCGCCGCCCGCCTCGACCCGCCAGGCGCCGCTCTCGGTACGGGACAGCGAGTCCGCCTTGGTACGGGTCTCCACCCGCACCCCGGCGGAGGCGAGCGCCTTGCGGGCCAGCGTGTCGTGGAGCTCGCCCAGCGGTACGTGCGCCCAGCCGATGTCGGCCGCGCCCGGCTCGGAGAGCAGACCGGTCTTGAAGACCATCGCGGCGAGCCCCAGGGAGGCGTACGGCGCGGTCGCGTTCAGGGTCGCCACGCCGACCAGGTCCCACAGGGCCTCGACGGTGCGGGCGGACTGGCCGTGGCGGCCGAGCCAGGTCGCGAAGTCCACCCCGTCGAGCGCCGGGTCGGCCGGGTCCAGGCGCTTGAGCGCGAGTGCGGCACGCCCGACCGAGGCCCGCTCGGCGAGCGAGAGGTGCGGATAGGTGGCGAGGCTCCTGGCCAGGTGGAGCGGTACGGGCAGGGCGCTGCGGCGCAGTCGGCCGAGCCGGGGCCCGCCGGGGTGGGCGACGTCCAGGACGGGCACGTCGAGGCGGTCCTGGAGGGGCGCCAGGTGCGTACCGCCGACCCGGTCGAGGAACCAGCCGTAGGCCGTGCAGCAGCGCAGATAGACGTGCTGGCCGTTGTCGACGGTGAGCTCGCCGCGCCGGAAGGAGAAGGCGAGGCCGCCGAGGCGCGGGCGGCCCTCGATCAGGGTCACCCCGAGGCCGGCGTCGGCCAGTTCGAGCGCGGCGGTGATTCCGGCCAGGCCTCCGCCGACGACCACCGCGCGTTCGGGCTGCGGGGCTGTCATGCGCCCTCCCCTCCGGCCGTGCCGGTGTCGTGCGCACGCCCGGCCGTCGCAGTCAGGGACGCCCCGGCCGGAGCGAGGGTTGCACACCCTCCGCGCGTAATGCTCCTCGGCCGCACGTCCAGGTGCCCATGGGCCATCAGGCGCGCCTCCTGGCGGTCTGCCGGGAGACGGTACGGGTGTCGAGCCCCGACAGTCCGCGTACCGCCACGTACGCCTTCTCCCGGCCGGGCAGCGAGACCCGGCCGCGCAGCACGGCTTCCGGGTCGCGCTCGATGCGGTCGAGCAGCCGGCGGTAGATTCCGGCCATCGCGGCGACGCAGGCGCCGCTGCGCCGGTCGAGCATGGGCAGCAGCCGGTAGCCCTCGGCGAACAGGGCCCGGGCGCGGCGCACTTCGAAGTGGACCAGGCCCGCGAAGTCGGAGCCGGCGGGCGGCACCGGGGTGTGGAAGCCCGCGGCGCACCCGAACTTCGCCAGGTCGTCGGCGGGCAGATAGGTGCGCCCGTTGCCCGCGTCCTCGCGAACGTCCCTGAGGATGTTGGTGAGTTGCAGCGCGAGACCCAGCGTGTCGGCGTACTCGGCGGCGCGTTCGGTGCCCGGTGCGCCCGGTTGTGTACCGAACACGCCCAGCGAGAGTCTGCCGATGGCACCCGCGACACACCGGCAGTAGACCTTCAGGTCGTCCCAGGTCTCATAGGTCTCGCCGTGCACGTCCATCAGGACGCCGTCGATGAGCTCGTCGAGCCCGTCCAGCGGGATCGGGAAGCGGCGCGCCGCGTCCGCGAGCGCCACGGCCACCGGGTCGGTGTCGTCCTCCTCGACCGCGCCCTCGGCGACCCGGCCGAGCAGCGCGCGGGTGTCCTCCAGGCGCTGCTTCTTGGCCTCGGCGGGCAGGGCGCCGTCGCCGATGTCGTCGACGCGCCGCGAGAACGCGTAGAGCGCGGACATCGCCTGGCGCTTGTCGGTCGGCAGCAGCCTGATGCCGTACGCGAAATTGCGCGCCTGCTGTCCGGTCACCGCCTCGCAGTAGCTGTACGCGGCCTGTACCGGCGCGGACACGTGTGCGTGTGGATCCACGGTCCGGCTCACCCCTCTCTACGCGCTCTACGCAACACGGCTCCCACTTCGCGCAGCAAACTGGACTTGGTGGGCTTGGGAGGTCCAGGGAGTACGTCGTGGCCGGCGGCAGCGACCGCGTCGAGCGCGGCGCGTCCCCCGGCCACGAATCCGGCCAGCAGCAGTCTGAGTCTGCCGTGGACGCTACCCACCAGGGGGGTGCCTTCATTCAGCAGCTGCGCGGCGCGTTCCGCCTCGAACGCGACCAGGGCGCGCACCGACGCGCCCCCGCGCGGCGCGGCCAGATCGGCCTCCGTGACGTGGAACCGCTTCATGTCCTCGGCGGGCAGGTAGATGCGGTTCCGGCCGAGGTCCTCGGTGACGTCCTGGAGGTGTTCGACGATCTGGAGCGCCGTGCAGACGGCGTCCGAGCGGCGGACCCGCTCGGGGCTCTCGGTGCCGGTGACCGCCAGCACCAGGCGCCCCACGGGATTGGCGGACAGCTCGCAGTACGCGACCAGGTCGTCGTAGGTCTCGTACCGCCCGACCCGCTGGTCCTGCCGGTTCGCCGCGATCAGGCCGAGGAACGGATCGGGAGTGAGCGAGCGGCGGCGGACGGTGGGCTGCAGGGCCTTGAGCAGCGGATGGTGCGGGGTGGAGTCGAAGACGCGGCGCAGATCGGCCTCGAAGGCGTCGAGCATCACGAGCCGGTCGTCCGCGTCGGCGCGGGCCACGCCCAGGTGCCGGGCGTCGGCGCCGCCGGGTGCGAGGTCGCCGTCGCCGATGTCGTCGACCAGGCGGGCGTAGCCGTACACCGCCATCAGGTCTTCGCGCCAGGCGCGCGGCAGAAAGAAGGGGGCCACCGGGAAGTTCTCCTCCGTGGCCTTGTCGAGCGTGGTGCGCGAGGGGGAGTCGGTGCGCACGTCCCGGACACCTGTCACCGGGGGCCGCCCGGTACGGGAACGGCGGAAGTCTCTCGTAGCTGGAGATTTCCCGTAGCCATTGCCGTCACATCTCCCGTTCTACACCGCCGACCCAAAACATCCCATTTCGGACACGCCGCCGAGCCTCCCGAGTGGAGGACGGCTCCCGCACGGGGTGCCCGGGGCGGTACCGCCCGTCCGTCACGATCAACACCGGTACAGCTTACGTTGTACAACGCCTGACAACACGTCGGGGTGTTGCGCGCATTACAAGAACACTTCAATCCGCGCCAACCTTCCCCCGGCGCAGGCGACTTGACGGAGCCTTGACATCCCGGGCCGTCCTGCGGGCCGCCCCGAAGGACGCGAAGGCCCCCGCCGGGGTTGATCGACGGGGGCCTACGGGAAGTCGGCCGGGCCTGGCGGCACGGGAGGCCACTCAGGGGCGCGGGGCCGTGACATGTGCGACTCCGCCGCGATGGGGTCCCCCCTGTTCGAGCGAAGCCGAGAACTTGGGGGAGCGACCAGCCACAGACGGCCCGCACCCGAAATCACCGCATTTTCAGCGAAACGCCTAGCGGCCCGTTTCTTTCTGGTACGCCTTGACGACCTCGTCGGTGGGGCCGTCCATCAGGAGCTCGCCGCGCTCCAGCCAGAGCACCCGGTTGCAGGTGTCCCTGATGGAGCCGATGCTGTGGCTGACCAGGAAGACCGTGCCCGCGTGCTTGCGCAGCTCGCGGATGCGCTCCTCGGAGCGGATCTGGAACTTGCGGTCACCGGTGGCGAGCGCCTCGTCGATCATCAGGACGTCGTGGTCCTTGGCGGCGGCGATGGAGAACCGCAGCCGGGCCGCCATGCCCGAGGAGTACGTCCGCATCGGCAGGGTGATGAAGTCGCCCTTCTCGTTGATGCCGGAGAAGTCGACGATCTCCTCGTACCGCTCCTTGATCTCCTCGCGCGACATGCCCATGGCCAGGCCGCCCAGGATCACGTTGCGCTCGCCGGTCAGCTCGTTCATCAGCGCGGCGTTGACGCCGAGCAGCGACGGCTGGCCGTTGGTGTACACCCGGCCCTTGGCCGGCGGCAGCAGCCCGGCGATCGCCCGCAGCAGGGTCGACTTGCCCGAGCCGTTGGTGCCGATCAGGCCGATCGCCTCGCCGCGGTACGCGGTGAAGGAGACGCCCCGTACGGCGTGCACCTTGCGCATGCCGCGGGACTCGCCGGTGTCGCGCCTCACTATCCGGCTCAGCGCGGCGGTGGCGCTGCCCCGGCCACCGCCCGCGCCGTTGACCGTGTACACGATGTGCACGTCGTCGGCGATGACGGTCGGGATGCGCTCGCCGCTCGCGTCGGCGAGCCGGTTGTTGTCCTCAGCCACGGCCGTACTGCTCCTCTGCCTTCCAGAAGTACACGAAGCCCGCCGCGCCCACGACGAGGGCCCAGCCGACCGCCAGCAGCCAGACGTGCGGCGGCAGGTTGTGGGCACCGTATCCGTCGATCATGGCGAACCGGGCCAGGTCCATGTAGACCGCGGCGGGGTTCACCTGGAGGACCTGGGCCAGCCAGTGCGGCTTGCCCTGGAGGACCACCTTGATGCTGAACATGACGCCCGACGCGTACATCCAGGTGCGCAGGATGAACGGCATCAGCTGGGCCAGGTCCGGGGTCTTGCTGCCGAGCCGGGCCATGATCATCGCCAGTCCGGTGTTGAAGACGAACTGGAGCGCAAGGACCGGCACCATCAGCAGCCACGACGCCATCGGCATGGTCCCCGACGCGACCACCACGAGGACCAGGACGATCATCGAGAACAGCAGCTGCTGGAGCTGCTGGAGCGCGAAGGAGATCGGCAGCGAGGCGCGCGGGAAGTGCAGCGCGCGCACCAGGCCGAGGTTGCCGGAGATCGCCCGGACGCCCGCGTTCACCGAGTTCTGGGTGAAGGTGAACACGAACACGCCCGTCACCAGGAACGGGATGTACACGTCCGACGGGATGCCCCGCTTGGCGTCCATCAGCACGCCGAAGATGAAGTAGTAGACCAGCGCGTTGAGCAGCGGGGTCGCCACCTGCCAGATCTGGCCGAGCTTCGCCTGGCTGTACTGGGCGGTCAGCTTCGCCTGCGAGAACGACAGGATGAAGTGGCGCCGCCCCCAGAGCTGGCGGCAGTACTCGAACAGCCCCGGCCGGGCGCCGCTCACCGCCAGGCCGTGCTTGGCGGCGAGGTCCGCCGGGGACAGAGTTGTGTCACTCACAAGTGGAAACTTTCGCTTTCAAGGAAGTACGCCCGATGACCGAAGTGCCCGGAGCCCGACGGCCCCCACCCGATGTGCTCAGACCCGAGAGTGTCAGATGACGGGCGGACGGCCCAGCCGGGTCAGCCGCCAGACCGTGCGCCACTTCATGGGGCGGCGCGGTCCGCACGGAGTGGTCCAGCCCTCCTTGAAGCCGCCGAACCACGCCTTGAGGGCGGGCCCGGAGGGCTTCCTGGCGAGCGTGAGCAGCATCCACACCCCCAGATAGACGGGAACCAGCGGGGCCGGCAGATTGCGCCGGGCCAGCCAGACCCGGTTGCGGGCCACCATCCGGTGGTAGACCGCGTGCCGGGAGGGCGCCGTCGTGGGGTGGAACAGGACCATGTCCGCGCGGTAGTCGATCATCCAGCCGGCGTCCAGCGCCCGCCAGGCCAGATCGGTCTCCTCGTGGGCGTAGAAGAACTCGTCGGGCAGCCCGCCGACCTCGGCGATGACCTTGGTCCGTACGGCGTTGGCGCCGCCCAGGAAGGTCGTCACGCGCGAGGAGCGCATCGGGTCGGAGGCGCGCAGCCGCGGGACGTGGCGGCGCTGGGTGACCCCGGTCTCCGGGTCCGCGATGCGGAAGCTGACGATGCCGAGCTCGGGGTCGGCGGCGAACGCCCGGCGGCACAGCTCGGCCGTGTCGGTGTTCGGCAGCAGCCCGTCGTCGTCGAGGAAGAGCAGGATGTCGACCTCGGCGCCGGACGGGCCGAACGCCTCGATGCCGACGTTGCGCCCGCCGGGGATGCCCAGGTTCTCGGGCAGCTCCACGGTCCGCACGCCCGCCGGGACGTCCGGGACCGGGGCGCCGTTGCCGACCACCACCACCTCGACCCGGTCGCCGTCCTGCTTGGCGACCGAGTCGAGCAGCGCGCGCAGCTCCTCGGGGCGGTTGCCCATGGTGATGACGACCGCGCCGACCTTCAGCGGGGCGCTCACTTGAGCCTGCTGGAGGCGAGGATGGACACCAGGTGCAGCACGCTCTGCAGCAGTGCGATGCCCGCGAGGACGGCGACGCCGAGGCGGGAGAAGAACAGGTCGCCCCGCACGTGGTCCACGATCGCCAGGACCAGGATCAGCAGGGACGCCTCGATGCCCATGACCAGCCGGTGGAACTTGAGCGCGCCGGCGGCCCGGCGGGCCAGCGCCACGCCGGACGAACGCGGCTCGGACGCCGCCTCCTTGACCGGCGGCATGCCCTGCTGGTGCCGGGCGACACCGACGAGGTCGGTCTCGGACTTGATCAGCACGGCGCCGAGGGCGGCGAGGGTGCCGAGGAAGGCCCACAGCCAGTCGATCCGCCCGGTGCCCCAGATGTCGGCGGCGCGCAGCCCGAAGCCGACGAGGACCGCGGCGTCGAGCACATAGGCGGCGACCCGGTCCACGTAGACGCCGACCATCGAGTACTGCTTCTTCCAGCGGGCGACCTCGCCGTCGACGCAGTCCAGGAGCAGATAGACCTGCGCCATCACCACGCCGAGCACGGCGCCCCAGATCCCCGGCACCAGCAGGGCCGGGGCCGCGAAGGCGGCGGCGACGGTCATCACGTAGGTCAGCTGGTTGGGCGTGACCTTCGTGGTCACCAGGTGCCGGTCGACGCGCAGGGAGACCTCGCGCATGTAGAGCCGGCCTCCCCAGTGCTCGCCGCTCCGCCGGTCCTTGACGCCCGGAGGGTGCACGACCGGGCGGAGTTCAGCTACCGATGGCTTTTGCATAGTCGGCGTAAGCGTCCTTGATCTGGGCTGTGGACAGGTTGAGGTGTTCCAGGATCGTGAAACGGCCCGGCCGGGTCTGCGGCGCGTACGCCACCGCCCGGACGAACTCGTCGGCGGAGAAGCCGATCTCCTGCGGGAGTACGGGCAGGCCGTGCCGCCGCAGTACCTCCGTGAAGAGACCGGACTGCTCGGCGGCGCCGCGCAGGTGCATCGCGAAGGCGGCGCCGAGGCCGACCTGCTCGCCGTGGAGCGCGGAGCGCTTGGGGTACAGCAGGTCGAAGGCGTGGCTGATCTCGTGGCAGGCGCCGGACGAGGGGCGGGTGTCGCCGCTGATCGACATGGCGATGCCGGAGAGCACCAGCGCCTCGGACAGGACGGTGAGGAACTCGTCGTCGCCGACGCCGCCGGGGTGGCGCAGCACCGACTCGCCCGCGGTACGGGCCATGGCGGCGGCCAGGCCGTCCACCGGCTCGCCGTTGACCTGGTGCGAGAGCTCCCAGTCCGCGATCGCGGAGATGTTGGAGATCGCGTCGCCGATGCCGGAGCGGACGAACCGGACCGGTGCCTCGCGGATGACGTCGAGGTCGATGACCATGGCGATGGGCGTGGGCACGCCGTAGGAGCCGCGGCCGTTGTCGTTGTCGAGGATCGAGACCGGCGAGCAGATGCCGTCGTGCGAGAGGTTGGTGGCGACCGCGACCATGGGCAGCCCGACCCGCGCCGCGGCGTACTTCGCCACGTCGATGATCTTGCCGCCGCCGAGGCCGACGACCGCGTCGTACCGCTTGCCCTTGATGTCGTCGGCGAGCTGCACGGCGGAGTCGATGGTGCCGTCCGCGACCGGGTACCAGTCGGCGCCCGGGAGCACCGGTGCCAGCTTCTCGCTCAGCGCCTGGCCCGAGCCGCCGCTGACCGCGATCGCCAGCTTGCCGGAGGCCGAGATCCGCTGGTCGGCCAGGACGCCCGCCAGGTCGTCCAGGGCGCCCCGGCTGATGTCGACGACGACCGGCGACGGGATGAGCCGGGTCAGTACTGGCACGCGATCTCACGGCCCTTCGCGAGGTCGTCGTGGTTGTCGATCTCGACCCACGAGACCTCGCCGATCGGCGCGACGTCGACCTTGAAGCCGCGGTTGACGAGCTCCTGGTAGCCGTCCTCGTAGTAGAGGTCGGGGTCGCGCTCGAAGGTGGTCTTCAGCGCGTCGGCGAGCTCGTCGGCGGCGGAGCCCTCGATGAGGGTGACGCCGATGTACTCGCCGGTGGCCGTCGCCGGGTCCATCAGCTTGGTGATCTTCTGGACGCCCTTCTCGTCGTCGACGATGACCTTCATCTCCTCGTCGGCGAGGCTCTTCACCGTGTCGAGGGCGAGGATGATCTTCTTGCCGTCGCCGCGGGCGGCGAGCAGCGTCCTCTCGACGGAGACCGGGTGCACGGTGTCGCCGTTGGCGAGGATCACGTCGTGCTTGACCGCGTCACGGCCGCACCACAGGGAGTAGGCGTTGTTCCACTCCTCGGCCTTGTCGTTGTCGATCAGGGTCAGCTTGAGGCCGTACTTCGCCTCCAGCGCCGCCTTGCGCTCGTAGACGGCCTCCTTCTTGTAGCCGACGATGATCGCGACCTCGGTGAGACCGATCTCGGCGAAGTTGCCGAGGGTGAGGTCCAGGATCGTGGTGTCGCCGTCGACGGGCACGAGGGCCTTCGGGAGCGTGTCGGTGTAGGGGCGCAGACGCCGTCCGGCACCGGCTGCGAGTACGAGGCCGATCATGCGGGTTCTCCTTCGTCATGTACTGCGGGTGCTCCGGAGGACACCCAGAAGCGGATGGACTCCACGACCACCAGGAGCGCGATGGCCACCGCGAGGGCGGTGAGCGCCAGGGTGAAGTCCGTGCCGCGGGTGGCGAGGGCCGCCGCGAGGACCGCGACCACCAGCGTCCGCCCCTCGTGGCCGCCGGTCAGACGCACCAGCCAGCGCGGCGGCGCGCCGGATCCGCCCTTGATGCGGTAGACCGTGTCGTAGTGATGGTAGGCGACCGCGGCCACCAGCCCGAAGGCCGCGGGCAAGGCCCCGTTCACCTCGGAGCGGGCGGCGAGGATCAGGACCGTGCCGTATTCGGCGGCCCGGAAGAAGGGCGGCACCAGCCAGTCGAGGGCGCCCTTGAGGGGGGCGGAGACGGCGAGGCCGGAGAAGAACGCGTAGGTCGCGGCCGCGCCCACGCAGGCCCAGGACGGGCCCGAGACCGCCGAGTCGACGAGCACGACGGCCGCGCCGAAGGCGGCGAGGAGCGGGGCCACGAACCCGGCGCGCGGGGCGCGGCGGGTGGAGCCCCGCGCGACCGACTCGGCCAGCGGTCCGCTGTCCGCGAGCTCCGCGAGCGCCTGCGCGGCCCGGTCGGTACGGGTCGCCCTGCGGGTCAGCGAGCGCAGCACGCGCCCGGCCGTGGTGTAGCAGGCCGCGAACGCGCACCCGACGAGCAGGACGTAGAAGACGGTACGGGGCGTGGTGACGGCGGTCAGGACCGCGATCATCGCCCAGCGCTCGCCGATCGGCAGCACGATCATCCGGCGCACCCAGACCGTCCAGCCGACCGAGTCGAGCTTGTCGGAGAGGGCGGCGGTGGGGCTGGTGTTGGCGCTGGCGTCGTGGTTGGACTCGTTGAACGAGAAGTCCACGACGTGGCGGCAGGTCTGCAGGACCATCGCGCCGAGCGCCAGCGCCCATACGTCGTCGCCGCCGCGGGCCGCGCCGAGCGCCAGGCCCGCGTAGTACGCGTACTCCTTGGCCCGGTCGAAGGTCGCGTCCAGCCAGGCGCCGAGCGTGGAGTACTGCAGTGAGTAGCGGGCGAGCTGCCCGTCGGTGCAGTCCAGGACGAAGGAGAAGAGCAGCAGCGCGCCGGCCGCGACGAAGCCGCCCCGGGTGCCGGTCGCCGCGCAGCCGGCCGCGATCAGCGCGGTGAGCAGCGAGGCGGTGGTGACCTGGTTGGGGGTGAGGCCGCGGCGCGCGCACCAGCGGGCGAGGTAGCGCGAGTACGGGCTGATGAAGAAGGTGGTGAAGAACCCGTCGCGGGACTTCACCGCCGTACGCAGCCGGACGGCCTCGTCGTCCACGGCGTCGACGGCCTTGCGGGCGGCGAAGGCCGCCTCGGGCCCGGCGGGCACGGTGGCCACCAGGGAGCCGAGTTCGGGGCGGTGCACGGCGGTGCCCCGGTCCTCCATGGCGGAGGCGACGCGGTCGACGAGGACGCCGGTCCCGGTGGACGGGGCGTTCACGGCGACCGAGGCACCGGCGGCGGTCGGCGCGGGCGCCCCGGCGAGGTCCGCGAGCGCGCGCACGAGCGCGGGGCGGGCCTCCGCCTGGACCGCCATGGCACCGGTGACCGCCGCCGCCGGGAACCGGGGGTCGGTCAGGGCGAGGCGCAGGGCGTGCGTGTGGCCCACGAAGGACGGATCGACCAGGGCGACCCGCTCACCGGGCGGGACCTCGGCGAGCAGGCCGGGCAGGTCCTCGGGCCGCTGGGCGGACCGTACGTCGAAGCCCAGCGAGCGCAGCTCGGGCCCGAGCTGCGACCCGGGGACCGGAAGCCCGATCAGGATGGCGGTCGACAGACGAACTCACTCCTTGGAGCTGGCATGGCTGATGTCCGACGGCCCGGCCCGGAAACAAGCGGCGGGCGGCACGTCGGCAGAGGCTATCGGGAGGCTATCGGATGCGTGGAACCGGGAGTTCATCGCCTGTTTACGCCCCCGATCGGGCCCTGCGGCGGGGGACCGCCGCGTGGATCATCATCGTCGATCAAGGCCGCGCCCCACAAACCGCCCCCCGTCCGTCGGCCCCGGGGCTCCGCGCCGTCCCGGACGGCCGCGCACCGCTCTGACCTGCGACGCCTGTGCGAACGGCGTACAAACCTCGCGGCGAGCGCGTTTCCGCAGGTCAGAGCACATGACAACGGTGTTCAGTGCCGTGTTGCCCCATACCCCCCGCCCGTAGTTCACTGACCCCTCGTACGGAGATCGCACAACCTTTTGCCGACAGTCTGAGAGGTGGCCTTCCATGGGGGCTGGGCACGACCACGGACACGCGCACGGCGGACCGGCGCCCACCGGGACGGCCGCCGCGGCGTACAAGGGGCGACTGCGGGTGGCCCTGGGCATCACGCTGGGCGTGATGGTGGTCGAGATCGTCGGCGGGATGCTCGCGGACTCGCTGGCGCTGGTCGCGGACGCGGCGCACATGGCGACGGACGCCCTCGGGCTGGCGATGGCGCTGCTCGCCATCCACTTCGCCAACCGCCCGGCCGGTCACAACCGGACGTTCGGCTATGCCCGCGCCGAGATCCTCGCCGCGCTCGCCAACTGTCTGCTGCTGCTCGGCGTCGGTGGATACGTGCTGTACGAGGCGGTCCAGCGGTTCGTCGAGCCGGCCGACACCTCGGGGCCGACAACGATCGTTTTCGGCCTGATCGGCCTCGTCGCCAATATGGTCTCGCTCTCGCTGCTGATCAAGGGCCAGCAGGACAGCCTCAATGTGCGCGGCGCCTTCCTGGAGGTGCTCGCGGACGCGCTCGGCTCGGTGGCGGTACTGATCTCGGCGGTGATCATCATGTCGACCGGCTGGCAGGCCGCCGACCCGATCGCCTCGCTCGTGATCGGCCTCATGATCGTCCCGCGTACGGTGAAGCTGCTGCGGGAGACGCTGAACGTGCTCCTGGAGGCCGCGCCCAAGGGCGTCGACATGGGCGAGGTGCGGGCCCACATCGTGGCCCTGCCGGGCGTCGAGGACGTCCACGACCTGCACGCCTGGACGATCACTTCCGGGATGCCGGTGCTCTCCGCCCACGTGGTGGTCAGCCAGGAGGTCCTGGACTCGGTGGGCCACGAGAAGCTGCTGCACGACCTCCAGGGCTGCCTGGGTGATCACTTCGACGTGGAGCACTGCACCTTCCAGCTGGAGCCGAGCGGCCACGCGGCCCACGAGGCCGGGCTCTGCCACTGACCGGCGGCGGGCCGGACACCCCTACTCGCTCGCACGTTCGATGATTCCGCTCCGGTACGGCTGGGCACGATCCCTTCTTCGGCGGTGCCGCGCACCCGACGCATTACGGACATGCGCCGCCCGTCGAAGTGCGGACACGCCGCTTTTGTACGGCAGACTTGGCAGCCGAGGACCGAAGCGAAGGATGGTTATGCCGACCACACCAGCCACTACGGCGAACAGCTCGTCGAACGGGACCGCCGAAGAGATCATGCTCGAACTGGTCGACGAGAGCGGCAATACCATCGGCACCGCGGAGAAGCTCTCCGCCCACCAGGCCCCCGGCAGGCTGCACCGGGCGTTCTCGGTCTTCCTCTTCGACTCCACGGGCAAGCTGCTGCTCCAGCGCCGCGCGCTCGGCAAGTACCACTCCCCCGGCGTCTGGTCGAACACCTGCTGCGGGCACCCCTACCCCGGCGAGTCCCCCTTCGCGGCGGCCGCCCGGCGCACCCACGAGGAGCTGGGCGTCTCGCCCTCGCTGCTCGCCGAGGCGGGCACGGTCCGCTACAACCACCCCGACCCGGACTCGGGCCTGGTGGAGCAGGAGTACAACCACCTCTTCGTCGGTCTGGTGCAGGCGCCGGTGCAGGCGGACCCGGAGGAGGTCTACGAGACCGCCTTCGTCTCGCCGCAGGAGCTGACCGCGCTGCACGAGCGGGCCACGTTCTCCGCGTGGTTCATGACGGTCCTGGACGCGGCCCGGCCCGCGGTCAGGGAGCTCACAGGGCCTGCCGCGGGCTGGTGACCGCGCCGGAGACCGGGGCCAGCGGCAGAGCCACCCAGATGATCTTGCCGCCGCTCGCGGTCTGCTCGACGTCGCAGGCCCCGCCCGCCTCGCAGGTGATCTCGCGCACCAGCAGGAGTCCGCGCCCGCCCGTCTGCCCGTAGTCGGTCTCCAGCGCCTTGGGGCGGTAGGGATGGTTGTCCTCCACCGAGACCCGGATCCACTCGGCGCCGATGGCGACCTCCACGGCCACCTGCGGGGAGAGCAGGGCCGCGTGCTTGACCGCGTTGGTGACCAGCTCGGAGACGATCAGGAGCAGGCCCTGGACGAGGTCGTCGTGGACCGGCACGCCCTGTCGGCGCAGCAGGTCGCGCACGGCGTGCCGGGCCTGCGGGACCGAGGCGTCGACCGCGGGGGCCGTGAAGCGCCAGACTCCCTCGTACGGGAACGGCCTGGCCGGCGCGGCGTCGGGTGGCACGCTCCCGCGGATCTCCATGTTCCGGCACCCACCCTCGCACTCGGCTGTCAGGCTCTTCGGTAACGAGTGTTGAGAGTGGGATGGTCCGGACCGGGCGACTGAACAGTAGTCAGCGCGTATCGACGCCTTCTGCTCACAACCGCCCGCCGATGTCACTTCCCCAAGCGTCCCTGATCGCTGTCTGACTGCTTTGCCACGGCTTGCGGGGGTGTCTGCGGTCCGGGTTCGGACTCCCGGGCGTCGGTGTCCGGCCGCCCGTCCGTCACCAGGCCCACGATCCGCCGGCCGCCGACGCCGAGCGCGATCAGGCCGAGGCCGTCGAAGAGCAGGCCGAGCGAGAAGAAGCAGCCGATCACATAACGGCTGCTGCTCGGCCAGCTCGCCAGCACCAGCACCCCGAGCAGCACGCCGAAGGCGCCCTGCAGCAGCGTCCAGCCCATCTGCGGCCCGCGCACCACCACGCTGCCCGCGAGCCGGAACACCCCGCCGGTGAGGAAGAGCAGGGCGGCGAACATGGTCAGCGCCTCGGCCGAGCCCTCGGGGCGGCGGATGACCACCACACCGGCCGCGATGTTCAGGGCCGCGACCACCACGCCGAGCCAGAAGAAGTTCGCGCCGCGCGACTGGATCGCGTGCATCAGACCGACCACACCGCCTACGAGCAGCAGCCAGCCGAACAGGAGCATCGAGGTGAGGGTGGCCACGCCGGTGTAGACGAGACCGACCAGGCCCGCGAGCGCGAGGACCGCGCCGAGGACGGTCAGCCGTCCGAAACTGCGGCGGAGCTTCCTGCTGTCGCGTGCGGTAGCGGGTGCGGCCATCAGCGTCTCCTCGTGGCATCGCCGGTCGGCCCCCTCCTGATCATAGGAGCGGCCCGCCCGGATAGCATCCGGCGCATGGAGCCGCAGCTGGAGCACACCGTGGCGGACGGGGTGGCCACCGTCGTCATCAGCAACCCCGCCAAGCGCAACGCGATGACGGCCGGGATGTGGCGGGCGCTGCCGCCGCTGCTCGACGAACTGGCCGCCGACCCGGAGGTGCGGGCCCTGGTGCTGACCGGCGCCGGGCCGACCTTCTGCGCGGGCGCGGACATCTCCTCGCTGCGCGCGCCCGGGCCGGGCGAGGATCCCCAGTCGCTCGCGGTGGCGGCCGAGGAGGCGCTCGCTACCTTCCCCAAGCCGACGCTGGCCGCCGTGCGCGGCTACTGCGTGGGCGGCGGCTGCCAGCTCGCGGCCGCCTGCGACCTGCGCTTCGCGGAGGAGGGCGCCTCGTTCGGGATCACGCCCGCCAAGCTCGGCATCGTCTACGCGTCGTCCTCGACCCGGCGCCTGGCCGCCCTGGTGGGGCCTTCGACCGCCAAGTACCTGCTGTTCTCGGCCGAGTTGATCGATTCGGCACGGGCGCTGCGGACCGGCCTGGTGGACGAGGTGCTGCCGGCGGGCGAACTGGACAAGCGGGTGGCCGAGTTCACCCGGGTCCTCGCCGCCCGCTCGCAGCTGACCCAGGCGGCGGCCAAGGAGTTCGCGAACGGCCGCACCGACCGGGACGCGTACTGGAGGGAGCAGGCGCGCGGCAGCGGCGACACCGCCGAGGGTGTCGCCGCGTTCCTGGAGCGCCGGGCCCCGCGCTTCGGCTGGACCGCTTCGGGCTGAGCCGGATCCTTTGAGGCGGGCCGGGCTACTTCACGACGAGGTGGCCCCCCGAGCGCAGCTTGGCCACCAGCTCGGCCGGTGCCTTGGCGGCCGAGCCCGCGTCGTAGGGCGGCTGCGGGTCGTACTCGGTCAGCAGCTGCACGGCCTGCGCGTACTCGTCGCCCGCGAGGCGGCCGACCAGGGTGAGCCCCATGTCGATGCCGGAGGAGACCCCGGCGGCGGTGAGGTACTTGCCGTCGGTGACCACGCGTTCGGCGGTCGGCTCGGCGCCCAGCGCGGCCAGGGCGTCGTAGGCGAGCCAGTGCGTGGCGGCGCGCCGGCCGGTGAGCAGCCCGGCCCCCGCGAGCAGCAGCGAACCGGTGCACACCGACGTCGTCCAGGTGGTGGTCGCGTCGACGGCGCGCAGCCAGCCGGTCAGGGCCTCGTCGTGGGCGATGTCGCCGGTGCCGGGGCCGCCCGGGACGACCACGACGTCCGGGCTGCGCACCTCGTCGAGGGTCTTCTCGGCGATGATGCGCAGACTGCCCCTGTCGTTGGTCACCGGACCGGCCTGCGCGGCGACGAAGACCGTCTCGGTGTCGGGCAGGCGGCAGAGCATCTCGTACGGGCCGATGGCGTCCAGCGAGGTGAAGCGGTCGTAGAGCAGGATGGCGATCTGCATCGGGTTCCTCTCGGAGTGGGTCGGGCAGGGGGTCAGTTGGCGGGGTGGAACCGGCGCCGGTACTCGGCGGGCGCGGTTCCGAGGGACTTGAGGAAGGCGCGGCGCATGGCTTCCGGGGTGCCGTAGCCGCAGGCGCGGGAGATCTCCTCGACTCCGTCGGCGGTGTCCTCCAGCAACCGCCGGGCGTGCTCGACGCGGACGCGCTCGACGTAGCGGCCGGGCGTCGTCCCGGTCTCGGCCTGGAAGGCGCGCGCGAAGTGGCGCGGCGAGAGCCGGGCACGGGCCGCCAGCGCCTCCACCGAGAGGTCCTCGCCGGGGTGCTCGGTGATCCAGTGCTGCACCTCGCGCAGCGGCTCGCGTCGGGCGGTCTGGGCGGAGAGCTGGGCGCTGAACTGGGCCTGGTTGCCCGGGCGGCGCAGGAACACCACCAGGTGCCGCGCCACCGTGAGCGCGGCCTCGCGCCCCAGGTCCTCCTCGACGAGCGCGAGGGAGAGGTCGATCCCGGCCGTCACCCCGGCCGAGGTGGCCACGTTCCCGTCCCGTACGTAAATGGGGTCGGGCTCGACGGTGACCTTCGGGTGGCGGCGCGCGAGGGACTCGCAGTACGCCCAGTGGGTGGTCGCGCGGCGCCCGTCGAGCAGCCCCGCCTCCGCGAGGAGCTCGGCCCCGGTGCAGACGGAGACCAGCCGCTCGGCGCGGGGCCCGTGCTCGCGCAGCCACGCGATCAGGGCCGGGTCCGCATCGCGGGTGCCTTGGCCGCCCGGCACCAGCAGGGTGTGCGGCTCGGGCGCCTCGGCCAGGGCGAAGTCCGGGACGAGGGTGAGCCGGCTGGAGCTGCGGACCGGGCCGCCGTCCAGCGAGGCGGTGCGGACGCGGTACTCGTCGCCGACGGCCCGGGCGAAGTGGCCGGCGCCCGTGAAGACCTCCATGGGGCCGGTGACGTCCAGGCTCTGGACGTCCTCGAAGAGGACGATGAGGACGGTTCGCTGTGCCATGCCCACGATTCTTCGGGGCGCCCGTGGTGTCCGCAATGACGAGTACCCCACCTTTCCTGCCATGCCGCGCCCGTCCCTTCCCGGGGCTTCACGCCGTACCGACCAGTCGGTAACCTGCGGGTATGACGTCTCTCCCGCCGCGCGCCGGCCGCCACTGCCACAACTCCGTCAACCCGCTGCACTCGACGGTCTACTTCTCCCCCGACCTCGCCAAGGAGCTCGCGGAGATCGGCATCGAGGACGCGCGCGCCGCCTACTTCGCCGGGCGCGCCGCCGCGCTGGGCGCGGTGGGACCCGGCACGGTCACCGCCACCTTCTACAACTTCAACCACGAGCTGGTCGCCCTGCACGTGCCCGCCGTCTGGGACATCGCCTCCCCCGAGGCGGTCCTCGCCGCCCGGCTGCGGGCCGTCGACAGCACCCTGCGGCGGCTGCTCGGCGAGGACGTGGTGGCCTCCCCGGAGATGGCCGAGGCCGCGCGCCTCGCCCTGCGCGCCGCCGAGGGCTGCACCCGCCACGCCCGGCCGCTGTACGCCGCCCACGCCGACCTGCCGGTGCCCGAGGAGCCGCACCTGGCGTACTGGCACGCGGCGACGCTGCTGCGCGAGCACCGCGGCGACGGTCATCTCATGGCGCTGCTCGACGCGGGACTCGACCCGCTGGAGGCGCTGGTCAGCCACACCGCCACCGGCAAGGGCATGGCGCCGCGCTGGATCCTGGGCACGCGCGGCTGGCGGCGCGCGGACTGGGACGCGGCCGTCGGACGGCTGCGCGAGCGCGGGATCCTGGACGCCGACGGCGAGTTGACCGAGGCGGGCACCGCCCTGCGCGCCGAGGTCGAGGACCGCACCGACCGGCTCGACCTGGCCCCGTACGAGCTGCTCGGCGCGGACGGCGTGGCCCGGCTGACCGAGCTGGCCAGGGGCTTTCTGATGACGGCGCTGGCGGCGGGCGCGTTCCCGGCCGACCTCACCGGCAAGGGCTGACCGCCGATTGTCGGTGCCGCCTGCCACAATGGCGCCTCAAGCTCTGCGAGAAGGCGGTACGGGATCGTGACGACGTCCATCGAAGGCAGGATCGCCGAGGAACTCGGCGTACGGGAGCGGCAGGTGAAGGCCGCCGTCGAGCTGCTCGACGGCGGGTCGACCGTGCCGTTCATCGCGCGCTACCGCAAGGAAGCGACCGAGATGCTCGACGACGCCCAGCTGCGCACCCTGGAGGAGCGGCTGCGGTATCTGCGCGAGCTGGAGGACCGCCGCACGGCGGTCCTCGACTCCGTACGCGAGCAGGGCAAGCTCACCGAGGAGCTGGAGCGGCAGATCCGCGCCGCCGACACCAAGGCGCGCCTGGAGGACATCTATCTGCCCTTCAAGCCCAAGCGGCGCACCAAGGCGCAGATCGCGCGCGAGGCGGGCCTCGAACCGCTGGCGCAGGGGCTGCTCACCGACCCGTCGGTGGAGCCGCTGGCCGCCGCGGCCGCGTTCGTCGACGCGGACAAGGGCGTCGCGGACCCGGCGGCGGCCCTGGAGGGCGCCCGCGCCATCCTCACCGAGCGGTTCTCGGAGGACGCCGACCTGATCGGCGAGGTGCGCGAGCGGATGTGGACGAAGGGGCGCCTCGCGGCGAAGGTGCGCGAGGGCAAGGAGGAGGCGGGCGCCAAGTTCGCCGACTACTTCGACTTCACCGAGCCGTTCACGGCGCTGCCCTCGCACCGGGTCCTGGCGATGCTGCGCGGCGAGAAGGAGGAGGTCCTGGACCTCGTCCTGGAGCCCGAGGAGCCGTCGGACGTGCCCGGCCCGTCCGCGTACGAGAACATGGTGGCGCGCCGCTTCGGCATCGCGGACCGGGGCCGGCCGGGCGACAAGTGGCTGGCGGACACCGTCCGCTGGGCGTGGCGCACCCGGATCCTGGTCCACCTCGGCATCGACCTGCGGCTGCGGCTGCGCACGGCCGCCGAGGACGAGGCGGTGCGGGTCTTCGCGTCGAACCTGCGCGACCTGCTGCTCGCCGCCCCGGCCGGGACGCGCGCGACGCTGGGGCTCGACCCCGGGTTCCGTACGGGCGTGAAGGTGGCCGTCGTGGACGCGACGGGCAAGGTCGTGGCGACGGACGTGATCTACCCGCACGTCCCGGCCAACAAGTGGGACCAGGCGCTCGCCAAGCTGGCGGGGCTGGCGAAGGAGCACGCGGTCGAGCTGATCGCCATCGGCAACGGCACGGCGTCCCGCGAGACCGACAAGCTCGCCGGTGAACTGATCGCCAAGCACCCCGAGTTGAAGCTCACCAAGGTGGTGGTGTCGGAGGCGGGCGCCTCGGTGTACTCGGCGTCGGCGTTCGCCTCGCAGGAGCTGCCGGACATGGACGTGTCGCTGCGCGGCGCGGTCTCCATCGCCCGCCGCCTCCAGGACCCGCTCGCCGAGCTGGTCAAGATCGACCCCAAGTCGATCGGCGTCGGCCAGTACCAGCACGACCTCTCCGAGGTGAAGCTCTCGCGCTCGCTCGACGCGGTCGTGGAGGACTGTGTGAACGGAGTGGGCGTGGACGTCAACACCGCGTCCGCGCCGCTGCTCTCGCGCGTCTCGGGCATCGGCGCCGGACTCGCCGAGAACATCGTGGCGCACCGCGACGCCAACGGCCCGTTCCGCTCGCGCAAGGCGCTCAAGGACGTGGCGCGCCTGGGCCCGAAGGCGTACGAGCAGTGCGCGGGCTTCCTGCGGATCCGCGGCGGCGACGACCCGCTGGACTCGTCCAGCGTGCACCCCGAGGCGTATCCGGTGGTGCGCCGGATGGTGAAGTCGACGGGCAGCGAGGTGGCGGCGCTCATCGGCAACACGGCGGTGCTGCGGTCGCTGCGGGCCGACACGTTCGTGGACGAGACGTTCGGTCTGCCGACCGTCACGGACATCCTGCGCGAGCTGGAGAAGCCCGGGCGCGACCCGCGGCCCGCCTTCAAGACGGCGACCTTCAAGGAGGGCGTCGAGAAGATCGGCGACCTGGAGCCGGGGATGGTCCTTGAGGGCGTGGTCACGAACGTGGCGGCGTTCGGCGCGTTCATCGACGTCGGGGTGCACCAGGACGGGCTCGCGCACGTGTCGGCGCTGTCCAAGACGTTCGTGAAGGACCCGCGCGAGGTGGTCAAGCCGGGGGACATCGTCAAGGTGAAGGTGCTGGATGTCGATGTGCCGCGTAAGCGGATTTCTTTGACGCTGCGGCTGGATGACGAGGCGAACGCCTCGGGCGGCGGGCCGAAGCGGGAAGAGCGGGGTGGGCGGCCCCCACAGCAGCGCCAGCAGCAGCGGCGGGGTGGCGGCGACCGGGACCGCGGTGGCCGCCAGTCGCCGCCGCCCCCGGCGAACGGGGCGATGGCGGACGCCCTTCGCAAGGCAGGGTTGCTGGACCCGAAGGGTCGCCGCTGAAGGGTGCGGGGAAGCCGACCGCCGCCGCTGTGGGCATGCGTGCCGCCAGGGGCGGCACGGGTGGGCACAGCGGCACCCCGTCCCGGGCCACCGCTCCCCCGCCCGTGCCCCGGCTGCGGACCGTGCGTGGCTGGTCGCGCAGTTCCCCGCGCCCCTCATGGCGACCCTTCGGGTCGAACGGCCGACCGGAGGCTACGCCTCCAGCGCCACCGGCCCCGACGTCACCTTCTCCGCGTTGCGGCGGGTTTTGGCCCAGCCGTTGCGGCCGCGGGCCATGCGGACGAAGGCCCGGGCCGAGACCACGAAGAGGTGGTACGCGTACAGCCACAGCGCCACGCCCCACAGCACCGCCGTCAGGCGGGACGCGTCGGGGGCGTGGTCGCGGCGGTACACCGGGCCCCACAGGACGAACGGGCCGATCGCCAGGGCCGCGAGCACCAGCATGAGCGGCCACAGGGCGAGTGAGCCGACGCCGCCCAGGACCAGCATCGCCGTGCTCAGCGCGAGCGTCAGCAGATGCGCGACCGGCTGGCAGAACGTGTACAGCGCCTCAAGGACGCCCCGGCCGCTGTAGTGGCGGGACGAGACGATGCGCGGGGCGTAGCGCACGCACTGGAGGTTGCCCTGCGCCCAGCGGGTGCGCTGGGTGAGCAGCCGGCGGGCGTGCGGCAGGCCCTCCTGGGAGACCCAGGTGTCGGCTATGTGCGTGATCCGGAAGCCCGCGAGGATCATGTGCAGGCCCAGCTCGTAGTCCTCCAGGAGCGCGCCGCGCTGCCACGGACGGCGTTCGGCGTCGGCGATCCGGTCGAGCGCGGAGAGCCGGGTGAACTGGCCGTTGCCGCCCAGGCCGACCGAGCCGGTACGGCCGCGCAGCAGCTGCATCCCGGCGTTGGAGACGGCGAACTCCATGTCCTGGACGCGGACGAGGAGCCGCGCGAACACGTTGGCGACCCGGCCGCGCTCCGGGAGCGGACGCGGGTCGTCCACGTTGCGCATCCGCACGCTGACCTGCACCCCGCCGACCTCCGGGTCCCCGAACGCGGCCGGGCCCGAGACGAGTTCGAGGGCGCGCGGGTCGAGCCGCCCGTCGGCGTCCACGACGCACACCACGACCCGGTCGCGGTCGGCGCCCTCCGGCAGGAACTCACCGAGCTGGTCGTACGCGGCGTTCAGCGCGTCGCCCTTGCCGGTGCGGGCCTCGGGGCGTACCCGGCGTACGAGATGGACACGGCGGTCGTCCTCCGCGAGGGCGGCGACGATCAGCCCGGTCCGGTCGTCGCTGTCGTCGTCGACGACCCACACGTGCGCGGCCGGGAAGTCGGCGCGCAGCTGCGAGACGGTGGCCCCGACGACGGCCTCCTCGTCCCGGCACGGCACGAAGAAGTGCCAGTCGAGGGCGGCGGGGTCACCGGGCTCGGTACGCGGCCGGTTGAGGTAGGCGTGCCGGGCCCCGGCCCAGTACAGGAGGAAGCAGATGAGGAGGACGAAGGGGAAGAGGAGGACGAGGAGACTGTCGAACATGGGGGCTTTCGTGGGTGGGGGGGCGCCCCGAAAGGGGCGCGGGGGAACGACGCGACGAGCCGCCGGACGCCTCCGGCCCATAAGGGGCGCGGGAACTGCGCGACCAGCCGACGACGGCCCGCAGCCGACCGACGGCCTACCGGTGGGCGCTTACGGCGCCGCTCACGGCACGACCCCGGCGGCGTCAAGCCCCCTGAGGGGCGCGGGGAACTGCGCGACCAGCCACCGACGGCCCGCAGCCGGCCGACCGCGCCTCGGGCGAGGCACTACGCCGCCGCCGCGTACGGCGTGGCGGTGACGGCGACCAGCTCCGCCAGCAGCGCCACGATCCGGCGCGACGCGAGCCCGTCCCCGAACGGGCTCGGCAGCGCCGCGAGGCGGGCGCGGCCCGCGACACCCAGGGCAAGACCGTCCCGCGCGGCCCGCCCGAGCCCGGGACCGGGCGCCACCAGCGTCGCGAAGTCGGCCATCGCCTCGGGCCGCTCCGTGGAGTTGCGGACGACCACCAGCGGCCGCCCCAGCACGGTGACCTCCTCCTGGACGCCCCCGGAGTCGGAGACCAGCAGCGCCGCGTGCCGCGCCAGGGCGAGGAAGTCGCGGTACCCGAGCGGACGGGTCACCCGCAGCGGGCCCAGCAGCGCGGCGAGCCCCGCCGCCTCGACGCGGGCCCGGGTACGCGGGTGCAGCGGCAGCACCACCGGCACGTCGGCCGCGAGCGCGGCCAGCTCCGTGAGGATCGCGCGCAGGGCCGCCGGGTCGTCGGTGTTCTCGGGGCGGTGGACGGTGGCCAGGACGTAGCCGTCCGGGGTGAGACCCAGTTCCTCCAGGTGGGCGGACCGCTCGTCGGCGTCCGGGAGCTGGCTGTGGACCGCCTCGACCACGGTGTTGCCGGTGATCTCCACGAGCTCCGGGGCCACCCCCTCGGCCAGCAGGTTGTCGCGGTTCTCCGGGGTCGCCGCGCACAGCACGTCGGCGAGCCGGTCGATCAGGACCCGGTTGTGCTCCTCCGGCATGTTCCGGTCGTGGCTGCGCAGCCCCGCCTCGACGTGGACGAGCGGGACCGACCGGGCGTTGGCGGCGAGGGCACCGGCGAGCGCGGCGTTGGTGTCGCCCTGGACGACCACGGCGAGCGGCGGCTCCGCCAGGAACAGCGCGTCGAGCTGGGCCAGGGCCGCCGAGATCTGGACGGCGCGGGGGCGGCCGCCGATGCCGGTGAGGTAGGTCGGCTCGGGGATGCCGAGGTCGGTGAGGAACCGGCCGGAGAGCTCCTCGTCGTAGTGCTGCCCCGTGTGCACGACGTGCGCGGCGGGTCCGAGCAGGCGGATCAGCTCGGTGAGCTTGACCAGCTCGGGGCGGGTGCCGAGGACGACGGCGATGCTGCGGGGTGGGAGGGGGGTGGGCACGGGGGCTCCTGGGACGGCCGGGCGGGGGCGTCCACGAGGTTGTCCGCCGAGCGTTGCCGGTGGCGGTGGTGGTCGGTTGCGGGACGGTTGCGGTGTGGGGGTTCGGGACGTTCGGCCCCGGGCGGGCGGGACTTTTGACCCCCACCCCGCCCCTTCCCTGAACCCTCCGGGGGTGAGGGGGCGGAAGGCGGGCTTTCCCCTGGGGCTACGCCCCCGGACCCCCGGGCGGGGGCTGCGCCCCCTGCACCCCGCTTTCGGGGCTCCGCCCCGGACCCCCGTTCGTCTGCGGACCGGCTTGGGCTGGTCGCGCAGTTCCCCGCGCCCCTGACAAGGCGGGGCCTGCGGCCCCTGCCCCCGCAGCCCGCCGCCCTAGCCCCCCGCATCCCCCCGATACCGGTACCCCATCCCCCGCACCGCCTCGATCGGATCCCACTCCAGCTCGCCGGCCGCCTGCTGGAGTTTGCGGCGCAGTCTCAGTACCGCGAACTTCACCCGGTCGCGGCCGATGCCCTGGGGGTCGTCCCAGACCTGGTCGAGGAGCTGGTCCGTGGTGACCACTCGGCCCCGGTTGCGGACCAGGAGCTGGAGGAGGCGGTACTCGATGTCGCTGAGGCGGACCTCCTCGCCGTGCCAGAGGGCCGCGCGGCGTTCGGGGACCAGGCGCAGGGCGTCGTCGTGGGCGGCTCCCGCCCAGCGCGCGGGGGCGGCTCGGCGGAGCAGGGCCTCGACCCTGGCGAGGAGTTCTTCGTTGCCGAACGGCTTGGGCAGGTAGTCGTCGGCCCCCGCCCGCAGGCCCCGCACCCGGTCGCTCTCGGCGCCGCGTGCGGTGAGGAGCAGTACGGGCAGATCGGTCATGTCCCGGGTGCGTTCCAGGACCTGCCAGCCGTCCAGGCCGGGCAGGCCGATGTCGAGCAGCATCAGGTCGGGGCCGTCGGCGAAGAGGCGGCGCAGGCCCTCGCGGCCGTCGGCGGCGGCCACCACCTCGTACCCGGCCCTGGTCAGCAGCACCCGCAGCGCCGTCGCCACGTCCGGGTCGTCCTCGACGATCAGGATCCGCGTCACGGCTCCTCCCCGGTGCGCGCGGGCCCGGCCACCGGCAGGCGCAGGGTGAAGACCGCTCCCCCGCCGGGCGCGTCCGAGACGGTGAGGTCACCGCCGTGGCGGCGCACGATGTCCCGGCTGAAGGCGAGGCCGAGACCGGTGCCGGGGAAGCCGCCGCTCTCGGCGTTGGGGGCCCGTACGAAACCGGAGAAGATCTCCTCGCGGTAGGCCTCCGGCACGCCGATTCCCGTGTCCGAGACCGTGATGCGCCAAGCGTTGCCGTCCGGCGTCGCGTCGATCCCCACCGCCCCGCCCGGTGGCGTGAACTTGGCCGCGTTCTCCAGGAGGTTCGCCAGGACGTGTTCCAGGCGGTGCTCGTCGCCGTACAGCGGTGGGCCCGGCTCGCAGGAGAGGACCGTGAACAGGCCCGCTTCCGTCAGCGTCGACATGCGGTCGTGCACCGCGTGCTCCAGCATCCGTGCGATGTCCACCTCGCCGAATTCCAGGCGCAGTTGGGGCTCGCGCATCCCGGTGGTGTCGAGGAGCGTGGTGATCACGGTCGCCATCCGCTGCGCGTTGCGGCGGATCGCGTCCAGGAATTCCAGCCGGTCCGCGTCCAGGGGGCCCGACGCCGGGTCCGCGAGCAGGTCGCAGAAGCTGATGATGGAGGTCAGCGGGGTGCGCAGACTGTGCGACGCGGAGGCGAGGAACTCGTTGCGCTGGCGGGCCAGCTCCGCCAGCGCCTCGTTGTCGCGCCGCAGCGCGTGCTCACGGCGCTTGTCCTCGGTGACGTCCTCGGCGGTCCACAGCGACCCGAAGGGCCGCCCGCCCGAGTCGTAGAGCGGCTCGACGTCGCGGCGGATGACCCGGCCGTCGGTGAGGTCGATCTCGGCGGCGCGGTGGACGCGGCGGGCGGCGACGCCGTGGGTGGTCTCGACGACCCAGGCGGGACGGTCGGCGAAGGTGTCGCAGACCGCCTCGACCACCGGTCCGAGCGGAGCGCCGGGCTCGTACGAGACCCGTCCGGCCAGGCCGAACATCTCCACGAAGCGGCGGTTGACGGCGACCACGTGCTCGTCGCCGCCTTGCACGATCGCCGCCCGGGGCAGCGCCTCCAGAACGGCCTGCAGTCGGTCGCGCTCGCGGTCCACGCGCTCACCGTACGCGCGGACCGGCCGCCGCTCACGTAACACCGGCGCGTCCCGGAGACTCGCGTCACCGCACGGCCAGATCACCGCACGGTCAGGTCACTGCTCGGTCACCTTGCCGTCGGCGACCTCGATGCGCCGGGTGGTGTGCACCGCGTCCAGCATCCGGCGGTCGTGGGTGACCAGGAGCAGCGTGCCGGTGTACGAGTCGAGGGCGGACTCCAGCTGCTCGATCGCCGGGAGGTCGAGGTGGTTGGTCGGCTCGTCGAGGACGAGCAGATTGACGCCCCGGCCCTGGAGCAGCGCGAGCGCGGCCCGGGTGCGCTCGCCGGGCGAGAGCGAGGCGGCGGGGCGCAGCACGTGGTCGGCCCGCAGGCCGAACTTGGCGAGGAGCGTACGTACCTCGGCGGGCTCGGTGTCGGGGACGGCCGCGCAGAACGCCTCCAGCAGGGCCTCCTCGCCGACGAAGAGGCCCCGGGCCTGGTCGACCTCGCCGACGACGACGCCGGAGCCGAGCGTCGCCCGCCCCGCGTCCAGCGGGAGGCGGCCGAGCAGGGCGGCGAGCAGGGTGGACTTGCCCGCGCCGTTGGCGCCGGTGATCGCCACGCGGTCGGCCCAGTCGATCTGGAGGGTCGCGGGGCCGAAGGTGTAGTCGCCGCGCCGGATCTCGGCCTGGCTGAGGGTGGCGACGACCGCGCCGGAGCGCGGCGCGGCCGCGATCTCCATCCGGAGCTCCCACTCCTTGCGGGGCTCGTCGACGACGTCCAGGCGCTCGATCATGCGCTGGGTCTGGCGGGCCTTGGAGGCCTGCTTCTCGCTGGCGTCGCTGCGGAACTTCCGGCCGATCTTGTCGTTGTCGCCGGCCTTGCGGCGGGCGTTCTTGACGCCCTTGTCCATCCAGCCGCGCTGCATCAGGGCCCGGCTCTCCAGGGCCGAGCGCTTGTCCGCGTACTCCTCGTAGTCCTCGCGGGCGTGCCTGCGGGCGGTGGCGCGCTCCTCCAGATACGCCTCGTAGCCGCCGCCGTAGAGCGTGATCTGCTGCTGGGCGAGGTCGAGTTCGAGCACCTTGGTGACGGTGCGGGTGAGGAACTCGCGGTCGTGGCTGACCACGACCGTGCCCGCGCGCAGGCCCTTGACGAAGGACTCCAGGCGCTCCAGACCGTCCAGGTCGAGGTCGTTGGTGGGCTCGTCGAGCAGGAACACGTCGTACCGCGAGAGGAGCAGCGAGGCCAGCCCCGCGCGGGCGGCCTGGCCGCCGGAGAGGGCCGTCATCGGCTGGTCGAGGCCGATCGTGAGGCCGAGGGTCGCCGCCACCTCCTCGGCGCGCTCGTCCAGGTCGGCGCCGCCGAGGTCGAGCCAGCGCTCCAGGCTCTCCGCGTACGCGTCGTCGCTGCCGGGCGCTCCGTCGACCAGGGCCTGGGTGGCCGCGTCCATGGCCTCCTGGGCGGCGGCCACGCCGGTGCGGCGGGCGAGGAAGGCGCGCACGGTCTCGCCGGGGCGCCGGTCCGGCTCCTGCGGCAGGTGCCCCACGGTGGCGCCCGGCGGGGAGAGCTTCAGCTCGCCGTCCTCCGGCGTGTCGAGTCCGGCGAGCAGCCGGAGCAGGGAGGACTTCCCCGCCCCGTTCGCCCCGACGAGGCCGATGACGTCGCCGGGGGCGACGACGAGGTCGAGCCCGGCGAAGAGCGTGCGGTCGCCGTGGCCGGCGGCGAGGTCCTTGGCGACGAGAGTGGCAGTCATGAGGACATAGATCCTACTGGGGTGCGCCGACAGCGGTCGCCGGTCGACCGGCGACCGGCGGTTATCGGCCGGTCCCCGGGCAGGTCACGCCCCAGCGGACCGTTTCAGCGCACGACCGCCGTCGTGATCACTCCGCCCGTGGTGCGGGCCACCAGGAAGGACTCTCCGCGCAGGGCGCGCTCGTCCAGCGGGATGCGGTGCGGGCCGGGGTCGAGGACCGTGTCCAGGACCTCCTGGGTGTGGACGCGGTGCAGCCGGTCCAGCCGGTACGCGGTGAGCCGGACGCGGCAGGTCGCGCCGACCGCGAGCCGGGCCTCGTCCGGGGAGGCGGAGAGGTAGGTGAGCCGGCGCTGGCCCGGCGGTGTGCGGTCCAGGGCCTGTTCCAGCTGGGCCACCAGGAGCGGGGTGATGGGGGCCAGGCCCGTCACGTACACGGGGTGCGCGTGGGCGCGTCCGAACGCGGCGCGCACCGCCGCGCGTTCGGCCTCCGGGACCGCGCGGCCGAAGGCGACCGCCCCGTAGGCGGCGAGCTCCTCCGGGATCGCGTCGGTCACGTCGTGGGCGATGTCCGCGCCGATGCCGATCGAGCGCAGGGCCGCCGCGAGCTTGCCGAGGACGGCCGCGCGGGCCCCTACCAGCAGGACCCGGCGCCGGGGCGGCTCGTCGCGGAGCAGCCGCTCCAGGGCCGCTCTGTACTCCTCGGCGCGGAAGCGGAACGGGCCTATCCCGTGGTAGCCGTTGAGCGGCAGATCGGGTACGGGCCCGGTCTGCCAGGCGAAGTCCCGCCAGACGATGTCGTCGCCGGAGCGCTCGATGATCGCGGTGACCGCGCCGCACGCCAGGTCCTCGCACTCCGGGCAGGCATAGACCACGAACCGCCCGTCGGCCAGCGGCGGTTCGGTCTCCAGGAGCAGGCTGCGCACCTGGGCGCCGAGGATGGCGGGCGGCACGTCCGCCGCGAGCGGGGACACGGCGTCCAGGTCGGCGAGTTGGAGCAGCAGCGGCCGGCCGTCGACGACGAAGTCCATGAAGTCGCGGTGCAGCTGGGGAGAACCGGCCCCCGCGACGTCGCCTGCCCGCATCGCGGGGGCGAGTGCGAAGGTCGCGTACGCGGCAGACATGTCCTGAGTATTC
The DNA here is from genome assembly GCF_030028635.1 of Streptomyces sp. BPTC-684. NCBI lineage: Bacteria > Bacillati > Actinomycetota > Actinomycetes > Kitasatosporales > Streptomycetaceae > Streptomyces > Streptomyces sp. BPTC-684. The sequence continues at coordinate 122,308 of NZ_CP124863.1, forward strand.
CCCTCTGCGGCTGTTCCGAGCACGGCGTCGCCCATTCCGCTACCGTCCCGCCATGAGCGAGCGGATGATCGTGCTGGGTGGCGGAGTCATCGGTCTGACCACGGCGGTGGTCCTGGCGGAGTCGGGCCGCCACGTGCGGGTGTGGAGCCGGGATCCGGTCGGGGAGACGACGTCGGCGGTGGCGGGGGCGCTGTGGTGGCCGTACCGCATCGAGCCCGCCGGGCGCGTCGGCGACTGGGCGCTCGCCTCCCTGCGGGTGTACGAGGAGCTGGCCGCCGATCCCGGGCGGACCGGGGTGCGGCTCGTCGAGGGGCTGCAGTCGGGCATCCGGCTCTCCGAGCTGGGGCCGTGGGCGGCCGGGGTGGACGGGCTGCACCAGGCTCCGGACGGGGTGCGCGCCCGGATACCGCTGATCGACATGCCGGTGCACCTGGCCTGGCTGCGCGGGCGTCTGGAGGCGGCGGGCGGGACCGTGGAGATACGCGAGCTCGGCTCGTTGCCCGACGACGCGCCGGTCGTGGTCAACTGCACGGGCCTGGGCGCCCGTTCGCTCGTGCCCGACCCCGGGGTGCGGCCGGTGCGCGGTCAGTTGGTGGTCGTCGAGAACCCCGGTGTGACCGAGTGGTACACCTCCGTCGACCACTCCTCCCCCGACACGACCTACTTCTTCCCCCAGCCCTACGGGCTGCTGCTGGGCGGCACCGCGCAGAACGACGCGTGGGACCTCGTCCCGGACCCGCGCGTGGCCGAGGAGATCGTGGCGCGGTGCGCACGGGTGCGTCCCGAGATCGCCGGAGCGCGGGTGCTCGCCCACCGGGTGGGGCTGCGGCCGGTGCGGGACGCGGGGGTGCGGATCGGGGCGGAGACCACCGCGTCCGGCGGTCTGCTGGTGCACAACTACGGGCACGGCGGCGCCGGGGTCACCGTCGCCTGGGGGTGTGCGCGGGAGGCGGCCGCACTGGCCGCCTCCCGCACTCCCCTCCGGTGAGAACCCGTCTCGGCGGCGCCGTCTCAGCAGCGCGGCACGGGTTCGGCCGCCGTCAGCCCGTACTGCGCACGGGCGTCGAGCAGCAGGGGCACGAGCGCCCGCAGCGGCTGGCGCAGCGGGACGAACGCGCCGTCACCGGACCGCCTCGCCCGGATGCCGTGCAGGGCGAGCCGGTCCTTGACCTCGGCGTACTGGACGGCGGTGAGGCGGTAGCCGCAGGGCGGGTCGGTGAGGGTCTGCTCGGGCTTGGCGGGCTCGTTGTCCGCGCCGCCGAGGTAGACCGGCCCGCGGTCGCGGTATCCGGCCAACCGGGCGGCCGTGGTGGCCGCCTCGACGGCACCTCTGCGCTCGGCCGTGAAGCTCAGCAGTCCGCGCAGCCCGCTCAGCTGGGAGACCACCCGGCGCCGGTTGTTGAGCGCCGGGTCGGCCTTCTCGGTGTCGCTGGCCGCATCCACGCGGCTCTCGATGAGCAGGCCCACGGCGTGTTTGACGCCCGCCGCGTTGCGCAGGATCCGCTCCTGCCCGTCGCCCGCGACCTGTTTGACCGGCTCGCCGGTGACGGGGTCGGTCCAGATGCCGTAGGTGCCGGTGGAGAAGCCGTCCGCGCGGGCGGCCTCCCGTACGTACGCGCTCGACAGCGTCCGGGCCTCCTCGTGCACCGCCGGGGCGGTGTTGAGGTTGCGCGGCCACAGGTCGAACAGGTCCTTGTCGTAGTACTTGGGCGTGGCGCTGTACTCGTGCAGGTCGTAGACGACGTCGGGCTGTTCGTCGCGCAGGACGGCGGCCACGGCCCGTGCCTCGGGCGTCTTGAGGGCGATGTGGTCGCGGTTGATGTCGAATCCGTCGGCGTTGACGCGGGTGTCGGCGGCCCGGCCGTCCGGGTTGGCGGTCGGCACGACGTAGAGCGTGGTGTGCGCCAGGAGCCGCCGGGTCGCCCGGTCCTTCGCGTAGGCGAGGTCGCGGACGGTGGCCAGACAGGCCTCGCGTCCGGCCGGCTCGTCGCCGTGCTGGCTGCACACCAGCAGGACGCGGTTCGCGGTGTGCCCGGTGCCGACGCGCACGAGCTGGAGCGGGCGGCCCTGGGTGGTGGTGCCGATGCGCAGGACCGAGGCTTCGGTGCTGCCCTGGGCGACGGCCGCGAGGAAGTCCTGCTCCTCGCGCTCGCCTGTCCAGCGCGCCCCGGCGCTCACCTCGAAGCCGGTACGCGGCGGGCTCGCGGTGGCCCGCGCCGGGACCGTCACCAGGGGCACGGCGAGCGCGGCCCCGGTGACGCCGAGGAGCAGGGTGCGGCCTCTCATCGCGCCTCCGGGACCGGGCGGAGCAGGTGCGGGGCCTCGACGCCGGCCGGGTGCGGGACCCGCGGCGCGATCTGGTGCGGGGTGGTGGACGTGGCCCGCCAGAACGCCCCCGTACCGCCGAGGAGCGGCAGCTTCGCCGAGGTGCGGGCGAGGTCGAGGGTGAGGGTGGGGCGGCTCGCGGGCGGGTCGATGAGGTCCTTGTCGGTGCCCGCGACGATCAGCGCGAGGCGGTGGCCGGCCGGGACGACGTGGTCGGTGGCGTGCAGGTCGAGGGTGATCGTGTACGGCTTGCCCGGGGTGAGCGGCTGCCCGGTGCCGCCCGCGTAGTTGCCGAGGTCGGCCCAGCCGCGGCTGAACACGGTGTAGTCGACGGCCTTGGTGTCGGCCGACGTCACCTTGAAGCAGGCGCTGTCCCCGGCCGTGCTCGCGCCCCAGCAGGTGCGCGCGGTGCCGGTGAGGATGCCCTCGCCGTCGCCGCCGTAGTTGCGGATGGTGTCGGGGCCCAGGTCGACCAGGACCGCCGAGAGGTGGGCGCTGGTGGTGGTCGGGGTCGCGGTGACGGTCACCGTCGAGGAGCCGGACAGGCGCAGGTCGGCGCCGAGCGGCCGGGTCACGAACCCGGCCTTCTCCGGGGTGGACTTGTCCACGGCGGCGGACCAGCTCCCCTCGTCCAGCTGGGGGTTGTCGGTGAACGTCTCGGTCGCGCCGGCGGGCGCCGGGTTCAGGGCGAGGCCGCCGACGCCGGGCGCGGAGCCGCTGACCGGGCGCAGCACGGTGTCACGGGTGCCGGACGGGGGCCAGGTGCGGTCGGTGGACCACTGGTCGGGGTGGCGCTCGATGTCGGCCATCGGCCGGCGCTCTATGCCGTTGTCGTAGCCGAGGAGGTAGTGGTCGAACCACTTGTGGAGGGTGGGGACCCAGTCGGCGCGGCGGTAGTCGAAGGGGTCGACGTGCCCGGTCTGGGAGAGCCAGATCTTGCGCTCGACGCCCCGCGCCGCCAGCGCGTCCCACCACTGGCCGAAGTTCTTGGTCCGTACGTTCAGGTCCTGCATGCCGTGCACCACGAAGACGCTCGCCTTGACGTCGCCCGCGTCGGCCACGTAGTCGCGCGCGCTCCACAGCGGCGTCCAGTCGCCGGTGCGCGGCGCCCCGTCGACCAGCCGCTGCTGTACGGCGCCGCAGTGGGCCCGCGCCTCGGGGCTCTCGACCGCGTTGGAGAGCCAGTCGGGCCCGGAGTCGTAGAGCGGGGCGCCCTTGGCGAAGTAGTAGTCGTACCAGGAGGAGATGGCGCTGATCGGGACGATGGTCTTGAGGCCGTCGACGCCGGTGGCGGCCACGCCGTTGGCTATGGTGCCGTCCCAGCTCTTGCCGATCATGCCGGTGCGGCCGTTGGTCCAGCCCGCGTTCGCCCGCTGGCCGCCGGTCCGCGTGGTGTAGGCGCGGGCGCGGCCGTTGAGCCAGTCGACGACCGCCTTGGCGGACTGGATGTCGGACGGGCCTCCGATGTCGACACAGCCGTCCGAGCGATTGGTTCCGGCCAGGTCGACGCCGACGAAGGCGTAGCCGCGCGGCACGAAGTAGTTGTCGTAGAAGAGCGGCATCTGGACGACGTTGCCCTGGGCGTCGTACGTCTTGAGCTGGTGCTCGTTGCCGCGCCCGCAGCAGGAGTAGTACGGCGAGGCGTCCATGATGACCGGAACCTTGCGGCCCCGGCTCGCGGGCTCGCGGGGGCGGACTATGTCGACGGCGACCCGGTCGCCCCTGCCGTCGCCGTCCTCGTCGAGCCGGGTGTCGACCCAGACGGACTCGCGTATCGCGTTCTCGTACGAGTAGACGGGCGTGCTCTCCCCGGCGCGGGCCGCCTGGGCGCCCGCCGGGGAGAGGAACAGGGCTGTCAGGGCGGCCGCGGCCGCCACCACGAGCAGGCGCGCCCAACCGGGCGACCGGAGCGATCTGAACCTTGTGCGGCTGGACCGCGCAGGAATCGGCATGGGCGGACGGTACTCCCGTCAACTCCCGTGCAAAAGGGGGCATGCACGGTCCGAAAGTGCTCCTGGACGAGCAGGTCAACATGTCGGCGCAATGGCGATCGTGTGACAGGAGGGGCCATGGACATGGCCTGCCCGGCGGGCGCTGAATAGGCTCCGAAGAGATCGTTCACCCCGACGACTTGGAGCACTCGTGCACCGCAGAATCCTCGCCCCGAGCGTGCTCGCCGCGTCCTTGCTGCTGGCGATCCCGGCATCCGCGACCGACTTCACCCCGGGCGCCCCGGGTATCGGCGACCCCTACTACCCGAGCAGCGGCAATGGCGGTTACGACGTTTCCCACTACGACCTGAGACTGAAGTACCAGCCCGCCACCGACCTCCTGGAGGGCACGGCGACGATCCTGGCCACCACCACGCAGAACCTCTCCCGCTTCAACCTCGACTTCGGGCTCGCGGTGAGCGAGGTCAGGGTCAACGGCACCAAGGCGAAGTACGCCAGGACCGGCACCCAGGAGCTGGAGATCACCCCGGCCGCGCCGCTCGCCAAGGGCAAGTCGGTCTCGGTGGTGGTGAAGTACGCGGGCAAGCCGTCCGAGCTGAGCATCGACGGGTACACCGCCTGGCACCGCACCCCGGACGGCGGGGTGGCGGCGCAGGAGCCCGACTCGGCCGTGTGGTGGTTCCCGTCCAACGACCACCCGCTGGACAAGGCCACGTACGACGTGTCGGTGCTCGTGCCGGACGGCACCCAGGCGATCAGCAACGGCACGCTCCAGTCGCAGAGTTCCAAGCTCGGCTGGACCCGCTACAACTGGCGCTCCAACAAGCCGCAGGCCACCTATCTGGCGACGCTCGCGGTCGGCAAGTTCGACATCACCACCGACACCACCGCCAACGGGCTGCCGGTCATCAACGCGTACAGCAAGGACCTCGGCGACAACGACGGCGCCGCGCGCGCCAGCATCGAGCGCACCAAGGAGGTCACCGAGTGGCTGAGTGACGTGTTCGGCCCGTATCCGTTCAACTCGGTCGGCGGCTATGTGCCGAACGTGACCTCCGGCTTCGCCCTGGAGACCCAGACGCGGCCGTACTACAGCCCCAAGCAGTTCGCGAACGGCGCCAACGTCTCGGTGGTCGTCCACGAGCTGGCCCACCAGTGGTACGGCGACAGCGTCTCGGTGGACGGCTGGAAGGACATCTGGAACAACGAGGGCTTCGCCCGCTACGCCCAGTGGCTGTGGTCGGAGAAGGAGGGCGAGGGCACCGCGCAGGAGCTCGCGGACTACGTGTACGCGCAGCACCCGGCCGACGACGCGTTCTGGAAGGTGAAGCCGGGCGACCCGGGCGCGGAGAACCAGTTCGACCTCGCCGTCTACGACCGGGGCGCGCTCGCCCTCCAGGCGCTGCGCAACGCGGTCGGCGACAAGACCTTCTTCGCCCTCCTGAAGGGCTGGCCGACGGCCCACCAGTACGGCAACGCCAACGTGGGCGACTTCGTGCGGTACGCCGAGAAGGTCTCCGGCAAGCCGCTCGCCGGGCTCTTCGACACCTGGCTGTACCAGCCCGTGAAGCCCGCCGCCCCGGCCGCCAAGAAGGCGAAGCTGGTGGCCGGTTCGGCCGGTGCGGCGGTGACGCAGCCGAAGTCCTGGAAGAAGATCGCGGCGACCAACGAGATCCACGACCACCACTGAGCGCTCCGCCGGCGATGTGGTGATTCGGCTGCGGGCCGTCTGTGGCTGGTCGCGCAGTTCCCCGCGCCCCTTGAGGGGCGCGGGGTCCACAGCCGCATAAGCTGTACGCGGCACACCGCCGCCGCGCACGAGGAGCACCCGCCTTGACCGTGCAGCACCCCGGGTCCCGCCCCACCCTGGAAGCCGTCGCCGCGCGCGCCGGCGTCTCGCGGGCCACGGCCTCCCGGGTCGTCAACGGCGGCGCGGGGGTGCGGCCGCCGCTCGTCGACAAGGTGCGCCGGGCGGTCGAGGAGCTGGGGTACGTCCCCAACCACGCGGCCCGGACCCTGGTCACCCGCCGCACCGGCGCCGTCGCGGTGATCATCCCCGAGCCGGAGATCAGGATCTTCTCCGACCCGTTCTTCTCGCAGCAGATCCGGGGCATCAGCAGGGAACTCACCGCGCACGACACGCAGTTGGTGCTGCTCCTGGTGGAGGGGCCGGGCGACTACGACCGGATCGCGCGCTATCTCGCGGGCGGCCACGTCGACGGCGCGCTCGCCTTCTCGCTGCACACCGACGACCCGCTGCCCGCGATCGCCCGCAGGACGGGGATGCCGACGGTGTACGGGGGCCGTCCGGGCTGGCCGACGACACCGGGTGAGCAGCCCGTCCCGTACGTGGACGCCGACAACCGGGGCGGCGCGCGGCAGGCCGTACGCCGTCTGCTCTCGCTCGGCCGCACCCGTATCGCCCACATCGCGGGCCCGCGCGACCAGACGTCCGCGACGGACCGGCTCGACGGGTTCCACGACGTGCTGCCCGACGCCGATCCGGAGCTGATCGAGGACGGCGCCTTCACGGCGGAGAGCGGGGCCCGCGCGATGGCCCGGCTGCTGGAGCGCCGCCCGGACCTGGACGCGGTGTTCGCCGCGAACGACCTGATGGCGTCGGGCGCCCTGCGGGTGCTGCGCGAGCACGGGCGCCGGGTGCCCGAGGACGTGGCCCTGGTCGGCTTCGACGACATGCGCGGAGTGGCCGAGACGACAGACCCGCCGCTGACCACGGTCCGCCAGGACATCGAGGGGATGGGCCGGCTGATGGCCCGGCTGCTGCTGCGGGGCCTGGGCGAGGGGGCGGCGGACGTGCCGACGCCGGTGATCACGGAGACGGCGCTGGTGCACCGGGCTTCGGCCTGAGGGTGTCGGTGGGTCTCGGTCAGCGCCGGTGCCGCGCCCTGGCCTCCCGGGCGAGCGGGAGGTAGCGCAGCCGCTCGGGCAGTGCGGGCACGACGGCCCGCACCACGCGGCCGAACCGGCGCAGCTTCCGCTCCTGCGCGTCGGTCCACTCAAGGCCGAGCGCGTCGCGCGCGTCCGGCGGCAGGAACCCGACGGTCACGAACCGCCGGAAGCGGGATATTCGCGGCAGCAGCACCGGCCAGCACAGCCGGAGCAGCAGCCGGACGGGCAGCGGGCCCCGGTCGGGCGCCGGGACCTTCGCGTCGACGGATACCAGCTCCTCGACGACCGCGTTCGAGGCGATCTCGTCGCCCAGCATCTTGCGGTAGTACGGCCAGAACTCCTCGATGGTCCCCGGCATGTCCCGGTCGTGGATGCCGAGTATGCGTCCCACCTGGAGCCACTCCGCGTACAGCTGCCGCTCCTGGGCCTCGGTGAGGGGGCGGTTCAGATACTTCTGGGAGTGGGCGAAGACGGGGTAGCCGGTGGCGTGCACCCAGGCGTAGTTGGCCGGGGTCAGGGCGTGGTAGGGGCGGCCCCGGGTGTCGGTGCCCTGGATGGTCCGGTGCAGCCGGCGCAGCCGCCGCCCCTCCTCGGCGGCCGCCTCGCCGCCGTACACCCAGAGCTGGAGGGAGCGCAGGGAGCGCTCGCCGCGCCCCCAGGGGTCGGTCCGGAACACGGAGTGCTCGTCGACCCCGGCGCCGACGGCCGGGTGCGCGACCTGGAGGGTGAGGGCGGCGGGCAGCGTGAGCAGCATCCGCACGTCGCCGGCGAGGCTCCACAGGACACCGCCGGGCGGAGGCGGGGCGGGGGCGGACGGCGTACGACTTTCGATCATGTATTCAGGGATATCAGATAACAGATGACACATTCTCCCCACTGTCATCCGGCGTCCCGGCTCCAAGATCGCCCGCTCGTTACGGCTCCGGCAAGAAATGCGCCACCGAACGGTTACCCCGAAGTAACTGTGGCTGATTTGATGTGCGCGCCAGTCCAACCCCCCACTCCACTCTCGGGAGTTCCAGTGCCGCACTCCGCGCTTCGCCGTGTCCCCGGCGCGGCCCTCGCCACCGCGCTCGCCGCAGCCGCGCTGGCCGCCGCCACCCCGTCCGCCTCGGCCGCCACCGCCGCTGCGGACGCGCCCCGGCTGAAGGTCCTGACGTACAACACGTTCATGATGAGCACCAACCTGTACCCGAACTGGGGCCAGGAGCACCGTGCCCAGGCGATACCCGCCGCGTCCTTCTTCCAGGGCAACGACGTCGTCGTCCTCCAGGAGGCGTTCGACAACACCACGTCGGACGCGCTGAAGCGGAACGCCGCCGCCCAGTACCCGTACCAGACGCCGGTCGTCGGCCGGAGCAAGGACGGCTGGGACGCCACCGGCGGCTCGTACTCCTCGACCACCCCCGAGGACGGCGGCGTCGCCGTGCTCAGCAAGTGGCCGATCGTCCGCAAGGAGCAGGTGATCTTCAAGGACGCCTGCGGCGCCGACTGGTGGTCCAACAAGGGCATCGCGTACGTCGTCCTCGACGTCAACGGCACCAAGGTGCACGTCGTGGGCACCCACCTCCAGTCCACCGACTCCGGCTGCGGTGCGGGCGAGGCGGCCAAGGACCGCTCGCTCCAGCTCAAGGCGATCAAGTCGTTCCTGGACGCCAAGAACATCCCGGCGAACGAGGAGGTCATGCTCGCCGGTGACCTCAACGTCGACTCGCACAGCTCCGAGTACGCCTCGATGCTCACCGACGGCGGCCTGGTCGCGGCGGACTCGCGCACCGGCCACACCTACTCGTTCGACACCGTCGACAACTCGATCGCCGCCTACCGCTACCCCGGTGAGGCGCGCGAGGACCTCGACTACGTGCTGCACTACCAGGGGCACGCGCGTCCGTCCGGCTGGAACAACGACGTCGTCAAGGAGCAGTCCGCGCCCTGGACGGTGAGCAGCTGGGGCAAGAGCTACACGTACACCAACCTCTCCGACCACTACCCGCTGGTCGCGGGCGGCTGAGCCGGCGGGGCGGCCCGTTCCCCGGGTGGGTGACAACAGTGGTGAGACAGCAATACTGTTGCATCGCAGTCCGCGCACCCGGGGAAACGAGGCACCGCCATGGCGACGGAGACCGAGGAGCCGACCCTGACGGTCGACGAACTGGCCGCGCGGGCCGGGGTCACCGTGCGCACCATCCGTTTCTACAGCACGCGCGGCCTGCTGCCGCCCCCCGCGATCGGGCCGCGCCGCGTCGGCCACTACGGCCCGGCGCACCTGTCCCGGCTGGCGCTGATCGAGGAGTTGCAGCACCACGGGATGACGCTCGCCGCGATCGAGCGCTATCTGGAGCAGCTGCCGGCCGACCTCAGCGCGCACGACCTGGCCATCCACCGTGCCGTGGTCGCCTCCTGGGCGCCGGACGCGGCCGAGGAGGCGACCCGGGCCGAGCTGGAGCGGCGGGCCGGGCGGGCCCTTTCCGACACGGACCTCGACCGGCTGGCCGCGATGAGCGTCCTTGAGCGGACCGAGGGGAAGGCCGACGCGTTCCTGGTCGACCCGGGCCTGCTCGCCCTCGGGGTGCAGCTCCTGGACGTGCCGATCGCGCACGAGACGATCCTGGCGGCGCGGACCGTGCTGCTCGAACACACCCGCTCGGCCGCGCACGAGCTGACGCGGCTGTTCCGGGACGAGGTGTGGAACCCGTACCGGGAGCGGGAGTCGGACCCCGACCACGTGGCGGCGATGCGGTCGCTGTCGGCCCATATGCAGCCCATGGTGGTGCAGGCGCTGGTCACCGCGTTCCAGCGCTCGCTCAAGGAGGAGCTGCGGGCGGCGTTCCGCGCGGAGGCGGAATAGCGGAACGAGGGGCCGGGGACATCGTCCCCGGCCCCTCACCCCTCGCTCACGCGTCGGCGAACTTCTCGCCCTTCTCCGCCTTCTCCACCAGCAGCGCGGGCGGCAGGAACCGGTCGCCGTAGCGCTCGGCCAGCTCGCGGGCGCGCGCCACGAAGCCGGGCAGACCGCCCTCGTAACCGTTGATGTACTGGATCACGCCGCCGGTCCACGCCGGGAAGCCGATGCCCATGATGGAGCCGATGTTGGCGTCGGCGACCGAGGTGAGCACGCCCTCCTCGAAGAGGCGGACGGTGTCGAGCGACTCGGCGAAGAGCATCCGCTCCTTCATGTCCTCGAAGGGGACCTCCGCGCCGGGCTTGCCGAAGTGCTCGCGCAGCCCGGGCCAGAGCCGGACCCGCTTGCCGTCCCCGTCGTACTCGTAGAAGCCCGCGCCGCCGCTGCGGCCGGGGCGGCCGAACTCGTCGACCATGCGGTCGATGACCGCGTCCGCCGGGTGGCCGGGCCAGACACCGCCCGCCTCCTCGACCGCCCGCCGCGTCTCGTCGCGGATCTTGCGGGGCAGGGTGAGGGTCAGCTCGTCCATCAGCGAGAGCACCTTGGCGGGGTAGCCCGCCTGGCCCGCCGCCTGCTCGATCGACGCGGGCTCGACGCCCTCGCCGAGCATCGCGACGCCCTCGTTGATGAACTGGCCGATGACCCGCGAGGTGAAGAAGCCGCGCGAGTCGTTGACCACGATCGGGGTCTTCTTGATCTGGCGGACCAGGTCGAAGGCGCGGGCCAGCGCCTCATCGCCGGTGCGCTCGCCCTTGATGATCTCGACGAGCGGCATCTTGTCGACGGGCGAGAAGAAGTGCAGCCCGATGAAGTCGGCCTGGCGCGAGACGCCCTCGGCGAGGCCGGTGATCGGCAGGGTCGAGGTGTTGGAGCAGAGCAGCGCGTCCGGCTCGACGATGTCCTGGATCTCCTGGAACACCTTGTGCTTGAGCTCGGTGTTCTCGAAGACCGCCTCGATCACCGCGTCGCAGCCCGCCAGGTCCTGCGGGGTGGCGGTGGGAGTGATCCGCGCGAGCAGCTCGTCGCGCTTGGCCTCGGTGGTGCGGCCCCGCGAGAGCGCCTTGGCGAGGAGCTTCTCCGAGTACGCCTTCCCCTTCTGCGCGGCCTCCAGCGAGACGTCCTTGAGGACGACCTCGATGCCGGCGCGGGCGCACGAGTACGCGATGCCCGCGCCCATCATGCCGGCGCCGAGGACGGCGACCTTGCGGACCGGGCGCGGCTCGATGCCCTTGGGGCGGTTGGCGCCGGAGTTGACGGCCTGGAGGTCGAAGAAGAACGCCTGGATCATGTTCTTCGCGGTCTGGCCGGTGACCAGCTCGGTGAAGTAGCGGGCCTCGATGGTCAGCGCGGTCTCGAAGTCGACCTGGGAGCCCTCGACGGCGGCCGCGAGGATGTTGCGCGGGGCCGGGTAGGGGGCGCCGTTCAGCTGCTTCTTCAAGTTGGCCGGGAAGGCCGGGAGGTTGGCGGCGAACTTCGGGTTCGACGGGGTGCCGCCCGGGATCCGGTAGCCCTTGACGTCCCAGGGCTGCTGGGACTCGGGGTGGGCGTCGATGAACGCGCGGGCCTTGGCGAGCATCTCCTCGGGCGTCGCCGCGACCTCGTGCACCAGGCCGTTCTCCAGCGCCCGCTGCGGGGAGTACTGGGTGCCCTGGAGCAGCACCTTCAGGAGCGCGTCCGCGATGCCCATCAGCCGTACGGTACGGGTCACGCCGCCGCCCGCCGGGAGCAGGCCGAGCGTCACCTCGGGCAGGCCGATCTTGGAGCCGGGGGCGTCGAGCGCGATGCGGTGGTGGCTGGCGAGCGCGATCTCGTAACCGCCGCCGAGCGCCGCGCCGTTGATGGCGGCGACGACCGGCTTGCCCAGGGTCTCGATGCGGCGCAGCGAGTGCTTGATGGCGGTGCCGGTGTCGAAGGCCTGCTGGGCGTTCTCCGGGCCGACCCGGATCATGTCCTTGAGGTCGCCGCCCGCGAAGAACGTCTTCTTGGCGGAGGTGTAGACGATGCCCCGGATGGAGTCCTTCTCGGCCTCGGCGCGGTCGGCGATCGCCGCGATGGAGTCCTTGAAGGCCTGGTTCATGGTGTTGGCGGACTGGTTGGGGTCGTCGAGGACGAGGGTGACGACGCCGGTCTCGTCCTGTTCCCAGCGGATGGTCGTGCTCTCGGTCATTGCTGCTGCTCCGTAAGAGAAGGTGTGCCGGGACGGACGGTCAGAGACGCTCGACGACGGTGGCGATGCCCATCCCGCCGCCCACGCACAGCGTGGCGAGGCCGTAGCGCTGGTCGCGGCGCTCCAGCTCGTCGACGAGCGTGCCGAGGATCATCGCGCCGGTGGCGCCCAGCGGGTGGCCCAGGGCGATGGCGCCGCCGTTGACGTTGATCTTGTCGAGCGAGAGGCCCATGTCCCGGGCGAAGCGCAGCACCACTCCGGCGAACGCCTCGTTGATCTCGACGAGGTCGATGTCGTCGATGGTGAGCCCGGCCTTGGCGAGCGCCTTGCGGGTGGCGGGGGCGGGGCCGGTGAGCATGATGGTGGGCTCGGAGCCGGAGACGGCCGCCGAAACGATGCGGGCGCGCGGGGTGAGGCCGTAGCGCTCGCCGACCTCGCGCGAGCCGATGGCGACCAGGGCGGCGCCGTCGACGATGCCGGAGGAGTTGCCCGCGTGGTGGACGTGGTCGATCTTCTCCACCCAGTGGTACTTCTGGAGCGCCACCGCGTCGAAGCCGCCCATGTCGCCGATGGCGGCGAACGACGGCTTCAGGGCGGCCAGCGAGTCGGCGGTGGTGCCGGGGCGCATGTGCTCGTCGTGGTCGAGGACGACCAGGCCATTGCGGTCCTTCACGGGGACGACGGACCGGGCGAAGCGGCCGTCCTTCCAGGCCTCGGCGGCCCGCTCCTGGGAGAGCGCCGCGTACTCGTCGACGTCGCGCCGGGAGAAGCCCTCGATCGTGGCGATGAGGTCGGCGCCGATGCCCTGCGGGGCGAAGTTGGTGTCGAAGTTGGTCATCGGGTCGGCGAACCAGGCACCGCCGTCCGAGGCCATCGGCACCCGCGACATCGACTCGACGCCGCCCGCGAGCACCAGGTCCTCCCAGCCCGAACGGACCTTGGCGGCGGCCAGGTTGACCGCTTCCAGGCCCGAGGCACAGAAGCGGTTCTCCTGGACCCCGGCGACGGTGTCCGGCAGCCCGGCGGCGATCGCCGCGATCCGGGCGATGTCGGAGCCCTGGTCGCCGACCGGGCCGACCACGCCGAGGACGATGTCGTCGATCGCCGCCGGGTCGAGGTCGGGGAAGCGCCCCCGGATCTCGTGGATCAGCCCGACGACGAGGTCGATCGGCTTGGTGCCGTGCAGGGAGCCGTTGGCCTTGCCCCGGCCGCGCGGGGTGCGGATCGCGTCGTACACATACGCTTCGGTGCTCACTGAAAAGCCTTTCAAGGAGGGTTAGCCGAGCAGGGAACGACCGATGATCTCCTTCATGATCTCGGTGGTCCCGCCGTAGATGGTCTGGATGCGTCCGTCCGTGAAAGCCCTGGCGACGCGGTACTCGCTCATGTAGCCGTAGCCGCCGTGCAGTTGCAGACAGCGGTCGGCGGTGCGCTTCTGGAGCTCGGTGGCCCACCACTTGGCCATCGAGGCGTGCACGGCGTCGAGCTCCCCGTTCGAGTGATCCACGATGCAGCGGTCGAGGAACGAACGGGTGACGGCGCACTCGGTGGCGATCTCGGCGATCTCGAAGCGGATGTGCTGCTTGGTGGCCAGCGGCCGCCCGAAGGCCTCGCGCTCCTTCACGTACTGCGTGGTGATCTCGAGGAGGTGTTCGGCGGCGGCGATCCCGGCGACGGCGATGGCCATCCGCTCCTGCGCCAGGTTGGTCATCAGGTGGACGAAAGCGCCGTCGAGCTCGCCGAGCAGGTTCTCCTTGGGGACCCGTACGTCGGTGAAGAACAGCTCGGCCGTGTCCTGGGACTTCTGGCCGATCTTGTCGAGGTTGCGGCCGCGCTCGAAGCCCTCCATGCCCCGCTCGACCACGAGCAGCGAGAGCCCGTGGGCGCCGCCCTCCGGCGTGGTCTTCGCGACGACGATCACCAGGTCCGCGAGGATGCCGTTGGAGATGAACGTCTTGGAGCCGTTGAGCAGCCAGTGGTCGCCCTTGTCCTCGGCGTGCGTGGCGATGCCCTGGAGGTCGGATCCGGCGCCGGGCTCGGTCATGGCGATCGCCGTGATCAGGGAGCCGTCGCAGAAGCCCGGCAGCCAGCGCCGCTTCTGCTCCTCGGTGGCGAGCCCGGTCAGATACGGCCCGATGATGTCGTTGTGCAGCCCGAGCGCGAGGCCCGCCGCGCCCGCCCGGGTGAACTCCTCGGCGAGCACCGCGCTGTAGCGGAAGTCGGCGTTGCCGCCGCCCCCGTACTCCTCGTCCACCGCGAGCCCGAGCAGCCCCTGGCGCCCGGCGGCCAGCCAGGCCTCGCGCGAGACGATGCCGTCCTTCTCCCACTGGTCGTAGTGCGGCAGGACCTCCTTGGCGAGGAAGGTGCGGACGGTCTCGCGGAAGGCGTCGTGCTCGGCGGTGAAGATCTGCCGCTTCAACGGTCGTTCTCCTCTGTGGACTTGGCGTTCCGGTCCCCGGCGAGCTCCGGCACGCCCCAGTCGCGGGCGACCTCTGCGGTGTCGGCGCCGGGCAGGGCGGGTGGACGGCGGACGGAGCCGGGGGTGGCCGAGAACCGGGGCGCGGGCGCCGGCTGGGTGAGCCCGCCGTGCTCGACGAAGGTGGCGCGGGCGGCCAGCTGGGGGTGGGCGGGCGCCTCGCGCAGCGAGAGCACGGGCGCCACGCACGCGTCCGACCCCTCGAAGACGGCCGTCCACTCCTCGCGCGTACGGGTGCGGAACCGCTCGGCGATGGCGCTCCGCAGCTCCTCCCACCGGGCCAGGTCCTTACGGGCCGGGGCGATGGCGTCGAGGCCCAGGAGACGGATGAACTCGTCGTAGAACTGCTGCTCAAGGGAGCCGACCGCCATGTACTGGCCGTCGGAGGTCTCGTAGGTGCCGTAGAACGGGCAGCCGCCGTCGAGCAGGTTGGCGCCGCGCCGGTCCTGCCAGCCGCCGGCCGCCATCATGCCGTGGATCATGGTGGCGAGGTGGGCGGCGCCGTCCACGATCGCGGCGTCCACGACCTGCCCCTCCCCCGCCGTCCGGGCGTGCTGGAGGGCGGCCAGGACGCCGACGACGAGGTAGAGCGAGCCACCCGCGTAGTCGCCCACGAGGTTGGCGGGGACGGTCGGCCCCTCGTCCGGCTTGCCGATCATGCCGAGGGTGCCGGTGACGGCGATGTACGCGATGTCGTGTCCGGCGCGGGCGGCGAGCGGGCCGTCCTGGCCCCAGCCGGTCATCCGTCCGTAGACCAGCTTCGGGTTGCGGGCCAGGCACTCCTGGGGCCCGACGCCGAGGCGCTCGGCGACGCCGGGGCGGTAGCCCTCGACGAGGATGTCGGCCCGTTCGACCAGGTCGAGGACGCGGCGGGGGCCGTCCTCGGACTTCAGGTCGATCAGCACGGAGCGCTTGTTGCGGTTGGTCAGGTCGTACGCGGGGTCGACGGCCAGGCCCGCGCCGCCCGGGCGGTCGACCCTGACCACGTCGGCGCCGAGGTCGGCCAGGAGCATCGCGGCGAACGGGCCGGGCCCGATCCCCGCCAGCTCGACCACGCGCACCCCGGTGAGCGGGCCGTTCCCTGAACCTGTCATCGAGCCCCCAGCACTGTGACACAACTGATGTAACATCAGTGATGCTAAGAACACGTTCCACTTCGCACAAGCCCCTTGCGCGAGCAAGCGCTTGGTTTTTACCGAGTGGTACGCCAGTGTTCCACCGGCCCGGCTCAGCCGCCGTCGAGCTCCGCGATCAGCTTCTTCGGGGCGATCGCCCGATAGCTCTCCTCCACCCACTCGCAGAGCAGATCCGCCCTGGGCGCGCCCTTCTCGGCGAGCGGCACCTGCACCCAGCCCGACTTGCCCAGGCCGTACCCGGACGGCTGGGCGCCCGGTGAGGTCAGGGCGTGCGCGTGCGTGGCGTCGTCCGTCAGCTTGACGCCCATGCCCAGCGGATAGCTGCCGTCGTCGACACCGAGGAAGACGAAGATCTTCTTGTTGACCTTGACCACGGTCTCGCCCCAGGGGTGCTCCTCGACGGCCCCCGGCAGCCCCAGGGCAAACGCCCGCACCTTCTCCCATTTCGCCAGCGCGGCCTTCGGCGGTGCTCCCATGTCCGTCCTCCTTGATCACCCGCGACACCGCTTCTCACGCTAGCCTCAGCCACCGACAACGGCGCGGGAGCGCGGCCGGGGCAGAAGCGGAGGGGACCCCCTTGGAACGGTCAGAGCGGTCGGAGCAGTCGGAGCGTTCGGCGGAGCAGGAGGCGCGGCCGTACGACATCGTTCTGTTCGGGGCGACGGGGTTCGTGGGCACGCTCACGGCGGAGTACCTGGCCGCGCACGCGCCGCAGGGGTGCCGCTGGGCGCTGGCCGGGCGGTCGGCCGCCAAGCTGGAGCGGCTGCGCGAGAGGCTGGCCGCGATCGACCCGGCGTGCGCCTCGCTCCCCCTGGTCACCGCGGACTCCGCCGACCCCGAGTCGCTGCGCGCGCTCGCCGAGTCCGCGCGGGTGGTGGCCACCACGGTCGGCCCGTACGTCTGGTACGGCGAGGGCCTGGTCGCCGCGTGCGCCGAGGCGGGGACCGACTACCTCGATCTGACCGGCGAGCCGGAGTTCGTGGACACGATGTACGTACGCCACGACGCGCGCGCCCGGGAGACCGGCGCGCGCCTGGTGCACGCCTGCGGGTTCGACTCGGTGCCGTGCGACCTGGGTGTGTACTACACCGTCCAGCGGCTGCCCGAGGGCGTGCCGCTGCGCGTGGACGGCTTCGTACGGTCCAACGCGATGTTCTCCGGCGGCACCCTGGCCTCCGCGATCACCGCGATGGGGCGCGGGCCGCAGCAGTTGCGGGCGGCCCGGGAGCGGCGGCTGCACGAGCCCCGGCTCGTGGGGCGCCGGGCCCGGGCCCCGCTGGGCACGCCGCACTTCAGCCGCGAGACCGGCGCGTGGGCGCTGCCGCTGCCGGTCCTCGACCCGGTGGTGGTGGCCCGCTCGGCCTCGGCGAGCGCCCGCTACGGGCCCGACTTCCGCTACCGCCACTTCGCGGCCGTACGGCGGCTGCCGCTCGCGCTGGGCGCGGTGGCCGGGGCGGGCGCGGCGTTCGGCGTGGCCCAAGTGCCCGCCGCGCGGCGGTTCCTGATCAACCGTTACGAGCCGGGCACGGGCCCTGACCAAGAGCGGCGCGACCGGAGCTGGTTCTCCCTGCGGTTCGTTGGGGAGGGTGGTGGGCGGCGGGTGTTCACCGAGGTGTCGGGGGGTGACCCCGGGTATGACGAGACGGCGAAGATCCTGGCGGAGGGGGCGCTCAGTCTGGCCTTCGACGATCTGCCGTCTGCGGCAGGCCAGTTGACTACCGTCACGGCGATGGGGGATGCGCTGCTTGCCCGGATCCAGAAAGCAGGCATCCGCTTCCGCGTGGCCGACGCGCGTTGAGCGCATCGCGGGGCGCGGTTGTTCGGCTGCGGACCGTGCTGGGCTGGTCGCGCAGTTCCCCGCGCCCCTAAAGGGGCGCACGCCGCATCGCGTCAACAAGCCCGGCCAGTACGACTACACCGGCCGCAGCGCGTTGCGAAGCGCCTCCCTGCACAGCGCGTCCGCCCTGCGCGTCGACTCCGGCAGGCGGTAGCGCGGGGTCAGGCTCAGGACGTGGGCGCAGGCGTTGTCCAGGGTCACCCGGTGGCCGACGGAGACGAACACCGGCTTGACGGCGTCCCGGGTGCGCAGCGCCCGGCCGACCTCCTCGCCCGGCCCGGCCAGCAGCGGCGACGCCTCGCCGCGCCGGGTGCCCGGCTGCTCGTACGCGAAGGTGAACGGGTTCTTGGCGACGCCGATCACCGGGAGCCCGGTGAGCACGCCGAGGTGGGAGGCGAGGCCGAAGCGGCGCGGGTGGGCCAGCCCGTACCCGTCGCAGACCACCAGGCCGGGGCCGGTGGTCAGCGCGCCGAGGGCCGCCAGGACCGTGGGGATCTCCCGGAAGGCGAGCAGCCCGGGCACGTACGGGAAGGCGACCCGGCCCACGGCGGTGGACTCCTCGACGACCTCCAGGGTGGCCGCGTCCAGGACGACGGCGGCCGCCGCGACGACGTCCCGCTCGTCGTCGTACGCCACGTCCACGCCCGTGACAAGACCGGTGCCGGGCGGCGGGCCGGGCTCGTCGAGCACGACCCGGCCGCGCAGTTCGTCCTGCACGGCCAGCGCCCGCGCCTCGTCGGCGGGCCAGCCCTCGGGGATCTCCGTCAGCGTCACCATGCCCCTCACCCTAGACGCGGGCCGGAGTAGCCTGACGATCATGTTCATACTGGACCTGACCTACACCGCCCCCATCGAGCGCGTCGACGAGCTGCTCGCCGAGCACGTCGGCTGGCTGAACGGGCAGTACGAAGCCGGAGTGTTCATCGCCTCCGGACGCAAGGAGCCCCGCGAGGGCGGGGTCATCCTGGCCGTCGGGGACGACCGCGCGGCGATCGAGAAGATCGCGGCGACCGACCCCTTCAGCGTCAACGGCGTCTGCGCGTACCGGATCACCGAGTTCTTCGCGACCAAGGTCGCCCCCGAACTCGCCTCCTTCCGGCAGGATTTGCCCGCCTAAGCGCTCCGCTGGAGGTGCGTGATGCTTTGGCTGCGGACCGTGCGTGGCTGGTCGCGCAGTTCCCCGCGCCCCTGGTGGGCCCGCGGTAGCGCATGGCACTTCCACAAGTCCGCTCAGTCGGCCAGCCTGGCCACCCGGCCCTTCTCGCCCGCCGCCCAGCAGCCGCGGTCGGGCGCGCAGTCCACCGTGTCGTACGAGCCGGTGTCGACGGTGTGCCAGGTGCGGCCGCCGTCGGTGGTGGTGTCGGTGCCGGTGGGGCCCACCGCGAGCGCGGCCGAGCGGCTGTGCGGCAGCCAGGCGACGCCGGAGCGGTAGGCCGCGACCGGAGTCGCCGCCGGGAGCCAGCTGCGGCCGCCGTTCCCGGTGGCCTCGGACGCCCGGGGCGAAGGCTGTCCGGCCCGGTAGTCGCCGCCGACCGCGATCCCGTGCGTACGGTCGCGGAAGGCGAGGCCGAAGACGCCGCGCGCCGGGTCCCCGGCCGGGATCGTCGACGCGGCGGCCGTCCAGGTCAGGCCGCGGTCGGCGGAGTGCAGGACGCGCGCGGTGGCGGCGCCGCCGGTGGCCAGCCACACGTCGTGCGGCCCGGAGCTCACCAGGCACTGGCCGCTCGCCGCGAAGGACGCCTCGCCGGGCTGCGCGTCCGGCATCCCGGTGTTCGGCAGCACCTTCCAGGAGCGGCCGCCGTCGGCGGTGGACAGGATGCGGTACCTGCCGTCGACCGGGTCGCTCACCGCCAGGCCGTGGCGGTGGTCGAAGAAGGTGAGGCAGTCGTAGAACGCCTTGGGGTCCAAGTTACGGAACGACTCTTTCCAGGTGGTGCCGCCGTCCTCGGTCCGGTAGACCCGGGACGCCTCGCCCTCGCCGATCGCGAGCACCACGGCCCGCCGGCCGTCGAAGGCCTCCACATCCCGGAACTCCAGCCCGCCCGCGCCCGGAGGCGAGACATCGCGCCAGTTGCGCCCGCCGTCGGTGGTCCGCAGCACCGTGCCCTTCGTGCCGGCCACCCACGCGGTGGTCCGGCTCACCGCCGCGAGCCCCCTGAACCGGGCGTCCGTACCGGTCTGCGTCAGCTGCCAGGACGGTGCCGGGCGGCCCTCGCCGTGACCCCGCGCCTGGGCCGGTGCGGTCAGCGCGGCCGCCAGCGCCACCCCGCCGAGCCCCACCGACAGCATGCGTCTCGTCTTCCCCATGGGCTTCATGGCGCTGGAAGCTAGCCGACCCCGGGAAGGGAGTCCAGAGGGCGAAATTCGACCGTATCGACATCAATCAGGAGTCCGTTGAGCACCGCGCAGGACCGAGCGGTGACGCACCGGTAAGTGACGCACACGTAGCGATCAGGTGACACAGCTCACCCTCCGCTCGTGTGCACGCAACCGCGTCTTCTGCCGTCTTCGTGAACAGCAGGAAGAGAAGCACCCGGTCGTGAGGTTAGGGGAACAGGGCGTTGTCCACTGTCATCGAGCAAGCCGTCGAGGCCCGCCTGATCGCGTCCGACCCGCGGGTGCAGACCGTCCCCGCGACGCTGAGCTACGACCGCGAGGACCCGTTCGCCGTACGGATGGTCTTCCCCGCGCCCGCCACCCTCGAAGGGGTGGAGGTCTGCTGGGCGTTCGCACGCGAACTCCTCGAAGCGGGGGTGGACACCTCGGCGGGGATGGGTGACGTGCGGGTGAGGCCGTACGGCTTCGACCGCACGGTCGTGGAGTTCCACGCCCCGGAGGGCACCGCGATGGTGCACATCCGCACCTCCGAGGTGCGCCGCTTCCTCAAGCGCACCCAGCTGCTGGTGCCCGCCGGCCACGAGCACCACTACCTCGACCTCGACGGGGACCTCACCGCGCTGCTGCGCGACGCGCGCTGACCGCGGCCCGCCGCCGCGCCGATCGACCGCGTGCCGTAAATCGTTTGCACGCCGTCGGCGTCACGTCGTACGTTCATCTCGGCCCTGTTGTCGTCGATCGGAGTAGGACGTTGCTCGTCTGAGGCACCTGAGACACCGTTTCGCGCACTCCCTTCCGTGTCGCGCGCGCGGTGTGACCTGCCTCCGAGCCGTCCTCCACGACCAGGGCCTCTTTTCTTTTCCCGTGCTGCCCTGACACCGGTGTCTCAGTTCCCGTTGCCCCCGCCCTTCCCCGCAACCGGGAGACATCCATGTCTGCTTACTCCGCGTCGTCGACGCACATCAGCTGTTCCGACCTCTCCTTCGCCTGGCCCGACGGCACCTCGGTGTTCGACGGCTTCCAGCTGGCCGTCGGCCCCGGCCGCACCGGTCTGATCGGCCTCAACGGCTCCGGAAAGTCCACGCTGTTGCGCCTGCTCGCCGGTGAACTCGCCCCGGCCGGCGGCCGGGTGGCCACGGCGGGCGAGATCGGCTATCTGCCGCAGAACCTGACCCTGGCCACCGGTATGCGCGTCGACGAGGCCCTCGGGATCGACCGGGTGCGGGCCGCGCTGCACGCCATCGAGGCGGGCGACACCCGCGAGGAGCACTTCACGGCGGTCGGCGACGACTGGGACGTGGAGGAGCGGGCCCGGGCGGCGCTCGGACAGCTCGGCCTCGACGCCGTCGGTCTCGACCGGACCATCGGGGAGCTCTCCGGCGGCGAGTCGGTGCTGCTGCGCCTGGCCGCGCTGCTGCTGCGCCGACCCGACGTCCTGCTGCTCGACGAGCCGACCAACAACCTGGATCTGCAGGCCCGTCGGCGGCTCTACGACGCGGTCGCGTCCTGGTCCGGAGTGATGGTCGTGGTGAGCCACGACCGCGAACTCCTGGACCGGGTGGACCAGATCGCGGATCTGCGCGACGGCGGGGTCTCCTGGTACGGCGGCAACTTCTCGGCGTACGAGGAGGCGCTGGCCGTGGAGCAGGAGGCGGCCGAGCGGATGGTGCGCACCGCCGAGGCCGACGTCCAGCGGCAGAAGCGCGAACTCTCGGACGCCAACGTCAAGTTGGCCCGGCGCCAGCGGTTCGCCCAGAAGAGCTACGAGAACAAGCGGGTGCCGAAGATCGTCGCCAACGGCCGCAGGAGCGAGGCCCAGGTGTCGGCGGGCAAGCACCGCATCCTCCACACCGAGCGCCTGGCCCAGGCGCGGGACCGGCTCAACGAGGCCGTCGACGCGGTCCGGGACGACGACGAGATCCGCGTCGAGCTCCCGTACACCAAGGTCCATCCGGGCCAGGGCGTCCTGACCCTGCGTGAGCTCCGGTTGCCGTACGCGGACCGGGCGTTGGGCAGTCTGGAGATCCACGGGCCGGAGCGGATCGCGCTCGTCGGCCGCAACGGGGCCGGCAAGACGACCCTGCTGCGGGCGCTCGCCGGGCAGCTCGCACCGGCGGCCGGCGAGGCGGTGGCGCACGTGCCGCTGCGGTTCCTGCCGCAGCGCCTCGACGTGCTGGACGACGAGCTGAGCGTGGTGGAGAACGTGGCGCGGTACGCACCCGGCGCCACCGGCAACGCGATCCGGGCGCGGCTCGCCCGCTTCCTGTTCAAGGGGGCCCGGGCCGACCGCCCGGCCGGAACCCTCTCGGGGGGCGAGCGCTTCCGGGCCTCGCTCGCCGCGCTGCTGCTCGCCGAGCCCGCGCCCAAGCTGCTGATGCTGGACGAGCCGACGAACAACCTGGACATGGCGAGCGTGCGGCGGCTCACCGACGCGCTGGCGGCCTTCGAGGGGGCGCTGATCGTGGCGAGCCACGACGTGCCGTTCCTGGAGTCGATCGGGGTCACCCGGTGGCTGCTGCTCGACGGCGAGCTGCGCGACACGACGGCCGAGGAGGTGCGGGAGGGCAGCTGAGGATGTCTGACTTGCCTCCCACTGCCCCGCTATGACCTGGGCAGATAACGGAGAGTAGTCGGGTGGGAGGGGGACGGGACTTGGCTGGGGCTTACTGCGCGCTTAACCTACGGTCTCGTAACCTACGTAGGCGTAGGTAACCCGTCCCCCTCCCCGTCCCCCTGGAGCACCCTCGTGACGATCACCTCTCCCCACCTCGGCAGTGCGGACGTGTGGACCGACGCCCGACTGCTGTACGCGCTGGAGGAGGTCGTCGAGAAGGAGCTCAACCGGCATCTCAAGGTGGCCAAGGACTGGATGCCGCACGACTACGTGCCGTGGTCGGACGCGCGCAACTTCCCCGGCCTCTTCGAGGACGGCGAGGCCTGGGAGCCGCAGCAGTCCAAGGTCACGGACATAGGCAAGATCGCGCTCGTGGTGAACCTCCTCACCGAGGACAACCTCCCCAGTTACCACCACGAGATCGCGAGCCTCTTCGGGCGCGACGGCGCCTGGGGCACCTGGGTGCACCGCTGGACCGCCGAGGAGGGCCGGCACGGCATCGTGATGCGCGACTACCTGCTCGCCTCGCGCGCCGTGGACCCGGACAAGCTGGAGCAGTTCCGCATGGCGCACATGGCGGAGGGCTTCGAGTCCGACAACCGGCACTCGATGCTGCACTCCGTCGCGTACGTCGCCTTCCAGGAGCTGGCCACCCGCATCTCGCACCGCAACACCGGCCACCAGTCGGGCGACCCGGTCTGCGACCGCATGCTGGCGCGGATCGCGACCGACGAGAACCTGCACATGGTCTTCTACCGCAACCTGCTCGGCGCGGCCTTCGAGCTCGCACCCGACCTGACCATGCAGGCGGTACGCGACGTGGTCGTCGGCTTCCGGATGCCCGGCCACGGCATGCCCGGCTTCGAGCGGGCCGCCGCGCAGATGGCGATCGGCGAGATCTACAACCTGCGCATCCACCACGACGACGTGCTCCAGCCCGTGCTGCGCTATCTGAAGGTCCTGGACATCGACGGGCTCGGCCCGGAGGGTCTCAAGGCGCAGGAGGAGCTCGGTCTGTACATGGGCGGGCTCGACTCGGAGGCGAGCAAGTTCGACGAGAAGCTCGCCGCGCGCAAGGCCCGGATGCTGGCCCGCGGCAAGGCCTGAGCCCACCCCGCTACCGCGCGTCCTCCCGGATCAGCTCCGCCGCCTTCTCCGCGAGGGCGACCGTCGGGGCGTGCGTGTGGCCGCGCGTGATGCGCGGCATGACCGACGCGTCGACCACCCGCAGACCCTCGGCGCCGCGCACCCGGAGCCGGGGGTCGGTGACCGAGCCCTCGTCACTGCCCATCCGGCAGGTGCCCACCGGGTGGTACAGCGTCTCGGCCGAGCCGCGCACCGCCGCCGCGAGCGCCTCGTCGTCGACGACGCCCGGGTAGGGCGCCAGCGGCCCCGCCGTGTGCTCGGCCAGGGCCGGGGTCGCGAGCAGCTGCTCCGCCCGGCGCACCCCCACCATCAGCCGCCGCAGGTCCTCCTCGGCGGTGAGGTAGCCGGGGTCGATCCGGGGCGGGGTGGTGACGGCCGTCCCGCCGAGGTCGATCCGGCCCTCGCTGACGGGCTGCAGCAGGACCACCCCCACGGTGAGGCCGTGCTCGGTGGGCGGGGTGAGCCCGTGGTCGACGAACGGCGCCGGGGCGAAGACCAGCTCGATGTCCGGCGCCACCAGGTCGGGCCGGGTGCGCACGAACGCGACGGCCTCCCCGAGGTTGGAGGTCAGCGGGCCCCGGCCGCGCAGCAGGAAGCGGCCGAGGTTGGGGAGCGTGTCGGCGCCGGTCAGCGTGACGGGCCGGGGGCAGCGCACGGTCACCGCGTACGCGAGGTGGTCCTGGAGGTGGCGGCCGACGTCCGGCGACGCCACCTTGACCTCGACCCCGGCCTCCCGCAGCCGCTCGGGGTCGCCGATCCCGGAGAGCATCAGCAGGTGCGGCGAGCCGACGGCGCCCGCGCTGAGGACGACCTCGCGGCGGGCGGTGAGGGTGCCCAGGCCGCCTTCGGTGACGACTCCGGTGGCCCTCGTCCCCTCGAACTCCAGCCCGCGCACCCGTGTTTGGGTGAGGATGTCCAGGTTGGGGCGGCGGGCGGCCGGTTTGAGATAGCCGTCGGCGGCGCTCCACCGGCGGCCCTTCCGCTGGTTGACGGGAGTCGTCGCGTACCCGGAGTGGTCCGGGCCGTTGAGCTCCCGCAGCCCCGTGATGCCGCGGTCGTGGCAGGCGGCGAGGAAGGCGAAGGTGAGCGGGCTGGGGTCGCGCAGCGGTGAGATCCACAGCGGCCCGTCCGTGCCGTACACCGAGTCCCGGGGCGCCGGGCCCGTCCAGCGCTCGGCCCGGCGGAAGTACCGGACGAACTCGTCGTACGCCCACTCGGGCCCGGCGGCCTCGCCCCACGCGTCGTAGTCGGCGCGGTGGCCGCGGACCCACATCATGGCGTTGAGGGACGAGGAGCCGCCGAGGGTGTGGCCGCGCGGCCAGTACAGCTCGCGCCCGCCGAGCGCCTCCTGCTTCGCGGTCGTGAAGTCCCAGTCGTACGCGGTCTTGAAGAGCTTCGGGAAGGCGGCCGGGATGCGGATCTCCGGCTTGCGGTCGCGCGGCCCCGACTCGACGAGCGCGACCCGGACGCCGGGGTCCTCGGAGAGCCGCGCCGCGAGCACACAGCCCGCCGAGCCCGCTCCCACCACGATGTAGTCGTACGTGCGCTCCGCCGTGCCGCCCGCTGTCCTCAACACGCCCCCCAAGCCGTGACGTTGGGTCCTCCAGCCCACCCAGCATGACCCGCCGGGGCCGGACGTGCCAGAGCGCGGACGCGCGGCCCGCCCCCGAAACGGGCACGCGCGTCCGCCGGCGGAACCCGGCCGTTCCTGAGGCGACCGGGTTCGTGGCTCGGGCTCCCGGGGTCAGCCCCGGCGGCGCTGGAGCTGGAGTCTCTCCTGCTCGGAGAGGCCGCCCCAGACGCCGAACCGCTCGTCGTTCGCCAGCGCGTACTCCAGGCAGGCCTGGCGCCCCTCGCAGCTGCCGCAGAGCTGCTTGGCCTCCCGCGTCGAGCTCCCGGGCGCGGGGAAGAAGAACTCGGGCCCCGCCTGGGCGCACAACGCGGTCTCCTGCCAGGCGAGTTCCTGCCCGGCGATGATGGTGTTGATCGACATGACATCCATGCTGGACCGGTCGGATCAACGTCCGGTCAATGATCGTTGAACGCCCTTCACCGCTCGCGTCAAGCGATCTCCTCCCACCGCGCGGTCTTTGGCCGATTACGGCTGCCGCGACGGCGCCGGGCAGTCTTTTCCCGGTCTCCCTCCGGCCACTGACAACGCGGGCCGGAGCGGTTCCGGTCGCCTTCGCCGTTGCCCTGAGCGACCAGATGGCCCGGCCGTAGTGTGGAGCCCTTCGTCGATCACGACCCGGCAGGGAGCCGATATGACCGAGGCCACCACGGTGCGCACCCCGACCGGCGCGCAGGCCGTGCAGCGCGCCCTGGAGGTGCTGCACTCCTTCCACGACAACGGCCCCGACCTCAGCGCGTCCGATCTCTCCCGGCGCCTTGGGTTACCCGTCTCCACCGCGCACCGGCTGGCCCGCACGCTGGTGGCGGCGGGCTTCCTGGAGCAGGACGTGCGGACCGCGCGCTACCGGCTCGGCCCGGCCATGACCGAGCTCGGCCGTCTCTCGTACCACCGGCGCGGGCTGCACCTGGCCGCCCCGGAGCTGGCCGACCTGGCCGCGCGGACCGGCGCCGCCGCCGACCTCGCGCTGCGCAGCGGCCCGCACGTGGTGAGCGTCGCGGGCGGCCCGGTGCCCCCGATGGCCGGGCTGCGCCGCCCGCTGCGCTCGACGGCGCCGGGCCGGGTGCTGCTTGCCTGGCCCCGGCCGGACGAACCGGTGGCCCCCGACGAGGAGTTGGCGGACGTACGGGCCGACGGCTTCGCGCGCGAGGAGAGCGAGGCGGCGCCCACCGGCGCGTACGGCACCGCGTACGGGACGCGCACCCTCGCCGTGCCGGTCCTCGACCGCTCCGGCCACGCCCGCTTCGCCCTCTCGCTGCGGGCGGCGCCCGCGGTGATGACGGACGAGCGCGGCGCGTGGTTCCTGGCACAGGCGCGGGCGTGCGCCCAGGCCCTGGAGATACTCCTGCTGCCCCCGGCGGAGCGCCGCCCGCCCACGGCATAGGCGACTACGCCTCCTCCTTCTTGGCCCGGCTCGGCTGCACCCGCTTGGGCTCCCCCGGCATCTTGGGGTAGTCCGGCGGGTACGGCATGTCGCCCAGCTGGTGTTCGTGCTCGTCGCGGGCGGCCAGTTCGAGCAGCGGCTCCAGGCCGAAGGCGTGGTCCTCCATGTCCGCGTGGACGTCTCCCACCTCCGCGTACCGCGCGGGCATGGTCCTCAGGTCGAAGTCCTTGGGGTGGACGTCGTCGAGCTCGTCCCAGCGCAGCGGCGCGGAGACCGGGGCGTGCGGCTTGGGGCGGACCGAGTAGGCGGAGGCGATGGTGCGGTCGCGGGCCGTCTGGTTGTAGTCGACGAAGATCCGCTCGCCGCGCTCCTCCTTCCACCACGCGGTGGTGACCTTCCCCGCCATGCGCCGCTCCAGCTCGCGCCCGATGGCGATGGCGCAGCGGCGCACCTCGGTGAACGTCCAGCGCGGCTCGATCGGGACGAAGACGTGGATGCCCCGGCCGCCGGACGTCTTGGGCCAGCCCCTGATGCCCGACTCGGCCAGCAGGGCGCGCAGTTCGTGGGCGACCGGGACCGCGTCGTCGAAGTCGGTGCCGGGCTGGGGGTCCAGGTCGATGCGGAGTTCGTCCGGGTGGTCGGTGGCCTCGCGCCGCACCGGCCACGGGTGGAAGGTGAGGCAGCCCAGGTTGGCGGCCCACAGGACGGCGGCGGGCTCGGTCGGGCAGATCTCGTCGGCGTGGCGGCCGCTGGGGAAGGAGATGCGGGCGGTCGGGATCCACTCGGGCAGGTTCTTGGGGGCCCGCTTCTGGAAGAAGGACTCGCCGTCGACGCCGTCGGGGTAGCGCTCCAGGGTGGTCGGGCGGTCGCGCAGGGCGCGGGTGATCCCGTCGGCGACGGCCAGGTAGTACGTGGCCACGTCCAGCTTGGTGTAGCCGCGCTCCGGGAAGTACACCTTGTTCGGGTTGGACAGCCGGACGGCCCGTCCGGCCACGTCCAGCTCGACGGCCTCGCCCTTGCTCGTGCCCATGCAGGCCACGGTAGGCGTGCGCCGCAAATGGCGCATATCGGCACAGTCCGGTGAGAATCAATGGCATGGATCTGCCGGTGATGCCGCCCCTGAAGCCGATGCTCGCCAAGTCGGTCGCCAGGATTCCGCCCGGGATGCAGTACGAGGCGAAGTGGGACGGGTTCCGTGCGATCGTCCACCGAGACGGCGACGAGATCGTCATCGGCAGCCGCAACGGCAAGCCGCTGACCCGCTACTTCCCCGAGCTCGCCGAAGCCCTCAAGGAGCGGCTGCCGCGGCGCTGTGTGGTGGACGGCGAGATCGTCATCGTCCACGAGGGCCGCCTCGACTTCGACCGGCTCACCGAGCGCATCCACCCGGCCGCCTCCCGGGTGAAGCTGCTGGCCGAGCGGACCCCGGCCAGCTTCGTCGCCTTCGACCTGCTGGCGCTCGGCGACGACTCGCTGCTCGACACCCCGCTGAGCGAGCGCCGGGCGGCCCTGGCCGGGGCCCTGGAGGGCGTCACGGCGCCGGTGCACCTGGCGCCCGCCACCACGGACGCCGAAGAGGCCCAGGAGTGGTTCGAGCGGTACGAGGGCGCCGGGCTCGACGGGGTGGTGGCCAAGCCGCTCGATCTGCGCTACCGCCCGGACGCCCGGCTGATGTACAAGATCAAGCACGAGCGCACGGCCGACGCGGTGGTGGCGGGCTACCGCTTCCACAAGAGCGGCCCCGTCGTCGGCTCGCTCCTGCTCGGCCTGTACGACGGCTCGGGCGCCCTCCAGCACGTCGGCGTCTGCGCGGCCTTCCCGATGAAGCGCCGGGCCGAGCTCGTCGAGGAGCTGGCGCCGCTCCTGATGGACGACCCGGTGGGCGGCGGGCACCCCTGGGCGGCCTGGCTGGACGAGGCCGCCCACGAGGGCGCCCGGCTGCCGGGCGCGCAGAGCCGCTGGACCGGCAAGAAGGACCTGTCGTGGGTGGCGCTGCGGCCGGAGCGGGTGTGCGAGGTGGCCTACGACCACATGGAGGGCGACCGCTTCCGGCACACCGCCCAGTTCCGCCGCTGGCGCCCGGACCGGTCCCCCGACAGCTGTACGTACACCCAGCTGGAGGAACCGGTCCGCTACGACCTGGCCCAGGTGCTGTCGGGCGGGTGACCGGCGCGCTCACCCGTCACGGCGGGCGATCACCCGGTACGCGTTGGAGAACCGGGTCCGCCGCACCAGCGGGTTGAGCAGCTGGTCGAGCCCGTACACCGCGATCAGCACCGGCACCGCCGCCCACACCAGCGCGAACCGGACGGCGCGTGCGGCGCGGCCGGGGCGGCGGGGCCGCCAGGGCGCGTCGTCGCGCGGCAGCAGCCGGTCGAACAGGAACCAGGTGGCGCACACCAGGTCGGCCGGGATGTGGGCGTCGCGCCGCTCGGCCACCTCGACGGTGAAGCCGAGGTCGCGCAGCCGCCGGCACAGGTTGCCCATCGGGACCATGTTCAGGTGCTGGGGCTGGAACCAGGGCAGCCAGAGCCGACCGAGCAGCCGCCCCGACAGCGACTCGGGGTCGGGGACCTCGATCAGCAGATGCCCGCCGGGCGCCAGCGCCGTGTGCGCGGCGGCGAGTTCGCGGTGCGGGTCGAGGGTGTGCTCCAGGTAGTGGAACATGCTGACCGCGTCGTAGCGGCCCGCCATCTCTTCGGCGAGGTCCACGAAGAGGCCACGGTGGGCCTCCTCGATCCGGCCCTCCTTGGCCGCGAGCTCGACGCCCTCGCCCATGTCGAGGCCGTCGAAGCGGGTGTCGGGCAGCACTTCCTTGGCGGTGGCGCAGAAGTGGCCGAGCGAGGTGCCGACGTCGAGCCACCGGCCGGGCAGGGCGACCCGCCGCAGCGCGCGGGCGCTTCGGCGGAACCGCTTCTTGCTGCCGTTGCCCTCGAACATCTTGGCGGTCGTCTCGGCGCCGAGGCCGTCGTAGAAGTCCCGGTAGTAGAAGTCCAGGCCCTCCTGGCTCAGCCGCGGGTTCTGGAAGACGTGGCCGCAGCCGCGGCACTCGTCGAGGACGAACTCGCCGGGCTTGCCCTGGATGAGGTCCGTGGTGCGGAACTTGCGGCGCAGGTCCCGGCCCAGGCACCACGGGCAGTCGGTGCGCGCCGCCAGGAAGAAGCGGCCCGTGCCACGGGCCAGCTCGTCCTGGTACGACGGGCGCAGTTCGGCGATCCGTTCGCTGTCGGGCATGTGCGTCCCTCTCTGTGGGGCTCTATACGGACGAGGTGGCACCCGCGGCGGCCGAGGCGGTGCGTCCCTCTCTGTGGGGGCTCTATCGGGGCCGTCCGGCGACGGGCGCCGCGGCGGCGAGCTTTTCGAGGTGCGTGGCAGCGGCCGACGCGCCGCCGGCGGCGCGGAAGGCGTCCCGGACGCGGCGGGCCGCGTCCCGGTAAGCCGGCTCGGTCACCACCGCGTCCAGGGCCGCGCCGATCCGCTCGCGCCCCGCCCGCGCGAACTTCACCCGCAACCCGGCCCCGGCGCCCACCACTTGGGCCGCCACGACCGGCTGGTCGTCCCGGATCGGCGCGACCACAAGGGGCACCCCGTGCCACAGCGCCTCGGTGACGGTGTTGTGGCCCGCGTGGCAGACGACCGCCGACATCCGCTCCAGGAGGGCGACTTGCGGCAACTGGGCCCTGACCAGCACGTCGGGCCCGGGCGGCACCGCCCCGAGCAGCCCGCCGGGGTCGCAGACCACCGCCCGCAGCTGTCCGGTGCGGGCGCGGACCGCCGCGACGCTCTCGGCGAGGAAGCGGCCGCCCGCGTCGGTGTTGGCCGTGCCCAGCGTGATCAGGACCGCCGCCGCCCCCGGCGCCAGGTCCAGCCACTGCCAGGGGAAGTCCCCGGAGGCGGAGCGCCGGGCGGCCAGCGCCGGTCCGACGAACCGCAGATCCGTCTCGGGGGTGGTGTACGGGCCGGTCAGCTCGGGGGTGGTGAAGGCGAGGGTGAGGGCCGGGGAGAAGCGCGGGTCGTGGGTGGCGGCCGGATCGCCGATGCGCTGCCTCAGCTCGCCGAGCAGCCCGGTGAGCCAGCTGTGCACGCCGGGCATTCCGGCCATGCTGTCGGTGAGCTCGGCCGAGGTGGTCGACGAGGTCGCGAAGGGCACGCCGAGCCGCTCCGCCACCAGGGCGCCCGCCACGGTCTGCTGGTCGGCCACCACCACGTCCGGACCGAACTCCGCGATCGCCGCCGCGACCCCGGGCGCCATCGCCTCGGCGAGCGGGCCGAGGAACCGCGCCCACAGGAACTTCAGGGCCGCGACCCCGCGCAGGTCGGGCGGCCGTCCGCCGATGCCGTCCGGCCCGGCGCACTCGTACACCCGGGGCCGCTCCCCCACCAAGCGCCCGACGACCTCCGGGCGTCCGGCCCACGCCACCTCGTGGCCCCGAGCGGTCAGCTCGGCGGCGACGGCGGCGGCCGGGTTGATGTGGCCGGTCAGCGGCGGCACCACGAACAGGAAGCGGCTCACCGGACCGGGCCCGGTCGGCTCGGTCCGGGGGCGGCGTGCTCGGGTACGGCGCCCGTGTGGTCGCGGATCCAGCTCAGGGCCAGTTCCCCGACGGCGTCGGACGCCTCGACGAGGACCGAGTGCTTCTGCCCCGGTACCACGGCGACCCGGCAGTGCGGCAGCAGCGACCGCAGCCGGGCGGCCTCGGCGGCCACCAGGCCCTCCTGACCGTTGATCAGCAGCACCGGGCAGCGCACCCGGCCGAGCTGCTCGTCGGTGAGGACCCGGCCGCCGGGGATGTCCTCGGCGATGGTGGTGGACCGCACCAGACGCCCCGCCGCCTGGCCGAGCCGGCGGATGTGGGCGTCGTGGCGGGTGTCGCCGGTACGGGTCGAGGAGAGCGTGCCGTACTGCTCGGTGAACCACAGCAGCGCGTCGTCCTCCGCCATGCCCCCGGCGTGCCGCAGCGCCGCCGACATGGTGTCCGACCAGGTGCGGCTGGCAGGCCCCGACTCGATCACGGTGACGGTGGCGACGCGCTCGGGCCGGTGCACCACGTAGTCGAGCGCGACCGTGCCGCCGAAGGAGTTGCCGACGAGGTGGACAGGACCGGCGATGTCCAGCCCGTCGAGCAGGGCGTCCAGGTCGGCGGTGAAGTCCTCCAGCGTGTAGCCGGACGGCGGGCGTTCGCTGCGGCCGTGCCCGCGCAGGTCGTACATGACGGCTTCGTATCCGGCGGCGGCGAAGACCGGGCCGAGGGTGAAGTAGTAGCTGGCGAGGCTGTCGATGAAGGCGCCGTGGATGAACACGGCCGTTCCGTACGGCTCGTGGCCCTTGGGGGCCAGCCGCTGGACGTGCAGCCCGAGCCCGTTGGCGCGGATCATGACCATCGGGCGGCTCCCGGTCCGGGGGTCTCGTCCAGGCAGCGCACCACGTGGGCGACGAGCTGTCCTACAGTGAGCGCGATGATCTCGTCGATCTCCAGACCGGCGACGAACTCGGCGAAGTTGACCCGCTCGCCGTACCGCTCCTCCAGATGTCCGGAGAGCATCACGAGGTCGATGCTCTCCAGCTCCAGGTCGTCGCCGAACAGGGTGTCGGGATGGATGTCGGCGGGGTCGGGGGCGTAGTCCCCGAGCACCGTCACGATCAGTCGGGCGATCTCCGCCAGGACGGTCTCCTCGTCGGGCGGGGCGAGCGGGGCGGGGCCGGGCGGCCGTTCGCTGGTGGTCACTGGGCACTCTCCTCGGGGGGCGGCGCGGACGTGGTCCAGGCCACGACGTGGGTGGGGGTGGCGCGGACGCAATGGACGTGGTGGCGGCGGCCGTCGACGGTGACGGTGAGGGAATCGGGGGCCTCACCGCTCACGTCGGGGGCGGCATCGGTCACTTCGAAGGCGTGCGGCCGCCCGCCGAACCCGGTGCCCTCCGCCTTGGCGACGGCCTCCTTGGCCGTCCAGAACCGGGTGAACCACAGGGCCTCGGACTCCCCGGTCCCGGCGACGAGCCGGCCGAGGAGGCCGAGCTCGCGGGGGCCGAGGGCGACGCGGTGGGTCTCGGGGGTGCGGTCCGCGATCTCTTCGATGTCGATGCCGACACCGGTGCCGTACGGGCCGGGGCCGGGCGGGCGTACGAGCGCCACCGCGAGATCGCCCCGGTGGGCGAGGGAGAGGTCGAGGGCCGGGAGCGTACGGCCGTGCACCCCCACGGCACGCGGCCGCCCCGACTCCTCGTTGACGATCTCGATCTCGGCCGGGAACACCGCGCCCTCGCCGCGCTCCCACAGCCACCGCCGCACCGCGTCCTTGGCGGCGATCCGGCCGAGCAGCCACTGCCGCCGGCCGCGCGGCGGCTTCGTCTCGTACGCCTCGCGCTCGGCCCGGCCCAGCTGCATGCGCATCAGCAGGTCGCGGGAGGCCGGGTCCGGCCACACGTCCCGCAGCAGGCACCAGCCGCCGGGCCGGGCCTCGGCCAGGGCCAGGTGCTCGGGGTAACCGCCGGACCTGCGCGCGTCGAGCCCGGAGAACCGGCGGTCGCGCCAGCCGGAGAGCTCCGCCCACACCGTCCCGCCGGGCAGGGTGAGCCGGACGTCGGCGAGGAGGGTGTCCTCGGTGAGCGAGGTGATGACGGCGTGGCAGTCGACGGGGGTGCCGGGGGGCGGGGGCGGCCCGAAGAAACGGGCCTCCCCCAGCGCGACGGGGAAGATCACGGTCCGGTTGGGGTGGGTCGACATCAGCCAGTAGCCGAGGAGTTGGCCCACGTTGTCCAGGAGGGCGCCCGGCGCGGACGGCGTGGTGATCGTGCCCCGGACGTGGCCGGGCCCGACCCCGCGCAGCGCGGTGACGCCCTGGAAGGCGGGCCCGTGGAACATCCACCGGTCCTCGTAGAGCCGGGCCGCCGCGATGTCGGGCGGGCGCTCTTCGGCCGCGTCCAGCGGGGGTGCGGGCGGTGGGGCCGGGTAGCCGGGGGCGAGCTCGACGCTCGCGCGGGCGTACGGCCCGAACGCGACCGCCCACCGCCCGGGGCCGTCCGGCCGGGCGGTGATCGTCACGTCCACGGCCGGGATGGCGTTGACCCACTTCTCCAGCCGCACGTCGTGGACGGCGACGGCCCGGTGCCCGGGCGCGGCCCGCTCGGCGGCGGCCATCAGGTGGTGCAGGACGGTGGTGGCGGGGACGACCGGATGCCGGTCGGCGGGATCGGGCCAGCCGGGCCGCTGCGGGAAGAAGCAGTGGTCGAGGAGGTAGGGCATGTCGGCGGTGGAGACGCGGAGTCGGGTGCGGTGTTCCTGCTCGACGGGTGCGGTGACCACGTCGGGTGCGGTCGGCGCCCCCGGCGGGCCCGCCGCCTCCAGCACCGCCGCCACGCTGTCCGCCGTCTCCCGCATCAGCGCGTCGAGCTCCGCGGCGACGGGGTGGCGCCGGGTGAGCGACTCACCCAACAGGCCCGCCGATATGGGGTGTTCGGCCCCCGCGACCGTACGAGGGCTCAGCTCCGCACGTAACTCGTCCAAGCGGTGGGGGTCGAGGGGAAGCAGCGCCGCTCCGAGGTCGAGGGGGATCGGGGCGGAGGAGGAGCGCGGCCCGGCCGGCCGGGCAGGCGACAGCGCGTACCCCTCCGCCCACAGCCCCGTCTCCACCCGCAGCAGCTGCGCGAGTCCGCCGCGCTGGGGCGAGTTGGCGGAGAGCGCGAGGTGGTCGCGGGTCTTGAGGGTGTCGTCGATCAGCGAGGTCAGACGGCCCGTGCCCACCTGGACGAAGGCGCGGAAGCCCGCCGCGTACATGGCGTCGACCAGCGGCCGGAACCGTACCGGCTCCAGGAGGTGGCGGACGAACAGGGCGCGGACCTCGTCGGGGCCGGCCGGGAACGGGGCCGCCGTGGTGCCGGACCAGACCGGGACCCGCTGCGGAAGGATCTCCGCCGCGTCCACGCCCCGCTTCATGGGGCCCAGATACGGGGCGAGCATCGGCGTGTGGAAGCCGGAGCGGAACGGGAGCACCTGGCAGATCACGCGCTCGGCCCGGAGCTTCGCCGCGAACTCCTCGACCGGCCGCTCCGGGCCGCACACCATCGACTGGCCGGGCGAGTTGTCGTGCGAGAGGACGAGGTCCGGCCAGTCGGTGAGGGCCTCGCTCACCCGGGCCGCCGGTGCGCCGATCGCCGCGAACGCCAGGCCCGGGACCCGGAGCGAGTCCGGGTCGAAGGAGGCGAAGAAGTCGTCCGCCTTGTCGGCCGCGAACACGCCGCCCGCGATCATCGCCGCCCACTCCCCGACGCTGTGCCCGGCGACCCCGTCGGGCCGGACGCCGAGCGCGCGCAGGGCTTCGTCGAGGACCCGGCCGACGCGGAGCACACCGAGCCCGTGCCGGGCGACGTCGGTCGCCTCGGTGTACGCGCGGCCCGGCAGCCGCAGCCCGTAGTGCTCGGCCACCTCGTCCACCCGGGGCGCGAACTCGGCCTCCAGGCCGGGGAAGACGAACGCCACCTTGCCCCCGCCCGCCGTCCCGAGCAGCGGGCGCGGGGCGAACCACACGTCGCTGCGGCCGCGCCACGGGCGGCCCTGGGCCACCGCACGGCGGGCGAGCGCCAGCCGCTTGGCGGTCGGGTCGACAATGCCGAGCCGAGCCGTGGGGGTGCCTTGCCCGTACGAGGCGGCGCCCCGCTCCCGTACCGTCGCGTCGTCCCAGTCCAGGGCCCGTGCCAGGCCCTCCGGCGTGTCGGCGGTCAGGCGCAGCACCCGCTCCGGTTCGCGCACGGCCGCCCGGTGCCGGGCGGGCACGGCTCCCGGCGCCTGCTCCAGGACCACATGGGCGTTGATCCCGCCGAAGCCGAAGGCGTTGACGGCGGCCCGGCGCAGCGGCCCCTCCCAGGGGCGGGCGGCCGTCGCCGGGCGGAACCGGGTGCGGGCGAGGGCGGGGTGCGGATCGTCGCAGTGCAGGGTCGGCAGCAGGGTCGCGTGATGTACGGCGAGGGCCGCCTTCACCAGTCCGGCGACGCCCGCCGCGGGCATGCAGTGGCCGATCATCGACTTCACCGAGCCGATGACGGGCACTGCCGCACCGTCCGCGCCCGGCCCGAACACCTCGGCCAGCGTGGCCAGTTCGGCCGCGTCGCCCGCCGGGGTGCCGGTGCCGTGCGCCTCCAGGAGGCCGAGGGAGCCCGGGTCGCGGGGGTCGAGGCCCGCCGCCCGCCAGGCCTGCCGGACCGCGCGGGTCTGGCCGCCCGGGTCGGGGTGCATCAGCCCTGCGGCGCGGCCGTCGCCCGCGACGCCGGTGCCACGGATCACCGCGTACACGCGGTCGCCGTCGCGTTCGGCGTCCGCGAGGCGCTTGAGGGCGACGACGCCGGTTCCCTCACCGATGAGGATGCCGTCGGCCGCGGCGTGGAAGGGGCGGCTGCGCTGGCTCGGCGAGAGGGCGCGGAGCTGGGCGAAGACGCTCCACAGCGTGATGTCGTGGCAGTGGTGGACCCCGCCCGCGAGCATCAGGTCGCAGCGGCCCGACGCCAGTTCGCCCACCGCCTGGTCGACGGCGATCAGCGAGGACGCACAGGCCGCGTCCACGGTGTACGCCGGGCCCCGCAGGTCCAGGCGGTTGGCGATGCGGGACGCCGCCAGGTTGGGGACGAGCCCGATGGCCGACTCCGGGTGCTCGGGTCCCAGCGTCTCGGTGAAGGCGGCCCGGACCCGGTCGAGCTGGTCCGCCGCCAGGTGGGGCAGCAGCTCGCCCAGGGTGCGCGTCAACTGGTGTGCGGTGCGCACACGTTGGTCGAGGCGGACGAGGCCCGGGTTGAGGTATCCGCCCCGGCCCAGGACCACCCCGACCCGGCCGCGCTCGGGCAGCCGCTCCTCGCCGCCCGCATCCGCGATCGCCCGGGCCGCGACGGAGAGCGCGATGAGCTGGTCGGGCTCGGTGCCCGCGACCGAGCTCGGCATGATGCCGAAGCGGGCGGCGTCGACCTCGGCGAGGCCGTCCACGAAGCCGCCGCGCCGGCAGTAGATCCGGTCGGCGGCGCCGCCCGGGTCGCCGGGCCGGTAGTAGACCGGGTCCCAGCGCCCCTCGGGCACCTCCCGTACGGCGTCCACACCGTCGACGAGGTTGCGCCAGTACGCGTCCAGGTCCTTGGCGCCGGGCAGCAGGACGGCCATGCCGACGATGGCGACGGGGACTTGACGCTCCTTCACATCATGGGCAATCGGCCTCTCGTCGGTCATGTCACCAACCCGACGCCGTGTAGACCACGGACGTGGTCGACGCGTCGCCCCAGGCCAGCTCCCGCAGCAGGGCGAGCGCCCCCTCCTCGCGGTCGATGAGGGACACGCCGCGCCGGGCGTACTCGCGGGCGAGGTGCGGGGTGACCATGCCGCCGTGCACCCCGGACGGCGCCCACGGCCCCCAGTGCACGGTCAGCGCCCGCCGCCCGGTGCGCCGCGCCCACCGCTCGCCGAGGCCCGCGAGCGCGTCGTTGGCGGCGGCGTAGTCGCTCTGCCCCCGATTGCCGAGCACGGCGGAGACGCTGCCGAACAGCACGGCCGTCCCGGGGCCGTGGGGCAGCTGGGACGCGGCGTCGAGCAGCGCGCGGGCGCCGTCCGCCTTCGTCGCGTACACCCGCCGGAACGACTCGGGGTCCTTCTCCTCGATGAGCCGGTCCTCGATCACGCCCGCCGCGTACACCACCACGTCGATGCGCCCGTGCTCCGCCTGGATCTCCTTGACGGCCTGCGCCACGGCCCCGCCGTCGCACATGTCGGCGACGCGGTACGCGGCGGGGCTGCCGAGGCGCCCCAACCGGTCCAGGGTGTGGGTGACTTCACGGCCCGCGAGGACGTTCCTGACCTCGCGCTCGATCGCGGCGGGGGCGAGCTCGCCCCGGGCGGCGAGCAGCGTCCGCAGCGCGGCCGCGTCGGCGGCGCCCGCGAGCTCCGGGTCCTCGGGCCCGGCGGGCAGCGGGGTCCTGCCGAGGAGCTCGATCCGGCAGTGGGAGGCCGCCGCGAGCGCCAGGGCGAAGTCGGCGGTGATCCCGCGCGCGCCTCCGGCGAGCACGACGACGGAGTCCCGGTCGAGCCCGAGCGCCGCCGCTTCGGCGGCCCCGTCCCCGGCGGGCCCGGCGCCGGTCCGCGCCAGACCGCCTAGGGCGCGCTCCACCAGCGCGTACCCGTACCGCCCGGCGTCGGTGCGCACCACGACGGGGGCGCGGTCCTCGGCGTACAGCTCGGCCAGCAGGAAGTCGGCCCGCCGCGCGGCCGTGGCCGCCGGGTCCAGGTCGACGACGCGGGCGGCGACGTCGCCGTACTCCCGCCCGATGGTCCGGAACAGCCCGTGCAGCCCCGCCCCCGCGTCCTCTCCGGCGCCGGGCGCGGTCCTGCCGCAGATCAGCCACCTGGGTTCGAGACGCAGTGCGGCCCGGAAGACCTCGAAGGCTCCGGGGAGCAGCGCCCCGCCGCCGTCGGAGGGGGCCGCGGGGACGACGGCCCCCAGGTGGAAGACCCCGTCGAGGGGGCCGTCGGCCGGGTCGAGCCGCCGGTCCGTGTCGTACGCGACGGCCTCCGCACCCCGGTCCCTCAGCCGGGCCGCCAGCTCCTCGGCGGTCGCACCGCCCCCGAGCAGGGCGAAGCGCCTGCCGTTGAGGTCGGCGTCCGGTGGTGCGGCGGGCACGTCGAGGGGCATCTCCTCAAGGAGGAAGCGGTGCGGGGCGACGCCGTGGACGGGCTCGGGTTCGGCGATCGGGGGCTCGGACTCGGGCGCGGCCGGGGTCTCGTGCCCGGTGATCCACTCCGTGATCGCGGCGACCGTCCGGGCCCGGGACAGCTCCTCCATCTCCGCGTCGTCGAAGGTGCGGGTCCCCGCGAGGTGGCGGGCCAGTTCACCGACGATCTCGGTGCGCTTGATGGAGTCGATGCTCAGGTCCGCTTCGAGGTCCAGATCGGGTTCGATCATGTCGGCCGGATAGCCGGTGCGCTCGCTGATGACGGTGAGCACGGCCTGCTCGATGTCGACGACGACCGGACGTGGCGTCTCCTCGACCACGGCCGGGGGCACGGCCTGCGGAGCGGCGTCCGTACGAGGAGGGACCGGTGGTGGGGATGCGACACCGCCCGTCGCCCCCAAGTGCGTGAGCAGGACGTCTCGTTGGGCCGCGACCAACTCGCGCGTCGTGCGCAGGAAGTCCGCGATGAGTTCGTGCTGGGAGGGGCTGTCGCGCGTCATCGTGTTCGTCTCCAGACTGACCCGTCGGGCCGGTTGCAGGGCTCCGGGCAGCAGGTCGCCGGAGCGGGTGCGGACCAGGTGGCCGTCCACGGTCCAGCCGGGCGGCTCCGGCCGCGCCGTCACCGCGCCCCGGCCGTGGAGGAGCCGCCCGGCGCGTACCGGCACACCCGCGACCGCCAGCCGCGCCAGCGACTCCAGCAGGCCGCGCAGCCCGGCGCCGGGGCGGGGCTCGCAGGCGACCGCCAGGTGCGGCCGGTCGCCCAGGATCTGGCCGACGAGGCCGGTCAGCACCGTGCCCGGGCCCGCCTCGACGAAGACCCGCGCCCCCGCCGCGTACATCGCCTCGACCTGCTCGGCGAAGCGCACCGGGGACCCGATCTGCGCGGCCAGTTCGGCGCGTACGCCAGCGGGCCGGGCCGGATAGGCGGCGGCCGTCCGGTTGCTCCAGACCGGGAACTCCGGCGCCCTGACCGGGTGCCGGGCCAGGGCCGGGGCGAACCGTTCGCCCGCGCCCGCGACCAGCGGGCTGTGGAAGGCGCAGGCGACCGGGATGCGCCGCACGCCGTGTCCCGCGCCCCGGAGGTGCTCCATCGCCTCGTCCACCAGGGCGGTGGGGCCGGAGACGATGGTCTGGCGGGGGCCGTTGTGGTTGGCGGCCACGACCCGGCCGGTCAGCCCCGCCCCGGCGAGGACGCGCTCCACGTCGGCGGGGGCGGCCGCGACCGCCGCCATGGTGCCGGGGTCCTCCCCGAGCGAGTCCAGGATCGACTCGGCCCGGCGGGCGCTGAGGTCGAGCAGCGCGTCGGGGGTGAGGGCTCCGGCGGCGGCCAGTGCCACCAGTTCCCCGTAGGAGTGCCCGCCCGCCATGTCGGGCCGTACGCCTGCCCATTCCAGTACATGACTCACCGTCAGCCCGACGATACCCAGGGCTGGTTGGGCCATTCGCGTGTCCTTCAATGCCTCCTGCTGGCGGTCGGCCGCACCCTGGTCGAAGGCCTTCGGCGGATAGAGCGCATGGGCGTACGCCCCGCCCTGCCGCACCAGGTGCGCGGCCTCCGGGAACGCGACGAGCAGCTCGGCGAGCATGCCGGGGCGCTGGCTGCCCTGACCGGGGAAGAGGAAGGCGACCTTCGGGTCGGCTCCGAGGTCACCGGACCCGGGCCGGTCACTCGCAAGCCCGCCGGACCCGGCCCCGTCGGCCAGATACACCCCCCGCCCCCGCTCCCCGTCCCCCGCCTTCCGCAGGAGCCCGCGCAGTTCGTCCACGCTCTCCGCGACGACCGCGATCCGCACCGGGCCCGGCCGCGTCTCGGCTCGCCGGGCCGCCACCAGGGCGGCGTCCCGCAGCCGAAACCCCGCGCCCAGCTCGCCCAGCAGCCACTCCGCCTCCCGTCCGGCCGCCGCCGTGTCGGCGCCCCGGAACAGGAACAGTTCGACGGGCCACTCCTCGTACCCCTGGGCCGGTGGCGCGTCCGCGTCGTGGGCGGTGAGCACCGCGTGGAAGTTGGTGCCGCCGAAGCCGAACGCGCTGACCCCGGCGATCCGTTCGGCCACCGGGGCCGCCCACGGCCGGGCCTCGGCGTGGAAGGCGAACGGGCTGGTGGCGGGGTCCCAGGCCGCGTTCGGCTCCTGGAGGTGGAGCGTGGGCGGGGTGATGCCGGTGTGCAGGGCCATCGCCGCCTTGATCAGACCCGCCAGGCCCGCCGCGCACTTGGTGTGGCCCAGCTGGGACTTGACCGAGCCGAGGGCGCAGCCGCCCGGGGCCGCGCCCGACTCGGTGAACACGGCGGTCAGTGTGGCCAGTTCGGTGCGGTCGCCGACCACGGTCCCGGTGCCGTGCGCCTCGACCAGGCCGACGCGGGCGGGTGAGATCCCGGCCGCCCGGTAGGCCCGTTCCAGCGCGGCCCGCTGGCCCTCGGGCCGGGGCGCGGTGAGCCCGAGGGAGCGGCCGTCGCTCGCGCTGCCGATGCCCTTGACCACGGCGTAGACGCGGTCGCCGTCCCGCTCGGCGTCGGCCAGTCGCTTCAGCGCGACGCAGGCCACGCCCTCGCCGAGCACGGTGCCGTCGGCGCAGGAGTCGAACGTACGGGAGCGGCCGGTCGGGGAGAGGGCGCGCACCGACGAGAACAGCAGGTAGTCGTTGATGCCGTTGTGCAGGTCGGCGCCGCCGCAGAGCACCATCTCGCTGGTGCCGGAGGCGAGTTCCTTGCAGGCCACGTCGAGCGCGGCGAGCGAGGAGGCGCAGGCCGCGTCGACCGTGTAGTTGGCGCCGCCGAGGTCGAGGCGGTTGGCGATCCGGCCCGCGATGACGTTGGCGAGCATGCCGGGGAAGGAGTCCTCGGTGAGCTTCGGCAACTGCTCCTCGACGGCGGGCGGCACCTCCCCCAGATAGGCGGGCAGGACCGTGCGCAAGGTGGTCGCGCCGGACAGGTCGCTGCCGGACTCGGCCCCGAACACCACGGACGTACGGGAGCGGTCGAAGGGCCGGTCGCCGTACCCGGCGTCCTCCAGCGCCCGCCGGGCCGCTTCGAGGGCGAGCAGTTGTACGGGTTCGATGCTGCCGAGCGAGGCGGGCGGGATGCCGTACGCGAACGGGTCGAAGGGGATCGGCGGCAGGAAGCCTCCCCACCGCGACGCGGTCGTACCGGCGCGCTCGCCCGTGGCGTCGTGGTAGATCTCCGGGTCCCAGCGGTCGGCGGGGACTTCGGTGACCGCGTCGACGCCGCCGACGACGTTCGCCCAGTACGTCGCCAGATCGGGGGCCTGCGGAAACATGCAGGCCATGCCCACGACAGCGATGTCGAGCGGCTGCGCGGCAGGATCCTCGACGACGTCGTCGGCCGCGCCGAGGGCTTCGCGCAGTTCGGCCGCGCGCCGCTCGGCGAAGGCGGCGGCGCCCCGGCTCACGGCGTCGTGCAGCGCGCCGACGGTCGTGGCCGCCGAGCGCAGCACGGCCACCTCCCCGGCCATGAACATCCCGGCGTCCAGCTGGCGTTGCTCGGAGACGGGCCGCAGCTCGCCGCCCTCGCGCTCGACGCCCTTGCTGGCGATCCGCAGCCGCCCGATGTTCAGCCGCTCCAGCTCCTCCCACGCCTGACGGTCGGGGGTGCCGTCGGCGTGCAGGCGCGCGCGGGCGGCCGCGTAGTGGGCGGTGTACGGGCTGGCGACGCAGCGGGTGGCGTGGCCCGGGGCGCTCTCCAGGAGCGCGGTGGCCCCGGCGGCGATCACCTGGCGCTGGAACACCGGCTGGATCGCGCCGGATTCGACCGCCTCGGCCGTGAAGAGGTACGCCGTACCCATCAGGACGCCGACCGCGACGCCGCGCGCGGCGAGCGGGGCGGTGAGCGCGGCGGCCATGGCCGAGGAGCGCTCGTCGTGGATGCCGCCCGCGAGCAGCACCTGGAAGTCGCCCGCGGTGCCGGGCGCGCGCGCCACGTACTCCTCGACCACCGCCAACTGCGCTTCCCAGAGCGGAAAGCTGTTGCGCGGTCCGACGTGTCCGCCGCATTCGGCGCCTTCGAAGACAAACTTACGCATGCCCATGTCAATGAACTGTTCGAGCAGCGTGGCCGAGGGCACGTGCAGGAACGTCTTGATTCCGGCCGCCTCCAGGTCGGCCGCCTGGGACGGCCGCCCCCCGGCGATGATCGCGTGCGTGGGCCGGACGGCTCGTACGGCCGCGAGCTGTTCCGCCCTGATGCGGCTGTCGGCGAAGCCGAGGATGCCCACGCCCCAGGGCCGTTCACCCAGTTCGCCGCGGGTCCGTTCGAGGAGGGCGCGGCTCTGTTCGCCGTCGGACAGGGCGAGCGCCAGCATCGGCAGCGCCCCTTCGCGCGCCACGGCCGCCGCGAAGCCCGCCCGGTCGCTGACCCGGGTCATCGGTCCCTGCACGACCGGCAGCCGGGTGCCGAGCGCGTCCGCCATCGCGGAACCCGCCGCCAGGGTCCGCGCCACGGCCGGGTCGCCCACTGCGGCCGCGATCGCCTCGCGCACCCCGCGTACGGCACCGGCCACGGTGCCCCACCGCTCGGCGAACCGGGCGGCGAGGAACCCGTCCTGGCCGACGGGGAGTTGGAGGCCCGTGCGGGCGTTCCGCAGCGCCCGGACGCCGTCGACGACGCTCGTCCCGGACCCGTCCGCCGTGCGCAGCGCGGCCGCCGCCTCGTCGGCGATCCCGGACTCGGCGAGCAGGGCCAGCTGGGTGTCGAGGACGACCCCGGCCGCGCCGCCGACCACGGCGGCCGCCGCCGTACGCGGGCCGATGCCCCCGCAGGCCCACACGGGCAGGTCGTACGCCGGGTCGGCGAGCAGCGCCTGGAGGAGGACGAAGGTGCTGAGGTCGCCACCGCGACCGCCGCACTCGCTGCCGCGCGCCACGAGCCCGTACGCGCCGTCCGCGGCGGCCCGGCGCGCCTCGTCCCGGTCCCCGACCTCCGCCAATACCCTGCATTCGTCGGCCAGTTGGCTGATTTTCCAGTCGGCGTCGGCGGCGAGCAGCACCACGGGCGGGAGGGCGCCGCCGCACTCCTCGGCCACCTCCTCGGGCGTCAGGGCACAGGACGGCCCGACCCGGACGCCGAAGGCGTCCGCCGTCCAGCGCCGTACGCGGGCGAGCGCCTCTCTGGCGCGGCGGTCGCCCGCCCCGAGATCCAGCACTCCGAGTCCGCCGGCCCGGCGGACCGCGGCGACCGGACGCGGGTCGGGCAGGCCCAACGGGCTCAATCCGATGACAAGTTCAGGGTTCGGCGCTACGGGCGTCATGAACACTCCGAATCAGACCGATGGAGCTGCGAGGGGGGTGGCGGCAGCGGTGAGCTCCGCAGGCTCGGGGGCGGCGGGCCCGCCGGACGGCCGGGGGGTGGGCCGCCCTGCGGCGCCGGGCCGCTCGTGGAGCTCGTACCACTGCCGGGAGGTGCGCTGATACGGGGACTTGTACGGGTGTCGGTACTCGTACCGCTGCCGGGACTTGCGGTGGGGCGGGGTCGCGTGGTGGGGCGGGGACTCTCGACGGCGCCGCCCGACGGGGAGGACCGGGGCGAGCGTGGTGCCTTGCGGGTCGACGCGGCCGGCTGCCGCTCGGCCGGGGCCGACCTTACCGATCGCGGGGAGCGGCTGCCAGGGCGCCTCGCGCCCCGCCGCACCGTCCCCGGCCGTCCCGGCTTCCCCATGGACTCCCCACCTTCCCTGGCGTTCCGTCATATCTGACACACCGTCATATTGCAATCGCGCCCGAGCGGCCGATGGCGGCGCGGGATCACCCGGCGAGACCGGCGCCCGATACGGATCATTCCTCACCGCTTCCGGAATTTCATTTCTTCTTTGTATTTATTTCATTTCCATTCCGGGATTTGTCACGCCGGTGAGCATGTGTACGGCGGAGACAAGAAAGGGCACGGCCGCACTCACCGCGGTGACAAGAAACAGGAGCCACCGGGGCCTCCGCCACCCTTGCATATCCCGTGCCTTGACCGTCCCCCTACTCGCAAGTAGTTTACGCATCCGAAACGCGGAACTTTCCGCCCTTCACCTAGCCTCACGCCCTTTCGCGGGCGAGTGTTCGCGCCAGTTCCGCACTGTCCGTACAACACACAAGAGGTAGCTCATGGGAGCTCAGCAGAGAAAGTCCGGGACGAGATCCGTCCTGGCCGTCGCCGCCGCCGGCGGTGTCGTCGCGGCGCTGCTCGGATTCGCGGGCGCCGGAACCGCGCAGGCGGCCCCGGCGAAGCTCGTCCAGCAGTACGACTGCGTATTTCCGCTGATCGGCAGCGACCCGATCGAGGCGACCATCACGGCCGAGATACCGACCGAGATCGAAGTGGGCACGGCGTCGCCCGCCTTCGCGGTCAACACGGCCACGAAGGTGAGTTCACGGGCGGCACA
Source organism: Streptomyces sp. BPTC-684 (assembly GCF_030028635.1). Lineage (NCBI taxonomy): Bacteria > Bacillati > Actinomycetota > Actinomycetes > Kitasatosporales > Streptomycetaceae > Streptomyces > Streptomyces sp. BPTC-684. Next base: position 167,201 of record NZ_CP124863.1, read on the forward strand.
AGGGCTCGGACTGGTCGGCGGAAAGACGCTGGAGGGCAAGGCGACGGCGACCGTCACGGTATACACGCCGGACGGGCCGCTCTCCGGAATCGGCGTCGAGAACACGGTCGAGAAGACCAACATCCCCAGCCCGCCGGCCGACTTCACGGTCAACGCCAAGGGCAACGCGCCCTCGCTCACCTTCAACACGGTGGGCGACGCACGCATCGAGGTGAACGGGATCGGTCTGCACGACATGATCGTGCGCGACGCCAACGGCAAGCCGATCCAACTGGTCACGGGCAAGGACACGTTCGACGCCCCGTGCACGCTGAAGTCGACGGACAAGGTCCTCGCGAGCTTCAAGATCGTGCCGAAGAACCCCACGAACCCCACGAATCCCACGAACCCGACTGACCCGACCAACCCAACGAATCCCACCAACCCTACGAACCCGACCAACCCTACGAACCCGACCAACCCGACTAGCCCCACCAACCCCACCGCCCCCTCCGGTTCCACCGCTCAGCAGAACCTGAGCACCCAGGTGAAGGCCGCGGCCGGCACGCTCTCCATGAGCCAGCCCGGTGACAGCGTGGCCCTCTCCGCCGTGAACCAGGGCCTGGGCGGCGTCTCCAGCGGCAATCTCCAGACCGTCACCGTCAAGGACGGCCGCAACGGCGCCACCGGCTGGTCGCTGACCGGCAAGGTCACCGACTTCACCGGTACGGCCGGTGCGATCGGCGCGGACAAGCTCAGCTGGAAGCCCGCGTGCGCGACGTCCCCCGGCTCCAAGAGCAACTGCGTGGCAGGGACCGAGGGCCCCGTCGGAACCGTCGGCGCCACCCTGGCCGGGGCACCCGACGCGGCCGCCACCGGCGGCCAGTTCACCGTGGACAGCGCACTGTCCCTCAACATCCCCGCGACGACCGCCGCGGGCGACTACAAGGCCGTACTCACGCTCACCCTGACGTGAGTCGCGCCTCCCCCGGGCCGGTCGCACCCCGCGACCGGCCCGCTTCCGTCCCCACGAGCTCCCAGGGGGGAACCCGTATGAGCAAGCGCAGCACTTCGCGGCGGCGGGCGCCGCTCCTCGCCGTCCTCGGGCTGCTCGCGGCGGTCGCCGCGCTGCCCGCGCTTCCCGCGCAGGCCGCCGACAACGGCCGCTGGTCGGTCTTCCCGGTGCACCAGGGCGCGCCGAACACACCGACCCGGGCGTACTTCCGGATGACCGCCGACCGGGGCGCGACCGTGCGCGACAAGGTGACCGTGAAGAACCTCGACGCCCGGACGGCGACCTTCCAGTTGTACGGAACGGACGGCTACAACACGCCGCGCGACGGCGGTTTCGCCGTGCGGAACAAGGGCGAGCGGATGACCGGCGTCGGAGCCTGGACGCGGCTTGACCGCACCGAGGTGACCGTTCCCGGCGGCGGCGAGGTCACCGTCCCGTTCACGCTCACCGTGCCGAAGGGCGCCGAGCCGGGCGACCATCCGGGGGCGATCGTCGCCCTCGACACCCATCTGGGCCGCGCCGACGGCAACGGGGTCGCGGTCCAGCAGGCCGTCGGGGCCCGTGTCTATCTGAAGGTGAACGGCGCCCGCGTGCAGGGGCTGCGCATCGACGACGTGAGGTTCCGTTACACCGCGCCGCTCGTGCCGGGGGCGAAACGTGCCGCGACCATCTCGTACGCGCTGGTCAACAGCGGCAACGTGATGCTTTCGCCGCAGGTGACGCTGCGGGCGAAAGGGGTGTTCGGGCACACCTCCTTCGAGCCCCCGGGGCGGCGGCTGCCCGCCGAACTGCTGCCGGGCCAGCGCGTCGAGGTGACCCAGAAGTGGGTCGGGCCGCCGCTCGTGGACTGGGGGAACGTGGAGGTGACCGCCAGCGACACGGCGGGCAACCTGGTCGAGAGCGCCGAGGTCGGCTACGCCACGGTGAACTGGACGGTCGTCGCCCTCGCCGGACTCGTCCTGGCCGGTGGGGTGGTGTGGCTGGTGCTGCGCCGCCGGGCGGCCGGGCGGACCGGGCAGGTCGTCGGGTGACTTCGGCCGTACGCGTACGGCTCATGCGGTGTCGTCGTCTTACGCGGTCCCGTCGTCGCCCTCGCCCCGGATGCGGCGCGGCGCGTAGTGGAGGGCGGCGATGCCCGCCGCGCCGAGCACTCCGGCGCCGGTGAGCAGCCAGCCCGCGGCGGCGGCGCCGGTGCCCGCGAGGCTGCCGCCGCCGCCGGAGCCGGGGCCGTTGACGTGGGTGACGAGGTCGGTGTTGCCGGAGGCGCCGGTCGAGGTGCCGCCGGTCGTGCCGGGCGGCGGGGCGGACGAGCCGGGGCCGGGGGTTCCGGTGGGGCCGGGGGTGCCGCCGGGGCCCGTCGGGCTCGGGCCGGTCGGGGATGGCCCCGTCGGCCCCGGCCCGGCCGTCGCGGAGCCGGTCGGCGAGGGGCCGGAGGGGGTCGGGCCGGTGGGGGTCGGGCCCGTCGGGTCGGCGCCGGTGATGGTGAACCGGTGGAGCGTCTTGTTCTGGTCGGCGGGCTTGAGCGCGCAGGGTGCCTCGAACACGTCGCCATAGGGCGGAAGTTGGACGACCTTGCCCGCCGCATCCCGGGCCGTCAGCTTCAGCGTGAGGGCGTTGACGTCAATAGTGGCCGCGCCGGGTCTGCGGAAGGAGAGCGACGGGGCCGCGCCGGACGCCTTGACGTCGAAATCCCTGGCGGGACTGGGCACATCGGCCTTCGCCACGGTGGTGTCGAGGCCCACGTCGAGCTGATCGCCGCCCGGCAGGTTCACCGTGGCGCTCGCCGAGGCGACCCCCTCCACGCTCTTCGCGCCCACGAGCCCGAGGCCCTGCGCCGCCCGCGCGCTCACCGTGGACAGCGCGTCGATCCGTATCGCGCCCGTCTGGGTGTTCACGGGAACCGAGGCGGGCAGTTCGGCGGTGATCGCCACCTTCAGCGGATCCGCCCCGATCAGCGGGAACTTGCACTCGTACGTCTGTGAAAGCCGGGCCTCCACGGCGGCCGCGCTGCCGACCCCGTACGAGAGGAGCGCGCCGCCCGCCAGCGCGAGGGCCGCCGAGCCACCGAGCGCGCATTTCACCCTGGTTCTGCTTTTAGGAACTCCCATACCCCAAGGAAAGTAGTGAGGTCGGGGAGGGCGGTCAACGGTCTTTTCACGCCCGCCGCCAGTACGTCCGAATCACATCCCTATGGCGCGAGGAATGTGCACGGGACGACGAAAAAAGACCGCCCGATTCATCAATGGCTGCCAATTCACAATTTCCTGGCTGTTCGGTACTGAATTTACCCTTGACCCCTACCTTACCGCTCAGTAGTTTCCGATCCGAAACACGATGGTTTCACCACAGCGAGAGGCAGCTCATGGGAATTCAGAGAAAGCGGACCAAGGGAGCGCTGTCCACCCTGGCCGTCACCGCCGCCATCGGCGTGGTCGCCACCACGGTGTCGGTCACCGCCGCCGGCACGGCAGCGGCGGTACCGGCCAAGCTGAAGCAGGAGTACTCCTGCGTCTTCCCCCTGATCAACGCCGACCCGATCAAAATCACCATCACGGCCGACATCCCGGACGAGATCCAGAAGGGCCGGGCGACCCCGGCCTTCGAGATCACGTCCGAGACCCTGGTGAGCTCGCGGGCCGCGCAGGGCCTGGGGCTGGTCGGCGCCAAGACCCTGGAGGGCAAGGCCACCGCCGACGTCACGGTGAACACCCCGTCCGGGCCGCTCTCCGGGATCAAGGTCGAGAACGACGTGGCCAAGGGCAACATCCCCAGCCCGCCCTCCGACTTCACCGTCGTCGCCAAGGGCAACGCGCCCTCGCTGACCTTCGACAAGACCGGTGACGGCAGCATCGACGTCAACAACATCTCGCTGCACGACATGATCGCGCGGGACGCCAACGGCAAGCCGGTCCAACTGGTCACGGGCAAGGACACGTTCGACGCCGCGTGCACCCTGACGTCGACGGACAAGACCCTGCACCGCTTCAAGGTCGTGGACAACAACCCGACGAACCCCACGAGCCCAACCAATCCAACCAACCCAACCAACCCCACGAATCCGACCAACCCTACGAACCCGACCAGCCCCACCAATCCAACGAACCCCACCAACCCAACAAGCCCGACCAACCCAACTAGCCCCACCAATCCCACGAACCCAACGAACCCAACGAACCCAACGAACCCCACCAATCCGACCAACCCCACCAACCCCAACCCGCCCATCCACCTGAGCTACGGCCTCACCGGAAGCTCGACCATCAAGGCCGCGAACGGGACCGCCGCGCTGGCCGGTGGCATCGAGGCCGACTTCGACCTCGCCTCGGGCACGTACAACGCCGATCTGACGCTGAACCCCACCTCGGGCAAGTTCTCGATCCTCGGTTTCCTCCCCGCGACCGCGAAGATCGAGTTCCAGCAGGTGGGCCGGACGAACGGCACGCTCAACACCGCCGGTGACCTCACCGCCAAGTCCAGCATGTACGTGAAGCTCCCCGAGATCGCCGTCTTCGGCATCCCGCTGGGCGGCGGCGCGGACTGCAAGACCGGCACCCCCGCCGACGTCGGCCTCACCTCGGACGGCAGGTTCGACCCGCTCGGCGGCGGCAAGCTCAAGGGCACGTACACCCTGCCGCCCCTCAAGGGCTGCGGCGCGTTCAACGACATCCTCAGTGCCTTCACCTCGGGCCCGGGCAACACGATCACCATGACGCTCGCCAAGAAGGGGTGACCCCTTTCCCTTCCTCCGAGCGTTCCTCCGAGCGGGCCGCCAGACCGGCCTCCGCGCCCCGGGCGTCGGGGGCCGGTCGTCCGCCACCCGCCCCACCGGCACCCGTCCCACCGGTCAGACGCCGCCGCAGTCCGACGACCCGCTCCCCCGCCGCCACCAGGAACCCGGTCGGCAGGAACACCAGGTCGGCCGCGATCATCGAGAGCGAGAAGTACGGCAGCCCGAGCAGCAGCCCGATGCCGATGTGCTCGGCGAACAGCAGCGCGAGCAGGACGTTCTTGACCCGCCGGTCGAGGAGGCTGAACGGGAAGGCGACCTGGACGAGCACGGTTCCGTACGTCAGCGCGAGCACGGTCAGCGCGTGCGAGGAGAGGGCGTGCGAGAGCTCGGGGTACGGTTCCAGCCAGTCGAGCCCGGCCGACCAGTACACGGCGGTGCCGTCCTGCCAGGGCGCGCCCTGGATCTTGTACCAGCCGGCCGACCCGTACAGCAGGCACAGCTGGATCATCATCATCGCCACCGCGCCGTTGTGCAGCAGATGGCCGATCAGCTCCAGGGTGCGGCGCGCTCCCGGACGGCCGCGCAGCCCGCGCCACAGCGCCTGGCCCGCCCAGCAGCCCCACAGCAGCAGCGCCCAGCCGCCGGTGAGCAGCGCGAGCAGCGTCGCCCAGGCGAGGACCAGGCCGCAGACGGACCACAGCACCACGCCCGTGCGGTCGCGCGTGTCCGGGGCGCGCCCGCGCCGGCGCGCGTCCAGTGACCACACCTGGGCGCACCGGGTGAAGACGAGGTAGACGGCGGTGATGCGGAAGATGGTGTCGCCCGCGTTGAGCGCGTTCTCGTTGCGGTGGTCGAGGGAGAGCACGCTGATGAGGAACAGCAGGGAGGTCGTCCGGGTGCGCCAGCCGAGCAGGAGCGCCACCGCGACGGCCGCCGAGAGCACGTAGAAGACCTCGAACCACAGCTCGCCGCTCGACCAGCGCAGCACGCTGAACGCATGGCTCCGGTCGAGCGAGTGCTCCGCGAGCCGCCAGCTCCACGGGGCGTCCGGCCCCCAGATCCGCTCGCGCCGCCAGAACTCGTGGACGAGGAGCAGCAGCCAGACCCCGGCCATGCCGATCCGTACCGCCGCGCTCTGATGGGCCCACACGCGCGCGTCGCACGCCCGCCCGAGCACCCGGTCGAGCCTCGACTCGCCGCTCTCGACGGCTGGTTGTGGCTTCATGACGTACGCCCCTGGGCGAAGTCGTCGGGGCCCACCGGCCACCACGGATAGGTGCGCACCACCGGGGCGGTGCGGGTGGCGCCCGTCTTCCACGGCGGGGGCGGGACGGTGGTGTCGGTGGAGCGGAACTGGATCCGTTCGATGCGCGCGCCGCGCGGGGTGGCGGGCATCCGGGACAGGGCGAGGCGTTTGAGGTACTGCTCGCTGTCGAGGCCGACCGGGCCGACGGGCCGCTGCTGGGCGTCGTGCGAGGCGAGCATCGTGCTCCAGGCGGTGGCGAGTTGCTGGCGGATCCGGCTCGGCAGCGGGTTGCCGCGCAGCTCGGCCAGGTCCTGTGCGGTGAGGTCGCGCCAGGGGCCGGTCCGGGTGGTGCCGTCCGCAGCGCGCAGTTCGACGCGGGCGCCGACCGCCGTCATGGTCCGGGTGATGTCGGGCGCGAAGAGCTGCCAGCTCTGCGAGAACTCGGGCGCCATATAGGAGTTGACGGTGTCACCGATGGCGTCGGTGGCCGCGTTGCGCGGCGCGAGGTGCAGGAAGGTGGCGCCGGTGTGGACGAGCAGGCCCGCGGCGACGGCGGCCGCGGCGGCGACGACGGCCAGCCGCTGCCCCCGCGACAGCTCCCGCAGGCTCTCGTGGCGTTCGGGTTCAGGATCCATCGCCCGGCCCCCGTCCGCCCCCGGCCGCGGTGACGGCCGCGGCGCAGTCCGGGTTGTCGTCGAACGCCTTCCGCAGCTTCGGATCCGCCCGCAGGTCGTCGGCGGGGCCCTTGTACGCGCTCACCGCCTTCAGGGACGAACCCGCCGCGTCCAGCGCCGACTTCAGCGACTTCTGGTCGGTGACCTCGGCCTTGGAGAGCGTGGCGACCGCGTCGCCCACCGACGTACGGGCCTTGTCCAGATGGTCCAGGGCCGTGCCGAAGGCGGCCGCGCCGCCGTCGACCGGCGGCGCCCCGTCCTGCTGCATGTCCGCGCGCAGCGCCCCGAGCCGCTGGGAGAGCGCGGTGAGGAAGGTGACCATCTGCCCCTTGGCCCGCACCGGCTGTGTCTTGTCGACCGTGGGCACCGCGAGCCCGGCCCCGCTGTCCGCCAGGTGCGCGCAGACTCCGCCCGCCCAGTCCACCTCCGGCGGCGGCTGCGCCGAGGAGCCGCACGCGGCGGCCGCCAGGGCGACGGCGGCGAGCAGCACCGCGGTCCGGTTCACCTGTCGAGGAAGCACGGCTCTCACTCCTTGCCCTGGTCGGTCGGGGTGCCGGGGGCGCGCCGGAAGGTGTCGAGGGCGGCGATCCGCCAGGTGCCGTCCTGGCGGACCGCGTCGACCGCGAACATCGCGGCGGCGACGGTGGTGCCGCCGCCCTTGCCGGTGCGGGTGCTGCTCTGGTCGGCGAAGACCAGGACCCGGGCGCGGTCGCCGTCGATGACCTCGACGCCGCTGTCGGTGACGGTGGTGGTCAGCACGAGCTTCTGCTGCGGCCCCTGTTCGCGGACCGGCCCCATCAAGGTCCGGTACTGCGCGACGGCCGCACCGGTGAGCCGGCGCGCGGCCGCCGCCTCGGTCCTGGCCGGGTCGGTGTGGTCGTACGAGAAGATGCCCTGCACGGCCTCGTCGACGACGCCCTTGACCTCGCTGGTACGGGCGGTGTCGGCCAGTGCGGTGTTGCTCCCGGCGGTGTCCCTGTGCCCGCTCTGGACGTACGCGAGGACGGAGAACGCGGCGAGCAGCACGGTCAGGGCGGCGAGCACCAGCGGCCAGGGCGGGAGACTCCTGGCAGGGCGGGCGGACGCGGGTTTCCGGCGGGCGGCGGGTGCGGCGTGGCGGAACGGGGGCGTCCGGCGTTGCTCGGGATCGGTCGGCCGTGGCGCGGGCGGGCGCGCCGCGGCCAGGCGGCGCTGCCGGTTGACGAGGTGGCGGGTGGTCGACATCGCGGGCCTCCGGGTCAGCTGCCGCTGGGGGTGGGCGTACCGCCGGACGGGGTGGCGGTCGGACCGGCCGCGTCGCCGACCGGTGCCTGGCCCAGTCGGCTGAGCTTCCAGCCCGCCGGGGTGCGGGTCAGTTCGCCGAGCATCCGGCTGTCCTTGGTGCTGCTCCTGCGGTCCGCCGCGACGACGGTGATCCGGATCGCGACCATCACCCGTGCCCGGCCCGCCCGTTCGTCGAGTTCGGTGACCGCGCCGGAGAGCACCTTTGCGGTGGTCGTGGTCCCGGCGCTCTCGACCTGCTGCGCGAACTGCTTCCTGCTGTCCTTGAGTTCCTTGAGCAGGTCGCCGGTGGCCGACTCCTCCCAGAGGTCGAGGCCGTGCGCCAGGTCGCCGTGGTCGAGGGTGTTCATGTTCTGCACGCCCTGCTCGCCCGCCTGGAGCACCTCGTCCCTGGTGCGGGCGAACGCGGCCCGCTCGTCGTGCGCGACCGCGTACCAGGATCCGCCCGTCCAGACGGCGAACGCGCAGGCCAGCGCGGCCGCGAGCCCGGTCGCCGCGGTACGTGACGGCCGTCTGCGCACCGTCGGTGTCATCCGTGCCATGGCACCTCCCCTCTGGCCCTAGCGGGCCTCGATCGCTGTGATCCGCCAGCGCCCGCCGTCGCGCCCGGCGGTCACCGAGAGCTGCGCGGCCACCGTGGTCGCCTTGGCGCCGCGCCGCACACTGGTCTGGTCGAGGAAGAGCAGCAGCTCCGCGCGGGTGCCGGTGAGCCGGGCGACCCCGGCGCGGGCGACTCGCGTGGTGAGCGTCAACTCCTGCTCTGTTACGCGCTGTTGGACCTGCGCGAAGAGCGCTTCGTACTCCTTCGCCGCCTGTCCCCGCAGCAGCGCGTGGGCGTCGGCGCGGGTGCGGGTCAGGGTCTGCGGCCCGTAGCTGAACACGCGGCTCACCGCCGCACCCACCTCGTCGAGCACCTCGTCGGTCGCCGTACGGTCGGTCAGCGCGCGGTTGGCGGCGGCCGGGGAGTGCTTCGCCTGCCCGGCGAGCAGCAGGAGGACGCCGCTCACCGCCACCAGGGCCGCGATGAGCAGCGGCAGCAGGAAGCGGCGCAGGCGTTCGCGGGCGGCCGGTTCCCCGGTGGCGCGGGCCGTGGTGCCCCTCTCTTCGATCGCGGTCATGGTGTCCCCTCCCTTCAGCCCGTCCCGACCGCGACGGCGGTCAGGGAGGTGAGCTTCCAGCCGCCGCCGGTGCGCGTGAGGCCCGCCTCGAAGCGTTTGCGGTCGGTGGTCGTGGCGCCCGTGCGCGGCTGGGCCTCGATCCGTACGGTCGCGATCAGCCGGGCCGTGCCGGACCGGTCGTCGAGTTCGGTGACGGCCGCGTCGGTGACCTCGGCGCGGGCCGTGGCGCCCTGCTCCTTGAGGACTTGGGCGCTCTTGGCGCGGGTCGTGCGCAGCTCGTCCCGGAGCGGGCCGGTCGTCGCGTCGAGCCACGCGGCCAGGCCCGTGTCGACGTCGCGGGCGTCGAAGGAGTTCAGCCGGGCGATGTGGCGGCGCCCGGCGGCGAGCGCCGCGTCGCGGCTCTGCGCGTACGCCAGATCGCCGTCGCCCCGGGCCCGTGCGTACGACCATCCGGACACACCGCACAGGGCCAGGGCGAGCACGAGCCCCAGGACCGGAACCAGCCGCCGACGCCTCATACCGTCACTCCCCCAGTCCCAGCAGACCGGCGAGGCTCGTCGGGCTCTGCGGCGGTACGGAGGGCGCGCCCAGCACGCCGACTCCCCCGCCGGAGCCGGACAGCGAGCCCGGTACGGCCGGGGTGGGCAGCGGCCCCTTGGGCGCGTTGCCCGAGCCGCGGACGTTCTGGCCGCTCGCGGCCGGGGCGGTGCAGCGCGCCGAGGTGTTCACGTGCGTACTCCCGGAGGTGTCGAGGCCGTTGCGGTAGGGGGTGCCCTCGTAGCCCGTCGTGCAGGGCAGTGGCTTGAAGAAGGTGGTGACCATGCCGAAGTCCACTCCGCCCGGCCCGACGGCGGTGGAACCCGCGGCCGCCACCCGGGGCAGCCGCACCATCAGCTCCTCGGTGCCGCGCTGGCGGGTGACCAGGAGCTCGGAGGTGGTGGTGAGGTTGGCCAGAAGCACGCTCAGACCGGGGTCGGTGTCGCGCAGCAGCGCGGTGAACTCGTCGGCCGTGCCCGGGGTTTCGTCGATGACGCGGCGGAGGTCGGAGTCGGAGTCCTTCAGCTGCCGGGCGAGCTGCCGGGCGCCGGTGGCGAAGGAGGTGAGGGCCCGGGTGCTGTCGGCCTGGGTCTTCAGCACGGTCTCCCCGTCGGCGAGCAGTTTGCTGGTGGCGGGCAGCGCCTGGTCGGCGGCGTTGAGGAACTGGCTGCCCGCGTCCAGGAGCACCTGGAGGTTGGAGCCCTGGTTGGCGAACGCCTTGCCGAGCTCGTCGACGGCCGTGCGCAGCTCGTCGGTCGGCACCGACGCCGCCAAGGAGTCGACTCCGGTGAGGAGTCGGGTGATCGGGGCGGGCGTGCTGGTGTCCTCGCGGGCGACCGTGTCGCCGTCGTGGAGGTAGGGCCCCTTGTCGGTGCGGGGCGCGAGGTCGAGGTACTGCTCGCCCACCGCCGAAAGACCGGCCACCTTCGCGTCCAGGTCGGCGGGGATCGGCGGAGTGCCGTCGTCGATGGCGAGGCGCGCCTCCACGCCGTCGCGGGTCAGCGCGATACTGCGGACCCGGCCGACGTCGACGCCCCGGTAGGTGACGTCGGATCCGGTGAACAGGCCGCCGGTCTCGGCGAGTTGGACGCGTACGGTGTACGAGCCCGGCGCGCCGACGAAGCGGCCCAGGTCCGCGTACGTCACCGCGATGTAGCCGAGCACCAGCGCCCCGAGCAGCAGGAAGGCGAGGTTCTTGAGGTGCGTGCCGAGGGTGATCACCGGGCACCGCCTCCCCCGACGGACGGCAGCGGCAGCGCGCCCCCGGGCGGCGCGGATCCGCCGTGCGCGGGGAGGACCACGGTGCCGGGGGCCGCGGCGACCTTGAGATAGACGTTGAGGTAGTCGCCCTTGACGCCGGTGAGCACCTCGTCGGTGAACGGGTACGTCATCAGCACCTGGAGCGAGGCGGGCAGGTTCCGGCCCGCGTCGGCCAGGCCCTTCAGGGTGGGCGCGAGCGCCCGCAGGTCGGCGACGATGTCGGCCCGGGTGCGCTCGACCGTGCCGACGGCCGCCGTCGACAGCGTGTCCAGGGACTTCAGCATGGTGACGAGCGAGCCGCGCTGGTCCCGGAGCACCTTGAGGCCGGGGCCGAGCCGGTCCAGTACCGTGCCGACCTCGGTATCCCGGGCGGCCACGGTGGACGACAGCCGGTCGAGGGCGCCGAGCGCGTCCGTGATGTCACCGCGGTGCGCGTCGAGGTCCTTGGCGAAGGTGGAGATCCGGGTGAGTACGGAACGGGCCGAGGACTGCCGGCCGTCCAGGGCGCGGTTCAGCTCGCGCGTGATGGTGTTGATCTGCTGCACCCCGCCGCCGTTGAGCAGCATCGACAGGGCGCCGAAGACCTCCTCGACCTCGGCGTTGCGGTTGGTGCGCGCCAGCGGGATCACCGCGCCGTCCGCCAGCGGCCCGACGTCACGCGCGGCGGCGTTGCGCAGGCCCGAGGTGTCGTTGAGGTCGGGGCGCGACGCCAGGTCCCCGGGTGCGACGAGCTGGACGTACTTCTCGCCGAGCAGGCTGGACTGCTCCAGGTTGGCGTAGGCGTCGGCGGGGAGGCGCACCTTGCCGTTGACCTTCATGGTCACCCTGGCCAGCCAGTCGTCCCCGCTCACCGTGATCTTCTCGACCCGGCCCACCGCGACGTCGTTGACCTTGACCGACGACTGCGGGAAGAGGCTGGTCACGTCCTTGAACACGGCGGTGACCCGGTACGGATGGCTGCCGAGGTCGGCGCCGCCGGGCAGCGGCAGGTCCTCGATGCCGTGGAACGACGGCACACCGAACCCGCCCGGCACCATCGCGAGCCCGGTGACGACGGCCGCGGCGCACAGCGCGAGCCCGCCCCGCGCGACGGCGCGCCTCATCGCCCGGCCCCCGGCGTGCTCCGCCCGTACGTCTCGGCGGCGGGCAGCGGCAGCAGACCGAGCTCGTTGAGGTCGGCGCGGCCGTCGATGGTGCGGGTCGCCGGGTCGTACGCGTTCTCCAGGTTGGAGGCGGCGAGCGGCAGCGTGTCCAACGCCTCGCCCAGGGAGGCCCGTTGGTCGACGAGCGACTGGGTGAGCGTGGCGAGCCGGTCGACGTCCTTCTTCAGCTTGCCCCGGTTGTCGCGGATGAAGGTCTTCACCTGGCCCAGGGCGGTCCCGAGCTGTCTCAGGGCGGCCGCGAGGTCGTCCTTCTCGCCCGCGAGGAAGGTGGTGACGTCGCCGAGCTGCTGTTCGGTGGTGCGGACCGTGCCGTCGTTCTCCTTCAGCATCGTGACGAACGACTGGAGTTGGCGCACCGTCCTGACCAGGTCGGCGCTGGATCCGCCGAGCACTTTGGCGGCGCCGCCGAGCTGCTGGACGGTACGGCCGACGGCGTCGCCGTTGCCCTTGAGGTTCTTGGCGCCGGTGTCGATGAGGTCCGAGAGCGCGCCCTTCCTGTTGGCGCCGTCGGGGCCGAGCGCCTCGACGAGGCCGCTCACGCTCTTGGCCAGGTCGTCGACCTCCATCGGGGTCGCGGTCCGCTCGCGCGGGATGACCGCCCCGTCCGGCAGGGTCGGTCCGCTGCCGCTGTAGGCGGGGCTGAGCTGCACGAAGCGGCCGGAGACGACGCTCGGGGCGACGACGACCGCCTGCACGAGCCGCGGAATCCGTACGCCCTTCCTGACGCTCAGACTGACGCGCACCTGTCTGCCCTCGGGCCGGATACGGCCGACACTGCCGACGCGTACGCCCAGGACGCGCAGGTCCGACCCTTCGTGCACACCGACCGTCCGGTCGAAGTACGCGGTGATGTGCAGGGCGCCGTCGTCGCCCAGGACGCGCACGGCGACGGCCGAGACGGTGGCCGCGACCAGCAGCGCGAAGGCGATGCCAAGCGCGAGGAGCTTGCGCGGCCGGGGCAGCGTGAATCGCAAGGGCCTCAACTCCGGCTCCCCTTCCCTGGTTTCGGGGGCATGCAGCCGTTCGACGGCGGGCTGCCCGGGGGCAGATACGTCTTGGGGACGAGGCCGCACAGATAGCTGTCCATCCAGTGGCCGTTGCCCAGGGTGTTGCCGACCAGGCGGTAGTACGGGCCCGCCTGGGCCAGGATCCTGTCGAGGCCCGCCTTGTTCCTGGCGAGGACCGCCGTGACGCGGTCGAGCGAGTCCAGCGCGGGCCCGAGCCTGGCCCGGTTGTCCGCGACGACCCCGCTGAGCTGGGTGCTCAGGTTCCGCGCGCCGGCGAGCAGCCCGTGGATGGCGTCCCTGCGGTAGCCGACCTCGGCGAGGAGCTGACCGCCGTTGGCGAGGAGGCTGCGCACCCGGTCCTTCTTGCCGTCCAGCGTCCTGGTGACCTGGTCGGTGCCCTTGAGCAGCCGGGTGATCTGCTCGTCGCGGCTCGCGATGGTCAGCGACAGGTCGGCCAGTCCGGTGACGGCCTTGTGCACGCCCGGCGGGGTGTTCCTGAAGGTGGCCGAGAGCGTCTCGAAGCTCTTGGCGAGCGACCGCGTGTCGAGCTCGCCGACGGTCTCGCCGAGTCCGTTGAGCGCGTCGAGAACGTCGTACGGGGAGGTCGTGCGGGTGATCGGGATGCGCCGGTGCGGGTTCTGGGCGGCGGTGCCGCGCGGGTCGACCGCCAGGTACTTGGAGCCTAGGAGCGTCCTGATGGCGATGCCGACCGTACTGGCGTCGCCGACCCAGGCGTCCTTCACGGTGAAGGCCACCTTCACCTTGGGCCCGTCGAGCCCGACCGCGTTCACCTCGCCGACCTTCACGCCCGCGATGCGGACCTCGTCGCCGGGGTGGAGCCCGGCCGACTCCTTGAAGTCGGCGGTGTAGCGGGTCCCGCCGCCGACGAACGGCAGCGCCTTGACGTTGTAGACGAGCAGCCCGATCAGGGTCATGGAGAGCAGACCGACGACGGCGATCGCCACGGGGTGCCGCTCGGCGAGCGGTCTGCGCGCCTGCCTGCGGACGCGCCGGATGCGTAAGCGTGTCATCGGCGGCACCTCTGGTCCTTGATCGCGATGCCGGTGGGGGGCGGACTGCCGTCGTCGGTGGCCACCCCCGTCACCCTCGCCTCGCAGAGGTACAGGTTGAGCCAACTCCCGTACGAAGCAAGGCGGGTGAGGGTCTGCATCTTGGCGGGGGTGCGCCGCAGGAACTGTTCGAGCAGCGGCCCGCCGTCCGCGAGGTTGGCGGAGACCCGCCCGAGCTGGTCGATGCCGGCGCGCAGCGGCGCCCGGCCCTCGTCGAGCAGTCCCGCCGTGCTGGTGGTCAGCGCCGACAGGGAGCTGATCGCCTGCCCGATGGGTTTGCGGTCGCCGGAGAGGCCCGCCACCAGCTCGTCGAGGGTGTCGATCAGACCGGTCAGCCGGGTCTCGCGGGTGTTGACCGTCCGCAGCACGGTGTTGAGGCCGTCGACGACCGACCCGATCACCGTGTCCTTGGCGGCGAGCGTGCTGGTGACCGACCCGATGGTGGTGACCAGGCTCTCCACGGTGGGCCCCTCGCCCTGGAGGACCTGGACGACGGACCCGGCCAGCTTGTTGGTCTCGGCCGGGGAGAGCCCCTGGAAGAGCGGCTGGAAGCCGTTGAACAACTGGGTGAGGTCGAGCGCGGGCGAGGTGCGGCGCAGCGGAATGGTCCCGCCCGGCCGCATCGGCGGCTGCCCCAGCGGGCCGGTGCCGCGCTCCAGGGCGACGTACCGCTGGCCGACCATGTTGAGGTATTTGATCGAGGCGGTGCTGGAGGCGGGCAGGACCCGGCCCCGCTGCACCGAGAACTTCACCTCCGCGTACCGCCGTTGGACGATGTCGACCGACTCGACCTGGCCGACCTTGACGCCCGCGATCCGGATCGAGTCGCCCTCGGTGAGCCCGGTGGCGTCGGTGAACCACGCCTTGTACGTGTCCTTGTCGCCCAGGCCCGTGTTGCTGATGCTCAGCGCGAGCACGGTGGTGGCCAGCACGGTGACCAGGACGAAGACCGCCGACTTGAGGAGCGGTCCGGTGAGGGGGGCCCGGTTCACTTCAGCCTCACCTCCGCGCCGCGCAGCACCGGCCCGGCGAGCACGCTCGACCAGTCGGGCAGCGCGTCGGGCGTCCGCCGGTCCCCGGCCGCGAGCACCTCGTTCACCAGGGTGTTCTCCTGCGGCGAGTTGGCCACGCCGAGCCCGCCGCCGACCGTGGCGAGCGCCGGGGCAGCACTCGTCGGGGCCCGCCCGGACGCCGGGCCGCCGCCGTAGGGGACCGGGTAGCAGGCCGGGCCGCCGGTGGCGGTGTAGCGCGGGGCGTCGTGGCCCGGCCGGTAGGCGCCCCGGTCCCGGACCACCGTCACGTCGACGTGCAGCCCCGGCTCGTCGGTGCCCTTGCCGAGGGCGCGGTCCATCGCGGGGACGAAGTCGGCCAGGGTCTTCAGGGTGCAGGGGAAGGCCGGGGCGTACCGGCCGAAGATCTGGAGGGAGGGGCGGCTCGCGGCCGTGACCCGGATGAGGTTGGCCCGGTTCTGCCGGATCCAGGTGGTGAGGTCCCGGGACGAGGTGGTCACCGACGCGTACACCGTCGCCAGTCGGTGCTGCTCGGCGGCGAGCGTGGCGCTGGTGGTGGTCGCGTCGTAGAGCGCGTCGACGATGTCGGGCGCCGCCTGCGCGTACCCCTCGCTCACCCGCACGAACTCCTTGATGTCCCGGTTGAGGACGGGCAGCTGGGGGTTGAACTTGCCCAGATACGCGTCGAGTTGGGCCAGCGAGGCGCCGATCTTGTCGCCGCGTCCGCGCAGCGCGTCCGAGACGGCCGTGAGGGTCGCGGAGAGCTTCTGCGGCTGTACGGCGGTGAGCAGCGGAAGCAGGTGGTTGAGCGCCGTCTCCAGTTCGACGGCCTTGCGGCTGCGGTCCTTCGGGATGACGCTGCCGGGCGCCAGCGGCCGCGCGGAGGGCCGTGCGGGCGGCACGAGCGCCACGTACCGCTGGCCGAAGAGCGTGGTGGGCAGCAGTTGGGCCGATACGTCGGAGGGCACCCGGCGCAGTTGGCCCGGCTGCATGGCGAGGGTGAGCCGGGCGGTCTCGCCGTCCGTGTCGATCTTCTCGACGCGCCCGATCACCACGCCCCGCAGCTTCACGTCGGCCTGCGGGCGCATCTCGTTGCCGACCGATCCGGCCTCCACGACCACCCGGGCGGTGGACTCGAAGTCGTGGTGGTAGAAGGCGAGCGACAGCCAGACCAGCGGGATCGGCAGCAGCAGATACACCAGCCCGGCCAGCCTGCGGCGGCGCGCGAGCACGGTGTCCGCCGGGCGCGCCTTCGCCCGGACCCTCGTCGGCCTCTCCCGCACGGGCGCGCTCATCCTGCCACCTTGACCGTGGTCGTGGCGCCCCACAGCGCCAGGCTGAGGAAGAAGTCCGTGACGCTGATCAGCACGATCGCCGTCCGCACCGACCGGCCCACGGCCACGCCGACGCCCGCCGGTCCGCCGGTGGCGCGGTAGCCGTAATAGCAGTGCGCCATGATCACCAGCACGCTGAAGACCAGCACCTTGAGGAAGGAGAGCAGGACGTCGGTGGGGGCGAGGAAGAGGTGGAAGTAGTGGTCGTAGGTGCCGGTGGACTGGTTGTTGAAGAGCACCGTGACCATCCGGGACGCCAGGAACGAGCCGAGCAGCCCGATCCCGTACAGCGGGACGATCGCCACCGCGCCCGCCACGATCCGCGTCGAGACGAGATACGGCATCGAGCGCACGCCCATGCTCTCCAGGGCGTCGATCTCCTCGTTGATGCGCATCGCGCCGAGCTGGGCGGTGAAGCCCGCGCCCACCGTGGTGGAGAGGGAGAGCGCGGCGACCAGCGGGGCGATCTCGCGGGTGTTGAAGTACGCGGAGACGAAGCCGGTGAAGGCGTCGGTGCCGATCTGGCTGAGCGCCGCGTACCCCTGGAGGCCGACGACGGTTCCGGTGAAGACGGTGATGCCGATCATCACGCCGACCGTGCCGCCGATGACGCTCAGCCCGCCGCTGCCGAAGGAGACCTCGGCGAGGATGCGCTGGACCTCCTTGGGGTAGCGGCGGACCGCGCGCGGGATCCAGAGCAGGGCGCGCAGATAGAACAGGAGCTCGTCGCCGGGGCGGTCCAGCCAGGCGAACAGCCGGCTCGGCTCGCGTGTTCCTGTGTCGGTGTCCTCAGCGGTGCGGCCGCGGGCCCGGTCCAGGAGCGCCATGTCACAGCCCCTTCGCCGGGACGAGCTGGAGGTAGAGGGCGGTGAGCACCATGTTGACGAAGAACAGGATCAGGAAGGTGAAGACGACGGACTGGTTCACCGCGTCCCCCACCCCCTTCGGCCCGCCCTTGGGGTTCAGGCCCCGGTGGGCGGCGACCACTCCGGCGATGAACCCGAAGAGCACCGCCTTGAGTTCGCCGATCAGCAGGTCGGAGAGCTGGGCGAGGGCGGAGAAGCTGGCGAGGTACGCGCCGGGGGTGCCGTGCTGCACGATCACGGCGAAGAAGTAGCCGCCGAGCGTCCCGACCACCGAGACCAGTCCGTTGAGCAGCAGCCCGACCGACATGACCGCGAGGACCCTGGGCACGACGAGCCGTTGCACCGGCGAGACGCCCATGACCTCCATGGCCTCCAGCTCCTCGCGGATCGTCCGGGCGCCGAGGTCCGCGCAGATCGCCGAGCCCGCGACCCCCGAGATCAGCAGCGACACGATGAGCGGGCTGGCCTGCTGGACGAGCACGAGCACGCTCGCGCCGCCGGTGAAGGACTGGGCGCCGAACTGCTGGATGAGGGAGCCCACTTGGAGGGCGATGACCGCGCCGAACGGGATCGTCACCAGCATCGCGGGCAGGATGGTGACACTGGCGATGAACCAGAACTGCTCGACGAACTCCCGCACCTGGAACGGCCGCCGGAAAGTGAGCCGTACGACCGTCCAGCCAAGGGCGAACAGCCTGCCCGTCTCGCGCAGGGGGTTGAGGACGCGCAGCGGCGGCCGCGCCCCGACGGCCCTCTCGGGGGCCGACTCGGAGGGCGCGCTCATGCCGGACCCCCGCCCTCATAGGTGTGCAGGGGTCTGGTCCGTACGAGCGTGTCGGCGCCGTTCGGGGTAAGAGCTTCCGCCGCGTCCCGCAGATCCGCCTCCACGGCCGCGCGGGCGGCGGGCGGCAGCTCGTCGAGCAGCTCGCGCACCCGGGCGCGGCGTCGCTGCACCGCGCGGCGGACCGGCAGGCCGGGGGTGGGTTTCAGCTGCGGGGCGAGGGTGCGCCGGGTGGGCGGGCCGACGACGAGGCCGTGCGAGGCCTCCTCGGCGATGGTCGCCCGGTCCTTCTCCTCCGACATGCCGATGGGCCCGGCCCGGCGCCCGTTGAGGAACTGCTCGACGACCGGCTCCTCGCTGGTCAGCAGCACCTCGCGGGGCCCGAAGGCGACCAGCTCGCGGCGGAACAGCATCCCCATGTTGTCCGGGACTGTGGTCGCGATGTCGATGTTGTGGGTGACGATCAGCATGGTCGCGTCGAGCTGGGTGTTGATGTCGATGAGCAGTTGGGAGAGGTACGAGGTGCGCACCGGGTCGAGGCCGGAGTCCGGCTCGTCGCAGAGGATGATCTGCGGGTCGAGGACGAGCGCCCGCGCGAGACCGGCCCGTTTGCGCATCCCGCCGGAGATCTCGCCGGGCAGCTTCCGCTCGGCGCCCGCCAGGCCCACCACCTCCATGCGCTCCATGACGATCCGGCGGATCTCCGACTCCTTCTTGCGGGTGTGCTCGCGCAGCGGGAAGGCGATGTTGTCGAAGAGGCTCATCGAGCCGAACAGCGCCCCGTCCTGGAAGAGCAGCCCGAAGAGCTTGCGGGCCTCGTAGATGTCCCTCTCGCGGCTGTTGGCCATGTCGACGCCGTCGACGAGGACCCGGCCCCGGTCCGGCCGGAGCAGTCCGACGATCGCCTTCAGGAACACGGTCTTGCCGGTGCCGGAGGGGCCGAGCATCACGCTGATCTCGCCCGCGGGCAGGGTGAGCGTGACGTCCTGCCAGATGGTCTGCCGTCCGAAGGTCTTGGTCAGCCCCTCGACGACCACGTCGATTCCCATGGCTTCGCGGCTCCTCAGCGTGGGGGCAGTTCGGGGACGGGCGGGGCGCTGCCGGCCCCCGCGAGCTGCCCCTGCCGGATCCGGACGGCGTTGCCCGGGCCGGAGACGGCGGCGGTGAACAGCGGCGACAGGTCCTCGCCCCGGCTGCCGCAGCCGGCGAACGGCGGGATGGCGATCTCCCCGTCGAGGATCCCGCCGGTCAGGAAGTTGTACGCACCGCTCAGCACCGTGTCGAACGGCCGCGCGGTACGGCAGCGCGGCCCGACGTCCATGGGCACGCCGTTGACTCGTACGTCGTGGATGCGCAGGTACTGCCGGTAGGCGATGGTGGTGGTGAACGTCTCGCCGCGCCGGATGTTGACGACGGTGACCGGCTCCGGCTCGAAGCTCACCTTCGCGCTGATGGGCTGGAAGCCGAAGGTGAGGAACGTGGACGGGGCGTCGGGGAAGCGCAGCAGCCCCACCGAGTCCGACTCGTCGTAATCGGGGGCGCTGACCGTGCGCTTGCCGAGGTTCAGGTACATCGGGCCGGGGCTGTCGTGCGGATCGTTGACGACCATCGCGCCGCCGAGCTTGTGGACGGTGACGTAGCCGACGGCCACCACGCAGAGCGAGGCGCCCAGGCGGCCCTCGACCGCGCCCGGCGGGGGCTTGGGCAGCCTGCTCGGGTCGAGCTCCCCGGCGGGCGGGTCCGCCGGGCAGACGGGCGCGGGGGCGAGCGGGCCGGGTCCGACCTGGATCGCGGGCCGGCGCGTCCGGCTGTCCGCGGGCGTGGAGGGGGCCGGGGAGGCGGGGGCAGTGCTCGGGGCCGAGGGCTCGGTCACCGTCCAGGCGGCGAGCCGCGGGCCGGGGGCTGCCGCGGGGAGGCAGCGCAGCTCCAACGGGGCTGCAGGGGTGGGCGGTTGGGCCGCGCCCGACGCACCAGGCGACGCCGATGTTCCCGAGGCCGGAGCCGTAGCCGGTCCCGACGGAGGAGCCGGTGCCGCCTGGAGCATCAGCGTCAACTCCCCCGCCGTGAGCGTCACTTCACCCGAGGAGCCCAGCGTGATCGCCGGGACCTCCCCCGTGAACACGGGCCGCAGCCCATCGGCCCCCGTGTCGGCGGGCGCGGTGAGCCCTGCCCAGTCGGCGCGGGCCGACGCCCCGTTCTGGGCGACCTCGACGGCGAGGCGGGCGGTGCCGGAGACCTCGGTGGTGCCCGGGGGCAGGAGCGCGGTGACCGCGTCCGGGGTCAGTTCGGGGCGTACGGCGAACCGCTCGGCCCGCAGCGGCTGTCCGGGGCGGCCTCCCGTCGGATAGACGCCGGTGAAACCGACGGTGACGGCCCGGTGTACCGAGCCCGCCGCGCAGTCGTAAATGGCCTGAACGCCCGTCTCGCGGTCCCGCGCAATTGTCCCCGACGCCGGAACAAGGCCGAGGAGAAGCGCGATCACGCCGAGCGCAGCGGCGATAGCGGCACCACGCCGGTCGAATGCACCGCCCATGGCTCTGCTCCTGTGGAATAGCGGTTCTACGGGCGCCGGGAACGGCCGATGTCGCCGTGACGTTACGTACGGGTAACCCAGTGCCGCAATACCGCTTCCGCGCGAATCTCCGATCTCCTCGCCCGCCGGTGGTTATTTGTCACCGGCGCCACAATTCCGGGCGGTCGCCTTATCAACGGCGGCACACATCCCGGGCACACGCAGAGCGGGGCCCCGCGATCCGGGGGGACGGATCGCGGGGCCCCGCCGGGATCCGCAGCCCTGGGGCGTGGGCCGCGCCGCCGGGGTGCGGGCGGCGGCCCGCCGTGAGGGGCGGCGAGAGCCGTCGACCCCGGGGCACCGAGGACGCTACGCGCGGGGAATCGGGCCGTGCAATACCCGACGGCCGAATCCGGCCGCCGGCCGCCCGGCCGCCACGCGCACACATGTTATTGCGCGTTGGCCAACCCCACCCCGGAAATTCGTACACAGGTCAACGTTTTCGCTCATGTTCGGGCAATCCCATTGCCGCTTCCGCGCCGGGGCGAGCATCTTTGTGTCCGGCCGGTACGAGAACCCGTCGCGGGACACACATTTCCTCCGTACGCACTGGTGCCTTCGGGCGCGGGCTGGTCTATGTTGCAGACGTTGTGAGTTGACGTCGGCCCCGCAGCAGGCCCACGGTGCGTCGCCCACCCGAGCCGAACGTCGAGCCGTACGTCCCGGCCAGTGAAAGGGACAGCGCATGCCGAACGCCCTCCACGCATCGGCCTCCTCGGAGCAGCTGGGACCGATCCCCCGGGAGCTCGCCACCATCATGTGGCCCGAGCTCCCGCCGCTGCTCGACGAGATCAAGGCCGAGGTCATCCGCGCGTACCCGGAGTTCGCGGACGTCTTCGCGGGCCCGCACGGCCGGTTCGTGCACTCGGCGATCGAGCAGAGCCTGACCATCTTCGTGGACCAGGTGGTGCGGCCCTCGGTGCCCTCGCCGCTGCGGGACGAGATGATCCGTACGTTCGGCCGGTTCGCCGCCGCCCACGGCCGCAGTCTGGACACCCTGCGCGGCACCTTCCGCGTCGGCGCCCGGGTCGCGCTGCGCCACACCAAGAAGGTGGGCAAGCGCTACAACCTCTCCCCCGTCTTCATGCTGTCGTTCGCGGACACCCTGTTCGCGTACATGGACCAGTTGGAGGGGCTGGCCAGCGAGGGCTATCTGGAGGCCAGGTCGTCGGCCGAGGACAACCAGGACGAGTTACGAAGAAAGATCCTGCGGCTGATCGCGTCGGGCAGCGGCACGCCCCGGGCCACCCTCGTCGAGCTGGCCGAACGGGCGGGCTGGCAGCTCCCGGAAGAACTGACCCTGGTCGCGCTGAGTGCCGGCGCCCACCCGGCGCGCACCGCGCTGCGGGGCGACGTGCTGATGGACCTCGGGGACCCGCAGCCGTATCTGCTGGTGCCGGGCGCCCTGGACGCGGAGCGCCGCACGGCCCTCGCCCAGGCGCTCGGCGGGGCGCGCGCGGCGGCCGGGCCCACGGTGTCCCTGGCCGGGGCGGCCGACTCGCTGCGCTGGGCCCGCCAGGCGCTCGGCCTCGCGCTGTCCGGGATCATCACCGAGGCGCCCGTCGTCCACAGCGCGGACCACCTGGTCACCCTGCTGCTCATGTCGGACCCGGCGCTCCTGGAACTGCTCGCGGCCCGTGAACTGGCCCCGCTCCAGGGCCACACGGCGACCCGCCGGGAGCGCCTGATCGAGACGTTGCGGGCGTGGCTCGCCACCCGTGGCACCGCCGCCCAGATCGGCGAGGTGCTGCACATCCACCCGCAGACCGTCCGCTACCGGATGCGCAACCTCGACGCGGCCTTCGGGCGCCGGCTGGCCGACCCCGAGCACCGCTTCGCCACCGAGGTCGTGCTGCGCGCGATGCATCTGCGCGAGCGGGCCGATGCGCTGCCCGCCTCCTCGGTCACCTCGGCCCGTACAGCTCCTCGATCTCGTGGGCGTACGCGGCGGCCACCGCCCGCCGCTTGACCTTCAGGGACGGGGTGAGCAGTCCGTTCTCCTCGGTGAACTCGCCCGCCACCAGCCGGAACCGGCGGATCGACTCGGCCTGGGAGACCGCCTCGTTGGCGTGGTCCACGGCCTTCTGGACGTCCGCGACGAGCTCCCGGTCGTCGACCAACTCCTCGACGGGGGTGTCCGTGGGCCGCCCGCGCACCGCCAGCCAGTGCTGGAGCGCCTCGGGGTCGAGCGTGACCAGCGCGGCGACGTACGAGCGGTTGTCGCCCACGACGATGCACTGGCCGACCGGCGGACGGCTGCGCAGCCGGTCCTCCAGGACGCCGGGCGAGACGTTCTTGCCGCCGGAGGTGACCAGGATGTCCTTCTTGCGGCCGGTGATGGTCAGATAGCCGTCGTCGTCGAGCCGCCCGAGGTCACCGGTCGCGAACCAGCCGTCGGCCAGGACACCGTCGGTGGCCTCGGGGTTGTTCCAGTAGCCGCCGAAGACGATCGGCCCCTTCACCAGGACCTCGCCGTCGTCGGCGATGCGGACCGAGGTGCCGGGCACCGGCCGGCCGACCGTGCCGGGGCGCGGGCCGAGCGGCGGGGTGAGGGCGGCGGCCGCGGAGGTCTCGGTGAGCCCGTAGCCCTCGAAGACGAGGATGCCGGCGGCGTAGAAGAAGAGGTTCAGCTCGGGGTCGAGGGGCGAGCCGCCGCAGAGCGCGTACCGCAGCCGCCCGCCGAGCTCCTTGCGCACGCGCCGGTAGACCAGCAGGTCGTAGAGCGCATGGCCGAGGCGGAGTGCGGGGCCGGGCCCCTTTCCCTTGCCGAGGAAGTGGTTCAGTGCCGCCTCGCCGTAGCGCACGGCGATCCGGTCGGCGCGGTCGAAGGAGGCGCCGCGGCCGATCCGCTCGGCGGTGGCCCGCCCGGTGTCGTGGATCTTCTCGAAGAGGTACGGGACACCGACGACGAAGGTGGGCCTGAACTCCCGTAATTCGGGGCGGAGTTCGTCGGGTTTGAGGCTGGGCCAGTGGCCGAGCTCGATGCGCGCCAGCATGCAGGCGAGCTGGAGGGTGCGGCCGAGGATGTGGGCGAGCGGCAGGAAGAGCAAGGTGGAGGCGGTTTGCTTGCTGACTTCCCGGAAGACGGGGTGCATCAGCTCGACGGTGTTGGTGGCCTCGGCGTACAGGTTGCCGTGGGTGAGCACGCACCCCTTCGGCTTTCCGGTGGTGCCGGAGGTGTAGCAGAGGGTGGCGACGGTGTCGGGGCCGAGCGCGGCGCGCCGTCTGTGGAGCTCCTCGTCGCTCGTCTCCCGCCCGCTGACGGCGAGTTGGGCCAGAGCGCCGTCTTCGATGACGAACACCCGGCGGCCATCGGCGGCCGCCCCGGCCGTCCGCACCTCGGCCCCGCTCTCCGCGATCAGCATCCGGGCGCCGGAGTCCGCGAGGATCCAGTCGATCTGCTCGGCCGAGGAGGTGGCGTAGACGGGGACGCTCACCCCGCCCGCCGCCCAGATCGCGAAGTCGAGGACGGCCCACTCGTAGCGGGTGCGCGACATCAGCGCGACGCGCCCGCCGGGTTCGAGCCCGGAAGCGACCAGCCCCTTGGCGGTGTCGGCGACTTCACGGGCGAAGGCGGCCGCGGTGACCGGCTGCCAGCGCCCACCGCGCTTGCGGCGCAGCACCACCGCGTCCGGCGCCTCTGCGGCGTTCGCGAACGGGATGTCGGCGACGCTGCCCGGCCCGGGCCCGGCGGCGAGCGGAGCGACCCGCGCCTCGCGCACCTCACCACCCTCGCGCACGAGTTCCACCCAGGCCCGCCCGGTGAGACCTCCGCGCCGCACGGCCGTCCTCAGATCCTTCCGTACGCCCATGCAACGACTCCTCTGCTCGGCTCGGGGCGGAGTGGTACGGAGCACTTACCGGTGGTACGAGAAATGACTGACTGGTCAACTTACCGTCGCGTAACGAGAAATCAATCCCACCGGATCCGCCGAGCCGGACGGACGATTGTGGGAGGTTCCGACCAGAGCGCACCTCTTGCCCCGGCCTGGCCCGCGCCCCTTACAGTGCCCTGGGCCGTCGGGAGCCCGTCGGACGGGAGGGATTCAGGTGGGGCACTCGCGCGCCGCGCGGTGGGGGCGGTTCGCCGTCCACGTCCTGCGGGGGCAGGCACAGGTCGACTTCGTGCCGAGCGCCGTGACCGGCGCGGTCTTCTCCGTCGGGCTGTTCGTGGCGGGCTGGCACTACGGCCTGTACGGGCTGCTCGGCACGGCCGTGGGCACCGGCACCGCCCAGCTCCTCGGTGTGGAGCGGGGGCGGGTCGCGGCCGGGCTCGAAGGGTTCAACGCCTGTCTGGTCGCCGTGGGCTTCGCGGTGGTCCTGGGAGCCGGGCACCTGTCCACCGCGCTGCTCGCGGCGGGCGGCTGCGCGGTGGTCACCGTGGTCGCCGGGGCCACCGCCACCGTGCTGCGCACCTGGGGGCTGCCGACCCTGACGCTCCCCTTCTGCCTGACGGCGAGCGCCATGACGATCGCGGCGCCGGGCTTCAGCAAGGTGTGGCACCAGGGCGAAGGACCGGCCGCGCTCGCCCGCGCCGCCGAGGGGCCGGTCGCCCTGGGCCTGCGCGACGTGGTGCACGGCTTCTTCGCCAACGTCGCCCAGATCTTCCTGGTGCCGCAGTGGTACGTAGGGCTGATCTTCCTCGCCGGGATCTTCGCGGCCGACCGGCTGGCGGGTGCGATGGCCTGCGCGGGCAGCGCCGTCGGAATCCTCACGGCCTGGGCTCTGGGCGCACCGGCGGAGCGGATCGCGGACGGGACGACGGGGTACAACGCGGTGCTGGTGGCGATGGCGCTGTGCGGGGTGCTGCTCGCCGCCGACCGGTGGAGCCTCGGCTTCGCGGTGGTGGGGGCGGCGGCCGCGACCGTCCTGGGCCCGGCGCTGAGCGCGCTCCTCGCCCCGGCCGGGGGCCGCCCGTTCACCTGGCCGTTCGTCCTGACCACCCTGGTCTTCCTGGCGTCGGTCCCGGCGCTGCCGAGGCTGCGGCGCACGGGCGCGCCGGTGCCCGCCGAGCCGGACGCGAGCCGCGCGGCACTGCCCGGCTGACCCGCCGCGCTAGGGCCTGTCGTCACATTCCCGTCGTCGCCCGAAGGGCGGCCCGGCGGCGTCTGGTGCGTGCTCTGGGGGTCCCCCCTGCTCGAAGAGCTTGGGGGAGCGTGCCAGGCGTCGCCGGGCAGACGGGAATGTGACGACAGGCCCTAGCGCCCCCGGGCTCACCCGCACGGCCTACAGGGCATGCGCCCCACCTGCGGCGGTGTGAGGGTGCCAGTGTGACCACAGCCAGCGACACCGCACCCGCGGCACCCACCGCGCCGCCCGTGCTGGACGTCCGCCAGCGCAACATCGTCTTCGGCACGATCATGCTCGGGATGCTGCTGGCCGCGCTGGACCAGACGATCGTGGGCACCGCGCTGCCGACGATCGTCTCGGACCTCGGCGGCGCCGCCCACATGTCCTGGGTGGTCACCTCGTACCTGCTCGCGGAGACCGTCGCGACCGCGCTGGTCGGCAAGTTCGGCGACCTCTTCGGCCGCAAGGTGGTCTTCCAGGTCTCGGCGGTCGTCTTCATCACCGGCTCGTTCCTGTGCGGCCTGGCGACCAACATGTCGCTGCTCATCGCCTGGCGGGCGCTCCAGGGCATCGGCGCGGGCGGTCTGATGGTCACCGCGATGGCGCTGATCGCGGATGTCATCCCGCTGCGCGAGCGCGGCAAGTACCAGGGCGCGATCGGCGCGGTGTTCGGCGTCGCGACGGTCATCGGGCCGCTGCTCGGCGGGCTGTTCACCGACCATCTGAGCTGGCGCTGGGCGTTCTACGTGAACGTGCCCATCGCGGTCCTGGTGGTCATCGCCGCCGCCCGCACCATCCCCTCGATCCGGTCGGTCGCCAAACCGGTGATCGACTACCTCGGCATCGGCCTGATCGCGGCCGGGGCGAGCGCCCTGATCCTGGCGACGAGCTGGGGCGGCAACGAGTACGCCTGGTCCTCGCCCACCATCCTCGCGCTCTTCGCGGGCGGGCTGGCGGCACTGGCCCTGTTCTGCTGGGCCGAGACCCGGGCCGTCGAGCCGATGCTGCCGATGCGGCTGTTCCGCAACCCCGTCTTCACGGTCTGCTCGGTCCTCAGCTTCATCGTCGGCTTCGCGATGCTGGGCGCGATGACGTTCCTGCCGACCTACCTGCAGTACGTCGACGGCGACTCGGCGACCGTCTCGGGCGTGCGCACCCTGCCGATGGTGGTCGGGCTGCTGATCGCCTCGGTCTTCAGCGGCAACGTGGTCAGCAAGACCGGCCAGTACCGCATCTTCCCCATCGTGGGCGCCCTGGTGATGGGCGTGGGGCTCTATCTGCTGTCGCTGATGGGCCCGGACAGCGGCGCCTGGCTGGAGTCGCTGTACATGTTCGTCCTCGGCCTCGGCATCGGACTGTGCATGCAGGTGCTGACGATCGCCGTGCAGAACACCGTCGACTACGCCGACCTCGGCACCGCGACATCGGGCGTGACCTTCTTCCGTACGCTGGGCAGCTCGTTCGGCACCGCGGTCTTCGGCACCATCTACGCCAACACCCTCAAGCCGAACCTGACGGACGGGATCGCGGCCGCGGCGAAGGCGGGCGGGGCCGACCCGGCGGCGCTCGCCAAGGCCGCGCAGTCCCCCGAGGGCCTCAAGTCGCTGCCCACTGCGACGGCCGAGCCGATCGTCCAGGCGTACGCGGACTCGCTGCACACCGTCTTCCTGTGGACCGTGCCGGTGGCGGTCGTCGGGTTCCTGGTGGCGCTCCTCCTCAAGCAGGTCGAGCTGCGCGACACCGCCCGCTCCGCCTCCACCGACATGGGCGAGGGCTTCGCGCAGCCGTCGACCGGCGACTCGCAGAAGCTCCTGGAGCTGTCGGTCGGCAAGATCGTCCGCAGTACGGGCATCGACACCGCGCGCCACATCGTGACCCGCTCCGACTCCCGGCTCGACATGGCGGGCGCGTGGGCGGTGATGCAGGTGGAGCTGTTCACCAGGACGGTCGGGCACGCGAGCCTCGGTCTGATCGCGGCCCGCCGCCACGTGCCGCCGGAGGTGCTGGTGCCGGTCTTCCAACGGATGGTCGACGAAGGGTTCCTGACCCGCGAGGGCACCTACTTCTCGCTCACCGAGGGCGGCCGGCGCGAGGTCGACGCGATCAGCGCGTCCTGGTCGGACTGGCTCAACGAGCAGCTGGAGCGAGACCGGGGCCGGCCGCGCAGCGCCGAGCTGCGGGCCGCCGCCGACGCCATCGCCAAGCGGCTGCTCGCCGAGGACCTGGCCAACGGCCTGCCCCCGGCCGACCGTACGACGGTGGGTGCGGCCAGGTCCTGACCGCACCCCGCGACCCGAGGAGCCCCCGTGCCTCAGCCCGTATGTCCCCCGTGGCCGTCGTGGCCGCCGTGCCCGGCGTGGTCGAACTTGAGCGCCTCCGGCGGCGCCACCACGTACGGCCGCATCATGCCCATGTCTTCGTGCTCCAGCAGATGGCAGTGGTACATGAACCGCCCGTACGCGCCGTCGAAGCGGCCGAGCACCCGCACCAGCTGCCCCGCCGGGACCCGGAAGACGTCCTTGAGCCCGCGCTCGTTGGGCGCGACCGGGATGGGCCGGCTCGCGTCGTAGGCCACCGGCTTGCGGGTGCCGCCCAGCTTCGCGTCGAAGCCGTCCACGGTGTACGCGTCCCGGCCCATCAGCTGGAAGTCGGCGAGGTGGATGTGCATCGGGTGGACCGGGCCGCCGAGGTTCAGGAAGCTCCACTGCTCGAAAGTGCCCTCGGCGACGGTGAACCCGAGCCCGTCGTTGAAGGTGCGGGAGATCCGCCGGTACGTCTTCACCTTGCCGTCGGCGCCCTGGACCTGGATCACCCCGTCCGCCGGCCCGGTCGGGCCTTCGGTGACCTCGGCCATCTCCCAGATCTCCGGGTGGCCGCCGCCCCCGACGGTGCCGGGCGGGGTGAGCACGATCAGCCGGTGGCCGTGGTGCACCTGCCCGTGCTCGTACCGCCGGAAGGAGCCGGAGAGCACCTGCGGCAGGACGAAGGCGTCGGGCTCGGGGCACTCGCGCACCCGGAACTCCATCACCTGCGGATAGCGCACGTCGTTCACCGGGTCGGGCACCCCGGCGGGCTTGCCCGCGCCCTTGTCGACCAGGCGCAGGCTGCGGCCCGCGAGCTCCCGGAAGTCGACGAGCAGGTCCATGCGCTCGGCGGGCGCCACGGTCAGCGTCGGCAGCGCCGCGTCGAAATCGACCGTCACCGGGGCGGGCAGCAGTCCGCCGTCGCTGCCGATCTGGTGGAGCACGCCGGGCACCGGGTTGTCCTCCTCGTCGAGGAGCACCAGGTCGTAGATCCGCGCGTTGGAGGCGTTGACGAGCCGGAAGCGGTACCAGGCCGCGTCGGTGTCGAGGTAGGGCCAGATGACTCCGTTGACCGTGGTGAACGGGCCGGTGAAGGGGGCCGAGACCGGCCGGCCCGTCTCGGCGTTCTTCGGGTCGATGACGAACGTCTTGTGCAGCAGCCGCCCGTTGAGGCGCCCGTCCTCGTCGGTGTCGAGGTTGCGGTCGGCGAGGATCAGCGGCATCTCCCGCTCCCCGCGCGGCAGCCGCAGCGCGTCCTCCTCGTCGTCGCGCACCAGATACGTGCCGACGAGCCCGGCGTACACGTTGAACCGGGTGATGTTCATGGCGTGGTCGTGGTACCACCACTGCACGGCCTGGTGGTCGTTCGGGTACTCGGAGAGCTGGGCGTCGCCCTGGGCCACCGCGTTGTCGGCCCAGCCGTCGTTGCCGCCGCCGGTCTGGGCGCCGTGCAGATGCGTGACGGTCCAGGCGGGCAGCGCGGCCACGTCCGCGTTGGGCTCGACGCCCCCGCGCCCGGCCTCGGTGGTGGCGGGCGGGGTGCCCAGCGGGCGGCGCGGCACCTCGACGGCGGTGACCGGGTACTCGCTGCCGCGCGGCACCCGGTTGGTCCAGGCGATCCGCACCCGCTCGCCGCGCCGCACCTCGATGGTGGGGCCGGGCACGGTGCCGTTGTAGCCCCACATCAAGGTGGGCGGCAGCTGGCTGTGCAGCCTCACCCAGGTGGGACGGACGGCGATCTCGGTCTCACGGCGCACATCGGCCTTGGCGGGCCGCAGCACTGCGGGAATCGGTAACCGGTCGGTGTACGGGACGAGTTCGTCCCCGGCGGTGTCGGACATCTTTTCCCCCTGATCCGGACAGTAACGACCGTTCATGAGAGAGGACGTATAAATCCCCGATCCGGTTCACTCCGTGAAGACCGCGTCCAGATACACCCAGGCACCCTCGTACCGGACGAAACGGCTCCGCTCGTACAGCGAGCCCTCGCCGCCGCCTTCGGTGTAGTGGGCGCGGAAGGTGACCTCGCCGGTGGTGTGGAAGGCGCTGCCGTCCTTGGTGTCCAGGACCTCCAGGCGGGTCCAGCACATCCCCGGGTCGAAGTCGACCCCGGCGGGCCGGTGGTCGGGGTGCCAGGTGCGCAGCAGATACGGCTCGTCGTGCACCGCGAAGGCGCTGAAGCGGGAGCGCATCAGGGCCTCGGCGGTGGGCGCCGCCTGCCCGGCGTGGTAGCGGCCGCAGCACTCGGCGTACGGCGCGGGCAGCCCGCAGGGGCAGTCCTCGGGGGCCTGGGGGCGGGCGGGTCGGGGGGTGCGTCGAGCCATGCCCCTATCTGACCACATCCCCTCGGCTGCGCACGGCACGGTCGGTATCAGCCGCAACTGCCGTGCGCACGCGGAACACTGGGCGCGAATGCCCCTTCCGGCCTGACCGCCACATCCGTATGCTCATCCGCCGACGTGACCGTTACCACCGGTAATAGGGGGCACCATGGAGCGTACGGGCAGCACTTCGGGCACCACTGCGGGCAGTACGAGACGCACGTTCGTCGCGGGGACGGCGGTGGCGGGCGCGGCGACCGCCCTGGGGCTCGAAGCGGCGGCACCCGCCGCGGCCGCGGCCCGCCCGGGGGCCGCCCCGGCGGCCGGGCAGTCGGTGGTCGTGCTCGGCGGCGGGGTCGCCGGCCTGACCGCCGCCCACGAGCTGGCCGAACGCGGCTTCCGCGTCACGCTCTACGAGCGCCGGGCGCTCGGCGGCAAGGCCCGCAGCATGGACGTGCCGGACAGCGCCCGCGGCGGGCGCGGCCCGCTCCCGGCCGAGCACGGCTTCCGGTTCATCCCCGGGATCTACCACAACCTGCCGGACACGATGCGGCGGATCCCCTTCCCGGGCAACCCGCACGGCGTCTGGGACAACCTGGTCGCGCCCAGGGAGATGATGTTCGCCCGCACCGGCCTGGAGGACCTGCGGGCGCCGATCCCGTGGTCGGGGACGCCCCAGCCGCTCACCCTCGACGATCTGCGGCGGGCGATCACCGGGATCCTGGGGATGTTCCAGCGGCTGCCCACGCGCGAGCTCGCGTACTTCGTGGACCGCTGCCTCGTCTTCCTCACCAGCTGCGAGGAGCGCCGCAACGGTCAGTGGGAGAGCACCCCTTGGTGGACCTTCACCCGGGCCGCCCAGATGTCCAACGAGTACCAGCGCGTCCTCGCCGTCGGCATCACCCGCAACATCGTGGCGACCAAGGCCGAGGAGGCGAGCACCCGCACGGTCGGCACGCTGGGCGAGGCGTTCGTGATGAACGCGCTCGGCCGGGGCGCCGACGGCCCGCCCGACCGCATCCTCAACACCCCCACCAACGAGGCGTGGATCGACCCGTGGGTGGCCCATCTGCGCACCCTGGGCGTGGAGTTCAAGATCGGCTGGACCCTGCGCTCGTTCTCGTACGACGGCGCCAGGGTGACGGCGGCCGTGGTCGAGGACCCGGCGGGCGCACAGCAGACGGTCACCGCCGACCACTACGTCTCGGCGCTTCCGGTCGAGCACGCACGGCTCACCTGGAACGCGGCGATGCGCGCGGCCGACCCCCAGCTGGCGCGCTGCGACAAGCTCAGGACCGACTGGATGACCGGCATCCAGTTCTATCTGACGGCCCGCCCGGACATCGTGCACGGCCATCTCAACTGCATCGACTCGCCCTGGTCGCTCACCGCGATCGCCCAGGCCGAGCACTGGGCGCACCACGACTTCGCGGCCGACTTCGGCGACGGCACCGTCGTGGACTGCCTCTCGGTGGACATCTCCGAGTGGGACAAGCCCGGCATCCTGTACGGGAAGACGGCGAAGCAGTGCACCCGCGAGGAGGTGTCGCGCGAGGTCTGGGCGCAGCTCAAGGCGGCGCTCAACGACACCGGCAAGACGGTCCTGAGCGACGGCAAGGTGCACTCCTGGTTCCTCGACCCGGGCGTCTCCGGCATCGGCACGCCGAGCCCGCGCAACGAGGACGAGCTGCTCATCCACCCGACCGGCACGTTCCACAACCGCCCCTCGGCGGGCACGAAGATCCCCAACTTCTATCTGGCGGGCGACTACGTGGCCGTCCCCATCGACCTGGCGACGATGGAGGGCGCCAACACCTCGGGGCGGCTCGCCGCCAACGCCCTGCTGGACCGGGTCGGTTCGACGGCCCCGCGCTGCACGATCACGCCCCTCTACAGCCCGCCCGAGCTGGCACTGCTCAAGGCCGACGACCGGTTGCGCTACCGGCTCGGCCTGCCCAACGCCTTCGACGTGGGCTGAGCGAGCACATGACACGGCCGCCGCCCGGCACCCCCGTCGAGGGGTGCCGGGCGGCGGCCGTCAGGATCACGTCAGCAGGAAGTCGGCCTGGCCCGACTTGGCGCCGAGGATGAACGCGGCGATCTCGTTGCTGGTGTAGATCAGAGCGGGGCCCTCCGGGTCGGCCGACTGGCGCACCGCGACCCGGCCGTCGGCCAGCTTCATGGCCTCGACGCAGTTGCCGCCGTTGCCACCGCTCCACGGCTTGTGCCAGCCCTCGGTCCCGAGCTCGCGGGCTGGCATGCCGTTGTATATGTGATCCATTCACAGCTCCTCGCGGAGATCCGCCAGGATCTCCTTCGTGCGTCGTGCAGTCGCGGCCTGGGCCGCCATGCGATCCATGACTTCGAGGTGGGTGTCGACCTCGGGACGCGCGTCGAGATAGACCGCGCCGGTCAGGTACTCGCTGTAGACCATGTCCGGGAGTTCCGGCACGGCAAATCTGAACAGGACGAACGGGCCGTACGTCCCCGGGTGGTGCCCCGTCGCGAACTCCGCCAGCTGGATCGTCACATGGGGCAGCTCGGCCGCCTCCAGGAGCCGGTCGAGCTGGCCGCGCATGACCTCGGGGCCGCCCACCGGGCGGCGCAGCACGGTCTCGTCCATGATCACCCAGAACCGCGGTGCGTCGGCCCGGGTGAGCAGCGACTGGCGCTCCATGCGCAGCGCCACGTGCCGCTCGATGTCGGCGGCCCTGGTCTGCCCGAGCGCGCCGCTGACCATCACCGAGCGCGCGTACTCCTCGGTCTGCAGCAGTCCGGGAACGAAGTGCGGCTCGTACGTCCGGATGAGCGAGGCCGCCCCCTCCAGGCTGACGTACATGCTGAACCAGTCGGGCAGGATGTCGTGGAAGCGCTGCCACCACCCCGGCTTGTTGGCCTCCTCCGCGAGCTCGATGAAACGGTCCGTCTCCTCGTCCCCGATGCCGTACGCCTTGAGCAGCAGCTGTACGTACGGGATCTTCAGCGCGACCTCGGCCGTCTCCATGCGGCGGATCGTGGCGGGAGCGACGCGGAGCACCTTCGCCGCCTCTTCGCGCTTGAGGCCGGCCCGCTCGCGCAGGTCCTGCAGGCGTTTGCCCAGCACGACCTGCCCCACGGTCGGGGCGGACCGGGGTTCACTCACGTCAGACCTCCCCTAACCCTGTTGCCGAGCAGTGTGCCATGCCACCTCAGCCCAGAACACAGCACTCTGCAATTTTCAGAGTGCCCCTTGCCAAGTGTCACGGATGGGTGGAAGGTAGGTCGGTGAACGCCCGCACCTGCGGCTGTCGCGTGCGACACCGCTTCCCCACTGTGAGGACCCGGTCGTGGCCCCTGTTAATGCGCTCGTCCCGCAGCTCATAGGCGCGGCCTCCACGGTGTCCGTCGCCGACGTCCGCCGGTACGCGTTCGACCTGTCCGCCCGACCGGAGTCCGCGGCCGCCGCCCGCCGCCACACCGCCGAGGTCACCGTCCGGTGGGGGCTGTGCGAGGAGCTCGGCGACGCGGCCGCACTGGTGATCTCCGAGCTCGTCACCAACGCCGTCGTGCACACCGCGGGCACCCGGGTGTCCTGCGAACTCTCCTTCTCCACCGGGCACTTGACGGTCGCCGTCAAGGACCAGGGGTACGGCACGGGCGGGCCCGCGCTGTGCGACGCGGCCGACGGCGAGGAGGGCGGCCGCGGGCTGCTGCTCGTCGACGCGCTGAGCGTCGCCTGGGGCGCCCACGACGTGCCGCACGGCACCGGCCGGATCGTCTGGGCCCGGCTCGGGGCGGTCCCCGCATGCTGAGGGGCCCACGCACACTTCTGTCCAGAGGCGGCCGGGATGAGGCTGGGGGGCCTCGGGGGCCCGGCTCGCAAGGGGGCGCCGGAGCGACCGGCGGCAGACTGGTGCTGCCGCCGGCGCTCCCGGCGTCTCTGGGCTGCGACGCGGTCGCGGTGCCCGCGTCCTACGGCTTCCGGGTGCTGTCCCGGCTGCCCCGCTCGGGCTGTGTCTTCGCCGACGCCGACTGCTGGTGGTGGATCGTCCCGGCGGACTCGGACCACGACCTGGCCTGGCCGCACCCGGCCCGCTACGCCCCGGACGCCCGCGTTCCGGAGAACCCGGGACGGCGGATGATCCACTGCCCCGAGGGCACCGGCCCGTACACCCCGCCCATCCCGCTGTACCTGGTGGTATGCCAGCTGACTGGAACGGCACCGGCATGGACCTAGGGCCTGTCCGGTGGGTCCGGTCGGCACGCGGGGGTTGGCACGCCCTCCCCCAAGGCCTAAAGGGCCAGGGGGGACCCCCAGCGGCGTTGTCGTCGGTTGCCGACTCCCCCAAGCTCTCAACTCCGTTCGAGCAGGGGGGACCCCCATCGCGTCGACGCCCTCCTCCGCCTTGCAGCTGGACGCGCCAGACCCCCGCTCACCAGCACCGAAAGGGGCACCCCGTGCTGAGGCCAACCGGACCCACCGGACAGGCCCTAGCCTGTTCGCTCGCCCTTCGCGCCGACCCGGGGTGGGACGTCGCTCCCCGCCCCTGCGGACCGGACCTCCCCGCCCACGGGCTCAGCCCGTCGGCAGACCTCGCGCCGCCCGGGCCAGGGCGTCCAGGACCGGGCTGATCAGCGGGTGGTGCTCGGCGCCGCTGCGGACCGCCGCGAAGACGCGGCGGGTGGCGGCGGGGCCCGCCACCGGGCGCACCACCGTGTTCTTCTGCTCCATGCCGCGCAGCGCCGAGCGCGGTACAAGCGCCACGCCCGCCCCAGCGCCCGCAAGGGCCACCACGGCGCGGAAGTCGTCCGAGGAGTGGATCAGCCGCGGCTCGAAGCCCGCCAGCTCACAGGCGAGGAAGACCACGTCGTGGCAGGGGTTGCCGGGGTACGGGCCGATCCAGTCGTCCTCGGACAGCGCGGACAGCCGCACCTCCGGCGCGTGCGTCAGCGGGTGTCCGGCCGGGAGCACCGCGTCGAAGGGCTCCGCGTAGAGCGCGACCCGGGCCAGGCGCCGGTCGTCCTCCCTGGGGGCGCCCCGGTACTCGACCGCCAGCGCCACGTCCGCCTCGCCGTCCAGGACCATGGGCAGCGACTCGTCGCCCTCGGCGTCGCGCACCCGGACCCGGATCGTGGGGTGCGTCCCGCGCAGCAGGGCCACGGCCGGGGCGAGCACCTCCGCGATGCCGGTGGCGAACGCCGCCACCGTCACGTCGCCGGCCGCGCCGCCCGCGTACGCCGCCAGCTCCGCCTCGGCCCGCTCCAGCTGGGCGAGGACCGCGTTGGCGTGCTCCAGGAGGATCTCGCCGGCCGCGGTGAGCCGTACGCCCTTGCCGCTGCGGGTCAGCAGCGTGTGGCCGGTCTCCTGCTCCAGGGCGGCGAGCTGCTGGGAGACGGCGGAGGGGGTCAGATAGAGCGCTGCGGCCGCGGCGGTCACCGTACGGTGGTCCGCCGCGGCGCGCAGGATGCGGAGCCGGCGCGGGTCGATCACCCGGCCATTGTCGCCCGGGCGTCGATGAACGCCGCAACGGCCCGCTCCACGTCGGCCGTGGAGTGCGCCGCGGAGAGCTGGACCCGGATGCGGGCCTGGCCCATCGGGACCACCGGGTAGGAGAAGCCGATCACGTACACACCGCGCTCAAGGAGCAGCTCGGCCATGCGGGCGGCCTCGGCGGCGTCGCCGATCATGACCGGGGCGATGGCGTGGTCGCCGGGCAGGATCTCGAAGCCCGCCTCGGTCATCTTCGTACGGAAGAGCGAGGTGTTGGCGGCGAGCTTGTCGCGCAGGTCGCCCGCCGACTCCAGCAGGTCCAGGACCTTCAGGGAGGCCGCGGCGATCACCGGGGCCAGCGAGTTGGAGAAGAGGTACGGGCGCGAGCGCTGGCGCAGCAGGGCGACGATCTCGGCGCGGGCCGCGACGTAGCCGCCGGAGGCGCCGCCCAGGGCCTTGCCGAGGGTGCCGGTGATGATGTCGACCCGGTCCATGACGCCGTGCAGCTCGGGCGTGCCGCGCCCGCCCGGGCCGACGAAGCCGACGGCGTGCGAGTCGTCGACCATGACCATCGCGTCGTAGCGGTCGGCGAGGTCGCAGATCTCCTGGAGCGGGGCGACGTAGCCGTCCATGGAGAAGACACCGTCGGTGACGATGAGGCGGCGGCGCGCACCGGCGGCCTCCTTGAGCTTCGCTTCGAGCTCGGCCATGTCGCGGTTGGCGTACCGGTAGCGGGCGGCCTTGGAGAGCCGGATGCCGTCGATGATCGAGGCGTGGTTGAGGGCGTCGGAGATCACCGCGTCCTCGGCGCCGAGCAGGGTCTCGAAGACACCGCCGTTGGCGTCGAAGCAGGACGAGTAGAGGATCGTGTCCTCCTGGCCGAGGAACGCCGACAGCCGGGCCTCCAGCTCCTTGTGGACGTCCTGGGTGCCGCAGATGAAGCGGACCGAGGCCATGCCGTAGCCCCAGCGGTCGAGCGCCTCCTTGGCGGCGGCGATCACCTCGGGGTGGTCGGCGAGGCCCAGGTAGTTGTTGGCGCAGAAGTTCAGTACCTCGCCGGTGGGGACGGCGACCGAGGCGTTCTGCGGGGTGGAGATCACCCGCTCGGGCTTGAAGAGACCGGCCTCGCGGATCTCGTCGAGGGTCTTCTGGAGGTCGTCGCGGACGGACGCGTACATGCTCAGGCTCCTAGATACCGGGAGGGGGACTCAGGCGGTCCAGTCGAGGATGATCTTGCCGCTGCGGGCGGTGGCGGCCTCGTCGAAGGCCGCGTCGAAGTCCCGGTAGGAGTAGCTGCCGGTGATCACCGGGGAGAGGTCGAGGCCGCCTTCGAGCAGCACCGTCATCGCGTACCACGTCTCGAACATCTCACGGCCGTAGATGCCCTTGACCGTGATCATCGAGGTGACGATCTTCGACCAGTCGACGGCGAACTCCTGCGCGGGCAGTCCGAGCATCGCGATCTTGCCGCCGTGCGTCATGTTGTCGATCATGTCGCGCATGGCCTCGGCGCGGCCCGACATCTCCAGGCCGACGTCGAAGCCCTCGCGCAGACCGAGCCGGCGCTGCGCGTCCGCGATCGAGGACTGCGCCACGTTCACCGCGAGCGTCGCGCCCGCCTTGCGGGCCAGCTCCAGGCGCTCGGGGCTGACGTCGGTGATCACGACGTTGCGGGCGCCCGCGTGCTTGGCGACGGCCGCCGCCATGATGCCGATCGGGCCCGCGCCGGTGATCAGGACGTCCTCGCCGACCAGCGGGAAGGACAGCGCGGTGTGCACGGCGTTGCCGAACGGGTCGAAGATCGCGGCGACGTCGAGGGGGACCGGGGTGCGGTGCACCCACACGTTGGCGGCGGGCAGCGCCACGTACTCCGCGAAGGCGCCGTCGCGCCCCACGCCGAGGCCGATCGTGGAGCGGCACAGGTGACGGCGGCCCGCCAGGCAGTTGCGGCACTTGCCGCAGACCAGATGGCCCTCGCCGCTGACCAGGTCGCCGACCGCGATGTCCCGGACGTCCGCGCCGACCGCCGCGACCTCGCCGACGAACTCGTGGCCGAGGACGAGGGGGGTCTGCACCGCGCCCTGCGCCCAGCCGTCCCAGGACCGGATGTGAAGGTCGGTGCCGCAGATGCCGGTGCGCAGCACCTTGATCAGCACGTCGCCGGGGCCGGTCTCCGGCTCCGGGACGTCCATGAGCCACAGTCCGGGTTCGGCGTGCTGCTTGACAAGGGCCTTCATGGGGGCGGCTCCCGGGACGTGCAAAGAGGGGCGAAAGCCATGGTTCCATGGCTGATCACTAATCTGCCGAGCAAGAGCCGCTCGCGTCCATCGAGGTTTTCTTAAGCGGGCCAACAGCCGAGCTTCACGCGCCCCTGGCGCACTCCCCCGTCACTCGGCTCACCACCGCACCTCACACCAGTGCCGCGGCCTCCTCCACCGCGAGCCCGTGCCCCTCCTCGTACGAGCGGCGGTACGCCGTGTCGTCGAGCACGGCGCGCAGTTCGGCCTCGGCGCGGCGCCGGACGGCGGGCTCGGACGGCAGCGGGCGCAGCCCGAAGCCGCCGTGGCGCCCGTCGGCGTGCCGGTCGTACGCGCCGAGCAGCCGGGCGCCCTCCTCGGCGGCGCCGAGGTGCGCCTTCGCCCAGGCGGCGACGAGGAACTGGCTGGTGATCAGGTTGGGCGCGACCAGATACGCCTGGGCCTCCAACCGCCGCACCGCCTCGCGCACCCTCCCGAGCGCGTCGGCGTACGCGCCGCCGAGGCAGTCCAGCCAGCCGTCCACCCCGGCGACCAGACCGCGGAACATCTCCGGCACGTTCTTGATGAACTCGGCCTCCATCAGGCGCAGTTGCTCGCGGGCCAGGGCGACGCGGCCGGTGGCCGCGTAGTGGTGGGCGAGCAGCATCCGGGCGGTGCCGACGCCCTCGCCCGCGTAGTGGCGCGACTCCTCGACGGCGTCGAGCAGCAGCCGCTCGGCCCGCCCGCTCTCCTCGTCCGTCCGGGCGACGGCGAGGCGGACCGTGGCGAGGCGCGCCTTGAACATCGGACCCTGGGCGTACGCGCCGGTCCAGGTGGTGGACTCCATGGCGCGCTCGAAGTCGGCGGCGGCCTCTTCGTACCGGCCCTGCCGCGAGTGGTCCTCGCCGCGCGCCGAGAGCGTCTCCGCGATGGCCCACGGGTCCCCGAGCCGTTCGAACAGGGCCAGCGCCTCGTCCGCGTCGGGGCCGCCGACCAGCTTGGCCCGAAGGAGCAGCGCGAAGGCGAGGTC
The DNA here is from genome assembly GCF_030028635.1 of Streptomyces sp. BPTC-684. NCBI lineage: Bacteria > Bacillati > Actinomycetota > Actinomycetes > Kitasatosporales > Streptomycetaceae > Streptomyces > Streptomyces sp. BPTC-684. The sequence continues at coordinate 206,275 of NZ_CP124863.1, forward strand.
CCACGGCTCGCCGTGCGCCCGGCAGTCCTCGACCATCGCGTCGACGGCCTGCGGGAACCCGGCGAACTCACGGGTGAGCATCCGGGCGAAGTACCAGACGGAGCCGGGCTGGCGGCAGTTCTGCGGCATCGCGGAGCCGTACGCGGCCACGATCCGGCGCAGATACGGCCCGGTCGCGGGGTTGGCGAACTCCGCGCCCTCGCCGTCGCCGCCGCCCGCGAAGAGCGTCATCCGCACCCCGCGCCGGGCCTCCCACAGCTGCTCCTCGGACCACGGCGGCGGCGCGTCGGTGCAGCGGGCCGTGAGCGGCACGGCGCGGCGCACCGGCTCCGCGAACGGGTCGGGCCCCATCCCGGTCGCGGCGAGCGACCAGGCGCGGGCGTCGCTCTGGTGGCCGCGCAGCTGCCAGAACCAGCTCATGGAGAGGGTCAGACAGAGCGCGTCCTGCTCGCGGCCGTGCTCGACGGCCCGGCCGAGCGCGGTCCGCACGTTCCCGTGCTCCGTCTCGAACCGCCGCATCCCGTCGGCCTGCCGGGGCCCGCGCAGTACGGCCTCGCCGGTGCGGGCGAGTTCGCGGTACGCGACCAGGTGGCGCAGCTCGACCGCCGTGCGCTCGCCCGACTCGGCGAGCCGTTCGGCGGCGTACTCCGCGACGGTCTCAAGCAGCCGGTAGCGCATCGCGCCGCCGTCCGGGGCGGCCACGACCAGGGACTTGTCGACGAGGGAGGCGAGCAGGCCGAGTACGTCGGCGGGGTGCGCCGGGTCGGCGGGATCGGCGCAGACCGCCTCCGCCTCCGGCAGCGCGAAGCCGCCGGAGAAGACGGCGAGGCGGCGCAGCAGAGCCCGCTCGCGCGCGTCCAGGAGCTCCCAGGACCAGTCGACCACGGCCCGCAGGGTCTGCTGCCGGGGCCGCAGCGTCCGGCTGGTGCGGGCGCCGTCGCCGAGGAGGCGGAACCGGTCGTCGAGGCGGTCCGCGAGCTGGCGCGGGGTGAGCATCCGCAGCCGGGCGGCGGCGAGTTCGAGGGCGAGCGGCAGCCCGTCGAGGCGGCGGCAGACCTCGGCGGCGGCCTCCGGGTCGTCGGACACGCTGAAGCCCGCCCGGGCCGCCGCGCCCCGCTCACCGAACAGCCGCAGGGCGGTGTCCAGCGGCAGCGGTCCCACCCCGCGCACCCGCTCCCCCGGGACGCCGAGGGGTTCCCTGCTGGTGGCGAGGACGGTGACGCCGGGGCAGCCGGTGAGCAGTTCGTGCGCCAGCTCGGCCGCCCCGGCGGCGATCTGCTCGCAGTTGTCGAGGACGAGCAGCATCCGGCGGTGGCCGCAGTGCGCGACGAGCCGTTCCAGCGGGTCGCGGGGTCCGGCCTCGGCCGCGGTGAGCAGTACGCTCTCGCGCGCCCCGAGCGCGGTGAGCAGGGCCTGCGGCAGCTGCGCCGCCTCCCGTACGGGCGCGAGCTCGGCCAGCCAGACGCCGTCGGCCCACTCCTGGGCGACGGCCTCGGCGGCCTCCAGGGCGAGCCGGGTCTTGCCCGCGCCGCCGGGCCCGGTGAGGGTGACGAGCCTGCCGTCGGCCAAGTCCGCGCGCAGGGCGAGGAGTTCCGGCTCGCGTCCGACGAAGGAGGTGAGGCGGGCGCGGAGGTTGCCGGGGCGGGTGGCGCTCTCCGCGTGCCGGGCCGACGCGGCCCGGGCAGCCGGGTCCACCGAGGGGTCGTTCCGCAGCAACTCGGCGTGCAGCGCCCGCAGTTCGGGCCCCGGAGCCGTGCCCAGCGCGTCGTCGAGGGCCACCCGGGCCGACTCGTACGCCACCAGTGCCTCGGCCCGGCGGCCCGCCGCCGTCAGCGCGCGGATGTGCAGGACCCGCAGCGGCTCGTCCAGGGGCGTCGCCGCGACCAGGGCGGCCAGTTCCGGCAGGGTGTGCTCGGCTCGGCCGAGCGCGGTCTCGGCGGCGAGGCGGGCCCGGCGCGCCTCGGCGTGGCGGCGCTCGGCCCGGACGACGAGCGGGTCCCGCTCCCGTAGCGGAAGGTCGGCCAGGACCGGCCCCCGCCACAGCGCGAGGGCCTCGTCGAGCAGCCGTGCCGCCCGCTGCGCGTCCCCGTCCGCCAGCGCGTCCGCGCCCTGCCTGGCCAGCCGTTCGAAGCGGAACACGTCGACGTCGTCGGGGTCGGCGGCCAGCCGGTAGCCGCCCGGCGCGGACTCCACGGCGTCCCGGCCGAGTGCCCGCCGCAGCCGTCCGACCAGCGCCTGCACCGCCGCGGCCGTGTCGGCGGGCGCGGTGTCGTCGTCGCCCCAGACCCGGGCGGCCAGCTCCGGTACCGGCACCGCGCGTCCGGCGCCCGCCGCAAGGGCGGCGAGCAGGGCCCGCAGCCGGGCGCCGCCGAGCGGCACCTCGCTGCCGTCGGGGCACAGGGCTCGCGTCGGTCCGAGTACGCGGTAGCGGAGTGTCACCCGCCCATTGTCTACGGCAACCGCGACGGGTGGTTCCCGGTCAGCTCTCGACGGGGGCCGGGTCCGGGCGGACGACGCTCAGATGGCCCCGGCGCCGGGTGATCACGACGTTCCTCGGCGCGCTCTTGGGCGTGTGCGCGCGGGGCTCGGCGGGCTCGCGGCGCAGGACCAGGGTGACCCGGCGCAGCCCCAGCTCGCCCAGCGTGCCGGAGGACTCGTCCAGGACGCGGCACTCCACGGCGTCCCAGCCGGGGTCGGGGTGGCGCACGGCCCGTACGGTCCCGTCGTGGTGCACGGCGGCCGGGCCGACCATGCGCATCCAGTGCGGCAGGCCCTGCTGGTAGGCCGCGCTCATCAGCGGGTCGTCGGCGATCTCGCGGCGCACGGCCCGCAGTTCGGGGTCGTGCGGGTCCCGCTCCAGGGCGGACGAGAGGTGCGCGAGCATGGGGAGGCACCAACCCGTCTCGTGCTGGGCGAGCACGGAGCCCGCGTGGGGGTGGAAGAGGACGAAACGCAGGAAGTTGTCGCGCGGCATCGCGGTGGGGTGGGGGCCCACGGCCCGGAACAGCGTGTCGTACGCGGTGTTGGCGTGGACGACGTTCCAGCCGCGGTCGACGAGGAACGACGGTAAGTCCGTGGCGTCCATCATCGCGATGTGGTCGTCGACGTAGGCACGCGCCTCGGCGTCCCACTGGTCGGTGGCGGTGGCGCCCCGTACGTTCTCCGGCACGGGACCGGCTGACCTGTTCACCAACGGTTCTTTCACCATCGAGAACGCGACTCCTCTTGCAGGCACGCGGTGCGCCTGCCGTCCTCCACGTCCTCATCGCACAGAGGTCGATCTTCGCACCGTGGTGCGATCCTGCTCCCGCCGACAAGACAATGTCAACCATCGTGGCATTCCGGCCCGAGAACGCCTCAAATACGCCACAGCTGTGGCAAGTTCTGGTTCTCCACGGCGTGAGCAAGTAGCCTCCGGACATCTTCACTCTGTGTTCGAGCTGTGCGGAGCAACTCGTGTGATCTAGGAGAATTACTGGTGACGGACGGCTTCTCGGATCCGGGACCGGCGGCCGCGGGCCCCCTGGGGGACATCGCCGCCCGCGTCGACGAACTGGCCCGCAAGCTCGGAATGAGCCAGGCAGAGGTCTTCGACGTCCACCAGCTCTCCGACGCCTCGGGTGTTCCGGCCGACGTCGTCCAGGCCCTGCTGGAGGGCCGTCCGGCCGGCGAGCCGGACGTCCAGGCCCGGTTCCTCCAGCGGTTCGGGGCGCTGCGCCGCTCCCGGCTGAAACCCAACGGCCGCCCCTACACCCAGCAGGAGATCGCCGACGGCGCCGGGATGTCCCGGCAGCAGGCGGGCGCCCTCATCAACGGCGACCGGCGCCCGACCATGGAGCACTGCGACGCCATCCAGCGCTTCTTCAAGGTCCACGCCGGCTATCTCACCGCCGAGGACAGCGAGGCCCTGGGCGACGCCCTGCTCCGTACCGAGCAGGAGCTGCTGCACGCCTTCGCCGCCCGCGAGCACGACCGGGAGCGCGAGCTCGACGCGCTCGCCCCGGCCGGACAGGACCCGCTGGAGCGCCTGCTGCAGGACCACGGGGTGCGCGGCATCGCCTGGCGGGCCGCCCAGCTCCCCACGGACAAGCACCGGGACAAGGTCACCGAGTGGCTGGACATGCTCCTGGAGAGCGTGAAGCGGGCGGATCCCTGACCCGGTGGGCCTTCGGCCCGCTTCTCGGCGGAACCGGCCGCCGCGTCGCTGGATTTGGGCGGGGATACGATCTTCCATAGGATCCGGCGATGATCACCAGAAAACGGCTGGCGGCCGGGGTGGGCGCGCTGCTCGCCACCCTCGCCACCGGTATCCTCCCGGCCGACGCGGTCGCGGCCGACGGACCGCCCGCGCAGAAGGCCGCACCCAAGGTCGAGCTGGTGCTCGACGTCAGCGGCTCCATGCGGGCCCGCGACATCGACGGCCAGTCCCGGATGGTCGTCGCCAAGCAGGCCTTCAACGACGTACTGGACACGGTCCCGCCGGAGGTCCAGCTCGGCATACGCACGCTCGGCGCCAACTACCCGGGCAACGACCGCCAGGTCGGCTGCAAGGACACCCGCCAGCTGTACCCGGTCGGCCCGCTCGACCGCACCGAGGCGAAGACCGCCGTCGCCACCCTCGCCCCGACCGGCTGGACGCCGATCGGCCCCGCCCTCCAGGGCGCCGCGCAGGACCTCAAGGGCGGCGAGTCGACCCGCCGGATCGTACTCATCACGGACGGCGAGGACACCTGTGCCCCGCTCGACCCGTGCGAGGTGGCCCGCGACATCGCCGCCCAGGGCATCCACCTGGTCATCGACACCCTCGGCCTCAACCCGGACGCCAAGACGCGTGACCAGCTGACCTGCATCGCGCAGGCGACCGGCGGCACGTACACCTCGGTGAAGCACAAGGACGAGCTCAAGGACCGCGTCAAGCAGTCCGTGGACCGCGCCGCCGACCCGGTGGTGGTCCCGGTCGCCACCAACGGCGCCGCGAGCTGCGAGAGCGCGCCCCAGCTCAAGCCCGGCCTGTACACCGACCGCGAGACGTTCGGCGAGCACCGCTGGTACAAGGTCGACGTCAAGCCCGGCCAGGAGCTGCGCGCCGCCGTCAGCATCGGCGCCGACCGCGCCGTCAACAACGACTACGGCGTCCTGATGCGGGCCGTCACCCGGCACGGCCGGGAGATCGTCCGCGGCTCCGAGGCGGGCGACGGCCGCACCGACCTGATCTCGACGGGTCTGCGCTATCCGAAGCCGAAGGCGAAGGACGACTCCGACAAGGACGCCGTGGAGACCGTCTGCCTCCAGGTCAGCAACTCCTTCTCGGCGCCCGCTTCGGTGAAGACCACGCCCGGCATGCCCGTCGAGCTGACCGTGGACGTCGTCGACGGCCCCGACCAGCCGTCCGACGTGGCCGCCTTCGGCCTCGGCCGCGGCTGGTGGCTGCTCGGCGTCCTGGTGCTCACCGGCCTCCTCGCCGGTCTGCTGTGGGGCTGGATCTCGCGCTGGCGCGTGGCTGTCTGGAGGACCAACTGATGCGTACCACAAGGATGCTGGCCGCGGCGCTGCTCACCGGCGCCGCGCTGCTCGCCCCGGCGGCCCCGGCTTTGGCCGACACGCCGTCGCCGAGCCCGAGCAAGTCCTCCGGCGCGCCGACGGAGGCGGGCACCACGTTCCGTACCGCGACGCCGGTCAAGCAGGGCCAGCAGGCCACCGCGACGGCTTCGAGCGGTGACTACCTCTACTGGGTCTTCCCCGCCGACGCGGGGCAGCGCCCCACCGTCGACGCCACGGTGACGCTGCCGTCGGCCGGCCGCCAGGCCGCGACGACCTGGCGGATCGACGTGTACGACGGGCTGCGCCGCCGCCAGCCGTGCATGTACGGGGCGCAGTCCCGCGCGGCCGCGCCCGACGCCACCAGCGTGACGCTCTCCTGCACGCTGCGCCCGGTGCGGGCCTGGGCCGACGGCTGGTCGAACGACCCGCTGCCGGGCAGCTACTTCGTACGGCTGACGGCCGTCGGGCTGCCCGCCTCCGAGCGGGGTCTGCCCGTCAAGGCGGAGATGAAGCCGACCGCCAAGGACACGGGCGGCGCCCACGCGGTGGACGGGAGCCTGTCCACCCCGCTGGGTGCGGACGGCCCGAAGGCCGAGCCGGAGGACGGCTGGTCGTCCGGCTGGTGGACCGACCGCTGGATCTGGACGGCCGTCGGCGGTGTCCTTGCCGCGCTCGCCGGTGTCGCCGGGTACGCGCTGACGCGCGGCCGGGGCCGTCCGTCGTACGTCCCGCAGGGCTGACGGCCCGTCACTCCGCCTGCGCCGTCGGCTCGGCCAGCACGCGCTGGGCCACGGCGAAGGCGGAGTTGGCGGCGGGCACCCCGCAGTAGACGGCGGTCTGCAGCAGGGCCGCGCCGATCTCGTCCGGGGTGAGCCCGCCGCGCCGGGCGGCCCGCACATGGAGGGCCAGCTCGTCCAGGTGCCCTCGGGCCACGAGCGCGGTCAGCGTGATCAGGCTGCGCTCGCGCCGGGTGAGCGTCGGATCGCCCCAGACCTCGCCCCAGGCGTACCGGGTGACGAGGTCCTGGAAGCGGGCGGTGAAGGCGTCGGTGCGAGCCTCGGCCCGGTCGACGTACGCATCCCCGAGGACCTCGCGGCGGATCGCGGCTCCCCCGGGCGCGGGCGGCGCGAAGTGGCCGCGCAGAGCGGCCAGTACGGCTTCGGGGCGCTCCACCGGAGCGAGGTGGGAGGCGCCCGCGATCTCGACGAGCGAGGCCCCCGGGACGGCGTCCGCGAGTTCGCGCGCGTGCGCGGGCGGGGTGACCGGGTCGGCCCGCCCGGCGACCACCAGCGTCGGCGCCGCGATCTTCTTCAGCTCGGTGCGCAGGTCGTACCCGGCCAGGGCGTCGCACGCCGCCGCGTAGCCGCGCGGGTCGGCGGCGCGCAGGTCCGCGAGCGGCCCCGGCGCCTCGAACCCGGGCGTGAACCACCGCCCGGCCGCGCCCGCCGCGACCGGCTCCATCCCCTCCCGGCGTACGACGGCGGCGCGCTCGCGCCAGGGTTCCGGGCCGCCGAAGTCCGCCGAGGCGCAGACCACGGCGAGCCGGTCCACGCGGTCCGGATGGTGCGCGGCGAGCCACATCCCGACCGCCCCGCCGAGCGAGACCCCCGCGTACGAGAAACCGCGCACCCCCAGGGAGTCGGCGAGCCGGAGCACGAGGCGGGCGAGGTCGCCGACGTCGGCGCCGGGCCCGATCAGCGCGGTGGACGAGCCTCCGTGGCCGGGCAGGTCCCACCGGACGACCCGGTGGGTGGCGGCGAGGCCGGGGGCGACGCCGTCCCACACGGCGGTGGAGGTCCCGAGCGCGGGCCCGAGGAACAGCGCCGGGCCGCCCGCCGGGCCTTCGCGGCGGTGGTGGAGGAGCCCGGCGTCCCCGAGGTCAGCGGAACTCAAGGAACACCGTCTCCTTCGCGCCCTGGAGGTGGACGTCGAAGCGGTGGCCGCGCGCGGCGGGATCGGGCACCGCCACCAGCGTGCGGCGCAGCTCCGGCTCCAGGGAGTCGAGCAGCGGGTCCGGCGCCCCGGTCAGATACACCCGGGTGAAGAGGTGGTGCAGCAGGCCCCGCGCGAAGACCGCGACACAGAGGTACGGGACCCCGCCGGGCGCCAGCGTGCGGAGGGTCCAGTGGCCGGACGCGTCGGTGGGGACGCGGCCGAAACCGGTGAAGTCGACGCCGTTGCGGCCCAGCGAGCCGGGTTTCCCGGTCCGGGAGCCGTCGGGTCCCGGCTGCCAGAACTCCAGGAGGGCGTCGGGCACCGGCTCGCCCTCGCCGTCGTAGACGTGGCCGTGCAGCGTGAGGGTGTCCGGGTGGCCCGGCGGAGCCATCGCCTCGCCGCCCGCGAAGGGCAGGGCGTGGCCGTAGAACGGGCCGATGGTCTGCGACGGCGTGGGCTGCCTCACCGCTCCCCCTCCTCGAACGAGGTGGCCGACGGCCCGTCGAGCACGATGTCCCAGCGGTAGCCCAACGACCAGTCGGGGACGGAGAGTCGGGGGTCGTACGCCGCGACCAGACGGCTCCGCGCGGCCTCGTCCGGGACCGAGAGCAGGATCGGGTCGTAGTTCAGCAGCGGGTCGCCCGGGAAGTACATCTGGGTGATCAGCCGCTGGGTGAAGGCGGTCCCGAAGAGCGAGAAGTGGATGTGGGCGGGCCGCCAGGCGTTCTCGTGGTTCTCCCAGGGGTAGGCGCCCGGCTTGACGGTGGTGAAGGAGTACCGCCCGTCCGCGTCGGTGAGGCAGCGGCCGAATCCGGTGAAGTGGGGGTCGAGGGGCGCGCGGTGCCGGTCGAGCTGGTGGGCGTACCGTCCGGCCGCGTTGGCCTGCCAGATCTCGGTCAGCTGCCCGGCCACCGGCCGCCCCCGGCGGTCCAGGATCCGGCCGCTGACCGTGATGCGCTCGCCCAGCGGCTCGCCCCGGTGGTGCGCGGTCAGATCGTGGTCGAGCGGGCCGACGTCGGTGGCGCCGAAGACCGGCCCGCGCAGCTCGACGGCCTCCGGGTCGCGCACCGGGAGCGGCGGGCGCCGCGGGTGGCGCAGCCGACTGCCCGCGTACGGCGGGAAGTCGCGGGGTGGATGGTCCGCGGCCCGGACGTCGGCCGCCTCGGTGTCGACGACCTGCCGACCGAGACCGTCGGGCGGAGCCCCGTACTGCTGACGAGCTGTCATCCGTACCCCTTTCAGGCTGATTTGAGGGTGCTCAGCTCCCTCAGCTCCACTTCGCTGGGCGGTGGGGTCACCCCCACCCGGTCCGCGGTCCGCAGCGGCCACCCGGTCGCCTCCCGCACCTGGCCGACGGTGACGCCGGGGTGCACCTCGGTCAGGACCAGCTCGGCGGTCTCCGGGTCCGGGCGCAGCACACCGAGGTCGGTGATGACGGCGACCGGGCCCCGGCCGCGCAGCCCGTGCCGGGCGCGGTCGCCGGGGCCGCTCCCGTGGCCCAGGGTGGTGACGAAGTCGAGGCGCCGGACCAGGGTGCGCGGCGAGTGGCGCAGCGCGATCAGCACCTCGCCGCAGTGCGCGGCGATCTCGGGGGCGCCGCCCGCGCCGGGCAGCCGCCCGCGCGGGCGGCCGGAACCCCGGTCCACCTCGGTCGTGTTGATGTTGGCGTGCCGGTCCAGCTGGGCGGCGCCCAGGAAGCCGACGTCGATACGGCCGCCCTGGAGCCAGTAGGTGAACATCTCGGCCACCGGGACCAGCGCGTCGGCGGTGTCGGCGAGTTCGCCGTCGCCGATGGAGAGCGGCAGCCGGGACGGCTTGGCGCCGATGGCCCCGGACTCGTAGATCAGGACCAGGCCGGGGTTGTGCACGCGGCGGGCGAGGTTGGCGGCCGTGGACGGCAGTCCGATGCCCACGAAGCACGTCCGCGCGCCTGCGAGGGCCCGCGCCGCGCCTACCTCCATCAGTACGTCGCTGCCGACGCGGCCCCGGCCCGGCCCGTCGCTCATCCGGTCACGCACTCCTTGAGCCACTGCTGGAACACGTCCCGGTCCCGCGAGACGCGGTCCCACTCCCGGTAGTAGTCGTTGTCCCGTTCCGAGTACCCGGCGGCGTACGAGGGATGGGCGCCGCCCGGCACCCAGGCGACGGCGTCGACGACCCAGCCCGGCAGCACCACGCCGCCCGGGCGCGGCTCCAGCACCTCGACGAGCTCCTCGACGGTGACGAGCACCCGCTCGGCCGCGAGGACCGCCTCCTTCTGCACCCCGGCGAGCCCCCACAGCTGGACGTTGCCGTCCCGGTCGGCCTGCTGGGCGTGGATGACCGTGACGTCCGGGTTGACCGCGGCGACCGCCGCCAGCTCCTGCCCGGTGAAGGGGCAGTCGACCGTTGACAGCGTTGTCGTACGGCGTCCCAGATCGCTGCCCCGGTAGCCGTTGAGGAGCGCGAACGGCAGCCGGGAGGCGCCCGCCGCATAGCGGTTGGCCATGCCCGCGTGGCTGTGCTCGTCCAGCTCCAGCGGCCGCGGCCAGCCGTTCTCGACCGCGTCGCGGAACCGGTGGAGCGAGCCGACGCCCGGGTTGCCGCCCCAGGAGAACACCAGTTTCCTGGCCAGCCCCGCCCCGATGAGCTGGTCGTAGATCACGTCCGGGGTCATCCGCACCAGCGTGAGATCGGTGATGCCCTGCCGGATGACCTCATGGGCCGCCGCGAACGGAATGAGATGGGTGAACCCCTCCATGGCGACCGTGTCCCCGTCGCGGATCAGGTCGGCCACCGCCTCGCGCAGCCCTCGAATTTCGGCCATTGCTTCCCCCTGCCCTTCGCTTCCCCGTAGCGGTAGGCTCAGTGTTTAGTCAGTGCACTGAGCACTTACCACCTTCCGAAGCTAACGGGACGAGTCGGACGGGTCAACACCCTCAGTGTGCTGAACACTTGACCGTACGCGGTTGACCGAAAGCGCTCGCTTTTGAGCGGCAGCACGAGAGGAACGCGCCGTGTCCGCAGTCGACTTGAGCGGCCACCCCGGACATCTGGCCCGGCGGCTCCAGCAGGTCCACTATCTGCTCTGGAACACCATGGTCTCCGAGCAGACCACGTCCCCCCAGTTCGCCGTCCTCAACACCCTGGTCGCCTCGCCGGGCCTGGACCAGCGGACCGTCGGCGAGCGCGTGGGCCTGGACCGGTCGACGATCGCGGAGGTCATCAGCCGGCTCACCCGGCGCGGCCTGCTGCGCAAGACGCGCGACCCGCGCGACGGCCGCCGCTCCCAGCTCGCCGTCACCGACGAGGGCCGCGCGGTGCACCGCGAACTCACCGTCCGCACGGCCCGGATGAACGAGGTCTTCCTCGCCCCGCTGGCCCCCGCCGAGCAGACCGTCTTCCTCGACCTGCTGCGCCGGGTCGCGGACGCGGCGGAGGGCCTGGGCGGAGCGAGCGAGGAGGCGGAGGCGAGCTGACGGGCGAGGCTCCCGCCGCCCCCTTTCGGACGCCGTGGTTCGACTGCGGACCGTGCGTGGCCGGCCGCGCAGTTCCCCGCGCCCCTTAAGCGGGGCCGTTCAGTTGCCCTCCCGCCGCAACGGCGGCTCCTGCGGCGCCGGCCGTACCGGGCCGAACAGCACCGCCTTCGCGATGCGCGGCGCGAACAGCGACGTCACCGGGGCCGTCAGGAACAGGACTTCGCGGAAGGCCGCGCCCACGACCGGGTCGCCGGTGGCCCGCAGCTGGACGCGCTCCAAATACCAGCCCGAGATCCGGTCGGCCGCCGTGCCGCCCGCCGCGCTGCCCTCGGCGCCCGGCATGCCCTTGTCCGACCCGGCCGAGATGTCCCACGCCTGGCGCGCCGCCGCGAACAGCGCCTTCTGCACGCGGCGGGTCGTCGGCGTACGCCGGGTGTCGCCGAGCGCGTCGCGCAGGGCGACGGCGCACAGGGCCGCGACCGTCATGCCCTGCCCGTAGATCGGGTTGAACACGCACTGGGCGTCGCCGGTGGCCAGGAACCCGGCCGGGCGGCGGCCGGGGCGGTCGTAGCGGCGGCGCACGTTCGCGGTGGTGCGGTAGGAGAGCGCGGCGGACTCGGGCTTCGCCCCGTCGAGCCAGCGGCGCACGATCGGGTGCGGCAGCCGGTCGGCGAACTCGGTGAACCCCCGGTCGTCCGTGGGCGGTTCGGCGCCGCGCAGCCCGGAGAGCGTGACCATCCACCGGTCGCCCTCGGCCGGCATGACCACCGCCCCGTACGTCTGGCCGGCGTTGGGGACGATGAAGTGGCCGTCCATGTCGTCGTAGTCCGACCCCTCCGCCGGGCTCCGGTACACCCGCGTCGCATAGGCGAGCCCGGTGTCCAGCGTCTCCTCCTCGGGCCGCTCCGCGCCCAGCGCGGTGAGCCACTCGGGGGCCCGGCTGCCACGGCCGGAGGCGTCCACCACGAGGTCGGCGGCGAGCGGCTGCGGCTCGCGGCCCACGGCGGCGGCCGCCGCTCCCCGCTCGCGCAGCAGCACCCCGCGCACCCGACGGGCGTCGCCGAGCAGCCCCACCGCCTCGGTGCCCTGCACGGTCTCGATGCGCGGATTGGCCAGAACCCGACGGCGCACCAGCCACTCCAGGAGGGGCCGCGAGGGGGAGAAGATGTGGGCCGTGGCTTCGGTGCGGCGGTACCAGCTTCCGGCCTGCCACTGCGCTATGTCGCTCGGCATGCCGATGCGGGGCGCGCCGTGTTCGCGCAGCTCGTCCGTGATGCCCGGCAGCAGCTCGTCGAAGGCCCGCTGACCGGCCGTCAGCAGGACATGGGTGTGGCGGCTCTGCGGCACGCCGCCGCGCGGCTCGGGCCCGTCGGGCAGCCGGTCGCGCTCGATCACCGTGACCCGGTCGGCGTGGTCCGCGAGCACATGGGCCGCGAGCAGCCCGGCCAGGCTCGCCCCGATGACGACGGCGTGCCGCCCCCCGCCCCGGGACGCGCCCGTCCCGTTCACCGTCTCCAACAACGTACGTCCCCTTGTCCGCCGCGATCCGTGGCCGACCAGTATGACGCGCCGCGACGCCCGCGACCTGCCGGAGTCATACGATTTGGCCCGATCCGACCGCTCGCTCGGCAAAGGTCAGGCCCCATGGAACGCACCGACCGCACCGCTTCCCCGGTCCCCGGGATCGGCGGCTTCGCCTACCGCCGCGTGCCGGTCGCACGAGCGGTGGCGCTCCAGGTGGCCGTGGGCGGCTCGGGCCCGCCCGTGGTGCTGCTGCACGGCTTTCCGCAGACGCATCTGATGTGGCGCCACGTCGCCGCCGAACTCGCCGCCGACCACACGGTCGTCTGCCCGGATCTGCGCGGCTACGGCGACAGCGACAAGCCGGTGGACACCGACGGCTCGGTGTACGCGAAGCGGACCATGGCCGCCGACGTCGTCGCCCTCGCCCGTGCGCTGGGCCACGAGGAGTTCGCGCTCGTCGGGCACGACCGGGGCGCGCTGGTCGCGATCCGCGCCGGGCTCGACCACCCGCACGCCGTCACGCACCTCGCGTCCCTCGAAGTGGTGCCGACCCTGGACACCTGGGACGTGCTGCGCGGAACGTGCGGCGCCGCCGGGTTCCCGCTCTATCTGATGGCCCAGCCGCCGGGCCTGCCGGAGCGGATGATCTCCGCCACCGCCGACGAGTTCTTCGGCCACTTCCTCGACCTGTGGACCCGCGACCCGGACGCGATCCCCGCCGAGGTGCGCGCCGCGTATCTGCGGGCCTGCCGCGCGGCCGTCCCCTCGATCGTCGCCGACTACCGCGCCTCGGCCCGCATCGACGTCGAGCACGACACGGCCGACCGCCGCTCCGGCAACCGGCTGCGCATGCCGGTGACCGTCCTCCAGCAGGACTGGGGCGCCGCCCCCGACGCCGGGACGGCCGAGCTGTGGCGCACCTGGGCCCCCGACCTGGTCCACCGGACCGTCTCCTGCGGCCACTTCATGGCGGAGGAGGCCCCGGCGGAGGTGGTGGCGGTCCTGCGCGAGCTCCTGGCGCGCTGACACCCCGTACACGCGAGCCGGGCCGCCCCTGGGGGGACGGCCCGGCCGCAGTGCTTCGGATCCGTCAGGCGGTCAGGATCGCCGGGTCGCTGACGCCCTCCGTGCCGGTCTCCACGTGTCCGGCGAACCGGCGCAGGAACGTGGAGACGGTGCTGGAGACCACCGACACGTCGTACCAGCGCTTGCTCGCCGTCAGGTCGACCGTGTACTTGACGGTGGCGCCCGGCTGGACCGTGAGCGCCTGGGAGGCGCCGCCGTACCCGTTGGTGACCGTGAGGCGCGCGCTCGACGTGCCCGCGTTGGTCAGGGTCAGGTCGAGGTTGCCGGTGGCCGCGTTGTGCCGGGCGGTCACCTCGGGACCCGCGGTCTTGCCGGGGTTGCGGAAGGTGCGCAGGAACCCGTTGGGGCCGAAGACCGTGAGGTCGGTGGTGCCCTTGGAGTACGCGGTGTTCCACGTGTCGGAGAGCGTCTTGCCCGCCTCGGTGGTGTACGTCCACGGCCCGTCGGTGCGGTTCGGGGAGGTCACGAAGAACTGGGACCCCGCCGAGGCACCGGCGCCGAAGGTCAGCGTGAACTTGCCGGTGGACACGTTCGCCGAGCCGTCCACGTACGGCGCGTACCGCAGCGGCCGGGTCCGGCGCGAGCCCGGCTCCTGCTTGGGCACGCTTCCGGTCGCGGGCGGCACCGGCACGAAGTCCGGGTGCCGGTTGTGGTCCGGCGGCACATAGGCGGCCGTCGAGGGCAGCGAGGCGGGCGCGGTGTTGGACTTGCCGAAGTCGAACGCCGAGGTCAGGTCGCCGCAGATGGCCCGCCGCCAGGGCGAGATGTTGGGCTCCTGAACCCCGAACCGGCGCTCCATGAAGCGGATGATCGAGGTGTGGTCGAAGGTCTCGGAGCAGCTGTAGCCGCCGGTGGACCAGGGCGAGACGACGAGCATCGGGACGCGCTGGCCGAGCCCGTAGGCACCGGCGCCGTGGCTGATGTCACCGGCGTAGTAGTCGGCCGAGGTCGAGACCGTGGACAGGCCCTGGTTTGCCGAGGAGGGCGGGAACGGCGGCACTATGTGGTCGAAGAAGCCGTCGTTCTCGTCGTACGTGATGAACAGCGCGGTCTTCGCCCACACATCGGGGTTGGAGGTCAGCGCGTCGAGCACCTGGGCGATGTACCAGGCGCCGTAGTTGGCGGGCCAGTTGGGGTGCTCGGTGAACGCCTCGGGCGCGGCGATCCAGGAGACCTGCGGCAGCTTCCCGGCCTTCACGTCGGCCTTGAGGATGTCGAAGAAGCCCTCGCCCGCCTTGGCGTTGGTGCCGGTGCGCGCCTTCTCGTACAGCGCGTCGCCCGGCTTGGCGTTGCGGTAGCTGTTGAAGTACAGCAGCGAGTTGTCGCCGTAGTTGCCGCGGTAGGCGTCGTTGATCCAGCCCCAGCCGCCGGCCGCGTCCAGACCGTCGCCGATGTCCTGGTAGATCTTCCAGGACACCCCGGCCTTCTCCAGGCGCTCGGGGTACGTCGTCCAGCCGTACCCCTTCTCGTCGTTGCCGAGGACGGGCCCGCCGCCGGTGCCGTCGTTGCCGGTGTACCCGGTCCACATGTAGTAGCGGTTCGGGTCGGTGGAGCCGATGAACGAGCAGTGGTACGCGTCGCAGATGGTGAAGGCGTCGGCGAGCGCGTAGTGGAACGGGATGTCCTCACGGGTGAGGTACGCCATCGTGGTGGACGTCTTGGCGGGCACCCACTGGTCGTACTTGCCGTTGTTGAACGCCTTGTGGCCGCCGGCCCAGTCGTGGTTGAGGTCCTGGATGAACTGGAGACCGAGGTTGTCCGCCTTGGGCCGGAACGGCAGCACTTCCTTGCCGCCGCCCTCCTGGTGCCAGACCGACTTGCCGCTGGGGAGCGTGACCGGGCGCGGGTCGCCGAAGCCGCGCACGCCCTTGAGCGAGCCGAAGTAGTGGTCGAAGGAACGGTTCTCCTGCATCAGGACGACGACGTGCTCGACGTCCTGGATGCTGCCGGTGCTGCCCTGCGCCGGGATGGCGGCGGCGCGGGCGATGCTGTCGGACAGCATGGTGAGGGCCGCGGTGCCGCCGGCGAGCTGCATGAACCGGCGCCGATTGAGTTCAGCCATGAGTGAGGTGACCTCTGCAAGGGTGTGGGGACAGAAGCGACTGGAGTGTTCCAAGAACAGCGAGCAATACGGAAGACCCAGTGGCGTATCCGTGTCGAGCGGCGGTACGGAAGACGAACAAGGCCCCGCCGAGACGACCGGCGGGGCCCATGTTCCGTACGGTGCCGCTAACGCGGCTGGCGCTCCTGCTCCTGCTCCTCCACCTGCTCGTGGCCGTGACCGTCGCCGTGGCCGTCGCCGTGGCCCGAGCTCTGGATCTGCTTGTACTCCTCGACGGTGGCCTTGGGGACGTGCGAGCCGGGCCCGTACAGGGCCTTGGCGAGCTTGGCGCGCAGCCGCTGGGAGCGGGGGACCTTGCGCCGTACGCCGTTCCCGTCGACCTCCGGGCCCAGTTCGAAGGGCACGGGCTGCTCGTGCTGGGTGAGCTTGTAGAGCTGGCCCTGGTCGAGCGGCTCGTGCACCTCCACGTACTCACCGTGCGGCAGCCGCTTGATGATGCCGCTCTCCCGGCCGTGCAGCGCCTTGTCGCGGTCGCGGAGCTGGAGTCCGTGGCAGATGCGCTTGGTGACGATGAAGGTGAGCACCGGTCCGGCGAAGAAGGAGATCCGTACGAACCAGGTGATCGAGTTGATCGAGAGGTGGAAGTGGGTGGCCCACAGGTCGTTGCCGCCGCCGATCAGACACACGAAGTACATGGCCAGCCAGGCCGTGCCGAGACCGGTGCGGACGGGGTGGTTGCGCGGCCGGTCCGCGATGTGGTGCTCGCGCTTGTCCCCGGTGATCCACGCCTCGATGAACGGATAGGCGCCGATCGCGGCGAGCAGCACCGGGAAGAGCATGAACGGGATGAGGACGCCGAGGGCGAGCGTATGGCCCCAGGCGTTGATCTCCCAGCCGGGCATCACCCGGATCAGGCCCTCCGAGAAGCCCAGGTACCAGTCGGGTTGGGCACCGGTCGAGACGAGGTCCGGCCGGTAGGGCCCCATCGCCCAGACGGGGTTGATGGTCGCCACCGCACCCATGATCGTCAGCAGCCCGAAGACCAGGAAGAAGAACCCGCCCGCCTTGGCGGTGTAGACGGGCATCAGAGGAGCACCCACCACGTTCTTCTCGGTCCGCCCAGGACCGGCGAATTGGGTGTGTTTGTGGTAGAAGACCAGGATCAGGTGGGTGACGACCAGCCCCAGGATGAGGCCCGGCAGCAGGAGCACGTGCGCCGAGTAGAGCCGGGGAATGATGTCGTGCCCGGGGAACTCTCCGCCGAAGAGGAAGAAGGAGATGTACGTACCGACCACCGGGATGGAGAGGATGGCGCCGTCGGCGAACCGGATGCCGGTGCCGGAGAGCAGGTCGTCCGGGAGCGAGTAGCCGGTGAGGCCGGTGATGAGGGCCGTGAAGAGGATGGTCCAGCCGAACAGCCAGTTCAGCTCGCGCGGCTTGCGGTAGGCCCCGGTGAAGAACACCCGCATCATGTGCACGAGCAGCCCGGCGCAGAAGACCAGCGCGGCCCAGTGGTGGACCTGACGTATCAGCAGCCCGCCGCGCACGTCGAAGCTGATGTCGATGGTGGACTCGTAGGCCCTGGTCATGCGGATGCCGCTCAGCGGGGTGTACGAGCCGTTGTAGACGACCTCCACGCCGCTGGGCTCGAAGAAGAGCGTCAGATAGATACCGGTGAGAATGAGGACGAGAAAGCTGTAGAGGCAGATCTCGCCGAACATGAAGGACCAGTGGTCCGGGAAGATCTTGCGCATCTGGGTCCGGGCGATCGAGTAGATGCCAAGACGCCCGTCCGCCCAGTCGGCGAGCTTCTCGCCCTTGGCCGGCTCTTCGGGTCGCGCTGTGTCCTCGGTGCCGCTCCTGATATCCGTGCTCATGCGTCTCCCCCTCAGGCGTTCCATCCCTCAAGGCCTGTAACAGGGTAGACATCCGAACACCCGGGCCAACAGCCCCTACCCGGCCGCGAGTTCAGTGACCCGGGCCACGTGGTGACGCTGCGTTCCTGGTGGGGTCGACTGCGGCGTCCGCCGGATGCCCGCCGGGCGCCTGGGACACGCCCGGCGGACGCCCGCGAGTCAGCCGCCGAGCGGGACTTCGCGCGCGACGAATTCCCAGGTGGGCTCGGACATGGCGGTGACGGTGGCGATGACTGTCGCTGCGGTTGCGACTGTGGCTGCGGCTATGGCTGTGGTGTTCAAGTGCTGCTCCCCTGCGAGGTGTTCGGTGGGGTGGGGGGTGACGGCGGGGATGGCGGTTCCGGCGATGCCGCGACGACGGCGGCTCACGACGGAACGCCTAAGAATACCTACCGAGCGGTTCATTTTGCCAGCCGCAGCACAAGCTCAACAAAGCCTCAAATGCCATAGAGCCCCAACGAACGGGATCTTCCACCCGACCGAAACCAGGCACACCGGTCTGCTTCCAGCGCCCCTCCCCTCCGAGCCCGTCTTCACTCACTCCGCGACGGACAGCGCGTCCCGCAGCTCGCGTGGGAGCGGGTACGCCTGGGCGAGGGCAACGATGATCTGATGGGCCACGTCCCGATCGCCCTCCGGGTCGGCCTCTTCGAGTGCCGGCCCTTCCCCGTCCGCGTCGGAACCCGCAGCAAGAAGCCCGACCAGCTCATCCCGCACGGACTGCTCGCGCACGCCCCACGCCCTGGCGTCGCCGAGCTGCTCGTCGACGTACCGATGAACGCGTTCCAAGGCGGCCTTGACCGGCCTGCCGTTGAATTCGGCCTTCAGGGCGGACTCGGTGGCGGCCTCCGCCGTTCCGGCGGGCGGTACGAGCAGGGCGCACACGGCGTCCCGCACATCGAGACGGGTCAGGAAGACGCTCACTACAGACATGGGGCGTGTGTATCGCATGCGGCTATAGCGGGGGTCGCGAGGGGGCGCGAGCCGCACGCGCTGTCCCCCAGAAACGCAGAAAACCCCAGATCAACTGGGGTTTTCGCTGGTGTCCGAGGGGGGACTTGAACTCTCCACTCGGGCACCAGCATATTAGCTAGCTGACCTGCGAGAACACACGCGACACACCTTAGAGTTGACGTCTGTCGTTGGTCATGCATTCCCCCTGTTTCGGGCCGTTTCGGACCGCTGTTGGTCATGCGTTGGTCACGTGACCAGCCTGGGATCAGACCTTGATCCCCGACATCTTCGACAGCCTCAGCAGTTGTGGGTTGCTCCTGCGGTGCAGGGACGACAGCACACGGAACACCTCCCGGCCCATCGGGTGGATACGGGCGAACTGCGGGGCTACATTCCACGCGATCGAAAGATTCTCCAAGGCCCCGTCACGGTCCCCCGTGTCGAGCTGTGCGCGTGCCGCGTTGATGTACGTCGGTGCCACACGGGTGGGTGGCATCCCCGCCAGAGCGGCGGACAGGTCGTCTGTCAGGGCCAGGGCTTCACGCGGCCTGCCGAGATCCACGCAGGTAGCCAATCGGTGTGTGAACACGTTCTGTGGGCCGACCGTCAGGCCGTGCACGTCCAGTTCGCGGTTCATGCCCTGGGAAGTAGCCAGGGCCGACCTGATGTGCCGTTCCGCTTCCCGTTTCGCATCCTTCTTGTCTTTGAGCCTGCCCGCCAGGGTCATGCCACGAAGGTTGAGGATGCATACGGCAAGGTCGCGGTCCGTGGTGTCGAGAGCCCCCTGAGCCTCGGCAATGGCCCTGTCTACGAGGCTGAGTCCGCGCTCAACGTCGCCGAAGTTCAGGTACGTGCCTGCACGGTCCCGAGCCGCTACGGCCTCTCCCAGCGGGTTCGGCTGCTGCTCGACTGCCCACCGTTGCCGAGTCACGGCCAGCTCTGCCATATCCATCCAGCGATGCCGCGCGGCGATCCAGTAGACGGTGCTGTAGACGTCCGCCAGCACCATCCAAGCCTCGGCTGTGTTCGCGGTGTGCGCGTGCGTCGTGGCGTCCCTCAACAGTTTGGGGAGCATGGGTAGCAGCTTGGCGACATCGACCTTCTTGCGGTACCTGTCCGCCGTGCCCATGTCGGCGCTCAGCCTGCTCTCTTCGACCGTCCCCCGGTCAGGCAGGTCGTAGTCCCTTATGGCCGCACGCAAGCCCTCCAACGGTTGCTTCGCCCGTCGTGCAACCGCTGAGGTCCCCAGTACCTCGGCCATGGACAGTCCCATGGGTTTGCCGACCGCAGCCGCAACGGCAGGTGTCAGGGCTCGGTCTCCTACCTCGATCTTGGACAGGAGGGAGACCGAGATGTTCGCTTGCTTAGCCAGATGTGCCTGCGACCAGCCGCGTTCCTTTCGGAGCGCCGCCAGATTGGCGCCGGGGGCGAGATCAGTGCTCATGGGCTCAGTCTTCCTCGCGGATACGGGTCCTGTCAGCCATCGTCACAGGCGACACGGGTGCCCGCATGCCCGTTGTGCAAACTCTGTGCAAGTTCCGCTGCGTATGCGGGCGTTGACTGGCTGTACAGGTCAGCCAACGACGGAGTGACAAGGCGGGCGTGATGAGACAGGCAACGGAGTGGAAGCCCGGTACGGCCGTGTTCGACAGCGGCTCACAGATGGTCGGGATCGTCCAGGAGCAGCGCGGAACGAAGCTGACCCTGAAACGGCCCTCCGGACTGAGGTGGGATACCCGCGTCGTGGCCGTCCGTGAAGCGAACGGCCGAGAGAAGATCCAGCTCGCGGCCCTCGCCAGGCACAACCGCAACGTGCGTGGCCTCGCGTCCATCAGGGGCGGGAGATGAGCCGCCGATTACGGGGCTGGAAAGTCAGCCGCGATGGGTCGTTCTGGGGCGGGATTTTGGCCCTCCTGACCTGGGGGACAGCCGTAGCGCTCCTGGTCATGGCGGCTGCCGGGAAGCTCGGCTCGACGTACCGATGAGCTCCCGTTCCCGACCGGTGAAGGGCCCGGTTGAGAACGGGGAACAATGCCCGACCGGTCGCACGCCACCGTGAAGCGGAGTCGACCGGCCGGGTCAGCAAGTGCAGTGCACCACTCCACAGCAGGAGGAGACGCACGATGAGCACAGCAGTTCAGACGCGGACCCGTGATCCGCGCATCATCCTCAACGCGGTACAGGAACGCGTGCCGCATCTGGTCGCAGACGTGGGCGTGGCCGACCTGTGGGAGCGAGAAGTCGCGCTTCTGCTGCGTGACAGCGTGGCCGTTCGCAGCCTGGCCGAGCGCATCCTTGGCCAGGGGATCGCGTACCTGATCACCGCCATGGAATGCCCCGGCGTGGATATGGGCGTCGGCAAGACCGTGGACGTAGGCGTTCATCAGCTCATCCTCGACACGCCGCTCTACTTCGCGCTGTGCGAGGAGTACAACGGCGGGCGGTACAAGCACCACGCCCCGCTGATCGAGCGACGCCGGGACGGCACCGTGATGCGCACGGCCGAACTGCTGCGCAAGAACGGATTCACCGTCGATGACGAGCTGTGGGAGGTGGACGCGTCCGACTGCTCGCCGTGTGACAACAAGGTCCCCGACAGCCACTGACACGGGACTAGAGTGCCCTCGCCCCCAACTCCGCACGAGGGGCGGGGGCACCCTCTTGCCCGCCCTGACACAGAGGAAGCCCCGTTGCCTGCACGACACGACATCGACAGCGAACGCGAACTCTGGGACACCTTTGCGGAGAGCACCAAGGACAAGGTGTTCGAATCCGATCCCGTCTTCTGCTGGACGCAGTACGCCGGGCATGGGCCCGGCCCCGAACTGCTGGGAGATCCGGCAACCGCACTGGAAATCGGATGCGGCACGGGGCGAGCGCTCGCCTACCTTGCACAGAAAGGCGTGAAGGCAACCGGTGTGGACCTCTCGCCCGTCATGGTCGCGAACACCACAAAACGGTGGGGCCCGTTGGGAGCGCGGTTCGTCTGTGCTGAGGTGCTGGGCCACTTGAGCAGCACGACGGAGACGTACGACGCCGTCTACTCGATCTTCGGGGCGGCATGGTTCACCGATCCCGCCAAGTTGCTTCCTTTGATTGCCGAGCGGCTGAACCCTGGCGGTGTGCTCACGTTCTCCCACCCCCCGGCCATCCCCGGCGCCTACGGACCGCAGGGCATGTACAAGGGCGGATTCGCGGGCAAGGCCATGTACACATACCGGTACAGCTACACACCCCGGAAGTGGGAAAGCCTCCTGCTCAAAGCCGGGTTCGAGGAGGCGGAAGTGCAGGTACTAGAAGCCCCGAAGCAAGACCACATCGGAACCTTGATCGCTCGCGCAGTAGTGAGCTGAACCGAAGCAAAGCAAGAACGCCCCGGCCTATTCGGGCCGGGGCGTTTCGTTGGTCGGTTAGAGCAGGGCAAGGAAGGGATTGGAGTCGGCGAGCGGTTCCAGCCGCTTCACCGGCCGCACCTCCGGGGCTTGCTTGGGTGCCGGGCGGTAAGCGTCCATCTGCACGACCGTGGCGCGGTTCACGTCCTCACGCTCCGCGCTGGCCGGCTGAGGGCCGGGGGCCGGGTTTGGCTGCTCTGCGTGAACGGGAGTGTCACCGCAGAGTGTGAAGACCGTCTTCGGCCGACCGGTCTTCCCTTCCCGTTCCACAGTCACCGCGATTTCGGGCAGTGCCTTGACCTCCGCTGCGGTCGCTCCCACGAAGGGGAGCACCTGACTGGACGTGGCCCGACCGCCGTGCATCTCAATCCGGGCGCGGACCTTGTCGGCGAGGCTGAGTGGCTGCCGCTTGCCGTGAAAGGTGACGCCACCGTTTACGGTCCGGCCTGCGGCGATGCGTACGGCGTCCTGAACGGAACGGCGGACGAGCGTGAACGCTGCCGACAGAATCTCTGTCGTGATGATGTCGGAAAACTCCGACGCTGCCAGACAGGCCGCAACCCTGAGTGTCTGCTCTGCTGTGCGTTCGATGAACACGGCCTGAGCTTCCGGCAGCGTCTCGCCCAGGATGCGGGCATACCGGCGTACGGTCCGCCACAGCGGCCGGGCATCCTCGGAGAGAGTGATCACGCGGGGGCGGGCGGTGGCCCACCCGTAAGCGTCGGATAGTTCGGAGCCGTCCACCTTGGGCAGGCTCACGCGGTCGTCATCGAGCATCGGAACCGAGCCGAGCAGGAACGGCAAGATCCTGTTGTAGCTGCCTCCGGCCGCTTCGGACTGGCCTACGTACTTGGCCCAGTCTGAGGGCGTCACGTGAGCGTGGAGCACCATGGCGGGGTCGCGTACTTCCTGCGCATCGTCCTTCGTCGTGTTCCTCAAAGTCGCGCCGTCCCAGGCGGCG
Organism: Streptomyces sp. BPTC-684; assembly: GCF_030028635.1. Lineage (NCBI taxonomy): Bacteria > Bacillati > Actinomycetota > Actinomycetes > Kitasatosporales > Streptomycetaceae > Streptomyces > Streptomyces sp. BPTC-684. The sequence goes on from NZ_CP124863.1 coordinate 229,104, forward strand.
CGGAGCTTGGTGGTGAACGACGCGTCCCGCTTGACCCTGCGGAGCACTTCCGACCACTCCTCCTCGACCACCAACGTCCGCACGTCCCGGCCGCGTTCGGTCTCGACCGTGGCCTCTTGCTGCTCCCACAGGTGGTTGACCATGCTCGCGCCGGAGGTGATCCCGGAGGTGGTGTGCGTGGCCAGGAAGCGGCCAAGGGAAGAGTCCAGGACGTGAAGCGCTGCCCGGAGCGCGGAGCCTTTCCCCCTGCCTGTGCCAGCCACCAACGCACTCCAGATCAGCACCGGACGGGTGTTGCCACGGGATGACACCGTGACGGTTCCTCCGATGGCGGCCGACCACATCGACAGAGCGGCCACGTACACCCCGAGCGCATCGGCTTCCAGGAACGGGGCGATCTTGCGGACCGCGCGACCGATGGGACCGTACAGAACGGGGGTGCTCATGCTGCCTCAATCTCAAAGAGGGTTGCTTGGGTGGCCTCTGGCCGGGGAGGCCGGGCGCACTTGGCGCCCGGCACAGCGGGGGCGGCGCTCAGGCCGCTGCCGCTTTTCCCTCGGATGCGTCCCGGTGGGCCAGTTCGTACGCGTAGCGGACCTGCATCGGGACACGCCCCTGCACGGGCAGGCTGGGCCAACCGTTCTCGCGGGCCCACGCCCGGATCACACGGTTCCGCTGCCGATCGCTCATCCCCGAACGGTCCACCTTGGCAGGCTCGGGAAGCGGGTCGCCACCAATGAACTCACCGGAGAGAACGGCCGACTTGAAGCGGCCGGGAGCGCGCACGTCCATGCACGGGATGCCACGCTCCCGGGCGTCCCTCACCTTGTGCCCGTTGCGCTCTCCGCCCTCCCCCAGGATGAGCAACACGGTGGAGTCGTCGGCGCGGCCTACTACCTCGTAGCCCGCGTTCCGCAGCGCGTCCCGCGCTGCCTGCCAGTCGTAGCGGTCGATCTCTCCGGCCACCATGACGGACCGCACAGGTTCAGGCGCTGCCGCTTCCTTGCTCTCATCCTCGGCGTTGAGGCCGGGCTCGACCACGGCGGGCGACTCGACCACGGTCGTCGGTCCACCGACGACCGGCACGGACTCAGGCTCCGACTCATCAGGGGCAGGCTCACCAGCGTCTCCCAGAGCATCCACGAGGAAGCCAGCGAATTTCTGGGCGTGGCCCTCGCACAGGTCCCACGTGCGGGCTCCCAGGGTCAGCGTGTCCGTCGCCTCTACCTCGCTGGTGTCCTTGGACAGGTGAGCATCACAAAGCGTCTTCACAACGGGAACAAGAACGGTCTTGCGCACGGCGCTGATCCTTAGATTGGGCGGGACTGGAAAGTCTCAGAGTCGGCCGGAGTGAGTCTCTGACGGCCACCACATTCAGTCTTGCGGTTCGAGATCAACCCTGCCCGACATCTATCACGGAACAGTAACGAACAGATATCTAGAGCATTACTCTCGTGAATTCAATAACGGGGGTAATGGCTTTAGTTATCCGGAGAGGACCCACCAGGGGTGCCCTCCTTCGACCGCGTTTGCCAATCAAAATATGGGGAACGGTGAGCCGCACTGGCTCACCGTTCTCATTTCATTCCACGGCAGGTGAAGCAGCGTTTCGGATCGTGCTCCAAGCCGTCGCCCCAAGGTCGCGTCAGGCCGGTCAGCTCCCAGCCGGTGTGGATGGCGAACTCCTGCACACAGCCGGAACACTGCCGCTCTGACCAGGGGCATTCGATGCCGGGGCGATGCGTTCCGTCGTGAGTGACTGCGGCCCCGGCCTTGGCGGCCCTGCGGGCACTCACTGGTCACCGCCCTCGTTCTGGAAGGTCCATCCGAGGCGTTTCATTCCGTCTGCGGTGAGCCCGAGTGAGGTGGCCAGGTGGCGGAACTCCATCTGATGATTGGCATTCGCCGAGCTGTCAAGGATCTTTCCGAAATACGTCAGCATCACAGCCACGGTCGGGATGAATGACTCATCCCACATGGTGGCTTGCGGAGCCTCCCACCACTGCCGCCATTGGTCACGCTCAGAATCGGACCACTCCCGATTTGCAGGCAGATCTGGAACCGGAAGGCCATGATCCCACGGCAGCTCTATCAAACCCTTAAAGCGGGAGTGCGGAGAATTGGGATTACGCATCTTGGGCATGAAAATGTCCTCCTTTTTATCTCGGCAGAGTGTGACCGGGCGGCGCGCCGGCTGCTCGACGCAGCGTTAACGGAACGGGCCCCCACCTGTCGGCAAGGGCCCGAACTAATTCAGGGTCAGGCGAGCTTGATACCGACCGAGCGCCGCTCGTCCAGAACGGTCGAGCCGACGTAGGCGTCCATGATGGAGCGCTGGTTCAGGGAGTCGTCGTTGAAGGTCATCAGCCAGCGCATCGAGTAGCCCTGATGCCCAGCCGTGGCAGAGAACTCGCTCCGCACCACGGGCGGGGAGCAGACGGCCAGGGCGAAGGCGGACCCGACGTAGGCAACGGCGGTGTTGTCGGCCAGGTAGGGCGAGTAGACGACCGTGAAGCCGTACGCCTCACCGATGATGCCGCCGCGCAGCGTCTCATCCGAACCGGCTTGGGCGACCTGAGAGAAGTTGTCGTCCTTCAGCAGGACGTTCTTCACGTCCGGGGAGACAGCCAGCCAACGGCGGCCCGCCGTGCGGCTCTTGTCCAGGACCGTGCCCGCGTCAATGATCGCGTGCCGGGGCTGAGTGGCCTTCATCGTGATCAGGCCCGAAGCGCCCTCGGCAGTCCTCTGGTTCATCGTGTTGGCGATGTTCTGTTCCAGGTAGTCACCGACTCCCGCGGACTGGGGAAGCGTGATCTGCCGCTCGAAGGTGTAGAGGTCGAAGCGCATTTCTTTGTCGGTGATCTCGACCGCCGACAGGGCATGGTCAGTGATCTCCAGCTCGATGGTGGTGTCCTTGACCGGCTGGACCATCGAATTAACCGAGCCGTTGAAGTTAGCGGCCTTCAGTACCTCGGGGCGCCGGATGCGCACCTTGGTGCCGACACCGCCCCGGAAATCCTCCTCCGCGTCTCGGTGCACCGTGTGCGCCAGGCCCTTGAACCCCACCAGCATGTCAAGGGCTGTTGACGCAACGATCTGCGAGATAGCAAATCGATTCTCGGACTTAACGGCTTCCTGAACAGTCATAGGCTTCTGATCGGTCATGCTCACTCCTAATAATCAAATAAAACTGTGGCCTATGGGCACGTCATCAGTGAGTCGTGGAATAGCCCTCGCGAAGCAGGGCGTCAACGGCCGTGGCCTTGCGACGCTGCTCGGTGTCGTCATCGTTCATGAGCGACAGCAGCGGCACGCACAGGTGCCGGGACGCCTGGACGAGCATCCGCAGGCTGGGGCTGGTATCCCCGTTCTCCCACCGGTAGACGGTGGAGCGGGCAACCATCATTTCGTCGGCCAGTTCCTCAACGGACAGGCCAAGGGTGACGCGACGGGCAGTGAAAGCGTGACGATCGAACATAAGGAACTCCTAGCAGTTGGTAGCTGAACCGCGACTCTGCGGGCAAAAGGAAGACCCCGGCCACTTACATGGGTGGCCGGGACTGAAGGCGCCATGAGGAACTTTCCCTCTCACTAATAATGTCGGTGTCCCTGTAAGGGGCAGGGGACACATCTGCGAGAAAATGAGACGCCCGTCACGGGGCGGGTGGCACAGAATGCTGTATCTCGTTGGCCCTTCTGTCGCTTCGCTCGTCAGGGCCTAACTCGATGGCCTGGACTGGTTGAGACTCCTCAAAGTCTCGACCTAATCAGCCAATGAGACAGCCCAGGACTCTCAGGAGCCCTGGGCATGTTCTCTGGAATGTTTAATGAGATGTTCTATTGGATGTTTGGAGGGGCTTCTCGCCCCTACCCAGGGAGGTTGAATCCCCCTACCCAAGTGTTGAGACACCCCCACCCATAGGGGTGGGAGCCCCCTACCTATTTCGGCCTGCCGATGCGATAGACCTTGGTACCGGAAGTCGCCCCGGCCCGTGGTGGCGTCCAACTCACATGCCGGATCAAACCCGCTTTCTCCAACTTCCGCAGTCGTTCGCGAACGTCCCTGCGGTCGATGCGCGTCTCTGCGGCCAGGGTGGCCGTTGAGGCCGAACACCCGTGACTGTTCGGCCCGCAGTGCAAGGCCATGGCTGTGGCCAAGGTCCGGTCGGCGTGCGGCAGTTTGGATGCCACGACATGCGCGATGAAGTCGTAATGGCGGTGCGTCAGGTCCTCCCATTCGTCGGCCGCGTTCTCCTCACGCTCTGAAGCGGTCGATATCGCTTCCGCAAGCACCTTCGGCTCCATCGTGCGGGATGCACTCTGCCCCGCTTCCCATTCCTGGCGCATCCGCTCCCAGGGAGGTAGCCCGTCGAGGTCGCCGAAGGGACTTTCGTCCAGTGCCGTCACTTCGCCCCCTGCTCATCCAGCCAGCGGTCAAGGTCATTCGGGCGGCAGCGGAGTTGCTGCCCCACCTTCTTGAAGGGGATGCCCTCCCGCTTGTGGTTGTTATAGACCCACGACTTGGGGACATCCAGATATTCGGCCACGTCGTCAACGGTCATCAGCTTGATCATCTAACCTCCCGTGGGTTCAGTTCTTCGTCTGAAGCTGTGCGGCCAGTTCTGAAATTGCGTCGAGGCAATTCAATGTGCCGCGCTTGGGGTTGTCGCCCTCCACCATTTCAGCGATGCCGTCGAGGAGCCTCTTCAATTGGCCGCCTGCCACGCCGGGGAGTCCGGATATCGCCATTTCGGCCCGTTCGTACATGCGCCTGGTGCGGGGGAGGCGGGCGACTTCGGCCAACCGGTCCCCGATGCCATCGGGAACGTCGTCCTCCATGACAGAGGCGGCCATTTTCCGTTGCTGGCGCTTCTCCGGGCCGGTAACTGAGTCAGATGACTCACCGCTGCTACGAGCGTCGCGGTTAGCGGTGGACTGGGTGATACCGAGTGCGGCAGCCATTGCGCGGGACGACATCCCGTCCTGGGTGAGCTCCTGCACGATTGCCTTCCGAACCGATGCAGCAAGGCTGTAGCCAGTGCAGGACGCGCGTGCCTGCTTCCAGGCCGCAGCCCAACGCGCCATGCTGCGGTCGTCCGAATTCTGATGCATCTGCCACGCCTGCCGAATGATCCCCGTCAACTGATTTACAAGGTCAGCCGCCTCACTTTCCAGTGCTATCGCGCGGTGCGCGATCTCTTCCAGTTCCGTCGCGGATTGCACCGTCACAATCGCTCCTGTTCGTGAAATAAGAAACCCCCGAGGGCCTCGGGGGCTTGTGGAATATGAAGTTGGGGACGCTACTACTCGGCGGGCGCAGAATCGAGTACGGCCTTGGCCTTATCGGTCAGCTCCCCACCGGCCTTGCCCGCCACCGTGGTGAGGAAGCCGTCCCGGCGTGCCTGTTTGAGGTGCCCCTTGACCGTCTCGGGGCTGCGGTCGATGCGCTGTGCCAGCCACGGAACGGGAGCCGCCACGCCGGTGTCCGAGATGGCCAGGTAGACGGACGCCAGAACGGCCAGGTACGCGTCCGACACACCCTCACGCTCCAGCAAGAGACGTGCCGTCCCGCTGGCCTGGTCCATCGCCTCGGCAAGCGCCTGCATCACTTCTTGCCCCTTCGGGGCGCGCTCCTCCGCCATCTTCATGGCACCCGCGAGGTCCAGCCTGCGCAACACCGTGGTGGAGATGCCGCGCGCCACGTCGCGGGCGGGAGCGTCGTCCGCCTTCTCGACGGTGACACGCTGCGGCCCCCCGGTAATGGGCCCGGTCGGCCACCACATGCGGACCACCCAGGCCCCCTGCCGCTGGGCGATCTCGAACCCGCTCTCGTCTGCTCTCATACCCGCACCGTACCACGCTGGGTTGTCGACCCTGTGTTGACAACCCCGGGTTGGTCGTGATCAAACTGAGGGCGCCGGAGCGACGCACCGGCCCGGCACGGCGCGCGCCGACCGGCGGACCCGACAGAGAGAGCACCACCACCCGTGGCAAAGCGCGGAAACGGACTCGGCGGCACCCCAACGGAGATCAAGCGGACGGGACGGCCGAACACCTGGGGCGTGCGCACGCCCCTCCACTTCAACAAGGCAACCGGAAAGCAGGAGCGCTATTGGATCGGCAGGGACTACAAGACCAAGACCGCAGCGGAGAAGGCACTTCGCGACTGGCACACCGGCTATGAGGCGGGGAAGGTCGCACCTCGCTCGGACATGACACTGGGGGCATGGCTCGACCGCTGGCATAGCAATCTAAGGAAGGAGGGGACAACCGTGGCCGGGTACGAAACCAAGATCCGGCTGCACATCAAGCCGCACATCGGCAGCATGAAGCTCACCGAGGTCACCGACGACACCTTGGACGACCTGTACCGTCTGTTGGAAACCGCACCCTGCCCGACCAACAACGACAAGCCGCTGGGTGCCAAGTCCGTGCGCCACGTCCACAACATCCTGTCAGGGGCGCTCGGTGCAGCCGTGCCCAAGCTGATACCTGCCAACCCGGCCGCCACCGCCAACCCGCCCACCGGCCGCGAGATCCGGGCCCAGGAACGCGACTTCCCCACCCTGGACGACGACGGGACCGCACGGTTCCTGTCCTCGGTGTGGGAGCCCTGCGGTAACCGGGCCTGTGACGGCGGCCTGACGCACCACTGTCTCCGGGACGCTCCGCTGTGGACCGTCTACGCGGCTACCGGGGTGCGGCGCAGTGAAGCCCTGGGCATGAAGTGGTCCCTCGTGAACTGGGCGGAGGGCTCCATCGAGCTGGGCTGGGTGGTGGTCGAAGAGGGGAACACTTACCGGCTCCGCAAGCTCACCAAGGACGGAGACTCGAACGCCAAGATCTACGTGGACCAGTCCGTCATGAACGTCTTGAAGTGGCAGAAGGAGCGCCAAGAGGCGGAGCACGAACGCCTCGGCTCCGCGTGGACGGATCACGACCTGGTGTTCGCCCGCGACGGCTTCAAGCTCTACCGGGGTGAGGCTGGCGGACCGCAGGACCCCGAGAAGGTCTCGGCGCGGTGGAGGACGCTGCGTATGCGGTTGAACCTGCCCGAGGACTTCCGGATTCACGACTGGCGCCACAGCAAGGTCACTAACGATCTGGAGGCCGGGGAGAACCCCGTCGAGGTCTCCGCGAACGTCCGGCACCACTCGCCCGGCTACACCATGGCCCGCTACGGCCACTCACGTAAGAACGGAGCCCGGAAGCTCGCCGCCTCCGGAGCGGGCCGACTCGGCCTGTCATCCCTGGTCTGACCTGGTAAATCTCTGGGCCGTTGGTCACGTGGTTGGTCACGCCACTACCCAGAAAAGCAGAAAACCCCACGTGAAGTGGGGTCTCAGCTGGTGTCCGAGGGGGGACTTGAACCCCCACGCCCGATAAAGGGCACTAGCACCTCAAGCTAGCGCGTCTGCCATTCCGCCACCCGGACTAGGTGTTTGTCTCGCGGGCTTGTTCCCCGCGGCGACAGAGATAACTCTACCAGGGGTTTGAGGTGGTGTTCACCCGCATATTGCGTGGTCAGGCGAGCGCCGGGCCTTGGCATGGGTGCGGTTCGGGCTGTTCGGCCGTTGATCGCCGGGGTGGGGGCCGAGGGTGGTCGTGTGCACACCCAGCGTGAACCCCGCAGGGTGCGGCGCCACGCCACCATGTGGGTACGGCGGTGGGCTCGCCGGGCGTGGGGCGGGGGTGGGCGCGGCGTGCGGGCCTAGCCTCTCGGTGTGGGTAACGGCGAGCGTTATCGGCGGCCGCGGATGCTGTCGCCGCTGCGGGAGCATCTGCGGGACACGTTCTGGTTCGCGCCGAGCGCGGCGCTGGCGCTGGTGTGCGTGCTGTGGCTGCTTGCGTACTGGCTGGACACGGCGATCGTCGAGGAGCTCCGGCGGCAGCAGGAGTACGAGGCTGTCGGCGATCTCATCGGGGTCGTCGACGATCTGAAGACCGTGATCACCACGGTCAGCTCGGCGATGATGACCTTCATCGGTGTCGTCTTCAGCATCTCGCTGGTCGCCGTGCAGATGGCGAGCGGGCAGTTCACCCCGCGCGTGGTGCGGATCTTCGTACGGTCCCGGATCACCAAGCTGACCTTCGCCGTCTTCCTGGCGACCTTCGCGCTGTCGCTGCTCGTCCTCACCTCGTACAGCGGGGAGACCGATCCCAGGCTCGTGGACAGCGTGCCGATCGCGCAGAGCCTGCTCACGATCGGCATGGTCACGCTGAGTCTGCTGCTCTTCATCGCGTACGTGAACGCCACGCTGCGGCTGATGCGCGTCGGGCACGTCGTCGACCGGATCACCGTCGAGGCGTTCCGGGTGGTTCAGAAGATGCCGCGGGGAGAGGTGGGCGACGAGCCGCTGGCGGCGGAGAGCGGGCAGATCGGGCACAGCGGGCGGGCCGGCGTGCTGCGGGACGTGAACATCGCGCGGCTCGTGCGCGCGGCCCGGCGGCAGGGCGTCGTACTGCGGCTGATTCCCAGGATCGGGGACTTCGTGGTGCCGGGCACGCCCGTGCTCGCGGTGCACGGCGGGCGGGCGCCGTCGCGCGGGGCCCTCGGCTACACCGTGTCGGTGGGGGTGGAGCGCACCTTCCACCAGGACCTCGGGTTCGGGCTGCGGCAGCTCGCCGACATCGCGCTGCGCGCCCTCTCCCCCGCCGTGAACGATCCGACGACGGCCGTGCAGTGCCTCGACCGGATCGTGCAGCTGCTCGCCGAGCTCGCCCACCGGCCGCTCGGCGCCGTGGGACACCGTGACCGCCAGGGTGCCGTACGGCTGGTGCAGCCCGTCCCCTCCTGGGAGGACCTCGTCGACCTCGGCTTCACCGAGATCCGCGTCTACGCCGTCGGCAGCCCGCAGGTCACCCGGCGGATCGTCGCGGCTCTGGACGAGCTGCTGCGGCTGGCTCCCGAGCAGCGGCGCCCGCCGCTCCTCCGGCACCGGGCCCTGCTCGTCCACGCCGTGGAACGAGATGTTCCGGAGGCGGCCGAGCGGGCGTTCGCGCTGGAGGCGGACCGGCAGGGGATCGGCTAGCGCCCGCCCGCCCCGGGCCCCGCCCTCCCCGTCGGGCGCCCCGCCGCCAGTGGTTGACTGCGCCCATGAGAATTGGCGACAAGGTCGACGACTTCAAGCTCCCCGACGAGACGGGCACCCTCCGTACCCTCTCCGAGCTGGTGGCCCAGGGCCCGGTGGTGCTCTTCTTCTACCCGGCGGCCTTCACCCCCGGCTGCACCGCCGAGGCGTGCCACTTCCGCGACATCGCCGGGGAGTTCCGGGCGCTCGGGGCCCAGCCGGTCGGCATCAGCGCCGACGCGGTGGAGCGGCAGGCCGAGTTCGCGCGGAAGCACTCCTTCGGCTATCCCCTCCTCTCGGACTCCGACGGCACGGTACGGGAGCTGTTCGGCGTCAAGCGCGGGATCAGCATCGCCCCGACCAAGCGCGTCACCTTCGTCATCGACACCGACCTCCGGGTGCTGGAGGTCGTCAAGAGCGAGATCCGGATGAGCGTCCACGCCGACCGCGCCCTCGCCGCCCTGCGGAAGCGCGACGCGTAGGTCACGGGCGCCGGTCACCCAGAAGTCGGGCACGCCGCCGCTCCGGCCGGCCGACCGGGGTCGGGACAGCGCTCCGACTCCGGCCAGCCGGTCGCGTACGCAGCCGTCCGCGTATTCAGAAGGCCGGAGCCTCCTACGCGTACGACTCCGGGAAGTTCCCCGGCAGCCGCTCCCCCGCCGGGCCCTCGGTCACCGCCCGTACGAGCAGCTCGCCGCCGACGAAGGCGCCGCGCCACGAGGCGCCGAAGCCGCCGAACAGCTCCTCGCGGTCACCGCGTGAACGCGGCTTGCCCCGGCCGACCTTGAACGCCCGGATCTGCGGCGCAAGGCGCGCGTACGTCTCGGGGTCGTCGGTCGACAGGCTGGCGACCAGTGCCCCGTTCGACGCGTTCATGGCGGCCAGGAGCTCCGCCTCCGTGTCGACCAGGACGATGGTGTCGACCGGGCCGAACGGCTCCGCGTGGAACAGCGGTGAGGACGACGGCGGGTTGAGCAGGGTCACCGGCGGCAGATACGCACTGGTGTCCTGGCCCGGCAGGAACCGGCCGTCGGCGAGGCTGCCCCGGTGCAGCGGGACGGCGCCCCGGTCGATCGCCTCGGCGACCTGGTCGCCCAGCTCCTTCGCCTTCGCCGCGTTGATGAGCGGCCCGAAGTCCAGCTCGGGCAGGGCGTCTTCGGGGTGCTCGACCGCGAGGGGGTGGCCCGTGCGGACGGTGTGGACCGCCGGGAGGTACGCGGCGAGGAACCGGTCGAAGAGCGCGCGCTGCACGACGAACCTCGGATACGCGGTGCACCGCTGCTTGCCGTAGTCGTACAGCTTAGGAATGACGGCGGACAGCGCGTCCCAGTCCGTGTAGTTCCAGATTCCCCAGGTGTTGAGTCCTTCCTGTTCGAGGATGTGCCGCTTGCCGATGTCGGTGACGGCCGTGGCGATGCGCGCGCCGGTGTCGCGCCCGCCCACGAACGACACACAGCCGATCTCCGGCGAGCGCACCAGGGCCTCGGAGAGCTCGCCGCCGCTGCCGCTGACGAGGGTGACGGGAATGCCCTCGCGCGCGGCCAAAGCACTGGCCAGGGTGAGGCAGGAAAGGCCGCCGTCGGTCGGGGTCTTGGCGATGACCGCGTTGCCCGCCAGTGCCTGTACCAGCATGGCGTGAACGAGCACGCTCATCGGATAGTTCCAGCTCGCGATGTTGGAGACGGGGCCGTCGAGGGGTGTGCGGCCCTCCAGCATCGCGTCGATGTTCTCCACGTACCAGCGGACCCCGTCGATGGCCCGGTCCACGTCCGCTTGGGCCAGCTTCCAGGGCTTGCCTATCTCCCAGACGAGGAGCAGGGCGAGGAGTTCGCGGTGTTCGGCGAGCGCGTCGAGGGTGGCTCCGACGCGGGCGCGGCGCTCGGGCAGCGGGATGTGCCGCCAGGCGCGATGCTGGTCGAGGGAGGCGCGGACCGCCTGTTGGGCGGTGGGCGCGTCGAGTCGCGGCGGGCCAGCGATGGGGCTGCCGTCGATCGGGCTGGTGGCCGGCAGGGCGCGTCCGTCGGGCTGCCACTGGCCGCCCCAGAGGTTGAGGACGCGGTCGTCCCGGAAGGCCTCGGGGGCGATCGCCCGGCAGCGCTGCCAGGCGTCGGTCCAGGCGGTGCCGGGCTTGAGGATGAGGGTGGGTGCCATCTGTGGGTCTCCGCTCGGGTCGGGCGGGGCAGGAGGTGGCGCTGACCGCCCTCGCACCGGGCGGCCGTACGGCGACGTTAGTGACTCGGGGACCTGCCGCGATACGCACCCACGGTCAATTATGAGTGACATCACGTGAGGCCGGGGGCTGTTCGGGGTGCGGTGGGGCGGCGGTCGAGGACGGCGCGGCCGCGCTCCGCTGTCGAGGAGGTCGGCGGGCCGGGCGCCGCAGCCCGCGATCACGTGGAGGGGGGACATGACCAGCCCGGCCCCGTTCCCGATCACTCCGGCCTCGCCGTCCAGCTTGACTGCCACGCCAGCGACTACGGCCTGGTCTACAACGGCAAGCTCGTCAGCGGCGGGTTCGGCTCGATGGTGGTCGACACCTGGGGCTACGACAGCGCCCACGCGCGCGCCGGAGGCATCTCCATGCCGGCGGCGCGCGTCGCCCTGCTGCTGCGCCGGCCCGGCCGGACGCGGGTCCGGGACATCACCCCGAACCCGCTGCCGATCAGCCGGGAGGTCGTCTGAGGCCGCTCGGGGGCGCCGTCACCGGCGTCCCTCGCGCAGCCCCATCAGATAGTCCCCGGAGCGGCGGGCCGTGGAGAGGGAGTCGGCCGGGCTGTCGTGCTCCACCTGCCAGTGGTGGTCGCGGCGGCCGTTTTGGGTCCTGGTGACCGCGCCGATGAACCGCCGGTAGTCGATGTCGCCGTCCCCGACGTCCATCATGCGGTAGCCGTCGCGGGCGGCGCTGTCGTGCTCGCCGTCCTTGACGTGGAAGAGCGGGTACCGCTCGGGCCGCCGCAGTACGTAGTCAAGCGGGTCGAACGGGGCCGGGGTGCCGTCGGGACGCCGGGAGAAACGGTACTGCCCGCGCCGCATCGCGGCGATCGGGGACTTGAGCGAGACCGGCTCGCCCTGTCAGACGATCTCGCCGCCGTCGGGCTGGTGGACCCCGGCGAGGACCTTGATGAGGGTGGACTTCTCGGCGCCGTTCTGGCCGAGCAGGCAGTGGGTTTCGCCCGGCAGGACCTCCAGGTCGACGCCGTCGAGGGCGCGTACGCCGGGGAAGGACTTGGTGATGCCGGACATGGTGAGCAGGGGTGGGGGCGGGGCGGGTGGTGTGTCGTGCGCTGGTGCCATGGTGGTTCCCCTCGGAAATCAGGGCAGGGCAGGGCAGAACGACGTGCGGGACCGGCGGTGGGAAGGGGTGGGGATCAGGCCGGTGAGAACAGGTGGTCGCTGATGAGCCGGGCCGCGCCGATGACACCGGCGACCGGTCCCAACTCACCCAGGACGATGGGGAGGTTGCCGGTGGCCAGCGGCAGGGACTGGCGGTAGACCTGGGTGCGGACGCTGGCGAGGAGGGTGTGGCCGAGGCCGGTCACCCCGCCGCCGATCACCACCAGGCCGGGGTTGAAGAAGGAGACCAGACCGGCGATGACCTGGCCGACGCGGTCGCCGCCCGCACGGATCAGCTCCAGGGAGGCGGCGTCCCCGGCGGACGCGGCCACCGCCACGTCCGCCGCGGTGAGGCGGCCCGCCGCCGCGAGCCGGGCGGCGAGCTCGGCGGAGCGTCCGGAGTGCGCGGCGGCTTCGGCGTCGCGGGCCAGGGCGGCCCCGCTGAAGTGGGCTTCCAGACAGCCCTTGTTGCCGCAGGCGCAGGCGCGGCCGTCGGGTTCCACCTGGATGTGGCCGATGTCGCCGGCGCTGCCGGTGGTGCCCCGGTGGACCTCGCCGCCGACGACGATGCCGCAGCCGATGCCCGTGCCGATCTTGACGCAGAGGAAGTCGCCCACCGAGCGCGCCACACCCGCGTGCTGCTCCCCCATCGCCATCAGGTTCACGTCGTTGTCGACCATGACCGGGCAGCCGAGCTCCTGGCTGAGCGCCCCGCGGACCGGGAAGCCGTCCCAGCCCGGCATGATCGGCGGGGCGACCGGGACGCCTTCGGGGAACCGGACGGGTCCGGGGACACCGATCCCGGCCCCGTCGAACCCCTCGGCGAGCCCGGACGACCTCAACTTGGCGGCCAGCGCGAGGACTTGCTCGAAGACGGCGACCGGTCCCTCGCGTACGTCCATGGGCTGGTTGAGGTGGCCCAGGACCTCCAGCTCCGCGTTGGTGACGGCGACGTCCACCGAGGTGGCGCCGATGTCCACGCCGAGGAAGCGGAGCCTCGGCGCGAGCCGGATGTTGTGGGAGCGGCGGCCGCCGCGCGAGGCGGCGAGGCCGTCGGCCACGACGAGACCGGTCTCCAGGAGCCGGTCGACCTCGACGGCCAGCTTGGACCGGGAGAGGTCGACCTGATCGCCCAGCTGTGCACGGGAGTTGGGCCCACCGTCGCGCAGCAGCCGCAGCAGCAACGCCTGGTGGGCGTTGGCGGGTCGTGCCGTCATACGTCTCACGCGCCCCTCCCTGCCGTCGCGGCCGTGTGGCTTTGGAGGGGAACGTAGCAGCGCCGGTCCGGGGTGGGAAGAAGTTACGCGGGAATCGATGACCACTTTCTCCACACCGAGGACAAAGCCCGGGCGGGCGCCCGGACTTGCCTTCAAAAGCGGTGCTCCGGGCGACCGGACTTGGCCCCACGCGGGGAGGGTCCCGGGCCCTACACCTGCCGCACCCGCTCGTGGTCGTGGTACGTGGCGCGGGTGTGCTCGGTGTGGGCCCGCATGGCCGAGGTGGCGGCCCGCTCGTCGCGTGCGGACCAGTGCGCCCTGCCCCCGGCGGCCGCGGCCGGTTCCGCACGTCGCCGTCGCGCCCGTCACGGGCAGCGGATGACCTGCCCCGCGTACGACAGGTTGCCGCCGAAGCCGAAGAGCAGGACCGGGGCGCCGGTGCGGATCTCGCCGCGTTCCACCAGCTTGGACAGGGCCATCGGGATGCTGGCGGCCGAGGTGTTGCCGGACTCCACCACATCGCGGGCGATCACCGCGTTCACCGCGCCGATCTTGCGGGCCACCGGCTCGATGATGCGGAGATTGGCCTGGTGCAGTACGACGGCGGCCAGTTCCTCGGGGGTCACCCCGGCGCGCTCGCACACCCGGCGGGCGATGGGCGGCAGCTGGGTGGTGGCCCAGCGGTAGACGGCCTGGCCCTCCTGGGCGAAGACGGGCGGGGTGCCCTCGATCCGTACGGCGTGGCCCATCTCGGGGACCGAGCCCCAGAGCACCGGGCCGATCAGCTCCTCCTCCGCGGCCTCCACCACAGCGGCCCCCGCGCCGTCGCCGACCAGGACGCACGTGGTGCGGTCGGTCCAGTCGGTCACCCCGGTCATCTTGTCGGCGCCGATGACCAGGGCCCGGGTGGACGAGCCGGCCCGGACGGCGTGGTCGGCGGTGGCCAGGGCGTGGGTGAAGCCCGCGCAGACGACGTTGAGGTCCATGACGGCGGGCGCGCCCATGCCGAGGCGGGCGGCGACCCGGGCCGCGGTGTTCGGGGAGCGGTCGATCGCGGTGGAGGTGGCGACCAGGACCAGGTCGATGTCGGCGGGGGTGAGCCCGGCGGCGGCCAGCGCCTTGGCGCCGGCGTGCGCGGCCAGCTCGTCGACGGGTTCGTCGGGTCCGGCGACGTGGCGGGTGCGGATGCCGACCCGGCTGCTGATCCACTCGTCGCTGGTCTCGACCATGGCGGCGAGCTCGTCGTTGGTGAGCACCTTGGCGGGCTGGTAGTGCCCGAGCGCGACGACGCGTGAGCCTCGCATGCCGGTCATGCCGCGGTTTCCCCTCGTAGGACATCAGGAGCCATCCAGTCTTCGTGGCTACCGACCGGTACAGAGGCAAGAGATCCAACAGGCTTCCCGGCGCGCCTTTGGAGCCTTGTGTCAGCTCCCGGGGGTCTTGCCCCCCGCTCGCGCCCACTCCCTTGACCGCCCTGAGGGCATATGCCCCCAAACCAAAGCCCGATCCAGGAGAAGCCCCCGGATTCATCCGGGCGGAGTCACGTGCAGGACAATGAGATCGTCGTCGTCAGCGCGTCGTCGATCGTCGTCAAGGTCACCCCGCCGCACGACAACCCGGTGACCCACGGCAACCTCTGCATCAAGGGCCGCTTCGGCTTCCGGCACGTACAGAATCGGGAATGAGATGGGACGGGTCACCGAGCGCCGCCGCGTCATCCGCATCCGGGACGGGGTCGTCTCCGCCCGGCCGGACACGCTGGTGGCCGAGGAGCCACTGGAGATCCGGCTGAACGGCAAGCCACTCGCGATCACCATGCGCACCCCCGGCGACGACTTCGCGCTCGCGGCCGGGTTCCTGGTCAGCGAGGGCGTGATAGCCGCGGCCGACGACGTGCAGTCGATCGTCTACTGCGCCGGGGCGACCGCCGAGGGGGTCAACACGTACAACGTGGTGGACGTGAAGCTCTCCCCCGGCGTCGAGGTCCCCGACATCACGCTGGAGCGCAACGTCTACACCACGTCGTCGTGCGGCCTGTGCGGCAAGGCCAGCCTGGACGCCGTCCGTACGCAGGCGCGCTTCCCGATCGCCGACGCTCCCCCCGTCCGCGTCACCCCGGAGCTGCTCGCGGGCCTCCCCGACCGGCTGCGGGCAGCCCAGCGGGTCTTCGACCGGACCGGAGGCCTGCACGCGGCCGCGCTCTTCTCGGAGGAGGGCGAGCTCCTGGACGTACGGGAGGACGTGGGGCGGCACAACGCGGTGGACAAGCTGGTGGGGCGGGCCCTGCGGGACGGGCGGCTGCCGCTGTCGCGGGCGGTGCTGCTGGTCTCGGGGCGGGCCTCGTTCGAGCTGGCCCAGAAGGCCGTGATGGCGGGGATCCCGCTGCTCGCCGCCGTCTCGGCGCCCTCGTCGCTCGCCGTGGACCTGGCCGCCGAGACGGGGCTGACCCTGGTCGGCTTCCTGCGGGGCGCCTCCATGAACGTGTACGCGGGCGAGCACCGCATCGCCCTGGAGGCTCCGGCCGCCCGGGGCTGACGGGCCCGGCCGACGCACGGGTACCGGGCCCGGCCAACAAAAAACGCCCCCTGCGCCGACCGGGCCCCGCCGTGCGCCGGAAGCGAGCACGCGGGAAACAGGCCGTGGTGCCGCCGCCCTACTCCGGCTCCTCCGCCCCGATCCGCCGCAGCAGCGCCATCAGCTGCTCGCGCTCGGCCGCGCCCAGCGGCGCCAGGAGTTCGTCGTTGGCCCGCTCGGCCGCCGCCGCGCAGCGCGCCAGCATCGCCTCCCCCTCGTGGGTGACCGTGACCGCGTTCTTGCGGCGGTCGCGGGGGTCCGGCTCGCGTACGACGTACCCGTCGGCCTGGAGGTCGTTGAGGACGCCGACCAGGTCCTTGGGGTCGAGCGAGATCCGGCGCCCGAGCTCGGCCTGGGCGAGCGGCCCGTACTCGGACACGGCCGCCAGCACGGCGTGGTGCCACATCTTGGCGCCCTCGTGCGCGATGGCCGCCGCCACGAGAGCGCGGCCCCGGGTGGCCGCCCGGCCGAGGACCCAGCTGGGCAGGGCCTGGATGCGCTGGAGGGCGGGGAGGGAGTCGGCACGTTCGGTCACGTCGTCGACCTTACCCAGAAACCATTGGACTTCCCAACGACTTCCGGTCTATCGTGGAACTCGTTGGGAGCACCAACGAATCCAGTTCATTCACCCCGGGAGGGTCCATGCGCCGTGTTCGCTTCGAGGTCAACGGCGGCCCCGAGGTCCTGTTCACCGAGGACGTCGAGGCCCCCGCGCCCGGCCCCGGCGAGCTGCTGATCCGCACCGACGCGATCGGCGTCACCCTTCCCGTCGTCCGCAAGGTGCGCGAGGGCAGCGAGCCGTTCCCGCTCGGCGGCGAGGTCGCGGGCACGGTGGCCGCGGTCGGCGAGGGCGTCACCGCCTTCGCCCCGGGCGACCGCGTGACGGGGCTCTGCTTCTCGCACGGGTACGCCGAACTGGCCCTCCTCCACGAGGCCATGACCTCCCGCATCCCCGACCACGCCTCGTCCGTCGAGGCGGTCGCGCTCGTCCGCAGCGGTCTGGTGGCGCGCGGCGCCTACGAGTCGGCGCGGCCGCGGCCGGGCGAGTCGGTCCTGGTGACGGCGGCGGCGAGCGCGGTCGGACAGCTCGCGCTCCAGCTGGCCCGGGCGGGCGGCGCGAGCCGGGTGGTCGCGGCCGTGAGCTCGGCCGAGAAGGCCGGTTTCGTACGGGAGACGGGCGCCGACGAGGTCGTGCTCTACGGCGACGAGTCCTGGGGCGAACCGGTCGACGTCGTTCTCGACGGCGTCGGCGGCGAGCTGCTCAAGCCGGCGGTGAAGGCGCTGGCACCCGGCGGCCGGCTGGTCGCGTTCAGCTCCGGCGGCGGCACCATCGAGGCCTACGACCTGCTGGTCGGCGGCAAGTCGGTGATCGCCTTCCAGATGGCGCTGATCGCCCGTGGCAAGCCGGAGCTGTACGCGGCCTGGCGCGACGAGCTGTGGGAGCTGCACCGCGCCGGCAGGCTGCGCGCGGCCGTCCACGCCGAGCTGCCGCTGGAGGAAGCCGCCCGCGCCCATGAACTGATCGACTCGCGGCGCAACTTGGGCAAGGTGGTGCTCGTCACCGGCGCCGCGTGAGGACGGCGGGCGGCGCGGCGCCCCGGGAGAGCGGGCCGGGCCCGGCCTCCTCCAGCGGGTCGCGCGCCCGCCGTCTGGCGATCACCGCGCAGACCATCAGCTGCATCTGGTGGAAGAGCATCAGCGGCAGCACCGCGAGCGCCGCCTGGGCGCCGAACAGGACGCTGGCCATGGGCAGCCCGGCCGCGAGGCTCTTCTTGGACCCGGCGAACTGGATCGCGATCCGGTCGCCCCGGCCGAACCCGAGCCGCTTGGCCCCGTACCAGCTCAGCGCGAGCATCGTGGCGAGCAGCACCGCCTCGACCCCGAGCAGGGCGCCGAGCCGGGCCGGGCTCACCTGGTGCCAGATGCCCCGGACCATGCCCTCGCTGAACGCGGTGTAGACGACCAGCAGGATCGAGCCCCGGTCCACCAGGCTCAGCACCTTCTTGTGCCGGGCGAGGAAGCCGCCCACCCAGCGCCTGAGCAGTTGCCCCGAGGCGAACGGGACCAGGAGCTGGAGGGCGATCTTCAGCACCGAGTCCGCCGAGACGCCCCCGGCGCTGCCGCCGAGCAGCAGCGCCGCGAGCAGCGGTGTCACGAAGATCCCCGCCAGGCTGGAGAAGGAGCCCGCGCAGATCGCCGCGGGCACGTTTCCGCGCGCGATCGAGGTGAAGGCGATCGAGGACTGGATGGTCGACGGGACCAGGCACAGGAACAGGAGCCCGTGGAAGAGGTCCGGGGTCAGCACCAGCGGCACAAGCCCGCGCGCGGCGAGCCCGAGCAGCGGGAAGAGCACGAACGTACAGGCCAGGACCGTCACATGGAGCCGCCAGTGGCGCAGCCCGTCCAGTGCCTCCCGGGTGGAGAGCCGGGCCCCGTACAGGAAGAAGAGCAGGGCGACGGCGCCGGTCGACGCGCCGCTCGCCACGTGCGCGGCGCCGCCGGAGACCGGGAACAGCGCCGCCAGGGCCACCGTGCCGATCAGCGTCATGATGAACGGGTCGATCGGCAGCCAGGACGGCAGTTGGGGCGTGCGGCGGTTCATCGGCTCCACTCGGCTCTTCGCTCGGCGCGTTTCCGGGTCTTCACGGGCGGCCGGTCGTACGGCGGGTCCCGCCGCGCCCGGTCGGACCCTCCCGATCATTCACCTCTCCGGGCCGATCGGGAATCCCGTACACCACTCTGACTGTCATCGCGTTCCGCGATAACCTGCTGCCGTGTACGAGCCGCACCAGCTCCGGACCTTCCTCGCCGTCGCCCAGACGCTCAGCTTCACGCAGGCCGCGCGGCGGCTCGGGCTGCGGCAGTCGACGGTCAGCCAGCACGTGCGGCGGCTTGAGGAGGCGACCGGGCGGCCGCTGTTCAGCCGGGACACGCACAGCGTCCGGCTCACCGAGGACGGCGAGGCGATGCTCGGCTTCGCCGGGACGATCCTGGCCGCGCACGAGCGGGCGGCCGCCTACTTCACCGGGACCCGGCTGCGCGGGCGGCTGCGGTTCGGCGCCTCCGAGGACTTCGTGCTCACCCGGCTCCCGGAGGTCCTGGAGTCCTTCCGCCGCGACCATCCGGAGGTCGACCTGGAGCTGACGGTCGAGCTCTCCGGCACCCTGCACCGCCGCCTTGAGGCGGGCCGCCTGGACCTGGTGCTCGCCAAGCGGCGCCCCGGCGACACCCACGGCGAGCGGGTCTGGCAGGACACCCTCTGCTGGATCGGCGCGCCGGGGCTGCGCCTGGACCCCGACCGGCCGGTGCCGCTGATCCTCTTCCCGCCGCCGGGCATCACCCGGGCCCGGGCCCTTGAGGTCCTGGAGGAGCACGGGCGGCCGTGGCGGATCGCCTGCACCAGCGGCAGCCTGAGCGGACTGGTCGCGGCGGCCCGGGCGGGGCTCGGTGTGATGGCGCACACCCGCGGTCTGGTCCCGCCGGGGCTCGTACCGCTGCCGCCGAGGTCGGGGCTGCCCGAGCTCGGGCCGGTGGACTTCGTGCTGCTGCACGGCGGGCGCCGCCCCTCGGCGCAGGAGGCGGCGGACGCGCTCGCGGCGGCGATCCTGGCGAGCGGCCTCAGCCCGCGTACGTCAGCCGCTTGACCTGGCGCAGTAAAGGGGCGGTCTCGACGTGCCGGACCCCTTCCAGGGTGCCGAGCTTCTCGCTGAGGTACGTGTAGAGCCCGGCCGGGTCGCGGCAGATGACGACCGCGACGAGGTTGGCGGGCCCCGAGGTGGCACCGGCGAAGGCGACCTCCGCGTGCGAGGCGAGGGCCGCGCCCACGGCGGCCAGCGCCGAGGGCGCCACCGTGATCCACAGCAGCGCCCTGCTGCGGAAGCCGAACCGGGTCGTGTCGAACTCGACGTCGATGAACAGCGCTCCACAGCGCAGCAGCTGGTCGAGACGGCGTTTGACGGCGGACTCCGAGCGCCCGGTGGCCTTCTGGAGCTCGGGGTAGCCCGCCCGGCCGTTGCGCGCGAGCGCGGCGATCAGGGCCTCGTCCTCCTCGTCGAGCCGGATCGGGCCGGACGGCGGCTCCACCGGCGCGGGCAGCAGCGCGGCCCGCTCCTCGGCGGTGAGCGCCGAGTCCTTGGTGAACCAGCCGAGCGGTCCGCCGTAGAAACGGTGGAGCAGCTGGTGGGCGCCGATCTCCACGATGCTCGGGGTGCGCGGCAGCTTGCCGAGCAGCAGCGCCTCGTGGTCCTCGGGCCGGCGCGACGCGGTCGTGCACACCACCTCGGTGCCGCCCGAGGTCAGCCCGATCCAGGCGGTGTCGGGGCGCCGGGCCAGCGCCGTGGCGATGGAGACGGACGCGTCGGGGGTGCAGCGCAGCCGCAGCATCCAGCGGGTGTGGCCGAGCCGTTCGGTGTCGCGGACCCCGACGACCCGCAACTCGCCCTCCGCGTACAGCCTGCGGTAGCGGCGGGCGACGGTCTGGTCGGAGACGCCGAGCACGGCGGCGATCTTGCTGAAGGAGGCCCGGCCGTCCAGGACGAGCGCGCTCACAAGCCGCTGGTCCAGTTCGTCGAACTCGGGTGAATCCATCGGCCTGAGCCCTTCCGATGTCGGATTCCTGCGTGAGAGGCGGACTGGATGGAACTTCTGTCCGGCCTGGACCGATCGTACGGGACGTCGAAAGAACAAGGTCGGAGGAATGCAATGCGCAAGTGGGGGCCGTTGGTCGCCGTGTCCTTGGGGACGTTCATGCTTTTGCTGGACGTCACCATCGTCACAGTGGCTCTCCCGGACATGGCGAGCTCGCTGGACGCCTCGCTGTCGGGCCTTCAGTGGGTGATCGACGTGTACGCGCTGGCGCTGGCCGCGCTGCTGCTCGGCGCGGGTGCGGGCGCCGACAAGGCCGGGCGCCGGAAGTTCTACGCGGCGGGCACGGTGCTCTTCGCGGGCGCCTCACTCGCCTGCGGTCTGGCGGGCGACGCGGGGACGCTGATCGCGATGCGCGCGCTCCAGGGGATCGGCGCCGCCGCGATGTTCGCCACCACGCTGCCGCTGCTCGGCGCCGCCTACCAGGGCCGCGACCGCTCGGTGGCGCTCGGTGTGTGGGGCGCGGTCAACGGCGCGGCCGCGGCCCTCGGCCCGATCCTGGGCGGGCTGCTCACCGAGGGCTTCGGCTGGCGGTGGATATTCTTCGTCAACCTGCCGGTGAGCGCGGCCGCGGTGTGGCTGACGGTCCGGGTGGTCCCGGAGTCCAAGAGCCCGGCGGGCGGCCGCACCGACTGGGCGGGCACGGCCCTGTTCGCGCTCTTCGCCGGAACCCTCACCTACGGGGCGGTGAACGCGGGCACCGACGGCTGGGGCGCCTCGCGCACCCTGCTCTCCTTCGCCACCTCGGCGGCCGCGCTGCTGGTCTTCGTCGTCGTGGAGAGCCGTACGGAACGGCCGCTGATGGATCTGTCACTGCTGCGGCGCCCGGCGTTCGTCGGCGTGCTGGTGGCGGCGCTCGCGCTGAACTCGGCCGCCTTCGGCGTGCTCCCGTACACCTCGATCTGGCTCCAGACGCTCCTGGACATGAGCCCGGTGACCGGCGGTCTTGCGCTGGTGCCGCTGGCCCTTGCGTCCTTCGTGACCTCGGCGCTCGGCGGGCGGTTCCTGCACGGCGTCTCGCAGCGGCTGCTGATCTGCCTCGGGCTGCTGCTCATCGCGGCCGGTCTGTTCGGCCAGGCGCTGCTCGACGCGGGCTCCGACTGGACCACGCTGGTGGCCGGACTCGTGGTGACCGGCATCGGCGTGGGTCTGGTCAGCCCGGCGCTCGCCTCCGCGGCGCTCGCCTCGGTGCCGCAGCGCAGCAGCGGCATGGCGACCGGCGCGATGAACACCATGCGCCAGCTCGGCTACGCGGTGAGCATCGCGGTGTTCGGCACCCTCGCCACCTCCCGGATGGCCGACTCGCTGCACAGCGCGCCGCAGGCCCGGGCGCTCGCGGGCGGCGCGGCGGGTTCGCTGCGCGGCCGGGTCCCCGACGAGGCGCTGCACACCGCGTTCGCCTCGGGTCTGAACGGCGCCGCGGTCGCGGCCGGAGCGCTCGCCGTGGTGGCCGGGCTCGCCGTGTTCGCGCTGGTACGGACGCCGACGGCCGCACCCGCCCAGGTACGGACCAACGCCGCGGTCCCCGTAGAGCGGGCGTGACCAGGTCGTACAGATTCCGTGGAGAAAAAACCGCCCGCATCCGGCTCCGGGGTCGGAATGCGGGCCGGGCGGGCCGGGCACCGCCGCGCTCACGGTGCTGACCTGTGGTGATGGCGGTCGCCGTCGCACTTGACCGTATTCCTCGACGCCCCTCCCGTCGGGACCCGGGGTGGGGTACCGTCACCGGCGCTGTGCGGAGCGCCACAAGGAGCAAGGTATTGCGCGAGTTCACTGTCCCGCCCATGGCGACGGCGCCTCACGTCGGGGGGCTGGCGGACGTCGTGTTCGACCACGCCCTCGACGATCCCGACCGGGTCGCGCTGGCCCGCAAGGACGCGGCGGGCCAGTGGCAGGACGTGACCTCGGCACGCTTTCGCGACGAGGTGCTGGCGCTCGCCAAAGGGCTGATCGCGGACGGTGTGCGGTTCGGCGACCGGGTCGCGATCATGTCCCGTACCCGTTATGAGTGGACGCTCTTCGACTTCGCGCTGTGGTCCATCGGCGCCCAGCCGGTGCCCATCTACCCGACCTCCTCCGCCGAGCAGGTCTTCTGGATGCTGCACGACTCCGAGGTCACCGCGTGCGTGGTCGAGCACGAGGACCACGCCATGACCATCGGCTCGGTCGTGGACCGCCTTCCGCACCTCAAGCGGCTCTGGCAGCTCGACGCGGGGGCGCTCGGCGAGCTCCTGGCGGCGGGCGAGCAGATCGACGACGACGTGGTGCACCGCCACCGGCGCGCGGTCACCCCCGAGTCCACCGCGACCGTCATCTACACCTCCGGCACCACCGGCCGCCCCAAGGGCTGTGTGATCACCCACGCCAACTTCATGTTCGAGGCGGACACCATGGTGGCCCGCTGGGAGCCGGTGTTCCACTCGCGCCCCGGCGACGAGGCGGCGACCCTGCTCTTCCTGCCGCTGGCGCACGTCTTCGGCCGGATGGTGGAGGTCGCCGCGGTCCGGGGCCGGGTCAAGCTCGGCCACCAGCCCGCGCTCTCCGCCTCCGCGCTCCTGCCCGACCTCCAGTCGTTGCGGCCCACCTTCATCCTGGCGGTCCCGTACATCTTCGAGAAGGTCTTCAACGCCGCCCGCCGGCGCGCCGAGGCGGACGGGAAGACGGGCCCCTTCGACAAGGCCGTCGACATCGCGGTGAAGTACGCGGAGGCGATGGAGCAGAAGGCCTTCGGGCTGGGGCCCGGGCCCTCGACAGCGCTGCGGATGCAGCACCAGTTCTTCGAGAAGGTCGTGTACGGCAAGGTCCGCGAGGCCATGGGCGGGCGGGTGCGGCACGCCATGTCCGGCGGCTCCAGCATGGGCCGCCGCCTGGGCCTTTTCTTCGCCGGCGCGGGCGTGACGATCTACGAGGGGTACGGCCTGACCGAGTCCACGGCCGCCGCCACCGCCAACCCGCCCGAGCGCACCCGGTTCGGCACGGTCGGCCAGCCGGTGCCGGGCACCACCGTGCACATCGCGGAGGACGGCGAGGTGTGGCTCCACGGCGGCCAGGTCTTCTCCGGCTACCTCAACGAGCCCAAGGCGACCGAGAAGGTGCTCAAGGACGGCTGGCTGTCCACCGGCGACATCGGCGCCCTCGACGAGGACGGCTATCTGACCATCACCGGCCGCAAGAAGGAGATCCTGGTGACCTCCGGCGGCAAGAGCGTCTCGCCGGTGGCCCTGGAGGAACGGGTCCGGGCGCACCCGCTGGTGGCCCAGTGCATCGTCGTCGGCAACGACCGCCCGTACATCGCGGCCCTGGTCACCCTCGACCAGGAGGGCGTGGACCACTGGCTGGCGATGCGCAACAAACCGTCGATGACCGCGTCCGAGCTCGTGCGCGACCCTGACCTGGAGACCGAGGTGCGGCGCGCGGTGGTCGCCGCCAACACCCTGGTCTCCCAAGCCGAGCAGATCCGTACCTTCCGGATCCTCGCCCATCAGTTCACCGAGGAGCACGGTCTGCTCACCCCGTCGCTCAAGCTCAAGCGGCGGGCCATCGAGGAGGCCTACACGGTGGAGGTGGACGCCTTGTACCGCTGAGCCGTCGCGGTACAGGGCGCGCCATCCCCGTAGGCCAACCAACTCGCCACTCGTTCAGGTCACTTGATCAGCACCTTGAAGACCTTGTCCGAGCCGTCGGGTGCGTTGCCGTTGTTGTCGCAGTTGGTGGTCGACAGCCACAGCGCGTCCTCGCCCGGCACCTTGGTGACCGTGCGCAGCCGTCCGTAGGAGCCGACGTAGTACGCGGTCGGTGTGCCCACGTTCTCGGTGTCTCCGTTGATCGGGACGCGCCACAGCCGCTCGCCCTTGAGCGCCGCCATGTAGATGACGTTGCGGACGATGGCGATGCCGCTGGGCGAGGCCTGACCGGTGGACCAGGACGCCTTGGGGTTGGTCATCCCGGCCGTGGAGCAGGAGCCCTCGCAGATCGGCCAGCCGTAGTTGGCGCCCGGCTTGATGAGGTTGAGCTCGTCCTTGGAGCTGTTGCCGAACTCGGCCTCCCACAGCCGCCCGTTGCGGTCGAACGCCAGGCCCTGCGGGTTGCGGTGGCCGTAGCTGTAGACGTACGTGCCGAACGGGTTGCCGGGGGCCGGTTTGCCGTCGGTGGTCATGCGCAGGATCTTGCCGTTGAGCGAGCCCTTGTCCTGGGCGAGGTCGGGGGTCTGGGCCTCGCCGGTCGAGGCGTACAGATACCCGTCCGGGCCGAAGGCGAGCCGTCCGCCGTTGTGGTACTTGCTCTTCTTGATCCCCTGGAGCAGGACGGTGTAGTTCGCGAGCGTGCTGCCGTCGTAGGTCATGCGCACCACCCGGTTGCCCTCGGAGGCGCTGTGCATGAAGTAGACGTAGTGGTCGCTCGCCCACTTCGGGTCGACGGCGACGCCCATCAGACCGCCTTCACCACTGGTGGTGACCGAGTTCGGCACGGTTCCGACCTGCGTCTTCGTGCCGCTCGGGGTCATCTTGAACACCTTGAAGCTGTCCCGCTCGGTGACCAGGGCGCTCGATCCGTCCGGCATCCAGAAGGTGCCCCACGGAATCGTCCAGCCGCTGGAGAGCGTGCTGATGGAGGACGGCACACCGCCGTCGCTCTGGCAGGCGCCGGTGGTGAAGGTGACCGCGTTGCTGTCCGGGGAGGTGTTGCCGCCCGCATCCTTGGCGACCACGGTGAGCGTGTACGGGCTGTTGCAGGCGAGCCCGGTCACGGTGGTGCCGGTGGCGGGCGGCTTCCCGGTGACGGTCTTGTAGACGCTGGTGCCGCTGCGCACCTCGTACGCGGTGACGCCCTTGTCGTCGCTGGAGGCGCCCCACTTCAGGTCCGCGCTGGTGGCGGTGACGTTGGACGAGGTGAGCGTGCCGGGTCTGGCCGGCGGGGTGGTGTCGCTGCTGGGCCGGGTGGTGCAATCGGCGGCGGCGCTGGCCGGGGAGACGTTTCCGGCCGCGTCCCGGGCGAACACCGTGAGGTTGTACGTGGTGTTGGGGGTCAGGCCCGTGAGGGTGTCTGAGGTGAGGTTGCCCGCCACCTCGCCGATCTTGTTGCCGTGCTCGTAGACGTCGTACATCGCCACGCCCACGTTGTCGCTGGAGGCGCCCCAGTTGAGGGTGAGCGAGTCCTCGGTGACGGCCGAGCAGGTGGGCGCGCCGGGCGCGGTGGGTGCCTGGCCGTCGCCGCCGGAGGCCTGGAAGTCCACGTAGTCGATGTTGGCGAGCCCCGCCGCCGTGGTGGCGCTGAGCCGGATCTTGTTGCTGCCCGCCTTCACCGGCGCGGTGAGGGGGGAGGTGGCCCAGGTGTCCCAGTCGGCGGTGGCGTTGAACGCGCGCCCGGTGGCGACGGCCGTGCCGTTGACCAGGATGTCGGCGGGGCGGTTGGCGGTGGTGCCGTTGGAGTAGCGGATGCCCACCGTCGCGTTGCCCGCGGCGGCCGCGTCGACGGTGAACTCGACGTAGGCGCCCACCGCGTTGTTGGAGTTGACGAATCCGGTGCCCGAATAGCCGGTGTGGTTGGTGTCGACGGTGGAGCCCGCCGAGTAGGTGCCCTTCTCCGCCTCGTAGCGCGTGGGGGCGGCGGACGCGGACTGCGGCACCGCCTGCACCAGACCCGCGCAGAGCAGCAGCACGGCGCTCGCGGCCGTCTTCCGCGCCAGGCTTCTCGCAGGTCGTGGGGGTTGTGCGAGACGCATCTGATCCTCCTTCAAACCCTTTATGGCACCCAGTAGTTGCCGGATGCGACGATCATTGACTGGAGCTGGACGCTGGCGCCGTAGTAGAGCTTCGGGTCCACCGGGGTGGCGGCGAGCTTGCCCCAGAGCGCGTCGAGCCAGGCCTGCGAGCCGGGGTCGGTGAGCGCCGCGACGGCGAACGGGGCGGTGAACGCCATGTCCTTGCCGTTCTCGTAGGCCGAGCCGTTGAGGTGGTAGCCCGTGACGATCTTGTTCGGGTCGCCGCCGGTCCTGGCCTTGATCCAGCCGTTGAGCTTGCGCGCGGAGGCGAGCGAGGCGGCGTCCCCGCTGGTCACCGCGTCCGCGGCGATCCGCCACGGGTCACGGCAGGCGTTCCAGCCGAAGTCGCCGTCGTGGGAGCTTTCGAGCACCTTGCCCGGGGCGGGCTTGGGCGTGCTGTTGGTGTTGACGACGAAGTCGGCCAGCAGCCCGGTGGAAGCGGCGTACTTGGACTGCTGCGAGGTGATCAGCTTCTGGTGCGCGGTACGGATCGTGTCCCAGGAACTGTCGCCGGTGGCGGTCCGGAACGCCCGGAAGTGGTCGATCAGCCAGTCCGAGGAGCGGGTGATCCAGTGGTGGGACTCGCCGGACCCGGACCAGTCACCCAGCAGCATCAGGTGCGTGGTGGCATTGACCTCGCTCTTCTTGATGGCGGCGATGTGCTTCACCGCCAGCTCCTTGTAGTTGTACGTACCGGCGCTCCCCCACTGCTTGTCGGCGAGCAGCAGTCCGTACGCCACGTCGAGATCGCCGTCGGTGGCCGAGTCGGAGCCGTCGACGCTCTTGCAGGAGGAGTCCTGCTCGGCGGCGAGCAGAGCGGAGTTGTTCACCGAGGGGTGGGCCAGGGTGTACTTGACCAGACCGTCGAAGACCTTCTTCGCGTCGGGGTCCGCCCCCGCCATCAGGGCGGTGACGACCATCCCGTACCCCTGCCCCTCGGCGACATAGGGGTGGTCGGCGTCCGGCGAGAGCACCTGGTACCAGCCGTTGCCGCAGTTCTGCTTCACGAACGCGGACTTCCACGCCTTGTACGTGGTGACGACCTGCTGGTCGACCGTCGCCTGTGTGCCGCTCGGCTTCAATGTGCCTGCGGCGTACGGGAATTGGTGGCTGCCGAACGGGACGGCCGGGCCTGCCGCAGCGGCCGACTGCGTGGTGGCGAGCGCGGTGGTCAGGAGGGCCGCGGCGGCCACGAGGGCACCGGCCGCGGAGCCACGACGCCGTATGGACTGCTGCTGTGTCATCGCCACTCCTCAACCCGTGTACTGGACGACGATCTTGGTGAAGGCGTAAGGCGCCTGGGAGATCCCGCTGCACGCGTCGCCGCTGCCGCCCGAGCCGCACTGCCGGTCCCGGTTGACCGACCAGAAGGCGAAGCGCGCGATGTGGTGCTGCCTGGCGTAGCCGAGGATGGTCCGGAAGTCGCCGGTGGTGACGGTCTCGTCCGCCT
Organism: Streptomyces sp. BPTC-684; assembly: GCF_030028635.1. NCBI lineage: Bacteria > Bacillati > Actinomycetota > Actinomycetes > Kitasatosporales > Streptomycetaceae > Streptomyces > Streptomyces sp. BPTC-684. The sequence goes on from NZ_CP124863.1 coordinate 257,154, forward strand.
CGTCGGTCTTGCCGTTCATGGAGGACACGCCGATGTGCCGGTACGCGGTGTCGTCGCCGTAGCCGTACGCGCTCTTCACCGCGGCCTTCAGCCCTTCCAGGGCGCTCACGGTCGCCGAGCCCATGGAGCCGCTGTGGCCGCCGAAGTCGAACGGCATGATCACCCAGCCGTCGTTGGCGAGCCCGGCCGCGGCGCCCTTCTTGATGAGGTCCTTGCCGTTGGCGTCCGGCCCGCCGGGCGTGGTCCCCATGGTCACGTAGGTGACGATCCCGGGGTTGTCCGTCTTGACGATCTTCAGCGCGTCGACGACCCGCTTGCGTACGGTCGCGTTGGAGAACTCGGTGTTCTCGATGTCGATGTCCAGCGCCTTCAGGTGGTACGCGTTGATCACCTTCTGGTAGGCACCGGCCAGCGCGGAGGCGCTGGAGCACTTCTCGCCGAGCTTGTTGCCGCTCCAGCCGCCGACGGAGATCACGACGTCGCCGCCCGCGCCCCGGATGGCGTTGATGGCGGACTGGTCCGAGCCGCCGGTGAGCGCCCGCGACCCGTCCCACTTCGGGTTGCAGCCGCCGTCGGAGAGGATGAAGGCGAGGGTGAACCACTTGACGCCGGTGGCGGCCATGACGTCGGTGGGCTTCTGCGGGTTGCCCCAGCCCAGGTACTCGTAGGGGGCGGCGGCCATGGTGCCCGCGGCGAGCGGCGGGGAGGCGACGGCCTTGGGCCCGGACGCCACCAGCGGCAGGACGAGACAGCCGAGGCCGGCGGCGACCGCGGCGGCGCGGCGCCGGGGAGCGGCAACGTGCATGAGGGGTCCTTTCGAGGGGGAAAGGTGAGTTAGGAAAGCTTCCTAACCAACACTGCATAGCAGTGCCTGGAGCGCCTGATGTCAATGACTCGCGTAGGCCCAACTTCCGTTTCCGGTAGGCCTGTTGGGCGATATGCGGTGGGAGCGCCCGGGATCAGCCCCGGCCGATGGGGGCGTACGCCGAGCCCAGCCACGTCTCGTCGATCCGCAGGCGCTTGTGGCGGGCGGTGTCGGAGGAGGCCGCGTACGTGCTGGTCACTTCGAGGCGGACGTGGCGGGTCGTGGTCGCCGGGATGTCGACGATCGCGACGCCCCGCGCACTGGGGAGCGTGCCGGACTTCACCGGGCTCCCCCAGGTGCTCCCGTCCGCGCTGACGTACACCTTGTAGCCCTTGACGCGCGCCGACTGCTCGGTGTCGGAGCGCGCGTAACTCACCGAGTCCTCACGCTGGTTGATGCCCAGGTACTGGACCTTCTTGGCGGAGCCGAGGTCGTAGTCGAGCCGCACGGGGAGGGTCTTGTTGTTGTCCCAGTACGTCAGATAGCTGCCGTCCGCCGCGGCCGCCGCCCCGTGTCCGCTCGCCGAGGCACTGGCGGTCATGGTGTAGGTGCCGGCCGGGATGATCCCGGTGCGCCCCGCCGTGGTGACCTTGAAGACGGTGTCGTACGGGTCCCAGCCGCCCAGGCCGCTGAGGGTGAGCGTGCCGCCGGACTGGCCGTACGGGATGGCCGCGCCGGTGCGGAGGTTGGTCACCCCGGTCACCCGGTAGCCGTTGTCGCGCAGTTTGAGGACCGAGGTGCTGGGCGGGGTGATGACGTGGACGTACTGCCGGTCGGGGTCGGTCTTGCTGACGGTGGTGACGCCGTGGGCGCCGTCGTTCCAGAACCCGGGCTTGAGCCCGCCGTACAGGTACCCGCCGCCCTCGACGCCGTGCAGCGACTCCCAGATGGGGCCCAGATAGCCGTCGGCGAAGTCGTTGAAGGAAGCCTGGTTGGCCGGGAACTTCCCGTTCACCTGGGCCGTTTCCGCCATGAGGGCTTTCACCGACGACCCGGCGTTGGTGACGAGCCGTCCCAGGGTGAGTTTCTTGTCGACGCTCGGATTCGATCCGTCGTACCACCAGGCGCCGGTGGACGGCAGTTTGAAGTCGGCCTCGGTGAGCCTCGGCTGCGCCGTGTAGAGCGCCTGCGGATAGTCGTAGGACGGGCTCATCCCGGTCTTCTGCTCATTGCTGATCATATCCATGACCGGCGTGTCTTCGTTGTTGTTGCTGAGCGTGAAGGAGGGGCGTTTCTGCTGGATCTGCTCGTACAGGTGGTGGCTCTCCCAGTAGGCGTTGTCGTTGTCGATCCAGAAGCCGCCGAGGTCGGGGTAGCGGTCCATGACCTCGAAGAAGTTGTCGTAGCTGAACTGCCCGAACCCGTCGCGGGTGGTCAGGTCGACACGGCTGCCCTTGTACGAGGAGTAGGCGGCGGAGTCCAGCCACTCATGGCCGCCCTCGTTGTGCCACTGGGGGTCGTCGGTCATGTAGAGGATGGTCTTCAGGCCCTTGGCCTTGGCGGCCGCGATCAGCTCGCCCAGGAAGTCCCGCTTGGTCGAGCAGCTGCCGGGGACCTTCGACGGCCAGGGGCGGGCGTAGCCGAGGCGGCTGTGGAAGGTGGCGAGGACGAGGTACTGGGCGTGCAGCTTCTGCGCCTCGCCCACCCAGTAGTCGGGCGTCCAGCCGCCGCCGGTGACGTCCGACTCCCAGGCCGAGCAGCTTGTGTGCGCGGGCGCGGTCCGCTCGCCCCAGTGCAGGAAGAGCCCTGAGGTCGAGGCGCGCAGGAAGTCCTGGCGCGGGTTCGCCTCGTACCGAGGTGTGATGGGCGTGCATGAGGAGGTGGAACCTGAGTTGGCGACGCGCAGGGCGCCGCCGGAGGTGTTCACGCTGTCGGCGACGCAGTAGCCGGTGACGTTCTGGAAGCCCAGGTCGTGCGGGCTGCCGCTGCCGCGCTGCGCGGTGAACCGGGTGAACCGCACCGGGCCGCCGCCGTGGGCGATGACCGCGGGGCGGCCGTCATCGGCGGCGAACCGCACCGAGCTGTCGGTGAAGGAGACGTTGTCGGCGTTGTGCAGATACCAGCCGAAGGCGGGGCGGGTGCCGATGCTCTTCGGGTTGTAGTCCGTGGAGGTGTTGCTCGGCACGCCGGTCGACATGGTGCCGCTGCCGCCGGGGACGGTGAGGTCGACGTGGGTGAACGTCACCCCGTTGATGTGGTTCGCGCCGGACTCGCCCCACAGGGTCGGGCTGAAGGAGGGACTGCTGCCGGTCGCCGTGATGTTGTCGTACGTGACGTTGGCGATGTGCCCCACGCCGGGGTTGTTGCCGCAGCGTTTACGCGTACCGATCTTCTGCATGATCGGCGAATGCACGTTGGTCATGGTGATGTCGCGGTAGTGGACGTCGCTGATGTCGGCGCCGTCCATCGACACCATGCCCAGGCCCGACTTGTTGGCGCCGTTGATGGTGATCGCCTGGAACTGGTAGTCGGTGAAGTCGCCGCAGGTCTCCGAGCCGAACATCAGCGCGTTGCAGCACTTCGCGGACAACTTGCTGTCGTGGACGGTGACATGGCCGTTGGGCAGCTTGGCGCCGAGCGCGTAGTCGCTCTTGAAGGCCAGGGCGTCGTCGTTGGCCGCGATGTCGGCGTTGGTGATGGCGACATGGGTGGTGCTGATGATGTTCCAGCCGTCGCGGTCGCTCGCGGTGTCGATGTGCAGCCGGTCCGAGGTGACGTGCGAGCAGCCGTTGATCAGGGCGGCGAAGTGGCCGCCGCGCCGCAGGGTGATCCCGCCGCCCAGGGTCAGCCCGTCGCACCGCGTCAACGAGATGATCTTGTCGGCCTGGCCGGACTTGGGGTTGCCGGTGATGAGGTTGCCGCCGCCGTCGATGACCCCGGCGCCGGTGAAGCCGATGTTGGTGAGCCGGTCGCCGTAGATCATGGCGTTGTGGAAGTGGCTGTGGCCGTAGTCCTGGTACTTGTCGTACGGGTTGGACTCGGGCGGGTCGTACTTGCCCGCGCTCGACCCCTTGAGCGTGGCCCCGGAGTCGAGTCGCAGGGTGACGTCGGACTTCAGATGGATCGTGTTCTGCGACTTGTAGGTGCCGGACGGGAACCGCACGGTGCCGCCGCCGGCCGCGTTCGCCGCCGTGATCGCCTTGTCGACGGCCGGACTGTCATTGGCGGACCCGTCGCCCTTGGCTCCGTAGTTCTTGACGTTGAACTCGGCTGTGGCTGCGGCCGGTTGGGCGGGCGACGCCGACGGTGCCGCGAGGGCGGTGGGCTGGACGAGCGCGAGCAACGCGGCCACGACGAGGCCGAGCAGCGCGGAGCATCTCTTCACCTGTCCTCCTCCAGTTGCTCGTTCATGATCAGAAAGGCGCCGAGGCCGTGGAAGTCGTTGGTGGCCCGGGTGCGTGCGATGTAATAGGCGTAGTCACCGACGTTGGTGCCGATGGAGATGTCGGCGAGGTTGGTCCGGCCGTCCGAGCCGAGCGAGATCTTCGCGAGGACGCCCTGGTAGCCGCGCTGGGCGACCGCCTCGTAGTGCGGGTCGATATAGCCCTGGCGCACCGCGCGGTCCAGCGCGTAGGTGAACATGCTGGAGCAGGACGTCTCGGTCCAGTTGTCGGACTTGGCTCCCTTGTCGACGACCTGGAACCAGCGGCCGGTCTTCGGGTCCTGGTAGCGCTCAAGACCGCCCGCTAGGCCCCGCAGATACGTCAGGAGCTCGGCGCGCCGGGGGTGCCCGGCGGGGATCGCGTCCAGGACGCCGACGATCGCCATCGAGTACCAGCCGATGGCCCGGCACCAGTGCTCGGGGGCGAGCCCGGTGGACTGGTCGGCCCAGCTCGCCGTGCGCGACTCGTCGTACGCGTGCTTCAGCAGGCCGTTGGACACCTGCAAGTGACGTCCGTAGACGGTGAGTTGCCTGGCTGCCTCGTCATTGGCGTACGTGGAGTCGCCGAACTCCTTGCCGTACTCGACCAGGAACGGGTTGACCATGTACACGCCGTCCGCCCACAGCTGGTGGGCGCGGCTGCTGCTGTCGGCGTGCCAGAAGCCGCCGTCGGCGGTGCGCGGGTAGGTGTTCAGCCGGTCGCGGATCTTCTTGGCTGCGATCCGGTAGCGGTCCTGCCCGGTCTCGTGGTGGAGGATCACGAGCAGTCGGCCCGCTTGCATGCTGTCCAGGTTGTTGAAACTCTGGCCGATCTTGCCCGAGCTGTCCACGAACCGGTCGACGTAACTCTTGATGTAGGAGAGCAGCTTGGAGTCGTGGGTGCGCTGGTAGACCTGGTACTGGCCGAAGAGGTAGAGCCCGACCGGGTACGACCAGCCTCCGATCGACGACGGGGTGAAGCGGGCCGCGGTCGACTTGGTCATGGCGACCGACCAGTCCGTGGCCCGGATGTCGGACCGCTGGGCCGACCGGTGCTGGGCGGCCGTGGCGGAGCCTGCAGTGGCGCCGATCCCGCCCGCCGTGAGCGCGGCGGCCAGGAGGGCCGTGAGCAAGCGGGGACCCCGGCGGGAGGTGCGGGAAGGGGGGTGGGGGCCGCGGATTCTCATCATGGTCACCTCATGAGGACGGCTGGGGGGAGGACCGGAACGAACGAGGTACGGGAAGGGTCGGCGCCGAGGCGGGGGTGCGGCGCGTGAACTCCTCGACGAGGTGGTGGTCGGGGGCGCGGCGGCAGGCCGGGTCGGTGCGGGCCGGGTCGCCGGTCAGCGCGTACGCCTGGCAGCGGCAGCCGCCGAAGTCGATGGTGCGCAGCTCGCAACCGCGGCAGGGGTCGGGCATCCAGGCGGTGCCCCGATAGGCGTTGAACGCCGGGGACTCGCGCCAGATCCACTCCAGCGACCGGTCCCGGACGGTGGGCGGGTCGAGGCCGGGCAGCGACGCGGCGGCCGGGCAGGGCAGCACGGTGCCGTCGGGTGCCACGGTGAGCGAGACCGCGCCCCAGCCGCCCATACAGGGCTTCGCGGTGCCGTCGAAGTAGTCGGGGACGACCCAGACGAGCTCGACGCGCCCGGCGAGCCGCTCCCTCCAGCGGCCCACCGCCTCCCGGGCGCGCTCCAACTGGCCGCGTTCGGGCAGGAGGTGGTCCCGGTTGAGCAGGGCCCACCCGTAGAACTGGGCGTTGGCCAGCTCGATGCGGTCGACGCCCCAGCCGAGCCCCAGCTCCACGATCGCGTCCAGGGCGTCCAGGTTGTCGCGGTGCAGCACCACGTTGAGCCCCAGCGGCAGCCCCGCCTCCCGCACCAGGGCGGCGGCCCGCTCCTTGGCGGCGAAGGAGCGGCGGCGGCCCGCGATGCGTTCGGACGCCCGCGCATCAGCGTGCTGCACCGACAGTTGCACGGCCCGCAGTCCGGCGCGTACCAGGATGTCCAGGCGCTCCACGTCCAGACCGATCCCGCTGGTGACGAGCTGGGTGTAGATCCCGGCCGCGTCGGCGGCGGCGACGATCTCGGGCAGGTCGCGGCGCAGCAGCGGTTCACCACCGGACAGGTGAGTGTGCACGACGCCCAACTCACCCGCCTGGAACATCACTCGGCGCCAGCCGTCGGTGTCCAGCTCGTGGGTGCGGCGCACCAGCTCCACCGGGTTCGAGCAGTACGCACAGCGCAGCGGGCAGCCGTGGGTGAGCTCGGCCAGCAGCGCCCAGGGCGGGTCCACGGTCATCTCAGCCACCCCTCGTCCCGTAACCTGCCGAGGAACACCGGGACTTCGTCGGCCACGGGCGCGCCCGGAAAGCGCGCGCCGAGCTCGTCGACGATCCCCTGCACGTCACGCCGGCCGTCGCACAGCCGCACGATGTGCCCGGCGGGGCCGCGCAGCACGACGACGCGTTCGGGCAGCACGAGCAGATCGGCGCCGCGCACACGGTCGTGGCGCAGCAGCACGGACCGGGAGAGCACCGGCCGCCAGGGGCTCATGGCGCACCCCCGGACGCGTCGGCGCCGCCGCGCTCCACCGCGTCGAGCAGCGACCACAGGACGTCGCACTTGAAGGCGAGCGCGGCGACGGCCCGTTCCTGCTGCTCACGGGTGCGCGCCCAGGCCTTGACGAGGGCGAGCGCCTCGCCGCCGTCGCGGCCGCCCTGCTCGATCCGGGTGCGGAAGTACGCGAGCCCGTCGGCCTCGATCCACGGGTAGTGCTGCTCGAACGCGTCGATGCGGGTGCGCATCAGCCCCGGCGCGGAGAGCTCGGTGAGCGAGGCGGCGACGGCGTCGAGCAGCGGCCACAGTCGGCAGAAGTTGACGTATCCGTCGACCGCGAGGCGTACGCCGGGAAGCACTTCGGCGCCCGAGGCGAGCCGTTCCCGGTCGATCCCGGCGGCCTCCCCCAGCCGCAACCAGCGCTCGATCCCGCCCTCGCCGTCGCGCGCGCCGTCGTGGTCCTGGATGCGCCGCAGCCACGTACGCCGCAACCCCGGTGTGTCGAACTTCGCGAGGATGTGGGCGTCCTTGACGGGGATGTGCCGCTGGTAGTGGAAGCGGTTGACGATCCACCGCCGCAGCTCGTCGGGGCTCAGCTCGCCCTTGTGCATCCGTACGTTGAAGGGGTGCCGGTCGTGGTAGCGCGCGTCGGCGACGGCGCGGAGCTGCGACTCCAACTCTCCCTCATTCCAGGGAAGTTGAGTGCCACCGGCAGGATTTTCACAGGAGCTCATCACTCGATCACCATCCGCTCGGCGGCGACTTCGAGCCCCAGCGCGGCGAGCCGGGTGTGCTCGGCCGCGCCGGGGTCCGTCAGGGGGTTGGTGTTGTTGAGGTGGGTGTAGAGGCACCGGCCGCGCACCCCGGCGAGCCGACGGGCGGTGCCGTCGGGCCCGTCGATCGGCAGGTGGCCCATGGCGGTGGCGGTGCGGGACGAGATTCCCGTACGTACGGGCTCGTCGTCGTCCCAGAACGTGCCGTCGACGAGCACGCAGTCGGCGTCCTCGACAGCCTTTTGCAAGGCGTCGGGCCAGGCGGCGAGAGCGGGGGCGTACACGGCACGGGCGCCGGTGGCGGGTTCGTGGAGGAGCAGGGCGACGACCCAGAAGAGGTCGTCACGAGCTCCGGGCAGTGGGGGCAGTCCGTGCGCGTAACGCGGCCGTTTGGCCGAGATGGGCAGGGCACTCATCTCGATGGCGTCGCCGAGGGGGCGCGGGTCGGGGCCCAACTCCCGCCATTCCAGGGGGGTGTAGGGCCCGAGGACGTCCCCGAGGTGCAGTCCGCTCAGCAGGGCGTGTCGTACGGGTGGGGTCGCCCACACCTCGACTCCCGCGCGGGCCTCGCGGAGCCGGGCGATGCCGAGGGTGTGGTCAAGTTCGGCATCCGTGAGGACGACACCGGCGACGGGGGTGTCCCTAAGGCCCGGGCCGGGGTGGAGGGCGGGGGCGGCCTCGATCTGGTCGGTGAGGTCGGGGCCCGCGTTGACGACGTACCAGCGGTGATCGGCCGCCCTGACGGCCAGTGACGCGTGGCGGCGGCGCCGGTGCGGGTGGGCGCGTGCCCCGGCACAGCCGGGGCACGCGCAGTTCCACTGGGGCAGTCCGCCGCCCGCCGCGGTGCCCAGCACCTGCAGCAGCATGGCGGCGGGTCTACCGGTCGGTGAGGGCGTAGGCGGTGACTTCAAGCGCGGTCTCGACGACCACATAGTCCGGAGTCACCCAGACCGGCGTTTCCTCCGATGTTTCCTTGCTGTCGTTCATAGGGTCGTACCTGCCTTTCCAGATCTTCCTGGGGGGTGGGGTTCAGGAGTGAACTCTGCACGGCATATGCAGGGGCAGGATCAAACGCGGCGTTCACAAGGATGTACCGCGTTCAGTTATGTGCCATAGAGTCGCGTCTTGTTGGTGCGCGGTCAATGGTCTGAACCGAGAAGGTCGGATCTGTAGCGCAGAAATCCGGCCACGGTCACGATCGGGGCACCGCTTTGGGAATGGTTCCGTCCGCCTGATCGTTGACGCTCCGAGTACCAAACCGACGACGTAAGGATCGACCGCTCGTGAGCAAGGTCCCCTCCATCACCCTCAACAACGGCGTCGAGATGCCGCAGCTCGGTTACGGTGTCTGGCAGGTGCCGGACGACGAGGCCGCGCGGGCGGTCACGACCGCGATCGAGACCGGGTACCGGTCGATCGACACGGCCGCGATCTACGAGAACGAAGTGGGCACCGGCAAGGCGATCGCGGCGTCCGGAGTGGCCCGCGAGGAGCTCTTCGTCACCACGAAGCTGTGGAACAACGCGAGCGAGACGTGGACGCGCGACGGCGTCCTGCGCGAGTTCGACGCCTCCCTGTCGAAGCTGGGCCTCGACTACGTCGACCTGTATCTGATCCACTGGCCGCGCGCGATGCGCGACGACTACGTGACGATCTGGAACGCGTTCGCCGAGCTCGCCAAGAGCGGCCGCGCGAAGGCGATCGGCGTCTCCAACTTCAAGGAGCCGCAGCTGCGCCGGATCATCGACGAGTCGGGCGTGGTCCCGGCGGTCAACCAGGTCGAGCTCCACCCGCAGCTCGCCCAGCCCGAGCTGCGCGCCTTCCACGCCGAGCACGGCATCGCGACCGAGGCCTGGTCGCCGCTGGGCCAGGGCAAGGGTCTCCTTGAGGTCCCGACGATCGTCGCGATCGCGCAGAAGTACGCGAAGACCCCGGCGCAGATCGTGCTGCGCTGGCACCTCCAGCTCGGCACGATCGCCATCCCGAAGTCGGTGACGCCCTCGCGCATCGCCGAGAACTTCGACGTGTTCGGCTTCGAGCTCGACACGGAGGACATCACGGCGATCGCTGTCCTCGACGAGGCGAATCGCCTGGGGCCGGACCCGGACGCCTTCGACTTCTGAGACGCCGGTCCCGTTTGTCTGCGGCCCGGTGGGGGTTGCTCGCGCAGTTCCCCGCGCCCCTTGAATGCCGCTGGCGCGGCATCCCCTGGGCGCCCCGGCGGGGCGCTTCTCAGGGGCGCGGGGAACTGCGGAGCAACCCACCACTCACCCGCAGACGAACCCCGGGCCGATAAGGTGGCGCGCCGTGTGGATGGACCTCGCCGCGAGCAGGAACACGTCCGGACGCCGCGCGAGACCCGCCTCGTCGGCCGGGTCGAGCAGGCGCCCAAGGACCGCCCGGTCCTCCGGCGACAGCTGCTCCCCCACCGTCTCCAGATGCCGGGTGAACGCGGACACCACCTCCTCCCGCACCGCCGGGTCCAGCGGCGCCGGGAAGTCGACGAGGAAGGTGCGGGTGGCCGGGGACGTCAGGCCCACGGACGTGAGCAGCGCCGCCCAGTCCTCGGTCTCCTCCTTGGCGTCCGGCAGCTCCGCCCGCATCCGGGCGAACCGCTCGTCCACCAGCACGTCGATCCTGGCCTCCAGGCCCGGCTGTCCCATGCCGATGTCGCGGGGCAGCCGACGCGTGGGCAGCCCGCCCTCGGCGAGGGCCACCGTGCCGCCCGGGCGCAGCAGGCCCGCGAACCCGGCGAGCGCGGCCCGCTGATCGCCCAGGTGGTGCAGCGAGTTGCCCGCCCAGATCAGATCGGCCTCGCCCAACTCGCCGAAGTCGTCCGGGAGTTCCGCCTCGACCGTACGGACGCGGTCCGCCAGGCCCAGGCGCTCCGCGCGGGCCAGCGCGTGGCCGAGGAGCGCCCGGTTGCCGTCGACCGCGACGACCTCCGCCTCCGGGAAGGCCTGTGCGAGCAGACACGTCACCACGCCCGGGCCGCTGCCGATGTCGAGGATCCGGCGCACCTCGGCGCCGGGCCGCTGCCCACCGATCCAGGCCGCGGCCTCCAGGTACGCCCCGGAGAACAGTTCGGCCTCGCCCACCAGGAGGGGGAGCAGGGCCTCCCAGTCGAGGTCCGCCCAGCCGTCGCCGTGGCCATGGTTGTGGCCGTGGGTGTGACCCTGGTGGCCGTCGTGCTGGTTGTTCCGGCCGTCGTGGCCGCGCGAGTCGCTCATGGCTCCACCCTGCCCCCGGCCGCCCCCGAGCCGGGAATCCCTTTGCCGTTTCGGCAATTCGTCCGGTGCTCCTGCGGGCTGACGCCGCGCACCCGTTTGAACGCGGCGCTCAGCGCGAACGCGCCCCCGTATCCCACCTGCCGTGCGATCGCCTCGACCGTCGCGTCGCTCTCGCGCAGCAGGTCCGCCGCGAGCGCGAGCCGCCAGCCCGTGAGGTACGCCATCGGCGGCTCCCCGACCAGCTCCCCGAACCGCCTGGCCAGACCGGCCCGCGAGACCCCGCACTTCGCGGCGAGCGCGGCGACCGTCCACGGGTGCGCGGGCTCGTTCTGGAGCAGCCGCAGCGCGGGCCCCACCACCGGGTCGCCCATCGCCCGGTACCAGGCGGGCGCGTCGGCGCCCGGCCGGTTGAACCAGGCCCGCAGCACCGCGATCAGGAGCAGGTCGAGGAGCCGGTCCAGGACGACGCTCTGGCCGGGCTCGTCCCGGGAGATCTCCTCGTCGAGGAGCGGCATCACCGAGCAGTTCCACTCCTCGGCGGTGAGCACGAGCAGCGGCGGCAGCGCGTCGAGCAGCCGCCCGCTGATCTCGCCCTCCATCAGATACGTGCCGACGAGCATGGTGGCCGAGCCGTCGGCGGCGTTGCCCCAGGTCCGTACGCCCAGCTCCATCGACTGCGCCAGCGGCTCGCCGCGCAGCGTGGTGCACACCCCGCCCGGGCCGATCCTGGCGAACGGCTCGGCGTCGGGCGCGTGGGCGACGGTGTACGGATCGGGGCCGCGCGCGACGACGATGTCACCGGGCCGGGCCGGCACCGGCGGCCCGGAGTCCGGGACGATCCACGCCTCGCCCCGCGTCGACGACATCAGACAGATGGGCGCCCGGTCCTCGATCCGTACGGACCACGGCGGCTCCATGACCATGCGCAGCAGAAACGCCCCTCGGGCGCGCGGCCCGTCGAGCAGTCCGGCGAGTGCGTCCATGGCCGCGAGCCTAGTCGGAGCCCGATCGGGGCAGGTGGCGGACCGTAGACGCAGACGTATGCGCATGAGCCCCTGAAGCATGGAGAGTCGGGGCCGCGCCCACGACGCTGGACACATGACGAACACCGAGCTGAACACGAATCAGAACACGCCGAACACGCAGAGCACGCCGAACACCGTGCTCGTGACCAGTGGTACCGGCAAGACCGGGCACCGCGTCGTCGAGCGGCTCACCGCGCTCGGCGTGCCGGTCCGCTCCGGCTCGCGCAGCGGCGAGGTGCGCTTCGACTGGGCGGACGAGTCGACGTGGGGGCCCGCGCTTGCGGGTGCGGACGCCGCCTATGTGGCGTACTTCCCGGACCTCGCGGCGCCCGGCGCGGTCGAGGCGATGCGGACCTTCGGCGGGCTCGCCGTCCGGCACGGTGTGCGGCGCCTGGTGCTGCTCTCCGGGCGCGGCGAACCGGCGGCGGTCCTGGCCGAGGACGCCCTGCGCGAGTCGGGCGCGGACCTCACGGTCGTACGCGGCGCGTTCTTCGCCCAGAACTTCAGCGAGGGCGCGCTGACGGAAGGCGTGCTCGCGGGCGAGATACCGTTCCCGGCGGGCGACACGGCCGAGCCGTGGGTGGACGCCGACGACCTCGCCGACGTCGTGGTCAAGGCCCTCACCGAGGACGGACACGCGGGGCTGACCCACGAGTTGACGGGCCCTCAGCTGCTGACCCTCGCCGAGGTCGCGGCGGCGCTGTCGGCCGCGACCGGCCGCGCGGTGCGGTACGTGCCGGTGTCCGGCGCCGAGTACGCCGAGTTGCTGGGGCGGTACGGGCTCCCGGAGGCGGAGGCGCGATGGCTCGCGGAGCTGTTCGCGACGCTGCTCGACGGGCACAACTCCTCGACCACGGACGGCGTCAAGCGCGTCCTGGGCCGTGAGCCCAAGGCGTTCGCGGACTTCGCGCGGGACGCGGCGGCGGCCGGCGACTGGCAGGGCTGACCCCTCGATCGTTGATCTCCGGCCAAGTGACCGAAACCCGCCGTGACCAACACCACGCCCTCCGTGAGCATCCGATTACGGCAATCGGGGCCTGCCGTCGGGTAGCCGCCATTCCTTCGGACTAGGTTTTCGTCTGTCACCGCATTGACGACCCGCCGCGACGAAGGAAGCTGAACCGATGGACGAGAACGAATCCCTGGCGGAGCGATTCGAGGAGAACCGCCCGCGCCTGCGGGCGGTCGCCTACCGGATGCTCGGCTCACTGAGCGAGGCGGAGGACGCCGTCCAGGAGGCCTGGTTGCGGGCGGACAGCTCCAGCGAGGGCGTGGAGAACCTGAGCGGCTGGCTGACCACGGTCGTCTCGCGGGTCTGCCTCGACATGCTGCGCTCGCGCCAGGCCCGGCGGGAGGATCCGCTCGACGTCCACGTGCCCGACCCGATCGTGGACCGCCCGGACCGGGTGGACCCCGAGCACGAGGCGCTGCTCACCGACTCGGTCGGGCTCGCCCTGCTCGTCGTGCTCGACACGCTGGCCCCGGCGGAGCGGCTGGCGTTCGTGCTGCACGACATGTTCGGGGTGCCGTTCGAGGAGATCGCGCCGATCGTGGACCGCGCCCCGGCGGCGACCCGGCAGCTGGCCAGCCGGGCCCGCCGCCGGGTGCAGGGCCGGGCCGTCCCCGACCCGGACCTGAACCGGCAGCGCAAGGTCGTCGACGCGTTCCTCGCGGCGGCGCGCGGCGGCGACTTCGAGGGCCTGCTCGCCACGCTCGACCCGGACATCGTGCTCCGGGCCGACTACGGGCCGGGCTCGCTCACCCCGTCCAAGACGGTGCTCGGCGCCCACGCCGTGGTCCAGAACGCGCTGTCCTTCGCCCAGTACGCCCAGTTCGCCCGCCCGGCGCTGGTCAACGGCGCCATGGGCATGGTCAACACCCCGGAGGGCCGGACGATGGCGGTGCTCGGCTTCACCGTCCGGGACGACCGCATCGTGGAGATCAACATCCTCGCCGACCTGGAGCGGCTGGCCGACCTGGACGTGACGGCGCTCGACGCGTGACCCCGGCGCCTCCCGGGGTGTGCGCGCCCCGGGAGATCAGCCCGCGCCGTGGCCGGGGGCGATCGCCTCGACGCGGTGGGCGAGTTCGAAGTCCTTCTCGGTCACCCGGCCGCCCGCGTCGTGGCTGTTCACCGTGAGCGCCACCGTGTTGTAGCCGAGCGTCAGGTCGGAGTGGTGGTTCAGCTCGTCCTGGATCTGCGCGATGTGGATGACCAGCGCGGTCGCCGCGAAGTGCGAGGCCAGCCGGTAGGTGCGGGCGAGGCGCTCCTCGCCGTTCGGGAGCGACCAGCCCGGCAGTTCGCGCAGGCGGTCCTCGATGTCCTTCTGCGACAGCGGCTCAACGGGCATGACCGGACTCCTTACGAGGTGGTGACGGTACGGGGTGGAACACGGCATCTCCGGCTCCGTCTCCGTAGCGTCGCCCCTATGCGTGTACTTGTCACGGGAGGCGCGGGCTTCATCGGCTCGCAGATCGTCTCGGCCCTCTCCGCCCGGGGCCATGAACCAGTCGTCCTCGACCGCGCGGTCCGGCCCGGCGACGACGTCCGCGACCGGGAGGTCGTCGCCCGGGCGCTGCGCGGCGCGGACGCCGTCTGCCACCAGGCCGCGATGGTCGGCCTCGGCACGGACTTCTCCGACGCGCCCGACTACGTGGCGTGCAACGACCTCGGCACGGCGGTGCTGCTGGCCGCGATGGCCGAGTCGGGCCCGCGGGACCTGGTGCTCGCCGGGTCGATGGTGGTGTACGGGGAGGGGCACTACGAGTGCCCGCGCCACGGCCCCGTACGCCCCGGGCCCCGGCCGTACGAGGAGCTGGCGGCCGGGCGCTTCGAGCCGCTGTGCCCGCGCTGCGGCGCGGAGCTGACGCCCGGCCTGGTCTCCGAGGACGCGCCCGCGGACCCGCGCAACGTGTACGCCACCACCAAGCTGGCCCAGGAGCACCTGACGGCCGCCTGGGCGCGGGCCACCGGCGGGCGTGCGGTGTCGCTGCGCTACCACAACGTGTACGGGCCGGGGATGCCGCGCGACACTCCGTACGCGGGGGTCGCCTCCTTCTTCCGCTCGGCCCTGGCGCGCGGCGAGGCGCCCCGGGTCTTCGAGGACGGCCGCCAGCGCCGGGACTTCGTCCACGTACGCGATGTGGCCGAGGCGAACGCGCTGGCCCTGGAGGCCCTGCGCGAGCGCCCGCCGGGGACCCTCACCGCGTACAACACGGGCAGCGGGACCCCGCACACGGTGGGCGAGATGGCCGAGGCGCTGGCCGGGGCGTACGGCGGGCCCGCGCCGGTGGTGACGGGCGAGTACCGGCTCGGGGACGTCCGCCACATCACGGCCGACTCGGCGCGGCTGCGCGAGCAGCTCGGGTGGCGGCCGGCGGTCGGGTTCGCGGAGGGGATGGCGGAGTTCGCGCGGGCGGAGCTGCGCCCCGCCGCCGGGTGACGGTTCGTCAGGAACGGGCCGCCGGGAGGATCAGCTCGAAGCGGCAGCCGCCGTGCACGTTGTGGACGGCGGCGCTGCCCGCGTGTGCCTCGACGATGCCCCGCACGATCGCCAGGCCCAGGCCCGCGCCGCCCGGCGGGGTGCGCGCCTCGGTGCCGCGCCAGCCGGTGTCGAAGACGCGGGTCAGATCGTCGTCGGGGATGCCGCCGCAGCCGTCCGTCACCGAGAGCACCACGGACTCCGCGCGCGCCTCGGCCGCGACCGCGACCGTGCCGTCGGCCGGGGTGTGCCGGATCGCGTTGACCAGCAGGTTGGCCAGGACCCGGGTCATCTCCTTGCCGTCCACCTCGACCGGGACCGGCTCGACACGGTCGCCGACCAGCCGTACGCCGTGCTCGCGGGCGAGCGGGTCGGCGCCCGCCAGCGCGTCGCCGACCAGGTCGTGGACGGACATCCGGGCCGGGTTGAGGGCGAGCGCGCCGGCGTGGATGCGGGAGAGCTCGAAGAGGTCGCCCACCATGCCGTTGAGGCGCTCGACCTCGGTGCGGATCTGCCGGAAGTAGCGCTCGGGGTCCTTGGCCATGCCGTCCTCCAGGGCCTCGGCCATCGCGCGCAGCCCCGCGAGCGGGGTGCGCAGATCGTGCGAGATCCAGGCGACGAGCTCGCGTCGGGAGGTCTCCAGGGCGCGTTCGCGCTCGCGGGACGCGGAGAGCTTGGCGCTGGTGGCGGCCAGCTCGCGGCTGAGCGCGGCGAGTTCGGCGGTGGCCGGCCCCTCGGGCGCGGCGAAGCTGCCGCCGTCACCGAACGAGCGGGTGGCCAGGGCGAGTTGGCGGCTGCTGGCGACGACCCGGCGGCCCAGGATGAGGGCGGTGGCGAGCGAGACGGCCGCGGCCATCGCGATGACCAGGGTGACGACCTTCAGGTCGTGCGAGGACAGGAACATCTCCCAGGCCACGGCGAGCGTCCCGGCGAGCATCGCGCTGACCGCGACGGCGGCCACCACGGCGAGCGAGGCGGTGACCGAGCGGTGGCGCAGCAGGCGCAGCGCGAGCGCCCCGAGCAGGCCCGCGGCCGCGGCGCCCAGGAACGCGTACACCGCGATGAGCAGGACGTCCTTCATGTCAGGCCTCCTCTCCGGAGAGGCCCGGACCGTCGGCGCCGGCGTCCGCGCCCTCCGCCTCGAAGCGGTACCCGACGCCCCACACCGTCTGGATGAGCCGCGGCTTGGCGGGGTCGTCCTCGACCTTGCCGCGCAGCCGCCGTACGTGGACGGTGACGGTGGACAGGTCGCCGAACTCCCAGCCCCACACCTCACGCATCAGCCGCTCGCGGGTCACGGCCTCGCCCGGGTGGCCCATCAGGTAGGCGAGGAGGTCGAACTCCCGCAGGGTCAGGGCGAGTTCGGCGCCTTGTTTGACGGCGCGGCGGGCGGCCGGGTCCAGGACGAGGCCCGCGTGGCGCACCGGAGGGCCCGGCCGGGCGGCGGCTCGGCTGCGGCGCAGCACGGAGTCGACGCGCAGCACCAGCTCGCGCGGGCTGAACGGCTTGGTGACGTAGTCGTCCGCACCTATCTCCAGGCCCAGGACGCGGTCGTCCTCGTCGCCGCGCGCGGTGAGCATGATGACGGGTACGGGACCGGCGCTCCGCAGTGTGCGGCACACCTCCAAGCCGTCCATGCCCGGCAGCATGAGGTCGAGGACGACGAGGTCGGGCCGGCGCGCACCGGCCGCGCGCAGGGCGGCGGGGCCGTCTCCGACGTGCTCGACCTCGTACCCGGCGCGTTCCAGATAGCCGGTGACCACCTCGGCCACCGTCGGGTCGTCGTCGACGACGAGGATGCGGGACTGGGCGTTGTGCATGGCCCCAGCGTCGCATCCGGCGGGCCCCCGCGTCGCCACCCGATTGGCCGACCCGGGGCGATGTCCGTGTTTCGTAAGAACCCGAAGTCCCGATTTGTCCGCTGCGCCTTCGTACCGTGAGGGGCGTGACCGACTCGATCCCCACGACGGTGGACGTCGTACTGCCCTGCCTCGACGAGGCAGAGGCGCTGCCCTGGGTACTGGCCAGGATCCCCGAGGGCTGGCGGGCCGTCGTCGTCGACAACGGCTCGACGGACGGCTCGGCCGAGATCGCCCGCGCGCTCGGCGCGACCGTGGTGCACGAGGCCCGGCGCGGCTTCGGCGCGGCCTGCCACGCCGGGCTGCTCGCGGCCCGCGCCGAGTACGTCTGCTTCTGCGACTGCGACGGCTCGCTCGACCCGTCGCTCCTCGCGCCCTTCGTACGGGAGGTGGCCGCCGGTGGTGCCGACCTCGTCCTGGGGCGGCGCAGGCCCACCGCGCGCGGGGCCTGGCCACCGCACGCGCGCGCCGGGAACCTGGCCCTGTCCAGGATGCTGCGCCGCCGCACCGGGCTGCGCCTGCACGACCTGGGCCCGCTGCGGGCGGCCCGGCGCGCGCCGCTGCTCGCGCTCGGCGTCGCGGACCGGCGCAGCGGCTATCCGCTGGAGATGGTGGTGCGCGCGGCGGACGCCGGGTGGCGGGTGCGCGAGCACGACGTGCCGTATCTGCCGCGCACCGGCAAGTCGAAGGTGACCGGCACCTGGCGGGGCACCTGGCACGCCGTGCGGGACATGCGCGCGGTGCTGGCCCTGCCGCCGCTGTCCGCCACGGCGGCGGGTGTCCGGTGACGGCGCCGGTCACCCTCCTTGTGATCGCCAAGGCGCCGGTGCCCGGCCGGGTCAAGACGCGGCTGACCCCGCCGTACTCGCCCGAGCAGGCCGCGCGGATCGCCGAGGCGGCGCTCGCCGACACGCTGGACGCGGTGCTCGCCGCACCGGCCCGGCGCCGGGTCCTCGTCCTCGACGGGGCGCCCGGCCCGTGGCTCCCGCCGGGCATCGAGGTCGTCCCGCAGTGCGCGGGCGGCCTGGACGAACGGCTGGCGGCGGCCTTCGCGCTCGATCCGGGCCCGGCCCTGCTCATCGGCATGGACACCCCGCAGGTGGGCCCGGTCCTGCTGGCGCCGGCCTTGACCGGCTGGGGGCCCGGGGACGCGTGGTTCGGCCCGGCGGCCGACGGCGGCTTCTGGGCGCTCGGCCTGACCGCCCCCGACCCTTCGCTGCTGCTTGGGGTGCCGATGTCCGTCCCCGAGACGGGCGCGGTCCAGCGGCGGCGGCTCGTCGACGCGGGGCTCACCGTGCACGAGCTGGAGCCGCTGCGGGACGTCGACACCGCGGCCGACGTGCGCGAAGTGGCGGCGCTCGCGCCGGACGGCCGGTTCGCGCGGGCGGTGGCCGCTTGCGCGGGAAGCTCCGTCAAGGCGGTCGCCGGGGTGCGGGGCGCCGCGCGATGACCACGACCGCCGTGCCCGCCGCGCTCGCCTGGCGGGCCGATCCGTACACCGCCGCCCTGCGCAGCGGGCGCGGTCCGCTGTTCCTGCACCGCCAGGACGGGTGGCTGCTGCCGCTCGAAGTGGAGCGATGGTGCGCGGCGCCGGACCCGGCCGACCTGACCGTGCTGCGGCGGTGCCGGGGCGCCGTGCTCGACATCGGGTGCGGGCCCGGGCGCCTGGTGGTGGCGCTCGCCGCGCTCGGTACGGCCGCGCTCGGCGTCGACGTCAGCCCCGAGGCCGTCCGCCGCACCCAGCGCACGGGCGGCAGCGCGCTGTGCCGGTCGGTCTTCGACCCGCTGCCCGGCGAGGGCCGCTGGCACACCGCGCTCCTGCTCGACGGCAACGTCGGCATCGGCGGCGACCCGGCCGCCCTGCTGGAACGGGCGGCCCAACTGGTCGACCCCGACGGCCAGTTGCTCGTGGAGGCGGCGCCCTTCGACGTGGACGAGCGCGTGGAGGTGCGGGTGGCCGACGGCCGGGGCGCCTTCGGGGCGGGCTTTCCCTGGTCGCGCCTCGGCACCGCCGCGCTGCTGCGGTACGCGCACGCCACCGGCTGGCGGGCGGCCGAGCGGTGGACGGCCGCCGGGCGCCCGTTCGTCGCGCTGCGCCGGACGTGAGCGCGGGGCCGGGCCCGGACCCTGGGTGGGAGTCCGGGCCCGGCCCCTTTCACCGTGGGGGGATCAGCTGATGTTCAGCGCCGTGTCGTCGACGACGAACGACGTCTGCAGGCTGGAGTCCTCGGTGCCGTTGAACTTGAGGGTCACCGTCGACCCGGCGAGCGACGACAGGTCGAACGTCTTCAGCGCGTAGCCGGTGTTCTTGTTGAGGTTGGAGTAACTGGCCAGGGTGGTCGAGCCGGCCGTCACCGTCAGCTTGTCGTAGGCGGTGGAGGTGGTCGTCTCGCGGGTGTCGATGTGCAGGTAGTACGTCAGCGTGGCGCGGCAGCCCTGCGGGATGGTCACCGTCTGGGAGAGCGAGTCGGTGTGCGTCGACCCGTAGCCGTCCAGCCAGGCCTTCCAGGAGCCGGAGTGCGCGGCCTCGCTGCTGCTGCTGTCGATCACGCCCGCGGTGGCCGTCCAGGGCGCGGCCGAGCCGGTCTCGAAGCCGGGGTTGCCGAGCAGCTGGGCGGGCTGGCAGCCGCCGCCGGGCTGGGTGACGTTCCAGCTGAACGAGGTACTGCCGGTGGCCGCGGTGGTGTCCTTGGCTGTGACGGTCACGCTGGAGGTGCCCACGGCCGTCGGGGTGCCGGAGATCAGACCCGTCGAGGAGTTGATGGACAGACCCGCCGGGAGGCCCGTGGCGCTGTACGTCAGGCTCTGGCCGCTGTCCGAGTCGGTGGCCTTGATCTGGAGGGAGACCGCCGTGTTGATCTGGGTGCTCTGGTCGCCGGGGTTGGTCACGGTGACGGTGTTGCCCTGGCCGGTGCCGCCGGTGAACGCGGCGGTGCCGTTCGGGGTGCCGAGGCCGGTCGGGCCGTCGTAGCCGGTGCCCGCCTTGCAGAGGTAGGTGCCGCAGGAGCCGTTGGCGCCGGACGTCACGTCGTACAGCGACGCGGTGTGGGCGTACGGGTAGGAGGCCGGGTAGCTGCCCGCCGCCGGGGTGCCCGCCAGGGCGTAGACGCCCGCGATGATCGGCGCGGAGGCGCTGGTGCCGCCGTACACGTTCCAGCCGCTGGCCTGGTAACTGTCGTACACCGCGAGGCCGGTGGCCGGGTCGGCGACCGCGGAGACGTCGGCGACGGTCCGCTTGGCGCAGCCGGTGTCCTTCTGCCAGGAGGGCTTCGGGTCGTACGCGGAGCAGCCGGAGCCCGCGCCCTGGCCGCCGGAGCTGGTGCCCCAGACCGACTCGGACCAGCCGCGCGCGTTGCTCGCGCGGCTCAGCGAGGTGCCGCCGACCGAGGTCACGTACTGGGAGGCCGCCGGGTACTCGACGCCGTAGCCGCTGTCGCCGGAGGAGACGGTGATGGCGACGCCGGGGTGGTTGAAGTACGCGGCGTCGGAGGACGGGTCGGTGGAGTCCTCGCCGCCGCCGTAGCTGTTGGAGACGTACTTGGCGCCCATGGTGACCGCGCGGTTCACGGCCGCGCCCAGGTCCTCCATGGTGGGCTGGTTCGCCTCGACGAGCAGGATGTGGCAGGACGGGCACACCGCGCTGACCATGTCGACGTCGAGGGATATCTCACCGGCCCAGCCGGAGTCGGGCGTCGGGTAGTTGGTGCCGCCGTTCTGGTCCACCTTCTTGAAGCAGCCGTTGGCGGTGGTGCAGGCCGGCAGGCCGTACTGCGAACGGTAAGTGGCCAGGTCCGACTCGGCGTTGGGGTCGTCGTAGGCGTCGATGATCGCCACGGTGGCGCCGGAGCCGCCGGACGGCAGGGCGTAGGCGCTCTGCAGGTCGGAGGGGCCGTAGCCGGAGGGGGCTGCGTCCGGCACGACGCCGAGGCGGTGCTTCATGTCGGTACGGGCCAGGGCCAGGCAGGACATCCGGCCCGGCTGGGTGGCCTGCGCGCACAGCCGCTCGGTGGGGGCGGCGGACTGGGCGGTGGCGTCGTGCGCGGGGGCGGCGGAGACGGACGGGGCGGCTGCCAGGAGCCCGCCGATGGCGAGCGCCACCAGGGACACGAGTGCGGCGGCGGCCCTGCCGGTCGGTTTCCTGAGTCCCCGGGGTCTCCTCGCGTACGAGGGTTTCTTCGCGTACGGGGGTCTCTTCGCGTACATGGAACTGGCCTCCATGGGGGGTTGGCTCGCCGGGATGCGGACGAGCGGAAGGCGACCGCCAGTGGATCTGCATGGCGGGTGCATGACAAGATCGCCTCTGAGAAAGTGCCACCCTGCTGAGTGGTGGCACGGTTGAAGGTAGGACAGCCGCCGGGTGCCGACAACTCCGGTAGGGCAAAGCGAAAGGCAAGGATTCCCAGGATTCTTCTAGGGGTTCGGCTGGATCACACCGCACTGATCGCGTATACCGTGGTTGACCATGGAGCCGGAGCAGGAGTCGGTCAACAACCTCGTAGCCCTTGGGCTTTCGCGTTACGAGGCGCGCGTGTACCTCGCGCTGGTGCGGCGCGACTCCTATACGGCCGCCGAGGTCGCGCGGGAGGCCGAGGTGCCCCGCCAGCGGGTCTACGACGTGCTCGACGGCCTGGTCAGGGCGCAGCTGGCGGTCGCGCACCGGGGGCGGGTGGCCACGTTCGGGGCGGTGGCCCCGGAGCTCGCGCTGACTCGCCTGATGGCCCGTCAGAGAGAGTCCCTGGAACGGCTGGAACACGTCTCGACGGGGCTCGCGGCGGCGCTGCTTCCGCTGTGGGAGGCCGGGCGCTCGCACACCGACCCGCTCGACTACATCGAGGTGCTGCGCGACCCGAAGACGATCGCCGAGCGGTTCGCGGACATCCAGGACCAGGCGGACAGCGAGCTCCTCACGTTCTGCCGTCCGCCGTTCGTCGCGCCCGCCGCCAACCTCCCCGGGCTCAAGGCCGCGCGGCGACTGCGGCGGGGCGGGGGCACGGTGCGGGCGCTGTACACGTACGACGCGCTCCGCGACGAGGAGGTCCTGGAGAACGTCGCGCGCTTCGGCGAGGCGGGCGAGGAGGCGCGCTTCACCGAGGAACTCCCCCTCAAGCTGGTGATCGCGGACGCGTCACTGGTGCTGTGCGACATGCCGGATCCGGTGGCGGGGACCGGTGCGACGACCGCGCTGTACATCGAGCATGCGGCGCTGGCCGCGTGTTTGCGGTTGGCGTTTCTTTCGGTGTGGGAGGGGGCGGAGACGATTCAGCGCGTACGCGGTGGCGCGGCTTTGTAGGTGCGGTGCGGTGTTCGGCTGCGGACCATGGGTGGCTGGTCGCGCAGTTCCCCGCGCCCCTCTTTGGCCCGGGGTTCGTCTGCGGGCCGGTGGGGGCTTGTCGCGCCCACGCGGCGGAGCCGCACATGTCACAGCCCCGCGCCCCTAAAGGCGGCGGCGCCGTCGCCCGGCCTGTACGCGCCTGACGGCCAGAACCAGGCCCGCCCCCACCGCGACCACCCCCAGCAGCACCAGCCAGTTCCGCACGTAATTCAGCGGCAGCACCGTCGCGTTGTTCGACGGGCCCGGGCGCAGGATGTCCGGGAGGGCGATTGCCGTGAGGCAGCCTGCGGTCACCAGGGCCGCCCGGAGCGGGCCGCGCAACCCCGGGCGGGTCGCCGCAACCCCCACGCCCACCAGCAGCACCAGCGGTGCGATCAAGCCGTCGTGCAGCACGATCGACCCCACCAGCCACACCGCCACGTCCCACGGCGACTGCGCCCACACCAGCGACACCCCGAGGCCCATCAGGGCGACCCCGAGTGCGCCCACCACGTACCGGCCCGCCATCACCGCACCTCCAGTCGCGTGACCCACTTGGTCTGGAGCACCCCGGGCCGGTTGGGGGCGATGATGCGGGCCGGGTAGCCGTGGTCGGGGGTGAGGACCCGGCCGTTGAGGCGCAGGGCGAGGAGGGTGAGCGGGTCGCGCGCGTAGGTGCGGCCCATGTCCATCACGCGGTACGCGCCGTGCTGTTCGAGCGAGACGACCCGCAGCGCGGCCCCGGGCGCCCCGGCCCGCTCCGTCAGGTCCTTGATCCGTACGCCGGTCCAGTGCGCGTTCTTGCTCCACCCCTCGACGCACGCGATGGGCAGCTCCACCTCGTACTGGGGCAGCGCGGCCAGTTCGTCGAGCGTCAGCTCGTACGGGCGCGGCCCCACCACCGTCAGCCGCCACGCCGCCGTGTCCACCCGGGTCGTCCCCGCGGCCGCCGCCGTGCGGTTGACGGGCAGGCCGAGCGGGCCGTGGTCGGGGTGGCGCGGCGCAAGGAGGTCGACGTCCTTGAGCGGGGTGAAGGACTGGCCCACGGTCGTCACGGTGACCGCGCCCACCGCCACCGCGAGCCCGGTGAGCAGCGAGCGCCGGTCGGGCGCGTTCTCCGGCTCCTGCGGCAACGCGCGCGTGGCGGCCGAGCGCTGCCACCAGTACGCCTTGATGTCCGGCCACTTGACGGCCAGGTGCAGCAGCAGCGCGCCGGTGAGGAGCCAGCCGACCGCGAAGTGGACGGGGACGAAGCTGAACGGCCACGGGTACCACTGCACGGTGTTGAGCAGCCCGGTCAGCAGCTCGAAGACCGCGCCCGCGACGAGCACCGCCACCGAGAGCCGCTCAAGCGCGTGCCGTACGCCCTTGAGCGCGGGCCACACGAACAGCTTCGGGTAGACGGTCCACAGCTTGCCGAAGAGCAGCGGGATCGCGGCGATGCCCACCCCCACGTGCAGGCCCTGGTTCAGCCGGTACCCCCAGGTGGGGCGGGCGGGCAGCTCGTTCGCCAGCCAGCTCGGCGGGTGCTGGAGGTAGTGGCTCAGCACGCCGGTGACCATGCAGATGAGCATGGCCGCACCGAGCAGCCGGCCGATCGCCGTCGCGGTGCGCCGGTCGTGCAGCGCGCCCCGGAAGGACGGCAGCAGCGCCGACGGCGGCGGAGGGAGCGGGAGTCGTGACTTCATGTCTCCATGACATCCCCGGAAGGCCCTGAACAGGGCTCCTGACACCTTACGGTTCACGGACGTGTGGTGCGCTGGGCCGTCCGGGCGCCCGTCGGCCTGCGAATGTGGACGGGTGATCGCTCCGCGTACCGCCACCGCCCCGGCCGCCCCGCCGACCGCCGCACCGGGCGCCCTGCGCCGCACGGCCCCGACCGCCCTGCTGCTTGCCGCGCTGGCCGCCGTGCTCGTCCTGACGGTCGTCGAGGACGGCTACTACTTCCACCCGGGCACGCTCTCCTGGTGGTACCTGGCCTGCTGGCTGCTGTTCGCGGCGGCCGCGTGGTCGCTGCGCCGGGTCCCGGCCCGCCACCGGGCCGGTCTGGTCCTGGCGGGCGGGGTGCTGGTCGCCGCGACCGGCCTGGCGGCGCCGCCGACCACCAGCACGGACATGTTCCGCTACGCCTGGGACGGCCGGGTGCAGGCGGCCGGGATCTCGCCGTACGACCACACGCCCGCGGACCGGGAGCTGGCCGGGCTGCGCGACGACTGGCTGTTCCCCAGGGGCGCGGCGTGCGAGGGCCCCGACCGGGCCCGGTTCGGCGAGCCGGACCGCTGCACCCGCCTCAACCGCCCCAAGGTGCACACCATCTACCCACCGGTGGCCGAGGCCTACTTCCTCGGCGTCCACGGGTTGTCCCCCGCCGCCGCCCGCCACAAGCCGTTGCAGATCGGCGGCGCCGTGCTCGCCGTCGCCACCACGGGCGTCCTGGTGCTGGTCCTGCGGCGGCGCGGGGACGACGTGGGGCGGGCGGCGTACTGGGCGTGGTGCCCGGCGGTGCCGATCGAGGGGGTGAACAACGCTCACGTGGACGTGCTGGCGGTGCTGTTCGCGGTGGCCGGGCTCGGCGCGGTCGCGGTGCGCCGCCGGGCGGTCGGGGGCGTGCTGATCGGCGCCGGGATCGCGGCGAAGATGCTGCCCGCCGTGGTGCTGCCGGGCGCCCTCGCGGGCGTGCTCGCGGGGCGCCGCCCGGACTGGCGGCGCGCGGCCGGCGTCCTCGTCCCGGCCGCCGCCTGCGTGGCGCTCTCCTACCTCCCGTACGTCCTCGTCTCGCACGCGTCCGTCTTCGGCTATCTGGGCGGGTACGCGGAGGAGGAGGGGTACGACGACGCCTCCGCCCGCAGCCGGTACGGGCTGCTGCGCCTGGTGCTCCCGGACTCCTGGGCGCTGCCCGCGGCGCTTTCCCTGGTGGCGCTGGTCGTGCTGTACGTGCTGCGCCGGGGCGATCCGGAGCGCCCCTGGAGCGGCGCCCTGCTGGTGCTCGGCTGGGCGTTCTGCCTGATGACGCCCGGCTACTCGTGGTACGCACTGCTGCTCGTCGCGCTGGTGGCCCTGGACGGCCGCTGGGAGTGGCTGGCCGTCGCCGCGGCGGGAGCCGTCTGCTACGTGACGGCGTGGGCGATGCCGCACTCCTTCGACGTCGTCAGGACGAGTGCGTACGCGGTGGCGGCGGCGATCGCGCTGGCCGGGTGGGCAGTGCGGCGCCGGGCGTTGTCAGTGGCCCGGGTTAGTGTCTGAGGTATGACGACAACTGCCGCGATCGACACGGGAGTAGGGCCGATGCTGCGCGGCTGGCGCGAGCAGCGCAGGATCAGCCAGCTGGAGCTGGCCCTGCGCGCCGACTCGTCCGCGCGGCACATCAGTTTCATCGAGACCGGCAGGTCGCGCCCGAGCCAGGAGATGATCCTGCGCCTCGCGGAACACCTGGAGGTGCCGGTCCGCGAGCGCAACGCCCTGCTCCTGGCGGCCGGCTACGCCCCGCAGTACACGGAGACGTCCCTGGACGACCCGTCCATCAGCGCCCTGCGCGAGGCCATGGAGCGGCTGCTGCGGGGGTACGAGCCGTTCCCGGCGCTGATAGTCGACGGCACGTACACGGTCCTGGCGGCGAACCGGGGCATCGCGATGCTCCTCGAAGGCGTGCCCGAGCGGCTGCTGACTCCCCCGCTCAACGCGATGCGCCTGACCCTGCACCCGCAGGGCCTGGCGCCGCGCATCCGCAATCTGCGCCAGTGGCGCGGCCATCTGCTGGAACAGATGGAGCGCCAGATCGCCCTGATGCGCTCGGACGCGCTGCGCGAGCTGTACGAGGAGGTCGCGGCGCACCCCGTGCCCGAGGCGGGGGAGGACGACAGCCCCGACCCGGCCGCCTGCCCGCTCGCGCTCCCGCTGGTCGTCGAACACCGGGGCACGGTCCTGTCGTTCATATCGACGATCGCCACGTTCAACACACCGATGGACGTGACCGTCTCCGAGCTGGCCATCGAGACGTTCCTGCCGGCCGACCCGGAGACGTTCGCCTACCTCCAGTCGCTCACGCCGTAGGCGGTACGCGGTCGAGGAACCCGGCCACGGTGGCGACCCGGCCGTCCTCGGCGAGCGTGATCACATCGGACCCGGCGACCGGCGCGGACCCGTCCGCGACCGAGACCAGCTCCCAGCGGAACCGGGCCAGGTGGTGGTGCCCGTCGACGGCCCCGTCCAGACGGAACTCGAAGCCGGGGAACTGGGCGTGGGCCCCGCCGATCACCGCGGCTATGGCCTCGTAGCCGGTGACGTCGGCCAGCGGGTCGGTGTAGCTGCCGTCCGCGCTCCAGGCGGCCTCGACGGCCTTGGCGAGCTCCTCGGCCGAGCCGGTGGCGTTCCACGCCTCGAAGTAGCGGGCGACGGCGGTCTCGTAGCGGTTCTCGGACATGGAAATCAACCTCCGGAAAGGATCTGGATCAAGGACGAACACGGTGGACGAACACGGTGCTGGAACCCGGGCCCCGGCCGGAGTGCGCCGCCCGGAACCCGATGGCTCCACCTTGCCCGGCGGG
Organism: Streptomyces sp. BPTC-684; assembly: GCF_030028635.1. NCBI lineage: Bacteria > Bacillati > Actinomycetota > Actinomycetes > Kitasatosporales > Streptomycetaceae > Streptomyces > Streptomyces sp. BPTC-684. The sequence goes on from NZ_CP124863.1 coordinate 284,162, forward strand.
GGTGGTGGGGGTCGATTACCAGCGAGGTAATGCCACGCCCGGACGGAGGCGCCCGTGGCCTTCGGTGCCGTGGCGGTCACCGGGCTGCGCCTCGACGTGTGGCGCGCGCCCACCGACAACGACGAGGGCGCGGCCCGGCAGCCCGATCTGCGGTACGCGCCGCGCCGGCGCGAGCTGGGGCCGCACCCGGACACGGCGGCCGCGTCGGCGGTGGGGCGGTGGCAGGCGGACGTCGACGACCTCCAGACGCCGTACGTCCGGCCGCAGGAGAACGGGGCCCGGGTGGACGTCCGTTGGGCCGAGGTCGGGGGCTGCGCATCGAGGGCGACCCGGAGTTCTGGTTCACCGCGCGGCGCTGGACGACCGAACAGCTCGACGCGGCCCGGCACTTGACCGACCTCGTCCCGGGCGACACGGTCCGGGTCACGCTGGACCACCGCCAGCACGGCATCGGCTCCCGGTCGTGCGGCCAGGGTCCGCTGCCACAGCACCAACTGCACGCGGAACCAGCCGAGTTCACCTTCACCTTCTCCGAACTCGCCGACTGAGCCGACCGAACCGACCCGCAGGGACGGACGAGAACGGCACGCGGGAGTCTCCGGGGCGCCTGCGGGCTGCCCGTCGCCCGGACCACTCCCGTCCCCCATCCAGCCGTATCACGTCACCCGAACGAGCTAACCGATCCGGAATCTCCCTCTAATCGGTTAATTACCCCTTTCGGGAACATGCCCATGACCACGGTCGGGGATACGTGACAGGCACACGACCGCCCGCCCCTGGAGCACCCGCGTGGAAACCGCAGGCGTCCGCCCGGCAGGAGACAAGGAAGTTCCATGGCCACCCTGTGCCGCCCCGCAGTAGCCGTACCCGACCATGTGATCACGCAGGAGGAGACGCTCGCGCTCGCCCGCGAGACGCACGCCGACCATCCCCAGCGGGACCTCGTCCTGCGCCTCATCCAGAACACCGGGGTCCGCACCCGCCACATCGTGCAGCCGATCGAGGCCACCCTGAAGCACCCCGGCTTCGAGGAGCGCAACCTGCTGTACGAGGCGGAGGCCAAGGCCCGGGTGCCCGGTGTCGTACGGCAGGCGCTGGCCCACGCCGAGGTGGAGCCCAAGGACATCGACCTGATCGTCTACGTGTCCTGCACCGGCTTCATGATGCCGTCGCTGACCGCCTGGCTGATCAACACGATGGGGTTCAGGACCGAGACCCGGCAGCTGCCGATCGCCCAGCTCGGGTGCGCCGCCGGAGGTGCGGCGATCAACCGCGCACACGACTTCTGCACGGCCTACCCGCGCTCCAACGTGCTGATCGTGTCCTGCGAATTCTGCTCGCTCTGCTACCAGCCGACCGACATCGGCGTCGGCTCGCTGCTCTCCAACGGTCTGTTCGGGGACGCGATCTCGGCGGCCGTGGTGCGCGGCGAGGGCGGCACCGGGATGCGGATCGAGCGCAACGGCTCGCACCTGGTGCCCAACACCGAGGACTGGATCTCGTACGCCGTGCGCGACACCGGGTTCCACTTCCTGCTCGACAAGCGCGTCCCGGGCACCATGGAGATGCTCGCGCCCGCGCTCAAGGCGCTGGTGGCGCAGCACAGTTGGGAGATCCCGCAGATGGACTTCTTCATCGTCCACGCGGGCGGGCCGCGCATCCTGGACGACCTGTGCCACTTCCTGGACCTGCCGCCGGAGATGTTCCGCTTCAGCCGGGCCACCCTCACCGAGCGCGGCAACATCGCCAGCTCCGTGGTCTTCGACGCGCTGGCCCGGCTCTTCGACGAGGGCGGCGCGGCGGACGGTGCGGGCGGGCTCATCGCGGGCTTCGGCCCCGGCATCACGGCCGAGACGGCGATCGGGCGATGGGCCAGGGCGGCCCCCATGTCGGCCGCCATGAGCAACTGAGCGCCCGGCCGACCGCGCTCAGTGCTCCGGGGGCGGCGTCTCGCGGGGGCAGGACGTCCCCTCGTCGGGCAGGACGCCGTCGAGCAGGAAGGCGTCCGCCTGGTCGCGGACGCACTGCGAGGCCGTGTACCCGCCGTGCCCCTCGCCCTCGTACGTGAGGACCACGCCCTTGCCCAGGTGGCGGGCGGTCTCCGCCGCCCACTGGTACGGGGTGGCGGGGTCGCCCTTGGTGCCGATGAGCAGGATGGGCGGCGCGCCGGTCTTGTCTATCCTGCGGATGTAGTCCGTACCGGCGGGCCAGCCCGTGCAGGAGATCGCCGCGCCCACCTGGTCCGGGCCGAACATCGGGGAGGCCTTGGCGAACTTCTTCTCCAACGAGGCGAGTTCGGCGGCCGGGTCCTTGGCGCGCTCCGGGTCGTCGGCGCAGTTGACCGCGAGGAGCGCCTCGCGGCTGTTGTCGTCGTCGGCGCGGTTGCCCTGCGCGTCCTCCCCCGCGAACTGCTTGTTGATCTCGTCGAGGACGGCCGGGTCCCCCTTGTCGTGGAGGGTGGCGATGCCCTGCGCGAGGGTCGGCCACAGCTGCTCGGCGTAGAGCGAGTTGGTGATCGCGGTACGCAGGTCGGCGGAGGTGAAGTCGGCGCCGGAGGCGGTCCTGGCGCTCTCGCGGTCGAGCCGGGCGACGGTCGCGTCCAGCGTGCTCGTCGCCTTGGAAGTGGTGGCGCCGAGCGGGCAGCCGGCGCCCTGGGCGGCGCAGTCGGCCAGGAAGGTGTCCAGGCCCTTCTGGAACGCGGTGGCCTGGGCGAGCGCCGACTCCGCCGCGTTCGCGGTCAGCGAGTCCACGGCGTCCAGGACCATCCGCCCGGTCCGCTTGGGGAACTGGGCCGCGTAGACCGCGCCGAGCCGGGTGCCGTAGGAGATGCCGAAGTAGTTCAGCTTCTTGTCGCCGAGCGCCTGGCGCAGTACGTCCAGGTCGCGCGAGGCGTTGATGGTGCCCACGTGCGGGAGCAGCTTGCCGGTGGTCTTGCGGCACTCCTCGGCCACCGACTTCAGCTCGTCGACGAGCTGCGCCCGGCCCTCGGCGTCGTCGGCCGTGGCGTTGTCCGAGGAGCTCTCGATGTCCTGCTCGGCCTTGGCGCCGCAGCGCACGGGAGCGCTGCGGCCCACTCCCCGGGGGTCGAAGCTCACCAGGTCGTACGCGGGGGCGAGCCGCGCGGTGTCCGCCGTGAAGCCGCCGAGGCCCTTGAGGCCGGACTCGCCGGGGCCGCCGAAGTTGAAGACCAGCGAGCCCTTGGGGGCGGTCGGGGAGGCCGCGCCGGTCGGGGACGCCGTGCCCGCCCCGGTGCCCGTGCCGGTGGGGCCCTCGCCGGACTCGGCCGCCCGTACACGGCCCACCGCCAGCGCGATCGTGCCGCCCTCGGGCCGGGCGTAGTCGATGGGCACGGTCAGCTCGGCGCACTCCATGCCCTTGGGCGCGTCCTGGACCGTGCAGCCGCCCCAGGTCAGGTGCTGGGTGTAGAAGCGGGTCAGATCGGGCTTGCGGCCGTCCGCCACGGCCGGGACCGCAAGGGCGAGCAGCGCCATCGCCGCACCGGCGGCGCCCGCTGTCGTACGTCCGCGCATGGCAGACCTTTCGGTCGGGGTGCCCCCGCAGCAAACGTAAGCCGCCGAACGGAGTACCGCACGACGGATCGCCCGCTGTCGTCACTCCCTGTGAGAACAGCAGGTCACCAGGGCGGCGGCCGGAGCCCGTCCACCGCCCTGCCGTGTCGCCCCCGGCTACTTGCCGTGCGGGTCCGCCGGGGCTCGGCGCTGCTCCTCTCCGGGTTCGGGGTCCTCGCGGTCGGGGGTCGCGGGGGCCGGGGGCCGGATCCGGGCGGCCTCGGCGCGCAGCATCGCGTTGAGCGCCGCGAAGGGGTCGATGGGCATGGCTGAACCACCTCGTCGTGCTGGTGAGTTGACGTACCGCTGAGCTCGCAGAGCACGGCACGCTCAGCAGCGCAGCACCACACAGCGCACGGCATCGAGGGAAGTCGGCCGCCCAGGGCCCGGGCCACGGGGCCCGCGTACGACGGGCCGGGGCGCCACCCGTACGGAACGGGCGTCCGGCGCAGGGCGGCTCGCGCGGGCCGACACCGGTGGCGCGGGTGCGGCCTCGTCCTGCTGCTCCTCGCCCACCGGGCCCGGCACCATCGAGGACACGGCCACCCGCTCCACGGCGGGCGGACCCGCCGCCTCCGCCCCCGGCGCCGCCCCGAGCAGCGCGGCCACCACGAGCAGCACCAGGACGGCGCGGCGCAGGGCGGCGAGGAGAACGGGCGGCATGGCTCAACCTTGCCCGCAAAACCCCATGAACCGCCAGGATCCGGGCGAGATCCCCCCTCCCGGGTGAACGCCCGTCAGCGCACCCGGAACACCGGCCCCTTGGGGGTGAACGCCAGCGCCCCGCACCCGTTTACGCGCGGGCGCTCTCCCGTACGGCCTGCTCGGGAAGCTCCACCGCGTCCGCCGCCGCGTCCTCCTGCGGGCGCTGCTTGCGGGCCGCGAGCAGGGCGTACACCAGGACGCCCGCGAAGAGGAACAGCACGCCCTGGTAGACCGCCTCGTAGCCGGAGCCGGCGACCAGCCACAGGGAGAAGGCGGCGGCGAGGCCCGCGAGCAGGCCGTCGCGGATCAGGCGGCCGCGGTGGACGCGGTCGGCGCGGCCGGAGGCGAGGAAGTAGATCTGGGCGGCGGTGGACAGCAGGTAGGGGACGGTCGCCGTGAAGGTGGTGACCAGGACCAGCATCTCGAAGACGCCCTTGGAGCCCGCCGTGTAGTTGTAGACGGTGAGGGAAGACGCGAGGACGACCGTCACCAGCACGCCTACGGTGGGCACGCCCCGGTTCTTGCGGGCGAAGGCCTGGGGGAACAGCCCGTCCTTGGCCGCGGCGTACGGGGTCTGGGCGCTCAGCAGGGTCCAGCCGTTGAGGGCGCCGACCATGGAGACCAGCGCGGCGACGGCGACCGCGGTGCCGCCCCAGCCGCCGCCGAACATGGCGTCGACGGCGTCGGTGAACGGCGCGGTGGAGGTCACCAGGCGGTCGTGCGGCACGGTGCCGAAGACGGAGAGGGTGCCGAGGAGGTAGATCAGGGCGGCGCCGACGGTGCCGAGGATGGTGGCGCGGCCGACGTTGCGGCGCGGGTCGCGGACCTCGCCCGCGCTGACCGCGGCCGACTCGACGCCCAGGTAGCTGAAGAGCAGGATCGCGGCCGAGGCGGAGACGGCGCCCATCGCGCTGCGGTCGTCGGCCTGGAGGGGGCCGAGGTTGGCCGGGTCGAAGAAGAAGAGCCCGCCGACCGCGACGAGCAGCAGCGGCGCGAACTTCAGGACGGTGGAGACCAGTTGGACCGCGCCCACGTACCGGGTGCCCGCGAGGTTGGCGAGCGCCGGGAGCCACTGGAGGGCCAGCGCCGCCGCGATGGTCGCCGCCTTGTTCCCGTGCAGGGGTATCAGCACGTCGAGGTAGCCCACGGCCGCCACGGCCAGCGCCGCGTTGGAGACCCAGGTGGTGATCCAGTACGACCAGGCGGCGAGGAACCCGGCGAAGTCGCCGAACGCCTCGCGTGCGTAGACGTAGGGTCCGCCGGTCCGCGGCAGCCGCTCGGCGAGGCGGCCGAAGACCAGCGCCAGCGCGATCGCGCCGACGGTCAGGACCGCGAAGGCGAGCAGGCTGATGGTGCCGAAGGGGGCGACCGACGCCGGCAGCAGGAAGATCCCGCCGCCGATGATGTTGCCCATGACCAGAGCGGTCGCCACCGGCAATCCGAACTGCCGGGCATGCCTGCTCTGGGTCTCTTGCGTGGTCATGGGGTGGTGCGCCTCTCTCCGTGCCAAAACCCGTTCATGGTCGGGTACGGAGGGCCCCGCTCAAAATCACGCGGATTTGTCCCGCACAGCCGCCCCTTCAACCGGAAAAGGTCCGTCCGCTTCGCTCTCGGACCGGGGAATCTGCGTGGCCGGGGAAACCGGCACCTGCGGCCCCAGGCACTCGCGCAGCCACCGCCGCAGCACGTGGTGCACCTGCTCGGCACCCACCAGCCGCCCGCCGTCGGCGACCGGCACCGACAGCTCGCGCGGCGACAGCAGGAACGGGTGCGCCTGCTCGCCGCCGAGTCCGCCGTGCGAGCCGATCTGCTCCTCGAAGGCGTGCACCTCGCCGGTGACCGGGTCGTACATGGAGTTGACCATGATGTCGGCGGTGTGCGGGAAGGTGTCGGTGCGCCGCACGGCGTCGGCCGCACCGGGCGCGAACCCGGTCAACGGGCCCTTCCCGTCCTCCAGTTCCGCGATCGGCACCTCGTGGATCCGGTCCGTGCCCGCGCCGCCGATGACCAGCGCGCCGTGCTCCTCGCTGCGCACCAGGAGGAACCCGATGCCGGGATGCCCGGCGAGGGTGCGCAGGAGCGCGGGGTGGCGGCGGTCGATCTCCTCCCGGCTGAGCCGCCCCTCGGTGTCCGGGAAGGAGACGAGCCCGAGGTTGCCGGAGGCGAGCACGATCGGGTCGGAGTCGGGCCCCGCCTCCCCGTTCTCCGCGACCGGCCGGTGCAGCGCCACCCGCACCGCGTCCCGCGCCTCCGCGCCGCTCTTGGTGCGCCCGGCGCTGCGCGGCACGGGCAGCCCGCACCCGGCCCGCACCAGGTCCTTCAGGGTCAGCCCGTAGGCACCCAGGAACGTCTCGCCCGGGCTCTGCCCGTGGTCGGAGAGCAGCACGATCCGGTACGCGCGCGGGGCGTGCTCGGCGACCTTGGCGAGCAGCGCGATCGACCGGTCCAGGCGCTCCAGGACCTTCTGGGCGTCCCGGCCGCGCGGCCCGGAGTGGTGGGCCACCTCGTCGTACGCCACCAGGTCGGCGTAGACGGCGGTGCGCCCGGCGAGCATGTCCCCTATCACCGCCGCGACCACCACGTCGCGCTCGACGACGGTCGCGAACGCCCGGATGAACGGGTAGAGCCCGCCGCGCCGCACGCGCGGCGCGTCGCCGCGCAGCCGGGCGCGGGTGGACTGGCCGATCTCGCGGCCGACCTCGGCGACGAAGGAGAGCGCGGTGCGCACGGCGTTGGCCGGATCCGAGAAGTACGCGAAGTAGCCCGCCCGGGACCGGTTGCGGCGGCCGCGCCGGGCCGCCATCGACAGGACCAGGGCGAGCTGGTCGGCGCCGCCGGAGAAGAGGTTGCCGCGGCTGGCGCCGTCGACGGTGAGCAGGCCCCCGTCGCCGGTGCGCTCCACGGCCCGGCGCTGGAGCTCGACCGCGGAGGCCGGGCGGTTGGAGACCATCAGCTCGCCGGTGTCCTTCTCGTACCACCGGAAGGCGGGCACGTCGAAGGTGCAGCCGTGCAGGATGCCGAGCTGGCTGGCGCCGGTCTGGCTGGACCAGTCGGTGCGCCACGGGGTGAGCCGGTGGGTGTGCTCCAGCCACCCGGCGACGGTCGGCATCAGACCGGCGCCGACCGCGTGGCACAGCACGTCGTGGCCGACGCCGTCGAGCTGGAGGAAGACCGTGCCGGGGGTCTCGGGGCCCCGGTCCTCGCCGCCGCGCCTGCGGCGGCGCCGGTCGGCCAGGCGCGAGAGCCTGCGCCGGTAGGCGTTGTCGTCCCGGACCGCGAGCGCCGTGGAGGTGGCGGAGGCGACGGCCGACATCGCGGCGGCCACCACCACCGCGGTCTCCGGCTGGGCCGCGCCGCGCCCGCTGGGGATCAGGCTCAGCGCGATCAGCAGCAGCGAGCCGTTGAGGAAGAACACCAACAGGCCCAGGACCAGGGCCGGGACCAGCAGGAACGCGCGCACCACCAGGGGCCACACCAGGGCGCTGAGCAGACCGAACGCCCCCGCGCCCCAGGCGGCGGTGAGCGCGACGCGGGTGATGCTGTCGCCGCCCGCGGACTTCAGCCGGAAGTCGGGCAGGATCCCCGCGAGCACCATCATCGTGAGGGTGGAGACCGCCCACACGACGACCACCCGCACCAGGGCACTGCCCGCCGTCCGCCATCGCCCTGTGCTCACGCCGCTCGTCACTGCCTCTCGCCTCGCCGTTCCCTCCCAGCGTGTCACAGGGGCGGAAACCGGCCGACGCATTTGATTCCGGCAGGCGGCGGCCGCGTCAGCAGCCGTCGTACCCGGCGGTCGGCATCGAGAGCCTGCGGTGGATGTGGGCCTTCTTGGCCGCGTCGTACGACGGTTCGTCGAGCCCGGCCGTCTCCAGGCGCACCCCGCGCCGCTCGCACTCGGCGGAGAAGTCCGGCACGGACGTCAACGCCCGTTCCAGGACGCGCTCGTTGGGGGCGACGAACAGGTCCACCTGGCCCGCGTCCACGTCCGCCCACAGTCCGAGGTGGTCGGGGCGCAGGCCGTAGAAGAGCAGCTGCCGGGTGACCACGTACCCCTTGTCGGCGGCCCAGCGCGCGCACATCTCGTGCTGGCTGCGGGTGTCCACCAGGAAGGGGTCCAGGTCGAGTTCCTCCAGCGGGGTCAGACTGGCGATCGCCGCCACTCGCACGTCACCCATGACCGACCCCCATGCCCTTCGTTGTGGTGCCGACCCTACTCCTGGTTCACGGCGGCGAGGAGTAGCCGCATGAGTGGCAGATCTTCCAGCCGTCCTGGGTCACCGCGAGTATCCCGCCGCAGCGGGGGCACTGCTCCGAGTGCATGATCATGCCGGGCCTTCCCTTCGTGGACCGATGCCTACCCCGGACCCCGTCCGGTGCGCCCCACGACACTTAGGCTCGTACACAACAGCGCGCGCGGTGGTTTTCGAGCGGAGGAGATTTCGGGTGCCGGTGGAGATCACCTGGTGGGGTCATGCCACCTGCACGGTCGAGGACTCCGGGGTGCGGGTGCTGACCGATCCGCTCTTCGCCCGGCGTCTGGCGCATCTGCGCAGACGGCGGGGGGCGGTGCCGCCGCCCGAGGCCGCCGTCGCCGAGGTGGTCCTGGTCTCGCACCTGCACTCCGACCATCTGCACCTGCCCTCCCTCGCCCGGCTCGCACCCGGCACCCGGCTCGTGGTGCCGCACGGCGCGGTCCGGGCCGTGCCGGGCCTGCGCAAGCTCGGCCTTCGCCTCACCGAGGTGCGCGCCGGGGATCTGGTCGACGCCGGTGACCTGCGCGTACGGGCGGTGAGCGCCCGGCACGACGGGCGGCGCCTGCCGTTCGGGCCGCACCGCGCGCCCGCGCTCGGCTATGTCATCGAGGGCCGGGCGCGCACCTACTTCGCCGGGGACACCGGGCTCTTCGACGAGATGGCCGAGGAGGTCGGCCCCATCGACGTGGCGCTGCTCCCGGTCGGCGGCTGGGGCCCCCACCTCGGCCCCGGGCACCTGGACGCGGGCCGCGCCGCCCAGGCCCTGGCCCGGCTCGGGGCGCGGGCCGCGGTGCCGGTGCACTACGGCACGTACTGGCCGATCGGGCTCGACGGGGTGCGTCCGCACGAGTTCCACGCGCCCGGCGACGACTTCGTCCGCCACGCGGCCCGGCTCGCCCCCGGGGTGACGGTGCACCGGCTCGCGCACGGCGAGAGCGTACGGCCCGAGGTCGCCCGGTGATCGCCGCGTTCCTGGCGCGGGCGGCGGGCCAGGTGCCGCCGGAGTCGACCCAGCAGGCGCTCGGCTATCCGTCCCTGTTCATCCTGGTGGTGCTGGGCTCACTGGTGCCGGTGGTGCCCACCGGGGCGCTGGTGTCGACGGCCGCGGTGGTCGCCTTCCACCAGACGGCGTGGTTCTCGCTGCTGCTGGTCTTCGCGGTGGGCGCGCTCGCCGCGTTCCTGGGGGACGTCGGCCTGTACTGGCTGGGGCAGCGCGGGGTGCGCTCGCGCGGCGGGTCGCGGTGGCTGGCGGCGCTGCGGGAGCGGGCGGCGCCGGACCGCCTGGAGCAGGCCCAGGAGAAGCTGGACCGGCACGGGGCGGCGGTCCTGGTCCTTTCCCGGCTCGTCCCGGCGGGCCGGATCCCGGTGATGCTGGCGTGTCTGCTCGGCGGGATGCCCTTGCGCACGTTCGTACGCGGCGACGTGCCCGCGTGTGTGGCCTGGGCCGGTGCGTACGGACTGATCGGCATCCTGGGCGGCTCGCTCTTCCCGGAGCCGTGGCAGGGCGTGGTCGCGGCGGTCGTGCTGACGCTGCTGATCAGCGCGGCCCCGACGGTGTGGCGCAGACTGCGGCACGGGGCGGCGGCCGAACCGGCCGAGGCCCCGCACCCGAAGTAGGTCAGGCGGCCAGCACCCGGGAGGAGCCGACCGGCAGGTCCCACAGACGCTCGCGCGGCCGCCCCGTCCGCTCCCAGGCCGCCCGCACCCGGGCCAGCGGTTCGAGCACCGGCTCGGCGGAGAGCACGAAGGTGCCCCAGTGCATCGGCGCCATCCGCCGCGCGCCCAGGTCCTCGCACGCCTGGACGGCCTCCTCCGGGTCGGCGTGCACATCGCCGAGCCACCAGCGCGGCGCGTACGCCCCGATCGGGAGCAGGGCCAGGTCGAGGTCCGGGTGGCGGCGGCCGATCTCCTCGAACCAGTGGCCGTAGCCGGTGTCCCCGGCGAAGTAGACGCGCTGCCCCCGGCGGTCGCCGAGCACCCAGCCGCCCCACAGCGAGCGGCAGGTGTCGGTGAGGGAGCGTTTGGACCAGTGGTGGGCGGGGACGAAGTCGAACCGCACGGGTTCCCGTCCGGGCACGGCCAGTTCGGCCGCCTCCCACCAGTCGAGCTCGGTGACCCGGGTGAACCCGCGGCGCCTGCACCAGCGGGCCAGGCCCGCCGGGACGAACAGCGGGGTGCGGCGCGGGAGCCTGCGCAGGGTCGGCGCGTCCAGGTGGTCGTAGTGGTTGTGGCTGATGACGACCGCGTCGACCGGCGGCAGGTCCTCCCAGCGCACCCCGACGGGGGTGAGCCGGGCCGGGGTGCCCAGGATGCGGCGGGACCAGACGGGGTCGGTCAGCACGGTGAGGCCGCCGATCCGCACCACCCAGCTGGCGTGCCCGGCCCAGGTCACGGCGACCGTCGCGGTGTCCACGGCGGGCAGCGGCCCGGGCGCGAACGGCAGCTCGGCGATGCCGCGCAGCCCCTGCGGGGACGGCCGCAGCGCCCCTTCCCTGGCGAGGCGGGCCATCGCGCGCACGCCGGGCAGCGGGGCGGAGAGGCGGTCGGCGAACGACCGGGGCCAGCGGCGGTGCTCGCCGAGCGGGCGCGGGGGCGGCGCGGTGACCGGCGGGGCGGTCCGCAGACGCCGGGCCCGGTCCGTCTCCTGCGTCTGTCCCGTCCGTTCCGTCATCGAGGCGGCTCCTGTCCGGTGGCGGTCCATTTCGATGGCGTCCTGTCTGCGGCGGCGGGCTCTCCGCTGGCCCCGGCGGGGTCACAGCCCGTCGAGCGCCTCCCCGAACGCGGCCAACGCCCGCCGCACGTGCGGCAGTTCCAGCGGGTCCGCCGCGTCCAGCGTCCGCGCGCACTCCTCCTCGGTCGCCCCGAGCAGCGGCCCCGTGGCGAGCCGGGCGCGCAGCGCGCCCAGTTCGTCGCCGAAGCGGTGGCCGCCGGGAGCGGGGGCGCCGAGCCGGCCGGTCAGGCAGTCCTCCAGCTCCATCGAGTCGGTGACCCCGCGTGCGGCCAGCCGGTTGCGGAGGGGGCCCAGGTCGGCGTAGAGGTGGCGGCCCGCCTGCGGGGGCCGGGCGAAGGCCCCGGCGGCGAGGACCGCGCGGTGGGCCGCCTCGGCGAGGGCGCCGTGCAGCGCGGCGGCCCGGCGCATCCGGGCCGCGACCGGGTCCGGCTCGCCCAGGGCGTAGGCGGCGGCCTCCGCGACCGGGCCCGCCACGACCGAGCCGAGCGCGGTGAGGACGTCGAGGGTGCGGGCCCTGGCCCTGCCCGCGCGCTCGGTGGCCGGGAAGCGGGCGACGGCGGCGGGCCACCCGGCCGGGGTGAGCGCGCCCGACAGGTCGGACAGGACGGTGACGTCGTCGGGGCACATCTCGGCCGGGCTGAACAGGACCGTGTCGTGCGGGTGGTGCAGGGTGTCGCGCCAGGTCTCGTCGCTGATGATGTGCAGCCCCTCGCCCACGGCCGCCTCGCACGCCTCCCGTACGGTCTCGGGCGGCGCGACCGTCGCGGTCGGGTCGTCGGCGACGGAGAGCACCAGGAGCCGGGGCACCCCGCCCTCGGTGCGCACCCGGCGCACGGTCTCCAGGAGGGCATACGGGTCGGGGACGCCGCCGCACTCCGCCGGGGTCGGCACGTGGTAGGCGGGCCGCCCGAGAAGCCGGGCCTGCGGGGTCCACCAGGCCGGGCAGGGGCGGGGCAGCAGGACGTCGCCCCCGTACGAGGCGAGCAGGGCGAACAGGAGCGGCTGGGCGCCGGGAGCGGCGGCCACGAGCTCGGGGTCGCCGCGCAGTCCGCGCCGCCGCCAGTAGCCGCAGGCGGCCTCGCGAAGGCCGGGTCCGCCGCCGGGCGGTTCGGGTGCGGTGCGTCCGGCGGCGGCTGCCAGGACCCCGGCCAGCTCGGGCAGGACGGGCAGCCCGGTGCCGGGTGCGGGCGGTCCGTAGCGGACGGGTCCCCGGCCTTCCGCCACCGTCCCGTGCATGCGCCGCCTCCTTCGCACCCTGCGGTCCGCCGTTTCGGCCCCTTGAGCCCTTTATCGTTTCGGCCCCTTGAGCCCTTTATACGGAGGTTTGCTCAGCGGCGCCGCTCCGCATGCGTACGGGGATGTGCCGGACGGGGTCAGGGCGGGCGGCGGTCAGACGGGGCGGGGAACGGCGGCGAGCTCGTCCTCCAGGCCGCGGCCCTTGGTGCGGACCACGCCCTCGGCGACCTCGGACAGCTTGCGGTTGGCGTGCTGCGAGACGGTGCGCAGTACCGCGAAGGCCTCCTCCGCGTCGCAGCCGAGCACGTGCATCACGATGCCGCTGGCCTGGTCGATCACCGGGCGGGAACGCAACGCCGTCTCCAGTTGCTCCACCTCGGCCAGGGCCGCGTGGTAGCGGCGGTCGCGGACGAGCCCCGCGGTGGTCTCCTCGCCGAGGATGCTCACCGGGCCGCGCACGGCGTCGTCCAGCGAGCCGGGGCGGAAGCTGTAGAGGCTGAGGGTGACTTCGATGCCGGAGCGGCGGAAGGGGAGGGTGACACAGGACCGTACGCCCGACTCCAGGGCCAGGGCGCGGTAGCCGGGCCAGCGGCTCTCCGTCAGCAGGTCCTCGGTGTCCACCGGGGCGCCGACGTCCAGCGCGGTCGGGATGGGCCCGTCGCCGCAGGCCAGTTGGACGCTCGCGAGCGGCGCGAGGTCCGGGTGCGTGGCGGTGACCCGGCGGTCGGGACCGCTGTCGGCGAGGGTCGCCACGGCGCCGCAGGAGGCGGGCGCGCAGCGCACCGACTGCTCGGCGAGCCGGGAGAGCCGGCCCACGGGGGAGACGGAGTGCGGTCGTCGACGTTCCGGCTCGGAGAGCATGGGTGAACCTCCTGAACCGCGCCTGCCCTGCGCCCGGTCCGGGAAACGGTCCGAGCGGCTAACTTGCTGCTATGACGCAGACGGCGGACGATTTCGGCGAGGAACTGGCGGACTTCGTCAGACGGGTGGGCGAGCTGCGCACCGCGCGCTCGCAGTCCGGCGGGGAGCGGCTGACCGTCCTCGACGCCGCGCTCTTCGAACTCCAGCACGTGGTCGAGCAGTTGTGGCCCCGGTACGAGCAGTTCGTCGCCGACGCGGCGGGCGCGCCCGGCTCGCCGGGCGACCGGCAGGAGCGGCTGCTGCTCAAGGCGCTGTTCCAGCGGATGCCGCTGCCGGTGGCGCTCGTCGACCGCGAGACCGTGGTGCGCAGGCTGAACTTCGCGGCCACCGGTCTGACCGGCGCCCGCGCCGGGTACGCGACCGGACGGCCGCTGGCCGCGCTGCTGATGCCGGGCGACCGTGCCGCGTTCCGCTCGCAGGCGGCGGCCGTGGCGCGCGGCGAGGGCGACCGGGGACTGACCGTGCGGCTCCAGCAGCGCCCGGAGGAGCCGCTACTCGCCACCCTGACCGCGCTGCGGCCGCCGGACGAGCCGCACCCGGCCGTCCTGGTGGTCTTCCAGCCGGGGATATCCCGGGCGGCCTCGGCCGCCGCCCCGCCGCCCGAGGTGCCCGATCTCGCCGAGTCGACGCGGCACGCCCGGCTGATGGACCTGGTGGACACGATGGCGGCGGCGCTGCTGCGGCTGCCGCCGGGCGACCGCGTCGAGGTGCTCGCCACGGCCGCCCGGGTGCTGTGCGGGCGCTTCGCCCAGTGGGTGGTGGCCGATGTGGTGGAGGGCGGGCTGCGGCGCGTCGCCGTCCTGGGGCCGGCGGCCGAGGAGGACGCCGCGCTGCGCCACGCGGTCGCCGGGCAGGACCCGGCCCGCGCCCCGCTCGTCGCGGAGGCGGCCCGGGCCGGGGCGACCTCGCTCCAGGTGCAGCCCGAGGACACCGACGGGTTCGGCCACGACCCCTCGGGCGCGCCGGTCCTGGCTCGTGCGGACGTGACGTCCCTGCTGTGCGTGCCGCTCGGCGCGCCCGGCCCCGTACAGGGCGTGCTCACGCTCTTCCGTACGGGGCCGGCCCGGCCGTTCTCGATGGCCGAGGCGCAGGCGATGGACGTGATGTCCCGTCATGTGGCGCTGGCTATGCGGCGTCCCGCTCCACCTGCTGACGATCGGCCGGAGCCTGCTCCCGCAGGGCCTGATCCCGCAGCCGAGTGCAGCAGCGACTGATCAGCCGGGAGACGTGCATCTGGGAGATGCCCAGGTCCTCGGCGATCCTGCTCTGCGTCATGTCGCGGAAGAACCGCATGTAGAGGATCTGCCGCTCCCTCGGCGGGAGCCGGCGCAGCCCCGGTTTGACGGCCTCGCGGTCGACGACGACGTCGAGCGCCGGGTCGGGCGCGCCCAGCGAGTCGCTGAGGCTGTAGCCGTCCTCGGCGCCCGGCAGTTCGGCGTCGAGGGAGAGCGCGGAGAAGCTGTCGAGCGCTTCGAGACCGGCCTTGACCTCGTCCTCGGTCATGCCGGTGTGCGCGGCGATGTCCGCCACGGAGGGGTTGCGGGCGCCGGCGGTCTGCATGAGCTCCTGGCGGGCGGCGCGGACCCGGCCGCGCAGGTCCTGGACCCGGCGCGGCACGTGCAGGGTCCACATGTGGTCGCGGAAGTGGCGCTTGAGCTCACCGGTGACGGTCGGCACCGCGAAGCTCTCGAACGCGGCGCCGCGCTCCGGGTCGTACCGGTCGACGGCCTTGACGAGGCCGAGGGCGGCCACCTGGCGCAGGTCGTCGAGGGCCTCGCCCCGGTTGCGGAACCGGCCGGCCAGCCGCTCGGCCATGGGCAGCCAGGCCCGGACCAGGTCCTGGCGCAGGGCGTGCCGCTCGGGTCCGGCGGGCAGGGCGGCCAGCCGCGCGAACGCGGCGGCGGTATCGGGTGCGTCGTCGTGCGGGTGCTTGGCTGTGGCCTGTGCGTGCGTACGCATGCGGGACAGCTCCCTGAACGGTGGTCTCGGATGGTGGTCACCGCTGGGAGGGCTGCGCCGGGTGCCCCGGCCGACGGCACGGGGCACGCCCGGAGCGGACAGCCGCTCCCACGGACGTGCCTCCGGTCCGAAGCACGAGGAGCGCCTGCCCAGGGTCGCTCACCCCAAACGCCCCGGGTCCGGCATGGACGGGGCGGGGCGGGGTACTGCGCCGGGACAGAGCCGAGAAGGAGACGAGGCGGACAGCGATGGCACGGTACGTCCGGGAAGTCATGACGGCGGGTGTGGCGGCCGTACGGCCCGACGCCTCGCTGGTCGAAGCGGCCCAGCTGATGCGCGCCCAGGACATCGGGAACGTACTGGTCGCGCGGGGCGACCAGCTGATCGGGGTGCTCACCGACCGGGACATCACCCTGCGCGCGGTGGCCGACGGCGCCGACCCGCTGACCGTCAGCGTCCAGTCCGTGTGCACCCGTTCACCGGTGTGCGTGGGCCCCGACGACGAGGTGGTGACGGCGGTGCGGCTGATGCGGCGGCACGCGGTGCGCCGGCTGCCGGTGGTCGAGGGCGGGCGGCCGCTGGGCATGGTGAGCCTCGGCGACGTCGCCGCCCATCAGGAACCCCGCTCGACACTCGTGGACATCAGCCGGGCGGCCTCGCAGAGCCGGCCGGAGGTGCCGCGACAGGAGGGACCGGGCGACCGCACCGGCCCCCCTCAAGCGCTCTGATCCGGCGTCAGACGGCCCGGCCCAGCAGGGCGAGCAGCCGCGTCTGGGCATCGGACCCCTCGGCCACCGCCACCGGCGCGTCGAACATGCTGCGGGGCAGTTGGTCGGCGTACCCGCCGAACTCCCGCGCCGCCGCGTCGACCAGGGCCTGCGGCAGCCGCTCGTCCGCGCCGATCGCCCGGGACAGGTCCCAGGCGTGCACCACCGCGTCCGCCACCATCTGCGAGCAGTACGCGGCGGTGGGCGTCTTGCCGTACGAGAGCTCGACCGTGCCGTCCAGGGCGCCCGGCCCGGCGAACGCGGCCACCGCGGCGGCCTGCGCCGACTCCCACACGCCGACCGGGTCCGCGCCGAGCACATCGCCGTCGTAGGCGTCCCCGACGTCGGCGATGGTGCGGCCCTCCGCGACCAGCGGCGGCACCCACAGCTGCTCGACGGCCAGATGGTTGACGAGGTCCCGCACCGTCCACTCGGTGCACGGAGTGGGCAGGTCCCACTGGTCGGCCCGTACCGCGTGGACGCGGGAGCCGAAGAAGGCGATGGCCTCGCGGTGGCGGTCGAGGAGCTGGGCGTGGTCCGCAGACGCAGAAGAGTCCATGGGGCCACTCTCCCGGACCGGGGCGTACGGCTCAAGCGCGGATTGCCACGGATTGCGCCGACTGCGTACGGGTACCCATGGCCCATGTCTTTCCCGTCCCTGCCGCCCTTGCCGTCCGCCTCCGCCGCGCGGCCCGTGTGGACCGTGCCCCACCGGCTGAGCGCCCATGACCGCGCGCTGTTCCGGGTGGCCGCCGACCGGAACTGGCCGGGCGCCCGCGCCGTGCTGCCCCGGCTGAGCAGGGCCGCCGACCACGGGCTGCTGTGGTTCGGCGCCGCCGCCGCGATGGCGGCCACCGGCTCGCCCCGGGCGCGCCGGGCGGCGCTGCGCGGCGTGGCCTCGCTCGCGCTCGCCTCGGCGACCGTCAACACGGCGGTCAAGCGGTCGGTGCGCAGGCCTCGGCCGATACTCGAACTGGTGCCTTTGGTACGGCAGTTGAAGCGCCAGCCGATCACCACGTCCTTCCCGTCCGGGCACTCCGCCTCGGCGGCCGCCTTCGCGACCGGGGTGGCCCTGGAGTCGCTGGGCTGGGGCGCGGCGGTGGCGCCGGTCGCCTTCTCGGTGGCCGCGTCCCGCGTGTACACGGGAGTGCACTATCCGGGCGACGTCCTGGTGGGCGCGGCCCTCGGCGTCGGCGCGGCCCTCGCGGTACGGGGCCTGGTGCCCACCCGGCGCCAGTTGCCCGCGCCCGGGCGGCCGTACACGGACGCGCCCGCGCTGCCCGGCGGCGAGCACCTGGTGGTCGTCGTCAACGAGGCCTCCGGCACGGCCGCCGCCAAGACCGCGGCGGTGCGCGACGCGCTGCCGCTCGCCGAGGTGGTGGAGTGCGCCCCCGAGGACCTCACGGCGGCGCTCGACAAGGCGGCCCGACGCGGCCGGGCGCTCGGGGTGTGCGGCGGCGACGGCACGGTGAACCTGGCGGCGGTGGCGGCCGTCCGGCACGGCGTGCCGCTCGCGGTGTTCCCCGGCGGCACCCTCAACCACTTCGCGTACGACCTGGGCATCGAGGAGGTCCAGGACACCGCCCGCGCGCTGGCCTCGGGCGACGCCGTCAAGGTGGACCTCGGCCGGTTCGCGCCGGGCCCGGACGGCGCCGCCGCCGGGTACTTCGTCAACACCTTCAGCCTCGGCGTCTACCCGGAGCTGGTGCGGCTGCGCGAACGCTGGTCGCCCCGGATCGGCGGCTGGCCGGCCGGGGTGCTCGCGGCGTACGAGGTGCTGCGCGGCGAGCGCCCCCTGGAGGCCGAGCTGAGCGGCAGACCGCACGCGCTGTGGCTGCTGTTCGCGGGCAACTGCATCTACCAGCGCCTCGGCCCGGCCCCGGCCCACCGCTACGACCTGGCGGACGGGCTGCTCGACGTCCGCGTGGTGCAGGGCGGCCGACTGCCCGGGCTCCGGCTGCTGGCGGCCGCGCTCGCCGGACCGCTCAGCCGCTCCCCCGTCCATGCGGCCCAGCGGATGCGCCGACTGCGCGTGGGCGGCCTCGCGCCGGGCACGCCGGTGGCATACGACGGTGAAGTCGCCCGCATAGAGGGCGAGCTGACGGTCGACAAGCTGCCGGAGGCGCTGACGGTGTACCGTCCCTGCTAAGCGGACTTGTGGAGGCGTCATGCGCTACCGCGGGTCCCCCAGGGGCGCGGGGAACTGCGCGACCAGCCACAGACAGCCCGCAGCCGATGAACCTCATGTCCAGCGGAGCTTAGTCCGTGAAGGTCGCCCCCGGCTTCAGCAGCCGCAGCCGCTCGCCGAGACCGGCGGCGGCGAACGCCTCGGTCAGGGTGTCCGCGCCCTCGCTGAAGTGGCCCCAGTGCTCGAAGTGGAGCGGCACCACATGGCGGGCGCCCAGGATCTGGGCGGCCTCGGCGGCGGCCTCGCTGGTCAGGGTCAGCGGGGCGCCGTCGAAGAGCGGGGTGCGCGCGGCCCCGGCGAAGAGCACCGCCACGTCGACCGGGCCGAAGCGCTCGGCGACCGCGCGGACGTGGTCCAGCGAGGCGTTGTCACCGCTGACGTAGACGGTCGGCACCGCGTCGCCGTGCAGGACGAACCCGGTGACCTCGCCGGCCAGCGCCTCGGCGCCCTCGGGCCCGTGCAGCGCGGGCACACCGGTGATCAGCAGCCGCTCGCCGAGCTCGTACGTCTCCCAGTTGGCCAGCGCCGTCACGGCGTCCCCGAGCCTGCCGTGCGCGGCGGGCGTCGACAGGACGAGCGGCACCCGCGCCAGATAGGCGCGCCCGGACTCGTCCAGGTTGTCGGGGTGCTGGTCGTGCGAGAGCAACACCGCGTCCACGGCCCCGGTCTCGTCGGCCTCGACCGCCGGTCCCGCCGTCTTGACCAGCTTGCGGTCGGTGCCGATCGGATAGTCGCCCGGGGCGTCGAAGGTCGGGTCCGTGACCAGCCGGAAGCCGCAGATGTCCACGACGGCGGTCGGCCCGCCCACGTACCGGATCGATACCTCGCCCATAGTGCCCTCCCAAGTGATCTTCCTTGCTCGGCAGGGGTAACGCACCCGACGCTACGGCTTGTTCCACCCCGGCGGTAGTGCCGACTCGACGGGGCCCGGCTGCCCCGGAGCGCGCCCGGCGGACGACGCCGCGCTGTCCACATGGCGAAACGCAGGTCTCACCATCCGACACGTCGGCGTACGGTGACGGTACCGACCGCGAGAACGTCGAGAGAGGGAGCCGGTCATGTCGAAGGAGACCGCCGTCTACACCCACGGCCACCACGAGTCCGTACTGCGCTCGCACAGTTGGCGCACGGCGGCCAACTCCGCCGCGTACCTCATCGGCGAACTCAAGCCGGACGCAAGGGTTCTGGACATCGGCTGCGGACCCGGCACCATCTCCGCCGACCTGGCCGCGCTGGTCCCGGACGGCCATGTCACCGCCGTCGACGCGGCGCCCGGCATCGTCGAGCAGGCGCGGGCGTACGCCGAGGAGCGCGGGCGGTCCAACATGGCGTTCGCCGTCGCGGACGTCCACGCCCTCGACCACCCCGACGACTCGTTCGACGTCGTCCACGCCCACCAGGTGCTGCAACACGTGGGCGACCCCGTCCGGGCGCTGCGCGAGATGCGCCGGGTCACCCGGCCGGGCGGTCTGGTCGCGGTGCGCGACAGCGACTACGGCGCCTTCACCTGGTTCCCCGAAGTCCCGGCCCTGGACACCTGGCTGGAGCTGTACCACCGGGTCGCCCGGGCCAACGGCGGCGAGCCGGACGCCGGGCGGCGGCTGCGGTCCTGGGCACGCGAGGCCGGGTTCACCGACATCACCTCCACCGCCTCGACCTGGTGTTTCGCGACGCCCGACGAGCGCGCCTGGTGGAGCGGCCTGTGGGCGGACCGCACGGTGACGTCCTCGTACGCGAAGCTCGCGGTGGACGGCGGACACACCACCGGGGCCGCGCTGGCGGCGATCGCCGAGGGATGGCGGGAGTGGGGCGCCGACGACGACGCGTGGTTCATGGTCCCCCACGGCGAGATCCTCTGCCGCGTGTGACGGTCACCAACTAGGCTCGTACGTATGGAGATCCTCGGAACCACACTGCGCATCTGCGTCGACGATCTGGAGACCTCGGTGGTCTTCTACGAACGCCTCACCGGGAGCAAAGCCCTGCGCTTCGAACGCGGCGGAGTCTCGGTCGCCGCGGTCGGCTGCTTCCTGCTGATGAGCGGTCCGGAGTCGGAGCTGGAGATCCTGCGCAAGGTTTCGGCCACGATCGCCGTGAAGGACGTCGACGACGCCTACCGAGCCCTCACCGGGGTGGGCGCCCGCGTGATCGCGGGCCCGGTCCCCACCCCGGTGGGCCGCAACCTGATCGCGGTACACCCGGACGGCTCGGTGTTCGAGTACGTGGACCACAAGTCGGCGTAGTGGGGTGGCCCTACAGGGGGCGGGCTGTGCCGTTCTGGACGCGACCAGCGCCCCTTTAGGGGCGCGGGGCTGTGACATTGTGCGGCTCCGCCGCGTGGGCGCGACCGGCCCCCACCGGCCCGCACCCGAAATCCGCGCCCCTTACCGGGGCTCCGGCCGCATCCGGTAGTCATACCGTTCCGGCAGCGGCTCGTCGGTGATCCGGCCCCACACCTCACCCAGCACCTCCGCGCCTTCACGCAGATCAGCCACCTCGAACCCCTCGTCGAAGACGGAACGCGCACCCGCCAAGTCGCCTTCGGCGAGCAGCAGTTGCACCTCCAGAAGCCGAAACGCCCCCCGCTCCTGCACAGGGGACCGCAGCCGATCCCACACCGCACGCGCATCCCCAACGCGCCCCGCGCCGAGCAGCGCCCCCACCGCCTCCCGCCCGAGCGCGGCGGTCGCGGCGACCCACTGCTCCCCGTCCCGCCGCTCCTCACACAGGTCGTCAAACGCCTCCGCGTACAACGACGCGGCCCGGTCCGTGTTGCCCGCGAGCCGGTCCGCGACCGCCAGGCACCGCAGCAGCGGCCACCGCGAGGGGGCGAGCGGCAGCCCGCGCTCCCAGCTGCGTACGGCCTGCGCCCGGTCGCCCGCGTGCCACTGCGCGACCCCGAGGTGGTACTCGGTGAGCGGGGACGCGGGCGCCGTCTCCAGCATGTCCCTCCAGTGCGGGGCCACCAGGGTCGGCCCCGGCGGGACGACCCGGCGCGGCTCGGGCAGCACCCCGGCGTGCAGCAACTCCAGCCAGGGCGCCTGCTCTTCGCCGAGCGTCGCCTCGGCGAACGGCGTGCCCGGCAGCTTCAGGCTCCCCCGCAGCACTTCGAGCGCCCCCCACCCGGACCCGGTGGCCAGCGACTCGGTGGGCTCGGTGTCGGCGTACGGGCGCCAGGCCGCGTACGCCTCCTCGACGCGCTCGCGCGGCAGCACCGCCTCCAGCCGCTCCGCCACCTCGCCGCGCGCCGCCGGCCAGTCGTCGCCGTGTACGAGTCCGGGCGCGGCGGCGAGCGGGCCGTACGCCTCCAGCCAGGCGAACTCCGCGCCCGCCTCCAGCGGAGCATGCTCCAACTGCGTGCGCGCCAGGCCCGCCTGGATCTCCGCGTAACCGGTCGTCCCGGGCTCGGTCAGCCACTCCTGCCAGCGCCGCCCGCCCCGGCCCGAGCCCCATAGGAACAGCTTGCGCCCGCGCAGCAGATCGGTCGACGTCTGGACCAGGCCCTGCCCGGACGCGTCGAGCGAGGCGATCCAGCGGCGGGCGCCGTCGGGCACCTCGTAGAAGTAGTCGGCGGGGTACTCGCCGCGCGGCGGATACGTACGGTCGGCACCGTCCCACTCGGGCACCGGCACCTGCCGCAGCGTGCGTTCGTATCCGAAGTGCCAGGCACGGTCGGCGGGGGCCAGGACGCGGGTGCGTTCGCCCTCCTCCACGGCGATGTTGGACCACCAGTAGACGGGCGCGGTCCGCTCGTGCGGGTTGCGGATACGGACGCCCACGTACAGGAAGTCGGAGTCCTCGGGCAGCCACAGGTCCACCTGGAACGGCAGGTCGCGCAGCCTCTCCCACTCCCACAGGCGCAGCATCTCGCCGCCGTCGGGGGCGTGGACGACGGCCGCGTGCACGGGTGCGCAGGAGAGGGTGGTGTGGCCGGTGGCGCCGATGTTCCACTCGATCCCGCCGGAGAACCAGGCGCCGTTGAGGGCGAAGTCGGCGGGCTGCACCACGGGGTTGACGTAGAGGAGTTCGCGTCCGGTCGGCTTGTGGAAGAGGGAGCGGATCCGGCCGCCGAGGCCCGGCAGTACGGTGACGCGCAGCCGGGAGTTCTCCAGGACGAGGGTGTCGAGCTCGGTGGGGGTGCGCTCGCGGCCGTAGCCGTCGAGGATCCGTACCGGCAGGACCGTCTCCAGCGGCTGGTAGCCGATCTGCCGGGCCATGTCGCGCGGCAGGTCCTCGCGGGTCCGCTCGTCGAGGGTGTGCACCTCGTCGAGCGGCCGCAGCGCGGGCAGCGGGTTGGGCGGCCCCAACGGGGCGGCGGGCAGGGTCAGTACGGCACGTCGCACGGTCGTGGCCAAGACAACCTCATTCCCTCGCGCGGTCGGCCGCCCCGTCCTTGCGGCCGCCCCGTGACCATGGAACACGGCGCGCGCCGCACTGACCAGAGGATCCCCTGGTCAGGATTGCGCAAAAGGCGTCCGCCCGGCGGGGGTCAGCGCGGCTCGACCATCTCCGCCGTGATCGCCCAGCGTTCGTGGTCGCGCCAGGCGCCGTCGATGAAGAGGAAGCCCGGCGAGAAGCCCTCCAGGCGGTATCCGGCGCGGCGGACCAGGGCGATGGAGGCGGTGTTGCCGGGCTGGATGTTCACCTCCAGGCGGTGCAGACCGAGCGCGCCGAACGCGTACCGGGTGACCAGGTCCAGCCCTTCGCCCATCAGCCCGCGCCCGGCGGCGTGCGCGAAGGCGCCGTAGCCGAGGGCCCCGCTCAGGAAGGCGCCCTGGACGACGTTGTTGATGTTGATGAACCCGGCGATCCGGTCGTCCTCCCGCGTGCAGACCAGGAACCCGTACCGGGCCGGGTCCTCCATCAGCCGCCCCGCGTAGGTCGCGTACGCGTCGGGGTCGGTCGGCGGGAAGAGCCACGGCGCATGCAGGGACCGGCTCTCCCGCGCGAGCGCGGTGAACTCCCCCGCGTCCTCGTACGAGAAGTACCGGATGCCCACGCGGGGGCCCTCGGCGAGGTAAGTGATCTTGTCGGACACGGGGCCAGGGTACGGGCTGGGTGGGCCCGGTGTTCGTCTGCGGGCCGGTGGGGGCTGGTCGCGCAGTTCCCCGCGCCCCTAAGAGTGCCGCTGCGCGGCATCCCCTGGGCGCCCCGGAGGGGCGCGCTTCCAGGGGCGCGGGAACTGCGCGAGCAACCCAGCACGATCCGCAGACGAACACCGGGCCGAGAAGGGGCGCGGGGAACTGCGCGACCAGCCCACCACCGGCCCGCAGACGAACACCGGGCCAAAACGGGGCGGCGGCAAACCGTTACTTGCCCCGCAGCGACTCCACCAGCTTGTCGATGCGCCGCTGCCGCGTCTCGGGACTCTTCGCGCTCTCGATCTCCCCCACCTGCTTGCGCTTCAGACTGAACGCCATCCGTTCGTACGCCCCCCGCAGCGCGGGATCCGCGTCGAGCACGGCCGCGAGGTCGTCCGGCGCCTCCACCACGCGCGGCTCGTCGTCGAGCTGGAGGTCGACCTCGATCTCCTCGCCCAGGTCGACCCCGCTCGCCTCGCGGTTGGCCGCGCTGATGCCGATGAGGATCTGGCCGCGCATGGCGGCGACCCTGGTGCGCCAGGAGTGGCCGTTGATCGCGACGACCACGGGGGGCCGCTTGCCCTGCCCCAGCTCGTCGATGACCTCCTGCGGCACCTCGACGCCCAGCGCGTTCCCGGACGGGATGACCGTGGCCTTGAACTTCATGCTCGCACTCCTCGTCCCACCGTGTATGCCGTGTCAACCGGCCACGATATACCGCGAGTTGACGATCATCCGGGCGCGGTCATTTGCCCCGCCGGCGGATGAAGTAACCGCCGCAGATCACCCCGACCACGAACACCGCGAGCAGCGCCAGATAGAGCGGCATGGAGACCTCGGGGATCAGTAGCCGGATCTTGACCTGGCGGGTGTTCTCGAAGATGAAGATCAGGGCGAGGACCGCGATCGTGATGACCGCGACCCGCGACGGCGTGAGGGCACCCCCGAACCCCGTGCCGCCCTTCGTCCCGCCCGACGCGTCCTTGGGGCTCATGACCCGGCCCTTTCTGAGGGTGGTGCTGGGTGCGTGCCTTCGAGGGGTGGTGGACACCCCTTCCGTACAGGATGGGCCGATCACGTACGAGAAGCGGCCCTGGAGCGGTCCGTACGGGTGAGCCGGGCATCCGCGTCCGGCCCAGCGCGTCACCGCACACCCGAGCCCGCCTTGTCAGACAAGTAGCGGCCGGGCCATGCTTGCGGCATGGCAGTCAGCGGACAGCAGCGCAGGCCGGTCGTCGCCCTGTACGAGCGGATCGCCGACGCGATCCACGACGGCACCTATCCGCCGGGCTCCACCCTGCCCTCGGAGCCCCGGCTCGCGGGCGAGCTGGGGGTGAGCCGCCCGGCGCTGCGCGAGGCGCTGCTGCTGCTCCAGGAGGACGGGCTGCTCTCGGTGCGCCGGGGCGTGGGCCGGACCGTCAACGACCGGCCGCCCCGGCGCGGCTTCGAGCAGCTCCAGCCGCTGGAGGAGCTGCTCGGCACGGGCGGCCCGGTGCGGGTGCGCGCCCTGCTGCGCAGCGTCGAGGAGCCGACCGACTTCACCACCCAGCACCTGCTCCCCGCCGCCGGTGCCGAGCTGCGGTTCTGGGAGACGGTGCTGGTCGGCGAGGCGCTGGCGGTGGCGCTCTGCCACGAGTGGGCCGCGCCCCAGGACGTGCTCGAACGGCTGCACCCGGCGTTCGCCGCCGCCCTGGCCGACGAGCCCGCCCGCTCGATGCTCGCGGTGCTGACGGACGCCTCCCGGGGCGTGCCGCTGACCGCCCACAGCGGGGTCACTGCGACCCTCCTCGGCCGCCGCCGCGGCGAGCAGCTGGACCGCCCCGCCGACACCCCGGCCGTACTGATCACGCAGGTCGTACGGGTGGAGGGCACCCCCGTCCTCGCCGCCAAGCACATGCTGCCGACCGGGTCCCCGGCACTGCCCGTACTGCACAGCGGCTAGGGCTGTACACTCCCCGGTCATGCACTTGTCTGACAACCCTGCCGCCCAGCCCGTCGCCGACTGGATACGCCGCGCGCCCAAGGCCGTCCTCCACGACCACCTCGACGGTGGTCTGCGCCCCGCCACGATCGTCGAGCTGGCCCGCGCGTGCGGCTACGAGGGCCTGCCGACCGAGGACCCGGCGGCGCTCGCGGTCTGGTTCCGCGACGCGGCCGACTCCGGCTCCCTGGAGCGCTATCTGGAGACCTTCGCCCACACCTGCGCGGTGATGCAGACCCGCGAGGCGCTGGAGCGGATCGCGGCGGAGTGCGCCGAGGACCTGGCGGCGGACGGGGTCGTCTACGCGGAGGTGCGGTACGCGCCCGAGCAGCACCTGGAGCGCGGGCTCACCCTCGACGAGGTCGTCGACGCGGTGAACGCCGGCTTCCGCGAGGGCGAGCACCGCGCCGGCGGGAAGATCGCGGTCCGCGCGCTGCTCACCGGCATGCGCCACACCGACCGCTCCCTGGAGATCGCCGAGCTGACCGTGGCCCACCGCGAGCGCGGGGTGGCCGGGTTCGACATCGCGGGCGGCGAGATCGGCAACCCGCCGGCCCGCCACCTGCCCGCCTTCCAGCACCTGAAGCGGTCGAACTGCCACTTCACCATCCACGCGGGCGAGGCCGTCGGCGCGGAGTCGATCCACGAGGCCGTGCAGATCTGCGGCGCCGAGCGCGTCGGCCACGGTGTGCGGATCACCGACGACATCACGGTGCGCGAGGACGGCACGGCCGACCTGGGCCACCTCGCCTCCTATCTGCGCGACAACCGCATCGCCCTGGAGGTCTGCCCGACCTCCAACCTCCAGACCGGTGCGGCCAAGGACTACGCCTCGCACCCGATCGACCTGCTGCGCCGCCTCGGCTTCCGGGTCACCCTGAACACCGACAACCGGCTGGTCTCCGGCACCACCATGAGCGAGGAGTTCCAGCACATGGTGGACGCCTTCGGCTACGGGCCCGAGGTGTTCGAGCAGTTCACCGTCGCCGCCGTGGAGGCCGCGTTCCTGCCGCTGCCGGAGCGCCGCCGCATCATCGACGAGCTGGTCCGCCCGGGCTACGCCGCCCTGTAGCGGACGGCGTACGCCTCCATGCCGTACGCCTCCGTGGCGTACGCGCTACACCAGCGCGGGCACCTCCAGCGTGAGCGTGCCCGCGTCGGCGTCGAGCACCGCGGGCACCCCCAGCGGCATGGTCAGCGAGGGGGCGCAGTGGCCGAAGCCGAAGTGCTCGACCACCGGCACCCCGAGCGGGGCGAGCCGCTCGTACAGCACGGCCCGCACCTTCTCGTACGGCCCGCACTCCTCCCAGGAGCCGAGCGCCACCCCGGCGACCCCGTCCAGCCACCCCGAGCGCAGCAGCTGGGTGAGGATGCGGTCGATCCGGTAGTCCTCCTCGCCGACGTCCTCGATCAAGAGCAGTCCGCCGCGCACCGACGTCCTGGCGTGCGGGGTGGCGAGGTCGGCGGCGAGCAGGGCGAGGCAGCCGCCCACGGTGACCCCGCGGGCCCGGCCGGGCACCATCGGGCGGGCGCCCTCCGGGGCGAGCGCGCGGGCCGCCTCGGGCTCGAAGAGCGTGGTGCGCAGGGAGCGCTGGGTCGGTTCGTCCTTGAGGAAGGTCGCGGCCGACACCATCGGCCCGTACAGGGTGGAGAGCCCCAGCCGTATCGCGAACGCCTCGTGCAGCGCCGTCACGTCGCTGTAGCCGACCAGCGCCTTGGGCCCGGCGGCGCGCATCGCGTCCCAGTCGAGCAGGTCCACCATGCGCTGGGCGCCGTAGCCGCCGCGTGCGACGAGCACCGCATCGACGGACGGGTCGCACCACGCCTCCTGGAGGTCGCGGGCCCGGCCCTCGTCGCCGCCCGCGAGATAGCCGAACTCCGGGTGCCGGTCGCGGACATGGGGCGTCTCGACCGGTTCGAGGTCCCAGCCGCGCAGGATGTCCAGGCCCGCGTCGAGCCGCTCCCCCACCACGGGCCCGCTGGTGGCGACCACCGCCACCCGGGCGCCGGGCCGCAGCCGGGCGGGCCGGGTGAGCGGGACAGGGGCGTGGTGCGTCGAGGTCACTTCTTCAGCTCCAGGAGGGGGACGTCGGGCCGGTCAATGCCGAACGTCTGGGCGTACAGGGAGAGTTCGGCCTCCAGGGCGCGGATCATGGTGTCCGCCCGGCGGAAGCCGTGTCCCTCGCCCTCGAAGGCGATGTACGCGTGCGGTATGCCGCGGCCCGCCGTTCTGGCCAGGAACCGTTCGCACTGTACGGGCCGGCAGATCACGTCGTCGAGCCCCTGGAGCAGCAGGAACGGCACGCTGATGCGCTCGGCGTGGGTGATCGGCGAGCGCTCCGCGTACCGGCCGGGGAGGTCGGCGCGGGGGCCGATCAGGGACTCCATGTACTGCGACTCGAAGTCGTGCGTGCCCTCGTCCGAGGACCAGTCGGTGAGGTCGAGGACCGGGTAGAGCACGGTGCCGCAGGCGTAGACGTCGGTGGTGGCGAGCGAGGCCGCCGAGGTCCAGCCGCCCGCGCTGCCGCCCCGGATCGCGAGCCGCCGGGGGTCGGCGGTGCCCTCGTCGGCGAGCGCCCGCGCCACGGCCGCGCAGTCCTCGACGTCGACGACGCCCCACTGCTCGCGCAGCCGGTCGCGGTACTCCCGTCCGTAGCCCGTCGAGCCGCCGTAGTTGACCTCGGCCACGCCGATGCCGCGCGAGGTGAAGTAGGCGATCTCCAGGTCGAGGACGAGCGGGACCTGGCTGGTCGGGCCGCCGTGCGCCCAGATCACGTACGGCGGCAGCTCGTCGGCGGGCGCGATCCGGCCGGGGTGGTGCGGCGGGTAGACCAGGGCGTGGATGTCGCGGCCGCCCGGGCCGGTGAAGGTGCGGATCTGCGGTTCCGGGTAGTACGCGGGGTCCACCGGGTCGTCGTGGGCGCGCCCCACCACGCGGGTGCGCCCCGAGCGGGTGTCCAGCTCGACGACCTCGGGCGCCGTGCGCGGGCTCGCGGCGACGCCGACGACCCTGCTGCCGTGCACCGCGAGCGTGCAGTGCCAGGCGGTCCAGGGTCCGGCCGCGTCCACGACCTCGCCGCTCTCCGGGTCGAGGATGCCGAGCGCGGTCGCGCCCCTGCCGTGGACCACGGCGACCAGTCCGTTCTCCAGCGGGTGGAACCAGCGGCGGCCGAGCTGCCAGAGCGGCCCGCCGAACTCCTCCTCGCGCGGGCAGAGCGGCACCGCGGCGCCCTCGCGGTCCGCCGGGTGGGAGGAGGGCGAGACAGCGGGGGCCGGGTCGGCGCGGTAGAGGTTCCACCAGCCGGTGCGGTCGGAGGAGAAGAGCAGCCGGCCGTCGGGCGCCCACTCGACCTGGGCGACGGACTCGCCGGGCCCGCCCGCGACCGGTCGCGCCCCCGCGAAGACCCCGTCGTCGCCGATGTCCGCGAGGATCAGCTCGGTGCCGTCCCACGGCATGTTCGGGTGGTCCCAGGCGAGGTAGGCCGCGCGGGAGCCGTTCGGGGAGAGCCGGGGGCCGGTGACGAAGCGGTGCCGCCCGTCGGAGAGCTCGCGCACCCGGCCGCGGTCCTCGGCGGCCGAGCCGTCCAGGGGCACGGCCGCGAGCACCCGGCGGACGTCGGTGGGCGCGTCGCCGGTGAACTCCTCCAGGACGCACCAGACTTCGCCCCGCTCCGGCACGAGGACCGGGTCGGCCCAGCGCAGCCCCTCCCCCACCGCCGAGAGCGGGGTGAGCGGCCTCGGCTCCCCGGTGCCGTCCGGCTCGTACGCGTACAGGCGCTGGTCCGGGAAGTGCGCGAACACCACCAGCGGGCCCCCGCCGCCGCGCGGGACGGCGGCCCAGGGCTGGCCGCCGTACTCGATGACCCGCGTCCGCACGTTCCACGGCTCGGGCAGCAGCGACCGCGCGGCGCCGTCCGCCCGGCGCCGGACCAGGGCGCGGCGGCCGCCCTCGGTGGGGCGCGGCTCGGTCCACCACACCTCCTCGCCGACGACGCCGACGAAGTCGGGCGCCCCGTCGCGGCCGGCGGCGAGCTCGGCGTCGATGGGCGACGGCCAGGTTCCGTAAGGCCCGATGGGCACCATGTGTTCCAACTCCCCCTACGCCGAGCGCAGATAGTGATCGAGGACGCGCACGCCGAAGTGCAGCGCGTCCACCGGGACCCGTTCGTCGACGCCGTGGAACAGCGCCGGGTAGTCGAAGCCGGGCGGCAGTCTCAGCGGCGAGAAGCCGTAGCCGGTGATGCCGAGCCGGGAGAACTGCTTGGCGTCGGTGCCGCCGGACATGCAGTACGGCACGACGTGCCCTTCGGGGGCGAACTTCTCGACGGCGGCGCGCAGTTTGGCGTACGTCGGCGAGTCGACCGGGGACTGGAGGGCGACCTCCTTGTGGTGGAACTCCCAGTCGACGTCCGAGCCGGTGAGCCGGTCGAGCGTGTCGCGGAACTCGTCCTCGCCGCCCGGCAGGATCCGCCCGTCCACATACGCGGTGGCATGCCCCGGAATCACATTGATCTTGTAACCGGCTTCGAGCATCGTCGGGTTGGCGCTGTTGCGCACGGTCGACTCGACCAGGGCGGCGGCCGGGCCGAGCTTGCCGAGGAGCTCGTCCACGTCGAAGTCGGGGGCGGCCGGGTCGGCCTCGATCCCGTACAGCCCGGCGAGTTCGGCCAGGGCCGCCCGGACCGTCGGGGTGAGCCGGACCGGCCACTGGTGCTCGCCGATCCGGGCGATCGCGGCGGCCAGGCGGGTGACCGCGTTGGCCCGGTTCACCTTGGAGCCGTGGCCCGCCCGGCCGTGCGCGGTGAGCTTCAGCCAGCCGGTGCCGCGCTCGCCCGCCGCGATCGGGTAGAGGGCCGTGCCGGGGCCCGCGTGGAAGGTGAACGCGCCGGCTTCGCTGATGCCTTCGGTGCACCCCTCGAACAGGGCGGGGTGGTGGTCCGCGAGGAAGCCGGAGCCGTCGATCGCGCTGGCCTCCTCGTCCGCCGTGTACGCGATGACGATGTCCCGGCGGGGGCGGATCCCCGCGCGCGCCCAGGCCCGTACGACCGCGAGGACCATCGCGTCCATGTTCTTCATGTCCACGGCGCCGCGCCCCCACACCACGCCGTCGCGGACCTCCCCGGAGAAGGGGTGCACGCCCCAGTCGGCGGGCTCGGCGGGCACCACGTCGAGGTGACCGTGGACCAGGAGGGCGTCGGCGGAGGGGTCGGTGCCTTCGATGCGCGCCACCACGTTGGTGCGCCCCGGCGTCCGCTCCAGGAGGGTGGGTTCCAGACCGGTGGCGGCGAGCCGCTCCGCCACGTACTCGGCGGCGGGGCGCTCGCGGCAGTCCCCGCCGCCGCGGTTGGTGGTGTCGATCCGGATGAGCTCCGAGGTGAACGACACCACCTCGTCAAGGGCCCGCCCGTCGATGTGCTCAGCCATACTGCTCCTCCACCGCGGACGAGACGATCGTGGTGACCGCCTTGAAGGTGCGGATGCCGTCGTACATGGTGGCGCTGGTGTAGGCGACGCGGCGCTCCCCGGTCCGCTCGGCGCCCGGGACCACCGTGGCGGCCATCGCCAGGTGCTCCGCGTCGAATTCGATCTCCACGGTGAACGGCCCGCCCCGCAGCGGGTCGTGACGCACCGCCAGACCCGCCGCCTCCTTGGCGGCGGCCCTGATGTCGGCAGCCGTGCGCGTGGGGGTGCGGCACACCGCGGCGTACCTCGAGACGTGGTCCTTGACCGCCACCTTGTGCGCCCCCGGTGCGTACCCCTCCGCGTCCGCGCAGGTCAGGTCGTCGCCGGTGACCAGGACCACCGGAACTCCGTACTCCGCGACCACGTGCGCGTTGAGCAGACCCTCGCTCGCCCTGATCCCGTTCAGCCAGACGCCCGTGATGGAGTTGGCGAGATAGGTGTGGGCCAGCACGCCCTCGGTTCCCGCCCCCGTGTGGTAGCCGACGAACGCGATCCCGTCCACGTCGCCGTGCTGGACGCCCTCGACCATGGACAGCGACTTGTGCCTGCCGGTGAGCATCTCCACGCGTTCGTCCAGTCGCTCCAGCAGCAGATTGCGCATGGACCAGTGCGCCTCGTTGATGAGGACCTCGTCGGCGCCGCCGTCGAAGAAACCCAGCGCCGCCGCGTTCACATCGGACGTGAACAGGGCACGGCAGCGCTCCCACTGCGGGGTGCCCGGCAGCACGTCGGCGGGCCAGGTGACACCGGTGGCGCCCTCCATGTCGGCGCTGATGAGGATCTTCATGCCACGAAACCGTACGCGTCGCGGAACGCCCTCACCAGCCCTGTGGATAACCCTCGGCGCGTGTCCCCGGGCGCCTCCCTCCGCTCGTCGGCGATCGAGCCAATTGGTGCAGACCTCTTGCATGTTGGTCCAGACCAATGCCAGCCTCTGGTCCGAACCAGCTGAGAAGGAGCCCCCACATGTCCGTACGACGCACAGCAGCCTCGCTCGGTGTTCTCGGTGTGGCGTCCGCGTCACTGCTCTCCGTCGCCGTGTCGCCCGCCGCCGCGCACGGCGCCGTGTTCAACCCGGTCAGCCGGGTCGCCGCCTGTTACGCGGAAGGCCCCGAGACGCCCAAGTCGCAAGTGTGCAAGGACCTGGTCGCCGACTCCGGCACCCAGCCGCTCTACGACTGGAACGAGGTCAACATCGCCAATGCCGACGGGCACCATCAACAGCTCATCCCCGACGGCAAATTGTGCTCGGCCAACCGCGAGAAGTACCGCGCGCTCGACTGGGCCCGTACCGACTGGCCGTCCACCGGCGTGGCGGCGGGCTCCTTCGGGTTCAAGCTCCGGGTGACCGCACCGCATTCGGGGACGATGACGGTCTACATCACCAAGGAGGGCTTCGACCCGACGAAGCCGCTCAAGTGGTCCGACCTGGATCCCCAGCCGGTCGCCACGTACGCCACGGCGAGGACCGCCACCGACGGCTACTACAACTTCACCGGGAACCTGCCCGGGCGCACCGGCCGCCACATCATCTACAAGATCTGGCAGCGCAACGACAGCCCCGAGGCGTTCTACAGCTGCTCGGACGTCGTGTACGGCAAGTCCGAGCAGGCCGCGGCCCAGCCCTCCGCGCCCAGCCAGCAGAGCATCGACGCGGGCGCGGCCAAGTCGACCGTCAGCCACCACGGGCACGGCGGCGGCACGCCGTCGAAGGACTCGTTCGCCCTCGGCGCGGCGGCGCAGCCCGTCGCGGCGGTCTCCATGGCGGGCGTCCTGGCCGGCGGTGTGCTGCTGCTGCGCCGACGCAAGGACTCCTGAACCAGCACCGACACGGCGGGCTTTCCGGCCCGCCCGCCCGATCTCACCCGGTGCGCCCCACCACCCACCACTTGGAGGGCAGCGCGATCCGGGTGCCGTCCGGCCGGTACTCGGTCGTGGTCAGCGGCAGTTCGCCGCGGGCCACGACCGTCAGGCCGGCCGCGCCGAGCAGGGCGGGCACGGCCGCGTCGGCCACCTCGCCCGGGGTGAGGCCGTGGGCGAAGACCGGGCGGAGCTTCGGCGGCGCCCCGGCCGGGTCCTGCGCGAGCCCCATCAGGACCGGCTTGGCCGCCTCCGCGAGCTCCACCAGGAAGGCCCGGCCGCGCGTCCCCACCAGCGTGGCGACGGCGTCGGCCAGGGGCTGGCGGTCGGCCGGTTCGCACTGGTGGAGCACCCCGCGCACATACACATTGGCGTCGCCGAGGCGTGCGTGCAGCTCCTGGACGGCCTTCTCGTCGGTCGCGTCCAGCTGGTCGAACCGGACGCGCCCGTCAGGGTCCTGGCTTCTGGCCCGCTCGACCGCGGCGGGCGAGAGGTCGACGCCGACGACGCTGTCGTAGCGGTCGGCGAGGAAGCGCGCCTGAGTGCCGTTGCCGCACCCCAGGTCGACCATGGGCAGCGCCAGATCGGCCAGATGGGGCTCGAAGAGCGCCAGGTGGGGGCCCGCCGTCAAGGCCGGTTCGGCGTCCCAGAAGACCGCGCCCGTCTCGTCGGGGGCCTCGTTCCAGAACCCTTCCCAGGCGTCCTTGTACCGACTCGTCACGCTCATGACCGACTCCCCAGGCTGGCACGCACAGTGTCAAGATCGGTCTATCGCTCCGGGGGCACGCCGACAAGCACCCGGCGCAATCATTCACCCCGCGTTCGAGCCGGTTCAGCGCCTCGTGCGCCCCTTGCGCGGCAGCGACACCTCGAACCACACGGTCTTGCCCTCGCCCGTACGGCTCGTGCCCCACTCGCGGGCCAGCCTGCTCACCACCCGCAGTCCGCGCCCGGCCTCGTCGAGCGGTCCGGCGTGCAGCAGCATCGGAAGCGTGTGGTCGTCGTCGACGACCTCGCAGCGCAGCGACTCGGCCCGCACCATCCGCAGCCGCACCTGGTGGCTGTGCGCGTGCCGTACGGCATTGGTGACGACCTCGCTGACCAGCAGCTCCACGGTCTCCGCCGCCTCCTCCAGACCCCATTCGCGGAGTCGGCCGACCACCAGGCGGCGGGCCCGGGCCACCTCGCGCGCGTCGATGGCGAGCGGCCACTCGGCGACGTCCTCGCGCGCGATGCCGTTGAGCCGGGCCATCAGGAGGGCGACGTCGTCCTTGCGGCCGCCCCGGGTGTTGAGGGCGCGGATGATGGTGTCGCAGGCGTCGTCCATGGAGGCGGCCGGGTGCGCTGCCGACTCGCAGAGCGTCGCAAGCCCGACGCCGATGTCCTCGCCCCGCACCTCGACCAGGCCGTCGGTGCACATCACCAGCCGGTCGCCCGGCTCGACGCGTACGCGCGCGGTCTCGAACGGCACCCCGCCCACACCGATGGGCGCCCCGGTCGGCAGGTCGAGCAGTTCGCTGCGGCCGTCGGCGGCGCGGACCAGGACCGGGGGCACATGGCCCGCGTTGGCCAGCAGGAGCTCGCCCTCGATGGGGTCGTAGACCGCGTACAGACAGGTCGCCAGATAGTGCTCACCGAGCCGTTGGGCCAGGTCGTCGAGGTTGCGCAGGAGCTGGGCGGGCGGCAGGTCGAGGGCCGCCATGGTCTGGACGGCGGTGCGCAACTGGCCCATCATCGCGGCCGAGTTGAGGCCGTGACCCATGACGTCCCCGACCACGAGGGCGATCCGGGAGCCGGGCAGCTTGATGGAGTCGAACCAGTCGCCGCCGACCCGGCCGAGCAGGGTGCCGGGCAGATAGCGCGTCGCCGTGTCGCAGCCGGTCATCTGCGGGGTGACCTGCGGCAGCATCGAGTCCTGGAGGGTCTCGGCGACGCTCTCCTGGTACGTGTACATACGGGCGTTGTCGAGCACGAGCCCGGCGCGGGCGGCGAGTTCGGCGCCGGTCACCCGGTCCATGTCGTTGAACTCGGCGCGCTCCGCGTGGCGCAGCAGGATCATGAAGCCGAGCACCACATTGCGCGCCTTGAGGGGAACCACCAGCATCGACCGGCCGTTGATCAGAGGCCGGATGTCGCGCTTTTCGAACTGCGAGGCGATGGCGGTGCCCATCTGCTCGCTGATGCGCGGGACGAGCACGGGCTCGCCGGAGGTCATGCACTGGAAGAAGGGGGTGTGCGCGGGGAACGGCATGGACTCGCCGACCGGTACGACGTCGTCCCACCGCCCGGGTGCGTCGACGTGCTCGACGGCGACCCGGTGCCACATCGTGGTCTCGTCCGGCGGCCCGTCCGGGAACCCCTCACCGGCGATGACCTGTTCACGGAGATACGTGCCCGCGACATCGGTGAAGCGCGGCACCACGGCGGCGCTCACCTCCTGGATCGTCCGGGACAGATCGAGGGAGGAACCGATTCGGCCACTGACCTCGTTGAGGAACTCCAGCCGCTCGCGCACGGCTGCGTACTCAAGATCCTGCGCGAACTCGGGAGCGGGCGCCGAACCGGCGGCGGCCGGTGTCTGCTCGCCGCTCCCGGCTGTCCTGCGCTCGGCCCGGCGGGGCACACCCCAGTCGGGCGTCACGGGCACCCGGTCGTGCTGGCTGAACTCCAGGACGGGATAGCCGAGTTCGAGCACCTGCGAGACGATCCGGGAGCTCTCGCCGACGCTCATGCTGGGCAGGATCTCGGGCAGCCGCCGGGCCAGCTCGTCGGCGCCCTGGAACTCGGTGTGCAGGCCGAAGCCGGGTGCTATCCGCTCCACGGGACCCCGGCCCGGCCCCGGGTGCTCGGCGTGCAGCTGCCGCGCGTCCGCCGCCAGCACGAGGAGGCGCTCGGAGCCCGGCCCGACCAGCGGATACGCCCACCAGAGCACATCGACGCGCGGCCGCCCGGGATCCGAGAGGGTGGCCCGCCCGGCCGTCGGGTACGAGGTCAGTCCGTTGAGCGAGGCGTCCAGACCGGGGCCGAACGCGTCGTAGGCGTCCAGCTCCCGCAGGACGTCGCCTGGCCGGTCCTCGCGCAGCGCGCCGGAGACCGGGAGCAGGTCGAGGGCGGGTCGGCCGACCGCCTCCTCGCGGGCGGGTCCGAAGAGCCGGCGCGCACCGGTCGACCAGTGCGACACCAGCCCGTCGCCGTCCACGACGATCACGGCAAGCGGAATCCGTCCGGCCGCGGCGGACTGCCGCGGCAGCGTCGGCGGAGTGCCACTGTCCATGGGTGGAGGCTCCTTCCCCGCCGCAAGGATCTGCGGCTGTGCCACCTACCGTACGGCCATGCGAAGGCCCCGCGCGGGGCAACGCCGGAATAGGGCGCACGCCCGCGTGTACCGGGCATTTGGTTGAAGAATAGTCAGTCCTCGTGGCCCAGTTGGAGGTCGCGTTCGGTGCGTCCGCCGCCCGCGACCTGGAGGACCGT
This sequence comes from Streptomyces sp. BPTC-684, assembly GCF_030028635.1. Lineage (NCBI taxonomy): Bacteria > Bacillati > Actinomycetota > Actinomycetes > Kitasatosporales > Streptomycetaceae > Streptomyces > Streptomyces sp. BPTC-684. The sequence continues at coordinate 320,353 of NZ_CP124863.1, forward strand.
GGCCACCGGCGGATACCCGGCCGCGATCACCGTGTATTCGCCGGAGGAGAGGTCGACGAAGCGGAAGGTGCCGTCGGGGCCGGTGGTGAGGGTGTCGACCACGTTCCCGCCGGCGTCGAGCAGCGTCACGCGCGCGTCCTCGACGGGCCGTCCGCCGCTCGCCCTGACCGTGCCGCGCAGCACCGCGCCGCCCGCGAGCTCGATGTCCTGCCGGGTCTCGCGCGAGGCCTGCACGCTCACCGGGAGGGCGGCGGGCCGGAAGGCGGGCGCGCTGGCGGCCAGGGTGTATTCACCGGCCACCAACTCGCTGATCACATAGGCGCCTTCGCGTCCGCTGCGGGTGGTGGCGACGACCTCGCCGCGTACGTCGGTGAGGGTGACGGCGGCGTCGCGGACGGGGGTGCCGTCGGCGGTGACCACGGATCCGGCGAGGCGTCCGGCGCCGCCGAGGACCACGTCGAGCTCGACCGGGCGCTCGCCGACGGTCACCGAGACGGCCTGCGGCTGGTGCCCGCCGGCCGCGGCGATCAGGACGTACGAGCCGGAGCCCGGGACGCTCAGCGCGTACCGCCCGTCCTCGCCGCTGCCGCCGCGTCCGACCTGCTGTCCGCGTACGTCGACGAGGGTGAGCGCGGCGCGCGGCACGGTGGTCCCGTCGCTGTGCTGGACGGTTCCGCAGACGGGAACTCCGCTCGTATACGGGGCGTTGGGGGTGCGTGCGTGGGGTACGGGTGCGGGTTCGGCGGCGGGGGCGTTCTGGGACACCAGCGGTTTCTCCTTGAGGAAGAAGGCGAGCAGGAGGCCGAGCACGAGCACGGGCACCAGATAGAGGAAGATCCGCGGCATCGCCTCGGCGTACGCGCGGATGTAGCCGTCGCGCAGGGCGGGCGGCATGGTGTGGACCAGCTGCGGGGTGATCGACTCGGGGTCGGGGAGGCGGGCGCCCGCGGGGAACTGCTCGGTGAGGGAGTGCGCGAGGCGGTTGGTGAACAGGGTGCCGAAGACGGCGGCCCCGACGCTGCCGCCGATCTGTCGGAAGTAGTTGTTGGCGCTGGTGGCGGTGCCCAGGTCGGCGGGGTCGGCGGCGTTCTGCACGGCGAGGACGAGCACGGGCATCACCAGGCCGATGCCGATGCCCAGGACGGCCATCCAGACGCTGTAGTCGAGCCGGGGCGTGTCGGCCTCAAGGCGGGAGAGCAGCCACATGCCGACGGCCGAGACGGCACTGCCGAGGACCGGGTAGATCGTGTAGTGGCCGGTGCGGCTGATGAGCTGTCCGGAGATGATCGAGGCGGCGACGATGCCGCCCATCATGGGCAGGACGAGCAGCCCGGACTCGGTGGCGCTGACGCCGTCCACCATCTGGAGGAAGGTCGGCAGATAGCTGGCCGCGCCGAAGAGCGCGACGCCGATGACCGCGCCCACCAGACCGGAGATGTTGAAGATCGAGTCGCGGAACAGCCGCAGCGGGATGACCGGTTCGCGCGCGTAGTTCTCGACGACGACGAAGAGCAGGGTCGTGCCGAGGGCTCCGGCGGCCAGCCCCAGGATGGTGCGCGAGCCCCAGGCGTACTCCGTACCGCCCCAACTGGTCAGCAGCACCACGCACGTCGAGGCGGCGGCGAGCAGGAGCGAGCCGAGGACGTCCAGGCGCGGGCGGGCCGCGGGCCGGGGCAGCTTGAGGACGACGGCGATGACGGCGAGGGTGAGAAGACCGAAGGGGACGTTGATGTAGAAGCACCAGCGCCAGGAGGTGTGGTCGGTGAAGAAGCCACCGAGCAGGGGTCCGGCCACCGAGGCCAGGCCGTAGACGGCGCCGATCAGGCCCATGAAGCGGCCGCGTTCGCGGGGCGGCACGATGTCCGCGATGATCGCCTGCACGCCGATCATGAGCCCGCCGCCGCCGATTCCCTGGATCGCGCGGAAGGCGATGAGCTCGTCCATGGTCCGCGACCAGCCGGCCAGTGCCGAGCCGATCACGAAGACGACGATGGCGAACTGGAAGACGGGTTTGCGGCCGAAGAGGTCGCCGAGCTTGCCGTAGATGGGCAGCCCGATGGTGGAGGCCAGCAGATACGCGGTGACGGCCCAGGAGACCTTGTCGAGGCCGTGCAGATCGCCGACGATCTTCGGCAGCGCGGTCGCCACGATCATCTGGTCGAGCGCCGCGAGCAGCATGGTGAGCATCAGGCCGACGAAGACCAGCCGCACCCGGCGCGGGGTGAGCCCCACGGGGGCCTCGGACGGGTCGTCCACCGGCGGCCCGTCCACCGGCACCGCGTCGGAGAACTCCGGGGCCGGCTCCTGAGCGGCCCGCCGCGTCCACCGCCGTTCCCCCGAAGGCCCGTTCTGCGCCGGGTCCTTCACCAGAGTGATCCCACCCACGTCTGCTCCCCTCACCGCGCCGCCTGATTCGCCTGCGCGGCGTACATACTGCGCATCGGGCGCTAATGGGGAGCAAGCGGAAGAGGAGTGGGGCGGGGCGCACAACTCGCCCTGGAGGGGCGCGCGTCCACCGCCCCATCAGCGTGTTTCACACGACCCGGGACGCGCGGGCGCACCACCGGGCCGCCGTGAAAACCACTCGAACCGGTGACTGTGACCGCGCAGGGGCTGCCTGTCGGCCCGGGCCTACTTCTCGACCTCGGCGGCGAGCTTGCCGAGCACGGTGTCGTAGATGCGGTTGAGGCCCTTGGGGGCGAAGGTCTTCTCGAAGAAGCCGCCGATGCCGCCGGCGCCGTTCCACACCGTGGTGACGACGACCTTGGAGCGGCCCTCCCCGGCCGGGGTGACCGTCCAGGTGGTGACCATGGACGAGTTGCGGTCCTTCTCGACGAGCCGACCCTCGGTCGGCTCGGAGACCTCCAGCAGGCAGTCGCGCACGCGCTTGCTGGTGGCCTGGAGCTTCCAGTGGACGAGGGTGCCCTCGCCGTCGCCGCCCTCGCGCACCTGGTACTCGCTGAAGTGCTCGGACAGGAGCTTGGGACGGCTGTCCTTGTAGTCGGCCACGGTGTCGAACACCGTCTCCGGGCTCGCCGCGATGATCCGCTCCGTGGTGGCCTCGACCTGCGCCATGGCTCTTCCTCCAGCACTCGTGACATCCGGGGGGTACGCCCGGATTCGGGGTGGGCAAAGCCAATCACCTCGGGTCCGGGCCCCCAAAATCGGGGTTGCCGCGATCATGGGAACAGGTGTTCTATTCTGGGGTCAGTGCTACGGAAGAGGCCCGAGGAGGCGTTCATGCGCTGGGACAATCTGGCCGAGACCGATTCACCGGGGCCGGGAGCGGGCGGCGCGGCCGCGCTGTTCGACGCGGACGCGGTGGTCACCCGCACCTTCGACACCCCAGAGTTCCGCGGGGTCACCTTCCACGAGGTCCGCGCGCGTTCGATCGTCAACCGGGTGCCCGGGGCGTCCCGGATGCCGTTCGAGTGGACCGTCAACCCGTACCGGGGCTGCACGCACGCGTGCCCGTAGTGGATCGTCTCACAACGGATGTGCCGCCCATACGGAAACCCCGGCCAGCGCTCGGGGGAGAACGCCGACCGGGGCCCGTACCAGCTCAGTCCTGTTTGGGCGGGAGGATGAATCCCCGCATAGGGGCCCGTTTCGCTGCTGGCTCAGCGGGGGGCGTGCGGAGCTTTGCCATGACATCCCCCAGTGCGTTGGCGGAAATGGGCTTGCGAGTCGATGGGTCAGCGCTGTCGTACACGCCCCACTTTCCCGCCGGGGCCTGCGGATCTACCGGCGCGACCACCCACGGGATACCCATCCGCCGCAGCTTGACGTCCATCTGTCGGGCCTCTTCCGCGTCCATGCCCTTCACCTCTCAGCTGTGCGTGGGGGCAGCCTAGCTATCGCCGCCTTCTCCGCCTCCGCTTCCGCCCGAGCAGTGCGAAGCGCACTTCCCGGGGTTGATTGGCCCGCACCCTCCCGGCTTTGGCGTGTGCGAGCAGTTCGCGGCCACGGCCACCAGAGCCTTGGTCGGCCCCGTCCACAGCTCGCAGTCCACGCTGTACCCGGCCTGTTCGATCAGCGCCACTGTGCGGGTCAGCGCGTGGGGGTCGTGGCGTTCCCGGTCGGGGCGCTCAGGCCAGTGATGTACGAATCGGCCGAGCCGGTCACACAGCTTCTCGTACAGGTTCGTGTGCAGGATGAGCGCGTGCCATCCTTCGTCGACGACGTTGGACGGGGTGATCTTCACCATGGGGAACTGGGCAGCAGTCGCAACGAACTTGATCGCTTCCGTCACGATCCGCTCTGCCGTAGCGTCGGGCACGTCGGGGTTGTTGTCGCGGACTGTTGCGACCACACCACCGAACCCGTCAGGGGTCAGCAGTGTCCGTGCATCGCGCATGTGCGGTACCTCCCTGATAGGAGCCCGCCCTGGTTGCTCGACCTGTCCAGGGTTTCCACCAGCCGGGGCGAGCACTTGGACCTCACCCGGCCGACTCCGCTTCACGGCGGTGTGCGGCCGGGCGAGGAGTCTAGGAACGCGGGAGTCGTCGGGAGTTGCGGTGATGCTGGCGCAGAGCTCTCAGCTGGAGGAGCTCTCGGGCATTGGCCTCCCGCACCGCGATAGCCCGCGTGTGCCAGCGAAGGCCGGACGGGCGGGTGAGCGTCAGCATGAGCCCGCGCTGCTCGCGTACCTCCCCCACCATCTGACTGGCCATGTCGTACACCGGGGTCCCGGGCTTCCATGTGGCTCTGTCGGTCATCAGCGTTCGCCGTCCCCTCGCGCGGATACGGTTCGACGGTGCGCGGAAGGCGGACCCCCAAGGCGAACGGTCTTGCTCAGCACATCAGGGGTTCTCATTTGCTACCCGCCTTCTCCGGAGCGCACCTTGTGGCCATGCGTCGCATCGTGGCGCACCTTTCTGGACCTATCGCCGCATCATCCGGGGACAGTTGGAGCGTTCGTCGGTACGGTCTTCAGAAGGCCCGAACGTCCGCGTCGAAGGGGTTGACTTGAACACCGCCTTACGCTCCGCCATGGACGATGCGGGTGTGACGCCCCGCCAGTTGGCACACCGGGTAGGGGTATCGCTGAAGCAAGTGGAACGATGGCTCGCGGACGCGGAACTGACACCGCACCTACGGAACCGCGAGGATGCCGCTCGGGCGCTGGGAGCCGATGAAGAAATGTTGTGGCCGCAGGCAGTGAAGGACCGGATCAAGACCGGCAACGACCGGGAGATGGTTCACAGTTACCCCTATCGGTCCGCCTGCCCATCGACCGTGTGGGCCGACCTCGTCGAAGGCGCGACGGCCGAACTGTTTTTCGCCGGTTTCACCAACTATTTCTTCTGGACCCAAGTTCCCCAGTTCTCCGAGACGATCCGGCGGAAGGCCGAGGCGGGGTGCCGGGTCCGCTTCCTGCTCGGCGACCCCGAGGGCGAAGTCACGCGCCAGCGTGAGGCCATCGAGGATGTGGCGCTGACCGTATCCACGCGCATCAGGACCACGTTGGAGCACCTTGACCGCCTCGGTCCCGTGGAGGGCATGGAGACGCGGTTCTCGTCCCCTCCCGACGCGATCAATCACGTGAGCCTGTCCGTCTTCCGGTTCGACCACGATGCACTCGTCACCCCCCATCTGGCGCGCCTGGTCGGCCACGACTCACCCATGTTGCATCTGCGTCGCCAGGGGGACGGGGGCATGTTCGATCGGTTTGCGGAGCACAGCGAGGAACTGTGGGAGCGGGCTGAGCCCCGACAGCCCTGAGCCGTACGAGGAACGCGCTGCTGTCACGTTCTGGCGCCCTAACTGCCCTTATGGGGGCGTTCCTCACCCCTTCACGAGGTCGTTTTCAGCCCGTTGCGTCGGCATACTCGCAGCTCAGCGCTATTGGGGGGCGCGGAAAAAGGTTCACACCCAGCGCGCGTACGTCGAGCTTGGGCCGGGATCGCTGGCGGGCAGTGCGCGGGAACTTCTTGGGCGCTCACCCCTGGGGCGGGATACGGCTGAGGCCGTCCATCATGGCTGGCAGACGGCCCGCAGCGGAAGTGACGCGGACTGGTTACGGTTGCCAGTCGCCCCGGTAATCAGGGTGATCCTTGAAGGGCTTCGCCAGTTCAAGCATGAGCTGACCCAGAGCCTTTGTGGCAGGCCAATTCCTGCGATTCAGGGCTTCGCTGTACCTGTCGACGATGAGCTGTACCACTTCGCTCCCATCGAACGCGCCCCCCTCCTTGACTCGATCCGCCAGGAACTCGTCCACGTACTCGGACATGCTTGCTTCCCCTCTGCTGCCTCTGTGACGCCTCTGTGCGCCTTCCTGCGGCACCCTCGTCAGCACCAGGTGATCTCACCCCTCGTCGTCGGCAAGCGCCCGGTACATCGTCGCCCGCGACACCCCGAGAGCCTTCGCAATGGCCGTCACGCTCTCCCCGCCCGCGTGGCGCGCCCGAGCGGCGGCAAGCTTGTCCGGGTCCATGACCGTGGGCCGTCCGCCGTGGCGCCCGTTGCTGGCGGCCGTATCCAGTCCCTCCATGGTCTTTTCCCGGATGCCCTCCCGCTCCACCTCGGCGGCCACGGCCAGGACCGCGAACACGATCTGACCCGAGCCGTGCGGGTCGTGGATGCCCTGAAGGGGGCCCGACAGGATCTCCAGTTGGATGCCGTCCGCCTGAAGCGTCGCCCCGAGCGTCATCAACTCCGCAGCGCCACGAGCGAGCCGCTTCATCTCCACCACGGTCAAGATCACCGGCTGATGGGGCGAAGCCGCCTTGATGTCCCTTGCCAGCGTCAGCGCCGCCTCGAACTCCGGGCGCACCTTGACCCGGGTCGAGATCTTCTCGGAGAACACCTTGGTGCACTCCGCTCGCGCCAACATGTCCAACTGAGACTGAAGCTCCTGAGCGGCCGTGGAGCAGCGCGCGTAGCCGATGCGGATCGGAGCGCCCGGCGCCACCTCCGGGACGGCCACGGGGGCGTTCAGGGCCTTCCACGCCTTCCCCGGGGACCGGTCCGCCGGAGTCTTCACCGCAAGTTCCACCTTCAGTAACGGGACCAGCGCGAAGCGGGCCGTGTGGTAGCTCGCGGCGACCTTGCCCGATCCGGTCCGGCACGGATTCCCAGCGGGGGCTGTGCACTTGGGGCAGTCGTGGCGCTCCGTCAGATCAGCGGGGGAAGCGGCGTTCGCGTGGCTCGTCGTCATGCCCAGACCGTCTCACAAAGGTATCTCACAATCTAGAGTCCGGCCCGCTGTTTTGAGACGAGTTTAGAGACGCCTGAGTGGGGGTGAAACAGACACCCCGCAACTCGGGCCCCAGCTGTCTCATAAACCATCGATTGCGAGACGACTTGCGATGGTCACCCTCCGCCACCCCAGCGCCGCCAAGAACCCTGGGGTCACTCTTCAATGGGACGTCCGGCCACCGCCCGCCCGTCGCGAACGAGCAGGATCAGCGGACGAGGAACTTTGCTGTCCTCCAGGCCGCCTTCCGGCACGTACGGGCCCCCGGCGCTGCTTCGCGTGTCCCCCTCGCCGGGGGAGTCCCACACCCACTTGGGGTGGTCGGAGCGGACGCGGAGAATCCCCTCAGCGTCGAGCACCACATCCCCGGGCTGCCAGGTCTCGTCAAGGCTGGTGATCTTATGAATGGAGTCCATGACGCCATCATGCATGGCGCCTCTGACACTGCCAGACCCGTACGGGCCGAGAGTGACAAGGAGGGCAAAGGCGTCACTCCACGCGCGCGCCCACGCACCCGCAGAAACACTCAGATGAGCCATGCAACTGTTTTCCCTCCCTGCCGATCTTTTGGGCGGGAGGAGAGGAGTACCCCCCCTGGTCGGGCTGCGCGTTAAGACCGAATTGGCTTCGCGTTCGCCGATGCCCAACCGCCCGGCTGACGCTTCGCGGTCTCGCGGTTATGACACGTCGTGCACAACGGCCGAAGCCTGTTCGCCGCGTCCGGATCGGCTACGCCCTGCGCAACCAACTGCCGTCGTGACAGCGGGAAATGATCGGCGACCGTCGCCGTGCGACCGCACAGCAGACACCACGGGTTGCGCTACAGGTAGGCACGTCGGATGCGCTGCCACCGTGTGTCGTAGCCCCGCTCGGCAGCCGTGCCGCGCTGCTGCTCGGCCTCGCGTCGATGCTTCTCGCAGCGCCCACCACGGGCGGTCAGCTCAGGGCATCCGGGGACAGAACACGGGGGACGGGGCTTACGCGGCATGGGGGATCACCTCCTGACGTGAGGGGGGGTATGCACTCCAGGTCAAGAACGAGAAGGGCCCTAAGTAATGGTCCTGCAAAGTCTGGTTAGCGCCATTGTGGACGTGCCAGGATGGACGCCATCGCAAGTGGGAACGGCGGGGGCGCCTCATGAGCATGGGGGACGACAGCACCAACAATCACGGGGATACAGACACGAGCCTCCCTAGGAGATTGCTTCATTCACCCACGTTTATCGGCTGGACATCGATCATAGTGGGAATAATGGCGATCGTTATTCCCCTACTGATAGCGAGTGGCGGCCCAGGGCCAGACCCCGCCAAACCCTCCGCCGAGGCAACATCTCCTTCCGTTCGCACCAGCAGGTCACCAAATGACGGCCACTCAGCGACGGTAGATCCGAGTTCAACTCCGGATATTCGAGCGAACGACCAGTTCATGACAGGGGTATACAGCGTCTCCTTGCCAACACAAGGGACATTGGATATTGACGGAAGGGTGGTGACTGCGTACGCAAATCGCAGTACTGATATCGTCCACATTGCGGGCTTCGTGTCGAAATATCCAGTGAATAGCAAGCTCGACGAGGGTTCGAAGATCGGGATCATTGATGATTCCGATATCCCGCATTGTTCAACGCGGGCGGAATTTACCACTGGCGTCATCATTCGCTCTCTCAACGGCGAAAGTATTTGCGTTCAGACAAACGAGGGTCGCTGGGCGCTGGTTCAAGTGGCATTTCCGCGGAGTAGTGATTTGCTGAAACTTCGCGTCGGATTTCTAAAGAATTCTCCGCCGCTCGAAAAGTACTTTCCTTCGCTGGTTCCCGAGTCGCGCTGACCCCGCCCCGAACTCTGTCCGGGGCTTAAGCCCGTGGCAGCCGTGGCACAGCACCTGAACGTTGCTGTCTATGTCCTCACCCCCGAGGGACAGCGGACGTACATGGTCAACGTCCACCCCATCGGCGGGGAAGTCGCCCAAGCACCAGTCACACCAGGCCGAGCCCCGTTCCTGCACCCCGCGCAAACAGCGTCAGTAGCGGGTCTGCGGGCTCCGCTCCCAGACGAGCCGGGGTACGGGTAGAGGGGAGTGCCCCCCTGGGTCGTGCAGTCACGCTTCCTCCAGACCCGTACGCGGGGAGCGCGCCAGCACCTGAACGGTCAACGGAGCGTGGCGCACGGGGTCACCCCCAGGGCAGACGGCCCACCGGGGTTAGCCGTGACCGAATGACCGTGACCGAGGGGGTTCGGGAAACTTCTGGAGGCTACTGGTACCTATGAATACTTTTCTTAGATTTGGGTCACCTGAGTCACTTGGGTCATAACCACAGGTCAGAGAGTGCGTACAGGAATGACCGAAGGTGACCGAGTGACCGAACGTGGTCACCGGCCACCCCTTCACGCTGTCTGACGGTGGCTATCCGGCGAAGATCCCCGGCCCCGCGTCGGCCGGTCGGTCATCGGCATGCTTCAGGCCGATCAGGGTCTTGGCCTTGCTGGTCCGCCCCCGTCGTAGCGTGCTGTCCCGCTCGATGAGCGCGGAGACCAGTGTCCTGGACGACTTGAACGGCGGGATGCCCTCGGCCTCCGCCCACCACTTGTACGCCTCCCACAGGTCGGCGATGGGCGTCTCCGCTGCCGGGTCGGCTACGAACGTGCCGGGGAAGAACCCGGCCAGCGGATCGGAGTCCTCCCGATATTCCGCTGTTGCCTGCACCACGCTCGGCGTCTCGCCAAGTCCGTGGCTGTACCACTCGCGGGCACCGCGCACGGCCCAGGCGAGAATGCCCGGGAACTCGCCGCGCAGCGTCTCATCAAGGGTGCTGTCGCGCTCGGCTGCGCTGAACTTGCGCTCGAAGGGGAGCAGCTTCACGCGCCGCCACGTGCCGTGGTCCTGCTCGCGTACCTCGGGCCGGTAGTTCGTGGCCAGCAGGATCAGCGCCTCGGGCTTGAAGCTGTACGGATCGCGGTACTTCGGGTTGACGCTCATCTCCTCTCCGCCGGTCGCGTTCTTGATGGCCGCCGCGTCCAGCACGGCACCCCGATTGGTCTCGCTGGCCAGCGCGAGACGGGCGCCGCGCAGGAGTTCGGCATCGGCTCCGCCCCGCTTGTTGCCGGTGCTGGTGAACATGTCGAACGGCACCGTTGCGGCATGCTCGGCGAACAGGGCACGCAGCGTGTTCAGAAAGACGCTCTTGCCGTTGCTTCCCTCGCCGTAGAGCACCGCAAAGACCTGTTCCGACGTGTGCCCGGTGATGCCGTAGCCGATCAGCCGCTGAACGTAGGCGGGCAGTTCCGGGTCACCGGGGAAGATCTCGCCCAGGAACCGCATCCAGCGCGGGCAGCGCGCATCGGGGTCGTACGCGGTCGCCACGCTGCGGGTGATCATCTGGTCCGGCTCGCCCGGGTGCAGTATCCCCGTGCGCAGGTCCACCACACCGTTCGCACAGGCCAGCAGGTCCGGGTTCTGGTCCCACTGCTGCCCGCTGGTGAGTACGCCGGGAAGCGTGCTGAGCATGTCCACCACGGCATCGCGGCGGGCACGGGAGCCCAGCCCCTTGGCGGCCTTCTCGTTACTCGTCTTCGCCCGCACGGTCCGCAGGTAGTTCTGTGCCGCTTGCTTGATCGGCAGTCCGTTCGGGCTGAGCTGCCAGGCATGCGCCCCCTGGGGGAACAGCGCCCATCCGGTGGCCCTGTCGAACCGGACGTTCCCGCCCAGGTACTCGAAGAGCGCCTGTGCCAACTCGTCGTCGCTGTGCCCACCAAAGTCATTGTTCGCCGCCTGGACATGAGCGGCGATGGCGTCGAGCAGATCGGGGGGCAGCACGGGCTGTTCGGTCATGCCTGGCCCTCCGGTATCAGGATGTACCCGCCGCGCGGGCCGCTCCGGCAGTGCGCCACACGGTGGCCGTAGGACGGGTCATCAGGGTCGCCTGCACCGTGCTGGTGGCGTGCCCCGCAGTGCGGGCAGGAGATCACCAGATAGCCGGGACCCCGGCGCGGGTCCGCCGGGGGAACGTAGCGGGTGGGAACCTCGGGGGCGTGGCGGGCGGCAACCTCGGGGATGTTGATCATGTCTTCCTTTTCGTTGGTCAAGCGGGCATCTCCATCTGCCATAGGTGGATAGGTCGGTACTCGGGGGTGCTGCCTGTCGGGCATGCCGGTGGACACCTCAAAGCTGTCCCCGACCCTAGGCACCCCCACTGACAACACCCCCAAGAGCCGTACACGCTGCCAGGAACGCCGAACGGCCCGCCACCGGGTTTTTCCCCAGCGACGGGCCGTGAACGACGCTCAGACGGGCCTACAACAGCCCCTCTTGGTGTGCGATGTCGTCCAACAGGTCCCGCTGGATCTCTTCGTGCTGTTCCTCTGTCAGCGGAGCGGGCGCACGAATCGGTTCGTCGTCCATGTGTCCGGCAAGCTCCGCCGCTTCCGGATCCTCCGGCTCGATCCGGGCGCGCTCGCCCACAGGCAGACGCTTGCCCCCGGCAGGCTCGACCCGGACCACGAGCCCAGCGTTGGCGAGGAGGGCCGCGCGTGCTGTCAGGGTGGACGACTCCCAGACCTCCCCGAAGGTCCGCCCCGTGTAGCGCGTCTCCCAGTGCGGCTCAACATCCGGCGTTGCGCCCAACACGTCACGGCGCGCGAGTAGCGCGGTCATCTTCTCGCGGTACTCCGCTTCGTCCTCCGCGCCTTGGTAGAGCCCTGCCTCACGGTCGGCACGCATGGACTTGATCGCTGCCGCCACGGCCAGCCGTTCCTGTCGGTTGCTGCTACCGGGGTGCCAGACGTTCTCAACGACCCGCATACGTCCGTAGACGGTCGTCATGCGCTCGTTCACCCACTCGTCAAGGTCATCGACCCGGATGAACGGCGCGGGCCTGTGACGCTGCTCGTTGGGCCGTGAGCACTTGAGCCCTGTGCGCCCATGAGCCACCGTCTGAGTCAGCCTGGCGTCACACACCCCGCAGCGCGTGACCCCCTGCAACCAGTGCGCGTCATGACGCTGCGTACGGGTCACTTCCATGGTGTCGAGAGCCGCTTGCACGGCTTCCCACTCCTCCCAGGTCAGCACCGGTTCCCAGGCCATCAGCGGCAACCCGTCCGCTCCTGTCTCGGGTCGGTCGTTCTTCCCCACCCGATACCCCAACTGGACCTGATTGCGGAGAATCGCGCGCACGGCGTTGCCCCGCCAGTACGTGTCACGCGCCTCATGTCCACCCGCACGCTTCGCGGTAGCCCCTTGCTGCCGGGACGTGGGTACCGCGTCGTCATTGAGTATCTTGGCCACGGCCGTAGCGGAGTGTCCGTCGGTGATCAGCGACGCCATGCGCCGGATCACCTTCACTGCTTCCGGGTCCCGCACCAACGTGCGTCCCTTCCCGGACGGGTGCGGCGCCGGGGTCAGCCCGTACGGGAAGCGCCCCCCGACGAACTTGTTGTCCTCCAACCCCTTGCGCCGCGCGTCCATCGACCGCTCACGGATCATGGCGCGCTCAAGCTTGGCGAACACGGCGATGATCTCCGCCATGGCCACACCCATCGGGGACGACAGGTCAAGCGGCTCCGTGCAGCTCACGAGAGCGACCCCTGCCTTTTGACAGCGCTCCATGAGCTCAGCGAACGCGAGCGTGGACCGTGACAGACGATCCAGCTTGTAGAACACGATCGCGTCTACCTCATCCAGCCTGGCCAGCATCTTGGACATTGCCGGACGGTCTTCCGGGTCCGTCGCTCCGCTGATCCCCTCGTCCGCGAAGTCGTCCACGATCTTCCAGCCGCGACGGTCGCACTCAGCGGCGCAGTGCTCGCCCTGGCGCTCAATGCTGGTGGTGCGCTCCGTCACGCGGGAGATGCGGCGGTATGTGAAGACCCTCATGGGTTCCATAGGATCATGCCCCTAACCTGCGACGATCGGTTAGGGCACCCGTCAGAGCCACCGGTTGTGACTCACGGCTGTACGCGTGCGTGTACTGCTTCGCCCGCAAGACGCACAGCTATCTCGACCTCGACACCGGGCTCGGCTTCGACTCGCAGATCGTCGTCAAGGTCAACGCGCCCGAGCTGCTGCGCCGCCACCTCTCCTCCAGGCGGTGGGAGGGCGCGCACATCGCCATGGGCACCAACGTCGACTGCTACCAGCGCGCCGAGGGCCGCTACCGGCTGATGCCGGGGATCATCGAGGCGCTGCGCGACCACGCCAACCCGTTCTCCGTCCTCACCAAGGGGACGCTGATCCTGCGGGATCTGGAGCTGCTCAAGGAGGCGTCCGAGGTCACCCGCGTCGGCATCTCCGTCTCCGTGGGGTTCGTGGACCACGCGCTGTGGCGCACGGTCGAGCCGGGCACGCCCGCGCCCGAGCGGCGCCTCGACGTCGTACGGACGCTGACCGAGCACGGCATCGGCTGCGGGGTCCTGATGGCGCCGGTCATCCCCTTCCTCGGGGACCACCCCGACCAGCTGCGCGCCACCGTCCGCGCGATCGCCGCCTCGGGCGCGACCTCGGTGACCCCGCTGGTGCTGCATCTGCGGCCGGGGGCGCGCGAGTGGTTCATGGGGTGGCTCGCCGAGCACCATCCACATCTGGTGCGGCGGTACGAGCGGCTGTACGCGGAGGGCGCGTACGCGCCGAAGTGGTACCAGCGCCGGATCACCCGCCAAGTACACGAGCTGGCCACCGAGTTCGGCATCGGACCGGCGCACCGGGGCGCGGCCCGGCTCATTCCGCGGCGTGTGGAGCCGGAACCTGCCGGTCCGACCCAGCTCACCCTGCTCTGACCAAAACCCGCTGCCCGATTGTCAGTGGCATGGTTCAGGATGGACGCATGACTTCGCTGACGCACATCGCCACCCCGGACGGCCTCGCACCCGGCGTCAACTACAGCCATGTGGTGTGGGGCACGGGCCGGTTCATCGCGATATCCGGCCAGTGCGCCCTGGACGAGAAGGGGAACGTGGTCGGGGAAGGCGACCCGGTGGCGCAGGCGCGGCAGATCTTCGAGAATCTGCGCCGCTGCCTGGAGTCCGCGGGGGCGACCTTCGACGACGTGGTGAAGCTGACCGTCTTCGTCACCGACATCGCCCATCTGCCCGCGATCCGCGAGGCCCGGGACGCACACCTCGACAGCGGCCGGCTCCCCGCCAGCTCGGCGGTGCAGGTCGCGGCGCTGTTCCGCCCCGAACTCCTGATGGAGATCGAGGCGTTCGCGGTGGTCGCCGACCGTTGACCAGGGGTATCGGCGTACGGGACATGACCGCGGCCGACTGCGGGGCGGTCGCGGCCGTCCGCGTCGAGGGCTGGCGGACCGCCTACCGGGGGCTGATGCCGCAGTCGTATCTGGACCGCCTCAGCGTGGAGCAGGACGCCGAGCGCCGCCGGGAGCAGCTGGCCCACGGCGACGGCTCGGTGGTGAACGTGGTCGCGGAGCGGGCGGGCGGGCGAGGTGATCGGCTGGGGGTGCTACGGGCCGTACCGGGAGGACGACGGCGCGCGGACGGCCGACAGCGAGCTGTACGCCCTGTATGTGCACCCCGACCACTGGTCCACGGGCGCCGGGCGGCTGTTGGCGGCCGAGCTGACCGCCCGCGTGGCCGCCGACGGGTATCCGCACCTGCTGCTGTGGGTCCTGAAGGCCAACGACCGGGCCAGACGGTTCTACGAGCGCGCCGGCTTCGCCCCGGACGGCGCCGAGGAGGACTTCGTCGTGGACGGGGTCGCGGTGCCCGAGGTGCGCTACGCGATGCGCCTGAGCGCCACGGCGGCCGCCGACGCGAGGCGGGGGCGGGCCAGCGCCGTCTCCAGGACCTCGACCGCCCGTTTGTCGCCCAGCTCCCCCAGCCCCTCCACACAGGCCAGTGCCACCCGCCAGTAAGGGGTGTCGGGCGAGAGCAGCGGCCGCAGGGTGGTGATCAGCGCCGGTACGGCCTCGGGGGCGCGCAGTGCGGTGAGCAGCCGCACCGGGTGCAGGGCGTAGGCGGTGCGCAGCTGGTTGGTGGCGAGCGCGGCCGCCGCCCGTGCCGTGCGCGGGTCGCCGAGCCGGGCCAGGGCGTGCGCGGCGGAGACACAGCGCTCCGGGTCCCGGTGGTTGAGCAGTAGCACCAGCGCCTCGAAGGCGCGCCGGTCCCCCGCGCAGCCGAGCCGGAAGGCCGCGACCTCCCGCGCCCACAGGGGCCGTTCGCGCTCGGTGAGCACGGCCGCCAGCTCGTCCCGGTCGTCGGTCGAGAGCAGCCGCTCGTACGCCGGCACCGCGCCCGACGCCCTGGCCTCGCCCCGCAGCCGGTCCGCCAAGGACCGCAGCTCCTCGTCCATGCGGGAAGCGTAGTGGGCCGGGCCGGACTCGGCTGCGGGACGTGACTGGCCGCGCCGTTCCCCGCGCCCCTGGGTTGCCGGACCTGTGCGGGCCGTCTGTGGCTGGTCGCGCAGTTCCCCGCGCCCCCTGGGTAGTCAGGGGCGCGGGGAACTGCGCGAGCAACCCACCACGGTCCGCGGGCGAACGACGGCACGGCCCCCGGCTGCACGCGATGGCGAGCCAGATCACATGGACTCGCTGGCTCCGCGCTATGGCGCGCTCGTTACTCACCAGTTAATCTCAAGTGAGCGGGTACCCCCCGCGAACTCCGGTGGCCTGGTGACGCAGCCACCGCGAGTGTTCGTCGGTTCGGCAGTTTCACGGCGTGGCCCCGGGACCGGGTCCGTCGGCCCTCAGCACCACCACGACACACCTTCCGCACGCCGTGCGCCGCCGCGCGCACCCGCGTCTTCACTGACGCCTTCGCGACAGCCGGATGCCGGTCGCGTGCGCCCTCTCCTCAGTCGTCACTCACCCTGGAGTCCCGTGATGGACACCCCCCTGAACACCGTCGCCGTGGTCGGTCTCGGCACCATGGGCACCGGCATCGCCGACGTGCTCACCCGCGCGGGCCGCGAGGTCATCGGCATCGACATCAGCGAGCAGGCCGCCCGCCGGGCCGTGGCCTCCCTGGAGGCGTCCACCGCCCGGGCCGTGGCCCGCGAGCGCATCACCGAGGAGGAGCGGCGCGACGTCCTCGCCCGGTTCCGCACCTTCACCGACCTCCAGGCGGCGGCCGAAGCCGACCTGGTCATCGAGGTCGTGCCCGAGTCGTACGAGCTCAAGCAGCAGGTGTTCGCCGCGCTCGACGCGATCGTCGCGCCCACCGCGATCCTGGCGACCGGCACCAACGCCCTCTCGGTGACCCGGCTCGCCGCCGAGTCGGCGCACCCCGAGCGCGTCCTGGGCCTGCACTTCTTCAACCCGGCCCCGGCGATGAAGCTGGTCGAGGTGGTCTCCTCGGTGCTCACCGCGCCGCCCGCCGTGGACGCGGTCACCCAGCTCGCCCTGGCGCTCGGCAAGGAGCCGGTCGCGGTCGGCGACCGCCCGGGCTTCGTCGCGGACGGGCTGCTCTTCGGCTACCTCAACCAGGCCGCCGCGATGTACGAGTCGAAGTACGCCTCCCGCGAGGACATCGACGCGGCGATGAAGCTGGGCTGCGGGCTGCCGATGGGCCCCCTGGAGCTGCTCGACCTGATCGGCATCGACACCGCCCGCACGGTCCTGGAGGCGATGTACACCGACTCGCACGACCGGCTGCACGCCCCCGCGCCCATCCTCGGCCAGCTCACCGAGGCGGGCCTGACCGGCCGCAAGGCGGGCCGCGGCTTCTACACGTACGAGGCACCGGGCAGCGCGACCGTGGTGCCGGACGCGCAGACGCGCAC
Organism: Streptomyces sp. BPTC-684; assembly: GCF_030028635.1. Lineage (NCBI taxonomy): Bacteria > Bacillati > Actinomycetota > Actinomycetes > Kitasatosporales > Streptomycetaceae > Streptomyces > Streptomyces sp. BPTC-684. Next base: position 337,277 of record NZ_CP124863.1, read on the forward strand.
CGCGGCGGCGGGCACGGGCGTCGGCCGCGAGATCCGCTCGGTCGGCGTGGCCGGCTCCGGGACCATGGCCTCCGGCATCGCCGAGGTCTTCGCCAAGGCCGGGTACGACGTGGTCCTCGCCGCGCGCGGCCTGGAGAAGGCCGAGACCGCCAAGTCCCGTATAGCCAAGTCGCTTTCGCGCTCTGTCGACAAGGGCCGGATGACGGCCGAGGCCCGCGACGAGACGCTCGCCCGCATCACCCCGGCCGGGGCCCTTGAGGCCTTCGCCGAGGTGGACCTGGCCGTCGAGGCGGTCGCCGAGGACCTGGGGGTCAAGCAGCAGCTGTTCGCGTCCCTGGACAAGATCTGCAAGCCGGGCGCGGTGCTCGCCACCACCACTTCCTCGCTGCCGGTCGTCGCCTGCGCCCGCGCCACCTCGCGCCCGCAGGACGTCATCGGGATGCACTTCTTCAACCCGGCGCCCGCGATGAAGCTGGTCGAGGTGGTCCGCACGGTCCTCACCTCGGACGAGGTGCACGCCACCGTCCGCGAGGTCACCGCGAAGATCCGCAAGCACCCGGTGGACTGCGGGGACCGGGCCGGGTTCATCGTGAACGCGCTGCTCTTCCCGTACCTCAACAACGCGATCAAGATGGTCCAGGAGCACTACGCCTCGCTCGACGACATCGACGCGGCGATGCGGCTCGGCGGCGGCTACCCGATGGGGCCGTTCGAACTCCTCGACGTGGTCGGCCTCGATGTGTCCCTGGCCATCGAGAAGGTGCTGCACGCCGAGTTCCGCGACCCGGGCCTGGCGCCCGCCCCGCTCCTGGAGCACCTGGTCGCGGCCGGGTGCCTGGGCCGCAAGACGGGCCGTGGATTCCGCGAGTATGCCCGCCGCTGACCCGTGGGGCTCCCCCGTCCACCGGCCGGGGGAGGGCTGGGGCGGGCTGCTCGATCCCTCGGGCGGTCCGCCCCCGCGAGCGCGACTTCCTGCACACATGCAGTACGTTCGGTCCATGCCCCAGCCCGCTGCCTCATCGAAACGGCCGACCCGAACGTCCGCCACGCCCGACGCCCCGGAAAGTGCCGCCGGCAGCCGCGCGGCCGCCCAGCGGCTCAAAATGCGCCGCGAGCTGGCGGCCGCGGCAATGGAGCTCTTCTCGGCCAAGGGGTACGAGGCCACCACGGTCGACGAGATCGCGGCCCGCGCCGGGGTCGCCCGCCGCACCTTCTTCCGCCACTTCCGCTCCAAGGAAGAGGCGATCTTCCCCGACCACGACGACACCCTCGTACGGGCCGAGGCGGTGCTCAACGCCGCGCCCCCGCACGAGCATCCGCTGGACACGGTGTGCCGGGGGATCAAGGAGGTCATGAAGATGTACGCCTCCTCCCCCTCGGTCTCCGTGGCGCGCTACAAGCTGACCCGCGAGGTGCCCACCCTGCGGGAGGCCGAGATCGCCTCGGTGGCCCGCTACGAGCGGCTCTTCACCCGGTATCTGCTCGGCCACTTCGACGAGCACGAGCACCACGCCGGGAACGACGACCCGCTGCTCGCGGAGGTGGCCGCCTCGGCGGTCGTCACCGCGCACAACCACGTGCTGCGGCGCTGGCTGCGGGCCGGCGGCCAGGGCGATGTGGAGACCCAGCTCGACCACGCCTTCGCGATCGTCCGGGACACCTTCGGCTCCGGGATCGGGGCGGGGCGCACGGCCGAGCCGAAGCCCGCCGCCGCGTCCGTCTCCACCAGCGACGAGGTGCTGGTCGCGGTGGCGCGTACGGACGCGCCGCTGGACGAGATCATGCAGTCGATCAAGAAGGCGCTCCGGCAGCGCTGACCTGTCCGAAAAGTGAAGGCCCGCCCCCGTTCGGGGCGGGCCTTTCGCGTTCTCCGAGGTGGCATCCGATCGATCATCGCTCATTCGTGCAGGTCATTACGCAATTGAGAGAAATTGTTGGCACGCGGTGTCTTGCCGACTGGCACTGCGTGCCATACGTTGATGTTGTCCGGGCGGCCGGCGTGCAGAGACCTCTCGTACGCCGGCTGTCCCCGCAAGCTTCCCCAGCGAGCGCGCCCGGACGCCTGCGTCACAGGCACCCTCCCGCGCCCACCAGGCGCCGCCGATCCCGTAGTACCGCCGAACCGACGGCACACCTCCACAGCAGCAGTCCCCTCAGCGTTCCCAACGCGCTTCGCCGGAGGCACCACCGTGAAGGAAATCCTGGACGCGATTCAGTCGCAGGACAGTACGGCCGCGGACATCGCGGCTCTGCCGATCCCCGAGTCGTACCGCGCGATCACCGTGCACAAGGACGAGACGGAGATGTTCGCCGGGCTCGCCACCCGGGACAAGGACCCGCGCAAGTCGCTGCACCTCGACGAGGTGCCGGTCCCCGAACTCGGCCCCGGCGAGGCCCTGGTGGCCGTCATGGCCTCCTCGGTCAACTACAACTCGGTGTGGACGTCGATCTTCGAGCCGCTCTCGACGTTCGGGTTCCTGGAGCGCTACGGCAAGCTCAGCGAGCTGACCAAGCGGCATGACCTGCCGTACCACGTGATCGGTTCGGACCTGGCGGGCGTGGTCCTGCGCACCGGCCCCGGCGTGAACGCGTGGAAGCCCGGCGACGAGGTCGTGGCGCACTGCCTGTCGGTGGAGCTGGAGTCGAGCGACGGCCACAACGACACCATGCTCGACCCCGAGCAGCGCATCTGGGGCTTCGAGACCAACTTCGGCGGCCTCGCGGAGATCGCGCTGGTCAAGTCGAACCAGCTGATGCCCAAGCCCGACCACCTCAGCTGGGAGGAGGCGGCGGCGCCCGGTCTGGTGAACTCCACCGCCTACCGCCAGCTCGTCTCCCGCAACGGCGCAGGCATGAAGCAGGGCGACAACGTCCTGATCTGGGGCGCCAGCGGCGGCCTGGGCTCGTACGCCACGCAGTTCGCGCTGGCCGGTGGCGCCACGCCGATCTGTGTCGTCTCCAGCCCGGAGAAGGCCGACATCTGCCGCGCCATGGGCGCCGAGGCGGTCATCGACCGCAACGCCGAGGGGTACAAGTTCTGGAAGGACGAGCACACCCAGGACCCGCGCGAGTGGAAGCGCTTCGGCAAGCGCATCCGCGAGCTGACCGGCGGCGAGGACGTGGACATCGTCTTCGAGCACCCGGGCCGCGAGACCTTCGGCGCCAGCGTGTACGTCACCCGCAAGGGCGGCACCATCGTCACCTGCGCCTCCACCTCCGGCTACAACCACGAGTACGACAACCGCTACCTGTGGATGTCGCTGAAGAAGATCGTGGGCTCGCACTTCGCCAACTACCGCGAAGCCTGGGAGGCCAACCGCCTCGTCGCCAAGGGCAAGATCCACCCCACCCTCTCCAAGGTCTACAGCCTCGAAGAGACCGGGCAGGCCGCCTACGACGTCCACCGCAACCTCCACCAGGGCAAGGTCGGCGTCCTCGCCCTCGCCCCCCGCGAAGGCCTCGGCGTCCGCGACCACGAACTCCGCGCCCAGCACCTCGACGCCATCAACCGCTTCCGCAACATCTGAGCACGGAGCGACACATGACTGAGCGTCACAAGGACCGGCCCTGGCTCATGCGGACGTACGCCGGCCACTCGACCGCCGAGGCGTCCAACGAGCTCTACCGGCGCAACCTCGCCAAGGGCCAGACCGGCCTGTCGGTCGCCTTCGACCTGCCCACGCAGACCGGCTACGACCCGGACCACATCCTCGCCCGCGGCGAGGTGGGCCGGGTCGGGGTCCCGGTGTCCCATCTCGGTGACATGCGGCGGCTGTTCCAGGACATCCCCCTGGAGCAGATGAACACCTCGATGACCATCAACGCCACCGCGATGTGGCTGCTGGCCATGTACCAGGTGGTCGCCGAGGAGCAGGGCGCCGACATCACCCGGCTGCAGGGCACGACGCAGAACGACATCGTCAAGGAGTACCTGTCGCGCGGGACGCACGTCTTCCCGCCCGGTCCGTCGCTGCGGCTGACCACCGACATGATCACGTACACGGTCAACCACATCCCCAAGTGGAACCCGATCAACATCTGCAGCTACCACCTCCAGGAGGCGGGGGCCACCCCGGTCCAGGAGATCTCGTACGCGATGTCCACCGCGATCGCCGTGCTCGACGCGGTGTTCGCGTCCGGGCAGGTGCCCGAGGACCGCAAGGGCGAGGTGGTCGCGCGGATCTCGTTCTTCGTGAACGCGGGTGTCCGGTTCATCGAGGAGATGTGCAAGATGCGGGCGTTCGGCCGCATCTGGGACAAGGTGACGCGCGAGCGGTACGGCATCGAGGACGCCAAGCAGCGCCGCTTCCGCTACGGCGTCCAGGTCAACTCGCTGGGCCTGACCGAGGCGCAGCCGGAGAACAACGTCCAGCGGATCGTCCTGGAGATGCTGGCCGTGACGCTGTCGAAGGACGCCCGCGCGCGGGCCGTCCAGCTCCCCGCCTGGAACGAGGCGCTCGGTCTGCCGCGCCCCTGGGACCAGCAGTGGTCGCTGCGCATCCAGCAGGTCCTCGCCCACGAGAGCGACCTCCTGGAGTACGAGGACATCTTCGCCGGGTCGCACGTCATCGAGGCCAAGGTGGAGTCGCTGGTCGAGGAGTGCCTGGCCGAGATCGAGCGGATCCAGCAGATGGGCGGCGCGATGGCGGCCGTCGAGTCCGGCTACCTCAAGTCGCAGCTGGTCTCCTCGCACGCCGAGCGCCGGGCCCGTATCGAGGGCGGCGAGGAGAAGATCGTCGGCGTCAACTGCTACGAGTCGACCGAGCCCAATCCGCTCACCTCCGACCTGGACACCGCGATCATGACGGTGGACCCGGCGAACGAGGCGCGGGTGGTGGCCAAGCTCCACGAGTGGCGCGACAACCGGGACGAGACCCGGGCGTCGGAGGCGCTGGCGGCCCTGAAGAAGGCGGCCGCCGGGTCCGAGAACCTGATGGCCGCGACCCTGGAGTGCGTCCGCGCGGGCGTCACGACCGGCGAGTGGTCCTGGGCGCTGCGCGACGTCTTCGGCGAGTTCCGGGCGCCGACCGGGGTCTCCTCGGCTCCGGTCGCGGTCCCGGCCGAGGCGGGCACGCCGCTGGCTCTGGTGCGCGAGAAGGTGACCCGTACGGCCGACGAGCTCGGCTCCGGCCGGCTGCGCCTGCTGGTGGGCAAGCCGGGCCTGGACGGGCACTCCAACGGCGCCGAGCAGATCGCCGTACGCGCGCGTGACGCCGGTTTCGAGGTGGTCTACCAGGGGATCCGGCTGACCCCCGAGCAGATCGTCAACGCCGCCCTGGCGGAGGATGTGCACTGCGTGGGCCTCTCGATCCTGTCCGGCTCGCACGCCGAGCTGGTCCCGGACGTGCTGGCGCGGCTGCGCGAGGCCGGCGCTCCCGACATCCCGGTGATCGTCGGGGGGATCATCCCGCCGGCGGACGCCGAGGAGCTGTGCAAGGCGGGTGTGGCCGCCGTATTCACCCCGAAGGACTTCGGTATCACGGAGATCATCGGCCGTATCGTCGACGAGATCCGGAAAGCGAACAAGCTCGACCCTCTGGAGGTCCCCGCATGACCGTCAACCGCCCTCCCGTCTCCCACCACCACCCTCAAACGACGTCCCTGCGGGCCGACACCTCTCGTTTGCGCCCGCGCCGTTCGTGCCTGGCCGTCCCGGGCTCGAACCCGCGCTTCCTGGAGAAGGCGCAGGGCCTCCCCGCCGACCAGGTCTTCCTGGACCTGGAGGACGCCTGTGCCCCGCTCGCCAAGCCGGAGGCCCGGCACACCATCGTCAAGTTCCTCAACGAGGGCGACTGGACCGGCAAGACCCGGGTCGTGCGGGTCAACGACTGGACGACCGAGTGGACGTACCGCGACGTCGTGACGGTCGTCGAGGGCGCGGGGCACAACCTCGACTGCATCATGCTGCCGAAGGTGCAGACCGCCCAGCAGATCGTCGCCCTCGACCTCCTGCTGACCCAGATCGAGAAGACGATGGGCTTCGAGGTCGGCAAGATCGGCATCGAGGCGCAGATCGAGAACGCCCAGGGCCTGAACAACGTCAACGAGATCGCGACGGCCTCCCAGCGCGTCGAGACGATCATCTTCGGCCCGGCCGACTTCATGGCGTCGATCAACATGAAGTCGCTGGTCGTGGGCGAGCAGCCGCCCGGCTACCCGGCGGACGCCTACCACTACATCCTGATGAAGATCCTGATGGCCGCCCGCGCCAACAACCTCCAGGCGATCGACGGCCCCTACCTCCAGATCAAGAACATCGACGGCTACAAGGCGGTCGCCCAGCGTGCCGCCGCCCTCGGCTTCGACGGCAAGTGGGTGCTGCACCCCGGCCAGGTCGAGGCGGCCAACGAGGTCTTCTCGCCCTCGCAGGAGGACTACGACCACGCCGAGCTCATCCTCGACGCGTACGAGTACTTCACCTCCGAGGCCGGCGGCAAGAAGGGCTCGGCGATGCTCGGCGACGAGATGATCGACGAGGCCAGCCGCAAGATGGCGCTGGTCATCTCGGGCAAGGGCCGGGCGGCCGGTATGCAGCGCACGTCGAAGTTCGAGATCCCGGAGGCGTAACACCATGCAGTTCGGCCGCACCTACGAAGAGTTCACCGTCGGCGACGTGTACAAGCACTGGCCCGGGAAGACGGTGACGGAGTACGACGACCACCTGTTCTGTCTGCTCACCATGAACCACCACCCGCTCCACATGGACAGCAACTACGCGGAGCGGACCACCGACTTCGGCAAGAACGTTGTCGTGGGCAACTACATCTACTCGCTGCTGCTCGGTATGAGCGTGCCGGACGTGTCCGGCAAGGCGATCGCCAACCTGGAGGTGGAGTCGCTCAAGCACGTGGCGCCGACCTTCCACGGCGACACGATCTACGGCGAGACGACGGTCCTCGACAAGACGCCCTCCAAGTCCAAGTCGGACCGCGGGATCGTCCACGTCGAGACCAAGGGCTACAAGCAGGACGGCACGCTGGTGTGCGTGTTCCGCCGCAAGGTGATGGTCCCCACCGAGACGTACATCAAGGAGCGCGGCGGCGAGCAGCCCGGCCGCCCCCAGCTCAAGTCGCAGGAGAAGTAGCCATGGCCCGTCTCGCGCAGACCGCCGGTCTGACCGACGTCCAGCAGGAAATCCTGGCCACCGTCCGGGACTTCGTCGACAAGGAGATCATTCCGGTCGCGACGCAGCTGGAGCACAAGGACGAGTACCCGACGCAGATCGTCGAAGGCCTCAAGGAGCTCGGCCTGTTCGGGCTGATGATCCCCGAGGAGTACGGCGGTCTGGGCGAGTCGCTCCTGACGTACGCGCTCTGCGTCGAGGAGATCGCGCGCGGCTGGATGTCGGTCTCCGGCATCATCAACACGCACTTCATCGTGGCGTACATGCTCAAGCAGCACGGCACCCAGGAGCAGAAGGACACCTTCCTGCCCCGGATGGCGCTGGGCGAGGTGCGCGGCGCGTTCTCGATGTCGGAGCCGGCGCTCGGCTCGGATGTGTCGGCGATCACGTCCAAGGGCGTCAAGGACGGCGACGAGTACGTCCTGAACGGCCAGAAGATGTGGCTGACCAATGGCGGAACGTCATCGCTCGTGGCCGTTCTGTGCCGGAGTGACGAAGGACACCCCGAGGGCACCGCCCCCCACAAGTCGATGACGACCTTCCTGGTGGAGAAGGAGCCCGGCTTCGGCGAGGTCCGACCCGGCCTGACCATCCCCGGCAAGATCGACAAGATGGGTTACAAGGGCGTCGACACGACCGAACTCATCATGGACGGACTGCGCATTCCGGCCAATCGGGTCCTCGGCGGGGTCACCGGCCGAGGGTTTTACCAAATGATGGACGGAGTCGAGGTCGGCCGCGTCAACGTCGCGGCGCGTGGTTGCGGCGTCGCTCAGCGTGCATTTGAGCTGGGTGTCTCGTATGCCCAGCAACGTCACACTTTCGGCAAGGCGATCGCCCAGCACCAGGCAATTCAGTTCAAGCTGGCCGAGATGGCTACCAAGGTCGAGGCCGCTCATGCCATGATGGTCAACGCAGCACGCAAAAAGGACTCCGGGGAACGAAACGACCTTGAGGCAGGGATGGCGAAGTACCTCGCCTCCGAATACTGCAAGGAGGTCGTGGAGGACGCCTTCCGTATCCACGGTGGCTACGGCTTCTCGAAGGAGTACGAGATCGAGCGCCTGTACCGCGAGGCGCCGATGCTGCTCATCGGTGAAGGTACCGCCGAGATCCAAAAAATGATCATTGGGCGTCGGCTTCTCGAAGAGTACCGATTCCAGGGTTGATTGCCGCTTTTAGGTCGGTTCGGCCGCGAAGAACATCACACCCTGTAAGCGTTTCCTAAGGGCTTCCGGCCGACCGACTCGGCTTCTGGCTTTCCCAGTTGCGGCTCGCAACCGATAGCATCGCTGGTAAACCAGCCGCCGTCCCCCACTTGCCAGCGCGGCATCATCCGCTACGAAGGTCATCCATGCCCCACAGCCAAACCTCTGCATCTCGCGACGGTTTCCTCCAGGGACGTCTTGCTCGCGGAGCATCGCCGTGGCTTCTGCCGACCGTCGCCACCGCAGCCCTCAGCCTCGCCCGCGCGCGCCGCTCCGGCGCCGCCAAGGCCGTGGCCGTGCCCGCCACCGCGCTCGCGGCGGGCATGCTGTGGTTCTTCCGCGACCCCGAGCGCGAGATCGCTACCGGGCGGGTCATCTCCCCCGCCGACGGCGTGGTGCAGAGCATCATGCCGTGGAAGGACGGACGCACCCGCGTCGCGATCTTCATGAGCCCGCTGAACGTCCACGTCAACCGCGCGCCCCTGGCCGGCACGGTGACGTCCGTCGAGCACGTGCCCGGCGGGTTCGTTCCGGCGTTCAACAAGGAGAGCGAGAACAACGAGCGCGTTGTCTGGCACTTCGACACCGAGCTCGGCGACATCGAGATGGTGCAGATCGCGGGTGCGGTGGCGCGGCGGATCGTCCCCTACATCCCCCAGGGCACCAAGGTGGAGCAGGGCGAGCGGATCGGTCTCATCCGGTTCGGCTCCCGCGTCGACATCTACCTTCCGGAGGGGGTCGAGGTCGCTGTCGAGGTCGGGCAGAAGACCACTGCGGGGGTGACTCGAATTGACCGTGATTGATCCGGACACCCAGACCGACTGGGTGCCGGGCGCGGACGCCGACGACGCGGAGGAGATGCCCCTCTCCCTGCGGCTGTCGATAGCGGACACCCTCACGCTCGGCAACGCGACCTGCGGGTTCATGGCGGTGTACTTCACCACCACCGGAATCCTCATCCCGCACCTGTCGGGCAGCGCCGAGTCCGGCATGGCGCGGCACTCCGCCGCGACCGCCGTGATCCTGATGCTGCTCGCGGCGATCTTCGACCTCTGCGACGGCCTGGTCGCGCGGAAGCTGCGGAGCTCGCCGATGGGGGCCGAGCTGGACAACCTCTCGGACCTGATCAGCTTCGGGCTCGCCCCGGCGTACTTCGTGCTCGTGTACGGCATGGTCGCGGACGACGCCCATCAGCGGGTGGCGGCCGTGGCGGCGATCACGGTGCTGCTGGCGGTGGTGCTGCGGCTGGCGAGATTCTCGTGCGTGACGATGAAGGACGGCATGTTCCAGGGCATGCCGAGCCCCTTCGGCGCGCTGACCGTCGTCTCGATCGTGCTCCTTGAGCTCCCGTTCGTGCCGACGTTGCTCGCCGTCATAGGGGTCGCGTGGCTGATGGTCAGCCGGGTCGAGTACCCGAAGCCGCGGGGCATCCTCGCGGTGGCCATGCTCAGCTGGATCGTGGGCGCGATGGGGCTGCTCGCGGCGTGGGCGTTCGACGCGCCCGGTGGTCAGCTGCTGCTCCAGACGGGCTGTGTGCTCCAGGTCGTCCTGGGCGCGGTGATTCCCCTGTTCGCCACGGCTCGCCGGGTGAACTCGATCCGCGACAACCGCCGCGAGGCGCGGGCGGCCCAGTTGCCGTAGCGCTACGCGCTGTGCCTGTACGCGAAGGGCCCCGGACCACTTGGTCCGGGGCCCTTCTTGCCGTGCCGGGCGGCTGGGGTGCCCCCTAGGGGCGCGGGGAACTGCGCGACCGGCCCCCCACCGGGCCGCGGACGAAGAACGACCCTCGCGTCAGCAGACCGTGCGTGGCCGAGCGCGCAGTTCCCCGCGCCCCTGGGGGTCAGGGGCGCGGGGAACTGCGCGAGCAACCAGAGACGGCCCGCAGCCGAAGCGGTCAGGTCAGGAAGTCCTGGGCAATCCGCTCCGCCGTGCGCTCAAGCAGCGGCCCCGCCTCCGCCATGCACCGCGCCGGGTCCGGCTCCAGGGCCGTGAGGGCGTAGGCGCGGCGGATGCCCGCCTTGCCGAGGGCCTCCGGGGGCAGGGCCAGGCGTCCGCAGACCGCGACCACCTCGATGCCCGCCGCCCGGGCCGCCGCCGCCACACCCGCCGGAGCCTTCCCGTGCAGGGTCTGCTCGTCCAGCGAGCCCTCGCCGGTGATCACCAGGGTGGCCCGGGCCAGGGCCGGGGCGAAGCCGAGGACGTCCAGCATGACCTCGATGCCGGGCCGGAACGTGGCCCCCAGCGCCACCAGCGCGCCGTACCCGATGCCGCCCGCCGCGCCCGCGCCCGGGGCGAGGGCCGCCTCGGCCGCACGGGCGCCCACGGACTCCTCCAGGACCTCGGCGAAGCGGCCGAGCGCCGCGTCCAGGGTCGCCACGTCCTCGGGCGTGGCGCCCTTCTGCGGCCCGTACACCGCTGGCGCCCCCTTGGGCCCCGTCAGCGGGTTGTCCACGTCGCTGGCCAGCACCAGGTCGACCGAGGCGAAACGGGGGTCCAGGCCGGAGAGGTCGGCCGCGGCCAGCGTCGCCAAAGGGCCGCCGCCCGGCGCCACGGGCTCGCCCGCCGCGTCCAGGAAGCGCGCCCCGAGCGCCGAGAGCATGCCCGCGCCGCCGTCCGTGGTGGCGCTGCCGCCCACCCCGAACACGATCGTGCGCGCCCCCGCGTCGAGCGCGGCGAGCAGCAGCTCACCCGAGCCGTACGTGGTGGCGGTCAGCGGGGCGAAGACGCCCTCGGGGAGGTGCTGGAGGCCGGACGCCTCCGCCATCTCGACCACGGCCACCCCGTCCCGTACCGCGAAGGCCGCGGTGACCGGGGTGCCGAGCGGGCCGGTGACCCGGGCCTCGCGGCGGGCGAACCCGGCCGCGACCGCCGCCGCGACCGTGCCGTCGCCGCCGTCGGCGACCGGCAGGGTCTCCACCGCCAGACCGGGCACGATCCGCCGCAGCCCGGCCGTCACCCGCTCCGCGACCTGTACGGCCGTGAGCGAGCCCTTGAACTTGTCCGCCGCCACCAGCACGCGCGCGGATTCGAAAACTGCTCCGTCCGTCACCTTGCTAATCCCTTGCTATCGAACAGGCAGTCGCGCCGCTCCGACCCTATCCGCCGTACGCGCCCCTGCCCATAGGTGTCATGCACGGCGGGACGGCGTGCCACCCCACGAAACCTCCATATCGCGGACCATAGTGGGGCGGCATGAGCACGGATTCGATCGATCATTCCGGGCCCGGCGCCCCGCCCGGCGAGGCCGAGAGCCCCGCCCCCGACCTCACCGTCGTCGCGATCGGGGTGGCCGCGGTGGCGGCCGTGGTCGCCTGGGCCGCGCTCGGCAAGCACTCCTTCGACAGCGCCTCCGCCACCGCCCTGGCCTGGGTCCTCGCCAACTTCGCCTGGCTGTTCGTGATCGCCGCCGACATCTTCCTCGTGCTGTGCGTGGTGCTCGCGATCAGCCGGTACGGGCGGATCCGGCTCGGCGCCGACGACTCCGAGCCCGAGTTCACCAACCTCGCGTGGATCGCGATGATGTTCAGCGCGGGCATGGGCATCGGCCTGATGTTCTACGGGGTGGGCGAGCCGCTCACCCACTACCTGACCCCGCCGCCCGCGAGCGGCGCCGCGCCCCGGACCGGCGACGCGGCGCGCACGGCCCTGGAGTACTCGTTCTTCCACTGGACGCTCACCCCCTGGGCGATCTACGGCATGGCGGGGCTGGCCCTCGCGTACGCCGGTTTCCGCAAGGCGCGCGGCAACCGGCTCTCCGCCGCCTTCGTGCCGCTGATCGGCGCCCGGCGCGCGGACGGCTGGCCCGGCCGGTGCATCGACCTGCTCGCGGTCTTCGCGACCGTCTTCGGCACCGCGACCAGCCTCGGCCTCGGCGCGCTCCAGGTCGCCAAGGGCCTGGAGATCACGGCGGACGTGAACGACTCCACGGCCACCGAGCTGATCATCATCGCCTCGCTCTCGGCGGCCTTCGTTCTGTCCGCGTTCTCGGGGCTGCACAAGGGCGTGAAGTGGCTGTCGACGGTGAACATCGTGCTCGCCGCCGCCCTGATGGTGTTCGTGTTCCTGCTCGGACCGACGGTGTACGTACTGGACACGATCCCGGCATCCCTCGGCGGCTACCTGCACGAGCTGCTGCCGATGGCCAGCCGCACCGGCGCCTTCACCGACCGGACCTGGCTGGGGGCCTGGACGATCTTCTACTGGGCGTGGTGGCTGTCCTGGGCGCCGTTCGTCGGGACCTTCATCGCGCGGATCTCGCGCGGCCGCACCGTCCGCGAGTTCCTGGTCGGGGTGCTGCTCGTGCCGAGCGGGGCGACCGTCCTGTGGTTCTGCGTGATGGGCGGGACCGCGATCCGCCTCGACTCCACGGGGACGGCCGATCTGGCGGCCAAGGTGAAGGACGGCGCCGAGGCCTCGCTCTTCGCGATGCTGGACGCGCTGCCCATCGGCACGGTGACCTCGTACCTCGCGATGGTCCTGGTCATGACGTACTTCATCACCAGCGCCGACTCGGCCTCGCTGGTGATGGGCTCGCTGACCAGCCGGGGCTCGCTGCACCCGCCGACCTGGCTGGTGGTGCTCTGGGGCGTGCTGATGGCGGCGGTCGCGGCGGTGCTGCTCGTCGCGGGCGGCCTGAAATCGCTCCAGACGGCCACGATCCTGGTGGCGCTGCCGTTCGTCCTGGTGATGCTCGGGCTGTGCTGGGCGCTCCTGAAGGAGCTGCGCGAGGACCCGGGCGCCGGGCCCGCGCGCGGCCACGCGCTGCACGGGGTGCGGGACGCGGTGCGGGCCATGGTGGGCGAGGCGCTCACCGAGCAGGGCCGCCGTACGGCCAAGTACCGTACGGGTGACGGCGGTTCCGGCACTCCATCGGGTACACCAGAAGGATGACAGAGCTGGCGGACCGGATCCTCGGCGGATGGCTCGGGCGGATCGCGGGCAACATGCTCGGCAAGCCGGTGGAGCGCGGGGACTACTGGACGCGGGACCGCATCGACCGCTATCTGCGCCGCGCGGACGCGCTCCCGCTGACCGACTACCTCCCGGACCCCGACCTGCTGCCGCCCGCCGCTCCGGGCGAGTTCGAGCTGCGGCCGGAGTGGCGGCAGTGCGTGCGCGGCCGCGTCCACGGCAGCTGCCGGGACGACGACGTGGACTACGCGGTGCTGGGCCTGCACCTCCTGGAGACCCACGGTTTCGCCTTCACGACCGAGCAGGTGGGCGAGCTGTGGCTGCTGCGCCTTCCCTACCTCCAGACGTTCACGGCAGAGCGGGCCGCGTACCGCAATCTGGCGAACGGGCTGAAGCCGCCGCTGACGGCCACGTACGACAACCCGTACCAGGAGTGGATCGGCGCGCTGATCCGCGCGGACGTCTACGGCTGGACCTCGCCGGGCGACCCCCGCCGGGCCGCCGCCCTGGCCCGCCGCGACGCGGTCCTGTCCCACACCGGCAACGGGGTGTACGGGGCGATGTGGGCGGCGGCGCTGGTCGCGGCGGCGTTCACGGCGGACGGCCCGCGCGAGGCGATCGAGACGTCCCTGCTCCGCATCCCGGCGAGCAGCCGCCTGGCCCGCACGGTCCGCCGTGCCCTCTCCCTGCACACGGCGGGCGTCGCCTGGTCCGAGGCCCTGGACGAACTGACGGCCGACACGGCCCGACTCGGCTGGATCCACACGATCCCGAACGCGGCGGTCCTGACGGCCGGACTCCTGTACGGCGAAGGCGACTTCACCCGCACGATCGCCCTGACGGTCCGAGGCGGCCTGGACACGGACTCCAACGGGGCGACGGCGGGTTCGGTGGCGGGGGTCCTGTGCGGCGCCTCGGCGATCCCACCCCAGTGGACGGCCCCGCTGGAGGACCGGGTGAGCAGCGCGGTGTTCGGCTTCGACGGCGTACGGATCACGGACCTGGCGGAACGCACGGCCCGGCTGGCGCGGTTGGCGCCGTGAGGGGCCCGGGGTTTGTCTGCGGGCCGGTGGGTGGTTGCTCGCGCAGTTCCCCGCGCCCCTGAAGGACGGGCCTGCGGCCCTGTCCCCCGAACGCCGGAGGTGCCTTTTTAGGGGCGCGGGGAACTGCGCGCTCAGCCCACGACGGCCCGCAGACGAACCCCGGGCACATACGCTGGCCGCGTGACCACCGACGACTACGCAAAGTACATCGCCGCACTCCCCCGCATCCTCGCCGGCGCAGCCGCCCTCATCCGCGACGACCGAGGCCACGTCCTCCTCGTCCGGCCCAACTACCGCGACGGCTGGGCCCTCCCCGGCGGCACCATCGAGTCCGACCAGGGCGAGACCCCCCGCCAGGCGGCCCGGCGCGAAACCCTGGAGGAGATCGGCCTGGACGTGAGCCCCGGACGGCTGCTCGCGGTCGACTGGGTGCCGGGCCCGGACCGGCCGCCGATCGCCGCGTACCTGTACGACGGCGGCGTCCTCACCGAGGACCGGCTGAAGGCGATCCGCCTCCAGGAGGAGGAGCTGATCGACTGGCGGCTGGTCCCGCGCGAGGAGATCACCGCGTATCTGCCGGGCCAGCTGGGCCACCGCACCCTCGCCGCGCTCGACGTGCTGACGGCAGGGACGGGCACGGCCGAGCTGGAGAACGGCCGACCAGTGGGCTGAAGACCACTGGATCTACGTCTGCGCATTCCGTCAACCATGCTGCCACCAAAGCCAGTTGGCCCCACAATGTCCCCGTGCCGCGAGACGACTACATGGAACTCATCCTCGACGACGGGGCCCGGGTCAGAGTCGGGCTCACGCCCGTCGGCGAGCCGAGACCGACGGCCCCGGGGGCGGACGACGACCTGCCGGGCGGGATCGGCGGGGCGACGCCCGTCGGCCGCGGCGGCGAGCGGGTCGCCGCGCTCGCCACGGACACGCTCGCGGCCGTACTGCGACCGCTGGGCCCCTTCCTCCAGGAGGTGCACGACTCCGTACGAGGGATCCCGAACCCGCCCGACTCCCTCGACGTCGGCTTCGGCCTTCAGATCGGCCAGGACCTCAAGCTCGGGATCGTGGGCGCCAACGGCCAGGCCAGCATGACCGTCTCGGCCACCTGGCAACTGCGCCCCGGCGAAACCAGCGGCGCCGAGGGCGCCAACGGCGGAAACTGACCCGTGGGCTGGTTCAAGGCACCCGGCGCGGACCCCTCCGCCGACGCGCGCGGCGCGCTCGTGCGGGTGCTCTCGGCCGACCGGGGACGGACCGCGGGCGCGGGCGTCTATCTCGCCGGCCGCAGACTGCTGACCTGCGCGCACGTCGTCAACGCCGCGCTTGGCCTGCGGATGCTGAGCCCGCGCGACCCGGGCGCGGTCACCCTCGACGTCTCCTTCCCGGCGCTGTCCCCGGGCACCTCGGGCGCCCGGCAGGCGCGCCTGGTGGCCTGGGTGCCACCGCGCGCCGCCGACCACCAGGGGCCGGTGGCGGACGGCTCCCTGGAGTGGGGCGGCGACCTGGCCGTACTGGAGCTGGACGAGGAACCGCCGCCCCCGGTGGGCCCGGTGCGCTGGCTGGACATGCGGGCCGGACAGCTGGTGCGGGCCTGGTACGGCGGCGGCCAGCCCTTCTCGTACGCGGACGTCCAGGTCGGCTCGTGCGACGGGCGGATCGGCTACCTCGACGGGCAGCTCTCCGGCGCGGCCGTCGACGACGGGTACAGCGGCGGGCCCCTGTGGTCGCCCGCCGACGGCGCCGCGGTGGGCCTGGTGATGGGCCGGATCACCGCACCGGACGGGGAGTTCGACACCCAGCACACCGTGCGCCGCAGCTGGGGCCTGAGCTGGCAGTCGGTCCGCCAGGAGCTGTTACGGGTCGGGGCGGCCCCGGACCCGGCGCCGCCCGGCGCGCGCGAACCCGCCGGCGGCGACGAGTCGGTGCGGGACATGATGGTCGGCCCGCTGCACACCCTGCTGGGCGATCCGACCGTACGGGCGGCGCACTCCACCGCGCTCGGGGCGGCCCTCGGGCTGCGCACCCGGGCGGACGGGACGGCGCCGTCGGTGGAGGAGCTGGCGGTGCTGCTGTGCACGGTCGAGCGCGCACTGCCCACGCTGGCCGAGTCGCTCGCCCCGTCCCTGAGCGACGCGCGGGGTCGCGCCCACCTGGACCGGCTGCTCGCGCTCGGCCGGCTCACCGACGCGGCCGGGCTGCTCTCCGTCGCCGAGCACCGGGCGCTGCTGGTGAAGTGGGACCACCTCACCCGCCAGGACCCGGGGCTGCTCCCCCGGGCGGCGACGGCGGCGCTGCCCTATGTGGACCTGCCCCGGTCGCTGACGGCCGCGCGGCTCGACCCCGACGACGTGCCCGGCGCGGTGCGCGAGCTGGAGGAGTGGCCCGGCGACGGCTCGCCGGTGCCGGACGAGACGCCCCGGCTGCCCGCCCTGCTGCGGGTCGTGGAGTACGCGGCCGCGGAGACCGGCGGCATCGCCTGCCAGGCGCTCCAGGAGTGGAGCGGGCGGGTCGCGGCCCGCCTCGGCATCCACCCCTCGGCCCTGGGCGAGCGCCGGGCGGACGCGGCACGCTGGTCGAACCGGTCGGCCGGCACCGGGGTCCGCGTCCTGGTGGAGCTCAGCCGCCACCCCAAGGACCCGGCCGACCGCTACCGGTGCGCGGTGTGGCGGATGCGCGCCGACGGCACGGCCGCCCGCACCGCCACCGGCACCGAACGGCCGCGCACCGGGCGGGAGATCGCCCGCCTGGTGCGCGAGGTGGCCGGGGGCGCGGAGGGCGCCGGGCAGAACGTGGCGCTGGTCGCGGTGTCCGTCGCCCCGGACGCGCTGCACCTGGCGGTGGACGAGTGGGACGGGGCGAGCGCCGACGAGTTCTTCCCGGCGCCGCTGGGCGAGGACTTCCACCTGGTGCTGCGCTGCCCGCAGATCAGACGCCGCTCGCGCACCGGCGCGGGCGACCTGAAGCGCCGCTGGGGCGCCCGGCACCAGAGCGAACCGCTCGTCGCGGACCACCGGATCTCCGACGAGATGGAGCTCATCCGGCTGCTCAAGACAACCCACTACGACGCCGCCCGCGTCATCGTGCACGGGCCCCCCGGCAGCCGGACGCGGCTGCTGCACTTCTGTCTGGCGATGGGGGTGCCGATCGTCCTGTGGGACCGTGCGGCCGGGGAGCCGGGAGACGCCGCCCGGCTCGACGGGGCGGGTCCGTACGGCCCCGTCGACGAACTCCCGGAGAGAGTCCGGCACTTCAGGGTCCGCGCCTACATGGACCCCGAGGTGCCCGCACGGCCGGCGCTGGTGTGGGAGGACGCCGAGCTGCCGCTCCCCGACGAGCTGCAGCTCGCCGACCCCTCGCGGGGACCGGAAGGAATCGCCCGCCCCTCGGAAGGAACGGATCAGGCGACATGACGGAGAACGACGGGTGGCGGCTCTTCCGCGGCGACCGCACGGCCCGCCAGGTGGACTTCCCCGAGGCGCCGCCGTGGCGGCAGTTCGCCAACGGCGGCGCCCCGGGGACGCGGGTGCGCCACCGCCCGTATCTGATCGGCCGCACCGAGGCCGACGTGGTGAGCGCCGCGCTGCACCTGCGCCGCCCGCTCCTGGTCACCGGGCACCCCGGCACCGGAAAATCCTCGCTGGCGCACGCCGTGGCGCACGAGCTGTCGCTGGGCCCGGTGCTCCAGTGGCCGGTCAACAGCCGGTCCGTGCTCAAGGACGCGCTGTACGGGTACGACGCCATCGGGCGGCTGCGCGAGACCCATCTGCGCCAGGAGCGCGGCGCGCCCGAGCCCGACATCGGCACCTTCGTCCGGCTCGGACCGCTGGGCACCGCGCTCGTCCCGCGCGAGCGGCCGCGGGTGCTCCTGGTGGACGAGCTCGACAAGGGCGACGTCGATCTTCCCAACGACCTGCTGACGGTGTTCGAGGAGGGCGAGTTCGAGATCCCCGAGCTGTCGCGGCTGCCGGAGGCGCAGTCCGAGGTGCCGGTGCTCACCCATGACCCCGAGGGCGGCCGGGTCACGGTCACGCGGGGCGTGGTGCGCTGCCGCGAGTTCCCGGTGGTGGTGATCACCAGCAACGGCGAGCGGGACTTCCCGCCCGCGTTCCTGCGGCGCTGCGTCCGCCTCGACCTGCCGGATCCGGACGAGGAGCGGCTGCGGGACATCGTGGCCGCGCATCTGGGCGAGCGGGCCCTGGAAGGCGTCGACGACCTGCTGCACGCGTTCCTGAACCGCCGCGCGCCCGGCGAGCTCGCCACGGACCAGCTGCTCAACGCGGTGTTCCTGCGCAAGGGCGGGGTGAACCTGAACGCCGAGGGCCTGCTGGACGCGGTGCTCCACCGGCTGGGCGGATCGGTCTAGCCGTGCCGCGCGCGGAGCCCTCCGACGCCCTGGCCGAACTCGCCGCCCTGGTGGGCCACGAGCTGTCCACGCACGAGCTCCTGGACACGCTGTGGCTGGCCGCCCGGCTGCCGAGCGGCGCCGCCGCCCCGCTGGCGAGCGCCCTGGCACCGGACCGGATGCGGCAGCCGGGCCCGGATGTGTGGGAGGGGGCGCGCACGCCGCCCGAGGGCACGGCGGTGCCGCCCGACGGACCCGACGGCGACGCCAAGGAGGGCGAGAGCTCCCAACCGCCGCTGCCCACCCAGCTGTTGGGCGCCCTGCACGCGGCGGCCGCCGCCCGCAGCGCCCCCGAGTTCACCGGTGCGGCCGCCTCGCCGCCCCGCCCGGCGCGCGGCGCCGGGGCGCTGCCGGTGCGGGTGCCCGAGGAGAAGGCGCTCGGCGACGGGGAGCTGCGCCTGAGCCGCTCCCTGCGACTGCTGAAGCAGCCCCATACGGGCTCGCACTTCTGGGAGTTCGACGAGGAGGCGACCGCCACCGCGATGGCCGAGAGCGGCCTTCCCGACGTGGTGCTGCGGCCCGCACGGCGGCGCTGGCTCGATCTCACCCTGCTCATCGACGACGGCCTCTCGATGCTGCTGTGGCGCAGGCTGGCCACCGAACTGCGGTCCGTCTTCGAGCGGTTGGGCGCCTTCCGGGACATCCGGGTGCACGGCCTGGACGCCCGCTCGGCCGACGCGCCCGGCCTCAAGGTCCGCCCCTTCGACCCCGGCGGCCCGCTGCTCTCCCCCGCGTCCGCCGCCGACCCGTCGGGCCGCACCCTGGTCCTGGTGATCAGCGACGGGGTGGGGGCGTGCTGGCGGGACGGGCGGATGCACGCGGCCCTGGAGCGCTGGGCCCGGCAGGGCCCGACGGCGGTGGTGCACGCGCTGCCCTCCCACATGTGGGACGCCTCGGGCATCCGCTCGGAGCAGTGGTCGGTGACGACGCGGCGGCGCGGCGCGGCCAACCACACCTGGGAAGTGACCGACCCGCTGCTGCCGCCCGGGCTCGGCGACCGCTTCCCCGGGGTGCCCGTCCCCGTACTGGAGCCGTATCCCCCGGCCGTCGCCACCTGGGCGCGCCTGGTGGCCTCGCCCGGGGCCAGTGCGGAGCTGCCGCTGCTCGCGCCGCCGGGCGTGCGGGGCCTGCGGGGCGAGGCGGCGACCCGGGGCACGGACCCGGCCGACGCGGTGCTGCGGTTCCGGGACGCGGCGTCCCCGCAGGCGTACCGGCTCGCCGCGCACCTCGCGGCCATCTCGCCGCTGACGGTGCCGGTGATGCGGCTGGTGCAGGCGGCCGTGCCGTGGCGCTCGGACACCGCGCACCTGGCCGAGGTGTTCCTCGGCGGGCTGATGCGCCAGGCCGACCCGCCCGGCCCCGGACTCCCCGCCCAGCACCGCCGGTTCGGCTTCCTCGACGGCGTCCAGGAGATCCTGCTCGACACCGCCTCCCCGATCGACCTGCTGCGCACCACCCGCGCGGTCACCGACCGCCTGGCCACGCTGGTGGGCCGCTCCCCCGACTTCCCGGCCTGGCTCGCCCATCCGTCGGGGACGGGCGAACTCCTGCCGGGGACCCGGCCGTTCGCCTGGCTGGAGGACCGGCTGCTCACGCATCTGGGGGCGCGGCCGATGACGTCGGTGCCGCCGCCCCCGGCGGTCACCGAGTACGAGGAGGTGCGGCTGCCGTCTGGGCTCGACGAGGCCCCGTCGTGGCAGCCGCTGCGGCCCATGGACCTGCGCACCATCGGCCCGTACGAGCTGCGGATGCGGGAGATGACCGGCGGCAGGCCCGTCGCGTACATCGGGGAGGACGTCGACGGCCGGCAGGTGCTGCTGCGGGTCGCCCACACCTCCGACCGGCTCAACGCCCGCGAACTGCTCGACACCGAGCGCCGGGCGCTGCGGCGGATGGACGGGGTGTACGCCCCGGCCGTGGTCGACAGCGATCTGGACGGGGCGATGCCGTGGATCGCGCTGCGGCTCGACTCGCTCAGCACGGGTCTGCCCGCGCCCAGCCTGCGCGCCGTGCTCCACGCGGCCGGGCTGCTGTACGACTCGCCCCTGTTCACCTGGCTGGGCTGGAGCCTGGCCCGCGCGGTGGCCCGCTGCCACCGCAAGGGCCTGGTGCACGGATCGCTGACCCCCGGCACGGTCCTGGTCACCGAGCGGACCCTGCACGTCATCAACTGGGCATCGGCCCGCATCGACGGCGCCTCCAGCGCCTCCTCCGTCGCCATGCCCACCCATTCGCCCTACCGGGCACCCGAGGTGACGTCGTGGGGAGAGTCCCGGATCGCGGCGGGCGATGTGTACGCGGTCGGGGCGATCCTGCTGGAGGCGGTGACCGGGCGGCACTGGCGGTGGTACGAGCTCGCCACGCTGGAACAGCACCCCCTGTTCCGCCGCCTGGACGAGAGCGTGCGCGATCTGCTGCTGCGCTCCGTGGACGAGGAGCCGGAGGCCCGGCCGACGGCACGCGAGATGGCGACGGCGTTCGGCACGCTGCTGCCGGTGCCGGTGGAGTGGGAGGACGAGCCGGACGACGCGGTGGCCGACGACGAGGGGACCGCGGAGGAGGAGAGCGACCGCGCGCAGTGGATCCGGACGATCCGGGCGCCGCTGCGGCAGCAGCTGCGGATCGCCGTGCTCGGCGTCAAGGAGCGGGCGGGGTGCACCACGACCACCACGGTGCTGGGCGCCGTCCTCGCCGAGCAGCGGCAGGAGCCGGTCCTCGCGGTCGACGCCGACCGGCACGCGGGCGGCCACATCCGGATCGCCCGTCGTGTCTACCGGGCCACCGCGGCACGCCTGACCGAACTGGCCCACTCCAGCCACGAGATCGAGAACTTCGAGGTCCTGCGCCTCTTCCTCTCCCAGCACCGCTCCGGACTGATGGTCCTGGCCAACGACTCGGTGTCCCACCCGCCGACACCGGCCCAGTTCTCCGACGGCGAATACGGCACGGTGCTGGACGTGACGTCGCCGTACTTCGGCATCACCCTCACCGACACCGACAAGTACCCGCAGACGGTACTGGAGCGGGCCAACCGTGTGGTGATCGTCTCCCGCGCCGACCCGGCCGGAGTGACCCAGGCGGAGCGGGCCCTGGACCGCCTCGTGACGCTGGGCCTGCGCCACCTGGTCACCGACACGGTGATCGTCCTCAACCACAGCCGCCCGGAGGCCGGATGGTCCCTGGGCGCGGCGGCCATCCGCGGCCTGGGCTCCCGCTGCCGGGGCGTCCTCACGGTCCCCCGCGACGGCCATCTGACGACCGGCAGCACGGTCGAACTGTCGTGGCTGGCCCCGGAGACGTACAAGGCGTTCCTGCGCCTGGGGGCGCTGCTGGTGGAGGACTGAGGGCAGTCGAGCGGTGATGTCAGAACAGCGCGTCCTCCGCCGCCCCCTTCTCGAAGGCCAGCAGCCGCTGCTTGCGGTCGAGGCCGCCGCCGTACCCCGTCAGGCTCCCCGTGGAGCCGATCACGCGGTGGCAGGGGACGATGATGCCCACCGGGTTCTTGCCGTTGGCCAGCCCCACGGCGCGGGAGGCACCGGGGTTGCCGAGGGCCTGGGCGAGTTCGCCGTACGCGCGGGTCTCGCCGTACGGGATGCGGCGCAGCTGGTCCCACACCGCGCGCTGGAAGTCGGTGCCGCGCAGGTCGAGGTCCAGGTCGAACTCGGTGCGTTCGCCCGCGAAGTACGCGCCGAGCTGGCGGATCACCTCGGGGAACGGTCCGCCGTCGTCGGGTTCGCCGAAGGTCTCCTGGGGCGGGCGGTGGCGCTGGCCCTCCATGTAGAGGCGGCTGAGCACGCCGTCCTCGGCGACGAGGGTGAGCGGGCCGTACGGGCTGTCGGTGACGGTGTGGGTGGTGGTCATCGCGAACGTCCTCACGCGGGGAGGTGGTTGATGGGGTGGTCGTCGGTGGCCCAGAGGTACTGGACGGCGTAGGCCCGCCACGGGCGCCAGGCGGCGGCGCTCGCGGTGAGGGCGGCGGGCGAGGAGGGCAGGCCGAGCGACCGGGCCGCGCGGCGCACGCCGAGGTCGGAGGGGAGGAAGGCGTCCGGGTCGCCGAGCGCCCGCATCGCGATCACCTCGACGGTCCAGGGGCCGAAGCCCGGCAGCTCCAGGAGCTGGGCGCGCGCCCGGTCCCAGTCGGTGTCGATGCCCAGGGCGAGGCTGCCGTCGGCCAGTCCGGCGACGAGCGTGGTGAGGGTGGCACGGCGGCTGCGCGGCAGGGCCAGGGACTCGGGATCGAGCCCGGCCAGTGCCTCGGGGGTGGGGAACAGATGGGTCAGCCCGCCCGCCGTGTCCTCGACCGGCTCGCCGTGCGCGGTCACGAGGCGGGCCGCGTGGGTGCGGGCGGCGGCCGTGGAGACCTGCTGGCCGAGCACCGCCCGTACGGCGAACTCCGCCGCGTCGACGGTACGCGGCACCCGGCGTCCGGGGGCCTTGTCGACCAGCGGGGCGAGCAGCGGGTCGGCGCGCAGCCGGTCGTCGACGGCGACCGGGTCGGCGTCGAGGTCGAGCATCCAGCGGCAGCGGCTGATGGCGATGGTGAGGTCGCGCAGATCGGTGAGCGAGAGCAGACAGCCGATGTGGTCGGGTCCGGGGGTGAGTTCGACGATGCCGTGCCCGTACGGGAGGGACAGCGTGCGGCGGTACGCGCCGCCGCGCCACTCCTCCACACCGGGAACCGCTGTGGCGGCCAGATGCCCGAAGAGGTTGTCCGGGTTGAGCGGGGCGCGGTAGGGCAGCCGCAGGGCGATCGAGCCGGGGGCCTGGCGGGCGATGCCCCGCGCGGCGCGGGCGCGCAGCTCGGTGGGGGCGAGCGCGAAGACCTCGCGGACGGTGTCGTTGAAGGTGCGCACGGAGGCGAAGCCCGCCGCGAAGGCGACGTCGGCCATAGGGAGCGCGGTGGTCTCGATGAGGATCCGGGCGGTCTGGGCGCGCTGGGCGCGGGCCAGGGCGAGGGGTCCGGCGCCGAGCTCGGCGCGCAGCTGGCGCTCGATCTGGCGGGCGCTGTAGCCGAGCCGCGCGGCGAGCCCCGACACGCCCTCGCGGTCGACGACGCCGTCCCGGATGAGCCGCATGGCGCGGGCCACGGAGTCGGCCCGGGCGTTCCACTCCGGCGAGCCGGGCGTGGTGTCCGGCCGGCACCGCTTGCAGGCCCGGAACCCCGCCTGCTGGCAGGCGGCGGCGCTCGGGTAGAAGGCCATGTTCTCGACCTTCGGCGGCACGACCGGGCAGCTGGGCCGGCAGTAGATCCGGGTGGTGAGAACGGCGGTGAAGAACCACCCGTCGAAACGGGCGTCCTTGGACTGAACGGCCCGCACGCAGCGCTCGGTGTCGGTGTGCGTGGCGGCGGGGGCCGCGGGGGCGGTGGCGACGGGGTTCATGGGCCCAGCATCGGCCACGGTGGGGGGTTGCCGCTGGCAGGAATCCGACATCAACGTTTCGGGGGGCGGGGTTCTTCGTCTGCGGGTGGGTGGGGGCTGGTCGCGCAGTTCCCCGCGCCCCTTTTTGGCCCGGTGTTTGTCTGCGGGCCGTCGTGGGCCGGTCGCGCAGTTCCCCGCGCCCCTAGGGGGTTGGGGTCCTGGCGACCGAGAGGCTCCGGGGGCGGCCATGGGCGCTGAGAAGGTGCGGGGCAGCAGTGGCCCTGCGGAGGTTGCCGGGGGGGGAGCACCCCTGCTCCTGGGCATCGCAGCCCCCTAGCCACGGCCCCGCAAGGGGCGCGGGGAACTGCGCGACCAGCCCCCACCGGCCCGCAGACGAACCCCGGGCCAAAAAGGGGCGCGGGGAACTGCGTGACCAGCCACAGACGACCCTCAGCCGAACCCGCCTCCTACCCCACCGCCCCCTCGAACGCCCGGTACGCCGTCTCGTCGAAGAGGACGAAGCGGACCTCCTCCACAGAACCGGCGGCGGCCGCCGCCTCCCGCACCGCGCGCACAGCGATCCGCGCCCCGTCATCCAACGGCCACCCATAAATCCCCGTGGAGATCGCCGGGAACGCCACCGTCCGAGCCCCCAACTCCCCCGCCACCCGCAGGGATTCCCGGTAGCAGGAGGCCAGCAGGGCCGAGCGGTCCTCGTCGGGCCGCCAGACCGGGCCCACCGTGTGGATCACCCACCGCGCGGAGAGCCGACCGGCGGTCGTGGCCACGGCGCGACCCGTCGGCAGGCCCTTGCCGTAGTGGGACGCGCGCAGACGGCGGCACTCGGCCAGGATCTCCGGCCCGCCCCGCCGGTGGATCGCACCGTCGACCCCGCCCCCGCCCAGCAGCGAGGAGTTCGCCGCGTTGACGATCGCGTCCACGGACTGGTCCGTGATGTCGCCCCGGACGAGCACGATCTCAAGCCGGGAACCGCCGGACACACCCGTCATCGCCGGTCCGCCTTCCGCAGCGCCCGCCAGACCGCCTTCGCCGCGTTGTGCCCGGACATGCCGTGCACCCCCGGACCCGGCGGGGTCGCGGAGGAGCAGAGGAACACCGACGGGTGCCGGGTCGTGTACGGGAACAGCGACAGCGTGGGCCGCAGCAGCAGCTGCAACCCGCGCGCCGCGCCGCACGCGATGTCACCGCCCACATAGTTCGCGTTGTGCGCCGCGAGCTGCGGCGGCCCCGCCGTGGCTCGCGCGAGCACCCGGTCGCGGAAGCCCGGCGCGAACCGCTCGATCTGGCGCTCTATCGCGTCGGTGAGATCGCCGTCCCACCCGTTCGGCACGTGTCCGTACGCCCAGAACACATGCTTGCCCTCCGGCGCCCGCGAGGGGTCGACCAGGCTGGGCTGGGCGGTGATCAGGAACGGGGTCTCGGGGGCGGTGCCCCCGGACGCCTGGCTCAGCGCGGCGCCGATCTCGCGGCTGGACGGGCCGATCTGCACGGTCCCGGCCCGGCGCGGCTCGGCCGCGGTCCACGGCACCGGGCCGTCCAGCGCGTAATCGATCTTGAACACGCTCGCGCCGTACCGATACCCCTCGTACGCGCGGCCCAGGCCCGCGATCCGGGCGAGCGCGGTCGGTGAGGTGTCGAAGACGTACGCGCGCGCGGGCGGCAGGTCGTCGAGCCGCTTCACCTCGAAGCCGGTGTGGACCGAGCCGCCCAGGTCGCGCAGGTACGCGGCGAGCGCGTCCGAGATCGACTGCGAGCCGCCGCGCGGCAGCGGCCAGCCGTTCGCGTGTGCGGCGAGCGCGAAGACCAGGCCGACGGCGGAGGTCGCCACCCCGCTCAGCGGGGCGATGACATGGCCGACGAGCCCGGCCATCAGGGCGCGCGCCCGGTCGTCGCGGAAGCGGCGCATCGTCCACGCGTACGGCGGCAGCCCGTCGATGCCGAAGCGCGCGAGGCCGATCGGGTCGCGGGGCAGGGCGGTCAGCGGCAGCGACATGAAGTCGCGTGCCAGGACGTCCCACTTGCCCACGTACGGCGCCACCAGCCTGCGGTACGTGCCCGCGTCGCGCGGGCCGAACGACGCGGCGGTCTCGGCGACCGAGCGGGCGAGCACGGCCGCGGTGCCGTCGTCGAAGGGGTGCGCCATGGGCAGTTCGGGGTGCAGCCACTCCAGTCCGTACCGGTCGAGCGGCATCCGGCGGAAGGCCGGGGAGCCGATGCCCAGCGGGTGCACGGCGGAGCAGGGGTCGTGGCGGAAGCCGGGGAGGGTGAGCTCCTCGGTCCTGGCGCCGCCCCCGATGGTGTCCTTGGCCTCGAAGACCTCAACGGACAGACCGCGCCTGGCCAGTTCGACCGCGGCGGTCAGTCCATTGGGCCCCGCCCCCACGACGACGGCATCGAGCATCGACGGCACCTTCGGACTCCTCACGCCCTTGTGGCCAAGACACCCAGCATATTCCGGGCCACGGACAATCAGGCCCGGGGTGGGCGCGGTTGCGCCACGAGGCCGCGCGGCGGCCCGGGGCGGGCGTTCGACCGCACCCCCCAGCAGCCCCCGCGCCCGCTCACTCCCCCGCCAGCAACCCCCGCACCCGCTCCGCCGTCGCCGCGTCCCGGGCGGCCGTGAACGGCAGTGCGTTGCCGCCGGTTATCCGGAACGGCTCGCCCGTCACGGTTGTATGGGCCCCGCCCGCCTCGGTCACCAGGAGCAGGCCCGCCGCGTGGTCCCAGGCCAGCTCCCAGGAGAACGCGACCGCGTCCAGCTCGCCGCGCGCGACCGCCAGGTATTCGAGCCCGGCCGAGCCGCACGGGCGCGGGCTGACGCCGTCGGTGCGCAGCCCGAGCAGCGCGCGCTTCTGATCGTCCGTCGTGTAGTCCGGGTGGGAGGTGGCGACCTCGATCACCGCGCCGGGCGCGGGCGCCCCGGACCGTATCGCCGCGCCGTTGAACGTCGCGCCCCGGCCGCGGACCGCGACCGCCATGACGTCGAGCGCCGCCCCGTACGTCCACGACGCCAGCACCTCGCCGCGGTGCGCGAGCGCCACCAGCGTGCAGAAGCCCTCCTCGCCGCGCACGAACTGGCGGGTCCCGTCGACCGGGTCGACGATCCACACCGGCGCGTCGCCGCCCAGCGCGTCGTACACCGACGGGTCGGCCGCGACGGCCTCCTCGCCCACGACGGCCGAGCCGGGCAGCAGCTCGGTCAGGGCCTTGGTGAGGAACTCCTCGGCGCGTCGGTCGGCGACCGTCACCAGGTCGTGCGGGCCGCTCTTCTCCAGTACCTCGTGCGCGGCGAGCTGGCGGAAGCGCGGCATGATCTCGACGGCCGCCGCCTTGCGGACCGCCTCTTCGACGTCGGACGACCGGTCTTCCAGAAACTCTGCGAGCAACCCTTCGATCATGCGTCCAGCAAAACATGCCCCACTGACAATCGGCGAACGTGGTCCCAATTCCGGGCATCATCGAGGTGACGTCGGCGGGCGGGCCGGGTCAGCGGCCCACCGCGTACCCCTGCATCCCGCGCGGATTCGCGGCGGCGGACAGGATCCCGGTCCCCGGGTCGCGGGCGACCGCGCACAGCCGCCCCTCCGACCAGGCCCCGCCGACCGTGACCCGGTGCCCGCGCCGCCGCAGCCCCGCCACCACCTCCTCGGCGGTCCGCGCCTCGACCGTGACGCTGCCGGGCCGGGTCGCCCGGGGGTAGAACGAGCTCGGGAAGGAGTCGTTGTGCCAGTTCGGGGCGTCGATCGCGCCCTGGAGGCCGAGGCCGCCGCGCTCGCCCGCGCCGAGGGCGACGGCGAGGAAGAAGTGCAGCTGCCACTGGTCCTGCTGGTCCCCGCCGGGCGTGCCGAACGCCAGCACCGGTACGCCGTCGCGCAGCGCCAGGGCGGGCGACAGCGTCGTACGGGGGCGGCGCCCCGGGGTCAGCGTGTTCGGCAGGCCCTCCTCCAGCCAGGCCATCTGGAGCCGGGTGCCGAGCGGGAAGCCGAGCTCGGGGACGACCGGGTTGGACTGGAGCCAGCCGCCGCTCGGCGTCGCGGCGACCATGTTCCCCCAGCGGTCGACCACGTCCAGGTGGCAGGTGTCGCCCCGGGTGGCGCCGTTCGGGGCGACGGTCGGCTCCCCGGCGCCCGCCGCCCGTACGTCGGCGTCCGAGCCACGCGCGCGTAGTGCCTCGCGGGCGATCCGGGGCGGGCGCCCGCCCGGGCTGCCGGGCCGCAGCTCGTACGAGGCCGTCGCGCCGACGAGCGCGCGGCGGGCCGCGTTGTAGCCGTCCGAGAGCAGCTCGGCGAGCGGCACCCCGGCCGCGTCCCCGTACCAGGCCTCCCGGTCGGCCATGGCGAGCTTGCACCCCTCGACGAGGAGGTGGACGTACTCGGCGGAGCCGTACGGCGGCAACTCGTCCGGAAGCAGCGCCAGTTGCTGCAGGAACGCCGGGCCCTGGCTCCAGCCGCCCGCCTTGCAGACGGTCCAGCCGTTCCAGTCGTACGTCACCGGGTCCTCGTACGTCGCGGACCACCCGGCGAGGTCGGCCGCCGTCAGGGTGCCGGTGTGCCGCTCGCCGCTGGTGTCCAGGGCGGGGCGGTGTGCCTGCGCGACCAGCGCCTCGGCGACGAACCCCTCGCGCCAGACGCGCCGGGCCACCTCGATCTGCCGCACCCGGCCGTCACCGGCCGCGGACGCGCGCGTGGGGGCCGACTCCGCGAGGAGGCGGCGCCAGGTGCGCGCCAGGGCCGGGTTGCGCAGCAGCCGCCCCGGGCGCGGGGCGCGGCCGCCCGGCAGATACACCTCGGCCGAGGAGTGCCACTCGCTCTCGAAGAGCGCGCGCACCCCGTCCACGGTCTCCCCGACCTGCTCGACGGGCGGATGCCCGTCCTCGGCGTATCCGATGGCGTACTTCAGTACGTCGGCGAGCGGCTTGGTGCCGTGGTCGCGCAGCAGGAGCATCCAGGCGTCGAAGGCGCCGGGCACGGCGGCCGCGAGCGGGCCGGTGCCGGGCACGAGGTCCAGGCCCAGCGAGCGGTAGTGGGCGGCCGTCGCCCCGGCGGGCGCGGGCCCCTGGCCGCACAGCACCCGCACCGCGCCCCCGGCCGGGGCGAGCAGGATCGGCACCTCGCCGGCCGGGCCGTTCATGTGCGGCTCGACGACGTGGAGGACGAAGCCCGCGGCGACGGCGGCGTCGAAGGCGTTCCCGCCGTCCTCCAGCACGGCCATCGCGCACTGCGAGGCGAGCCAGTGGGTCGACGAGACCATCCCGAAGGTGCCCTGGAGGGTGGGCCGGGTGGTGAACGGGGGCGCGGCGTACGGATCCGCGGCGTTCACGGCTTCTCCGGCGAACACGGCATGGGCTATGTGATCGGCCATCCCGGCAGGCTAGCGACGCCCGCCGTGGAATGTCAGACCCCCCGTCTACGGTTGATTCTGCTCGGAACGGATGGAGGAGCAGCGGTGCACGGTGAGTACAAGGTCCCCGGCGGCAAGCTCGTGGTGGTGGATCTGGACGTCGAGGACGGCGTCCTGAGCGGTGTGCGGGTGGCGGGCGACTTCTTCCTCGAACCGGACGAGGCGATCCTGGCGATCAACAGCGCGCTGGAGGGCGCCCCGGCCGACACGGACGCCGCCGGGCTCGCGGCCCGTATCGACGCGGCGCTGCCGCCGGGCACGACGATGTACGGACTGACGTCGGAAGGCATCGGCATCGCGGTGCGCCGCGCGCTCGCGCACGCGACGGACTGGACGGACTACGACTGGCAGCTGATCCACGACGGCCCCCAGTCCCCCGCCCTGCACATGGCGCTGGACGAGGTGATCACCGCCGAGGTCGCGGCCGGGCACCGCCCGCCGACGCTGCGGGTGTGGGAGTGGGGCGCCCCGGCGGTGGTGATCGGCAGCTTCCAGTCGCTGCGCAACGAGGTCGACCCGGAGGGCGCCGAGCGCCACGGGATCACGGTGGTGCGGCGGGTGTCGGGCGGCGGCGCGATGTTCATCGAGCCGGGCAACACCATCACGTACTCGCTCTCGGTCCCCGACGCCCTGGTCCAGGGCCTGTCCTTCGCGGACAGCTACGCCTACCTGGACGACTGGGTCCTGGGCGCGCTCGGCGACATGGGGGTGAAGGCCTGGTACCAGCCGCTGAACGACATCGCCACGGACGCGGGCAAGATCGCGGGCGCCGCGCAGAAGCGGGTGGTCGCGGACGAGGGCGCGGTGCTGCACCACGTGACGATGGCGTACGACATCGACGCGGACAAGATGCTGGAAGTCCTGCGCATCGGCCGCGAGAAGCTCTCGGACAAGGGCACCAAGAGCGCGAAGAAGCGCGTCGACCCGCTCCGCCGCCAGACGGGTCTGCCCCGTGAGGCGGTCATCGAGCGGATGATCGCCTCGTTCCGGGGGCGGTACGGGTTGGCCGAGGGCAAGGTCACGGACGAGGAGATGTCCCGCGCGCGGAAGCTGGCGGAGACGAAGTTCTCCAGTTCGGAGTGGACTGCGCGAGTGCCCTGACCGCTTCGCTGGGAGGCCCGGTTTTCGTCTGCGGACCGTGCTGGGTTGCTCGCGCAGTTCCCCGCGCCCCTAAAGGGCGCCGGGTCCGCATCGCACTGCCACAGAGCCGCTCAGCCGACGTCCGCCCCGGCTTTTCGCCTCCCCAGTCCCATCAGCCCCGTATAGACCACCAACGCCGCCCCCAACCCCACAGCCCACCCATAGTCCGCGAGCGGCTTGAGTACCGGGATCAAGCCGTCCACCGGAAACGGGCCCAGCTTCTTCCCCTTCGGGTCGACCGTCGAGTACGAGCCGCCCACCGCCAGGACACCGCCGACGGCGAACGCGGCGACCGCGCGCCAGTTCCAGCCCGCTCGGTACCAGTAGCGGCCGCCCGGCCGGTACAGGTCGGCCACGTCGAGGACCGTGCGGCGGATGATCCAGTAGTCGGCGATCAGGATGCCCGCGACCGTGCCGAGCAGGCCGCCGACCACCCCGAGCCAGGTGAAGATGTACAGCTCGGGCGTCGACGTCAGCTTCCACGGGAAGATCACGACGCCGACCACGCCGGTGATCAGCGCGCCCCTGCGGAAGGTGATGAAGCGGGGCGCCAGGTTGGCGAGGTCGTACGCCGGGGAGACCACGTTCGCCGCGATGTTGACGGAGATCGTCGCGATCAGGACCGTGAGCAGCGCGAACAGCAGCCCGAAGACGTTGTCGGTCCGGGCCACCAGGTCCACCGGGTTCCAGATCGCCACCCCGTACACCGCCTGCGAACCGGAGGTGACCAGCACCGACAGCAGGGCGAAGGCCGTCATGGTGGTCGGCAGGCCGAGGGTCTGGCCCCAGACCTGGGCGCGCTGGCCCTTGCCGAAGCGGGTGAAGTCCGGGATGTTCAGGGACAGCGTCGCCCAGAACCCGATCATGCCCATCAGCGACGGGAAGAAGACCGGCCAGAAGTCCCGCCCCCAGCCGTGCTTGGAGGGCTGGTCGAGCAGCGGGCCGAAGCCGCCCGCCTTGTGGGCGATCCAGACCAGCAGCACCACGGCCCCGACCAGGACGAACGGCGCCGCCCAGTTCTCGAACCGGCGCAGGGTCTCCATCCCCCGGTGGATGATGGCCAGTTCCAGGGCCCAGAACAGGACGAAGCACAGCCACAGCGTCCAGGGCTCGCCGCCGATCTCGGAGGCGTCGGCCCAGCCGCCGAAGACCTTGCCGAGCAGGACGAAGACGCCCTGGCCGCCGATCCAGGTCTGGATGCCGAACCAGCAGCAGGCGACCGCCGCGCGGATCAGCGCGGGCAGATTGGCGCCGCGCAGCCCGAAGGAGGCGCGGGCGAGCACCGGGAAGGGGATGCCGTACTTCGGTCCCGCGTGCCCGGTGAGCAGCATCGGGACGAGCACGATCACATTGGCGACCGCGATGGTGAACACGGCCTGCTTCCAGTCCATGCCGAGGGCGACCAGACCGGAGGCGAGCGTCCAGGAGGGGATGTTGTGCGCCATGCCGACCCAGAGGGCGGCGAAGTTGTACGTGGTCCAGCGGCGCTCCTCGGGCGGCACCGGCCGGAGGTCGTCGTTGGAGAAGCGGCTGTCCGGCGGGGCGGTGTCCGCGGGTATGGCGGTGTCGGTCATGGGCGGGCCATTCGTTCGGGGGACGAGGGGGGAGGGCGAACGGGCCGTGGGGAGGGGCGGGTTACGGGAACGGGGGCGCCCGGTGCGGGACGGGCGCCCCCGGACGCCTCAGCTCAGTGCCGGGATCACCCGCTCCCCGTACGCGTCGATGACCGCTTCCCGCGCGTCGTGCATCGCGTACACCGCGAACTGGTCGACGCCCAGGTCGCGCAGCGCCTTCAGCTTCTCGATGTGCGCCTCGATCGGGCCGAGGAGGCAGAAGCGGTCGACGATCTCGTCGGGGACGAAGGCGGTGTCCGGGTTGTCGGCGCGGCCGTGGTGGCTGTAGTCGTAGCCCTGGCGCGCCTTGATGTAGTCGGTGAGCGCCTCCGGTACCAGGCCCGAGTGCTCGCCGTACCGGGCCACCAGGTCCGCGACGTGGTTGCCGACCATGCCGCCGAACCAGCGGCACTGCTCGCGGGCGTGGCCGAGGTCGTCGCCTACGTAGGCCGGGGCGGCGACGCAGATGGTCACGGAGGCGGGGTCGCGCCCGGCCTCCACGGCGGCCGTGCGGACCGCCTTGACCATCCACTCCGTCAGGAACGGGTCCGCGAGCTGGAGGATGAAGCCGTCGGCCTTCTGCCCGGCGAGGGCCAGCGCCTTCGGTCCGTACGCCGCCATCCAGACGGGCAGCTTGCCGTCCCTGACCCAGGGCAGCTTCAGGCGCTGCCCGTCGACCTCGGCCTCGCGGCCCTCCGCGAGGTCGCGGATGGCGCCGATGGCCTCGCCCAGGCGGGCCAGGGTGTTGGGTTTGCGCCCGGCGACGCGCATCGCGGAGTCGCCGCGCCCGATGCCGCACACCGTGCGGTTGCCGTACATGTCGTTGAGGGTGGCGAAGGTGGAGGCGGTGACCTCCCAGGTCCTGGTGCCCGGGTTGGTCACCATCGGGCCGACGTGCATCTGCCGCGTGTGCTCCAGGATGCGGCTGTAGATGACGAACGGCTCCTGCCAGAGGACCGCCGAGTCGAAGGTCCAGCCGTAGCGGAAGCCGTTGCGTTCCGCGCGGCGCATGAGGCCGACGACGGACGAGGCGGGCGGGTCGGTCTGCAGGACGAGTCCGAAGTCCATGTGGTGCTGCTCCTGGTTACTGGCCGAGGTACTGGGAGGTGGCCCGCGGGGTGTAGACGCCGTGTCCGGCGCGGCCAGTGAACTGCCGCTCGTGGACGACGAGTTCGCCGCGCGAGAGGACCGTCTCGACGCGGCCGGTGATCCGCCTGCCCTCGTACGCCGAGTAGTCCACGTTCATGTGGTGGGTCTCGGCGGAGATGGTCTGCTCGGCGTGCGGGTCGTAGATGACGACGTCGGCGTCGGCGCCCGGCGCGATGGTGCCCTTCTTCGGGTACAGCCCGAACATCCGCGCCGGGCTGGCGCAGGCGATCTCGATCCAGCGGCGCCGGGTGAGGTGGCCGTCGAGCACCGCCTGGTGGAGCAGGTCCATCCGGTTCTCCACGCCCGGCAGACCGTTGGGGATCTTGGAGAAGTCGCCCCGGCCGAGCTCCTTCTGCCCCACGAAGCAGAACGGGCAGTGGTCGGTGGAGACCACCTGGAGGTCGTTGGTGCGCAGCCCCCGCCACAGCGCGGCCTGGTGCTCCTCGGGCCGCAGCGGCGTCGAGCAGACGTATTTCGCGCCCTCGAAGCCGGGCTCGGCCAGGTTGTCGGTGGAGAGGAAGAGGTACTGCGGACAGGTCTCGCCGAAGACCGGAAGCCCCATGTCCCGGGCGGCCGCCAGCTCGGCGACCGCCTCCTCGGCCGACACGTGGACGACGTAGAGCGGCGCCCCGGCGACCCGGGCCAGCTGGATCGCCCGGTGGGTGGCCTCGGCTTCGAGCAGGGCGCGGCGCACCTCGCCGTGATGGCGCGGGTCGGTGCGGCCGGCGGCGAGCGCCTGCTCGACGAGGACGTCGATCGCGATGCCGTTCTCGGCGTGCATCATGATCAGCCCGCCGTTGGCGGCGGAGCGCTGCATCGCCCGCAGGATCCGGCCGTCGTCGCTGTAGAAGACGCCGGGGTAGGCCATGAACAGCTTGAAGGAGGTGATGCCCTCCTCCACCAGCAGGTCCATCTCCTTCAGCGTGTGCTCGTTCACATCGGAGAGGATCATGTGGAAGGCGTAGTCGATCGCGCACTTGCCGTCCGCCTTGGCGTACCAGGCGTCCAGGCCCTCGCGCAGCGCGTGGCCCGGCGACTGCACGGCGAAGTCCACGATGGTGGTGGTGCCGCCCCAGGCGGCGGCCCGGGTCCCGGTCTCGAAGGTGTCGGAGGCGAAGGTCCCGCCGAAGGGGAGCTCCATATGGGTGTGGGCGTCGACTCCGCCCGGGATGACGTACTTGTCGGACGCGTCGATCGTACGGTCGGCGCTCCAGCTCCCCGCCGCGCTCGACCCGTGCGCGGCGAGGGCGGCGATGCGGCCGTCCTCGATCAGGACGTCGGCGTGGATCTCGTCGGCGGCGGTGATCACCAGGCCGCCGCGGATGATTGTGCGGGTACTCATGGGTGTGTCCCTCTCGTACACGTACGTGCGCGCTCCGCGTGGGGCGTTGTTGCTCGTCTGCGGGCCGCCTCGGGCTGGTCGCGCAGTCCCCCGCGCCCCTGGGGGACGGGAGCGCGGCACCTTGAAAGTGCAGGTGCTACACGACTCGTAGTGCTCGTTCCAAGATCGCCGCGCCCTCCTCCGCCTCCGCGACCGTGAGCGTCAGCGGTGGGGCGATCCGCAGCACGCTGGTGTTGTGCCCGCCGCCCTTGCCGATGAGCAGGCCGCCCTCGCGCGCCGCTTCGAGCACGGCGGCCGCGGCCTCCGGATGGGCCTCGTCGGTGCCCGGCTTCACCAGTTCGATGCCCGCCATCAGGCCCCGGCCGCGCACCTCGCGTACGAGCGGGAGCTGGGCGGCGACGGCCCGCAGCCGCTCGATGAGCAGGCCGCCGACGCGGCGCGCGTTGCCCTGGAGGTCGTGTTCGACGAGGTACGAGAGGTTGGCGAGGCCGGCGGCCATGGTGACCGGGGAGCCGCCGAAGGTCGAAATGGAGTTGGAGTCCAGGCAGTTCATGACGCGGGCGCTCGCCACCACACCGCCGATGGACATGCCGTTGCCGATGCCCTTGGCGAAGGTGAGGATGTCCGGCGGGCCGTTCTCGGCGTGCGCCTGCCAGCCCCAGAAGTGGTCGCCGGTGCGGCCCCAGCCGGTCTGGACCTCGTCGCTGATCCACAGGATGCCGTGCCGGTCGAGGACTTCGCGGAAGGCGGCGTAGAGCCCGTCGGGCGGCGAGGTGAAGCCGCCGACGCCCTGAATGGGCTCGGCGATGAGCGCGGCGACCTCGCGGGTGTGCCCGAGCAGGTCCTCCAGGTCTGCCACACACGCGTTGATGAACTGACGGTCGCTCAACTCCGCGTAAGGGCCTCGGGAGCGGACGCCCCCGTGCACGTACAGCGTCTGCAGCGGCGACAGGCTCGTCGGTGACCAGGCGTGGTTGCCGGTGATGCCAACCGCGCTGAACGAGCGGCCGTGGTAGCTGTTGCGCATCGCCAGGACCTGGTTGGAGCCGCGGTAGGCGGTGGCGAGCAGCAGCGCGGTGTCGTTCGCCTCGGTGCCGGAGGTGGTGAAGAAGACCCGGGCGTCCGGGATGCCGGAGAGGTGGGCGATCCGCTCGGCGAGCTCCACCATCGGGCGGTTGAGGTAGAGCGTCGAGGAGTGGATGATCCGGCTTGCCTGGTCGGAGACGGCCTTGGTGACCTCGGGCAGGGCGTGGGCGGTCATCGTGGTGAGGATGCCGCCGAAGAAGTCGAGGTACCGGTTGCCCTCGGCGTCCCAGACGTGGCGGCCCTCGCCGTGGGTGATCTCGATCGGGTGCCGGTAGTAGAGCGCGAGCCAGTCGGGCAGGACCGCGCGGTGGCGGTCGAAGAGGGCGGTCACGGCTTCACCAGCCCTTCGTAGGCGTCCGGCCGCCGGTCGCGGTAGAACGCCCACTGCTGGCGCACCTCGTCGATGAGGCCGAAGTCGAGGTCCCGGACGAGGAGTTCCTCCTCCTTGTCGCTGGCGGGCTCGCCGACGAACTGGCCGCGCGGGTCCACGAAGTAGCTGGTGCCGTAGAAGTCGTTGTCGCCGTACTCCTCGCGGCCGACCCGGTTGATGGCGGCCACGAAGTACTCGTTGGCCACCGCCGAAGCGGGCTGTTCCAGCTGCCACAGATAGGCCGAAAGTCCACGCGAGGTGGCCGACGGATTGTAGACGAGCTGGGCACCGTTGAGGCCCAACTGCCGCCAGCCTTCGGGGAAGTGGCGGTCGTAGCAGATGTAGACGCCGACCCGGCCCACGGCGGTGTCGAAGACCGGCCATCCCAGGTTGCCCGGTTTGAAGTAGTACTTCTCCCAGAACCCCTTCACCTGGGGGATGTGGTGCTTGCGGTACTTGCCCAGGTAGCTGCCGTCGGCGTCGATCACGGCCGCGGTGTTGTAGTAGAAACCGGAGCCCTCGATCTCGAAGACCGGGACGACGATCACCATCCCGGTCTCGCGGGCGAGCTCCTGCATCCGCCGCACGGTCGGCCCGTCCGGCACCGGCTCCGCCCACCGGTAGTGCTCGGGCTCCTGCACCTGGCAGAAGTACGGGGCGTTGAAGACCTCCTGGAATCCGATGATCTTCGCGCCCTGCCGGGCCGCCTCGCGGGCGTGTTCCTCATGTTTGGCGATCATGGATTCGGTATCGCCGGTCCAACTGGCCTGGACCAGTGCGGCGCGGACAACAGTGGCCATGAGCTGCTCCTTAGACGGGCCGTCAGCCAGGCATCCACACGCGTAGACCGCGTGTGGAGAGACCGTAGAGCCCGTCACGCACCGTGGCAAGACCATCGCCGTTACGCCACGAAGTCGATCACGTTTCCCTCGGTACGGGGGCGGGCAGCCGGGCCCAGTTGCCCCGCCGGGCGTGCCTCAGCAGCACCGGGTCGTCGCCGACGACCACCGGATGGCCCACCTCGGCGAGCAGCGGGAGGTCGGCCGCCTCGTCCGCGTAGGCGTAGCAGTCGGCGGCGAGCAGGGCGTGCTCGCGCAGCAGGGCGCGGGCCGCGTATCCCTTGCCCTGGCCCCTCATCGGGGCCCTCGGCCGGGCGCAGAGCACGGCGTCGGCGCCCAGCTCGCGGGCGAGGGGCGCGACGGCCCCGGCGGACGCCTGCGTCACCAGGACCACCAGGTGTCCCCGGGCGGCGTGGTCGTGCAGGGCCGCGAGGACCGGCGCGTGCCAGAGGCGGCCGAGCGGCGGCCCGGGGCCGTCGCGGTGCGGCTCGGGCAGCTCGGGCACGGCCAGGAGCGTGCCCTCGACGTCGAAGAACGCGGCGGCGGTGGGCGTACGGAGCCGGGGCGTACGCGGGCGGGCTGCGCGGGAGTCCATGTCCATCGGTACGGACCCTGCCCAGCCGCGCCCTCACCTCAATCCAGAATTTTCAACGTTCTGTTGCAATTCTGGCCACCCGGAAGGCGTGGATGACGTCCCGTCGTCGTCCCTCGGAGACCGCACCGGCGGCGGCGAGGAGCTGCGGCCCGAGGCGCGCCGGGGCGTGCGCGGCCAGATGCGCCGCGTCCTCCGGCGTGCGGACCCGGACGAAGGCGCTCAGCAGCGCGTCCGCCTCGCGCTCGCGCCCGGCGTCACCCAGCGCGAGCACCGCGTCCGCGATCTGCTCGGCGGGCCGGCTCACGCCCTGGCGCAGCAGCCGGTGGCAGTCGGCGCCCTGCCCGGCAGCGGCGAGCGCGTCGGCCGCGGCGGCCAGCCGGTCGGGCGGCAGCGAGGCCGCCTCCCACAGCAGGGTGGCCCAGTCGGCGCCCAGTCCCGCGCGGTGCAGCTCGCCCGCGAACAGCGGCAGCAGGGCGGCGGGTCCTGCGGCCGCCTCGCACAGCACGGCGTGCGCCTCGCCGGTGCGGCCCCGGGCGCGCAGCCGCACCAGCCGGACGACGGCCTCGCGGACGCTCCGGCGCTGGTCGCGGTCGTCCGCCCGGTCCTGCCGCTGCTCGTTCTTCCCCCGGGCGTGCCCGGGCTGCCTGCGGGTGTGCCAACCGCCGCCGAACCGGGCCCCGGTGGGCGCGGCGGCGACGACCGGCGGCAGTAAGGGCCCGCCGTCCTCCGCCCCGTCCGCGTCGGCCTCGATCCCGGCGAACCGGGCCCCGCGCGAGATGCGCCGCGCGGCGGGCCGGGGCGCGGGGACGCGGGGCGCCGGGTCGGCAGCCGGTCCACCGGGTCCCCCGGGTCCACTGGATCCACTGGGCCCGCCGGGTTCACCGGACGCGCCCGGTCGGCCGGGACCGTCGGGTCCGCCCCGCCCAACCGGGCCGCCCTCCCCCTCGGCCGCCTCCCTGGGCCGCGCCACCGCCCGCTCGCTGAACCAGCCCCTCGGGACCTCCGGGCCCAACGCGGCGATGCGGGCGCGCAGTTCGGCGCAGCGCGCCGTCGCCCGGGCCAGGTCGTCCTGGATCCAGGCCAGTTCGTCCGGGGCGGCGCCGGGCAGCCGGTCGGCCGCGTACGCCTGCTCGCGGAGCATCAGGGCGAGCCGTTCGTGCAGCGCCTCGCGGCCGCCCGGGCGGGTGTCGTACGCGGCGGCGGCCGCGGTGTGCAGCGCCCGCGCCCGTACCGCCTCGCGGGCCACCGCCTCCGGGCCGTGCGTCGGCGCGAGGTCCTGGAGCAGCGATTCGACCACGTCCCAGGGCGGGACCTCGCTGCCGTCGAGACAGGCCGCCATGCCGTCGGGGTCGCGCTGCGAGAAGACCCCGTACCAGCCGCCGTACCGGTCGAGCAGGGCCGTCATCCGGCCCATGTACTGCACGAACACCCCGATGTCCACCGGGAGTTGATTCACCGTCATGGCGCGATCCCCCAACCGCTCGACTGAACCCCCACGGTCCGTGGGCATTCGATACCCGCCGTATTGCGCCCGTGTTACGCCGAGGTCTTCGCCGCGATACCGGCGTGTGGCCGCGCGCCGAACGGGGTGGTGATGAAAGAAGTCGCGCGCCCCCGAGCGGCGCCCCTCGCGCGCCCCGCTCCCGTCACACCGCCGCACCCCGACCCGGGTTGTCCGCGTGCGTCAGCGTCTCCCAGGCCACGAACAGGTCGTCGGTCCCTGCCGGGCGCTGCCGCTCGGCGAGCTTCTCGGTCTCGGGGAGCTTCAGGTGCATCCGGTTGCGCAGATGGTTGAGTGCGACCTCCACGTCCGGACCCATCGTGCGCTCCACCTTGCCGCCGCACAACCACGGCGGGGCCGCCTCACCCAGTTGGTAGCGGGCGTGGAACTCCAGGGCGGCCCGCAGCCGCTCGGCCGTCGGCCCGTACAGGTCGACGCCCTGCTGCCAGGCGGTCTCCGCGATGTGCGCGGAGGCGGCCAGCGAATAGCCGATGTGCATGAAGTTGCGGCAGGTCTCCTGGCCGAGCCCGTCGGCGTAGGTGCGCTGCCCGAACCAGTACGCGGCCAGCTTCTCCGGGGTGTTCATCGTGCCGCCGGGCGGCGGCACGGGCAGCTTCCCGTCGGAGCCGAGGTAGAAGTACGCGGGGACCCGCGCCCGGTAGCGGCCCAGGGACTCGGTGAACAGCTCGCGGTCCTCCAGGAACACCGCGATCCCGATGGCCGCGTCGGTCATCGCCAGTTCCCAGTTGCCGTTGTAGTCGGGGACCTTGGCGGTCACGGCGGGCAGATAGGCCTTGCGCAGCATCCACTTGAAGCGCTGGACGTCCGCGGCGCCCCACTTCGGATAGCCCGCGTGCACGATGTCGGCGGCGCGCGCCCAGGAGGAGCCCGCCCAGGCGGTCTGCAGGCCCGCGTTGCCCTCGGTGTGCTCCTTCATCACCTTCGACCAGCCGTCCATGATCTCGACGGCCTTGCGGGCGTGCGCCTCGTCGCCGTCGACGGACCAGAGCA
Source organism: Streptomyces sp. BPTC-684 (assembly GCF_030028635.1). NCBI lineage: Bacteria > Bacillati > Actinomycetota > Actinomycetes > Kitasatosporales > Streptomycetaceae > Streptomyces > Streptomyces sp. BPTC-684. The sequence goes on from NZ_CP124863.1 coordinate 377,394, forward strand.
GCGCCTGGGTGTACGCGGCGATCGCGTCCTCGCGCTCGGCCAGACAGGAGGGCGGCCCGGCGTTCGGCGGACAGGGGACGGTCTCGGCGGGGTGCGGGGTGTACGCGAGCGAGCCGTACCGGCTGGTGCGCATCTTCTCGTACGCCGAGTGCCACGGCTCCCGCCCGGCCCGGACCCGCGTCCGTACGGCGTCCAGCTGACTCCTGCCGATCACCACGCCGGGGTGGTGGAAGGCGGTGACGGTGTCGTGGTCGGCGGTGGCGGAGACGCGGGAGGCGGGGGTGCAGGCGGCGAGGGCGAGGGCGCCCCAGGCGGCGAGGGTGGCGGCGCGGCGGGGCCACTTCGGGGTGGACGGCTTGAGCACGCTTCCACGGTGGCGCCGCCCCCGGCCGCCCGCAGGATCTGTTGGGCCGACCGGCTGTACGCCTGGGAGGCGTTCTCGAAGTGGGGTGCGCACGGCCTCCTAGGGGCGCGGGGCTGTGACATTTTGCGGCTCCGCCGCGTGGGCGCGACCAGCCACGCACGGTCCGCAGACGAACGAAGGGGGTACGGGACTAGACTCGCCCCATGGTCCGGACCCCTCTCACCCCCGAAGAGCGCGAGCGCGGCGAACGGCTCGGCCGGTTGCTGCGGGCCGCGCGGGACGGGCGCAGCATGAGCGAGGTCGCCGCGGCCGCCGGTCTCTCCGCCGAGACCCTGCGCAAGATCGAGACCGGCCGCGCGCCGACCCCGGCGTTCTTCACCGTGGCCGCGCTCGCCTCCGTGCTCGGCCTCTCGCTGGACGAGGTCGCGGGGCACTGCACGCCGCTGGCGGCGTAAGCACTTCGCCGGTGGCGGTTCGTCTGCGGACCGTGCGTGGCCGGTCGCGCAGTTCCCCGCGCCCCTAGGGGGCCGTGCCTACCCCACTCCGCGAGGCCCGCCCCGAGGGGGCCATGCGCACCCCACTCCACCAAGCTCGCCCCCCTACGGGGCCTCCGCCCCCTCCGCGCCCCACCCCGGCACCTGGAACCGCGGGGTCACATCCCGGCGATGGACCTCCTCGCCGCAGGAGCGGCACATGATCGCCGGGTCCAGGTCCGCCCCGCACGCGTGCCGCCACACCGTCGGCGGCACGTCCGCCAGGTGGCGGTCGCCCCAGCGCATCAGCATCAGCAGCACCGGGCGCAGCTCCTGCCCCGCCTCGGTGGCCCGGTACTCGTACCGCGCCGGGCGCTCGTTGTAGAGCACCTTCTCCAGGACGCCCGCGTCGACGAGCCGGCGCAGCCGGGCGGTGAGGATGTCGCGGGGGGCACCCACGTTGCGGGCGATCGCGTCGAAGCGGTGCACACCGAAGAAGACCTCGCGCAGGACGAGCAGCGCGTACTTCTCCCCCACGACCGCCAGCGCGTCGGCGATCGAGCAGGGCCGGGAGTTCTTCTGCGACGTCGTCATGGCTCCACGGTAAGCCAGGAACGGCAGTGCATTGGATTTTCCAACCCATCGGGCTACAGTAGATCCAGTTTTCCAACCTACTCGCCGGTAGCGCGGGTGGGACCCGAGCGGAACCGAGGAGCACGCGATGCGTGACGCCGTGATCGTGGAAGCCGTCCGTACCCCGATAGGAAAGGGAAAGCCGGGCGGGGCGCTCTCCCAGACGCACCCCGTCGAACTGCTCGCCCACACCCTGCGCGCCCTCGTCGAGCGCAGCGGTGTCGACCCGGCGCTGGTCGACGACGTGATCGGCGGCACCGTCGACCAGGTCGGCGAGCAGGCCATGAACACCACCCGGTACGCCTGGCTCTCCGCCGGGTTCCCCGACACCGTCCCCGCGACGACCGTGGACCGCCAGTGCGGCTCCTCGCAGCAGGCCGTGCACTTCGCCGCCCAGGGCGTGATCTCGGGGGCGTACGACCTGGTCGTGGCGTGCGGGGTCGAGTCGATGAGCCGGGTGCCGATGTGGTCCAACGTGCCGGCCGGCAAGGACCCGTTCGGCCCGGGCGTGGCCGCCCGCTTCCCGGAGGGCCTCGTCCCGCAGGGCATCAGCGCCGAGCTGATCGCGGCGAAGTGGTCGATCGGGCGCGAGCGGATGGACGAATTCGCCACCGCCTCGCACCAGAAGGCCGCCGCGGCCTGGGACGCCGGACTCTTCGACGCCGAGACCGCGCCGATCGCGGGGCTGACGCGGGACGAGTCCGTGCGTCCGACGACGACCCCGGAGATCCTCGCCGGGCTGAAGCCGTCCTTCGTGGACCCGAACTTCGCCGAGCGGTTCCCGCAGATCGACTGGTCGGTGACGGCGGGCAACAGCAGCCCCACCAACGACGGCGCCTCCGCCGTCCTGATCACCTCCAGCGAGACCGCGGCGAAGCTCGGGCTGCGCCCGCTCGCCCGGCTGCACAGCTTCGCGGTGACCGGCTCCGACCCGATCCTGATGCTCACCGGAGTCATCCCGGCGACGGAAAAGGTGCTGCGCAAAGCGGGACTCGGCCTCTCCGACATCGACCTCTTCGAGGTCAACGAGGCCTTCGCGAGCGTGGTGCTCGCCTGGCAGCAGGAGACCGGCGCCGACCCCGCGAAGGTCAACGTGCGGGGCGGCGCGATCGCGCTCGGCCACCCGCTGGGCGCCAGCGGCACCCGGCTGATGACCACGCTGGTGCACACGATGCGGCAGCGCGGGGCGCGGTACGCCCTCCAGACCATGTGCGAGGCGGGAGGACTCGCCAACGCCACGGTCCTGGAAGCCCTCTGACGTCTCCTCAGCCCGTGTCACCCGTACGGCCGTCTGCGCGACCGCTCCACCCGACCGGTATAGTAATTGGAATGGTAGAGATCAAGACGGACCCACAGATGGATGCGATGCGGGAGGCCGGGCGGGTGGTCGCGCGGGCGCTCGCCGCGGCGCGGGACGCGGCGGACGTGGGCGTGAGCCTGCTGGACATCGACGCGGCGGCCCACGAGGTGCTGCGCGCGGCGGGCGCCTCCTCACCGTTCCTCGGCTACCACCCGGGCTTCGCGCCGGTGCCGTTCCCGGCCGTCGCCTGCGTCTCCGTCAACGACGCCATCGTGCACGGCGTCCCGGACGGCTACCGGCTGCGCGACGGCGACCTGGTCAGCGTCGACTTCGGCGCGGTCCTGGACGGCTGGGCCGGGGACTCGGCGATCAGCTTCACGGTGGGCCGGGCGCGGGCCGAGGACGTCCGGCTGATCTCCACGGCGTACGAGGCTCTGGAGGCGGGCATCGCGGCCGCGACCGTGGGCAACCGCATCGGCGACATCGCGCACGCGATCGGCACGGTGTGCCGGGGCGCCGGATACGGCATCCCGGAGGACTTCGGCGGCCACGGCATCGGCCGCCGGATGCACGAGGACCCGGGGGTGCCCAACGAGGGCCGCCCGGGCCGGGGCATGGTGCTGCGGCACGGCATGGTCCTGGCGATCGAGCCGATGCTGATCGCGGACGGCACCGACGGGTACTACCCGGCCCGGGACGGCTGGACGCTGCGCACGGTCACCGGCGTCCGCGCGGCACACACCGAGCACACGGTCGCCGTGACGGACGCGGGCCCGCGGATCCTGACCCGGCTCTAGGCGTTGACGGAGGGCGTTGACTTCCGCCCCGTGGCCGGAAGTCGACGCCCGCTTCGGGCCACCGGTACGGGCCCGGAACGGCCCTACGCTGGCTGGTCCGTACCTGTCCCGGAACGTAACGTTCTGCTGTCATGGTCCCGCCAACCCCCCACAGGAGAACCCGGGCTGGCGACATGACCGAAGGGAGCGTCATGTTCAACGCACTGGCCATCGGCGGCGCGTCCGCCGTCCTGCTGGCCGCCCCGCTCAGCGCCTCCGCCCATGCCCCCGGCGGTTGGGGCACCCCGCCGCCCGACAAGATCGTGATCGACCTCGTGACCGTCAACGGCTCGGGGTGTCCGGCCGGTACGGCGGCCGTCGCTGTCTCACCCGACAACACCGCGTTCACCGTCACGTACAGCACCTACCTGGCACAGGTCGGCAAGGGTTCCGCGCCGACCGACATCAGGAAGAACTGCCAGCTCGCGCTGAACGTCCACGTGCCGCAGGGCTTCACCTACGCGATCGCCTCGGCCGACTACCGCGGCTTCGCCCATCTGGCGCAGGGCGCCACCGCGCAGGAGCGGGCGAACTACTACTTCCAGGGCATGCCCCAGACGGCCTCCATCACGCACCCGTTCAAGGGGCCGTTCTCCGACGACTGGCAGACCAACGACACCACGGACGTCTCCGCCCTCGTCTACAAGCCCTGCGGCGAGGAGCGCTATCTGAACATCAACACCGAACTGCGGGCCGGGGCCGGCACCTCCGACACGGTCAACACCACCAGCTTCATCAGCATGGACTCGACCGACGCCAGCATCAACACCGTCTACCACTTCTCGTGGAAGGTGTGCCCGCCGAAGTAGCGCGCACGCGGGCCGCCCGGCACCCCGTCAGTTGTCGGCGACGAACCGCTTGGCGAGCTCGTCGCCGAGCGCGACCGCCGCGCTGTGGCTCTCGATCGGCTTCGCCTGCGAGTCCCTGAAGAGGATGTACGTGACGCCGGACTCGGCGCCGCCGGTCTCCGGGTCGGGGTCCATCCCCAGCGCCTTGGCGGTGGCGTAGGACGCCTCGCCGATGATCCTGGAGGGGCCGGTGTCGCCCACCACCGCGTACTCGACCTTGTTGTCGTAGATGACGGCCACCACACCACCGCCCTTCATCCCGGCCGAGGAGTAGTTCCAGATCGAGCTGGAGCCCGGCACGACGACGTAGGGCAGTTTCTCGGCGTTCAGCGGTCTGCCGTTGGACTGGTGGAAGGCGGTGTCGCCCTGGAACCACGGGTCGGTGTCACGGTTGCAGGCGGTGGTGGTCTGGCCGTCGCAGTCGACGTCCAGGTCGGCCTTCCAGAACACGGCGCCGTTCTTGCCGCAGACCGGGACCGTCGCGGCTTTCGCGCTGTCGGTCCTGTACTTGCCGCTGGAGATCTGCGAACAGGTCTTCACCTTGGCCAGCAGCTCGGCCGCGCCGACCGAGCCCTCCCCGGTAGGGGTGGGGGCGTCGGCGGCGCGGGCCGTGTTCTGCGCGGTGGCGGGGAGGGCCGCCGCGGCGAGCAGGGCGGCACCGGAAGCGGCGGCGACGGCGAGCGTTCGAGTGCGCACGTGGGGACCCTTCTGTTAGGCAAGTTTCCTTACCCGACCCAAACACATCTGACCCGTTTACATGAGCGCGTCAACCTTGGCCCATCAAATGAAACGCGGCCCCCGTCCCCACAGGGACGAGGGCCGCGCCCGCTTCACCCGCCCGGCGGACGGTTCTGGCGAAGTGTCACCCGGCTGGGCGCACCACCATCGCCGAACCGCCGCCGCGCCGGACCTTCTCGGCCGCCGCCACCCAGCGGCCGTCACCGAGCCGCTCCACGCCGGTCGCCGCGCCGATCATCGGGTTGAGCGTGAACTTCTGCCCCAGCGCCTCCAGTTGGGCCTTCAGCGGGCTGCTGTAGAGCCCGGGCTCCAGCTCCGTGGTCGCCGCGTTGCGCTGGCTGGCGCGCGGGGCCGCGATGGCGTCGACCAGCGACAGGCCCCGGTCGAGGTGCCCGACGAGGGACTGGAGCACCGTGGTGATGATGGTCGCGCCGCCCGGCGAGCCGAGCGCGAGCACCGGCCTGCCGTGACCGTCGAGGACGATCGTCGGCGACATGGAGGAGCGCGGCCGCTTGCCCGGACCCGGCAGGTTCGGGTCGTGGACGGCCGGGTTCGCCGGGGCGAACGAGAAGTCCGTCAGCTCGTTGTTGAGCAGGAAGCCACGACCGGGCACCGTGATGCCGCTGCCGCCGGTCTGCTCGATGGTGAGCGTGTACGAGACGATGTCGCCCCACTTGTCGGCCACCGTCAGATGCGTGGTGTTCTCGCCCTCGTACGTGGTGGGCGAGGCCTGGCCGGAGGTGGCGCACGGCGCCGGGTGGCGGGGGTCGCCGGGCGCCAGCGGGCTGGTCAGGGCCTTGGTGTCGCTGATGAGGCAGGCCCGCGAGTCCGCGAACCGCTGCGAGAGCAGCCCCTTGGTCGGTACGTCCTCGAAGGCCGGGTCGCCCACCCAGCGGCCCCGGTCCGCGAAGGCCACCCGGGTCGCCTCGATGTAGCGGTGCAGATACTGGACGTCGGACGCCTTCGACAGGTCGGTGTGCTCCAGGATGTTGAGCGCCTCGCCGACCGTGGTGCCGCCCGAGGACGAGGGCGCCATGCCGTAGACCTTCAGTCCCCGGTAGTCCACCTTCGTCGGGGCCTGGCGCTTGACCGCGTAGGAGCGCAGGTCCTTCTCGGTGAGGTCGCCGGGGCGCGCGATGCGGGTCGAGCCGGAGGCGACGGGGGGCTTGCGGACGGTCCGTACGATGTCGCGTCCCAGGTCGCCGCGGTAGACGGCGTCCACGCCCGCGCGCCCCAACTCCTCGTAGGTGCGGGCGAGATCGGGGTTCTTCAGCTTCGAGCCGACCACCGGGAGCTGTCCGCCGGGCAGGAAGAGCTTCGCGGTGTCCGGGAAGTCGGCGAACCGCGCCTGGTTGTCGGCGGTCTGCTGGCGGAAGGTGTCGTCGACGGTGAAGCCGTCGCGCGCGATCCGCTCGGCGGGTTCGAGGAGCCGGCGCAGCGGCTTGGAGCCCCAGGCGTCGACGGCCGCGTCCCAGGTGGCCGGGGTGCCGGGGGTGCCGACGCCGAGCCCGCTGGTCACCGCGTCCGGGAACGGGAGCGGCTTGCCGTTCTCCAGGAACAGGGACGAGGTCGCGGAGTGCGGCGCGGTCTCGCGGCCGTCGATGGTGTGCACGGTGCGGGACTTGGCGTCGTAGTAGACGAAGAATCCGCCGCCGCCGATGCCCGACGAGTACGGCTCGGTGACGCCGAGGGCGGCGGCCGTGGCGACGGCGGCGTCCACCGCGTTGCCGCCGTGCTTGAGGACCTCGATGCCGGCGGCGGTGGCGTCCGCGTCGACGCTGGCGACGGCGCCCCCGTAGCCGATCGCCTCGGGCGTCTTGGCGGGCGGGGGCGCGGTGCTCGGCGGGGCGGCCGCGACCGAGGTCGCCACGGCCGCGGCGACGGCCAGTAACGAGAGACTGCGGACGGCGGAGCGACGCATGCGTACCTCCTGGGTGCGAACGTCCGCGCAGCGTAGCGCCGCACCCGCCGTCGCGTCAGGACCGTCATCGCACGCGACACGAACACGACATCGAACTCCCGCTAACATGCCCGCCCATGAACGACGACGTGCGCAACATCGTGCTGGGAGTGGTCGCCGCGGGCATCAGCGCCGCCCTGGGCTGGCTCACCCGCACCTCTCTCTGGAACCGCAGGCTCCGCCGCAAGCAGGCGTTCTTCGGGCTGCCGACCCACTCCGAGTGCCTGCTCGTCGTCAACCGCGACGCGGGGGCGGAGGGCGCGGTGCACCGGTTCGACGTGTTCGCGCTCCTCGAACTCGCCTCGCTCATCAAGGACTGCGGGGCCCACGCACGGATCGTCCAGCACGATCTGACCCAGCAGGGCTTCGGGGAGCGCACGGAGTTCTGCCTGGGCGGCCCGTACTCGAATCGCCGTATGGCGGCGCACCTCTCCGCGCTGCTGCCGGGCGTGACGATGAACGTGGACACCGAGCCCGTTCCGGACCGGGGCGCGTTCACCATCGGCGGCGAGAAGTACCGGGTGGAGGGCGGGGTCACCGAGTACGTGATCCTCGCCCGGGTCACCGCGGGCCAGGGTCAGCGGCCGGTGTTCCTGTTCTGCGGCCAGCGCGCGATAACCAACCAGGCGGCCACCCGCTACCTCGCCCGCAACCACCAGAAGCTGGCCCGCAAGCACGGCAACGGCACCTTCTGCCTGCTCCTGAAGGTCGTCAACTCCCTGGCGTACGGCCCGGACGTGGTGGAGGTCGTCGCCGACGTCACCCGCGCGGCCCTGACCCCGGCCCCGGCAGCCGGAGCGGCAGCGATTTGACCCCGTTGATGAAGTTGGAGACCAGTCGGCGCGGCGGCCCGGCGAGCTCCGGGCCGGGCAGCAGCCGCAGCGCCTCCTCGTGCAGCACGCGCAGTTGGAGCCGGGCGAAGTGGGCGCCGAGGCAGACGTGCGGGCCGTCCCCGAACGAGACGTGGGGGTTGGGCGTGCGGGTGAGGTCCAGCTGCTGGGGGCGGGTGAAGACGCGCTCGTCGTGGTTGGCCGAGGCGTGGAAGACCACCACCTTGTCGCCCGCGCGCACCCGCTGACCGGCGAGCACGGTGTCCCGGGCGGCGGTGCGGCGGAAGGTGAGGACGGGCGGGTGCCACCGCAGCAGCTCGTCCACGGCCGTGTCCAGGGACGCCTCGCCCTCGTACAGCGCCCGCCGCTGGTCCGGGTGCTCGGCCAGGGCCAGGAAGCCGCCGGGCGCGGCGCTGCGCACGGTGTCGTTGCCCGCCACGGTCAGCAGGAAGAAGAACATCTCCAGCTCGGCGTCGGCCAGTTCGGAGTGCGCCAGCGAGGTCATGATGTCGTCGGCGGGCTCGCGCCGCTTGTACGCGGCGAGCTCCTGGGCGTACGCGAACATCTCGCGCAGCATCGCGGGCGAGCGCGGGTTGACCGGCCGCCCGTCGGGGCCGAGCACCGGCGGCTCGTCCGGGTCCTGGTAGCCGATGACCCGCTCGGTCCAGTCGAGGAGCAGCCCCCGGTCGCTGCCGGGCACCCCGAGCAGATCCGCGAGGTTGAGCAGCGCGTAGTCGTCGGTGACCTCGGTGACCAGGTCGAAGACCCCGTCCTCGGCGCCGTCGCGGGCCGCGCCGAGCAGGGTGCGCGCCCGGGCCCGTACCGCCGCCGCGAACCGGTCGGTGCGGCCGGGCGTGAAGGCGCGGCTGACCAGGCGGCGCAGTCTGCCGTGGTGCGGGGGGTCCTGGTTGAGCATCATGCGGCGGATGAACGGCAGGTCGTCGGGGTCGGGGTCGCGGATCTGGGTGGCGCCGAGCGTGGAGGAGTAGGTGACCGGGTCCTTCAGCACCCGTACGACGTCGGCGTGGCGGGTGACCGCCCAGAAGCCGGGCCCGGCGGGCCAGCCCAGCACCTCGTACTCCTCCTGCCAGGCCACCGGGTGCCGCTCGCGCAGCTCCCGGTAGTCGTCGTGGGGCGGCCCGGCGGCGTACCGGCGCGGGTCGAAGACGTCCGGCAGATCACTCATCGCACCAAGGTGACGGCAACCGGAGGCCCGCGACAAGAGTGCCCGGGTCAGAAGGGGCAGTGCTCGGGGGCGAGGGTGGTGTCGCTGCCCCGCAGGACCACCGTGACCGCGCCGCTGTCCGCCGTCGCGTGGGCCGCGGTGCACGCCAGCTGCTGCCGGGCCACGGCGGAGAAGTCGCGTACGGGGCGGGTCAGCGTGACCCGTACGGTCGTGTCCTCCACGTTGATCGCGACTCCGCCGTAGTAGTTGGGCACGTCGGAGGTCAGTCCTGCCGCCCGGTCGGCGTCCGTGGGGCCGTCGAGGAGCCTCATGATCGCCGCGCCCGGGGTCGCCTTCTCGCCGGTGGCCCGGATGACGGGCAGCACTCCGTCGGGGCCCTTGAGGTAGACGGCCGCGCCGCCCAGGGCGGAGTCCGGCACCGTCTGCACGATCGCCGGGTCGCCCACCTCCACGACCCCGGAGGGCCGCACCCCGCACCCGGCCGGCGCCAGCACGGCGGGCAGCAGCAGCGCGATCGCGCCGGCCCTCGACCGCCTCATGACACCGGCTCCGCCGACAATGGCACCGGCTCCGCGACCGGCGGGCGCGGCGGCAGCGCCACGGTGAACACGGCGCCGCCGCCGGGACGGTTGGCCGCCCGGACCGTGCCGCCGTGCAGCCGGACGTTCTCCAGGGTGATGGCGAGGCCGAGGCCGCTGCCCACCGAGCGGGTCCGGGCGGCGTCGGCCTTGAAGAAGCGGTCGAAGATGTGCGGCAGCACGTCCGGGGCGAGTCCGGGGCCGCTGTCGTGGACCTCGGTCACCACCCGCGGGCCCTCGGGGAGCTCCTCGGTGCGCAGGGTCACCCGGACCGGCGCGGCACCGTGCCGCAGCGCGTTGCCGACGAGGTTGGCGACGACGATGTCGAAGCGCCTGGGGTCGAGCATCGCCCGTATCCCGCCGGGGAGTTCGACGACGACCTCCTCCTCCCACCGCCTGCGCTGGAGCGTCTTGGCGATGGTCTCGGCGACGTCCACCTCGTCGAGGTTGAGCGCGGCGGCCTTGGCGTCGAAGCGGGAGATCTCCATCAGGTCGTCGACGAGCGTGGCGAGCTTGCCGGTCTCGGCGGAGACGAGCCGCACGGCGGCGGCCGTGTCGGGGTCGAGCCGGTCGGCGTCCTCGTCGAGCACCTCCGTGACGGCGAGCATCCCGGCGAGCGGGGTGCGCAGCTCGTGCGAGACGTCGGCGGCGAACCGGCGGGCCCTGGCCTCGGCCTTCTGGAGCTCCTCGACGGACCGCTCCAGCTCCTTGGCCGACTCGTTGAACGTCCAGGCCAGATCGGCCAGTTCGTCCGATCCCTTCACCTCGATACGGGTGTCGAGGCGCCCCTTGCCCATGCTGCTCGCGGCCCGGCGCAGATCGCGCACCGGCCGCAGCACGCTGCGCGCGGCGAGCAGCGCGGGCACCAGCGCGACGGCGAGCGCGGGCAGCGCGCCGTCGCGGGCGGCGCTGACCATCGCCTGGACGGTGTCCTCCTCGGGGCCGAGCGGCATCACCGCGTAGATCATGATCCCGCTGGGCTGCGTCGGCTGCACTCCTTCCACGCCGAGCCTCACCGGCATGCCCATGGTCAGCCAGGGCCTGCCGTCCTTCACCACCCGCTGGAAGGTGCCGTGCGGATTGGCGCGGGCGCGGCGGCGCAGCTCCTCGGTGAGGACGGCGGACGTGGGCTTGCTGACGTTGGAGGCGCGCAGCGTGCCGTACTCGGCGTACACGGACCAGGGGTGCGGCTTGCCCTGGCGGCCCACGGTGAGGCTCAGCTTGCGCAGGGAGTCGCGGTTCATCGGCAGCGTGACCTTCTGGGCGCCGATCTGCTCGCGCAGCTGGTCGACCGCGGTGTCCTGGGCCTGTTTGAGGATCGCCGAGCGGGCCTCCTGGTAGATGAGGGTGGCGGTGGTGCCCGCGGCGATCACGGCGACCAGGAGGAAGGCGGCCACCAGCCGGGCCCGCAGGCCGATCCGCCCGAGCCGCTTGAGCGCGCGTATCACCGCAGCGGTCCGAAGCGGTAGCCGAAGCCGCGGACGGTCTGGATGTAGCGGGGGCTCCCCGACGCGTCCTCGATCTTGTTCCGCAGCCGCCGCACGCACGCGTCCACCAGGCGCGCGTCGCCGTGGTAGCTGTGCTCCCACACCGACTCCAGGAGCTGCTGGCGGCTGAAGACCTGCTCGGGCGAGGCCGCGAGGTGCAGCAGCAGCTTCAGCTCGGAGGGGGCGAGCTGAAGCCGCTCGCCCGACTTGGCGGCGGTGAGGCCGGCCCGGTCCAGAGCCAGTTCGCCGTGGAACTCAAGGCCGGGCCGGACCCCGGGGTCGGCGAGGCGGCGCAGCACGGCCCGGATGCGGGCCTCGATGACCTCGGTGCGGGCGGGTTTGACGATGTAGTCGTCGGCGCCCGCCTCCAGGCCCACCACCACGTCGAAGTCGTCGCCGCGCGCGGTGAGCATGATGATCGGCAGCTGGCTGGTCTCCCGGATGCGGGTGCAGACCTGCACGCCGTTGATGCCGGGCAGCATCAGGTCGAGCAGGACCAGCTCGGGCTGGAAGGTCTTGAGCGCCGCGAGACCCGCCTCACCGGTCTCGGCCGCGCGCACCTCGTGGCCGCGCCGGCGCAGACCGAGCTCGACCCCTTCCCGTACGGAGGGGTCGTCCTCTATGAGCAGCACGCGTGGCATGAGCGTCAGTATCCCAGCAGTCTCAGGGGTCTCGGATGGCGCAGTGGTCTCAGGTGCCGCAGAGGTCTCGTACGGCCGGGCGGCCGGGGGCCGGTCAGCGGCCCCGGCCGCCCCGCAGTTTGCCGATCATGTCGTTGATGCCGTCGAGCCGCAGCGGCCGCGCGAGCAGTGCGAGCACCACGAGCAGCGCGGCCGTCCCGGCCCCGGTCGCCGCGATGTCGCCGAGCCCCTCGGCCGCGCGGGCCGTCGCGTACCCGATCAGCGCGGCGGGCACGCAGCCGACCAGCAGTCGGCCGTGGGCGGCGAGCGAGGGCGAGCGCAGCAGCCCGCCGCCGCCGAGCCTGCGGTCGAGGGTGTACGCGGTGACCGCCCACCCGGCGAACAGGGCGAGCGAGTACGCCCCGGCCATCCCGGTGACCGCCCAGCGCGCGGGCAGCAGCACATAGGCGAGGGCGGACAGACCCGCGTTGCACCCGGCGATCACCAGGTTGAGGACGAACGGGGTGCGGGTGTCGCTCAGCGCGTAGAACCCGCGCGAGAGCACGTACTGCCCGGAGAAGGCGATGAGCCCGGGCGCGAACGCCATCAGCATCCCCGCCATCACCGTCACATCGGCCGGAGACGTCCTGCCGTACCCGAAGACCGCGCCCATCAGCCAGGGTGCGAGCGCGAGCAGCGCGCAGGCGGCCGGAACGATCATCGCGGCGCTGGTGCGCAGCCCGTGGGAGAGGTCGCGCCGCACCGCCGCCGGGTCCGCCTCGGCGGCCGCCCGGCTCATCCGGGGCATCAGCGCGGTGAGTATGGAGACGGTGACGATGCCGTGCGGCACCACCCAGAGCATGTACGCGTTGGTGTACGCGGTGTAGCCCGCGCCGCCGGCGACGCCCTGGTCGTGGGCGTGCTGCCCGGCGGTGGTGGAGAGCCGGGTCACCACCCAGTACGCGGCCTGGTTGGTCAGGACGAGCAGCACCAGCCAGCCCGCCGAGCGCAGCGGGCGGGTGATGCCGCTGCCGCGCCAGTCGAACCGCGGCCGCCAGCGGAACCGGGCCGCGGTCAGCGCCGGGAACAGGGCGAGCGCCTGCACCACGATCCCGGCGGTGGTGCCCCAGCCCAGGACGCGGGTGTCGGTGGCACCGAGCGTCGAGCCGGACGTCCCGGCGGTCCACAGGTAGAGCCCGAACACCGCGATGACGACGAGGTTGTTGAGGACCGGCGTCCACATCATCGCGCCGAACCGGCCGCGCGCGTTGAGCACTTGCCCGAAGAGCGTGAACAGGCCGTAGAAGAGGATCTGCGGCAGGCAGTAGCGGGCGAAGGCGACCGTGAGGTCCCGCTGGGCGCCGGTGTAGTCGGTGTAGAAGTCGACGATCCGCGGTGCGGCGAGCACCGCGAGGACCGTCATGGCCACCAGGGCCGCGGTGCACGCGGTGAGCAGCCGGTCGGTGTAGGCCTTGCCCCCGTCGGCGTGCTCCTTGGCGGCGCGGACCAGTTCGGGCACGAAGACCGCGTTGAGGGTGCCGCCGATGAGCAGGGTGTAGAGGATGTTGGGGATGGTGTTGGCGACCGTGAAACCGTCGCCGACGAGCCCGGTGCCGAGGGCCGCGACCACCACGGCGGAGCGTACGAACCCGGTCGCCCGCGAGACGATCGACCCGGCGGCCATCACCGCGCCGCTGCGCGCCACCGACGCCTTGGCCGCGTGGCGGGGCCCGGCGTGGACGGGGGCCGTCACCGGCGGGCCAGATAGGCCTGGAACGCGCGGTACAGCGCGTGGTTGGCGGTGCCGCTCATCGGTGTCTCCCACTCCCCCAGCGTCTCGACCACCTGTCCGCCGGTGCCGAGTTTCCAGCGCAGCAGGCCGAACGGGCGATCTTGTGGATCAAGGGTGGAGGGTACCCCGCGCATGTCGTAGACGTCGGCGCCGAGGGCGTGGGCATCGAGCATCATCTGCCACTGCAGGGCGTTGCTGGGCCGCACCTCGCGGCGGTGGTCGGCGGAGGCGCCGGTCTGGTACCAGACCCGCCGCCCGGCCGTGATCATGGTGTGGGCGGCGAGCACCTCGCCGCCGTGGACGGCGAGGTAGAGGCGCATCCGGCCCGGCTGCTCGGCGTTGAGCACCGCGTACTGGCGCTCGTAGTACGCAAGCGACCGGCCCAGCCGGAAGCCGTCGCGCTCCTCGGTGATCCGCAGCAACCGGTAGAACTCGGGCAGATCGGCCGCGCCCGCGGTGACGACCTCGACGCCCGCCTTCTTGGCGGTGCGCACGTTGCGGCGCCACTCCTGGTTGAGCCCGGACCAGAGCTGATCGGGAGTGCGCCCGGCCAGCCCGACCTGGAAGACGTGGCGCGGCTGGGCGTCGGCGTCGCCGTCGTCGCCCCCGCAGCGCCGCCAGCCGCGCGCCCGCAGCCGCTCGGCGACGGCCGAGCCGAGCGGGTCCACCTCGGTGGCGAGCACATCGCCGACCTTGCGGCCGGGCCCGGTCGCGGACTTCAGCAGGGCGGCGTCCCAGCGCCGGTAGGCGGGCGAGGGCCCGATGCGCGCGGCGAAGGCGCCCGCCTTGCGCAGATGGCGCAGCAACGGCCCCAGCCAGCGGTCGATGTCGGGATCGGCCCAGTCCGCGACCGGCCCCTCGGGGAGGTAGGCGAAGTACTTCCGGGTGCCCGGGAATTGCCGGTAGAGCACGAGGGCCGCACCCTTCAATTCACCCGTGTCAAGGTGCCAGCCGACCCTTTCCGCGGACCATTGGTCCTTCACCTCGGCCCACGAGGGGTACTGCAGAAAACTCACGCCGGTGCGGCCCGCCAGATAGGACCGGTACTCGGCGACGGAGAGACCGTGCACCCGCAGGTCCTGGTCGCGGTCGCCGGTCACGAGCAGTGCGGACACGTGAGTGACCTCCCAAGTGCGCCCCGCCGTCGGTGCCGCGGGGATGCACAGGATGCTCACAGCGGACCGTGACCGGGCCGCGCGGCGCATGTGACCGGACGGTGACGGTTCCTCTGCGGTCCCCGTCACAAACGAATTCCCGAGATTCCCCGCACTTTCCGCAACCTAGAGTCGAGTTACCGACTCTCTCCTATGGAGAAGCATTGCTACGGAGGTTTTCCAGTTGAGCCGCATACGCCGCCACACCCCGCTCCGCCGCCGCCCGGTCCGTAACGCCGCGATCGTCGGCACCGCTGTCCTCGCCGCGGCCCTCACCGCCTGCTCCGGTGGCTCGGGCGGGTCCGGCGACGGCAAGGGGGGCGCCGCCGATCTGGCGGGCGCGGGCAAGAAGGCCGAGATATCGGTGAATCTGACGGGGCAGCAGGCGAAGGCGGGCGAGCCGGTGAAGGTCACCCTGGCCGCCGGCAAGCTCCAGCAGGTCACGGTCACCGACGGCAAGGGCGGGAAGCTGGCGGGGAAGACGGCCGCCGACGGCAGGACCTGGACCTCGGACCGGGTCGCCGCGCCCGGCACCACGTACGCGGTCGAGGCGAAGGACGAGAAGGGCTCCACCGCCAAGGCCGGCTTCACGACCGCCGCCGCCGACAAGGTGAACAAGCTGTCGCTCGCGCCCGGCAAGGACACCACGGTCGGCGTCGCCCAGCCGCTGTCGATCGTCTTCGACCACCCGGTGAAGAACAAGGCGGCGGTGGAGAAGCAGCTCAAGGTGACCACCTCGGACAACACCGCGGGGTCCTGGGGCTGGATGGAGGACTACTCGGGCAAGTCCCGCGTCGACTGGCGGCCCAAGGAGTACTGGAAGTCCGGGACGAAGGTCACCCTCGAAGCGGACCTCAACGGCGTCGACTCGGGCAGCGGCTGGTTCGTCAAGGACTACAAGACCGGCTTCACCGTCGGCAGGAACCAGGTCGTCAAGGTCGACCTCGACAACCACCGCCTCAAGCTGTACCGCGACGGCGCCGTGGTCAAGGACATCCCGGTGTCGGGAGGCACGCCCGGCGGCGACAAGCGGTCCTGGCGCGGCAAGGCCGTCCTGATGGCGAAGGAGGGCACGATCAACATGAACTCCGAGACGGTCGGCCTCGGCAACGCCTACAACAAGATGGTCGACTACTCGATGCGCCTCACCTGGTCCGGGATGTACGCGCACGCCGCGCCCTGGAACGCCTCGTACTTCGGCAACACCAACCACAGCTCCGGCTGCATCGGCATGAGCGACGCCAACGCCAAGGAGCTGTACGGCACGGTGCAGGTCGGCGACCCGTTCGAGATCGTCGGCGACGACACCAAGGGCCCCCAGGCGCTCAACAACGGCTACGGCGAGTGGAACCTCAGCTGGGAGCAGTGGCAGCAGAAGAGCGCCTTGAGCGGCGCTTCCTCCTCCGGCACCTCGGGCACCGCGAGCAGCTGACAGCTCGTCCAGCGATCGCTACCCGCACATAACTTACCGACCAGTTACTTCCGGTAAGGGCTCCCGGTTGGCGTCAGTTCACTTTGCAACGACGCAACGGGGAGCCACTCGTGACTCCGCTCCCCCACCTCAAGGTGGGGGGCTTCCAACCCAAGGGTTGCGGTCCAGCCCGAACCGTCACGGCTGCGGCCCTCTTCGCCGGTGTCGCCTTCGGCCTCGCCGCAGATCGAGTACATCGCCCAGGCCCAGAAGCTCGCCGACGCGGGCCACACCGTGGTCGGTTACACCTCCCGGGGCTTCTGGCTCTCCGGCGGCGAGATCGAGGTCGCGGGCCCGCCGGACACCGCCGACGTCTCGGCCGTCGTCGCGATGAGCGGCTGGGCCGACCTCATCCAGTCGATCTACAGCGGCCGCACCCAGCCCCTCCAGGCCGCCGCGATGCTGGGCGTCAGCGGCGCCCTCACCGGCCGCCCCGGCGCCGAACTCCAGCAGACCCTCAAGGACTTCCTCGGCTCGGACCTGGCCAAGGAGCAGGACATGATCGAGTGGGGCCGCAAGCGCTCGCCGCTCACCTATCCGGACGACATCAACCGCAACGGCGCCGCCGTCATGCTGGGCAACGCCAACGTCGACTCGGGCGCCGACGGCGGCATCCTGTTCCCGTCGAACATCCTGGACCAGTTCACCAAGCTCCCGCCGATGGCCTCGATCCCGCTGCTGCCGCGCGCGCTCGCGGCGGTCTGGCAGTCGGAGCGGTACGACACGCCGCGCCGCATCCGGGGCACGGCCGCGCTGCACACCACCGTCACTCCCACCAAGGAGAGCGGCACCCTCGTCGCATATCTGTACGACGTGGGCCCGCTCGGCCTCGGCAAGCTGGTCAGCAACGCCCCCTACACCTTCCACGGCCAAACGCCCGGCCGGCCGTTCCCCGTCGACCTGGAGCTGTTCTCCACGTCGTACGACGTACCGGCCGGCCACCGTCCGGCACTGGTGGTGGACACCGTCGACCCGCTCTACATCGAGCACAACCCGACCGGCGCACAGCTGACCTTCTCCTCGCCCGCGTCAGACCCGTCGTATCTGACGGTCCCTCTCCGCGAAGAGTGATCACCGGCTGCTGCCGGGAGGGCTTGCCCCCTAGCTACTGCACTCCCGGCAGCAGCGTCCCTGGTTCGGCCGGGGCGACTTCCACGGCCTCCGTCTTGGGATTGCGCTTCTGTCTCCTGGCCATCCAGGTGGCGAACCAGGAGAGCAGCATGCACATCCCGATGTAGATCGGCGAGATCACCATCACCACGGGGATGAACGGCAAATCGTAGTCGAGATTCGAAGCGATGAGCTTCCCCGCGTGCAGGAACTCCTCATAGGTGATCAGATAGCCGAGCGAGGTGTCCTTCAGCGCGACCACCAGCTGGCTGATGATGGTCGGCAGCATCGCCCGGATCCCCTGGGGGACCAGCACGTACGTCATGACCTGCGTCTTGCGCATCCCGAGTGAGAATGCCGCCTCCTTCTGGCCGCGTTCCACGGAGTTGACGCCGGAGCGGAACACCTCGGCGAGCACCGAGCCGTTGTAGAGCGTCAGCCCGGCCACCAGCGCCGGCAACGGCTGCACCTTCAGCGCCACGAAGATGAAGAAGATCATGACCAGGACGGGCATGGCGCGGAAGAACTCGACCACCAGCGTGGCGAGCCAGCGGACCGGACGGTGGTCGGAGAGCCGCCCGGTCGCCAGGACCGCGCCGAGCACCAGCGAGAACAGGGCCGCGAACCCGAACGCCTTGAGCGTGTTGCCGAGCCCGCGCAGCAGCAGCCGCTGGATCCCCTCGTACTCGAAGGGCGTCCACTTGGTGGAGGTGAACTGGTCGGTGTCGAACAGGAGGTAGACGATCCAGCCGAGCAGGGCGAGGATCAGGGCCGTGGAGACGATCCCGTAGAGCAGGTGCCGCTGCTGCGTCTTGGGCCCGGGGATGTCGTAGAGGGCGGTGGCTTCTCTGGACAGCTGTGCGGTCATCGGGCGACTCCCCAGTACTTCTCCAGGAGGTTGAAGACGGCGCTGATGGTGAGCGTGATGATCAGATAACCGAGGGCGATCCAGATGAACGTCCAGATGATGTCGTAGCCGAGCTCGCTGAGCGTCTTGTACGTGCCGAGCAGCTCGGTGACGCTGAACGCGCCCGCGATGGCGGAGTTCTTGGCGAGGGCGATCAGCGTGGAGCCGACCGGCGGGATGACCGAGCGGAAGGCCTGCGGCAGGACCACGGCCGACAGGGTCTGGTTGAAGGTCATCCCCAGGCTCCGGGCCGCCTCTCCCTGGCCGGTGGGCACGGTGTTGATGCCCGAGCGCAGCGCCTCGCAGATGAACGCCGAGGTGTAGCAGCCGAGCGCGATCACCGCGAACAGCTTGAAGGGGAGCACCAGGCCGAAGCGCGGCAGCCCGAGCAGCACCGCGAAGAAGAGCAGCGTGAGCGGGGTGTTGCGGAGCACGTTCACCCAGACGGTGCCGAGCGCCCGGAACGAGCCGACCGGCGAGACCCGGAAGGAGGCCATCAGGAAGCCGAGCACGAGGGCCACGGCCGAGGCGTAGAAGGTGAGCTCGACGGTGCCGAGGAAGCCCTTGCCGTACAGCGAGAAGTTCTTGGTCAGTACGTCCATGCGGGGCCTCAGCTCGCCGGGTAGCGGTCGATGGGCGGGGCGGGCGCGGCCTTGCGTCCCGACAGGCCGAGCGTGGCGTCGTACGCCTTCTGCCAGTCGCCGTTCTTCTCGTGGGTCTCGATGGCGTTGTCGAGGGCGAACCGCAGGGCGTTGTCGCCGCGCGGCACGCCGACGCCGTACGGCTCCTTGGAGAACGGCTTGCCGACCACCTTCAGCTCGTCGGGCACCTTGGCCGCGTACCCGCTGAGGATGGTGTCGTCGGTGGTGACGGCGGCGACCTGGAAGGTGAGCAGGTTGTCCACACAGACGGAGTACGTGTCGTACGCGACGAGTTCGGCCTTCGGGTAGTCCTTCTGGATCCGCTGGTACGGGGTGGAGCCCGCGGCCGAGCAGACGCGCTTGCCGTTCAGGTCCTGCGGCCCGTTGATGTCGTCCTCGTCGGTGCGCACCAGCAGGCCCTGGCCGGCCAGGTAGTACGGCCCGGCGAAGCCGACCAGCTTCTTGCGGTTGTCGTTGATGGTGTAGGTGCCGACGTAGTAGTCGACCTGGCCGTTCTGCAGCGCGGTCTCGCGGTTGGCGGAGGCGATGGTCTTGAAGGCGATGGTCTTGGGGTCGAAGCCGAGCGAGGCGGACATCATCTTGGCGATCTCGATGTCGAAGCCCGAGTAGACGCCGGTGGCCGGGTCCTTCTCGCCCATGTACGGCTGGTCCTCCTTGGCGCCGACGACCAGGTGACCGCGGTTCTTCGCCCGCCGCCACACCGGGGAGTCGGGCAGTGAGAAGCCCGTCATGACCTGGTAGTGGGGCAGCAGGTCGGCCTTGGGGCCCTTGACCGGCGGGCTGCCCGACTTGCCGCACCCGGCGGCGGCCAGGACCAGTGCGAGGGCGGCCAGCGCGCGTCGCGTACGCGTCATGGTTGCGTCCACTCCCCGTTCAGTGCTTGAGGATCTTGGAGAGGAAGTCCTTGGCCCGGTCGCTGTGCGGGTTGGTGAAGAAGTCGTCGGGAGTGCGGTCCTCGACGATCCTGCCGTCGGCCATGAAGACGACGCGGTTGGCGGCGGAGCGGGCGAAGCCCATCTCATGGGTGACGACGACCATGGTCATGCCGTCGCGCGCCAGCTGCTGCATGACTTCCAGGACCTCGTTGATCATCTCCGGGTCGAGCGCGGAGGTGGGCTCGTCGAAGAGCATGACCTTGGGGCTCATGGCGAGCGCGCGGGCGATGGCGACGCGCTGCTGCTGGCCGCCGGAGAGCTGCGCGGGCAGCTTGTCGGCCTGGGAGGCGAGGCCGACCCGGTCGAGGAGTTCGCGCGAGCGCCGGTCGGCCTCCTCCTTCTTGCGGCCCCGGACCTTGATCTGGGCGAGCGAGACGTTGGCGAGGACGGTCCGGTGGGCGAAGAGGTTGAAGGACTGGAAGACCATGCCGACTTCGGCGCGCAGCGCGGCGAGCCCCTTGCCCTCCTCGGGCAGCGGCTGCCCGTCGATGGAGATGGTGCCCGACTCGATGGTCTCCAGGCGGTTCATCGTCCGGCAGAGCGTCGACTTGCCCGAGCCGGACGGGCCGATGACGACCACCACCTCCCCGCGTCCGACGGTGAGGTTGATGTCCTGGAGGACGTGCAACTTCCCGTAGTGCTTGTTGACGTCACGCAGCTCGATCAAGGGATCGACGGCCATACGCTGTCCTGCCCACTCATCGCTGTGTCGAGGTCAGCGCAAACTATCCAGCCCGGAAAGGGACTTCACCTCGACACGCACGAACAGGACATAAACCGTATTTTGGGTTAGGGGACGGTCGGCCCGTCAGATCTCCGCGGCCTCCGCGTAGATCTGGGACAGCTCGGGCGTTCCGCTCGCCGCCCACTCGGTCCCGGCGCCCACCACGTCGATCTCGCGCCCCGAGGCGAGCCGCACCACCGGCTCCCCGCCCGGCCACACCTGCCAGGAGGCGCCCTCGACGGTGCGCACCAGCACGGTCCCCAGATACAGCCCCGCGTCGTTGCCCAGCCAGGGCAGCTCCTCCGGGTCGTCCCGCCAGTGCGGCGGCAGCTGGTCGAGCGCCGCCAACGACGCGGGGCTGTCGTCGAGTTCGAGCCCGGCCTGCTGCGCCCTGACGCGGAGCAGCTCGCACTCCGCGAGGAGCTCGCCCACGCCCTCCGGATCGGTCTCCACCGCCTCGGCGAGCGCCGCCGTCCGCCGCGAGCCGTGCCGCTTGCGCCAGTTGTCCAGGATGTTCATGGCGTCAAGCGTCCCATTCGCACAGACCTGCCACCACAGGGCACGCGGAGTGCGATTCTCAGATCTCCAGGTCTACGACCACCGGGGCGTGGTCGGAGGCGCCCTTGCCCTTGCGCTCCTCGCGGTCCACATAGCTGTCCTTGACGGCCTTCGCGAACGGCGCGTTGCCGTACACCAGGTCGATGCGCATGCCCCGGTTCTTGGGGAAGGAGAGCTGGCGGTAGTCCCAGTACGTGTACGGCCGGTCGTACTTCAGGGGGCGGGGCACCACGTCGGACAGGCCCGCCTCGCGCAGCGCGGCGAGCGCGGCCCGCTCGGGCGCGGTGACATGGGTCTGGCCCTCGAAGAACGCCACGTCGAAGACGTCCTCGTCGGTCGGGGCGACGTTGAAGTCACCGAGCACCGCGAACGGCCGCTCCCCCGCCGCGTCCTGGGCGACGGCCGCCCTCAGCGCCTCGAACCAGGCCAGCTTGTACGCGTAGTGGCCGTGGCCGACCTCCCGGCCGTTCGGCACGTACACCGACCACAGGCGGACTCCGCCGCAGGTCGCCGAGACGGCGCGGGGCTCCAGGGTGTCCTCGAAGCCGGGGTCGCCGGGCAGGCCGGGCACCACGTCGTCCAGGCCCACCCGGGAGACCAGCGCCACCCCGTTCCACCTCCCCGTCGCGTGGACCGCCGACTCGTAGCCCAGCTCGCGGAGCTCGGCGGCGGGGAAGCCCTCCAGGGTGGTCTTGGTCTCCTGGATGCACAGCACATCCGTGCCGGTGCTCTCCAGCCAGGCCAGGAGACGGGGCAGCCGGGCAGTGATCGAGTTGACGTTCCAGGTCGCGATGCGCATGCGAGACAGCCTAACGGCGGGGTCCGACACTCACCCGTGTCACAGGTCCGTGGAGTCCCCAGGGCTCAGCCGGGCGTGGTCGGCGCCGCCCAGATTGCCCAGGTGGGTGTCGTAGATGGGCCGGGCGAGGTCGGTCAGGAGCGCGTCGTGGATGTCGATGGCGCGGCGCGGCTTGACCTCCCGTACGTACTCGATCACCTCGGAGATCTTGCTCCACGGCGCCTGCACCGGCAGCATCAGCGTGTCCACCGGGTGGTCCGGGACCGTGAGCGCGTCGCCGGGGTGGAAGAGCGAACCGTCCACCAGATAGCCGACGTTGGTGATCCTCGGGAGGTCCGGGTGGATCACCGCGTGCAGCTCGCCGTGGACCTGGACGTCGAACCCGGCCGCGCGGAAGGCGTCGCCGTGCCCGACGGTGTGGACGCGGCCGGGGAAGGCCGCCGAGATCTTCTCCGCGACGCTGCGCAGGGTCCAGATCTCGGCCGCCGGGTTGGCCTCCATCGCCGTGCGCAGCCGGTCCTCGGCGAAGTGGTCCGGGTGCTCGTGGGTGACGAGGACGGCGTCCGCGCCGAGCGCGGCGTCCGCCTCGCTGAAGGCGCCGGGGTCGATGACCAGCGTCCGGCCGTCCTTCTCCAGCCGGACGCACGCGTGGGTCTTCTTGGTCAGCTTCAGGCTCATGACCCCATCCTGCTACGGCACGCGCCGTGCCGCCCGGACGGCTCAGGGCTGCGGGGTGGTCTCCTCGCGGATGACCTGGGCGGCCGCCCGGAAGGCCGCGCCCGCCGCCGGGAGGCCGCAGTACACGGACGTCTGGAGCAGCACTTCCTTGATCTCGTCGGGGGTGAGCCCGGCCCGCAGCGCGGCGCGGGTGTGGGCCGCGACCTCGTCGAGGTGGCCGCCCGCCACCAGCGCGGCGAGCGCGACGACGGCCCGGGTGCGCCGGTCGAGCCCGTCGCGGGCCCACACCTCGCCCCAGGCGTAGCGGGTGGCGAGCTCCTGGAAGTCGCCGGTGAAGCCGTCGGCGTCGGCGGTCTCCGCGTCCACGCGCGCGTCCCCGAGGACCTCGCGCCGCAGCTTCATGCCCTGCTCGTACGGGTCGGGCCGCCCCGGGCCCTCGGGCGCCGGGGACGGTACGGGCTCGGCGGCCATGGGGACGGGCACGTGCAGGGTCTGCGGCGACGGCGGGGCGGCGGCGACCGGCGGCGCGGGCGGTACCGGGATCGCCGGGAGCGTCTCGTGCCAGGCCGTCGAGAAGTGGTGCACCAGCAGGTCGGTGACGGCGGCGGGCTGCTCGACCGGCGCCAGGTGCGCGGCGCCGGGCACCACCGCGAGCCGGGCGTCGGGCACCCCGGCGACCAGGGTGCGCGCGTCGCCGGGCCCGGTCACCCGGTCCTCGGCACCGGCAAGGACCAGCGTGGGGACGCCGATGCGGGCGAGGTCGGCGCGGATGTCGAAGGCGGCCAGCGCCTCGCAGGCGGCGATGTAGCAGCCGGGGTCGGTGGTGCGGACCATCTGGACGGCCCACTCCACGATGGCGGGCTGGGCCGCCGCGTACGCGGGCGTGAACCAGCGCTCGGGCGCGCTGCGGGCCATCGGGTCCATGCCGTTGCTGCGCACGACCACGCCGCGCTGGCGGAACTCGTCGGCGGTGCCGAACCGGGCCGAGGCGGCGATCAGCGCCAGCGAGGCGAGCCGCTGCGGGTGGCGCAGGGCCAGGTCCGCGCCGACGGCCGCGCCGATCGCGCTGCCCGCGTAGCCGAAGCGGTGCACGCCCAGCTCGTCGAGGGTGGCGATCAGCCGGTCGGCGAGCTCGGAGACCGAGACCGCCGGGTGGGCCGGGGCGCCGCCGTGGCCGGGGAGGTCGAAGCGGACGATCCGCCAGCTTCCGGCGAGTTCGGGTATCTGGCGGTCCCACATGTGCCAGGTCGTCCCGAGCGAGGGGCCGAGCACCAGTACCGGTGCGTCGTCGGGGCCGTCGATCCGGTACTGGAGGGTCGGGGGCTTCGGCTGCTCCGGTGTCACAGTCGTCTCAGGCGTTGCAGTCACTTCGCTCACTCGCTCCAGACTAGTGAGCGGACCGGGGTGCTCCGGTCAGGGGGTCGCGATACGCCCCCGTCCGGTCACGGCGTCGCCGTCGAGACCACGAAGACGGCCGGGTTGTCGGGGTCGCTCTCGTCCACCGTGATGTCCTGCGTGGGCAGCGGGTCCTTCTGGGCGTGCCGGGTGCCCGCCCAGTCGTGGCCCGACGGGAACGACCAGCCGACCGTCTTCGCGTCGGAGGCGCCGATCGCCACCGAACCGGGCCGCAGCGCCGCCGTACTGGTACCGGAGTCCTTCAGGAACTCGGCGAGACCGGCTGCGGTGGTCCTGAACTGCACGTACAGCTTGCTGACCGCCCAGCTGTTGGTCTCGAAGTACTTGACGTCCGTGGCGGACGACGGGACCGGCACGTCGTAGATGCGCCGCTGGGTCTTGGACGGCCAGTCGTTCTGCAGCCCGGTCGCCGAGGCCTCGCTCTCCTTGTCGCGGCCGCTGTCGCGGCTCTGCCCCGCGGAGATGGCCAGGTAGCCGGCCGGGACCCCGATGAGCAGCACGATGATGACCGCGGTGAGCCAGCGGCGGCGGATCATGTGGCGGCGGTCCTCCGGGGCCGGCGGCTGGTCCGGGGACGGGGACTGGCGCGGCACGGCGGGCCGCTCTGCGGGGGTCATCACGGCGATCCCTGGGTGGTACGGGCGGAGCTCGACTTGCGTACGGCCTCGGCGACCTGGGCGTACCGCTCGTAGCGCTCCACCCGGCGGCGGTTGGCGCGGCGGAAGCGGCGGGCGACCAGCCGGGCGAGGTCGGCGGCGCCGACCATGCCGGCCTCGGGGCCCAGCTGCGCCTTGGCGATACGGGCCTCGGGCCGGTAGCCGCGGCCGGTCAGATGGCGCCGGAAGGCGTCCCTGGCCGGGCCGATCAGCAGGTCGTCGGCCGCGCTCACGCCGCCGCCGACGACGAAGCAGGACGGGTCGAGGGCGGCCGCCAGGTTGGCGATGCCGACGCCGAGCCACTGGCCGATGTCCTGGAGGAGCTCGACGCACATGGCGTCGCCCTCGCGGGCGAGCTCGGTGATCAGCGGCCCGGTGATGTCGGGGATGTTGCCCTTGACCCGCTCCAGGATGTTGTACGCCACCGGCGAGTCCGCGATCGCCAGCTCGCGGGCCTCGCGGACCAGGGCGTTGCCCGAGCTGTACTGCTCCCAGCAGCCGCGGTTGCCGCACGGGCAGCGGTGGCCGCCGGGCACGACCTGCATATGGCCGAACTCGCCGGCCACGCCGTACTTGCCGCGCTTGACCCGGCCGTCCTCCAGGATCGCGCCGCCGATGCCGGTGCCCAGCGTGATCATCACGAGGTGGTCCTCGCCGCGGCCCGCGCCGAACCGCCACTCTGCCCAGGCGGCCGTGTTGGCGTCGTTGTCGACCATGACCGGGACGGCGAGCCGGGACTGGAGGGCGTCCCGCAGCGGCTCGTTGCGCCAGGCGAGGTGCGGGGCGAAGAGGATCGTGCTGCGGTCGGCGTCGACCCAGCCGGCCGCGCCGATGCCGACGGCGTGCACGTCGTGGCGGTCCGAGAGGTCCAGGACCAGCTCGGTGATGGTGTCCTCGACGACCTTGGGGCTCTTGGACTTGTCCGGCGTCTCGGTGCGGATCTTCTCCAGGATGGTGCCGTCGGCGTCGACGACGCCCGCCATCACCTTGGTGCCGCCGATGTCGATGCCGACGGTGGGGACGCGGGGGGCGGTCAGGTGCGAGCGGCGCTCGCGGGTGCCGACGGTGCGCAGGACGGTGGCCCGGGCGGAGCCTCGGTAGGTGTTCATCGGGCCGCACCCCTTCGCGGAGGGAGAGGGGTGTCCTGGAGTGCTCGCACGACTGGTGTCGTCCCTGGAGGTCTCGGGGAGCCGGGGTGACCGGCGGCGGACGGCGCCCGCCGTGCCCGATTCTGCCACCCCGGCCGGGACCCGACCTCGTGTGCCCGTGCCGCCCCGGCGGCCCCGGCCGTTACTTGCCGGTGCCGGCGGCCCCGCCGCCGAGGTTCGGCTCGGGGGCCCGCTGGAGCTCGTGGCTGAGCTCCTCCAGCTCGCTGCCGCCCGCCATCTGGCGGGTGAGCTCGTCCAGGGTGATCTGGGTGCGCAGATGGCTGCCGGTCATCGTGCCGCGCTTGAGCAGGACGAAGCGGTCGCCGACCAGGTAGGCGTGGTGCGGGTTGTGCGTGATCAGGACCACGCCCAGGCCCGCGTCCCGGGCGGCCGCCACGTACTTGAGCACGACGCCGGACTGCTTGACGCCGAGCGCGGCCGTGGGCTCGTCCAGGACCAGGACCTTGGCACCGAAGTAGACGGCGCGGGCGATCGCCACGCACTGGCGCTCGCCGCCCGACAGGGTGCCGATGGGCTGGTCCACGTCGCGCAGGTCGATGCCCATGCGCAGCAGCTCCGAGCGGGTGGTGCGGCGCATCAGGTCGACGTCGAGGCGCTTGAAGGGGCCCGCGCCCTTGGTCGGCTCGGAGCCGAGGAAGAAGTTGCGCCACACCGGCATCAGCGGGACGACCGCGAGGTCCTGGTAGACGGTGGCGATGCCCCGGTCGAGCGCCTCGCGCGGGTTGCTGAGCGAGACGTCCTCGCCCTCGATGCGGAAGGCGCCCGCGTCGTGCCGGTGAAGCCCCGCGATGATCTTGATGAGGGTGGACTTGCCGGCGCCGTTGTCACCCAGCACACAGGTGATCTCGCCGCCGTGCACCTCCAGGGAGACGCCTTCGAGGGCGCGGATGTTGCCGTAGTACTTGCTGACGTCGTCGAGCTCCACGAGGGGGCTCTCGGTGCTCTTGGTCAGGGTCGCGTCCGTCATGCCGTCGCCTCCGCCCGCTTGCGCACCCATGCGTTGAGCAGGGTGGCCAGCAGGAGCATCGCTCCCAGGAAGAACTTGAACCAGTCCGGGTTCCACTCGGCGTAGACGATGCCCTTGCTGGTCATGCCGAAGATGAACGCGCCGACCGCGGAGCCGATCGCGGAGCCGTAGCCGCCGGTGATCAGACAGCCGCCGATGACGGCCGCGATGATGTAGATGAGCTCGTTGCCGACGCCCTCGCCCGACTGGACCACGTCGAACGAGAAAAGAAGGTGCTGGCCGGAGATCCAGGCGGCGAACGCCACCCCCATGTACAGGCCGATCTTGGTCTTGTAGACCGGCACGCCGACCGCGCGGGCCGCGTCGGCCTCCCCGCCGACCGCGAAGATCCAGTTGCCGAAGCGGGTGCGCAGCAGGACCCAGGTGGCGAGCGCGACCAGGCCGAACCACCACAGGATGGTGACCTTGAGGTCGACCGAGCCGATGGACAGCTGGGAGGCGAACACCTTCTTCGCGGAGGCGAAGCCCTCCATGTCGGCGATGGACTTGGTGGAGACCGTGCCGCTGATCAGCTTGGTGAAGCCGAGGTTGAGGCCGGTCAGCATGAGGAAGGTGCCGAGCGTGATGATGAAGCTGGGCAGTTTGGTACGGGTCAGCATGAAGCCGTTGAAGGCGCCGAGGGCGAGCGTGGTCAGCAGCGAGACCCCGACGCCCACCCAGACGTTCGCCGTCATCTGGTAGCTGAACATCGACGACACCAGCGCCGACGTCGTCACCAGCACACCGGCCGACAGGTCGAACTCGCCGCCGATCATCAGCAGCGCCACCGGCACCGCCATGATGCCGATGGTCGACGCCGCGTACAGGACGGTCGAGAGGCTGGAGGCCCGCAGGAAGCTGTCCGCGACGATCGAGAAGAAGACGAAGACGGCGATGGCGCCGACGACCGAGCCGAGCTCCGGGCGGCCGAGCAGCTTGCGCAGCACCGACCGGTGGATCAGCCGCTCGTCCTTCGCGGACGCGGGCGCTGGGGCGGTGGCGGTCATCGGGTCCCCCGCTTCGTGTAGTCCTCCAGCTTGGCGGCCGCGTCCTTGGTGATGATCTGGGGTCCGGTCAGCACGGGCAGCCCGCCGCCGAGCACGTCGCCGTTGTACTTGTAGAGCCAGAGCAGGTCCACGGCCTCGTACCCCTGGAGGTAGGGCTGCTGGTCGACCGCGAAGCCGAGGGTGCCGTCCTTGAGCTCGGCCGCGACCTTGGCGTTCAGGTCGAAGGTGTCGACCTCGGCAGAGCTGCCCGCGGAGTTCTTGGCCTTGACGGCGGTGTCCGCGAACGGCGCGCCGAGGGTGACCACCGCGTCGATGTCCTTGCCCGCCTGGAGCTTGGCCTCGATGGAGGACTGCACGTCGGGCATGTTGGTGCCCGTGACGTAGAGGTTCTGCAGCTCGCCCTTGAAGGCCTTCTTGGTGCCCGCGCAGCGCTGCTCGTGGCCCACGTTGCCCTGCTCGTGCAGGACGCACAGCGCCTTCTTCTTGCCGCGCTTGTTGAGCTCCTCGCCGACGGCCTCGCCCGCGATGGTCTCGTCCTGCCCGATGTGGGTGAGCGCGCCGTACTCCTTCGACTTCTCGGAGCCCGAGTTCACCGTGATCACCGGGATGCCCGCCTTGGCGGCCTTGGCGACGACGTCCTTCATGGCGTCGGGCTTCGCGAGTGTGACGACGATCCCGTCGACCTTCTGGTCGATGGCCGCCTGCACGAACTGCGCCTGCTGCTGGCCCTGGTCGCTGTGCGAGTACAGGAAGTCGATGTTGTCCTTGACGGCGGCCTGCTTGGCGCCGCTCTGGACGATGTCCCAGAAGGTGTCGCCGTCGCCCGAGTGGGTGATCATGGCGATCTTCCAGCGGGGCGTGTTCACCGCCGCCTTGCCCTGCGCCGAGGCGGCCTTGCGCGCGTCCTCGGCGCGCTTGCCCCCGGTACTGCTGCATCCCACCAGGGAAGCTCCGAGCACCGCCGCCAGCACCGCGCCGATCGCGCGTACCCCTGTCCGAACCCTTGCCACGACGCCGTGCTCCTCTTGCTGTACTCCCAGGTGCGTCCGGGACTGGTGCGGACCTGCCCCGGCCGCCCAAGTATGGGTCACGTGAGGTCGGCGGCGGATCATCGGGTACCGCGAGCGGTGTACTTCTCCAGCGCCGGCACGTCCTTCTCGGTGACGATCGCGGGGCCGGTGAGGACCGGCCTGCCGCCGCCGACGACATTGCCGTTGGTCTTGTTGAGCCACAGTTCGTCGACCGCCAGATACCCCTGGAGATAGGGCTGCTGGTCGACCGCGAAGCCGATCTCCTTGGCCTTGAACTGCTTGATCACGGCGGCGTTGAGGTCGAAGGTGTCGACCTCGGCGGAGCTGCCCGCGTCGCCCTTGGCCTTGACCGCGGCGGCCGCGATCGGCGCGCCGAGCGTGACCACCGCGTCGATGTCCTTGCCCGCCTGGAGTTTCGCCTCGATGGAGGACGTGGCGGCGGGCGTGTTGGTCCCGTCGACGTTCAGGTTCTCGACCGAGCCCTTGAAGGTCTTCTTGACTCCGGCGCACCGCTCTTCCAGCGACACGTTGCCCTGCTCGTGGATGACACAGACGGCCTTCTTCCTGCTGTTCGCGTTGAGCTGCTCTCCGACGGCCTCGCCCGCGACGCCCTCGTCCTGCCCGATGTGGCCGAGCGCGCCGAGCTGCTTGGAGTACTGGGCACCGGAGTTGACGGTGACGACCGGGATGCCCGCCGCGACCGCCTTCTTGACGACGTCCTGGACGGCCTGGGGCTTGGCCAGGGTGACCACGATCCCGTCGACCTTCTGATCGATGGCCGCCTGGACCAGCTGCGACTGCTGCTGGCCCTCCTTGTTGGCCGAATAGAGGAAGTCGACGTTGTCCTTGGCGGCGGCCTGTTTCGCGCCGCTCTGCACGATGTCCCAGAAGGTGTCGCCCTCGCCCGAATGGGTGATCATCGCGATCTTCATCCGCGGTGTGGAGACGCCCTTGCCGCCGCCCGAGGCGCCCTCTGTCTTGTCCTCCGAGCTCTTGCCGCCCGAGCTGCTGCATCCGGCGACCGTGAGTGCGAGAGCCGCGACGACCGCCGTCGCCGTGGCCGCGGTGCGGGGTATGCGCATGAGGTCCGCCTTCCGTCCCGGCCGCCCGGTTGCGGCACGTGAGTTCTAGCGGCGGGCGCGCGACCCCGTCAATACTTTGTCCGAACATTCTTACGTGATGTACGAATGGGGTGTACGAGCACGGCGTACGAGCCGCGCCCTCACGGCCGTACGAGCAGCTGGAACTCGAAGGCGTACCGCGACGCCCGGTAGACGTGCGTGCCGAATTCCACGGCCCGCCCGGTGTCGTCGAAGGTGGTGCGCTGCATGGTCAGCAGCGGCGCGCCCTCCGCCTCGGCGAGCAGCTCCGCCTCGGCGGCGGTCGCGGCCCGCGCCCCCACCGACTGCCGGGCGCTGTGCAGCGTGATGCCCGCGCCGCGCATCAGCCGGTACAGGCCGGTGGCCTCCAGATGCGCGGTGTCGAGCGCGAGCAGCCCGGTCGGCAGGTAGTTGCGCAGCTCGGCCATCGGCTCGCCGTGGGCGTACCGCAGCCGCTCCACCAGGTGGACGTCGCCGCCCTCGGGCACGCCGAGCGCCGCCGCCACTTCCGCGGTGGCCGGTTCCACGGTGTTGCGCAGCACCTTGGTGGCGGGTTTCTGCCCGGCCGCCTCCAGGTCGTCGTAGAGGCTGCTCAGCTCCAGGGGGCGCTTGACCTGGCTGTGCACCACCTGGGTACCGACGCCCCGGCGGCGCACCAGGAGGCCCTTGTCGACCAGGGCCTGGATGGCCTGGCGGACGGTGGGGCGGGACAGGCCGAGGCGGCCCGCGAGGTCGATCTCGTTGCCGAGGAGGCTGCCGGGCGTGAGGGTGCCCCGCTCGATGGCCGCCTCCAGTTGCTGGGACAGCTGGAAGTAGAGCGGGACCGGGCTGGTGCGGTCCACGCTGAGCTGGAGCGGCACGGCGGGATCCGGCACGGTTCTGGGCTGCTTGGACACGGGGTGAGCGTAGTGCGCGGGGCATGTTGACGGGAAGTCGTGAAGTCTGATTGTCAGGACAAACTCTTGACAGGACGTTCGGGCACCGCCACCTTTTGGCCATGCGTATCGGACTCATCGGAACGGGACGTATCGGCTCCTTCCACGCGGAGGTGCTGGCCCGCCACCCCTCGGTCACCGAGCTCGTCGTCGCCGACGCCGACCCCGCGCGGGCCGCCGAGGCCGCGGCGAGGACCGGGGCCGCGGCCGCCACGGTCGACGGGCTCTTCGCGGCCGGCCCGGACGCGGTGGTGATCGCCTCGGCGACCGCCGCGCACGCCGGCCTGATCGCCCGCGCGGCCCGCGCCGGGCTCCCCGTCTTCTGCGAGAAGCCGATCGCCCTCGACCTGGCCGGGACGATGGCGGCCCTGGACGAGGTCGAGAGCGCGGGGACGGTCCTGCAGATCGGGTTCATGCGGCGCTTCGACGCCGGGTACGCGGCGGCCCGCGAGCGGGTACGGGCGGGCGGGCTCGGGCGGCTGCACACCGTACGGGCGATCACCTCGGACCCTGCGCCGCCGCCCGCCGCGTATCTGCCGCTCTCCGGCGGCCTCTACCGCGACTGCCTGGTCCACGACGTCGACAGCCTGCGGTGGGTGACCGGCCGCGAGGTCACCGAGGTGTACGCGACCGGCTCGGACGCCGGACCCGCGATGTTCCGCGAGGCGGGCGACGTCTCCACGGCCGCGGCCCTCCTCACCCTCGACGACGGCACCCTCGCCACGGCGACGGCGACCCGGTGCAACGGCGCCGGGTACGACGTACGGATGGAGCTCGCCGGGGACCGCGACCAGCTGGCCGTGGGGCTCGGCGAGCGCACCCCGCTGACCTCGGCCGAGCCGGGGGCGCCCGCGCCCGCCGGGAAGCCCTGGCCCGGCTTCCTGGAGCGGTTCGCCCCCGCCTACCGGGCCGAGCTCGACGCCTTCGTACGGGTCGTGCGGGGCGAGCTGGCGAACCCCTGCGACGGCCGGGAGGCGCTGCACGCGCTGCGCGTCGCGGAGGCGTGCGAGCGCTCGCGGCACGAGCGCCGCCCGGTCGCCGTGGCGGAGTTCACCGAGTGACGCTCACCAGCTGACCGGCAGGCTCTCCGGGCCGCGCACCAGCATCCCCGAACGCCAGGTCAGCGCCGCCGGATGGATGTCGAGCGCCAGGTCGGGACAGCGCTCCAGGAGCGAGCGGACGGCGATCCGCGCCTCCAGGCGGGCCAGCGGCGCGCCCAGGCAGTAGTGGATGCCGTGCCCGAAGGCCACATGGCCGCGGGCGTCGCGTCGGATGTCGAAGCGGGACGGCTCGGCGTACTTGGCCGGGTCGCGGTTGGCGTCGGCCATGGCGACGAGGACGAGCTGGCCGCCGCCGGGGACCGGCGTCCCGCCGATGTCGACCGGCTCGGTGGTGAAGCGGTACGTCGGCGTCTCCACCGGGCCGTCGTAGCGCAGCATCTCTTCCACCGCGTTGTCGATGAGCCCGTCGAAGTCCTCGCGCAGCGCGGCCAGTTGCTCGGGGTTACTGAGCAGCGCGAGGACGCCGTTGGAGATCAGGTTCACGGTGGTCTCGTGGCCCGCGACCAGGAGCAGCCAGGCCATGCCGAGCAGTTCGGGGCCCGACAGCCGGTCGCCGTCCTCGTCGGCGGTGGTGATCAGCGCGCTCATCAGGTCGTCGCCGGGCCGCTCGCGCTTGCTCTCCAGGAGCGCGGTCAGATACTCCGACATGGACTTGGCCGCCGCCATCCGGTCCGCGAGGACGGGCGCGGATATCGAGGTGTTGGACCACTCGCGGAAGCTGTCCTGGTCGAGGGCGGGCACCCCGAGCAGCTCTCCGATGACGGTGATCGGCAGCGGGAAGGAGAGCGCCTCGACGAGGTCGGCCCTGCGGTCCGGCCGCTCCAGCATGGCGTCGAGCAGCGCGTCGGTCATCTCCTGGACGCGCGGGGCGAGGAGCTCGACCCGGCGCGGAGTGAACTCCCGGGTCACCAGCTTGCGCAGCCGGGTGTGGGCGGGGGCGTCGGAGCTGAGCATGGTGGTGCCGGAGGCGACCGGCTTCACCCCGAGGTCAGGGTCGGCGTTGCGCCACTCCTTGGACAGGCGCGGGTCGGCGAGCGCGGCACGGCCCGCCTCGTAGCCGACGACGAGCCAGGCGTCGGCGCCCTCGGGCATCCGGACGCGGTGCACGGGGCCGCGCTCGCGCAGCTCGGCGTAGACGGAGTAGGGGTCGCGGGTGAACCCGTCACCGAGAGCGGCGAGATCGACGACGGCGTCCTCAATGGCTTCGCTGGTCAACGCAGGTCCTTTCAGGGCGTCGTGACGGAGCGGCTCACCCTAACTCTCCAGTAGCTTCGGGGGCTTCTACCCTGGTCACAGCGAGGGGAGGCTCGGTGCTGAAGCGTTGGTGGTTCATGGGGGTGCTGCGTCCGGGCATGCCCGCACAGCGGACGTGGGAACCGTCGAAGGAGGAGCAGCAGCGGGTCCTCGACGAGTGGGAGACGGCGCGCAAGCGCCTGGAGCGGCTGGTGTCGGCCCGGGTGACGGCCGTCGGCGATGTGCTGCGCGCGGCCGAACTCCCGGTCGGGCCGGGCGGTCCGGACGCGCCGAGGCCCGGCGGGGACGCGCGGGACGGGCACGACTACGCGTGGGTGCTCGACGCCTTCCAGGCCGCGGGCAAGCTCCTGGACGAGGCGGCCGACCTGCCGGACCTGGCCGCCGCCGCGGTCCTGGCCGAGCGCGCCCTGGTCCGGTTCGCCGCGCTGCACGCCCGCCGCGCGGGGCAGCCTGCGCCGAGGCCGCCCGAGCGCTGCTACTACAACCCGCTGCACGCGGCGGCCGAGAGCGGCGGGCCGCCCGCGCGCAAACAGCACCGGCAGCGGGCCCGGCGCCGGACCGGCCCGCGCGAGGCGGCGGCGGACCGCCGCCCCGCCTGCCCGTCCTGCCGCAAGGCGATCCTGGCGGGCCAGCAGCCGGACGTGCTGCCCGCGCTGGTCCCGGTGAAGGTGTCCCGGCTGCGCACCGCGCGGATGCTGGTGCCGTACTACTCGGTGCCGCAGCAGTGGTCGCTGTGGTCGGTTTCGGCGTGCGGCGCGTACGGGGACGAGTGGCCGGGCCTGGTACTGCGCGGCGAGCACCGGCGCAGGGCGGCGGCGGCCCGCAAGGCGTGAGCGCCGGGCCTCACCAGCGCACCGGCAGATGGCGCACGCCCCGGATGAGCATCCCCGGCAGCCACTCCAACGGACCCCCGTCCGGGTCGAGTTCGAGGCCGGGGGCGCGCTCCAGGAGCGTACGGATCGCGATGCGCCCTTCCATCCGGGCGAGCGGGGCGCCCAGGCAGTAGTGGATGCCGTGCCCGAAGCCGAGGTGGCTCTGCGGGGTCCGGCGGATGTCGAAGCGGTCCGGGTCGGGGTGGCGGGCGGGGTCGCGCCCGGCGGCGGCGAGGGCGACGAGGACGGCCGCCCCGGCGGGGATGACCGTGCCGCCGCACTCGACGGCCTCCTTCGTGAACCGGTACGTGGCCGTCTCCACCGGGCCGTCGTAGCGCAGCATCTCCTCGATCGCGCCGTCGATCAGCCCGTCGAAGTCGGCGCGCAGCGCGGCCAGTTGCTCGGGGTGGGCGAGCAGCGCCCGTACCCCGTTGGAGATGAGGTTGACGGTGGTCTCGTGGCCCGCGACGAGGAGCAGGAAGGCCATGCCGATGAGCTCGTCGGGGGACAGCTTGTCGCCGTCTTCGTGCCGGGTGCGGATGAGCGCGCTCATCAGGTCGTCGGCGGGGGCGGTGGCGCGCTTGTCCTCGATGAGCTGCACCAGATAGGCGCCCATCTCCAGCATCGCGGTGTTCGTGCCGTCGTTCTGGGTGGGGGCGACGGCCTCGTTGGAGAGTCTGCGGAAGGTCTCCCGGTCCAGGTCCGGCACGCCGAGGAGTTCGCAGATGACGGTGATCGGCAGCGGGAAGGCGAACGAGTCGACCAGGTCGGCCGTGCGGCCGGGGGCGGCCAGCATGGTGTCGAGCAGCCCGTCGGCGATCTCCTGGACGCGCGGGCGCAGCGCCTCGATCCGGCGCGAGGTGAACTCGCGGGCCACCAGTTTGCGCAGCCGGGTGTGCTGCGGCGGGTCCGAGTCCAGCATGTTGGCGCTCACCGCGGTGAAGGCGTCGGGCTCTTCGGAGACCGCCCGCCAGTCCTTGGAGAGCCGGGCGTCGGCGAGCGCGGCCCGCGCCTCGTCGTGTCCGACGATCAGCCACACCTCGTCCACCTCAGAGGTGCGGACGCGGTGCACCGGCCCCTCCGCGCGCAGCTTCGCGTAGTACGGATACGGGTTGGCGGTGAAGTCCCCGTGGTCGCGCAGATCGACGAGCGGCATGCTCGGTTCCCCCTTCGGTTGTTCGATTCAGCGTACGTCGCCGTCCTCGTCGAGGAGTCCGGCGTCGTGGACGAGCAGCGCGATCTGGACACGGTTGTTGAGGCCCAGCTTGGCCAGCACGCGCGAGACGTGGGTCTTCACCGTGGGGACGCTGAGGAACAGGGCGGCGGAGATCTCCGCGTTCGACTGGCCGCGGCCGACGGCGACGGCCACCTCCCGCTCCCGCTCGGCGAGTTGCCCGATCCTCGCCCGGGCCCGGGCCGCCCGGTCGCCGGAGCCCTCCGGTGCGCCCGCGACCTGGTGCATCAGCTGGCGGGTGACGGCCGGGGAGAGCACCGGCTCGCCCGCCGCGACCCGGCGTACGGCGGCGACGATCTCGGCGGGCGCGGTGTCCTTCAGGACGAACCCGGCGGCCCCGGCGCGCAGCGCCCGTACCACCTGCTCGTCGGCGTGGAAGGTGGTCAGGACGATGACCTCGGGGGCGTCGGGGCGGGCGCGCAGGGTCTCGGTGGCGGTGAGCCCGTCGACGTTCGGCATCCGGATGTCCATCAGGACCACGTCCGGGCGCAGCCGGTCGGTCAGCTCCTCGACCTGGGAGCCGTCGGAGGCCTCCCCCACGATCTCCAGGTCGTCGGAGCCGCCGAACATGAAGGTGAGTCCCGCGCGGACGAGGGGGTCGTCGTCGACGACCAGGAGCCGGATGGTCATGAGGGCCACGGTAGCCAGGCGCGGACCTCGAACCCGCCATCGGGCGTGCGCCCGTGCTCCAGGCGGCCGCCCGCGAGCGTGGCGCGCTCGGTCAGCCCGATCAGCCCCTGGCCCGACCCGGGCACCTCCGGTACGTCGCCGACGGGCGCCGGGTTGCGCACCTCGACGGTGAGCCCGTCGCCCGGGCGGCCGTCGACGGTCACGGTGACCTCGGCGCCGGGGGCGTGCTTGCGGGCGTTGGTGAGGGCCTCCTGGGCGATGCGGTAGGCGTTGCGCCCGGTGGCCGCCGGGACGCCGTCCGGATCCCCGATCCGGCTGTCCAGAGTGACCTTCATCCCGGCCTCGCGGGACTCGGCGACCAGCGCGTCCAGGGTGGCGAGCGTCGGCTGGGGGCGGTCCTCGGCGCCCTCGTCGGGGCTGCGCAGCACGCCGATGATCTGGCGCAGGTCCTGGAGGGCCTCGTGGGCGCTGTCGCGGATGACCCCGGCGGCGCGGGCGACCTCGGCCGGGGGCGCGTCGGGGCGGAACTCCAGAGCGCCCGCGTGCACGCTGAGCAGGGTGAGCCGGTGGGCCAGCACGTCGTGCATCTCGCGGGCGATGGCCTCGCGGGCGAGCCGCTGGGCGTTCTCGGCCCGCAGCGCGGCCTCCGCCTCGGCCCGTACGGCCCGCTCGCGCAGCGCCACGACGAGCTGGCGACGGGCGCGCACCAGCATGCCCCAGCCCATGGCGAACAGGACCATCACCGTGCCGATGACGACACTGGCCGCCAGGCCCGTGCTCGGGTCGGGGCGGATCACCGGTTGCAGCACCGAGCCGACCACGGCGGCGGCGCCGACGATCGCGACGGCGGGCTTGAGCGGCCGGTGCACGGCCAGGCCGAAGAGCGCGACGAGCAGCGCCCCGACGGCGACCGGTGCCACGGTGGTGACGACGACCAGCACGGCGGCGAGCCCCACCGGCCACCGCCTGCGCAGCCAGACCGCGCAGCAGGCGAGGGCCCCCACCAGCTGGTCGATCGCCTGAAGGGTCTCGGAGTAGTCGGACGCCTGGTTCATGGCGTCGGCGGCGAGCACGCCGATCAGCGCGGCGCCGAGGAAGGCGCAGGTGTCGACGACCCAGTCCCGTACGGTACGGCGCGGCCCGCGCCCCTCGGACCGGTCGCCCGGCAGCTCGGGGGCGACGACGGCGGACGGCAGCAGCCAGCGGTATTCGGGACCAGCGCGTGTCATGCCACCAACGCTACGCAGGCCATGGGTGGGGTGGTGGGTTCCGGGCGGGGCGCGCTACCAAAGTCGTACGGTGCGAGACTTTCGCCGTGCGGGGCGCTCCGCTGGGAGTGCGGTGTGGTTTGGCCGCGGACCGTGCGTGGCTGGTCGCGCAGTTCCCCGCGCCCCTTAAGGGGCGCGGGGCGCCGCGCAAGGGGGGGTGTCGTCAGCCGCCCAGTTCCTGGTGGCGGGCGTTCAGCCGGGCCGCGCCGTCGCTCGTCAGCGAGCCGAACAGACGCAGGCGGGAGATGCCGCCGTCGGGGAAGATGTCGATGCGCACGTGCGTGGCGACCGCCGGGGCGTCGAGGACGAACCGGTGGTTGGTGTCGGGCTGCAGCCGGGTGCGGGGCAGGATCTCGCGCCACTCGCCGGACTCGCCGTCGCGCACCGAGAGCGCCGCCCAGCCCGCCGAGTTGCCCTTGAGGTAGGCGGTGTCGATCTCGACCGCGCGGATCTCGGACTGCGCCGCCAACTGGTAGCGGATCCAGTCGTTGCCCTTGTCGCGGCGGCGGCGGGTCTCCCAGCCGTCGTCCATCTTGCGGGAGCGGCCCGGCTGGATGGTGTTGGTGGCGGGCGAGTAGAAGCGGTCGGAGGCGTCCTCGACCTGGCCGCCGTTCTCCAGCGCCGCGAGGTCGAAGGTGCCGAGGACCGCGAGCCACTTCGGGTCCGGGGCGACCTCGCCGTACACGCGCAGCCGGGCGATGCCGCCGTCGGGGTGCTGGTTGACGCGCAGGTGCGTGAAGCGCTGCTCGACGTCGACGGCGAACCCGTTGGCCGCGTGGCCGCCGACCGCCGTACGGGGTACCAGGGTCACCCACTTCACGTCGTCGGCGAGCAGGTCCTCGGGCGACGGGGAGCCCGCCACCGAGGTGGCCTCGACGGAGACGGCCTGCGGGTAGTTGCCGCGGAAGTGGGCGGTGTCGACGACGATGCCGCGCACCACGCCGGGGGCGCCCAGGCGCACCAGGGCCCAGTCGTGGTCGTCGGCGGTGGGGTGCGGCTGCGCGGCCGAGACGCCGCGGCGGCGGCGGGTCTCCCAGCCGTCCATGATCTTGCCCTTGTGGCCGAAGTGCTCGGGGTCGAACTCGGCGGCGTCGGGCTTGAGGAGGTTCTCGCGCTCGGCGAAGAACTCGTCGTTGGCGGCGATGACGCCCGCGCCCAGACGCCGGTCGGCGAGGTCCGCGTACTGCGTGAACGGGAAGTCGGCGGTGCGGTAGTCCGCGTACGGGTCGCCGCCGCCGTAGGGGCTGGCGTCACCGGTGAAGGAAGGGATCTCGCTCACGGTTTCAGTTGTTCCTTTCGAGCAGGCGGCCGGTGGGCTCGGTGAGGGTGCCGTTCTCCTGGATGCGCTCGCCGCGCAGCCAGGTCGACTTGACGACACCGTGCAGGGTCTTGCCCGCGTACGCGGTGACGCGGTTGCGGTGCTGGAGTTCCGCCGGGTCGACGGTGAAGGTCGCGTCGGGGGCGAGCACGGCGAAGTCGGCGTCGCGGCCGGCCTCGATGGCACCCTTGCGCTCCAGGCCGACCAGGCCCGCGGTGGCGGAGGACATCCAGCGCACCACGTCCTCCAGGGTATGGCCGCGCCTGCGCGCCTCCGTCCAGACGGCGGAGAGGCTGAGCTGAAGGCCGGAGATACCGCCCCAGGCGGTGGCGAAGTCCTCGGTCTTGAGGTCGGCGGTGGACGGCGAGTGGTCGGTGACGACGCAGTCGATGGTGCCGTCGGCGAGCGCCGCCCACAGCAGGTCCTGGTTGGCGGCCTCGCGGATCGGCGGGCAGCACTTGAACTCGCTCGCGCCGTCCGGGACTTCCTCGGCGGTGAGGGTGAGGTAGTGCGGGCAGGTCTCGACGGTGAGCCGGACGCCCTCGCGCTTGGCGGCGGCGATCACCGGCAGCGCGTCGGACGACGACAGGTGCAGGATGTGCACCCGGGCGCCGACCCGCTTGGCGGCGGCGATCAGGGACTCGATGGCGGTGTTCTCGGAGACGCGCGGGCGGCTGGCCAGGAAGTCGGCGTACTTGGGGCCGGGCGTCTGCGGCGCCGCCGCCAGCTCGTGCGGGTCCTCGGCGTGCACGATCAGCAGCCCGTCGAAGCCCGCGATCTCGGCGAGCGACTGTGCCAGCCGGTCCTGAGTGAGCTCGGGGAACTCCTCGACGCCGGAGGGCGAGAGGAACGCCTTGAAGCCGAAGACACCGGCGTCGTGGAGCGGCCGCAGGTCCTTGACGTTGTCGGGCAGCGCGCCGCCCCAGAAGCCGACGTCCACGTGCGCCTTGGAGCGGGCGACCTCCTGCTTGACGCGGAGGTTCGCGACCGTGGTGGTCGGCGGCAGGGAGTTGAGCGGCATGTCGACGAGGGTGGTGATGCCGCCCGCGGCCGCGGCCCGGGTGGCGGTCCAGAAGCCCTCCCACTCGGTGCGGCCCGGGTCGTTCACGTGCACGTGGCAGTCGACGAGGCCGGGCAGCAGCACGTCGTCGCCGAAGTCCTCCAGGCGCGCCCCGGCGGGCACCTCGGCGTCGTACGGCAGTACGGCGTCGATCACCCCGCCGGCGACGGCGACCGAGGCCGGGCGGGTGCCGTCGGGCGTGATGACGCGCGACGAGCGCAGTACCAGGTTGACGTCGGACACCCGAGCCCCTTCCAGCGAAATTCAACGAACTGTTGAAGGAGTCTTCACGCCGATCAGGGAGCCGTCAAGGGTGTCCCGGGTCCGGTGGCGGCCAACGGCGTGGGTCTTGGAGGTTTCCACAGAATGGAATTAGACTTTCACTTCCCAGAATGTAGCTATCGCCACGGGGTGCCCCACCGGAACGGACAAACCCGCTCTGACCGGCAAGGACTCCCTACGTACGCACTGTACGGCGAAGAACACACAGGTAGGCTGCTGCCTCGCCTGCCAGCTGAAAGGACCGCGCCGTGCCGACGTCCAGCGCCAGCACCACCGACGCCTCCAAGCCATCCGCCGCAAGCGGTGGTGTCCAGTCCCTCGAGCGCGCCTTCGACCTTCTGGAGCGGATGGCCGACGCCGGGGGCGAGGTCGGCCTCAGCGAGCTCTCCGCCAGCAGCGGCCTGCCCCTGCCGACCATCCACCGCCTGATGCGCACGCTGGTGGCCTGCGGTTACGTACGCCAGCAGGCCAACCGGCGGTACGCGCTGGGCCCGCGCCTGATCCGCCTCGGCGAGTCCGCGTCGCGGCTGCTCGGCACCTGGGCGCGGCCGTATCTGGCCCGCCTGGTCGAGGAGACCGGCGAGACGGCGAACATGGCGCTGCTGGACGGCGACGAGATCGTGTACGTCGCCCAGGTCCCCTCCAAGCACTCCATGCGGATGTTCACCGAGGTGGGCCGACGGGTGCTGCCGCACTCCACGGGCGTGGGCAAGGCGCTCCTCGCGCACACCCCGCCGGAGGAGGTCCGGGCGCTGCTCGCCCGCACCGGCATGCCCGCCGCGACCGAGAAGACGATCACCACGCCGGAGGGCTTCCTCGACGCGCTGGAGCAGGTGCGGCACGCGGGGTACGCGGTCGACGACAACGAGCAGGAAATAGGAGTCCGCTGCCTCGCGGTGTCGGTACCGAACTCCCCCACGGCCGCGGCCATCTCCATCTCGGGTCCGGCGGGCCGCGTGACGGAGGCGGCCACGGAGAAGATCGTCCCGATCCTGCAGGGCATCGCGGAGGAACTGTCCGTCGCGCTGGCCAACACGGGCCAGGGCTGAGCGCTTCGGGTGCGGGCCGGTGGGGGCTGGTCGCGCAGTTCCCCGCGCCCCTAAGTGCGCCCCTCCGGGGCGCCCAGGGGATTGCCGCGCAGCGGCATCTTCAGGGGCGCGGGGAACTGCGCGACCAGCCACAGACGACCGTCAGCCGACCGCGCGCCCCACACCCAGCCTCCCGTCCGCCATCTCCACCACGTGATCCACCCGCGAAAGGTGGGCCACGTCATGGGTGACCAGCACCGTGGCCGTGCCCCGCTCCCGGGTGAGCCGGACCAGAAGGTCCAGCACCGACGCCCCCCGCACAAAATCAAGCGCACTCGTCGGCTCGTCCACCAGCAGCACCGACGGCGAGTTCATCAGCGCCCGTGCGATGTTGACCCGCTGCCGCTGCCCCCCGGACAGCTGGTGCGGGCGCCGGTCCGCCCGGTCGGCGAGCCCGACCGCGTCCAGCAGGTCGAGGGCCCGCGCCCGGGCCGCCCCGGGCCCCCGGCCCGCCAGATGCGCCATCACCTGGAGCTGCTCCGCCGCCGTCAGCGACGGCAGCAGGTTCGGCTGCTGGAAGACGATCCCCACGCGCTCCCGCCGCAGCACCGCCCGCTCGGCCGCGCTCAGCGACCCCGTCTCGGCCCCGGCGAGCACCACCCGCCCCCGGTCGGGCGCGATCAGCGTCGCCGCCACCGCGAGCAGGCTGGACTTGCCCGAGCCGGACGGCCCGACGCACGCCGTCAGGGTGCCGGGCGGCACGGCCAGGGACACCTCGTCGAGCGCGGTCAGCCGCCCGTCCCCGTCCGGGTACGTCAGCGTCACACGGTCCAGCAGCAGCGGCGCGGTCATCGGGCACTCCCCAGCGCGGTCAGCGGGTCGACGGCGGTGATCCGCCGGATGGACAGGGCGGCGCCGAGCACGCCGAGGACGATCAGGACGAGCGCGGGGATCACCGTGGTCCGTACGTCGAGGACGAACGGCACCGCGCCCTCCACCAGCCCGCCGACCGCCGCCGCGAGCCCCGTCCCCGCCGCCGTCCCCGCGCACAGCATCAGCACGGCCTGCCCCAGCGCGTCCCTCAGGAGGTAGGGCGTGGACGCGCCGAGCGCCTTGAGGACCGCGATGTCCCCGCTGCGCTGGATCGTCCACACGGTGAAGAACGCGCCCACGACCAGCGCCGAGATGACGAAGAGGAAGCCGCGCATCAGCTGGAGCGAGCCGTTCTCGGCCCGGTAGGACGGCAGCGCCGAGAGCGCGCCGTCCGGGGTGCGGGTCGTGGTGCCCAGGGCCCGGTCCGCCGCCGCGAGGTCCACGCCGTCGCCGAGGGTCAGGGCCACCACCGTGGCCGGGGCCCCGGGCGCGAGCGCCGTCCAGACGACCGGGGTGTGGCTGTACGAGTCCTCGCCGCGCACCGCCGAGACCGTCAGGGCCCGGCCGTCGACGACGACCGCTTCCCCGACCGCCGCCCGCAGCCTGTCCGCCGCGCCCCGCGAAAGGACCACGGCCCCCTCCCGTACCGGAGCCGGAACCGAGCCGGGGCGGACGGCGAACACCGACACCGCCTCCGTCCGCTCCCCCGCCTTCGCGTTCACCGTGGAGATCGCGATCGGCTCGGCGCCGCGCACCCCGGGCGTCCGGCCCCACCCCTCCCAGACGGACGGGCGCAGCACCGAGCTGGTGAACGACACCGCCCGGCCGCCGGGCGGCGCCGCGAAGGCGAGCCGGTCGGCGGGCAGCCCCACCACGGCCGAGGTGTTGTCCCGGGCGAGCCCGGCGGTCAGCCCGGACAACAGGCCGACGAGCAGGGTGATGAGCACCACCACCGTGCCCATCAGCGCGAACCGGCCCTTGGCGAACCGGAGGTCTCTCCATGCGACGAACATGGCTCCAGCCTTCCGGCCCGGGCCCGCCGGGACATCGCGCCACAGCACACATCGACCGGATCGAAGGACGGACGCGCACATCAAACTTTCGGTTGACCGGGCCGGGGCCGGGCCCGCTTACGCTGGAAGGCCTATGGACTCCCGCCCCCACACCCCGGTCGCCCGGCTGCTGCGCCTGTGTCTGCACGCGCTGCTCGCCGGGCTGCTCGCGCTCGTCGCGGCCCGGGCGGTGGGCGACGCGGCGGTCCTGGCGGCGGCGGGCGCGATGGCGGCGGTGTACGCGGCGGGGGTGCTAGGGCCTGTCCAGCGGATCTGGTCGGCACGCGGGGGTCTGGCACGCCCATCTGCCGCGTTGTCGTCAATCGCCGACGCTCCGCGTCGACTCGATCCTCCGCCTTGCAGCTGGACGCACCGGACCCCCGCTCACCAGCACCGAGAAGCGCTTCCCGGGCCGAGGCCGACCAGATCCGCCGGACAGGCCCTAACACCCGCCGTGCGGCCCCGCACCCGCGCGGGCGCCGCCTGGCTCGGGGCGCTCTGCGCCGTCTGGCTGGTGCTGCTCGCCCTGTCGCCGGACGCCCTGTGGGTGGCCTTCCCCCTCTACTTCCTCCAGCTGCACCTGCTGCCGCAGCGCTGGGGCCTGCCCGCCGTGGCGGCGACGGCGGGCGCGGCCATCGCGAGCTTCCTGCTCCACGGCGAGCAGGTCACGCCCGGCACGTTCATCGGGCCGCTGCTCGGCGCGGCCGTGGCGGTGGCGACCGTGTTCGGCTACGACGCGCTGTACCGGGAGAGCGAGCGGCGGCGCGAGCTGATCGAGGAGCTGGTGTCGACCCGCGCCGAGCTCGCCGAGGCGGAGCGCGCGGCGGGCACGCTGGCCGAGCGCGAACGCCTGGCCCGGGAGATCCACGACACGCTGGCGCAGGGCCTGTCCTCCATCCAGCTCCTGCTGCGGGCCGCCGAGCGCGCGCTCGCGCCGGACGACCCGGCCCGTACCCACGTCGAGCAGGCCCGCGCGGCCGCCCAGGACAACCTGGCGGAGGCCCGCCGGTTCGTCCGGGCGCTGACCCCGCCCGGTCTGGAGCGGGCCTCGCTGCCCGGCGCCCTGGAGCGGCTGTGCGCCTCGACGCCCGGTCCCGCCGTGCAGTTCGGGGTGAGCGGCACCCCGGTCGAGCTGCCCACGCCGTACGAGGTCGCGCTGCTGCGGATCGCCCAGTCGGCACTCGCCAACACGGTCCAGCACGCGGCGGCCGGGCGCGCGGAGATCACGCTGAGCTTCATGGACACCTCGGTGGCACTGGATGTCGTCGACGACGGCAAGGGCTTCGACCCGGGCCGCGAGCGCCCGTCCGGAACCGGCGGCTTCGGGCTCCCGGCGATGCGGTCGCGGGCCCGTTCGCTCGGCGGCACCCTGAGCGTCGAGTCGGCGCCGGGCCAGGGCACGGCGGTCGCGATCACCCTGCCGCTGCCGGTACGGGAAGCGGGGGCGCGGTGACCACCGGACCGATCAGGCTGCTGCTCGCCGACGACCACCCGATCGTACGGGCGGGGCTGCGGGCCGTCCTGGACACCGAGCCGGACTTCACGGTGGCCGGGGAAGCCGCGACCGCCGA
This sequence comes from Streptomyces sp. BPTC-684, assembly GCF_030028635.1. Taxonomy (NCBI): domain Bacteria; kingdom Bacillati; phylum Actinomycetota; class Actinomycetes; order Kitasatosporales; family Streptomycetaceae; genus Streptomyces; species Streptomyces sp. BPTC-684. Next base: position 421,860 of record NZ_CP124863.1, read on the forward strand.
GCGGGCGGTGGAGCTGGCGGCCTCGGGCGGCTTCGACGTGGTGCTGATGGACCTTCAGTTCGGCGCCGGGATGCACGGCTCGGCCGCCACCGCCGCGATCACCGCGCGGCCGGGCGCGCCCCGGGTGCTCGTCCTCACCACGTACGACACGGACGCCGACATCCTGGCGGCCGTGGAGGCGGGCGCGGCCGGGTATCTGCTGAAGGACGCGCCGCCGGAGGAGCTGGCGGCGGCCGTGCGCACGGCCGCGGCCGGGCAGTCGGCGCTCGCCCCGGCGGTGGCGCACCGGCTGATGGACCGGATGCGCACCCCGGCCGAGGCCCTCACCCGCCGGGAGCTCGAAGTGCTGCAACTGGTCGGCGACGGGCTCTCCAACCTCCAGATCAGCAAACGGCTCTTCCTGAGCCAGGCGACCGTCAAGTCCCATCTCGTGCATATTTACGCAAAGCTGGGAGTGGAGTCGCGCACGGCGGCGGTCGCGGCGGCCGGCGCGCGCCGGCTGATCCGGCAGCCGGGCTGATTTCCGCTACGCCCACGCGTCACGGGCGCACCGGACGGGCATGCATGCGGCATGTGTCCGGCCTGACCCGCGCGGAGGCCCCGTATGCCACAGACAGCCCGCCAGTACTGGTGGAATCTGCAAGGACGCACCAGACTCAACTTCAACTGGGGCATCATCAACCACGACTCGACGGTGATCGTCACCGCGTCCGAGTACAGCGTGGACAACAACGATCCCCGGCACAGCCCCCGGTTCGTCGGCGCCGCCACGATCACGGTGGAGAACATCAGCCCGCACTCGCCGCCCTACGACCCCAACCACGGCGTCACGTTCACGGTCAACGTGGAGTGGGGCGCGCCGCTGCACATCGTCACCGACATCACGGTCCTGGACGGCCCGCCGGTCGCCATCGAGTACCAGAACGGCTGAGGGGGGCCGATGCCGCGTACCGCACGCCAGTACTGGGCCGGCCTCCAGGGCCGTACCGCGCTGAACTTCAACTGGGGCATCATCGACCACGACTCGACGGTCGTGGTCACGGTCTCCGAGTACAGCGTCGACCCCAACGACCTCAAGCACAGCCCCCGGTTCGTGGGCGCGGCGCCGGTGCGGGTCAGCAACATCAGCCCGCACTCCCCGCCGTACGACCCCAACCACGGGGTGACCTTCGTGGTCACCGTCGACTGGGGCGCGCCGCTGCACATCGTCACCGACATCACGGTCCTGGACGACAAGCCGGTCTACCGGCTGTGGGACGGCGGCCGCCTCGCCTTCGCGATGCAGGCGCAGCAGCAGACCAACTGGTGCTGGGCGGCCGTGTCGACCAGCATCGCGCTCTTCTACAACGCGGGCAGCACCTGGACCCAGTGCGCGGTGGCCAACTCGCAGACGGGGCGCACCGACTGCTGCGGCGGCGGAGCGAGCGGGGCGGGCTGCAACTCGCAGCAGCCGCTGGACAATCCGCTCAGGATCGTCGGCCACCTCGACCGGATGGTCTCCAACCGGGTGGACTTCGCGGCCGTCGAGGGCGAGATCAAGGCGGGCCGTCCGCTGTGCATCCGGGTCGGCTGGTCGACCGGCGGCGGGCACTTCTTCACCGCGATGGGCGTGGACGCGCCGCTGAGCGGCTCGGACGCGATCGTGGCCGTCGACGACCCGATCTACGGCCGGTCCGACCAGGTGTACAACACGCTCGCGACCAACTACCAGGGCAGTGGAACCTGGACCCACAGCTACTACACCCGGGCATAGGGACGGACCATGGCGCTTCAAGTACCGCAGCCACCCCAGGAGTCGCGCTCGGCCGCCGAGGCCGGGGTCGAGCTCCTCGCGGGCCTCGGCCGGGTCCGCACCGCGACGCTGCTGCCCGCCGCGGCCGACGAGCTCCGGCTCGCGCATCCGCTCCAGATGTACGTGATCGGCCTCGGCGATCTGCCGGGCGGCCTGGACCGGGCCCGGCCGGTCGCCTGGCGCTATCTCGTCCAGCACGACTCGGGGCCGGTGGCGCTCGCCGAGACGGTACGGGACGAGGCGGGCGGCCATGTCTTCAGCCAGCTCAACTACGGGCCGTTCGTGGCCGGGACGGCGGCCGCGCTGGCGGCCGCCGGGCGTGAGCCGGGCGACGCGGAGGTGCGGCTGCTGCACCTGCCGGCCGTCCATCTGATCGCCGTCTGGCTGCACTCGCCCGCCTCGGACACCCTGGTCCCGGCGGCCCCGGCCCCGCCGGGCGTCGAGGCGGACCGCTCGTATCCGGTGGCGGAGCTGTTCGCGCTGCTCGCCGAGAACGCCCCGCAGGACGTGCTGCCGCCCGAGGCGGAGGACGACCGGGGCGGGGGCTGACGCCCTTCGGGACACCGCCCGTGAGCCCCCGGCCGCCGGGGGCTCACACCCGCAGCGCGAAGTCCTGCGCCGTCGCCCGGCGCAGCTCCCGGGCCGCACCCCTGGGGGCACGCGGCGCCGGTACGGTCAGCAGCGGGCACTCCGCGTGCCGCAGCACGTACCGGCGCGCCCGGGCCCGCCAGGCGCCCGTGCGCGCGCCCACCACCAGCAGGTCGTCCGGGCGGTGCGCGACCGTGCACAGCGCGGGCCCCGGCCGCCCGCGCACCGCCGCCTTACGGACCTCGACGCCGGGCGGCAGCCCGCCGAACGCGTCCGCGAAGGCCTCGTCGAGGCGCTGCCGGGCGTCCCGCTCCCAGTGCGCCGCCCACGCCGGGTCGGGGTGGCGCAGATACAGGTACTCGCCCTCGGGCGGCTCCCACGCGATCACCGCGACCAGTCTGCGGCCGCTGCGCCGCGCCTCCTGGGCGGCCGCGCGCAGGGCGGCCAGGCTGCCGAGCGACCCGCTGACGCCCACGACCACCCGCCCCGGGCCCGGCCCGCCGTGCCGCCCGTTCACTTGTCCCGCCCCTTCCACGGCCGAAGGGCCCACAGCCGGCCGAGGGAGAGGGGCCTTTGCCCCTCCTCGCGGCGCCGCTGCATCTCCCGCTCGAACCGGTCCGTCACCGTGCCCGTGACCGTCGCCTCGCCCTGCATGGTTCTCGCCCTTTCCGGCCGTTCCAGACCAATGCGCTGACACCTCCGGAGTCTGTAGGGTGATTGGCCTGGACAGCAGGGCCAATCTAAGGGAGTTGGTATGGCGGGGATGGGATCGGTCCACTCCTTGGGCGGGGTGGCCGACAGCAGCCGGACCCTGGGCAGCCGTCAGCTGGCCACCCTGGTCGCCGCCACCGCCGGGGAGCGCCCCGGCTACCGCGCGCTCGCCCAGGGCGTCCGAACGCTCCTGCTGGACGGGCGCATTCCGCTGCACACGAGGCTGCCCGCCGAGCGGGAGCTGGCCGGGGCGCTCGCGGTGAGCCGGGCCACCGTGACCGCCGCGTACGACCTGCTGCGCGAGGGCGGGTACGCGGTGAGCCGCCGGGGCGCGGGCACCTGGACCGAGCTGCCGGCCGGCCGGCGCCCGGCCAATGTGGCCAGCTTCCCGGACGGCGCGGACACCATCGACCTGGCGATGGCGGCGCCCGCCGCGCCGGAGGCCGAGTACGCCGAGGCGCTGGCGCTCGCCGGGGCGCGGCTGCCCGGCCATCTGCGCACCCCCGGCTACCACCCGCTCGGCCTGCCCGAGCTGCGCGCGGCCGTCGCCGAGCGGTACACCCGGCGGGGGCTGCCGACGCTCCCCGACCAGATCCTGGTCACCACCGGCGCCCAGCAGGCCCTCTCCCTGGTGATGGGGCTGCTCGGACGCCCCGGCGACCGCGTCCTGGTCGAGAGCCCCTCGTACGCCAACGGCCTGGACGCGATCCGGTACGCCGGGCTGCGCATGACGCCCGTGCCGGTGACGGACGAGGGCTGGGACGGCGAGCTGATGGAGTGCGCGCTGCGGCAGACCGCGCCCCGGCTCGCGTATCTGATCCCGGACTTCCACAATCCGACCGGCGCCCTGATGGAGGCCGAGCAGCGCGCCCGGCTGCTGCGCTCCGCGCGCGCCACCGGGACGTGGCTGCTGGTCGACGAGACGATGGCGGAGATGGCGCTGGACGTCCCGGCGCCCGCCCCGCTCGCCTCATTGGCGCGCCACGGCGAGGGGGAGCAGGTCGTGACGGTCGGCTCGCTGAGCAAGACGCACTGGGGCGGACTGCGGATCGGCTGGGTGCGGGCGAGTTCGCGGCTGATCACCGAACTGGCGGCGACCCGGATCCACCGGGACATGGCGTCCTCGGTCCTGGACCAGCTGGTGGCGATCGAGCTGCTGCCCGGCATGGACGAGGTGCTGGTGTCACGGCTGGCCCAGATGCGCGAGCGCCGTGCGGCGCTGGCGGACGCCCTGACCCGCCACCTTCCCGAGTGGCGCTGGCAGTTGCCTCCGGGCGGCCTGACGCTCTGGGTGGACCTGGGCCGTCCGATCGCGGGCGCGCTGTGCGAGGCTGCGCTGGCCCATGGAGTGCGCCTTCAGGGCGGGGCCCGCTTCGCGGCGGACCCCGGCACGCACGAGCACCGTCTGCGGATCCCGTACTGCATGCCGCCGGACGTGACCCGGGAGGCGGTACGCCGCCTCGCCGCCACGCTGGCGGCAGGCCTGCCGACAACCCTGGGCGAGCCCCTCCGCCCCCACTGGGTGGCGTAGCCGGGCCGTCCCCCTGCGGGTGGTGTGTGGCTGGTCGCGCAGTTCCCCGCGCCCCTTATCGGGCCGGTGTTCGTCTGCGGACCGTGCTGGGTTGCTCGCGCAGTTCCCCGCGCCCCTTAGGTGGTCCGCCGCAGCCGGAGAACCCAGCTCAGCCACGGGCTTCTAGGGGCGCGGGGAACTGCGCGAGCAACCCCCACCGGCCCGCAGACAAACACCGGGCCAAAAGGGGCGCGGGGAACTGCGCGATCAGCCACAGACATCCCGCAGACAAAGACCGGGCACCGCGTCAGCGCGTCGGCTCGCCGAATAAGTCGACCGCCTCCCGGACCCCCTTCACGGCGACGGAAAGCGCGCTCACCGACCCGATGGACCCCGCGATCAACAGCAGCGAGCGCCGCAGGCGCAGCACCTCCGGCGCCCCGGACACCGCCATCGCGTCCAGCGCCGCGAGCTCGTCCTCCGCGACGGCCCGGTCCGGAAACTCCCCCGGGTACCCCGCCAGCTCCCGCCGCAGCCGCGCCACGGCGACCCGCAGCCCCGCCACCCTGGGATCCGCACTGCCGGTCACGGGCCACTGCTCCACGCGTCGCAACAAAATTCCTTCCCCACGCACATCTTCGTGCCGGTACTCACAGCCCGTCAGCGAAGGTCAACTGACGGGAGTTGCGGGCCAGTTAACGCCATCGCGCCCGGCGCGCGCCACCGTGTGGACGGAATTCGGCGGGCGCATTCGGTATACGTGGGGCCATGACACAACCGACGAAGGACGAAGCGCAGGTCGTGGGCCTGCTGCTGGCCGCGGGCGGCGGACGCCGCCTCGGCGGCCGGCCCAAGGCCCTGTTGACGCACCGGGGCCGCCCGCTGGTGGAGCACGCGGTACGGGTACTGCGCGAGGGCGGCTGCGCCACCGTGCACGTGGTGCTCGGCGCCGCCGCGGACGAGGTACGCGCCCGCGCCCGCCTCGACGGCTGCGTGCTGGTCGACAACCCGGAGTGGACCGAGGGCATGGGCTCCTCCCTGCGCGCGGGCCTCGCCTCACTGGCCGGGACGGGAGCGGGGGCCGCGCTGGTCAGCCTGGTGGACCAGCCCGGCATCGGCGCGGAGGCGATCGGGCGCGTCAGGGCCGCGTACCGCTCACCGTCCTCGCTCGCGGCGGCCGCGTACGACGGAAAGCGCGGCCACCCCGTGCTCTTCGGCGCCGACCGCTGGCAGCCGATCGCGGCGAGCGCGCGCGGCGACCGCGGGGCGCGCGCCTATCTCGCGGAGCACGAGCCGGAGATCACGCTCGTCGAGTGCGGGGACGTGGCCGAGCCGTACGACATCGACACGGCGGCGGATCTCGGGCGCCTGGACTGATCCTCCGGTACACCTGGAGTGAACGTGGTGGCACCGAGCGCCACGGTCTGTCGACCCGGAGAATCTCGACATCAACAAACCATTGAACTTCCACTATGAGGAAACTAGTATCCACTGTTCAGAAGCGCCCGATTGATTGAGACGGCGCCCCCAGTCGCATTCCGGGGTCCTGGCACTGAGTGCCTTTTCTGACTTCCGGCGGCCGGTGAGGGCACCGCCCGCGAAGGAGTGACAGCACATGTCCGCACCAGCGCCGTCCCCGCTGGCCATCGTCGACGCCGAGCCCCTGCCCCGGCAGGACGAGGTGCTCACCGACGCGGCCCTCGCCTTCGTGGCCGAGCTGCACCGGCTGTTCACGCCCCGCCGTGACGAGCTCCTGCTCCGCCGCCAGGACCGCCGCGCCGAGATCGCCCGCACCTCCACGCTGGACTTCCGCCCCGAGACCGCCGCGATCCGCGCCGACGACTCCTGGAAGGTCGCCCCGGCCCCCGCCGCGCTCAACGACCGCCGCGTCGAGATCACCGGCCCGACCGACCGCAAGATGACCATCAACGCGCTGAACTCGGGCGCGAAGGTGTGGCTCGCCGACTTCGAGGACGCCTCCGCCCCCACCTGGGAGAACGTCGTCACGGGCCAGCTCAACCTGATCGACGCGTACGAGCGCCGGATCGACTTCACCGATCCGAGGTCCGGCAAGTCGTACGCGCTCAAGGACGCGGGCGAGCTCGCCACCGTCGTGATGCGCCCGCGCGGCTGGCACCTGGAGGAGCGCCACCTGCGCTTCGACGGCCGCCCGGTGCCCGGCGCCCTGGTCGACTTCGGCCTCTACTTCTTCCACAACGCCAAGCGCCTCATCGAGCTCGGCAAGGGCCCGTACTTCTACCTCCCCAAGACCGAGTCGTACCTGGAGGCCCGCCTCTGGAACGACGTCTTCGTCTTCGCGCAGGACTACGTCGGCATCCCGCAGGGCACGGTCCGCGCGACCGTCCTGATCGAGACGATCACGGCCGCGTACGAGATGGAGGAGATCCTCTACGAGCTGCGCGACCACGCCGCCGGGCTGAACGCGGGCCGCTGGGACTACCTCTTCTCGATCGTCAAGAACTTCCGTGACGGCGGCGCCAAGTTCGTCCTGCCGGACCGCAACGCGGTGACCATGACGGCCCCGTTCATGCGCGCGTACACCGAACTCCTCGTCCGCACCTGCCACAAGCGCGGCGCGCACGCCATCGGCGGCATGGCGGCCTTCATCCCGTCCCGCAAGGACGCCGAGGTCAACAAGGTCGCGTTCGAGAAGGTCAAGGCCGACAAGGACCGCGAGGCGGGCGACGGCTTCGACGGCTCCTGGGTCGCCCACCCGGACCTGGTCCCGATCGCCATGGCCTCCTTCGACGCGGTCCTCGGCGACAGGCCGAACCAGAAGGACCGGCTGCGCGAGGATGTCTCGGTGGCGCCGGGCGATCTGATCGCCATCGACTCCCTCGACGCCAAGCCCACCTACGACGGGCTGCGCAACGCCGTCCAGGTCGGCATCCGCTACATCGAGGCCTGGCTGCGCGGCCTCGGCGCCGTCGCCATCTTCAACCTCATGGAGGACGCGGCCACCGCCGAGATCTCCCGCTCGCAGATCTGGCAGTGGATCAACGCGGGTGTGGTGTTCGAGAACGGCGAGCTCGCCACCGCCGACCTGGCCCGTGAGGTCGCGGCCGAGGAACTGGCCGCGATCCGCGCCGAGATCGGCGAGGAGGCCTTCGCGGCCGGCCGCTGGCAGCAGGCCCACGACCTGCTCCTGAAGGTCTCCCTCGACGCGGACTACGCGGACTTCCTGACGCTGCCCGCGTACGAGCAGCTGGTCGGCTGACCCACCGTCACTCCACGCGGGGCCGGGGCGAATCCTTCGCCTCCGGCCCCGCGCCGTGTCCGCCCTGTCAGAATGAGCGGATGCTACGTGGAGGCAGGGTCGCCGTAGTCGGCGGCAGTATCGCCGGGTGTGCCGCGGCGCTGGCCGCACACCGGGGCGGCGCGGCGGAAGTCACCGTGTTCGAACGGGCCTCGGGCCATCTGGCGGACCGGGGCGTGGGGCTCGCCATGCACAACGACCGGTACGCGGAGCTGGAGGCGGCCGGCTATGTGGACGCCTCGATGCCGTGGCTCCAGCTGGGCCGGCGGTGCTGGTACGTGAAGAACGGCTCGGCGCCGCTGGGCCGGCGGATCGGGGTGCTGCCGTTCCCGTTCCGCACGTACAACTGGGGACCGCTGTGGCACGAACTGCGCGGCCGGGTGCCCGAGTCGGCCGACTTCCGGTCCGGGACGGCCGTCGGCGCGGTCGAGGTCACCCCGGACGGCGTGGAGCTGGCGACCGGGTCCGGGAGCGAGCGGTTCGACCTGGTGATCGGCGCGGACGGCTACCGCTCGGCGGTGCGCACGGCCGCGTGCCCCGAGGTGCGTCCGCGCTACGCGGGCTATCTGGCCTGGCGGGGCGCCTTCGCGGCCGACCGGCTGATGGCCCCGGAGCTGTGGCCCGACGAGGACTGCGTGTACGCCGTGTTCCCCGGCGGGCACGTCATCATCTACCGCATCCCCGACGGCCGGGGCGGGCTGCGGGTCAACTGGGTGCTGTACACCGCCCCTCCCCCGGACCTCGACCTGCGCTTCGACAACCCGACCAGCCTGCCGCCCGGCACCCTCGCCGCGACCCTGCACACCAGGCTCGCCCACATCGCCGACACCCAACTGGCGCCCTATTGGGGCCAGTTGGTGCGCACGACCACCGCCGACGAGCTCTTCGTCCAGCCGATGTACGACTTCACCGCGCCGCACTACGCCACCGGCCGGCTGGTCCTGGCGGGCGACGCGGCGACGGTGGCCCGCCCGCACACCGGCGGCGGCGCGGTCAAGGCGCTCCAGGACGCCACCGCTCTGGAGACGTGCCTCACCAGCACACCGGACTGGCAGGAGGCGCTGCGCGCGTACGACTCGGGCCGGGCCGCCGGCGGCCGGTCCATGGTCGAGCTGGGTCGCCAGCTCGGCATCGGCCTCGTGGAGCGGACGCCGGACTGGAGCGCGATGGACCAGAGCGGTCTGGAGAAGTGGTGGCAACAGGCGGACGGCTCGGGCGCGTTCGGCGGCCGCCAGCTCAACTCGTAGCCTGTCAACCGCCGATGACGACCGTGCGCTGGGCCGAGAAGTCGCCCCACTTCCCGTCGGGCAGCCGGGCGCGCAGTTTGACGCTGTAGCGGGTGCCCGGCTTCTCGGCCGAGACGGTGAGGCTGTACGACGCCCGGCCCGGGGGCGGCGCCGCGCCGAACACGATCGTGGTGGTGAGCCGTCCGTCGAGGAAGAGCTGGTACGAGGTGACCGGACCGCCCGTGTCCGGCGGGACCCAGGACAGCTCGACGGTCGGCACCCCCGCCACCTTCCCGTAACGCGCGGTCAGTTCGGTGGGCGCGGTACTGGCGGGCGCGCCCGGCGCCGAGGCGGTGGTCAGGTCCACGGCATCGCTGTCCGGCGAGGAGTTGTCGGCGGCGTCGCGCGCCCGCACGGTGAAGGTGTAGACGGTCCCGGGCCGCAGTCCGGTGACGCGGGCACTGGTCTCGTGCCCGGAGACGCTGTGGATCCGCACGTCCTCCTGGTAGATGTCGTACGAGGTGACGCCCACGTCGTCCGTCGCCCGCCGCCACGTCAGGGTCGCCGCGCGGCTCCCGTCGGCCCGGCCCCGCAGCGCGCCCGGCGCCGTGGGCGGCCCGTGGTCGGCGGGGCTCGGCGCGGGCGTGGTGACGGCCACGGGGGCGCTGGGGGCCGAGAAGTTCCCGGCGGCGTCGCGGGCGCGCACGGTGAAGCTGTAGGCGGTCGCCGGGGCGAGCCCGTCGACGTCGATCATGTGCTTCTCGCCCGGCACCGCCTTGACCCGGGTACCCCGCTGGAGGACCTCGTACCCGGTGACGCCCTTGTCGTCGGCCGACGCCTCCCACATGACGTGCACGGAGGTGGCGCTGCTCGCCTGCGCGGTCACCCCGCCCGGCACCGTCGGCGCCCGTCCGTCGCGCTCGTCGGCGGTCGCCGAGCAGGCGGCGAGGACGAGGGCGGCACAGACCAACACGGCGTATCCGGCGGGGCGTTGCACGGCCGGGCCCTCCCTCCGTACGAGATGGTCCAGACCTATATCGCACAGGTAGCCGCGCTCGGCAAGGGGTCGGACGGTTCCGGTCCCGCCGCCCCCGTAAAGGAAATCCCGCCGGACGCGATGAGTTCCCGTCGCCGGTCCGGTCTGCACCGCCATGGATACGCAGACACAGACCCCCAGGCCCGACCTCGGCCCCGCCGCCCGCGCCGTGGCAGGCCTGCTCAATTGGGACGGGGACACCCGGGCGGGCGGCATCACCTTCCCCGCCAGATCGACGACACGCTGTTCGGCGCCACCACACAGGCGCTGCTGTGGATGTCGGTGACCCCGGCGCACCTCGACGAGGTGGCCCGCGAGCTCGCCCGCCACGACCAGCTCGCCTTCGTCGCCGCGACCACCGGCCCGAGCAATCTGGTCGCCCAGGCCCTCTGCCCCGACCCGGCGGCGCTGCATCACTACCTCACCCACCGGCTCGGCGCGCTGGAGGCGATCCGCACGCTGGAGACCGCGCCGGTGCTGCGCAGGGTGAAGGCCGCGGGCCCGCTCGCGCCCGCGGCCTCCCGTCCGGGGAACCTCAACCGGCCTCCCGCACCTCCCTCGTGGGGATCCTGAGCTGGTTGAAGCCGTAGTAGACCGCGAGCACCCCGTGCGCGGCGAGCGTCAGCGGCGCCGAGACGAAGGCGAGCAGCACCGTCGCCGGATAGGCGAGCGAGCCGAGCGCGAAGCGGGCGCGGGTGGCCCGGGCGGCCGCGAAGTCGACGCGGTCGTCGAAGAGACGGCCGGTCCGGGTCACGTGCCACCACAGCGCCTGGAAGTTGAGGGCCATGACGACCATGAGTCCGCTGTAGACGGCGGCGGCCACATGTGACGCGTTGTCCTCCCTGAGGTATTCGGCCATCAGCCCGGCCGGCCAGGGGATCGCCGCGACGGTCATGAGCAGCAGCAGATTGAGGAACATCAGCGTGCGGTCGACGCGTGCCACATAGCTGAAGAGCGTGTGGTGGTTGACCCACATGATGCCGATGACCAGGAAGCTCACCACATAGGCGGCGTACGAGGGCCACTGGTGGCCCAGATCGCTCCAGAGGTGGTCGCCCGCGTGCGGGGGCACCTTGATTTCCAGGATCAGGAGAGTGATCGCGATGGCGAAAACGCCGTCGCTGAACGCCTCGACCCGGCTCGATTCATTCACCGGGTGAACTGAACCGGACGCGGCCGGATTCTTCAACTTCCTTGTGACACAAGGCTGTACGCCTCTGCTCGGCCAGTGGTAGGAAAGTTTCCTAACAAAACAGTGAACGACGAACTCCCCCCAGGAGGTCAGGTGCTCACCCCCCACTTCAGCGCCACCGCACGTCGTCTCAGGATCACCGCGTCCGTCCTGCTCGGCGCCGCCGTGATCGCCGTACCCGCGGCCACGGCCACCGCCGCGACCAGCCACAATGCCCCCATGGCAGCAGCGGCGACCGGGCTCGACGACCCGGCCAAGAAGGAAATAGCGATGGAGCTCGTCTCCAGCGCGGAGAACTCCTCACTGAACTGGAAGGCCCAGTACAAGTACATCGAGGACATCGGCGACGGCCGGGGCTACACCGCCGGCATCATCGGGTTCTGCTCCGGCACCGGCGACATGCTCGACCTCGTCGAGCTCTACGCGGCCCGCGAGCCGGGGAACGTGCTCCAGAAGTACCTGCCCGCGCTGCGCAAGGTGAACGGGAGCGACTCGCACGCCGGGCTCGACCCCCACTTCACCAAGGACTGGAAGACGGCCGCCTCGGAGACCGCCTTCAAGAACGCCCAGAACGACGAGCGGGACCGGGTCTACTTCGACCCGGCCGTCGAGCAGGGCAAGGCCGACGGAGTGGGCACGCTCGGCCAGTTCATCTACTACGACGCCATCGTCATGCACGGCGACGGCACCGACCCCACCAGCTTCAGCAGCATCCGCAAGAAGGCGCTGGCCAAGGCGAAGCCGCCGGCCAAGGGCGGCGACGAGACGAAGTACCTGGGCGCCTTCCTCGACGCCCGCGTCTGGGCGATGAAGCAGGAGGAGGCGCACAGCGACACCAGCCGCGTCGACACCGAGCAGCGGGTGTTCCTGAAGAAGGGCAACCTCAACCTGAACACGCCGCTGGACTGGCACGTCTACGGCGACCCGTACCACATCGGCTGATCCGGCCGGACGACACGGCGGCGCGTACGACACGGGCAGGTGTCGTACGCGCCGCTCGCGCGCGGCGGGCTCAGTGCGCGGCCACCACGGGTTCCGCGAGCACGGCGGAATCCTCCGAACTCGCCTTCCGACCAAGGTGGTTGAAGGCCAGGTTGAGGACGATCGCGACCACGCAGCCGGTGGAGATGCCGGAGTCCAGGACCACCCGGACGTTCTCCGGGAAGGCGTCGTAGAAGGTCGGCGCGGCGATCGGGATCAGCCCGATGCCGAGCGCGGCCGCGACGATCAGGGCGTTCTCGCCCTGCTCCAGGGCCGCCGTGGAGAGCGTCTGGATGCCGCTGGCCGCGACCGAGCCGAAGAGCACGATGCCCGCGCCGCCGAGCACCGGCAGCGGCACCAGCGCGATCACGGACGCGGCCACCGGGCACAGGCCGAGCAGGATGAGGATGCCGCCGCCGGTGGCGACCACGAAGCGGCTGCGCACCTTGGTCATCGCGACCAGGCCGATGTTCTGCGCGAAGGCGCTGGCCATGAAGCCGTTGAAGAGCGGGCTCACCGCACTGCCGAGGGTGTCGGCGCGCAGCCCGCCCTCGATGGTCCGCTCGTCGGCAGGGCGTCCGACGATCTTGCCGAGCGCCAGCATGTCGGCGGTCGACTCGGTCATGCAGACCAGCATCACGATGCACATCGAGACGATGGCGGCGGCCTCGAAGTGCGGGGCGCCGAAGTGGAACGGCGTGGGGAAGCCGACCGCGTCCGCGCCGCGGAGCGCGTCGAGGCTGGTCATGCCGAACGGCACGGCGATCAGGGTGCCGACGACCAGGCCGAGCAGGATCGCGATCTGCTGGAGGAACCCGCGCAGCAGCCTGCGCAGCGCCAGCACGATCACCAGGGTGAGCGCGGCCATGCCGATGTTCTTCATCGAACCGTAGTCGTGGGCGGCCGCGTTGCCGCCCTGCGCCCAGCGGAAGGCGACCGGCAGCAGCGAGACGCCTATCAGGGTGATCACGGTGCCGGTGACGACGGGCGGGAAGAAGCGGAGCAGCCTGCTGAAGTACGGGGCGAGCACGAAGCCGAGCACACTCGCGACGATCACCGCCCCGAAGATGACGGCCATGCCCTCGTGACCGCGGTCCTTGCCGATGGCGATCATCGGGGTGACCCCGGCGAACGAGACGCCGTTGACGAACGGGAGGCGGGCGCCGACCTTCCAGAACCCGAGGGTCTGGAGCAGGGTGGCGAGCCCGGCGGTGAAGAGGCTCGCGCCGATCAGGAACGCGGTCTCCTTGGGGGTGAGCCCCACGGCGGGCCCGACGACCATGGGCGGGGCCACCACGCCCGCGTACATCGCGGCCACGTGCTGGAGGCCGCTGGTGAACATCTTCAGCGGGGGCAGGGTCTCGTCGACCGGGTGCTTCTGAGTGGCGGGGTCGGGAGTGACTGCATCGTTGCGAAACCTGGGCTGCGGGGCCACGGGCGGTTCCTCCGGTCGGTTACGCGTCGGCGGTGACGCGGGTGTCAGGGAGGTGGTGCAGTGTGACGCGTGCGTGCTGCGGCGGTGTTACGTACGGCGTACGGCAGGGTCTCGTACGGGTACGGGGTGCGGCGGAACGGCGGTGCTCCGTGCGGGGATGGGCACGGGTCACCGTCCCGGGGGGTGCGCACGTCCATGTGGTGCGCACCCCCCGGGCGCGGCTGCCGCGGACCCCGCTCGGGTCCACGGCGACCGGCCGAGGGCCGTCCCCCTCGGCCGGACTCCTGGGCGGGAATCCCGGGCCGGGATCAGCCCTGCGCGGCGATGCGCGCGAGGCGCTGCGCCTCGTCCCGCGTGGCGCGGGCGATGGCGTCCTCGTCGACCGTGAGGAGGCGGTTGTCCTTGACGATCTGCTTGCCGTTGACGAACGACGCCGTCACGGGGGCGGCGGCGCCGAAGACCAGGGCGGTGACCGGGTCGGCGATGGAGGCGTGGGCCAGGGTGTCGAGCTTCCAGAGCACGAAGTCGGCGAGCTTGCCGGCTTCGAGGGAGCCGATCTCGGCCGCGCGGCCGAGTACCTGGGCGCCGCCGTACGTCCCGAGCCGCAGCGCCTGGCGGGCATTGAGCGCGGCCTCGCGGTGGGCGCCGAGGCGGTTGATCAGGAGCGCGTTGCGCAGCTCGGTGTGGAGCTCGCCGGACTCGTTGGAGGCGGTGCCGTCGACACCGAGACCGACCGGGACACCCGCCTTGAGCATGTCGGGGACGCGGGCGATGCCGGCCGCGAGGCGCGCGTTGGAGGACGGGCAGTGCGCAACGCCGGTGCCGGTGCGGGCGAACGCGGCGATGTCCGAGTCGTTCATGTGGACGCAGTGCGCCATCCACACGTCCTGGCCGAGCCAGCCGGTCGACTCGAAGTAGTCGGTGGGGCCCATGCCGAACAGCTCCTTGCAGAACTGCTCTTCCTCCACGGTCTCCGAGCCGTGGGTGTGCAGCCGTACGCCCTTGGCGCGGGCCAACTCGGCGCCCTGCTTCATGAGTTCGGTGGAGACCGAGAACGGCGAGCAGGGAGCGACGGCGACCTGGGTCATCGAGCCGAAGGAGGCGTCGTGGAACCGGTCGACGGTCTCGGCGGTCGCCGAGAGCGCTCCGTCCAGGGTCTCGACCGCGAAGTCCGGCGGCAGGCCACCGTCCTTCTTGCTGCGGTCCATGGAGCCGCGGGCGAGGGTGAACCGTACGCCCATCTCGCTCGCGGCACCGATGATGGCGCCCGAGAGGTCGCCCGCGTTGTGCGGGTACACGTAGTGGTGGTCCATCGCGGTGGTGACACCGCCGCGGGCCATCATGGCGAGCGAGCCCTGCGCGGCGACGCGGCCCATCTGCTCGTCGATGCGCGCCCAGGTGGGGTAGAGCGCCACGAGCCAGTTGAAGAGGTTGTGGTCGGTAGCCAGGCCGCGCGTGATCCACTGGTAGAAGTGGTGGTGCGTGTTGACCAGGCCGGGGGTCACCAGGTGGCCGGTGCCGTCGATGCGGCGGACCACGTTCTCCAGGCCCTCCGGGGCCCTGCCCGCGCCGATCGACTCGATCCTGTTGCCGGCGACGACGAGGTACCCCGAGGCGTACTCGGTGTCGTCGGCGTCTACGGTCGCGATCGCACAGTTCTCGATGACGGTGCGCTGGGCTGCCGATGGTGCCATCGTGCTTCCTCTTCTTTCACTGAAAAAACGAGTGGGCACGGCAGGACCCTAGAGGATTTGAGTGCCGGGGCCGGGTGACCCACGGGTGCCGAGAGAGTGGAACAGCGCCCCCGGGCGGCGGGGTCCGGGGGCGCTCCGGGATCAGAGGTTGGTCATGTCGACCGGGATCCGCGGCTCGACGCCGTCCCGCAGGATGGTGGCCTCGATCAGACCGTAGGGCCGGTCGGCCGCGAAGTAGACCTCGTTGTCGTTCTTGAGCCCGAACGGTTCGAGGTCGACCAGGAAGTGGTGGTTGTTCGGCAGCGAGAAGCGGATCTCGTCGATCTCACTGCGGCTGTTGATCACCCGCGAACCCATCTGGTACAGGGTCTGCTGGAGGGAGAGGGAGTACGTCTCGGCGAAGGCCTGCAGGATGTGCTTCTTGGCCTGCTCGTACGACTTCTCCCAGTTGGGCATCCGCTCGTCGTCACTGGTCCAGTTGTAACGCCAGGCGGCGGAGACGTCGGTGCACAGGATGCGGTCGTACGCCTCCTTCAGCGTCGTGTACTTGTCCTTGACGTAGCCCCAGAACTCGGAGTTGGTCGAGTTCATCACCGTCAGGTCCTTCAGACCCGAGATGACCTCCCAGTTCTCACCGTCGAAGGTGATCTGGGTGGTGCGCAGCTCCTGGCCCTTGCGGGCGAAGGAGTGGCGTACCTCGTCCGAGCCGATGAACCTGGAGTTGGCGTCGGAGGTGGCGATCCGCTCCCAGGCGTACTCCTCGATGCGGATGCGCGCCCGGTGGATCGGCTCCTGCGACGTCACGAAGTGACGGGCGAGGTGGATGCCGAACTGCTCGGCGGACTCGATGCCGTGCTCCTTGGCGAACGCGTACACCGTGTTCTTGGTGGTGTCCGTCGGCAGGACGTTCGCGTTCGAGCCGGAGTAGTGGACGTCGTCCATGTCGCCGGAGAGGGCGACCGAGACGTTCAGGTCCTTGATGTGGTGGGTGTCGCCGTCCCGCGTGATCTTGACGACGCGGTTCTCTGCTTTGCCGTACTGGTTCTGGCCGAGAATCGTGGGCATGTCTGCTAGCTCCCTCGGTAAACGGAGTAGCCGAACGGGTTGAGCAGCAGCGGTACGTGGAAGTGCTCGCCCGGCACGACGGCGAACGTGATCGCCACCTCCGGGAAGAACGCACCGCTGTCCCTTACGCGGGGGGCGTCCTGCTGCGCCTCGGCTTGCTTCTTTTCGAAGTACTGCTCGACCTCGAAGTCGAGCCGTACGTGGGTCGTGCCCTCCGGCAGCGCCGGAAGGTCCTTGCAGCGCCCGTCCGCGTCGGTCGCGGAGCCGCCGAGCGCCACCCACTCGGCGTCGCGGCCCGAGCGGGCGGCGAGCGAGATGGCGACGCCCTCGGCGGGGCGCCCGATGCTGGTGTCGAGGATGTGCGTCGACACCGACGCGGTCGTGGCCGTACTCATCAGTGGTTGTCCTCTTCTACGAGACGGGTCAGCCGGATTCGGTTGATCTTCCCGAGTTCGGCGCGCACGATCTCGCGCTCCGCCTCGGCGGTGTTGCCGATCCTGGCCTTCATCGCGTCGCGCATCTGCTCACCGGTGGCCCCGGTGGCGCAGATCAGGAAGACGTGGCCGAACCTGTCCTGGTAGGCCAGGTTGAGTTCGAGCATCTCGGCCTTGAGCTCCTCCGTGGCGCCGGCCATCCCCCGCTGCTCGCGGGCGGAGGTCGGGTCGCCCGGCTTCGGCCGCCCGATCGGCGGGTGCCCGGCCATCGCCTCTTCGAGGTCCGCCGCGGTCAGCTCGGCCATGGCGGCGTCGCCGGCGGCGAAGAGCTCGTCGGCGGTGGCGTAGGGGCGCCGGGCGAGCAGCTTGCTCCCCCATACCGAGCTGGCGCACACCTCGTGGAGCGCGGCGAGCGCCGTGCTGTCGTCGGAGGTGTTGAACCGGGCGAGGCCCGGCGTCGAGGTCGAAGTCACGAACGGCCTCCGTGGCCTTGGTGCTGGACGGGCTGCGGATAGCTAACGCCCTCGGAAACATCCCGTCAACACTTTGTTGAAAACTTGGAGCAACAAAAAGCCGCCGCCCGGGGATCCGGACGGCGGCGGCGCGAGCACGGCTCACAGAGGGGCGTTCTCACTCGCTTTTGGCGGCGTTTTCCCTGTTCAGGTAGTTGTACACGGTGAAGCGACTGACCCCGAGGGCGGACGCGACGGTCTCCACCCCATGGCGTACGGAGAACGCGCCGCGCGCCTCCAGGGTCCGTACGACCGACTGCTTGGCCTTGCGGTCGAGCTCGGCCAGCGGCTTGCCCTGGCGGCGCTCCATGGCGGCCAGGATGTGGTCGAGGGAGTCCGACAGCTGCGGCAGCCGCACCGCGATCACGTCCTCGCCCTCCCAGCTGAGCACCACGTCGTCGGCCTTGGCCTGGTCGGGCCCGAGTATCTCCGCGCCCATGGCGTCCACCAGCGGCTTGACCGCCGTGACCAGCGGGTGGTCGGCAGGTTCGGTCACTTCTCGCCCTCCCCGACCACGTTGACCTGGAGCGACACCCGGGTGGCACCGGCCGCCAGGGACTTGCGCAGCAGCGCGTCGACGGCGGTGAGCACCTGGTCGGCGCCGCCCTCGGCGGTGTTGCCGAAGGGGCCCACGTCCACGGCGTCGAGCGCCGCCGTCTGCAGGACCTCGCGGGCGACCACCGCATGCGGGGGCGCCTCGTCCAGGTCGAAGGGCTCGGTCGTGAACTCCACTCTCAATCGCACGCGCACAACCTACTGCGCGGATTCCGAAATCCGGCAGGCCAATCGGAGAGGCCCCCTTGACAAGCTCGCCGCCCACCCTGCAACCTTCCATCAAGCAGAAAGTAACTTCCGCAATACGGAAGGAGCGCCGACCCTCATGGGATACTCGGACCAGCGCTTCGATGTGAACCTCTCGATCCTCTTCACGGAACTCCCGCTCCTGGAGCGCCCCGCGGCCGCCGCCGCGGCGGGCTTCACGGCGGTCGAGCTGTGGTGGCCCTGGATCGAAACCCCCACTCCGGCGCAGGCCGAGCTCGACGCCCTGAAGAAGGCGCTCGACGACGCCGGCACCCAGCTGGTGGGGCTGAACTTCTACGCGGGCGCCCTGCCGGGCCCCGACCGCGGAGCCCTCTCCGTACCCGGCGAGGAGTCGGACCGCTTCCGCGCCAACATCGAGGTCGCGGCGGACTTCGCCGCCTCGGTGGGCTGCGGGGCGCTCAACGCGCTCTACGGCAACCGGGTGGAGGGGGCCGACCCGCAGGTGCAGGACGCGCTCGCGCTGGAGAACCTGGTGCTGGCCGCCCGCGCCGCCGACCGGGTCGGCGCGATCCTCCTGATCGAGGCCCTCAACAAGCCGGAGTCGCCGCTCTACCCGCTGGTGAGCGCCCCGTCCGCGATCGAGGTCGTCGACAAGGTCAACGCGGCGACCGGCCTCGGCAACGCCAAGTTCCTCCTCGACATCTACCACCTGTCGATGAACGGCGAGGACGTCTCCCAGGTCATCGAGGCCTACGCGGACAAGACCGGCCACGTGCAGATCGCCGACAACCCGGGCCGCGGCGCGCCGGGCACCGGCTCGCTGCCCCTTGAGGCGCTGCTCGACCAGCTCGCGAAGGCCGGTTACGACGGCTGGGTGGGCCTGGAGTACAAGGCCGCCGACGCGGCCGCGTCCTTCGAGTGGCTCCCGGCCGAGGCCCGCGCGGCCCGCTGAACTTCCTTACGTAACACCGCAGTCAGAGAGGCACCGCAATGAGCAACCTTCCCAAGATCGCATGGATCGGTCTCGGCATCATGGGCTCGCCCATGTCCGAGAACCTGATCAAGGCGGGTTACTCCGTCATCGGCTTCACCCTGGAGCAGGACAAGCTGGACCGCCTGGCCACCGCCGGTGGCACCGCGGCCGCCTCGATCGCCGACGCGGTCAAGGACGCGGACGTGATCATCACCATGGTCCCGGCGTCCCCGCAGGTCGAGGCGATCGCCTACGGCGAGGCCGGCATCCTGGCCAACGCCAAGCAGGGCGCCCTCCTGATCGACATGTCCTCGATCACCCCGCAGACCTCGGTCGACCTGGCCGAGAACGCCAAGGAGAAGGGCGTCCGCGTCCTGGACGCCCCGGTCTCCGGCGGCGAGGCCGGCGCCATCGAGGCCGTGCTCTCCATCATGGTGGGCGGCGACAAGGCCGACTTCGACGAGGCCAAGGGCATCTTCGACGCGCTGGGCAAGACCATCGTGCTCTGCGGCCCGCACGGCTCCGGCCAGACGGTGAAGGCCGCCAACCAGCTGATCGTGGCGGTCAACATCCAGGCGTGCGCCGAGGCCGTGGTCTTCCTGGAGAAGTCCGGGGTGGACCTCGCCGCCGCGCTCGACGTCCTCAACGGCGGTCTGGCCGGCTCGACCGTGCTGACCCGCAAGAAGGACAACTTCCTCAACCGGAACTTCGCGCCGGGCTTCCGCATCGACCTGCACCACAAGGACATGGGCATCGTCACCGACGCCGCCCGCAACGTCGGCGCGGCGCTCCCGGTCGGCGCGGTCGTCGCCCAGCTGGTGGCCTCGCTGCGCGCCCAGGGCGACGGCGGCCTGGACCACTCGGCGCTGCTGCGCGCGGTGGAGCGCCTCTCCGGCGCCCAGGTCTGAGCCTTCGGGCTCCTCTCGACTTCCGGGCGGCGGTGGCGCTGACACCTGTCCTGTCGCGCCCAGGCGCCGCCGCCGCCCGGAACACCACACCTCATTTTCAACAAACTGTTGACGTTCGCTTCGGGGCGTACCTACGCTCCAGACACCGCAGACCGTTCAGCAGTGCAGCTCCCGTACGGAAGGTCACGATGTCGAAGCGCGTGCTTACGACCGAGTCCGGCGCCCCCGTCGCCGACAACCAGAACTCCGCCACCGCCGGCGTCGGTGGCCCCATCCTCCTCCAGGACCAGCACCTGCTGGAGAAGCTCGCGCGCTTCAACCGTGAGCGGATCCCGGAGCGCGTGGTCCACGCCCGCGGCTCCGGCGCGTACGGCTACTTCGAGGTGACCGACGACGTCACCGGCTTCACCAGGGCCGACTTCCTCTCGCAGGTCGGCAAGCGCACCGAGACGTTCATCCGCTTCTCCACGGTGGCGGACTCGCTCGGCGGCGCGGACGCGGTCCGGGACCCGCGCGGCTTCGCGCTGAAGTTCTACACCGAAGAGGGCAACTACGACCTCGTCGGCAACAACACCCCGGTCTTCTTCATCAAGGACCCCATCAAGTTCCCCGACTTCATCCACTCCCAGAAGCGCGACCCGTTCACGGGCAAGCAGGAGCCGGACAACGTCTGGGACTTCTGGGCGCACGCCCCCGAGGCGACGCACCAGGTGACCTGGCTGATGGGCGACCGCGGCATCCCGGCGTCGTACCGCCACATGAACGGCTACGGCTCGCACACCTACCAGTGGACGAACGCGCAGGGCGAGGCCTTCTTCGTCAAGTACCACTTCAAGACGAACCAGGGCATCCGCAGCCTGTCCTCGGACCAGGCCGCCGAGCTGGTCGGCAAGGACGCGAACAGCCACCAGACCGACCTCCTCCAGGCGATCGAGCGGGGCGTGAACCCGTCCTGGACGCTGTACGTCCAGGTCATGCCGGCCGCCGAGGCCGCGGACTACCGCTTCAACCCGTTCGACCTGACGAAGGTGTGGCCGCACAGCGACTACCCGCTCCAGCGGGTGGGCCGCCTGGTCCTGGACCGCAACCCGGACAACGTGTTCCAGGAGGTCGAGCAGGCGGCGTTCTCCCCGAACAACTTCGTTCCGGGCATCGGCCCCTCGCCGGACAAGATGCTCCAGGGCCGCCTGTTCGCGTACGCGGACGCGCACCGCTACCGCCTGGGCGTCAACCACACCCAGCTCGCGGTGAACGCCCCGAAGGCGACGGAGGCCGACAACTACGGCCGCGACGGCCTGATGGCGACCCGCAACGGCCGCCGCTCGGACAAGAACTACGAGCCCAACTCCTACGCGGGCCCGTCCCAGACGGACGCGGCGCTCTCCGCCCCGCTCGCGATCGCGGGCTGGACCGGCACCCACGCAGCCCCGTCCCACGTCAAGGACGACGACTTCTTCCAGGCGGGCGAGCTGTACCGCCTGATGTCGGACGACGAGAAGTCCCGCCTGATCGCCAACATCGCCGGCGGCCTCTCCCAGGTCTCCCGCGACGACGTGATCGAGAAGAACCTGGCCCACTTCCACGCGGCGGACGCCGAATACGGCAAGCGCGTGGAGGAGGCGGTCCGCGCCCTGCGCGAGGACTGATCCTCTTCTCCTCCCATACCGCGCAGGGAATCTGACGGGAGGTCAAATTCCCTGCGCTGTCCGAACCGCCGGCCCGGATGAGGGGTGGTCGGTGGCTTCGGACGACACGGTGATCGCGGCGGCGTCGACGATGCCAGTGCGGTGGTCAAGGTCTGCCCCGGCCCCTTCTTGACCTGAAAGAAGGGCACACTTCGGGACACACCAATCGCCCCGCCGCCGCGATCCCGCCCACGGGCCTTGGAGGCCCGCGGCAATCCGGGCACGGGCTTCGGGGAGCCCGCACCCCCTCCCCCACCAAGCTCCGCCCGGCGGCACGAACGACCACTTCTTCCGGCCGCGCTCGCACTGCTCCGCAGGCTTCGCCCGGCTGCGCCGGACTCCGTCCGTCGGCTCCCCTCCCCCACCAAGCTCCGCCCGGCGGCACGAACGTCCTGTCGCGCCAGCCTCGTTCCGTCGGGCGGTCACCACTTCAGAGCCCGGGCGCTGGGTTCGGTTTACGGTCCCGAATCGAGCGCTCGATGATCAAGGCCCTGCCTGTGCTTTCAGGTGGGGCCTTGATCTGTTTCGGGGCGTGGGAACACCGTGGGAACAGCGTCTCGCGCAACTCAGGATCAGTGCAGCGCATCGATGGCCCGCACAATCAAGGCGCGCGCTTCAGCCCCGTACACAGCCATGCTTTGAAGCTGCTCGAAGGCTTTGAGGTACAAGACGATCTCGCTGGGCTGGGTGACGCGGACGCGGGCGGACAACAGCTCAACTGACACAAGAGTGTCGTCATAGACGTGGAACAGCTCCTGTGGCCACAGAAGCCTGTCTGAGGTCGCGCTCGGGATGATGCCCAGCGAGACCGACGGCAGGGCACCGACCGTGAGCAGGTAGCCCAACTGTGCGGCCATCGCGTCGTCGTCACCCAACCGGTAGTGAAGGGCGCCTTCTTCGATCAGCATGACGAATCGGCGCCCCGGCTCGTGGATGATCTTGGAGCGTTCGAGACGCGCCGCTGCAGCCTCCTCAGCGTCGTCTGGGAGGTCGAGGAGGCGAGCACTGCCGGACAGGAGAGCCCGTGCGTACCCCTCTGTCTGGAGCAGGCCGGGAACCAAGGTGGGCGAGTAGACGCGGAAGAGCGCCGTCGACCGGTAGAGCTGCACGTAGCTGTCTTGCAGACGCTTCAACCCGGCGCGGACCTTCCGCCGCCACTCGACATACTGCGACTCGGCATCGCGGGACTGGACGATGATGTCGGCGGCTTGGTCTTCGGCTCCGCAGGCGCGGCACCAGCGACGGATGTCCTCCGGCGTCGGGGGCGTGCGTGCGTTCTCGATGCGAGAGGTCTTCGGATGTGACCACCCGCAGTGCACGGCCAGCTCAGTCCCGGTGATCCCCGCATCGGCGCGCAAGTCTCGTAGACGCTGCGCGACTTGTTCGCGCGCAAATTGCGCCGAGGATGAGGGAGAAGCGGGCATGAGCTGGCCTGTGCGCCTTTCGCGTCATCTGATCTTGTAGTCCTCGTGCGGGACCGCGCGCACCCATACTGCCTCGAAGGCGCTTGCACACAGTGTCGCAGCGGCCGGGTCTTCGCTGAACTCCCCTCCGCCGGAGGCGCCATCGCCGGTGAAGTGGTTCCACCGGATGCGCCGGTCGTCGATCAGCCAGAAGTCGTTGCCGGGGAGCGCGATGTCGGATGCACGGCGACGGGGCAACCATCGCACTTGCTCGCCCGCCGCCAGATTGACCGGAGTGCCCGCGTGCTCGAAGCGAATGTAGTCGCTGACCGGTTCGGAGACGATGCGAGCCCGGCGTACGGTCACGCCGCGGGCGACAGTACGGCGGATCAGCTCCACCCATGGCGCCCAGTCCGGCGAACCGGGGTCCATGTCCCGCTCCCCGGTTCTCTTCCAACATGCGAAGTCGGCAGCCTCACCGGCGACCCCGTAGGCATCACGCATCTCCAAGTGGACGGCGGTGCGCTCGGCGCTGTCCAGGAGTTCAGCGAAGCTCGGTACGTTCTGCGGCATCGCACGCCTTCCTCAAGATCGGCACCATGCGGGCCGGGATACGGACGACGGTCTCGTGCTCGGGGATGCCAACCGCGTGCCCAGGCATGTCGAACGCGGCTACGGCCGCTTCGAGTTCCGGCCCGGCCTTCCATCCCTGAATGACCAACTCGCTCTTGGTCTGGTCAACCCACACGGTCGGGCTCTCGCCTGTGCCCGTGTTGGGGTCGATCCCGATGAACCGTAAGGTCATCGCAGCCTCCGACGCTCTAAGTGTGCACGGATGTACACCACTTTCAATGGCAGCAGGTAGCACGTCAAGAACGCACAGTTGTTCACCACACGACGAAAGATAGATATGAACATCAATGCACATTGCTGGAAGTGGTGCGGACCGCGCTCCTAGCTTCATGACCAGCGGCAGCCGCATCGCCCTGGCCATGCGTACGCGCCGCTCAGCCAGTAGCCGACGGCGGAGGAGGCCCCGATGGATGAAGCTGCAGGATCCGACACCCGAGCCAGTGACGAACCGGCGCAGTACCGGCGCTGCGAGATCTGCCACGAGTCAGGCGCCGACGTCGCCACCCGGATGTTCGTCGCCGACTTCGGTGGCGACCACACCAGCTACGCGCACCGCGGCTGCGCCGAGGTGATCACGCCGTGATCGACCAGGCCGCGATAACCCTCACCGACTGGCTCGCCTCAGCCCACAAGGTGCCCGCACAAGCCCGGCGGGAGTTCGACGTGGGCATCGCCCTGCTACCGACTGGCGCGAAGTTCGACGCGCTCCGCCTCCCGGCTCCGATGGTCCACGCGGCCGCCCGCAGCGACGACCCGGACGCCGTCGCCGTGTTCCTCGCCGAGGTCCTCGATGACGGGGCGGTCATCCACGACGCGTACGGGGTCGGCGTCTGGTACTACGCACTGGTCCCGCCGGGCACACATGCTGCCTGGCGGATGCCTGGCGTGGAGTGTCTGCAGCCGGGAACCCGGCTGGGGGTGCCGCGCATCGACCTGACCGCCCGGCCCGGCCCGTACTGGGCACTCCCACCGAGCACGGTGGGCAGCATGTGCTCTGCGCGGGCCGTGGCCGACCCGGTGGCGCTGGGGCAGGCCAGGCTGCGGCAGATGCCGCAGACGGAGCGAACCCTGTGAGCCCCCGCTCGGTGATCCGTTACGCGGAATGGGTGCTCGGCACGGACACGACTCCGGGCGCGTCCGGCCCGATCTACGTGATGGAGTGCACCACGTGCCTCGACACCTCCCCGCCCTCCGACACCGGCGACGGGCCGGAGGACTGGGCGATCCGGCACACCGCCCGGCACCACGACCACGGCGGCTTCCGGGCACTGGTGACCTCGTTCGCCCGGGTGGCCCGGCCCCAGGCAGCCCCTTGCACAAGGAGTCGGCGTCCCGGTGAGTGGCCGCCTGGTGCGGGGCCGAGGCTGCCGGCATGGCAGCTGTGGGCCCTCCGGCAACGCGTCGCCAGACATGTTCAAGGCCCCGTCCGCGGCTCGCGGGCGGGGCCTTGCTGTAGTGCGCGCGGCTCTGTCGTCAGAGACGGTGCATGCGGGTGTAGGGGCTCAGGATGCGGGCGCGGCGGGAGCCGAAGTCGACGAGCATGGCGACTCCGTCCTCGACACCGATGATCCTGCCCAGGCCGAACTGGTCGTGGGAGACCCGGTCGCCCAAGGCGAAGGTCTTGGCCTGCGGGTCGACCGGAGCTTTGAAGGGACTGGTGGGCAGGTGGCGCCTCGGCGCGGACGGCTGCGTCATGGTCTATCCAGTATGCGCCGTCGCGGCCGGTCGCACCGCCTCTCCCCGTCTCGGATTCGACACGATTGGCCCGCGAGCCCCTCGGAACGCCGCCGAAACGCCGATGGAACGCCGACGTATGAACTCGAACGAGTGAACGGCGACGGCTCCGGTGCCACCCCCCACGGGAAGCACCGGAGCCGCCGGTCTCGTACGGGCTAGCGCGCTACGACGTCTGCAGCGGGCGGATCGCCGTCGGCGCGTGCCCCGGCTCCGTCGCCAGCTCCTCGAACTCGTTGATCGCGTCGATCTTGACGCCCATCGAGATGTTGGTGATCCGCTCCAGGATCGCCTCGACGACGACCGGGACCCGGTACTCGGCGGCCAGCTTCTTGGCCTCCTCGAAGGCCGGCAGCAGCTGGTCCGGCTCGGTCACGCGGATCGCCTTGCAGCCGAGGCCCTCGACGACCTTGACGTGGTCGACGCCGTAGACGCCCAGCTCCGGGGAGTTGATGTTCTCGAACTCCAGGTTGACCTGGAAGTTGATGTCCAGGCCGCGCTGGGCCTGGCGGATCAGGCCCAGGTAGGAGTTGTTCACGAGGACGTGGACGTACGGGATGTTGTGCTGCGCACCGACCGCCAGCTCCTCCAGCATGAACTGGAAGTCGTAGTCGCCCGACAGCGCGACGACCGGGGTCTCCGGGTCGGCGGTGGCGACGCCGAGCGCGGCCGGGATGGTCCAGCCGAGCGGGCCCGCCTGGCCGCAGTTGATCCAGTGGCGCGGCCTGTAGACGTGCAGCATCTGCGCGCCGGCGATCTGGGAGAGGCCGATGGTGGTGACGTACCGCGTCTCCGGGCCGAACGCGCGGTTCATCTCCTCGTACACGCGCTGCGGCTTCAGCGGGACGTTGTCGAAGTGCGTACGCCGCTGGAGCCGCGCCTTGCGCTCCTGCGTGGACGCCGCCCAGGCGCTGCGGTCGGGGAGCCTGCCCGCGGCCTTCAGCTCCTTCGCCACCTCGACGAAGAGCGTCAGCGCGGCCTTGGCGTCGGAGGCGATGCCGTAGTCCGGCGCGAAGATCTTGCCGATCTGGGTCGGCTCGACGTCGACGTGGACGAACTTGCGGCCCTTGGTGTAGACGTCCAGCTCGCCGGTGTGGCGGTTGGCCCAGCGGTTGCCGATGCCGAGGACGAAGTCGGACTCCAGGAAGTTCGCGTTGCCGTAGCGGTGCGAGGTCTGCAGGCCGACCATGCCGGCGTTCAGCTCGTGGTCGTCGGCGAGGATGCCCCAGCCCATCAGGGTCGGAATGACCGGAGTGCCCGTCAACTCGGCGAATTCCACGAGCAGTTCGGACGCGTCGGCGTTGATGACGCCGCCGCCCGCGACGATCAGCGGGCGCTCGGACTCCAGGAGGAACCCGATCGCCTTCTCGACCTGGGCGCGGGTCGCCGACGGCTTGTAGACCGGCAGCGGCTCGTACGTGTCCGGGTCGAAGTCGATCTCGGTGAGCTGGACGTCGATCGGCAGGTCGATGAGGACCGGGCCGGGGCGGCCGGAGCGCATCAGGTGGAACGCCTGCTGGAACACGCCGGGGACCTGCGCGGCCTCCAGAACGGTGGTCGCCGCCTTGGTGACCGGCTTCGCGATGCTCGCGATGTCGACCGCCTGGAAGTCCTCCTTGTGGAGCTTGGCGACCGGCGCCTGGCCCGTGATGCAGAGGATCGGGATCGAGTCGGCGATCGCCGAGTACAGCCCGGTGATCATGTCGGTGCCGGCGGGGCCGGACGTACCGATGCAGACGCCGATGTTCCCGGCGTCGGCCCGGGTGTACCCCTCGGCCATGTGGGACGCGCCCTCGACGTGGCGGGCCAGCGTGTGCTTGATGCCACCACCGGCCTTGAGGGCCGCGTAGAAGGGGTTGATCGCCGCGCCCGGCACGCCGAACGCGTTGGTGACGCCTTCGCGCTTGAGGATCTCAACTGCCGCTCGGGCAGCGGTCATACGAGGCATGGAGTGCTCCTGCTTCGGCCTGGCGGATCGGGCTCTGTCGCGCCACCTGAGAGCCTTGATTCCGTAATGCGGAAGTTTAGTTCTGCTATATGGAAGTAACATAGGGGGCGTACGCAGGCGCGTCAAGGGATCCCCGAAGTCGCCTCCCGGGTGGCCGCAGGTGGGGGACGATGGACCGTACGGGCGGCGAGCACGGGGTGGACGACATGGGTATCGACGGAATCGGCGACAGTGCCGGTGGAGTCGGCGGCAGGTACGGCGGGGCGCCAGGACCCGGTGGGTCGGCGGGGCGCGGCGGGGTGACCGGGGGCGGGACCGGCGGCGCCGGATACCCCGGCGGCCCCAGTGGCCCCACGCAACGCACCGGCCCCGGATACCCCAGGGCCGGGCTGGGGCGGGAGACGCTCGCCGTGCGGTGTCCCGTATGTCGGCGTGAGCACCGGTACGCCGCGACCACCTACCCCTGCCCCTGCGGCGCCCCGCTCGCGCCGCCGCTCCAGCGCGGGGGCGCGCCCGAGCCGATCACCCACCGCACCTGGACCGAGGACTGGGTCGTCGTGCGCTGCGACGCGTGCGGGCGGCAGGACCAGTGGCCGCAGCCGGAGCTGGGGTGCTCGTGCGGCGCGGTGCTGCGGATTCCGGTACGGCCGGTCAGCGCGGCACCCGCCCCGCTGCCGGTCCACATCCCGGTTCCGCCGACCGCCGCGCCCCCGCGCCCGGCGTTCCGGCCGGTGACCATCCGTACCGCCCGGGACGCGGTGACCGCGGCGGCGCTCTACCTCAAATGGCTCGGCTTCCGCGACGTCCTGCAGTCCGAGGCGCGCCCCGCCTCCGGGATCGATCTGCGCGGCCCCGGACTGGTCGCCCAGGTCGACCCGACGACCCGCCCGGCGTCGCTGCGCGCGGTGGAGTGCCTGTGGCTGAACGCGCTCAGCAGTTCGTCCACCGGCGTCTACTTCTCACTCGCCGGGTACACCAAGGACGCCCGGGCCCGTGGCGACGAGCTGTCCATCCCGCTGTTCGTGATGGATCTGACGGGTACGCCCCAGCCGGTCAACGACGCGGCGGACGAGCTGGTGGCCACGGGCCCGTGAGCCGGAGGGGGCCGAACACAAAGGCCCCCTCGCCCCGCCCCCTACTCCCCGTACCCCTCCCTCAGCTCCACCTTCCGTACCTTCCCGCTCACCGTCATCGGGAACTCCGCCAGGATCCGCAGCCGCCGCGGCACCTTGTAGTGCGCGAGGCGGTCGCGGCAGAACGACCCGATGTCCTCGACCGTGGGCGGGTCCGCGGGGTCGCGCGGGATCACGCAGGCCAGGATCTCCTCGCCGTACTTCTCGTCGGGCACGCCCACCACCTGGACGTCCGCGACCTTCGGGTGGGCGTAGAGGAACTCCTCGATCTCTCGCGGATAGACGTTCTCGCCGCCCCGGATGATCATGTCCTTGATCCGGCCGACGATCTGTACGTACCCGTCCTCGCGCAGCACCGCCAGATCACCCGTGTGCATCCAGCGCCCCGCGTCGATCGCCTCGGCGGTCCGCTCCGGCTCGTCCCAGTAGCCGAGCATCACGCTGTAGCCGCGGGTGCACAGCTCGCCCGCCTCGCCGCGCGGCAGCGTGACGCCGGTGGCCGGGTCCACCACCTTCACCTCGATGTGCGGCAGCACCCGCCCCACCGTGCCGGTCCTGCGCTCCAGGTCGTCCTCGACGCGCGTCTGGGTGGAGACCGGGGACGTCTCCGTCATGCCGTAGCAGATGGACACCTCGGCCATGTTCATCTCGGCGACGACCCGCTTCATCACCTCGACCGGGCACGGCGACCCCGCCATGATCCCCGTACGCAGCGAGGACAGGTCGTACGAGCCGAAGTCCGGCAGGTTCAGCTCGGCGATGAACATCGTCGGCACCCCGTACAGCGAGGTGCACCGCTCCCGCTCCACCGCCCGCAGCGTCGCCGCCGCGTCGAAGGACGGCGCCGGGATCACCACGCAGGCCCCGTGCGAGGTGGCCGCGAGGTTGCCCATCACCATGCCGAAGCAGTGGTAGAACGGCACCGGCACACAGATCCGGTCCCGCTCGGTGTACGAGATCGACTCGCCCACGAAATAGCCGTTGTTGAGGATGTTGTGGTGGGAGAGCGTCGCCCCCTTGGGGAAGCCGGTGGTCCCCGAGGTGTACTGAATGTTGATCGGGTCGTCGCACGACAACTCGGCCTGTGCGTCGATAAATTGACTGGTCGTCACCATGGCAGCCGCCGCCAGGAGCTCGTCCCAGGACCCGTCCCCGATGTAGTGCACCGCCCGCAGCTCCGGACACTCGGGGCGTGCCTGCTCCGCCAACGCCCGGTAGTCGCTCGTCCGGTGCTTCTGCGAGGCGACCAGGAGCGAGATCCCGGCCTGCTTCAGTACGTACGCGAGCTCGTGCGCCCGGTACGCCGGGTTGATGTTCACCATGACCGCGCCGATCCGGGCCGTGGCGTACTGCACGAGCATCCACTCCGGGCAGTTCACCGCCCAGATGCCGACCCGGTCGCCCTTGCGGACCCCGCTGCCGAGCAGCCCGCGGGCCAGCTCGTCGACGGCCGCGGCGAACTCCGCGTACGTCCAGCGCCGCCCGGACTCCACGTCGACCAGCGCCTCGCGGTCCGGCCAGGCGGCGACCGCCCGGTCCAGGTTGGCCCCGATGGTGTCGCCGAGCAGCGGCGTGCCGCTCGTGCCGTGGGCGTACGAGAGGTCCGTCACCGCAGGTCCCCCTCGTCGTACTCGGCCTTCGAACCCGCCGCCGTGGCCTCGCGCAGCTCGATGCGGCGGATCTTCCCGGAGACCGTCTTGGGCAGCTCGCCGAACTCGATCCGGCGGATGCGCTTGTACGGGGCGAGGACCGCGCGCGAGTGCTCGAACAGCACCTTCGCGGTGTCCGGGCCCGGCTCCCAGCCCGCCGCCAGCACGATGTACGCCTTGGGCACGGCGAGCCGCAGCGGGTCGGGCGCGGGCACGACGGCCGCCTCGGCCACCGCCTCGTGCTCCAGGAGCGCGCTCTCCAGCTCGAACGGCGAGATCTTGTAGTCGGAGGCCTTGAAGACGTCGTCGGCGCGGCCGACATAGGTGATGTAGCCGTCCTCGTCGCGCGATCCGATGTCGCCGGTGCGGTAGTAGCCGCCCGCCATCGACTCGGCCGTACGCTCCGGGTCGCCGTGGTAGCCGGTCATCAGGCCGACCGGCCGGGCCGAGAGGTCGAGGGCGATCTCGCCCTCGGTCGCGCCCGGCTCGCCCGTCACCGGGTCCAGGAGCTCGACCTTGTAGCCGGGGCTGGGCCGGCCCATCGAGCCGGTCTTGAGCAACTGGCCGGGTGTGTTGGCGACTTGGACGGCCGTCTCGGTCTGTCCGAAGCCGTCCCGGATGACCCGGCCCCACGCCCGCCGGACCGTCTCGATGACCTCGGGGTTGAGCGGCTCGCCGGCCGCGACGACCTCGCGGGGCGGGGTCCGCAGCGCACTCAGGTCCGCCTGGATCAGCATCCGCCACACCGTGGGCGGCGCGCAGAAGCTGGTGACGCCCGCCGCGTCCATCGCGGACATGAGCCGGGCCGCGTCGAAACGCGTGTAGTTGTAGATGAAGACGGTCGCCTCGGCGTTCCACGGGGCGAAGAGGTTCGACCAGGCGTGCTTGGCCCAGCCGGGCGAGGAGATGTTCAGATGCACGTCGCCGGGCTTCAGCCCGATCCAGTACATCGTCGCCAAGTGCCCCACGGGGTACGACACATGGGTGTGCTCGACGAGCTTGGGACGGGCCGTGGTGCCGGAGGTGAAGTAGAGCATCAGCGGGTCGTCGGCCAGGGTGACCCCGTCCGGCTCGAACCGCGCGGCCGCCCCGAACGCCCCGTCGAAGTCCAGCCACCCGGGAACGGGGTCGGCACCCTGCGGATTGACGGCGATCCGGGTGTAGTCCCCCGGCACGTCGTCGAACTTGGCCGCGTCCTCGGCCCGCACGATCACGTGCCGGGCGCGCCCGCGCTCGATCCGGTCCCGCAGGTCGGCCGGGCCGAGCAGCGGGGTCGCGGGGATGACGACCGCCCGCAGCTTCATCGCGGCCAGCGCGGTCATCCACAGTTCCCGCTGGTTGCCGAGCATGACGACGACGCGGTCCCCGGCCCGTACCCCTTGGGCGCGCAGCCAGTTGGCGACCTGGTCCGAGCGCAGGGACATCTCGGCGTACGAGAGCGTGATCTCGCGGCCGTCCTCCTCGACGATGTGCAGCGCGGTGGCGCCGTTGCCCTCGGCGATGACGTCGAACCAGTCGAGCGCCCAGTTGAACCGCTCGGGGCGGGGCCAGCTGAACCCCTGACAGGCCGTCGCGTAGTCCTCCCGGTGCTCCAGCAGGAAGTCCCGTGCGGCCCGGAACTCCTCCGTGGCGCCACGTGCGTCCATGTGCCCTCCTCGTTGCCTGGCCACTCTCTACCACCTCGCGGTGCGTGACCAGGCCTCTTTACCCCCGTAGGGGGGTGCGGGGGAAGTCCGCGCGGCGGATTCCCCCGCACCCTGGGGAGGCGTCCGGGACGATCGGCATGACGGTCAACTCCCTTGCCAGCGGCGGCCTCCCGGTTCCTCCGGGCCGCTCACCGGCGTGACCTCAGTCCATCCCATAGGGGTACGCCGACCAAGAGGCAGACGGCGACGACAGCGATCAGTTTTCGTGATCGCTACTGGTCGGAGCGGCAGTTGGGGTCTCACACGCCTTCAGGAGCAGGTCCAGCTCCGCCGGTGGGGTGCGCGCGTGCACGGCGAGGCCGGTCGGCAGGGCCAGGCCCGGCGCGCGGAACGGCAGGAAGGCGACCCGGGAGCTGTGCAGCACGCGCGCGTGGGACGCGTACACCACCGTCCACAAGGGCCTGGCTCCCGTGCCGATCGTGGCGAGCGTGTCCTGGAGCGAGCCGCTCACCGGGCCCGGCAGCGGCTCGAACCCGGCGGCGTGGCAGGCGCCGACCACGAGGTCGACGAGGGCCGGGTTGTTGCGGCGGGCCGTGATGCACAGGCCGAGCGCGGCGAGTTCGCCGACCGCGACGTCCGCCGCGCGGGCCAGCGGATGCGCCGCCGGGACCGCCACGACCAGCGGGTCCTCCCACAGCGGCAGGATCCGTACGCCCGCCTCGGGCGCGGTGGACCGTACGAACGCCGCGTCCAGACGGCCGTCCGCGACCTGCTCCAGACGGTCCCGGGTCGCCGCCGACACCAGCTCGACCGGCGTGTCCGGAGCGAGGGCCGCGAACCGGTCGAGCACCCTGCCGAGGTGGGCCCCGAGGCCCGTACTGGTGCCCAGGCGCAGCCCGGTGCGGCCGCGCACGGCGGCCCGGGCCCGTTCCGCCGCCGCGAGCACCGTGCGCGCCTCGGGCAGCAGCCGCTCCCCGGCACCGGCGAGGCGGACGTGCCGGGGCGAGCGGTCGAAGAGCTCGGCGCCGAGCTCCCGCTCCAGGCGGCGCACCTGCCGGCTCACCGCCGACTGGACGATGTGCAACCTCCCCCAAGCTCTTAAGGAGCAGGGGGGACCCCCATGGCGGCCCGCCCGAAGTGCAGTTCCTCGGCGACGGTGACGAAGTAGCTGAGCTGCCGCAGTTCCATGCGGCGACTCCAGCCAGGGCGGACAGGGCAGCTCGGCGCTAGGGGGCCGTCAAAGTCGGGCGGAACGGGATCAACAGCGCGTCAGGAGACGGCTCGGCAACCCGGACGCGGGCATAGCTTCGACGCGTCGCACACAGACGTCGAGGCGTCGCACAAAGCGACGCCGCATCGCCCGGCTTCGTACTCCCATCAACCGGCTTCGTACTCCACCGGAGGGCACCACCATGGAAAGCCTCACCATCGACGACGCGGACCCCGACGAACGCCGCCCGGCAGCGGCCCTTTACGTGCCGGTTCGGCTCGGCTCTGCCGGAGGACAGCAGTTGCGCTTCTCGCGCACCCCGCTCGGCGTAAGGACCGCCGTCGGCTTCACCAGTCCCGAGCGGCTGTGCGCGGTGCTCGGGCGCGACCAGAGCTGGATCCGGCTCGCCGAGCCCGCGCTGCGGTCGCTGGCGGAGCCGCTCGGCGTGACCGCGGTGACGGTCGACCCGCAGCTCGCGGCCCCGGCCCCGGTCACCGTACGCGCCGAGCCCGTCGGGCAGCCGTGCGCGCGCCGGGCCGGGTGGGACCCGGACATGGTCGGCGTGCTGCGCGTGACGGGCGCGGCGGCGGCCGTCTGGACCGCCGTCACCGCGATCCACGCGTTCGTGGACTGAGAGACGTGGACCGAGAGACTGAGAGAGGGAATCCCCGTATGACAACCGAACCCGACTCCCTCGTACGGGAGTTGAGCTCCCCCTCGGTGTGGCCGGACTCCGCCGTGAACGCGCCCGGCGGCGATGTGTCGCTCGCCGGGGTGTCCCTCGCCGAGCTGGCCGAACGGCACGGCACGCCCGTGTACGTACTCGACGAGACCGAGGTGCGGTCCCGGGCGCGCGCCTGGCGTCAGGCGCTGCCGGACGCCGAGGTCGTCTACGCGGCGAAGGCCTTCGTGTGCCGGGCCGTGGTCGACTGGATGGCCGAGGAGGGCCTCGGGCTCGACGTCTGCTCGGCGGGCGAACTGGAGCTCGCCGCGACCCGCGGCTTCCCGCCCGAGCGCGTCGTGCTGCACGGCAACGCCAAGTCCCCGCGGGACCTGCGCACGGCCCTGCGCCTCGGCGTGGGCCGGATCGTCATCGACTCTGACTGCGAGATCGCCCGGATCGCGACCCAAGTCCCCAAGGGCGCGACCCAGAAGGTCCTGGTCCGGGTGCTGCCGGGCATCGAGGCGGGCGCGCACCGGAAGGTCCGGACGGGCGCGGAGGGCCAGAAGTTCGGCCTGTCGATCGCGGGCGGCGACGCGGAGGACGCCGTCGTCCGCGTCCTGGGCCAGCCCGGTCTCGAACTCGCCGGTCTGCACTGCCACCTGGGCTCCCAGATCGCGTCGACCGAGCCGTACGGGGAGGCGGTGCGCAGGGTGGTGGCGTTCCTGGCCCGCATCCGCGACCGGCACGACGTGACCCTCCCGGAGCTGGACCTCGGCGGCGGCTTCGCGGCGGCCTACCTGCCGGGCGATCCGGCGCCGTCCCCGGCGGCGTACGGACGCCGGATCGGAGAGGAACTGGCGGCCACCTGCGCCGAGTTCAGCTATCCCCCGCCCCGGCTCACGGTGGAGCCGGGCCGCTCGATCATGGCTCCGGCCGGGGTGGCGCTGTACCGCGTCCTGTCGGTGAAGCGCACCGGCGCGCAGGTGTTCGTCGCGGTCGACGGCGGGATGAGCGACAACCCGCGCCCGGCGCTGTACGGGGCCAGGTACACGGTCCGCATGGTCGGCCGTACGACGGCGGCGCCGATGCGCGCCACGACGGTGGTCGGGCGGCACTGCGAGGCGGGCGACATCCTGGCGGAGGACGTCGAGCTGCCGGAGGACGTACGCCCCGGGGACGTCCTCGCCGTACCGGCGTCCGGGGCGTACCAGGTCTCGATGGCGTCCGGCTACAACATGACGGGCCGACCGCCGGTGGTCGCGGTCGCCGGGGGCCGGTCGCGGCTGCTGCTGCGACGGGAGACGTTCGAGGACCAGCGGGCGCGGGATGTGGGGGTGTGACGGCTTCCTGGCGCGTTGAGGTCAGCGGATGACGTCCCCGAACCGGACGTCGTACGAGGTGGCCGAGGTCATCTCGGCGAGCAGCCGCTCGCCTTCGGCGGCCACCTCGTCGCGCCGGGCCCGGCCGAGGGACCCGAACGGCTGAACGGTGAGGACGGCGTGCTCCTTCCCTTCCTCCAGGCGCCACAACCCGGCGAGGAAGCCGTCCACGAGGAGGGTGCAGAAGGCCTGGCTGCCCTTCCAGGTGCGGCCCCAGTGCTCGGCCGGGATCACCCGCGTACGGTCGGCGTGCGACAGCAGCAGGTTGTCGAACTCGGGCAGGAAGCGCGGCGGGGCCGGGGTGTCCTCGTCGGGGCGGGGCGCGTCGGGCAGGTCGAAGAGCTCGACCCCGTTCTCGTCACGGAAGGTGACGAGAACGGGCCGCAGCCGCTCGAAGACCTCACCCAGCCGGGTCAGTCCCGCCCAGGTCTGCATGTCCTTGACCGAGGCGGGCCCGAACGCGGCGAGATAGCGCAGCACGGTGTCGTCGGGCGCCGGGACCGGCCCCGGCGCCCGCCCCAGCCAGTGCTCGGCGGTGGTCAGCGCCACCCGCCCGCTGCGCCCCCACAGCCCGCGCGGCGTGACCTGCACGAGCGGCAGCCCGCAGCGCGCGGCGAGGGAGAGCGCGAAGGGGGTCGCGTCGGGCCACTGCTCGCTGAGCACGTCCCGGATCTCCTTCATGGTGTACGGCCGCTCCTCCACCAGCCCACGGACGGTCTCGGCGAGCCGCTCCAGGTCCACGCCCTCCAGCTGCCCCCGGAACTGCTTGAGCTCGCGGTCCCGGGCCGCCTGGACGAGCGGGCGCAGGGTGAGGACGTCGTCGGCGGTGTGGAGGTGGATGGTGGACCGCAGGGTCACGATCCGTACGAGCTCACGCGCCTCGATGAGCGCGGAGAGCTGCTCGGGCCGGAACCCGGCGAGCCGGGCCCACAGCGCGAAGTACGGCGGCTTCACGTTCTGTGCCTGCAACCCGACGAGGTGCGCGACGGCGTCCCGCGGGCTGAGCGCATCGGTCCGGCGCAGCAGGTGCTGACGGTCGAGGGTGGCGCGGTTGAGGGCGCGGGGGGTGAGGAGGGGGGCGGGGCGTGTCGTGTGCGGGGGCATGAGGGCACGGTAGTGGGGATGTAGGACAGGTTCTGGCCGCGGTGGGGGGCGGTGGGGGGCTTTCGCGGCGGGATGCCGCCGTGGTGTTCGGCGGGCGGCGTCTGGTGTCCGGCGGACGGCAGTCGGCGGGCGGTCGGAGATCGGCGCTCGGAGGTCGGAGGTGGGAGGTAGACGCTCGGCGTCCGCCAAAGATCCGGACGGCGTCCGGATCTTTGGCGGACGCCGAGCCTGTGCCGAGCCTGCGCCATTTGAGCCGTATATCCTGCACCGAGACCAGGCGGGCACACTCCGGCACACCCCGGCCCGCCGCGGAACACCGCCGGAGGCGGTCGCGCGCGGGAGGTGGAGCCATGACCGAGCGAGGAGAGCGAGGGGCCGGCCCGGGCCTGGTGACGCCGTGACGGAGCGGGGATCCACTCCGGGCCTGGTGGTCGGCGCCATGACCGAGCGCGGAGCCGCTCCAGGCCAGGTGACGCCGTGACCGAGCGAGGAGGGCGTTCCGGCCAGTCTCCGCCGCCCTCGAAGAAGCACTCGTGGCGGCGCCAGCTCGCCCCGCCGCCGAACCCGCCCGCGTCCACGCCCCCCGCGGTCGCCGCACCGGCCTCCCCCGGGCCCGTACGCCACGACCACCGCAGTGTCGTGGAGTCCGCGCTGTACCGGGACGGCCGCCGCGTCTCGTCCCCCGACACGCTGGCGGAGACCTTCCGCCGGCTGCGCGAGACGCCCGACGGTATGGCGTGGATCGGCCTGCACCGCCCGTCGGAGGCCGAACTGCTGTCGCTGGCCGAGGAGTTCGACCTCCACCCGCTCGCGGTGGAGGACGCCCTGGAGGCCCACCAGCGCCCGAAGCTCGAACGGTACGGCGAGACCCTTTTCGTCGTCCTGCGCGCGGCCCGCTATCTGGACGCCCCGGAGGAGGTCGACTTCGGCGAGCTACACGTCTTCATCGGCCGCGACTTCCTCATCACCGTCCGCCACGGCGCCGCCCCCGACCTGTCGGCGGTGCGCCGCCGCATGGAGGAGACACCGGAGCTGCTGGCCCTGGGCCCGGAGGCGGTGCTGTACGCGATCCTGGACGCGGTGGTGGACGGCTACGTACCCGTGGTTTCCGGCGTCCAGAACGACATCGACGAGATCGAGACGGAAGTCTTCCGCGGCGACCCCGAGGTGTCCCGCCGCATCTACGAACTCTCCCGGGAAATCGTCGAGTTCCAGCGCGCCACCCGCCCCCTGGTCGGCATGCTGCACGGCCTGATGGCGGGCTTCGCCAAGTACGGCACGGACGAGGAACTCCAACGCTACCTCCGCGACGTAGCCGACCACGTCACCCACACCAGCGAACGCGTGGACGGCTTCCGCCAGGCCCTCACGGAGATCCTCACGGTCAACGCGACACTGGTCACCCAGCAACAGAACGCGGAGATGCGGGCGTTGGCGGAGGCGGGCTTCGAACAGAACGAGGAGATCAAGAAGATCTCGTCTTGGGCGGCCATTTTGTTTGCTCCCACGTTGGTGGGAACGATCTACGGCATGAACTTCGAGAACATGCCGGAGCTGAAGTGGGTGGCTGGATACCCCTTCGCGATCCTGCTGATGGCGGGGGTGTGCGTGAGTCTGTACTTCATCTTCAAGCGTCGGGACTGGCTTTGATGGGCAGTGGGCAGCGTGGCGTTCTCGTGGTGACCGGATTGGTGCTCGCGGGGTGCGCCGGGGTGTTCTCGGTGCTGAGCTGGGACCGCGCGGATCAGGTCGCGGGGGTCGTCTCCGCGCTGGTGGGGATCGCGGGCCTTGGTGCGGCCGCGTGGGCGGCTCTGGCGGGGGCTGGAGGTCGTACCGTCGGCGTCTCCGGTACCGGCGCGGCCACGGCCCGTGGCGGAGGCAGCGCCAATACGGGCCTGATCGGCGTTCCGGGGTCGGGCTCCACGGAGATCGGCCAGACTGGGGACGCGCACGCCGAGGGTGGCGGCAGTCGGGCGAACACCGGGTTCGAGCAGCCGTAGCGCACCGCCCGCGAGCGGCGGGGTCCGGGCGGAGGGCATACGGATGGCAGGGCGGGAGCGGCTGTCGGCGCGGAGCACCGGTCAGGCGCGGGCCGAGGGCCCCGTCGCGCTGTCGAACTCCGGGGTGATCAATGGGAACGTGACGGTCGCGGAGACGGCGCCGCCGCGCGTCCCGCACTCGGGCTATCTGCTGCAGGTGGAAGCCATCGCTGCGGCTCAACTGTGCGGGCGGGAGAGCGAGTTGGCTGCCATGGCCCAGTTCTGCGCAGAGCAGGGCACCGCGCCTGGTCCTGCCTCGGAGCCCACCCCGAGCCCGTTCCGCACCGCGCCGGGCACCGCCTCAGGCACCACCTCGGGCACCACCTCAGGCACCGCGCCGGACACCGCCTCAGGCACCACCTTGGGCACCACCTCAGACACCGCGCCGGACACCGCCTCAGGGACCACCTCAGGCACCGCCACAGGCACCACCTCGCGCACCGCGCCGCACACCACCTCAGGCACCACCTCGGCCCCAGCCCCGGAGCCCGCCCCAAGCCCCCCTTCGTGCCCCATCGCCGCCACGTACTGGCGCTGGCTGGCCCCCGCCTGGGCCGGGAAGTCGGCGGTCATGGCGCACTTCGTCCTCCATCCGCCCCCGGACGTCGACGTCGTCGCGTTCTTCGTCACCTCCCGGCTGGCGCGGCAGAACGACCGGCGGGCGTTCTGCGAAGTCGTTCAGCGGCAGCTGTACGCGCTGCTGGGTGAGGAAGAGCCGCTGGCGACGGACTGCACGCGCGAGGAGCAGCTGCTCCTCGCACTCGACCGGGCGGCGGAATCCTGCGCGCGGCGGCAGCGGCGGCTGGTCCTGGTCGTCGACGGGTTGGACGAGGACCGCGGGGTGACCTCGGGGGCGGACAGCCACAGCATCGGCGCGCTGCTGCCCCGCCGCCCCCCGCACGGTATGCGCGTCCTGGTGGCCGGGCGCCCCCATCCGCCCGTGCCCGACGACGTGCCTTCGGACCATCCCCTGCGGGACAGCGCCATCGACCACCCGCTGGCCCCGTCGCCCCACGCACAGGCCGTACGGCTCGACGCCGAGCGCGATCTGCTCCGGCTCCTGGAAGGGGGCGGGGCGGGCCGGGATCTGGTGGGGCTGATCGCCGCCGCCGGGGGCGGCCTCAGCGCGGCCGACCT
Organism: Streptomyces sp. BPTC-684; assembly: GCF_030028635.1. Classification (NCBI taxonomy): domain Bacteria; kingdom Bacillati; phylum Actinomycetota; class Actinomycetes; order Kitasatosporales; family Streptomycetaceae; genus Streptomyces; species Streptomyces sp. BPTC-684. Next base: position 461,320 of record NZ_CP124863.1, read on the forward strand.
CGCCCGCCTAACCGGCAGTCGGCCCCGGCTGGTCGAGCGCGAGCTGACCGCCGTCAGCGGCCGGAGCTTCCGGACCCGGGCTCCCCACTGGGCCCGGGGCGCAGCGGCTTATCTGCTGGCGCACGAGGAGATCCAGCGGAGCGCTCTGGCCCTGCTCACCGACGGTGAGCAGGCCTGCTTCCGGGGCCGCTTGCACGCCTGGGCGGAGGAGTACCGGGACTCCGGGTGGCCGGCCGGCACTCCCGAGTACCTGCTGCGGGGCTACGTCCAGCTCCTGGTCGAACAGCGGGACACCGCCCGGCTGACCGCGCTGGCCCGCGACCCGGCCCGCCACGAACGCCTGTGGCGCGTCAGCGGCTCCGACCTGGAGGCCCTCACCGAGATCGCGCTCGCCTTCGACCTGCTGCTGCTCGACGGCGCCGGGCCCGACGGGCCGGACGTCGACGCGGCAGTCCTGCTGGCAGTCCGCCGGGACGCGCTCCACGACCGCATGGACCACCTTCCCTCCTCGCTGATCGCCCTGTGGGCACGGCTCGGGCACGTCGACCGCGCCGTCAACCTCGCCAGGGCGCAGGGCCCCGTCAGCAGGGACGTGGCTCTCGCCGAGGTCGCCGGAGCGCTGGCCGCGACCGGTCGTACGGAGTCGGCGATCTCGTCGGCGGTCGAGCTGGCGAGGAGCAACCCCAGCGACTACCTGCGGGACGAGGCGCTGAAGCGGATCGTGCGCGAGCTGGTCTCGGCGGGGCACCACGACCGGGCCGCCGAACTCGCCCGTACCGTCGGGGCAGCGGACGAGCGGGCCAAGGCGCTGGCCACCGTCGCCACGGGCCTGGCGGGGGCGGGCCGGCACGGCCGCGCCGTCGCCCTCGCGCGGCAGGCCCAGGAGATCGCGTCCACGATCCCGTTGCGTACGCGCGCCGAAGTGCTCGGCGCCGTCGGGGCGGCGCTGGCCTCGGCCGGACTTCCGCAGGAGGCGGACGAGTCGGTCCGGCGGGCGACCCGTTTCGCACGCTACTGGACGGCGCACGAGCAGGCCCAGACCCTGGCCGCCGTCGCCTCGGCGCTGGCCACGGCGGGCCACCGCGCCCGGGCGGCCGAAGTCGCCCGGGAGGCGGTCGACTTCACCCGCACCCTCACCGACCCGGTCCAGCGCGGCTGGGCCACGCCCGCCGTCGCCAGGGCGCTGGCCGAGGCCGCGCTGCCGGAAGAGTCCATCGGCCTCGCCCTCGGCATCGACGACGAGGACGACCGTGAGGAACTGCTCGCGGACCTCGCCGGTGTGCTGGCCCGCGAAGGGCACCAGGAGCGGGCCGTGGAAGTGGCCGGTGGCCTCGTCGACCCGTACGAGCGGACCCGGGCGTTCACCTGCGTCAGCGAGGCTGCCGTCGACCCGGGCTGCCGGGGCCGGGCCGCCGAAGCCGCCCGCGAGGCCGCCGAGCTCGTCACCGATCCCGTCCTGCGGGTCCGGGCCCTCGCCTTCGTCGCGAACGCCCTGGCCGCCGCCGGGCTCCACGCCGAGGCGACCGAAGCCGCGCACCTGGTCACCGATCTCGCCCGCGGCGGGCTCGAACCTCCCGTACGCGTAACGGTCCTGGCAGCGCTCGCCGAGGCGCTGGCGGCGGGCGAGCCCGATCAGGCGGCGGGGCTCGCCCGGCGGGCCGTCGGCCGTACCCGCCACGGCAGCGCCCTCGGGCGGGCGCGTGACCTGGCCGCCGTCGGCAAGGCGTTCCTCGCCGTGGGCCGGGAGCGGCACGCGACCGACGCCTTCCGGCAGGCCACCGCCGTCGCCCTCCACCTCGTCCACCCGAGCGAGCGATGCGAGGCGCTGTGCGATGTCGCCACGGCCTGGGCCAAGGCGGGCCGCCCCGGGCGGGCGATGGCGCTCACGCGTCGGGCCCGCGAGCTCGCCGACGCCAAGGACAGCCCCCACCACCGGGCATGGGGGCTCGCTTCGGTGGCAAGGGTGCTGGCCCTGGCGGGCCGGTACGACGAGTCCGTCGACCTGGCCCACGCCCTCACCGACGCCCACGCGGCCGACGAGACGCTCTCGGCGATCGGCAAAGCGCTGGCCGAGGCGGGCCGGTTCGCCCGCGTCGAGGAACTCGCGGACGACATCGAAGAACCCGTCGAGTACGAGCGGACGCTGGGCTACGCTGCCGGAGCGCTGGCCGTGGCCGGGCGCCACGATCGCGCCCTCGCGCTCCTCGACGGACTCACGGATCCCGTCATGCGCGACATCGCGCTGCCCGCCGTCGCGGGTGCCCTGGCCGCGGCGGGGCAGCCGGTCCGGGCCGTCGAACTGGCCGGAACCATCCGTGCCGAGGACCGCCGCGGCCTGGCCCTCGCCGCCGTGGCGCAGACGCTCGGCCCCACCGCGCAGGCCCGCCGGCACCTCGTCGAGGCGCTGCGGCTGACCCGGTGGGACAGGGTCCTGGAGGCCCTGCGCCGCGTCGCCCCGCGGAATCTGGCGGTGCTGGCGGCCCTGGCCGTACGCACGGGAGCCGACTACAGCGCCGAGGATCGCGTCAGGCCGCGTCGTGAACAGGCCGGTCCACCGACGCGCTCCTGTTCGCCGGTGGCTCCGGCGGACGCGCCCGGTCAAGCAGCGGCCCCGTCATCAGCGTCGTGGCCACCGCCATCAGCACCATCGCCGTGAACAGGCGCGTGTCGATGACGCCCAGGCCCAGGCCCACGTTGAGGATGACCAGTTCGGTCAGGCCGCGGGCGTTCAGGAGTACGCCCAGGGCCGTCGCCTCGCGGGGAGCCGCTCCGGTGAGGCGGGCCGCGCCGAACGCGCCGGTGAACTTGCCCACGCAGGCCGCCGCCAGGACCGCCGCCGTCATGGCCAGGCCGCGGCCGCCGAGGCCGGAGACGTCCACGGACATGCCGGTGACCGTGAAGAAGACGGGCAGGAGCAGCAGGCTGGTCTGCTCGATGCGTTCGGGGACCTGCGGGGCCGTCTCGTCGATCCGGGCGCGCGGGACCACCGCGCCGAACGCGAACGCGCCGAAGACCGCGTGCAGGCCGATCTCGTCGGTCGCGACGGCGGTCAGCAGGACGCCGACCACGAGGACGGCGTGGGTGAGCGCGGTGCCGCCCGCCCACGGTCTGGCCGGGGCGAGGAGCCAGCCGAGGCCCGGGCGTACGAGCAGGACGAGCGCGGCGAGCAGCAGCGCCGACTCCAGCGCCATCCGGGCCAGCGGCCACGGTCCGCTCGCGCGGACCACGACGACCACGGCCGCCAGGATGCACCACGCCAGGAAGTCCTGGACGGCCGCGCAGGCGAGCGATATGGACCCCAACGGGTCCTTGTACAGGCCTCGTTCGGCCAAAATGCGGGCCAGGACCGGGAAGGCGGTGATGGACATCGCCGCACCGAGGAAGAGCGCCGGGCCCAGCGGGCCGTCCGTCTTCAGCTCGGACTTGCTCAGCCAGGGGTAGAGCCCGTACGCGAGCCCCGCGCCCAGCGCGAACGGCAGCGCCACCGAGCTCAGCGAGACCGCCGCCACCTGCCGTTTCGCGGTGGGCGTGCGCAGATGCCCGATGTCGAACTGGTAGCCCACGCCGAACATGAAGAGCACCAGGCCCAGTTGGGACAGGAGCTGGAGGTAGGGCAGCGTGGCGGGTGGGACAAGCCGGGTCTCCAGCTCGCCCGGGAAGAGGGAGAGGAGGCTCGGGCCCAGCAGGATGCCGCCGACGATCTCGCCCATCACGGCGGGCTGCCGCACGCGCTGCGCCAGCCGGGCCAGTACGAAGGCCACCGTGAGGATGACGGCGAGGGCGAGGAGGAACCGTCCGGTGGGGGGCGCGGTGGATCCGGCGAGTAGGAGATGCGTCTGCACGTCGGCTCACTCCTGTCGGGCCGCAGGGTGTCGCGCCGTTCTACCGGGCTTTCAGGGAAAAGCACAACTCCCGTTCAACCGCGCGTTTTTTGACATTGAACAGGTCTCGTCACCTCTCGGGAACCGCTATAGAATTCCGGCGGACCCGAAACCCGCAGGGGACTTGGAGGGAGTTGGCGGATGGATCGCGACGAGGAACTCCGGATCCTTGACCGCGCCCTGGAGCACCTTCGCGACAAGCGACTCCCGCTGACCGACTCGGACACCCGGGTCAGCGTCGACCGCTATCGGTCACCGGAGTGGTACCAGGCGGAACTCGACCGCATTTTCACCAAGTTGCCCTCGATGCTGGTGCACGGCTCCGAGATTCCGGCTCCCGGCACCTTCGCGACCCTGGAGCATTTCGGCAGGCCGTTGATCGTCAGCCGCGACCAGGACGGGGTGGCGCACGTCTTCCTCAACGCCTGCCGGCATCGCGGAGCGCGCCTGGAAAAGGACCCCTCCGGCGAGCGCAGACAGTTCATCTGCGGTTATCACGCCTGGCGTTACGATCTGGACGGCACCCTCGCCGCGATCCCCAGCCCGCACTGCTTCCCCGGCGTCGAGCGGGGAAAACGCAACCTGGTGGCGCTCCCGGCGGTGGAGGCGTACGGGTTCGTCTGGCTGATGCCCGAGGAGAATCCGGGCCGGTCCGACCTCGACGCGTTCCTGGGCGACTTCCTTCCCGACATCGCGGATCTCGATCTCTCCTCGTACGAGATCTACGGCGCCGAGAGCCAGGAGTGGGAGATCAATTGGAAGCTGGTCGTCGAAGGAACCCTGGAGGGTTACCACTTCCCCTTCCTTCATGCGAAGAGTGCCAACCCGCTCTTCGAGAACAGCACCTTCTTCTTCGATGCGTTCGGGCCCCATCTGCGTTCGATCCTGCCGAAGCGGTCGATAAACTTCATCACCAAGACCGAGCGCAGTGAACGACGTCTTCTGTCGGTGGCGAACGTGATCCACACGATCTTTCCCAACGAGACGGTGCTGCATCAGTCGGACCACTTCCTGTGGATTACCAGTCACCCGCTGAGCCCGACCCGTACGCTCGTGAAGCTGCGCCTCATCGTGCCCAAGGGATCGGTACGGGAAGGCAGCGTCGAGCAGTGGGAGGAAAACCGGCAGCTGACCTATCAGGTGCAGTACGAGGACCTCGAAATCTATCGCGAGATCCAGATCGGTCTGACGACCGGGGCCAACGACGAACACTGCTTTGGTACGCAGGAGTTCGCGCTCCAGAAGTACAACGAGGCGATCGAGGCGCACCTTTTCGGGGAGTGACTCGCGGCCGTCGCGAAGGCCCGGCTCACTTCGTCGGCAGTCGCCGCTTCGCCGCGTACAGCGCGCCCCCGGCCAGCAACCCCCAGAACGCGCCGCTGATCCCGAAGAACTGCACCCCCGACACCGTCACCACCAGCGTGACCACCGCCGCCTCGCGGTCGCCCGGGTCGGTCACCGCTCCCACCAGCGAGTTTCCCAGCGCGCCGAGCAGTGCCAGGCCCGCCACCGCCTCGATCAGGGTGGGCGGGGCCGCGCCGACGAACGCGACCGCCGCGCCTGCGCCCAGGCCGAGCAGGATGTAGGCGCCGCCGCCGATCGCCGCCGCCCGGTAGCGCTTGCGCGGGTCGGGGCCCGCGTTCTCGTCGGCGCACAGCGCGGCGGTGATCGCGGCGAGGTTGACCGCGTGGCCGCCGAACGGCGCCGAGGCCAGGCCGAACGCGCCGGTCCAGCCGAACAGCGGGCCCGGCTCGGGCTCGTAGCCGTTGACGTTCAGGACCGCGATGCCCGGGATGTTCTGCGACGCCATCGTCACCACGTACAGCGGCAGGGCGATGCCGATCACGGCCGCCGCCGTGAAGTCGGGGGTGACCAGGACCGGCTCGGGCCACAGCGGTCCGAGGTCGGCGGCGGAGATGTGGGTGGTCGCGGTGATCAGGACCACGGCGACGACGACCGCGGCCGGTACCGCGTACAGCTTCTTGAAGGTGCCGACGAGCGCCCAGACGGCGACGATCGCCAGGCCCACCGCCGGTTTCTCCTGGACCGCCTTGGCGGGGGCCAGGCACAGCGGCAGCAGGATTCCCGCGAGCATGGCGTTGGCCAGCGGTTTCGGGATGGCCGAGACCCAGCGGCCGAGCGGCTTCCACAGTCCGGTGACCACGATCAGCGCGGCGGTCACCAGGAACGCGCCGACGGCCGCGCCGAATCCGCCGTCGACCGAGGCCGAGCCGGCCAGCAGCGCCGCGCCCGGTGTCGACCAGGCGACGCTGATCGGCATCCGCAGCCGCAGGCTGAGGAAGATCGCGCAGGCGCCCATCGAGACGGAGAGGGCCATCAGGCCGGACGCCGCCTCGGCGCGGCTCGCGCCGACCCGTGTGAGGCCTTCGAGGACGATCGCGAACGAGCTGGAGAACCCCACGAACGCGGCGATCAGCCCGACCGTCCCGGCCCTGACCAGCTCGGACGCCAGGCCCGGGCCCCGCTGCGGAGCCGGCTTCGGGCCCGGTGGACCGCCGGCGCTCGCCGCCTCCGTCTCGGACGTGGTCACGGCAACTCCTCGTATCCGCTCTGTACGACGATGTCGCGCATGACCTCGCTCGCTCCGGCGGCGACGGTGGCGGCTTGGGCGTCATGCACGGTCTGGACGATCGGCGCGCCCTCGCGGAAGCCCTCGGAGCCGTGCAGATGGCGGCATTCCTCGGCGACGGTCCGGGCCACTTCGGTGGCCTTGAGCTTAGCCATCGAGCAGGCCGTGATCGACAGGGGGTCGCGGGCGTAGCTCCAGGCCGCGTGGTGGGCGAGCTGCCGGGCCGCCTCGACCTCGGTGAGCAGATCGGCCATCTTGTGGCGGACGGCCTGCTTGGCGCTGAGCGTCGACTCGAACATGACCCGGCTCTTCAGGTACTTCCAGGTGGTGTCCAGGCAGTTGGCCGCGTCGCCGACCGCCGAGATCCCCGCCGCCAGCCGCTCCAGCTGCATGTTCTTCATGATCTGTACGAAGCCGGAGTTGCGGCGGCCGATCACGTTCTCCTTGGGCACCCGCACCCCGCGCATGCTGATGTCGGCCATGCCCGAGGCCCGCCAGGCGATCGAGTCGTTGGGCAGTACGTGGACGCCCTCGGTGGCGCGGTCCACGACCAGCAGGGTCAGGTTGCCCTGCCGTGCTCCCAGTTCACCCGTGCGTACCGCTGTCACGAAGAAGTCCGCGAAGGCGCCGTTGACGATGAAGCGCTTCTCGGCGTCGACCACCAGATGGTCGCCGTCCTCGACGGCCGTCGCCTCCAGACGGGCGAGGTCCGAGCCCGCCTGCGGTTCGGTGATCGCGAGGGCGGCGATCAGACCGCCCGCCACGGCGGGGCGCAGATAGCGCTGTCGCAGCTCGGGCGAGCCGTTGGTGGCGAGGTAGCTGGTGCCCATGTAGGCGTGGAGCGCCACCGCGAACCGCACTCCCCCGAAGCCGGTCCGGCCCAGCTCCTCCAGGAAGACCACCGAGTGGAAGAAGTCGAGACCCGCACCGCCCACCGAGGTGGGGTGGTTGAGCCCGAGCAGCCCCTCGGCGGCGAAGGCCTGCCAGGCCGAGCGGGGCATCGCCCGCTGCCGCTCCCACTCCGCCGCGTACGGCACGACCTCCTTGCGGAAGAACGTACGGACTGCGGCTCGGAACTCCTCGTGTTCCGGGGTGAGATAGGGGGAAGGGCTGCTCAGCGGGTCCGTCATCGCACACCCTCCGTCCCCAGCCGCCCGCAGATCGCCGCGAGCACGGCCTCCTCCTCGTCGCGCAGGAAGAAGTGCCCGGCGGGAAAGGACCGGATCGCGAACTCCGCCGACGTGTGGTGCTTCCAGGCCACCATGTCCTCGTACGGGTCGATGTCGTCGTCATCTCCGCACAGCGCCAGGACCGGCGCCGCGATCCGCCCCGGTGACGGCTCCCAGGTCTCGGCGAGCCGCAGATCGGCCCGGAGCACCGGTTCCAACAGCTTCATCAGGGCGCGGCTGGCGAGGACTTCGGGCGGCACGCCGTTCATCTCGCGCAGCCGTCGGTGCAGCGTGGGCCCGTCCATGGTGTGCATGGGCGGGGTGCGCGGTGCCACGCCCGGCGCGCGGCACGCCGAGACGACCAGGAGCTCGGGCGGGCGGTGGCCGTCGGCGGTGAGCCGGTGGGTGAGTTCGTACGCGAGCCGGGCGCCCAGACTGTGGCCGAAGAAGGCGTACGGCCCGCGTTCGGTCTCCGGGGCCAGGGCCTCGGTCAGCGCCCCGAGCGCCTGCGGCCAGGAGTCGAAGGGCCGCTCCCGGAAGCGCTGTTCGCGCCCGGGCAGCCGGATGCCGGTCACCCCGACGCCCGGCGGCATCCGCTCCTGCCAGCCGCGGAAGACCTGGGTGCCGCCGCCCGCGTACGGGAAGCAGAACAGCCGGGTGGTGACCGCGGCGGCGCCGGAGAACCGGGCGAACGTGCTGTCCGTCGCGGTCCCGGGCGGCGCGGCGGCGCGGGGTGGGGGGCGCACGGCGGGCCTACGCCATCGCCTCGTCGACGGCCTTGGCCAGACTGCTCAGCCTGGCGTCCTCGTAGAGCGTCTCGGGCAGCAGCACGTCGACGGCGAAGCGCTCCTCTACCCGGGACAGGAACTTGATGGCGGTGAGCGAGTTGCCGCCGAGCTCGAAGAAGTCGTCGCCGACGGCCACTTCGGTGATGCCGAACAGACCGCGCCAGATCTCGGCGATCGCCTCCTCGGTCGCGGTCATCGGCGGCGTACCGAGCGCCGCCTGCGAGTCCTGGGAAGTCATGGTCTCTCCTCCGTCCGGTCAGTCCCGCGAGGCCACCGGCTGGGCGGCCGGGGTGGCGGGTGGTGGGGTGTGGCTGTCGTGCGCGGCGAGCAGCGCGCGGCCGTCGACCTTGCCGGTCGCCGTGAGCGGCAGCGCCTCGCACAGGTGGATGCGGGCCGGGACCAGATACGCGGGGAGCCGGGTCCGCAGGTAGTGGCGCAGGGAGGTGGGCGTGGCGGACTGGTCGTCCGTCACCACGAACGCGACCAGGGCCCGTTCGCCGCGTGCGGTGCTCACCGTCACATGGCTGCGCCGCACGGCGGGATGGTGGTCGAGGTGGTGGGCTACTTCGCCCAGCTCGATACGGAAGCCGTTGATCTTGACCTGATCGTCGTCGCGGCCCTGGAAGACGAGCGAGCCGTCGGGGAGCAGGGTTCCGTGGTCGCCGGTCCGGTAGAGCCGTTCGGTCACACCGTCGACCAGCCGCTCGACGAAGCGGTCGGCGGTGAGCTCCGGCATGCCCACATAGCCGGGCGAGAGTCCGTCGCCCGCCAGACAGATCTCACCGGTCCGGCCCGGCTCGCACAGGGTGTCGCCGTCGATCACATAGAGGCGGGTGTTCTGGAGGGGTTTCCCGATCGGCAGCAGCCCGGAGTCGGGGAGCAGCCGGTCGACGGGGTGGTAGGTGGCGAAGGTGGTGGCCTCGGTGGGGCCGTACACATGGACCAGACGGCCCGGTCCGTACCGCCGCAGCGCCGCCGCCACGTGCGGGATCGAGTGGAGCTCGCCGCCCATCAGGACGGTCCCGGTCCCGTCGACGGCCTCGGGCGCCTCGTCGACCACGGCGTTGAACAGCGCCGTGGTGAGGAAGACGACGGTGACGCGGTGTTCGTCGATGACCCGCCCGAGCCGGGAGAGCCTTACCAGGCCGTCCGGGTAGAGCACGCACGTACCGCCGTTGAGCAGCGCGCCCCAGATCTCGAAGGTCGCGGCGTCGAACGTGACCGGCGCGAGCTGGAGCAGCCGGCTGTCCGCGTCGAGCCGGGCGAAGCGGGCGCCGAGGACGAGCCGGGCGATGCTGCGGTGGCGGATGGCCACGCCCTTGGGGCGGCCCGTGGAGCCCGAGGTGAAGTTGATGTACGCGAGGGAGTCGCCGGTCGTCCCGACCACCGGGGCGGTTTCGGCTTCCTCCAACTTGCCCTCTACTGCGAGCACTTGGCACTGGGGCAGCCGTCGGGAGAGCTGTTCATGACGGTCGGTCAGCACCCATCGGCAGTCGGCGTCCGCGAACAGGCCGTGCAGGCGCTCGTCGGGCCAGCCCACGTCGAACGGCAGATACGCGCCCCCGCACTTCAGCACCGCGAGCAGCGCCACGATCAGCTCGGGCGAGCGCGTCAGACAGACCCCGACGGTCGCCCCGGGCGGGAATCCCTCGGCGAGCAGTCGGCGGGCGAGCCCGTTGGAGAGCCGGTCGAGCTCCCCGTAGGTGTACGCGCGCCCGCCCTGCACGACCGCGGGCGCGTCCGGGTCGCGGGCGACGCTCGCGGCGAAGAGCGCGGGCACCGAGCTGTCCCGTGGATAGTCGGATGCGGTCCGGTTGATCCGGCGGTGGAGGGCGAACGCCTCCTGGGTGCCGGTGAGTCGGGTCCCCGTTTGTCTTTCCAGCGCAGACACCCCTCGGGATGTGGCGACGTCGAAGTGGTCGTGGTCGTACGAGGTCAGCGGGCCGGCCGGAAGGGCGTGCCGTTGACGGTCCGGTCGACGAAGCGGTTGTGCTCGTACGCGTCCTCGCCGGAGACCAGCACGCAGCCGAACTTGTCGAGGCTGGCCTCGCCGCCGAACTCCTGGAGGGCGTCCGAGAACGGGTAGACCTGCACCTGGGTCGGCAGATAGCGGGCCGCGTACCCCAGGCGCATGTTGTCGGTGAGGCCCGCGTGCGGGTGCGAGGCGTGCATCAGGGTCGACCAGAAGACGATGAACTGGCCCTGCTTGAGGACCATCGACTTGGCCTTGGACTCGTCCGGGCTCCAGTTCGGGTCCTTCTGGAGCTGGCGGTAGTCGTAGCCGAAGAAGCCGCGCCGCACGCCGCCCTTCTCCACCTTGCCGATGGAGTCCGCGTCGTACGTCATGACCTTGGACTCGTCGTAGTTCATGGTCCGGTGCGAGCCGGGGATGAACTGGAGGCAGCCCATCTCCACGCTGGCGTCGGTGAACGCCGACCAGACGGTGATGGTGCCGCCGAACTCGGAGTCCTCGGGCCAGACGATCTGGGGGTGCTTGGATCCGGCCACGTTGGAGAAGTTGTCGGCCTGGTGCCAGTCGGTGCCCTCGTCGCCGGGGTACTTGGGGAAGAACTCGGTGCGCCAGCAGAGCACGTCGGGGCCGAGCAGGGAGGCGACCCGGTGCACGATCTCGGGGCGCGTGATGTGGTCGGCGAGGTAGTCGACGTCCAGGTGGCGGTCGTAGTTGGCGAGGTTGGTGACGCCGGAGACCGCCTTCTCCTGCCCGTAGATCGCGCGCTTGGTGTTGAGCAGCTTGGGGCGCAGGGCGCGGAGGTTCTTCTCCATCTCGGCGGGTTCGTACAGGTCGAACGGGCCGATGTAACCGTCCCGGTGGAACTGTTCGATCTCCCGTGCGCTCAGGGAGAAATCGGTGCTCGTGGTGCCGGCCAGGTCGTCCATGCATCACCTCTGTGTAAGCGACACTCCGCTACGGCAGCGGACGGGTAAATGCGTGCTGTTCCGGTCAACTCTCGCCACCAGAGGGCGAGTTGTGACCTGTTTAACACAGGACCGCCTTCGGACGCTTCCATTCCCTTCGGAGTTGCACAGGCGGACGCGCGCGGTGGACATCGCGCGGGTGGCGGGGTACGGGGGCCGCTGGGCCGTCGCGCGGAACGGATCGGACAGGAGCGGCGGCGCGGCCCGCCGGGACCGCGCACAATCGGCCGCGCGGGAGGGCTTCGGGCGTACCCTAGTAAAGGTGCCCAAAAGGGGCGAGGCGCGGACGCCCGGAGGCGGCGGGCGCTCGCGCTCCGCACACGGCCGGTTTTCCCCGGGCGCGCGACGGCCCCCGAGGGCGCGCGACTTGCGCCTTTCGGCCCTTGACGCGGCATCCCGGGGTAGAGAAGACTCCTGCTGATAATCCGCATCACTGACGATGCCCTCCGGGGCCCTTTCCGGGAGGACCCAGTGCGTCTGTCCCCACCCTTATCCACGCCGCTGCGGATCGCGGCCGCGACGCTCTGGCTCCCGGACCGGCGCGATACCACCGAGGCCGCGCTGGCGGCCGGCCGGGTCGACGAGGAGACGGCGGCCCGCCTCGGCTACCGCGAAGTCACCGTCAGCCACGACCACGCGGCGCCTCAGATGGCGGTCCTCGCCGCCACCGACGCGCTGGCGGCCGCCGGGTGGGACGGGTCGGGCCTCGGCATGGTGGCGCACGCCTGGACCTACCACCAGGGCCACGACTTCTGGTCGCCCGCCAACTACGTCGCCCACCACATCGGCGCCTCCACCGCCAACGCCGTGGGCGTGCAGCAGATGTGCAACGGCGGAGCCGCCGCACTCGAAGTCGCCGCCGCCCGCATGATCGCGGACCCGGGCGTGGCGCGCGCCGCGGTCACCACCGGCGACCGCTTCCTGCCGCCCGCCTTCGACCGCTGGCTCGGCGACTACGAGCTCGTCTACGGCGACGCCGGGACCGCCCTGCTCCTGGACCGCGCCCAGGGCCCGTACGAACTGCTCTCGGTGGCCACCGTGGCCCGTTCGGAGTACGAGACGATGCACCGCGGCGACGACGAGTTCAGCTCGATGCCGCGCACCCTGCCCCGGGTCGACGTGCGCCGCACCAAACGGGCGTTCGTCGCCTCCGGGGCCGAGCCCGGGTTCGACGCGACACTGATCGAGGCCGTGGTCGAGGTGGTGACCACCGCGCTCACCGAGGCGGGGCTCGCCCCCGACGACCCGCGGGTGCGGTTCCTGACGCTCCCCCGGCTCGGCGCCGGACCGCTGGAGGAGTTCTTCCAGCCCGCCGTCGACCTCCTCGGGCTGCGCCACGCCGAGGTCCTCAACCTGGGCGGCGGGACCGGGCACCTGGGCGCCGGGGACTCCGCCGCCAACCTGGCCACCCTGCACACCGAGAAGCGGCTCGCCGAGGGCGAGGTGGCGCTGCTGCTCAGTCTGGGCGGCGGGTTCAGCTGGTCCTGCGTCGCGGTGCGGGCGGTGGCCCGATGAGAGCACAGCCGGCGGGCGGGAAGCTCACCGACCGCGCGGTGGTGGCCGTCCTGTGCGCCGGGTTCTTCCTGCTCGACTTCGACCTCGTCGTCATCAACCCGCTCCTGGTCCCCGTCTCCAAGGACTTCGACGTCAGTCTGGGCACCACCGCCTTCGCCCTCACCGGCTATCTGGCGATGGTCGGCATCATGCAGCCGGTGCACGGCGCGATCTCGGACCGGGTGGGCCGGGTCCGGGTGCTGCGGACCGCGCTCCTCGGCCTCGGCGTCGCGGACCTGGCGGCGGCCCTGGCGCCCAACGCGGCCCTGCTGATCGCGGGCCGTGCGATCGCCGGCGGCTTCGCCGCCGCCCTTATCCCGGTGACCGTCGCCTATGTGGGCGACCACATCCCGATGGAGCGCCGCCAGCGCACGATGGCGGCGGTGATGTCCTCCAGCGCGGTCGGCGCCGCCTCCGCGACCGTCGTCGCGGGCGCGCTCACCGAACTGCTCAACTGGCGCTCACCGCTGCTCATCCCGGCCGTCGCGGCGCCGCTCCTTGCCCTGGTGTACGCCCGGCTGCCGGAGGCGCCGCGGGCGAAGGGCGCGGAGGGTCCGAGCGTACGGGAGCGGTTCGCCCAGGTGCTCGGGGACGGCTGGTTCCGGTTCTTCATCCCGTTCACCTTCGTCGAGGGCGCGGCGATGATGGGCCTGTTCAACTTCTTCAACGCGGCCCTCCAGAAGCACGGCAGCAGCGTCCTGATGTCGGGCCTGGTGACCAGCGCGTACGGGGTGGCGGCCATCGGGGGCAGTGTGGTGGTCCGGGCCGTCGACGCCCGGGCGACCGGCGCGGGCATGTTCGGCTGGGGCACGGGCCTGCTCTTCATCGGCTATCTCACGGCCGCGTTCACCCAGTCGATCGCGGGCATCCTGATCGCCAGCGCGCTGGCCGGACTCGCCCTCGCCGTCGGCCAGTCCGCGCTCCAGGCGTGGATCCTGGAGGCGGCGGCGCCCGAGGCGCGCGGCAGCGCCACCGCGCTCATCGCCTGCTCGGTCTTCACCGGCGCCGCCATCAGCACGGCCGCCGTCGGCCCGCTCGCGGGGCGCGGCGACTTCGGGCTGCTGTTCGGCATCGCGGCCGCCGCGACCGTACCGGTGGCGATCGTCGGCACCCTCGCACGGGCGCGCTTCGCCCGCTCCGACCGGGCCCAGCGGATGCCCGCCGGGCCGCCCGTGGACCAGGAAGCCCCGAACCCACTCAACTGAAGGAGAGACATCCATGGCGCTGTTCGCGGTGATAGCCAAGCGGGCCCCGGTGGGCATCAGCATCGAGGAGTTCCAGCAGAAGCTGGCCGAGGGCTTCCGGTACACCCAGGACCTGGAGGAGAAGGGGCTCATCAGGGACCGCTGGATCCTGGTCGGCGCCTCGGCGGGGCTCAACATCTACGACGTCGAGTCGCACGAGCAGCTGATGCAGCTGCTGTACCGCAGCCCCGCCGGACTGCACCTGGACTTCGAGGTGTATCCGCTGATCAGCCCGCCGAGCTACGATCCGACGGCCGAGGGTCCGGCCCACTGAAGAACGCCTGCTCGATCCGGCTCAGCGAGCGGAAGTCGTCGAGGTCGAGGGTCTCGACGTCGACGGGCCGCCCGCTGAGCCGCTCGATCAGCACGATGAACTCCAGGAAGCCCAGCGAGTCGATGAGCCGGCTCTCGATCAGGTCGTCGTCCGGGCCGATCGCGGCGGCCTCCGGGTGGCGCCTGCCGATCCAGGCGACGATCTCCGCCAGTTCGGCGGCCTGCGCCCTCACCGCTCGGCCCCGCCGGTCAGGGCCGCCCCGCCGAGCGCCGAGTCCGCCTCCACCACGGCCTTCGTCGCCGCCTCCCAGCTTCCGTGCCTGGCGTGGAGCACCGACAGCCAGCGCTCCAGGCCGAAGGCGACACAACTGGTGTGCACGGCCTGGCCGGTGGCGTCGAGGGTGATCCCGCACCGCTCGCCGAAGAAGTTGCGGTGGACGTTGAGCGAGGCGATCGCGAGGCCGTCGACGAGGAACTCGTGCTTGACCGGCGAGAGCCGCTGGAGCAGCGCCCGCTGCCCGCCCCGGTCGTAGAAGGGGTCGGTCGCCGCCTCCTTGCGCACGGCGAGGCCGAGCGCGTCCGCGAGGGCGGTGATCCGCTCCTCGAACCGGCGCAGGTGCTCCTGGGTGAACTCGTACGAGCCGAGCGCCACGATCTCGCGCATGTGGAAGCCGAGGAGGCGCCGCAGCCCGTCGTAGTGCTCCTCGCGGCGGAAGCAGCGCCCGAGGACGGTCACCGTCGTACCGTCGGGCAGGGCGCGGCCCTCGTGGTGGAGGTAGACGGCGAAGCACGCGGCCGAGGGAAGGCCGAAGAGCGCCGGTTCGAGGGCGCTCCCGGCGAACTCCTCGTACTGATTGCCTTCTTGATGGTGCGTCAGATCGAGCGTGCTCACCACGAGCGCCTGGTGCGGGAAGTTGTCGTACACGTCGAGGCGGGAGAGCGCGGCGACCGGCAGCAGCGGCGGCATGATCATGGGGGCCGCGCCGCCGGCGGTCCCCCAGCCCTCCAGGAGCGCGTCGAGCCGCTTCAGCAGGACGGTCGCGCCCGGCGAGAGGGTCTGCAGACCCGGGCCGTCCGCCGGGGCCGGTGTCATGAGACGACTTCGGCGGTGGCGCCGCCGAGCGCGAGGCGCAGCACGTCCTGGGCGCAGCCCCAGGAGAGGCCGACCGCGATGCCGCCGTGGCCGTAGTTGTGGATCACCCGTGCGGAGCCGAGCGGCTCCACTTCGAGGCGGGTCTGCGGCCGTGACGCCCGCAGGCCGACCTCGACGCCGGTGACGGCGGCCCCGGCGATCCGGGGCTCCACGCGGATGCAGCGCGCCAGGATCTCCTCCGTCTGGGCCGGGTCCGGCTCCATGCTCCACACCTCGCGCTCGGCGGTGCCGCCGCACACCAGTCGGCGCCCGTGCGGGAAGTAGCTCGTCGAGTTCGGACCGGGGTTCTGCTCGAAGAAGAACTCGTCGATCCCCGGGTTCTCCACGATCACGTGCTGGCCGCGGACCGGGAAGACCTTCGGGTCGTTGGCCAGGGCGCGCGCGCCCACCCCGGTGCAGTTGACGACGAGCGGCGCCTCGGCGGCCGCCGCCTCCAGGGAGTCCACCACGCCGACCTCGACGCTGCCCCCGGCGGCGGTGACCCGGGAGGCCAGGTACTCCAGGTACACGGGCATGTCCACGGTCGGCAGGTCGACCCGGAACGCCACCGGGAACCCGCCGCTCTCCTCCTCGCCGCAGGGCGCGTAGCCGGGCAGATGCGCGGCCCACTCGTGGCCGCCCGCGGCCTGCCGGTTGACCAGGCGGCCGCGGGTCAGCCGGACGCCGCTGTCCGGCTGCTTGGCCAGCGCGGTGAACTCGGCCAGGCTCGCCTGGTGCCAGGGCCGGGTGATCGCGGTCGGCGCGAACTTGGCCTCCGCCTCGGTCTCGTCGGCGATCGCCGGGCCGCCGATGATCGCCCCGGCCACGGCCGACGTGGTCTGCCGGGGCGCGCGCTCGGCGACGACCCGGACCGTGAAGCCGCGCTCGGCCAGGCACACCGCCGTGGTCAGTCCGGCCACACCGGCGCCGATGACCAGGGCTTCGTTGCGCTCTGTCATGGGACTGCACCTCTTCATGGGGAAGATGTCGTGGAAGATGTTCGAGCGAGCCGTACGGGGACGCCGCACGGGAAAGACGTTCCTCGGCGCCCGGGTGTGACACCCGTCGCCCTATTCGTGGGATATCGCGACGCAGGACCAGGTGAAGCCGTTGCCGGCGCTCAGGAACAGCGCCACCTCACCCGGCGCGAGCCGGTCGTCCGCCTGGAGGGTGGCGAGGTTGGCCACGGGGTCCCCGGCACCGAGGTGCCCGGTGTCGCGGCCCAGGTCGAGCAGTTCGGTGTGGGGCAGGGCGAGTTCGTGGACGGACGGCCCGTAGAACTGGCTGAGCGCGCCCGTGCTGAGGCGGGGCAGCACGAGGTAGCGCAGCCGGGGGTCGGCCGGGGTGAGCCCGGCGTCCGCGATGGCGTCGAGCACCACGCGCTGCACGGAGCGGCGCAGCACGGCGACGAACTTGGGCCAGCCGCCGCCCGCCCGGAAGGACAGCTTGGTGCGCCGGGCGCTGATCGTCCCGTACGCGCTGCGCGGCGCCGGGGTGAAGGCGTCGTCGCCCCGGTAGAGCACCTCGTACTCGGGGACGCTCACGGAGGCGATGGCGAGCAGCCGGCAGGGGCCCGCGTCGCGGTCGAGGAGGAGCGCGGTGGCCGCGTCCCCGTACGCCACGTCGATGTCGCCGGACCAGCGGTCGAAGCCAGGCTCCACGAAGCGGTCGGCGGTGGTCACCAGGCACCGGTTGACCGTGGGGTCGAGGGCGAGGCGGGCGGCGGCGACCTCCAGGGCGGCGACGCCTCCGTTGGAGGTCTGCTGCACCCCGATCGGGGTCGCGTGGCGGGCGCCGATGCCGTGGGCCACGTAGTGCGGGGCGGACCAGAAGTCGTGGCCCTGGTGGTAGATCCAGGAGTGGACGACCAGGCCGAGGTCGTCGCCGGACCAGCCGGCGTCGGCGAGCGCCTTCTGGGCCGCGAGCACGGCCATTTCGGGGGCCGCCCGGTCGGGGCTCTCGCTCAGTGCTCGGTAGCCGAGCCGGTCGGCGGTCTCCTGGTCGAGCCGCCCGGCCGCCACCGCCCGTGCGGTGCCCAGACGGCGGGACGGGAGCCAGAGCACGGCGGCGGCTATGCCCGGCGGTTCGGGTAACGGCGGACTCAGTCTCACGGGGCTGCCTCCTCGGACCGGCCCGTCGACTCGGGCCGTACCTCCCGACTGCCCACTATATTGTCAGTGTTATTGATTGTCAGGCGACTGTCTCTCGAATTGGCGCAGAACCGGCGCGTTTCAGGCGTTCCGCGCCGGGGCGGCGCGGGGTGTCGTTCACCATGTGCTGTCGTTCTGCTTGGTTGACGTGGTTCCCCAGTGTGAGGAGATACGTGGTGTCCCATCCGCCCGCCCCTCTAGGCGCCGACGCGGTCGTGCCGCTGTCGCCGATCGGCTATGTCGTGACGGAATTCGCCCGCCCCCAGGAGGCCCCGCCGCAGGCGACTCTGGCCTACGGGGACCAGGGCCGGGTCGTGGTCTACGAGCCGTACGCGGGAGGCCTCGACGGCATCGCCGAGGGCTGGTACGTATGGCTGCTGACCTGGCTGCACGACCAGACCGAGGAGGAGACCGCGCCCCTCCAGGTGGTGCCGCGCGGCTGGGAGAAGAGCGGGCGCACGACCGGCGTCTACGCCACCCGTACGCCCAACCGGCACAACCGCATCGGCCTGAGCCTGGTGCGCGTGCGCGAGGTGAAGGGCAATGTGCTCCACTTCGACGGCGTGGACCTGGTCAACGGCACGCCGGTGCTCGACATCAAGCCGTATTCGCCGACGTCCGACACCCCGCCCGAGTCGGACTAGGTCCTGGGACGGGGGGTCGGAGCGTCAGAACTCGTCGACGGTGTGCGGGAGTCGGGCGGTGCGCAGCGCCGCGCCCAGGGTCGCCGCCGCGCCCGGGGTGTGCTCGGTGATCAGCCCCGCCGCCGCCAGGTGGCGCGGGTCGGTGCCGCCGAGGTAGCAGGCGCCGAGGTCGCGCACGTCCAGGGCCAGGTCGGGCCGGGCGTCCGTCGGTTCGTACGAGGCGGTGTACGTGTCGTCGTCCGGTCCCGGCGCGACCGTGAGCCGGAAGCGGCCCGCATTGGCCGGTACGCGCTCGTCGCGCACCTCGACGACCAGGTCCGCCGGGGCCGCCCAGGAGCGCGCGGTGAGCGCGGCGCGCACATCGAGCAGGCGCAGCCACAGCGCCGGGAAGGTCTGGGTGACGCGGACCTGGTCGCGGTCGGCGGCGAAGTGGTGCAGCGGGTCGTCCGGGGCGCCGCCCCAGTACCGGACCCGCCCGGTCAGGTCGATCGCGGCCAGATACCGCCACAGCGCGGCCGCGCCCGCCGGGGTGTCGGCCTCCAGCTCGTCGACGCGGACCAGACCCGGCGTACCGGCGTCGTCGTCACCGCCCTTGGTGCGGTACACCGCGTACCCTCCGAGCGGCTCGTCCGGCGCGCCGAGCGCGACGATCCTCGGCGGGCTCAGCTCGTCGTCCTCCTCGTCCTTGTCGGCCAGCCACTCCTTGCGCCAGCGGACCGCGTCGCGGGCGATGCGGCCGGGCGTGCGGGCGCGGGTGGCGTCGTAGTACGGCCCGAGGAGCGCGGGGGCGTCCAGCGGGTCGACCAGCCGCAGCGGGCGCTCGTCCGGGGCGATGCGCAGGGCGAGCGGACGGCGGGAGTCGATCTCCACGGAGGAGCCGTGGGTGGCCGAACCGAAGCCGAAGCGGCCGTAGATGGCGGCCTCGGAGGCCCAGAGCGCGGCGACCGGCCGCCCCTCGCCGGCGGCGCGGCGGAAGAGCTCGGCCATCATGCCGGTGAGGACGCCGCGGCGGCGGTGGGTGGGGGCCACGGACACGAACGTGAGCCCGGGGCAGGGGAGTTCACCGCCGGGGACGGAGATCGTGAACCGGAAGGCGGCGAGGAAACCGACGAGGACGTCACCGTCGTAGGCACCCACCCGGTCGCAGTCGAGGAGTGCCTCGCGGTGGTACTTGCGGATCTCCTCGTCCTCGGGGCGTTCGTGGAAGACGAGGTATCCGAGTTCGAGGGCGCGGTCGACATGGGCTTCGGGAACATCGCGGAAGCGCAGCTGATCCATTCCTCGACACTAACCCGGCCGAATCGGACAGTCATCCGAATTTCGGGGCGGACGGCTCAGCCGGGTGAACCGGCCGCCACCTTGCCGCGGTCGGCGGCCCCGCGTCCCGCGAGCGGCACGGTGACGGTTCCGGCCGCCAGGAACAGGGTGCCGAGCAGCAGCCAGCCCGGCGCTCCCCCGTGCGTCACCAGGGCCGCGACCAGGAGCGGGCCGCCCGCCCTCGCCAGGTCGGAGCCGAGGCTCCAGGCGCCCAGGAACTCGCCCTGGCGGTGCGGGTCGGCGAGGCCGTAGGAGATGCCCCAGCCGCTCGCCGAGGAGAGCAGCTCACCCGCCGTCAGCAGGGCCACGCCGACCGCGAGCACCAGCACGGCGGGCACCGGCGGGAGCGCGGCCGTGGCGGCCGTCACCGCGCAGGCGGCGAGCAGCGCCCATCCGGCGCGCCGGCCCGCGACCGCCGCCCCCGAGACGGTGTCGCTGCCGCGCGCGGCCCGTACCTGGAGCAGGATCGCCAGCGCGGTGTTGAGCAGCATCAGCACCGCGACCGTCCAGGTGGGCGCCTGCGTACGGGACGAGATCCACAGCGGGAGGCCCAGGTTGAGGACGTCGGCGTTGATGTAGAGCAGCCCGGAGAGCGCGGCGAGGGCGAGGAAACGGCGGTCGCGCAGGGCGCCGAGGCGGTTGACGGGTTGGGTGGCTGCCACCGGTGCCGCCAGCGGGCGGTCGTCCGGCATCCGGATCACGATGGCGGCGACGATCGCGTACGAGACGCAGTTGCCCAGGACGAGGGCCGCGTATCCGGTACGGGAGTCGGCGGCCAGGGCGGCGCCCGCGCCCAGACTGCCCAGCGAGAAACCGATGTTGAGCATCACGCGGGTGTACGCGCTGGCCGCGACCAGCGCCGAGTCGTCCGCGACGCGGGCGAGGTAGGCGCCGCGGACCGGCCGGGACGCGCTCTCGGCCAGGGCGATGGCGCAGACGACGGCGAGGAAGGCGGCGAAGCCGTCGACGAGCAGATATCCGGCGAAGGCGACGGCCCGTACGAGCACGGTGGCCAGATAGACCCGGCGGTGGCCGAACCGGTCGCCGAGCCGCCCGGCCGGGACGGCGACGGCGGGTCCGAGGAGGGCGGCGATCGTCAGGCCGAGGCCGACCTGGGTGGCGCCGAGCCCGACGACCCGGGTGAAGAAGAGGGCGGCGCCGGTGTGGAAGAGGCCGTTGCCGATCCAGTCGACGAGGGTGGTGAGGGCGTACGCGCGCATGGGGCCGCGGGGTGGCAGCAGGGCTGCCACCCCGGAGGAGGTGGAGGACATGTCCCCAGCCAACGGCCTTCCGCCGCGCACCGACAGACATTTAGGCTGGGGCTCAATGCTCAGCTACCGACTCGGCGTCGACGACCTCGCCGACATGCGCTTCGCCTGCTCGCCGCTCCTGGAGACCGCGACCAGCCTGTGGGCGCTGCAGCGCGCCGACAAGTACGCGCTGCACCTGCCGTGGGTGCGGCGGGCCCGGGCGGCGCTGGAGGCCGCGTCCGGGCTCGACAAGGGGTTGCTCGGGGAGCTGACGGTGCGCGGCAGCGGCTGGATCCCGGACTTCATCACGCCGCGGCCCGACTCGCCGCTGCCGGAGGTGGGGGACGAGCTGCGGCGGGTGCGGGCGACGTCGCCGTCGAAGGCGCTGTCGGACGTACGGGCGGCGTACGCGGGCCGCGCCCTGCCGCCGCGGCTGGCCGAACTGACCGCGGATCCACGTGGGTTGCGGGACGCGATGGCGGATGTGCTGGAGGCCTACTGGGAGCTGGCGATAGCGCCGCACTGGCCGCGGATGCGGGCCGTCCTGGAGGCGGACATGGTGTGGCGGGCGCGGCTGCTGGCCCGCGAAGGGGCGGCGGCGCTGCTCACGTCGCTGGATCCGACGGCGGTGTGGCGGGGCGGGGAGCTGACGCTGTTCGTCCACCGCGATCTGCATCTGGGGGCGTCGGTGGACGGGCGGGGGTTCTGGCTGGTGCCGACGCTGTTCGCGCAGCACACGATCAGTCCGGTGGGGCCTGAGGAACCGCCCACCATCGCGTATCCGGCGCGGGGGGTGGGGACGCTGTGGGAGGCGCGGCCGCCTCGCCCGCCCGGTGCGCTGGCGTCGCTGGTGGGTGCGCCCAAGGCGACGCTGCTCCTGTCCCTCGACGGCCCGGCGTCGACGACGGAGCTGGCCCGCCGGCTGTCCGTCACGCCGAGCGCGGTCTCGCATCACCTGTCCGTGCTGCACCGGACGGGGCTGGTGAGTCGGGCTCGGGCGGGGAGGGTGGTGCTGTATGCGCGGACGGGGGTGGGCGACGCGCTCGCGTCCCCGGAGGCTTCGAGCCCCTCCCCGCCCCTTCCCTAAACCCTCCGGGGGTGGGTGGGGGCTGAGGACGGTTTCCCGGGGGCTACGCCCCCGGACCCCGTTGCGGGGCCTGCGGCCCCTGCACCCCGCTGCGTTCGACTGCCGGCCGACTGTGGCTGGTCGCGCAGTTCCCCGCGCCCCTAGCCACCTAGGGGCGCGGGGAACTGCGCGAGCAACCCCCACCGCCCGCAGACGAACGGGGTCCAGGGGCGCAGCCCCTCCGGCCGCCCGCCTGAGGGCTTTCGGGAAGGGGCGGGGCGGGGAAAACTACGCCACCGAACCTATCCGCCCCACCGGCTCCTCCGGCCCGTCATGGTGGATCGGGGTGTGGGCTCCCGTCAGGGACACACCCGTCCCACCCCGCCGATTCGCCACGATCTCCGCCGCGATCGACAGCGCCGTCTCCTCCGGCGTACGCGCGCCGAGGTCGAGGCCGATCGGCGAGCGCAGGCGGGCCAGCTCCAGCTCCGTGACGCCGACCTCGCGCAGGCGCGCGTTGCGGTCCTCGTGCGTACGCCGCGAACCCATCGCGCCGACGTACGCGACCGGCAGCCGCAGCGCCAGTTCGAGGAGCGGCACGTCGAACTTGGCGTCGTGGGTCAGGACGCACAGCACCGTACGGGAGTCGACCTCGGTCGACTCCAGGTACCGGTGCGGCCACTCCACCACGATCTCGTCCGCGTCCGGGAACCGCGTCGCCGTGGCGAACACGGGGCGCGCGTCGCACACCGTGACGCGGTAGCCGAGGAACTTCCCCACCCGCACCAGCGCCGACGCGAAGTCGATCGCGCCGAAGACGATCATCCGCGGCGGCGGGACGCTCGACTCGACCAGGACCGTGAGCGGCTGCCCGCACAGCCGGCCGTCGGCGCCGAGCGTCAGCGTGCCGGTGCGGCCCGCGTCCAGCATGGCCGCCGCCTCGCCCGCGACCGTACGGTCCAGCTCGGGGTGGCCGCCCAGCGCGCCCTCGTACGTACCGTCGGGGTGGACCAGGAGCGGGCGGGCGACCAGGTCGGCGGGGCCCTCGGTGATCCGGGCGATCGCCGCCGCCTCGCCGCGCGCCGCCGCGGCCAGGGCCGAGGCGAACACCGCCCGGGTCGGCGAGTCCGCGGGCACCGGGGTCACCAGGATGTCGATGACGCCGCCGCACGTCAGGCCGACCGCGAACGCGTCCTCGTCGCTGTAGCCGAAGCGTTCGAGGACGGGTTCGCCATCCGCCAGTGCCTGCTGGCACAGGTCGTAGACCGCGCCCTCCACACATCCGCCGGAGACCGAGCCGATCGCCGTGCCGTCGGAGTCCACCGCCAGGGCGGCGCCGGGCTGGCGCGGGGCGCTGCCGCCGACGGCCACCACGGTGGCGACGGCGAAGGTGCGGCCCTGCTCGACCCACCGGTTGAGCTCTTCGGCGATGTCCAGCATGTTCGGTCTCCTTAACGGATGGATGGGTGGAGGGCGTCCGGTCGTACGCCCTGATCGTCGCCTACTTGACGCCCAGCCAGCTCTCGATGGGGCTGAGCGCGAAGTAGACGAGGAAGATGCCGGACAGGGCCCACATGAACCCGCCGATCTCCCGCCACTTGCCCTGCGATGCCTTGATGACGGTGTAGGCGATGACGCCCGCGCCGACTCCGGCGGTGATGTTGTACGTGAACGGCATCAGGGCCACGGTGAGGAACACCGGGATCGACACCGAGCGGTCGTTCCAGTCCACGTGCCGCGCCGCGCTCATCATCATCGAGCCGATCACGACCAGCGCCGCCGCGGCCACCTGGGCCGGGACCAGCTGGGTGAGCGGGGTGAAGAAGAGGCAGGCCGCGAAGAAGAGACCGGTGACGACCGAGGAGAGGCCGGTGCGGGCGCCTTCACCGGCGCCGGTCGCGGACTCGATGAAGACGGTCTGGCCGGAGGCGCCGGAGACGCCGCCGATCGCGCCGCCCGCGCCGTCGATGAACAGTGCCTTGGACAGGCCCGGCATCCGGCCCTTGTCGTCGGCGAGCTTGGCCTCCTGGCCGACGCCGATGATGGTGGCCATCGCGTCGAAGAACCCGGCCAGGACGAGGGTGAAGACGATCATGCCGACGCTGATGGCGCCGATCTGGCCCCAGCCGCCGAACTCGACGTCGCCGAAGAGTCCGAAGTCGGGCTTGGCGACCGCGCTGCCGTCGAGGCCGGGGGCGGCTCCGCCCCAGTCCTTGTCGGACAGGCCGCCGACCTTGGTGACGACGAGCGAGAGGACCGTGCCGGTCACGATGCCGATCAGGATCGCGCCGGGGATGTTGCGCGCCTGGAGGGCGAAGATCAGGAGCAGGGTCACCGCGAAGAAGAGGACCGGCCAGCCGACCAGCTCGCCCGTGGCGCCGAGGGTGACGGGGCCGCCCTGGCCCTTGCCGACGAATCCGGCCTTCACCAGGCCGAGCAGGGCGACGAACATGCCGATGCCCATGGTGATCGCGTGCTTGAGCGGCAGCGGGATGGCGTTCATGATCATCTCGCGGAGGCCGGTGACGACCAGCAGCATGATGACCACGCCGTACATGACGCACATGCCCATGGCCTGCGGCCAGGTCATGTTGGGGACCACCTGGGTGGTCAGGGCCGCGGAGACGTTCAGTCCGGCGGCGAGCGCGAGCGGGACCTTGCCGATGAAGCCCATCAGCAGCGTGCTGACCGCGGCCGCGAGGGCGGTGGCCGTCACCAGGCCCGCATGGCCCAGCGTGTGCTTGTCGACGTCGGGCGTCGAGAGGATCAGCGGGTTGAGCAGGAGGATGTAGCACATCGCCATGAAGGTGGTGATGCCGCCGCGCACCTCTTGCGCGACCGTGGATCCTCTGTCCGTTATGTGAAAGTACCGGTCGAGCCAAGACCGTCCGGCGGGAACGCGCGAGCCGGAGCCCGCCTCCTCGGCGGTGGTCTTGGGCTCCACAGACTGCTGGGTCATGGTGCCTACTCCCAAGGTTCAAAGGGGCACCCGCATAAGACTTGAGATCTCAGTCAGACAAGCTGCGGGATTTGGGATGGTGCGTGGGCTGCACGACCCGGGGGACGGCCCGAGACGAACGTTTCCGCGTACCGCGGGGGTACCGGTTCCGGTACCGCGGTACGGGGATGCTGCTTGGTCATTCGGGTACTGCTCATTCGGTACTGCCTTGTGGTGCCGGTGATGCCGGTGGTGCGGTGGTGAAGGACCGCGAGCGGTGCGGTACTTCTGTGCTCCGGGCGGTGCGGGCGGTTCGGAAGTGTGACGTTCCTGGAAGGCGCGCACCGCCCGGAGGGTTCAGGGGGTCAGGACGACTCGGTTCCCGTCAGGTGCTCGGGGCGGACCGGGGTCCTGTTCAGCTCCAGACCGGTCGCGTTGCGGATCGCGGCGAGGACGGCCGGGGTGGAGGAGAGGGTGGGGGCTTCGCCGATGCCGCGCAGCCCGTAGGGGGCGTGCTCGTCGGCGAGTTCGAGGACGTCGACGGGGATGGTCGGGGTGTCGAGGATGGTGGGGATGAGGTAGTCCGTGAAGGAGGGGTTGCGCACCTTCGCGGTCTTCGGGTCGACGATGATCTCCTCCATGACCGCCACGCCCAGGCCCTGGGTGGTGCCGCCCTGGATCTGGCCGACGACGGACAGCGGGTTGAGGGCCTTGCCGACGTCCTGGGCGACCGCGAGCTCGACGACCTTGACCAGGCCGAGTTCGGTGTCCACCTCGACGACCGCGCGGTGCGCGGCGAACGAGTACTGGACGTGGCCGTTGCCCTGGCCGGTGCGCAGGTCGAAGGCCTCGGTGGGCCGGTGGCGCCACTCCAGCTCCAGCTCCACCGCCTCGTCCTCCAGGACGTCGGCCAGGTCCGCGAGGACCTCGCCGCCGTCGGTGACGACCTTGCCGCCCTCCAGGAGGAGTTCGGCGGTGGCCCAGGCCGGGTGGTAGGAGCCGAACTTGCGGCGGCCGATCTCCAGGACGGCCTCGCGGACGTGCTCGCAGGTGTTCTTGACCGCGCCGCCGGTGACATAGGTCTGCCGGGAGGCGGAGGTGGAGCCGGCGGAGCCGACCTGGGTGTCGGCCGGGTGAATGGTCACCTGTGTGACGCCGAGCTCGGTGCGGGCGATCTGCGCGTGGACGGTGACACCGCCCTGGCCGACCTCCGCCATCGCGGTGTGCACGGTCGCGACGGGCTCGCCGCCAATGACCTCCATGCGCACCTTGGCGGTGGAGTAGTCGTCGAAGCCCTCGGAGAAGCCGACGTTCTTGATGCCGACCGCGTAGCCGACGCCCCGTACGACACCCTCGCCGTGCGTGGTGTTGGACAGGCCGCCGGGCAGGGCGCGGACGTCGGCCTGCTCGCCGGCGGTCGCCCACTGCTGCTCGGGCGGCAGCGGGCGGGCCTTGATGCGGCGAAGCAGCTCGGCCACCGGGGCCGGGGAGTCGACCGGCTGGCCGGTCGGCATGATCGTGCCCTGCTCCATGGCGTTCAGCTGGCGGAACTCGACCGGGTCGATGCCCAGCTTCGCCGCCAGCTTGTCCATCTGGGCCTCGTACGCGAAGCACGCCTGGACCGCGCCGAAGCCGCGCATGGCGCCGCAGGGCGGGTTGTTGGTGTAGAGCGCGATGGCCTCGATGTCGACGTCGTCGATGACGTACGGGCCGACGCTCAGGGACGAGGCGTTGCCGACGACCGCCGGGGAGGCCGACGCGTAGGCGCCGCCGTCCAGGACGATCTTGCACTTCATGTGCGTGAGCTTGCCGTCCTTGGTGGCGCCGTGCTCGTAGTAGAGCTTCGCCGGGTGGCGGTGCACATGGCCGAAGAAGGACTCGAACCGGTTGTAGACGATCTTGACCGGCTTGCCGGTGCGCAGCGCAAGGAGGCAGGCGTGGATCTGCATCGAGATGTCCTCGCGGCCGCCGAAGGCACCGCCGACGCCGGAGAGCGTCATACGGACCTTCTCCTCGGGCAGGCCGAGGACGGGGGCGATCTGCTTGAGGTCCGAGTGCAGCCACTGGGTGGCCACGTACAGCTCGACGCCGCCGTCCTCGGACGGCACGGCGAGGCCGGACTCGGGGCCGAGGAAGGCCTGGTCCTGCATGCCGAAGGTGTACTCGCCCTTGACGATGACGTCGGCGCGCTTGGCGGCCTCGTCGGCGTTTCCGCGCACGATCGGCTGGCGGTGCACGATGTTGGGGTGCGGGACGTGGCCGATGTGGTGGTCGTCGCGGCCCTCGTGGACCAGGACCGCGCCGGGGGCCGTCGCGGACGCCTCGTCCGTGATGACCGGCAGCTCCACGTACTCGATCTTGATCTTGGCGGCGGCGCGGCGCGCGGTCTCCGGGTGGTCGGCGGCGACCAGCGCCACCGGCTCGCCGTGGTGGCGCACCTTGCCGTGGGCCAGGACCGGGGTGTCCTGGATCTCCAGGCCGTAGTTCTTCACCTCGGCGGGCAGGTCGTCGTAGGTCAGCACGGCGTAGACGCCGGGCATCGCGACGGCCTCGGAGATGTCGATCGACTTGATCTCGGCGTGGGCGACCGTGGAGCGGAGCGTCTGGCCCCAGAGCATGTCCTCGTGCCACATGTCCGAGGAGTACGCGAACTCACCGGTGACCTTGAGGGTGCCGTCCGGGCGCAGCGTCGACTCGCCGATGCCGCCCTTGGCCTTCGAACCCTGGGTGATGCTGGTGGGGGTACCTGTGGTGGCCATGATCGTCAGACCGCCTCTTCCTGACGGGCGGCCGCGAGGCGGACCGCGTCGAGGATCTTCTCGTAACCGGTGCAGCGGCAGAGGTTGCCGGAGAGGGCCTCGCGGATGTCCTGGTCGGACGGGGAGGCGTTGCGCTCCAGGAGCTCGTCGGCGGCGACCAGCAGACCCGGGGTGCAGAAACCGCACTGGACGGCGCCGGCGTCGATGAACGCCTGCTGGATCGGGGACAGGCCGCCCGCCTCTCCAGTCTGGCCGTCGGCGGGCTTGGCCTGCCAGCGCTGGGCGGCGTCGATGGAGGTGCCGCAGGCCCCGGAGGCGCAGGCGCCGCCCGGGTGGGCGTCCTGGCGGTGCTGGGCGTAGTCGGCCAGGCCCTCGACGGTGACGACCTCGCGGCCCTCGACCTGACCGGCCGCGACCAGGCACGAACAGACCGGCACCCCGTCCAGGCGGACCGTGCAGGAGCCGCATTCGCCCTGCTCGCAGGCGTTCTTCGAACCCGGAAGACCCATGCGCTCGCGCAGCACGTACAGAAGGCTCTCGCCCTCCCATACGTCGTCGGCTTCCTGCTTGCGGCCGTTGACCGTGAAATTGACGCGCATGGTTATGCAGCTCCTTCAAGCGAGCGGCCGGTGCCGCGGTACTGCTCCCAGGTCCAGCCGAGCGTGCGGCGGGCCATGATGCCCACGGCGTGCCGGCGGTACTTGGCAGTGCCTCGTACGTCGTCGATCGGGTTGCAGGAGGCGGAGGCGAGCTCCGCGAACTGCTTGGCGATCGAGGGAGTGATGATCTTGCCGCTCTCCCAGAACCCGCCCTCCTCGAGCGCGGCGTTCAGGAACTCCTCGGCGGCCTTGGCCCGGACCGGGGTGGGGGCGGCGGAGCCGATGCCGGTGCGGACCGTGCGGGTTTCCGGGTGCAGCGCGAGGCCGAAGGCGCAGACCGCGATGACCATCGCGTTGCGGGTGCCGACCTTGGAGTACTGCTGGGGGCCGTCCGCCTTCTTGATGTGGACGGCTCTGATGAGCTCGTCCGGCGCCATCGCGTTGCGCTTCACACCGGTGTAGAACTCGTCGATCGGGATCAGACGGACCCCGCGCACCGACTCCACCTCGACCTCGGCGCCCGCCGCCAGCAGCGCCGGGTGGGCGTCACCGGCCGGCGAGGCCGTGCCGAGGTTGCCGCCGACACCGCCGCGGTTGCGGATCTGCGGGGAGGCGACGGTGTGCGAGGCGAGCGCCAGGCCCGGCAGCTCGGCCCGCAGGTTCTCCATGATCTGGGTGTACGACACGGACGCGCCGAGCCGTACGGTCTCCTCGCCGACCTCCCACGCGCGCAGCAGCTCGATGCGGTTCAGGTCCAGAAGGTACTCGGGCCGGCGGTGGTCGAAGTTGATCTCGACCATCACATCGGTGCCACCCGCAATGGGCACAGCCGTGGGGTGCTCGGCCTTGGCGGCGAGCGCCTCCTCCCAGCTGGCGGGGCGAAGGAAGTCCATGAGTGGCTCTCTTCTTCTCAATCGGGGTCGTTCGCGCGAGTCCCGGGGACGGCAGGCCCTCGGCTGTTGAAGTCGTTCATGTGCTGTTAACGCTGTGTGGCCCCAGTACACAAGCCTCACTCCGTCGGGTGCAGTCACCGAAACCATGAAGGAGTTGGCTGGTCTCCATCTACGTCTTGTAGATTCGTATGAAAGGCGGTGCTCAGTAACCCCACCGCTTTCCACCGGCAACAACAAGACAGATCGGCGGCGACACGCGATGCGGCTGCGCGCACTTCTGGAGACCGACGCGCTGGGGCTGCGGCTGCTCGGCGGCGAGGACGAGCTGGACCGCACCGTACGCGGTGTGATGACCACTGACCTGCGCGATCCGAGCCGCTACCTCTCCGGCGGCGAGCTGGTCCTCACCGGCCTCGCCTGGCGCCGCGACGCCGACGATTCCGAGCCATTCGTACGGATCCTGGCCGGAGCCGGGGTGGTCGGCCTGGCGGCCGGCGAGGCCGAGCTGGGCGCGATCCCGGATGACCTGATCCGTGCGTGTGCACAGCACCGGCTGCCGCTGTTCGCGGTGAACGAGTCGGTCGCCTTCGCCACCATCACCGAGCACGTGGTGCGCCAGGTATCCGGCGAGCGGGCCGGGGACCTGGCGGCCGTGGTCGACCGGCACCGGCGGCTGATGACGTCCGGCCCGGCGGGCGGCGGCCCGGAGGTCGTCCTGGACCTGCTCGGCTCCGACCTGGACCTGCGGGCCTGGGTGCTCTCCCCCACCGGGCGGCAGATCGCGGGCGCGGGCGAACCGCTCGCCCCGTCCGTCGGCGCCACTCTGGCGGGTGAACACCTCGGCGCGACCCGCACCGGCCGCCGGGGCCCGCACCGGGCCGTGGTCCACGGCACCACGTACTCGCTGTTCCCGATCCGCCACAGCGGGCGCGGGGCCGCCCCGGCCGCCCGCGATGTGCGCGAGACGGTCCTGTCGGACTGGCTGCTTGCCGTGGAGGCGGACGCGGGCGACTGGCCCGCCGCCCGGCTCGACCTGCTCCAGGGCGTCACCCAGCTGATCGCCGTGGAACGCGACCGCCGCGACGCGGCCCGTACGGTACGCCGCCGGCTCGCCCAGGAGGTCCTGGAGCTGGTGCAGACCGGCGCCGCGCCCGCCGAGATCGCGGCCCGGCTGCGGGTCGCCGCCCCCGTGCTGCTGCCGGGCCTGGGCTCGGCGCCGCACTGGCAGGTGATCGTGGCCCGGGTCGACTGGACCCAGTCGGCGGCGGCCGGCGCGGAGGTCGCGGGCGGCCCGGTCGCCCAGGCCCTCCTTGAGGAAATACTGGTCGACCCGGCCGTGGCGGGCTCCGACTCCTCGGACCGGATCGCGGTCGCCCACGCGGGCGACGAGGCCATCGCGCTGGTGCCGCTGCCCGCGGTCGGCGAGGGCACGGACGGCGGGCTGCACGCGGACGCGCTGCTCGCCGCGGTCCAGGCGCCGCTCTCGGCGGGCCTCGCCGACGACGGGCGCCTGACACTCGGTGTCAGCGCGGCCGTGCACTCGGCGGAGGGGCTGCGCGGCGCCCTGGAGGAGGCCCGGCACGCCCGCCGGGTCGCCGCCGCCCGCCCGGGCCGGGTCTGCGCGGCCGGCCACCACGAGCTGGCCTCGCACGTGCTGCTGCTGCCGTTCGTCCCGGACGACGTGCGCCGCGCCTTCACGGCCCGGCTGCTCGACCCGCTGCGCGACTACGACCGGCGCCACCGTGCCGAGCTCATCCCGACCCTGGAGGCGTTCCTCGACTGCGACGGCTCCTGGACCCGATGCGCCACGCGACTGCATCTGCACGTCAACACCCTGCGCTACCGGGTGGGCCGGATCGAGCAGCTGACGGGTCGTGATCTTTCGCGGCTGGAGGACAAACTGGACTTCTTCCTGGCCCTGCGGATGAGCTGAGGGGGCGCGCGGACGACGCGGCGAGGCCGGAACACCACCTGGACGCACCGCAATTCGCCGTTTGTGAAGGAATTCACGCATTGCCCTTGGCCCGGCGTGCCAATCCGTGCTGAGATTCGCCCACGACTCAACAGCTCGGACTCAACGGCTCAATGGCGCGCTCGGGGAGGGCAACGTGGCGTACTCCGCCATGTCTGATTCCGGAACGAATGCAGAGAACGGGGATCCGCTCCAGACCGCGGTATGGCGGCTGCGCTCGCGCGGCTGCTGGACGGACGCGGCCGCCCTGCTCGAACCGCACGGCGCCGAGCCCGCCGCGGCGCTCCAGCGGGCCGCGCTGCTCACCGAGCGCTGTCTGTACACCGGGGACGGCTGGGCCGAGGCCGAGGAGGCGCTGCGCGGCGCCGAGGCGGTGGCCGGGGACGACGAGGAGCGCGGCGCGGCCGCGTGCGAGCGCGGCCAGCTCGCGTACGCCTCGACGCTGCTCGGGGTGCGCGACCGCGCCGACGAGGCCCGTTCGGCGCTGGGCCGGGCGGCCGCGCTGATCGCCCCGGCCGCGCGGGGGCGCGCGCTGCTCGACTTCCGGCGGGGGCTGCTCGCGGAGAACGTGGCGGACGCGCCGCAGGCGGCCCGCGCCGCCTACCGCCGCGCCCACGCGGGCGCCACCGCGCACGGCGACACGCTGCTGCTCTCCTTCACCTGGCGCCATCTGGCCGGACTCGCCCTGCGAGACGGGGAGTTGGCGGAGGCGCGGCACGGCTTCGCGGAGTCCCTGCGGATCCGCGAGGAGCTGGGCTATCTGGTCGGCACGGCCCCGGCGCTGGCGGCCCTGGCGGATGCGGAGCCGGAGCCGGAGGCGGCCCGGCTGCGCACGGAGGCCGCGCGGCTGTTCCGGCTGCTCGGCGGGGTGCCCACGTGGCTGGCGAGCCACCTGACGCCGTCCCCGGCGGCCACGTGACGACTTCGTCTGCGGACCGTGCTGGGTTGCTCGCGCAGTTCCCCGCGCTCCTAAAGGCAGATGCCGCGCAGCGGCATTTAAGGGGCGCGGGGAACTGCGCGACCAGCCACAACGAACCCGCACCCACCGCGCAGCGTTAAAGCGCCGACCCCGTGAAGTGCTCCCGCACAAGGGTCTGAACCACGGTCAGATCCTGTGCGATCAGCGCGTCCAGCAACGCCAGATGCTCGGCCGCATCCGCCACCAGCTCGCCCTGACGGGCGACCGGCGCAGCCGTCAGCGGCCACTGCGAGCGCCGGTGGAGGTCCTCCGCCACCGCGAGCAGCTGCTGGTTCCCGGCGAGCGCAAGCACCGCACGGTGGAACGCCCGGTCCGACTCGGCGTACCCCGCCCGGTCGCCCACCGCCGCCGCCTGCGTGGTCGCCTCGGCGAGCGGCCGCAGCTCGGCCCAGCGGGCGGCGGGCACGGACCGCGCGAGCCGCAGCATCACCGGCACCTCGATCAGCGCGCGCACCTCCGCCAGCTCGGCCAGCTCGCGCGGCCCCCGCTCGGTGACCCGGAAGCCCCGGTTCGGGACGACCTCGACGGCGCCCTCGGAGGCCAGCCGCTGCATCGCCTCGCGCACCGGAGTGGCCGAGACGCCGAACCGCTCGCCGAGCACCGGCGCCGAGTACACCTCGCCCGGCACCAGCTCGCCGTCGACCAGCGCGGCCCGCAGCGCCTCCAGGATCTGCCCACGTACGGAATAGCGGCGGACCTGGGGCGCGGGCGGCTCGCTGTGGGTGTGCTCACCGCGCGCCTCACCACCCCGTACGGCCGTGAAGGGGTCACCCTCCACCCGGGCCTGCGCGGGCACACGGGGAGACCCGAACGGCGGCGCCGCCGTCTCGCGTGCTCTGCCCTGTTCCACCCCAGGCCCTCCTACCGCTCGGTATTCCCCCAGCACCATAGGCGGACAAAGCGACAGTTCAAACATCGCGCACATCCGCTAAGGTAAGCCTTACCTGCAAACGATCGTGATTCGGTGGTCCCTGCATGACTGTGTCCACGCTGCTCCCGAGCCCCCTGGCCGCGTCCTACGCGCGCCTCGCCGACCTCTACCCCGGCGTCCGGGTCCACGAGCTCGCGGACGGCGAGCGGGCCCCCGGATCCCCCGGCTGGGTCGGCGCGCACCAGCTCGCCTCCGGCGGGGACGCCCTGGACGCCTTCCTGGGCTGGGACGACGAGCAGGTCCTGCGCGACTACGGGCAGCGGGCCCGCCCCGACGTCATCGCCTCCTTCGGCTTCCACCGCTACGCCTGGCCCGCCTGTCTGCTCATCACCGTGCCGTGGTTCCTGCACCGCCGGGTGCCGCGCGTACCCGTCGAGGACGTGTCCTTCCAGCGCACCCTCGGACGGCTGACCGTGCGGGTGCGGGAGTTCGCCTGCCTGCCCGGGGACCCCGCGGCCGCGCTGCCGGGCGCCCGGGTCGTCCCGGACGAGGAGGCGCTGCGCGCCGAGGTCCGCGCGGCCGTCGCCGAGCACCTCGGCCCGGTCCTTGACGGCTTCGGACCCCGGATGCGGCGCGGCAGGCGGGCGCTGTGGGGCATGGCGACCGACGAGGTCGTCGAGGGGCTCTGGTACGTGGCGGCGCTGCTCGGCGAGGAGCGGCGGGCGATGGGCGAGCTGGAGCTGCTGCTGCCGGGCTCGACCAAGCCGTACGTCGGCGCCGCCGGCTTCCGTGAGCTGAGCGGCCCGGCGGGCGAGCCGCTGCCGACCCGCGACCGGGCCAGCTGCTGCCTCTTCTACACCCTGCGCCCCGAGGACACCTGTGTCACCTGTCCGCGTACCTGCGACGCCGACCGGGTGGCCAAGCTGAGCGCCGCGTCCTGAATCCACGCCACTCGTCCGGGTGAGCCGGATTCGAACTCAACTCGGTTCACCACCAAGCCAGTTCGAGCAGATCGCACCTATCCGTATGCCACTGGCCGCCAATGGCGGCCTCTTGCCCCGAAAACGCCTGCGGCCCCGTGCGGCAGGAGCACTATGGCGCCCGGAAAGCCTTACGTGATTCAAGGGACACCGCATGCGACTGACCGACATATCTCTGGACTGGCTGCTTCCGGGCGGCGTGATGATCGTGGGGGTCGTCGTGGCGTTGGTCGTCCTCACGCGCGGCAAGCGCTCCGGTGAGAGCGCGTCCGGCGACGACACCTGGGAACGCAGCGAGGAGCGCCGCCGCCGCAAGGAAGCCGTCTACGGCACCGTCTCCTATGGGCTGCTGTTCTGCTGCGCGGCCGTCGCCGCCGCGCTCTCCTTCCACGGCCTGGTCGGCTTCGGCCGGCAGAACCTCGGCCTCACCGACGGCTGGGAGTACCTCGTCCCCTTCGGCCTCGACGGCGCCGCCATGTTCTGCTCGGTGCTCGCCGTGCGCGAGGCCAGCCACGGCGACGCGGCACTCGGCTCGCGCCTCCTCGTGTGGACGTTCGCGGGCGCGGCCGCCTGGTTCAACTGGGTGCACGCGCCGCGCGGCATGGCCCACGCGGGCGCCCCGCAGTTCTTCGCCGGGATGTCGCTGTCGGCCGCGGTGCTCTTCGACCGCGCGCTGAAGCAGACCCGCGTGGCGGCGCTGCGCGAACAGGGCCTGGTGCCCCGCCCACTGCCGCAGATCCGGATCGTACGGTGGCTGCGAGCCCCCCGGGAGACGTTCGGCGCCTGGTCGCTGATGCTCCTGGAGGGGGTGCGGACGCTGGACGAGGCGGTCGAGGAGGTACGCGAGGACCGGCGCGCCAAGGAGCAGAACAGGCTGCGCCGGCGCGAGCAGGAGAAGCTGGAGCGGGCGCATCTGAAGGCGCTCAGCCGACAGGGCCGGAACCTGGGCCGGGTGCGGCCCGGCGGCCGTCAGGTCGACGTCCAGTCCATGGCGAGTGCGGGCTCCGGGCAGCCGAAGGCTGTCGCGGAGCCCGCCATAGAGCCGGGACAACTGCCTCTTCGCAACCGGCCCTCCCTTCAGGCCGTCACGGACGCTGAGTTCCTGACGGCGTCCAGGACCGTCGACCTCACGGCCGAGGACGACACCCAGACGCTGCCGCGCCTGGACCACCTGGAGCGCAAACTCAAGGATCTGGAGCAGCAGTTCGGCTGAGTGCGGACGGCGTCACAGGCCTCACGCCGTCCCGCTGCCGAGCTCGAACCAGACGACCTTGCCCGCCTCGTGCGCGCGCACGCCCCAGGCGTCCGCGAGCGCCTGCACCAGCAGGAGCCCCCGGCCGTGCGTACCGTCGTCGGCGGACGGTACGTACGGTTCGGGCAGCATCGGGGTGAAGTCGTGCACCTCGACGCGGAGTCCGGCCGGCGCCACGGTGGCCGTCACCACCGCCCCCTGGTCCGTGTGTATGAGCGCGTTGGTCACCAGCTCGCAGGTGAGGAGCTCGGCCACGTCGACCGGCCCCGTGTGCTTCCAGTGCCCCAGCAACTCCCGCAGCGCGCGCCGCACTTCCGGCACCGCCGTCAGGTCCGACCGCCCCACCCTGCGCCGCAGCTGCCCATGGAGCACCGCACGCGCACCCGTCCCGCGGAACGCCCCGTTGATTTCGGGCCCGCCCCCTCCCTGACGCTCAGTCATAGCCCCCACCCGCACGTCGTCACGTCCCTTTCCGTCTCGAACACCCTCACGGGATGCATGCCCCACCGCCCCCCCGTCACGCATGGTGATTCCTCAACGACCGACGGAATCCGCCGCGGGAGCAGTTCCACGGCTCGCGGCGCGGCTGCGGGCCGGTCACGGGCGAGGAGGACACTCCATGGCAGCGCCCCTTACCCACAGGCGAGTCACAGGCCGGAAACGGCCGTCGGCCCCGGATTCACTCGTGCGCGGCCGGACGCGCCTGCGGTTGCGCCCGCCTTCCGGCCACCCGGCCGGGAGACGTACTGACCATGGAGGATCACCCCATCGCCAGACGGCCGGGTGGACATCTGCCTTATGGAGCCCTGAACGGGCTTACGGGCGGGGCACGTTGCGCAGGTTGGAACGGGCCATCTGGAGCATCCGGCCGACCCCGCCGTCCAGCACGATCTTGCTCGCGGAGAGCGCGAAGCCGGTCACCATCTCGGCGCTGATCTTCGGTGGGATGGAGAGCGCGTTGGGGTCGGTGACCACGTCGACCAGGGCGGGCCCCTTGTGCTTGAAGGCGTCCTTGAGGGCGCCCGCGAGCTGCTTGGGCTTCTCCACGCGCACGCCGTACGCACCGGCCGCGCGGGCGATCGCCGCGAAGTCGGGGTTGTGGTTGCTCGTCCCGTACGACGGCAGACCGGCGACCAGCATCTCCAGCTCGACCATGCCGAGCGAGGAGTTGTCGAACAGGACGATCTTCACCGGCAGGTCGTACTGGACCAGGGTCAGGAAGTCGCCCATCAGCATCGAGAACCCGCCGTCGCCGGACATCGAGATCACCTGGCGGTTCCGGTCGGTGAACTGGGCGCCGATCGCCTGCGGCAGCGCGTTCGCCATCGAGCCGTGGCTGAACGAGCCGATGATCCGGCGCCGGCCGTTGGGCGAGATGTACCGGGCGGCCCAGACGTTGCACATACCGGTGTCGACGGTGAACACCGCGTCGTCGTCGGCGAGTTCGTCGAGTACGGAGGCCACGTACTCGGGGTGGATCGGCACGTGCTTCTCCACCTTGCGGGTGTACGCCTTGACGACGCCCTCCAGCGCGTCGGCGTGCTTCTTCAGCATCTTGTCGAGAAAACGGCGGTCGGTCTTGGCCTTCACGCGCGGGGTCAGACAGCGCAGCGTCTCCTTGGCGTCGCCCCACACCGCCAGATCGAGCTGGGAGCGCCGCCCCAGGTGCTCGGGCCGCACGTCGATCTGCACGATCTTGACGTCGTCGGGCAGGAACGCGTTGTACGGGAAGTCGGTGCCGATGAGCATCAGCAGATCGCACTCGTGGGTGGCCTCGTAGGCGGCGCCGTAGCCGAGCAGCCCGCTCATGCCGACGTCGTACGGGTTGTCGTACTGGATCCACTCCTTGCCGCGCAGCGCGTGCCCGACCGGGGCCTTGACGCGCTCGGCGAACTCCATCACCTCGGCGTGGGCGCCCGCGGTGCCGCTGCCGCAGAAGAGGGTGACCCGTCTGGCCTCGTCCACGAGCCGGGCGAGCTTCTCGATCTCCGCGTCGCCGGGCCGTACCGAAGGCAGCGCGGTGACCAGCGCGTGCTCGACGGCCTTGTCCGGGGCGGGCTCGGAGGCCACGTCGCCCGGGAGCGCGACCACGCTGACGCCGCCGCGGCCGATCGCGTGCTGGATGGCCGTCTGGAGCAGCCGGGGCATCTGCTTGGGGCTGGAGATGAGCTCGCAGTAGTGCGAGCACTCGCGGAAGAGCTGGTCGGGGTGGGTCTCCTGGAAGTAGCCCAGGCCGATCTCGGACGAGGGGATGTGGGAGGCGAGGGCGAGGACGGGGGCCATCGAGCGGTGGGCGTCGTAGAGGCCGTTGATCAGATGGAGGTTGCCCGGGCCGCAGGATCCGGCGCACGCCGCGAGGGTGCCGGTGAGCTGGGCCTCGGCGCCGGCCGCGAAGGCGGCGACCTCCTCGTGGCGGACCTGGATCCAGTCGATGGCGGAGGTGCGGCGGATGGCGTCGACGACGGGGTTGAGGCTGTCGCCGACGACGCCGTACATCCGCCGCACGCCTGCGCGGGCGAGGATGTCCACGAACTGCTCTGCCACGTTCTGTCTGGCCATGGCTCCCATTCATCCACGGCGCGCCGCGTCACGCCTCCCAGACGGCGACGGCCGTACGGTCGTCGGCGTACCCCTTCGCCCTGAGCTGGACGTCCGCGAGGAACTCGGCGAGTCCGGGCGGCCCGTCCCCGGCCCACCGCTCGGCCAGCTCCTTGGCGAGCGCGGGCTCGCCCCGCAGCGGCTCGGCGAGCCCGCCGCTGCACAGCAGCAGGGTGTCGCCCGGGCGGGCGACGGAGGCCCGGAAGCGGAACGGTTCGGCGGGCGGGGGCGGCGGGTCGATGTACGGGCGGGCGGGCTCCACGGTGTGCAGGTCCATGGTGAGCCGGTCGCCCTCGGCGGTCTCGGCGGGCGGCGAGCCGAACCCGACGACGGGCGCGCCGCTGACCTCGCCCGGCTCGGGCGGGGCGGGCTCGATGTCCTGCCAGACGCCCGCGCGCAACCGGAACAGGCCGCCGGGACCGACCCCGAAGAAGACCCGGGTGCGGCAGCCGGGGTCGGCGGAGAGCAGCAGACAGCGCAGGCCCGCCGTGTACTCCTCGGGCTCCGCGCCCAGCTCGGCGGCGCGGGCGCGCAGTCTGCCGTAGCTTCGGTCGGTGAGCCGGTGCAGCCCGGACTTGAGGTCGCCCCGGCGCCCGGCCCTGATGTCGTCGGCGAGCCGGGCGTGGCTGCGCCCGATGGCGCCGCCGATCCAGCGGCAGGCGTCGGCGGCGGCGAGGTGCGCGCCCTCGAAGGCCCGCATGCCGCTGGCGACGGCGACCAGGACCAGCGCGTCCTCGCCGTTCCCGAACCGGGCGGTGAGCAGGGCGTCGCGCCGGGGCTCGCCCCGGTAGCGGGCCGAGTCGCCGCGTACGGAGGCGGCGCGCAGCACGTACGCCCCGTACCTGGCGCCGTCGAGGACCGTGTCCGCGACGAGCTCGTCCAGGCCGTCGGGCCGCGCGTTCGGCAGCGCGGTGGGCTCGGCGTCGTAGGTGGGCGGCCGGTCCCCCACATGGCCGACGCGCGGCCGGGACGAGGGGGGCGGCGGTGGTGGTTCGGGGGCCGCGTCGGGCGGGGCGGTGACGGCGGCGGGGGGATCGGGCGGGGCCGTTGGCGGCCGGGCGGGGCCGGGTTCCGGCGGCCGCGGTGGCGGTGCCGGGACGGCGGGCTCGTACCCGGGCGGCGGCGGGGCCGACGGCGGGAGGGAGTCGGCGGGCTCCCACCACCCGGCCGTACGGCGGGAGCCGGGCGGTGCCGTGGTGCCGGGCGGCTGCCAGGGGGCCCGGGGCAGGATGCCTTGGGGGGCCGCACCCGGAATGTCCTCGGGTTCGGGCCCGGCCGTATCCGCAGGATCGATTCGGTCCTGCGGCGCGGACCGGGGGTCCGGCACGGTCGGACTCACCGCCTCCGCAACGGACTTGAAGCGGTCGTCGAGGGTGTCGCCCGCGGCTGCGGGTGAGTTGTCCGGGGCGGGCTCGTCGTACAGGCGAGTCCACCAGTCGTCGTCCGAGGTGCGCCTCTCCCCCTGCTGACTCATGCCCTTATTGTCCACCGCACGGGCCGTACGAAAACGGTGGAACGGGTAAAAGTGGTCAGCACACAAATCCGCACGCCGTACGCGGACACGACCGAACGCGCCTCCGCCTTCCCCGTGGCGTTCCGGCTGACCAGGACGCGGTCGCCGGTGACCAGGGTGACGGCGACCGGCCGCCCCTGCTGCTGGGCAGCGGTCGCCGCTCCCGGAGCCGTGCGCGATATCGGACGCATCGCTCTCCCCAGGTGAATCCGGAACAAAACACTCCGCGCGCAAAGCGCATAAATGCCTTGTTGCCGACGGCTGTTGGTGCTGCGGTTGCGCCACCTTGGCAGAGCGACGGAAGGTGCGGGGATGATGTTGTGAGGCGGGTTTGCGCCGTGGCCGTTTCCCGCCACGCGTGGACAGCGGGCGCGAGAGGGGCGGACGAGGGTGCTGGGAGCGATAGGCCTGGACGAGACGCAGGAGTCGGCGTACCGGACGCTGGTGGCGCTGGGCGCGGCCGAGGTCGCGGACCTCGCGCACCGGCTCGCGCTGCCCGAGCCCGACACGGAACGGGCGCTGCGCCGCCTGGAGCGCCAGGGCCTGGCCGCCCAGTCCTCGGCCCGCACCGGGCGGTGGGTGGCGGCCCCGCCCGGCGTCGCGCTCGGCGCCCTGCTCACCCAGCAGCGCCACGAGCTGGAGCAGGCGGAGCTGGCGGCCGCACTGCTCGCCGAGGAGTACCGGGCCGAGGCCGCCGAGCCCGCCGTGCACGACCTGGTGGAGGTGGTGACCGGCGCGTCCGCCGTCGCCCACCGCTTCCACCAGCTCCAGCTCGGCGCCACCGACGAGGTGTGCGCGCTGGTCACCGGCAATCCGGTCGCGGTGACCGGGATGGACAACGAGTCCGAGGAGCGGGCCGCGACCCGGGGGGTGGCCTACCGGGTGGTCATCGAGCGCGAGGTGCTCGCCCTGCCCGCCGGGATCACCGAGGTCACGGCGGCGCTCGGCCGCGACGAGCAGGTGCGCACGGTCGACCGGGTGCCCACCAAGCTGGTGGTGGCCGACCGTAGCCTGGCGATGGTGCCGCTGACCGGCCGGGACGCCGAGCCCGCCGCCCTGGTGGTGCACGCCAGCGGCCTCCTGGAGTCCCTGATGGGCCTCTTCGAGGCGGTGTGGCGGGACGCGCTGCCGCTGCGCCTCGCGGGCACGGCGGTACGGGAGGAGTCGTCCGGCCCCGACGCCACCGACCTGGAGGTCCTGTCGCTGCTGCTGGCCGGGATGACGGACGCGAGCGTGGCCAAACAGCTCGACCTGGGACTGCGGACCGTGCAGCGCCGGGTGAAGGGCCTGATGGAGCTGACGGGCGTCACCACCCGGCTCCAGCTGGGGTGGCACGCGTACGAGCGCGGCTGGGTGGCCCGCTAGCGTGCCGGGCGACGGGGGCGGAATCCGGCCGGATGCGGGGCCGGGGGCCGGGCGCGGACCTGCGGAAACGTTCTCTTTACTGCACGCTGGGCAGGTGGGCGTGTGGCAGCTCCTGGAGATGGGCCTGGTGATGCTCCTCGGGCTGCTCGGCGTGCTGGTGCCCGGGGTGCCCGGCCTTGCGATCGTGTGGGCCGCCGTGGCGTGGTGGGCCCTCAGCGACACCACCGGCACGGCCTGGGCGGTCCTGGCCGGGGCGACGGGCCTGCTGCTGCTCGCCCAGGCCCTCAAGCTGCTCATGCCGCCCCGGCGCCTGAAGGCGGCCGGCGCGCCCCGGCGCTCCCTGCTGACCGGCGGGATCGCGGCGATCGCCGGCTTCTTCCTGCTCCCGGTGGTCGGCGGGATCCTGGGCTTCCTGGGCGGTCTGTACGGGGCGGAGCGGGTGCGGCTCGGCAGCCACGGGGCGGGCTGGACGTCGGCCCGTACGGTGCTGCGGTCCGGCGGGTACTCGGTCCTGGTGGAGCTCTTCGCGTGCCTGCTGGTGGTGGGCGCGTGGGCGGGCGTGG
Source organism: Streptomyces sp. BPTC-684 (assembly GCF_030028635.1). Lineage (NCBI taxonomy): Bacteria > Bacillati > Actinomycetota > Actinomycetes > Kitasatosporales > Streptomycetaceae > Streptomyces > Streptomyces sp. BPTC-684. Next base: position 502,597 of record NZ_CP124863.1, read on the forward strand.
TGATCTGGGCCTGAGCCGGTGGGCCCGAGTCGGCGAGTCCGGGCCGGTAAAGACGTAGGTCGTGCGGCCCGGGCGCTCTGGTCCCCGAAGCCGATGACCTTCGGCGGGTACGCGTGTGACGCTGGGGGCATGACCGAATTCAGCGCGGCCGAGCGCGCCTACCTGAAGTCCCAGCGGCTGGGACGGCTGGCGACCGTCGACCCCAAGGGCCAGCCGCAGGCGAACCCGGTCGGGTTCTTCCCGCAGGACGACGGCACGATCCTGATCGGCGGATACGCCCTCGGCACCACGAAGAAGTGGCGCAACCTGCTGGCGAACCCGAGGCTCGCGCTTGTCGTGGACGACGTGGTGAGCGTACGGCCCTGGCGGGTGCGGGGCGTGGAGATCCGGGGCGAGGCCGAACTGCTCACCGGGCCGCACGAGTTGGGGCCGCACTTCAGCGAGGAGCTGATCCGGATCCGGCCGCAGAAGATCCACAGCTGGGGACTGGAGGACGCGTGACTACGCCCGGCTCGCCGGGTCGGAGCCGTCGTGGGCCGCCTCGGCGAGGCGGCGCAGCAGCGGGCCGAGCGCGACGACCGCCCGGGCCTCCTCGGCGCCGAGCGCGCCGAGGCGCCAGGCCAGCACCTCGGCCTCGGCGCGGGCGGCGTCCACCAGGGCGCGGGCGCCCTGTTCGGTGAGGACGATACGGGCGGCCCGGCCGTCCGTGGGGTCGCTCTGGCGCAGCACGAGCCCCGTCGCCTCCAGGCCCGCGACGGCCGAGGTGGCGGTCGGCTGGGAGCACGGCACCCGGGCCGCGAGCTCGCCGATGCGGGCGGGCCCGCTCTCGGCGAGCAGCGAGAGCACCACTATCTGGGTGGGCTGGATCCCGTCGGCCGGGGCGGCCCGGCGCAGACTGCGCAGCAACCGGTGGAGCGAGATCACCAGTTGCAGCGCCGCATCGTCGTCGATGATCATCGCCCGTCCGCCGCCCCCCCGCACCGAATTCAGGTCAGGCGAGTGTAATCCCCGGCGCGTACATGTCGAACCAGACGGCCAGGTCGAGGGCGTGCTCAAGGCCGCTCCGGGAGGCCTGGGTGGTCTGCGGGGCCGCCTCGCGCACGGCGGCCGACAGGCGCCCCCGGTCGACGAGTTGGAAGACCGGGTGGTCCGTGCGCGCCAGCAGGTCCTTGCCGTGCTCCTGGAGGGCGGCGGCGTACTTCGGGTCCTGCGTCGAGGGGTACGGGCTCTTCACCCGGTCGTAGACCGACCTGGGCAGCACGTCCGCCGCCGCCTCCCGCAGCAGGCTCTTCTCGCGCCCGTCGAAGGACTTCAGCGCCCAGGGCGCGTTGTACACGTACTCGACGAGCCGGTGGTCGCAGAACGGCACCCGCACTTCGAGCCCGACGGCCATGCTGGCGCGGTCCTTGCGGTCGAGCAGCATGCGGACGAACCGCGTCAGGTGCAGATGGCTCATCACCCGCATCCGGTACTCCAACCCGCTTTCCCCGTCGAGGCGTTCGACCCCGGCGGCGGCCGTGTCGTAGCTGTCCCGGGTGAACGCGGGCAGGTCGAGGGCGGCGGTGACCTCGGGCCGCAGCAGGGAGGTGCCGTCGCCGAAGTCCTGGTCGTGGTGAACGAGCCACGGGAAGGTGCGGGCGGTGCGGGCCTGTTCGCTGAAGAACTGCCGGTAGCCGCCGAAGACCTCGTCGGCGGACTCGCCGGAGAGCGCGACCGTCGAGTGCTCGCGCACCGCCTGGAAGAGCAGGTGCAGCGAGGTGTCGAGGTCGCCGAGGCCGGTGGGCAGGTCGCGGGCGCGGACCACCCGGGCGCGCAGCTCCGGGTCGGCCAGGGCGTGCGCGTCGAGGACGATGTCCCGGTGCCGGGTCCCGGCCGCGCGCGCCACGTCATGGGCGTACGGACTGTCGGGGGTGGGGCGCAGGACGTCGGCCACGAAGTTCTCGGTCCGGCCGACGAAGTCCACCGAGAAGCTGCGGACCCTCTCACCCTCGGCGGCGAGGCGGCGGGCGGCGAGCGCGGTCAGCGCCGAGGAGTCGAGGCCGCCGGAGAGCAGGACGCAGCGCGGCACGTCCGCGACGAGCTGGCGGCGGACGATGTCGTCGAGCAGGTCCCGCACCCGGGCGACCGTGTCCTGGCGGCCGTCCTCGTGCGGCCGGGTCCGCAGCGTCCAGTAGACGTGCCGGCGCAGCCCGCCCCGGTCGACGGTGACGACGGTGCCCGGCTCGACCTCGCGCATGCCGTCCCAGACGGCCTGGCCGGGCGTCTTGACGGTGACGAACAGCTCGCGCAGGCCGTCGGCCCCGACCGAGCGGCGGGCCAGCGGGTTGGCGAGGATCGCCTTGGGCTCGGAGCCGAAGAGCACGCCGTCGGCGGTCTCGTAGTAGTAGAACGGCTTGATGCCCATCCTGTCGCGGATCATCACCAGGCGCTGCTTCGGCTCGTCCCAGACGGCGAACGCGTACATGCCGTTGAGCCGGTCGGCGACGGCCTCGCCCCACTCCAGATAGCCGCGCAGCACGACCTCGGTGTCGGACTCGGTGGTGAACCGGTGTCCCCGGGCGGCCAGTTCGGCGCGTAACTCGGTGAAATTGTACGTCTCCCCCGAGTAGACCAGGACGACGCCGCCCTCGTCGGTGCGGGCGGCCATGGGCTGGCGGCCGCCCGGCAGGTCGATGATCGCGAGCCTGCGGTGGCCGAGGGCGGCGGGGCCGGAGATCCAGGTGCCCCGGTCGTCGGGGCCCCGGCAGTCCATCGTCTCGGTCATCGCGTCGACGGTGTCCCGCTCGGTCCGCAGCTCGCGGTCGAAGGAGATCCAGCCGGTGATGCCACACATGGGGTGCCTCCCGCTCTCCGGCCGGGCGGGGATCCCGGCCGATTCAGATGTATCCAGCATCTATATTTCGATCGTGCGTCACCGGCCCCGGGCGCGTCAACACGGCCGCCACCGGGGCGGCTTGGGGGCGTCGTGTTCCGGCCGCCGGGTCAGGGGCTGACCGCGAGCACCAGATATCCGGCGAAGAGGGCCAGGTGGACGCCGCCCTGCATCGGCGTCGCACGGCCCGGGACGAAGGTGAGGATGCCCACGCCGACGGTGAGCGCGAGCAGCACCATGTGGCTGGCGCCGAGCCCGAGGACCAGCGGCCCCGACAGCCAGATGGAGGCCAGCGCGACCGCCGGGATGGTCAGTCCGATGCTCGCCATCGCGGAGCCGAGCGCCAGATTGAGGCTGGTCTGCACCCGGTCGCGGGCGGCGGCCCGGGAGGCGGCGATGGTCTCGGGCAGCAGCACGAGGAGGGCGATGACCACGCCGACGACGGAGGCGGGCAGCCCGGCGGCGGCCACCCCGCTCTCGATGGTCGGCGAGACGCCCTTGGCGAGGCCGACGACCGCGACCAGGGCCACCCCGAGCAGCCCGAGGCTGATCAGCGCGGTCCGGGCGGAGGGCGGGTCGGCGTGCTCCTCGTCGAGCACTTCGCCCTGCTGGGTGACGGGCAGGAAGTAGTCGCGGTGGCGCACGGTCTGGGTGGCGACGAACAGCCCGTACAGCGCCACCGAGGCGAGCGCGGCGAAGACGAGCTGCGCGGTGGAGAACTCCGGGCCCGGCTTGCTGGTGGTGAAGGTCGGAAGGACCAGGCTGAGCCCGGCGAGCGTGGTGACCGTGGCGAAGGCGGCGCCGGTGCCCTCGGGGTTGAAGACGGCCAGTCTGCGGCGGAGCGCCCCGATGAGGAGGCAGACGCCGACGATCCCGTTGCAGGTGATCATCACGGCGGCGAAGACGGTGTCGCGGGCGAGCGTGGCGTTCTTGTCGCCGCCGTCCGACATCAGGGTGACGATCAGCGCGACCTCGATGATCGTCACCGCGACCGCGAGCACGAGTGAGCCGAACGGCTCGCCCACCCGGTGCGCCACGACCTCCGCGTGGTGCACCGCCGCCAGCACCGCGCCCGCCAGGAAGCAGGCCACCAGCGCGACGAGCCCTGCGGGCAGCGACCGCCCCCAGGTGAACGCGAGCAGCACCAGGGCGAGTGCCGGCACGAGCGCCGACCACCGGTCCAGGGGGACGCGGGCGAGACGGATCATGTATCGACGTTCCCAGACGGGGGCGGGGTGCGCGCGTCGGGCGACACCGTCTGCGGGGCGCTTCGCTGGAGGTGCGGTGGTTTTGGCTGCGGGCCGTCTGTGGCTGGTCGCGCAGTTCCCCGCGCCCCTGAAGGGCGCGAGTCCGCTCAGGCGGCCGCCGCGCTCAGGTGCCGGTAGGCGTACGAGCGCCAGGGGCGCCACAGCTCGTCGTCGAAGCCCACGTCCGGTTCGCCGAGTGCTCGCATACGAATCAGGGCCACGGTACGGGCGTCGAGGCCCGGCAGGGTGTGCAGGATTCGTACGGCCTCCTCGCGGTCGGTGCCCGCGTCCAGGCGCAGTCTGCCGTCCGCGAGCGCGGCGGTGAGCTCGGCCAGGGCCGGATCCGGGTGCGCGGCGAGCGTGCCGGGCTCCGGGAAGAGGTGGGTGAGCGCGCCGCACGGCACGTCGAGCCGCTTCCCGTACGCCTCGGTCAGCTCCCCCGCCGCCGCCCGGCCCACCAGCGCCCGTACCGCGTACTCGTCCGGGTCGGCCGCCCCCGGCGAGCGCACCCCCGGCCGGGCCGCGACCAGCGGGGCGAGCCGGGGGTCGGCCGCGAGTCGCTCGTCCACCGCGTACGGATCGGCGTCCAGGTCGAAGAGGCGGCGCAGGCGCTGCACGGCGGTGGTGAGGTCGCGCAGGTCGGTGAGGTGGATCCGGGCCTCCAGCCAGCCGCCCCGGCGCGGGCGCGCCTCGTCGACGGCCACGATGCCCGTGCCGTACGGCAGCCGCAGGGTGCGGCGGTAGGTGCGCGCGCCCGGCTCGCCGGTCATCTCCTCGACCCCGGCGACGGCCTCCTCGGCGAGCAGGTCGAAGACCGCGCGCGCCGCGTACGGGCCCCGGTGGGCGAGCCGCAGCGGGATCCCGGCGGCGAAGGCGGCCGAGCCCCGCCCGGCCTTCGTCCCGGACTCCTCGCGCAGGGCGCTGGGCGTACGGGCGTAGATCTGCCGGATGGTGTCGTTGAACTGCCGCACACTGGCGAACCCGGCCGCGAAGGCGATGTCGGTGACCGGCAGCCCGGTGGTCTGGAGCAGCACCCGGGCCGTGTGGGCGCGCTGGGCGCGGGCGAGGGCGACCGGGCCCGCGCCGAGCTCGGCGGTGAGCTGGCGCTGGACCTGCCGGGTGCTGTACCCGAGCCGCACCGCGAGGCCGGGGACGCCCTCGCGGTCCACCACGCCGTCCCCGATCAGCCGGACGGCGCGGCCCACCACGTCCGCGCGGACGTTCCACTCCGCCGAGCCGGGCACCGCGTCGGGGCGGCAGCGGCGGCAGGCGCGGAAGCCGTGGCCCTGGGCGGCGGCGGCCGTCGGGAAGAAGCGGACGTTCTTGCGCTTGGGGGTCACGGCCGGGCAGCTGGGGCGGCAGTAGATGCCGGTGGTCGACACGGCGAAGAAGAACTCGCCGTCGAAGCGGGCGTCACGGCTGCTGACGGCTTCGTACCGGGTCTCGTCGGCTTCTTCGTACGTCTGGGGCTCTTCGTACGTCGTCACACGTCCAGTGTGCGCGAGGGCGGACGGTTCGACTCGCGGGATTCGGACACGGCGCTCGGGGCGCCGTGTCCGAATCCCCCGGGGCCGTCAGCGGCCGCCGCCCCGCTTGGCCGCGTAGTTCGCCCGGCCCTCGGCCGACTTGATGCGCCAGTCGCGGCGGATCTCGTTGCGCAGGCGCGCGTCGGTCTTGGCGACGATCCGCCGGTTCTCGCGGATCAGCTTGCGGTAGCTCTCCAGGCGCCGCTCGGCCAGCGAGCCGTCCTCGATCGCCGCGAGCACCGCGCACCCCGGCTCCGCCTCGTGGGCGCAGTCGTGGAAGCGGCACTGCCCGGACAGCTCCTCGATCTCCGCGAAGACCTGCCCGACGCCGCTCTCGGCGTCCCACAGGCCAACCCCGCGCAGCCCCGGCGTGTCGATGAGGACGCCGCCGCCGGGCAGGGCGAGCAGATTGCGGGTCGTGGTGGTGTGCCGGCCCTTGCCGTCGACGTCCCGGATGGCCTGCACCTCCATCACGTCCGCGCCGAGCAGCGCGTTGGCCAGCGTCGACTTGCCCGCGCCGGACTGGCCGAGCAGCACGCTGGTGCCGCCCGAGACGATCGCCCGCAGCACCTCGACGCCGTCGCCGGTCGCCGAGCTGACGGGCAGGACCTGGACGCCGGGCGCGGTGGTCTCCACGTCCTGGACCAGGTAGGAGAGCCCGACCGGGTCGGGCACCAGGTCGGCCTTGGTGAGGACGACGAGCGGCTGTGCGCCCGACTCCCACGCCAGGGCCAGGAACCGCTCGATCCGCCCGAGGTCCAGCTCGGCGGCGAGCGAGACCGCGATGATCGCGTGGTCCACGTTGGCCGCGAGGATCTGCCCCTCGGACCGGTTGGATGAGGTGTTGCGTACGAAGGCGGTGCGGCGCGGCAGGTACGCGCGGACGAACCGGGGGTCGCCGGCGGGTTCGACGGCGGCCCAGTCACCGGTGCAGACGACCCGCATCGGGTCGTGCGGGGTGACGAAGGCGGTGTCGGCGCGCAGCAGCCCGCCGGCGGTGACGATGTCGCACTGGCCCCGGTCGACGCGGACGACGCGGCCGGGCAGCAGGCCCTGGTCGGCGTAGTGCGCGAAGGCGGCGGCCCAGGCGTCGTCCCAGCCGTAGGGAGCCAGGGCGTGCGAGATGGAGGACTGCTGCGAGGACGACTGCTGGGAAGCAGAAGAGGAAGACAAGGGGTGACCCTTCACAAGGGTGGCCCCGGCGGTGCGTTGGGTGTCAGCCGGCGGCCACGGGAGTGGAATTGACGCGCTTCTGGATGAGGGCAGCGCCCATCGCAATGACAGCCATCGGTCACACCTCCCGGATCGAGCTCACGGCCGGAGTACGCCGGCCAACGGCCGCCGTACGGAACGCAGTCACCATAACGCCGGGCTCCGGCCCCGGCCAACTGATTTGTCCGTGCCCGCTCACCAGTCCCGCGCCAGAGCCAGCAAATGGTCGCGTACGCGCGTGACTTGGGGGCTGTCGGGGGTGCCGGGGCGCTGGACCAGGTACGCGGTGTTGATCGGCGGGTCCTCGGGGTCGAGGAGGGCGACCAGGCGGCCCGCGTCGAGGTCGGCGCGGCACAGGTAGCGGGGCAGGACGGTGAAGCCCGCGCCCGCCGTCACGGCGGCCAGGACGCCGCGCAGGTCGGGGACGGTGAGCGCGGCCTCGCCGGTGAGGCGGCGGCCGAAGACGTGGCGCCAGTAGCGGCGGGCGATGGGCAGGTCCTCGGCGTACGTCACCAGGGGCACCCCGGCCAGCGCGGCCGGGCCGTCCGCCGCGACGTGCCCGGAACCGATCCGCCGTGCCCACTCCGGCGCGGCGACGAGCACGAACTCCTCGTCGGCCAGCGGTACGGCGGTCAGGGTGCGGCCGCGCGGCCGCACGGTCGAGACCACCAGGTCGTGGCGGCCCGCGCGCAGTCCGTCGAGCAGCTCGTCGGAGAGGCCGGTGACGACGTGCAGCCGCAGCCCGTCCGCGACCAGCGGCGCGAGCGCGGGCAGCGCGGTGACGCAGAGGAACTCGGCCGGTCCGGCCAGGTGCACGGGCTGCGCGGGCGCCCCGTCGCCGGGGCCCCGGTCGGCTACGGCCGCGAGCGCGTCGAGCGGGGCGGCGACGCGTGCGGCGAGGTCGTCGGCGTACGGCGTCGGCGCCACCCCGCGCGGCAGCCGCTCGAACAGCTCCCGGCCGAGCTGTCGCTCCAGGGCGCGGATCTGGGTGGTGACGGTCGGCTGGGACAGGCTCAGCAGCCGCGCGGCGGCGGTGAAGCTGCCGGTGCGGTGGACGGCGAGGAAGGTGCGCAGGTGGGTGAGGTCGAGGGGGGCGTGGGGGCGGGTCGGGGCGGCCGTCACGCCGTTCGGCCGGGCCGACCCATTCGGTTTTCTCTCCGTCACCCGTCAAGTATCGAGCCGCCCTATGGATCGGGCCGTCCGCTCAGGTCGCGGCGCGGCGGACGCCCAGGGCTCGGGGTGCTCGGGCCGGGCGTTCCTGGGGCTGGGGCGCGGTCGCCGCCTCCGGGGCCGGGGCCTCGGCCGGGGTCTCGGCCGTCGCCGCGAGGGCGACCAGGGACGCCTCCTCCAGGAGGCCGCGTACGCGGGGACCGGCGGCGCGGTAGTAGATGCGCGTGCCCTCCCGGCGCGAGGTCACCAGGCCCGCCGTGCGCAGCCGGGCCAGGTGCTGGGAGGTCGCGGCGACGTGCGCGCCCAGGAGCTCGGCCAGGGCGCTCACCGGCAGCTCGGCGCCGCTCAGCGCCCACAGCAGCCGGTAGCGCGAGGGGTCGGCCACCGCCTTCAGCACCGCTACGGCGCGGTCGGCGCTCTCCGTATCCCAGCCTTCGACTTGCGCTCCCATGCAAATAGCTTAGCGGAGCGCGGACCCGGGAGCGGGTGCCAGGAAGACGTACCAGACCGTCCCGGTCCTGGGCGTGACCACCTTGCGGGCGGGCCACGACCGGGCGTACGCGGGCGGGCTCGGCGCCGACTGGACCAGGGCCAGCGGGGTGCGCCGGGCCGCCGCCACGATGCCCGGCACCGTCTGGGTGCGGTCCGCGCGGTCGCTGGCCTGCGAGGAGCAGCCGCCGTAGAAGGCCTGCGGCTGGGACTGCTCGCCGACGATGGTGCAGGGCGGGCGGATGCCGTACTCCCCGAGCCGGGCCACCAGCCACTCGTCGTCGGAGCGCAGCGCCTGCTGGCGTGCGGTGCGCCGGTCCATGATCCCGTACTGGCCCCAGAGCTGGAGCCCCAGGCACGCCGCGACGGCGGCCACCACGACCGGTCGCCACCGCCCCTTCGCCGCCTCCACCGCTCCGGCCGCGCACTCCGCGACGACCAGCGCGAGCAGCGCGTACGCGGGGATCAGGAAGCGCGGTGCCGCGTAGCCGATGCCGAAGAGGTAGGGCACGCCGAGCGCCGCCGCGCACCACACCGCGAGCAGCGCCGTGCGCACCCGTCCCGCGCGGGCCGCGCACAGCACGCCGAGGGCGGTGAGCAGGGGAAGGGCCAGCCACCACACCGCGCTCACGTGCGGGTTGGGCCAGCCGGAGGTGCAGGGGCGGCACAGCAGCGGGCCGTTGAGGGTCATCAGGTTCATGCCGAGCGCGTTGTGCAGGCTCAGCCCGCCCTGCGCCTCGCCCGCGCCGCGCACCCGCTCCAGGAGGCCGCCGAAGCGCAGATACGCCTCGATCACCCAGGGCAGCACTCCGACGGCCAGGCCGCCGAGCACCGCGACGGCGAGGCGCGGGTGCCGCCAGGCCCGTACCGCGAGGACCGCCGCGAGCAGGGCCACCGCCAGATAGCCGCCGTCGTACGGCCGGACAAGGGCCGTGAAGGCCACGCTCAGCGCCACCGCGAGCAGCGGTCCGCGCCGCCGTTCCCGGTCGTTCGCGCCGTGCAGGAACCAGCCCGCCCCGGCGACCGCCCCGTACGCCACGTACAGGTTGGGCATGACCTCGCCCGCGTAGAACTGCACCACCCACAGACCGGCGAAGAGGACGGCGGCGAGCAGCACGACCCGGCGGCCCACCAGGGTCAGCCAGGGGCGGAAGGCGAGCGTGAGCCCCGCCGCCGCGAGCAGCAGCATCCAGGCGCGCAGCACCGGCACCGAGCCGGTCAGCTGGGCGGCGGGCGCGGCGAGCCAGCTGATGCCCCGGGCCCGGGGCTCGCTGAAGAGGGCGTCGGGGACCCGGGGGTCGACCTGGCTGACGTACACGGTCTCGTCCCAGCCGAGCGGCAGCCGCCAGGCGCCGGTGGCCAGCTGGACCGCGCCGCAGGCGAGCGCGAGGACGGCGCCGACCAGCGCGAGGCGGACGGTGTCCCGGTGCGGGGGGCGCGCGGCCGGTCGGCTCGGCACGGTCCGGGTCGCTTGATCGGCGGCAGCCATGCGCCCACGCTACGCGGCCGGACGCCGCCCGGCAGGAAGAGTGCGCCAACGGGGTGCGGAAACGGAATGCGCGCCCCAACCGTTCCCCTGGAGGGGCTCAAAGCTTGTCAAAGCTCGCGCTCCGGACGTAACCGGCGGCGGTGCGCGGCGGGTTGTGCCGGGCATGAGCCTGCTGCGCAAGATCCGCGACACCGGACGGGTCGCCGAGGACGCCCCGCCCCGGCCGGTCCCCGGGGACTTCCCGCTGCTCGCGGGGTCCGCGCAGGTGCGCTGTGTGGACGCCGGGTCGTGCAACGGCTGCGAGATCGAGATCGCGGCGGCCTTCGGGCCGGTGTACGACGCCGAGCGGTACGGCGCCCGGCTGGTCGCCTCGCCCCGGCACGCCGACGTCGCCCTGGTCACCGGCCCGGTCACGCGCAACATGAAGGAGCCGCTGCGCCGCACGGTCGCGGCGATGCCCGAGCCGCGCGTGGTGATCGCGGTCGGCGACTGCGCCCTGGACTGCGGGGAGTTCGCCGGGGGGTACGGGGTCGAGGGCGCGGTCGCCGATGTCGTCGACGTGGACCTGGCCGTGTCCGGCTGCCCGCCCCGGCCCGAGCGGATCGTCGAGGCGCTGCGCACGGTGACGGGCCGGTGAGGGTCACCGGGGCCCTCGCGACGGCCGGGGTGGGCGCGGCGGGCCTGACGGCGGGCTGCGCCGCGCTCGGCGGCGCCCGCTGGTCGGCCGCGTACCCCTGGCTGCTGCCGCTGGGCGGGGCGCGCCTCGAAGTCGACGCGCTGTCCGGCCTGTTCATGGCGGTGGCGGGTGCGGTGGTGCTCGCGGTGGCGGTGTACGGGGCGGGGTTCGCGGACCGGCCCGGATCCGGCTTCCCGGTGCTGCTGCCGTGCTTCTGCGCGGTGCTCGTCCTGGTGCCCGCCGCCGCGTCGGTCAGCACGTTCCTGCTGCTCTGGGAGCTGATGGCGGTCGGCTCGCTGGTGCTCGTGCTCGGCGAGCACCGGGAGCGCCCGGCGGTACGGGAGGCCGGGGTCTGGTACGCCGTGATGACCCAGCTCGGCTTCGTGCTGCTGCTCGCCGGGCTCGGTCTGTACGCGGCCCGCTGCGGCGGCGAGTCGTTCGCGGCGCTGCGGGCGGGGGCGCCCGCCATGGGGCCCACCGCGCGCGGGACCGTGTTCGTGCTGCTCGCGGCCGCCTTCACCTCCAAGGCCGGGATCGTTCCGCTGCACGCCTGGCTGCCGCGCGCCTACGCCGAGGCGCCCGGCCCGGTCTCGGCGCTGATGAGCGCCACGATGGTCAACCTCGGGGTGTACGGGATCGTGCGGTTCGGGATGGACCTGCTGGGCGGCGGCTCGCCGTGGTGGTGGCTGGGGCTGCTCGCGGCGGGCGGGGTGAGCGCCGTGTACGGGGTGCTCCAGGCCGCGATGGCCGCCGATCTCAAGCGCCTCCTCGCCTACTCCTCCAGCGAGAACATGGGCCTGGTCCTGATCGGGGTCGGCGCGGGCGGCCTCTTCGCGGCCGACGGCGACCGCCGTCTGGCCGGACTCGCGCTGGCGGCGGCGCTGCTCCACCTCGTCAACCACTCCGCCTTCAAGGGCCTGCTGTTCTGCGCGGCCGGTTCCGTCGTACGGGCCACCGGCGTCCGGGACCTCGACGCGCTGGGGGGCTTGCGCGCCCGGATGCCGGTGACCGCCGCGTTCTTCGCGCTGGGGGCGCTCGGCGCGGTGGCGCTGCCGCCCGGCAACGGCTTCGCCGGGGAGTGGCTGCTGCTCCAGTCGCTGATCCACGGCCTCGCGGTGCCCGGCGTGGCCACGGCGGTCGTGCTGCCGCTCGCGGTCGCGGTGATCGCCCTGTCGGCGGGGCTCTCGGCGGCGGTGTTCGTGAAGGCGCTCGGCGTCGGCTTCTTCGCGCGCCCGCGCAGCGGCGCGGCGTCGGCGGCGGACGAGAGCCCTCCGCCGCTGCTCGCCGGGATGGGGCTGCTCGCCGCCGCCTGCGCCGGACTCGCCCTGTTTCCCGGGGTGCTGGGTCCGGGGCTCGACCGGGCGGTGCGGGTCGCGGGCACGGCGCCGCCGGTCGGGGGCGGCGCCGGTCTGCGGCTGACGGCGGTCCCGGCGGCGCTCGCGCCGCTGTGGGTGGCGGCGGCGCTGACGGCGGCCGTCGTGGGCACGGCCGCCCTGGTCCGTACGGTGGCGCGCCGCCCACGGCGGACACGGGCCCGGCTGTGGGACTGCGGCGGGGGCGCGCCGACACCGCGCATGGCCTACACCGCGACCTCCTTCGCCGAGCCGCTGCAGCGCGTCTTCGACCAGGTGCTCGCGCCCGAACAGGACGTCAGCGTCACGCCCGTACGGGAGTCGGCGTATCTGGTGGAGCGGGTGCGGTTCCGGCACCGGGTGCCGGACCGGATCGAGCACCGGCTCTACCGGCCGGTCCTGGCCGGGCTCGCGCGGGCGGGCCGGATGTCGCGGCGCCTGGCGTCCGGCTCGGTCCACCTCTACCTCGGCTACGGCTTCTTCGGCCTGGTCTCGCTCCTGGTGGTGCTGGCGGTGGGCTGGTGAGCGAGGGGACGGGCGCGTCCGGGCTGCTCGCGACGGCCCTCCAGGTCGCCCTGGTGGTGGCCGGGGCGCCGCTGCTCACCGGGGTGATGCGGCAGGTGCGGGCGCGACTTGAGGGCCGGGCCGGGGCCGGGGTCGGCCAGCCGTGGCGGGACCTGCGCAAACAGCTCCGCAAACAGGCGATCACCCCGATCGGGACCGGGCCGGCGTTCCGGACCGCGCCGGTGCTGCTCGTGGCCACCACGGCCGTGGTGGCGGCGCTGGTGCCGCTGGCGTCCACCAGGACGCCGGTGAGCGGGAGTTCGGACCTGATCGTGGTGGTGGCGCTGCTCGCCCTCGGTACGGTGGCGCTGGCGCTTGCCGGGCTCGACACCGGGACCGCGTTCGGGGGCATGGGGGCGTCGCGCGAGATGACGATCGCGGCGCTGGTGGAGCCGACGATCCTGCTGTCGGTCTTCGCGCTCTCCCTGCCGACCGGCTCCACCAACCTGGCGGCGATCGTCACGGGCGCGGTACGCGACCCGGCCCGGCTCGCCTCGCCCGCCGGGCTGCTCGCGACGGCGGCGCTCGCGGTGGCCGTCCTGGCCGAGACGGGGCGCCTGCCGGTCGACAACCCGTCCACGCACCTCGAACTGACCATGGTCCACGAGGCGATGGTGCTCGAATACGCGGGCCCGGACCTGGCCCTGGTGGAGCTCGGCGCCCAGATGCGCCTGACGGTGCTGCTGGGCCTGCTGGTCTCGCTCTTCGCGCCGTGGGGCATCGCGACGACGCCGTCGCCGGGCGCCCTGACGCTCGGCGCGGCGACCTTCGTACTCAAAACGACACTGCTGGGGTCGGCGCTGGCGGCGGCGGAGGTCTTCTGGGCGAAGCTGCGCCTGTTCCGGGTGCCGGAACTGCTGGCGGGCTCCTTCCTCCTGTCGCTCCTTGCCGTGATGACGTCGTACTTCCTGAGCGGAGCGTGACCCGCCATGGGCATCAGCCTCTTCACCCAGCTCCTCGACCTGGCCTGCGGGGCGTTCCTGCTGGCGGCGGTGGTGATGCTGTGGCGTCGCGAACTGTCGGCGGTGGTACGGGTGTTCGCGCTCCAGAGCGTCGCCCTCGCGGCGGTCGCGGCGCTGCTGGGGCTGCACGAGGGGCGGGCGGACCTGGTCGCGGTGGCGGTGGGGATCGGGGTGCTGCGGGCCGGGGTGCTGCCGTATCTGCTGCGGCGCGCGCCCACGGGGCCGGACGCGTCCGCGTCGCCGCCGGTCGTGAACGGCGCGGGTTCGCTGCTCACGGCGGCGGCCCTCACGCTGCTCGCGTACGCGGTGGCCCGTCCGCTCGTCGCCCTCCATCCGACGCCGGTGACGCGGGCGCTCCCGGTGGGCCTGGCCGTGGTCCTGATCGGCTTCTTCGTCCTGGCGACGCGGCGCCACGCGGCGGCGCAGGTGATCGGCTTCCTGCTCCTCGACAACGGCATCACGGCGATCGCCTTCCTGGCGGCGTCCGGGGTCCCGCTGATCGTCGAACTCGGCGTGTCCTTCGACCTGCTGCTCGCGGTGGTGGTGCTGCGGGTGCTGGCGGTGCGGATGCGGGACGCGTTCGGGTCGGTGGGGCATGTCGACGATTTGCATGAGCTGCACGACTGAACTGGCCCGTTCGTGGGCGTTACGGAGGTACGGATGCTTCCCACCACCCTGCTGCTGACGGCACCGGTGGCTGCGCCGCTGGGCGTGGCGGGGGTGTATGCGGTGGCGGCGCGGGGGGCGGACGCACGGGTAAGGATCCCGGGGGCGAGACGCCCCCGAACCCCCGTTTCGCCTGCGAACCGTGGGTCCGTTGTGCCCACCCGTTCCGCCCTTGCGGAACGCCTGCCCACAACGGATGGCAACAGTGAGGTGCGGGGTTCGGGGCGGAGCCGCGAAAGCGGGGTGCAGGGGCCGCAGGCCCCGCTGGGGGGCCGGGGGCGAAGCCCCCGGGAAACCCTCCCTCCCCACCTCAACCCACCCCCACCCCCGGAGGGTTCAGGGAAGGGGTGGGGTGGGGGAATCTGCCGGTACGCGGGGCTCGTGGCGCCGTTCGTCGTCCTCGCCACCGGCGCGGCCCTGGTGCACCGCACCACCCCCGCCACCGCATACGGCGGAGCCCTCCGCGCCGACGCCCTCACCACCTGGATGCTGCTCGTCGTCGGCGCCGTCGCCACCCTCGCCGTGGCCGCCGGGCCCGCGTACCTCGACGGCGAGCGCGCGGCCGGGCGCGCCGCCGACCGTACGGCACACCGCTACCACCTCCTCGTGCACGCCTTCCTCGCCGCCATGGCGCTCGCCGTGCTCGCCGGGAACCTCGGCGTGCTGTGGGTCGCCGTGGAGGCCACCACCGTGGTGACCGCGTTCCTCGTCGGCCACCGCCGCACCCGCACCTCCGTCGAGGCGGCGTGGAAGTACGTCGTGATCTGCTCGGCCGGCATCGCGCTCGCCTTCCTCGGCACCGTCCTCGTGTACTACGCGGCCCGCCGCGCCGGAATCCCCGAGGCGGGCGCGCTCGACTGGCACGTGCTGGTCGCGCACGCCGACCGGCTCGACCCGGACGTCACCCGCCTCGGCATCGCCCTGGTGGTGCTCGGCTACGGCGCCAAGGCCGGGCTCGTCCCGCTGCACGCCTGGCTGCCGGACGCCCACAGCCAGGCCCCCGCGCCCGTCTCGGCGCTGATGTCGGGCGTCTTGCTCGCCGTCTCGTTCACCGCCGTACTGCGCTACAAGGTGATCGCCGACGCCGTCCTCGGCCCGGGCTTCGCGCGCGGCCTGCTCGCCACCGCCGCCCTGCTCACCCTCGCGCTCGCCGCCGGACTGCTGCTCGCCCAGCGCGACTACAAACGGATGCTGGCGTATTCGAGCATGGAGCACATGGGGCTCATCGCCCTCGGCGCGGCCGTCGGCGGCCCGCTCGCCACCGCCGCCGTACTGCTGCACATCGCGGGCCACGGCCTCGCCAAGACGGTCGCGTTCTGCGCCTCGGGGCACCTGCTCCAGCTGCGGCGTACGTCCCGGATCGGCCGGGTGCGCGGGCTGATCGCCTGGGCCCCGGGACTGGGGACGGCCCTGGCGCTGGCCGTGGTGGCGCTGCTCGGGCTGCCGCCCTTCGCCCTGTTCGCCTCCGAACTCGCCCTGGTACGGGCCGGGTTCGCCAGCGGGATGGGCCTGCCGGTCGCCGCCGCGCTCGGCCTCGCACTCGCCGCGTACGCCGCACTGGCCGTACGCACGGCCCGCATGCTGCTCGGCCCCGCACCTGGCAACCTCACAGAAAGCGGCGGCGTCCGCATCGGCCCCGCCGCCGGAGCCCCCCTCGCCGTCGGCCTGCTCTGCTGCGCCGCGCTCGGCCTGACCGTACAACCGCTGGCCCCGCTGCTCACCGCGGCCGCGCACATCGCCGGAGGGCAGTGATCACCCCATGACCAGCCCCACTCCCACCCGTACGGACTTCGACGTCTCCGTGCGTGAACTCCCCGGCCGCGCCGCCGAGTTGCTGGCGTCCGGGCACCGGCTCGCGCTCGTCGGCGCGCACCACGACGAGGACGCGGTCCGCGTGGTGTACCTCTTCGTCACGGGCCCGCCCGACACCCGCACCGAGCTCCACGTACGCCTGGCCCCCGCGCGGCCCGCCGTTCCCACGCTCGCCCGACTGTCCTTCCCGGCCGGCCGGTTCGAACGCGAGATGCGCGATCTGCACGGGGTGGTCCCGCTCGGCCATCCGCTCCCCCACCGCCTGGTGCGCCACTTCCACTGGCCGCGCGGCTGGTACCCGATGCGGCCGGACGCGGGCGCCGCGCCGCCGTTCGCGGAGCAGGAGGGCCCGTACCCCTTCCTCGCCGTCGAGGGCGACGGGGTGTACGAGATCCCGGTCGGGCCGGTGCACGCGGGGCTCATCGAGCCGGGGCACTTCCGGTTCTCGGTGGTCGGCGAGACGATCATCCGGCTCAAGGCCCGGCTGTGGTTCGTCCACAAGGGCATCGAGAAGCTCTTCGAGGGGCGTACGGCCACCGGTGGGCTGCCGCTCGCCGAGCGGGTCAGCGGCGACACGGCCGTGGGCCACGCCCTCGCGTACTGCCTGGCCGTCGAGGAGGCCACCGGCGCCGAGGTGGCGCCCCGCGCCCAGCACGCCCGGGCCCTGCTGCTCGAACTGGAGCGGCTGCACAACCACGTCACCGACCTCGGCGCGCTCTGCAACGACGTCGGCCACTCGGTGCTCCACGCGCACGCCCTGCGCGTCCGCGAGCGGCTGCTGCGGCTGAACGACGCGACCACCGGGCACCGGCTGCTGCGCGGCGGGGTCGTCCCGGGCGGCGCCCGGCTGCGGACCGTGCCCGACCCGGCCGAGCTGGCCGAGGTGGGCGCGGACGTACAGGAGATCGCGGCGCTCGCCCTGGGCCACGCCACCGTCCGGGACCGGTTCACCGGGACGGCCCGGCTGGATGTGCGGGACGCCCGGGACCTCGGGTGCCTCGGCTATGTGGCGCGGGCCAGCGGGCTCGCCGCCGACGCGCGGGTCTCGCACCCGTTCGCCCCCGGCGTGCGGCCGCCGGAGCTCGTGGTCCGTACGACGGGTGATGTGCTCGCCCGTTTCCAGGTGCGCGCGGAGGAGGCGGCGGGCTCGGTCGCCCTGGCGGCCGCACTGGCCGGGGAGCTGCGGCCGGGCGCGGCGGTGGCGCCGCTGCCGGGGCGCGGGAGGGCCGCTTCGGGCACCGGCATCGCCGAGGGCTGGCGCGGCACGATCGTCACCCGCGCCGAACTCGCCCCGGACGGGCGGCTTTCGCGGGTGAAGGTGGTCGACCCGTCGTTCTTCAACTGGCCCGCCCTGCCGGTGGCGCTCGCGGACACGATCGTCCCGGACTTCCCGCTGGCCAACAAGAGCTTCAACCTGTCGTACGCGGGCAACGACCTCTGAGGCCCGGTGCCCCGCGCGCATGTCCGTTTCGTACAAGACCCGTGGCCCGGCCCCGCCTACGTTGAAGCCATGAACGCACGATTCGACTCCATCGGCCTGGTCGTCTCCGACATGGCCGCCTCGCTCGCCTTCTACCGCCGCCTGGGCCTGGACATCCCGGCCGGGGCCGACGCAGAGCCGCACGTGGAGCACACGCTCCCGGGCGGCACCCGGATCCTGTGGGACACCGAGGAGGTGATCCGCTCCTTCGACCCGGACTGGACCCGCCCGCAGGGCGGCGGCCACGCCGACCTGGCCTTCGTCTGCGACGGTCCCGACGAGGTGGACCGGGTGTACGAGGAGCTGGTGGCGGCCGGTTACTCCGGTCACCTCAAGCCCTTCGACGCCTTCTGGGGGCAGCGTTACGCGACGCTCCACGACCCGGACGGGGTGGGCGTCTCGCTCTTCGCCGCCTCGGCGTAGGCGGTGAGGGTGGTCCCGGCCAGGGCGCGCATCTCGCGGGCGAGGTGCGCCTGGTCGGTGCACCCGGCGGCGAGCGCCGCCTCCGCGTACGGTACGCCCGCAAGGACGAGACCGAGCGCCCGCTGGAGGCGCAGGACGCGCGCGAGGGTCTTGGGGCCGTAGCCGAAGGCGTCCAGGGAGCGGCGGTGCAGCTGGCGCGCGCCGAGCCCGACCGCCTGGGCCGTCGCGGCGACCGGGGCGCCCGCCGCGAGCCGCTCGGCCACCGCCCGCATCAGCGGGTCCGGTTCCCCGGCCCTGGCCAGCGCCACGGCCTCCAGGGCGGTGGCCGGGTCCGGTGCCTCGGCGATCCACTCGGCGAGGCGGCGCACCTCGCCGCCGGGCCAGAGCGCGTCGAGGTCCACGCGCCGGTCACGCAGCTCGTGCGCCGGTACGCCGAGGGCCGCCGGGCCCGCGCCCGGCGCGAACCGCACGCCCGCGAACCGGGCCCCGGCGGCCGCGTCCGGTACGTACGCGTGCGTGTCGGGACCGGCGACGAACAGCTTCCCGTCGCGCCACAGCAGATCCATGCAGCCGTCCGGCAGGACGGGGCGGACGGCGCCCGGCTCCACCGTGCGCGCCCAGACCACCGCGCCGGCCAGCCGCGAGGCACGCTCTCGGTACATGTCTTCGAGGCTAACCCGGACAGCGGCGGGGGCGCTCCGCCACAATGGTCGCCCGGTCCGGCACGGCTGCGAGGGGGCGGCGATGGGTGCGCTGATGGAGTTCCAGACCGACGACGGCGCGCAGGTCGTGGTGGAGGTCGAACGACACGCCTCCGGCGCCAAGTTGGTGCGCCGGGGCGACAACTCCGTGTCCGAGGCGGCCCGTACGTTCGACAGCGCCCTCGAAGGCATCCGGGCGGCCGCCGAGTCCGCGCTGCACGTCTTCCGGGACGGCCGGCTCAAGCCGGACGCGGTGGAGCTGGAGTTCGGCGTGAAGCTGACCGCCGAGGCGGGCGCGGTGATCGCCAAGACGGCGGTCGAGGGCCACCTCCTGGTGAAGCTGTCCTGGTCGCCGGGGACCGGCGCACCCACCACCGCCCCGGACCTCGGAGCCACGGCAGCTCAGTGATGGCGTCACCCTCCTGGCACGCGTACATCGAGTGCGGCGGCGCGGTCGGCGCCGGCTTCCTGTTCACCGACCGCCATGTGCTGACCTGCGCCCATGTGGTCTGGCAGGAGGAGCGGGCCGAGGTCCGCTTCCCCGGGCTGCCGGGGCGCGAGCCGGTGGCGGCGCGCGTGGTGGCGCGCGGCGGCTGGGCGGGCGGCACCCGGGACCCCGGCGACTGGGCCGTGCTCGAACTGGCCGGGGCCGTACCGGTCCGGCCCGCCCGCTTCGCGCGCCCCGACGCGCCGTACGCGTACCCGCCCCCCAAGCTCCTCGCCCACGGATTCCCCCAGGACTACGACGAGGGGGTCATCAGCGAACTGCGCGTCAGCGCGGCCGAGTTGACCGGCAACGAGTGGACCCAGCTGGAGGACTGGAAGGGGTACGGGACGCCGGTGAGCGGCGGGTTCAGCGGGGCGGGCGTGCACCTGGCCGAGGGCGGCGAGGTGATCGGCATGGTCTCCTCGATGGACCCGGTGCGGATGGTCTCGGCACAGGTCCTCGCCCGGTCCTGGCCGCCGCTCGCCGAGCACGTGCCGACCCCCGGCCACCAGGCCGCCGAGAAGCGCGCCCTGGCCGCGCTCCTGGCGCGCGTGCCGGAGGGCGCGGCCGACCCGGACCGGCTGTTCCGGCAGGCGGTGGGGCCGCTGGGCCTGGCGCCCCCGGACGGCGGCTTCGCGAACCTGTGGGAGGCGGTGTGGCACCTGCTGGCGGAGTCGGTGCCGAGGGCGGGCGCGCTGCCGCTGGCCGAGTTCGCGGTACGGCTCGCGGCGGCGGCCGACGAGGGTCCGGCGCCGGACCCCGCGCTCGGGAGCGGGCTGCGCGAGTGGGCCCGCTCCTACCGGGCCCGCTTCGACGACCCGGGCGGCGGCCCCGGCCGGGCCCCCGACCCGGGCTGGTCGCCGGTCCTGGTGGAGATCAACCGCAGCGGCGAGGGCAGGAACGCGCTGCTTGTCGAGGTGTACGCGTACCGGGACGGCAGCCGCAGGCTCGTCGACGCGACCACCGTCACCGGCGAGAGACAGCTGCGCGAGTGGGTCCTGGACCGGGTCGACGACGCGTTCGGGGACCTCGACGACCGGGGCCGGGCGCTGGTCGCGTTCGCGCTGCCGCGCAACTGGCTGCACAAGCCGGTCGACCAGTGGGTGCGGCGCAAGGGCATCGAGCCGCCGCTCGGCTGTGTGTCGCCGGTGGTCGTCATGGACCGGCTGCGCCGCAAGAACCCGAGGCTCCAGTGGACCCTGCGCCAGATGTGGGAGACCCTCGACGGCCGCCGCGGCTCCCCCGTGCACCGCATCGAGTGCGGCAGGACACCGCGCCCGGACAAGCTCTCCATACAACTCCAGGACGTGTACGGGCCGGTGGGGTTCGCCCGGCCGCCGGACCCGGCGCGGGCGGCCACCGAGCCGCACGGGGCCGCGATCGACGCGCCCTCGCCGATCGTGCTCTGGCCGCACACCGGCTGCACCGGGGCCGCCTGCGACGGCGGGTGCCGGGGCAGCGGCTTCCTGGACGAGCTGGCCCGCCGGCTGGCCGACCTCGCGCCCGGCGAACTCCCCGACCACGTACTGAAGTTGCGCAAGGAGGCGTTCATGCACGACGGGAGCGGGCCGCACTGGGCGGCCGGGCTCACCCTCGTCTGGGAGGACCCGCGCCGCTTCCCGGCCGTCGCCCCGCCCGACCGGTCCCCGCTGAGCTGAAGGATCTGGAGCAGCCCGTATGTCCTTGTGGCCCGTGTACACCGGCGGCGGTGAGCCGCACGACGGCATCACCCAGCTGCCTCCGCCGCCGCCCTGGCGCGCCTTCAACGGGAAGCCGGTGCTGCCGCCGCCGCCCGAGGACCCCGACGACGCGGCCTCGTCACCGGACCGCACGCACCGCGCGCAGACGTACGTGGTCACCGAGCGGAGCGTGGAACTGGTCAACGCCGCGCTGTACTTGAGGCGCCCGCTGCTTGTCACGGGCCCGCCCGGCAGCGGCAAGTCGAGCCTGCCGTACGCGGTGGCGCGCGAGCTGATGCTGGGGCCCGTGCTGCGCTGGAACGTGACCAGCCGCAGCACGCTGGACGACGGGCTGTACCAGTACGATCCGCTGTCGCGGTTGTACGCGGCGCGGGAGGAGCGGCCCAAAGGCTTCTGGGCCCCGAGCGACATCGCCGAGCATCTGCGGCTCGGCCCCCTCGGCACCGCCCTGCTCCCCCACCAGCGCCCCCGGGTCCTGCTGATCGACGAGATCGACAAGGGCGATCTGGACCTGCCGAACGACCTGCTCAACGTCCTGGAGGAGGGCCAGTTCGAGATTCCGGAGCTGGTCCGCACGGCACACCGCCATTCCAAGGCGGACGTCATGGTCGCGGGCAACGACAAGCGGGTCACGGTGCACCGGGGCCGTATCCGCTGCCACGCCTTCCCCTTCGTCGTGCTCACCAGCAACGGCGAGCGCGAGTTCCCGCCCGCGTTCCTGCGCCGCTGTGTGACGCTGGAGCTCAAGCAGCCGGACCAGCGGCAGCTCAAGGCAATCGTGGAGGCGCATCTGGGCGGCCTCGACCAGGACGCCCTTGAGCTGGTCGACAAGTTCCTGCACCGCGCGTCCGGCGGCGAGCTGGCCACCGACCAACTGCTCAACGCGGTCTATCTGACCCGCGCTTCGGGCCTCCAGGGCGCCTCCCGCGAGCAACTGGCCGAGCATCTGATGCCGTATCTGAGCCAGGCGCTGGAGCCGGAGGGCCTGCGGCCCGATGAGTTCTGAGCCCGCCGGGCAACGGCATCTCGCGGACCGGCTGCGGCGCGTGCTCGCCGCGGCGGGCGGCCGTGCGCCGACGGGGCGGGAGCTCGCCGAAGCGCTGTGGCTGGCGGAGCACATGAGGCCGGAACCGGAGATCCGCAGCGGCACGGACGCGCGGCTGCCGCTGCCTCCGCTCCCCGATGACGTACGGGAGCGCGATGCCCACGAACCCCAGGAGCCCGCCGAGCCGACCACCGCCGAGCCGCCCGACGCCTCCGAACGCGTACCGCTGCGCACGCCCCCGCCCCCCGCGCCCGCGCCGGAGCGCGGCGGTGAGCACGCGCCCCTGCTTGCGCCCGCACCCGCGATGCTCGCGCATCCCCTGGCGCTCCAGCGGGCCGTGCGCCCGCTGAAGCGGCGGGTGCCGTCGGCGTACGAGAGGGAGTTCGACGAGACGGCGACCGCCCACCGGGGCGCGCTGGCCGGTGCCCGCCCCGAGTGGTGGTTCCCGGTGCTGCGCCCACGCCCGGAGCGCTGGCTGCACCTGCGGATCGTCTTCGACGCGGGTCCGACCATGGCGATGTGGCGGCCGCTGCTGCGCGATCTGCACCGGGCGCTGGCCCAGACGGGCGCGTTCCGCACGGTGGAGGTGCTGCCGCTGGCCGCCGACGGCGGGCTCCCGGCCCGTCCGGCCGCGACCAGCCGAACGGCCGTGCTCGTCCTCAGCGACTGCATGGGCCCGCAGTGGCGGGACGGCCCGGCCGGGCGCCGCTGGTACCGCACACTGCGCGGCTGGGCCCGGACCCTGCCGGTCGCCGTGGTCCAGCCGCTGCCGGAACGGCTGTGGCAGTACACGGCGTTCGCGCCCGCCGCCGGGCTGCTGAGCGCGCCGGGCCCGGGCGCGGCCGGGACGTCGCTGACCTTCCTCCCGTACGAGAGCGACGCGGCCGCGACCGTGCCGGGCGGCATCCCGGTGCCGGTCCTGGAGCCGTCGGCGCGCTGGCTGCGCAACTGGGCGGAGCTGGTGGGGGCGCGCGGCGGGGCGCAGGTGCCGGGGGCGGCGGCGGTGCTGGGGGTGCGGCCGCCGCGCGGGGAGGCGGCGGCGCCGGTCCTCGACGTGCCCGCCGACGAACTCGTGCTGCGGTTCCGGTCGGTGGCGTCCCCGGCCGCGTTCCGGCTCGCGGCGCATCTGGCGGTGGGGTGTGCGCACCTGCCGGTGATGCGGCTCGTACACGCGGCCGTGGAGCCGCACCCGCAGCCGCAGCACCTGGCCGAGGTGGTCCTGAGCGGCATGCTCACGGCGGTGCCGGGGCCGCCGGGCGCGTACGACTTCCGGCCCGGAGTGCGCGAGGTCCTGCTCGGCACCCTGCCGCACACGGCCCACGTCCGCACGACCGGTCTGCTGGGCCGGGTGAACGCCCGCATCGAGGCGATGGCGGGAGCGGTCCCGGGCGAGTTCCGCGTACTGGTGGCCGCGCGGGGCGGGCCGGTGGGGGCGGTGCCGGGGGATCCGTTCGCGCTGGTGAGCCGGGAGAGCGTACGGATGCTGCGCGGGCCGGAGGATGATGGTGCGGGGCGGGTGCTGGCAGGGCGGTACCGGTTGAAGCACCGGGAGTCCTGCGGCTCCGGTGAGCAGTGGGAGGCCGAGGACCTGTCTTCGGGAGGCTCCGTACTGGTGACGCTGTTCCGCCACGCGCCGTCGACGCTGATGTCCTTGCTCCACGAGGCCCGGCGCATCGCCCGCGTCCGCCACCCCCAGCTGGTGCTGAACCTCGAACCGTTCGTGACCGAGGGCGCACTGTGCCTGGTGTCCGAGTTGGTGCGCGAACCCACCGTCCGGTCGGTGCTGGCTGAGCATCCGTCCGGCCTCCCGGCTGACGCTCTCGCACGGACAGCACAGGAGTTGCTCTCGGGTATGGGCGCGCTCCACGAAGCCGGACTGGCCCACGGCGACCTGACGCCGGACAACGTACTGCTGTCCCGCGACCGGGGTGCTCTGCTGCGCGCTCCCGGGATCCGACCCGGTCCGGTGAGTCCGCCAGACGACCTCCTTGCGGTCGGTGTGGTCCTGTACGCCCTGGCCGGCGGCCCGCGTCGGCCGACCTCCGCCGCACTCGCGGTGCGGCGACCGGACCTGCCCCAGGAGCTCTGCGACGCGATTCTGCGGCTGCTCGCGCCGTCGTCCGCGGAGCGCCACCGGGCCGCAGCCGAACTGCTCACCACCCCCGTGGGAACCCGCCGCGTCTACCGTCTGCTCGGCTCGCCCGAGGCCTATGTCGACGGCAACCCGGCCCCCGACGCCGACGGGCCGGAACTGCGCATGCTGTGCGCGCTGGTGCTGGCACGCGGGGAGCGGGTCGCGGGCACGGAGCTGTGGGAGCCGGAGTGGCTGGACACCGTGCACGCCGTCGCGGGCCGCCTCATGCGCATGGGCCACCCGGTCAGGAGCGCCGTCGACGGGACGTACCGGATGACGCTCAAGGGCGCACACGTCGATTTCCTCGCCGCCGAACAGCTCGCCTTCCAGGCCGAGACGGCCGAGTCCTCGGGCGACCCGGCCCTGGCCTTCCAGCGGTACGAGAGCGCGCTCGGCCTGTGGGTGGGCGAGCCGCTGGAGGGGATGCCGGGCGCATGGGCGGCGCGGCACCGGGATGCGCTCGCGGAGTTGCTGCGGACGGTGACGGAACGGCGGGACGCGCTGCGGGGCAGGGTGGATCGCCCGATCGTGGTCATCGAGGTGCGATCGGACCTCGGCCACCGCGTCCCGATCGAGGTGGTCGACGTCGTCGGGAGCCTCTTCGGTGTCACCCCCGGGATCTCGCGCCATCCCGGGCACAGCCTCCTCGTCGTGGATCCTGCCGACATCCGGCCCGCCCTCCTGAAGGAGCTCGTCAACGGGCTGCCCGGCGCTCTGCTGCGGGGCGTACCGCCGGACGTACTCGCGTCCGTGAAGCTGCGTGTCCTGGTGCAGCTCGACAGCAGGTTGGACCGGGCGAGGTCCTTGCTCGGCATCCCGCCCCACACCGACGCGCTTCAGTACTTCGCGGTCGAGGTCTGCCTACCGGACCCGCTGTACCGGACGCTCGGCGCACGCGAGGCCGAGGGGTACGAGCGGTTCGAGGAAGCCGGATCCGTCGTCTGGTTCCGGCGGATCGTGGCTGCCAACGAGCGTCCCGCCACGACCCTCCGTTTCCCCCTCCCCAGCGCCGTCGACGGGCTGGCCTTCACGGCCGAGGCCGACGCCTCGTGGTCCGGGGTCCGCCGCGTCGAGGACGTCATCCACTGGGTCAGCCGTGAGCTCGGCCCGTTGGTGCGCAACCACGGACTCGCCCAGCTCGACCTCGCGCAGGTCAGGGTGGACGCGCGGCTGAACAAACCGATGGCCCTCGAACTGGAGGGCACGGTCCTGCTCGCCCGCGTCACCCTCCATCCCTCCCTCACCCCCCTCCGCACCCTCCTCACCCCCACCCGCACCGTCCTCATCGACCACGACGGCACCCTCTCCCGCCCCCACGCCCACGAGGCGATCCGGGCCCTCACCGGCTCCGGGCGGCGGGTCGTCGTCGTGACCGGCGGTGCGCAGGACGCGGTGCGGCGGGCCCTCGGGGACCTGCCCGTGGGCGTCCGGGCCAGGACCCAGATGGGCGAGGACGCCATCCTCCAAGCCGTCGGGACCGTCGCCGACGTGCTCGTCGTCGGCCGCATGCCCGGCGCCGCGGCGGCCGCCGCCCGGCTCGGCGTCCCGTACGTCGGGATCGCCGACGGGGCGGCCTCGGCGGCGGACCTGCGGGCGGCGGGGGCGACGCTCGTCACCACCTCACTGTCCGCGATCACCGAGGCGCTGGCGGACGGCTAGGGCTTGTCGCGCCCATGAGGGTCCCGCGTCCCGTGCAGCCGGGACCTCACGTCGTCCGGCGGGAGGAAGCGCGACCACCGCTCCGGGTACTCCGACGGCATCCCGGGGTCGGCGGGGTCGTAGTCGTCCGGGTCGGCCTGGTAGGCGGCCCGGGCCTGGGCCGCGCGGGCCACGATCTCGGCGGCCTGGGCCGTCTTGGCCCGCTCGTTGGCGGCGCGGGCGGCGGCCGTGGCGACCGACGGCCACACCCGGTCGATCGCCGCGTTGACGGCCGCGCCCACCAGGACCGCGAAGGCCGAGACGCCGATCCACAGCAGCACGGCGACGGGCGCGGCCAGTGAGCCGTAGATCGTGGGGCCCTCGACCGTGTTGGTGAGGTAGATCCGCAGCAGGAACGATCCGAGCACCCACATCGCCAGGGCGACCAGGGCGCCCGGCACATCCTCGATCCACGGCGAGCGGACCGGCACCGAGACGTGGAAGAGGGTGGTCAGAAATGCCACCGAAAGGAGGATCGTCACGGGCCAGTACAGAACACTGATCAGATCCGTCCCCCACGGGATCAGCTCGACCACCCGGTCCGGGCCGACCACCGCGAGCGGCAGCACCACCGCGCCGATCAGCAGGGCCACGATGTAGAGCAGCAGCGAGAGCATCCGGGTGCGCACGATGCCCCGGTGGCCGTCGAGCCCGTACATCACGGTGATGGTGTCGATGAAGACGTTGACGGCCCGGGAGCCCGACCAGAGCGCGAAGGCGAAGCCGAGGGAGACGATTTCCGGCCGTTTCCCCTTGGTGACGTCCGCCAGGAGCGGCTCGGCGAAATCGTGGACGCCCCGGTCGGAGAGGACCGACTGGGCGGCGGTGAGGATGTTCTTGTTGATGCTGGCGACGGTGTCCGTGTTGGTCCAGCCGTCGACGTAGCCGAGCAGCGCGATCAGGCTGAGCAGCAGCGGAGGCAGCGAGAGCAGGGTGAAGAAGGCCGCTTCGGCCGCGAGCCCGAGGATGCGGTACTCGATGCACGAGTTGACGGTGTCCTTCAGGAGCAGCCAGGCCATCTTCCGCTTCGATACGTTGCGGTAGAGGACACGGGCCCGGTGGAGTCTGCTCGGGGCCCGGTGGAGTCGGCCCGATGGCCGCTCGGGTGTTTCATTTGCTGGCTGCACCTCCTTACCGTATCGGCATGGCAGCCACCACCCACACAGTGACCAACCAGGCTCCGCCCCTGGTGGGATACGACGTCTTCTTGTCCGACCGCGCTCTCGCCGAGGGGGTGGAGCGGCATCTGGCGCCCGATCTCGTCGACGGGGCGCGGGACGAGCTCAGCGCCCTCGGGCGCACCGCGGGTTCCGCCCAGGCGCAGGAGTGGGGCGTCCTGGCGAACGAGAACCCGCCCAAGCTCCGCACCCACGACCGCTACGGCAACCGGATCGACGAGGTCGACTTCCACCCGAGCTGGCACCGGCTGCTCGGGCACGCCGTCGGGGCGGGGCTCACCGACGCCTGGGGGCGGCCGGGCGGCCATGTGCGGCGCGCCGCCGGGTTCCTGGTGTGGACGCAGGCCGAGGCGGGCCACGGGTGCCCGCTGTCGATGACGCACGCGGCCGTGCCCGCGCTGCGGACCGATCCGGCGCTGGCCGCCGAGTGGGAGCCCCGGCTCACCTCCCATGTGTACGAGGAGGGGCTGCGGCCGGCCGCGGGCAAGGCCGGGGTGCTCTTCGGGATGGGCATGACGGAGAAGCAGGGCGGCAGCGACGTCCGGGCCAACACCACCCAGGCGAAGCCGCTCGGGGACGCCGGCGAGTATCTGCTGACCGGGCACAAGTGGTTCTGCTCGGCGCCGATGTGCGACGGGTTCCTGGTGCTCGCGCAGGCGCCCGGCGGGCTGACCTGCTTCCTGGTGCCCCGGGTCCTGGACGACGGGACCCGCAACACGTTCCGGATCCAGCGGCTCAAGGACAAGCTGGGCAACAAGTCCAACGCCTCCAGCGAGGTCGAGTTCGACGAGACGTGGGCGCGCCGGGTCGGCGACGAGGGGCGCGGGGTGCGCACCATCATCGAGATGGTGGCGGCGACCCGGCTCGACTGCGTGGTGGGCTCGGCGGCGCTGATGCGGCAGGGCGTGGCGCAGGCGATCCACCACGCCGCGTACCGCAGCGCGTTCGGCGGGGTGCTGATCGAGAAGCCGCTGATGAAGAACGTGCTGGCGGATCTGGCCCTGGAGTCGGAGGCGGCGACCACGCTGGCGCTGCGGCTCGCGGCGGCTCAGGACGCCGTCCAGAGCACAGACGCGGAGGAGGAGCGGGCGCTGCTGCGGCTCGCGGTGCCGGCCGCCAAGTACTGGGTGACCAAACGCTGTACGCCGGTCGTCGCCGAGGCCCTCGAATGTCTGGGCGGCAACGGGTACGTGGAGGAGTCCGGGCTGCCCCGGCTGTTGCGCGAGTCGCCGCTCAACTCGATCTGGGAGGGCTCGGGCAACGTCCAGGCGCTGGACGTACTGCGGGCGCTCCAGCGCGAGCCGCACGCCCTGGACGCTTTCCTGCAGGAGGTCGGCCGCGCGCGCGGCGCGGACCACCGCCTTGACGGGGCGATCAAGAACCTGCTGACGGAGCTGGCGGACCTGGACGGCATCGAGGCCCGGGCGCGCCGCCTCGTGGAGCGGATGGCGCTGGTGCTCCAGGGGTCGCTGCTGGTGCGCTGGGCGCCGTCGGAGGTGGCGGACGCGTTCTGCGCGTCCCGGCTCGGCGGCGACTGGGGCACGGCCTTCGGGACGCTGCCGCACACGCTTGACCTGGGCGCGGTCGTGGAGCGGGCGCGCGCGGAGGTCTGACCGGCGGCTGTGCCCGACTCGGGACAGGCCTGACCGGCGGCTTGGGAAGGGCGGGCGCCCGGGCCCTCAGCGGCCCGGGCGCCCTGACCGGAACGTGCGTCGGGGGTGGTGCTGCGCCGACACGGCACCACCCCCGCACTCTCATGCGCCCTTGTGGGCCATGACGACCGGACGTCCGGTGTTCCACCACCTTCGTACACACGCACGGCCGTTCGCGAGAGTTGCAAAGGGTTGCAGCCTTGTGCGGCATATCGCCGCGCGCGAACGCCCGGGCGGGCACGATGAATTCGTGGCACCCGTGTTCAACTCCCCCTCGGAACGCCGGTGCCGACAGGAGGACCCAGTGCAGGACACCACCCCCCTCGACCCGGCCCGGCTGGCCGCGATGGACGTACGGGAAGCCACCCGGCTGCTGAAGGGCATGCGGGCGGCCGCGCTCGCCGGCCTGCCCTCCAAGGTCGCCCCGCGCGCGGAGATACACGCGTCCTGGCGCCGGGTGCTCGGCCACGGCGTGGATCCGGACGGCTCCTGCCACGCCGGGCTGCTGCCGCTGGCGGAGGTGGAGCGGCGCCGCCAGTCCTCCCCGCTCAGGGAGGTGCTGCCGGTGCTGCGGGAGGCGCTGGTGTCGGTCGCGGACGCCGCGCAGCACATCATGGTCGTCTCCGACGCCGACGGGAAGCTGCTGTGGCGCGAGGGCCACGCCTCCGTCCTCAGGAGCGCCGACGCGCTGGGGTTCCAGGTCGGGGCCGACTGGAGCGAGGGCGTGGTGGGGACCAACGGGGTGGGCACCCCGCTGATCACCGGCCGCCCGATGCAGGTGTACTCGGCCGAGCACTTCGTCTCCACCCACCACACCTGGACGTGTGCGGGCGCGCCGATCGTCGACCCGCGCGACGGGCGGCTGCTCGGCGTGGTGGACGTGAGCGGCCCGCTGTCGACGATGCACCCGGCGACGCTCGCGTTCGTCACCTCCGTGTCGCGCCTCGCCGAGGCCGAGCTGCGCACCCGCCATCTCGCCGCCGTGGAGCGGCTGCGGACGGTCGCGGCTCCCGTGCTGTGCCGGGTCGGCGGCCGGGCGCTCGCCGTGGACACCAACGGCTGGACGGCCGCGGTGACGGGGATGCCGCCGGTGGACCGGCTGCCGCTGCCGAAGTCGTTCCGGGCGGGCCGCGTCTGGCTGCCCTCGCTCGGCATGTGCGCGGTCGAGCCGCTGCCGGGCGGCTGGCTGGTGCAGGCGGTGGGCGACGACGTGCGGCTCGCGGACGCGATACCGCGGCGGGTGGTGCTGGATCTGAGCCGCCCGCGCCGCTGGTCGGTGACGGTCTCGGGGGACGCGGGCAGCTGGGCCCAGGAGCTGAGCCCGCGCCACGCCGAGCTCCTCTACGTACTGGCCCTGCACCGCGCCGGGCGCACGGCCGCGCAGCTGGCCCACGACATCTTCGAGGACCCGACGCGTACGGTGACGGTACGGGCGGAGATGTCCCGGTTGCGGCGCCATCTGGCCGAGGTGCTCGCCCACCGGCCGTACCGGTTCGCGGAGGACGTGGAGGTGGAGGTGGTCCGGCCGCCCCACCCGGCGGACCTGCTCCCCCACTCGACGGCCCCGGCGGTGCTCGGGGCCCGCCACCACCCGCACTGAGCGGGGGCGCTCCGGCCCCGGCTTGGGGTCGGGGCGGCGGCCGTGATTCTCTGACGTGCATGAACATCGACGTCACCACCTGGTCCCTGGAACAGACCTCCCCGGGCGACCTGCGCCCCGCGGCCGAGCCCGCCGGGGACGTCCGGATCGTCCGGGCGGCGGTGCCCTCGCCCGAGTTCAGCCGCTTCCTGTACACGGCGGTGGGCGGCGACATCCGCTGGATCGACCGGCTGTCGTGGTCGTACGCGCGGTGGCAGGAGTTCCTCGCCAGGCCGGGCGTGGAGACGTGGGTGGCGTACGAGAACGGCACCCCGGCGGGTTACGTCGAGCTCGACGCGCAGGACGAGGGCGCGGTGGAGATCGTCTACTTCGGCCTGATCCCCGCGTTCCGGGGCCGCCGCATCGGCGGCCACCTCCTGTCGTACGGCATCGCCCGCGCCTGGGACCTGGCGGAGCGCTGGCCGGACCGCCCGGCGACGAAGCGGGTGTGGCTGCACACGTGCTCGCTGGACGGGGAGCACGCGATGGACAACTACTTGCGGCGGGGGTTCCGGTTGTTCGACACGAAGGTGGAGGAGCAGGCGGAGGTGGCGGCGCCGGGGGCTTGGCCGGGGGCCTGAGTCACGGGTTCAGGTGGTCCTGGACGAAGCGGCGGAGGGGGTCGACGGAGACATCGGCGCGGACGGTGAGCACCTCCCCCCGTAGGGCGAGCGCGGCGCAGGCGCCCACGACGGCGATGCCGAGCGCCACGGCCGGGACGGTCCCCCACCAGTCGCGCCAGGCGACGGTGGCGTAGACGCAGACGGGGGGCAGCATCACGAGCCCGATCGGCTCGGTCGCGAGGAGCAGCCCCCACCCGCCGACGATGAGCAGCACGGCCACCCAGCCCAGCCACACCGGCCCCCACGGATGCCAGCCGACGGCCGCGTCGGCCGCACGCTCGGCGGCAGCGACGGAGACCGCCAGGATGAGGGCGAGCCCGAGGCGGAAGTGCCAGCTGCGGCCGAAGGCGTAATCCGGGTGCTGAATGGGTTCGTTGACCCGTTCCCATGTGGCGGTGGAGATCGAGTTCTGTCGCGTGAGCACCCGGATGGCTCTCAGCCGCAGCTCGGCCGGAAGCAGGTGCAGCATCCACGATGGCGCGAGGGGCAGACCACCGGCCTCGCGCAGCCCCGCCTCCGCGGTCGCGGCCAGTTCGCCGGACGGCGGCACGCTCCTCGTCGGCCTCTCGCCAAGCGCGGGGGTGATCAGCTCGTTCAGCCTGGACGGCGCGAGCCTCGACGACTGACGCGCGTCCCACTGCGTCAGGCTCAGCGCCGCGAGGATCCGCGGATCCATCTCCACTCCCAGCGGCGGATCCATCCGCCGCTCAGCGATCGCGGCCGCGATCACGCTCACTCGCCGGACGAGGGGATCATCCGCCCCGACGGCGAACGGCTTCCATACCCACAGATAGCCGGGCGCGAACGCCCCCTGCGGCACCTCTCGCAGCGCCTTCTCGATCGTCCGCTCCCGTAGCAGGTCGCCGAGGTAGAACGCGACGTCCGTCGACGACGGGTCCAACGAGAACGCGCAGAGCGCCACCGCCGCACGCGGTGTCCGCATCCGCCACAGCACCCGCAGCGCCTCCCCCTGTCCCCGCAGCGCGGCCGTCCGTAACGCGGGGACCGCCAGGTCGCCCATGCCCACGAGGGCCGGTTCGGCCTCCGGCTCGGTGGGGAGGAACCCGACGAGGGATTCCGCCGCCCGAGGCAGATTCGTGGCAGCCAGCGCGGCGACCGCCGCCGCCGCGCGTCGGCGGTCGCCGCCCTCGGAGGCGATCCGCACCAAGAGGTCGAACACCGCCCGCCCCCGGGGCCGCCGGTCCGCCGCCACCACGCCGAACGCCGCGATCACCGCCTGGCGGTCGGCGTCCGTCTCCCGCCCCAGCCGGTCCCGGAACGTCAGGACGATCCGGTCGGCGAGAGCGTCGTCCACCACCTGCGCGTCCGCCAGGCACTGGAACGCGAGGACGGGGTCGAGCGCGAGCACCGCCCCCACCACCTCCGTACAGTCCCGCGGCTCCGCCCCGCACCACAGCCGTACCGTCTCCCGCCAGGTCGCGGGGTCGCGGCGGTAGCGGGTGAGGAGGCCTGAGGGGTCCGCCGCGAGGCGGGTCGTGGCCAGGTACTCCTGGAGCGTGAGGTGGGCGTGGCGAGGCGGCCCTCCGCGAGCGCCCGGTCGGTCCACTTCCCGGCGCCCGGGAAGTCATGGTCCGCGAAGTGTTTCACGATGTGGTCACGGAGATCCCCCTTCTCCAGGTTCACCTCGTGCAGCTTCAGCAGGACCGGTACGTCGACGAGCTCCCCCGGGTCCGCCTTCGGCGGGCGGCGGCGCCCGTACCAGGCGCGGCGCGGCGGCCCGTCCGGGCGGTAGCGCTCGCGGCACCAGGCGAGGACGGTGTGGCGCAGGAGCATCGTCTTGCCCGCGCCGGGCACCCCGAGGACCACGGCGCGGCGGGCCTCGTGCAGCGAGGCAGCCGCCTCGGCCTGCTCCGCGCCCGCGCCGAAGCCGGACGCGGTGCGCAGCGGGACGTACACCGAGGACATGTCCATGGCCTGCGGGTCGTCGACCCGGAAGGAGACGGAGAAGCGCTCGTGGCGCTCGTGGACGCGGACGATGTAGCGGCGCAGCGCCGTGCGGGCGAGCAGGGCGCTGCCCGCGAGCCGGTCGTAGAGCAGGGCGGCGGCCTTGTCGACGAGCGACTTGAACCAGTCCTTCAGTTTGAGGACCAGCACCCCGGCGGCGAAGGCCGCGACGGCCGGGCCCCAGGTCTCCGGCTGACTCCACACGAGCGTGCCCCCTCACCCCCGGCGCCTCCCCGGCACAAGGCAGGATAGGAGCGGCGCCGGTCCCGCGTCCGGTGGACGGCCGAGGTGACCCACAACACAGAGTCTCAGGATTCGGGACATTGTTGTCCACATTTTGGATAGTGGTGGACTGGCCCGAGATGGGCGTGACACGCTTCCGTCATGTCCGGAACTGGAATTGCCTTGGTGAGTCGACGACACGTCGACCTGGGCCGCATGTCCAGCGCCATCTGTCCGGCCCGCTGAGAGACCCCAGCACCGCCGCCCCCAGCTCCTCTACCGTACTTGCGCACCGCCGCGCCCGCAGCGCGAGTGTGCAGGTCAGAGCCGCCCTCCTGCAGTCCCGAAGGACGTATCCCCATGGCCGCCACCCCAGACAAGCCCGGCTCCACCACCACCCGCCGCAAGCCGGGG
This sequence comes from Streptomyces sp. BPTC-684, assembly GCF_030028635.1. Lineage (NCBI taxonomy): Bacteria > Bacillati > Actinomycetota > Actinomycetes > Kitasatosporales > Streptomycetaceae > Streptomyces > Streptomyces sp. BPTC-684. The sequence goes on from NZ_CP124863.1 coordinate 535,995, forward strand.
CGCCACCGTGGTGAAGGCCAGTGGGCCGTCGGTCACTTCACGCCGCTCAACGGGAACGAGCAGTTCAAGAAGGACGACGACGGTCTCAATGTGCGGACACGCATTGAGACGATTTACTCCAAGCGCGGATTCGACTCCATCGACCCCAACGACCTGCGCGGACGCATGCGCTGGTGGGGTCTGTACACCCAGCGCAAGCCCGGGATCGACGGCGGCAAGACCGCGATCCTGGAGCCGGAGGAGCTCGACGACTCGTACTTCATGCTGCGCGTGCGGATCGACGGCGGGCGGCTGACCACCGAGCAGCTGCGGGTGGTCGGCGAGATCTCGCAGGAGTTCGCGCGCGGGACCGCCGACCTCACCGACCGGCAGAACATCCAGTACCACTGGATCCGGATCGAGGACGTGCCGGAGATCTGGCGCCGCCTCGAAGCGGTCGGCCTGTCGACCACCGAGGCGTGCGGCGACACCCCGCGCGTCATCCTCGGCTCGCCGGTCGCCGGCATCGCCGAGAACGAGATCGTCGACGGCTCGTCCGCGATCGACGAGATCCAGCGCCGGTTCATCGGCAACCCCGAGTTCTCCAACCTGCCGCGCAAGTTCAAGTCCGCGATCTCCGGCTCGCCCCTGCTCGACGTGGCGCACGAGATCAACGACATCGCCTTCGTCGGCGTCGAACACCCCGAGCACGGCCCCGGCTTCGACCTGTGGGTCGGCGGCGGGCTCTCCACCAACCCCAAGCTGGGCGTGCGACTGGGCGCCTGGGTGCCGCTGGAGGACGTGCCGGACGTGTACGGCGGTGTCATCGGCATCTTCCGCGACTACGGCTACCGCCGGCTGCGCACCCGCGCCCGGCTGAAGTTCCTGGTGGCCGACTGGGGCGCGGAGAAGTTCCGCCAGGTCCTGGAGGACGAGTACCTGGGGCGCAAGCTGACCGACGGGCCCGCGCCCCAGCAGCCGCCCGCGGTCTGGCGCGACCACCTCGGCGTCCACAAGCAGAAGGACGGCCGCTTCTACGTCGGCTTCGCGCCCCGCGTCGGCCGCGTCGACGGCACCACCCTGACCAAGATCGCGGAGCTCGCCGAGGCGCACGGCTCGGGCCGGCTGCGGACCACCGCCGAGCAGAAGATGATCGTGCTCGACGTGGCCGAGGAGCAGGTCGAGTCGCTGGTGGCGGGCCTGGAGGCGCTGGACCTGAAGGTCGCGCCGTCCCCGTTCCGCCGCGGCACCATGGCCTGCACCGGCATCGAGTACTGCAAGCTGGCGATCGTCGAGACCAAGGCGCGCGGCGCCACGCTCATCGACGAACTGGAGCGCCGCATCCCGGACTTCGACGAGCCGCTCACCATCAACATCAACGGCTGCCCGAACGCCTGCGCCCGCATCCAGGTCGCGGACATCGGCCTCAAGGGCCAGCTGGTCCTGAACGACGAGGGCGAGCAGGTCGAGGGCTACCAGGTGCACCTGGGCGGCGCGCTCGGACTGGAGGCGGGCTTCGGCCGCAAGGTCCGCGGCCTGAAGGTCACTTCGGCCGAACTGCCGGACTACGTGGAGCGGCTCCTCAAGCGCTTCGAGGCCGAGCGCGAGAGCGGCGAGCGGTTCGCCGTGTGGGCGGCCCGCGCCTCCGAGGAGGCGCTGTCATGAGCGAGCGCGCGGCCCCCTTCTACTGCCCCTACTGCGGCGACGAGGACCTGCGGCCCAGCGAGCAGGGACACGGTGCCTGGGAATGCGCGGCGTGCAGCCGCGCATTCCAGCTGAAGTTCCTCGGGCTGCTGGCCCGGGGGCTCCAGCGAGCCGACACCGGAGGGGACGAGCAGATATGACGACGACTCAGGATCAGCGTACGAGCGCGGAGTTGAAGGCACTGGCCGAGCAGGCCGGGCGCGACCTGGAGGACGCCTCCGCCCTGGAGATCCTCCAGTGGGCGGCCGACACCTTCGGCAAGCGGTTCTGCGTGACGTCCTCCATGGAGGACGCGGTGGTCGCCCACCTCGCCTCGCGCGCGATGCCCGGCGTCGACGTCGTGTTCCTCGACACCGGCTACCACTTCCCGGAGACCATCGGCACCCGGGACGCGGTGGCCGCCGTGCTGGACGTCAACGTCATCACGCTGACGCCGCGTCAGACCGTGGCCGAGCAGGACGCCGAGTACGGCCCGAAGCTGCACGACCGCGACCCCGATCTGTGCTGCGCGCTGCGCAAGGTCAAGCCGCTCCAGGAGGGCCTGACCGCGTACTCCGCGTGGGCGACCGGCCTGCGCCGCGACGAGTCCCCGACCCGGGCGAACACCCCGGTGGTCGGCTGGGACGAGAAGCGGCAGAAGGTCAAGGTCTCCCCGATCGCCCGCTGGACGCAGGAGGACGTGGACGCGTACGTCGCGGAGCACGGCGTGATCACCAACCTGCTGCTCATGGACGGCTATCCGTCCATCGGCTGCGCGCCCTGCACCCGCCGCGTGGCGGAGGGCGAGGACGCGCGGGCCGGCCGCTGGGCCGGGCGCAACAAGACCGAGTGCGGGCTGCACGGCTGATGACCAACACCCAGGAGAACCAAGTGAGCGGGGCCACCACCGGAGCCACCGTCTGGCTGACCGGGCTGCCCAGCGCGGGCAAGACCACCATCGCGTACGAGCTGGCGGAGCGGCTGCGCGGGGAGGGCCACCGGGTCGAGGTGCTCGACGGCGACGAGATCCGCGAGTTCCTCTCGGCCGGGCTCGGCTTCACCCGCGAGGACCGGCACACCAACGTGCAGCGGATCGGCTTCGTCGCCGAACTGCTCGCCTCCAACGGCGTCAAGGCGCTGGTGCCGGTGATCGCCCCGTACGCCGACAGCCGTGACGCGGTCCGCAAGCGCCACCAGTCCGAGGGCACCCCGTATCTGGAGGTGCACGTCGCCACTCCCGTGGAGGTCTGCTCCGAGCGCGATGTGAAGGGCCTGTACGCCAAGCAGGCGGCGGGCGAGATCAGCGGGCTCACCGGGGTCGACGACCCCTACGAGGCCCCCGAATCGCCCGACCTGCGGATCGAGTCGCACCAGCAGACCGTGCGGGAGTCCGCGTCCGCGCTCCACGCACTGCTCACCGAGAGGGGTCTCGCATGACGACGACCGCTGCCGCCCTGACCGAGGGCACCGACAGCCCGTACGCGCTGAGCCACCTCGACGCCCTGGAGTCCGAGGCGGTGCACATCTTCCGCGAGGTGGCGGGCGAGTTCGAGCGGCCGGTGATCCTCTTCTCCGGCGGCAAGGACTCGATCGTCATGCTGCACCTGGCGCTGAAGGCGTTCGCCCCCGCGGCGGTCCCCTTCACGCTGCTGCACGTCGACACCGGGCACAACTTCCCCGAGGTCCTGGAGTACCGCGACCGGGTGGTCGCCGAGCACGGGCTGCGGCTGCACGTCGCCTCCGTACAGGAGTACATCGACCGCGGTGTCCTCAAGGAGCGCCCGGACGGCACCCGCAACCCGCTGCAGACCGTGCCGCTGACCGAGGCCATCCAGCGGCACCGCTTCGACGCCGTGTTCGGCGGCGGGCGGCGCGACGAGGAGAAGGCCCGGGCCAAGGAGCGGGTGTTCTCGCTGCGCGACGAGTTCTCCCAGTGGGACCCGCGCCGCCAGCGCCCCGAGCTGTGGCAGCTCTACAACGGCCGGCACGCGCCGGGCGAGCACGTGCGGGTCTTCCCGCTCTCCAACTGGACCGAGCTGGACGTGTGGCAGTACATCGCCCGCGAGGAGATCGAGCTGCCGCAGATCTACTTCGCGCACGAGCGCGAGGTGTTCCGGCGGGCGGGCATGTGGCTGACCGCGGGCGACTGGGGCGGCCCCAAGCAGGGCGAGAGCACCGAGAAGCGGCTGATCCGCTACCGCACGGTCGGCGACATGTCCTGCACCGGCGCCGTCGACTCCGACGCGACGACGCTGGACGCCGTGATCGCCGAGATCGCCGCCTCCCGGCTCACCGAGCGGGGCGCGACGCGCGCCGACGACAAGATGTCCGAGGCCGCGATGGAAGACCGCAAGCGCGAGGGGTACTTCTAAATGTCCACCACGATCGAGCAGTTCGCGGACCTCTCCGCCACCACCCTGCTGCGCTTCGCGACCGCCGGGTCCGTCGACGACGGCAAGTCCACCCTGGTGGGCCGGCTCCTGCACGACTCCAAGTCGGTCCTCACCGACCAGCTGGAGGCCGTCGAGGCCGCCTCCGCCAAGCGCGGCCAGGACGCCCCGGACCTGGCGCTGCTCACCGACGGCCTGCGGGCCGAGCGCGAGCAGGGCATCACCATCGACGTGGCCTACCGCTACTTCGCCACCCCCCGGCGCCGGTTCATCCTGGCCGACACCCCCGGGCACGTGCAGTACACCCGGAACATGGTGACCGGCGCCTCCACCGCCGACCTCGCCCTGGTCCTGGTCGACGCCCGCAACGGCGTGGTCGAGCAGACCCGCCGGCACGCCGCGGTCGCCGCCCTGCTGCGGGTGCCGCACGTGGTGCTCGCGGTCAACAAGATGGACCTGGTCGGGTACGAGGAGAAGGTCTTCGCGGCGATCGCCGAGGAGTTCACCACGTACGCCGCCGAGCTGGGCGTGCCGGAGATCACCGCGATCCCGATCTCGGCGCTGGCCGGCGACAACGTGGTGGAGCCGTCCGCCCACATGGACTGGTACGGCGGCCCGACCGTCCTGGAGCACCTGGAGACGGTCCCGGTCAGCCACGACCTGACCGGCTGCCACGCCCGGCTGCCCGTGCAGTACGTGATCCGCCCGCAGACCGCGGAGCACCCCGACTACCGGGGCTACGCGGGCCAGATCGCCGCGGGCACGTTCCGCGTCGGCGAGAGCGTGACCGTGCTGCCCTCGGGCCGCACCTCGAAGATCTCCGGGATCGACCTGCTCGGCAAGTCGGTGGACGTGGCCTGGACCCCGCAGTCCGTCACGCTGCTCCTCGACGACGACGTCGACATCTCGCGCGGCGATCTGATCGTGCCGAGCGGGGACGCGCCCGCGACCACGCAGGACGTGGAGGCGACGGTCTGCCACGTGGCCGACCAGCCGCTCGCCGTGGGCCACCGCGTGCTGCTCAAGCACGGCACCCGTACCGTCAAGGCGATCGTCAAGGACATCCCGTCCCGGCTGACCCTCGACGACCTGTCGCTGCATCCGCACCCGGGGCAGCTGGTCGCCAACGACATCGGCCGCGTCAAGATCCGTACCGCCGAGCCGCTGCCGCTCGACTCGTACGCCGACTCCCGGCGCACCGGTGCCTTCATCCTGATCGACCCGGCCGACGGCACCACGCTCACCGCGGGCATGGTCGGCGAGTCGTTCGCCTCGCCCGAGCCGGTCAAGGCCGACGTCGACTACGACGGGTGGGACTTCTGACCATGAGCGTCCAGGACTTCTACTCCACGTTCGCGAAGGAGGGCGGCCGCGTCGGCAGCGGCGTCCTCGGCAGCGGTCAGGGCGGGGTCGGCCGATGTGCGCGATGACGTACGCGCACCGCTCGCGCGCCCTGCGGCTCCACCCGCACGACCCGCTCCATCCGCACAGACGAAGACCTGCCGCTCTCCCGGCCATCTTCCCCGTCCCCAGGGGGACTTGACCGCCGGGCCAACGAGAGGAACACCTCCCGTGCCTGCCAACCGCACCGCTCTGCGCCGCGGCCTCGCCGCCGTCGCCGCCCTTCCGCTGCTCGTCCTGGCCGCCTGCAGCTACGGCTCCGAGAAGAAGTCCGACGACAGCCAGAAGGCCGGGTCCGCCTCCGACGGCGAGAAGCTGTCGGCGGACACCGTGAAGATCGGCTACTTCCCGAACCTCACCCACGCCACCGCGCTGGTCGGCGTCCAGGAGGGCCTGTTCCAGAAGGAACTGGGCGGCACCCAGGTGAAGACCTCCACCTTCAACGCGGGCCCGTCCGAGATCGAGGCGCTGAACGCCGGGTCGATCGACATCGGCTGGATCGGCCCGTCCCCGTCGATCAACGGCTACACCAAGTCCAAGGGCCAGAACCTGCGCATCATCGGCGGCTCCGCGTCGGGCGGCGTGAAGCTGGTGGTCAACCCGGACAAGGTCAAGTCCCTGGACGACGTCAAGGGCAAGAAGATCGCCACCCCACAGCTCGGCAACACCCAGGACGTGGCCTTCCTCAACTGGATCGCCGAGAAGGGCTGGAAGGTCGACGCCCAGAGCGGCAAGGGCGACGTCTCCGTGGTCCGCACCGACAACAAGATCACCCCGGACGCCTACAAGTCCGGCTCCATCGACGGCGCCTGGGTGCCGGAGCCGACCGCGTCCAAGCTGGTCTCGCAGGGCGCGAAGGTCCTCCTGGACGAGGCCGACCTGTGGGCCGACAAGGAGTTCGTGATCACGAACATCATCGTGTCGCAGAAGTTCCTCAAGGCGCACCCCGACGTCGTCGAGGCGGTGCTGCGCGGCTCGGTGAAGACCAACGACTGGATCAAGGCCAACCCGGACAAGGCCAAGGCGTCCGCGAACGCCGCGCTGAAGACGCTCAGCGGCAAGGCGCTGCCCGCGAACGTCCTGGACCCGGCGTGGCAGTCGATCAAGACCACCGACGACCCGCTGGCCGCCACCCTCGGCATCGAGGCCGACCACGCGGTCAAGGCCGGTCTGCTGAAGAAGCCCGACCTGGAAGGCATCTACGACCTGGCCCCGCTCAACAAGGTCCTCAAGGCCCTGGGCAAGCCCGCGGTCGCCGACGCCGGCTTCGGCGTCAAGTAACCCCGTACCCGTACCAGTTCCCAGGAGGTGACGACCATGGCCACCGCTGTCGCTGAGGCCGAGGAGCGTGCCGCGACGGAGTACGCGGCCCGGATCGGGCACGTGTCGAAGTCGTTCGCCGGTCCCGCCGGCCCCCAGCTCGTGCTCGACGACATCACCCTCGATGTCGCGCCGGGCGAGTTCGTCACCCTCCTGGGAGCCTCCGGGTGCGGCAAGTCGACGCTGCTGAACCTGGTGGCGGGGCTGGACAAGCCGACCGCCGGGGCGATCGAGACGCCCGGCGGGCGGCCCGCCCTGATGTTCCAGGAGCACGCGCTGTTCCCGTGGCTGACCGCGGGCAAGAACATCGAGCTCGCCCTGCGGCTGCGCGGGGTGCCCAAGGCCGAGCGCCGCGAGCGCGCCGAGGAGCTGCTCGAACTGGTGCGGCTGACCGGCGCGTACGGCAAGCGGGTGCACGAGCTGTCCGGCGGTATGCGCCAGCGCGTGGCGATGGCCCGCGCGATCGCGCAGGACAGCCAACTGCTGCTGATGGACGAGCCGTTCGCGGCGCTCGACGCGATCACCCGGGACGTCCTGCACGACGAGCTGACCCGCATCTGGCGCGAGACGAACCTGTCCGTCCTGTTCGTCACGCACAACGTGCGCGAGGCCGTCCGGCTCGCGCAGCGCGTGGTGCTCCTGTCGTCCCGGCCGGGCCGGGTGGCGCACCAGTGGACCGTGGACATCCCGCAGCCGCGCCGCATCGAGGACTCCGACGTCGCGGAGCTCTCCGTAGAGATCACCGAACAACTGCGTGGGGAGATCCGCCGCCATGGCCAGCACTGAGACGTCGGCGGGCGACAAGCCCGTCAAGACCGTCAAGGCCGACAAGGACACCCACGACCTGGCCGGTCTGGAGGCGGGCCTCGACGCACTGGAGACGGTGCAGAGCGGCCGCACGCCGCTGCGCGAGACCCTGGTCCAGAAGGTCCTGCCGCCGGTGTCGGCGATCGCGCTGGTCCTGGTGGTCTGGCAGGGCCTGGTGTGGGCGGAGGTCGCCGACGACACCAAGCTGCCCTCGCCGTCCTCGGTCTGGTCGGGCCTCAAGGAGCTGTGGCTCCAGGGCACCCTGCTCGACATCGTCTGGACGAGCGTGTCGCGCGGGCTGCTCGGCTTCCTGCTCGCGCTGGCGATCGGGACGCCGCTGGGACTGATCGTGGCCCGGGTGAAGTTCATCCGCGCCGCCATCGGTCCGATCCTGTCGGGCCTCCAGTCGCTGCCGTCGGTGGCCTGGGTGCCCCCGGCGGTGATCTGGCTCGGTCTGAACAACTCGATGATGTACGCGGTGATCCTGCTCGGCGCGGTGCCCTCGATCGCCAACGGCCTGGTCTCCGGCGTCGACCAGATCCCGCCGCTGTACCTGCGCGCGGGCCGCACCCTGGGCGCCACCGGTCTGCGCGGCACCTGGCACATCGTGATGCCCGCCGCCCTGCCGGGCTATCTGGCGGGCCTCAAGCAGGGCTGGGCGTTCTCCTGGCGCTCGCTGATGGCAGCCGAGATCATCGCGTCCTCGCCCGATCTGGGCCTGGGGCTCGGCCAGTTGCTGGAGAACGGCCGCAACAACTCCGACATGCCGGGCGTCTTCCTCGCCATCTTCCTGATCCTGATCGTCGGCATCGCGATCGACCTGCTCATCTTCAGCCCGCTGGAGCGCTATGTGCTGCGCAGCCGCGGTCTGCTGGTGAAGAGCTGAGCCACGATGCACGGACCCGTCCTCCTCGTCATCGCCCACGGCAGCCGCGACCCGCGGCACGCGGCGACCGTGCACGCCCTGGTGCGGCGCGTACGGTCGCTGCGGCCGGGGCTGCGCGTGGAGACCGGCTTCCTGGACTTCAACGCCCCGGCGGTGCCGAGGGTCTTGGAGCGCCTCGCCTTCGAAGGCGTACGGGAGGTCGTGGCCCTGCCTCTGCTGCTGACCCGTGCCTTCCACGCCAAGGCCGACATCCCGGCGGTGCTCGCCCAGGCGCCGCCGCAGCTGGACATCCGCCTCGCCGACGTCCTCGGCCCGTCGCCGCTGCTGCTCTCGACGGTGGAGCGACGCCTTCAGGAGGCCCTCGACGAGGCGGGGCTCGCCCCCGCCGACAAGCGCTCGACCGGGGTCGTCCTGGCCTCGGCGGGCTCCACGGACCCGGAGGCGATCGCAGTGATCGCAGACGTAGCGCGGGAGCTGCGGCACACCGGTTGGTGCGCCGTGCGACCTGCGTTCGCCTCCGCCGCCCTGCCCCGGACCGAGGACGCGGTACGGGAGCTGCGGGCATCCGGCGTGCGGCGCGTCGCCGTCGCCCCGTACGTCATCGCCCCCGGCTTCCTGCCGGACCGGATCGCCCGGGGCGCGCGGGACGCGGACGTGCTGGCCGATGTCCTGGGCGCGGCCCCGGAGCTGGCCCGGCTGCTGCTCGTACGGTACGAGGAGGCGCGGGCGGCGCGACCCGCCGCGCTCACCGCCTGAGCAGGTCCTCGGCGAGCGAGGTGCGGGCGTACTGGACGCCTCGGCCCCGCCGGGCCCGGTGCAGCAGCCCCGCGTCGTACAACACCGACAGGTGCTGGCTGACCGCGCCCGGGGTGATCTCCAGCCGCCGGGCGAGCTCGGTGGTGGTGGCGGGTTCCGCGAGCAGGGTCAGCAGCCGGGCGCGGGCCGGGCCGAGGAGGCGGACCAAGGCGCGGTCGTTGACCGGCGGCGGCATCTCGCTGAGCGTTCCCCGGCCGTGCGCCGGGTAGTTGAGGACCGGCGGCAGGCCGGGGTCGATGGTGGAGATGGCGCCGCGCGCGAACGTCGTCGGCATCAGGACCATGCCCCGGCCCGCGACCTGGATGTCGGCCGCGGGCCACTTGTCCGGCATCGGGTGCTTGAGCCGCACCCGGTCCCCGTGCCAGGTGAGCCGTTTGTCGAGGTCCGGGAAGAGCACCGCCGCGCCGTGCTCGGCCAGCACCCTCGACTGATGGGCGAGGTCGGCCTCCAGGACCGCGCGGGCCCTCGGCCACCAGTCCGGGGCGAGGCACTCGTGCCAGTAGCGGTCGAGCGCGTCGGCGACGCGCTCCAGGAAGGCGGCGGGGTCGGCGAGCCCGTCCCGCAGCAGCGGCGGCAGCTCCGCGTCGCCGAAGGTGCGCAGCACGTCCGGCCCGATCACCTCGACCGGCGTGGCCCGCAACTGCGCCAGCTGCTCGGCGAACGTGGACCGCACCTTCTGCGGCCGGGGCGTCAGGAAGTCCGGGATGAAGCCGTGCGGGGCCACCAGAGCGGCGAACAGCCCGGTGTCCTGGCGCTCGTAGAGCGGGCGCAACCGGCGCAGCCACGGCCGCTGATGGGGAAAGCGCGAGGTGTCCCACCAGCCCCACAGCGAGAACACCGTCTCCTGGAACGGCGAGTACGCGAACGACGTGCTCGCCAGGTCGCCGACGCCGAACCTGAACTCGATCACTCCCGGCCCCCGCCGTCCCCCGTGGTCCCCACCCTTTAGCCGGACACTAAATGATTGCCCCTGGCGTGTACACACCGGGTTGAGTGACGGCATGACCGCCACCGCGCAGACCCCCGCCCCACCCGCCACCAGAGCCGGAGTCCTCCCCGTCGATCCGGTGCTGCGCCGGCTCGCCGTGATGACGTCCCTCAACTCCTTCGGCAACGGCCTCTTCTTCCCCGTCAGCGTGCTGTACTTCACCCGCGTCTGCGGCATCGGCGCGACCCACGTCGGGTTCGGTCTCACGGTGGCCGGGCTGTTCGGGGTGGCGGCGGGCATCCCCGCCGGGCGGGCCTCCGACCGCTGGGGCAGCCGCCGGGTGATCGCCGCGCTGTGGCTGGGCTGCGGCGCCACGATGGCCGCGTACTCCCTGGTCGACGGCTATGCGGGCTTCCTGGTGGCGGCCATCTGCTACGCCTCGCTCAACCAGGCGAGCTGGGGCGTGAAGTCCGCGCTCTTCGCGGACGTGCTGCCCGCCGCGACCCGGGTGGAGGCGCGCGGCTATCTGCGGATGGTCACCAACGTGGCGATGGGCGCGGGCGGCGCGATCGGCGCGGTGGCCCTCCAGGCCGACACCCGCGCCGCGTACCTCGCCCTGATCCTCGTCAACGCGGCCACCTATGTGGTGCCCGCCGTGTTCGTACGGAGCCTGCCGCTCAACGCCTCCGCCGCCGCGCGCGGCGCGGACGGCACGGCGGACACCCCGGCCGAGAGCCGCTGGCGGGCGGTGCGGGACCTGCCCTATCTGGCGGTGACCGTCCTCAACGCGGTGACCGTCCTCCAGTTCAGCCTGCTCGAAGTGGGCATGCCGCTGTGGATCGTGGGGAACACCGACGCCCCGCGCTGGTCGGTGGCGCTGGTGATGATCGTCAACTGCGTGCTGGTGGCGCTGCTCCAGGTGCGGGCGACCCGGGGCGTCTCCGACGTGCCCGGCGCGGTACGGGCGATGGGCCGCGCCGGGCTGCTGCTCGGGGCGGCCTGCGTGGTCTTCGCGCTCTCCGCCGGGCTCTCCCCGCTGTGGGCGGTGGCGGTCCTTGCCGCCGGCGCGGTGATCCAGGTGTTCGGCGAGGTCCTGTCCTCGGCCGGCGGCTGGACCCTGGGCTACGAACTCGCCGACTCCCGCGCACAGGGCGTCTATCAGGGGGTGTACAGCTCGGGCAGCGCGGTCGCGATGATGGCGGGCCCGGCTCTGATCACGGTGACGGCGGTGGGCCACGGCTTCGCGGGCTGGGCCGTCCTGGCGGGTCTGTTCGCGGCCGCGGGGCTGGCCGTAAGACCGGCGGTGCGCTGGGCGGAGCGGGACGGGGAGTGGCGGGGCGAACACTGACCGAGCCCCGTACGACCTAGGGGCGCGGGGCCGTGACATTGCGCGGCTCCGCAGCAGGGGGGAGTGGCGGAGCGAACGCTGACGGGGGCGAGCCCCGTGCTGCCTAGGGGCGCGGGGCTGTGACATTGTGCGGCTCCGCCGCGTGGGCGCGACTGACGGGGGGGCAAGCCCCGTGCCACCTAGGGGCGCGGGGAACTGCGCGACCAGCCACGCACGGTCCGCAGACAAACGACCACTCTGCCTACACCGCAGGTGTCGTGGCCGTCACCGCGACCACCGGCCCGGTGCCCGCCGCCGTGACGGCGGCAACTGCGAAGGTGTACGAGGTCGAGGGCTTCAGGGAGCCCACCACCCGGAACATCCCCTTCCCCGACGGCCGGGTGACCAGCACATCCCGCCCGCCGACCAGGACGGTCCGGCCGTCCGAGACGGTGATCCGGTAGGCGGTCACCTCGGCATCACCCGTGGCCGCGGGCGGCGTCCACACGACCGTCGCCGCGCGGGCGGCGGTGCGCACCTTCGCCCCGGTGGGCGCGTCGGCCAGCACGGCCGCCGCCGCCGGCACAAGCGGCGCCGACGCGAGCGACGGCACACTCTCCCCGTACGCGTTCCGCGCGGTCACGACCACCCGGAACGGCCCCTCCCCCGGCCCGAGTTGCCCGACCCGCACCACCGCGAGGCGCTTGAAGTCCACCGCGCCGACACTCGCCCGGGCCGCCTCCGTACCGTCGGGGCGCAGGGCGTGCGCCGTGTACCCGGTGACCGGTGAACCGCCGTCGACGTAGCTCGGGTTGAACGTGACGTACAGGCCGTCGCTCCCCGCCGTGCTCGTCCCGACACGGGCGGGCGCCTCGGGCACCGAGACCGCTCCTGTCGTACGGGTGAGCACACCTCGGTACGCGGGCTCGATCCCGGCGTTGGCGACGACCTCCGGCGGCACGTCGGACAGTCCGGCCATGAGGCGGTTCCCGCTGGTCACCAGGCCCTTGTTGGAGCTGTCGGCGGTGCCTTCCTCCCACCAGTTGCCCGCGATCAGGGTCGGATCGTTGTTGCCGAGCGCGTCGCGGTAGTCGGTGTGGCGGCTGGCGACATTGGCGTACGCGGCCCCGTACAGCACATTGCCCCGGACGGTCTCGTACGTACAGCCGTTGTCTGTGTAGACGCTCTTGCCCAGGCCCCACTGGTCGTGGACGACGTTGCCGGTGACCTTCTCGCCGTCGGCCATCGAGGTGCCGGTCAGGCCCTGGGTGTAGACGCCTCCGCCGTCGTCGAGCAGCTGCATGTAGTCGAAGACCAGATTGTCGCGCACGGCGTTGTCGTGGCTCGGGTTGGGCGTCGCGGGTGAGCCGATCTTGTCGGGCCAGCCGCCCCAGCCCAGGGAGATCGCGCTGTAGCCGAGGTGGTCGAGCTGGTTGTGGGCGATCGTGGTGTGCTGGGTGTAGCCGTTGAGGATGCCGACGCCGCCGTGGTACTCACGCGGCAGGGCGTAGAGGTGATTGTTCGTCACCTCCACGCCGGAGGCCGGTGGTTGGCCGTCCACGCCGCCGATCTCCAGGCCGTTGCCGGAGATGTCGGTGAAGACGCTGCCGCGCACGGTGGAGTCCGTGGTCCCGGCGCCCAGGTCGAGCCCGGCCGCGCCCAGGTGCGCGAAGACGCTGTCACTGATACCGATGCGCCGCCCGTACGCGAAGGACACGTTGCCCGGCATCTTCGTCCAGGAGGCGAACGGGCAGGTGCCGCCGTCGACGAAGCCGCACAGGCCCTGGGTCGCCCAGCCCGTCGGCCCGGTGAGGGTGTAACCGGCCTGGATCTCCGAGAACCCCTCGGGCCCGGACGGCGTCAGCCAGGTGGCGTAGCCGAACTGGAGGCCCTGGAAGGCGATGTCGTGCAGGGGCGCCGCCTTGGTGCCGCGCCCGTCGACGAGCTTCTCGGCGGCGGCCGCCTCCACGTCGGCGCGGCTCAGGTCCTCGCCCGTGCGCGGCAGGTAGTAGACGGTGTGCGCGGAGCGGTCGAGGTACCACTCGCCGGGTCGGTCGAGGAGTTCATAGGCGTTCTCCACGTACGACGCCCGGCCGCCGTTGGTGAGACGGCCCGGGCCCACCATGCTGACGGTCCGGCCGGGCCGGTCGGGGAACTCCACGCGCTTGGTGGAGTTGTCCCAGCACGGCTGGGCCATGGTGATCGCGGTGCCCCGCGCCGAGGCGATGCGGCAGCGCGGCTCGGTCCACTGACCGAGGCCGTTGCGCGCGACGTTCCACAGCGCCTCGCCGCTGGTGTAGACGAACTCGGCGTCGGAGGGGCGGCGCCAGCGCGCGAGGGTGTCGGCGGTGGCGGTGTAGCCGGTCGCCGTCACGGTCAGCCCGACCGGGACCTCGCCGCGCGCACGCTGGGCGCGCACCCCGTCCACATACAACTGCCGTGTGTCGGTGAGCCCTTGGGGCGCCGGGGCGGACCAGAGCCCGGGGCGCCCGGCCACCGGCCGCCAGCCCTCGACCCTGCGTCCGCCGCTGATCAGGGTCGTGTCGGCACCGGCGCCCTGCCAGACGATCCGGCGCCCGGCCGGGCCGGAGTCGCGCGCGTCGAGGACGAGCGGCCCGGCCGTCCGGTACGTACCGGAGGCCAGGTGCACGGTGATGTCGCCGGAGTAGCGCGCGGCTTTGTAGTGCGCGGCCTTCTCGCGCGCCAGGTCGCGGGCGCGGGTCAGGGTGCGCACGGGGCGGCCCGCCGTGCCGTCGGCGGCGTCCCGGCCGGAGGGGGAGACGTAGACGTCGGCGGTACGGGGCCCGGCCCCGGCCGACGGCACCAGACCGGGGCCGCTCAGGAGCAGGGCGGCGAGCACCCCGGTCAGGACGGCTCGTACGGGCGTGCTCCGGAGCGCGGGCATGCTGCCTCCTCTGGGGTGGACCCAGGGAAACATAGGAGCACTGACGCGAGACGGTCAACGCATGAGCCGAACTTTCTCCGCGCGAGCACTCAACTCCCGCCATTCATCGGATCACTTGGGCCGGTTCAGTCGAAGTCGAGACCGCCTGTCCGGGTCCGCTTCAGCTCGAAGAAGTCGGGGTTGGAGGCGATCACGCGCACGCTGTCGAAGAGCCGGGCCGCCTCCTCGCCGCGCGGGATCGATCTCAGCACCGGCCCGAAGTAGACGGTTCCGTCGAAGTGCATGGTCGGCGTGCCGACATACGCGTCCGCCTCCGGGTCCTTGCCCGCGTCGTGGCTGTGCCGCACCGCCTCGTCGTACGCGGGGTCGTGCGCGGCATCCGCGAGCGCCGCCGGAAGGCCGAGCTCGGCCAGTGCCTGGGCGATGACCTCGTCGAAGTCCTCGTTCTTCTGCTGGTGTATCCGGGTGCCGTACGCGGTGTAGAGGTCGCGCAGCACGCCGTCCCCGTGGTCCTGCGCGGCCGCGACGGCCACCCGTACCGGGCGGATCGACTTGTCGACCAACTCCCGGTACCAGTCCGGGAGTTCATTGCCGATGTTGTGCAGGTACAGGCTCATCACCCGGAACCGCAGATCGATGTTCCGGTGGCGCTCGACCTCCAGCATCCAGCGCGAGGTGATCCAGGCGAACGGGCAGGCGGGGTCGAAGTAGAAGTCGACGGTGGTGGGGCCGGTGTGCTCGATGGTGTCCATAGGACGAAGGTAGCGGCCGATTGGCACCGGGGTCCGGGCCATTCGCCCACCAGACGGGTGGGCCACTTCGGGCAGCGGCCCGGCCCCGGCGGACGCTCAGGCTCCGGTCATCTCCACCAGCGCCTTGACCGTGTTCCAGTTGCGGGCCGTCGCCTCGATGCCCTTGAGCAGCGCGGGCTTCGCGAGTGCTTCGGCGAGCTTGGAGCGGCCGATGCCGTCGGGCGCGTACAGATAGAGGACGCGGTCGCCGAGGCGGAACGCGTCGGGCAGGAACGCCTTGGTGTCGATGCCCGCGAAGCGCTCGGGGTCGGCGGGGCCGGAGAAGAACGTGGCGTGCAACTGCTTGCCCTCCAGCTCGTCGGCCGGGAAGGGGCAGGCGTCCACGACGGCCTTCAGATAGGCGCCGGTGCGCACCAGGCAGGCGACGCGGAAGCCGAAGTGCTTCTCGATGGCCCGCTCCAGGTCGGCGGCGAGCGCGTCCGGGTCGCCGGAGTCGCTGCTGAAGACGGCGTTGCCGCTGTTCAGATAGGTGCGTACGGAGCCGTGGCCGAGCTCGGTGAGCAGTGCTCTGAGCTCGGCCATCGGGACCTTCTTGGTGCCGCCCACATTGATCCCGCGCAGCAGGGCGGCGTACATCGTCGTCATGTCCACACGATAGGACGGCTCCCGTGCCTCGTGGGGGATGGCACGGGAGCCGTCGTTCACGACTGCCCGGGGACGGTTACTCGACGACCTTGAGCAGCTTGTTCGGGGTGCCCGCGCCGGGGTTGGAGATCTTGTCGGCGGTGGCTCCGCCGGTCAGCGCGTCCGAGACCTGGGCCGGGGTGGCGTCCTTGTGGCCGGCGAGGTAGACGGCGGCGGCGCCGACGACGTGCGGGGTCGCCATGGACGTACCCGAGATCGTCTTGGTGGCGCTGTCGTCCGTGTTCCAGTCGGAGGTGATGTCCGAGCCGGGGGCGTAGAGGTCCACCACCGAACCGAAGTTGGAGAAGTCCGACTGCTTGTCGTCCTTGGTGGAGGAGGCCACGGTGATCGCCTCCTTGACCCGGGAGGGCGAGCCCTGGCCCGCGTCGCTGGACTCGTTGCCCGCCGCCACGCCGAAGGTCACGCCGGAGGCGATCGCCTTCTGCACGGCCGTGTCGAGCGCCGGGTCGGCGCCGCCGCCGAGGCTCATGTTGGCCACCGAGGGGCCCTGGTGGTTCTTGGTGACCCAGTCGATGCCCGCGACGACCTGCTCGGTGGTGCCCGATCCCTGGTTGTCGAGGACGCGGACGGCGACGATCTTCGCCTTCTTGGCGACGCCGTGCGCGGTTCCGGCGATGGTTCCGGCGACGTGCGTGCCGTGGCCGTTGCCGTCGTCGGCGGTGTTGTCGTTGTCGACCGCGTCGAAGCCGGAGGAGGCCCGGCCGCCGAAGTCCTTGTGGCTGATGCGCACACCGGTGTCGATGACGTACGCGGTGACACCCTCGCCCGCGCTGTCCGGGTAGGTGTACTTGCCGTCCCCGGCGGTCTCGGCCTGGTCGATCCGGTCGAGCCCCCACGACGGCGGGTCGGCCTGGCTGGCCTCGATGTGGAACTTCTTGTTCTGGACGACCTTGCCGACGGCCGGGTCGGCGGCGAGCCGCTTGGCCTCGGACCGCGAAAGCCCGCTCGCCGAGAACCCGTTGACCGTGGAGGCGTAGTCGCGCTGGAGCGTGCCGCCGTACTGGTCGGCGAGCTTGCGCTTGGCGTCCGCGGAGGCCTTCTCGTCCAGGAGGACGATGTAGCTGCCGTCGATCGCGCCCTTGGCGTCGAGCCCGTACACCGTGCCCTCGGCGGGCGCGGCCGCGCCGGCCATCTGGGTGGTCATGACGGTGACTCCGGCCGCGGCCGCCACGGCGGTTATTCCGGCGGTGAGCTTGAGGCGGCTTTTGCGCTTGTGAGTTGCCATGAAGTGGCGTCTCCTCGTCAGTTTTTGTGGGGGGTTCGGCCTACCGGATGGAAACCTTCCGGGGCTGGTTCGAAACCCTTGCTGATTGACGAGCGCAGATCAAGAGCGCCACGCAGCTGTGACTTACACAACAAGGTTTCGTAATAAAAAACAGGCCAGCGCAGGTCAACTCGGGCTTTGTGCAGGCTTGGTGGACACCTCGTGGCGACACGCAAGCGGAACTTCCCCCTCGATCGGCTTTACGTGTAAGGGGCTTGAATGCGACTTGTAGGGGATGCCCCCACATCGCAGGGAGTAGATACCGGAGATCCGGTTCACCAGGGAGCACGAGGAGACGGCCGGATCCTGCCCCTAGCGTCTTATGGGGATGGCGGCGCCGGGCTGCCACCGCTCATCAGGGGGCAGGCTCGTCATGGTCAATGGAGTTACGAGAGTGCGCGGTGTGGCCGCGCGGGCCGGCGGGTGGAGCGCCCGTCATCGCTGGGCGGCGGTGGTGATCTGGGTGCTGTTCGTGGTCCTGGCCATGGGCATCGGCTCGGCGGCCGGGCGCATCAACGTCGAGGACAACCAACTGCCCGGCGAGGTCGGCCAGGCGCAGAAGATCATCGATGACGCAGGCCTTGAGGAACCGGCCGGCGAGACCGTCTTCATCCAGGCCCGCGACGGCTCGACGAAGGCGACCGACCCCGCGTTCCGCGCGGCCGTGGACGCCGTGATCAAGGCGGTCGACGCCACCGGCCAGGTCACCAAGGTGACCTCTCCGTATACGGCGAAGACCCTCTCCAAGGACGGTCGCAGCGCACTGGTCCAGTTCGACGTGCGCGGCGACGCCGACACCGCGCCCGACCGCATCGAGCCGGTGCTCGACGCGGTGAAGAAGGTGCAGGGCGAGCACAAGGGGCTGCGGATCGAGGAGATCGGCGCCGCCAGCATGGGCAAGACGTTCGAGGACGCCTTCGGCGACGACTTCAAGAAGGCCGAGTACTCGGCGGTGCCCGTCGCCCTCGGCATTCTGCTCATCGCGTTCGGCGCACTGGTCGCCGCCCTGCTGCCGGTGGCCCTCGCGCTCACCGCGATCATCGCCACGATGGGTCTGATGGCCATCGTCAGCCACGTCCAGGCGATGAGCGACACCGCCAACTCCGTGATGCTGCTCGTCGGTCTGGCCGTCGGCGTCGACTACTGCCTCTTCTATCTGCGCCGCGAGCGCGAGGAGCGCGAGGCCGGGCACGACGCCCAGACGGCCCTGCGCATCGCCGCCGCGACCAGCGGCCGGGCCATCATCGTCTCCGGCGTCACCGTCTGCGTCGCGATGGCGGGCATGCTCTTCACCGGGCTCGCGGACTTCGAGGCGATGGGCCTCGCCTCGCTGATGGTGGTCGCGGTGGCCATGGTCGGCTCGGTGACCGTGCTGCCCGCGCTCCTCTCGCTGCTCGGCGAGCGCGTCGAGAAGGGCCGGCTGCCGTTCCTGAACCGCCTCAAGCGCGGCAAGCGCAACAACAGCGGCGAGAGCCGCGTCTGGCGCGCCGTCCTCGGCGCGGTGCTGCGCCGCCCGAAGGCGGCCCTGGTGCTGGCGGCGGGCGCGCTGGTCGCGATATCCCTGCCGGCGCTCGGCATGCACACCCAGAACCTGACCCTGGACCAGGAGTTCGGCGACTCGCTGCCCATCGTCGGCACCTACGACCGCGTCAACCAGACCTTCCCCGGCGGCGCCAGCCCCGCCAACGTCGTCATCAAGGCCGCCGACATCAACGCGCCGGAGGTGAAGCGGGCCATCGCGGACTTCCGTACGCAGGCGGTCGGCCGGGGCGCCTCGGACGGCCCCATCAAGATCACCCTGCACAGCGCGGAGAACGTGGCGGTCGTCGACGTCCCGCTGATCGGCGGCTCCGACCAGAAGAAGGCGGAGAAGAGCCTCGACCTGCTCCGCGACCACGTCCGGCCCGACACCCTGGGCAAGGTGCGCGGTCTGGACGCGCCGATCACCGGTCAGGTCGCCGGGTCCAAGGACTTCAACGCCAAGATCGTCGGCGCGGTCACCCCGGTCTTCGCCTTCGTGGTGGTCTTCGCCTTCCTGCTGATGCTGCTCTGCTTCCGCTCGCTGACCATCGCCGTCACCGCGATCATCCTCAACCTCCTTTCGGTGGGCGCCGCCTACGGCATCCTGACCGCCGTCTTCCAGCACGGCTGGGGCGCCTCGCTGGTGGGCGCCGAGGGCGTCGGCGCGATCGTCTCCTGGCTGCCGCTGTTCCTGTTCGTGATCCTGTTCGGCCTGTCGATGGACTACCACGTGTTCGTGGTGTCCCGGATCCGGGAGGCCCGCCTCCAGGGCCGCTCGACCCGCGACGCCATCCAGCACGGCGTGGTGACGACGGCCGGTGTGGTGACGAGCGCGGCGGTCATCATGGTCGCGGTGTTCGCGATCTTCGGAACGCTGTCGATGCAGTCGATGAAGCAGATGGGCGTCGGGCTCGCCACCGCCGTCCTGATCGACGCCACGGTCATCCGGGGCGTGCTGCTCCCGGCGGTCATGGCCCTGCTGGGCGAGCGCAACTGGTACCTGCCGAAGTGGCTGCGCTGGCTGCCGGACCTCACCCACGACGAGTCGGCCGCCGTGCCGCCGGTCACCGCCCACCACGGCGACGAGGACCGGGACCGGGCGGTCCGGGTCTGACCCTCACGGGGGCGGGCGCGACGCGAGCCGCGTGAGGTGGTACGGGCAGGGGGCCCGGGGAGCAATGCTCCTCGGGCCCCTGCCTGTTGGGGGCCTTGGCGGGTTGGGGCGGGTCCCTTGCGGGCGGGGCGGCTCCTTCATGAGGTTCAGCGAGGCGAGGTTGCAGGACGCGAGTCCCGTCCCTTGCGGACGGGGCGGGTCCGGACGTGGACCGACGGGTGAGGCCCGGCAGGTGAGGCCCGGCAGGTGGCGCGCCGGGTCTCAGCCCGCCAGGGCCGCCTCGATCAGGTCCGCCGCCTGCCGGGTGCCGCCCTCGCGGGCCACGGCGCTGCGGACGGCCTCGGCGCGCTCGGCCACCTCGGGGTCGTCGACCAGCGCCAGAACCGCTTCCCGCAGGGTGTCTGCGGTGGCCTCCTCCATCGGTACGTGGCGGGCGACCCCGAGCGACTGGAGCACGTCCGCGTTGCCGAACTGGTCGACGGCCTGCGGCACCGCGACCATCGGCGTCGCGGTGGCCAGGCCCTCCTGGCTGCCGCCCGCGCCCGCATGGGTGATGAAGGCGTCGGCCTGGCGCAGGACCGCCAGCTGGGGAACCCAGTGGTGCACCTCCACATTGGCGGGGACCTCCCCGAGCTCCGACACGTCCACGAACTTGCCTATCTGGAGCACCACATGCCACCCGGGCAGATCCCCGAAGGCCTTCACACACTCGCGGTAGAACCCGGGCTGCTTGGTGAAGGTCGAGCCGAGCGAGACCAGCAGCACCTTCTCGGCGCCCTCGGGCCGCTGCCACTCCCCCTGTTCGGCGCGGTCGCCCTGGCAGGTGCCGACGAAGGTGTAGACGGACTCGTCGACCCGGTCGGCGTGGGGCTGGAGCGCCCTGGGGATCAGCACGAGCGAGCGGACGGGACGGCCGACGAGCCGGTCGGGGTCGGTGTGGTGCATCCCGTGCTCGTCGAGCCACGCCCGGTACCGGGCGTAGTACGCCTTGCCCCGCTCCGAGGCGCGCAGCTCCGCGTACATCGGGTCCGCCACCTCCTCCTCGTACCCCTCCCACGCCACCAGGTTCGGTGAGAGCTGGAGGTAGGGCACGCCCCAGCGGTGGGCGAGCACCGGGGCCGGGTACGAGGTGATGTCGCTGAGGACCAGGTCGGGCCGGTCACCCTCGAAGGCGTCCGCGAGCTGCGGCAGCGCCTGGATGGCATCGTTCAGGAACGGCTCGATGTTGTCGATCAGTTCGGTCCCCCATTCCTCCGGATGTTCCTCGGTGGGCAGCGTCGACCGGTAGATCACCGGCTCGGCCCCGGTCACGGCGACCTTGGCGGCGAAGGACTCCGGGATCGCGTAACTCACCCGGTGGCCACGGGCGACGAGCTCCCGGATGACCTCCAGGCTCGGGTTCACGTGCCCGTGGGCGGCGATGGAGAACATGGCGATGTGGGCACGCTTCGATGCGGTCATGACTTCACCGTAAGCGAGACGAGACGTCTCGTGCAATCCATTTACGCCCGGACCGGGCCGTGAACTCAGCGCTGATAGCGGGCCAGCACCAGATTCCCGTCCTTGACCAGGCGTTTTCGCAGTTGCCCGAGGTCGATCGCCCCGCTGTAGTACTCCTGGAGCGCGGGGGTCGCCACCTTGTCCTTCCATTCCGGGTACCCCCGCACCGACTGTGCGGGTGCCGAGCGCAGTGCCCCCGCGAGCGCGGCGCCGGTCGCCCAGCCGTATCGCTCGGTGTGCAGGGCCGGGTCCTTCAGCGCGGCGGTCCCCGTCGGCAGCATCCAGTCGCCCTGCGCGAGCCGGACCATGTTGCGCGGCTGGAGCAGGAAGCCGATGAACTCGGCCGCCTCCTTCTTGTGCGGGCTGTCCTCGGCCACCGAGAGGGTCTGCGGGCTGACCCCCTGCGCGAGCCCTTCGCTCCCGGCCGGGGCGGGGAGCACGGTCCACTCGAACCCCTTGGGCGCCTGCTGGACGATCTGCTGACGGTACGAGAAGCCCAGCGCGGCCATCGCGTACCTGCCGCCGAAGAAGCCCGGCAGGGTGTCGGACCCGCCCATGCCGAGCGTCGTCCGTGCGGCGCTCCCGTCCACGTTGACCTGGTCGTGGACGACCGAGGGGACGGCCGCGTCACCCTCCCCGAACGCCACCCGCACCTTGCCGTCCGCCTCCCGGTGGAACACCTGCCCGCCGGTGGAGAGCCCCAGGTTCAGCGTGATCGACACGGGCTCCTTGAGCGGCCAGGCGATCCCGTACCGGCCTTTGCCGCTCAGCTGCTTCGCCACCTGCCGGAACTCCTCCCAGGTCCACGGCCGTTCGGGAGTGGGGGTCCGCACCCCCGAGGACGTGAGGATCTTCGTGTTGGCGATCAGGACCCTCGGCTCCTGAAGGAACGGCACTCCGTACACCCCCTTCCCGAACGTCGCCGTCTCCCAGCTCCGCGCGGGGATGTCCTCCTTGAGTGCGGAGGGCAGCAGAGTGCGCAGATCGGCCAGGTAGCCGCCGTAGGCGAAGTCCGCGAGGTCGTCGGACGCGTCATGGATGACGTCCGGCGCCTCGCCGCCCTCGAACGCGGTGAGCAGCTGGTCGTGGACGGTGTCCCAACTGCCCTGTACGTACTGGACCTGGATCTCGGGGTGTGCCGCGTTCCACTCCTTCACCAGCTCCTTGGT
This sequence comes from Streptomyces sp. BPTC-684, assembly GCF_030028635.1. NCBI lineage: Bacteria > Bacillati > Actinomycetota > Actinomycetes > Kitasatosporales > Streptomycetaceae > Streptomyces > Streptomyces sp. BPTC-684. Next base: position 558,462 of record NZ_CP124863.1, read on the forward strand.
GGCCGCCACCGACTCCTTCTGCCAGGCCAGCGACTGGAAGCGGAGCCGGACTTTGCCGCCGCCCGAGCCGCTGTCGGAGCAGCCGGTGAGGGTGGCGAGCAGCAGGGCGAGCACGGCCCCGGCCAGGATCAACAGGCGTGCGCGCATCAGCTCTTCACCGCCCCGGCGAGCATCCCGCTGGTGATCCGCCGCTGGATGACGGCGAAGACGGCCAGCGACGGCAGGGTGGCGAGGAAGGCGGCCGCCGCGAGCGGACCGAGGTCGGCTGCCCCCTCCGCGCCGAGGAAGTGGGTGAGGACGACCGGCAGGGTCTGCTTTTCCGGTGTTTTGAGGAGAACGAGCGCGAAGAAGAATTCGTTCCACGCGGTGATGAAGGCGAAGAGCCCGGTGGCCACGATGCCGGGGGCGAGCAGCGGCGCGGTGACCGAGACGAGCGTGCGCAGCCGCCCCGCCCCGTCCACGGCCGCCGCCTCCTCCAACTCCAGGGGTACAGCCCTGACATACCCGACGAGCATCCACAACGCGAAAGGCAGCGACCACACCACGTACACCATGACCAGCCCCGCGACGGAGTTGATGAGGTGGAGGTTCTTCAGGACCAGGAAGAGCGGAATGATCAACAGGACGAAGGGGAAGGCCTGGCTGACCACCACCCAGCCGGTCACCGCCGTCGCCAGCCTGCCCCGTCTGCGCGCCATCACATACGCCATCGGGGTCGCCACCACCACGGCGATCAGCGCGGCCGAGACCGCCGCGACCAGGCTGTTGAGCCCCGCGCGCAGCAGCGGCTGCTCGTCGAAGGCCTGCCGGAAATTGTCGAGGGTGGGGTGCCTGGGGATCCACGTCGGGTGCAGCGAGCCCAGTTCGCGCGCGGGCTTGAAGGCCGTGGAGATGAGCCACAGGAACGGGAACGCCAGGAAGACGAGATAGCCGAGGAGCGCCAGATACTGCCCGGCGCGCCCCCATGATCCGGTCGAACCCACCGGACCCGCCGAACTCGTTGGACCGGTACGGAACTTCATGCGTCCTCACCCCCGCCGAGCCGCGCCACCAGGTGGAACGCGAGGAACACCGAGATCACCGCGACCATCACACAGCCCATCGCCGCCGCGTACCCGAACTGCCCGTACCGGAAGGCCTCTTCGTAGGCGAAGAGCATGGGCAGCCTCGTCCTGCCGCCGGGTCCGCCGTTGGTCAGCACATAGACCAGGGCGAACGAGTTGAAGTTCCAGATGAAGTTGAGCGCGGTGATCGCCAGCGCCACGGGCCTGAGCGCGGGCCAGGTCACCGTGCGGAAGCGGCGCCAGGCGCCGGCGCCGTCGATCGCGGCGGCCTCGTGCAGTTCGTGCGGGGTGTTCTGGAGCCCGGCGAGCAGGGCCACCGTCGTCTGCGGCAGACCCGCCCAGACGCCGACGACGATCACGGCGGGCAGCGCGGTGCCGAGTCCGGTCAGCCAGTCCCGTCCGTCACCGAGCCCGAGGTCGCCGATCGTCTCGTTGAGGATTCCCGCGTCCGGGTTGTAGACGAGCCGCCACATGATGCCGACGACGACCTCCGGCATCGCCCAGGGGATGATCGCGAGTGCCCGCGCCAGCCACCGGAAGCGGAGGTTCTGGTCGAGCAGCAGGGCGAGTCCGAGGGCCAGCAGGAACTGGGGCACGGTGACCCCGACCGCCCAGAGCAGACCGATCCTGAACGACTCCCAGAACAGGGTGTCGTGCAGCAGGTCCCTGAAGTTGACCAACCCGGTCCACTGGGTGGGCGCGGTGCGGCCCGCCTGGGAATCGGTGAAGGCCAGGGCGATGCCGTAGAGCAGTGGTCCCACGCTCAGGACGAGGATCGGGATCAGCGCGGGCAGGACCAGGAACCAGGCCCCGTGGTCCGGGGGTTTGCCGGAGCGCCTGCCGGAACGCCTCCCCGACCGCGCCGTTGCGGTGGCCAATGTCATTGTTTGACCCCTTTGCCGGGATTGCCGAATGACCCCCGTCATCGTGCTGACGGTCCGTCGGTTCGTCAAGACGACCTGCCTCCTCTCCAGGACGACCTGCGTGAATGCGAGACTTGCCCGGTACGGAACGATCACCGGGAGTGAACAGTGGACGAGGCACGGGCGCGCGAGGTACTGGCCGCGGCGGGACTCGGCGCGGCGCGGACGGACACGCCGGAGGCAGGCACGGCGCAGACGGGCTCGGCACAGACGGGCACCCCGGGTGCGGCGGGCACGGCGGGCGCGGACGGTCCCGTGACCGGCCATGCGGAAGCCCTCGCCGGAGCCCCCGCCGAGCTGCTCGCCCTCGGCGAGAACGCCGTCTTCGCGTCCGGCGACCTGGTGGTCAAGGTCGGCCGCGACGCCACCCGTCACCCCGAACTCCTGGAGCGCGCCGAGCGCGAGGTCGCCATCGCGGGCTGGCTCGCGGAGTGCGGCGTCCCCGCGGTGCGGGCCGCCGAGCCCTCGCCCCGGCTGGTCGACGGCCACCCGGTGACGCTCTGGCACCGGCTGCCCGCCGCCGTCCGCCCCGCGGGCCCGCACGACCTCGCCGAGCTGCTGCGTGTCGTCCACGCCCTGCCCGCCCCGCCGTTCGCCCTGCCCCGCCGCGAACTGCTCGGCGGAGTGGAGCGCTGGCTGCGGCTGGCCGGGGACGCGATCGACCCCGCCGACGCGGCCTACCTCCGCGCCCGCCGGGACGGCTTCGCCGACGCGGCCGCCGCCCTCACCCCCCACCTCCCGCCGGGCCCGATCCACGGCGACGCGCTGCCGCGCAACGTCCATGTCGGCCCCGGCGGCCCGGTCCTGGTCGACCTGGAGACCTTCTCCGCCGACTTCCGGGAGCACGACCTGGTGGTCATGACTCTCTCCCGGGACCGGTACGGGCTGCCGGACGAGCAGTACGCCGCGTTCACCGAGGCGTACGGGTGGGACGTGCGGGAGTGGGACGGGTGTGCGGTGCTGCGCGGCGCCCGGGAGACGGCCAGCTGCGCCTGGGTCGCCCAGCACGCACCGGCCAACCCCAAGGCGCTCGACGAGTTCCGCCGCCGGGTCGCCTCCTTGCGGGACGGGGATCCCGAGGTCCGCTGGTACCCGTTCTGAACCCCCGTGCCTCGCCCCGCGCCGCGTGCCGTCAGCCCTGGGCCGGGACCAGTTCCCGTACCGGCCAGGCCGGGTCGACTATCGCGTCCGGTGTGCCCTTCCGGCGCAGGAAGCGCTGGAAGTCGGCCGCCCACGCGGCGTACCACTCGATCTGCTGCTCGTGCAGCTCCGCCGGAAGCAGCCGGGCGACCTGCGGATGGCGGTCGGCTATCGCCACGGCCACCCGGACCGCCGCCAGCGCGTCCGCGCCCGCCTCATGGGCGCCGTCGAGCACCACTCCGTACTCCACGCACACCGCCTCCAGCGTCCGCTTGCCCTTGCGGTAGCGGTCGACCGCACGGTCGATCGTGTACGGGTCGACGACCGGGCCCGGGGCCGCGCCTCCCAGCCGGTCGGTGAGCGACGGCAGTCCGTGGCGGTGCAGTTCGGCCGCCAGGAGCGTCAGGTCGAAGGCCGCGTTGTAGGCCACGACCGGCACGCCCTGCGCCCAGTAGCCCGTGATCGTCTCCGCTATCTCGTCGGCGACCTCGCGCACCGGGCGGCCCTCCGACGCCGCCCGCTCGTTGCTGATGCCGTGGATCGCCGAGGCCTGTGCCGGAATCCGGACGCCCGGGTCCGCCAGCCAGTTCCGCTGCCGGACCGCCTCGCCGCCCCGGACGCCGACGACCGCGGCCGTCACGATCCGTGCCTCCAGCGGGTCCGTACCGGTCGTCTCCAGATCGAATCCGACCAGCGGTTCGCGGTGCCACCCCATCTTGGCCCTCCCTTTTGGTGCTCTCCCCCAGTGACGACCAGCCTCGCACGCCCCACTGACAACGGGACCCGGACCGCCCGACGGCCGGTCAGGAAACGGGCCGCGAGTCGGCCCACACCGACTCGAATTCCTCACGGTATGTCTCGAAAAGCCCGTGTTCGGTGTCCTGGTCGGGGCGCACGACGTCCCGCCGCGCTCCCCCGCGCAGCACCAGCACCGGCGCCTCCATCCCCCGCGCCCGGCGCAGATACGACTGGACGACCGCGAGACCGTCGGTGCCGTCCCCGTCGACCAGGTACGCGGTGAAGCGCGGGGTCTCGTCGAACACCTGGATCTCGAAGGCCCCGGGGTCGCGCAGCCGGGCCCGCACCCGCCGCATGTGGAGGATGTTCATCTCGACCGAACGGCTCAGTTCGCCCTTCTTCAGCCCCAGTTCGCGCTCGCGCCGCTTGACCGCGCTGCTCGCCGGGTTGAGGAAGAGCAGCCGGACCCGGCAGCCCGACTCGGCGAGCCGCACGAGCCGGCGCCCCGAGTAGTTCTGGACCAGCAGATTGAGGCCGATGCCTATCGCGTCGAGCCGGCGGGCGTGGCTGAACAGGTCCTCGGCGGGGAGCTGGCGCTGCAGCCGCACCCTGTCGGAGTGGACCGAGACCACGTCCGCGTACCGGTCGCCCACCAGGTCCTCGACGGCGTCGATGGGCAGCCGGTGCGCGGCGGGCGCGCCCGCGCCGCCGCCCAGCACGTCGAGCAGCCGGGCCGAGGCACGCTCGGCCTGGGCCAGGACCGCCTCGTTGAGCGCGCGGTTGCGCGAGACCACGTTCCGCGCGACCTCCAGCTCGTCCAGGGCGAGTTCGACGTCGCGCCGGTCGTCCACGTACGGCTCGAAGCAGGGCCAGTGCTGCACCATCAGCTCGCGCAGCTGCGGCAGGGTGAGGAAGCTCAGGACGTTGTCGTCGGCGGGGTCGAGCAGATACCCCTTGCGGCGCGAGACCTCCCGTACCGCGACGGCCCGCTGCACCCACTCCTGCCCGGCCGGGCCCGCCGCGGCGACCACCCAGTCGTCGCCGTGGACCGGCTCGTAGATGGGGCGCAGCACGGCCGCCACCACGGCCCGCAGCCGCTGCTCCACCAGGTTCAGCCAGATGTACGCCCGGCCGGCCCGCTGTGCGCGCGTGCGCACCTCGCTCCAGGCGTCCGCGCCCCAGTCCAGTTCCGCCCCGATCTCCACCGGACGCGCCACGGAGACCGCGCCGGGCGGGATGTCGCCGGACTCCCCCTCGTGACCCGTGTCACCAGGGGGCAGCTCCAGCCCTCCCGAGCTCACCCGCGCACCGCCTTCCGGTCCCCCTCCAACGATCAAGGAAGAGTACTCCGCGAGCAGGAGGCGGTGCAGCCGGATGGAAAGGCTGTTTCTCAACTCCCCTGTTGACGTGATCCGTTCCGTGCGGCGCGTTCGGGGGGAGTGAGCTGATTCATAGCGGTTCCACCTGGGCCGGGACCCCGGCCGGCCCCGGACGCTGGCCTGATCCGTCCGGCGCAGGCCGTCCGGATCGCCCCGGGTACCGGCATCCCCACGGGGGTAACCGCTGTGGGGATCACCCTCCGGAGCACTCCGGCGTCCTAGGGGACGGACTTCTTTTCCGGGAGGATCTGCGTCAAGTGCCCCTCAGTACCCGGATCAGAAGTGGAAGAGTCTTGCCCATGCAGGTGTGGCCGGGACAGGCGTACCCACTCGGCGCCACGTACGACGGCGCCGGGACCAATTTCGCGGTCTTCTCGGAGGCCGCCCGCCGGATCGAGTTGTGCCTCCTGCACGACGACGGGTCGGAGACGGCCGTGGAACTGCGCGAGAGCGACGCGTTCGTGCGCCACGCCTATCTGCCCGGGGTGATGCCGGGGCAGCGCTACGGCTTTCGCGTGCACGGCCCGTACGAGCCGCAGAAGGGCCACCGCTGCAACTCGGCGAAGCTGCTCCTCGACCCCTACGCGCGCGCCATCAGCGGAAGCATCGACTGGGGCGAGGCGGTGTACGGCTACTACTTCGACCGCCCCGACGCCCGCAACGACATGGACTCGGCCCCGCACACCATGACATCCGTGGTGGTCAACCCGTACTTCGACTGGGGCGACGACCGGCCGCCGCGCACCGAGTACCACCGCACGGTGCTCTACGAGGCCCATGTGAAGGGCCTGACGATGCTCCACCCGGAGCTGCCCCCGGAGATGCGCGGCACCTACGCGGCCCTGGCGCACCCGGCGGTCATCGGCCATCTGACGGAACTTGGGGTCACCGCCCTGGAGTTGATGCCGGTGCACCAGTTCGTCAACGACCACCGGCTCGCGGACGAGGGGATGTCCAACTACTGGGGTTACAACACGATCGGATTCTTCGCCCCGCACAACACCTACGCCTCCTGGGGCGACCGGGGGCAGCAGGTCCTGGAGTTCAAGCAGGCGGTACGGGCGCTGCACGGGGCCGGGATCGAGGTCATCCTGGACGTGGTCTACAACCACACGGCCGAGGGCAACCACCTGGGTCCCACGCTCTCCTTCCGCGGCCTGGACAACGCGCAGTACTACCGGCTCGCCGACGATCCGCGCTACTACGAGGACACCACCGGCACCGGGAACTCGCTCCTGATGCGCTCGCCGCACGTCCTCCAGCTGATCATGGACTCGCTGCGGTACTGGGTGACCGAGATGCACGTGGACGGCTTCCGCTTCGACCTCGCGGCGACGCTGGCCCGGCAGTTCCACGAGGTGGACCGGCTGTCGTCGTTCTTCGACCTGGTGCAGCAGGACCCGGTGGTGAGCCAGGTGAAGCTGATCGCGGAACCGTGGGACGTCGGCGAGGGCGGCTATCAGGTGGGCAACTTCCCCCCGATGTGGACCGAGTGGAACGGCAAGTACCGCGACACCGTGCGGGACCTGTGGCGGGGCGAGCCGCGCACGCTCGCCGAGTTCGCCGGGCGGCTCACCGGCTCGTCCGACCTCTACCAGGACGACGGGCGGCGGCCGCTGGCCTCCATCAACTTCCACACCTGCCACGACGGGTTCACCCTGCACGACCTCGTCTCGTACAACCAGAAGCACAACGAGGCCAACAAGGAGGGCAACCGGGACGGCGAGAGCCACAACCGGTCCTGGAACTGCGGCGTCGAGGGCGACACCGAGGACGCGGGTGTGGTCGAGCTGCGCGAGCGCCAGATGCGCAACTTCATCGCCACCCTGATGCTGTCGCAGGGCGTGCCGATGCTCAGCCACGGCGACGAGTTCGCCCGCACCCAGCACGGCAACAACAACGCCTACTGCCAGGACAGCGAGCTGAGCTGGGTGAAGTGGCCCGACCCGGGCAGCGACCCGGAGGGGACGCTGCTCGCCTTCACTCGGACGATGGTGTGGCTCAGGCGCGACCACCCGGTGTTCCGGCGCCGCCGCTTCTTTCACGGCCGGCCGGTGGAGGGCACCCACGACGAGCTGTCGGACATCGCCTGGTTCACCCCTGAGGGTGAAGAGATGACCCAGCAGGACTGGCAGGCGGCGAGCGCCAAGGCGCTGACGGTCTTCCTCAACGGCAAGGCGATCTCGGAGCCGGGCCCGCGCGGCGAGCGCATCGCGGACGACTCGTTCCTGCTGATGTTCAACGCGAGCGCGGAGACCATCGACTTCCTGGTCCCGGTCAACCACGGCAGGCAGTGGCAGGTGGTGGTCGACACGGGCCGCCGCGAGGGGGTGCCGCCGGGCGAGGGCGCCAAGGTGACGGCGGGCGAGCGGGTCACCCTCGTGGGGCGGAGTCTGTCGGTGCTGCGGCGCCCGGCCTGAGCGGGCGCGCGGCGGCCCTCTGCGGGCCTGCGGACCCCTCGGAGCGCCCAGGACCTTCCAGGCCCCGTACGGACCACGAGAGGGCCGCGCACAGGGCCGCCGCGACCACCATGACCGCGAAGGCCGCCACCGGCCCGTGGTCCTGGGCCAGCCGCCCCGACAGCGCGAGGGCGAGCGCCTGACCGCCGACGATCCCACTGGTCAGGAACGCCATGGACTCGGCCAACCGGGCGGCGGGGACGAGCCGTTCGGTCAGCCCGCAGAGAAGGAGAGCGCCGCCGCCACGGTCCGCTCGTCGGCCCCCGCGCGCCGCGCCAGGGACACGGTCCGGCTCCGGGCCAGCGGGCCGACCTGCGGCACGCTCGCCCCGGCGAGCGCCCCTAGGAGCGCCAGCCAGCCGGTCGCCGCGTGGGCAAGCGCGGCCAGGACGAGGGCGGTGACGGCGGCCGCGTCGACGAGCGCCGCGGCGAGCACCACGCCCCGCTGGCCGTGCCGGTCGGCGGCGCGGCCCAGGAGCGGGCCGCCGGCGGTCTGTCCGAGGGCGAGCGCGCCGCCCGCGAGCCCGGCGATGGCCAGGCTGCCGCTCGTCTCGGCGACCAGCAGCACGCTGCCCAGCTGGCACATGGCCGTCGGCAGCCGCCCGAGGAACGAGACGACGGGGAGCAGCGGCCCGGTGAGAGCGATGACCTTGCGATACGTGTGCAGGGCTCCGGACATCAGGCGAAGCTAACGCGGCAGACGGGTGCGGACGCATGGGCCGAAGGCACAGAAGCCGCGTTGCGGGGTACGTACGTTCGCATGACACCCACTGCGACCTACCGGCTGCAGCTCCAGCCGGACTTCCCCTTCCGTGCCGCCGAGCGCGCCGTGCCGTATCTGGCCTCGCTCGGGGTGTCGCACCTGCATCTGTCGCCGGTCCTGGAGTCCGTGCCGGGGTCGACGCACGGCTATGACGTCGTCGACCACGCGCGCGTACGCGAAGAGCTCGGCGGCGAGAACGGGCTGCGGCGGCTCGCCCGCACCGCACGGGCGGCCGGGCTCGGCCTGGTGCTCGACATCGTCCCAAACCACATGGCGGCGGCGCCGCGCCACAACCGGCAGCTGTGGGAGGTGCTGCGCGAGGGTCCCGACTCGCCGTACGCCGCGTGGTTCGACATCGACTGGGCGGCGGGCGGCGGCAAGGTGCTGCTGCCGGTCCTCGCCGGGCCGCTCGGGGGCGAGCTGGACCGGCTGACGGTGGACAGGGAAGAGGGGGTACTGGCGTACGGAGAGGCGCACGAGTTCCCCTTGCGCGCCGGTACGGAGGGGCTGCCGCTGCCCGAGCTGCTCGACGCCCAGTGGTACCGGATCGGCTGGTGGCGCCTCGCCCGCACCGAGCTCAACTACCGCCGCTTCTTCACCATTTCGGAGCTCATCGGCGTCCGGGTGGAGGGCGAGGACGTCTTCGCCGCCACCCACGCCAAGGTGCTGGAGCTGGTCCGGGACGGGGTGGTGGACGGGCTGCGGGTGGACCACCCGGACGGGCTTGCCGATCCCGAAACGTATCTGCGGCGCCTGAGCACGGCGACCGGAGGCGCCTGGACGGTGGTGGAGAAGATCCTCGCCCGCACCGAGCCGCTGCCGTCCGGGTGGACGGTCGCGGGGACGACCGGCTACGACGCGCTCCGTCGGATCGACGGCCTCTTCACCGATCCGGTCGGTCATCGGGAACTTCTGGGCCACTACCGGGAGTTCACAGGCCAGGACGGCGACCGGGGCGGGCACTGGGAGCCGACCGCCCGCCGTGCCGCGTACGAGGTGGTCACGCATGACCTGGCCGCCGAAGTGGACCGCCTGACGCGCGCGGCGGCACGGCTGTGCGCCCGCACCCCGCGGCTGCGGGACCACGCCCCGTGGGCACTGCGGCTCGCCCTGTGCGAACTGCTGGTCCGGATGCCGGTGTACCGCCCGTACGGGACCGGCGCGCAGGAGGTGCTGACTCCGGAGATGGCACGCGGGGCGCGGGAGGCCTTCGCGGTACCGGAGGAGGCGGAGGCGGTCGACACCGCACGGGATCTTGTGCTCGGACGGTACGGGACGGCGGCCGACGGCGACAGCGAATGCGACGGCGAGGACCTCGAACTCCGCGCCTTCCAGGCCCGCTTCGCACAGACGTCATCGGCGCTGCGCGCCAAGTCCCTGGAAGACACAGCGTTTTATCGATATGTAGCCCTGCTGTCCGCCAACGAGGTGGGCGGCGACCCCGGGCAACCATCCGTGTCCCCCGAGGAGTTCCACTCCTTCTGCACCCGGATCGCCCGCGACTGGCCGACGACCGGGACCGTGCTCTCCACGCACGACACCAAGCGCAGTGCGGACGTACGGGCACGGATCGCCGTGCTGTCCGAGTGCCCCGGGCCGTGGAGGGCCCTGCTCGACCGCCTCTCCGGGCTGCCCGCGCCCGATCCACACCTGGCCTGGACGACCTGGCAGACGGCGGTCGGCCTCGGCGGCACCGGCCTCACCGAGGAGCGGCTGGGCGGCACCCTGCTCAAGGCCGCGCGCGAGGCGGGGCTGCGTACGAGCTGGACCGAACAGGATCCGGTGTACGAGCGCGCGCTCACCGACTTCGCCGCGTCGGTCCCCGCCGGGGCGCTCACGGCGGAGATCGCGGAGTTCTCCCGGGTCCTGGCGTCGGCCACGCGCGCGAACGTACTGGGTGCCGCGCTGGTGCATCTGACGATGCCGGGCGTGCCGGATGTGTACCAGGGCACGGAGTCGGAGTGCCTGACACTGGTCGACCCGGACAACCGGCACCCGGTGGACTTCCCGGAGACCGGTCTGGAAGCGCCTCCGGATGAAAAGTGGCACGTATCCGTGGCAGCTCTTCGGCTGAGGCGGGAACTTCCGGAGGTGTTCGGGGAGTTGAGTACATACGAGCCGCTGATCGCCACCGGGCCGGCCGCCGATCACTGCCTCGCGTTCTCCCGTTCCGGCGAGGTGGTGACAGCGGTGACCCGGCTCTCCCTGCGGCTGGCCGAGTCGGGCGGCTGGGGCCCGACGGAGCTGGCGCTGCCCGAGGGAGCGTGGGCCGACGTCCTGAGCACCGACCGCTCCGGGCAGTCCCACCACTCCGGCCGGGGGTTCAGGGGGGCGGTGAAGCTGCGCACTCTGTTCGCCGACCGTCCGGTCGCGCTGCTCAGGCGGGTCGTACGAGAAGGGTCCGCGGGGCCCGGGTGAGCAGCCCGGTCTCGGTGGGCCGGAAGCCCTCGGCCCACCGGAGCTTCGGCATGGCCTCGCACAGGGCCCGCACCGCACACTCCGCCTGGAGTTCGGCCACGCGCGCGGCCGGGCAGTCCGGGGGCCCGAAAGCGAGCTGGGCCGGAGCGGTCCGGCAGGGGTCGAACCGGTCCGGGGCGGCGAACCGATCGGGGTCCCGGCTCGCGGCCCCGATCAGCAGGGCGACCGCGGCGCCCGCCGGGACCGTGCCGTCGGCTATGCGGGTGTCCACGCGCGCCCGCCTCAGCACGACATGGACGGGCGGGTTCCGCCGCAGGGACTCGCACCACGCGGCAGCAAGGGCGCCCGGCGCGGCCCGCACCGCAGCCCACTCAACCGGACGATCGAGGAGGTTGGCGAGAAGGGAGGAGAGCGCCTTGCCGATCAGGGCGGAACGATCGGCGCAGAGGACGGCCAGGGACGCGGCCGGGCCCGCGCGCCGACCCCCGGCCCGGCTGCCGCGTACCAGCTCCGCGTACGACAGCCCCAGTGCGGTGGCGGCGGTCCCCAGGGGCAGCCAGTGGCAGAACTCCTCCGCCAGATCGGCCACTTCGCGCTGGGCCAGCCGCCGCGCGAGCACGAAGGCGGTCCGCTCGGACACCTCCCGCAGCACCCCGAACGCCTCGGCGTCCACCTCGCGGCGGGGCCCTTCGCACCACACCTCACCGGGCCAGCAGCACGGCCCGCGCCGGGGCCGGACGAGCCCCGGGTCGCCCAGCGCGGCGGCGACATCCCCGTACCGGCTGACCAGCCACGCCCCGAGCCGGTCGTCCCACACGAGGGGGTACGACTCGCGCAGGGTGCGATAGAAGCCGTACCGGTCGCTCACCGCTTCGGGACCGAGGAGGGAGGGGGCGGCGGGCACGCCGAGCACGGGCGCGGGCGCGGCTGTGAGGGATGCAGAGCCCGCCGGGGCAAACGCGTCGGGCCCGGGGGCCACCGGGGCAGCCGAGCGGGACACGAGACCCGACGAACCGGCCGTCTCGCATGCCGGGTCCACCGGCCCAACCATGTCCGGCCCTGAGCCCACCGGCGCAGCCGCGCGGGACACGAGACCCGACGAACCGGCCGTCTCGCGCGCCAGATCCACCGGCCCAACCGCGTCGGGTCCGGGGCCCACCGGCGCAGCCGCGGCGGCCCCAGCCGCCGCGGTCCCGGTCCCGGCGGCCCGGCCCACCGGCGCGGCCGGAAGCGGCGCAGTCGGTAGGGGCCCGCCCGGGTCGACCTGCATGAGGTGTCCTCCCCGGTCGGCGCCCGGGCGGGCGCGGTTGTTCTCAGCGGACCACCGGCACCTCGCAGTCGCGATCGGCGTTCGGCCGTACGGGTGACACGCCCTTGCCCCCGTACGGCGCGGACCTGCGCAGCAGCTCGGCGAAGGCGGCCGCCGCACCGGTCAGCTCCACGCGGGAGAAGACCGCGAGAGCCCGCTTCCACGGCGGGTCGACGGGCAGCACCACACAGTCCTCGCCGATCCCGCCCCGGACCACGTGCGACGGGGCGGCGACGACGCCGACCCCGGCCGCGGCCATCCGCACCGCCGTGGAGGTGTGCTCGGTGCGCAGGGCGGTGCGGGGTGTGAAGCCCGCGCGGCCGCAGACCAGGTCGAGGAACGGCACCCCGTCGACCACCGGCTCCATCGCGCACCGCACCCAGTTGTGGTCCGCCAGCTCTTCCAGCCGTACGCTCGACCGCCCGGCGAGCGGGTCGTCGAAGGGGACGATGAGGGCGATCTCCTCGTCCCCGACCTCGACCACCGGCCCGTCCCAGCGGCGCGGCCGAGGGCCCACGGCGAGGTCGGCCGTGCCGCGTTCGAGCTCCTCCTCCAGTGCCTCGGTGGAGGCGTACTCGTGCAGGACGAGGCCGACGCCCGGGTGGTCGCGGCGCCAGCGGGCGAAGACGTCGGGGAGCACGCCGACGGCCACCGAGTGCACGGCCGCGATGTGCAGTTCGCCGCCCTGCGCCCCGGCCGAGGCGCGAGCGGCCCGCTGGGCCCGTGCGGCGCTGCGCACGGCGAGCTGTGCGTGGGGCAGGAAGGCGCGGCCCATGGGGGTGAGCCGCACCCCGCGCGGCAGCCGTTCGAGCAGATCACCACCGACGGACTTCTCCAGCGCCTTGATCTGGTGAGAGAGCGCGGGCTGGGTGACGTGCAGCAGCTCGGCCGCGCGCGTGAACGAGGACTCCTCGACGACCGCGACGAAGTACTCCATCTGACGAAGACTCACTCCGCCCCCACTTCTCCCGTAAGCGCTCTGCCTTGAACCTTCTGCCTTGAGCGTTCCGCCATAAGCATTGTGCATCGCCCCCACAAGAACATTGCCTTGGACTCATGGCACGGTCCGGACGGAGGCTGGGCCCATGACCGAGAACGCCGTAACCGCCATAACCCCTGTGAACCACACGTCAGATGTGAACCGAGTGCCCGATGTGATCGTGATCGGCGGTGGCACCGGTGGCTACTCCACCGCGCTGCGCGCCGCCGCCCTCGGTCTGACGGTCGTCCTCGCCGAGCGCGACAAGGTCGGCGGCACCTGCCTGCACCGCGGCTGCATCCCGAGCAAGGCGATGCTGCACGCCGCCGAGCTGGTCGACGGCATCGCCGAGGCCCGCGAGCGGTGGGGCGTGAAGGCCACGCTCGACTCGGTGGACTGGCCCGCCCTGGTCGCCACCCGCGACGACATCGTCTCCCGCAACCACAAGGGCGTGGAGGGCCACCTCTCCCACGCCCGGGTCGAGGTCGTCCGGGGCAGCGCACGGCTGACCGGGCCCCGGACCGTACGCGTGGAGGGGCACGGCGAGTTCACCGCCCGGCGCGGCATCGTCCTCGCCACGGGCTCACGCCCCCGGATGCTGCCCGGTCTGGAGGCCGACGGGCGACGCGTGGTCACCAGCGACGACGCGCTCTTCGCCCCTGGCCTCCCGCAGTCCGTCCTGGTCCTGGGCGGCGGCGCGATCGGTGTCGAATACGCCTCCTTCCACCGCTCGATGGGCGCCGACGTCACCCTGGTCGAGGCCGCCGACCGGCTCGTGCCGCTCGAAGACACCGATGTGAGCCGCCACTTGACCCGCGGCCTGAAGAAGCGGGGCATCGACGTCCAGACGGGCGCCCGCTTCCTGAGCGCGGAGATCCTGGAGAACGGCGTACGAGCGACCGTGCGCACCGCGCGCGGCGAGACCCGTACCGTCGAGGCCGAGCGGCTGCTGGTCGCCGTGGGCCGGGCCCCGGTGACCGACGGGCTCGACCTGGCCGCGGCCGGACTGGCCACGGACGAGCGCGGGTTCGTGGCCCCTGCCGACTGGGCCCGGCTCGAAACCGCCGTTCCCGGCATCCATGTCGTCGGTGATCTGCTGCCCCCTCCTTCCCTCGGTCTGGCCCACGCCTCGTTCGCCGAGGGCCTGCTGGTGGCCGAGACGCTCGCCGGTCTGACGTCACCGCCGGTCGACTACGCGGCGGTGCCCCGTGTCACGTACTCCTCTCCGCAGACCGCCTCGGTGGGTCTGACCGAGGCGGACGCCCGTAACCGCGGGCACGACGTCGTCGTCAACTCGATGCCCCTGACGGCCGTCGCCAAGGGGATGGTGCACGGCCAGGGCGGTGTGGTGAAGGTCGTCGCCGAGCGCGACGGGCAGGTCCTCGGCGTCCATCTCGTGGGGCCCCACGTCTCCGAGATGATCGCCGAGTCCCAGCTGATCGTCGGCTGGGACGCCGAGCCGTCCGATGTGGCCCACCACATCCACGCCCACCCGACCCTGTCGGAAGCGGTCGGCGAGACGTTCCTGACCCTCGCGGGACGCGGCCTCCACCAGCAGTGACGGTGGACGGTGGTACGCGGAGCTACCCGGAGATGCGGTCCCGGTCGATCGGAAGCGAGTAGCGCAGTTTCTCGCTTCCGATCGCGCCTATGCGGTCGTAGAACCGGCGCGCCCCTTCGTTCCACACCGGCGTCTGCCACTGCACCTGGTCCATCCCGAGCTCCCGGGCCTCGGCAGCCACCGCGTCGACCAGCAGGGCGCCCAAGCCCAGGCCCCGGTGGCCGTCGCGCAGGAAGAGGCAGTCCATGTGCAGGTACTCACGCGCCTGCCAGGTGGAGAACTCGGGTGCGCAGCTCGCGTACCCGACGACCTCGCCGTCCGGTATCTCGGCGACGAAACAGCGCACCCGGGGCCTGTCCCGGCCGAAGAGCAGGGCTCCGAGCCGCTCCGCGAGATCGGGTGCGGGCGGCGCGGCCTTCTCGTACACCGCGTGCTCCGCGGCGAGTTCGGCCAGGCGCGGCAGGTCGCAGGGGCGGGCGTGCCGCACACGGGGCTGCTGGTCCTCGTTCATACCGCCATGATGAGGGGCACCACTGACAACGGCCCCGGCGGGGGCGTTCACCCAGCTCAGCGCGGTGCGAGCAAGGGCAGCAAGCACTGAGTCAGTGCGTCGCGAGCCGGAAGCTCATCCGCCCGAAGCTCACCTGGTCGCCGTCGTTGACCACCACCGCCCCGGTCACCCGGCGCCCGTTGACGCTCGTGCCGTTCGTGGAGCCGAGGTCGCGCAGCACCCAGACACCGGACTGGTGGGTCAGCTCGGCGTGCACCCGGGAGACCGTCTCGTGGCTGAGCCGCAGCCCGTTGTGCGGATCGCGGCCGATCCGCAGCGGGTACGGGCCCGGCACGGGGAACAGCAGCTTGGGCAGCCGCTCGGACTGCCACGCCCGGCGCATCGCCACGCTGAACCCGGACACCCGGCTCACCGCTCCGTACAGCGCCCGCGACCAGCGGCTCTGGGTGTCCAGGTCGGCGGTGAGCGCGGCCAGCTCGTCGGACCGGCGTGCGGACAGGGCCAGTTCCATCCGGCGCAGGAACGTGTCGTGCGACAGCTTTCCCTGCGCGGCGCCCTCTCTGAGCACGTCGAGCACACGGTCGCGCTCGTCGTCCGACAGCCGGGCGGGAGCGGGATACGTGGAGAACGGGAAGGACGACGTCACAACAGAGATTGTCGGTCCGACGGCCTCGGCGTGTCCAGCAGGGCCGCACTTTGCCCCTGTTCCCCCGCCCCATCCCCCTGACCTGCACGGAAAACCCCTTGCCGGGCCGCCGCGCCCCATTGCTAGGGTCTGGCGACCGTTACGGCCCATGAGGGGAACCCCTTGACGACATCCGCGTCGGACATCACCTTCCGTCCGCTCGCCGGGCCCGAGGAGCTCGGGCTCTTCCAGCAGCTCTCGTACGTACTCGACCACGAGGTCGAGGACGATCTGGCCACCGGCCGACGTCTGCCCTCATGGATGTGGGTGGCGCTGCGCGGGGACCGGGTGCTGGCCCGCCTGTCCTGGTGGACGCCGCCGGACCACGAAGTCCCGTTCACCCTGGACTTCTTCGACGTGGACGACTCGCTGCCGCCGGCCGAGCGCCACGCCGTCGGACTGAAGCTCCTGGAGACCGCGACGGCCGCGGTGATCCCGGCCGGCGCCCCGCGCCCCGAGTACGGCCGCTACACGCCGGGCGACTGGCGCGAGGACCCCCACGCGCGCGAGGTCGTCGACACCCGGATGAACATCCTGGCCGAGACCGGTGCGCAGCTCCTGGTCGAGCGGCTGCGCCTGGAGTGGCGTCCGGGGACGCCGGTCCCCGCCCCGTCCACGCGGCTCGTGTTCCGCCCGGCGACCGACCGCGAGGAACTGCTCTCGCTGATGACGCTGGTCCTTGAGGGCACGCTCGACGAGCACAGCCGTACGGAGATGCTGACGATGACGCCGCGCGCGTCGGCGGAGCTGATGTACGAGGAGGAGTTCGACACCTTCAAGTCGCCCCGCGAGTGGTGGCGGATCGCCGAACTCCCGGACGGCGGCGGCCCGGTGGGGTTCGTCATCCCGGCCCGCAACAACTACCACCCGATCATCGCGTACATCGGCGTGCTGCCCGCCCACCGCGGCCACGGCTACATCGACGACATCCTGGCCGAGGGCACCCGCATCCTGGCCGCGCAGGACGTCCCGCGCATCCGCGCCGCGACGGACCTCGCCAACGTGCCGATGGCCAACGCCTTCGCGCGCGCGGGGTACGTGACCTTCGAGCGCGCGATCAACATGGTCTGGCCGAGCGACAGCTGAGCCGTCGATCCGGACTCAGCCGAAACGTCTCTCCGGGCTCAGTCGACGGCGCGCTGGGCCCGGATCACGTCCCGGTACCACCGGTAGGAGTCCTTCGGGGTGCGCCGCAGCGTCGGGTAGTCGACGTGGACCAGACCGAAGCGCTGCGCGGCGCCCTCGATCCACTCGATGTTGTCGGTGAGCGACCACACGAAGTAGCCGCGTACGTCCACGCCCTCGGCCATGGCGCGGTGCAGGGCGCGCAGGTGCCCGTCCAGGTAGCGGATGCGGTCGGCGTCCTCGATGCCGTCGTAGGAGCAGCCGTTCTCGGTGATGTACACCGGCGGCAGCCGGTCGCCGTAGCGCGCCTTCAGTTGGACGAGCATCTCGCGCAGGCCGTCCGGGACGACCGGCCAGCCGAAGGCGGTGGTCTCGTACCCCTCGATCTCCCTGATCCCGAAGGGCAGTTCGGCGGGCATCTCGAACCCGGCGAAGGACTCGACGGCCTCGGGTGCGGGCGCGCCCACGCGCGTGGGGTTGTAGTAGTTCACCCCGTACCAGTCGAGCGGGGCCGAGATGACGGCGAGGTCGTCCGCGACCGGGCCCGGCATCAGGGCGGCGAAGTTCTCGTCGGGGTAGCGGCCGGTGAGGATGGGGTCCGCGAACAGCCAGTTGCTGATGGTGTCGTAGAGGTCCGCGCCGAAACGGTCCTCCTCGCTCTCGCTCGCGGGCCACACGGGGGTGTGCGAGACCGCGAGGCCGATGTTCCGGGCGCCCGCCGCGCGCAGCGCCCCGACGGCCAGGCCGTGGGCGAGGAGCTGGTGGTGGGCGGCCGGAAGGGCATCGAAGAGGAGCTTCTTGCCGGGGGCGTGCTCGCCGAGCGCGTAGCCGAGCAGCGTCACCTCGGCCGGCTCGTTGACAGTGATCCACATGGGGACGCGGTCGGCGAGCCGTTCGGCCACTACGCGCGCGTAGTCGGCGAACCGGTGGGCGGTGTCGCGCCGGAGCCAGCCGCCCGCCTCCTCCAGCTCCAGCGGCGTGTCCCAGTGGTAGAGGGTCGGCGCCGGGGTGATGCCGTGGGCGCACAGCTCGTCGACGAGCCGGTCGTAGAAGTCGAGCCCCGCCGCGTTGACCGGGCCGCTGCCACCCGGCACGACGCGCGGCCAGCTGACGGAGAAGCGGAAGGCTCCCGCGCCGAGCCCGGCGAGCAGGGCGACGTCCTCGCGGTAGCGCTCGTGGAAGCCGGTGCCCCGGGCGGCGTCGGCGCCGTCCTTGATGCGGCCCGGCTCGGCGGCGAAGGCGTCCCAGCCGGAGGGCCCCTTGCCCTCGGCTGCGGCGGCCCCCTCGGTCTGGAAGGCTGAGGCGGAGGCTCCCCAGAGGAAGCCGTGCGGGAACGGCGGCAGGGTCATGGATCGGGACCTTAATGGTGAGTAACCACAACCTCCAGACCTTGATCCCGCCTTCCGCGGAGGATGGATGCCCGCTTGCGCGGTTTGACGGTACGCGGGCAACGGGAGGTATCAAGAATGTTGTTCGAGGTGTGGGCGCCGCAGGCGGACCGGGTCGCCCTCCAGCTGGAGGGCACGACCCACGACATGGAGCCGCACCCGGTGCGGACCGGATGGTGGCTCACCGAGGCCGGGGCCCGGGACGGCGACCGCTACGGGTACGTCGTGGACGGCGGCCGCCCGCTGCCGGACCCGCGCTCGCGCCGCCAGCCGGACGGGCCCGACGGCCTCAGCGCCGTCGTCGACCACGACGGCTTCCCCTGGCAGCACCCCTGGGAGGGCCGCAGGCTGTCCGGCGCGGTCCTCTACGAGCTGCACATCGGCACCTACACGGACGAGGGCACCTTCGACGCCGCGGCCGCCCGCCTCGCCCATTTGGCGGAACTGGGGGTGACGCATGTCGAGCTGATGCCGGTGTGCCCGTTCCCGGGGCGGCACGGCTGGGGGTACGACGGCGTGGCGCCGTGGGCGGTGCACGAGCCGTACGGCGGCCCCGAAGGGCTGAAACGATTTGTCGACGCGGCGCACGCCCACGGCCTCGGAGTCGTCCTCGACGTCGTCCACAACCACCTCGGCCCCTCCGGCAACCACCTCCCCGCCTTCGGCCCGTACTTCACCGACACCCACCACACGCCGTGGGGCGCCGCCGTCAACCTGGACGCCCCGGGGTCGGACGAGGTGCGCGCGTACTTCCTGGAGAGCGCGCTCGCCTGGCTGCGCGACTACCGGCTCGACGGGCTGCGCCTGGACGCCGTGCACGCGCTGTCCGACACGCGCGCGTTGCCGTTCCTCGAAGAGCTCTCCACCGCCGTCGACGTGCTCTCCGTGCAGCTGGGCCGCCCGCTCTTCCTGGTCGCCGAGTCCGACCGGTGCGACCCGCGCACCACCGCCCCGCGCGCGCAGAACGGCCTCGGGCTGCACGCCCAGTGGAACGACGACTTCCACCACGCCCTGCACACCGCGCTGACCGGCGAGTCCCAGGGCTACTACGCCGACTTCGCGCGCGCCCCGCTCGCCGCCCTGGCCAAGACCCTCACCCGGGTCTTCTTCCACGACGGCACCTATTCGAGCTTCCGCGGCCGCACCCACGGACGGCGTGTCGACCGCACGAGGACCCCCGCACACCGCTTCCTGGGCTACGCCCAGACCCACGACCAGATCGGCAACAGGGCGCTGGGAGACCGGCTCTCCGCGACGCTCTCCCCCGGCCTGACCGCCTGCGCCGCCGCGCTGGTGCTGACAGGGCCGTACACGCCGATGCTCTTCATGGGCGAGGAGTGGGGCGCCCGCACGCCCTGGCAGTACTTCACCGACCACCCCGATCCCGCGCTCGCCGAGGCCGTACGGACGGGCAGGCGGCGGGAGTTCGCGGCGCACGGCTGGGCCGAGGAGGACATCCCCGACCCGCAGGACCCCGCCACCCGGGCGCGCTCCTGTCTGGACTGGGACGAGCCGGGAAAGGAGCCCCACGCGCGCGTGCTCGCCTGGTACCGAGAACTGATCGCGCTGCGCCGCACCCGCCCCGACCTCACCGACCCGGACATCGCCGCGGTCAAGGTCGTCCACGACGAGGAGGCGCGCTGGCTCACCTTCCGGCGCGGCGACATCAGGACCGTCGTCAACCTCGGCAAGGAGCCCGCGGTGATCCCCCTGGGCCGCAACAACTGCCGGGTGCTGGCCGCCTGGGAGCCGGTGCAACCGCCCCACGCGGACGGCGAGTTCCGGCTGCCGCCCGAGTCGTGCGCGGTCCTCGGCCCGGTCGGCACCTGACCGGCCGGGGCACCGATTCGTCGACTAGTCGACGAGCGCCATCTCGCGCGCGGTGTTGTTGAAGCTGCGCCCGCCGTCCTCGGTGACCGTCACGATGTCCTCGATCCGTACGCCGAACCGGCCCGGCAGATAGATGCCCGGCTCCACGGAGAAGCACATGCCGGGCACCAGCGGCTGCTCCTCGCCCTCGATCATGTAGGGCGGCTCATGGGTGGTGACGCCGATGCCGTGGCCGGTGCGGTGGATGAAGTACTCGCCGTAGCCCGCCTCTTCGATCACCGCGCGCGCCGCCCGGTCGACGTCCTGGCAGGCCGCTCCGGGCTTCACGGCCGCGCACCCGGCCCGCTGGGCCTCCCGTACGACGTCGTGGACGCGCTGCTCCTCGGCGCTCGGCTCGCCGACGTGGACGGTACGGGTGGTGTCCGAGCCGTAGCCGTGCTTGAGGCCGCCGAAGTCGAGGACGACCATGTCGCCGCGCTCGATGGTCCTCTCGCCCGCCTCGTGGTGCGGGTTGGCGCCGTTGGGGCCGGACCCGACGACCGTGAAGTCCACCTGCGAATGGCCGAACTCCAGGAGCAGCGCGGCCAGATCGGCGGCCACGTCCGTCTCCTTGCGCCCGGCGAACCGGACCTTGAGGATCTCGCCGTACGCCTCGTCCGCCGCCGCTCCGGCCGCCTCAAGCCGCGCCAGCTCGTGCGCGTCCTTGACCGCCCGCAGCATCGGGAGCGCCTCTGTGAGGGCCGTGTAGGACGTTCCGGGGAGCTTCTGCTGCAGTCCGAGCAGATGCATCGCCCAGGCGTTGTCGCTCACGCCGAACCGGCCGTCCACGTCCAGCAGGGGCGCGGTCACTCCGTACGGATCGGTGCCGTCGGTCCAGTCCCGCAAGGTGAGTGCCGAGGCCCCGGCGGCACGCTCGGCGTCCGGCGCCTCCAGCTTCGGTACGACGAGGACCGGTTCCTGCCCGGCCGCCAGCACCAGCACCGTCAGCCGCTCGGTGATCGCGGTCGGCTGATAGCCGGTCAGATAGACCAGGTCGGGCCCGGGTGCGACGAGGACGCCGGCAAGTCCCGCGTCGGCGGCGGACTCGGCGGCGCGGGCCATCCTGGCCCGGTAGTCGTCGGCGGTGAAGGGCGCGGGAGCAGGTGTAAGAGGCATGGGCCCCATCCTGCCCGTACGCCACCGGGCACGCGATCGGGACGGCGGAAAAACAGGGCCGCTGCCCGGGCACCGGTCAGGCGCCTTCCTGGCTGTCCCCCACCAGCCGTTCCAACAGCTCCTGGAAGTCGTCGCCGACGACGATCCGCAGGCCGTCGCCCTCGTCCTCGCGGTCGCTGAGCTGGGTGAACGTTCCGTCGCGCCACCAGTAGACGAACGGGCTGATCGCGCCGGGCGTGTCCTCGAAGCCGGACGCGGCGAACGACGCCATGGCGTTGAGCGCCGGGATCATGCCGGAGTCGCGGATCACGTGGAACGCGAGCTGGTGCCGGAACGGCATGGCGACCAGGGCGCCGTCCGGCGTCAGTTCGCGCCCGGTGAGCCGCGGCACCAGGGCGTCCAGGGCGAGCACCCGGCTGGCCGTGTAGAACGAGTCACCGACGACCACTTCGAACCGCATGCCGTCCTCGCCCTTGACGCTCTCGTGCGACTCGACGGGCAGCTGTTTGAGGTTGCGCAGGGCCTGGGCGCGCAGGTCGGGCAGGCGGCCGAGGGGTTCCAGCGCCTCGTCGGTGAGCATCATGACGCTCTCCGGCAGGTCCAGGGCGAGGATCTCGTAGAGGCCCGGTGCGATACCGCGCGCGTAGCTGAAGGTCTGCGGGTCGAGCCCCGCCTCGCTGATCACCCGGGGGTAGAGCTGGGCACGGATCTGCTCGGGCGGCAGGGTGTCGAGGGCGGAGGGGCCGTCCATGGTGCGCAGCACCATACCGACGTGCCGACGAATCAGTTCCGGCCACACACGGGGTCCGCGACGGTCGTTGTGACAGACCGCCGCGAGGTTCGCGAGGCCGAACCGGCGATCACTGCTGTCCTTCACGGAGTCCGCGTAGACGGTCACCTCCAGGCCCTGCTCGGCGAACGCCTCGCGCACCTGGGCGCGGAACCGCGAACCCTCGTCGCCCGAGAAATAGCCGAACTCCGCGTCCCGGGGCGCGTCGCTCCGGTCCCGCTTCGGCCCCCGTCGGAATATCCCCACGTCAGCTGCCTTCCGTCACACGGGTCACACGGTAGCCCCGCGGTAGATCTCAACGCCGTTCCCACGCCCGGTGAAGGCCGAGCCTACCCAGCGCCCATCCGACTGACGACAAGATCCGCACGGTCCCGGCCACCCGCCACCACGCGCGCGTTGGCCTCGTCGGACTCCCTGACCCACCGTTCGGCGTACGGGCGCGCCTTCCCGTACCGCACGTGCCGCTCGACGAGCCTGCGCACCCGTTCCTCGCCGTCGATCTCCAGGAACCAGACCTCGTCGAGCAGCGACCTGACCGGTGCCCAGCCGCCCTGGTCGTGCAGGAGGTAGTTCCCCTCGGTGACGACGAGCGGGACGGCCGGATCGACCGGGATGCTCCCGGCGACCGGCTCCTCGATCGAGCGGTCGAAGGCCGGCGCGTACACCACGGTGCCGGGCTCGGGCGTCCGCAGCCGGGCGAGCAGCGCGGCGTATCCGGCGGCGTCGAAGGTGTCCGGGGCGCCCTTGCGGTCGACGCGTCCGAGGCGGACGAGTTCGGCCTGGGCGAGGTGGAAGCCGTCCATCGGAACGAGCACGGCCTGCCCGCCGAGCCGCTCCACCAGCCGTCCGGCCAGCGTGGACTTCCCGGCGCCGGGCGCCCCGGCGATGCCGAGCACGCGCCGACGGCCGGGGACGGCGAGCAGCCGGGCGCGCTCGACGAGACGATTCAGCGCAGCGGTTTCCGCGGCGGTCTCGGCAGCGATCTCCATGCCGGGCATTGTGCCGGGCACTGTCTCGTGGCGGCTTGGCGCCCCGACGGTCATACGTATAACCTCGTGCCATGTCCCATATCGCCCTGATCACACTCGTCGTCCGCGACTACGACGAGGCCATCACCTTCTACACCGACGCCCTCGGCTTCGAACTGGTCGAGGACACCGACCGCGGGGACGGCTCCCGCTGGGTGGTGGTCCGCCCGCGCGGCACCGGCACAGCGTCGCTGCTGCTGGCCCGCGCCAAGAACGAGGCCGAGCGCGCGAGCGTCGGCGCCCAGACCGGCGGCCGGGTCGGCTTCTTCCTGTACACCGAGGACTTCGCGGCCGACCACGCCCAGATGACCGCGGCCGGCGTCCGCTTCCTGGAGGAGCCGCGCCACGAGGTGTACGGATCGGTGGCGGTCTTCCAGGACCTTTACGGCAACCGCTGGGATTTGCTCCAGCCCGCGTGAGCGTCGGCATTCGGCGGCTGATTCGGTGCCGGATTTGGCGCCTGAACGCAGAAAAGCCCCGTACCGGTAACCGGTACGGGGCTTTTCCCAAAATTTGTTCGGCGGTGTCCTACTCTCCCACAGGGTCCCCCCTGCAGTACCATCGGCGCTGAAAGGCTTAGCTTCCGGGTTCGGAATGTAACCGGGCGTTTCCCTAACGCTATGACCACCGAAACACTATGAAATTAACGAAACCGGGCAACAACACGGCCGTTCGTTATTTCAGAACTAACACAGTGGACGCGAGCAACTGAGGACAAGCCCTCGGCCTATTAGTACCAGTCAGCTCCACCCCTTACGAGGCTTCCACATCTGGCCTATCAACCCAGTCGTCTACTGGGAGCCTTACCCACTCGAAGGTGGTGGGAGCCCTCATCTCGAAGCAGGCTTCCCGCTTAGATGCTTTCAGCGGTTATCCTTTCCGAACGTAGCCAACCAGCCATGCCCTTGGCAGGACAACTGGCACACCAGAGGTTCGTCCGTCCCGGTCCTCTCGTACTAGGGACAGCCCTTCTCAAGACTCCTACGCGCACAGCGGATAGGGACCGAACTGTCTCACGACGTTCTAAACCCAGCTCGCGTACCGCTTTAATGGGCGAACAGCCCAACCCTTGGGACCGACTCCAGCCCCAGGATGCGACGAGCCGACATCGAGGTGCCAAACCATCCCGTCGATATGGACTCTTGGGGAAGATCAGCCTGTTATCCCCGGGGTACCTTTTATCCGTTGAGCGACGGCGCTTCCACAAGCCACCGCCGGATCACTAGTCCCGACTTTCGTCCCTGCTCGACCCGTCGGTCTCACAGTCAAGCTCCCTTGTGCACTTACACTCAACACCTGATTGCCAACCAGGCTGAGGGAACCTTTGGGCGCCTCCGTTACTCTTTAGGAGGCAACCGCCCCAGTTAAACTACCCATCAGACACTGTCCCTGATCCGGATCACGGACCCAGGTTAGACATCCAGCACGACCAGAGTGGTATTTCAACGACGACTCCCCCTGAACTGGCGTCCAGAGTTCACAGTCTCCCACCTATCCTACACAAGCCGAACCGAACACCAATATCAAACTGTAGTAAAGGTCCCGGGGTCTTTCCGTCCTGCTGCGCGAAACGAGCATCTTTACTCGTAGTGCAATTTCACCGGGCCTATGGTTGAGACAGTCGAGAAGTCGTTACGCCATTCGTGCAGGTCGGAACTTACCCGACAAGGAATTTCGCTACCTTAGGATGGTTATAGTTACCACCGCCGTTTACTGGCGCTTAAGTTCTCAGCTTCGCCTGGACGAATCCAAGCTAACCGGTCCCCTTAACGTTCCAGCACCGGGCAGGCGTCAGTCCGTATACATCGCCTTACGGCTTCGCACGGACCTGTGTTTTTAGTAAACAGTCGCTTCTCGCTGGTCTCTGCGGCCACCCCCAGCTCACGGAGTAAATCCGATCACCGGTGATGGCCCCCCTTCTCCCGAAGTTACGGGGGCATTTTGCCGAGTTCCTTAACCATAGTTCACCCGAACGCCTCGGTATTCTCTACCTGACCACCTGAGTCGGTTTAGGGTACGGGCCGCCATGAAACTCGCTAGAGGCTTTTCTCGACAGCATAGGATCATCCACTTCACCACAATCGGCTCGGCATCAGGTCTCAGCCTTAACGTGTGACGGATTTGCCTACCACACGGCCTACACCCTTACCCCGGGACAACCACCGCCCGGGCTGGACTACCTTCCTGCGTCACCCCATCGCTTACCTACTACCACCTCGGGTCGACGGCTCCACCACTTTCCTTTCCCCGAAGGGTCCGGAACGGCTTCACGGCCTTAGCATTAATGGATTCGATATTGGGCGTTTCAAAGCGGGTACCGGAATATCAACCGGTTGTCCATCGACTACGCCTGTCGGCCTCGCCTTAGGTCCCGACTTACCCTGGGCAGATCAGCTTGACCCAGGAACCCTTAGTCAATCGGCGCACACGTTTCTCACGTGTGTATCGCTACTCATGCCTGCATTCTCACTCGTGAACCGTCCACCACTAGCTTCCGCTGCGGCTTCACCCGGCACACGACGCTCCCCTACCCATCCCAGCCCCCGTTGGGGGTACATGCTGGAATGACACGACTTCGGCGGTACGCTTGAGCCCCGCTACATTGTCGGCGCGGAATCACTTGACCAGTGAGCTATTACGCACTCTTTCAAGGGTGGCTGCTTCTAAGCCAACCTCCTGGTTGTCTCTGCGACTCCACATCCTTTCCCACTTAGCGTACGCTTAGGGGCCTTAGTCGATGCTCTGGGCTGTTTCCCTCTCGACCATGGAGCTTATCCCCCACAGTCTCACTGCCGCGCTCTCACTTACCGGCATTCGGAGTTTGGCTAAGGTCAGTAACCCGGTAGGGCCCATCGCCTATCCAGTGCTCTACCTCCGGCAAGAAACACACGACGCTGCACCTAAATGCATTTCGGGGAGAACCAGCTATCACGGAGTTTGATTGGCCTTTCACCCCTAACCACAGGTCATCCCCCAGGTTTTCAACCCTGGTGGGTTCGGTCCTCCACGAAGTCTTACCTCCGCTTCAACCTGCCCATGGCTAGATCACTCCGCTTCGGGTCTAGAGCGTGCAACTCAAACGCCCTGTTCGGACTCGCTTTCGCTACGGCTTCCCCACACGGGTTAACCTCGCTACACACCGCTAACTCGCAGGCTCATTCTTCAAAAGGCACGCAGTCACGACGTTGAGTACAAGTACTCAACGCGACGCTCCCACGGCTTGTAGGCACACGGTTTCAGGTACTATTTCACTCCGCTCCCGCGGTACTTTTCACCATTCCCTCACGGTACTATC
>NZ_CP124863.1:587500-950000 GCF_030028635.1 Streptomyces sp. BPTC-684
CGGGGGTGTCAATCTGGCGTTGACTTTTGGCACGCTGTTGAGTTCTCAAGGTACGGACGCTTCCTTTGTTCCCGTTTCCGGGCCCTCCGGGCGCTTCCTTCGTTTCCGACTCTATCAGACTCTTTCGTGTCCGATTCCCGGTCTCCCGGGTCAAGTCGTTTTGTCTTTCCGGCCGTTGGGCCGTTCCGACGTCCCAGACTCTAGCGGACTTTCCGGGCGGCTCCTAATCGGGCCGTTCGAGTCGTCCGCTCCCACACTTTCCATTCGAAATGAAATTCGGCATGCCGAAATTCATCCCGTTCGGGAGGTCGCGCTGGGTTGGGGTGCCGCAAGTCTGCGGCGGACGGCTGTCGCAGAACCGTTACGGTCCCGCGACAACTCGGAGAACACTACGCACTCCCGTACCCGACGTCAACTCGGGCCGGTGGCCACGCCAGTCGTCAGTCCTCGTCCGCCGTCAGCTTCAGCGAGATCGAGTTGATGCAGTACCGCTGGTCCGTCGGGGTCGGGTAGCCCTCGCCCTCGAAGACATGGCCCAGGTGCGAGCCGCAGCGGGCGCAGCGCACCTCCGTGCGGACCATCCCGTGCGAGCGGTCGTCGATCAGCTCCACCGCGTCCGTGTCCTTCGGGTCGAAGAAGGACGGCCAGCCGCAGTGCGACTCGAACTTCGTCTCGGAGGTGAAGAGCTCCGCGCCGCAGGCCCGGCAGGAGTAGACGCCCTTCGTCTTGGTGTCCGTGTACTCACCGACGAACGCGGGCTCCGTGCCGGCCTGCCGCAGCACGGCGTACTCCCCCGGGCTCAGCTCCGCCCGCCACTGCTCGTCCGGCTTCTCGACCTCGTACGACATCGAAGGCACTCCCTCAGCTCAACCGCGCCAGGATCTGCGGGCCCAGGTCCGTCACGTCGCCCGCGCCCATGGTGAGAACGAGGTCGCCGGGCCTGGCCATTCCCGCGATCACGTCCGGCACCGTCGTCTTGTCGTGGACGGCGGTGACGTCGGCGCCGGCCGTTCCGGCCGCGTCGATGATCAGCGCGCTGGTGACGCCCGGGATCGGGTCCTCGCGCGCGGGGTAGATGTCGAGGACCACCGAGGCGTCGGCCAGCGCGAGCGCGCGGCCCATCTCGGTGCCCAGCTCCTGGGTGCGGGAGAAGAGGTGCGGCTGGAAGACCACGAGCAGCCGGGAGTCCGCGGCGGCGGCCCGCATCGCCTCCAGGTCTGCGGTCATCTCGGTCGGGTGGTGCGCGTACGAGTCGATGACCTGGACGCCCGCGGCCTCGCCCTTGAGCTGGAGACGGCGCTTGACGCCGGTGTACTTGCCGAGGGCCGAGGCCAGGTTGTGCGCCGGGATGCCGAGGGCGACGCCGGCGGCGAGCGCGGCGACCGCGTTGAGGGCGTAGTGACGGCCGGGGACCGAGACTGTGAAGGTCAGGTACTTGCCGCCGAGCAGGACGGTGACCTCGCTGGTCAGACCGCGCGGGGTGACCTTGTGGACGCGTACGTCGGCGTGCTCGTCCGCTCCGTACGTCACGACCTTCAGCGACGAGAGGTCGCGCACCCGGCGGGTCAGCTCGACGGCGCCCGCCTGGTCGGCGGAGATGACGAGGGTGCCGCCGGGGACGACCTTGCCGACGAAGGTCTCGAAGGAGTCGTAGATCTCGTCCATCGAGGCGTAGTTGGCGTGGTGGTCGAGTTCGACGTTGAGGACGATGGCGACCTCGGGGTCGTACTTCTGGAAGCTGCGGTCGCTCTCGTCCGCCTCGGCCACGAAGATGTCGCCCTCGCCGTGGCGGGCGTTGGTGCCGGGTCCGGCGAGGTCGCCGCCGATCGCGTACGAGGGGTCGAGGCCCAGCTCGGTCAGGGCGACGGCCAGCATCGAGGTGGTGGTCGTCTTGCCGTGGGTGCCGGCGACGGCGATCGCGCGCAGGCCGCCCATGAGCGCGGCGAGCGCGTCGGAGCGGTGGACGACGGGGATGGCGAGCTCGGCCGCGCGGACGAGCTCCGGGTTGTCGGCGCGGATGGCGCTGGAGACGACGACGCTGCTGGCGTCGGAGGCGAGGTGCTCGGTGGCGTGCCCGATGTGGACGGTCGCGCCGAGCGCGCGCAGCGCCTCGGCCGTGCCGGACTCCTTGGCGTCGCTGCCGGCGACCTTCGCGCCGCGCTGGGCCAGGATCTTCGCGATCCCCGACATTCCGGCACCGCCGATGCCGATGAAGTGCGGCCGTTCCATGGCGGTGGGAATCGCGGGTGCCATTGCGTGTGTCTCCCGGGGGTGCGACGTACGGAGTTCGGTTCGGCCTCAGCCTATTCGCTGGGCGGCGCTCGCCCTATTCGCCGGTCGGCGGGCGCACGGGGTGTCCGCCCGGCGGGCGGGAGCCTCCCCCTCTCCCCCGGGCGCCCGGCCCCTTACTCGCTGTGCGCCTCCTCGCTGTGCGCGAAGAGCTTGAGGACGGGGACGCCGACCTTGTGGCGGGCCCGGGAGGCCCAGTCGCGGTGGAAGAACTCCTCCACGTAGTGCGGCGCCGTCAGCACGATGACCTCGTCGGCGTTCACCCCGTCGACGACGGACTTCAGCAGGTCCAGGGGGTGGTCCTCGACGATCTGGCCGACGGCCTGGCTGCCGGTCGCACGCAGGGACGCCAGTGAGTGCTCCAGTGCGCGTACGGCAGCGGCCGGGCCCTGGTCGCCGGTCTCGTGGACGGCCTCGTCGAGTTCACCGAGGGCCACGTCGTCGATGGCGCGCAGGAGGCGGTCCTGGTCGCCCCGGGGCTGCATGAGCACGACGAAGGAGACCGGCTCGTCGCCGTGCAGGGTGGTGACGAATTCCACGTCCACGGAGGTCAGGGGCTTCTCGATCATCAATACGCTTGTGAACACGACAAACGCCCTTCTCTTCACTCCGGCCGGTGCCCCGCGAGGCAGCGGGGCCTCGACGTGGTTACCCGCCCCTGCGGAAACCATCCTTCCCCGTGCCCGCACGGGGTCTGCGTGAGTAAGTGTGCCCACCGGAAGCTAACCGGAACGGCAAATTCCGCTGATTGTCAGATTCGACGGTAACGCGTGTAGAGGAACCCGGCCTCTTCCAGCAGCGACTCCAGCCGGAAGTGCTCCGGAGCGCTCACCGGCGGCCCTCCGGCGATGCGCTGAGCACTGCCCGCGGTGAGCATCGGCGACACCGTCAGACACAGCTCGTCGAGCACTCCGGCGGCCACGAACTGGCCGAGCAGCCGGGGCCCGCCCTCCGTCAGCATCCGGCGCAGCCCCCGCTCGGCCAGCGCCGCGACCGCCCTGGCGGGCTCCACGCCCGGCCCGTCGCCCGCAACCACGACCTCCGCGCCGGCCAGCTCGGCCGCGCGTACCCGGTCCGGCGGCGCGGCGGCGCCGGTCAGGATCAGGGTGGGCACCAGCGGCGAGGTGAACAGGGGCAGGCCGAAGTCCAGGTCGAGACCGGCCGTCACCACCGCGATCACGGGAGCCGGGCCCTGGCCCGCGGCCGCGCGCCGGGTCGCGAAGGCCTGCCGCGCCCGGGCCGGGCGGTAGCCCTCCTGACGTACCGTTTCCGCGCCCACCACGACCACATCGGCCAGCGCCCGCAGGGTGCCGAAGATCCGCATGTCGGTGTCGGAGGAGAGGGGCTGCGAGCGGCCCTCATGCTGGCCCGCGCCGTCGAGCGAGGAGACCATGTTGGCCCGCAGCCAGGGGCCGTCCGTCTCGGGGTACGCGTAGGCCTCCGCCAGCGCGTCGAACGACCACTCGCCCTGGTCGGAGGCGGATGTCTGGTCGGTCACAGGGAACAGGCGTCGCATCCGTGCAGTCTTACACGGCGCTTACAGTGGGGAACTGTGTCGACCAGTCCCATAACCGAAGCGGCCCCGCTGTCGCTCTGCGCGCGCGAGCCGCATGTCCCCGCCGACCGTCTGGTCGCCGAGATGGTGCCGCCGCCGCGGTTCGACTCGGTCCGCTTCGAGACGTACGTACCGGACCCGAACCAGCCCAGCCAGAGCGAGGCCGTCAAGGTGCTCGGCTCCTTCGCGGCCGGTCTGGGCGGGGCGCACGCCACCGGGAGCGGGCGCCGCAAGTGGTTCGCCAGGAAGCCGGCCGCGCCGACCGGGCCGCGCGGGGTCTATCTGGACGGCGGGTACGGCGTCGGCAAGACCCATCTGCTGGCCTCGCTGTGGCACGCCACCCCGGCCGAGCCCGCGCTCAAGGCGTTCGGCACCTTCGTGGAGCTGACGAACCTGGTCGGCGCGCTGGGCTTCCAGCAGACCGTGCGCACCCTGAGCGGGCACCGGCTGCTCTGCATCGACGAGTTCGAGCTGGACGACCCGGGCGACACGGTCCTGGTGTCGTCGCTGCTCGGCAAGCTGGTGGAGCAGGGCGTGGCGCTGGCCGCGACCTCCAACACGCTGCCCGGCAAGCTGGGCGAGGGCCGGTTCGCGGCCGTCGACTTCCTGCGCGAGATCCAGGGCCTGTCGGCGCACTTCCGCCCGCTGCGGATCGACGGCGAGGACTACCGCCACCGGGGGCTGCCCGAGGCTCCGGCGCCGTACTCGGACGAGCAGGTCGCCAAGGCCGCGTACGCGACCGAGGGCGCGGCGCTCGACGACTTCCCCGGGCTGCTCGGCCATCTGTCGCGGGTCCACCCCAGCCGGTACGGGGCGCTCACCGACGGCGTGACGGCGGTGTGCCTCACCGATGTGCAGCCGGTTCCCGACCAGTCGACCGCGCTGCGGCTCGTGGTCCTCGCCGACCGGCTCTACGACCGCGAGGTGCCGGTGCTGGCGTCCGGGGTCCCCTTCGACCGGCTGTTCAGTGACGAGATGCTGAACGGCGGTTACCGGAAGAAGTACTTCCGGGCCATCTCCCGGCTCACTGCCCTCGCTCGCGACGCGAAGGGGCTTGTGGAGCAGTAGGTTTGGCGTACAGGGGGCCGTAAACCCCCTTAGCCACCAGAAGGGATACATCATGGCCACCACGCGTACGGCGCACACGGTCTGGGAGGGCGAGCTCCTCAAGGGTTCGGGGACCGTCACCTTCGACTCGTCCGGCATCGGTTCGCAGCCGGTCAGCTGGGCGTCCCGCGCCGAGCAGGCCAACGGCAAGACCAGCCCGGAGGAGCTCATCGCGGGCGCGCACTCCAGCTGCTTCTCCATGGCCCTCTCGCACGCTCTGGCCGGCGCGGGCAACCCGCCCACCCGGCTTGAGACCAAGGCGGACGTGACGTTCCAGCCGGGCGAGGGCATCACCGGCATCCACCTCACCGTGCGCGGCGAGGTGCCGGGTCTGGACGCGGACGGCTTCGCGGCCGCCGCCGAGGACGCCAAGAAGAACTGCCCGGTCAGCCAGGCGCTCACGGGCACCACGATCACGCTGACCGCCGAGCTCGTCTGACGCTCCGGCCTTCCGTCCGGTCGGCGCATCCCGCGCTGTCCGGCCGACTCCCCGGCCGTTTTCGGCCATGTGAAGCGACACGACCCGCATGATCCGCGTATCACCCGATCGCGTGATGGATCATGCGGGTCTCGTCATTACCTGTCCGCCAACAGGGGAGTTGCCTCATGTCCGAAGCGCGAGCAACACGACGTCAGATCCTCGCCCGCACCGGCGCGTCCGCCGCCGCGATCGCTTTCACGGGCGCGGTCTCCGAACTCTTCAGCGGGGGCCCGGCCGCGGCCGCCCCCAGTCGGCGCGGCTACGGGCCGCTGGTGCCCGATCCGGCCGGGCTGCTCGATCTGCCGGAAGGATTCCGCTACCGGGTGCTCTCGCGCGAGGGCGACCAACTGCGCTCCGGCGAGGGCCGGGTGCCGAGCAACCACGACGGCATGGCCGCGTTCGCGGGGCGCCGCGGCGGCGTCCGGCTGGTGCGCAACCACGAGAACCGGGTCACCGCCGCGATCCCGGTCCCCCATGTGGAGGGGCTGGTGTACGACCCGATGGGCAAGGGCGGGTGTATGGCCCTGGAGCTCGACGCGGAGAACCGGGTGCTGTCCGAGCGGGTCGCCCTCAGCGGCACCGCCGTCAACTGCGCGGGCGGCCGCACCCCTTGGAACACCTGGCTGAGCTGTGAGGAGACCGAGGACCGGGCCGGTACCAACGGGTACACCAAGGACCACGGCTTCGTCTTCGAGGTCGACGGCGCCGACCCGCGCCGCACCGGGGCCGTACCGCTCACCGCGATGGGCCGCTTCCAGCACGAGGCGATCGCGATCGACCCGTACCGAGGGGTCGTGTACGAGACCGAGGACGCCTTCGACAAGCCCTTCGGGCTCTTCTACCGCTTCCTGCCGAACCGGCCGCTCGGCGGCACGGGCTCGCTGCGCGCGGGCGGCGCCCTGGAGGCGATGCGCGTCCCGGACGTGCCCGATCTGTCGGTGGTGCAGGAGCCGGGCGCGCGCTTCGACGGGATCGAGTGGGTGCCGGTGCCCGACCCGTCGGCCCGGCGGACGCCGGTCCGGCTCCAGGACTTCGGCCGGGGCGGCATCACCCACGCGCAGAAGCTGGAGGGCTGCTACTGGAGCGGCGACTGCGTCTACTTCGTCTCCAGCTACGCGCGCGTGGCCGAGGGCTCGGGCGCCGACCACTTCGGCCAGGTGTGGCGGTACGAGCCGAGGCGCCGCCGCCTCACCCTGGTGGTCGTCTTCGGCCCGGCCACCGACATCCAGCTGCCCGGCGAGTCCCCGGACAACATCACGCTCGCGCCGGACGGCGGCCTGATGGTCTGCGAGGACGGCAACGGCGCCCAGCACGTCTTCGGACTGACCCGGCGCGGCGAGGTGTACGCCATGGCACGCGGCCGCCAAGACATCGGCAAGCCCGGCGCCCCCGAATGGGGCGAGTTCGCGGGGGTCACCTTCGCGCCGGACGGGCGCACCATGTACGTCAACTGCTACACGCCGGGGACGACCTTCGCGGTGACGGGCCCCTTCACCCACTAGCGCTCGCGCCGCGTCGCGTTCCGTCGCACGATCGAGGGAACCGACCGTAAGGGGTGCGCAGTGGCCAAGCAGGGCAGCAAAGGCGGCAAGGGCAGGAAGAAGCCCGAGCAGCGGGATCTGCGCCGGCTGCTGCGCGTCCCCGGGGGCAAGCGCGTCGACCTCGCCTCCTATCCGGCCGACGCCACCCCGGCCGGGCCGAAGGACAAGGCGGAGGGGCTGGCGGCGACCGCCCGGATGGGCGAGGAGCTCGCCGGGCTGCAGGAGCGGCTGTACGCGGCGAGCACGGCGGGCGACCGGCGCCGGGTGCTGCTGGTGCTCCAGGGTATGGACACCAGCGGCAAGGGCGGCACGGTCAAGCACGTCATCGGCCTGTTCAACCCGTCCGGCTGCCGCATCAAGGCGTTCAAGGCGCCCACCCGGGAGGAGCTGAACCACCCCTTCCTGTGGCGGATCATGCGGGCGCTGCCGCAGCCCGGCGAGATCGGCATCTTCGACCGCTCGCACTACGAGGACGTGCTGATCGCCCGGGTCCGCGAGCTGGTCCCGCGCCGCCAGCTGGGCCGCCGCTACGGGCAGATCAGCCGGTTCGAGCAGTCGCTCGCGGACGACGGCGTGAGCGTGGTCAAGGTCTTCCTGCACATCAGTTACGAGCAGCAGCGCCGGCGGCTCCTTGAGCGGCTCGACAATCCGGACAAGCACTGGAAGTTCAACCCGGGCGACATCGACGAGCGGGCGCTGTGGCCCGCGTACCAGGAGGCGTACGAGATCGCCCTGGAGCGGTGCTCGACGGACGCGGCCCCCTGGTACCTGGTGCCCTCCGACCGCAAGTGGTACCGGAACTGGGCGATCAGCCGGCTCCTCCTGGAGCATCTGCGGGAGCTCGATCCGCGGTACCCGAAGGGCGACTTCGACGTGGAGGAGTGCCGGACGCGGCTGCTGACCTGACGTACCTGATGTTCCGTCAGATCGCCATGGCCTCCTGGATCCAGCGGTTCACCCGGTACGGCAGCCACCACGCCAGGTCGCCCACCTCCAGGACCAGCTTCTCGGAGAGGAAGTCGGCCAGGACCGCGGGCGGGACCGAGTCCGCCGGGGCGCCGTGCACCAGGGCCTCGATGACCTCGTGGTACTCGGGCTCGTCCGCGGTGAAGCGGCGCAGGTCGCCCCAGCGGCGGTCGCGGATCTGGACGAAGCCGGGCCCCTGGCGCCACAGGCACTTGCACAGGTAGTGGCCGTCGCGCCACCGGCGCAGCGCTTCGGCCGCGTCGGCGGGCCCCTCCAGGCGCTGCGGCGGCTGGATGTGGCTCAGGACCTGCCAGGCGTCGGCGTCCGCCGCCGGGTCGAGCCGCAGTCTCCACTCGACGAGCACGGCGCGGGCGGTGAGGTCGCGCACGAGGCTGAGGGCGCGTACGGCCCGGTGGGCGGCGCCCGGGGCGCGCGGGTCGGCGAGGTCGACCGGCTCGGCGAGGCGGACGCGGCGCACGCCCGTCTCCCACAGCCGGTCGGCCTCCTCTCCCGCGGGGCCGGTCAGTTCGAGGTCGCCCAGGTGCATTCCGGGCAGGGCGCAGGCGTCGGGGTCGTAGTCGCGCCAGGCGGCGACGGTGAGGGCCGCGGTGCGCGTGGTGAGGGCGGTGCTCATCGGGCTGGTCCTCCGGCTCGTACGGTCTTCGCGGTCGGCGGTCGTCGCCGTCATACGTGGGCGGGCTCGGGGCGGGCGGGCTGCTCGGCCGCGTCGAGGGCGGCGTGGGCGTGGCGCATGAAGTCCAGGCGCAGCAGGTCCTCGTTGACGGCCGAGGGCGCGATGTGGACGTACTGGCCGCCGTCGGTGAAGACGATGCCGAGCGCGAGCCAGGAGTCGAGCAGGCGCTGCACCTCGCTCTCGTCGCGGGCGGGGGCGTCCTTGGCGCGGGCGGCGGCCTTGCGGGTGAGGGCGGCGGCCGTGTGCGGCTGGTCCAGGAGGCGGAAGGCGACCAGTTCGTACGGGTCGGTCAGCTCCATCGCGCGCCACGCGAACGTCCGGCGCCGGCTGACCAGGACGATGCGGTCGCCGAGGTCGGTGTGGGTGAGCCGGGCGTCCGCGTGGTGCTTCTTCCAGGCGTCGATGGCGTCGTTGAGCGCGGTGACGGTGGGTTCGCCGATGCCGCGCTGGGGGGCC
This sequence comes from Streptomyces sp. BPTC-684, assembly GCF_030028635.1. NCBI lineage: Bacteria > Bacillati > Actinomycetota > Actinomycetes > Kitasatosporales > Streptomycetaceae > Streptomyces > Streptomyces sp. BPTC-684. Next base: position 596,590 of record NZ_CP124863.1, read on the forward strand.
TCGAAGACGTACGCGAGGTCGTAGAGCTCCGACTCGGGCAGGTCGTAGGTGAAGCGGTAGTGCTCCTCGGGGCGCAGGCCGTCGAAGCCGAGCTCGGGGCGGTTGAAGTAGGGGCTGAAGCGCTCGATGGCGATGCGCGCGGACAGGTCGACCGGCGGGTTGAGGTGTTCGAGGGCCGGTATCTGGGCGATCACCGGGTCGTAGTCCTCGGCGGTCTCGCCCGGGAAGCCGTGCAGATAGTTCCAGGCCACCGAGAGCCCGGTCTCGGCGCCGTCGCGGAGCATCCGGACGTTCTGGCAGCCGCTGACGCCCTTGTCCATCAGGTCGAGGACCCGGTTGTTGAGGCTCTCGATGCCCGGCTGGACGTAGATGAGCCCGGCCTCGGCGAGCGTACGCAGCTGGCTGCGGCGCATGTTGGCCTTGATCTCGATGTGCATGCGCAGGTCGTAGCCGCTCTCGATGATGCGGGGCAGCACCGTGGAGAGGTAGCCCATGTCGAGGATGTTGTCGACGAGGTACATGTCGAGGACCCGGTGGCGGCGGGCGAGCTCCATGATCTCCGAGTAGAACGTCTCGGGGGTCTTGGAGCGGTACTGCATGAAGGAGCCGTTGAGCCCGCAGAACGTGCAGTGGTGCTTCTCGCCCCACCAGCAACCCCGCGCCCCCTCGACCACCAGCTTCGGCTCGACCCAGTTGCGAGCCACCGAGGTGCCGAGCCGCTCGAAGTAGCCGCTGTAGTCGGGGGGCAGGATGGCGACGGGCGGGATCGGGCTGGTGGCCATCGGGTTGACCACGGCCGTGCCGTCGGCGGCGCGGTGGCACAGGCCCGGCACGGCGGCGAGCGCGGCCGGGTCGGAGCCCTCGCCGATGGCGGTGAGCAGCTGGGGGAAGGCCGTCTCGCCCTCGCCGCGGATGACGTGATCCACGAACGTGAAGTTGCGGTGGACGGCCTCGCCCTGCTCGCCGTCGCAGTTGGCGCCGCCCATCACGGTCACGATGTGCGGGGCGAGCCGCTTGACGTGCCGGGCGGCGGCGAGGGCCGCGGTGTTCTGCTGGAAGGTGGAGGTGAAGCCGACGACATCGGGCCCGTACGCGACGATCCGCTCGGCGATCATCTCCACGAACTCCGGTACGACGCGGTGCAGTTCCTGTGACATACGCAGCCGGGACTTGCGCAGCTTGCCCTTCATCGCATCCGCGAACTCCTGGTCGCGCCAGGTCGGGTCGGAGTAGAGGGCGGAGGAGAACACCCAGTCGCCGCAGCCCATGAAATAGGAGGAGAGCGCGTAGTACTCGTAGTCGTCGGCGGTGAATTCGGTGCGCTCGGTGATCCAGTCGGTGAATTCGAGATTGGCGTGCAGCACTTCCGCCTTGGCGCCCGGCACGCGTTCGTCGACGCTGCGCTTGAGGATTCCCAGGGCCAGCGACGGCAGGTCGATCGGCGACCAGGGCATGTTGACCAGCAGAACACGCATGTGGGCTCCTCGCGGGTACGGCGACGTAAGGGAGTAAGAGCGGTAAGGGTGTGCGAGAGGTGGGAAAGCGAGGCACCGGCCGGCCCGGCGGTCGAGGAGACCGCCGGGCCGACTGGCGAGGATCAGTCCTCTTCGCCGTCCTCGGCGTTACGGAACGGAACCTTGATGGTCACGCCGACGCTGGGCTTGCGGTTCTCCTCGTCACCCGCGAGCGGGTCGTTCTGGATGATGTCCTTCTGCATGGGAACTCCTCTCATCGTGTCGGGTGGTGCCTGTTCCGGCGGGGGCCTTGGTGCGGACCCGTCCGGAATCCCCGCTCCGGTCCGAGCGGGGAGTCTGGGGAGCGGCCGCGCGGCCGGGGCCGCGCAGCTCGCGGTCGAGGAAGACGACGGCGCGGCGCAGGACCGCCACGTGGTCGTCCGCCTGGTAGCCGTCGTGGCCGGTCTCCAGCCACATCGACTCGTGCGGTACGCGCGCGTGGCGCAGCGCGGCGAGGTAGTCGCGCACCTGGCCGGGCGGGCACTTGGCGTCCCGGGTCGCGGCGGCGACCAGGAGCGGGGCCCGCACGGCGGCCGCGTACCGCAGGGGCGAGCTGCGCTCGTACCGCTCGGGCACCTCGTCGGGGGTGCCGCCGAACAGCCGCTCGTCCAGGGCGCGCAGGGCCGGGGTGCTGGTGCGGTAGGCGGCGGCGCAGTCGGCCACGGGCTTCACCGCGACGCCCGCCTGCCACAGGTCCGGGCGCAGCCCGAGGGCGAGCAGGACGAGGTAGCCGCCCCAGGAGGTGCCCCACAGCCCGGCCGCGTCGGCGCGGACGACGCCGCTCGCGACGAGGTCCGCGCGCACCGCGACCAGGTCGTCGACCTGGGTGAGCCCGACGCCCTGGCCGAACGCCCGGCGCCAGCGCGGCCCGTATCCGGTGGAGCCGCGGTAGTTGACGCGGACGACGGCGAAGCCGGAGGCGACCAGCGAGTGGACCACGCCGTCGTAGGCGTCCCGGTCGTGGTCGGCGGGCCCGCCGTGCACCAGGAACACGGCGGGGACGGCTCCCCTGCGGCCCTCGGGCAGGCTGAGCAGGCTGTGCACCGGGCCGTCGGGGCCGGGCGTCCACAGGTCCCGGTGCTCGCCGGGCACCGGGGCGGGGATGCCGTGCGTGGGCGGCAGCGGCGTCCCGGCGGTGGAGCCCATCCGGGGCGGATTCGCGGTGTCCGTCCAGAGGTAGTGGACGTCGGTTCCGGCGCGGGGCGCGGCGTCCAGGAGGGTGCCGCGCGGCACCGGCACCGGCTCGACCGTGCGTGCGCGCAGGTCGACGCGGTGCAGGGTGCTGCGGCCGTGGCGGTCCTGGCGTACGAGGACGGAGTGGCCGTCGGGGTGCCAGCGGGCGGTGATCTCGGTGTCGAAGGCGCACCAGGTGTGGGTGGTGATGCCGGACGCGGGCCCGGATCCGGGGTGCGGTTCCGTGTCGGGGTGCCCGGTGCGGGGCTCTGTTTCCGGGCGGCCGGTGCCGGGCTCGCCGTCCGGGCGCCAACTCGCCAGCAGATAGCGGTCGTCGGCCTCGCGGACGAGGAGCAGTTCGGCGCGGTCGCCGGTGGGGGCGAAGCCCAGGGACCAGAGCCTGCCGTGCTCGCCGTCGCCGGGCAGCACCGCGCGCGTGGTGCCGTCGTCGGCGAGGACGGTCACGGCCCGCGCCGAGCCCGCCGCGCCGCTGACGGCGAGGAGGCGGCCGTCAGGGGTGATGCCGGAGAGGGTGGCGTGGCCGTCGACGCGCGTCACTTCGCGGGCCGGGCCGCCGCGCGGGCCGATGTGGACGGCGGTGGTCCGGGCGTCCCCGAGGCCCATCGCGACCGTCGCGTTGTCACCGACGGCGAGGCCGCGCGGCTCGCCCGGGGCCGGGCCGGTCAGGCCGGGGAGGTCCGCGCCCCCGTCGAAGGGCTGGAACCGCCAGTGCCCGGCGCCGTGTTCGTCCTCGTCGAACCACCACACCTGGCCGTCGCGGTCGATGGCGTGGTGGAAGGTGCCGTGCGGGCGGTCGGTGACCTGCCGGGTGCGTCCGGTCCCGGCGTCCCAGGTGAACACCTCGCAGCGGCCCTCGGCGTCGGCGGTGAACGCCATCCGCGCCGGGTCGGCGGCGCACACCTCGGGCAGGGCGGCCCGGTAGACCTGGTAGCGGCCGGTCATACGGCGACCCCCCGAGCCGGGACTCGTCCGTACGTCGTCCAGCAGGCGAGCAGCGTGAGCACCGCCGCGCTCGCGACGGCGGGCGCGGCGGTGCCCGCGCGGGACGCGCACACGCCCGCGACGACGGGCGCGAGGGCGGCGGAGCTACCGACGGCGGTGGCGAGGACCGCGCCGGTACGGGCCTGGAGGGCGGGCGGGGTCTCCTGGATCGCCCGGGACTGAAGCACCACGGTGACCAGCGGCATCAGCAGGCAGAACACCCCGAACAGACCGCCGTACGCCCAGGGCCCCTTCGCGGCCGCGAGCGCGGCGGCGAGCGGCACCAGCAGCCACGAGACGGTGACCAGGAGCCGGGCCGCGCTGATCCGGCCCGCGATGTGCGGCGCGGCCAGCGACCCGACGAGCCCGGCGGCGCCGGAGAGCGCGAGGACGAGACCCATCGGGGCGCCGCCGTGGCCGCCCTTCTGGAGGGTGAAGACGGCGCCGTAGTACAGCGCGACGATCACGCCGTTGACGGTGGCCGTCCAGATCAGGACGAGCCGGAGGAAGGGCGAGGTGCGGACGAGGGCGAGCCCGGCGCCGAGCTCGGCGCGGAGGGCGGGGCGGCGCGGAGGGCTTGGGCGGGGGCCGGCCGGGCTCTGGGCGCCGGGCAGGGTCTGGACGTCGGGCAGGGTCTGGGCGCCGGGCGCACCCCGCTTCGGCTCCTTTGCCGCTCCTCCGGGCGCCGCTCCTTCCGACCCCGCCGCTCCCCCGAAAACCGCCTCCCCCTCCCCCGGCCGCAGGTCCGACTTCAGCGCGCCCACGCACACCGCCGCGACCGCGTACGACACCGCGTCCGCGACGAAGGGCAGGGCGCGGGAGGCCTGGTAGAGGGCGCCACCCAGGGCCGGGCCGAGGACCAGCGCGCCCTGGTCGGCGGCCGAGAGCCCGGCCACCACCCGGGGGCTGTCGGCGGGCGGGGCGATCAGGGCCACGGTGCCGGCCGCGGCCGCCTCGTACACGGCGGTGGAGAATCGTTCCACCAGGACGGCGCCCAGGAGCAGGACGAGCGGCGGGCGCCCCACGGCGGCGGCGACGGCCACCCCGCCCATGGCGAACGCCGAGACCAGTGCGGACCAGAGCATCACCGGTTTGCGCGCGCCCCGGTCGGCGGGCACGGCGGCGATCGGCGCGAGGAGCAGTCCGGCCGCGGTCGACACGCCCGCGACGAGCCCGACGGTCGTGGCCGAGTGGCCGAGGCCCAGGAGCAGCAGCGGCAGGACGACGCCGGAGGCCTGGGAGCCGAGCGCGTCGGTGGCGCTCGCGCACCAGAACAGCCGGACGTCCCGGGACAGCGGCCGACGGACGACGGCCTTGCCGGGCGCCGCGGTGGCGGATCCCATCAGCGCCCCACAGGCAACAGAGCTAACTCAGGCAACTGCGGTAACAGCCCCGCGCACGCCGGAAACCCTGGTTCACGCACAGCCACCCCACAGTTGGTCAGGTTGCGAAGAAAGTGTGCAGGATTCGAAACGAGCGGGAGCCTAACCACGGGCCCGCCGGAGCGACAAGGGTCCTGCCGCCGAGGCCGGAATTGAACTCTGTAAGCGCTCGGCAAAGAAACCGATTGCTCTGTACGGGTTCCCGCGCGGGCGGCGGCTCTTACCGACTCCGGTGCGGGGCAAGGGGAATGGCCGCGTCCTCCGCGACCGGAGCCGTCGGCCGGATCCGGCACCCTCGCTTCGCTGCGGCGAACGCCCCGCCCGAACACGCCGGATCGTGCACCACGACTGGCATATTCACCTTTCCTGCGGCGAACCGGACCCGGCGTGCGCACGGCGTACGGCCGGCGCGCGGCCGGTCCCGGGCACCCCGCCGAGGCGACTCGACGCACCCGGATGCGCTCCCCGGCGCCGGGCACTCGGACCGGTTCCGTCCGGTTCACTCATTGGCCGGAAACGTATGTGGCCCGACGGCCGCGCACACCTCTGCTCAGCAAATGATCGGATAGTTTCCGCCCGTGACCATTTCTGTACGAAAGCTGCTGGCGATTGCCGTTCTCGGTGCCGCGCTCGCGGGCTGCAGCTCCGATCCCGCCCCCGCCGACCGTGGCGCGAAGGCGGCGCCGGGCGCGAGCAAGCCGTCCCCCGCCCCCTCGGCTCCCCCCGCCTCCCCCACCCCGCGGGCCTCCGTCCAGGCGCCCACCCTCGCGCCCGGCCCCGGCGGTCTCACCCCCGTCTTCAGCCGCGCCCCCAAGGGCGGCAAGGGCGCCGAGAAGGTCGTCGCGCTCACCTTCGACGCCGACATGACCGCCGACCAGGGCCCGCGCGCGGCGAGCGGCGAGCGCTTCGACAACCCCGCGCTCATCGCCGATCTGCGGCGGCTCAAGGTGCCCGCCACCGTCTTCATGACGGGCCGCTGGGCCGACGAGTACCCGGCCGAGGCGCGCGCCATCGGGACCGACCCGAACTTCGAGGTCGCCAACCACTCGTACAGCCACTACGCCTTCAAGTCCCCCTGCTACGGGCTGCCGGTCGTCGCCGGGGACGAGATGCGCGCCGACGTCGAGAAGGCGACCGCCTCCTTCAAGAAGGCCGGGGTGCGCAACGCGGTGCCGTACTTCCGCTTCCCCGGCGGCTGCTACGACGACGAGGTGCTGCGGACGCTGGCCCCGCTGAAGATGACGGCGGTGCAGTGGGACGTGGTGAGCGGTGACGCGTTCGCGCACGACGCGGACGCGGTGGCCGAGCAGGTCCTCGCCGGGGTGAAGCCGGGCTCGCTGGTGGTCATGCACTGCACCCGCAGCGCGGCGCCGGTCACCGACCGGGCGATCCAGCGGATCGTGCCGGAGCTGCGCAAGCGCGGCTACCGCTTCGTGAAGGTCTCCGGCCTCATCGGCTCGGCCGCCAAGAGGTAGACCCGGGCGCCGAGGGCCCGTGGTCAGCCGGAGCAGGCGGTGCGCTGGGCCTCCTGCCACTCGCACACCGGGCAGAGCGTGATGCCCTTGACCGACTCCGGGTACTCGGTCGGCTCGCGGCACAGCACGCACTCGGCGTACGGAGGCCCGTCGGCCGGGGCGGGCCGCTCGGGGGCGGTCGGCGCGCAGTACGTCTCGTCGTCCATACCCACGAGGCTAGTCACCCGCGCCGGGAAGTGAGCGCGCAGGCGCCCGCCCAGGCCGCGGCGGTGAGCAGCGCCGCGGCGATCAGCGGCACCAGCGCCAGATGCACGTCACCGGTCCGCGACCCGCTGACCAGGCCGTTGACGGCGTACCTGGCGGGCGACGGCTCGGCCACCAGGGCGAGCAGCGCCGCGAGCGCGGTGAGGCAGAGCGACCAGCCGCGCGCGTGCAGCAGCGGGCGGCTGCCGAGCGCCCCGACCGCCGCGCCGAGCAGCGCGCAGACCGCGCTCGCCAGCAGCCCGGCCGACGCGGCGGGGCCGAGCGGCACCGCGACCCGGTGGTCGGCACTGGCCGGATCCCCCACCGTCACGACGTACAGCGTCCCGGCGGCCCCCAGCAGCGCGGTCGCCCCGAGCGCCGTGGCCAGCGCCGCGAGATGGACCCGGCCGGGGCCCGCCGCCGCGGCCGCGCACTCACGGGCGGCGATGGGTTCCTGGGTGACGCAGACCCGGGCGAGCCAGGCGCCGACGGGGAGCAGCCCGGCGGCCGCGTACCCCAGCGCGTCGAGGACCGGGTTGCCCGGCTGGACGCCGACGACGACGAAGGCCACGTACAACAGCACGGGCGCGAGCCAGCGCTGGGAGCGCAGCAGCAGTGCGGTCTGGTAGCGGACGAGAGCGCTCATGGGCGCGACACCCTTCGGATGTGCCAGGGCGGCCGGGCGGTGAGCAGTGCGCGCAGCAGCGCGTCGGAGTGCGCGGCCGCGACCGTGAGCGTGTGCGCGCCGTCCGGGCCCGAGGTCAGCTCGGGCGCGCCGGGCAGCCCCTCGGGGGGCACGGGTCCGACCACATCGACGCGGACCAGCGGGCTCACCGCCGAGTGCTCCGCTTCCGTACGGCGGACCAGGCCGCCGCGCTCGACCGCGTACCGCGTGTCCACCGCGTCCGCGAGCCGCCGGGGGTCGTGGTCGACGAAGACCACCGCGGCGCCGTCCGCGACGCGTTCGGCGACCGCGCGGTCGAGTTCGGCGCGGGCCGGCGTGTCCAGGCCGGTCCAGGCCTCGTCGAGCACCAGGAGTTCGGGCGCGGCGACCAGGGCCTGGGCGGCGGCGACCTTCTGGCTGGTGCCCTTGGAGAGTTCGGCGAGCGGAGTACGGGCGTGGGCGCCCGCCCCGAACCGCTCCAGCCACTCCCCCGCGCGCGTGGCCGCGGTCCGCCGGGACAGGCCGTGTATGCGCCCGAGGTGGGTCACATAGCCCGCCGCCGTGAACGGCAGGGCGGCGGGGAAGCGCTCGGGCACGTACGCGGTGCGCGGGCGGCCTAGGGCCTGGCCCTCGGTGGGCGTGTCGATCCCGGCCAGCAGGCGCAGCAGGGTCGACTTGCCGGTGCCGTTGGTGCCCTCCACCCGGACCAGGGAGCCCGCGGGCAGCTCCAGGCCGACCCCGCGCAGCACCCAGGGGCCGCCGATCCCGTACCGGCGGCCCACCGAGCTCAGGGTGCGCACGGGGCTCAGTGCTGCTCGGCCTTCTTCGGGGTCGCCTCGCTCGGGCGGACGATGACGTAGCCCTCGCCCTGGAGCATCAGCTGCACGGCCTCGCCGGAGCCGCCGCGGATCATCGAGCCGATGGACTGCGAGCGGTGCAGCGAGGTGCTCAGGTTGGCGGTCCAGCCGACCACCGCGTCGGTGTCGACGTACACGGGCTGCTGCGCGGTGACCGGGATCACCAGCGGGTTGCCCTCGCAGACCAGGCCGAGCCGGCCCCAGCCGGTGAAGACGCTGTTGAAGAGGCCACCGCCGGCGATGCCGGAGCCCTTGACGGTCTTGATCTCGTACGAGAGGGACGCGTCGAAGCAGAGGACGTTGCGGCCGTTGACGGTGAGGACGTCGCCCTGCTCGATGTCGACGACGAAGCAGTTCTGCGCCTCGTGCGCGAACCACGCCTCGCCCTGGCCCTTGACCGCCATCAGCGGCAGGCCCTCGCCGGTGACGGCGCGCTTGAGCATGCCGCCTATGCCCTGGCCGCGGCGCTCGAACTGCAGGTTTCCGCGGTAGGCGATCATCGCTCCCTGGCGCGCGAGCATCTCGCCGTTGACCGCGTACTTGATGGACTTGGCGTTCTGCAGGGTCATTCCGGCCTCGGTGGCCGGCTGCGCCATGTGCTCCGATGAGAAAAGATCGCTCTTCATGGCAGGCATCCTGTCCCGGAAGGATTCATTCCGCCAAGAATCCGGGAATCGGCGGCTGGCAGACTGGTCGGGTGAGCAGTGACGAGACTCCCGTGACCCCCGCCCCGAGCCCGTTCCACCAGGAGCCGAACCCGCGCGACGAGGCCCCTCAGTACGTCCTCCCGATGGTCGTCCGCATCGAGAAGGCGGAGCCGCCGGCCCGCACCGACGCGCTGGAGACGGCCGCCCGGGCCGTGCTGGTGATGCTCAGCGACGAGCGGTCGCTCGGCGACGGGGAGTGGGCGGCGGCGGTGCGGGACTGGCAGGACGCCAGGATCCGCAAGGTGGTGCGGCGGGCGCGCGGCGCGGAGTGGCGCAAGGCCTCGGCGCTGCCGGGCATCACGGTCACCGGGAAGTCGGCGGAGGTGCGGGTCTTCCCGCCGGTCCCGCTCGACGGCTGGCCCAAGGCGCTGGTCAAGCTCCAGGTCTCCGGCACGGACCTGGACGACCCGGCCGAGCCGGGCGCGCCCGACCCGCTGGCGCCGGTGCTGTGGCTCAACCCGGAGCTCGACATGTCGGCGGGCAAGGCGATGGCCCAGGCCGGGCACGGGGCGCAGCTCGCGTGGTGGGACCTGTCGCAGGCGGAGCGCACGGCGTGGCGGGAGGCGGACTTCGCGCTGTCGGTACGGGTGGCGCCGCGCGAGCGGTGGGCGGCGCTGACGGCCGGCGGGCTGCCGGTGGTGCGGGACGCGGGGTTCACGGAGATCGCGCCGGGGTCGTGCACGGTGGTGGCGGACCATCCGGCGCTGCGCGGCCGCTGATCCGAGCGGAATGGTCCGAACTGAATGCTCTGAACAGTCTGAACGGTCTGAACGCAACACGTGTCCCGTCCGTACCTCCCGGTACTGCCAAGTTGCCTGCCTGGGAGGCATGTTGTGGGACGCATCCGACGGACGGACCGGACCGAAGGAATCGGGATCCTCGGCCGGTTCAACGGAACGGCACTGATCATCGTGGCGCTCGCCGCCACCATCGGGGCGCTCGCCTTCCCCGTCTGGTCGTACGCCGACCGGCTCGGGACGGACCAGTCGAACCTCGACCAGGCGTCCGTGTCGACCCGCTGGGGCCCGCTCTCGCCCACCGACCGCGAGTTCGTGACCAAGGTACGGCTGGCCGGGCTGTGGGAGCTGCCCGCCGGGCAGCAGGCGCAGGAGCGGGCGCCCAGCATGGCGGTCAAGATGGCGGGGGACCATCTCGTGACGGGCCACACCGCGCTCGACAAGCACGTCCGGGACGTCGCCGCGCAGCTCGGCATGGAGCTGCCCAACCAGCCCAACGAGCAGCAGCAGGGGTGGCTCAAGGAGCTGTCGGCGGCGCAGGGCCGCGACTACGAGGTCAAGTTCGCGAACTTGCTGCGGAGCGCCCACGGCAAGGTCTTCGGCCTGGTCGCCCAGGTCCGCGCCAACACCCGCAACTCGCTGGTCCGGGACCTGGCCCAGGACGCCAACCAGACGGTCCTCGACCACATCAACATGCTGGAGGCGACGGGGATGGTCGACTACGACGCGCTGGCGACGCAGAAGTAGGCAGAGGCCCATCCGGCCGGGCGAACCTCAAATGAAGCTCTGAAGGTGGGGTGCGGCGGGTTGGCGCGGGCGCGGCGGGGCCATGACCACTCCACACGTCATGACGTCATGAACGACGCCGCGACACGAACCGCCGGGGGGCGAACCATGGAGCTGGGCATCGGCATCGGCTGGCGGCCCGAGATCGCCGACGCCATCGAGCGGCTGCCGGGCGTCGACTGGGTGGAGGCGGTGGCCGAGAACCTCTGCCCCGGCCACCTTCCCGAGTCGCTGGTACGGCTGCGGCGGCGCGGGGTCACGGTCGTGCCGCACGGCGTCTCGCTGGGCCTCGGCGGCGCCGACCGGCCCGACGCGGGGCGCCTGGCCGATCTGGCGGCGCGGGCGGAGGCGCTGTCGGCTCCGCTGGTCACCGAGCACATCGCGTTCGTACGGGCCGGGGGCGCCCTCACCGCGTCGCCGCGCCTGGAGGCCGGGCACCTGCTGCCGGTGCCGCGCACCTGGGACGCGCTGGAGGTGCTCTGCGAGAACGTCCGCATCGCGCAGGACTCCTTGCCGGTGCCGCTCGCCCTGGAGAACATAGCGGCACTGGTGAACTGGCCGGACGAGGACATGACGGAGGGCCAGTTCCTGGCGGAGCTGGTGGAGCGTACGGGGGTGCGGCTCCTGATCGATGTGGCGAACCTCCACACGAACCGGGTGAACCGGGGGGAGGACCCGGCGAAGGCGCTCTCCGAGCTGCCGGTGGAGGCGATCGCGTACGTGCATGTCGCCGGGGGCGTCGAGAAGGACGGGGTGTGGCACGACACGCATGCGCATCCGGTGGGGGCGGAGGTGCTGGGCGTGCTGGCCGAGCTGGTGTCGCGGGTTTCGCCTCGGGGGGTGCTGCTGGAGCGGGACGACGCGTTTCCGCCGGAGGCGGAGTTGGCGGGTGAACTGGGGGCGATCCGTCGCGTGCTGGCGGGAGATTCCCCCACCCCGCCCCTTCCCGAAACCCTCCGGGGGTGGGTGGGGGTGGAGGTGGCCCTCCCGGGGGCTACGCCCCCGGACCCCGTTGCGGGGCCTGCGGCCCCTGCACCCCGCTCGGGGCTCCGCCCCGGACCCCGCACAGGACATTTGCCGTCCGTTGTGGGCAGGCGTTCCGCAGGCACAACGGACCACCGGCCCGCAGGCGAACAGGGCCCCGGGGCGCAGCCCCGGCTGCGTCTAGCCGTCGCGCAAACCGCCCTCCTCTCCGCCCTCGTCGCCGGCACCCCCGTCCCCCACGGCTTCGACCCCACCCGGCTCCGCGTCCAGGCACGCGCGCTCGCCGCCAAGCGCGCCGACGTCGTCGCGAAGGTGGCGCCGGAGCTGCCGCGGATCCTCGGGGACGCGTACCGCCCGGCGTACCTCGCGTACGCCAGGAGTCGCCCCATGCGCGACGGCTACCGCCGCGACGCCCTCGACTTCGTGGAGTCGCTGCTCAAGAAGGACCTCGACGGCAACGTCGCACGGCAGTTGGGCCGGTGGTGGAAGGAGCGCGCTGGCACCCGACCGCAGGGGCGGGCCGCCCGTTTCCTGAAGGGGCTGGTCAGGGCGGCCTGAGCGAGGGCGGGCAACGTACCAGCCGCCGACACCCCTCGTGGCGGCCTCGCCCAACTCGTGATGCCTCCCACACCGCCCCGTCACGGTTTTCCTCGAAACACTCCCCGGATCACCCGCCTCCGCATTACCGTGCGCACCGCACTTGGAGGCTTTCATGCGTCGGATAATTCTTTCCGGTACCGGCTTGGTCGTCGTCGCCCTGACCGCGACCATCGCCGCCCTGCTCTTCCCCGTCTGGTCCTACGCCGACCGCTCGGGCACCGGCCTCTCCAACCTCAACGCCGGGTCCGTGCCCACCCGCTGGGGGCCGCTGTCGGCCGCCGACCGGGACTTCGTCGTACGGGTCAGACTCGCGGGGCTGTGGGAGCTGCCCGCCGGGCAGCAGGCCGTCGAGCGGGCGCCCAGCGCGGCCGTCACGGCCGCCGGGCACCACCTAGTCGACGGGCACGCCTTCCTCGACGCGCGCGTGCGCGAGGTCGCGGCCCAGCTCGGGATGGAGCTGCCGGACCAGCCCAACGCCCAACAGCGGGGGTGGCTGCGGACCTTGACGTCGGAGAGCGGCACCACGTACGAGAAGGACTTCACCAACATCCTGCGCTCGGCGCACGGGAAGGTGTTCTCGCTGGTCGCGCAGATCCGGGCCAACACCCGCAACTCGCTGGTGCGCGCCCTCGCCGACGACGCCAACACGACCGTCCTGGACCACATCCGGATGCTGGAGGCGACCGGCCTCGTCGACTTCGACGCGCTGGCCCGGGACAGCGTCGCCGGAACGACCGCGTCGCCGAGCGGGCCGCCCCCGCCCACCCCGGGCGCCACTCCCGCCTCCCCCGTACCGGTCACCCCGTCGTTCCCGCTGCCGCCCGCCGCCAGCCGGGCCAACCCCACCGACACTCCGTAACGAACCGATAACTCTGTGCCCACATCGTGGGAAAGGCATGGCGCCGAGCTGACCGCTTCACATACAACTCGGCCATGTTCTGGGTACTTTTCCTGGTCGCCGCGTGCCTCGCGTCCGCGTTCTCGTGCGCGCGGCTCTGCCTCGCCGCGTCCGCCGCGGCCGACCAGGGCCCCGTCACCCGGGACCCGGAACTCGGGCTCTCGCTGTACGAGGCCGCGTTCCTGGCGGGCGGCCCGTTCCGGGTCACCGACCTGACCCTGGTCACCATGCACCGCGCCCGCCGGCTGCTGCTCGCGCACACCGGCTGGGCCACGGTCGTCGACCCGGAGGGCCGCGACGACCTGGAGCGGTCGGTGATCGGCGCGATCGGCCCGGGCGGACAGGCCCGGATAGCGGCGATCCGGTCGGCCACGGCCGCCGCCGACGCGGTGCACGCCCTGGCCGACCGGCTGGCCGCCGCCGGACTCGCCGTCCCGGACGCGACCAGGACGGGCGTCACGGCCTCCGTACGGGCCGTACGCGGCGCGGCGGCGCTCACCCTCACCCTGGGCGCGATCGCCTTCCTGATGCCTGGTCAGGACCGCGCCACCCAGGCCGAGATCGCCGCCTGGTTCTCGCTGCCGATGGTCCTGACCCTCGGCTGCCTCTTCATCGCCCGCTTCGAGGTCCATCCGCACACCCGCTGGGCCTCCCCCGACGGCCAGCGGCTGCTCGGCCGGATCGACCCGGCCGGCGACCCGCTCACCGCCGTCGCGGTACGGGGCGTGAGCGCGGTCGACGACCCGGCGCTGCGGACCGCCCTGAGCGGCCGACGGGCGGCCTGACCGGCACGTCGCTCGACGTCGGTGATCTCGGACTTTGATCCCGGCGCACCGCGCTCCGGTGCTTTACTTCACCAATTCCTCCGCTAATCATCCCTTTTGTACCGGGCCTGTCGTGCCGGATGGACCGCAAAGGGATGTGCGATGAGAGCAGCAGCGCTGTACGGAACGCTCGGTTCCCTCGTTCTTTCCACCCTGGCCGCCGCACCGGCCGGCGGCGTGGATCCGCTCACCGCCGAGGCGAGCGGCACCGTGGTCGCCGCCCAGCGCGCGGCGGCCGCCGGGATCGCCTTCGGCCACTGCCCCAAGGCGGAGATGCTCCCCGACTCCGTCCAGTGCGGCACGGTCCGGGTCCCGCTCGACTACGCCAAGCCGAGGGGCCGTCAGATCGCCCTCACCGTCAGCCGGGTGCGGGCCACCGGCAAGCGGGCCGAGCGCCAGGGCTCCCTGGTCTACAACCCCGGCGGCCCGGGCGGCTCCAGCATGTACTTCCCGATGGTCGCCGACCTGCCCGAGTGGAAGCCGCTCGCCGAGGCGTACGACCTGGTCGGCTACGCCCCGCGCGGGGTGGGCCGCTCCGCGCCGCTGTCCTGCCAGGACCCGAAGGACTTCACCAAGGCGCCCACCCAGTCCCCGACCGACCCCTCGCCCTCGTACAAACTGGAGCGGATCGCGCAGGCCAAGGCGTACGCGCAGGGCTGCGCGCGGAACGCGGGCGCGGCGCTGCGGCACTACACGAGCCTCAACAACGCGCGCGACCTCGAAGTGCTGCGGGCCGCGCTCGGCGAGGAGAAGCTGACGTTCATGGGCGCCTCCTACGGGACGTACTTCGGTGCCGTGTACGCCACGCTCTTCCCCTCCCATGTGCGCCGGATGGTCTTCGACTCGGCGGTCGACCCCGACCCGGGGCAGATCTGGTACCGCAACAACCTCGACCAGTCGCTGGCGTTCGAGGGCCGCTGGGAGGACTTCCGCGGCTGGGTCGCCCGGCACGACGACGTCTACCACCTGGGCACCACGGCCGAGCAGGTCCTGGAGAACTTCGAGAAGGTGCGCGCCCGGCTGGCCGAGGAGCCCGCGGGCGGCAAGGTCGGCCCCGGGCAGCTCCAGGCCGCCTTCCTCAAGGCCGGGTACTACGACGACTACTGGGCGATGCGGGCGACCGCGCTCTCGGCCTACCTCAAGGGCGACCCGAAGCCGCTGGTCGAGCAGGCGGCACCGCAGCCGGAGGCGGCGTGGGACGACGAGAACGCGAACGCGGTGTACACGGCCGTCGAGTGCAACGACGCGCCCTGGCCGACGGACTGGGCCACCTGGGACCGCGACAACAGCGCGCTCGCGGAGATCGCCCCGTTCGAGACGTGGGACAACGCGTGGATGAACCTGCCGTGCGCCTACTGGCCGGCGCCCCGGCAGAAGCCGGTGGACGTGAGGACGGAGCCGGGGGCGCTGCCGCCGACGCTGATCCTGGCGGCCGAGCGGGACGCGGCGACGCCGTACCCGGGGGCGCTCGAACTCCAGCGCAGACTGCCGGGGGCGGTCCTGGTGACCGAGAAGAACGCCGGTACGCACGGCATCGGCGGCGGTCCCAACAGTTGCGTCAACGGCTACCTGATGGACTACCTGCTGAACGGACGGACGCCGGTGCGGCGCGCTGCGTGCGCGCCGCACCCGGAGCCGAACCCGGTGTCGCTGGACGAGCGGTCGGCGCCCAGGGCTGGGCAGCGGCCGTCCGCTCTCTGATCTTCCGGGTCAGGGGTGGATCCGGGCCCGCCTGGGCGGGCCCGGCCACCGGGCATACGCGGTGGGGGCGGCCGTCAGGCCAGGCCCGCCACCAGATCCGCGACCGACTTGCGGCGGCCCGTGTAGAACGGGACCTCTTCGCGGACGTGCATCCGGGCCTCGGAGGCGCGCAGATGACGCATGAGGTCGACGATGCGGTACAGCTCGTCGGCCTCGAAGGCGAGCAGCCACTCGTAGTCGCCGAGCGAGAACGAGGCGACCGTGTTGGCGCGCACGTCCGGGTAGCCGCGGGCCATCTTGCCGTGGTCGGCGAGCATCCGGCGGCGGTCCTCGTCGGGCAGCAGGTACCAGTCGTAGCTGCGCACGAAGGGGTACACCGACACGTAGTCGCGCGGGGTCTCGTCGGCGAGGAAGGCCGGGATGTGCGACTTGTTGAACTCGGCGGGGCGGTGCAGCGCCATGTTCGACCAGACCGGCTCCAGGGCGCGGCCCAGCTTGGTGCGGCGGAAGAGGTTGTACGCGGTCTGCAGCTCGTCGGCCGTCTCCGCGTGCCACCAGATCATGAGGTCGGCGTCGGCCCGCAGCCCGGAGAGGTCGTAGGTGCCGCGGACGGTGATGTCCTTGGCGGCGAGCTGGTCGAACAGCTCCTGGACCTCGTCGGCGAAGCCGGAGCGGTCCTCGGGCAGCACGTCGCGCAGCTTGAAGACGGACCACAGCGTGTAGCGGATGACCTCGTTGAGGTCCTTCGCCTTCTTCCCTGCGTTCGGGATCTTTTCCGGTGCACTCATGAGGCTATTGTCCCGCGTCACGCTGAGTGTTCTGCGCCAGGGTCGACGTGGCGATGATCTCGTCCGCGGCGAGGCGGGCACCGGAGACGCACGCGGGGATGCCGACCCCGTCGTACGCGGCCCCGCAGACCCGCAGCGCGGGCAGCTTCGCGACGGCGGCGCGGACCCGGGCCACGCGCGCGAGGTGGCCCACCGGGTACTGCGGCAGGCCGCCGATCCAGCGCGTCACCTCGCTCGCGACCGGCTTGGCGGCGAGGCCCACCGCCTCCCCGAGGTCACGCAGCGACATGTCCACCAGGTCGGCGTCGTCGCGCTCCAGGTGCTCCTCCTCGCCGTACCGCCCGATCGAGGTGCGGAGCACGAAGAGGTCCGGGGCGCGGTCGGTGACCCACTGCCACTTGTACGAGGAGAAGGTGGACGCCTTGATCGTGCGGCCGTCGACGGACGGGACCAGGAAGCCGGAGCTGCGCTCCAGGCGCTCCAGGTCCGAGCGCCGGAAGGCCATGGTGACCAGGGCCATCGAGGCGTACTCCACGCCGGCCAACTCGGCTGCGGCGGCCGGGGACTCGGGGGCGAGCAGCGCCGACGCGGACCAGGCGGGGGACGCCAGGATCACGCCGTCCGCCTCGATCGCGGGCGCCTCCCGGGAGTCCGTGCGCACCAGCCAGCCGGTGGCGGTGCGGGTCAGGGCGAGCACCGGCGTCTCGGTGCGGATGGAGCCGCCCTTGGCCCGTACCGCGTCCGCGACCGCGAGCGGCAGGGTGCCCATGCCGCCGTCGAGGCCCATGAAGACCGGGCCGTCGTTCCGCGGCCCGGCGGCGGCCTTCGCCTGGATCCGGGCGACGCCGTCGAGCAGCGAGGTGTTCTCGCGCGCGGCGGCGAAGAGCTGGGGCACGGCGGCGCGCATCGAGATCCGGTAGGCGTCGCCCGCGTACACCCCGCCCAGGAGCGGTTCCACCAGCCGGTCGACGACCTCGCGGCCGACGCGGCGCGCGACGAACTCGCCGACGCCGATGTCGTCCCCGACCTCGGTCGGCGGCAGTTCGCGGTCCTGGGCGATCCGCGCCAGGCCCTCGGCGGAGACGATCCCGGTGAGCGAGGCGGGGTCGGCCGGGACGCCCATCAGATGCCCCTTGGGCATCGGGCGCAGCGCGCCCCGCGTCCAGATCGCCGCCGTCGCCGCGGGCGGCCGCAGCCGGTCGCCGAGGCCGACCTCGCGCGCGAGGCCGACGCCCTCGGGCCGGCGCGCCAGCATCGACTCGGCGCCGAGGTCCACGCGCGCGCCCGCGATCTCGCCCGCGTACAGCTTGCCGCCGAGGCGGTCGGTGGCCTCCAGGACCGTCACGCGCGCGCCCGACTCCAGCAGGCGGTGGGCGGCGGCGAGTCCGGAGATGCCGCCTCCGACGACGACGATGTGCGGTGCGCTGACGGCCGAGTTGTCCATGCGTCCACTCTCTCAGACGCCGCCGACAGCCCCGCGCCGAGTGCCGCGCCCGGGGAATTCCGGGGAGCTCCCGCACGTATCTTCCGAAGGAAGAGCGGGACGGACCGAGCTAGGGGTGCGCAATGGCGGCGGAGCGACTGGTGGTCATCGGGGGCGACGCGGCGGGGATGTCCGCCGCGTCGCAGGCCCGCAGGATGAAGGGGCCGGACGACCTGGAGATCGTGGTGTTCGAGCGCGGCCACTTCACCTCGTACTCCGCCTGCGGCATTCCCTACTGGGTGGGCGGCGACGTGCCCGGGCGGGACGAGCTGATCGCCCGTACGCCCGAGGAGCACCGCAAGCGCGGCATCGACCTGCGGATGCGCACGGAGGCCGTGGAGATCGACACGGCGGGGCGGCGGGTGCGCGCCCGCGACCTGGAGTCGGGCGAGGAGTCGTGGACGGCGTACGACAAGCTCGTCGTCGCCACCGGCGCCCGCCCGGTGCGGCCGTCGCTGCCGGGCATCGACGCGCCGGGCGTCCACGGGGTGCAGACCCTCGACGACGGTCAGGCGCTGCTCGACACGCTGAACGCGACCGAGGGCCGCCGCGCGGTGATCGTGGGCGCGGGCTACATCGGCGTGGAGATGGCCGAGGCGCTGCTGCACCGCGACTACGAGGTGACGGTGGTGACCCGGGGCGAGCAGCCGATGTCCACGCTCGATGCGGACATGGGCCGGCTGGTCCACGAGGCGATGGACGGGATGGGCATCACCACGGTCACCGGCGCAGCGGTCACCGAGGTCCTCACCGGTGAGGACGGGAGGGTGCGGGCGGTGGCGACGGCGGACGCCGAGTACCCGGCTGACGTCGTCGTCCTCGGCATCGGCGTCGAGCCGCGCACCGAGCTGGCCCGGAAGGCCGGGCTGCCGCTCGGCGAGCACGGCGGACTGCTCACGGACCTCGCGATGCGGGTCAGGGGCCACGACGACATCTGGGCGGGCGGCGACTGCGTGGAGGTCCTCGACCTGGTGTCGGGCCGCGAGCGGCACATCGCGCTGGGCACGCACGCCAACAAGCACGGCCAGATCATCGGCTCGGGCGTGGGCGGCGGCTACGGGACGTTCCCGGGCGTCGTCGGTACGGCGGTGAGCAAGGTCTGCGACCTGGAGATCGCCCGCACGGGGCTGCGCGAGCGCGAGGCCCGCGAGGCGGGGCTGCAGTTCGTGACCGCGACCATCGAGTCCACCAACAGCGCGGGGTACTACCCCGGGGCCGCCCCGATGACGGTGAAGATGCTCGCCGAGCGGCGTACGGGACGGCTGCTGGGCGTCCAGATCGTCGGCCGCGAGGGCGCCGCCAAGCGCGTCGACATCGCGGCCGTCGCGCTGACGGCGGGGATGACCGTGGAGCAGCTGGTCACGCTGGACCTGGGCTACGCCCCGCCGTTCTCGCCGGTCTGGGACCCGGTCCTGGTCGCCGCCCGCAAGGCCGTGTCGGCCGTACGGGCGGCGGGGGTCTGACTCAGCGCGCGGTCTGCGTGTGGACGTAGTCCACCAGACGGGTCAGCGCGTCCGGGTCGGTCGTGGGCAGGACGCCGTGGCCCAGGTTGAAGACGTGGCCCTCCAGGCCCGCCGCCGCGTCCAGGACCTCGCGGGTCTTCGCCTCGACCGCCTCGGGCGTCGAGAAGAGGACCGCGGGGTCCAGGTTGCCCTGGAGCGCCTTGCCGGGGCCGACGCGGCGGGCGGCCTCGTCGAGCGGGACGCGCCAGTCGACGCCGACGACGTCCGCCCCGGCCTCGCCCATCAGGCCGAGCAGTTCGCCGGTGCCGACGCCGAAGTGGATGCGCGGCACGCCGTACTTCTCGACCTCGCGGAACACCTTCGCCGAGGCGGGCATCACCGAGCGGCGGTAGTCGGCGGGGGCCAGCGCGCCCACCCAGGAGTCGAAGAGCTGGACGGCGGAGGCGCCCGCCTCGATCTGGACCTTCAGGAAGGCGCCGGTGATCTCGGCGAGGCGGTCGAGCAGGTCGGCCCACAGCTGCGGGTCGCCGTACATCAGCGCCTTGGTGTGCTCGTGGTTGCGGGACGGGCCGCCCTCCACGAGGTAGCTCGCCAGGGTGAAAGGGGCGCCCGCGAAGCCGATGAGCGGCGTCTCGCCGAGCTCGGCGGTCAGCATGCCGATGGCCTCGGTGACGTAGTGGACGTCCTCGGGCGTGAGGTCGCGCAGCCGCTCCAGGTCCGCGCGCGTACGGATCGGCTCCGCGACGACCGGGCCGACGCCGGGCTTGATGTCGAGGTCGACGCCGATGGCCTTGAGCGGGACCACGATGTCGCTGAAGTAGATCGCCGCGTCCACGTTGTGGCGGCGCACGGGCTGGAGCGTGATCTCGGTGACCAGCTCGGGCCGCATGCACGACTCCAGCATGGGGATGCCCTCGCGGACCTTCAGGTACTCCGGCAGCGAGCGCCCCGCCTGCCGCATGAACCAGACCGGCGTGTGCGGCACGGGCTCGCGGCGGCAGGCCTTGAGGAAGGCGGAGTCGTAGGTCTGTGTCGGCGGGCCCCAGATTGGGGTGTCCCCTGCTCGAACGGAGTTGAGAGCTCGGGGAAGTGCGTTGGCGTTCACGCCCAGAATCTTCGCACGAGCCCGGAAGCCGTCGGCGGGGCCCGGGTGTCCCTACCGGCGCCGGGCGCCCGTTCCGCCTAGTCTTCCCCGCATGGCTGCCGCTCAGGGACGAACTTCGGATGGCGCCGGCGGCACGGACAGTGCGGACGGCAGGACCGTTCCGCTCGCCTTCCGCCAGGCGGTCGACGGGCTGCGGGGCGCGCGGCTGCGCCCCGAGATCGAGGTCGACCCGACCAGGCCGCCGCAGCGCCTCGCACCGCACGCGTACGCGCTGGAGGCGGCGGTCGTCGAGGACGACCAGGACCTCGCGGACGGCCGGCTGGTGCTGCTGCACGACCCGGCCGGGCACGACGCCTGGCAGGGAACGTTCCGCCTCGTCACGCTCGTACGGGCGGAGCTGGAGCCGGAGATGGCGGCGGACCCGCTGCTGCCCGAGGTGTGCTGGTCCTGGCTGACGGGTGCGCTGGAGGCGCGCGGGCTCTCGTACGGGGAGTCGAGCGGCACGGTGACGCGGGCCGGCTCGTACTACTTCGGCGGGCTCGCCCAGCGGCTGCCCGCGACGCAGATCGAGATCCGGGCGTCCTGGACGCCGCGCGAGGGGCACGGGGGGGTGCCGGACACCGCCGCGCATCTGGCTGCCTGGTGCGATCTGTTGTGCCAGGTCGCGGGGTTGCCGCCGGTGCCTACGGCCGACGCGGGCGTGGTGACTCTGCCGCAGCGGCGGGATCCTCGCTGAGCCTTCGGGGTGCGCTTGTTCGTCTGCGGGCCGTCGTGGGCCGGTCGCGCAGTTCCCCGCGCCCCTAGGGATGCGGGCCTGCCCAGGGACGTGGGGCGCGGCCCCGCTCGTGGCGGCCACCTATCGACCGGCCGCGCCCCCATCGACCACGTGTCCTAATTGCCCTAAATGTTTCTCACCAAATCGTGATCATTCCCTAAAGCCGGACCGGCACCCTGCCGAAGAGGTCTGTGACCCTATCTGCACGGTTCGCCCCGGCTTCATCCCCGAGCCGGCTCCGTCCCGCACCTTCCCCCCAGGAGGCCTGGTGTCCGTTCTTCTTGAGCAGCCCGCAAGCCTGGTCGCCTACCGCCCGAACAAGCCGACGGCCATGGTCGTCGTCGCCGACCCCCGAGTCCGCTCCACCGTCACCCGCCACCTGTGGGCCCTCGGAGTACGGGACGTCATCGAGGCGTCGTCCATCGCGGAGGCACGTCCCCGCGTCGGCAACCCGCGCGACATCTGCGTTGCCGACGTCCATCTGCCCGACGGTTCCGGGCTCACCCTGCTGTCCGAGACCCGCGCGGCGGGCTGGCCCAACGGTCTGGCCCTGTCGGCCGCCGACGACATCGGCGCCGTGCGCAACGCCCTCGCGGGCGGCGTGAAGGGCTATGTCGTCACCGGTACGCGGACGAACATCGGCCACCCCACCCGCCCCGGTGCCGCGCCCATCGGCGCCGCGGCGGCCCGTATGCACCGCCGCCCCCCGGGTGCCCCGAGCCACCCGGGCGGCTACCGCGAGCTCTCCGGGCGCGAGGTCGAGGTGCTGCGGCTGGTCGCCGAGGGCCAGTCCAACAAGGCGATCGGCGTGTCCATGGGGCTCTCCGCGCTGACCGTGAAGAGCCACCTCGCCCGGATCGCGCGCAAGCTCGGCACGGGCGACCGGGCCGGCATGGTGGCCGTCGCACTGCGTACCGGAATCATCCACTGACCCAGGGGTCCCGAGGGGCATGCTCCCCCCACAAGGCGCCGTGCGCCCCTCGCGCGCCCGTCGACGGAACGTTCCGTCGACGGGCGCGGCATATACACAAGTACCCTTGACAGGTGACCGACGCCCAAAAGACCGCAGCAGAGACAGCACTGCGAACCACCGGGGGCGCCCCCCCGGACGACGACGTCCCGGTCGATGGGCAGCCGACTCCCCTGCTGGAGCCGCGTGACGGCATTCCGCCCGTCGTAGCCACCGACGAGGATCTCGCCCAAGTCGTCGCCGCGTTCGCGGCCGGCACCGGCCCCGTGGCCGTGGACGCCGAGCGCGCCTCCGGCTACCGGTACGGCCAGCGCGCCTACCTCGTCCAGCTCCGCCGCGAGGGCGCGGGCAGCGCGCTCATCGACCCGGTGGGCTGCCCCGACCTCTCCGCGCTCGGCGACGCCCTCGCCGACACCGAGTGGATCCTGCACGCCGCCACTCAGGACCTGCCGTGCCTGCGCGAAATAGGCATGATCCCGTCCCGGCTCTTCGACACGGAGCTCGCCGGGCGCCTCGCGGGCTTCCCGCGCGTGGGCCTGGGCGCGATGGTCGAGAGCGTCCTGGGATACGCCCTGGAGAAGGGCCATTCCGCGGTGGACTGGTCGACCCGGCCGCTGCCCGAGCCCTGGCTGCGGTACGCGGCGCTCGACGTGGAGCTCCTCGTCGACCTGCGCGACGCGCTGGAGAAGGAGCTCGACCGGCAGGGCAAGCTCGACTGGGCCCGGCAGGAGTTCGACGCGATCGCCGCGGCACCGCCCGCGCCGCCGCGCAAGGAGCCCTGGCGGCGCACCTCCGGGATGCACAAGGTCCGCCGGCGCCGCCAGATGGCCGCCGTGCGCGAGCTGTGGACGGCCCGGGACAAGGTCGCCCAGCGCCGTGACGTCTCGCCGGGCAAGGTGCTCAGCGACTCCGCGATCATCGAGGCGTCGCTGGCGATGCCGCTGAACGTGCAGGCCCTGATGGCCCTGCCCGGATACGGGCACCGGATGGGGCGGCGCCAGCTGGAGCAGTGGCAGGCGGCCGTCGACCGGGCGCGGGCCCTGCCGGACTCCGGCCTTCCGCAGCCCGGGCAGCCGGTCGCGGGCCCGCCGCCGCCGCGCTCGTGGGCGGACAAGGACCCGGCCGCCGCGGCACGCCTTTCGGCTGCGCGGGCGGCGGTGTCGGAGCTGGCCGAGCGGCTGAACATGCCGCAGGAGAACCTGATCACCCCGGACACCGTCCGCCGGGTGTGCTGGGAGCCGCCGGGCGACCGGTCCGAGGCCGCGGTGGCCGAGGCGCTCACGGCGTACGGCGCCCGGCGCTGGCAGGTCGAGCAGGTGACGCCGCTGCTCGCGGCCGCGCTGGCCGCCAACAGCTGAGCCGCACGGTGCTCACGTACCCCCTGACGACCTCGGTCATCAGGGGGTACGGCCATTTCGGGGCCCCGCGGAGTGTGACCTTCGCCGCTCCTGCCGGGGGGACTGGGCAGTTTGGTTACCCGCAAGTAGCATGGCGGGGTGAGCGCGCGCTCAGGCGAGTGCGCCACGCGCAGCAGTGCCACCCCGCACCCTGGAGGAGAGCCATCGTGCCTCGTACCGTCAGGGACGTCGTCTTCGTCGACGGCGTCCGCACCCCGTTCGGCAAGGCGGGCCCGAAGGGCATCTACCACGAGACCCGGGCCGACGATCTCGTCGTCAAGGCGATCCGGGAGCTGCTGCGCCGCAACCCGGCCCTCGACCCCAAGAAGATCGACGAGGTCGCCATCGCCGCGACCACGCAGATCGGCGACCAGGGTCTGACCCTGGGCCGCACCGCCGGCATCCTCGCGGGTCTGCCGCAGTCCGTGCCGGGCTACTCCATCGACCGTATGTGCGCGGGCGCGCTGACCGCCGTGACCTCGGTCGCCGGTTCCATCGCCTTCGGCGCGTACGACGCGGTGATCGCCGGTGGCGTCGAGCACATGGGCCGCCACCCGATGGGCGAGGGCGTCGACCCGAACCCGCGCTTCGTGAGCGAGAAGCTGGTGGACGAGTCCGCCCTGTTCATGGGCATGACCGCGGAGAACCTGCACGACCGCTACCCGCACATCACCAAGCAGCGCGCCGACGAGTACGCCGTGCGCTCGCAGGAGAAGGCGGCCAAGGCGTACGCGAACGGGAAGATCCAGCAGGACCTCGTCCCGATCTCGGTGCGCAACACCAACCCCGAGGTGGGCGAGACCGGTTGGGGCCTCGTCACCGCCGACGAGCCGATGCGCCCGGGCACCACGCTGGAGAGCCTGGCGGGCCTGAAGACGCCGTTCCGCGTCCACGGCAACGTCACCGCGGGCAACGCGGCCGGCCTCAACGACGGCGCCACCGCGTCGATCATCGCGTCCGAGGAGTTCGCGCGCGAGAACGGCCTGCCGGTCAAGATGCGCCTGGTCTCGTACGCCTTCGCGGGCGTCGAGCCCGAGGTGATGGGCTACGGCCCGATCCCGGCGACCGAGAAGGCGCTGGCCAAGGCCGGTCTGTCGATCGAGGACATCAACCTCTTCGAGATCAACGAGGCCTTCGCCGTCCAGGTCCTCTCCTTCCTGGACCACTACGGCATCGCCGACGACGACGCCCGCGTCAACCAGTACGGTGGCGCCATTGCGTTCGGCCACCCGCTCGCCTCCTCCGGCGTACGCCTGATGACGCAGCTGGCGCGGCAGTTCGAGGAGCAGCCGGAGGTCCGCTACGGCCTCACCACCATGTGCGTCGGCTTCGGCATGGGCGCCACGGTCATCTGGGAGAACCCGCACCACAAGGACGCCGGAGGCAGCAAGTGAGCACCACCGCTGAGCTTTTGAAGGGTGCGGCCGAGCTGTTCCCGGACGAGGTCGTCACCTCGGCGCACGTGCGCCACCTCGACCTGCCGTTCGGCGCGGGCAAGTTCGCGCTGATCACGCTGGACAACGGCTTCGACCACACCAAGCCGACCACCTTCGGCCCGGGCTCGCTGGCGAACCTGAACACCGCGATCGACCAGGTCGAGGCCGAGGCCGCGAACGGCGACATCGTCGGTGTCGGCGTGACCGGCAAGCCGTTCATCTTCGCGGTCGGCGCCGACCTCAAGGGCGTCGAGATCCTCAAGAAGCACGAGGACGCGCTCGCCATCGGCAAGAGCGGCCACGAGGTCTTCAAGCGCCTCGCCGCGCTGGCCGTGCCGACCTTCGCGTACTACAACGGCGCGGCCATGGGCGGCGGTGTCGAGGTCGGTCTGCACTGCTCCTACCGCACCGTCTCCAAGGCCATCCCGGCCTTCTCGCTGCCCGAGGTCTTCCTCGGGCTGGTTCCGGGCTGGGGCGGCTGCGCCCTGCTCCCGAACCTGATCGGCCCGGAGCGCGCGGTCTCGGTCATCATCGAGAACTCGCTGAACCAGAACCGCCAGCTCAAGGGCAAGCAGGTCTTCGAACTCGGCATCGCGGACGCGATCTTCGAGGGCGCGGACTTCCTGGAGCAGTCGCTGATCTGGACCGCGAACGTCCTCAAGGGCGACGTCACCGTCGAGCGCCCCGAGATCGACCGCGGCGAGGCCTGGGACCAGGCCGTCGCCAAGGGCCGGTTCATCGCCGACTCCAAGGTGCACAACGCGGCCCCGGCCGCCTACCGCGCGCTCGACATCATCGAGGCGGCCAAGGACGGCGACCTCCAGGCCGGTTTCGACGCCGAGGACAAGGCGCTCGCCGACCTGATCATGGGCGGCGAACTCCGCAGCGGCATCTACGCGTTCAACCTGGTGCAGAAGCGCGCCAAGCGTCCGGCGGGTGCGCCCGACAAGTCGCTCGCGCGCCCGGTCACCAAGGTCGGCGTGGTGGGCGCGGGCCTGATGGCCTCGCAGCTCGCGCTGCTGTTCCTGCGCCGCCTTGAGGTGCCGGTCGTCCTGACCGACATCGACCAGGAGCGCGTCGACAAGGGCGTGGGCTACGTCCACGCCGAGATCGACAAGCTGCTCGCCAAGTCCCGTATCAACCAGGACAAGGCCAACCGCCTCAAGGGCCTGGTCTCCGGTGTGCTGGACAAGGCCGAGGGCTTCGCCGACGCGGACTTCATCATCGAGGCCGTCTTCGAGGAGATCGGCGTCAAGCAGCAGGTGTTCGCGGAGGTCGAGGCGGTCGCCCCGGCGCACGCGATCCTCGCCACCAACACCTCCTCGCTGTCGGTCTCCGAGATGGCGTCGAAGCTGAAGCACCCCGAGCGGGTCGTCGGCTTCCACTTCTTCAACCCGGTCGCGATCCTCCCGCTCCTGGAGATCGTGCGCGGCGAGCAGACCGACGACGCGGCGCTGGCCACGGCGTTCGGCGTCGCCAAGAAGCTGAAGAAGACCGCGGTCCTGGTGAAGGACGCCCCGGCGTTCGTCGTCAACCGCATCCTGACCCGCTTCATGGGCGAGATCCAGAACGTCATCGACGAGGGCACCCCGGTCGAGGTCGCCGAGAAGGCGGTCGAGCCGCTGGGTCTGCCGATGTCGCCGCTGGTGCTCCTGGAGCTGGTCGGCCCGGCCATCGGTCTGCACGTGTCCGAGACCCTCAACCGCGCCTTCCCGGAGCGGTTCACGGTCTCCGAGAACCTCGCGGCCGTCGTCAAGGCGGGCAAGCGCGGCTTCTACGTGTACGACAGCGGCAAGCCCGAGCTGGACCCCGAGGTCGCCGCCCTCCTCAAGCAGGGCGATGTCGTCCTGACCGAGGAGCAGACCCGGGACCGCGTCCTGGACGCGGTGGCGCAGGAGATCGGGCTCATGCTGGAGGAGGGTGTCGTCGCCGAGGCGCAGGACATCGACCTCTGCCTCATCACCGGCGCCGGCTGGCCCTTCCACCTGGGCGGCATCACGCCGTACCTGGACCGTGAGGGCGTCTCGGAGCGCGTGAACGGGAAGAAGTTCCTGGCGCAGGGCGTGGCGAGCGTCCCGGCGTAACGCCCCTTTGAGCAGCACGCAGGAGGCCCCCCGCAGCAGCGGGGGGCCTCCTGGCGCATGCGGGGCGGGCGCCCGGGTCAGACGACCGTCCAGGGCTCCAGGGCCAGGCCCGGCTCGTTGGTCTTCTGACGGGTGATCCGCAGCCGTCCGTCGGTGCCGAAGGCGGCGAGGACGACCCGCCCGGCGGCGTCGGTGGCCAGCGCCGGTACGCCCGCGCAGACCTCGCCCGTGGAGGCCCACACCGCGCCGGCCGACTCGGCCTCCGTGGGGTAGGCGGCGAGCGCCGGGCGGCCGTCGGGGCCGCGCTGGGCCATCAGGGTGCAGTCGTGGCCGTCCACCGGCGTACGCAGCACGGCGACCGGGCCGTTCGCGGCGCCGCCGAGCGGTACGGCAGGGTCGTCGGCGCGGAAGGCGTGCACGTCGCCGCCCTCGGCCTCGCGCCAGAAGAAGGTGATCCGGCCCTCCCCGGTGTGCTGGGCGCTCACCGAGCCGTCCGCCACCTGGAGCTTGAGGTCGGGCACCTGCTCGTATTCGCCGCCGCCCGTGCTCCTCGCCCAGCGCATCACTCCGCGCTTGGCCGGGGCCAGCACCTCGACGCGGCCGCCCTCGGACGCGCCCGCGCAGATCGTGCCGTACGAGCCGGAGCCCTTGAGGTCCTTCCAGTTGCCCCACTTGCCGGAGGACAGCTGGCCACGGGCGCAGACGCCGCCCCCGGCGTTGCGGACGAAGACGTTCAGATTGTCGGCGGAGTCCACGACGGCGGCCGGGTGGCCGACCTTCGCGGCCTTCTCCTGGTCGCGGTAGGGGGTGCCCATCGGGTACCAGTCCTTCACCGGGCGGCCCGACTGGTACTGGATGGCGTGCACGACGTCCGTCCTGGACTCACCGGCGGGCGTCGTGGTGCGGCGCAGGGCCAGCAGGTGCACATAGCCGTCTGCGCCCTGGGCGACGGTCAGGCGCGGGTCGAGCCCGGTCGCCGGGGCGACCAGTTCGGGGCCGGTCCACTCGGGGCCGCCGGGGTGCGTCTCGGTCCAGCGGAGCACACCGCCCGCGCCCGGCGCGTAAGCGGTCAGCCGTCCGTCCTTGCCGCGCAGCAGCCAGCCGGTGACCGCCGGGGAGCCGTCGGGCAGGGCGGGCGAGGGGACGAGGCCGGGCGCGGTGACGGCGGCGGGTGCCGCGGTGGGGGTCTCGTGCTCGCGGCCCGCCTGCCCCTTCGATGCACGCGCAGGCTTGAACGCCATGGCTCACCGACCACCTTTCCCTACCAGATCCGCGATGAGCGGCAAGATGCGACACACCATGAGACTCCAGCGACAATAACACTCGCTCCCGGGCCCGGAATTCGCGGGATTTCCCCCGCCCGACGTGCGATTTTCCCGGCTCCCGTGGCACGCTGCCGGGATGGGGACGACCTCGCTGGTGATCGTGGACGCGGCCAATGTGGTGGGCTCGGTGCCGGACGGCTGGTGGCGCGACCGGCGCGGCGCCGCGGAGCGCCTGCGCGACCGCCTGGTGGGCTACGCCGGGACCGGTCTGCCGGGCTTTCCGGGCCCCGTCGACCTGGTCCTGGTGGTCGAGGGCGCGGCCCGCGGGGTGGAGCCGGTGGCGGGCGTACGGGTGGACTCGGCGCCCGGCAGCGGCGACGACCGGATCGTGGAGCTGGCCGCCGGGCGCGCCCCGGACCGCCCCTGCCTGGTGGTGACGGCCGACCGCGAGCTGCGCCGCCGGGTGGAGGCGCACGGGGCGCGGTGCGTGGGGCCGCGGGCGGTGCGTCATCCCGCCGGGGGCGTAGAGGGCGCGGACGGCTGAGTCCGTACGTACAGCACCGCCCCGTCGACCGTCCCGGCCAGCGGCTCGTAGCGGGCCGCGAGCAGGCGGCGCAGGCTCGGCAGGCGTTCGGGGGCGTACGGCGCGCCCCGGGAGTCGTCGACGATCAGTACGGGCGGCCGCGCGGTCAGCTCCGTGCGGAAGACCGGCCAGGAGCCCTCCACGCCGTACTTCTCGCCCACTTGGGGGCCGTCGCGGCCGCCGCTGTAGTTGGTGAGCAGTCCGGCGGTCAGATAGCGGGTGGCGGGGGCGCGGCCGGAGAGCCAGTACGTCTCGGGGTGTATGCCCCACACCAGGACCGGGTCGTCCGGCGCCGAGCGCGCCCGTACGGCGGCCGCCAGGCGCTCGGCGTGGGCCAGTTCGGGGCGCGGGGCGAGCAGGCCCCAGGCGAGGAAGAGCGCGCAGGTGCAGGCCGACGCGAGCAGCGCGCCGGTCAGCCGGTGCGGCGGGAGGATCTGCAGCGCGGCCGCCGCGAGCAGCACCAGCGGGGGGACGAGCTGGAGGTAGTAGTGGCCGAAGAAGTGGAAGCCGGCGAGGACGGCCCCGGCCGAGGAGGCGAGCCACAGCCACACGTCCGCGGCGCCGGTCCTGGCGATCCGCAGCACCCGCACCACCGGCGGAAGGAGACCGGCGCAGGCGAACGCGAGGAGCGCGGTGTTGACCAACCCCCGGGCCAGTACGTGGAGTTCGGAGCCGGTGAAGGAGGCGTAGGCGCCGGATCCGGTGACCGTCCAGAACAGGAACCGGGCCGGGCCGGTGAGCAGCGCGCCGAGCAGCACCGGTCCGCAGAGCCCGGCGCCGGTGCGCAGCAGGGCGGAGCGGCGCGGCGGGGCCGTGCGCCACATCAGCCAGAGCACCGGGACGAGCGCCGCGCCGCCGGTCTGCTTGGTGAGGAAGGCCCCGGCGACGGCGAGGCCCGCGCGGGCCCACTGGCGCCGGTCGGCGCAGCGCACGGCGGCGACCGTGAAGGGCAGCATGAACACCTCGAAGGTGGCCGCCTGGGTGTCCTCGGGGTTGAGGCCGACGGAGACGAGCAGGTGCAGCACGCCCGCGGCCCGGCCCGCCCGGTCGCCCCAGCGGCGCCGGGCGGTGGAGGCGAGGAGCACCGCGGTGAGCAGCTGCGCCCCGACCGCGGCGACCCGCAGCGGGCCGAGCGAGGTGTCGCCGAACACCGCGAAGGCGGCCTCGTACAGCCAGGGAAGGAGCGGCGGCTTGCGGTCGACGACCGTGTCGTACAGCGCTCCCCCGGCGGCGAGTTGGCGGGCCTGGACGGCGAGATAGCCCTCATCGGGGTTCCACAGGGGATGCCGGAAGGAGGGCAGCCGGGTCAGTACGGCCAGGGCGGCGAGCGCGGGCAGCAGCCGCGTCCAGTATCCGGCGCCGCGCCCGGGCACCGGCTCCGCACGCGGCCGCGGCACCCGTGACGTGCGTACGGAGTGTGACGGGACGAGGGAGTCGGTGGACGTACGGTGCACGGGGTGCACGCTATCCGGCCCCGCAGTTCTCGCCGAAGCGGGACATACGGGGCCGCGCGATCAACTCCGGGAACCGGTGGGCGTCACTCTGCGTTGATGCGGCTGTGGGACCGCCCGTACAGGAAGTAGACGACGAAGCCGATCGCCATCCAGATCCCGAACCGCAGCCAGGTCTCGGCGGGCAGATTGAGCATCAGCCACAGCGAGGCGGCCACCGACAGGATCGGCACCCAGGGCACCAGCGGGGTGCGGAAGGCGCGGTGCAGATCGGGCCGGGTGCGCCGCAGGATGACCACGCTCACCGCGACGATGACGAAGGCGAAGAGGGTGCCGATGTTCACCAGCTCGGCCAGTTCGCTGAGGCTGGTGAAGCCCGCGAGGACCGCGATGAGCCCGCCGAGCAGGATGGTCGGGCGGTGCGGGGTGCGGTACTTGGGGTGGACGCGGGAGAAGAAGCGGGGCAGCAGCCCGTCGCGGCTCATCGCGAAGAACACCCGGGTCTGGCCGAGCAGCAGGATCATGCAGACCGTGGTGAGGCCGACGGCGGCGCCGAAGCTGATGACGCCCGCGAAGAAGGGGTGCCCGGTGGCCTTGAAGGCGTCGGCGAGCGGGGCGTCGATGGAGAGCTTGGAGTAGTGCTGCATGCCGGTGACGACGACCGAGACGGCGACGTACAGGGTGGTGCAGATGAAGAGCGAGCCGAGGATGCCGCGCGGCATGTCGCGCTGCGGGTTCTTGGTCTCCTCGGCGGCGGTCGCCACGATGTCGAAGCCGATGAAGGCGAAGAAGACGACGGAGGCGGCGGTGAAGATGCCCATCACACCGAAGTTGGTGGGCGCGTACCCGGACATCAGCTCGATGAGCGGCGCCTGGAGGTTGCCCCCCGCCTCCTGCGGCTGCGCCTTCGGGATGAACGGCTTGTAGTTCTCGGACTTGATGAAGAAGGCGCCCGCGATGATCACGATCAGCACGACGGTGACCTTGATGGCCACGACGACCGAGGTCACGCGCGCGGAGAGCTTCATCCCGAGGACGAGGATCGCGGTCAGCAGCAGGACGAGGGCGGCGGCGAGGATGTCGAAGCCGAAGCCGTCGGCGCCCTCGCGCCCGGCCAGCGCGTCCGGCAGGTGCCAGCCCGCGTTGTCCATCAGCGAGCGTACGTACCCCGACCAGCCGACGGCCACCACCGCGGTGCCGAGGGCGAATTCGAGCACCAGGTCCCACCCGATGGTCCAGGCGGGCAGCTCGCCGAGCGAGGCGTAGGAGAACGTGTAGGCGGACCCGGCCACCGGGACCGTGGAGGCGAACTCCGCGTAGCAGAGCGCCGCCAGCGCGCAGACGACGCCGGCCGCCACGAACGCGAGGGAGACCGCCGGGCCCGCGTTCTCCTTGGCGACCTTGCCGGTGAGGACGAAGATGCCGGTGCCGATGATGACACCGACGCCGAAGACCGTCAGATCGAGGACCGACAGCGACTTCTTGAGCGCGTGCTCCGGCTCCTCTGTGTCCGCGATGGACTTCTCAATAGATTTGGTCCGAAAGAGACCGGTACCAGCCACCTGTGCACCTCCGCTAGCTCATGTCCCCGCCATGATCGGGACGAGACGCGGTACGGGTACGGGGCAGCAACGGTAATTCACGCGGATGGGCCGGTCCAACCACCCGTACAGGGCGATCGGACCGGCCCATTGACCGGTCGCCGGCTGTTCACCGGCGCCTTCGTCAGTCGCGCGCGGGCTCCACGGCGCTCTCGCTCTCCAGGCCGCCGAGCTTGGCGACCAGGCCGGTGACCTGGCGCGCGATGTCCGGCGCGGTCAGCCCGATCTCGGCCATGACCTCCTTGCGGGAGGCGTGGTCGAGGAAGCGCGGCGGAATGCCGAAGTCGCGCAGCGGCACGTCGACGCCCGCGTCGCGCAGCGCCTGGGCGACGGCCGAGCCGACACCGCCGACGCGGCTGTTGTCCTCGACGGTGACGACGACCCGGTGGGTCTCGGCGAGCGGCGCCAGCGCCTCGTCGACCGGCTTGACCCAGCGCGGGTCGACCACGGTGGTCGAGATGCCCTGGGCGTCCAGCAGGTCGGCGATCTCCAGGCACATCGGGGCGAGCGCGCCGACCGAGACGAGGAGCACGTCCGTGGGGGCACCTCCCATGCCCTTAAGGCTATGGGGGAGGTCCGCCTCGGGGCGGCGCAGCACGTCCATGCCGCCGATCCGGCCGACGGCCTGGACCGCCGGGCCGACCGCGCCCTTGGAGAAGCGCACCACGGTCGGGGCGTCCTCGACCTCGACGGCCTCGCGCAGCTGGGCGCGCACCTGGTCGGCGTCGCGCGGGGCCGCGATCCTGAGGTCCGGGACGACCTGGAGGATCGACATGTCCCACATGCCGTTGTGCGAGGCGCCGTCGGTGCCGGTGACCCCGGCCCGGTCCAGGACGAACGTCACCCCGCACTTGTGCAGCGCCACGTCCATCAGGACCTGGTCGAAGGCGCGGTTGAGGAAGGTGGCGTAGACGGCGAAGACGGGGTGCAGCCCGCCGGTGGCCAGGCCCGCCGCGGAGACCGCGGCGTGCTGCTCGGCGATGCCCACGTCGTAGACCCGCTCGGGGAAGGCCTTGGCGAACTTGTCGAGCCCGACCGGCTGGAGCATGGCCGCGGTGATCGCGACGATGTCCTCGCGCTCCTTGCCGAGCTTGACCATCTCCTCGCCGAAGACCGAGGTCCAGTCGAGGCCGGAGGTCGAGACCGGCAGGCCGGTGTCGGGGTGGATCTTGCCGACGGCGTGGAAGCGGTCGGCCTCGTCCGCCAGGGCGGGCTGGTAGCCGCGGCCCTTCTCGGTGAGGCAGTGCACGATGACCGGACCGCCGAAGCGCTTGGCGCGCGTCAGGGCGGACTCCAGGGCCTCGATGTCGTGGCCGTCGATCGGGCCGACGTACTTCAGCCCCAGGTCCTCGAACATGCCCTGCGGGGCGATGAAGTCCTTGAGGCCCTTCTTGGCGCCGTGCAGCGTCTCGTAGAGCGGCTTGCCGACGACCGGGGTGCGCTCCAGGAGGTCCTTGCCCTTGGCCAGGAAGCGCTCGTAGCCGTCGGTGGTGCGCAGGGTCGCCAGGTGGTTGGCGAGGCCGCCGATGGTCGGCGCGTAGGAGCGCTCGTTGTCGTTGACCACGATGACCAGCGGGCGGTCCTTGGCGGCGGCGATGTTGTTCAGCGCCTCCCAGGCCATGCCGCCGGTGAGCGCGCCGTCGCCGATGACCGCGACGACGTGGTCGTCCTTCTTCAGGACCTCGTTGGCCTTGGCCAGGCCGTCGGCCCAGCCCAGCACGGTGGAGGCGTGGCTGTTCTCGATGAAGTCGTGCTCGGACTCGGCGCGGGCCGGGTAGCCGGAGAGCCCGCCCTTCATCTTCAGCTTGGAGAAGTCCTGGCGGCCGGTGAGGAGCTTGTGCACATAGCTCTGGTGGCCGGTGTCCCACAGGACCTTGTCCTTGGGCGACTCGAAGACGCGGTGCAGCGCGATGGTGAGCTCCACGACGCCCAGGTTGGGGCCGAGGTGCCCGCCGGTCTTGGAGACCGCGTCCACGAGAAAGGTCCGGATCTCAGCGGCCAGCTGGTCCAGCTG
Source organism: Streptomyces sp. BPTC-684 (assembly GCF_030028635.1). Classification (NCBI taxonomy): domain Bacteria; kingdom Bacillati; phylum Actinomycetota; class Actinomycetes; order Kitasatosporales; family Streptomycetaceae; genus Streptomyces; species Streptomyces sp. BPTC-684. The sequence continues at coordinate 630,552 of NZ_CP124863.1, forward strand.
CTCCGGGCTGAGCCGGTCGAGATCGCGCGGTCCCCTGATACGGGTAAGCAGCGGCACCCGTGCCTCCTTGCATCCGTGCTGGTCGAGCATGCCGATTTGGCCGAGTCTAATGTTCCGTCCGCGACGGCGGTCATCGGGCGGTGCGTTCCGCGTCACGCGAATGGCTGACATCCGCGCCCGCGCACAGACGTGCCCGGCGCCGCGAGGGCACCGGGCACGTCCGGGGTTCCCCCTTGCCCCGCAAGGAGCGCGAGGGGGTGTGGGCCGCGGGTCAGGCGCGGCCCGCGGACTTCTGGGTCTTGCGGGTGACCGCGTCGATCACGACGGTCGCGAGCAGTACGCCACCCGTGATCATGTACTGGATCGGCGAGGCGATGCCCTGCAGGGCCAGGCCGTACTGGATCGAGGTGATCACCAGCACACCGAGCAGCGCGTTCCAGGTGCGGCCGCGGCCGCCGAAGAGGCTGGTGCCGCCGATGACGGCCGCCGCGATGGCGTTCATCAGGAGCTCGCCGCTGCCCGCGCCCTGGTTGGCCGCGGTGATCTTCGAGGCGAGGAAGAGGCCGCCGATGGCCGCGAAGGTGCCGGAGATGGCGTAGATCGAGGTGCGGATCATCACCACGTTGATGCCGGCCCGGCGGGAGGCCTCGATGGAGCCGCCCAGCGCGAAGACCTTGCGGCCGTACGCGGTGCGCCGGAGCACGAAGTCGGTGAGGACCAGGACCGCCAGGAAGAGCACCACCGCGAGCGGGAGGCCCTTGTACTGGTTGTAGACGGCGGCGGCGCCGACGGCCGGGACGGCGAGCAGCACCGTGCGCAGCACGATCTCGCTGAGCGGCCGGGACGGCACCCCGGCCGCCTCGCGGCGCCGGCTGTCGAGGAACGAGGTGAGGAAGAACGCCACCACCGCGACCGCGGCCAGGCCGTACGCGGCCGCCACATCGCTGAAGTAGTAGCTGGTCAGCTTGGCGACCAGGCCCTCGGAGTCCAGGTTGATCGTGCCGTTGCTGCCGAGGACCTGGAGCATGAAGCCGTTCCAGAACAGCAGACCGGCCAGGGTCACGGCGAACGCGGGGACGCCGATCCTGGCGAAGACGAAGCCGTGGATGGCGCCCGCGACCGTACCGGTCAGGACGGCCAGGACCAGGGCCAGCCACTCGGCCATGCCGTGCGTGACGTTGAGCACCGCGAAGGTGGCGCCCGCGACACCGCTGACCGAGCCGACCGACAGGTCGATCTCGCCGAGCAGCAGCACGAAGACGATGCCGGTGGCGATCATGCCCGTACCGACCATGGCGACGCTGATGTCGGAGAGGTTGCCGGCGGTCAGGAAGTTCGAGTTCAGGCTCTGGAAGATCGCCATGATGACGATCAGGCCGACGACGACCGGCAGCGACCCGAGGTCACCCGCCTTCATCTTGCGCTTGAACTCGGAGAGGTAGCCCGCGAAGCCCTGCTCGCGCACGAGCAGGCGCGGGTCGACGGCGGTGACCGCCTCGCCCGCGGCCGGCGGCGCGTCCACGGGGGCCTCGTGGGGCTTGTCGAGGTGTATGGGCGCGGTCGGGTCGGCCGCCGCTGCCTTGTCCACGGGGGAGGTCTTGTCGGTGCTCACTTCTGAACCTCCGCGTTGCGCGCCGCACGGCGGGTCACGGCGTTGTCCGTGGCGCCGGTGATGGCGGAGATGATCTCTTCCTGCGAGGTGGTCTTGACCTCGAAGACGCCGTTGTTGCGGCCCAGGCGCAGCACGGCGACCTTGTCCGCGACGGCCTTCACATCGGCCATGTTGTGGCTGATGAGGATGACGGCGTGGCCGCGCTCGCGCAGCCGCTCGACCAGGTCGAGGACCTGCGCGGTCTGCTCGACGCCGAGGGCCGCGGTCGGCTCGTCGAGGATGACGAGCTTGGGCTCGCCGAGCATCGAACGGGCGATGGCGACGGTCTGGCGCTGGCCGCCGGAGAGCGACGCGATCGGGATGCGGACGCTGGGGATGCGGATCGACAGCGTGGTCAGCAGCTCGCGCGAGCGGCGCTCCATCTCGACCTCGTCGAGGATGCCGCGCTTGCGCAGCTCCCGGCCCAGGTAGAGGTTGCCGACGACGTCGATGTTGTCGCACAGCGCGAGGTCCTGGTAGACGGTCGCGATGCCGAGCGCCTGGGCGTCGTGCGGCTTGTTGATCTGTACGCCGCGGCCCTCCCACTCGATGACGCCGTCATCGATGGGGTGCACCCCGGCGATCGTCTTGACCAGGGTGGACTTTCCGGCTCCGTTGTCGCCCACCAGGGCGACCACCTCACCGGCGTGGACCTCAAGCTCTACGTCGGTGAGCGCCTGAACGGCACCGAACCGCTTGGAGACCCCGCGCAACGCCAGCACGGGCGTAGCGGACACGTGAACCATCTCCTTCGCCGCCTGACCGGCGGGGATGCCGCGCCCGAGGAGGGGGCGCGGAGGTTGAGCAGAAGAGAACGGGGAGAAGAAGCGTTCCGTCCGGCGCCCCGCCCGATAGCGGGGGCTGAGAAGGAGGGCGGGGCGCCGGAGGGGCTTCGGGGGCCGGGGCCCCGCGCACAGCGCGTGCGCAGGGGTTCCGGCGGGGGACTACTTCAGGCCGAGCGCGTCGCAGGCGGCCTTGTAGTTCGAGGTGCAGATCTCGTCGGCCTTGTAGATGCCGTCCTTGATGACGGTGTCCTTGATGTTGTCCTTGGTCAGCGACACGACCGGGAGGATCACCGACGGGACGCCCTTGGTGGTCGGGCTGTCGACCTTGGACTTCGCGATCGAGTCCAGCTTCTCACCCTTGGCCAGCGCGACGGCCATCTCGGCCGCGATCGGGCCTTCCTGGACGTAGGGCTTGTAGACGCTCATGAACTGCTCGCCCGCGACGATGCGCTGGACTCCGGCGAGTTCGGCGTCCTGGCCGGTGACCGGCGGGAGCTTGGGCAGACCGGCGGCCTTGAGGGCGGTGATGATGCCGCCGGCCATGCCGTCGTTGGCGGAGTACACGCCGATGATCTTGTCCTTGCCCAGGGCCGAGATCGCGCCCTCCATGTTGGCGTTGGCGTTCTCCGGCTTCCACTCCTTGGTGTCGTACTCCTTGCCGATGTTCACCTTGCCGTCCAGCTCGGCGTGCGCGCCCTTCTTGAACAGCGCGGCGTTCGGGTCGGTGATCGCGCCGTTCATCATCACGATCTGGCCGTCCTTGGCCTTCGCGCCCAGCGCGTCGACCAGGGCCTTGCCCTGCACATGCCCGACCTGCTCGTTGTCGAACGACGTGTACGCGTCGATCGGCCCCTCCGCCAGACGGTCGAACGCCACGACCGGGATCCCCCGGTCCTTGGCCTTCTTCACCGCACCCGCGATCGCCTTCGAGTCCACCGCGTCCACGATCAAAGCGTCGACCTTGTTGGTGATCATCGTGTCGACCTGCTGCGTCTGCGTCGTCGCGTCCTGCTTGGCGTTCGCGTAGACGACCTGGCCCTTGCCGTTGGTCAGCTCGCTGACCTTCTTCTCGATGAGCGGCTTGTCGAACTTCTCGTAACGCGCGGTCTGGTTCTCCGGCAGGAGCAGACCGATCTTGATCGCGTCGCCCTTCTTGGAACCGGCGGACTCCTTGGTCTTGTCGCCCGACTCCTTGGCGCTTCCACAGGCGGCGAGAGAGACGGCCATCGCGGTGGCGGCCACGGCCACGGCGGCACGACGCATACGCGTGTTCATTCTGGAACCTCCCTGACGAGGCCGCGACGTTGCGGCCGAGGTGGCTGGAAGTCAACTCGGCTGCAGGGCCACCGTCAAGGAGTAAATCCTTAACGAGATGACAACGGTGCCATCCGTTATCTAAGTGAAGGCAGGAGCCCCGGCCGGGAGAGCACTCTCAAGCAGGGTCGAATCGCCCATTTCGCTCAGTACCAGAGCCAGCGCGCCGAGCACCTCGGCGCGGCCGCCGAGAGCACCCGGAAGGACCGAAAGCTGGCGCGCCGCACTGGGGATGGCGTACCGCGACACGGAGTCCCTGATGGGCCCCAGGACCAGCTCACCGGCCTCCGCCAGATCGCCGCCGAGCACCACCCGGCTGGGGTTGAGCAGATTGCAGAGGTTGGCGACACCGCTGCCGATGTGGCGGCCCACGTCCGCGACGACGCGCCGGCACCCCGGGTCGCCCTCGCGGGCCAGCTGGACCACGCGTTCCATGGTCAGATCGGCCCCGTGGCTGGACTGGAGCAGCGGCAGCACGTACCGGGCGGCCGTGAAGGTCTCCAGGCAGCCCCGGTTGCCGCAGCGGCACACCGGGCCCGACTCGTCCAGGGTGATGTGCCCGATCTCGCCGGCCGTGCCGCCCGGGCCCCGGTAGATCTGCCCGTCGATCACCAGACCGGCGCCGACACCGCTCGCCACCTTGATGTACGCCAGGTCCTTGACCCCGCGCCCGCTGCCCCACACCAGCTCGCCCAGGGCGCCCAGGTTGGCGTCGTTGTCGACGTACACCGGCACGCCGAGGCGGCCCGAGAGCTCCTCGCGGGGGTTGATGCCGGTCCAGCCCGGCAGGATGGCCGTGGAGCCCAGCGTGCCGGACTCCACGTCGATGGGTCCGGGCACGCCCAGGCCCACCCCGATGACCTTGTCCCGGCCGATGCCGGTGGCCGTGATCAGCCGGGTGACCAGCTCTTCCGCCCGGCCGAAGCCCTGCGCGGAGGAGGCGTCCACGTCGAGCGGCTCGGCCTCCTCGGCGAGCACCTGGTGGGCCAGGTTGCCGACCGCGACGCGCAGGTGGGTGTGGCCGAAGTCGACGCCGATGACGATGCCCGCGGAGCCGCTGAGCGAGACGCTGCGGGCCCGGCGGCCGCCCGCCGAGGTGGGCGTGACCTCGACGGTTCCGCCGTCCTTCAGTTCACGAACGATATTGGAGACCGTGGCCGCAGAGAGGCCCGTGGTCCTGGCGATCTCGGCCTGGGTGAGCGAGCCCGCCATGCGCACCGCGCGTACGACCCGCTCCAGATTGGCCCGGTGCAGTGACGTCTGCGACCCCGGAGTCTCCATCGACTCATCCACTCCTGCCGTAGGCAGGCGGCACGACGGCCGCCCCCGCACGGGACCGCAGCTTTGAGGCCCCGCCCTATCTCCAACATGTGAACTCTAAGCTGAGCCTTTCGGGTTGTCTCCCGTCAAGACCTGAGCAGTGGGACATAGACGGGACCGCCCGTCGGCGTGTCGCCGACGGGCGGTCCCGTGGTGGATGCGGAGCGTGACGTACCGCTATTTGAGCGCCCCCGCGGTGAGTCCCGCGACGACCTGGCGCTGGAAGACGACGTACGCGGCGAGCACCGGCAGCATCGCCATCACCAGGCCCGCCATGAGGCCGGACCAGTCGCCCTTGTACCCCTGGCTGGTCGCGAGCTCGACCAGGCCCTGGGAGAGCACCCGCTTGTCCGGGTCCGTGTTGAGGACCGTCGGCAGCATGTACTGGTTCCACTGCCCCAGGAAGTTGAAGATGCCCACGCTGATCAGACCCGGACGGGCCATCGGCAGCATCACCTGGAAGAAGGTGCGGGTGTGCGAGGCGCCGTCGATCATCGCCGCCTCGGCGACCGAGGTGGGGAGCGTCCGGAAGAACGAGGTGAGGAAGAAGACCGTGAACGGCAGCGAGTACGCGATGTAGACCAGGATCAGGCCGTGCGTCGTGTTCAGCAGGCTCAGGTTGTTCATCACGTAGAACAGCGGCACCAGGGCCAGCATGATCGGGAAGCTCATCCCGCCGATGAACAGGTAGTAGATGAACCGGTTCCCCGGGAAGTCGAAGCGCGCGAGGACGTACGCGGCCATCGAGCCGAGCAGCAGCGTGCCGATGAGCGAGCCGCCCACCACCAGGATGGTGTTGAGGAAGTAGTCGCTCATATGGGCCTGGGTCCAGGCCCGCGACCAGTTGTCGAAGTGCAGCTTGTCCGGGAGCGCCCAGGGGGTGGACAGGATCGAGTTGTCGTCCTTGAAGGACGCCATGACCGCCCACAGCAGCGGGATGACGACCATGAACGCCCAGAGGATGAGCACTCCGTGCGAGAAGACGTTGAGGACCGCGCCCTCGCCCTTCTTCTCCTTCTTCGCGGGCGCCGCCTGCTTGGCCACGGGCGGGCCCTCCTCGGCGAGGTCGGCGGTCGAGGTGTCAGTGGTCATGAGAACTCCAGCCGCTCGCGCCGGCCCAGTCGCATCACGACCGCCGCGAACAGCAGCGTGACGACGAGCAGCGCGACACCGATCGTGGTCGCGTATCCGGCCTGACCGTCGCGGAACGCCGACTGATAGACGTAGAGCGGCAGGACCGTGGTCGAGTAGTCGGGGCCGCCCGGGCCCACCGTCATGATCTGCACCGAGGCGAACGCCTCGGCGCCGAGGGCGAGGATGCCCATGTAGACCCAGCCGGACTGCACGGTGTCCCAGAGCAGCGGCAGCGTGATCCGGAAGAACGTGGTGAAGCGGCTGGCGCCGTCGAGCAGCGCCGCCTCGTAGAAGTCCCTGGGGATCGACGCCATTCCGGCCGAGAACAGGACGACGAAGAAGCCGACCGTGGACCAGACGAGCACGGCCATCACGCAGTACAGCGCCAGATCCGGGTCGCCCAGCCAGTTCGGCTGGACGCTGCCGAGACCGACCCCCTTGAGCGCGGAGTTGATCACGCCGTTGTTGGGGTTGTACGCGAACTGGAAGAGCAGGGCGACGATCGCGATCGAGAGCACCTGCGGAAAGAAGTAGGCGATTTTGTAGAAGCCGGAGCCGCGCACTCCGGTAATGGCGGCGCCCTTTCGGCGCCGCCCCCCGACATTGAGCATGAAGGCGAAGAACAGCGCGAGACCCAGCGTCACCAGCGGCAGCAGCAGCACGAACAGCAGACTGTGCTGCAACGACTTCCAGAAGATGTCGTCGTCGAACATCCGCTTGTAGTTGTCGAAGCCGACCATCTTGAAGTCCGGGCTCAGACCGGTCCAGTCCGTGAACGAGTAGTAGATGGACTGGATGAACGGCCAGATGACGAAGAGTGAGTACAACGTCAGTGGGAGTACCAGAAATCCCACGATGAACCGGTACTTGCCGTGTTGCATGGTTACCGACCCCGATCTTCTAGCGGGTGCCGCCGCTGGTGACGCTGGACCACTGCCGCTACTTCTTGTGCTTGTAGTGCTTGATGTTCTGGTCCTGGGCGGCCTTGTCGGCGTAACCCTGGATCTTCTTGATGGTTTCGGCCGGGGTCGCGCGACCCGCCATCATCTCGCCGAGACCGGCGACACCGATCTGCTCCTTCTGGAGCTTCACGTACCAGTCCTGGAGCCGCGGGTTGACGACGTTGGTGCCGGCCTTCTTCAGCGCGTCGACACCGGACTGCAGGGCCGTCGACAGGGCCAGGCCGTCCGTGCCGCCGTTGAACGCGGAGAGCGACTTGACCTGGGTGGTGAAGTTCTTCGAGGAGGCCTCGCTGAGCATGATGCGCAGCTGCTCCATGCCGCCGGTCGGGTTCTTCGCCTTGGCCGGGACGATGAACGGCTCGCCGCCGGACGCCCAGAGGGTGCCGAACGGCATCTTGTCGTTGCCGTCCAGACTGGAGGGCGCGCCCACCATCATCTTGAAGTCCTTGGGCGTGGTGGGAGCGGCCTCGTTCTCCACCCAGGAGCCGTTCGGGATGAACAGCGCCTGACCCTTGGTCCAGGCGGTCTGCGACTGGATGTGGGTCATGCCCGGGGTGCCCTGGAGGATGTAGCCCTTCTTGAAGAGCTCGTAGTACGCCTCGAACGCGGCCTTGACGGCCGGGTGCTCCCAGGCCTTCGGCTCCAGGTTGTCGATGGCGTCCAGGACCTCGCGGCCGCCGATCTTGGCGATGAACGGGTAGAGCGAGAACGGCAGGTAGTACGGGTACTTGCCCGGGTAGGTCCAGCCCGCGATGCCCTGCTTCTTGGCCTTCTCGCACAGGGCGAGCATCTCGTCCCAGGTCTCCGGGTACTTCGCGTCGAGCTTGTCCAGCGCGGTCTGCGAGTACCAGACGCCGTACACGGTGTACGCGTAGTAGAAGATCCAGCACGGGTCGCCGTCGAACTGGCCCATCTCGACGATGCCGGGCCGCAGCGTGTCGCGGACCTTCTTGCTCGGGTCGTCGATGGACGGCGCGTCCAGGAGCGGGGTCAGGTCGGTGAGCTGGCTCTTTCCGACCAGGACGCCCATGTCCATCTGCTCGGCGCCCGAGTTGTCGATCAGGTCCGGCGGGGTGCCGCCGTTGAACTTGGGCTGGAGCTCCGACTGGATCTTCTGGGTCTTGTGGAAATTGATCTTCGCCTTCGGGAACGCCTTCTGGTACACGGCGTTCGCGTCGGTGGCGTACTTGGTGCCGAAACCGCCGTCGAAGATGACGACGTCGAGAGCCGCCGACTCATTGACGCCCAGCGGGTTCTTGGCGGTCTTGGGGCCGCCGGTGGGCTTTTCCTTGGGGCTGTCGTCGCTGCTGCTCGCACAGGCGGACAGGAAGCCCATCGCCGGAACGGTGATCAGACCGAGCGCCGCGGACCGCTTGATCAGATCGCGACGGCCCAGGCCCTCATTGCTGTCGTGGGCGGAGGTGGATCCCATGCTCAAGTCCTCGCCTTCTCCAGGACTCAGGCGGTGTACCGGTCGCCCGTACCGAATCGCCTGCAGGCGAAGGGCCCCGCCACCGCGGTCAGTTGTGCTGAAGCTTGGGTAGTGCAGGGTACGCAGCGGATACGTCGGACATTGCGGAGGATGACGTGCCGTTGCTTCCCCGACGTCCCCCGTCCCCCGAGCCCGCCGGCTTCCCGGCGGAGCGGACGCCGACAGGTATAGTCCACTTTCCGTCAACTGAGCAAGATCGAAAGCATGGTTGGACGGCATCCTTTCCCGAGTTGAGACCTCTTGGATATCTGATGGCGGAGCGCGGTGGGCCGGACCCCCGCGACACTCTCGCGGCGCCGCGAAACGCCCAGGCCATTCCCCCTCAACACCCTTGACACCACCCATGACTTGCCTTCCTACTGGATCCTGCATTTTCTCTCTGACAACGTTGTCCAGATCGCATGACCGGAGCGCACCGGCCCGGGCCGGGCGTCGTCGTGTCATGCGCCCGCCAACGGAAAGGCCTCCGTATGCTGCCCAGATCCCGGCTCCGACAAGGGCCGGCGGCCGCCCTCGCGGCGGCCTCCCTCCTGCTCGTGGTGACGGCCCAGTGGGCCGCGTCGGCCCAGCCGGCCTCGGCCCAACCCGCCTTTGGCGGCCAGGAGTTCCGCACCTCGTTCGAAACCGGCCAGCCGCAGCCGGACTGGCGCGACACCGTGGACACGGGCCCGGACGGGAGGAAGCGGGCGTCGGGGGTCGACGGCGGATTCACCAGCGGCATACCGGGCAACGTCACCGACAGGGTGACGGCGGTGCGGGCGAGCGCCGAGAACGACGGCTCGGGCGAGGTGAAGGAGAACCTCGTCGACGGCCAGCCCAGCACCAAATGGCTGGCCTTCCAGCCCACCGCCTGGCTGGAATTCGATCTCGACAGCCCGGTCAAGGTCGTCACCTACGCGCTGACCTCGGCCAATGACGCGGCTCCCCGCGACCCCAAGGACTGGACGCTGAAGGGCTCGGCGGACGGCAGCACCTGGACGACGCTGGACACCCGCTCGGGTGAAACGTTCAGCTCGCGCTTCCAGACCAAGACGTACGACTTCGCGGGCTCCACGGCGTACGCGCGCTACCGGCTGGAGATCACCCGCAACGGCGGAGCCGACATCACCCAGCTGGCCGATGTGCAGTTCTCCGACGGGGACACCAGCACCCCGGTTCCGCCGGACATGCTGACGCTGGCGGACCGCGGGCCCGGCGGCTCCCCCACCGCCAAGGCCAACGCCGGATTCACCGGAAAGAGGGCCCTGCGTTACGCCGGTACGCACAAGGCGGACGGTCGGGCCTACTCGTACAACAAGGTCTTCGACGTGGACACCCGGATCGGCCGGGACACCGTGCTCGACTACAAGGTCTTCCCGTCGATGCCGGAGACCGACCTCGGCTATCCCGCCACCAACGTGTCGGTGGACCTCGCCTTCACCGACGGCACCTATCTGAGTGACCTGAAGGCCCTCGACTCGCACGGCGGCCTCCTCACCCCGCAGGGCCAGGGCGCGGCGAAGACGCTCTACGTCAACCAGTGGAACCAGGTGTCCTCGCGCATCGGGGCGGTGGCCGCCGGCAAGACCGTCGACCGGGTCCTGGTGGCGTACGACTCGCCCAAGGGCCCGGCGAAGTTCCAGGGCTGGATCGACGACCTGGCGATCGCCCCGAAGAAGCCGGAGAAGCGCCTGGCCCACCTCGCCGACTACGCGCTCACCACCCGGGGAACCAACTCCAGCGGCTCCTTCTCGCGCGGCAACACCTTCCCGGCGACGGCCGTCCCGGGCGGGTTCAACTTCTGGACCCCGGTGACCAACGCGGGCTCGCAGGACTGGCTGTACGACTACGCGCGGCGCAACAACGCGGACAACCTGCCCACCCTCCAGGCGTTCTCGGCCAGCCACGAGCCGAGCCCCTGGATGGGCGACCGGCAGACCTTCCAGCTGATGCCGTCGGCGGCCGCCGGCACCCCGGACGCCTCGCGCGGCGCACGCGCGCTGCCGTTCCGGCACGAGAGGGAGACCGCGAAGCCGTACTACTACGGCGTCACCTTCGAGAACGGCCTCAAGGCCGAGATGGCGCCCGCCGACCACGCCGCGACCATGCGGTTCACCTATCCCGGTGACGACGCGAGCGTGCTCTTCGACAACGTCAACAACAACGGCGGCCTCACCCTGGACCCGTCGACCTCTTCCTTCACCGGCTACTCCGACGTCAAGAGCGGTCTCTCGGAGGGCGCCACCAGGCTCTTCGTCTACGGCGTCCTCGACGCCCCGGCCACCGCGGGCGGCAAGCTGCCCGGGGGCGGCGGCGCGGACGTCACCGGCTATCTGCGCCTGACGCCCGGCAAGGACCGCACGGTCACCCTGCGGCTCGCCACTTCACTCATCAGTGTGGACCAGGCGAAGGCGAACCTCGCCGCGGAGATCCCGGCGGGCACCTCCTTCGAGCGCGTACGGGACCGGGCGCGCCAGGCCTGGGACGAGATCCTGGGCCGGGTCGAGGTCGAGGGCGCGAGCCACGACCAGCTGACGACCCTCTACTCCTCGCTCTACCGCCTCTACCTGTACCCGAACTCCGGCTTCGAGAAGGTCGGTTCCAAGTACCAGTACGCCAGCCCCTTCTCCCCCGGCACCGGCCAGGACACCCCGACGCACACCGGCGCGAAGATCGTCGACGGCAAGGTGTACGTCAACAACGGCTTCTGGGACACCTACCGCACGACGTGGCCCGCGTACTCGCTGCTCACCCCCGGCCGGGCGGGCGAGATGGTCGACGGGTTCGTCCAGCAGTACAAGGACGGCGGCTGGATCTCGCGCTGGTCCTCGCCCGGCTACGCGGACCTGATGACCGGGACCAGCTCGGACGTGGCGTTCGCCGACGCGTATGTGAAGGGCGTGAAGTTCGACGGCGAGGCCGCCTACGAGGCCGCGCTGAAGAACGCGACCGTCGCCCCGCCGTCCGCGGGGGTCGGCCGCAAGGGCATGGACACCTCGCCCTTCCTCGGCTACACCCCGACCTCCACGCACGAGGGCCTGTCCTGGTCCCTTGAGGGCTACCTCAACGACTACGGCCTGGCGAAGATGGGCGAGGCGCTCTACAAGAAGACCGGCAGGTCCCGCTACCAGGAGGAGTCGGCGTACTTCCTGGGCCGCGCCCGCAACTACGTGAAGCTCTTCGACCCGAAGGCGGCGAGCGCCGGGGCGGGTGCGCCCGGCTTCTTCCAGGGCCGGGACGCCAAGGGCGACTGGCGGGTGCCGAGCGGCACGTACGACCCGCGGGTCTGGGGGTACGACTACACCGAGACCAACGGCTGGGGTTACGCGTTCACCGCTCCGCAGGACTCGCGCGGGCTCGCCAATCTCTACGGCGGGCGCGCGGGGCTCGCGAAGAAGCTCGACGCGTTCTTCGCGACCCCGGAGACGGCCTCCCCCGACTTCGCCGGTTCGTACGGCAGCGTCATCCACGAGATGACGGAGGCGCGTGACGTCCGGATGGGCATGTACGGCCACTCCAACCAGGTCGGCCACCACGTGACGTACATGTACGACGCGGCCGGGCAGCCCTGGAAGACGCAGGAGAAGGTCCGCGAGGTCATGAACCGCCTCTACACGGGCAGCGGGATCGGCCAGGGCTACCACGGCGACGAGGACAATGGCGAGCAGTCGGCCTGGTACCTGTTCTCCGCGCTCGGGTTCTATCCGCTGGTCATGGGCAGCGGCGAGTACGCCATCGGCTCGCCCCTGTTCACCAAGGCGACGGTGCACCTGGAGAACGGCCGCGACCTCGTGGTGAAGGCGCCGAAGAACAGCTCCCGCAACCTCTACGTCCAGTCGCTGAAGGTGAACGGCAAGGCCTGGGACTCCACCGCGCTCCCCCACTCCCTGCTGGCCCGGGGCGGCACGCTGGACTTCGCGATGGGGCCGCGCCCTTCGGCCTGGGGCACGGGCGAGAAGGCGGCGCCGGTGTCGATCACGCACGACGACGAGGTGCCCGCGCCGCCGTCCGACGCGATCTCGGGCAGCGGCCCGCTGTTCGACGACACCTCGGCGACGGCGGGCACGTTCGACTCGGTCGAGCTGCCGGTGGCGTCGGCCACGCGCGCGGTGCGGTACACCCTGACGTCCGCCGACCGCGCGAAGGCCCCCGAGGGGTGGGTCCTTCAGGGGTCTTCGGACGGGACGAAGTGGGTCGATCTGGACAAGCGTTCCGGTGAGTCGTTCGCCTGGGACAAGCAGACCCGGGTGTTCGGCGTGGCCCGGCCCGGCTCGTACGGGCACTACCGGCTGGTGCCGGCGGGCGGACCGGCGACGCTGGCGGAGATCGAGCTGCTGCGCTGACGGCCCCAGCGGGCAGGCGACCGTGTGGAGTTGGCCGCTTTTACCTCAAGCCGATTGACATGTAAAGGAGTCATGGCAAGATTCCGGTGAAACCCGTGGCGCGTCTCGACTGCTGAGGCGCGCCACGACGCATCTGAGCCTCATGGATCATGGAGAACTACGTGGCCAAGACCCTGGCCAAGGATTCCGGGACTTCCGGGACTTCTCGGACTTCCGGCAGCAAGCGGAGCCGGATAGCCGCCCGGCTCGGCGCCGCCGTGGCCGCCGCCGCCCTCGTCGGCACCGGTGCGACCGCGGCCGCCGCGGTCAACCCGCCGAAGCCGTACACCACCGCCGCCCCGGCGTCGTCGGCGCCGTCGCTCGCCCGGTCCGGCGCGGTGACCTCCGCGCCCAGCGCCGAGGCCCCCCAGTTCGACCTGTTCGCCGCGGACCGCGCCAACACGCTCTACGGCTACATCCGCGACGGCGGCGGCGCCCTCAGCCCGCGCGCCAAGATCGACACCGGCTGGGACCTCATCAAGTGGACGACCCAGGTCGACCACGACGCCGACGGGTACGCCGACGGCTGGTGGGAGTGGGACAAGAACGGCACGATGTACTACGCCGCGGACGACGCCACCGCCCCGTGGACCGTCGGCGGCGGCTGGAACACGTACAACCTGGTGCTCTCCCCGGGCAACCTGGGCGGCGCCGCGGCCGGCGACCTGCTCGCCCGCGACACCACCGGCACGCTGTACCTGTACCTGGGCTACGGCACCGGCAAGGTGGCGACCCGCTACAAGGTCGGCGGCGGCTGGAACGCGTACAACCTGATCGCGGGCAACGGCGACCTGACCGGCGACGGCAAGAACGACATCGTCGCCCGCGACGGCTCCGGCACCCTGTGGCTCTACAAGGGCACCGGCAACTACAAGGCCCCCTTCGAAGGCCGCACCAGGATCGGCGGCGGCTGGAACACGTACAACGCCCTGTTCTCGATGGGCGACCTGGACCTGGACGGCAGGACCGACCTCATCGCGCGCGGCAACGACGGCTCCCTGTGGCGCTACTCGGGCACGGGCAGCGCGGCGGCGCCGTTCGCGGGGCGCAAGAACATCGGGACGAGCGGCTGGAACACGTACCGGCTGTTCTTCTGATCGCTGCTTCTGGTCGCTGACCTGCGATACGGACGGGCCGCACTCCCGGGGACGGGGGTGCGGCCCGTCCGCATGTGGCCACTCCGCACTCAAACAGGTTGACAGGTAAAGGGGTTGTGTAAGGATCTCGATGATCGCGTGACGTGTCCCGGCGCACGGTTCACAGGCGTGCCCGGTGCCGCGTCATGGCTCATCGACTCTATGGAGAGATACGTGGCCAAGACTTCTGGCCGTACGCGTGGGCGGAGAGCCGCCGCCCGTCTCGCTGCCGCGGCGGTTGCCGCCGCCCTCGTCGGCACCGGCGCCTCCGCGTTCGCGGCCGACAACCCGACCCCGTCCGCCAAGGCGTCGGTGAAGGCCGCCGCCGCGAAGGCCGCCGCGCACGCCGCGGCGAAGGGCGCCAAGCACGGCGTCACCAAGGCGGACGGCGACCCCAACGGCGCCTACCCGGTCTTCCCCCTGGTCGGCGTGGACCGCTCCGGCAACAGCTACGCCTATCTGCCGGACTTCGAGGGCGGCTTCTCGCCCCGGATGCCGCTCGAAGAGGGCCAGGGCGGCCTGAAGAACGGCGCCCAGGTCGACAACGACGCCGACGGCGTCGCGGACGGCAGCTGGAAGTGGGACACGAAGGGCACGATGACGTACGAGCCGTACGTCGAGCTCGAGAACACCACCGTCGGCGGCGGCTGGAACATCTACAACACGCTGCTGTCCCCGGGCAACCTGGGCGGCGCGGGCGCCGGCGACCTGCTGGGCCGCGACTCCTCGGGCAACCTGTACCTCTACCTGGGCTACGGCAACGGCAAGCTCACGTCGCGCTACCTGGTGGGCGGCGGCTGGGGCCAGTACACGGCCCTCGCGGGCAACGGCGACCTCACGGGTGACGGCAAGGCCGACATCGTGGCGCGCGGCGGCGACGGCACGCTGTGGCTCTACAAGGGCACCGGCAACTACAGGGCGCCGTTCGAGGGCCGGGTCAAGATCGGCGGCGGCTGGAACATCTTCAACGCCCTCGTCTCCTCGGGCGACGTGGACCTCGACGGCACCACCGACCTGCTCGGCCGCGACGCGGCGGGCGCGCTGTGGCTCTACAAGGGCACCGGCAGCGCCGCGTCCCCGTACAAGCCGCGCGTCAAGATAGGCAACGGCGGCTGGAACACGTACCGGCTGCTGTTCTGACGCCTTCTCCGCACGGCGGATGACCGGCGGATGTCCGGAGGGCCGCATTCCCGTTTGGGAAATGCGGCCCTTTTGGACGTTTTCGGGATACGGCGGGTGAACAAGGGCCGAGAAAGAGCTGTTGTCTTGATCCCCTTTGGGTCTAGGCGGGTTGACAGGTAAAGGAGTCGTGAAACGATTCCGCTGAACTCGTGACGCGGCTCGGCACCCGAGCCGCACCACGTCTCAATCACGACCAATGGAGACATACGTGGCCAAGATCTCTGGCCGTAAGCGTGGACGGATAGCTTCCCGCCTCGCTGCCGCGGCGGTTACCGCCGCCCTCGTCGGCACCGGCGCCTCCGCGTTCGCCGCCGACAACCCCTCGGCGAAGCCGTTCAAGGCTCCGACGGCCAAGCCGGCCAAGAGCGCCCTGACGAGCGCGCAGGCGTCCAACGAGGGCGACGCTCCGATATATGGTCTGTACGGCGTCGACAAGTCGAACACGGCCTGGTACTACGCCCCCAACGGCAACGGCGGCCTCGAGGGCCGTGTCGGCTTCGAGGGCAACACCGGCTGGGGCCAGAAGTGGATCGGCCAGGTCGACCACAACGCCGACAGCCTCGCGGACGGCATCTGGCAGGCCGACTACAGCGGCAACCTGTACTACGCGGCGAACGACGGCAGCCAGCCGTGGAAGGTCGGCGGCGGCTGGAACACCTACAACACCCTGCTCTCCCCGGGCAACCTGGGCGGCGCCGGTGCGGGTGACCTCCTGGGCCGCGACGGTTCGGGCAACCTGTACCTCTACCTGGGCTACGGCGACGGCAAGATGACGTCCCGCTACCTGGTGGGCGGCGGCTGGGGCCAGTACACCCAGCTCGCGGGCAACAGCGACCTGACCGGCGACGGCAAGGCCGACATCGTGGCGCGCGGCGGCGACGGCACGCTGTGGCTCTACAAGGGCACCGGCAACTACAAGGCGCCGTTCGAGGGCCGCACGAAGATCGGTGGTGGGTGGAACACCTACAACACCATCTTCGCCGCGGGCGACATCGACCTGGACGGCAAGGCCGACCTCATCGGCCGCGACGCCTCGGGCGCGCTGTACCTGTACAAGGGCACGGGCAACGCGGCGTCGCCGTTCGCGTCCCGTGTCAAGATCGGCACGAGCGGCTGGAACACCTACCGGCTGTTCTTCTGATCGACCGTCGGGTCCCTGACCTGAGGTGACGGAGGGCCGTACCGCTTCGGCGGTGCGGCCCTTCGGCGTACCGGGGGTCACCGTCAACCGGACGTGACGATTCCCGCACAAACCTGTTTGGGAGATGTGAGAAACCCGTGAAACGATCTGGTTGATCCGATGGCGGGCCGCACCTCGTGAGGCGCGCCATGTCTCAACAACTCCATGGAGAAATACGTGGCCAAGATTTCTGGCCGTAAGCGTGGGCGCATAGCTGCGCGTCTCGCCACCGCGGCGGTCACCGCCGCGCTCGTCGCGACGGGTGCTTCCGCCGTCGCGGCCGAGAACCCCGCCAAGTCCGCCAAGGACGGGGCCGCCAAGGCTCACGCCCCGGCCGGCCTGCGTTCGTCCGCGGTCGCGGACACGACCCGGTACGCGCTGTACGGCTTCGCCGGCAACGGCTACCTGTACAGCTACGCGCCGGACGGCAACGGTGGTCTCGCCGACCGAGTGAAGTCCGGTGAGAACTGGAGCAACGAGAAGGACCTCACCCAGGTCGACCACAACGGTGACGGCCACTCGGACGGCATCTGGTACCGCAGCACCGACGGCTACCTCCGCTACTTCATGTGGGACGTCGGCGAGTTCACCGTCGGCGGCGGCTGGAACACCTACAACCACATCTGGTCCGTGGGTAACCTCGGCGGCGCCGGAGCGGGCGACCTCCTCGCCCGGGACGGCAGCGGCAACCTGTACATCTACCTCGGCTACGGCGACGGCAAGCTGACGTCCCGCTACAAGGTCGGCGGCGGCTGGGGCCAGTACAACCAGATCGCCGGCAACGGCGACCTCACCGGCGACGGCAAGAACGACATCGTCGCCCGCGACGGTTCCGGCACCCTGTGGCTCTACAAGGGCACCGGCAACTACAAGGCCCCCTTCGAGGGCCGCACGAAGATCGGTGGTGGGTGGAACACCTACAACACCCTCATCTCCACCGGCGACGTCGACTACGACGGCAAGGCCGACCTGATCGCCCGCGGCAACGACGGCAGCCTGTGGCGCTACTCCGGCAACGGCAACGCCCAGGACCCGTTCGAGTCCCGCGTGAAGATCGGCAACGGCGGCTGGAACACGTACCGCCTGCTGTTCTGATCCCACCGGCTCTTCTCTGAAGCGCCGTGCATGACGAAGGGCCGCACCCCGGCGACGGGGTGCGGCCCTTCCTGCTGACCGGGGTCCGTTAGTTACGGATCAGGTTCCGCAGCACGTACTGCATGATGCCGCCGTTGCGGTAGTAGTCCGCCTCACCCGGCGTGTCGATGCGGACCACCGCGTCGAACTCCACGCCCGTGTCCGTGGTGACCTTCACCGTGCGCGGGGTCGTGCCGTCGTTCAGCTCGGTGACGCCCGTGACGGAGAAGGTCTCCTCGCCCGTCAGGCCCAGCGACGACGCCGTGGCGCCCTCCGGGAACTGGAGCGGGAGGACGCCCATGCCGATGAGGTTGGAGCGGTGGATGCGCTCGTACGACTCGGCGACGACGGCCTTGACGCCGAGCAGCGCCGTGCCCTTGGCGGCCCAGTCGCGGGACGAGCCCGAGCCGTACTCCTTGCCCGCCAGGATGACCAGCGGGGTGCCGGCGGCCTGGTAGTTCTGGGAGGCGTCGTAGATGAAGGAGACCGGGGCGCCCTCGACCGTGAAGTCGCGGGTGAAGCCGCCCTCCGTGCCCGGCGCGATCTGGTTGCGCAGGCGGATGTTGGCGAACGTGCCGCGGATCATGACCTCGTGGTTGCCTCGGCGCGAGCCGTAGGAGTTGAAGTCACGGCGGTTGACGCCGTGCTCCGTGAGGTACTTGCCCGCCGGGGTGTCGGCCTTGATCGCACCGGCCGGGGAGATGTGGTCGGTGGTGACCGAGTCGCCCAGCTTGGCCAGGACGCGCGCGCCCGTGATGTCGGTGACCGGGGTCGTCTCCATCTGCATGCCCTCGAAGTAAGGGGGCTTGCGGACGTAGGTGGACTGCGGGTCCCACTCGAAGGTGTTGCCCGTCGGGATCGGCAGCGACTGCCACTGCGCGTCACCCGCGAAGACGTCCTGGTAGGACTTGTTGAACATGTCCTCGCCGATGGCGTTCGCCACGACGTCGTTGACCTCGGCCTCGGTCGGCCAGATGTCCTTCAGGAAGACCGGGTTGCCGTCGGTGTCCGTGCCGATGGCCTCGGTGGTGATGTCGACCTTCATCGAGCCCGCGATGGCGTACGCGACGACCAGCGGCGGGGACGCCAGGTAGTTCATCTTGACGTCGGGGTTGATCCGGCCCTCGAAGTTGCGGTTGCCGGAGAGCACCGAGGTGACCGCGAGGTCGTGCTCGTTGATCGCCTTGGAGATCTCCTCGTCCAGCGGGCCCGAGTTGCCGATGCAGGTGGTGCAGCCGTAGCCGACCAGGTTGAAGCCCATCTTGTCGAGGTAGGGCGTCAGACCGGCCTTGTCGAAGTAGTCGGTGACGACCTTCGAGCCCGGGGCGAGCGTGGTCTTGACCCACGGCTTGCGGGTCAGGCCCTTGTCCACGGCCTTCTTCGCGACGAGCGCGGCGGCGACCATGACGTACGGGTTCGACGTGTTGGTGCAGGAGGTGATGGCCGCGACCGTCACCGCACCGTGGTCGATCTCGAAGGACGAACCGTCGGCCAGGGTGACCAGCGTCGGGCGGGTCGGGACGCCGTTGGCGGAGGCCGGGGAGTCGGAGGCCGGGAAGGACTCCTTGCCCGCCTCGTCGTCCTCGTCGACGTAGTTGCGCACGTCAAGGGCGAACTGCTGCGCGGCGTTGGCCAGGACGATGCGGTCCTGCGGGCGCTTCGGGCCGGCGATGGAGGGGACGACCGTGGAGAGGTCGAGCTCCAGCTTCTCGGAGAAGTCGGGCTCGGCGGCCGGGTCCAGCCAGAGGCCCTGCTCCTTGGCGTACGCCTCGACCAGCGCGACCTGCTGCTCGGAGCGGCCGGTCAGACGCAGGTACTTCAGCGTCTCGCCGTCGATCGGGAAGATCGCGGCGGTGGAGCCGAACTCCGGCGACATGTTGCCGATGGTGGCGCGGTTGGCCAGCGAGGTGGCGGCGACGCCCTCGCCGTAGAACTCGACGAACTTGCCGACGACGCCGTGCTTGCGCAGCATCTCGGTGATCGTGAGGACCAGGTCGGTGGCGGTGGTGCCCGGGTTCAGCTCACCGGTCAGCTTGAAGCCGACGACACGCGGGATGAGCATCGAGACCGGCTGGCCGAGCATCGCGGCCTCGGCCTCGATGCCGCCGACGCCCCAGCCCAGCACACCGAGGCCGTTGACCATGGTGGTGTGCGAGTCGGTGCCGACCAGCGTGTCGGGGTAGGCCTGGCCGCCCCGGACCATGACCGTACGGGCCAGGTGCTCGATGTTGACCTGGTGGACGATGCCGGTGCCCGGCGGGACGACCTTGAAGTCGTCGAACGCGGTCTGGCCCCAGCGCAGGAACTGGTAGCGCTCCTTGTTGCGGCCGTACTCCAGCTCCACGTTCTGCGAGAACGCGTCCTTGGTGCCGAACTTGTCGGCGATGACGGAGTGGTCGATGACCAGCTCGGCCGGGGAGAGCGGGTTGACCTTCGCCGGGTCGCCGCCGAGCTCCTTCACGGCCTCGCGCATGGTGGCGAGGTCCACGACACAGGGCACACCGGTGAAGTCCTGCATGATCACGCGGGCCGGCGTGAACTGGATCTCCTGGCTGGGCTGCGCCTGGGAGTCCCAGCCGCCGAGCGCCCGGATGTGGTCGGCGGTGATGTTCGCGCCGTCCTCGGTACGGAGCAGGTTCTCCAGCAGCACCTTCAGGCTGTAAGGGAGGCGCGCGGAGCCCTCGACCTTGTCCAGCTTGAAGATCTCGTACGACTCGTCGCCCACCTGCAGCGTGCTGCGGGCGTCGAAGCTGTTCGCCGACACGACAGTCTCCTTCATATATGTGCGCGTTCCACCGCATCCTGCCGCCACGCTGGATAGCCAATCCGCTAAGGTAAGGCTAAGTTAGGTCACCCTTACCGCCACTTCGACGGTGACGTGCGGCCGCGGTGCGCCTCGGCAGATATCTCGATGTCGAGATAACTCTAGTACATGGGCGGCCGCTGGTCATGCGCGGGCACGCCCCGCATGCGCGCGCGTGCTGTCCCGAACACCTCCGGACGGATGCACTCCGGTTGCCCCGGCACCCGCGCCGCACGACCATCAGAGCTGACGGTGCTTCACAGGGCCCTCACCCCGACGGCGCACCCCGACAAGAATCTCATCTCATATGTGAGATAACCTGCCGCCATGTCAGACGACTACCTCGTACGCATCGGCAAGCTCATCCGTGACGCCCGGCAGCACCGGGGCTGGACACAGACGCAGTTGGCCGAGGCTCTGGGCACGAGCCAGAGCGCTGTGAACCGTATCGAGCGCGGGAACCAGAACATCAGCCTTGAGATGATCGCCCGCATCGGCGAAGCACTCGACAGCGAGATCGTCTCCCTCGGCTACGCCGGGCCCATGCATCTGCGGGTGGTCGGCCGGCGCCGGCTCTCCGGCTCCATCGACGTCAAGACGAGCAAGAACGCCTGCGTGGCGCTGCTCTGCGGCTCGCTCCTCAACAAGGGCCGCACCGTGCTGCGCCGGGTGGCCCGCATCGAAGAGGTCTTCCGGCTCCTGGAGGTGCTGAACTCCATCGGGGTGCGCACCCGCTGGATCAACGACGGCGTCGACCTGGAGATCGTGCCCCCGGCCGACCTCGACATGGACGGCATGGACGCGGAGGCCGCCCGCCGGACCCGCTCCATCATCATGTTCCTCGGCCCGCTGCTGCACCGCATGGACCGCTTCCGGCTGCCGTACGCGGGCGGCTGCGACCTCGGTACGCGCACCATCGAGCCGCACATGATCGCCCTGCGCCGCTTCGGCCTGGACATCACGGCCACCGAGGGCATCTACCACGCCGAGGTGACGCGGACCGCCCCGGACCGCCCGATCGTGCTGACCGAGCGCGGCGACACGGTGACCGAGAACGCGCTGCTGGCCGCCGCCCGCCACGACGGCGTCACCGTCATCCGCAACGCCTCCTCCAACTACATGGTCCAGGACCTCTGCTTCTTCCTGGAGGCGCTGGGCGTACGGGTCGACGGCGTCGGCACCACCACCCTGACCGTGCACGGCGTGCCGAACATCGACGTCGACGTCGACTACTCGCCCTCCGAGGACCCGGTCGAGGCGATGAGCCTGCTCGCCGCCGCCGTGGTCACCGAGTCGGAGCTGACGATCCGTCGGGTGCCGATCGAGTTCCTGGAGATCGAGCTCGCGGTCCTGGAGGAGATGGGCCTGGACCACGACCGCTCGGCGGAGTACGCGGCCGACAACGGCCGTACCCGGCTGATCGACCTGACGGTCCGCCCCTCCAAGCTGGAGGCGCCGATCGACAAGATCCACCCGATGCCGTTCCCCGGCCTGAACATCGACAACGTGCCGTTCTTCGCGGCGATCGCGGCCGTGGCGCAGGGCAAGACCCTCATCCACGACTGGGTCTACGACAACCGTGCGATCTACCTCACGGACCTCAACCGCCTCGGCGGCCGCCTCCAGCTCCTCGACCCGCACCGGGTGCTCGTCGAGGGCCCGACCCGCTGGCGCGCGGCGGAGATGATGTGCCCGCCCGCGCTGCGCCCGGCGGTGGTGGTCCTGCTCGCGATGATGGCGGCGGAGGGCACGTCCGTACTGCGCAATGTGTACGTGATCAACCGCGGCTACGAGGAGCTGGCGGAGCGGCTCAACTCGGTGGGCGCGCAGATCGAGATCTTCCGGGACATCTAGCAACAACTCGCTCGTTGGTCCCCGGTCCCTGAGATCGTCCCCGCCGGGCGGCCTCAGGGACCGGGGGTCATTCCGCCCTGGAGGCGTTCCAGGTCCGCGGGGCGGACCTGGATGACCAGCAGGGCGATCACCGCCGCCACGATCGTGAAGATCGCGGCCACGATGAAGGCCGTGGAGACCCCGGAGGCGAGCACCTGGTCGCTCCAGGGGCGCGGGAGCTCGCCGGTGCGCTGGAACCTCAGGCGCTCGGCGGGGGTCGCCTGGTGCAGGAACTTGGGCACCTGGTCGCTCGCTTCGTTGCGGCTGGCCGTGCCGAAGACCGTGACCAGGATGGACAGGCCCAGCGAGCCGCCCACCTGCTGGGTGGCGTTGAGCATGCCGGAGGCCGCGCCCGTCTCGTGCACGGGCACGCCCGAGACGGCCATCAGCGTCAGCGAGACGAAGTTCAGTCCCATGCCGAGGCTGAAGACGAGCATCGGGCCCAGGATGCTGCCCGCGTACGTGGAGTGGATGTCGGTGAGCGTCAGCCAGGACAGGCCCGCCGCGGCCAGGACCGAGCCCGTCACCATGAAGGGCTTGGGGCCGTACTTGGGCAGCAGCTGCGAGGCGATCCCCGCGCCCACCGCGATGACGGCGCTGACCGGCAGGAAGGCGAGCCCTGCCTTCAGCGGGCTGAAGCCCAGCACGTTCTGCACGAACAGCGTGAGGAAGAAGAACATGCCGAAGATCGCGGCGGCGAGGCTCAGCATGATGCCGTAGGTGCCCGCGCGGTTGCGGTCGGCGAACATGTGCAGCGGGGTGATGGGCCGCTCCGAACGCCGCTCCACCAGGAAGAACGCGACGAGCAGCAGCACGGCGGCACCGAAGGACCCCAGGGTGTACGGGTCGCGCCAGCCCTCCTGGGCGGCCCGGATGAAGCCGTAGACCAGCGCGGTCATACCGAGGGTCGAGGTGAGCGCGCCGGTGAAGTCGAAGTGGCCCGGATGGCGCTCGGACTCCTGGATGTGCCGGGGCGTCGCGAGCACGATCAGCGCCGCGATCGGCACGTTGACGAAGAACACCCAGCGCCAGTCGAGCCATTCGACGAGCAGGCCGCCCGCGAGCAGGCCGATCGCGCCGCCGCCCGCGGAGACCGCCGCGAAGACGCCGAACGCCCGGTTGCGCTCGGGGCCTTCGGTGAACGTGGTGGTGATCAGGGCCAGCGCGGTCGGTGAGGCGATGGCGCCGCCGACGCCCTGGAAGGCGCGTGCGGCCAGCAACTGCCCGGAGTCCTGGGAGAGTCCGCCCAGCAGGGAGGCGACCGCGAAGAGCACGACGCCGAAGACGAAGACCCGGCGCCTGCCGAGGATGTCGCCGGTCCGGCCGCCGAGCAGCAGCAGCCCGCCGAAGGTGAGGGTGTACGCGCTCACCACCCAGGCCAGGCTGGTCGTGGAGAAGTCCAGCGCGCTCTGGATGTGCGGAAGGGCGATGTTCACGATGGTGATGTCGAGCACCACCATCAACTGGCACGAGGCGATGACCAGGAGCGCGATCCCCTTGCCGCCGCCTCCTCGGTCGGGGGCGGCGGTTTCGGTCGTGGGTGTCGGCTGCGAACTCGTCATGGCGGGCCTTGCCCTCGTACGAGGGACGGTGGACGGTCCCGTCCACCTCTCGACACTAAGCCCGGCCCCTGGGCCTCACCAGTCGATCAAGTCCCGGCCGCCCCAACGGCCCGCCGCCGCCCCGCAGTCGTCACCGTGCGCAGGTCAGCGCTTGCCCAGCGTGCGCTTGGGGCGCGGCTCCACCGGCTCGTCGCGGGCCTGCGCCCACAGCGAGCGGACGTGGCCGAGGTGGCGGGCCATGCACTCCTCGGCGGCGCGTTCGTCGCCCGCCACCATCAGGTCGAGGAGCTCGATGTGCTCCTCGGCCGAGGAGATGAGCTGGCCGCGCTCGTCGAGCCGGGTCAGTCCGTACAGGCGGGAGCGCTTGCGCAGGTCGCCGACGGTCTCGACGAGCCGCTCGTTCCCGGCGAGGCCGAGGAGCTGGAGGTGGAAGCGGCGGTCGGCGTCGAGATAGCCGATGAGGTTGTGGTCGCGCGCGTGGGCGACGATCTCCTCGGCGACGGGCCGCAGTTCCTCCAGCTGCTCCACGGTGGCGATCTGCGTCACCTTGCCGACGGTGGGCACCTCGATCATCGCGCGGAGTTCGGTGTACTGGTCGAGGTCGCGCTCGCTCACCTCGGTGATGCGAAAACCCTTGTTCCGTACGGGTTCGACGAGGCCTTCACGGGCCAGGTCCAGCATCGCCTCGCGGACCGGGGTGGCCGAGATGCCGAAGTCCGCGGCGAGGCCCGGGGCGGAGTAGATGTTGCCGGGGCGGAGTTCACCGGCGACCAGGGCGGCGCGCAGGGCGTGGGCGACCTGGTCGCGCAGCCGCTCCTGGGCCGTGATGAGATTGCGCTGCTTCAGGTCGCCCATGGCACTTCCTCCGTGAATCCGCGGAGGCTCAGCGTACAATGTCACGTTGCCCTATCGGGTTGCACCGTGCGCGGTGCCATGCCGCCGCCACCGCCAGATCCTCCCAGGCCATGCCCACGCTTTTGAAGAGGCGGGGGCGGTCGGACGGGACGGGGGCCCGCCCGTTGACGAGCTCGGCGAGGGTGCCCACGACCTGGCCGGGCCCGATCGCGCCCTCGGTCAGCGGGATCAGCAGATCGCCCGCCTCGCGCAGGGCCGCGGCCCGCGACTCCACGTACACCGCCGAGCGCCGCACCAGCGCCGAGTCGGTTTCACGGGCGTCCGGTTCGTGCGAGCCGACCGCGACCACGGTGGCCCCGTCCGCGACGAGCCGGCCGTCGAACAGCGGCTCGCGCGCGGTGGTGCAGCAGATGACGAGGTCGGCGTCGCGGACATCGTCCGGCGCACCGCCCCGCGCCTCCACGCCGAGCGTACGGGCGTACGCCACCAGCGCCTCGACGGCCTCCGGGCTGCGGGCGACCACGGTGAGCGCCTTCAACTCCCGTACGGCCAGGGTCGCTCGCAGATGTCCGTACGCCTGCGGGCCGGCGCCGAACAGGACGAGCCGGGCCGCGTCGGGAGCCGCCAGGTGCGCGAGCGCGACGGCGGAGACGGCCGGGGTGCGCAGGGTCGTCAGGGCCGCGCCGTCCAGGAGGGCGAGCGGCAGCAGGGTCGCGCCGTCCAGGAGCAGATAGCTGCCGGTGATCCTGGGCAGGCCGCGCGCGGGGTTGGCCGGGGCGACGCCCGCGATCTTCACCCCCGCGTACGCCCCGGAGGCGGCGGGCATCAGCAGCAACTCCCCCGCCGCGACCGGCATGTTGACGCGCGGCGGGTCCGACTCGGGGTCGAACCCGCCGCGCAGCACGTCCGCCACCGCCTCGGCGGCCGCGGCGGGCGTGAGCAGACGCGCGATCTCCTCGGCTCCGACCAGGGCAAGATCCGTGCCGGGTTCCCTCACAGCAGGAAACCCGCCGGGAAGGGGTCGGACGGGTCCAGGAAGTACTGGGCCGTCCCCGTGATCCAGGCGCGTCCGGTCACCGTCGGCACGACCGCCGCGAGGCCGCCGACCGTGGTCTCCTCGACCAGCCTGCCGGTGAACTCCGTACCGATGAAGGACTCGTTGACGAAGTCGCGGTGGAGCGGGAGTTCGCCGCGGGCGTGCAGCTGCGCCATCCGGGCGGAGGTGCCGGTGCCGCACGGGGAGCGGTCGAACCAGCCCGGGTGGATCGCCATGGCGTGCCGGGAGCGGACCGCGTCCGAGCCGGGCGCGGCGAGGTAGACGTGCTTGACGCCGCCGATCTCCGGGTTCTCCGGGTGCACCGGCCGGTCGGTGGTGTTGATGGCGTCCATGATCGCGAGTCCGGCGGCGAGCAAGTCGTCCTTGCGCGCCCGGTCGAAGGGCAGCCCGAGGTCGTCGAGGTGGACGAACGCGTAGAAGTTCCCGCCGTACGCGATGTCGTAGGTGACCGTGCCGTGGCCGGGCACCTCCACCTTGCGGTCGAGTCCGAGGCAGAAGGCGGGCACATTGGTGAACGTGACGGACTTCGCCTCGCCGTCCGCCACCTGGACGTCGACGCTCACCAGACCGGCGGGGGTGTCGAGGCGGACCGTGGTGACCGGCTCGGTCACCGCCACCATGCCGGTCTCGACCAGCACGGTGGCCACGCCGATCGTCCCGTGGCCGCACATCGGCAGCAGCCCGGAGACCTCGATGTACAGGACGCCGTAGTCGGCGTCGGGGCGGGTGGGCGGCTGGAGGATCGCGCCGCTCATGGAGGCGTGGCCGCGCGGCTCGTACATCAGCAGCGTGCGGAGGTCTTCGAGGTGGTCGAGGAAGTGGAGCCGCTTCTCGGCCATGGTCGCGCCCGGGATGACACCGACTCCGCCGGTGATCACCCGGGTGGGCATGCCCTCGGTGTGCGAGTCGACGGCGTGGTAGACGTGACGTGTGCGCATGGTCAGCGAAGTCCTTCCGCGAGTGCCTTCTCGGTGGCCGCGCGGACGGCGGACTCCTGGTCCCCCACGAGCCCGGCGCGCGGCGGGCGGACCGGACCGCCAGGGCGTCCGGCGATGTCCATCGACAACTTGATGGCCTGCACGAACTCGGTCTTCGAGTCCCAGCGCAGCAGCGGGTGCAGTGACTTGTAGAGCGGCAGCGCGGTCTCCAGGTCCCCGGCGACGGCGGCGCGGTAGAGGGTGACCGAGGCGGCGGGCAGCGCGTTGGGGTACCCGGCGACCCAGCCGACCGCGCCCGCGAGGGCGAGTTCGAGGAGCACGTCGTCGGCGCCGATCAACAGGTCGAGTTCCGGGGCCAGTTCGGCGAGTTCGTACGCCCGGCGCACGTCCCCGCTGAACTCCTTCACCGCGACGATGCTGCCGTCCCGGTGCAGCTCGGCGAGGAGCGGAGGCGTCAGGTCCACCTTGGTGTCGTACGGATTGTTGTACGCGACGACCGGCAGCCCGGCCCGCGCCACCTCGGCGTAGTGGGCGCGCACCGCGGGCTCGTCGGCGCGGTAGGCGTTGGGCGGGAGCAGCAGGACGGAGCCCGCGCCCGCCTCGGCGGCCTGCTCGGCCCAGCGGCGGCTCTCGGCGCTGCCGTACGCGGCGACGCCGGGCATCACCCGGGCGCCGTCGCCCGCCGCTTCTACCGCGACTTCGACGACGCGGGCCCGTTCCTCGTCGGTGAGGGTCTGGTACTCGCCGAGGGAGCCGTTCGGCACGACGCCGTCGCAGCCGTTGTCGATCAGCCAGCGCACATGGTCGGCGTAGGCGTCGTAGTCGACGGACAGGTCGTCGCGCAGGGGCAGGGCGGTGGCGACCATGATGCCGCGCCAGGGCAGCCGGGCGGAGGAGGAGCGGGCGGACACGGCGGTCTGGGCAGACGTCATCGGTGACTCCCTAGTGTGGTGTGTGACATTTTACTGAAGGCTGTACGGCAACCACAAGAGGCGCACCAGGGTGATGACGGCAGCCGCCGGTTCGCGGACGGCTGCCTGGTGGCTCGCGGTCAGCTTGCGGACGGCGGCAGTTGGGCGAGATGGCCGAGCTCCACCGGGCAGGACAGCGGCCGCCGGTCCTCGGCCGGCGCGCCGCCCGCGAGGCAGGCCACGGCCTGGCCGCACATCCGGCCCTGGCACCAGCCCATCCCGGCCCTGGTCAGCAGCTTCACGCTCCGGGCGTCCCGCGCGCCGAGGTCCGCCACGGCCTCCCTGATCCGCCCCGCCGGGACCTCCTCGCAGCGGCACACCAGCGTCGCGTCGTCCAGCCACCCGGTCCAGCCGTCGCCGGGCCGGTGCGCGGCCGCCATCGCCTCGGCGAACCGGCGCAGCCGCGCACGCCTGCGCACCAGAGCGGCGGCCCCTCGCGGACGCCGTGTTCCGTGCAGCTCGTACGCGATCGCCGCCGCCGCCAACTCGCCCTCGGTGAGAGCCAGTTGAGCACCCCCGATGCCGCCGGTCTCCCCCGCCGCCCAGATCCCGGGCACGGAGGTGCGCTGTGCGGGGTCGAGGTCCAGGGCGAGGGTGCCGTCGGCGGTACGGCGGGTGGCGCAGCCCAGGCCGGTCGCCAGCTCCAGCTGGGGGACGAGGCCGTGGCCGACCGCGAGCGCGTCGCACGGCACCCGGCGCTCGCTGCCCGGGACGGGCCGCCAGTCGCGGTCGAGCCGGGACACCGTCACGGCCTCGACGCGGTCGGTGCCGTGCGCGGCCGTCACCGCGTGCCGGGTCAGCAGCCGCACCCGGTGCCGCAGCAGCCCGCCGCCGTACAGCGCCCCCTCGCCCAGCTTGCCGGGGTTGCGGACGAGCGCGGGCAGTTCGCGTGCGTACGAGGTGTACGCGGACGCCTCGACCACGGCCGGGACGGTGGCGCCGGCCGCCGCGAGCGAGGCGGCGACGGCGAGCAGCAGCGGGCCGCTGCCCGCCACCACGACCCGTCTGCCGGGCAGCACCAGGCCCGACTTCAGCATGGCCTGCGCGCCGCCCGCGCCGACGACGCCGGGCAGGGTCCAGCCGGGGAAGGGGAGTTGGCGTTCGTACGCGCCGGTCGCGAGCAGCACGGCCCGCGCCCGGACCGTGGCCGGAGTCTCCTCGCCGCCGGGGCCGCTCGCGACCGCGTGCAGCAGCCACTCCCCCGTGGCCTCGTCCCGTACGACCGTCCAGACGTGGTGGGCGGCGAGGTGGGTGACGCGGCCGGCGCGGCGGTGGGCTTCGAGCCGGGACGCGCGCGTGGCGAACGCCTCCCAGTCGTGGTGCAGCGCCTCGGGCCGGGCGGCGCGCAGGCCGGGCGCGGGGTGCCGGTAGAACTGCCCGCCGGGCCGCTCCCCCGCGTCCAGGACGGTGACGCTCAGGCCGAGGTCGGCCGCCGCCACGGCGGCCGCGAGCCCGGCGGGCCCGGCGCCGACCACGGCCAGGTCGGACAGCTCGGACAGCTCGGACGGCTCAGACGGCGAGGTCGGCATGGCCCGTGCCCTCCTGGGTGGTGATCGCGTCGCCGGGGCGGGCCGCGACGAGGCAGGCGCGCTGGTTGGGGCGGCCGTTGACGGTGGCGAGGCAGTCGTAGCAGGCGCCGATCCCGCAGAACGCGCCGCGCGGCTCGCCCCCCGCGCGCGTGGTGCGCCAGGAGAGGATCCCAGCGGCCCAGAGCGCGGCGGCGATGCTCTGCCCGGGCAGGGCGGTGATCGTCCGGCCGTCGAAGGTGAGGTCGAAGGCGGGGTCGGGGGTCGCCCGGACGAGGGCGGCGGGTGATGCGGCGCCCCTCGGGGAGGGGCGGTTCGCCAGGGAGCCGTCCTCCGGTTCGTACGCCTTCGTCATCGGCCGATCCCCTGCTCGTGCTCTTCCGTCTTTTCCGCCTCTTCCGCCGCGAAACGGTCGGGTCTGAACGGCCGGAGGTCCAGGGCGGTCCGCTCGCCCCGCAGTGCCGAGGCGATCAGCAGGCCGGTGGCCGGTGCGAGGCCGATGCCCGCGCCCTCGTGGCCGCACGCGTGCAGCAGGCCGGGCACCCGCGGGTCGGGGCCGATCGCGGGCAGGTGGTCGGGGAGGTAGGGGCGGAAGCCGTGGTACGTACGGATCGCGCGGACGCCCGCGAGGACCGGGAACAGGGCGGCGGCCTGGGCGGCGAGGCGGCGCAGCGCCTCGGTCGACAGGGCGCGTTCGAAGCCCACCCGCTCGCGCGTGGCGCCGATCAGGACCGGCCCCGCGGCCGTCCCCTCGACCACCGCGGAGGACTGCAGCGCGGCCGAGCCGCTGGCCACGTCCGCGATGTAGTCGGCGGCGTACACCTTGTGCCGCACCAGACGCGGCAGCGGCTCGGTGACCAGGACGAAGCCGCGGCGGGGCAGCACCGGCAGCGAGGTGCCCGCGAGGGCGGCGAGCTCGCCGCCCCAGGTCCCGGCGGCGTTGACGACGGCCGGGGCGAGCAGGTCGCCCTGCGGGGTGCGGACGCCCCGGATGCGGCCGTCCGGCCCGGTGAGGACCTCCTCGACCTCCTGCTCCAGGTGGGTCTCGGCGCCGAACTGGCGTGCCGCGCGAAGGAGTTGCGCCGCCGCCTGGGCGGGCTGGACCTGGGCGTCCTGCGGGTAGAGGAAGCCGCCGGCGAGGCCGGGGGCGAGATGGGGCTCCAGGTCGTGCAGCCGGTCGGCGGCGATCTCGCGCGCCCGCACCCCGGCCTTGCGCTGCTCCTCGGCGAACGCGCGCAGCGCCGTGAGGGCGGTCTCGTCGGGCGCCACGACGAGACCGCCCTTGGGCTCGTACTCGATCTCCGGTGGGAGGACGTGGGCGAGGTCGCGCCAGAGTCGGGTGGACAGCAGCGCGAGGTCGAGCTCGGGACCCGCCTCCTTGTCGGAGACGAGCAGGTTTCCTTCCCCCGCACCCGTGGTGCCGCCCGCGACGGGACCGCGGTCGACCACCGCGACGCGGAGTCCGGAGCGCCCCGCGTAGTACGCACAGGCCGCACCGACGACTCCGGCGCCGACGATCACGGCGTCCAGGGGGTGTCTCTTGGGCACCACAGTAATATGTCACATTCCTCTAGAGGGGCCAAGGGGCCGGAGCGGGTGGAGTCGCCCCGGCCCCTTGAGGTGGGACGTCAGCTGCGCAGCGGGCCCTCACAGGAGTAAGTGGAGGTGCCGCCCTTCTTGTTGGACCAGATGTCCACTGTTCCGAAGGAACAGTTCATGTCGGCGAGGTTGTTGCCGCCCTCTTCCGCCCGGTCGAGGATGAAGTAGTCGACGGTCTCGGACATGTCCTCGAAGACCTGGTCCGGGTCGTTCGCGTCGGTGAGCCTCGCGGTGACCTGGCCCGTGCAGGTGAAGCGGCGCTTGCCCGGATCGCCGTTCTCGACGCAGTCCGGCTTGCTGTAGGTGGACTTGGCGAACGCGGTGCGCACGCCCGACAGGGCCGAGTACTTCAGCTTGGCGTTGGGGGTGTACTTGGTGTCGGGCACGTACAGCGTGTCCACCTTGGCTATCTGCGCGTCCAGGAACGCGTTGTACTCGGCCTGCAGGCCCGCGTCCCGGCCCATCCGGTCGCGCCAGGCGTCGAAGCCCGCCGGGTCGTCCGCGCGCAGGTACCCGTACATCTCCCGCAGCTGCGACGGGTGCTCGTTCCACAGGAACTCGAAGAACGTGCCCGCGTAGTTGTAGAAGCGGAAGCCGCCGTCGTACTTGGCGTGCAGCAGCTGGTCCACGGTCATGCGCGGGCCGCCGCCCGCCGTGTCGTTGATGATGCCCCTGACCAGCGACTTGCGCACGGCGATGCCGTCGTCGCGGGTGCCGCCGTCGAAGAACTCGGCGGTCCCCTCGTCCATGGCGGTGGTGCGGTCGCCGGTGTACCAGGCGCCCTGCCCGAACGTCCCGGGCACCGCCCAGCGGCCGTTGAGGTAGTGCGTGTACTCGTGCCGGAAGAGCTCTTCGAGGGTGAGCGAGGAGTCCTGCGGCACCCGGCGCTGGTAGGTGTAGAAGGTCGCGCCCTCCTCGATGTACATCCCGCCGTTGCTGGTGGACAGGCCGGTGAGGAACGGCTGGTAGACCTCGTAGTCGGCGCGCGAGGCGTACAGGTGGATGTGGAGGGTGGTGTTGGTGTCGCCCGCGAGCGGCTTGTCGGTGCCGAGCACCCGGAAGTACTGCGACTTCACCTGCTTGCTCGCGTAGTAGAGCTGGTCGACGGTGGCCTGGTCGAGGGCGGTGCGGACCTGGATGGCGCCGTTGTCGTACGTGTACGTGTGGGTGAAGAGCTGGTTCTCGACCTGGTCCTTGCACACGTTGTACGTGGCGCACTGGCCGTAGACGTTGAGCCAGCTCGCGAGCGAGATCCAGGGGGCGCTCATCTTGCCGAAGTTCGTCTGGACGATCGGCAGCAGGGCGCCGAGGTCGGGGACGATCTGGCTCTTGACGGCGTCGATCTGGCCGAAGCGGCCGTACTCCGACAGCGCGTCGCGGACCACCCAGGCGTTGGCCGTGCCCTTGAGGTGGGTGTAGCCGGAGAAGGCGCGGAAGGCGGCGCGGTAGGCGGGGTCGGCGGCCGCGGCGGCCTGGAACGCGGTGTCCTTGTTGCCCGGGTAGACGCCGAGGTAGCTGACGGAGAGCGCGGCGAGCGCGGCGCCCGCCCAGTCCGTGCTGGCGGCGGTCGGGGCACCCGGCGCCATGGTCGCCAGGACCCGCTTGATCAGGGGGAGTTGGTGCTGGCGAAGCCCCGGCGCGCTCGCCGCGTACAGCGCCTCGCGCAGGGTCTGGGCGTTCTGCGGGGTGACGTCGAAGGTGTGCGCGGCGGAGCCGAGCGCGGCGACGGCCTCGCGCATCGCGTCGACCGTGGGCTGGTCGGTGACGTCTATCTCGTCGCGCCCGTAGTCCTGGTAGGCGACCGCATGGAGGTAGGTGAACAGTTCGAGCAGATGGCTGCTGTTCTTGCCGTCGTGGGAGGCGGCGAGGCTGGTGGCGCGGTGGGCGACGGCCTGTACGTGGGCGTCGGACATGACCGGCGCGAGGCGCGCGTCCCAGGTCCAGACGAGCCCGCGCAGACAGCCGTCGGCGGTGACGGCCGGGTCCGTGAGGAAGTCGGCGAGCCCCTGCGGGCTCAGGCCGGTGATGCCGTCGAGGGTGCAGTCGACCCCGGCGGCGCGCAGCCCCTTGTGTGCGGCCGGGGCGACCGCGCGGGTCTGCGGCCCGGCTATGCGCCCCTCCTGCTGACCGCCGGGGGCGGGCAGCTGACGGGCCGTCTGCTTGGGCGCCTTGGCGAGGTGGTCGACCTCGTCGAAGGGGTTCGCCCCCGCGTCGGCGGCCGGGGTGGGCTGCGCGGCGAAGGTGGCGGGGAGTGCGCGCGAGGCGTCGGCCTTGGCGGGGTGCGGGGCCTGCGCGGCTTGCGCGGCCTGCCCGGCGGTGACGAGCAGGGTCGCCGCGACGGCGGCGGCGAGCAGCGGCTTGCGCGCGGATCTGAGCTGGGACACCGAAGTCTCCTGTGTGGGAGGTGAGTTGGGGGTGGCGCGGCGGTGCGGGGATGCGTGTACGCGTATTGCGGCTGCGGCTCTGTCGGGCGGTGCGGTGTGCCGTGGCACGACGAAGTCGCCCCGGAAAAGGGGTGAATCGCCTGGTTCCGTACGGCGCTTGGGGATCTGACGAGCCGCCGCGTGAGCTGTAACATAGTAATGTGAAATTGCACTGACAAGACTTGTGCGGCCTCTATTTCCCCGCTAGTCCCCTTCGGGGGGCGGAAGGCCGGGGTCAGACGTCAGTTGCTATCTGTCAGTCGATAGCTGTCAGCTGCTGTCTGTCAGCTGCCCGCCGACAGCCGTCAGTCCAGCACCGCGAACCCGTCCAGCTCCACCCGCGCCTGCTCGTCCCACAGCCGCACCACGCCGATCACCGCCATCGCCGGGTAGTCGCGCCCGGCCAGCTGTCGCCAGATGAGGCCGAGTTCATGGGCCCGGGCGCGGTAGTCGGCGACGTCCGTGGTGTACACGGTGACCCGGGCCAGGTCGGCCGGGGTGCCCCCGGCGGCGGCGAGCGC
Organism: Streptomyces sp. BPTC-684; assembly: GCF_030028635.1. NCBI lineage: Bacteria > Bacillati > Actinomycetota > Actinomycetes > Kitasatosporales > Streptomycetaceae > Streptomyces > Streptomyces sp. BPTC-684. The sequence goes on from NZ_CP124863.1 coordinate 664,351, forward strand.
GGCCAGGAGGTTGGTGAGCGCGGTCCGGAACTGCTCCGGCAGCGTCTCGCCCACCACCTTGCCGTCGGTGTCGAGCGCGGTCTGACCCGCGAGGAAGACCAGCCGCCCGCCGGTGGCGACGACGGCGTGGCTGAAGCCGGTGGCCGGGGAGAGTTCGGCGGGGTTCACCCGGTGGAGGCTCATCGGTACAGCTCCTTCGCGATGATCGTGCGCTGCACCTCGGTCGCGCCCTCGTAGATCCGGGGCGCGCGCACCTCGCGGTAGAGGTGTTCGAGCAGATGGCCCCGCCGCAGCGCCCGCGCGCCGTGCAGTTGGACGGCCGTGTCCACCACGTACTGCGCGGTCTCCGTGGCGAGCAGTTTCGCCATCGCGGAGTACTTGGGGACCTCCGACGCCCCCCTGTCGTACGCGGCGGCCGCCCCGTACACCAGCAGGCGCGCCGCCTCCGTACGGGTGGCCATCTCGGCGACCTGGTGGGCGACCGCCTGGAGGTCCTTGAGCGGGCCGCCGAACGCGCTGCGGCGCGCGGTGTGCGCGACGGTCGCGTCCAGCGCCGCCTGCGCCATGCCGACCGCGAACGCGCCGACGCTCGGCCGGAACAGGTTGAGCGTGCCCATGGCGACGCGAAAGCCCCGGTCGGGCTCCCCCAGGACGTCGCCCGCGCCGACGCGCACCCCGTCGAAGACGAGCGTCCCGACCGGGTGCGGGGAGAGCATGTCGAGGGCGGTGCCGCTCAGCCCGGACCGGTCGGCGGGGACCAGGAAGGCGGTCACGCCGCGTGCCCCGGCGCCCTCGGTGGTCCGGGCGAACACGGTGCAGAAGTCGGCCTCGGGGGCGTTGGAGATCCAGCACTTCTCGCCGCTCAGCCGCCAACCGCCGCCGTCCGGCTCGGCCTTGAGGGCGAGGGCGGCCGCGTCGGAGCCCGCGTCCGGCTCACTGAGCGCGAAGGCGGCCACGGCCCGCCCCGCGGTGACCTCGGGCAGCCAGCGGGCCCGCTGCGCCTCGGTGCCGTGCGCGGCGACGGGGTGGGCGCCGAGGCCCTGGAGGGCGAGCGCGGTCTCCGCCTCGGTGCACGCGTACGCCAGCGACTCGCGCATCAGACAGAGGTCGAGCGCGCCCGAGGCGAACAACCGCTCCAGGAGGCCGAGCTCGCCGAGGGCGGCGACGAGTGGCCGGTTCACGCGCCCCGGGTCACCCTTGTCCGCAAGGGGACGCAGCCGCTCCGCGGCGGTGGCGCGCAGCCATGCGCACCACTCCTGCTGCTCCGGCTCCAGCGCGAATGCGGGCATGGCGGCCCCTCTCGTCTCACGTCCAGTCTCGCTGCGTCCCCGCCGTGTTCCGTCCACCGACTCCCGGGTTTGAGCCGACCGGCTCCCGGGTTCTGAGCCGACCGACTGGTAAACCCGTCCTTACCGACCCGTAAAACTGCTCTTATCGCGAACCGTTGACTGTCGTCATCCAAACGATACGCTCCAGATGCGACAAGGGGGCGATCCCGTATGGAGCTGAAGACCTCAGCGCATGCCGACACGTTTTCCCGCGACCATCTGCCGCCCGCCGATCAGTGGCCGGAACTGGTCTTCGACCTCCCCGAGCTGCGCTACCCCGAGCGGCTCAACTGCGGTGCCGAGCTCCTGGACCGCACCATCGAGCGGTTCGGCGCGGACCGGCCCGTCTTCCGTACGTCGGAGGGCGCCCCGTGGACGTACGGCGAGCTGCGCGCGCGGGTCGACCGGATCGCCCACGCCCTCACCACCGAGCTCGGTGTGGTCCCCGGCAACCGAGTGCTGCTGCGCGGGCCCACCACGCCGTGGCTGGCCGCGTGCTGGCTGGCGGTGATGAAGGCGGGCGCGGTGGCCGTCACCGTACTGGCCCAGCAGCGGGCGCACGAGCTCGCCACCATCTGCGAGCTCGGCCGGATCGGGCACGCCCTGTGCGACGCGCGGTCGCTGGAGGACCTGGAGAAGGCCGCCGTGCCGGGCCTCCGTATCACCCCCTACGGGGGTAGTACGGCCGACGACCTGCTGCGCCTCGCCGACGCGCCCACCGCGCGGGGGCCGTTCACGGCCGTGGCGACGGCGGCGGACGACGTCGCGCTGATCGCGTTCACCTCGGGCACCACCGGCCGACCCAAGGGCTGTATGCACTTCCACCGGGACGTGCTTGCCATCGCGGACACCTTCGCCCGGCACGTCCTGCGCCCCCGGCCCGACGACGTCTTCGCGGGCAGCCCGCCGCTCGGCTTCACCTTCGGCCTGGGCGGCCTGGTCGTCTTCCCGATGCGGGCGGGCGCCTCCTCGCTGCTGCTCGAACAGTCGGGCCCCAAGCAGCTGCTGCCCGCGCTCGCCCGGCACCGGGTCTCCGTCCTGTTCACCGCGCCGACCGCCTACCGGGCGATGCTGGACGAGCTCGACGGGTACGACGTGGGGGCGCTGCGGCGCTGTGTGTCGGCCGGGGAGAACCTGCCCGCCGCGACCTGGCGCGCCTGGCACGAGCGCACCGGGCTGCGCATCATCAACGGCATCGGCGCCACCGAGCTGCTGCACATCTTCATCTCGGCGGCGGACGACGACATCAGACCGGGCGCCACCGGGAAGCCGGTGCCCGGCTGGCACGCGCGCGTGGTCGACGCCTCGGGTCAACCGGTCGTTGACGGCGAGCCGGGTCTGCTCGCGGTGCGCGGACCGGTGGGCTGCCGCTATCTGGCCGACCCCCGCCAGTCGGAGTACGTCAAAGGAGGCTGGAACCTCACCGGCGACACCTATGTGCGCGAGCCCGACGGCTACTTCCGCTATGTCGCCCGCGCCGACGACATGATCATCTCGGCCGGGTACAACATCGCGGGCCCGGAGGTGGAGGACGCGCTCCTGCGCCACCCCGACGTGGTGGAGACGGCCGTGATCGGCCGCCCCGACGAGGCACGCGGGCAGGTGGTCGTGGCGTACTGCGTGCTGCGCGAGGGGGTGGTGGGCGGCGAGGCCACGGCCGGGCTGCTGCGCGACCACGTCAAGGCCGAGCTCGCCCCCTACAAGTGCCCGCGCGAGGTCGTCTTCCTCGACGCCCTCCCCCGGACGCCGACCGGCAAGCTTCAGCGCTTCCGGCTGCGGGCCCTAGAGTGATCACGTGGCCGAGCAGCACACACCCCGATCCCTGATCGTCACCCTCTACGGCGCGTACGGGCGCGAGACGGCCGGCTCCCTCGCGGTCGCCGAGCTGATCCGCCTGCTCGCCGCCGTGGGCGTGGACGCCCCGTCCGTACGGTCGTCGGTCTCGCGGCTCAAACGGCGCGGGCTCCTGGTGCCCGAGCGCACCGCGAGCGGCGCCGCCGGGTACGCCCTGTCCGCCGACGCGCGCCAGTTGCTCGACGACGGCGACCGCCGCATCTACCCGCACGCGCGGCCACGCGCGCGTGACGGCTGGGTCCTGGCCGTCTTCTCGGTCCCCGAGTCCGAGCGCAACAAGCGCCATGTGCTGCGCTCCCGGCTCGCGGGGCTCGGCTTCGGCACGGCGGCGCCCGGCGTGTGGATCGCCCCGGCACGGCTGTACGACGAGACCCGGCACACCCTGGAACGGCTCCAACTCGCCCCGTACGTCGACCTCTTCCAGGGCGAGCACCTGGGCTTCGCGCCGACGGCCGAGGCGGTCGCCCGCTGGTGGGACCTGACGGCCATCGCCAAGCAGCACGACGAGTTCCTGGGGCTGCACGAGCCCGCGCTGCGGGCCTGGGAGGCACGCGCGCAGACGTCGTCCGAGGTGCCGCCCGAGGAGGCCTACCGGGACTATCTGCTCGCCCTGGACTCCTGGCGCCGCCTGCCGTACGCGGACCCGGGCCTGCCCGCCGCCCTGCTGCCGCCCGACTGGCCGGGCGAGCGGTCGGCGGAGGTGTTCCACCGCCTGCACGCCCGGCTGCGGGACGCGGGGGCGGCGTTCGTACGCCGGGGGCCGGGGATGGAGGGCGGCTGACGGCTGACGGCTGACGGCTGACGGCTGACGGCTGACGGCTGACGGCTGACGGCTGACGGCAGGATGTTGCCGGACCCCTCCGGAGGATTCGGCACCCTCAGTAGGATGACGAAGTGACGGATGAGGACAGGCGCGCCCGCAGGCGGGGGCAGGGTGAGCTGGAGGCCCAGGTCCTGGCGGCGCTGCGGAACGCGGCGGGGCCGGTGACCGCCGGCTGGGTGCGGGAGCGGATCGGCGGAGCGCTCGCGTACACCACCGTCGTGACCATCCTGTCGCGGCTGTACGCCAAGCAGTCGGTGACCCGGGAGCGCGCGGGGCGCTCGTTCGTGTGGACGCCGGCGGCCGACGAGGCCGGGCTCGCGGCGCTGCGGATGCGCAAGGTGCTGGACGGCGAGCCGGACCGGGGCGCCGTGCTGGCCAGCTTCGTCACCGCGCTCTCACCCGACGACGAGCGACTGCTGCGCACGCTGCTCGACGGCGCGGACAGTGTGGACGGCCTGGCCGATGCGGACGGCGCCGAAGCGGAGACCGGGGACTGACGCGGTGGGTGTGTTCGTCTTTCTGCCGCTCGTCCTGCCGCTGACCGCCTGGCCGATCGCCCGGCTGGCCGAGCAGCAACTGCATCCGCGCGCGGCGACATGGCTGCTCGCGACGGTCGGCGGCGTCCTCGCGCTGTGCAGCACCCTGTGCCTGATGCTGCTGATGGTGGTGGGCACGGCGCAGTTGCCGGGCAATCCGCTGCCCGACGCGTGGGCCGACCCCGAGGTGCGGGCCGTGCTGCCGTACGACGAGGTGGTGGGCCAGGCGGCGATTCCGCTCCTGGTGACGGTCGCCGGGGCGTGCGCGCACCTGGTGTGGCTGCACCGGCGGGTGCGTACGCGCGCGGCCCGGGCGCTGGCGGGGCTGCCCGAGGGCAGGCTGGCCCTACTGCCCGACGACTCGCGGGCCTACGCGTACGCCCTGCCGGGCGGGCGCGGTGCGGCCGGGACGCGCGGGCGGATCGTCGTGTCGCGCGCGATGCTGGAGAGCCTCGACGCGCGCGAACGGCAGGCGCTGATCGCGCACGAGGAGGCGCATCTGACGGCGCGCCACCACCGGTTCCTGCTGGCGGCCGGGCTCGCGGCGCGCGCGAACCCGTTCCTGCGCCCGCTGCGCACCGCCGTGGCGTACACCGCCGAGCGCTGGGCGGACGAGGACGCGGCGCGGACGGTGGGCGACCGCAGGACGGTCGCCCGGGCCATCGGCAGGGCCGCGCTGGTGTCGCGCCCGGCGGCGGGCCGGGGCGCGGCGACCGCGCTGGTGGGGTTCGCGACGGCCGGGCCGGTGCCGCGCCGGGTGGCGGCGCTGCTCGGCCCGGTGCCCCCGGCGCCCGCGCTGCCGCCCGCGTGGACGGCGGCCGGGCTCGCGCTGTGGACCGCCGCGGTCGGCGCGGCGGTCTCGGCACTGTCGTCGGCGAACGCGACCGTGACGCTCTTCACGGTGCTGAAGGCCGCGACCGTGCTGTGAGGGGCCGCCCCGGCGGGCGGCCCGGCTCACGGAACGGGCGTTCCTACAGGCAGAACGGGCCCTCCTACAGGTCGAATTCAGCCGGCGGCAGGTCCAGCGTGTAGCAGGCTTCCCGCACGACGGCCTGCTCCGTCTTGTCGAAGTCGCCGTCGGCGCCGCCGATGACGATGCCTATCTGGATCACCGCGCGCGCCTCGGCGGGCTTCTTCTTCGCCTTGGCGACCTCCTGCAACACGCTGACCTTGCCGAAGTCGAAGTCGGCGGTGAGCTTGTTCAGGTAGTCGTCGAAGCGGCGCTGGAGGTCGTCGGCCGGGAAGTTCTGCAGCACCTCGTTGGTGGAGATGAGCTGCGCGACGCGGCGCCGCTCGGACGGGTCGACGGTGCCGTCGGCCGCGGCGACCAGGGCGCACATCGCCATGCTGGCGTCCCGGAACGCACCGCTCTTCAGGTCGTTCTTCTTGGCGAGCAGCTGCGTCTGCATGGTCGACGCGGACTCCTTGAAGCGGTCCCACAGGGCCATGAGGTCTCCATCTGGTCTCGATAGTCACTTCTACAACGCTGTAGAAACTGACGGGCGGGCCGAATGGTTCCCACGGCGCGTCATTTCCCTGCGAGATTTCCCTGCGAGCCGCGGCTCACTCCCGGCTCACTTCAGGGTGAGCCGCGGTCTGGGCGCGTCCGTACGGCCGGTCGGAGGCCTGCGGCTGCCCGCCCGGTACGGCGCCGGCCAGGGCGCTCCGGGTCCCGAGTAGCCCTGCTCGGCGGCCGCGTGCAGGGTCCAGTGCGGATCGTGGAGATGGGGCCGGGCGAGGGCGCAGAGGTCGGCGCGGCCCGCGAGCAGCAGCGAGTTCACGTCGTCCCAGGACGAGATCGCCCCGACCGCGATGACGGGCACGCCGAGCGTGTTGCGGATCCGGTCGGCGTACGGCGTCTGGTACGAGCGGCCGAACTCGGGTCGCTCGTCCGGGACGACCTGCCCGGTGGACACGTCGATGGCGTCGGCGCCGTGCGCGGCGAACGCGCGGGCGATCTCCACGGACTCCTCGGCGGTGGTGCCGCCCGGCGCCCAGTCGGTCGCGGAGATGCGGACGGTCATCGGCCTATCGGCGGGCCAGATGCCCCGCAGCACGTCGAACACCTCCAGCGGGAAGCGCAGCCGGTTGGCGAGGGAACCACCGTAGGCGTCCGTGCGTTGGTTGGTGAGAGGGGAGAGGAATCCGGAGAGCAAGTAGCCGTGGGCGCAGTGGAGTTCGAGCAGGTCGAAGTCGCAGCGGGCGGCCCGCCAGGCCGCCGCGGCGAACTGCTCGCGGATGTCGGTCAGCCCCGTGCGGTCGAGCGCGTGCGGGACCTGGTTGACACCGGGGCGGTAAGGGAGCGGTGAGGCGGCGGCGAGGGGCCAGTTGCCGTCGTCGAGCGGCTCGTCGATGCCTTCCCACATCAGCTTGGTCGAGCCCTTGCGCCCGGAGTGGCCGAGCTGGACGCCGATGGCGGTGCCGGGGGCCTGCCGGTGCACGAAGTCGGTGACCCGGCGCCAGGCCGCGGCCTGCTCGGGGGTGTAGAGACCGGTGCACCCCGGAGTGATGCGGCCCTCCGCGCTCACGCACACCATCTCGGTCATGACCAGGCCCGCGCCGCCCAGGGCCCGGGCGCCGAGGTGGACGAGGTGGAAGTCGCCGGGGAGGCCGTCCACGGCGCTGTACATGTCCATGGGAGAGACGACGACGCGGTTGCGCAGTTCGAGCCCGCGCAGCCGGAAGGGGGTGAACATCGGAGGCGTGCCGGAGGGGCAGGGGAAGTCGCGCTCGACCACACCGGTGAAGCCGGGGTCGCGCAGCCGCAGGTTGTCGTGGGTGACCCGGCGGCTGCGGGTGAGCAGGTTGAAGGCGAACTGCCGGGGCGGCTGGTCGAGGTAGAGCGCCAGCTCCTCGAACCAGCGCAGACTGGCGGCGGCCGCGCGCTGGGTGGACTCGACGACGGGCCTGCGCTCCAGCTCGTACGCGGCGAGGGCGGCCGGCAGGGTGGGCTGCTCCTCGACGCAGGCGGCCAGGGCGAGGGCGTCCTCGACGGCGAGCTTGGTGCCGGAGCCGATGGAGAAGTGCGCGGTGTGGGCGGCGTCGCCGAGCAGCACGGTGTTGCCGTACGACCAGTGCGCGTTGACGACGGTACGGAAGACGGTCCAGGAGGAGTTGTTGCTCCGCAGCGGCCGGTTGCCCAGGGCGTCCGCGAAGATCTTGGCGCAGCGGTCCACCGACCCCTGTTCGTCGAGCTCGTGGAACCCGGCCGCCCGCCAGACCTCTTCGCGCATCTCGACGATGACGGTGGAGGAGTCGGCGGAGAACGGATAGCCGTGCAGTTGCATCACGCCGTGCTCGGTCTCGGCGATCTCGAAGCGGAAGGAGTCGAAGGCGAAGTCGGCGGCCAGCCAGATGTAGCGGCAGCGGTGGCCGGTGATACGGGGCGCGAAGTGCTCGGCGTGCGTCTCGCGGGTGGCGCTGTGCACACCGTCGGCCGCGATGACCAGGTCGTAACCGGTGGCGAGTTCGACGGCGGGCGGCGCCTCGGTGCGGAAGCGCAGGTGCACGCCGAGGGCGCGGCAGCGCTGGTGCAGGATCTCCAGGAGCCTGCGCCGGCCGAGCGCGGCGAAGCCGTGCCCGCCGGAGGTGAGGGTGCGGCCGCGGTGGACGATGTCGATGTCGTCCCACCGGACGAACTCGGCCTTCAGCGCCTCGTACACCACGGGGTCGGCGTGCTCGATCCCGCCGAGGGTCTCGTCGGAGAGGACGACTCCGAAACCGAAGGTGGTGTCGGGGGCGTTGCGCTCCCAGACGGTGATCTCGCGTTCGGGGCGGAGCCGTTTGAGCAGTGCGGCGGCGTACAGCCCGCCGGGACCGCCGCCGATGACCGCGATCCGCAGCGGCCGTTCGGCGGCGGGGTCAGGGGTGCTGTCCCGGGGCCCGGGCACGGCTCAGCGCCCCTGCCATTTGGGGGGCCGCTTCTCGGTGAAGGCGGCGTGGAACTCGGCGTAGTCCTGCCCGTTCATCAGCAGCGCCTGGGTGGCGGCGTCGAGTTCGACGGCGGCGGCGAGCGGCATGTCGAGTTCGGCGGTGAGCAGGGCCTTGGTCTGCGCGTACGCGAGGGCGGGTCCGGCCGCGAGGTGGCGGGCGAGCTCGGCGGCGCGCGCGTCGGCCTGCCCTTCGTCGGTGAGCTCGCTGAGCAGGCCGATCCGTTCGGCCTCGGGCGCGCGGACCGGCTCGCCGAGCATCAGCAGCCGGGTGGCGTGGCCGAGCCCGACGACGCGCGGCAGCAGATAGGCCGCGCCCATGTCGCCGCCGGAGAGGCCGACCTTGGTGAACAGGAAGGAGAACCGGGCGGAGGGATCGGCGATACGGAAGTCCGCGGCCAGCGCGAGGACCGCGCCCGCACCGGCCGCGACGCCGTGGATCGCCGCGATCACCGGGAAGGGGCATTCCCGCACGGCCCGTACGACCTGGCCGGTCATCCGGTTGAAGTCGAGCAGCTGGGCGGTGTCCATGGAGAGCGTGGCGCCGATGATCTCGTCGACGTCACCGCCGGAGCAGAAGCCGCGCCCCTCGCCCGCGAGCACCAGGGCGCGCACGGCCCGCTCGCGGGCGAGCTCGGCGAGCAGATCGCGGAGGTCGGCGTAGGCCCCGAAGGTGAGCGCGTTCAGCTTCTCGGGCCGGGCGAGGGTGACGGTGGCCACCCCGTCCTCCACGGAAAGCCGCAGGTGGCGCCAGTTTTCGGTACGGGGTGCGGAGCTGGGGAACGGGCTCATGAAGTGCGGCCTCCTCAGCGGGCTGCCAGATGCCTGCACCTCGAAGGTATCACTGATGTGTGACCGTCGTCACGAGTACGCGATATGGGGAGGGACGGGTGGGGGTGCGGGCCGGGCGGTTACGCCGGGTGGGCGCGCGCATGGGGTGCGGCGCGGCCGCGTACGCGCGGGTGAGCGTGTGGCCGGGCTGCGATCCGGGCCGGCCTGGGGCGAGGCGGCGGCGCCGGGGAGGAGAGCCGGCGGGTAGGTACGCCCAGGCGAGCGAAGGGACCGGGCTGCGACCCGAAAGAGCCCGCCCGAGTCGAGGTGGCGCCGCCGAGGAGGAGGTGCGGCGGGCAGGCACGCCCAGCCGAGCGCGGGACCGGGCGCGCCCCGGGCAAGGGCCGCCCCAACGCGCGGCGGCGGCGCCGGGGCGGAGAGGCGGGGCGAAGGGCCCCTCTTCGGTGCGTCGCACGTCCCTTTCGCCGCCTGCCAGGGGGCTCTATCCGACCCCTTGCCCCGGTTCGTAAAGTTGAAAGCGAGTAGCAGCGCCCCGCGCACCCCCCGCGCCCCGGACGCTCCACGCGACCGAACGGAAACCCCCGCCGTGCCCGACCCCTCCGGCGCCGCCCGCGACCCGGCCGGCGCCCCGGCCTCCTGGCGCATCCCGCTCCCCCACACCAACGCCGCCGTCCCCATCGCCCGCGCCCTGATCCGTACCGCGCTGGCGGACATCGACGCCCCCGCCGACAGCGACACCGCCGAACTGCTCACGGCCGAGCTGGTGGCCAACGCCGTCGAGCACACCGCCGCCGACCAGCCCATCGAGCTGGTCGTGGAGCTGCTGGACTCGGGCTGCCAGGTCGAGGTCCACGACCGCTCCCCGCTGCCGCCGGGTGACCTCGGCACCCCGGAACCCGACGCCGAGCCCGACCCGTGGCAGGAGCACGGCCGGGGCCTGCTGCTGATCCGCACCCTGAGCTCGGCCTGCGGTCACCGTCCCACCGCGCACGGCAAGGCGGTGTGGTTCACGCTGCCGGCGCGTCCGCCCCTGCCGGAGTTCCCGTAAGCGTCGCGACCATGACCGCCTTGATGGTGTGCAGGCGGTTCTCCGCCTCGTCGAAGACCACCGAGTGCACGGATTCGAAGACCTCGTCGGTGACCTCGAGCTCGGCCAGCCCGTACTGCTCGTGGATCTCGCGGGCGACCGCCGTGCCGAGGTCGTGGAAGGCGGGCAGGCAGTGCAGAAACTTGACGTCCGCGTTGCCGGTGGCGCGCAGGACGTCCATGGTCACGGCGTAGGGCGCCAGCGCCTTGATCCGCTCGGCCCAGATCTCCTTCGGCTCGCCCATCGACACCCAGACGTCGGTGGCGACGAAGTCCGCACCCGCCACGCCTTCGGCGATGTCCTCGGTGAGGGTGATCCGGGCCCCGCTCCGCTCGGCGGCCCGGTGCGCGAGGGCGACGACGTCATCGGCCGGCCAGTACGCCTTGGGCGCCACGATCCGTACGTCCATGCCGAGCAGCGCGCCCGTGAACAGGTAGGAGTTGCCCATGTTGTACCGGGCGTCACCCAGATAGGCGAAAGCGGTCCGGTCGAGGGGCTTGTCGGTGTGCTCGGTCATGGTGAGGACGTCGGCGAGCATCTGGGTGGGGTGCCAGGCGTCGGTGAGGCCGTTGTAGACCGGCACGCCCGCGTGCGCGGCGAGGGTCTCGACCGTCTCCTGGGCGTCCCCGCGGAACTGGATCGCGTCGAACATCCGGCCGAGCACCCGTGCGGTGTCCCGCGCCGACTCCTTCTTGCCGATGTGCGAGCCCGCCGGGTCGATGTACGTCGTGGAGGCACCCTGGTCGGCGGCCGCAACCTCGAAGGAGCACCTCGTACGCGTCGACGGCTTCTCGAAGATCAACGCGATGTTCCGCCCGCGCAGCCGCTGGACCTCGGTGCCCGCCTTCTTGGCGGCCTTGAGCTCGGCGGCGAGGCCCACCAGAGCGCGGAACTCCTCGGCGGTGAAGTCCAGCTCCTTGAGGAAGTGGCGGCCTGCGAGGTCTGTCGCCATGGTGACTGCTCCTGGGTGACGGAAGGCGGGAACACTGTAAGTATATGCGATTCAACGCATCACTATACGGCATCGCGTTCCACGGGACAGCTCATGCACCGCGGCCCGCCCCGCCCCCGCCCCAGCTCGCTGCCGGGAATCTCGATCACCTCGATGCCCTGCTTGCGCAGATGCGTGTTGGTGGTGACATTGCGCTCGTACGCCACCACCACGCCCGGCTCGACCGCCAGGACGTTGCACCCGTCGTCCCACTGCTCGCGCTCCGCCGAGTGCACGTCCTGGGTGGCCATCAGCACCCGGATCCCGTCCAGGCCCAGCGCCGCCGCTATGGCGCGGTGCATGTGCTCCGGCGGATGGTCGGTCACCTTCAGCTCCTGCTCACCGGCGCCCGGCTCGATCGTGTACGAGCGGAGCATGCCGAGCCCGGCGTACTGAGTGAAGGTTTCTCCGTCGACCATCGTCATCACCGTATCGAGGTGCATGAAGGCCCTGCGCTTGGGCATGTCCAGCGCCACGATCGTCCCTGCGGAACCGGCCGCGAAGAGCCCGCGCGCCAGCATCTCCACGGCCTGCGGAGTCGTCCGCTCGCTCATCCCGATGAGCACCGCGCCATTGCCGATCACCAGCACGTCGCCGCCCTCGATGGTCGAGGGATAGTCGCTCTGCCCCTTCGACCAGGTGTGGAACCGCCCGGCCTCGGGGCCCGCGAAGAGCGGATGGTGACGGTAGATCGCCTCGAAGTGGACCGTCTCGCGCTGCCGGGCGGGCCAGCGCATCGCGTTGATGGACACCCCGTCGTAGATCCAGGCGGAGGTGTCACGCGTGAAGAGGTGGTTGGGCAGCGGGCCCAGCAGGAAGTCGTCCAGGTCCATCGCGTGGAACCGGACGGACACCGGCTCGGCGTGGCGCTCCAGGAACTCCCGCTTGGTCATACCCCCCACCAGCGCCTCCGCGAGCTCGGCGGCGGACAGCTCGTCGAACGCCTCGCGCAGATGCCCGGTGGCCAGCGGCCCGTACTCCTTCTCGTCGAAGACCCGGTCCAGTACGAGCCGTCTCGCCTGCGGGATCGCCAGCGACTCGCGCAGCAGATCGCCGAAGAGGTGCACCTCGACCCCGCGGTCGCGCAGCACGTCCGCGAAGCCGTCGTGCTCCTGGCGGGCCCGGCGCACCCAGAGCACATCGTCGAAGAGGAGAGCGTCCTTGTTGCTCGGAGTGAGCCGCTTCAGCTCCAGATCGGGCCGGTGCAGGATGACGCGGCGCAGCCGCCCGGTCTCGGAGTCGACATGGAATCCCATGTCCCCATCCTGTCCCGCCCGCAGCCCGCTCACCCGGCGAACCGGCGGCTTCGGCCCCGGCCCGTGGGGGCGCGGCCGCACGGCCGCGCCCCCACGGCGTCACAGCCTGGGGTCCACCGGCTCCGACTCCAGGGCCAGGACCGCGAAGACCGCCTCGTGGACACGCCACAGCGGCTCCCCCGCCGCCAGCCGGTCCAGCGCCTCCAGGCCCAGCGCGTACTCCCGCAGCGCCAGCGACCGCTTGTGGCCCAAGGAGCGCTGCCGCAGCCGCTCCAGGTTCTCGGAGCGCACGTACTCCGGACCGTAGATGATCCGCAGATACTCACGTCCGCGCACCTTGATGCCGGGCTGCACGAGGCGCCCCTTGCCGTCCCGGGCCAGCGCCTGGAGCGGCTTGACCACCATGCCCTCGCCGCCCGCACCGGTCAGCTCCAGCCACCAGTCGACACCGGCCCGCACCGAAGCCTCGTCGCCGGTGTCGACGACCAGACGCCGGGTGACCTGGAGCAGACCGGTCGGGTCGTGCTCGACCAGCCGGTCCAGCCACGCCAGCTGCTCGTCGTGCGGCACCGCGGCCAGGCTGCGGCCCTGGGCGGCCAGGATCTGGAAGGGCGCGAACCGCACCCCCTCCAGGCCGTCCGTGGTCCAGCAGTACCGCCGGTACGCGTCGGTGAACGCCTCCGCGTCCCGCGCCCGCTCACGCTGCCGCGCAAGCAGCCCGTCCACGTCGACACCGCGCGCCGCGGCCGCCTCCAGAGCCCCCAGCGCACCCGGGAAGACCGCCCCGGACGCGGCACCCACCGCGGCGTACTGCGAACGCAGCAGCCCCGAGGCCTTCAGCGACCACGGCATCAGCTCGGCGTCGAACAGCAGCCAGTCCGTACCGAGCTCGTCCCACAGCCCGGCCGCGGACACGGCCGCCCGCAGCCGCCCGAGGACCTCCTCGGTGACGGCCGCGTCGTCGAAGAACGGACGACCGGTGCGGGTGTGCAGGGCACCCGTCGGCCCCTCCACCCCGAACCGCTCGCGCGCCGCCTCGGCGTCACGGCACACCAGGGCCACCGCCCGCGAGCCCATGTGCTTCTCCTCGCACACGACCCGCGCGACCCCGTCCGCCGCGTACTGCGCGAACGCCTCCGCCGGGTGTTCCAGATACCCCTCCTCCCGTGAGGTCGCCGTCGGTGCCATCGTCGGCGGCAGATACGCGAGCAGCCTCGGGTCGACCGCGAACCGGCTCATCACTTCGAGCGCGGCCGCCGCGTTCTCCTCGCGCACCGCCACATTGCCCAGCTGCCCGGTCTCCACGACCCGGCGGCCGTGCACATCGGCGAGGTCGAGCGGGCGTCCGTCATGGCCACCGGGCGCCTCGGTGGCCAGCGGACGGACCGGCTCGTACCAGACCCTCTCGGCAGGCACGTCGACGAGCTCGCGCTCCGGCCAGCGCAGCGCAGTCATCTTTCCGCCGAACACCGCACCCGTGTCCAGGCAGATGGTGTTGTTGATCCACGACGTGTTCGGGACGGGCGTGTGGCCGTAGACGACCGCCGCGCGACCCCGGTAGTCCTCGGCCCACGGGTAGCGCACGGGCAGGCCGAACTCGTCGGTCTCGCCGGTCGTCTCGCCGTACAGCGCGTGCGAGCGAACACGCCCTGACGTACGCCCGTGGTACTTCTCGGGCAGACCCGCGTGACAGACGACCAGCTTGCCGCCGTCGAGCACGTAGTGGCTGACGAGCCCGTCGATGAACTCCTTCACCTGTTCCTTGAATCCATCGTCCTCCCTGTCCAACTGCTCGATGGTTTCCGCCAGTCCATGGGTGCGCTGGACCTTCTTGCCACCCAGATAACGTCCGAGCTTGTTCTCATGGTTCCCGGGAACGCACAGAGCGTTACCATCGGCCACCATTTTCATCACGCGGCGCAACACACCCGGGCTGTCCGGGCCGCGGTCCACGAGGTCACCGACGAAGACCGCCGTACGGCCCTCGGGGTGCGCGCCGTCCACGTAGCCCAGCTTCGCCAGCAGTGTCTCCAGCTCCGAGCGGCAGCCGTGGATGTCACCGATGATGTCGAAGGGACCGGTGAGGTGGGTGAGGTCGTTGTAGCGCCGCTCGATCGCGATCTCGACGCCGTCCACCTCCGCCTCGGAGCGCAGGACATGAACCTTGCGGAACCCCTCCCGCTCCAGGCCGCGCAGCGAACGCCGCAGCTCACGGCGGTGCCGCGCGATGACCTGGCGGGGCATGCCGGCGCGGTCGGGCCGGGCCGCGTTGCGGGCGGCACACACCTCCTCGGGCAGATCGAGGACGATGGCCACGGGCAGCACATCGTGCTCCCGGGCCAGCTGGACCAGCTGTCTGCGGCTCTCCACCTGCACGCTGGTGGCGTCGACGACGGTCAGCCGCCCGGCCGCGAGCCGCTTGCCCGCGATGTAGTGGAGCACGTCGAACGCGTCGCCGCTGGCGCTCTGGTCGTTCTCGTCGTCGGCCACCAGGCCGCGGCAGAAGTCGGACGAGATGACCTCGGTGGGCTTGAAGTACCGACGGGCAAAAGTGGACTTGCCCGATCCGGTGGCGCCGACGAGGACGACGAGGGAAAGGTCGGGGACGGCGAGCGCGCGCTTGCGGGGCGGGGTCGGGGTTCCGGGGGCGGTCCCTGTCCCAGCTCCAGTCCCGGTCTCCGTGTTCGTCTCAGCACTGGTGCTGGTGCTGGCACTCGTATTGATGCTGGTACCGGCCTCGGAGTCGGTGTCGTTCTCGGCGTTCATGCGGCGTTCGCCTCCTTCACGGTCGTGATCATCTCGAATACAGCCATCTGGGTGGGCGGACCCACCTCGGCGTCGTCCGGCCCCACGGGCACGAACTCGACGCCGTACCCGTGCCGTTCGGCCACCGAAGCTGCCCAGTCGCGGAACTCCGCGCGCGTCCACTCGAACCGGTGGTCGCCGTGGCGCACATGCCCGGCCGGGAGCGACTCCCAGCGCACGTTGTACTCGACGTTCGGCGTCGTCACGATCACCGTTCGCGGGCGCGCCGCGCCGAACACCGCGTACTCGAGCGCGGGCAGCCTAGGCAGGTCGAGGTGCTCGATCACCTCGCTCAGCACGGCCGCGTCGTACCCCTTGAGCCGCTTGTCCGTGTACGCGAGCGAGCCCTGCATCAGGGTGATCCGCCCGGCCTGGCGCTCGCCCATCCGGTCGAGGTGCAGCCGCCGCGCGGCGATCGTCAGCGCGCGCATCGAGACGTCCACGCCCACGATGTCGGTGAACCGGACGTCCTTGAGCAGCTCCTGCACCAACTGGCCCTGGCCGCAGCCCAGGTCGAGCACGCGGCTCGCCCCGGCGGCGGTCAGCGCCGCCAGGATGGCGTCGCGCCGCTGCACGGCGAGCGGCACGGGCCGGTCCTCGGTGTCGGTCGTCTCGTCCACCGCGTTGTCGATGGCCTCGACCGCGATGTCATCGGCCTCGGCCAGCCGGACCAGTTCGAGGCGCTCCATCGCCTGCCGGGTCAGCCCCCAGCGCCGGGACAGATAGCGGCTGGTGATCAGCTTCTGCTCGGGGTGGTCGGCCAGCCAGCCGTCACCGGCGCGCAGCAGTTTGTCGACCTCGTCGGGCGCGACCCAGTAGTGCTTGGCGTCGTCGAGCACCGGCAGCAGCACGTACAGCTGCCGCAGCGCGTCCGCGAGCCGCAGCTCCCCTTCCAGCACGAGCCGCACATAACGGGACTCGCCCCACTCCGGGAACTCCTTGTCCAGCGCTACGGGCTCCGCCGAGACCGAGGCCCAGCCCAACGGCCCGAACAACTTGTGTACGAGGTCGGCGCCACCGCGCGCGGGCAGTGCGGGCACCTCGATCCGCAGCGGCAACGGCGCCTCCGCCCGCTCCGGCAGCGCGTTGCACACACCGCGCAGGGCGCTCTTGAAGACGGTGCTC
The DNA here is from genome assembly GCF_030028635.1 of Streptomyces sp. BPTC-684. Taxonomy (NCBI): domain Bacteria; kingdom Bacillati; phylum Actinomycetota; class Actinomycetes; order Kitasatosporales; family Streptomycetaceae; genus Streptomyces; species Streptomyces sp. BPTC-684. The sequence goes on from NZ_CP124863.1 coordinate 680,877, forward strand.
AGCGCGACGGACATCAGCGACGAGGCCGCGTACGGGCGGTCGTTGACGTACTGCGCCAGCGCGGAATCGGGAGCTCCGCCACGGCCCTTGCCCTTGCCCCGCCGCACCAGCGCGACCGGATCCACCTCCAGGAGCAGCGCGGCCGTGCAGCGCTCGGCGGTCGCCTCGGGGTAGAGGACGTGCGCGGTGCCGTGCGACGTGGAGAACGCCTGCGCCTTCCCGGGATGCTTGTGCAGCAGAAACCCGAGGTCGGTGGCGGGGCGTTCAGGGGTACCGGTCGTGGTGATTGTCAGGAACACGCGTCGAGTATCACCCGGTTTGGAGGGCTCCTACCAGGCATTTTCCCGTGGGTGCCAGGAGCGGCGCGCCGAGCCGGGCGGTGCATGCCGACCCGTCGTGCCCGGTTCGATACGCCGTCCTCGGCGTCAGCCCGTTCCCGCCCGGCGCTCCACCCCTGGGATCAGCCCGTCCCGTCTCTCACTCCTCTTCCGCCACGAACCCCGCCAGCCGTGCCATCTCCCCCGGCCCCACTCGGCAGCAGCCGCCCACCAGGCGGGCGCCCGCCGTGCGCCAGGCACGCACGCGGGACGGGTCGAACGTGGCCCCGCCCCGCCACGACCGGGCCTCCGCGTCCCAGCGCTCCCCACTGTTGGGGTAGACGACCACCGGCTTGCCCGTGACCGACGCCGCGAGCTCCACGGCGTGGTCCGCGTCGGCGGGCGTGCAGCAGTTCACGCCCACGGCGATCACCTGGTCCAGGCCCACCGCCAGCGCGAACGCCTCCTCCAGCGGCTGGCCCGCCCTGGTCCGCGGCCCCTCCACGCTGTACGACAGCCACACCGGTACGCCGCACCCCTCGACCGCCCGCAGCAGCGCCTCGGCCTCGTCGGCGTCGGGCACGGTTTCCAGCGCGAGCACGTCCGGCCCGGCCGCCGCCAGCGTCTCGACGCGGGGGCGGTGGAAGCGCTCCAGCTCCTTCACCGCAAGCCCGTACCCGCCCCGGTACTCGCTGCCGTCGGCCAGGAAGGCGCCGTAGGGGCCGATGGAGGCGGCGATCCAGACTTCGGCGTTCTTGGGGGGCTCCCCCTCCCCTCCCCCCACCCCCCTCCCCGCCCTCTCCCCCGCCCCCCTTGCCAGCTCCACGCTCCGGGTGAGCAGGGCCGTCGCCTCGCGGCGGGGCACTCCCCGGTGGGCGAAGCCCTCGTACGTCGCCTGGTAGCTGGATGTGATCAGCACCTGTGCGCCCGCCCGTACATACGCCTCGTGTGCGGCCTCGATCTGGCTCGGGTCGTCGGCCAGCAGCCGGGCCGACCAGAGCGGGTCGCTCAAGTCGCAGCCCTGGGCCTCCAGTTGGTTGGAGAGGCCGCCGTCGAGGACCACGGTCCGTTCGGCCAGGGCGTCGGCGAGTGGACGGGCGGGCCGCACGGTCAGGCCCCGTTCAGCTGGGACTGGACCTGGGAGGAGATCAGTTCGAGGTGATCGAGGTCGTCCAGGTCGAGAACCTGGAGGTAGATCCGGGACGAGCCGATCGCCTCGTACGCGCCGATCTTCTCCACCACTTCGGCGGGCGAGCCCGCCAGCCCGTTCGCCTTGAGCTCTTCCACCTCCCTTCCGATGGCGGCCGCCCGGCGCGCCACTTCGGCGTCGTTCTTTCCTACGCAGACGACCAGGGCGTTGGAGTACACGAGGTCGTCGGGGCTGCGCCCGGCGCTCTGGGCGGCGGCGCGCACCCGGCCGAACTGCCGCTCGCTGTCGGCCAGGGAGGCGAACGGGATGTTGAACTCGTCGGCGTACCGTGCGGCCAGCCGTGGGGTGCGGACCGCGCCGTGGCCGCCGATCAGGACCGGCACCTTGGCCTGGGCGGGCTTGGGGAGCGCGGGCGAGTCGGTGAGCTGGTAGTAGGTGCCGTCGTGGTTGAAGGTCTTGCCGGTCTCGGTGGCCCAGAGGCCGGTGACGATGGCCAGTTGCTCTTCGAGCCGTGCGGACTTCTCCTTCGGGAAGGGGATGCCGTACGCCTTGTGTTCGTCCTCGAACCAGCCCGCGCCCAGGCCGAGTTCGATGCGGCCGCCGGACATCTGGTCCACCTGGGCGACCTGGATGGCGAGGACGCCGGGGAGCCGGAAGGTCCCGGCGGTCATCAGTGTGCCGAGGCGGATGCGGCTGGTCTCGCGGGCGAGTCCGGCGAGGGTGATCCAGGCGTCGGTGGGGCCCGGGAGGCCGTCGGCGGAGCCCATCCGCAGATAGTGGTCGGAGCGGAAGAAGGCGTCGAATCCGAGGGCTTCGGTGGCCTTCGCGACGGCGAGGAGGGTGTCGTAGTCGGCGCCCTGCTGGGGCTCCGTGAAGATTCGAAGATCCATGCATCCATCCTGCACCTTCGAACTGTCGTCAACCCCGCCCTTGCCGCATGCGCGATGGCTGCCCAGTCGGGTGAATATCGTCCACCTGACGGGCCGCGCGGGCCCTGACCAGTGACTGTCGCGCTGAGTGGTCGTTGGCTCGGGCGGAGCCGGACCGCCCGGCCCGCGCGCCGGCGGCCGTTGCCGACGCGTCTGTCGAACTGCCACCCCCGCAGCCGCGCGGGAGGGCTTGGGCCGAGGAGGCCGCCATGTCCCAGGAAGCCGTGCCGGAACAGGCCGTGCCGCAGGAGCCGGCCGGGCAGTCCGCGCCCGAGCAGAAAGGTGCGCCGAAGGGGCTGCTGCAGCAGATGGAGGAGCTGATGGCGGCGCTGAACGCGGATCTGTCGCAGCTCGACGCGGATCTGCAGTCGTCCGCCGAGCGGGTGGCGCCGGGGCGGGACGCCGGTGGGCACGTGGAGGGCCGCTCCACGGGCGTGTGAGTGCCGGTGTGGCGGCTTCCGTCCGGTCATGACGGCCCCGCCGTCGAGTCGCGCAGGGCGCCGGGCCGTCTTTCCTGCTCGCGCACGGTGAGTCTGCGGAGCATTCCGCGGACCCGGTCGCTCGACTCGTCGGCGGCGTCGATCGCTTCGATGCACTGCCAGTAGAGCCCTTCTTCGTCGGTGGCGCAGGCGACGCCGACGAGGGCCATGCCGACGTCTCCGAGCAGGCCGCCGAGTCCGGTCAGGGTCTGTCTGGCGTCGGTGACTTCGGAGAGCTGGGTGGCGCGGATGCCGCCGATGCGCAGCCCGGGGTGGTCGAGGGCGCCGCAGCCGCGGCCGCCGGTTTCGCTGAGGCCGCGCGCTTCGCCCCTGAGCTCCGGCGGGCCGGTGGCCGCCAGGTGGCTTCCGATGGCCTGGGCGAGGGCTTGTGCCTGCCAGGCCTCGGCGACGATCTCCAGCGCCGCGGTGCTTTCCGCGAGCGCCAACCTGCTCACTCCGATGAGCCGTACCGCGTCCATGCGCCGCCCCCGTTCATACGACGATCCGTTTCCCCGTCACTACCTAGAGTGAGCTTCTGAGGCCAGGAAAGCCAGAGGAATTGGGAAATCTGTGGACGAGCAGGGGGTTTTGAATAACTCGCTCACTCCGAAGAGTGACCGTTTGGACTTTCTTCGGGGTTTCGTACAGGGGCGGGGCCGGTTTGTGCAGGGGCCTGCCCGGTGGAGGGTTGCGGGGCGGGCGGGGCGGTGGGGACGGGGAAGCGGAGCTCGTTGCGGTCGATCTTGGCGGAGAGCGCGGCGAGCGGGTCGATGCCGAGGACCTGGCAGAGCTGGAGGAGGTAGGCCAGGACGTCGGCGACTTCGTCGGTCACCCGGTGGGCGCGGTCGGGGTCGCGCATGACGCGGTCGGACTGCTCGGGGGTCAGCCACTGGAAGATCTCGAGGAGTTCGGAGGCCTCGACGCTGAGGGCGGAGACGAGGTTCTTGGGGGTGTGGAAGGGCTGCCAGTGGCGCGCGGCCGCGAAGTCGGCCAGTCGGCGCTGGAGTCCCGCTACGTCGAGTTCGGTCACGGCTCCAGGTCTACCACTGCCGCCCCCTGGACTCCTCGGGCGCACCCGGCGTCCGTGACGGTGCCGGTGAGGCGGATGTGGCCGCGTCGGCACATCTCGGCGGCCAGTGAGGCCAGTTCGCCGGCCTGGCGCCGGTCGAGGCCGCGGTCGAAGCCGTCGGTGAGGACGGTGAGGGTCTGCATGGCGGACGGGATCTCGGCGACGGTGTCGACGGCGAGCACTCCGGGGCCGGTGAGCAGGACCAGGGCGAGCGCGAGGTAGCGCAGTTCGCCTTCGCCCAGGCGGGCCACGGGCGTGGGTGTGCGTTCGCCGCGGCCCACCACGGCCCGTAACGTGCCGTCGGCCAGTTCTTCGGCGGCGAGCGCGGTGACCGGGCCGGCGCAGCCCGCGCGGGCCGCGGTGACCAGCCGGGCGTGCCGGATGGTGCACTCCTCGGCGGTGCGGGAGAGGATCTCGGCGAGGTTGTCGCAGCCGCGCCGCAGCCGTCCCTGGCCGGGCGGGACGGATTCGCGCATGCGCTGCGGCTGGGGGTCGCAGGCGAACACGGACCGCAGGGCGACGACCACTTGCTCGGCGGCGGCGAGGACCCGCAGCTGTCCCTCGGTCTTCCCGGCGACGCGCAGCGGCAGCAGGGCGGTGCCGAGCCGGTCGTCGGGGAGCGGGGCGCGGGTGACCGGGACGGCGCCGGCGGTGTGCCAGGCGGCCTGCACGGTGGAGCGGCCGGGGTCGCGCAGGGCGGTGGACAGGAGGGTGTCGCCGTCGCTGGTCAAACGTTCGCCGACGACGCGGAGTTCCGGCTCGGCCTGGACGGCGAGGTCGAGCCGGACGGGCCCGGCCGGACCGTCGACGGTGCAGCCGATGCGGAACCCTCGGCGGCCCTGGGCGTCGGCCTCGGCGCGTTCCGGTACGCAGCCGGCGGGGTCGGGGAACGCCGAGGCGAGGGTGGCGCCGGAGCCGAGCCGGGCCAGTGCCTCGTACGCCTGGAGGACGCTGGACTTGCCGCTGCCGCTCGGTCCCGCCAGGAAGGTGAGCGGGCCGAGCGGGAAGACCGCGCCGCGGTGCGACTTGAAGGCGGAGAGCCGCAGTTCGGTGACGGTGGGCCGGTCACAGGTTCCGTTCATGGAACGGAACCGTATGAGCGAGAAACGTGACGAACCGTTACGCCTCGATCACCTTCCTACGAATGAGGGACGGTTCCCCGCACGGGAGACGGCCCTGGGCCGGTTCCCGCACCGGAGAGGGCCCTATGCATGCGGGACGACGGCCTCGGCGATGCCCTCCACCTCCGTGCCGACGGGGGCGAGGAGGAAGACGTTGCGGTCGACCCGGTGCATTCCGCTGCCCAGGCCGAAGACCACTCCGCTGCTGAAGTCGAGGATGCGCTTGGCGACTTCGGTGTCCGCGCCCGTCAGATCGAGCAGGACCGGGGTCTGCGCCATCATGTATTCGGCGACCTCGCGCGCGTCCGCGAAGACCTGGACGCGCAGGACCACGAAGCGGCGCTGTGCGACGGCCGCGTACTCGTTGGGGATGGTGCGGTGGTCGACGCGCGACGGCCACTCGTTGCGACTGCGCAGCGGAACGACCTGGGCGAGCCCCTCCCACTGTTCATCGGTGACGTCGTACCTGCTCACCGGACCACCTCGCCCATGTGCTGTATCTGCATCCGGCCATGATGACGCCGCTCACCCGTTCAGCCCAACTCCGACACGGCTCTGAGCTGTGAAGTTGTCCGAACCGAGGCGTACTAACGTGCGGTCCGGGAGTCGATCGCGTCGGCGACCAGGGCGAAGAACCGGGCGTGGGCCCGGGCGCTGCACGGCGTCTCCGGGTTCCACGGCAGTACGCGCGCGCGGTCCTCGATCGCCCTCCAGTGCGCGTCGGCGCGCAGCTGCTCGACGGGGGTGGCGTTCACCCGTACGTCGGACAGGACGATCTCGGCGGGCAGGGCGGCCGCCTCCTCCCAGGTGAGCGTCGTCCAGTTCGCCCCGGTTCCGGCGGGCGGCTCCACCAGGTGGACGCCGTGCTCGGCCAGTGCGCGCAGCTCCGGCCAGGCGCCCGGGCGCGCCACGTGGACCTGGTCGGTCCCGGCGGGCGAGAGGGCGAGTACGCGGGGCCCCGCGGGCGGGTCCGTCTCCGCGTACGCGCGCGTGGCGGCCGTCACGGTGCGCAGGCGGCGCTGCGCCGCGTCGAGGAGGCGGGCGGCGTCCTCGTGGTGGCGGTCGCCGCCGAGGGCGCGGGCGAGGTCGGTGAAACGGTCCCTGATCTCTGCCAGGGAGCGCGAGTGACCGATGTCGATGACGACCACCGGAACGTGTTCTTCCAGGTGTTTGGCCGTCTCGGGGGCGAGGCCGTAGACCTGGCCGCCGCCGTAGCTGACGGCCACCACGAGGTCGGGCGTGCCCTGGAGCAGTACGTCGAGGTCGAGGGCGGCGCCCGCGCCCAGGTAGCGCAGGCGGTCCAGGGGCAGCCCGCCGGCCTTGGCGCGGTCGGGCGCGGCCCCGTCGTGGAAGGAGCCGAAGACGGCTCCGGGGCCGACTCCGTGGTCCCAGAGCGTGGCTCCGGCCTGGATGTAGGCGGTCACCCGGGTGGGTACCGCCCCCGCCGTCGCCACTTGCCCGCGGTCGTCCGAGAACTGCCAGACCGGCTTGTCCATGAGGTCACATGCCCCCTGTAGGTCGCTGTGCGCGCCAGCGCCGGGTCACGCTACGCCCGAGTCGTCCCGCCCCGCCAGGATCCGTACCCGATTACCTGCCCGCCGTCCCAGCGCGTCACCCCTTTCGGCGCTCCGGTCGTCCGCGCCCCGGCGCTTGGGAGTGCTCGACGCGCGGGGTCGGGGGCGGCTGGCTAGCGTGGCAAGCCGGACCGTCTGTCACACAGGAGAGAGCACAGTCATGGCCGCAGAACCAGAGGGCACTCCGTGCTGGGCCGATGCGATGTTCACCGATGTCGAGGGAGCGAAGAGCTTCTACGGTGACGTGCTGGGCTGGACGTTCGGCGAGGCGTCGTCGGAGTACGGCAACTACACACAGGCGTACGCGAACGGCAGGGCGGTGGCAGCCGTCGTGCCTCCGATGCCGGGCCAGGAGGGCCAGTCGGCGTGGTGTCTCTACCTCGCGTCGCCGGATGTCGCCGCCACCGCGAAGAAGATCAAGGACAACGGCGGCGAGGTGCTGATGGAGCCGATGCAGGTCGGTGACTTCGGTTCGATGGCGATCGCCCGCGAGCCCAGCGGCGCCGTTTTCGGCGTGTGGCAGGCGGGCAGCCACGAGGGCTTCGAGGCCAAGGGCGTGCCCGGCGCGTTCTGCTGGGCCGAGTTCTTCACCCGCGACCCGGCGAAGGTCGACGCGTTCCTGCCCGCGGTGTTCCCGTACGGCGCGAAGCAGATGCAGGACGACGCGGCCGACTTCCGGGTCTTCAGCGTGGGTGACGAGATGGTCATGGGGCGCATGAAGATGACGGAGGAGTTCCCGCCCGAGGTCCCCTCGTACGTGAACGTGTACTTCGCGGTCGACAACTGCGACGACGCGGTGGCGAAGGCGGTCAAGCGGGGCGGGGTGCGGCGGTTCGGGCCGATGGACACGCCCTTCGGCCGGTTCGCGGCGCTCAGCGATCCGCAGGGCGCGTCGTTCTCGGTGATCGACCTGCAGACGACACAGGGCGAGATGCCGCAGATGGCCGACGTGTAGCGGGCCGGATGGGTCCCGGGGTGTTCGGGCACGCGCGCGTGCCCGAACACCCCGGCCGTGTCAAGCCCCCTGCCGCACCTGCGTCCTGATCGTCCGGGCGGCCTCGACGAGGTTCTCCAGGGACTGCCTCGTCTCGGTCCAGCCGCGGGTCTTCAGCCCGCAGTCGGGGTTGACCCAGAGCCGTTCCGGCGCGATGGCCGCAAGCCCCTTGCGCAGCAGTGCGGCCGCCTCCTCGGCGCTCGGTACGCGCGGCGAGTGGATGTCGTAGACACCAGGCCCCACCTCGCGCGGATAGCCCGCGGCGGCGAGCTCGTCGGCCACCCGCATGTGCGAGCGGGCCGCCTCCAGGCTGATGACGTCGGCGTCGAGGTCGTCGATGGCCTGGAGGATGTCACCGAACTCGGCGTAGCACATGTGGGTGTGGATCTGGGTGTCGGGACGTACGCCCGCGGTGGTCAGGCGGAACGATTCCGTGGCCCAGTCCAGATAGGCCGCGCGGTCCGCGGCGCGCAGCGGCAGCGTCTCGCGCAGGGCGGGCTCGTCGACCTGGATGACCGAAGTGCCCGCCGTTTCCAGGTCGTCGACCTCGTCGCGCAGGGCGAGCGCCACCTGGCGGGCGGTCTCGGCGAGCGGCTGGTCGTCGCGGACGAACGACCAGGCCAGCATGGTGACCGGTCCGGTGAGCATGCCCTTGACGGGGCGGTCGGTGAGCGACTGGGCGTAGGCGGTCCAGCGCACCGTCATCGGCTTCGGCCGGGAGATGTCGCCGGCCAGGACCGGCGGGCGGACGTAGCGCGTGCCGTACGACTGGACCCAGCCGTGCTGGGTGGCGAGGTAGCCGGTCAGCTGCTCGGCGAAGTACTGCACCATGTCGTTGCGTTCGGCCTCGCCGTGGACGAGGACGTCGATGCCCGCCTTCTCCTGGAAGGCGACGACCTCGCGGATCTCGGCCTTGATGCGCTCCTCGTAGCCCGCGGTGTCGACGCGTCCGGCGCGCAGGTCGGCGCGGGCGGAGCGCACCTCGGTGGTCTGCGGGAACGACCCGATGGTGGTCGTGGGCAGCAGAGGCAGTCGCAGGCGGGCGCGCTGGGCCGGTGCGCGTTCGCCGTACGGCTGGGAGCGGCGGCCGTCCGCCTCGGTGACCGTCGACGTACGCGCGCGTACCGCCGGGTCGTGGGTGAGGGCGGAGCCGGCGCGCGAGGCCAGGTCGGCGCGGTTGGCGGCGAGTTCGGCGGCGATGGCGCCGGTGCCGCTGGTGAGGCCGCGGGCCAGCGTCACGGTCTCGGCGGTCTTCTGGTGGGCGAAGGCGAGCCAGCGGGCGATCTGCGGGTCGATGTCGCGTTCGGCCGTCGCGTCGAGCGGGACGTGCAGCAGTGAGCAGGACGGTGCCACGTCGACGGTGCCGGCGAGGCCGAGGAGCGTGCCGAGGGTGGCGAGGGACTTCTCGTAGTCGTTGATCCAGATGTTGCGGCCGTCGACGACGCCCGCGACCAGCCGCTTGCCGGGCAGCCCGCCGACGGCCGCGAGGCCGTCGAGGTTGGCGGCGGCCGGTCCCGTGAAGTCCAGGCCGAGGCCTTCCACGGGCGCCTTGGCGAGGACGGGCAGGGCCTCGCCGAGGCGGTCGAAGTAGGAGGCGACCAGCAGCTTGGGGCGGTCGGTGAGGCCGCCGAGCGCTTGGTAGGCGCGGGCGGCGGCGTCCAGTTCGGCGGGGGTGCGGTCCTGGACGAGGGCGGGCTCGTCGAGCTGCACCCACTGGGCGCCGGCCGCCCGCAGATCGGCGAGCACCTCGGCGTACACGGGCAGCAGCCGCTCCAGCAGGGCCAGCGGCTCGAAGTCGGCGTCGACGCCGGGGGCGGGCTTGGCCAGGAGGAGGTAGGTGACCGGTCCGACCAGGACGGGCCGGGCCGCGAGGCCGAGCGCCAGCGCCTCGGTGAGCTCGGCGACCTGCTTGCCGGAGTCGGCGGTGAAGACGGTGCCCGGGCCGAGTTCGGGGACCAGGTAGTGGTAGTTGGTGTCGAACCACTTGGTCATCTCCAGCGGCGCCACGTCCTGGGTGCCGCGGGCCATGGCGAAGTAGCCGTCCAGCGTGTCGGTCTCGACGGCGGCGCGGTGCCGGTCGGGGATCGCCCCCACCATCACGCTGGTGTCGAGGACGTGGTCGTAGTACGAGAAGTCACCGGTGGGCACCTCGTCGACGCCCGCCTCCGCGAGCCGGCGCCAGTTGGCGCGGCGCAGGTCGCGGGCGGTGTCACGGAGGGCGTCGGCGCCGACGCGGCCCTTCCAGTAGCCCTCGACGGCCTTCTTGAGTTCCCGGTCGGGGCCCTGGCGGGGGTAGCCGTACACGGTGGCCCGTGCCGCCGCGGCTGCGGACTTGCTGGTCACGAAACTCTCCTTCGCGAGAATGTCCCGAAATCGACCCCGGTACGGGTCGTGGGCGCGAAGGGATGACAGACAGGGCGGCCTACGCGGAACGGTGCCCGCGCTCGAACCGCCTCTTGTCCCGCCGACCCGCCCACGAGGTCACCAAGATCTCCGCGCGCGGTCGGTCGCGCACGGGCAACGGGCAGGTCTTCGGACTCGCGGGCACGCCTGCCGGTCTCCCGGCGGACACCTACTGGCCGTCGCTTCCCAGACCCGGCCGGGCCCAGTGCGTATGACGGCGGTCGTTCCCGCTCACCGCTGCGGGGCAGTCCCGGATTCCCACCGGGTTCCCTCTTGCGACGCGCCTGCCTGGCGGGCAGGGCGAACCAGCTGCGAGCGCCACCCTACCCAGACACGGGGCCGGACCGCCCCCTCACACCGGACGTGCACGCCCCGTGATGTCCGACATCGGAGGCGTGCCGCAGTCGCACACAGGTGCTCACAGCATCGGGGCGCGATTAGTGTGGCCGACGTAACCACTCGTGATCGCCGCACGTGACATCGAAGTAACGGGCATTTCGTACGGTCGGAGCCCAAGGGATCCCGGCCGAGACGAGAGGGGACACCCGTTGACCGCACAGGCCACGCGGGCCGCCACCGAACAGGTGCGCACGGTCTGCTCGTACTGCGGTGTGGGCTGCGGGATGGTCCTCGACATCGCCATGGGGCCGGACGGCCGGCGCACGGTGCTCAAGGCCTCCGGCGACAAGGCGCACCCCGCCAACTCCGGCCGGCTGTGCACCAAGGGGGCGACGACGGCCGACATGCTGGCCGCTCCCGGACGCCTGTCCACCGCGCTGGTACGGGGTGAGCGCGGAGCCGAGCCGGTGCCCGCCGGGGTCGACGCGATGATCGCCGAGACGGCGGGCAGGCTGCGGGCGCTCGTCGACGAGCACGGGCCGGACGCCGTCGCGCTGTACGTGTCCGGTCAGATGAGCCTGGAGGCGCAGTATCTGGCCAACAAGCTGGCCAAGGGGTTCATCGGCACCAACCAGATCGAGTCCAACTCCCGGCTGTGCATGGCCAGTGCGGGCAGCGGCTACAAGCTGTCGCTCGGCGCGGACGGGCCGCCCGGCTCGTACCAGGACTTCGAGAAGGCAGACGTCTTCCTGGTCATCGGCTCCAACATGGCCGACTGCCATCCCATCCTCTTTCTGAGGATGATGGAGCGCGTCAAGGCCGGGGCGAAGCTGATCGTCGTCGACCCGCGCCGCACCGCGACCGCCGCCAAGGCCGACCTCTTCCTGCAGATCAAGCCGGGCACGGATCTCGCGCTGCTCAACGGCCTGCTGCACCTGTTCCAGGAGAACGGGCACACCGACCCCGCCTTCATCGCGGAGCACACCGAGGGCTGGGAGGCGATGGGCGAGTTCCTGGCCGACTACCCGCCCGCCTCGGTCGCGGAGATCACCGGGATCCCCGAGGACGACATCCGCGCGGCGGCGCAGTGGATCGGCGCGGCCGGGGAGTGGATGAGCTGCTGGACCATGGGGCTCAACCAGTCCACGCACGGCACCTGGAACACCAACGCCCTGGTCAACCTGCATCTGGCGACCGGCGCGATCTGCCGCCCCGGCAGCGGCCCGTTCTCGCTCACCGGCCAGCCGAACGCCATGGGCGGCCGCGAGATGGGCTACATGGGCCCCGGGCTGCCCGGCCAGCGCTCGGTGCTCGTCGACGAGGAGCGGGCCTTCACGGAGGCTCTGTGGGGGCTGGAGCCTGGCACGCTGCGCACCGACGGGGCGGGGCTCGGCACCGTCGAGCTGTTCCGGCGGATGGCCGACGGCGGCATCAAGGCGTGCTGGGTGATCTGCACCAACCCGGTCGCCTCGGTCGCCAACCGCCGCACCGTCGTCGAGGGCCTGCGGGCGGCCGAGTTCGTCGTCGTCCAGGACGTGTTCGCCGAGACCGAGACCACCGCGTACGCGGACGTGGTGCTGCCGGGCGCCCTGTGGACGGAGGCCGAGGGCGTCCTCGTCAACAGCGAGCGCAACCTCACCCTGGCCCGGCAGGCCGTCGACGCACCCGGCGAGGCACTGCCCGACTGGCAGATCATCGCGCGCGTGGCGTGCGCCATGGGCTACGAGCAGGCGTTCACCTACGCGGGTCCCGAGGAGGTCTTCGAGGAGATCAAGCGCGCCTGGAACCCGAAGACCGGCTACGACCTGCGCGGGGTGACCTACGAGCGGCTGCGCGCCACGCCCGTGCAGTGGCCCGCCCCGACCGCCGAGGGTCCCGACCGCAACCCGATCCGGTACGTGGCCGAGGACGGCGGCGGTCCGGTGTTCCCGACGGCGAGCGGGCGGGCCGTCTTCCACGCGCGCCCGCACATGCCCGCCGCCGAGATGCCCGACGACGACTTCCCGTTCGTGCTCAACACCGGGCGGCTGCAGCACCAGTGGCACACGCTCACCAAGACGGGGAAGGTGGCCAAGCTCAACAAACTCAACCCGGCGCCGTTCGTGGAGGTGCATCCGCAGGACGCCGAACGCCTCGGCATCGCCGAAGGCGACGGGGTGGAGATCGCCTCCCGGCGCGGACGGGCGGTGCTGCCCGCCGTGCTGACCGACCGGGTGCGACCGGGCTGCTGCTTCGCGCCGTTCCACTGGAACGACCTGTTCGGCGCGGATCTGAGCATCAACGCGGTGACCAGCGACGCGGTCGACCCGATCTCGCTGCAGCCCGAGTTCAAGGTGTGCGCGGTGTCGCTGACGAGGGTCGCGGCCGAGGTGGCACGGCCCGTCATGCCGGGGACGGCGGCGGTCGCGGGCGGAGTGACGGGGGGCACGAACGGCTCCGCCGGGGTGGCTGGGGCGGCGGCAGGTGTGTCCGGGGCTGCGGGAGCGCTGGTTGCGGGCGGGGCTGCGGCGGTGGCGGCGGGAGTGGCCGACGTTGCGGGAGTGGGCGGCGCTGTAGGAGTGCCTCAAGGCGTCTCCAGCACGGCGGGGGCGCTCGTCGCGGGTACCGCGCTCCTCGACGCCCCCGCGCCCCTCCCCCACGGCGTCCCCGCCCAACGCACGGGCTCCGACTCGCCCCTGTTGACGGGCCAAGGCGCCGCCCCCGCCGCCGTGTTCGGACTCGGGGCGCCCCCGCCGGTCCTCACCGAGCCGGAACGCCAGTACCTCGCTGGCTTCCTGGCCGGGCTGGAGTCGGGCGCGCCCGGCATCCCCGTACTGCCGCCGACCGCGCCGTTCAGCGAGGAGCACGCGCTGTGGGTGAACGGCGTGCTGGCCGGGATGTACTCGCGGGCCACCCCGCGGCCCGCTCCCGCACCCGTCGCGCCGCCACCGGCCCCCCGGGGCCGTGACGTGCTGGTGCTGTGGGCCTCGCAGACCGGCAACGCCGAGCAGCTCGCCGCAGCGGGCGCCGAACGGCTCGCCGCCGCCGGGCACCGGATCCGGCTCGTCCCCATGGACGACACCGCTCCGGACGCGCTGCCCACCGACGCCGAGGTGCTGCTGATCACCAGCACCACCGGCGACGGCGAAGCGCCCGACAACGGCGCCGCGTTCTGGGACGCCCTGGCCGATGACGAGGCCCCGCGCCTGGAAGGTCGCCGCTATGCGGTCCTGGCCTTCGGGGACTCGTCGTACGACGAATTCTGCGGGCACGGCCGACGCCTGGACCGGCGCCTTGCCGAGCTGGGGGCGGTCCGGCTGCTCCCCCGCACCGACTGCGAACCGGACTTCGAGGACCGGTCGCAGGAGTGGCTCGACGGGGTGCTGGCCCTGCTCGACGAGCTGTCGGACGCCGGGAATGCGGCTCCCGGGGCGCCCGCCGGTCTCCCCGGCGATACGGCCCTGGGCGCACCCGCCGCGCCCTCCTCCGCGGCGCCCGGAAACTTCTCCGACGAATTCGCGGCCGGGCGGGAACTCGCGGCGAACGGCGTCCGTTCATCGGGTACAGCAACAGCCTCGGTCCTCAACACCACCACCATCCCCGGCAGTTCCACGACCGCCAGGGTCCCTACCACCCCCACCGCGCCTCTCCCCAGCTCCCGGGCCGCCGCCGTCACGGCCCGGCTGACGGGGAACTCGCTGCTCAGCCTCCCCGGGTCGAGCAAGGAGGTGCGGCGGTTCACCTTCGACACCCGCGCGAGCGACACCCCGCTCACCTACGCGGCCGGGGACGCGCTCGGCGTGCACCCGGTCAACTCACCCGACCTGGTGGCCGAGTGGCTGGCCGTCACCGGTCTGGACTCCACGGCCCCCGTCGAGATCCGCGGGGTCGGCGAAGTCCCGTTCGGTACGGCGCTGCACCGACACCTGGACATCACGCGGGTCGGCCCCGACCTGCTCAAGTTCGTCGCCGAGCGGACCCATGACCGCCGTCTGAAGCACTTGCTGCGCCCCGACAACAAGTGGCAGCTGGCGCAGTGGTCCTGGGGCCGTCAGGCGGTGGACGTGGTGGCCGAGCACGGGGTGCGCGCGAGCGCGCCCGAGTGGGCGGGCGTCCTGCGCGGCCTGCGGCCACGGCTGTACTCGATATCGTCCAGCCCGCTGACCGACCCGCACGAGGCGTCCGTGACGGTCTCGGTCGTCCGGTACGAGAACCGCCTCGGCCACCCGCGTGCGGGCGTGTGCTCGGCCCTGCTCGCGGACTCGCCGCCGGACGCGCCGCTTCCGGTCTACGTACAGCGCACCCGGCACTTCCGGCCGCCCACCGACCCGGGCACGCCGATGGTGATGGTCGGCCCCGGCACCGGGGTCGCCCCCTTCATCGGCTTCCTCTACGAACGCCGCGCCCTGAGCCATCACGCCCCGAACTGGCTGTTCTTCGGCGAGCAGCACCGTGCCACCGACTTCTACTACGAGGACGAGCTGACCAAACTGAGCGCGGAGGGCACCCTGACACGCCTGGACACGGCGTTCTCCCGCGACCAGCGCGCCAAGGTGTACGTACAGGACCGTATGCGCGAGCACGGCCCGCTGCTGTGGTCCTGGCTCCAGGACGGGGCGCATTTCTACGTGTGCGGCGACGCCTCCCGCATGGCCAAGGACGTCGACCGGGCGCTGCGCGACATCGCGATGGCGCACGGCGGGCTCGACGAGGAGTCGGCGGCGGCGTATCTGAAGCAGCTGACGGCGGGGAAGCGGTACGTGCGCGATGTCTACTGAGTGGCCGCCGTCCCGCTAGCCGGACAGGCCCTGGGCTCATGGCGGCTACGGCACCTCCGCCGCCGGGGGAGAGCCGCCGACCCAGATGCGGGTGATCGCGCTGACGTAGCGCGCCCCGCACCGGTCGGGCGGGACCGCCAACTGGCTACCCTCGGCGTCGAGTTCGCGGCCGTCCATGCGGGTGGCGAGCAGGATCGGTCTGTCGCCGAAGTCGGCGTCGATCTCGGCCCAGGCCAGGACCGTATGGTGACCGTCGCGCCCGCTGACCGCGAGCAGGAAGCGGGACCGGTCCTTGCGGCGGCGGACGTCGAAGGCCGGACCGGCGGCGGCGACCACGTCCCGCAGCGGCGGTCCCTCGAAGCGGTGGCGCTGGGGGCCGCTGGTGGCGCAGTCGAAGACGACGTCGGCCCGGTGCGGCGCCCAGCCCTCCCGCAGGTCGGCGACGGTGAGCGTGGCGGGGCGGGCCACGTCCCCGTACAGGGCGAGCGATCTCAGCTGCGAGCTGACAGCACCATTCTGCCTGGCTACTGGGAATCCACTACGCGTCATGCTCTTGCATATGCCCGTTCGGGGACGGGCGCACACGAGCCGCCACGGCCCGCGCCGGGCGACCGCTGCCGACCAGCCGCATCCAACCGACCGGCCGACCGGCGGATCGTAGGCGCGCGTGGCCGGAAACGACCGGTGGGCCACACGGAAAACATCCCAGCGGCGCGACCGGTATCTGGAGGATCAACCAAGAACCGTTCCGCATCTCTGGCCTGGCATTTACGATGACTCGACTCGCACTCGGCTAGTGAATGTGAGAAGCCGGGCACCTGCCCGCCCGGCAGCCGCGCAAGGAGCCAGAGCATGCACGTCGGACACCTCCTCCAGCTCGACAGCCTGGACCTCACCCTCCTGTGGGGCGAGGAATCGCTCCTCGGCCGCGAGATCAGCGGCGTGACCGCGACCGATCTGGAGGACCCGGCGCGCTTCCTCCAGGAGGGTGAGGTCGTGCTGAGCGGCCTGGTGTGGTGGAGCCCGGGTGATGTCCGCGCCAAGACCGACCGCTTCGTCTCGGCACTGCGTACGTCGGGGGCGACCGCGCTCCTGGCGGGCGAGGAGACCCACGGCACGGTCCCCGACGAGCTGATCGACTCCTGCCGCGCACACCGGGTGCCGCTGCTCGCCGTGCCCGCGCGGACGAGTTTCCGCGCCATCACCGAGGCGGTGTACCTGCGCCAGTGGGGCGACCTCAGCCGCCTCCCGGCGCCGCACTACGCGCTGCCGGAGAACGTACGCACCGAGCTCAGCCGGCTCCTGGACCGCGGCGCGGACCCCGGCGAGCTCCTCGACCGCGCGCTCGCCCCGCTCCACGGCCCGCCCTGCTACCTGCTGACCAGCAGCGGCCGTACGGTGGCCCGCACCGCTTCGGCACCCGCGCTGCCCGCGGACCGCGCCGCACTGCGCGTGCGCGGCGCGGCGGGGACGACGCTGCGGATCCAGGCGGAGAGCGGCGCATACGACGCCTGGCATCTGCACCTTCCGGCCGGGGCGGAGGTTCCGCCGCGCGTGCTCCACGAGATAGCCGAGGTCGTGGCCCAGTCCCGGCACGACCACGACCGCCGCCGGGCGGCGGGACGGCAGGCGGCGGACGAGCTGGTCGCGGCGGTGGGGGCGGGCGCGGTGGGAGTGGCGGGTAGCGGCCCGGACGCCAAGGCGGTGGAGGGCGCGCTGCGCGCGTGCGGGTTGCGGGCCGGGGGCACGTACCGGGTACTGGTCGCGACGCTCGGCGGCGCGGAGGGGCAGACAGGCGCCGTCGACGCGCTGACGGAGGCGCTGAACCACGTGGCTCCGGCGACGTTCGTCGTGGGCACGGGCGGGGCAGAGGGGGGCGAGGCGGTGGCGATCATCCAGGAACAGGAACAGGAACAGGAGCAGGAGCAGGAAGACGCCTGGCACCAACTCGGCGACATATGGCCCCTATTGGCGGACTGCCGGTCAAAGGCGACCCCGCTCCACGCCGGAGTGAGCGCGCCCGCCGCCGCGGCCGGGCTCGGCGCCGCGCTCGGGCAGGCGCGGTACGCGCTCGCGGCGGCCCGGACCACGTCGCCGGACACCGCCCGGGTGACGGCGGTCGAGGAGCTGTCGACGCTGGAGTCACTGCTCGCGGGCGTACCGGCGGATGTGCGAGCCGCGTACTGCGCGCGCACGCTCGGACCGCTGACGCAAGCCGACAGTGCGTCACATGCCATGCTCCTGGAGACACTTGAGGTCTTTCTGGCGCACAACTGCTCGTGGGCGCGCACGGCCGAGGCGCTGCATCTGCACGTGAACACGGTCCACTACCGCATCGAGCGCGTGGAGGTCCTCACCGGCAGAGACCTGTCCCGCCTCGACCACAAGCTGGACCTACGGGCGGCGCTGCTATGCCGCTGAGCAGGCGGTCCCTCCGCTGGCGGCTCACCCCAGGTCGACATGGACATGAGTCGACTTGACCCGGGCGGTGACGGTCACCCCGACGTCGATGCCGAGCTCCTCGACGGACTCGCGCGTCACCAGCGAGACCACCCGGTGCGGCCCGCACTGGATGTCCACCTGCGCGGCCACGTCGTCGACCGTCACGGCCGTCACGATCCCCACGAAGGAGTTCCGCACCGACGTGGCCACCCCGCCGG
Source organism: Streptomyces sp. BPTC-684 (assembly GCF_030028635.1). Taxonomy (NCBI): domain Bacteria; kingdom Bacillati; phylum Actinomycetota; class Actinomycetes; order Kitasatosporales; family Streptomycetaceae; genus Streptomyces; species Streptomyces sp. BPTC-684. The sequence goes on from NZ_CP124863.1 coordinate 698,669, forward strand.
GAACCTCGTACGCCCCGGCGGCCCGCTCCTGCGCGAACGCGGCGAGCCCGACCCCGTCGATCACCCGGTTGCCCGTGCCGTCGCGCTCCATCCGCAGCCGCCCGGCATCGGCCCACCGCCGGACGGTCTCGGAACTCACGCCGAGCAGCCCCGCTGCCTGGCCAATGCTGTACGTCGGCACGAGAGCACTCTAGGCCCGAGAGCGGCGGGCGAGGGCGGCGGGCACGGTCGGCGACTCACCCGATGGACTTACTAGGACGTCCAACTATATCTTCGGGGAGATCATTCATGGAGATCAACGGAGATCGCCTGACCGGATCGCCTGACCGGATCCGCAAGGACCTGAAGGACCTGAAAGGAACCGCCAGCACATGGGCCCCACCGCCGCCAGCGCACTCCCGAACACCGCGCGATGACGCCAGACACCGCCGTCGGCGCCGAGGCCGAACACGTCCTGCTCGCGATCCGGGGCCGCGCCGCCCATCTCACCCTCAACCGGCCGAAGGCGCTCAACGCGCTCACCCACGCCATGGTCCGCCGGATCGACGAGGCGCTGACGGCGTGGGAACACGATCCGGCCGTGGAGACGGTCGTCCTCACCGGCGCCGGTGAGCGCGGGCTCTGCGCGGGCGGCGACATCCGCGCGATCCACGAGGACGCCCGCACGGGCGGCACGGCCTCGGCGGACTTCTGGCGGGACGAGTACCGCCTCAACGCCCGCATCGCGCGCTGGTCCAAGCCGTACGTGGCCGTGATGGACGGCATCGTCATGGGCGGCGGGGTCGGAATCTCGGCCCACGGCAACGTACGCATCGTCACCGAACGCTCCCGGGTCGCCATGCCCGAGACGGGCATCGGCTTCGTCCCGGACGTGGGCGGTACGTATCTGCTCAGCCGCACACCCGGCGAACTGGGCACCCACCTGGCCCTCACGGGCACGCCGGTGGGCGCGGCGGACGCGATCCTGTGCGGCCTGGCGGACCACTACGTACCGTCGCTCCAACTCCCGGCGTTGCTTGCCGAGTTGACGTCGACACCCGTACGAGATGTTCTCGCCCACCACACCCACCAGCCTCCCCCGCCCGGCGAACTCGCCGCACACCGCGACTGGATCGACCACTGCTACGCGGCGGACACGGTCGAGGAGATCGTGGACCGCCTGCTCGCCACGGGCGTCCCGGAGGCGAAGCAAACGGCCGAGACGATCCTGACGAAGTCCCCCACGTCCCTGAAGGTCACGCTGACGGCGATGCGCCGAGCCCGCGAACTCCCCACCCTGGAGGAGGTACTGACCCAGGAGTACCGCATCTCCTGCGCGGCCCTGACCTCCCCGGACCTGGTCGAGGGGATCCGGGCCCAGGTGATCGACAAGGACCGGAAGCCTCGGTGGGTGCCGGGGACGCTCGGGAAGGTTGAGGACGAGGTGGTGGAGAGGTTCTTCGGGGCCGAGGGCGGGCGGGAACTCGGGTTCCGCTCCGCGACCTAGGCGCTCCGCTGGACATGGGGTTCGTCGGCTGCGGGCTGTCTGTGGCTGGTCGCGCAGTTCCCCACGCCCGTGAAGGGGCGCGGTACCGCACCGGACTTCCACAAGTCCGCTTAGTAGCCGACGTAGTCCTTGCACGTAGGGGGATGTCATTCATGCCGCGAGCTCTTGGGCGTGGTGCTCGGGCTCACGTACTTCGGGTGCCCGAGCACGACCGTCGCCGACAGGGACACCGCGTCAGCAGCGGGATTTCGAGGAGCTGGGCCGGCAGTCCCGCGTCGGCGGCCTCCAGGACGTCATTCATCATCCGCGACGCGGCCTCGACGGACGCCGGTCGGGGCGGGTTCCGCAGGAGCGGCACCATGTGGCCGTACTTCTGGAGCCACTTCATGTGTGGCCGCAGGCCCGTACCGTCGTCACGCGAGGTCGGTCAGCAGCGCGTCGAGGACCGTCTCCTCCTCGACTCGGACGCCCAGCCCCAAGAGAGCCCGCTGTAGGTCCGGGTCCCAGGGGGCCTCGGTCGGCTGCCCTGTGAGTGGCGGGCCGTCAGGTCTTGCGAGCGCCGCGGCCCGGTAGTCGGCGGCCGTGTAGCGCCAGGGCCGCCAAGGGACGCGACGCAGCAGTGCGGATGCGATGCGGAGCCCGCCCCAGTCGAAGTCTCCGTGGTAGAGCAGTGCCGCCCCGCCCTCGTGCAGGTGGCGCAGGAGGGCGAGCGCTGCGGCGGACGGCTGGCCCTGGAGGCACACCAGCGGGGCGGAATCAGCCCCGTGGGCGTCCGCCGCCGCCGCGAGCACCGCCGGGTTCTCGCAGATCCGGACTGCCGGGGCAGAAACGGCAACGGGGTGGCGGGCGAGCTGGCGGAGGGTGAGGACGGACGGCTCGCCCGCGTCGGCCATCCAGTCCAGGGCGGGCGTGCCCCGCAGGTTCAGGGTGAGGACGGTCGAGGACAGCTCATCCCGGAGCAGACCCGCCGACGCCCACGCCTCCCGGCGCCATTCCGCGCCCGTCCCGTCCGTGAAGCCGGTCAGCGCTCGGATGCCCGAGAGGGTGACGGTGGCCAAGGGGGTGCCGTCGTCCAGGGCGTGGGCACCGCCGAGCAACCTGGCCGCGAAGGCGGGAAGCGAGACGGGCGGGTCTGCCGGAAGTGCGCTCAGGACAGTGGCGGCTTGACCGAGGAGGTCTCGGGCTGCGGCAGGTGTACCGACGAGGCGTCGTACCAGGCCGTCGCCGCGGAGCCGGTCGGCCCATGTGGCAAGCCCCGGGCCCTGGTCCGCGAGGGCGTCGATCACCGCGTACGCCTCCTGCCAGGCCCGTTCCTCGGCCTCACGGGCCGGGCCGAGCAGCACGATGGGCCCGGTGAGCGCGGCCACGGCGGCGGCCAGGCCGTCGGGGCTGATCCCGGAGCGGCGCAGGACGGCGTCCACCTCGTCGAGCCGGACGGTCAGTGAGCGCCCGCTCCCGGGGGAGCGGCCCAGGAGCCGCTCGGCCGACACTCGCTGGGCCGAAGTGGGCGCGCTGAGAGAGACCGGACCGGTGAGAGGCTGTTCACGCTCCAGGCGCCGGCGCGCCCGGTCGACCAGCCAGTCGAGGGCGGGGTCGCCGAGCAGGCGGCGCAGCCGGGCCTCGTCGACCGGGGCGGTGGCGGATGTCGGATCCACAGGTGCTGGTGTCAGGTCCACAGCTGCTCCGGTCCGGCCGTCGTCTGCGCGAACGGGTCCGGATCCGGACTCTCCGACCGCACCGGGTCCTCTCGGCGGAGCCGCCTGGTGCCGTCCCACTCCCAGCGGGTGACGAGTACCGCCGCCACCTCGTCGATCCGCGAAAGCTGGGCGATGGCGATGCCGGGTACCTGGGGATAGCAGGCCCACTCCCGTTCGCTCGTCATCACCACGTCCAGGTCGAACGCGTGCAGCAGGCCCAGGCACTTGGCACGCGAGTCGTCGTCCACACCTGCGAATGCCTCGTCGAGGGTGACCAGGCGCGGCGCGTGGGGGCTGCCCGCGCTCGCGTAGTGAGAGGAGGCCGCGGCGAACAGCGGCACGGATACCGCGAGGACCCGCTCGCCGCCGGAGGCCGGGCCGGTGGCCGGGACCCAGCGGCCGTGCTGGTGCCGCTCGACCCCGAATTCGTGCCAGGCGCGGTAATCGAGCGCGGCGGTGAGGTGTTCGAGCCAGCTGCCGGACGTGTCGTCCGTCTGCTGCCGGGCGATCTGCGTCTGGAGGAACTCGCCCACCGCCGTCCGGTCCTGCGGGGTCCAGGCGTCGGCGGACTGGCGCAGCCGCTCACGGGCCGGGGCGAGGCCGGAGGGGGCCTTGCGGGAGGCCCGCCAGACCAGCCGCAGCTTCATGCCGGTGGAGGTGGGGCGGTCCTCCAGCTCGGCGTTCATGTCGCGCACCTGTCGTTCGGCGGCTCCGATGAGTTCCTGGAGGGTGCCCGCGACCTCGGTGATCAGGTGGGTTTCGAGGATCTCCCGTTCATGGGCCGAGAGGATGCGGGTGAGTTCGCCGACCTCGGCGGTGAGTGCCTCGGCGAGTTCGGGTACGGCACGTTCGCGGCCCTGGTAGACGATGTCGACGACCATGCCGTCCTCCACCATCCGGGCGGAGGCGGTGTGCCCGTGCCGGGACAGGGTGTCCTGCAGGGTCTTGAGCTCCTCGCTCAGCCGGCGCTGTACGCGTTCCCAGGCGCCGTCCGAGTCGTCGGCCGTCGCGAGCCCGGACTCGATGGCGCGGGCGAGCGCGATCGCCGGGGTGGCCGCCCAAGGGCCGTCACCTGCGGCCGGCACCGACAGGTCCGGCAGGGCGACCGTGATCAGGCCGGTGGCAGTGAAGCGCTGGAGCCCCGCGATGGCTTCCGCACGCGCCTCGGCCGCTTCCGTGAGGCCCTTCTCCAACTGCTCGATGCGGCCTTCGGCCTTGCTCGCCTCCCGGTCCGCCTCGGCACGGCGCTCGCGGGTGAGCCGCTGGTCCGCGTCGCAGACGCGCAGGGCTTCGGCGGTCTCGGTGAGCCGTCTTCCGAGTTCGGCGACGGCCGCGCCGACGGTGGAGCGCAGCGTGGTGTGGCGCTCGTCCGCTGCCACCGCCTCGCGCCCGGCCTCATCGGCGCGCAGGGCGAGTTCCACGGTCCGCTCCCCCGCCTGCGCGGCCTCGGCGCGTTCCTCCTCCGCCTGGCGCACCGCCTCGCCGCGTTCACGCAGAGTCGGCCACAGGGCGGCCAGGGCTACGGCGAGGGAGCCGTGGCCCCGGCGTACCTCGGCGAGGCCGACCCGTTCGGCCGGCAGGCCCAACTCACTGGCGGTCGCGGCGAGTTCGGCGGCGGCCCGTTCGGCCAGCCCGGCCGCCTCCAGGAGGTCGGCGGCGCGGTCCTCGCGCCGCATGCGAGTCCGGCTCACCGACACGACGGCAGCAGTCACCTGGGCGTGCGCCCTGGTGAGGGCGCTTTCGTCGGGTACGCCGGCCAGCTCGACGTCGAGGGTCCGGCGACGTGCGGCCACCTCCGCGGACCGCGTCGCGACGGTGTCCGACTCCTGCTGGAGCAGGTCGAGTTCGGTGTGCAGCGCGGTGATCCGGGCCCGCCGCGCCGCCTCCCGCGCCCCCTCGCCGACGTACTCGGCGGCGGGCTTGGCCCAGCGGCCGGTGAGCGAGCCGACGCGGAAGCGCCCGTCGGTCCTCGCCCAGGTGCCGGCTCCGCTGTCCTCACCCATGCCGATGGCGGCGAGCAGCCGTACCACCGTGTCCTCACCCACCGCCGCGGCCTGTGCGTCGCCGCCGTCCACGGCGGGGCGCAGCAGGGTGCCGAGCGAGAGCCCGGCCACCGGCCCGGTCGCCGGCCCGGTCGCCGGGGAGAGGAGTACGTCGTGCCCGTCGGCGGCGAGGGCGGAGCCGTCGGGAAGGACCCACGCGTCCAGCAGTCCGGAGGCCTCCAGCGCCGCCTCCAGTCCGGCGCGCTCCTGGTCCGGGAGGCCGTCGTGGAAGTCCACCAGCCGCCACAGCGGTGCGCCGGGAAGCCGCTCGCGCAGGCCGGGTGTGCGGGTGGGCGGAGGCTGGGGGCCGCGTCGGCCGCCCGCCTCCAGCGCGGTGAGCTCCTGCCGGACCTGGCCGGTGCGTACCTCCAGCTCCGACGCCCGGCGGGCCGCTTCGGCAGCCCGGTCGGCCAGGTGCGCCGAGGCGGCGCTGTGGGCTCGTGCCGCGTGTGCGCGAGCCGGGTACGGCCCGTCGAGGTGCCTCACCCACTCCTGGACCTCATCGAGCAGGCCGGCCAGGTCGGGGCAGGCCAGTTCGGTCCAGGCGCGCGCGTGCTCTCGTACGTCGTCCAGCAGGGCCTGCCCCACCCGTGCGGCGGCTTCCTCCGCCTGGGCCTGCGCCGCGGTGGTCTGGTCGAGGTCGGTATCCGCCTCGTCGAGGCGGACGGATGCCTGGCGCTGCCTCTCGGCCGCGCGCTCGGCCGTATCCGCGAGCTCCTCCACGTGGGCGAGCGCACGATGCCCGCGGTCCGTCGACTCCTCGGCCGCGCGCCGCAGTTCGGACTCGGGGAGCACGTCGTCCCCGGGGAGGTCGACCCGTGCGGCGGCGGCCGCCTCCCGTGCCTGGCGGTAGGTGTCCTCGGCCAGTCGGCCGGCGGCGCGCAGCCGGTTCTCGGCCGCGCCGAGCCGCCCGAGGGCCCGGGTGTGCAGGGCCGCGGCCCGATCCCGGTCGTCCCGGGCGCGGTCCAGGGCGTGAGCGGTCCGCTCCACCGCCTTCGCGGCCTGCTCCAGCTCACGGGCGCTGCGCATCTCGGGGCCCTCGCGCAGCGCCTCGTCCTGGGCCCGCAGCCGCGCCTGGGTCTCCTCCAGCGCGGCGATCCGTTCCTCGGCGGCCGCCCGCTCCTCCTGGGCACGGGTCTGCTCGGCCTGCGCCTCGGCGAGGTCCCGCTGAAGGTGCTCGTAGCGGGAGTGCTCCCCGCGCGGGAGGCGTGCGCGACGGCGGGTGGCGATCCGGGCGTAGCGCCGGTAGTGGTCCAGGAAGGCGGCGGCGGCCCGCTCGGCGGCAGAGGCGGCCGCCAGTTCCTCCTTCTCCTCGTCGAGGGAGCGGAAGGCCTCGGCCACGTCCGCGATGACCGCCTGGTCCATGGGCGGCAGCGCCTCGGTGAGGGCCCGGGACAGGGCTGCCTCGTTGGGGCGCTTGGACAGCTGCGGCTGGCGCAGCTGGATGAGCAGGTCGACCAGGGCGCCGTACCGCTGCTCGCCGAGTCCGAAGAGTGCCTCGTCGACGGCCCTGCGGTAGGTCTTGGCCTGGTCGTACACCATGCCGTGTCCGGCGACGGCCTCGGCGAGCCGGTCGCGGGACAGGGCGGTGCCGGTGGCGTCGAGCAGGCTGAGGGATGTCGCGGCGACGGCCCCGGGACCGTGCCCTACTCGCTGGGTGGTGAGCGCGTACCAATGGCGAGCGATGCCCCGCCCGCTGACTGCCTTGAGTCCGCAGAGCAGCGTACGGAAATGCCGCTCGCCACTGGTCTCGTCGAGCCTGCCGAACTCGATCCAGGTGTAGCCGAGCCGCTCCGAGTGCGGATGCTCGCCGCCCAGGAGCAGGTTCCACTCCATCCGCTTGCCCGGATCGCCGTCGGGTTCGACGCGGCGTGAGCCGAGGTCCCCGTCGAGCAGGAAGGGCAGGGTCAGGGCGAGCACCTTGGACTTGCCGGTGCCGTTGTTCCCGCGCAGGAGCAGGCGCCCGTCCCGGAAGTGGAATTCCTCCACGTCGTAGTGGAAGAGGTCGACGAGTCCGATGCGCAGGGGCTGCCAGCGGGATCGCAAGGGGTCGGGGAGGCGGGTCACGGCTTGCCGGCCTTTCGCTGCGCGGGCGTGAGTGCGGTGCCTGGTTCGAGTACGACGGTCTCGCCGACCGCGTACCGGGCGAGTGCGGGCCGCGGCGCGACGCCGAGGGGAGAGCGGGAGACCAGCCCGAGGGCGGCGAGCCGGTGGACGGCCTGTTCCACGAGTTCGGCTTCCATGCCGGGCTCCCGCGCGGACTTGGCCCAGAATCCGCCGTGCTCGGCAGCGAGTTCCCGGACTCGGAGCGCCAGCTGGTCGACGGTGACGGCACCGCCTGCTGCGGCCAGGTGCTCGGCGAGCAGCAGCGTGACGTGACCGTGGGTTCCCTGCTCGGGCATCCGGACGTCGGTGAGGTCGTCGTCCGGATCGACCATGGCGATGCCTTCGGCGCGCACCTCGGGGACCAGTCCGGTCAGCTCGGTGATGCGGGCGGTGAGGAAGCCTCGTTGCCGTGTGAGGTAGCCCAGTTCGGCGTCGGTCAGCTCGTCGTAGTAGAGGACCGGATCGTCCAGGAGCCTGCGGGTCAGCGAGCGCCGCATCGCGCGGAAGCGCAGTTCGTCGCTGTCCAGGGCGGTCTCGGCGACGAGTTCGACGAGGCGGTCCGCGAGGGACTCGGCCTGCACGGTGGAGGGGCCGCGGCGTGCGGCGAGCAGTCCTGCCAGGACCCGCCGTTCCACGTCGTACAGGGCATCGCCTGCTCCGCTGACGTATGCCTCCTCGTCGCCGGCGACGCGCCGCAGCACGCCGAGGCTGAGCAGGAGCCGTACGACTGCGGCGAGGTCGAGGCGTTCGTCTCGGCGGTCCAGGGTGAACTGGATGCCCGCGCGAGCGAGGTGCGGGTCCGCGGCGTCGAGGACGACCTGGTCGGCCAGGCGGCCGAGCGCGATCTGGGCCTCGCCGCGCTCCAGGGCGGCGAGGGCGAGGCAGAGCAGGACGTAGCGGCGCCGTGTGAAGGGGGCGGCTGCGCGGGTCGCCTCGCGCGCGGGGTGCGTGGGGTCGCTGAGGACGCCGGGTATCTTCCGCAGGCGAGCGGCCTCGGCGTCCGTCTGGAGGGACCAGCCGGTGTTGCGGTCGAACCATTCGCGCAGTTCGGAGGCGTGCCGACGGACGAGGCGGAACTCGTCCGCGTACCGGCCGCGGGCGAGCAGGAGAGGCTGCTTGAGCAGGGCGCGAGCCGCCTTGCGGAGGTCGGCTGCGTGCTGGCCGTCGAGCACCTCGGCGAGCGGAGTGCTGTTCATCGGTCGGCGGCTCCGTCCGTCAGGTCGATGATCTCGATGAGGTGGTCGGGACCACGGAAGACACCTCCGGCCGTCCTGATCTCCGTGGTGCCGCCGTCGGCGAGCGCGCTGAGCCGGATCTCCATGGAGCCGTCGTTGCTGGTGGCCACGGTGTGCCGCATACCGGGCCGCCAAGTGGCCAGCGCGTCGCCGAGCAGTTGGAGGAAGAGCCCGAAGGAGACCGGGTCGAGTTCGCCGAGTCCGGAGAGCCGGGTGATTCCGTCGGTGACGAGCCGGGCGCGTGCCGCCGCGGTCTCGGCTGCCTGCTTGGCGGCCACCTCGGCGAGTCTGCGGCGCGGCTCCTCCCGGTCCTCGACCTTGCGGGGCTTGCCGCGCCGCTCATAGCTGCCGGTGCGGCGCAACTGGGGGCTGATCCGCAGTGGCTCGGCCTCGACCCACGAAGTGGCAGCGGGAACCGGCAGCGCCGCGCGGGCGGCGAGGGTGTCGGCGTCGACGGTCAGATGCCGGGCGGGGTACAGCCCGAAGGCGGTGCGCCACAGCCGGTGCCGGGCGTCGTCGTCGGGAGCCTCGGCGAACCAGCGCGCGAGGGTACGGAAGTCGGCGGACCGGTCGGAGCGCCCGGCCCTGCGCTCGTTCAGCGACCGTACGACGGCCAGGAGCTGGGGGATGGCGCCGAGGGCCCGGCCGCGCAGCAGCCTGGCCTGTGACTCGCGCCCCTCCCGGCTGATGAACCACGCGGCGAGCCCGGTCCAGCGTCCGGACCAGCGCTGGAGCGCCTCCCGCTCGGCGTGCTGGGCCTCCTCCGGCGAGGCGTCGGCCGCCTCACGCGCCGCGGCCGCCCGCAGGAGCGGCTCGATGCTCCCGGCATCCTCCAGTTCCAGGATCAGCCGGGCGATGCGCCCGCCAAGGGTGATCAGGTCCTGGATGAATCGCTCCAGGTACTGGATGAGCCGGTCCTTGTAGGCGAGGAAGACTTCCTCGTCGACGTCGTGGAGGTCGATGGTCCGCTGCAGGGACCCCATGAAGGCGCGTGCGTTGTCGGCGAGGGCGGCGAAACGACTCGCCAGCGCGTCAAGCGCGAGGTGCGTTTTGGCTTGATCCGGCTGTTCCTCGGCGGCCAGCACAAGGAGGGCTCGCAACTGCGTGACGATGTCGTGCAGGGCGACGGCCTGCAGCGCGCCGCGCCGCCCGAGTGCCTCGTCATAGACGCCCAGGGCTTCCTCGACGCCTTCCCCCTCTCGGGTGAGCTGGTAGATGAACCGCTTCCGGTAGAAGTCCTCGACGGCCGTGACGCGCGCGGTGTCGGGGTCGGCGCGGAGATTTCCCCAGCCGACGAGGCTGTCGAGCGCTTTGACCACCACATCCAACTCCGCGGGTCGCACCTCGGCGGGCAGAGCGGCATGCACGTCCTCGGGACGGAGATGCACCGCGAACCGCTCTTTGGCTAGGACGAATACCCGCATCACCTGGCGGTAGAGAGCCGTGTTCTGGACGGTGAGGTGGGCGAATGAGCTGTAGCCGTCCGGTCGTGGTTCCGGGGCGGTGGTGGTGACGGTCATCGTCGGCAATTGTCCCGCAGGGGGCGCAGTCGCCGGGAGGGACGGAAGCACTTGGCCGATTCATGCCGCAATGCGATCTCGCGGGCCGCTGATTCACCGGATCCTGGGGGATCTCGATCCGTGGCGGGCGGCATCGGCTCGACATCCCGCCAGTCCCCCCGGCGTTGCTCAAGTGCCGAAGCAGCGGCATCCAGCGCATCCTGACGGTTCATCAAATCCATCCAGATCTCCGGACAGCGAAACGAGACAGGACCGAAAGTCCCGCAAAGCCGCGGCCTGCCCATCGAGATCGCGCAGGCCGAACCATGGGCACCGGCGTACTCGGCGGACCGAGCCCGCGCCTCGTCCCGCCGAGCCGGGTTCACCGCGTGCCTCCCCCTGCTCGTTGCGGGCTTCGGCTTCGCGGTCCGGACGTCCCCAGGCACAGTCAGCCGGCCTGACCGCTGCCGCCCTCGGCGCACGCACAGCCTGGCCTGACGGACGCTGAGCCATGTCGGGCAAGCGATCTCGATGGCATACGAACGGCGCGCGCATCGGCGACCCCGGGCTTGCCGGTCTCCGCCTCCGCGCCCATGAGGACCGCGGCATACCGGGTCCGCAGTGCACGCAGCCGCAGCGCATGGCTCTCCACATCCCGGATGTGGTCGTCGAACTGCTCCAGGCTCAGCTCGGCGCTGCCGGCGTCGGACAACACCCAGACCTCCGGCCTCCGGCCATCAGCCCCGTCCTCATCCTCGTGCAGCCAGGCGATGTACGCCGTGAGTATCGACGGGGAGGCCCGTCCGCCCTGCTCCCCGGGTACCCCCAGGCGCACCGGCGCGCACCGGTGCGCGTCGTCACGGTCCGGGCCGCAGTCCTCGACACACCAGGACGGGCATCGGTGCAGCTCGTGTTGTCCGATTTCCTTCGGCGACATGACAGCTCCCCGTTCCCAAGAGCCGTCGGCTCGGCTCTTCGGCAGCTACCTTCAAGGGCTTCAGCAGGTAGGTCCGAGACGGACCGCGGACACTTGGCTCATGCTGCCCGCCCTAGCGGGTCCTTCATTTCGTCGATGTTCCTGTACACACGGAAGTCGCAGTCTCCCGGCCGCCTGCCCAGCCGCTGGACGATCAGCGCGGCGGCAAGTCCCCGTCCGGGTCGTATGACGGGGTGCCGCTCGCGGCCGACCAGCAGCAGCCCTCCAGCGCCGGGCTCAGCACGACGGTCGGCCATCTCAACTGCCAGCACCGTGCCGAATCCCCAGAGATCGGCCCGCAGGCTGGTCGGCAGTTGGGCCCTGACGGACACGAACGGCCTTGGTGTGCCGTTCGTGCTGGGGGCCGCGACCACCGCTCCGAGAGCATCCGGGACCAAGCCGTCCGAAGGCAGGATGTCTCCGGCTTCGCCGCCCAGGTGTTCGGTGATGACCGCTCTGAGGGCGAGGATGACCTCGCGGTCGGGCCTCCAGCCATGGCGGGGCGCCCATCTGGCGCCCCGGTATTGGTCAAGGATGCTCATGTCAAGGGCTCTCAGGGTCGGGCAGGCCGACCAGTCTGATCAGGTGCGCGGTGGGGACGCGGTAGGTCTTGCCGATCCTCAGCAGCGGACACGGGAACCTGCCGTGGCGGGCCAGTTCGTACGCCTTGGTCCTGCCCACGTGCAGCACCTCGGCGGCCATGCGCAGATCCACCACGGCCGGCAGAGCAAGCAGTTCCCGCACGGTGATTCCTTGTGTGGTGGTTCCTTTCCGAGCCAGGTGATCCGATGGTGCATCGGTGCCTCCCTGCGCAGGTTCTCGCAGCGTGATCGGAGGAGTTTCGGTTCTGTGTTTCATGTCAAGCCACCTCTGCCAGTTCCGCGAGCGTCAGGCTCGGAGGGAGATTCGGCCCGGTGTCGGCTCCCGGGACCAGCAAGTAGCGGGCGAGGCGTTCTTCGGCGACCGCACGCCGAATGCGGCACGCGGTGTATCCGATACCGAGGCGGCGCGCGGCATCCGCCAACCCCTCGTTCTCCATCCGGGTACGGCCGATCAGCTCGGCCTCGTCAGCGGTGACAGCGCCGGCGCGCACCGCTCGGTCCAGTACGAAGTCCGGGTGACCCGAGGGCGGGCGCTGGGCATGCAACACCCGGCGATCGACCAGAGGAACAGCTCGTAGCGCGCCGGTGTACGTCGCCCGGGCACGCAAGCCGGCCCGGTAGCCGGCCCACCACAACCGCGATGCCACTCCGCGCGCATCGACGTCGATCGACTTGAGCTCCTTGAGGAAGCCCTCGATCACTTCGGCCTCCGTGTCCGGAAAGGGCACCCCACCGCCTCGTACCACCCGGGCCGCTGCTCCGCGCAGCCCGGGCGCCATCATCCACACCGCGGCGAGGGGCCAGTCACCTCCCTCGCTCTGCGCCCGGAAGACCAGCTCCTTCCATACGTCCTCCCGAACTGCGTACGGTGTCGCCCTGTCCAGGAGCAGGGTGCGCAGATCCCTCAACGGGGCCCGCTTTTCGGGGAATTCGTGCTCGATGTCCATGCCGTCGACATCGAGGGAGAAGATTGCCGACTTGGCGTCAAGGTCCCGGAACGCCGCTTCAACCGAATCCAGCGGCGCCCATTCACCTGCCCACGGCATATGGACCCCTCTTCCTCACGCCGCGACGGGGATCACTCCGAAGGGGTCGGTTCCGTTCCCGTTCCTCCTCATGCCCGGCCCCCGCTGCCCGATGCTCCGCAGGGCAAGCGGCCGAGTGGCATCGGCTCCGCCGGACGGCAGCTGATCTGGTTCACGTCGGGTCAGATGCTCCACGACTCGGCGTTCCGCCCGGCCACGCCGCTTGCTGCATGCCTCGTAACTGATGCCGAGTCGCCGCGCGGCAACCGCGAGCGGTTCACCTTCGATTCGAGTCCGGCCGATGAGGTCTCCTTCCGCTTGGCTGATGATCCCCTCCTCGCACAGCCTGCCCAGCGCGAGATCCGGATGGCTGGGGGCACGCGGTGCCGAGGGAATGCTCTCGCCAAGACTCGATGCGAGATGCTGAACGGCATCCAGGTCGCGCCGACGGGCACGGTGTGCGCCACGGAAGGCCGCCCACCACAGTCGCTTCGACAGGCCGTCGGCCGCTGGATCGGCCTTGTTCAGTGCGGCCAGGAATTCGGCGACCGCCTCGGCGTCCAAGTCTCCACGGTCCACCTGCGGTCCGCCCGCCTGCTTCTTGCTGATACGACGCAGCCCCGGCAGCATGACTCCCACCGCGGCGAGCACCCACGCGTCCCGGTCCTCGCCTCTGCGAGCGCGGCGGACGAGCGCTCTCCAGACAGCGTCCCGGGTCTCCGTCTCCGGGCACTCCAGCAACAGTGACCTCACTTCGTCCACCGGAACCGGCCTGGACAGAACGTCTTGCCCGAATAGGTCTTCGTCGAGGGTGAGCGGATTCGGGTCGGCAGCGAGTGCTTGAAAGACGGATTCGACTGTGTCCAGCAGTGAGCGGTTCACGGCAGGCGACATCGCCTATCTCCCTATGGGTTCCCTCACGGCACCGGGTGGCTGGCGCCCCCAGCGATCACCCCCCACTACATAAGACCGCCCTAATCACCCAATAGGGACACGGGTGATCGAACTTCCTCGATCTTTCCCGCCAAAGCTCCAAGTGCGACTACATCTGACCCATTCCGCAACCGAGTTGGACCGCCGAGGCCCACTGCCGGGCATGACGCCACTCGGGGCCGGTCACCGTCCCCCTTCGTCACGGCGGGCAACCGCCGGAGGCCACCCGCCACCACAACCGCCTACCAGCCGGCGCGGCGCCCCGGTCGAGCGCCTACACCCGCTTCCGAGCTGCGAAGATCCCACTCGGCAACGCAGGTTCGAGGATCGCGACGAACTCGACGCGGTGGTCATCGAGATGATGCGACTCAAGAGCATCCGAAAAAGAAAGGCGTCACCTTGTAGCATTTGGAATGCCATACTCATGCTATGGCTGACGACGACACCGACTTCCCTCCCGGCGACGGCCCCAGCAGCGGCATCTCCGTCTCCCTCACCGCCGGCACCCTGCGGGCGATCCGCGAGCGGGTCGGCAAGCGAGGCGTGTCCGCCTACCTGGAGAAGGCCGCGCAGCGGCAGATCGAGCGCGACAACCTGGACGAGCTGATCGCCGACTTCGACAAGGCCAACGGCCCCGCCGATCCGGAGGCCGTGGCCGCCAAGCGGGCCAGGCTCACCGGCACCGCCCCCTCCGGGGCTGGGGCGGGCGCGTGAGCGGCGCCCTCATCCTGGACAGCGAAGGCCTGGCCAAAGCCGTGCAACGTGACCGCGAGGTTCACGAGTGGCTCACCGCTGCCCGCGACGCCGACCTTCCCGTCGTCACCTCCGCCGCGGTGCTCGCCGCGGTGATCCACCCCAGGATCAATGACGCCGCGCTGAAGTGGACGCTGTCCCGGCTGCGGGTCGAACCGGTCACCCAGACCGTCGCCCAATCCGCGGCCACTCTGCTGCGCACGGCGGAGCTGCACGGCCACAAGTACGCCATCGACGCCATACTCTGCGCCACCGCCCTCGCCCACCCCGGACGGATCACCATCCTGACCTCCGACCTCGAGGACATCGCCCTGCTCACCGCGGACCACCCCCGGATCGTGGCCGAGAAAGTCTGACGCGCCCCTCTCGGCCTGGCGGTCGCCCACTGCCGACGGCCGGGATACCGCTGCGGAAGGCTGCCTCCCCAGGGTCGGCCGGTGGCAGGGGGACGGAGTCGCCCTTGCACTGGGCGCGGGGCAGGTGCGGCAGGCACCGGTGAGGATCCCCAGGTTCGACCACACCCCGTCCGACCGCCCGTGCATCATCCTCAGCGGCGACCGGCCACACCGCGCCAGCGAGTGGGCCGACACCACCGAACGCCCCCTGGAGGACCGAATACGCCGAGGCATACCGCGTCGAACACTTCGAAGCCCCAGCGAAGGCATGGCGCCAGGCAACACGCCTGTCCAACTACCTCGACGTCGTCGGCGTGCAGATGCACGCCATGCCGGACGGACAAGCCAAGACCCAGGCAGAGGCCTGACTCACCTGGGCCGAGACCCACCTGGAACACCTGGACCCACTGAACACCCCACCCCGGATGCCTGACGTCCCGAACGCGAACGCCGACGGCCTGAGGCCCTTCCTGCACGGCTGGAGCCCGTATGGCCCCGACTCGTACGACCAGGCCACTTCATCCACGTTCCCCTCGGCCGTGCCGAACAGCCCCGGCCAGCAAAGGCCTGGTAAACCGAAGCGGAGGCGCCTCGCCACAGCCCCTCGACCTGCACTCCAAGAGTGCTGATGCACCATCAGAACATGCGTCAAACGCGCGTCGCCCGCACGTCAAGATATCGCCCGTAACGCACGACACCCATCCTGCACACCGCAGGAACGCGCAGGTCAGACGCCCTTTTCAGCAGGCTCAAGGATCGCGACACACTCAACGTGATGCGTCATCGCGAAACATGTGGAACAAAAGCATGTGAAAGAAGGCCCAGGTCACCGAGGCTGTAGGAGCAATTCCGGCGAATCGGCCATGTGTATTACGGGCGCTACGGGCGCCATTCTGACGCACGCCAAGGTGTCGGCGCGGCCAGTATCCTCGCCTCTGCCAACACCACCCGGCCACATTCGCCGAGGACGTAAGCCTCCCGACCGACTACCGACTGGTCGGCCCCGGAAAGCGTCCGATCCAGGCGTCGGTCGCTGCCGACGTAATCGTTGAGGCTGCAGGCTCAGACATCCGACAGGTCGAGCCTTCCATCAACCAGAGCGCTGGTGAGGGCCTGAACGACCTCATGTCCCGTCTCGGCAAGCCGCAACAGCTCAGTATCCCACTCGGTGAGACGGCGCAGGGTCTCGCTCCGACGGCGTTGCTCGTCGAGCGGCAGTACGGGCAGGCGCAAGCGTTTCACATCGATGCGCAAGGCGCCGCTCGTTCCGGTGGACGTGCGGGCTGCTCTTGTGGCGTTCTCGGCGCGAGTGAGGGCGCTGACCGCGAACCATGGGTCGAGAAGCTCCGGATTCACGCGCACCGCGTGCACACCCGGCCCGAGCCGGGCTCCGACCTGCTCGTCCGTCGCGATCCGGGCGACCAAGGTCCGGGCGATTGCCGGGATAAGGATGTCCTGGGCCTGCACCCGGGCCTCGGGGCCGTCGCCGGGACTGACGAGCACTGAGCCGCTGGCGGGACAGCCAGCGATCACGTCCTGGCTCGTCAGCGCTGGTTCGGTCCGGTCGGGGCCCGGTGCGTCGTGGTGCAGGACTCGAGCCGTGTGACGGTGCAGGGTGAGCGTCCCGATCCCGGAGAGCTCGCCCAGCGTCACGGTGGGGACGCCAGACATAGCAGGCGCCCGGGGGGCGCCCAATTGTGGCAATGCGTCCCGGAGGGCGTCGAGTTGAGCTTTCATGGCGGTCGCCGACTAAGCAGGGCACGGGGGGAGCGTGGCACGCTGTCCGGGTTCGGCACACGGTGCCGCGGGGTGAAATCGACCTCCTCGTCGAGCAGTTCGGCCAGCGGCACTTGTCGGGCCGCATGGAACTGACCAAATCCGTCTACAGCCGAGCCCTGCGCATCATCCAGGCCCTTATTACAGCCACCGAATCAAAGGGCCACACGGCGGCACTCGGCCCCACTCCATCCGCCGCCCCGGCACCGTCGGCAGGCAGCACCGCACTTCACCGTCACCGCCCACGCCGAAAGCATCGACTTCCTCGTCCTCCAAGAACAAGACCACAGAAAACACATGCCCACCGACAAGGAACTCGCCGACGCCAAAAGGCACACGTGGATGCGCATCCCCCGCTTCGACTACACCCCCGCCAACCAGATGCGCTTCATCCTCCGCGGCGGCACCGCACACCGCGGCAACGAATGGACCGACCTCCCTGGCCGGCCTGCGGCGCTGTCACTTGCCCTGGCCTGCTGCTCCACGGCATTGCCCGGATCGGGGAAGGCAAGACGAGAGGCAACGATCTGGTTGCCATCGGCGTCGGTGACGAACAGGGCGCCTTCGCCGGAATCCGTGTCGACTGTCCAGTACTTCTGAATCCCCTGGACCGGCCCGCTCATCACGGGCACGGGGACGCCTTCGCGGTAGACGGCAATGCCGCAACCCGGCTGGAGGAGACGCGCGTGGGGCCTGCCCGAATTGATCTTGAGCGTCCACTGCCCGACATCGTTGAATTTCAGGACCATCTCAAGGGAGAGGTAGTCGTCGATCATTCCGATGGGAACGAGCTGGTTGTCACGGACAATGATCCGGTACTCGCCGATAGGCGACTCCCTTCGTAGGGCCGCCGACCACAGCGGAGGCGATAGGAGGTGGGGGCGCCAAGATCATCAGCCTTCAAGGGGGATGCTCGCGCAAGCACTCCAAGAGGGGCGTCGCCATGTGAAGAAATATCCGGAATAAACCCGCAAATCGATCAAGCAGGGCTTTCGGTCAACTCGTTCGACCTCCCTTTCCAGGCAAGTGTGGGCCTATAGAAAATCTGTTCGAGTCCCCACGGGGGGACTACGGGAGGAGTTTCGTGAAAGTCTCTGTCAGATCAGTCGCATTCTGCGTTGCCGGAACGGCCCTAGCGGCCGGGCTCCTGACAACGCCCGCCGCAGCACAGAACCCCGGGGCTACCCGCCCCCACCACCACCGTTACCGTCCACCACCGGGGCGACGGCACCCCTGTGCCCGCAGAACTGGGCAACCCCTCCGAATGGGGTGTGGTGACAATTACGGCAGGCGTCGCGGCAGGCCCCGCCGAGGTGGATGAGTGCACGAACCCGTCCAGCGGCGGCACGTGGTGTTACGGCTGGTACCTCACTACATCCGGCGGTACGACCATGAAAAGGTGCTACTCGAACTACTACCACCCGTCGAAGTTCCACACGTCCACGGCGGAGATGAACGGCGACAGGAGACGCTCCAGCGCTGTTGCCGGTGATGTCTCCCAGGCAAGCATCACAGCGGGATTGATCTACAGGTGCTCTACCTACTACGCCGTCGTCTAGTATCCGGCACCGCCGCCGAGCGGTAACTCCGCGGCGGGTGAGGTAGGTTGGCGCCGCTGCGGGGCCACACTCTCACGTACAGCCCCGAAGCGGCGCCAACTGGGTTCAAGGAACAGGGAAGAGGGAACATGCACGTGTGGCGCACCCGTGTCATGCCGGTCGCCGTGGCTGTCGTGGGGGGTGTGCTGCTCGGCCTGATCGGCCCCGCCTCCGAGAGGGGAGACAATTCCGTCGTCTCCGGTGTGGGTGCCATGTTCTCCATCGGATGGACGTGGGCGTGCTATGCGTTCCTGGTCGGCTATTGGCGCCGCTCGAAAATCGAGTCGTCGCTGCTGGCACCGCTCGGTCTGATTGTCGCCGTAATCACCTACTACGTTTTCAAGGACCTGTACCCCACGCCTGTGCCCGGAATTCCGTCCGCGTCCAACGATTCGATACCGGAAGAGATAAAAGAGCAGCTGGTACCGGACCACGGCGGCAGCCTCCTCACGGACCATATCGCCGTGTGGGCAGCCTGCGCGGTGATCTTCGGTGCGCCTTTGGGGTTCATCGGGAACGTGGCACGCACCCCCGGCGTCGGCGGGCTCCCGTTCCGCCTGCTCATTCCGGTGGTCACCGTGTTCGAGGCCAACGAGCGACTGAGGGCCGAGGCGGACACGCAGGTCCTCATCGTCACCTTGAACACGGTACGCATCGGGGCCTGTGTCGTAGCGGTGGCCCTCGTAGGGCACACAGTGTGGAGCTGGCGCACCCGACGCAGCCGAACTGAGGAACGTGCGGAAATTGGCGCGCCAGCAAAGCACGTGTGACGCATCACATGCCGAAAGCGCCCGTTTCGAAACACCTACATGCGACCCAGCGGAGCGCGCGGCCCACCAAAGCATCGTGAGCCGCGTGAACTACAGGCCGTGCATGATGTGTGCGCGCTCCAGGGCCCGAAGGATGGTCTCCTCGGTGGGCACGTCAGGAGCCGCATGCACGTGAACGGTGACGTTCCGGCCTTCCAACATGGAGGAGGTGTCACGAGCGGAGAAAACCGTCTCTCCGCCCCGCATGTCGATCAGCTCGGGTCCCTGCTCGCCGACCAGGGCCAGACCCGGGGATGCACTCGTCGTGCCCTTGGCGTACCAGTGGTTCCGCTTCCAAAAATCCCAGGCCGTCGCCGGGTCGCCGTAGCGGTCCTTGATGTAGCCAAGGCCCCACCGCTCTTGAGTAACAAGGTTGGTGAGCCAGTCCGGCCCGGCCGCTGCCATCTTGTCAGCGGGCAGCGACTGAGGGATGCCGTACGCCCCACTGCTGGGGTTCTATCCTTCCCGCCCACCCCACAGGGCAAGCCAGCAAGAGGACCAAGAGCCGGAGCCTGTCATCGACACGGGCACCAACGCATGGAACCCGGCTGCACTGGAGATCGCGGTTGTCGCCGTACCAGAGAAGTCCAGTATGCCGGGAGCTTGGGCTGCCGTCACCCACCTGACTACAACGTGACTCTGGGGCTGCCTCTCCCGCTCCATCTGGCGGTAAAAACCACACAATACGTTCTGCCACACGACGGCGACCCCGACGAGCCCGCCGCAGCGGAAAGTGCCCCGCCGAACCAGTAAACACACGTGGCGTGACGGACCAACGGGACACTACCCGAATCACGGCTCGACCGACTCGTACAGACAGAGGAGACGCTTCCCGTCAACAGACCCCGCGCGGTGGCAGTCACTGTCGCGGCACCCGTGTTCTCGGACGGGCAGCCGTTCCCCTCCACCTCTCCGCAGACGCCAACGCCCGGTTGTTCTCCACTTAAACAGGCCGCGCAGCACGTCTCATCCGAACGAACGGCCTCTCATGGCCCCCGGAATTCCCTTGGAAGCGGCGGGCATTGTCTCCCGGGTAGTACGCCAGAGGACGCGCGGGAGGACCGCATGCACAGGAACCTCAATGAGCGGCAGCAAGCCGTTCTCGACTGGGTGGGGCAGGGGTGCCCCGACGGAGTCTGGGCAAACAGCACCCACAAGTTCAGCGCTCGGGCTCTGCAAAGCCGAGGACTGATCAAAGTCACCAAACGCCGGGGGCACTGGAACGCCCAGCTAACCGACAAGGGGCGAGAGTATCTCGCCGATGGCGACACCAGCCCCCGGGAGCACAGTAACGAAGTGCCCCAGGCGCCCGGAACAACGCTGACGCCGCCGCATACCGCGCCGAAGGGCCGCACGAACTACACCGACCAGCTCCTCGAAGAGCTGGCAGTCAACAACAACTTCCTCATCAAGCCGGTCGAATCCGGCCCGCACGCGGCGAATTGGGCATCGCGGGCCAGCGCCGCACGCAAGTCCGGCAAGATCCCTCACACACACGAGCTCCGCGGAAAGCAAACCCACCGCGGCTACGAAATCACGCTCGTCAACATCCCCGCCTGGCGCCTCGCCGAACTCACCCCGCCCATCGTGCCAGCGAGACTCACCCAGCCCCATCCCGTGGTGGCCGCCCTGCAACAGCAACCCCACCACATGGGACTGCCCAAATCAGTCTACGGCCGAGCCCTGCGCATCATCCAGGCCCTTGTCACCGCCACCGAATCACAAGGCCATACGGCACGGCCCCACTCAAACCGCTCCCCCACCCCGCCACCGCCGGAAGGCAGCACCGCACTTCACCGTCACCGCCCACGGCGAAAGCATCGACTTCCTCGTCCTCCAAGAACAAGACCACAGAAAACACGTCCCCACCGACAAGGAACTCGCCGACGCCAAAAGGCACACGTGGATGCGCATCCCCCGCTTCGACTACACCCCCGCCAACCGGCTGCGTCTCATCCTCCGCGGCGGCACCGCACACCGCGGCAGCGAATGGACCGATCACCCTGGCCGGCCCCTGGAAGACCAGCTCGCCGAAATCGCGCAAGAAGTCGACCTCCGCGGCGAAGCCGCGGAACGCAACCGCCATGCAGACGAGCAAGCCCAGGAGGCGGTACAGCAGAGCTGGGAAAGCGCTGCACACAAGGCCCGCGCCGCGTACACCCACGCCTATCGCATCAAGCACCTCGAAGAACAGGCGGATGCCTGGCATCAGATCAAGCGCCTGACCGAATACGTCACAGCAGTGCGCAACCACGCCACATCGCTGCCCCCCGGGCAGGAAAGGACCGAAATCGAAGCGTGACTCGCGTTCGCAGACGCCCACCTACAACAGCTCACCGAGTCCGCCTTGGCGCCGAAACTGCCCACACCGTCGCAGCCCAGCAGCTCAGATCTTGAGCCGTTCCTCAGCCACCGAAGCCGCTACGAACCTCGCTCCGACTGAGCCTCAAATCAGACCATAACCGGCACGGCTTCACCAAGAGACAGTAAAGATGGACTCCTGGAAGGCCGCATCTGACGCACCGCCACCTGCAGAAACGCACACCTGACAACCCATCAGAACGTGCGTCAAACGTGCGTCAGAAGGGCCTCACGTGCGTCGAATATGCGTCAAGATATCGCCCGTAACGCCCACAACGCACATAATGTACACTCGGCGATACCGCAGGTCAGGCGCCCTTTTCGGCAGGCTCAAGGATCGCGACGCATTCAACATGATGGGTCATCGGGAAGATGTGAATCAGAAACATGTGAAAGAAAACCACAGGTCAGCAGCACACCAGGAACAATTCGGACCAGGGTTCAGTGTGCGTTACGGGCGCTACGTGCGATCTCTTGACGCACGCCGCACCCGGCGCGGACGCCCTCCGACTCGCCTCCACGGGGCGCGGGCAGACACCCGGGCCATTGCCTAGATCACCAAGGCCCGTGCACTGCACCGAGATACCCGCCGATTCTCGGGACAGCCCTGTACCGAATGGATAACCTGCCTGCACCGCGCACAACTCAGCGAGGCCCCATGCAGGAGTCCTGGAACAGTGACCGTCGGCGTACAGCAATCGGTCGCGCCACGCTCTCCATCCCCGCCCGTCAGGCTCTGGCCGACCAGCAACTTGCCCCTGGCCGCACCATCCTCGATTACGGCTGCGGCCGCGGCGGTGACGTCCGGTCTCTGGAACGACTCGACTGCCGTATCACCGGCTGGGACCCGTACTACAGCCCCGACTGCCCCACTGCTCCGGCCGACGTCGTCCTGCTCACCTACGTTCTCAACGTCATCGAGGACCCGAAAGAGCGCCGCCAGACGTTGCTACACGCCTGGGAGCTGGCGACCACCGTTCTGATCGTCTCCACTCGCCTCACCTGGGAGAAGTCCAAGGTTCGAGGTGAAGAGTTCGGGGACGGCTTGCTCACCAGCCGCAGGACCTTCCAGCACCTCTTCGGCTCAAGCGAGATCCGTAACTACGTCGAAGAGACCACAGGCACACGCTGTGTCTCTGCTGCCCCCGGCATCGTCTACGCGTTCAAGAATGACAGCGCTCGCCTGAGCTACCTGGCCCACCGCATCGTGCCGGACGCGGAATGGCTCACCTCCGAGGACACCACCACGGCCATCGCGTCGCTCATCGATTACCTCGAGCGGCGTGGCCGGCCACCCCACGTCGAGGAGATGCCGCGGCCGATGGCCGAGCTGCTGGCCCACCTCAAACCCGGCGAGCTCAAACGCCTCACCCGCGACACTGCCGACGCGGACAAGGTGGGCGAAGGCGGAAAACGCGCCACCCTCAACACCTTGCTGTTCCTGGCCGTTGAACTCTTCAACGGGCGCGGCCCCTTCAACGGCCTGCCTCTCAGCGTCCAGCTCGACGTCCGCGCGTTCTTCTCCTCCTACAAAGAGGCGTGTCAGCGGGCAGACCGCCTCCTACTGAAGCTCCGCGACGACGGCTACGTACGCAGCGCGATGCACGCATCCGCAGTCGGCAAGCTGACCCAGACCGCGCTCTACGTGCACCGCCGCGCGGTCGATCACATGCCTACCGTCCTGCGGCTGTACGAGCACTGCGCGTCGATCGCCGCTGGCCGCCCGCAGCAGTGGGCCGTTACCAAGCTCAAGCATCAAGGTCGCTCAGTGAGCTGGCTCGACTACCCGGAGTTCGATACCGATCCTCACCCGCGGATCACGTCGTCTTACCTCGTAGACCTGAAGACTCTTGAGACCTCACACATCTCGTACTCCGACTCCGCCAACCGCCCTCTGCTACACAGGAAGCACGAGTTCTTGGCGCCCGACGACCCGGACGCCCAGAAGTACCGCCGTCTCACCGACTCAGAAATCAAGGCTGGACTGTACGAGCACCCTCACCTCATCGGTACCGAGAGTGGTTGGGAAGCAGAGCTGATCCGCTGCAGACGCGAGCTGCGCGGCCACCGCCTGGTGCACCGCGCAACCGACTGATCCCGGTAAGATATACGGGCTTCAGGGTGCGTCCGGCTGCATCCGTGCCACTGTCTCCGCAAGCTCCTCTGGATCGAAGTCGAGAACCTGGCTGGGGAACCAGGAGAAGCGCAGCCCGTTCGCAGCGACGTCCTCGGGAAGCCCCATCGCGGTTAGAACATGACTCGGCGTGTACGAGGCGCTAGTGCACGCCGACCCTGTAGCGACCGCGACCTGGTTTTTCAGCCGCACGATCAACGCTTCCGCGTTCAGGCCGTCGAAGGTCACGTTCAGGATGTGTGGCACCGAATGATCCACATCGCCGTTGACCTTGAACCGAGTCTTACCGAGCGCCTTCAAGATGCGCTCGCGCATATCGCGTGCCTCCCGCTCCCAGTTCCCTCGCGACTCCTGGAAGATCTTGGCCGCCTCGTAGAACCCCATGATCAACGGTACGGGCAGCGTCCCCGGGCGAAGTTTCCGCTCCTGCCCGCCGCCAAACATGATCGGCTCCAGTGGCACCTTGTCCCAACCACGCCGTCGCGTGATCAGCGCTCCCACGCCCTTCGGCGCCCCTACCTTGTGGCCGCTGATGCTGATCAAGTCGATAGGCGCCGTCAGATCCTCGGGAAGTTTCCCATACCCCTGGGCAGCATCCACGTGGAAGTACGTCGGCGTCGCCCTCAGCTTCTCCGCGAGCTCAGCCACGGGCTGGATCACGCCGGTCTCGTTGTTCACGTGCATCAGTGACACCAGGAGGGTGTCCGGGCGCAGCTTCTCCAGCACGGCCTCCGTAGTGATCCGCCCCGAAGGGCCGGGCTTCAGAAAGTCGACTTCGAACCCCTTGCTCTGGAGGTGCAGCAGGGGCTCGACGACTGCTTTGTGCTCGATGGCGGACGTGATGATGTGGCGGCGCTGATGCTTCTCCCCGTACGGGGCGATACCCAGGAGCGCGATGTTGTTGGACTCGGTGGCTCCGCTGGTGAAGATGACCTCTTCGACCTTGGCGCCGACCGTTCCCGCCAGGAATGTCCGCGCCTCCTTGACCGCCTTCTTTGCCCTGGTTCCGTACTCGTGGGTACGGCTGCCGGCGTTCCCGAAGTCTTCGGTCATCCAGTGGAGCACCACGTCGGCGACCCGAGGGTCGACCCGCGTCGTTGCTGCCACATCCAGATACACCACCAAATCAGCCACCCACTTCTTGGTCATTCACTGTCACCGTGTACGTCAATCCGCTAACGTACACGCGTCACCAGCTAGCGCACAGCAGGGCACCCCTACGTACGCCAACAACAAGAGCAGCTCACGTCATCCTCGCAGGTGGCAATACGCCAAGACGGGCACTCCCACCTCGCCGGTCGCTTCCACTGCTCCAACTGCGCCCTGCGCACAGGAGCACGCCTTGGTACGTCAAACTAGGGACGTCAGCGACCGCGAGTACGTTAAAGTTGCCGAAGTGGAGAACGAAGCTGTGGCACCTACGACCCGAGTCGTCGCCCCACGCACATCTACCGGGTTCGAGTACACTTTCCCGGCAATTCGCGGCATCCAGGCAGGTCGCGAGTTCTACGTCTCGATGTGCCCGCTACGCCTGATCCCCAAGATCTTTATCTTCGACGAGGACGAGTTGTCCCCCGAGCTGCGCGCTCAGCGCATCCTCAACAAGGGACGCCTCCCCGCACTGTCCAAGTACATCCTGGACAACCCGGACGACTACATCTTCAGCGCCCTCACCGCTTCCGTCGACGGTGACATGGATTTCGAGAGCCACAGCCCTGACGGCACCGGCTTCCGTACAGGGCAGCTCCGGATCCCTATGGACGCCCGGTTCTTGATCAACGATGGCCAGCACCGACGCGCCGCCATCGAGCTCGCGCTCAAGGAGAACCCCGACCTCGGCGAGGAGACGATCGCCGTCGTCTTCTTCCAGGACACCGGGCTTGCCCGGTCCCAGCAGATGTTCGCCGACCTCAACCGGCACGCGGTGCGACCGGCGCGCTCCATCGGTGTCCTCTACGACCATCGGGACCCGTCGTCCCAGGTAGTCCGCTCGATGATCAGCCAGTCGAGCACCTTCAAGGGCTACGTCGAGATGGAGAAGAGCAACCTCTCACCCCGATCTCGGATGATGTTCACGCTCAGCGCCCTCTACTTCGGAACCCAGGCCCTGTTGCAGGGCTTGCAGATCGAGGCCGCCAAGGCCACCGATCTCGCGCTGTCGTACTGGGAAGCGATCGACAAGTCGCTCCCCGAGTGGGCACAGGTCCGCAACAAAGAGCTCTCCGCAACGGAGATGCGCCGCGATTTCATCCACAGCCACGGCATCGCGCTCCACGCCCTGGGGCGTATCGGGAACTCCCTGTTCCGGGAGTCCACCGCACCCTCCAAGTGGAAGAAGCAACTGGCACCGTTGAAGACGGTGAACTGGACCCGGGCGAATCCGCACTGGGAAGGACGCGCGATCGTGGGAGGCCGTGTCTCCAAGAGCCACCAGAACGTGACCCTGACCGTGAACTACCTGCGTAACCACCTTGGCCTGGACCTCAGCCCGGAGGAACAGCGTGTGGAAAACGCCTATCTGCGAGGCGAAGCATGAGCACTCCGCTACCTCTTGGTATCCCCACCGTACGACGGCTGCCGTTCGACGGGCGGTCGCTCGACGAGGTCACCACCGAGCTGACCGAGGAGGTCCGCGAGCTGTACACCGCGGACGAGGTTCCCTGGGTCATCGGCTACAGCGGCGGTAAGGACTCCACTGCTGTCCTCCAGCTGGTCTGGACTGCCCTCAAGGAGCTGCCGGCCGAGAAGCGGACCAAGACGGTTCACGTCATCAGTACGGACACGCTGGTCGAGAACCCCGTTGTGGCTGCCTGGGTCACCACGTCACTGGAAGCCATGGAGACGGCCGCCGCTGAGCAGGGCCTCCCCGTTGAGCCTCACCGGCTGACCCCGGAGATCAAGGACACCTTCTGGGTCAACCTCATCGGCCGCGGCTACCCCGCCCCGCGCCCGAAGTTCCGCTGGTGCACCGAGCGGCTCAAGATCAAGCCTTCCAACTCCTTCATCCGCAACGTCGTGGCGGCACATGGTGAGGCCATCATGGTCCTCGGTATCCGCAAGACGGAAAGCCAGGCCCGAGCCCGCGCCATGGAGAAGCACGAGAAGCGGCGTGTCCGCGACCGCCTCTCCCCCAACGCGAACCTCCCCAACTCGCTCGTCTACAGCCCGGTCGAGGACTGGACTAACGACGACGTCTGGGAATACCTGATGCAGAAGCCCAACCCCTGGGGCTACAACAATCACGACCTGCTGACCATGTACCAGGGCGCTTCAGAAGACGGCGAGTGCCCGCTGGTCGTCGACTCGACCACACCGTCCTGCGGATCCAGTCGCTTCGGCTGCTGGACCTGCACTCTGGTCGAGCAGGACAAGTCAATGAATGCCATGATCAGTAACGACGAGGAGAAGGAGTGGATGCGACCGCTCCTGGACCTCCGGGACAAGCTCGACTCCCCCTTCGGATTCGTCGAGGACAAGGACGACCCCGACTACAACCCGGTCAAGAAGCTGCCCCACGCCCGCCCCGACCGGCCGGCCCGCGACTTCCGCCGGATGAACGGCCAGGTGAACCTCTTCACGCGTCGCAGCGACGGTGAAGATGTGGTCGTCCATGGCCCGTACCTCCAGAGCTTCCGGGAGAAGTGGCTCAAGGACCTCCTCGACGCTCAGACCTGGATCAGGGCCCACGCGCCCGAGCACGTCCGCAACATCGAGCTGATCACTCCTGCCGAACTCCACGAGATCCGCCGTATCTGGGTCTTCGACAAGCACGAGGTCGAGGACAGCGTGCCGAGGATCTACAAGGAGGCTACGGGCGAGGACTTCCCCGGCGGCGCACTCGACGAGCAACTCGTCATGGGTGCCGATGAGATGGAGCTCCTCAAGGAGGTCTGTGAGGGCGACGAGCTGCACTACGACATGGTGCGTGAGCTGCTCTCCGTGGAGCGCAAGTATCGGACCATGTCCCGGCGCTCCGGTCTCTTCCATGCCCTCGAGTCGGCTGTCCAGAAGGGCTTTTACGAGGACCGCGACGACGCATTCGCCTTCGCTCAGCGCAAGAAGCAGTGGCGCAAGGACGCGGAGACCAACCCGACCTTCGACGAAGAAACCGGCATCGATGCTCCTGCGTAAGATCACCCTCGAAGAGTTCGGGGCGTACCGAGGTAAGCAGTCTCTTGACCTCACCGTGAAGGAGAACAAGCCGATTATCCTGATCGGCGGTCTCAACGGTTGCGGCAAGACGACCCTTCTCGACGCCATCCAGCTCGTGCTCTACGGACCCCGGGCCCGCTGTAGCGGCCGCGGCAACAAGGCGTACGAAACCTTCCTCCGCGAGAGCATCAACCGGCAGCACGACCCGACCCGCGGCTCGTCGATCACGTTGGAGTTCACCGTCACGGTGGATGCCAAGGAGCACTACTACAAGGTCGTTCGGAGCTGGCACACCAGCGGGAAGTCCTTGAAGGAGTTCCTTAACGTCTTCGCCGACGAGAGCTACGGCGACAAGGGCCAAGCCACACGCCGTGCGCAGCCCGAGCTCAAGTTCAGCCGGCATCTCAGCGAGGGGTGGGCCGACCACGTCGAGGACCTAGTCCCGCTGGAGGTCGCCTCCCTCTCCTTCTTCGATGGGGAAAAGATCGAGTCGCTCGCCGATCCCGAGCGCGCTGCGACGGTCATCGAGTCGGCCGTCCACTCGCTCCTCGGCGTGAGCACAGTGGAGCAACTCCGTACCGACCTCCTCGCGCTCCAGCGCCGCCAGAAGCTCTCTGCCGAAGAGCAGCATTTGATGGACAACATCCATGCGCAGGAGCAAGAGCTTGCCTCTGTGCAGCAGGAGTTGGATGTCGCGGCGCAAGAGCGGGCCGACCGCGCGAAGACCCTCCGCAAGGCTGAGCGTGACCTCGGTGACCTCGAAGACGCGTTCAAAAAGGAGGGCGGCGGGCTCTTCGAGCGGCGCGTTGAACTGGACGCCGAGCGCAAGCGCGCAGTCGGCCAGCTGGCCGACCTCCGTGCTTCACTGATCCAGTTGGCGGCTGGCCCGCTCCCCTTCCTCCTGATGGGGAAGCAGCTCAAAGACCTCCGTAAGCAGGCCAAGCAGGAGCACTCCGCGGCGGAGGCAGGACAGGTTCTCGATGTCCTCACCGAACGCGATGAGTGGTTGCTCAAGCTCCTGCCTGAGAACGCCCGCTCCGAAGTGATGGAGAAGCTGGACCAGGACAGGGCCAAGCGCTCGAAGTCCACTGCCCTCAAGGTCGATCTCGGTCTTCCTCACGACGCGATGGCGCAGATCTCCGTACTGGACGAGGGCCTGGTCCGCGACAAGGCACGAGCAGCGGAACTCCTAGAACAGGCCACCACCGCCTCCGAAGAGGTAGATCAGCTGGACCGTCAGCTGGCCGGTGTCCCTGCGCAGAGCAAGGTGGAGGCTCTCCAGGTGGCCCGTGACGAGCAGGTTCAGAAGGTCACCCGCGTTCAGGAAGGTATGGCCCGCGACGACCAGCGGATCACTGAACTGAAGCGGCGACGAGAGAATGCCAGTGCCGCTCTGGAGCGCGCTCACAAGAGCTTCGTTCAGACCAAGGTCAAGGCCGAAGAGGTCGAGCGGATCATCAAGTACTCGGAGAAGGCCCGCAGCACTCTGGAACGCTTCGGTGAGGCTCTGCTCCATCGCCACATCAACCGCCTGGAAGTCGCTGTCCTGCAGAGCTTCAAGGAGCTCGTGCGGAAGCAGGGCTTGGTCCATGACCTGAGGATCGACACCGACAAGTTCACGCTCACCCTGTCCGACGGTGAAGGCGAAGCCCTCGACCCCGGGCGGCTCAGCGCCGGTGAACGGCAGCTCCTTGCGATCTCCCTCCTCTGGGGGCTGATGAAGGTGGCAGGAAACCGTCTGCCCAGCGTCATCGACACCCCTCTCGGCCGCCTCGACAGCCGTCACCGGGAGCACCTCGTCGACCGCTACTTCCCGTACGCCAGCGAACAGGTCCTCCTCCTCTCCACAGACGAGGAGATCGATGAGTACCTGCTGGGCCGCCTGAAGAAGTCCGTCGCCCACACGTACACCCTGGTCCACGACGACACGGACTTCACCACCAGCGTCGTCGAGGGCTACTGGTGGAACGAAGGAGTTCAGAATGTCGCTTGAGAACATCCGCCTCGCCACCCCGAGCAAGGACCGCCTGGTGCGCCTCAAGCGCACCACCGGCATCTCCCAGTGGAACGTCCTGTGCCGCTGGGCCCTCGCCCTCTCGCTGGCAGATGCCTCCACCCCGCTGGTCAAGGACATCGTCACCGACTCCAACGTCGAGATGTCCTGGAAGACCTTTGCCGGCCAGCACGGAGACCTCTACTTGGCTCTCTTGAAGCAGCGCTGCGTCGCTGACGGCCTGGAGCCGACGGACGAGAATGTCTCCAAGACGCTCACGATCCACCTGGCTCGGGGTATCGGGTATCTCGGTGCCCACAAGGAGATGACCACGGTCGAAGGGCTCATCTCGTCGACGGCAAGGTAACAAAACCTCTACCAGATCACCGACTTCACGCCGGGCTGCGGCTCCCCCCTGCACGACACAAGCCAGACGCACGTGACGTGCAACACGTGTAAGATCGCGCGAGTTGAGCCGATTCGTGAGCAGGGGGAGCGGGCATGACCGAGGAGATCTTCGAGTACCCGGTGTATGTCTCAAGGGAGTCAGGCACCAGTAAGCCCCTCCTACTCTTCTCCGCCAAAGCCACGGACATCGACCGCTGGGTCGGAGTTCCCCAACGGCGCCGCCTCAGCGATAGCGAAACTGTGGGCTGGCAACGCGAAGAGAGCCGTGCACGACTTCGTGAGCTGGCCCATTTCTTCAGCGATGAACGCAATGTCGTTCAGAACCCGCTACTCGGCGCCCTCCAGGACCCGCTCGCAGTTACTTTCGTAGAAGATCCACAACATCCCAACTTCGGACATCTGACCATCCGAAGTCGATCCGTTGATGGCCTCACGCTTCTTGACGCCCTGGAGCGAGTGTGCCACCGGCTGGAAGAGCGTGTCCCTGCACTCCGAGAGCACCCCCTCGATCTAGATCGCCGCCGAGCTATCTTGGATCAAGCGCGCGACCAAAATGAAGGCTGGCATACCCAGTTTTCCGATGAGGAAGATACAGATCAAGAAGAGTTGGCGCCTGAAGACCTTTCATCAGACTCCGAAACAGTCGAGCAGTCAGTCGATCTGACTTCGGTTCTCTTGGTAGAAGAAACTCAGATCTTGGACTTCTATCAGGAGTTGAAGATCCGAGCATCGATCCTTCGAGAGATGGTCCCGGAACAACGCCCAGACACTCTGGCAGGATTCAGTATCGATGCAATGCTGAGCTACTTGCGCCCCATCGTCTTGGTAGATGGACAGCATCGCCTCCACGGTGCGGTTTACGCCGCTCAGAATTTCACAAGAACTCAGGAGGGAATGGAACTCGCCGCCGAAGGGATCAATCGCGGGGAGGACCCGGATCTCACAAATAGGAAAGTCCTAGAGCTGAAGGCTCGCTCGCTCCCCATCTCACTCCTGCTCGACCCCAGCCCTTCGGAACATGTATTCCAGTTCGTGGTGGTTAACCAGAAAGCCACTCCGATGCAACCAGCACTCCTTGGCACTATCGTCTCCACTTCTCTCTCCAAAGAAGAAACAGAGCCGGTAGCGGATCGCCTGCGGCGCGCAGGGATTCCATTTGATGATTCCCAGGCCGTCGCATACATGACCAGGTCTAGCGACAGTCCGTTCAAGGGGCTCGTGCAGACAGGGATTGGTGGCGACGCAAGCGGACTGCTGAAGTGGACGGTGCTCAAATCCCTGACCGCTATATTTCGCGAACTCAAGGGAGGTAAACTTTTCGGCCAGAGTGTCGACTTTGCCGACCTTTGGCGCAGGAAGCTCCTCGAAGATTCAGAATTCGTTTCAGCCGGCCAAACACTTGAAAGTAAACAGATCATCTGGCAAGCCGCTGATGGGCCTTGGCGCGATGTGGCTATTAAATTCTTCTGGGAAATCAGAACTCGCTTCGGCGACGATGACCAAAATTCCCATAATGCATGGGGGAACACCAACTCGAACCTGTACAACAAGATTCACCTCACCATCCTAAGCGCCGACTATTTTCAGTTCCTGACAGATCGCGACCTCACCTTGAGCTCTGTCGCCGACGTGACCGAAACTATGGACTCCTGGCTCCAAGGCGTAAATCTTCAGTACTTCAATCGAGATTGGCGCGTCGGCCTGAAGAAGGACCAAAAGGCTGTCCGGGAGAGGTGGGCCAAGGTGTGGGTCGAATATCGTAAGGACCCTGAACGTCTTCCTCGCGTAGAAAACTACAAGCCCTGACTGAGGCGCCACCATGGACACTAAGAGCTTGGCCTCCTGGGTAAAGGTGGCCCAAGATACCTTCAGCTCCCCGTGGGAGACGGATCCGATCCATGCACTTGCGCGAGAAGTGGTTCCGCCTTTCGCCCATGGCCCATTAGGGTGGCTACTCAAGTCCGATATCAATTCGACCTGGGCCGTCTGGTACATAAGCGGAATCGTTGACACGGCTTCCTTCGAAAGAGATGCAAGTCTAAGCTACGCGCACTTCTATAACGAAGTCAGAGAATCGCTACGTAGAGACCATGCATCAACTCCGATAGACGAAGTATCTCACTTGGCCAGGGTCATCTCCATGACGGCTTGGAGCGAGATTGAATTTCGCCGCATAATTGCCCGTCAGCGCATTTCCAAGCGCGTACGGGAAGAGATTTGGTACAGCGAATCAAAACCTAGATGCTATCTTTGCGGCTATCTATTTTCCCCAACGGCCAGAGATCTTTTCCTCAAAGTCGACAACAGTCCGGCGATGCAGCCAGCTGTGGCGGTCGATTTCATCCGCCCCCGCGGCCTAAAATCAGTCGACCTCCTCCCGCAAGTTGACCACGTTAGACCTGTCGCAATTGGCGGAGAAACTGCCGTCGAAAACTTGCGGCTGGCTTGCGGCTGGTGCAACCGCAAGAAGTCGTCACATATCGAGATCTATGGGGCGCCATCAGCCTACGCCGGAATATTCATTCATCCAACGCTGGGAACTATCAGCATCCCCCGTCCACTATGGGTAGTCCGGCTAACTAAAATGCGTGGCCGGTGCGAAGACCCGTCCGGCTGTAACGCACGACTCCAAAATGCGGAGCTTTTTGTGGCGC
Source organism: Streptomyces sp. BPTC-684 (assembly GCF_030028635.1). Classification (NCBI taxonomy): domain Bacteria; kingdom Bacillati; phylum Actinomycetota; class Actinomycetes; order Kitasatosporales; family Streptomycetaceae; genus Streptomyces; species Streptomyces sp. BPTC-684. The sequence continues at coordinate 731,303 of NZ_CP124863.1, forward strand.
CTCGCCGTCTATCTGGGGCAATCAACCCGACGAACTGTGCCGTCTACTGCAGGGAGCATGACCCGTGGAAACGGGAGCGCTTCATAGGGGCTGGCACGTATGCGCAAAGGTTCCAAAAGAGCAACTTGTGATCATGGGGCGTTCCTCTACTGTAAAAAGAGAAACGCCCCGCCTCTACGGCTACCAGTCCAGGGAAGCGCTGGCCAAGATCTCGCCGACGTCGTCCTTCTTCTCCTCCGGAGGGTTCCGGAGCCCCTCGAGGACCAAGTTAGAGATGATGACCTCGAGTTCCTGGTGTGGCTGGCGATTTATCAGCGTCTGCAAATGCGCAAGGCCACCGTTCGCGTACTCCTCGAAGATCAGGACTCGTTCATCCTGCCGGTCATTGCCGAGGATCTTCGGGTCGTCCTCATGCTCGACCGCTGCGAGCATATCGAGAAGGACGTCACCGTAGAGTCGGCCCTCCATCAGTGCCAGGCGAATCGGTTCGTCGGACTTCTCAAACGCGATGCGCTCGCCCTTGCGGTGCCCAAGTACGGCGGCGAACATCATCGCCTCGACCATGGTCGCGAATGGTCCGGTCTTCTTGTCTGCGAGCTTATCCAGCAGAGACTCATGGGAGTGCGGGCGACGGAAGCGATCCGTAGTAGCCATCAGACGGTCACCTCCTCCAGGACGGTGTACTCGAAGGCGCCGTAGGAAACGTACGGCACTGCACGGTTGTTGATCTCAATGGTCTCTTCTTCAGCTGCCCTGTTCGGCGTGAAGGATCGCAGCACATACATGCGGTTGGCCGCATGCTGCAAATTCTCCATAACGTTGCCACGGGCCTGCGACTGCGACAGCAGGGTCACGATCTGCGACGTCAACGCCGGAAGCGCCTTCGAGATCTCTTCCTGATAGGTGAGATCAAGGCTACCGAAGGGCGCATCCATCACGACTGGGTAGACACCACTGCCGCTGCTTTCAATCGTCGCCTCATCTGCGTGGCTCTTTCGGGCATTGATACTCCGGGCCACTTCGGAAACAGCGCCTACGAAACTCAGCCCGAGAATCTGGTTCTCGCCCGTGGAGCGGATGGCTACACCGCTCGGCGCGCGCAATTCCAACTCGAAGGAATCATTGAGCTCGGGGATGTAGCTCTTGATGAAGATCCGGGAGAAGACTTCCTTGACCTTCTTGTCGAGCTGATCCCGGACTTCTTCCGTCTTGATCGTCAGAATCTCGATCAGCGCGTTTCGAACCGACTCGACCAAACCGACCTGAGTCTGAATCCTGCGAGACTCCTCGTTCTTGGCCGCCGCAGACTTGTACTGGCGAGCAACACTCACCAATTCCTGTTCGATCAAGGCGATCCGGTTCTCGGATTCCCTGTGCGCAACGCGGGACTCGGTCTCCTTATCGCCACACTCCTTGCGGCGCTCGACCAGACGTTTCACGTCCTGGATGTTTACACCTTCCAGCTGGCGGTCCACCTCGGACCGCTCCGCTTCCAGCTGGCTGATGGCAGCGTCTGCCTTCTGGATGTCAGAAGCGTTCAGAGTGAGCTGCTCCAGAAGTTCCTGCCGTTTGTCGCTCATGCTGCGCATCTCGCCGCTGACGTGCATCCAGCGGTGCTGGACATCCTCAAGGCCAGCGTTGTACTTCCGCTTGTTGAGCTCCTCGTACTCGGGAGTCCCCTCCTCGACAGAGCGGCCGCACATGCACAGCTGTTCTTCGAGGATGTCCTCGATGAAGCTGCGCTGGATGCCGGCTGGCAGCTGCCTGCGCTCACGCATCCGATCCGCAAGTTCGACTACCTTGTCGTCGAGCCCGCCGGTGAGGGCCAGGAACCCATGTTTGGAGAGCAGCTCACGCTTGCGGCTCTTATGGTCCGCAAGACGTTCCTTCTCCTGGTTGATACGGCGGGTGAGTCGCTCGCGTTCTTTCTGCAATGGCTCGGCCTGCTCGTTTTGACGCAGAGCACGACCAATCGACTCGACTTCCTTCTGGAAGGTGCTGATTGCTGCAGAATGGCGGAGTTTTTCATCTTCCTCCGCCTTTGCTCGCGCCGCCAGTTCCTCTTGGCGATCCGTGAGCTGCTTCAGCCGGGTATCGCCCTTGGAGTCGATCGCACGGGCAAGGAGACGAGAAGCCTTGGGGAGATCAGCGATGGCCCGCTCAATGGTCTCCAAGTTGAGAAGCGTCTTGATGGCCTTCTTCACTTCTTCGTTGTTGTCGTCGCCGGAGAACATTTTCTCCATACGCTCGCCGTTGAAGAAGAAGAACTGTCGCAGCCCCCTGGGAAGGATCTTCTCGATCCGGTCCTGGCCATTCGGTACAGACTTGGCCTCGCCGTCGGGCCCAACCTCGGTGACTGTCAGAGACGGGCTGACCGTCTGCTGTTCTTCCGTCTGCTTGTTGACCGTGACGCCCCGAGTCGCGGAGAAGCGGATGCCCTCGTGCTCGAAGTCGAGTCGGACCGAGGACGTCGCCTCCTCCCCGAAGGAGGTCTCTTCCCACTTCTTGTCGTGGATCACCCGGTGCTGCTGTTCGACGTCGTCCGAGAAGGTGCCGTACAGCACCCATCCGAACGCGTTGAGCAGCGTGGTCTTGCCCGCGCCGTTGTTGCCGAAGATGAGAACGGCCGGTTTGTCCTCCCTGACGGAGAGGTCGAGGACCTGCTCACCGTAGAAGGCACGGAAGTCCTTGAGGGTCAGCTTGAGCAGCTTCACTTGGTCAACTCCCTCACGGCGTCCACAATGCTGGGGACCACCTTCGTCGATTCCCTGATGTGGATGTTCTCGTTCTCCAGGTCGATGACCTTTTGCACGAGGGTCCTAGCAGTCGGCGACAGCTCGCTCAGTACCTCGCGCACTGTCCGCGCGGAGGGTGAGCCGGCTGTTTCGTCGCTCACGGGTTACTCCTGATTCGAGTCGAGGATGCGGGATAAATGAGGGGGTCTTGGTGTGGGTCTCAGGTGTCGAACAGGCCGTAGCGCTCGCGCACGGGGCGCAGGACGTCCAGGGTGACTGCTTCGTTCTCGGCGAGGTAGGCGAACTCTTCGACCCGAGCGAACTCGCGGCGGAGCAAGTTGCGTTCGGTCTCGTACTGAATCGCTCCGCCTCCCACAGGTGGTACGACGACGAAGTCGACGATGTCTGCCCGGTCCTTTCCAGGGGCCTTCCGTAGTACACGACCGCGGCGCTGGATGAACTGGCGGGGGTTGGACGAACTCGCCATGAGGTAAGCAGTGCGCGACGCAGGAACGTCCACGCCCTCGTCAAGGCAGCGCATGGACGAGATGATCTGCAGCTCGTTTCTTTCGAAGCGGCGAAGGATGTCCTGCCGCGCGGGTCGTTTCGTTTCGGAGGTGTAGCGGGCGGCAGCCAACTGAAGTTCATTGCCCACCATGTCCATCACCTGGTCGATCTGACGTGGCCCTTCGGTGCCCTGCTCGTAGAGGAGCGGGTGCTTGCCCTCCGCGCAGTAGATCAGCTGGTGGCTGGTCTCCCGGCGCTTCTCGAGCTCCGTACGCAGGACCTCCAGCTTGCCCCGGGCGTGGCCGATGATGTCCGCGCGCTTCTTCAGGAGCCGGCCAAGCGGGCTGTCGCGATCGACTGTCTCCCTCAAGTCCGTACCTGACGCGATGAGCCGGGCGATTTTCGCGCTGGTCTCGGCATAGAGCTCAGCTTCCTCGTCGTCCAGCTCCACAAGGACAGGCGTATAGGTGTAACGACACAGGGCTCCGCAACGGATGGCCTCGCCAATGCCCATCTCGAAGACGATCTCGCCGAAGTAGTCGGTGAGGGCGTCAGTTCCCTCATCGTCGAACCAGCGTTCCGGCGTCGCTGACAGGCCGAGTCGGTACTGAGCCTTCTCTGGGAGCTGAGTGCGAAGGTGCCGAGCGCCGAGATTGTGTGCCTCGTCCGCGATAACGAGAAGCTGGCCCCCGTAGGCATCGAGAAAGTTCTGGAAGGTGTCGCCGCCGAAGGTGGCGTTGGTGGTCACGATAACTCCGCCGCTCATGCCGCCCAAGGCGAGGTTCTGCAGGAGGGCATGGGCACGTGGAGACCACTTGCTGGACGACTCGTACGCGCGAAGCGGGGTCACGCCGAACCATTCGATGTCCTTGGCCCACTGATCGACCAGGTGCTGGAACGGGGCCACGACGATGACGAGCAGCGAGGCGTTGTCATCGTTCTTACACAAGAACGATCCGAGTTGAGCTGCAGCAGAGAGCGCGGTCAGGGTCTTCCCCGTACCAGTGGCCATGCGCAGGATGCCGCGGCACTGGTTGCGGAACCAGTTCTGCACCGCCTCCTTCTGGTAGTCGCGCACCACCAGGCTCTGCGGGATCGTTAGCGCTCCGGCCGGCGGCTGCGGAGACATCACGATGGGCGCCCCGCCAGTCGGAAGATCGTCCAGCTCGTAGCGGCCAGTAGTCGCCAATGCGCTGCGCTCGACAGCCGCCTTGGCTGCTTCAGTGAACGGCACGACGCGCAGCGTCGGAGTCCGGTCGTGCCACAGGTCTTCGAAGTCTTTGCTTATCCGTGCAGCACGATCGGTGTCCCGAGGGTCCCAGCTGCGGTAGACCTCGATCGCTTCGAAGTTGCCGACGAGACCCGAGCGGGTCTCGTTCGCGCTCCCCTTGAAGGCGACGATGTCGCGCCCGTCCCGGAAGACACCGATCTTCTCGTGGTACATCCCGACACGGCCGCGCTCTTCGACGTACGCCAGCTTGAAATCGATGCGTCCTTCGGCGACCAGACGCCCAAGTTTGCCGAGTCCTCGCGCAGCGCGCTGGTCTTCCACTGCCTGTTCAAGATCGCGTACGGCGGCTCGGTGAAGGACTTCGCGCAGCTCGTAGCCCTCTTCGATGTCCTTGATATCTGCTGGCTCAAGGTAAGGAGACGCGATGATCCGCATGGTGCCGCCGCGCTCGGTGAAGTCGTCGATGCCTTGTCCGAGCGTGGCAATCACTGAGGCCGCGAAGTAGCCCACGGCCCGGTCGTACGTGGTGGAGGCCGCCAGGGCGGGCAGATAGAAGTCTTCGATCAGGTGACTGCGATCGCTGCGGTAGTCAGACTCCAGGCTGCACCCACGCAGTCGAGGTTCCTCAGCCATCAGATCAGTCCCATCTTGCCCATGAGATCGTCTACGTCAGGCGCTTCATCGTCCGGCCGTCCGGATTCCTCGGGCGACGCAGACCGGCCAGCCGGAATAGACACCTCGCTCTCACCAATGTCCTCCCCGAGACGACGGACCGTTCCACCGCAGGTAGCGAAGGGAGGTGAGGACATGGTCTGCCTCAGGCTCGACTCCTTGATCTCAAAGTCACGCCGGAGGAGCCGGATGACCTCGTCGGCAGCGATCGCACCGCCGTGGGCGTCGACCAGGTCCGAGACCAACTCCTTGATCGGCTTGTAGACAGGCATACCCCACTCGGTCAGAGCCCACATCGTCTTCTGGCTCCGACTGAAGCGCGGATCCGCCTCGATCTGCTGTCTCAGATAGGGGTTGCCAAGCGTGATGCCCGTCTGCGCCTTCAGCTCATCGATGCTCAGTGGACGGTCTACCTCACGAAGCGCCGCTTCGATCTTGTCGAGCCTGTCGTTTCCGTGCTGTGCGACACCGCCCGCTCTGGCCCCCCCAGCCGCAGCCCGGAACCCAACAGCTGTTCCACTGGCCGAGGGAGCGGCGTCGGCAGGTTCTTCAGCGATGGTGAAGAGGGGATGCTCAGGGGCATCAGCAGACGGGGAAGACATCCCGAATAAACTCTGCAGGTACCACGCTCCTTGATGCGTGATAGCGAAGCGGTCATCTCCAAAGAGCGCCTTTATCACCTGTTCCTGAGAAACTGTCGCGCCAAGAGCATGCCTGATGAGCGAGCTACTCAAGCCCTCAGGCTTGTCTTCGAGCAGGTTCGCGATGCGATCTGCAGGAGCCGCAGATCGATCAAGGTCGCTACGGAGGGGTTTCTGGCGCCGAGCGCCCTGACCCACCGGCTCTTGCCCCTCTGGAACGTGCGAGCCGTCAGCAAGAGAAGGAATGTCACTCTCCGCAATGATCTCGCCGTGCTCACTCATGCTGGAACTTACAGTCCGACCGCTCCCCTCGTCAGCGGACGGTCGCAGATCATCGGCCGACTCTCCCGCTCCTTCGACCCTCCGGACAGCTGTTTTCTCGGGAATGACCCACAATCCATCACCCAAGAACATTGCATCCCGAAGCTGGCATACAACCTCACCCAGCTCGCCGTCAAGTGCGCCCGCCCTCTGCAATACTTCACCGAGAGTGAGATTGGCGACGGGATTTTCGTTTACTTGGAGGAGCTGAGTCAGTCGCTGCACGAGCTCGGGCAGGTCCTCGGGCTCCTCGACGACCGACTCAGCCAGAGCGTCGGGGTCTGGGAGAGACTGCGAGATCTGATCTCCATCGCGCGCGAACCCGCAGTGGACCAGCCAAGCGTCCAGGTCATCAGGATCTTCGGGTACCGGGGCTCCACTCGCTTCGAAAAGACGGGTCGCTGTCGACAGGCTGATGACCTCGTCGGAGCAGAGATCGAGCACTCGCACCGTCTCAGCCGCGCATTTTCGCAGATCAGAACCGTAGATCCACTGCCCGCTCGCGTCAGTGCTTGCGTCCTGCCAGTACATACCGGTGAGAAAGCGCAGGGTCGTGAGCCCGCCCCCAACGTTCTCGCCAAGCCAGGGGTAGCGGTAGAGGAGTCCGCTGACTACACGCGGCTGCTGAAGCTCAAGTTCAACCTGGGCTATCCAGCCACTCGGGACCGAACTGTCCGACAAGCACTGGTTGAAGCTGTAACTGAGATAGCTACAGCGCTGCCCTATTACCTCCCGGGAGAGGACATGCTTTTGAGCCAGCTGCTCCAGCGGCACTGGAACATCTGCGCAGAGATGTTCCAAGACGATGTCCCGGCTGAGGCTGCTGAGCTCCTCGTACCAGCTGCGGAATGCGTTCATGGCCCTCAGAAAGATCGGTGTGAGTCCGGTGATCTCCATACCGGAGGCAACCGCCAACAGCGTGCGACAGGGAACACCTGATGCCACACGCCGAAGACGTCACTACGTTCTGCCCCGCGCGCCCCCTGAAGCTGTGTTCCCTCCCAGTACCCCAGCGACAGCGCGGTCGCATCAACGGTACAGGGGGACGTCGACGGAGCACGGTCCTATCGGTGCCCGATCTCACGGTCTCCGACTCCTTGTGACCTGAGGCGGGCTGTCCCCGCAAGCGGGGCAGGATCGGCCGACGGCACGCCCCACGCTGCCGGTCACCAGGTACCAGCACCGGGAACGCACCCTCGAGACCGGCGGCCACCTCAATGCAACGGATGCGGACGGGGCATTCTCTCTGCAGCACGAGCGGAGAACCACGGAGGGACTACATGCGCCAGGCTCTCAACGAGCGGCAGCAGGCGGTGCTCGACTGGGTGGGCCGGGGGTGCCCCAACGGATTCTGGACGGACAGCACTTACAAGACCAGCGCCCAGGCCCTACAGAGTCGAGGGCTCATCAAAATCACCAAGCGTCGCGGGCATTGGAACGCCCAGCTCGCCGACAAAGGGCGGCAGCATCTCACCGCCCGGGACAACTGTCCGGTGGAGCAGAGCGCTGAACCACCTGAGCTTGACTCTGTCGGGGATCTTGGTGGTGGAGGTCAGGTGCCGAGGGTTCGCCAGGACTTCGGCCGGGGGATGTGGTGCTGGTCGAGGTAGGTCTGGAAGGCGGTCGGCGGTCTGGGTGTGCGGGTTTCCTCGGTGGCCGGTCGGCCGCTGAGCCGTTCGATGTTCACGGCGATGGCGGTGAGCACGTGCTGCAGGTGGGCTTTCGGCTGGCCTCGGTAGCGGCAGCGGCGCATGCCGTGTCCGTGGGCGAACTCGTTGATGGTGCCCTCCACCCCGGAGCGGACCGCGTAGCGGGCCTTCCACTCGGGTGTCTGCTGTTCGGCGCGGACGCGCAGTTGCAGCTCGCGGAGCTCTCGCGGAGGAAAGCCCACGTTCCTGGCACTGGCGTTGGTGCATCGGGGGCGGTCCGAACACGGCTGGCACTGGCTCCGGGTGAACCGCGCCACGATCAGGGGTGCGCCGGCGAGCACGGAGGTCGGGTAGGGGCCGTGCCAGCCGGTGCTGACCTGGCCGTTGGGGCAGGTGACCTGTTGTCGGTCGAAGTCGATATGGAAGTCGTCCCGGTCGAAGCCCTCGTTCCGGCGGTGCTGGCGGGTTGGGTTGGCCGTCAGCGGCCCGCTGACGGTGACCTGGTGTTCGCGGGCGGCTCGTTCCAGGTGGACCAGCGAGGTGTAGCCGCCGTCGACCAGGTGCTCGGCGGGCAGCAGTCCGCGACGCGCCAGACGGCTGTGGAGGCCGGGCAGAACCTGGGCGTCGCTGGTGGCGGCCGAGGTGGTGGCCACGTCCGTGATCACGTTGACGCTGCCGGGCGCGCAGGTCTCGGTGAGGTGGGCGGCGAACCCCTTCCAGCGGATGATGTGCCCGTGCCGGACGTAACGGGCCGTGGTGTCGTAGGGAGAGACGACTGCCGCCGCCGAAGGCGGGAGCCCGCCGTCCTCGGCGGTGCGCCAGCGCAGGCGGTAGGCCGCGTCGCGGTAGTAGTTCTGCACGACGATTCGTCGCAGGGCCTCGGCCTGCGGGCCGGGCCCGTAGCCCGGTCCTTGCCGGTGCAGGCGCTCCAGCAGCCGGCAGGCGTCGTCACCGGCGGCCAGGATCCGCGTCTTGGGGCGGGTGGGGTTTTTGCCCAGTCGGACCGGGCGGCCGTAGCGGCGCCCCCAGTCCTCGTCCACCAGGCCGGCCAGCAGGTGCGAAGCGGTGCGGGCCACTTCTTCCAGCGCGGCACGGACTGCCTCGGTGACCAGTTCCAGCCGGGTCAGGTCGCGGACCGCGGCCAGCACGTGGGTCGAGTCGGTGCGCTGGGTGGTGCGCTCACGCACGAGCCCGGCGTCCTTGAGTCGAACGAGCGCGAGGTCCAGGAGTCGGTCGGCACGGTCGCCCTCGGCGAGGCGCTCTCGGAAGTCGGACAGCACGCTGTGGTGGAAGCCGGGATCATCGAGCTCCAGCGCGAGGGCGTGTGAAGTAGGCCGCCGACGAGGTGCCTCTGGCTGGGGTCCTTTTCCGACGGCCCCTTCCCGAACCGGGCGTGCGGCTTGTCACCGCACCCGGCTCTCCAGTGCCGTTCTTCGTGAGTTGTTGCCCGTGGGACGTCCGGCGTGGATGTCCTCGTGGCAGCGACGGCAGACGACCAGGGTTTTGCGACGGCGCGCGGCCATCGTCCTGGCCCATGTCGAACGCTTGGGCCTCCCCTTGACGGTCAGGTCCTTCAGGTGCCGGATGTGGTGTACTTCCACATCCGTCCGCGAACCGCAGAGCTCGCAGACATCGGCGAGGAGCCGTTGCAGCAGCTCCGTCCGGTCACCGTTCCAGACCCTTCGGGGCTGGTCGTCGAGGCGAGAGACCTTGGTCCTTCGCTTCAGTGAGATCCCACCCCACTCGGCTACCAACGGCGGTCGCCCGTCGCCGCGTTCGACGGTGACCCGCAGCCCCTTGCGGGGGCCGAGGTCGGTCTGGAGCACGGCGCGGTAGCGGCGGTAGACCTTCGGGACGCTGGTGCGGTGTTTCTGCGCCAGCGTCTTGGTCAGCGACACTTCCATGGCGTACTTCAGCCGTCGGAAGCGGTGGCGGTTGAACGCCAGTTGGTAGTACTCCGCGATGCCACGGAACTCGGCCTGGTACTGGGCGACAATGGAAAAGTCGCTGTCGACCATGCGTCCGGCGATCCTGGCCGGTCGGCCGTGGTGGAGGTAGGGCCTGCACTTGGCGTGGACGACGTCAGCCGGCACCTTCAGCCCGATCTGCCCGTTGATGCTGCGGCGACCGCGCCGGTCGTGCTTGCTGTCGCTGTCCAGGACCACTATCTCGTAGCCCAGGAAGCGGGCGGCCTGCGTCCGTCCGTGGGTGATCAAGGTCTTGGTCTCGGACAGTTCCAGCTTGAGCTCGTCATGCAGGAACCGGCCGACCTCCTCCTTGATCTGCTCTGCTTCCTGCCTTGGGCCGGTCAGGCCCAGCACCCAGTCGTCGGCATAACGGATATATCGCAGGCGCCGGAAGCCGGGGTCATTCACGTCTTTGGAGGGCATGCGCTGCATCTGCTTGCGCAACTGCCGTACCTCCTCGACGCGGTGGTTCCGCCGGGCTGTCTCGATCGCGTGCGCAATCCGTGCGTATGCCGGGTTCTCGGCACGTCGGGCTCCCCGGTTGTAGGCGGGCAGCAGTTTCGCCTCGATGTACTTGTCCAACCGGTCCAGGTAGATATTGGACAGGATCGGCGAGATCACGCCGCCTTGCGGCGAACCGCTCAACGTCGCGTGATAGCGCCACTGTTCCAGATATCCGGCCTGGAGTAGTCCGTCGACCAACCGCAGGAAGCGGTTGTCATGGATCTTCTCGGCCAGGATCGACCGCAGGACCTGGTGGTCGAGCCGGTCGAAGCACTGGGCGATGTCTCCCTCGACGAACCATGTGGCTCCTCGCCACCCGGCATAGATCTCCTGCAGGGCGGTGTGGCAGCCCCGGCCGGGCCGGAATCCGTGGGAGTGATCGGAGAACTGCGGCTCGTAATACGCCTCAAGCAACAGACGCATCACCTCTTGCAACAGCTTGTCCGACCAGGTTGGCAGACCTAAACCGCGCCGACGCTTCGTCGCTCCCTTCTTCTCGATGTAGACGCGGCGTGCCGGGGACCAGCGATAACGCTCAGATCGGAGCGCGTCGATGATCGCCTGAATCTTTGCCAGGCACATGCCGTCCACGGTTTCGGCAGTACTGCCCGGTGTCATCGCTCCATGGTTGCGATAGATCCGCCCGTAGGCGACCAAGTACAACTCCGGGTTGAACAGACATCGGTAGAGGCGTTCCAGCGGCAGCCTCTTCCTGCCGCGCTCACGAATGATCTCCAGGAGGGCTTCGGCGCTCTGCATTACGCATACCTCACCATCACCGTCGATCTGCTGACACCTGTGCCCCTTGGCCCTGCGGACGGCTTTCCCGTCCTCCTTGGTGGGGCGTGACTCCCACGACTACTACGGGCACTCCGTCGCCATAGGGCTCGCGCCCCGTAGGCGATCCCGCATTCCCCTTGCGCTGGACGTATCGAGCGTGACGTAGGCGGCCTGTCCGTCCCCTTGAGCGGGCTCGCTGCCCGCTGTCCACCGGCCGGAAGGGTTGAGGCGGCTCAAATAGGACCGCCCGATACCGGTGGCTGCGACTACAGGCATCGTGTCGCAGGACGTACGACTTGCGTCCCTGGAGACTCGGCTTCAAGCAGTATGGCCTTCGCCGTATCACGCGGGCCTCGCACAGCAGGGTCTTCGATGCCTTCGCAACCCTCCATGCTTTCCCGTCATGCTGTGGTCCCCTCGCGCTTTCGCGTCCAGGTCAGACGGGCAGCCCCGAGGCCACCTCCTTCCGAACCTCGGCTCCCTGCGGGAGCGATCCAGCGCCGAGTGAAACGGCGCACATGTGAAGTCGATGCGGCAGCGCACCGCTTCGGCGGCCTGCCGGTCTGACAAGCCGAGCAGGAACTGCAGCACACAGACGGTGGCCAATTGGGCAGGTGAGAGGCTCGGCCGACCATCGCGTGGGTACCAGTCGGCGAAGTCTTCGTCGTTCCACAGCCCATCGAGGCGGTCACGTACCCATATCGCCGTCGTACCGCCCGGGTTGCTTGCTCGCGCGATCTGCGCGGTCAGAGACGGTACTTGCTCACCAGGACGGGGGCGGAGGGACAACGTGCACCTCGACAACTGCATCGGCCTTCGGAACAGCCCGAGCATGCCCACTGATCACGCTGCCACACCGGAAAACTCCAAGATCCCCGACAGAGCCAAGCTGAGAGGCCCGGCCGCAATCGGACACCAGCAGCACGTCCCAGAACTGTGCCGCAGGCCCGTACGAACTACGCGGACCAACTCCTCGAAGAACTGGCCGCGAACGATGGCTGTCTCGTCAAGCCCCTCGAATCCGGCCCGCACGCAGTGAATTGGGCGTCACGGGTCAGCGCCGCCCGCAAGTCCGGCAAGATCCCTCACACACAGGAGGTCTACGGATACCGAACCCACCGCGGCTACGAAATCAAACTCGTCGACATCCCCGCCTGGCGCCTCGCCGAACTCACCCCGCTCCCCGTTCCGGCCAGACTCACCAAACCCCACTCCATCGTGGCCGCCCTTCAAAAGCTGCCACAGCCCATGGGCCTGACCAAACCCGTCCAAGGCCGGGCCTTGCGCATCATCCAGGCCCTCATCACCGCCACCGAAACACAAGGCCACAAGGCAGCGCTCGGAACCACCCAGGGCGCTCCCCCACCCCATCGGCGCCGCAAAGCGCCACCCCACTTCACCGTCACCGCCCAAGGCGAAAGCGTCGGATTCCTCGTCCTCCAGGAACAGGACCGCAGCGAACACGTCCCCACCGACAAGGAACTCACCGACGCCAAGAAGTACTCATGGATGCGCATCGCCCGCTTCGACTACACGCACTCAAACCGCCTGCGTTTCATACTCCGTGGCGGCAACCCGCACCGCGCCAGCGAATGGGCCGACCTCCCCGACCGGCCATTGGAAGACCAACTCGCCGAAATCGTGCAAGAAGTCGACCTCCGCGGCGAAGCCGCCGAACGAAAACGTCTTGCAGACCAGCAAGCCCGCGAGGAGCAGCAGCGGAACTGGGAAACCGCCATGGACAAAGCCCGCGCCGCGTACGAGCACGCCTATCGAGTCAAACACCTCGGAGAACAGGCAGACGCCTGGCACCAGACCAAGCGGCTGACCGAATACGTCACCGCCGTGCGCGACCAAGCCACATCACTGCCGTCTGGGCAGGAAAAGACCGAGATCGAGGCGTGGCTCGCCTTCGCGGATGCCCGCCTCCAACACCTCACCGAGTCCGCCGAAACGCCGAAGCTGCCCTCCCCGCCGAAGCCCAGCGGCGACGACCTCAAGCCTTTCCTCGGCCACTGGAGCCCTTACGGACCCCGCTCCTACTGAGCCCCAAACCCAGCTATAAACGACAGCTCTTTACCAAGAGATAGCAAAGAAGGAACCCCGACAGACCCCACCCGACGCACCGTCACCTGCGCGAACGGCTGCCTGGCGGGCCATCAGAACGTGCGTCAAACGTGCGTCAGGAGGGCCTCACATGCGTCGAATATGCGTCAAGATATCGCCCGTAACGCCCACAACGCACATAATGCACACCACCTAAACCTGCAGGTCAGATGCCCTTTTCGGCAGGCTCAAGGATCGCGACGCATTCAACATGATGGGTCATCGGGAAAAGATCGAACGCCCGAAGCGTCCGCACCTTGTACCCGCCCTCCCGGAAATACCCCAGATCCCGAGCCAGCGCCGCCGGGTCGCAGGCCACATAGGCGATGCGGCGGGCGCCCAGGCCAGCGAGGTACTTGACCGTCTGCTTGCCCGCGCCCGCTCGGGGCGGGTCGAGGACGATCAGGTCGGCCTCGGTGATCTTCGTGCGGGGCAGGACCTGCTCGACCTTGCCCTGTTCGACCCGGACGCGGGGGAAGTCGGCCAGGTTGTGGCGGGCGTCCTCCACCGCGCGCTTGCCCGACTCGATGCCCAGGACGGCGCCGGTCTCGCCGAGGCGCTCGGCGAGGGCGCCCGCGAAGATGCCCACGCCGCAGTACAGGTCGAGCGCCATCTCGCCCTTGCGCGGCATCAGGCCCTGCATCACGGCCTTGACCAGGGTGTCCGCGGCCTGCGGGTGGACCTGCCAGAAGCCGCCCATGCCCACGCGGTAGGTGCGCTCGTCGGCGCGCTCGCGGACGAACGCCCGGCCGTGGACGCGGTGGACGCCGCCGTCCTTCTCCTCCACCCGCAGGACCGAGACCGGCTTGTCGAGCTCGACCAGCGGGAGGCGGCCGCCCGCGCGCGGGGTCAGGACCACCTGGCGGTCGTGCGAGCCCGTCGCGGCGATCGCCTCGACCGACTCCATCTGCGGCCACTCGCGCTTCTCGATGCCCAGCTCGCTGACGCCGGGCGCCGCGATCATGCAGTGGTCGATCACCTGGACGTCGTGCGAGCGGTGCTTGCGCAGGCCGGCCCGGCCGTCCTCGTCGATGGCGTACTGGACGCGGGTGCGCCACGCCGGGACCTGGCCCGCGGGGAGCTTGTCGCCCTCGGCGGGCATGACCGTGCCGTCCCAGCCGGCCTCCTCGGGCGTCAGCCCGGCGAGCCGCTGCAGCTGCTCGGCGATGACCTCGCCCTTGAGGCGGCGCTGCGCGCCCGGCTTCGCGTGCTGCCAGTCGCAGCCGCCGCACTTGCCCGGGCCCGCGAACACGCACGGCGCCTCGACCCGGTCCTTGGACGCGGACAGGACCTCGACCGCGTCGGCCCGCAGATAGCGGGAGTCCTCCTCGCCCTCCGTCACACGGGCCACGACCCGCTCGCCCGGCAGCGCGTGCCGCACGAACAGCACCCGGCCCTGCTCCGTGCGGGCGATGCAGTGGCCGCCGTGCGCGACGGGACCGACCTCGACCTCGTACTCCTCCCCGACCAGCGAGGACGAGGACGAAGACGAGGACTCAGGCTCGTTCTGCATGACGGAGGACTCCAGGTGCCAAGGGGAAGGGGGGCCGCCGTCCTCGTACGGACGGCAGCCCCCCAGTCTACGTGCGCGCGCCGACGACGCCGACCGCGCCGACCGCTGAGCGTTGCCGCTCAGCCCTTGCCGCTCGGCTCCTTCGGGCGCTGCGGTGCCACCGGGCCCCGCCGCACCGAACCCGGCGCGTTCCACTCCTGCCGCTTGCGGGCCCGCTTCTTGGCGGCCTCCGAGGACTGGAGCTGGTAAGGGACGGACGTCACCATCACGCCCGGCGTGAAGAGCAGGCGGCCCTTCAGGCGCAGTGCGCTCTGGTTGTGCAGCAGGTGCTCGTACCAGTGGCCCACCACGTACTCGGGGATGTAGACGCTCACCGCGTCGCGCGGGCTCTCGCGCCGCAGGCCCTTGACGTACTCGATGACCGGGCGGGTGATCTCGCGGTACGGCGAGTCGATGATCTTCAGCGGTACGTCGATGCCGCGCCGCTCCCACTCGTCCTTGAGCGCCTTGGTCTCGGCCGCGTCCACGCTGACGCTGATCGCCTCCAGCTGGTTGGCGTGCAGCAGCTTGGCGTAGGCGAGGGCGCGCAGGGTCGGCTTGTGGAGCTTGGAGACCAGGACCACGGAGTGGACGCGGGAGGGGCGGACGTACTCGTCCGGGCGCTCCTCGGCCGCCGCGATCTCGTCGGCCACCTTGTCGTAGTGCTTGCGGATCGCGGTCATCGTTCCGTAGAAGATCACCATGCCCATCAGGGCGACCCAGGCGCCGTGGGTGAACTTGGTGGCGAGGACGACGACCAGGACGAGCCCGGTGAAGAAGGCGCCGAACGCGTTGATCGCGCGGGAGCGGACCATGTGGCGGCGCTTGGCCGGGTCCTGCTCACCGGCCAGGTGCCGGTTCCAGTGCCGGACCATGCCGGTCTGGCTGAGGGTGAACGAGACGAAGACGCCGACGATGTAGAGCTGGATCAGCCGGGTCGAGTCCGCGCCGTATATCACCACGAGCAGGATCGCGGCCCCGGCGAGCAGCACGATGCCGTTGGAGAACGCCAGGCGGTCGCCGCGGGTGTGCAGCTGGCGCGGCAGGTAGCGGTCCTGGGCGAGGATCGAGCCGAGCAGCGGGAAGCCGTTGTACGCGGTGTTCGCGGCCAGGAACAGGACCAGCGCGGTGGCCGCCGCCAGGATGATGAAGAAGATGCTGCCCTTGCCGAAGACGGCCTCCGCGACCTGGGAGATCACCGGGTTCTGGACGTAGCCGTCGCCGACCGGGACGCCGTTGCTGAGCAGGTCGGTGCCGGGCTTCTCGGCCATCCGCACCTTGGTGGCCATGGCCAGCGCGATGATGCCGCAGAACATGGTGACCGCGAGGCCGCCCATCAGGGCGAGGGTGGTCGCCGCGTTCTTCGACTTGGGCTTGCGGAAGGCCGGGACGCCGTTGCTGATCGCCTCGACGCCGGTGAGCGCGGCACAGCCGGAGGAGAAGGCGCGCAGCAGCAGGAAGACGAGCGCGAAGCCCGCCAGGCCCTGGT
Organism: Streptomyces sp. BPTC-684; assembly: GCF_030028635.1. NCBI lineage: Bacteria > Bacillati > Actinomycetota > Actinomycetes > Kitasatosporales > Streptomycetaceae > Streptomyces > Streptomyces sp. BPTC-684. The sequence goes on from NZ_CP124863.1 coordinate 747,457, forward strand.
GCTCGGCGTGGATCGTGTAGTCGGCCGTCGGGGCCTTCATCGTGTCGTCGAGGACCATGCCCTTGAAGGCGCCCCACGCGATCATGACGAAGACGCCGCCCACGAAGACGTACGTGGGGATGGCGAAGAGCTTGCCCGACTCCTTCACGCCGCGCAGGTTCATCAGCGTGAGCAGCACGATGACGACGACCGCGCAGAGCACCTTGTGCTCGACGACGAACGGGACGGCCGAGCCGAGGTTCTCGATGCCGGAGGCGATCGAGACGGCCACGGTCAGGACGTAGTCGACGAGGAGCGCGCTGGCGACGGTGAGTCCGGCCTTGGGCCCCAGGTTGGTGGTGGCGACCTCGTAGTCGCCGCCGCCGCTGGGGTAGGCGTGCACGTTCTGCCGGTACGAGGCGACCACGGTGAACATCAGCACCACGACCGCGACCGCGATCCAGGGGCTGAAGTGGTACGCCGACACACCCGCCACGGAGAGCACCAGGAGGACTTCTCCGGGCGCGTACGCAACGGACGAGAGCGGGTCGGACGCGAAGACGGGGAGCGCGATGCGCTTGGGGAGGAGCGTTTCTCCCAGCTTGTCGCTGCGCAGCGCCCGGCCGATCAGGATCCGTTTGGGCACGTCGGTCAGTTTGGACACAACAGAGAAGCGTAAGGGCTTCATACGGATGCGGCCCACCGCCCCCGCCATTCCGTCAGCAAGTGGTAAAAGCCCAGATGGCCGCAGTGGAGTGAACGCCTTGTCGTTTTCGCGCGTCTCAGCCTGCGCGACGGGTGTGCGGCGGGGCGTCGTCCGGTGGGAGGCTCACCGACTGCGCCCGCGGAAGTACCGACGCTGGTGAGTGCATCCCGCCGCGAGCCGCATAAGCTCGTCACCGGGCAACGCCGACAAGGAAGTATGTGAGGGGACGTGCACATCGTCATCATGGGCTGCGGGCGAGTGGGAGCCGCTCTCGCGCAGACCTTGGAGCAGCAGGGGCACACGGTCGCCGTCGTCGACCAGGACCCCACGGCCTTCCGCAGGCTCGGTTCGGGGTTCAGCGGGCGCCGGGTCACCGGCGTCGGCTTCGACCAGGACACCTTGCGTGAAGCGGGGATCGAGGAGGCCGGCGCGTTCGCGGCGGTCTCCAGCGGCGACAACTCCAACATCATCGCGGCCCGGGTGGCCCGCGAGATGTTCGGGATCGAGAACGTCGCGGCCCGCATCTACGACCCGCGCCGCGCCGAGGTGTACCAGCGGCTCGGCATCCCGACGGTCGCCACGGTCCGCTGGACCGCCGACCAGATGCTGCGGCGGCTGCTGCCGTCCGGCGCGGAGCCGCTGTGGAGCGACCCGAGCGGCGCGCTGCAGCTGGCGGAGGTGCACACCTCCACGGCCTGGATCGGCCACAAGATCAGCAAGCTGCAGGAGGAGACGGGCGTGCGCGTCGCGTTCCTCACCCGGCTGGGCGAAGCGGTGCTGCCGAGCTCCCAGACGGTCCTGCAGGAAGGCGACCTCGTCCACGTGATGATGCGTACGGACGAGGTCGAGAAGGTCGAGGCGGCCTTCGCCCAGGGTCCCGAGGAGGGCGGTCACTGATGCGCGTCGCGATTGCCGGGGCCGGCGCGGTGGGTCGTTCCATCGCGGGCGAGCTCCTGGAGAACGGTCACGAGGTGCTCCTCGTGGACAAGGCGCCCACCGCCATCTCGGTGGAGCGGGTGCCGCAGGCGGAGTGGCTGCTCGCCGACGCCTGCGAGATCACCTCGCTGGACGAGGCGGCGCTGCAGCGCTGCAACGTGGTCATCGCGGCCACCGGCGACGACAAGGTGAACCTGGTCGTCTCGCTGCTCGCGAAGACCGAGTACGGCGTGCCGCGCGTGGTCGCCCGGGTCAACAACCCGAAGAACGAGTGGCTGTTCAACGAGTCGTGGGGCGTGGACGTGGCCGTCTCGACCCCGCGGCTGATGTCGGCGCTGGTCGAGGAGGCGGTGAGCGTCGGCGACCTGGTACGGCTGCTGCGCTTCAGCCACGGCGACGCCAACCTGGTCGAGCTGACGCTGCCGCCGGAGTCGGCGCTGGCGGGCACCCAGGTCGGGGACGTGGCCTGGCCCGAGGACACCTCGCTGGTCACGATCATCCGGGGCACCCGGGTGCTTACTCCGCAGGCGGAGGAGACGCTGGAGGCGGGGGACGAGCTGCTGTTCGTTGCCGCCCAGGCCCGCGAGGAGCAGTTGGAGGATCTGCTGTCCGTGCGGCGGGACGACACCGCGAGCTGACGCTCCCTCACACCAATGGAAGGGGCCGGGAGTACGTTGCGTACTCCCGGCCCCTTCCATTGGTGATCGTGTCACTGCGGACCGTCTGTGGCTGGTCGCGCAGTTCCCCGCGCCCCTATTGGGCCGCTTCCGCGGCCTTTTCCTCCGCTTCCATCTCCGCGAACACGTCGATCGGCGGCGGGGCCTTGGCCAGGAAGATCCAGGTCAGCCAGACCGCCAGGAGGAACGGCGGGATCTTCAGGGCGATCAGCACCCAGCCGAGCTGGGAGGTGTTGGCCCACCAGTAGAGCGGGAAGAGGATCGCGCACTTGGCGAGCAGGATCAGGCCCCAGGCCCAACTCGCCTTCGCGTACGCCTTCTTGCGGCCGGGGTTCCTGGTGCGCCAGGACAGGTTCTCCTTGAAGACCGGGCCCAGCATCAGCCCGATCAGCGGGACCCCGAAGAGCGTCGTCACCAGGTACGAGACGGCCAGGCCCAGGGTGTAGAGCATGCCCGGCAGGTAGAAGTCCTTCGCGTTACCCGTCATCATCGCGAAGACCACGCCGAAGGCCACGCCGAAGACGCCGCTGAAGGCGTGCTTGACGGTGTCCTTGCGGATCAGCCGGACCACGACGAGCAGCAGCGAGACCGCGACGGCGGCGATCGCCGAGCTGTGCAGGTCCTTGTTGACCGTGAAGATCGTGACGAAGAGGAGGCCGGGCAGGCACGTCTCCACCATGCCCCGGATCCCGCCGAACGCCTCGAAGAGCGCGGCTTCGGTGACGGCTTTGGCGTCGGCGTCCGGTGCGGTGCGCGCGTGCTTGGCGGCGGTCGTGGTGGTGGTCGGCTTGTCGACTGACGTCACCGGCTACTCCTGTCCGAGCGGTCGGAGTTCGTATTTGGGGTTGAACAGCACCCGCCGGCCGTGGCTCATCGAGATCCGGCCCGAGGCGATCAGCTTGCGGCCCGGCTCTATGCCCACGATCGAGCGCCGTCCCAGCCACACCACGTCCAGCGGGGCGGTCCCGTCGAAGAGCTCGGCTTCCAGCGCCGGGACGCCCGCCCTCGGGCGCAGGGTGACCGTCCGCAAGGTACCAGTCACCTTGACTATCTGGCGGTCGTCGCAGTCGGAGATGCGGGTGCACCCCGTGGCCTGCGTGTCCTCCTGCAGTTCCGCGGAGTGCAGCTCCTCCTGCGAGGTGGACAGCCGGTCGAGCATCCGGCGGAAGCGCCCCGCGGGCTTCTCGGTTCGAAGGTCAGCACTCATACAGAAAGCGTACCGGCCCCCACCGACACGGGAGGTGTCCGCGGTCACCCCGTCACGAGCCCGCTCACACCCCGCTCACACCCCGCTCACCGCGCGGACACAGCGCGCTCACCGCTCGAAGCGATACCCCATGCCCGGCTCCGTGATGAAGTGGCGCGGATGCGAGGGGTCCAGTTCCAGCTTGCGGCGCAGCTGGGCCATGTAGACGCGCAGGTAGTTCGTCTCCGTCCCGTAGGAGGGGCCCCAGACCTCCTGGAGGAGCTGCTTCTGGCTGACCAGCCGGCCGGTGTTGCGGACCAGCACCTCCAGGAGGTGCCACTCGGTGGGCGTGAGGCGTACGTCCCGGCCCTCCCGGTTGACCTTCTTCGCGGCCAGGTCGACCGTGAAGCCGTCGGTCTCCACCGTCACCACGTCGTCCGCGCCCTCGCCGCCGACCGGCTCGGCGCGGCGGACGGCCGCCCGCAGCCGGGCGAGCAGCTCGTCCATGCCGAACGGCTTGGTGACGTAGTCGTCGGCGCCCGCGTCCAGCGCCTCGACCTTCTCGTCGGAGGTGTGGCGGGCGGAGAGCACCAGGATCGGCACCCGGGTCCAGCCGCGCAGCCCCTTGATCACCTCGACGCCGTCCATGTCGGGCAGACCGAGGTCCAGGACGACCACGTCGGGGTGGCGGGCGGCCGCGAGCTGGAGGGCGGTCGCCCCGTCGGGGGCCGCGTCCACCTCGTACTTCCTCGCCTTGAGGTTGATCACGAGGGCGCGGACGATCTGTGGCTCGTCGTCCACCACGAGCACCCGGGTCATGCGGATCCTGCTTTCTGCCGTGGGCCGAGGGTCACGAGGTGACCTGGGCGGAGAGGTCGGCGACGACCGGGCCGGGGCCGGGCACCGCCCTGAGGGTGAGCACCATGGTCATGCCGCCGCCGGGGGTGTCCTCGGCGGTGAGGGTGCCGCCCATCGACTCGACGAATCCCCGGGCGACCGCGAGCCCCAGTCCCACTCCGGCGCCGCGCGGAGCGTCACCGTACCGCTGGAAGGGCTCGAAGATCCGTTCCTTGCTGTCGTCGGGGACGCCGGGGCCGCGGTCGGCCACCCGGACCTCCACGCGGTCGCCGAGCGCGCTGGCGGCCACCAGGACGGGCGTGGCGTCGGGGCTGTACTTGACGGCGTTCTCGACGATGTTGGCGACGGCCCGCTCCAGGAGCCCGGAGTCGACGGCGACCATCGGCAGGCTCTCGGGGATGTCCAGCTCGACGCTGTCCTCGGGGACGCCGCCGAGCGCCATCGGGACCACCTCGTCGAGGTCGATCTCGCGGATGATCGGCCTGACGGTGCCGGTGTTGAGGCGGGACATGTCGAGCAGGTTGCCGACGAGGTGGTCGAGCCGGTCGGCGCCGTCCTCGATGCCCGCCAGGAGCTCGGCCTCGTCGTCCTCGGACCATTGGACGTCGTCGGAGCGGAGCGAGGTGACGGCGGCCTTGATGGACGCCAGCGGGGTGCGCAGGTCGTGGCTGACGGCGGCGAGCAGCGCGGTGCGGATGCGGTTGCCCTCGGCGAGCTTGCGGGACTCCTCGGCCTCGTCGACCAGGCGCTGGCGGTCGAGGACGACGGCGGCCTGGGCGGCGAAGGCGCCGAGCACCCTGCGGTCCTCGGCGGGCAGCACCCGGCCGCTCAGCGCCAGCGCCATGTGGTCGCCGACCGGCATGTCGACGTCGGCGTCCTCGGGGCGGGCCACGGGGTGCGGGCCGACGCTGCCCGCGCAGGTCCACGGCTCGACGTCGCCGGCCCGCTCCAGGAGGGCCACGGACTCCATGGCGAAGGTCTCGCGGACCCGCTCCAGGAGCGCGTCGAGCGTGGTCTCGCCGCGCAGCACGCTGCCGGCCAGGAACGAGAGGATCTCGGACTCGGCGCGCAGCCGGGCCGCCTGGTGGGTGCGGCGGGCCGCGAGGTCGACCACGGAGGCCACCGAGACCGCCACCAGGAAGAAGATCGCGATGGCGAGGATGTTCTTGGGGTCCGCGATGGTGATCTCGTGGACGGGCGGGGTGAAGTAGTAGTTCAGCAGGAACGAGCCGAACGCGGCGGAGGCCAGCGCCGGCATCAGTCCGCCGAGCAGGGCCGCGGCGACCGTGAGCGTCAGGAAGAGCAGCATGTCGTTGGCGAGCCCGAGGTCCGCGTCGACGTTGGTCAGCAGCAGCGTGAGCAGCGCCGGTCCCGCCATGCCCGCGAGCCAGCCCCAGATGCTCCGGGCCCGCCCGAGCCGGGCGCCGCGCGCCACCGGGAGGCCGCGCCCCTTGGCGACCTCCTCGTGGGTGACGATGTGCACGTCCAGGTCGGGCCCGGACTCGCGGGCCACGGTGGCGCCGACGCCCGGCCCGAAGACGTACTGCCAGGCCTTGCGGCGGCTGGAGCCGAGGACGATCTGGGTGGCGTTGACGCCCCGGGCGAACTCCAGGAGGGAGACGGGCACGTCGTCGCCTATGACGTGGTGAAACGATCCGCCGAGGTCCTCGACCAGGGTGCGCTGGACGGCCAGCTCCTTGGGCGAGGCGGAGGTCAGCCCGTCGCTGCGGGCCACGTACACCGCGAGGATCTCGCTGCCGGAGCCCTTGGCGGCCATCCGGGCCGCGCGCCGGATCAGGGTGCGGCCCTCGGGCCCGCCGGTCAGACCGACGACGATCCGCTCCCGGGCCTGCCAGGTGGAGCGGATGTTGTGCTCGCCCCGGTACTGCTGGAGGTACTCGTCGACCCGGTCGGCGACCCACAGCAGCGCGAGCTCGCGCAGCGCGGTCAGATTGCCGGGGCGGAAGTAGTTGGACAGGGCCGCGTCGACCTTGTCGGACTTGTAGATGTTGCCGTGCGCCATCCGGCGGCGCAGCGCCTGGGGCGACATGTCGACGAGCTCGATCTGGTTCGCCCGCCGCACCACCTCGTCGGGCACCGTCTCGCGCTGGCGCACGCCGGTTATCGACTCGACGACGTCGCCCAGCGACTCCAGGTGCTGGATGTTGACGGTCGAGACCACGTCGATGCCCGCCTGGAGCAGCTCCTCGACGTCCTGCCAGCGCTTGGTGTTGCGCGAGCCGGGCACATTGGTGTGGGCGAGCTCGTCCACCAGGGCGACTGCGGGACCGCGCTCCAGGACCGCGTCGACGTCCATCTCGGTGAAGGTGGAGCCGCGGTACTCGATCGTGCGGCGCTGGATCTGCTCCAGGCCGTGCAGCATCACCTCGGTGCGCGGGCGCCCGTGGTGCTCCACGAACGCCACCACGCAGTCGGTGCCGCGCTCCACGCGCCGGTGGCCCTCGGACAGCATCGCGTACGTCTTGCCGACGCCCGGTGCCGAACCGAGGTATATCCGAAGCTTGCCGCGTGCCATGGCCCCATTGTCTTTCAGAGAACTGCTGCGTACTTCAGAGAACTGCCGCGTACGCGCTGCCGACCTTACGGCCCCCGATTCCGGCAAATCGGACCGGGGGTGCGGCTGAGCTGCCGTATTGACGCGATTCTGATACGCGGGGTGGGGCCCGGGGCGGTCAGCCGTGGTCGATGATGCGCCCGTCGCTCAGCTCCAGGACGCGGTCCGCGAGCCCGAGCAGCTGGGTGTCGTGGGTGGCGACCAGGGCGGTGACGCCCTCGCTGCGCACGACCGCGCGCAGCAGCTCCATGACGGCGAGCCCGGTCTCGGCGTCCAGCTGGCCGGTGGGCTCGTCGGCGATCAGGAGCGCGGGCCGGTTGGCGAGCGCGCGGGCGATGGCTACCCGCTGCTGCTGGCCGCCGGAGAGCTCGCCGGGGCGCTGCTGGGCGTGGTCGCCGAGCCCGACCAGGGCGAGCAGCAGCTCCACGCGCGCGTCGCGCTCGCGCGGGTCGGCCTTGCGCAGCCGCATCGGGACGCCGACGTTCTCGGCGGCCGACAGGATCGGGATCAGTCCGAAGGACTGGAAGATGAAGCCGATCCGGTCGCGGCGCAGCGCGAGGAGGCCCTCCTCGCCGAGGTCCGCCAGGTCGGTGGAGTCGACGGTGATCCGGCCACCGTCGGGCCGGTCGAGCCCGCCGACCAGGTTGAGCAGCGTCGTCTTGCCCGATCCGGAGCGCCCCTTGAGGGCGACGAGCTCGCCGCGCGGCACCTCGAAGGAGACCCCGCGCAGCGCGTGGACGGCGGCGGCGCCCTCGCCGTACGAACGGCGCAGGTCCTCGACGCGGACCATCGGCCCGGTGCCCGGCTGCTCGGCTACGGCCGTGCCGCGCCCGCTGGTGCTCTCGCTCATGCCCACTCCCCCGTACGTCTGTGTGCCCCGGCCCGCGCCAGTATGTGCAGCAGGCACCCTTCCGGGCAATGCCCGCGAACGCCGACGGGCCGCACCCCGCGAAGGGGTACGGCCCGCCGGAGAACCGCGAACGGTCAGCGGACCTCGGTGATCTCCGGGCCGCGCTGGAGCTGGCCCATGCCGCCGGAGAAGCGCGAGCCCTCCTGCTCCTCCTGCTGGACGCCGTCGGGCATCATCTGCGCGTCGTCCGGCAGCTTCAGGACGATCGGGTCGCGCGGGGCCATCGGGCCCTCGCCGCGCACGACGACCGTGTCCTGGAAGATCTGCTCAAGGAGCCCCGCGGCCTGCGGCTGCACCGCGCCCTGGCCGGAGATCACACCGCGCAGGAACCAGCGCGGCCCGTCCACGCCCACGAAGCGGACCAGCTGCACCCCGTTCGTACCGTCCGGGAGCTGGACGGGCACCTGGGCCCGCAGCTCCCAGCCGAGGGGACCCTCGACCTCGTCGATGATGCCGCCCTGCTGGGTGATGCCGGAGGCGATCTCCTCGCGGACCTCGCCCCAGATCCCCTCGTTCTTGGGGGCCGCGAAGGCCTGCAGCTGTACGGCGCTGTCGCGCAGCACGACGGTCGCCGCGACGATCGCGTCGCCCGCGACCTCGACCCTCAGCTCCATGCCCTCGACCCCGGGGACGAAGAGCCCGCCCAGGTCGACCCGGCCCTCGCCGGCCTCGGAGACCTCGGAGATGTCCCACGGACCGTCCGGCCGGGGCGCCGGCGGCAGGTTCGCCCTGCGCGGCTCGTCCGCGTCGTCGGCGGTGTCATCGGCGTAGTCGGTATCTTCGGCATCGATGCCGTCGACGACCTGCTCGGCCTCGCCCGCCGTGTCTTCGGCGGATCCGCTCTTCTTGCGACGTCCGAACACGTCACTGTCCTTCCCGGTCGGATACGACCGAAGCGTATCGATTCCCACCCGTAGTGCCGTCCACGGCGGCATGACCGCCGGTGGAACCGAAGCCCCCCTCGGCCCGCGCCGAGCCGGGAAGCTCCGCCACCTCGTGGAAGCGGACCTTCTCGACCTGCTGGACGACAAGTTGGGCAATCCGGTCGAATCGCTCGAACCGCACGGTCTCGCGCGGGTCGAGATTGACCACGATCACCTTGATTTCCCCACGGTACCCGGCATCCACCGTCCCCGGGGCATTCACCAGGGCGACACCGCAGCGCGCGGCCAGGCCGGACCGCGGATGCACGAAGGCCGCGTACCCGTCGGGCAGGGCGATACTCACCCCGGTCGGCAGGACGGCCCGCTCGCCGGGGGCGAGCTCGGCGGCCTCGGTGGTGACGAGGTCGGCCCCCGCGTCGCCGGGGTGCCCGTACGCCGGAATCGGCACCTCCGGGTCCACTCGGCGGATGAGGACGTCTACGGGGTTACGGGTCACGGGTTCACCTCGAAGGCGCGGGCGCGCCTGACCTGGTCGGGGTCGGACATGACGGCCTGGATCTCCTGCGGGCGGCCGTTCTCGATGAAGTGGTCGACCTTCACCTCGATGAAGAGGGCGTCGGCCCGGACCGCCACCGGCCCGTCGGGGCCGCCTATCCGCCCGGTCGCCCTGGAGTAGATCTTCCGGCCGTCGACGGCGGTGACCTCGGCCTCCAGGAACAGCACGGTGTCCACCGGCACGGGCCGCACGAAGTCGGTCTCAAGGCGGCCGGTCACCGCGATCGTCTGCAGCAGCCAGTTCAGCGAGCCGAGCGTCTCGTCGAGCGCCGTGGCGAGCACCCCGCCGTGCGCGAGGCCGGGGGCGCCCTGGTGCGCGGGGCGCACGGTGAACTCGGCGGTGACGGTCACGCCCGCGCCGGCCCGCGCCTCCAGGTGCAGTCCGTGGGGCTGTCCGCCGCCGCAGCCGAAGCAGTGCTCGTAGTGCGCGCCGAGCAGCTCGCCCGGGGCGGGCGCGTCGGGGTGCCGGACCGGCGGCTTCGCGTCGGCCGGGGGCGTCAGGGACGCAGATCTAGCAGTCACAGCCGCTGACCTTACCCGCGGTCCCGGGCGCGAGTCGCGCCGTGCCAAGCTTGCTGTCATGCAGCCGAACGCCCCTCAGTACACCGAACGCCTCACCGCCCCTCGCTCGTGGTGGCTGATCGCCGCCCTGGTCGGGGTGGCGTGCGCGCTGATGCTGCTGCCGCTGGGCGGCCTGCCGCTGCTCGCGGGCCTCATCGGTGGGACGGCCGCGGCCGCGGTGGTGGTGAGTTCGTACGGGTCGGTACGGATCCGGGTCGTGGCGGGCACGCTGGTGGCGGGCGACGCCCGGATCCCGGTGACGGCGCTCGGCGAGCCCGAGGTGCTGGACGCGGAGGAGGCCAGGGCCTGGCGCCTCCACAAGGCCGACCCGCGCGCCTTCATGCTGCTGCGCAGCTACATCCCGACGGCGGTGCGGGTGGAGGTCACGGACCCGCAGGACCCGACGCCGTACGTCTATCTGTCGACACGGGACCCGCAGGGGCTGAAGCAGGCGCTGGAGGCCTCCTCGGCCTGAGCGGACTTGTGGAGGTCCGGTGCGGTACCGCGCCCCTTCAGGGGCGCGGGGAACTGCGCGACCAGCCACAGACAGCCCGCAGCCGACAAACCCCATTTCCAGCGAAGCGCCTAGCGCCCGAGCTCCTTCGGGAGCTCCCCGGGCCGCAGGGGATCGGCGGGCTGCTCCAGCGCCGGGAGCGAGGACAGCGCATCCCACGGCACCTGGTGCTTGCGCAGATCCGCACGGACATGCGCGGCCACTTTCTTCGTGTCGCGCCGGTTCATCACCGCACCCACCGCCGCCCCGACCATGAACGGCGTCAGGTTCGGCAGATTGCGGACCATGCGTTTCATGATCTGCTGGCGCAGTTCGCGCTTCATCTGGCCGCCGAGCGCGGCATTGACGGTCGCCGGTTTGGTCACCTGGACGCCGCGCTCCTCGGTCCAGGACGTCAGATACGCCATGGAGCGCTCTTTCAGATTGCCGGGCGGGCGCATCCCGTAGACCTCGTGGAGCTCGGCGATGAGCTTGAGTTCGATGGCGGCGACGCCGGTGATCTCGGCGGCCAGCTCGGCCGGCATGGCCGGCGGGACGGGGAGCATCGCGGCGGCGCCGATGCCCGCGCCCACCGTCGACGTGGCGTTCGCGGCGCCCGTGATCAGTTTGTCCGCGATTTCCTCCGGGCCGAGACCCGGGAATTGCCGGCGCAGGGTCGCCAGGTCGCGGACCGGAATGCGCGGGGCGATCTCGATGACGCGGTCGGTGAGGTGCCCGATTCCGGCCCTGGCACTCGCGCCGCTCCAGCGGACGCCCTTCTTGAGCGCCGGGACGCCCTTGGTTGCGGCGGCTCGGCGCAGGGCGTCCAGGCGTCGGGCCCCGGCCGCGGGCCCCGCCTGGTCGTCCAGTACTGCTTCGAGCGAGGCCGGCCGGCCCCGCTCGTCCTCATGTGCACGAGCGGCAGAGCTCACCGCGGGGAGGGCGGAGGGCTCGGCGGGCGTCTGGACGCCCTCTGCCGGGCCTGTGCCGCCCTGTGACACCTCGGGCGTACCCGAGGCACCCTTTCGCCGGAACGGTCGCTTCCGGGGCGGTTCGGCGCCTGCCACGGCCTGCTGATCAGTCGCAGTCGCGGCAGATCGGCTGGCCGTTCTTCTCCCGGGCCAGCTGGCTGCGGTGGTGCACGAGGAAGCAGCTCATGCAGGTGAACTCGTCGGCCTGCTTGGGCAGGACCCGGACGGCGAGTTCCTCGTTGGAAAGGTCCGCGCCGGGCAGTTCCATGCCCTCCGCGGCCTCGAAGTCGTCGACGTCGACGGCCGAGGCGGACTTGTCGTTCCGCCGGGCCTTCAGTTCTTCAAGACTGTCGGAATCGACGTCGTCATCGGTCTTGCGTGGGGTGTCGTAGTCCGTTGCCATGTCGCTCTCCCCCTCTGGGTGGTTGCGGTGTCTCCAGCGCACGTAACGCGTGAGAGGCCGGACTTGTGCCCGACCCGAGGCGGAGATTTTGCCTCACATCAAGGTCTGTTACTCAATCGACACCCAGCCGCACTCCTCAAGAGTGATCGTCTTGGATGGCGATCGGGACCGTACACGGTCCGAATGTCGCACTTCACGGGCGTCACCCCGTGTACTTCCCGTGATCTCACCCCCCGGAAACCCGGACTTTTCCCGGTTTTCCGGGGGAAGCCTTGATCACGGAGAGTAGATGGCCGGAAATTTGCCCCTGTGATTGATCACACACGAATATCTTCGGAACAGGTCCCGAAAATTCCGCTCAAAGCGAACTTCTCGATGGCATCGAAAAGCATCTCAGACGGGCAGGGTGACACGCATCACGAGGCCGCCTCCTTCACGGGGCTCCGCGATGATACGGCCTCCGTGGGCCCGCGCGACGGATCGGGCGATGGACAGGCCGAGGCCGACGCCCTTGTCGCTGCCGGTCCGCTCGGTCCGCAGCCGCCGGAACGGCTCGAAGAGGTTGTCGATCTCGTACGCGGGAACCACCGGCCCCGTGTTCGAGACCACCAGGACCGCGTGGCCGTCCTTGAGCTCGGTGGTCACCGAGACCCAGCCGTCCTGCGGCACGTTGTAGCGTACGGCGTTCTGCACCAGGTTCAGGGCGATCCGCTCCAGGAGGACGCCGTTGCCCTGGACCACCGCGAGCGCCCGCTCGCCGCGGATCTCCACGCCCTTGGCCTGGGCCTCGCCGCGGGCCTGGTCGATGGCGCGGGAGGCGACCTCGGCCAGGTCGACCGGCTTGCGGTCGACGATCTCGTTCTCGCTGCGGGCGAGCAGCAGCAGGCCCTCCACCAGCTGCTCGCTGCGCTCGTTGGTGGCGAGCAGCGTCTTGCCCAGCTGATGGAGCTCGGTGGGCGCCCCGGGATCGGAGAGGTGGACCTCCAGGAGCGTGCGGTTGATCGCCAGCGGGGTCCTCAGCTCGTGCGAGGCGTTGGCGACGAACCGCTGCTGGGCGGTGAAGGCCCGCTCCAGGCGGTCCAGCATGTCGTCGAAGGTGTCCGCGAGCTCCTTGAGCTCGTCGTCCGGGCCGTCCAGCTCGATCCGCCGGGTCAGGTCGGTCCCGGCCACCCGGCGGGCGGTGCGGGTGATCCGGCCCAGCGGCGACAGGACGCGGCCCGCCATCGCGTATCCGAACGCGAAGGCGATGACGCTGAGACCCACCAGCGCCATCAGCGAGCGGGTCAGCAGGTTGTCCAGGGCGTGCTGGCGCTGCTGGGCGAAACACGCCCTGAGGGCGGAGTTCGCCACGTCGGCGGGCATCTGGCCGGAGAGCCCGGGGCAGGTGCCGTTGACCGTGATCTGGTTGCCGGGCAGCAGCTTGAACGGCAGGTCGTTCCCGGTGCGCAGGGCCGACGCCGCCAGCAGATAGATGATCGAGAGCAGCAGGATGCCCGCGATCATGAACATTCCGCCGTAGAGCAGGGTCAGCCGTATGCGGATGGTCGGGCGCAACCATGGCAGGGGGGGTTCGGCGCCCCTCGGGTCCCAGGTCGGCTTCGGTGGCGCCGCGGGTGGCGCGGGGGTGGTGGCCATCGCGGTCAGATCCGGTATCCCGAGCCGGGCACGGTGACGATGACGGGCGGCTCACCGAGCTTGCGGCGCAGCGTCATGACCGTCACGCGCACCACGTTGGTGAACGGGTCCGTGTTCTCGTCCCAGGCCTTCTCCAGGAGCTGCTCGGCCGAGACGACCGCGCCCTCGCTGCGCATCAGCACCTCCAGGACCGCGAACTCCTTGGGGGCCAGCTGGATCTCCTTGCCGTCGCGGAAGATCTCGCGCCGGTTGGGGTCGAGCTTGATGCCCGCGCGCTCCAGGATGGGCGGCAGCGGCACCGTGGTGCGCCGGCCCAGGGCCCGCACCCGGGCGGTCAGCTCGCTGAAGGCGAACGGCTTGGGCAGATAGTCGTCGGCGCCGATCTCCAGGCCCTCCACCCGGTCGCTGACGTCGCCGGAGGCGGTCAGCATCAGGACCCGGGTGGGCATCCCCAGCTCGACGATCTTGCGGCAGACGTCGTCGCCGTGCACCAGCGGGAGGTCCCGGTCGAGCACGACCACGTCGTAGTCATTGACCCCGATGCGCTCCAGGGCGGCGGCGCCGTCGTACACGACGTCGACGGCCATTGCCTCCCGGCGCAGTCCGGTGGCCACCGCATCGGCGAGCAGCTGCTCGTCCTCGACGACGAGTACGCGCACGGCGCATTTCCTTCCTGTGAGCCCTCGCGGGCCGGTGATGCCCCGTGGGCGCCTGTGGGCCCCGCGCGGGCGTTCCTGAGCCCGTACGGGCCGTTCTGTGGGCACTGAAGCAGTGACTGTGTGCTTCCATCCTGCCCCTTACGGCCATAAACCGGCGGTAAGACGGTGCCGCCGCCCAGCTGCCGCCCGACCTGCGGCTTCCCGGGTCGTCCGGGAATTCCCGGGATTGCCGCGCGAGTTGAGGTTTCTCGTACAGCGGGCTGGGGGAGGACGACTGCACACCCGCGATCACGCCCTGTATGTGGCATGCCACTACCCGCTGCTCGTGATCGTGACCCACCGTCGGCACACCCCCGTGCCACCGCCACCGACCCACGACGAGGGGGCGCACCATGGACGCATTCACCGCAGGACTCCTGCAGCGCATCAAAGCCACGGAGACGGACCTCACGCGGGCTCGCGAGAACGGCGACGACTTCCTCGCGGAGGTCGAGCAGGCCGAGCTCGACGATCTCCACCGCCTCGCCGCCGAACACGGCGTCGAGGTGGCGGCCGCGGCACACTGACGCGCCGCAGGAGACCCCCGGCACCGCGGGACGGTGCCGGGGGTCTCCGCTGTCCGGGGACAGGCCCTAGTCGTGCCAGGCGCCGTGCTCCTCCAGGAGGGCCTGGAGCGGGCCGAAGAGCTCCGGGGTCGCCGCGATCGTCAGCTCCCGGGAGGGCGGGTCGCCCGCGCGCCCGCCGGTCAGGGCGCCCGCCTCGCGCGCGATGAGGTCGCCCGCCGCCAGGTCCCAGGGGTTCAGCCCGCGCTCGTAGTACGCGTCGAGCCGCCCGGCCGCCACGTCGCACAGGTCGATCGCCGCCGAGCCGCCGCGCCGGATGTCCCGGAACCGCGGGATCAGCCGCTGGACGACGGACGCCTGGTGGGCCCGGACCGACTGGACGTAGGCGAAGCCGGTGCCGAGCAGGGACTGCTCCAGCGGGGCGGCCGGACGGCAGCGCAGCCGCCGCTCGCCGAGGAACGCTCCGCCGCCGAGCACCGCGTGGTACGTCTCGCCGCGCATCGGGGCCTCGACCACGCCCGCGACCCGCACGCCGTCGCGCTCGGCGGCGATGGAGACGGCCCAAGTGGGCAGTCCGTACAGGTAGTTGACGGTGCCGTCGAGCGGGTCGATGACCCAGCGGATCCCGCTGGTGCCCTCGCTGGAGGCGCCCTCCTCGCCGAGGAAGCCGTCGGCGGGGCGGTGCTCGGAGAGGAAGCCGGTGATCAGCTTCTCGGCGGCGATGTCCATCTCGGTGACGACGTCGATGGAGCTCGTCTTGGTGGCGGCGACGCCCAGGTCGTCCGGGCGCCCGTTCCGCAGCAGCGCCCCGGCCCGGCGGGCGGCCTCCAGGGCGAGCGCGAGCAGCTCCCTGTTCTCGGCGTTCTCAGCGTTCTCGGCGTTGGTCATCGTCGCTCCTTACGCGTACGGGCTGTCGGCGCCGGCCGCGGCGGGCCGGGGGGCGCGGGCCGGGCAGCAGCCGACCGGGCAGAGGTCGTGCGAGGGGCCGAGCGCGCCCAGGGCGCAGCGCTCGACGCTCTGTCCGCGCTCGGCCGCCGCCCGCTCCAGGACGAGCTCGCGCACGGCGGCGGCGAACCGGGGGTCCGCGCCGACCGTGGCCGACCGCACGACCGGCAGACCGAGCTCGGCGGCCTTGGCGGTGGCCTCCGTGTCCAGGTCGTACAGGACCTCCATGTGGTCCGAGACGAAGCCGATGGGCACCATCACGACCGCGGGCACGCCCTTGCCGTGCAGCGCCTCCAGGTGGTCGCAGATGTCCGGCTCCAGCCAGGGGATGTGCGGGGCGCCGGAGCGGGACTGGTAGACGAGCTCCCAGGACCGCTCGACGCCGGTCTCCTCGCGCACCGCGTCGGCGATCAGCCGGGCCACGTCCAGGTGCTCGCGCACATAGGCGCCGCCCTCGCCGTGCTCCTCGGCCGGGCCCGAGGTGTCGGCGGAGGCGTCCGGGATCGAGTGGGTGGTGAAGGCGAGGTGGGCGCCGGCGCGGACCTCCTCGGGGAGCCCGGCCAGCGAGGCGAGGACGCCGTCGATCATCGGGCGCACGAAGCCGGGGTGGTTGAAGTAGTGCCGCAGCTTGTCCACGCGCGGCGGCTCGACGCCCTCCGCCTCAAGCGCGGCCAGCGCGTCCGCCAGGTTCTCCCGGTACTGGCGGCAGCCCGAGTACGACGCGTAGGCGCTGGTCGTGAGCACGAGGATGCGGCGGTGGCCCGCCAGGGCCATCTCGCGCAGGGTGTCCGTCAGGTACGGCGCCCAGTTCCGGTTGCCCCAGTGGACCGGGAGGTCCAGGCTGTTCTGCGCGAAGTCCTCGCGCAGGGCGTCCAGGAGGGCGCGGTTCTGGTCGTTGATGGGGCTGACCCCGCCGAACAGGAAGTAGTGCTGCCCCACCTCCTTGAGCCGCTCCTTGGGGATGCCCCGGCCGCGCGTCACGTTCTCCAGGAACGGGACCACGTCGTCGGGGCCCTCGGGGCCGCCGAAGGAGAGCAGCAGCAGGGCGTCGTACGGAGCCGCGTCGTCGGCCGCTCCGGGAGCTTGATCGCGCAGATCGGACATGGCTCCGATCCTGCCATCCGCCACTGACAACCGCGGAACCGGCCGGGAACGGGGCGGCCACGGGACGCACACCGGCGGGGCCGGAAACGGGGCCGGGAAGCGGGCCGGAAAACCGCGTGCGCCGTGGCACTCGGCGCCGTAACTTCAACACCGTAAGGTTTAGGTATTAATTACACGCTTCAGCCACATGGTTGAGCCGGCCGCCGGAGCGCCCATGCCCAGTCCGTACCGCGCGATATTCGCCGCCCCCGGCACCAAGCGGTTCTCCGCGGCCGGGCTGCTCGGCCGGATGCCGCTGTCCATGATGGGGATCGGCATCGTCACGATGGTCTCCCAGCTCACCGGCCGCTACGGCCTGGCCGGGGCGCTCTCGGCGACCCTCGCGATGTCGGCCGCCGTGCTCGGCCCGTACATCTCGCGCCTGGTCGACCGGCACGGCCAGCGCCGGGTGCTGCGCCCCGCGACCCTCGCCGCGGTGGCCGCCGTGGCCGGGCTGCTCGTCTGCGCCCAGCAGGGCGCGCCGGACTGGTCGCTGTTCGTCTTCTCGGCGGCCGCGGGCTGTGTGCCCAGCGTCGGCTCCATGGTCCGCGCCCGCTGGGCCGAGCTCTACCGGGGCGACGGGCAGAGCCTGCACGCCGCGTACTCGTGGGAGTCGATCGTCGACGAGCTCTGCTTCATCGTCGGGCCGATCCTCTCCATCGGGCTCTCCACCGCCTGGTTCGCCGAGGCGGGGCCGCTGATGGCGGCCGGGTTCCTGGTCGTCGGCGTCTTCTGGCTGACCGCCCAGCGCGCCACCGAGCCCGTGCCGCACCCGCGCGAGCACCACACCGGCGGCTCCGCGCTGCGCTCCCCCGGCCTCCAGGTCCTCGTCGCCACCTTCGTCGCCACCGGCGCGATCTTCGGCGCGGTCGACGTGGTCACCGTGGCCTTCGCGGACGAGCGCGGCCACAAGGCGGCGGCCAGTCTGGTGCTCGCCGTGTACGCGCTGGGCTCGTGCCTCGCGGGAGCGGTGTTCGGGCTGCTGCGCCTCAAGGGCGCCCCGGCCACGAGGTGGCTGGTGGGAGTGTGTGCGATGGCGGTGAGTATGATCCCGCTCCAACTGGCCGGGAGCCTGCCGTTCCTGGCCGTGGCGCTCTTTGTCGCGGGCCTGTCCATCGCACCGACGATGGTGACCACCATGGCCCTCGTCGAACAGCACGTACCGCGCAGCAAGCTCACCGAGGGCATGACCTGGACCAGTACCGGGCTCGCGGTCGGTGTGGCGCTCGGGTCGTCGGCCGCCGGCTGGGCGGTGGACGCGGCGGGCGCGCGCTCGGGGTATCTGGTGCCCGTCGTGGCGGGAGCGCTCGCGGCCGCGGTGGCGTTCCTGGGGTACCGCCGGCTGCGCAGGCCGGCGCCGCAACGGGAGGGGCTCGGAGCAGATGAGCGGAGCGAGCAGCAGCACGTGGCGTAACTGGGCGGGCAACGTGACGGCCCGGCCGGTGCGGGAGGTCTCCCCCGCCTCGGCGGCCGAACTGGCCGACGCCGTGCGCCGGGCGGCCGAGGACGGCCTGAAGGTGAAGGCGGTCGGCACCGGCCACTCCTTCACCACGGCCGCCGCCACCGACGGCGTGCTCATACGTCCGGATCTGCTCACCGGCATCCGGGAGATCGACCGTACGGCGATGACGGTGACCGTCGAGGCGGGCACGCCCCTGAAGCGGCTGAACGCGGTCCTCGCGCGCGAGGGCCTCTCGCTCACCAACATGGGCGACATCATGGAGCAGACGGTGGCCGGGGCCACCTCCACCGGCACCCACGGCACCGGCCGCGACTCGGCCTCTATAGCCGCGCAGATCACCGCCCTTGAGCTGATCACCGCCGACGGCTCGCTCCTGAAGTGCTCGGCCAAGGAGAATCCCGAGGTCTTCGCGGCGGCCCGGATCGGGCTGGGGGCGCTCGGCGTCGTCTCGGCCATCACCCTCGCCGTGGAGCCCGAGTTCCTGCTCACCGCGCGCGAGGAGCCGATGGCCTTCGACAAGGTGACCTCGGAGTTCGATGCGCTGCACGCCGAGAACGAGCACTTCGAGTTCTACTGGTTCCCGCACACCGGCAACTGCAACACCAAGCGCAACAACCGCAGCGCCGGCCCCGCTGCCCCGCCCGGCCGGGTGAGCGGCTGGATCGAGGACGAGTTCATGTCCAACGGCCTCTTCCAGGTCGTCTGTTCGCTGGGCCGGGCCGTCCCCGCGACGATCCCCGCGATCGCCAAGGTCTCCAGCCGCGCCCTCTCCGCCCGTACGTACACCGACATTCCGTACAGGGTCTTCACAAGTCCGCGCCGGGTGCGGTTCGTGGAGATGGAGTACGCGGTGCCGCGCGAGGCCGTCGTGGCGGCGCTGCGCGAGGTGCGGGCGCTGGTCGACCGGTCGAACCTGCGGGTGAGCTTCCCGGTCGAGGTGCGCACCGCCCCGGCCGACGACATCGCGCTCTCCACGGCGTCGGGCCGCGACACCGCGTACATCGCCGTGCACATGTACAAGGGCACGCCGTACCAGGCGTACTTCACCGCCGTGGAGCGGATCATGGCCGTGCACGCGGGCCGGCCGCACTGGGGCAAGGTGCACACCCGCGACGCCGAGTACTTCGCCGAGGCCTATCCGCGCTTCGGCGAGTTCACGGCGCTGCGCGACCGGCTCGACCCGGACCGGCTGTTCGGCAACGCCTATCTGCGCCGGGTGCTCGGGGACTGACGCCCTACGGCGCGGGCGGGGTCGCTGCGGACCCCGCTGCCGACCCGGTGTCCGGGGTGGCGCTGCCCGAGCCGGTGGACGGCGGGGGCGACGGCGGCGGGCTCGGGGTGCCGCCGGTGGAAGTCGAGGGAGTGGGGGTGGGCGTCGGGGTGGTGCCTCCCGTGCCCGAAGCGCCGCCGGTAGCGGGCGTTCCGACGGTCCCCTGCGCGGGGTCCGGTGAGGGGGACGTGCCCCCGTCGGCGCCCGTGCCGGGCGTGTGCGGGGTGCGCCGCCCGGGTTCGGAGTCCTTCTCCGAGTCCTTCCGCGACGGCTTGCCGCCGCCCCCGCTGCCGCTCACGACCGAGCCGAAGGTGGTGCCGCCCTTGCCGCCGCCCAGCTCCCCGCCGGACGCCAGTTCGTAGGCGGTGATGCCGCCCATCGCGACCGCGAAGACGACGGCGGCGCCGAGCGCGGACCGCTTCCAGCCCCGCAGCCGGGTGCCGTGGACGGTGGCCGCGCCGAACTCGCCCTCGCGGGTGTCCTCGTACGCCGGAAGGTCCGGGTCGCGGCGCGCCTTGGGCAGCGACTGGACGGTGACGTCGCGCAGTTGTTCCCCGGTGCGGCGGAACAGGTGCTGGAAGACCGTGCCGCCGCAGGTGGCGACGACGCTCACCACACCGGCGCCGAGGATCGTCCCGTAGACACCGAGCTTGGAGGCGAGCACGGCGGCCGCGATCGCGGCGAGCGCGCTGCCCGCGACCTGGGGCACACTCAGATCGAGGCGCCTCTCGTCCTGCTTCGTACCGGTATCCGGCTTGTCACCCATTTACAGCCTCTGTTCGCCCTTCTCCGTCAGCTTGTACGTAGAGGGGACCTATGGGCGAAGCGATTAGTTCCGTTTCTGGCGATTCTGTGAAGCACGACACGTATGAAGTGCGTATTCGCCGGGCGCACGGCGTCCAACTCCCGCCCCCCGGGAGAACTTCGGCGGCGCGGCGGTCCACCCAGGTGGCCCGAATGGAGTACTGTGGCGAGCCCTGGGCCTGGTCTCCCTCTCGGGTTTCCGGGCTCTGCGGGAGGGGGCCGAAAGCGGCACTCGAACCGGCGGCGCCGCGGCACCGCACGGACGCCTGCTGTCCAGAGCGACCACTTCGGTCACTCTGCGTTGCAAACAGGTAACCGTGCCATAACGGCGTTCCAGGGCCCATGCCCGACACGCCGGGCAACTCGGCAAGGTTGTGGCAGGCTGCACCCGGGCAGGCCACACTCGACTAGCGGAAGCAGCGACGCAGGTGACGTCGGCAGGCACCACCCGGGAGGTCCCCATGCCCGAACTGCGTGTCGTGGCCGTCTCCAACGACGGCACACGACTGGTGCTCAAGGCTGCGGACAGCACGGAGTACACGCTTCCGATCGATGAGCGGCTGCGCGCCGCCGTGCGCAACGACCGCGCCCGGCTCGGGCAGATCGAGATCGAGGTCGAGAGCCACCTCCGGCCTCGCGACATCCAGGCACGGATACGTGCGGGTGCCTCGGCCGAGGAGGTCGCCCAGCTCGCCGGGATCCCCGTCGACCGGGTCCGGCGCTTCGAGGGCCCGGTGCTCGCGGAGCGCGCCTTCATGGCCGAGCGGGCGCGCAAGACCCCCGTGCGGCGCCCCGGCGAGAACACCGGACCCCAGCTCGGCGAGGCCGTCCAGGAGCGGCTGCTGCTGCGCGGCGCCGACAAGGACAGCGTCCAGTGGGACTCCTGGCGCCGCGACGACGGCACCTGGGAAGTCCTGCTCGTGTACCGGGTGGCGACCGAGCCGCACGCGGCCAGCTGGACCTACGACCCGCCGCGTCGGCTCGTCCAGGCCGTCGACGACGAGGCCCGCTCGCTGATCGGCGAGACCGACGACACCCCCGAGCCGAGCTTCCCGTTCGTGCCGAGGATCGCCAGACTGCCCCGGGACCGGCCGCTGGACCGCGCCCTGGACCGCCAGTTGGAGCGCCCCACGGCGCCCGCGCCGGAACCGGCGGCGGACGAGAGCGACTCGCTCACCAGCCTCCTGGAGGCCGTGCCGAGCTTCCGCGGCGACATGGTGGTGCCCGAGCGGCCCGCCGCTCCGCCGGAGCCCTCGGCGAGCGAGCCCGAGGCGGAGCCCGAGGTCGAGGAGCCGCCCGCACCGGCGGCGTCGGCGGGCGCCGGCGCGGCGTACGCGGACGTCCTGATGCCCCGCTCGGTGAGCGGCCACCGCGACCGCCTCACCGGCACCACGGACCGCCAGGCCGAGGCGGACGGCGTCCGGCCCGGGCGCCGGGCCGCCGTGCCGAGCTGGGACGAGATCGTCTTCGGAACCCGGCGCAAGAAACAGGAGTAGTAGGACGCCTCGCACATCGACGCTTCACACGTCGGTGCGAGGTACGTCGATACGAGCCGAGGGGCCCGCGCCGAGCGCGGGCCCCTCGTCGTGCGCTACTGCGGGTCGGGGCCCGTCGCGACCGGGCGCGACTCGTCCGAGGACCACTGCGACCAGGACCCGGCGTAGAGCGCGGCGGGGATCCCCGCGACCGCCAGGGCCAGCACCTCGTGGGCGCCGGAGACCCCGGAGCCGCAGTAGACGCCGACCTCGGTGCCGGAGGCACCCAGGGCCTTGAAGCGGTCGGCGAGGGCCTCGGGAGCCAGGAAGCGCCCGTCGGGGCCCACGTTCTCGGTGGTCGGGGCGGAGACCGCGCCCGGGATGTGGCCGCCGACCCGGTCGATGGGCTCGACCTCGCCCCGGTACCGCTCCCCCGCGCGGGCGTCCAGCAGCAGTCCGGAGCGGGCCAGCGCGGCTGCCCCGTCCGCGTCGAGCAGGCCCACCGCGCCGGGCTCGGGGGCGAAGTCGCCCTCGGCGGGTGCCGGGACGTCGGTGGACAGTGCGCCGGTCCAGGTGGCGAGGCCGCCGTCGAGGACGCGGACGTCCTGGTGACCCGTCCAGCGCAGCAGCCACCAGGCGCGCGCGGCCGCCCAGCCCTGGCCGCCGTCGTAGACGACCACCGGTGTCCCGGCCGAGACGCCCGCGCGGCGCATCACGGCGCCGAAGGCGGCCACGTCGGGCAGCGGGTGGCGGCCGCCGGCGCCGGGCGGCCCGGCCAGTTCCGCGTCGAGGTCGACGAAGACCGCGCCGGGCAGGTGCCCGGCCTCGTACTCGGCCCGGCCGTCGAAGGCGGCGGCGCCGGCGGCCTTCGCCAGGCTGAGCTGCCAGCGGACGTCCAGGAGGACCGGGGGGCGGGCCCCGGCCAGCTCGTCCGCCAGTTCGGATGCGCTGATGATGGCGTTCATGGGGCCATCCTCGCGCAGCGCGCGGCGCCGCGTAACGGCCGCGAAACGGATGGGAAATACCAAAGCGGGCATGCTCCTGCGGGAACGCGCCAAAAGCGGCGCGGCCGGGGAGCGCTTCGCCGTCGGTGGTGCAAGCATCAGCGAGGGGGTGGGCGCCGGCGCGGCCCGGCCGCCCGCCTCTTCAGGGCGCGTTCCCCCAGCGATGGTCCGAGGAGAGAGTCACGATGTCCCAGGCAGAGACCCGGCGCACGCCCGGCACACCCTGCTGGGTGAGCCTCATGGTGCACGGCCTGGCTCCTACCCAGGAGTTCTACGCGGCGCTGTTCGGCTGGGAGTTCCGGCCGGGGCCCGCCTCGCTCGGCCCCTATGTGCGGGCGCTGCTCGACGGCGCCGAGGTCGCGGGCATCGGCCAGCTGCCGCCCGACCGCCATCTGCCGATCGCCTGGACGACGTATCTGGCCACCGACGACGCCGACGCGACGGCCGAGACGATCCGGCACTGCGGCGGCACGGTCGGGGTCGGTCCGCTCGACGCGGGCGACGCGGGACGCCTGGTGATCGCCTCGGACCCGGAGGGCGCGGTCTTCGGCGCCTGGCAGGCCGAGGCGCACGTCGGCACGATGGTGGCGGGCGCGCCGGGCACCCCCGTCTGGAACGAGCTGGTGACCCGCGAGACGTCCACGGTCGGCAAGTTCTACGAGTCGGTGTTCGGCTACGAGAAGGAGGCGGTGGTCTCGGCCGACTTCGACTACGTGACGCTGCACATCGAGGGCCGCCCGGTCTGCTCCCTGCACGGCGTCGGCAACGCCCTGCCGCGCGACAAGGGCGCGCACTGGATGACGTACTTCGAGGTGGCGGACACGGACGAGGCGGCGGAGCGGGTCACGGAGCTGGGCGGCCAGGTGCTCAGACCCCCGCACGAGGACCAGAGCGGCCGCACGGCAACGGTGACGGACCCGGAGGGGGCGGTGTTCACGCTGGTACGTTCAAGCGGCTGACGCGCCCCGATAGGGGCGCGGGACTGTGACATTTTGCGGCTCCGCCGCGTGGGCACGCCCAGCCCCCACCGCCCCGCAGACAGACCCCGGGCCCCCGCGGAGCGCTACGCGTCGACCGGCAGCACATCCGGCGACAACGCACCCGCACGCGCGACCGCAGCCGTCATCCGCCGCCGATGGTGGCGCCGGCACAGCACCTCGTACCCGATCTCGTCCTCGGACTGGTTCACGTCCCCGACCACGACCTGCGCGCCCTCGACGACCATCTCGCCGCCCCGGGTGCGCGCGTTGTGCGTGGCCCGCGCCCCGCACCAGCAGAGCGCCTCGACCTGGAGTACCTCGACGCGGTCGGCCAGCTCGACCAGGCGCTGCGAGCCGGGGAAGAGCTTGGAGCGGAAGTCGGTGGTGATGCCGAAGGCGAAGACGTCCAGGTCGAGGTCGTCGACGACCCGGGCGAGCTGGTCGATCTGGCCGGGCGCGAGGAACTGCGCCTCGTCGGCGATCACGTAGTCGCAGCGGCCGCCCTTGGAGAGGTGGGCGACCAGATACGCGTAGAAGTCGAAGCCCTCGGCGGCCTCGACGGCGTCCGTCACCAGGCCGAGCCGGGAGGACAGCTTGCCCTCGCCCGCGCGGTCGTCCCGCGTGAAGATCATGCCCTGGAGGCCGCGCGCGGAGCGGTTGTGCTCGATCTGAAGAGCGAGGGTGCTCTTTCCGCAGTCCATCGTTCCGGAGAAGAACACCAGCTCGGGCATGGGAAGGTGACGGCCTTTCGGATCTGCGCACGCGTCCGCGTACAGGAGAGGACAGGGGGAAGTGCGGAAGGGTTACGAGCGTACTTCGAGGAGCGGTACGAGCTGCTCGACGGGGGTCATCGAGCCGTGCATGCCGACCATCGCGGACTCGTGCGGCTCGTTCTGCGAGGCGGTGATCACCACATCGGCGCTCGCGGCCGCGACGACATCGCCGATCCGGCCGTACACGCGCTCGTCGCAGGCGCCCGGCTGTCCGAACCAGCCCGCCGCTATCGCCTCGTCGCGGCTCGCCACCCAGAACTGCTCGCCGAGGACCTCGCGCCAGACCGTGAGCACGTCGGCCTCGGCGCCCGGGACCGCGTACACGTGCCGGGCCCGGCCCTCGCCGCCGAGCAGGGCCACTCCGGCGCGCAACTCCCAGTCCTCGTCGAAGTCGATGCGGGACTCTTCGTCGAAGGGGATGTCGATCATGCCGTGGTCGGCGGTGACGTAGAGCGCGGAGCGCGGCGGCAGCTGCTCGGCGAGGCGCTGGACGAGCCGGTCGACGTACATCAGCTGGCCGCGCCAGGCGTCCGAGTCGACGCCGAAGCGGTGGCCCTTGCCGTCGACCTCGCTGTAGTACGTGTAGACCAGCGAGCGGTCTCCGGCGGCCAGTTGCCCGGCGGCCAGGTCCATGCGGTCCTCGCCGGTCAGCCGGCCGTGAAACGTTCCGCCACTGAGCGCGACCTTGGTGAGCGGGGTGTGCTCGAAGGTGGGCGAGGAGACCTGGGCGGTGTGCACGCCGGCCGCGTCGGCCAGCTGGAAGACCGTGGGGTACGGCTGCCAGACGTGCGGGTCGGTCCAGGGCTTCCAGCGGAGCTGGTTCATCAGCGCGCCGGTCTGCGGATCGCGCGCGGTGTAGCCGGGCAGGCCGTGCGCGGCGGGCGGCAGGCCGGTGCCGACCGAGGCGAGCGAGGTGGCGGTGGTGGCGGGGAACCCGGCGGTGATCGGCCGTCCGGTGCCGCCGCGCGAGGTGGCGAGCAGCCCGTGCAGATAGGGCGCCTCGTCGGGGTGGGCCTTGATCTGCTCCCAGCCGAGCCCGTCGATCAGGAACACGCAGTTCCGGTCGGCCGGGGTCAGCTCGGGGATGGCGGCGGTCACGCCGGGCACGCCCATGCCGGCCGCGAGGGTGGGCAGCAGGTCGGCTAGCGAACCGCTGCCGTACTCGGGCAGGGGGGCGGTGTCGAGGGCGAGGGGCTCGGGGTCCTGCCAGGCGGGCTGGGCCATCAGCGGGCGGTGGCCGCGGTGGCTTCGGAGAGCGCCTGGGCGAAGTCGAGGGTCTGGCGCACGGTGTCCGGGCCGTCCCCGGCCTCGCTGACGCGCAGGCTCAGGTCGTCGGCGGTGGCGTTGCCGGTGTAGCCGTGGTCGGCGTCGCAGTTGGGGTCGCCGCAGGCGGCGGGCTCCAGGTCGATGCGGGAGACCGCGCCCCAGCCGATGGTCAGGACGACCTCGCGGGGCAGGGTGCCCGGGGTGTACGACTCGGGGTTGGCGACCACGCGGCTGACGACCACGGACGAGATCCGGTCGAGCTTCACGGACTCGGTGGAGGTCGTCGCGTACGGCGTCGGGGAGCTGGTGTCGGCGTTCTGCTCGTCGGTGTGGCTGACGATGAAACGGTTTCCCGTGAGGACCAGGACCGTCACGTGGCGGCGCACCTCGTTGGCGTCGAAGGTGGTCTCCTGATGGACCAGGTACGACGCGATGGGCTCACCACCGACGGCGGCCTCCACCGCCTCGGCCACAAGGGCCGGGTAGTAGCCGCTGCGCTCGATCGCCGCGCGCAGCCCCTGGGTCATCGTGCCGGTCTTCGCCATGAGCTCCATCCTACGGGGCCTTCGGGCCCGATCGTTTCAGTAGCTGGGCAGACGCCTCGGCCCCAGGTCGGAGCGGGGCGGCGGGGGCGCCAGGCGCAGGCTCGCGCCGAGTACGGAGAGGCCGTGCTGGGCGACGACGACCGGTTCCAGGGAGACGGCGACGACCTCCGGGTGGTCGTCGACCAGGCGGGATACCCGCAGCAGCAGCTCTTCGAGGGCGGCCGTGTCCACCGGCGCGGAGCCGCGCCAGCCGAAGAGGAGGGGTGCGGTCCGGATCGACCGGACCAGCTCGGCGGCGTCCCGGTCGGTGGCCGGGACCAGCCGGTGGCCGGTGTCGCCGAGCAGCTCGGAGGCGGCTCCGGCGAGGCCGAAGGAGAGCACGGCGCCGACGGCCGGGTCGATGGCGGCGCGTACGACGGTGTCCACCCCGCGCGGTGCCATCGCCTGGACGACCGGCAGCAGCTCCTCCGGCTTGCCGAGGACCTGGGTCAACTCGGCGTACGCGCGCCGCAGTTGCTCCTCGTCGGCGAGGTCGAGGCGGACGCCGCCGAGGTCGGGGCGGTGGCGCAGGTGGGGGGCGGTGGTCTTGAGGGCCACGGGGTAGCCGAGGCGGGTGGCGGCGTCGACGGCGGCGTCCGGGTGGGGCGCGGGCAGGGCCCGTCGGACGGGGATGCCGTACCTGCCGAGCAGGGCCTCCGCGTCGGCGGCGGCGAGGGTCGTCCCCCTCGGGTCCGCGTCCCCGAGCAGCCGCTCGATGTCGGCGGCGGCCCCGGTCTCGTCGATGTCGTCGTACTCCGGCACCTTCCCCTGCTCGGCGGCCTGCCGCCGCCACTGCCCGTACCGGACGGCTTCCGCGAGGGCGCGTACGGCTCGTTCTGCGGCGGGGTAGGCGGGGATGCGGTGGGGGTGGGCGGGGTTTTGTTCCCCACCCCGCCCCTTCCCTGGACCCTCCGGGGGTGGGGGTGGGTCGAGGTAGGAGGAAGCCCCCGGGGGCTCCGCCCCCGGCCCCCCGGCGGGGCCTGCGGCCCCTGCGCCCCGCTCGGACTGCGCCCCGGGCACCACCGCGGGAACCGCGCCCGCGCCAGCCGCGGGGCTGCGCCCCTGCACCCCCTGGGGGCTGTGCCCTGGGGCCACCTCGGGGCCCGCAGCCCCGGCCCGCCGCGCCGGACTGCTGCCTTCAGCTGTGGGCAGTCGTTCCGCTGGGGCGATGGGGGTCCCCCCTGCTCGAGCGGAGCCGGGAGCTTGGGGGAGGGTGGGCACAGCGGACCCACGGCCCGCAGCCGCGTTGCGCCGCCCCGTGCTCGCCGCGCTGGCCAGCGCCTCCGCCAAGCCCCCCAGCTCCACGTGCACCACCGCCACCGGCTTCGCCGGAGCCGTGGCTGTGGCCTGTTGGAGGGCCGTGGCCAGGGCTTCGTCGGGGTAGTTGGGCTCGCCCACCCAGGGGATCGCCGTGACCACCACCGCGTCGCAGAACTCGTCCGCCAGGGCCCGCGCCAGCGCGTCGCGGAAGTCCTCGGGGGTGGCCGCCGTCGTGAGGTCGACCGGCGGGTGCGGGCGCAGGCCCTCCGTGAGGCAGGCGTCGTACGTGAGGAGGCCGAGGGACTCCGAGTTTCCGAGGATGGCCACGCGCGGGCCCGCCGGGAGCGGCTGGCCCGCGAGGAGGACGCCCGCGTCGACCAGCTCGGTCACCGTGTCCACCCGGATCACGCCCGCCTGGCGCAGCAGCGCCGACACGGCCGCGTCCGGGACCCGCGTCACCGGGACCGCGTGGCCCGGCGGGGTCGAGCCGCTGTGGCGGGCGCCCTTCACCGCGACCACCGGCTTCACCCTCGCCGTCCGCCGAGCGAGCCGCGTGAACTTCCGCGGGTTGCCGATGGATTCGAGGTACAGCAGGACCACGTCCGTGTCCGCGTCCTCGTACCAGTACTGGAGGATGTCGTTGCCCGAGACGTCCGCCCGGTTGCCCGACGAGATGAACGTCGACAGGCCCGCGCCCCGCCGGTGCAGGCCCGACAGGAGTGCGATCCCGATCGCGCCCGACTGGGTGAACAGGCCGATCCGGCCGCGCTGCGGCGGCTCGGGGGCGAGCGAGGCGTTCAGGCGCGTGCCGGGTGCGGTGTTGATGACGCCGAAGGCATTGGGGCCGATCAGCCGCATGCCGTACGACCGCACCTGCCGCAGCAGTTCGCGCTGGCGCTCGCGTCCGGCCGCGCCGCTCTCGGCGTACCCGGCGGACAGGACCACAAGGCCCTGCACCCCGTGCTCGCCGCACTCCGCGACCGCCTCCGGCACCCGCTCGGCCGGGACCGCGACCACCGCGAGGTCGACCTGTTCGGTGATGTCGCCGAGCGAGCGGACTCCACGTACGCCGTCGACCTCGGAACCGCCCTCCGGGAAGGCCCTGTTGACCGCGTACACCCGTCCGGTGAACCCCGCCCCGAGCAGGTTGCGCAGCACCGTGCGGCCCACGCCGCCGGGCGCGCGCCCGGTGCCGATCACGGCCACCGAGCCGGGGGCGAGCAGCCGCTGCACCGAGCGCGCCTCCGCGCGCTGCTCGCGGGCGCGCTGCACGGCCAGCGACTCGGCGGTCGGCTCCAGATCGAGCGTGAGATGGACCGAGCCGTCCTCGAAGGAACGCTTCTGCTGGTAGCCCGCGTCAGTGAACACCTTGATCATCTTGTTGTTGGCGGGCAGCACCTCCGCCGCGAACCGCCGGATCCCCCGCTCGCGCGCGACCTCCGCGATGTGTTCGAGCAGCGCGGAGGCGACCCCGCGCCCCTGGTGCGCGTCCTGGACCAGGAACGCCACCTCGGCCTCGTCGGCCGGCGCCGAGGCCGGCCTGCCCTGCGCGTTGATCCGGTCGTAGCGGACGGTCGCGATGAACTCGCCGCCCACCGTCGCCGCGAGCCCGACGCGGTCCACGTAGTCGTGATGGGTGAAGCGGTGCACGTCCTTCGCCGACAGCCGGGGGTAGGGCGCGAAGAAGCGGTAGTACTTGGACTCGTCCGACACCTGCTCGTAGAACGAGACGAGCCGCTCCGCGTCGTCGGTCGTGATGGGCCTGATCCGCGCGGTCCCCCCGTCGCGCAGCACGACGTCGGCCTCCCAGTGGGCCGGGTACGCGGGGTCCTGCGTCTTCTCCTGGGGAGCCTGCATACCGGCAGCCTACGGGTCGCGGGGCCGCTGCGGTCAGGTCAAGGTAGGGGGCAGGGTGGAGACGGCGGCCAGGGCCGAAGGGCCGCCGGATCCGGGACCGACGTCGGCACGAGCACTCCGCAGGACATGAGAGACTGGTCTAGACAACCGTCAGAGATTTCGAAGGGCATCACCATGGCTGAGCGCCGCGTCAATGTCGGCTGGGCCGAGGGCCTGCACGCCCGCCCCGCTTCCATCTTCGTCCGCGCCGCCACGGCCTCCGGCGTCCCCGTGACGATCGCCAAGGCCGACGGCAACCCGGTCAACGCCGCCTCCATGCTCGCGGTGCTCGGCCTGGGTGCGCAGGGCGGCGAGGAGATCGTGCTGGCTTCCGAGGCGGAGGGCGCCGAGGCGGCCCTGGAGCGCCTGGCGAAGCTCGTCGCGGAGGGCCTCGAGGAGCTCCCCGAGACCGTCTGACCGCATCCGGTCGGCCGAACGGCCCGGACCGGCGCGTCACCGCACTTCGCGAAAGGAGCCGCGGATCCTGAATTCAGGGTCCGCGGCTCCTTTCTATTCGGGTGGGATACACGACTGCGCGAGCCTCGTGCTCGCGCCGCCAATTCCCGCGGCGATTCCGGGCAGCGCAAAAGAACCCCGCCCCAGCACTCCCTTTGTATACGGCGACCCCGTTAAGCGCGGGCGCTCGCGGCGTTTACGGCATGTTGCGAAGTCCTCACGTCCACCGGGCGCCGCAGGCGATAGGCGGAAAACGCACGCTCGGCGTGGTGGGCCGCCAGCGACCTGGCCCGCTCCGCGTCGCCGCGTGCCACCGCGTCCACGAGCGCCCCGTGCTCCGCCCAGCACTCGGCGGGCAGCGCGGGCTGCTCCACCACGTACATCCAGGCGATCTTGTGCCGCAGCTGGGTGAGCAGCGCGATGAGGCCGGGGCTGCCGGAGGCCTGGGCGAGCGTCTCGTGGAACCAGACGCCCAGCGAGCGCAGATCCTCGCCCTGGGCCCGCCGGATGCGGTCCTGACCCAGCCTGACCAGGCCGCGCAGCACCTTGAGATGGGCCTCGGTGCGCCGGGCGGCGGCCCGCGAGGCGGCCAGCGGCTCCAGCATCGCGCGCAGTTCGAGCAGGTCGGCGGCCTCCTGCTCGGTCGGCTCGGCGACACAGGCCCCGGCGTGCCGGCGCGTGGTGACGAACCCCTCGGACTCCAGCGTGCGCAGCGCCTCGCGGACCGGGACGCGCGAGACCCCGTACCGCCGGGCGAGCACTTCCTCGGTGAGCCGGCTGCCGCGCGCGAAGAGCCCCGCGACGATGTCGTCGCGGATTGCCGTGCATACCGATTGCGCCGGAATGCGCATGACCGAACCTCCGCCTTAATCCCCGCGAAACGCGGTCGATCGACGCCTGTTCGGCGACTCTATTCCAGCGGCTGTTAATTCCCGGTGACATGCCGTATGCAATGCATATCTTTTGGCCACGGACGGCTCTCCGCATCCGGCCCGGACGCCGGAGCCCCCGGCGCGGGTGCGCCGGGGGCTCCGGTGGAACGTGCGGGGACGGCCGTCAGACGTTGACGCCGTGCGAGCGCAGATACGCGATCGGGTCGATGTCCGAGCCGTACGTCGGCGCCGTGCGGGCCTCGAAGTGGAGGTGCGGGCCGGTGGTGTTGCCGGTGTTGCCGGAGAGGCCGATCTGCTGGCCCGGCTCGACGCGCTGGCCGACGAAGACGCCGATGGACGACAGGTGGCCGTACTGCGTGTACGTGCCGTCGTTCATCCGGATCACGATGTTGTTGCCGTACGCGCCGCCCCAGCCCGCCTCGACGACGGTGCCCAGGCCGACGGCGTGCACCGAGGTGCCCTCGCCCGCATGGAAGTCGATGCCGGTGTGGCTGCCGGAGGACCAGATCGAGCCGCCGGTCTTGTAGCCGGTGGAGACGTAACCGCCGTCGATCGGGGCGACGAAGGAGTTGAGGCGCTTGCGCTCGGCCTCGCGGGCGGCGCGCTCCTTGGCCTCGCGCTCCTCCTTGGCCCTCGCCTCGGCCTTGCGCTTCGCCTCGGCGGCGGCGCGGGCCTTGTCGGCGGCGTGCTTCTGGGCGGCGGCCTGGGCGTCGATGCGGTCGGCGAGGGAGTCGCCGATCACGATGGCCTGGGTGATGCCGGTGTCCTCGACGGAGGCCGCGGCGGGCGCCGCGTTCTCGGCGGCCAGGGCCGGGGAGGCGAGGGTGCCCACGACGCCGGCGGTGGCGAGGGTGGCGATGCCCGCTATGTTCGCGCTCTTGCGCGACACGGCGCTCGGACGACGGTGTTTCCCGGTGGCACGGGTGAACGCCATGGAGAGGCGGTGTCCTTTCCTTCCATCTCGCCTACCGGGTTAGCTGACGGGTTCGGAGCTGGAAGGTCTCCTACGGGCCCCTCCGCGGGCGGAGGCGTCCGATTCACCCCAGGGACTGAGTGGGTCCCCGGCTCCCCTGGCTCGCGCCAGTTGGGGACTCGGCGATCGCTGTCCGGTGCCGCGGCTGCGACGGGTGGTGACGGACAGCCCGACCGACGCTAGACGGCCGATCTTTCAATCACCAAACAGACACGTCTTTTTGTAGCGCACGCCACATGACAGACAGGCAACCTCCCCAATAAACCGGACATAAGGGAGGACCCCGACGGCCACTCGGCCACCGGGGTCCTCACCCACCTCGTCCGCCCGCCTGCGGGACAGCCCCGGCGGGTGGCTCAATCAGCCCGCGACGACGGTGACTTCACCGATGCCGAGCGCCTTGACCGGCTCCTCGATCTGCGCCGCGTCACCGACCAGGACGGTCACCAGACGGTCCACCGGGAAGGCGCTGACGACCGCCGCGGTGGCCTCCACGGTGCCCGTGTCGGCCAGCCGCGCGTACAACTGCGCCTGGAAGTCGTCCGGGAGGTGCTGCTCGACCTGGTCGGCCAGCGTCCCGGCGACGGCGGCCGCCGTCTCGTACTTGAGCGGGGCCACGCCCACCAGGTTCTGCACGGCGGTCTCCCGCTCGGCGTCGTCGAGACCCTCGGCGGCGAGCTTGCGCAGCACCGTCCACAGGTCGTCGAGGGCCGGGCCGGTGTTGGGCGTGTCGACCGAGCCGCTGATGGCGAGCATGGCAGCGCCGGTGCCCTCCGCGCCGGAGCGCAGCACCTGTCCGTACGCCCGCACTCCGTACGTGTAGCCCTTCTCCTCGCGCAGGACGCGGTCCAGGCGGGAGGTGAGCGTGCCGCCCAGGCAGTACGTCCCGAGGACCTGGGCGGGCCAGACCCGGTCGTGGCGGTCCGGGCCGATCCGGCCGATCAGCAGCTGCGTCTGGACGGCGCCGGGCCGGTCGACGATGACCACGCGGCCGGTGTCGTCGGCGGTGACCGGGGGCATCGGGCGCTCCACGGCCGGGGTGCCGGTCCAGGCGCCCAGGGTGTCCGCCAGGACCGCGTCCAGGTCGGTGGCGCCCAGGTCGCCCACGACCACCGCGGTGGCCGCCGCCGGGCGTACGTACGCCTCGTAGAAGGCCCGCACCGCCGACGCGTCGATCCGCGTGACGGTCTCCTCGGTGCCCTGGCGCGGGCGCGACATGCGCGCGGTGGCCGGGAAGAGCTCCCTGGAGAGCTGCTGGGCGGCGCGGCGGGCCGGGTTGGCCAGCTCGTGCGGGATCTCGTCCAGGCGGTTGCGGACCAGCCGGTCGACCTCCGCGTCGGCGAACGCGGGGGCGCGCAGCGCCTCCGCGAGCAGGCCGAGCGCCTTGGGCAGCCGGGAGACCGGCACTTCGAGGGAGACCCGCACGCCGGGGTGGTCCGCGTGCGCGTCCAGGGTGGCGCCGCAGCGCTCCAGGTCGGCGGCGAACTCCTCGGCGGAGCGCTTGTCGGTGCCCTCGGAGAACGCGCGCGCCATGATCGTGGCGACGCCGTCCAGGCCCGCCGGCTCGGCGTCCAGCGGGGCGGCGAGGAAGATCTCGACGGCCACGACCTGCTGGCCGGGGCGGTCGCAGCGCAGCACGGTGAGCCCGTTGGGCAGGGTGGCGCGGCCGGGGGCGGGGAACGCCCAGGGACGCGCGGTGCCGGCGGCCGGCTGGGGGTGGAACTGCATGGTCACGCCGGTCTCGCTCACTGCTCTGCTCCCTTGGCGTCGGCGTCGGCCGCGTCATCTGCTTCGGCGGTCGTCGGCTCGTACACCAGCACCGCCCTGTTGTCCGGGCGCAGGGTGGCCCGGGCCACGTCCCGCACCTCCTCGGCGGTGATGTCGAGCACCCGGTCGACGGCGGTCAGGGCGAGCTGGGGGTCGCCGAACAGCACCGCGTACCGGCACAGTTCGTCGGCGCGGCCCGCGACCGTGCCGAGCCGGTCCAGCCACTCGCGCTCCAGCTGGGCCTGGGCGCGCTCCATCTCCTCGGCCGTGGGGCCCTCTTCGGCGAACCGGGCCAGCTCGTCGTCGACGGCCGACTCGATGTCGGGGACCTCGACGCCGCCGGACGTCTTCACGTCCAGCCAGCCGAGCGAGGGCGCGCCGGCCAGCCGCAGCAGGCCGAACCCGGCCGCCACGGCGCTCTGGTCGTGGCGCACCAGGCGGTTGTGCAGGCGGGAGGACTCGCCGCCGCCGAGGACGGTGAGCGCCAGGTCGGCGGCGTCGCACTCGCGCGTGCCGTCGTGCGGCAGCCGGTAGGCGGCCATCAGGGCGCGCGCGGGGACGTCCTCGTGGACGACCTCGCGCAGCTGCTCGCCGATGACGCCGGGCAGCGCGCCGTCGCGCGGCGGCTGCTTGCCGTCGTGGGTCGGGATGGAGCCGAAGTACTTCTCGATCCAGGCGAGGGTGCGCTCCGGGTCGATGTCGCCGACGACCGAGAGGACCGCGTTGTTCGGCGCGTAGTACGTACGGAAGAAGTTCCGGGCGTCCTCCAGCGTCGCCGCGTCCAGGTCGGCCATGGAGCCGATCGGCGTGTGGTGGTACGGGTGGCCCTCGGGGTAGGCAAGGGCGGTGAGCTTCTCGAACGCCGTGCCGTACGGCACGTTGTCGTACCGCTGGCGGCGCTCGTTCTTGACGACGTCGCGCTGGTTCTCCATGGACTCGTCGTCCAGGGCGGAGAGCAGGGAGCCCATGCGGTCGGCTTCCAGCCACAGCGCCAGCTCCAGCTGGTGCGTGGGCATGGTCTCGAAGTAGTTGGTGCGCTCGAAGCTGGTGGTGCCGTTGAGCGAGCCGCCCGCGCCCTGCACCAGCTCGAAGTGACCGTTTCCGTGGACCTGGTGCGAGCCCTGGAACATCAGGTGCTCGAAGAGGTGAGCCAGGCCCGTGCGGCCCTTGACCTCGTGGCGGGAACCCACGTCGTACCAGAGGCAGACCGCGGCGACCGGGGTCAGGTGGTCCTCGGAGAGCACCACGCGCAGGCCGTTGGCCAGCCGGTGCTCGGTCGCTGTCAGGCCGCCGGAGCCGGCCTGGGCGGTGGCCGTGTGACCCATGGGCATGTACGTCCCTTCGATCGCGGTGAAGAAGTCCTGCCACTGTATGCAAGCGCACCGACACCTGGCGAAGTTCCCGGGTCGCGGTCGGCGTTGTCAGTGGGACGGTCCACAATGGTCGGCGTCAGCAGCAGACCTTGTTGGTGGTCGCTAAGAAGAACTCGTTGGTGAAGGAGCCACAGCCGCGATGGCCCGCCGCAGCACGAAGACCCCGCCGCCGGACGATTTCGAGGAGAAGATCCTCGACATCGACGTCGTGGACGAAATGCAGGGCTCCTTTCTCGAGTACGCCTACTCGGTGATCTACTCGCGGGCCCTGCCGGACGCCCGCGACGGCATGAAGCCGGTCCACCGCCGCATCGTCTACCAGATGAACGAGATGGGCCTGCGCCCCGAGCGCGGCTACGTGAAGTGCGCGCGCGTGGTCGGCGAGGTCATGGGCAAGCTCCACCCGCACGGCGACGCGTCGATCTACGACGCGCTGGTGCGGATGGCTCAGCCCTTCTCCATGCGCCTGCCGCTGGTCGACGGCCACGGCAACTTCGGCTCGCTCGGCAACGACGACCCGCCGGCCGCGATGCGCTACACCGAGTGCAGGATGGCCGACGCCACCTCGCTCATGACGGAGTCGATCGACGAGGACACCGTCGACTTCTCCCCGAACTACGACGGCCAGGAGCAGGAGCCGGTGGCCCTGCCCGCCGCGTTCCCGAACCTGCTGGTCAACGGCGCGACGGGGATCGCGGTCGGCATGGCCACGAACATGCCGCCGCACAACCTGGGCGAGGTCATCGCCGCCGCCCGCCACCTGATCCGGTATCCGAACGCGGACCTGGAAGCGCTGATGCGCTTCGTCCCCGGCCCCGACCTGCCGACCGGCGGCCGGATCGTCGGCCTGTCCGGCATCAAGGACGCGTACGAGTCGGGCCGCGGCACCTTCAAGATCCGCGCCAAGGTGTCGGTGGAGAACGTGACGGCCCGCCGCAAGGGCCTGGTCGTCACGGAACTGCCGTTCACGGTGGGCCCGGAGAAGGTGATCTCCAAGATCAAGGACCTGGTCGGCTCGAAGAAGCTCCAGGGCATCGCCGACGTCAAGGACCTCACCGACCGCTCGCACGGTCTGCGCCTGGTCATCGAGGTCAAGAACGGCTTCGTGCCCGAGGCCGTCCTGGAGCAGCTCTACAAGCTGACGCCGATGGAGGAGTCCTTCGGCATCAACAACGTGGCCCTTGTGGACGGCCAGCCGCTCACCATGGGCCTCAAGGAGCTCCTGGAGGTCTACCTCGACCACCGCTTCGAGGTCGTGCGCCGCCGCAGCGAGTTCCGCCGCACCAAGCGCCGCGACCGGCTGCACCTGGTGGAGGGCCTCCTCGTCGCGCTCCTCGACATCGACGAGGTCATCCGTCTCATCCGGTCGAGTGACAACTCGGCGCAGGCCAAGCAGCGCCTGATCGAGCACTTCTCGCTCAGCGAGATCCAGACGCAGTACATTCTGGACACCCCGCTGCGCCGGCTCACCAAGTTCGACCGCATCGAGCTGGAGAGCGAGCGCGACCGGCTCACCGGTGAGATCGACGAGCTGACCGGCATCCTGGAGTCCGACACCGAGCTGCGCAAGCTGGTCTCGACCGAACTGGCCGCGGTGGCCAAGAAGTTCGGCACCGAGCGGCGGACGGTCCTGCTGGAGTCGGCGGGCGCGCCGGTCGCGGCCGTGCCCCTGGAGGTCGCGGACGACCCGTGCCGGGTGCTGCTCTCCTCGACGGGCCTGCTGGCGCGTACGGCGAACGCGGAACCGCTCGCGGAGGCCGAGCGGCGCACCAAGCACGATGTGATCGTGTCCGCGGTGCCCGCCACCCAGCGCGGCGACGTCGGCGCGGTCACCTCGGCCGGGCGGCTGCTGCGGCTCGCCGTGATCGACCTGCCGCAGCTGCCGGACACGGCGGCGGCGCCCAACCTCTCGGGCGGCGCCCCGGTCTCGGAGTTCCTGTCGCTGGAGGCCGACGAGACACTGGTCTGTCTGACGACCCTGGACGAGTCGTCGCCGGGGCTGGCGATCGGCACCGAGCAGGGCGTGGTCAAGCGCGTGGTGCCCGACTATCCGGCCAACAAGGACGAGCTGGAGGTCATCACCCTCAAGGACGGCGACCGGATCGTCGGCGCGGCGGAGCTGCGCACCGGCGAGGAGGACCTGGTCTTCATCACGGACGACGCCCAGCTGCTGCGCTACCAGGCCTCGCAGGTACGGCCGCAGGGCCGCCCGGCGGGCGGTATGGCGGGCATCAAGGTCGCCGAGGGCGCCAAGGTGATCTCGTTCACCGTGGTCGACCCGGCGGCGGACGGCGTGGTGTTCACGGTGGCGGGCTCGCGCGGCACACTGCTCGGGGACTCGGCGGCGACCGTCAAGCTGACGCCGTTCGACCAGTATCCGCGCAAGGGCCGGGCCACCGGCGGGGTGCGCTGCCAGCGGTTCCTGAAGGGCGAGGACATGCTGGTCCTGGCCTGGGCGGGCGCGGCCCCGGCGAAGGCGGCGCAGGCCAACGGCACGCCGGTGGAGCTCCCGGAGCCGGACCCGCGCCGCGACGGCTCGGGCACGCCGCTGGGCCACGCGGTGACGGTGCTGGCGGGCCCGGCGTCGTAGCGGTACGAGGGCAGTCGTACGGGGAGGCTCCGGCCGCGGTCAGTCGTCCGCGCCCGGGGCCTCCTCGGCCTCGTCCGCCTGCTGTACGTAGCGGAGCACGCCCCACATCGCGGGCTCGTCCTGGATCTCCCCCGGGCCCGCGACCGCCGCCTCCAGTGACTTGCGCAGGCCTTCCGCGTCGATCCCGGAGCCGATCAGGACGAGCTGGGTGAGGCGCTCCTCGCCCGGCGGCCAGGGCTCCGGGTAGAAGCGCAGGAAGCGGCCGACGGCGTGGACGCCGTAGCGGTTGCGCGGGTCGGCCGCGCCGAAGTCGACGAACCCCTTGATGCGGTAGAGGCCTTCGGGGCGGCTGTCGAGGAAGGCCATCAGCCGGCGCGGGTCCATGGGCGCGGCCGAGGTGAAGGCGGCGGACTCGTACGCGGCGTGCAGATGGGCCGCGTGCCCGTGGCCGCACTCGGGGCCGCACGCCTCCCCGTGCCCGTGCTCCTCCTCGTCGTCCAGCAGGTCCTCGAAGGCGAGCTGCCCGACCCGCTCGGTGCTCGGCCTGCGGTCGAAGAACAGTTCCGGGTCGACGCGGCCGTACACGGACTCGACCACCGACGCGGCCCCGCCGAGCGACGCGCGCAGCCGGTCGAGGCCCGCCCTGGGCACCCGGTCGGTCTTGTTGAGCACCACGAGGTCCGCGACCGCGAGGTGCCGGTCGATCTCGGGGTGCTTCTCACGGGTCGCCTCGTACTCGGCCGCGTCGACGACCTCGACGAGCCCGCCGTACACGACCCGGGGGTTCTCGCTGGCCAGGACCATCCGCACCAGCTCCTGCGGCTCGGCGAGGCCGCTCGCCTCGATGACGACGACGTCGAGCCGGGCGGCGGGCCGGGTCAGCTTCTCCAGATAGACGTCGAGCTCGCTCGCGTCGACGGCGCAGCACAGGCAGCCGTTGCCGAGCGACAGCGTCGAGTCGCCGAGTTGTCCGGCCACGGTCATCGCGTCGATCTCGATGGACCCGAAGTCATTGACGATCGCCCCGATCCGGGTGCCCCTGCTGGCCCGGAGGAGATGGTTGAGCAGGGTGGTCTTGCCCGAGCCGAGGAAGCCCGCGAGGACGACGACGGGGATCTGCTGGGTCGGACCGGTCGGACTCACGGGGGCCTCTCTCAGGCGGGGGGCGTGGGCGGGGCCCGGGGACGTTCCTCGGGCCCGCTCCAGGATATTGGCGTCCCCGGGGCAGGGAGGCCGTGGACGGGACGGGGGGCGGCCCGGGCGAGGTGGGGCAGCCCCGACGGGGTGGGTCGGAGGGACGGGGCGCCCGGACGGGACGGGACGGCCGGAGCGGATGAGGCGACCGGACGGGATCGGACTGCCCGGACGACGTGGGTCCAGCCCGATGCCCTCCCCCGCGGCGCGTCAGCACGTCGCCACCCGCCCGCAGCGCATCAGCCGCACCCCACGCGCCCGAGCGCCCCCCGCCCGTGGCCGGAACGCCCGCGCCCGCCGTCCCGGCCGCGCGTCGCCCAAAGGGCTCGCGGGCAGATTGACTGCCCACACCCGGGAGGTCTCATGACAGGAACCCCAGCCCCGTCCGCCTGGCTCCGCTCCACCGCGAAGTTCGCCCTCTGGACGGCCGCCACGCTCGCCGGAACCGCCCTGGTGAGTGCCGCCGCCGTCCTGGTCAGCGGCTGGCTCATCGACACCGTCCAGCGGCGCGAGGGCAGCCTCGGCCGCGCCGAGCACCGCAGCCAGATCGGCAACTATTTCAGCGCCGCCAGCGCCGTCTTCTCCGGCCTGGCATTCCTCATACTCGTGGTGGCGCTGCTGCTCCAATACCAGGAACTGCGCATGCAGCGGACCGAACTCGCGGACCAGCGCGAGGAACTGACCCAGTCCCGCCAGGAACTGCACCGCAGCGCCGAGGCGAATATGCGCTCCCTCCATGTGCAGCTCACCCGGATGGCCATGGAGGATCCGTCGCTCGCGGCAGTGTGGAACGGCTTTCCGGGTATCCCTCACGAGGAGGAGCGTCAGTACCTGTTCGCCAACCTGACGTTCGGGCACTTGCTGCTCGCCCGCCAGTGGGGCAGCTATTCGGACGACGAACTGCGCGTACACGCACGGTCCTTACGGAGCAGCGAGCCCTATCGTCGCTACTGGGCGCTCTCCAGGGACGCGAAATTCGCGCTTCCCGGGGACAGTCACGAAAGGAAACTGGCAGAGCTGATCGATGAGGAGATCAGGGCCACGCCGGGGCCGCCCGCTCCCCCAGAGTAGTAACAGTCGTACGGGAGAAGAGACATGACCAGCCTGCACAGAACCGGACAGCACGACGGTACGGCGGCGACGGCGGCGCTCGCGGCGGGCGCCGTGGCGCTGGCCGCCGTCCTCAGCCTGGCGCTCGGCGCCGGGTTCCACGCGATCGCCCCGGCGGCCGCCGGGGCCTCCGCCGGCGGCGTCTTCGCCGGGCTCGCGGTCGCCGCGGGCGCCGCCGGACTCGCCCTCCAGCACCGGCTGCTGGCCCGCCGGATGACCCTCACCCACCAGCACCGGCTCCACTTCGACCTGCTCAGCAAGGCCATGGACGACCCCGAACTCGCGGCGGTCCTGGACACGTTCGAGGAGGACGTGCCCCCGGTCAAACAGCGGCAGTTCCTCTACGCGAACGCCCTCTACAGCAATGTGCTGCACGCGTACCGGACCGGTTCGACGAGCGAGAGCGAGATCGGCGGGCATCTGCGGGTCATCTGCCGCAGTCCTATTTTCCGCGAATACTGGGAGTTCACCCGGCAGCACCGGGCAGCGCTGCAGAAGGACTCGCAGGAGGCACGTCTCGGCCGCCGTGTGGACGAGATCGTGCGAAACATCAGCAAGTTGAGGTAATCCTCACCAATTCCGCACGGGCCCACCGCGGCCTCCGAGAGTCTGGTTATCTGTCCTACGTCCTAGACTCCTCCGAGCCATTGGAACGGTCCCTTGGTGAAAATCGTGCGCAGGGTCGGTGCCTCCCCACGGGAACGCGGCAGCCTGTCGGGACAGACGTGCCCGGACATCTTCGAGTTGAGCGACGGCAGGTTCGCCGTCATCGGCACGGACATGACCGACGACTTGGACGGCAAGCTGCCGAGTGACGCCGCGCGGGCCGAATACGAGCGGATCGTCGCGATCACCCGCGAAACGCTGGTGCGCGCCAAGGCGGACATCCCGGAGGCATGAGGAGCCGATAAAGATAAAGAGCGGATAAGGAATTCACGCCCGAAGCCAGACAGCGGTGTCCCTCGGCAGTCGCCCGGTGTGGTCCACCGGCCCGCTGGTGCTGGTGCCGCGGGCGGTCAGGGTGGGGCGGAGCCGGGTGCGTCTCATCGATGGTCCCCTTCGGGCTCAGTGTGGGAAGACCCCCGGCCGACGGGCCCCAGGGCGCTGTCGGGCGAAACAGCCGCCGCGAATGCGGGCGGCGCCCACGGTACGAACAGATTTCGGAATGCGCCGCGGAGCCGTCTACCGTGCATAGGCATGAATGCCGTCCCCAGCACGCCCCCACCCGGACGGCGGCGGTTCGGCTGGCCGCAGCGCGTCTTCTCCCAGGTGCTGCTGATGCAGCTGGCCATCGCCGCCGGTGTCACCGTGCTCGCGACCGGCCTGTTCCTCGCCCCGCTCAGCCACCAGCTCGACGACCAGGCGATGCGCCGGGCCCTCGCCATCGCCCAGTCGACGGCCGCCCAGCCGCAGGTCGCGGCGGACCTGGTCGCGTCCCGGCCCGCCGCCGACGGCCCCGTACAGCGCGAGGCCGAGCGGATCCGCCGGGCCACCGGCGCCGAATACGTGGTGGTCATGGACCGGCACGGCGTGCGCTGGTCGCACACCGACGGCCGGCAGATCGGCAAGGTCGTCTCCACCGACCCCAGCGAGGCGCTGGCGGGCGAGGAGGTCATGGAGATCGACAGCGGCACGCTGGGCCGCTCGGCACGCGGCAAGGTGCCGCTGCGGGACTCCGGCGGCGCCATCGTGGGGGCGGTGTCGGTCGGGATCGAGTACGACAGCGTGCGCGCCCGGCTGCTGGCCGCCATCCCCGGGCTGCTCGCCTACGCGGGCGGCGCCCTCGCGGCGGGCGCGCTCGCCGCGTACCTGATCTCCCGACGGATCCAGAAACAGACCCGTGACCTGGCCTTCTCCGACATCTCTGCGCTGCTCGCGGAGCGCGAGGCGATGCTCCACTCGATCCGCGAGGGCGTGGTGGCGCTCGACCGGACCGGCCGGATCCGGCTGCTCAACGACGAGGCCCAGCGGCTGCTCGGCGTCGGCCCCGAGGCCGCGGGCCGTCCCCTGGACGAGGTGCTCGGCGCGGGGCGGACGACCGATGTGCTCGCGGGCCGCGTCTCGGGCACCGATCTGCTGACCGTACGCGGCCACCGCGTCCTGGTCGCCAACCGCGTGCCGACCGACGACGGCGGCGCCGTGGCCACCCTGCGGGACCGCACCGAGCTGGAGCGCCTGGGGCGCGAGCTGGACTCCACCCACGGCCTCATCGACGCCCTGCGCGCCCAGGACCACGAGCACGCCAACCGGCTGCACACCCTGCTCGGCCTGCTGGAGCTGGAGATGCACGACGAGGCGGTCGAGTTCGTCACCGAGGTCGTCGGGGTGCACCGGACCACCGCCGAGCAGGTCACCGAGAAGGTCCGCGACCCGCTGCTCGCGGCGATGCTGGTCGGCAAGGCCACCGTGGCGGCCGAGCGCGCGGTCGCCCTGCGCATCACCCCGGACACCCTGCTCCCCGACCGGCTGGTCGACCCGCGCGGGCTCGTCACCGTCGTCGGGAACCTCGTGGACAACGCACTGGACGCGGCCGCCGGCACTCCGGACGCCTCGGTCGGGGTGACGCTGCGCGCCGAGGGGCGTACGGCCGTGCTGCGGGTCGTCGACAGCGGCCCCGGCGTTCCCGACGGGCAGCGCGAACTGATCTTCACCGAGGGCTGGTCCACCAAGGCTCTGCCCGCCCACGGCAAGCGGGGCCTGGGGCTCGCCCTGGTCCGGCGGTTCGCCGAGCGGCAGGGCGGGCACGCGCGCGTGGCGACGGGTCCGGACGGCGGGGCCGAGTTCACCGTGGTCCTGCCGGAGGCGCTGAGCGAGGCCTTGGACAGGGATCCGGATGGGGCCGTACTGCGCGGCGATCCGGACGGGACCGTACTGCCCAGGGAGGCGCGATGATCGACGTCCTCGTCGTGGACGACGACCGGCGGGTCGCCGACATCAATGCCGCGTACGCCGAAAAGGTTCCCGGTTTCCGGGTGGTGGCGAAGGCGCATTCGGCCGCGGAGGCGCTCGCGCTCATCGCCGAGCGCCCCGTCGATCTCATCCTGCTCGACCACTATCTGCCGGACGAGAACGGCCTCGCCGTCGTACGCGAGCTGCGCCGGCTCGGCCACCACACCGACGTGATCATGGTGACGGCCGCCCGCGACGTGAGCACCGTCCAGGCCGCGATGCGCCAGGGGGCGCTCCAGTACCTCGTCAAGCCGTTCACCTTCGCGGGGCTGCGCACCAAGCTGGAGGCGTACGCCGCGCTGCGCCGCACCCTCGACGGCGGCGGCGAGGCCGAACAGGCCCAGGTGGACCGGATCTTCGGCGCCCTCTCGGTCTCCGCCGAGCCCGACCTGCCCAAGGGCCACTCCCCCACCACCGCCGAACTGCTGCGCCAGGTGCTGCTCGCGGCCGACGGCCCGCTCTCGGCACAGGAGATCGCGGAGCGGGCGGGGGTGAGCCGGCAGACGGCCCAGCGCTATCTGAAGCTCCTGGAGCGGGCGGGCCGGGTGCGGCTCGGTCTGCGCTACGGGGAGACCGGCCGCCCCGAGCACCGCTACGAGTGGGCGACCGGCCGCTGACACCGGGGTCCGGGGTGTCTCAGCCCTTGGGGACCTTGTTCACGAACTCGGTGGTGAACGTCTTGGACAGGTCCACGTCCGCGTTCTTGAGGTTGGGGTTGAACGCCTTCAGGACCTTCTCGACCGTCTCGGGGCCGTCGGCGGGCATCACTCCGTCCTTGGTGAACATCGGCAGGGTGCTCTTGATGGACTGCGCGTAGAGCGCCTTGCCGCCCTTCGCATAGTCGGCGGGCATCTTCGCCGCGATCTCCTCCGCACTGTGCGAGGACATCCACCGCAACGTCTTGACCAGCGCGTTCGCCAGCTTCTGCACGGTCTCCTGGTGCCCGTTCACCCAACTCGCGTTCATGTAGAGGCTCGACGAGGGGTACGGGCCGCCGAGCGCGGCCCGCGAGCCCTCGGGCGTCCGCATGTCGATGAGGACCTTGCCGAGCTTCTGGTCCAGGACGTTGGCGACCGTCGGGTCGGTCGTCATGCCGCCCTGGATGGAGCCCTGCTTCAGGGCGGCGATGAACGTCTGGCCCGCGCCGACCGCAACCGGCGTGAAGTCGCTGGTCTTCAGCCCGTCGCGGACCGCCAGGTACTTGGTGAGGAAGTCGGTCGACGAGCCGAGGCCGGTGACGCCGAGCTTCTTCCCCTTGAAGTCCTTGGGCGTGGCGATGTCACCCTCGGCCTTGCTGGAGACGATCTCCACCTCGCCCGGCGCGTGCGAGAACTGCACCACCGACTCCACCTGCTTGCCCTTGACCTGGAGGTCGAGCGTGTGGTCGTAGAAGCCGACGGCGCCCTGGACGTCGCCGGAGATCAGCGCGGTCTCGGCCTGCACCCCGGCGGGCTCGCTGAGCAGCTGGACGTCCAGGCCCTCGGCCTTGAAGAAGCCGAGCTGCTGGGTGAGCATCGCGGGCAGATAAATGACCTTGTCCAGACCGCCGACCATGATCTTGACCTTGTTCGACGAGCCGGAGCCGGAGTCGTCCGAGCCGCAGGCGGTGAGGGCGGTGGCGGCCAGGGCGCCCGCCAGGACGGCCGCGGGGATTCTGCTGAAGTGGTGGCTGCGCATGTCATCACGTCCCGGTGATAGGTGAGAGTGGGAAGTACAGGGGGGGCGGGCCCGTCAGCGTTCGGCGCCGGGCTCGGTGAGCCGCCAGCGGAACAGCCGGCGTTCGGCGAAGGTGAGCAGCCCCTCGGTGAGCAGGGCGACGACCGCGAGGATGACCATCGCCGCGTACACCCCGGCGGCGTTGAACGTCCCCTGCGAGGCGGCGACGAGCAGCCCGAGGCCCTTGGTCGCGCCGATGTACTCGCCGACGATCGCGCCGATCAGCGCGAACCCGAAGCTGATGTGGAGGCTGGTGAAGATCCAGGACGTGGCGGAGGGAACGACGACCTGGAGGGTGACCCGGCGGTTGCTCGCGCCCAGGATGCGGGCGTTGTTCACCAGATTTCGGTCGACTTCGCGGGCGCCCTGGAACGCGTTGAAGAAGACCGGGAAGAAGACCAGGACGACCGCCGACGCGACCTTGGAGGCCGGGCCGAGCCCGAACCAGATGAGGAAGATCGGCGCGAGCACGATCCTCGGGATCGCGTTGAGTACCTTGATGTACGGGCCGAGGACATCGGCGAGGAACCGGATCCGGCCG
Source organism: Streptomyces sp. BPTC-684 (assembly GCF_030028635.1). NCBI lineage: Bacteria > Bacillati > Actinomycetota > Actinomycetes > Kitasatosporales > Streptomycetaceae > Streptomyces > Streptomyces sp. BPTC-684. Next base: position 792,432 of record NZ_CP124863.1, read on the forward strand.
AGGGTGATGCCGAGGACGACACCGCCCAGGACGCCGATGATCCAGCCGAGCAGCGCCTCGTACAGCGTGTACCAGATCTGCTCCCACAGGGAGCCCTGCGCGGTGCCGTGCACGGCCCAGTCGCGTATCTGCTCCCAGATCTTCGACGGCATCGAGAAGTTGAAGGGATCGATGGCCTTGGTGCGGGCCAGCACCTCCCAGAGCGCGATCACGGCGACCAGCAGCACGACACGGCTTCCGTGGACCAGGAAGCGCCGGTTGCGCGCGGCGCGCGCCCGCGCCTTCGTCCGCTCGGTCGGCTTGGCCGGGGCGGCGGCGATCGTGTCAGGCGACATCGGCGGCACCCCGCTCCCGGGTGATGCGGACCTCTTCGCCGAGCGACTCCCAGATCTCCCGGTAGATCTCGATGAACCGGGGCTCCAGACGGATCGACTCGACCTTGCGGGGGCGCGGCAGGTCGATGTCGAAGACCTGCTTGACGGTCGCGGGGCCCGCGGTCATCACGACGACCCTGTCGGCGAGGGCGATCGACTCCTCCAGGTCATGGGTGACGAAGACGACGGAGGATCCCGTTCCGGACCACAGGTCGAGGAGTTCGTCGGACATCAGCGCCCTGGTCTGTACGTCGAGCGCCGAGAACGGCTCGTCCATCAGCAGGATCTCGGGGTCGTTGACGAAGGTCGCGGCGAGGGCGACGCGCTTGCGCTGGCCGCCGGAGAGCTGGTGCGGATAGCGGTCCTCGAAGGACGCGAGCCCGACCCGGGCCAGCCAGGCGCGGGCCCGCTCCCTGGCCTCCGCCTTCGACGCGCCCCTGAAGCGCGGCCCCGCCATCACGTTCGACAGGACGGTCCGCCAGGGGAAGACGGCGTCCTGCTGGAAGACGAAGCCGACCTTGTCGCCGATGCCGTCCACCGGCTCCCCGGCCACCAGGACCTCGCCTTCGGTGGGCTCCTCCAGACCGCTCACCAGGGTCAGGGTCGTCGACTTCCCGCAGCCGGTGGGGCCGACCACGGCGACGAACTCACCGCGCCCCACGGTCAGGTCCAGGTCCCGGACGGCCGTGTGCAGCGCCCCGGACGGCGTACGGAACGATTTGCTCGCGCTCCGCAGTTCGATGGCGGGGCTTCTGCCGGGGCCGCTCCGCTCTGTGCCCCTCTGCTCTGTGCTCATGGAGCGGGACCGTAGAGGCGGCGCCGGGCACGGCGGCAGCCTTGTGGGCGCAAGCCGCACTTCTGCTCGCTGACCCCTGTTGTGCTCGTTTTGCTCGCGCTACAACTGCGGGGATTCAACGGGAAGGAAACACGTTGATAGACGTCCTGGTCGTGGACGACGACTTCCGTGTCGTCGAGATCAACGCGGCATACGTCGGGAAGGTTCCCGGGTTCCGGGTCGTCGCCCGCGCGCACAGCGCCGCCCAGGCACTGGCGGCACTGGAGCGCCACCGGGTCGACCTGGTGCTGCTCGACCACTTCCTGCCGGACGAGACCGGTCTTTCGCTGGTCCGCCGGATGCGCCGGCTCGGCCACCACACCGACGTGATCATGGTGACCTCGGCCAGCGACGTGGCCACCGTCCAGGCCGCGATGCGCCACGGCGCGCTGCACTACCTCGTCAAGCCGTTCACCTTCGCGGGCCTGCGGACCAAGCTCGACGCGTACGCGACCCTGCGCCGCACCGTGGACCGCGCCGGGGAGGACGGCGCCGAGGGAACCGGGCAGGACCAGGTCGACCGGATCTTCGGGGCGCTGCGGACCGCCGCGACCGCCCCCGGGCTGCCCAGCGGCCACTCGGAGCCCACGGCGGAGCTGATCCGCGAGGTGCTGCACCACGCGGACCATCCGCTGTCGGCCCATGAGGTGGCGGGCCGCACCGGCCTCAGCCGCTCCACCGCCCAGCGCTACCTCCGGCTCCTGGAGCAGTCCGGCCGCCTCCGCCTCACCCTGCGGTACGGGGAGACGGGCCGCCCGGAACACCGGTACGCCTGGGCGGTGTGAGGGACGGGCCGGGCCCGGCGGACGTCTGACGGACGGCCCGGGCCACGAGGGCGGCGGACGCGCGGCCCTGACCTCGGGAGGATCGATCCTGCTCGGCAGCTAGACCGCGCCCGCCCCCGTCAGCGACCGCACCTCCGTCTCCGCGTGGCGGGCCTCGTCCGGCGGCTCGGGCGAGGTCAGCGTGCCCAGCCACCCGGACAGGAAGCCCAGCGGAATGGAGACGAGCCCCGGGTTCTCCAGCGGGAAGAACTGGAAGTCCACCCCGGGGAACAGCGCGTGCGGCCCGCCCGAGACCACCGGTGAGAGCACCACCAGGACCAGCGCCGGAACCAGCCCGCCGTAGACCGACCAGACCGCGCCCCGGGTGGTGAAGTTCCGCCAGAACAGCGTGTAGAGCAGCACGGGCAGATTGGCCGAGGCCGCGACCGCGAAGGCCAGCCCGACCAGGAACGCCACGTTCAGGTCCCGGGCCAGCAGCCCGAGGCCGATGGCGACCGCCCCGATCCCGGCGGCGGCGACCCGGGCCACCGCGACCTCGCTGTGCTGCTTGGCGTGGCGCCGCCGCAGCGAGGCGTACAGGTCATGGGCGACGGAGGCGGAGGAGGCGAGCGTGATCCCGGCGACGACGGCCAGGATGGTGGCGAAGGCCACCGCGGCCACGACCGCGAAGAGAACCGTTCCGCCTGTGGAACCCGCACCGCCGCCCAGATCCAGCGCCAGCAGCGGTACGGCCGTGTTCCCCGCCGCGTTCGCGGACTTCACCTCGGCGGAGCCGACCACGGCGGCCGCGCCGAAGCCGAGCACGATGGTCATCAGATAGAAGCCGCCGATGAGACCGATCGCCCAGACGACCGAGCGGCGCGCGGCCCGGGCGGTCGGCACCGTGTAGAAGCGGGAGAGGATGTGCGGCAGCCCCGCCGTACCGAGCACCAGGGCCAGGCCCAGGCTGATGAAGTCGAGCCGCGCGGTCCAGCCGCCGCCGTATCTGAGCCCCGGGGAGAGGAACTCCTTTCCGTGGCCGCTCCGATCGGCCGCCGTGTTGAGCAGCAGGTTGATGTTGCCGTGGAAGCGCATCAGCACCAGCACGGTGAGCGTGACCGCTCCGGCCATGAGGAGGACGGCCTTCACGATCTGGATCCAGGTGGTCGCCCGCATCCCGCCGAGCGACACATAGACCACCATCAGCGCGCCCACGCCGATGACGGTCCACGAGCGGGCCGCGCCGCTGGAGCCGCCGATCAGCAGCGCCACCAGACTGCCCGCGCCGACCATCTGCGCCACCAGATAGAGAACGGACACGGTGACCGAAGAAGTTCCCGCCGCGATCCGCACCGGGCGCTCGCTCATCCGGGCGGCGATCACATCGGCGAGGGTGAACCGCCCGCAGTTGCGGACCAGTTCGGCCACCAGCAGCAGCACCACCAGCCAGGCCACCAGGAACCCGACGGAGTAGAGCATCCCGTCGTACCCGAAGAGCGCGATGAGTCCGGAGATCCCCAGGAACGAGGCGGCCGACATGTAGTCGCCCGCGATGGCGAAACCGTTCTCCATGGGGGAGAACAGCCGCCCGCCCGCATAGAACTCCTCCGCCGAGCCGCGCCGGTTGCGGCTCACCCAGGTGGTGATCGCCAGCGTCGCCGCCACGAACGCGCTGAACAGCAGCAGCGCCAGCGCCTGATGATCCCTGCCGACGCTCACCGGGCCATCCCCCGCGTCATCTCCTGGGTGTCCCAGCGCAGTTCGAGCGCGGCCCGGTCCCGGCGCAGCCGCGCATGACGCGCGTACGCCCAGGTCAGCAGGAAGGTGGAGAGGAACTGGCCGAGCCCGGCGACCATGGCGACATTGACCGCCCCGACCACCTGACGGGCCATCAGGGCTGGTGCGGTGGTCGCGGCGACGACATACGCGATGTACCAGGCGAGGAACGCCAGCGCGGCCGGGATCACGAACCTGCGGTAGCGGGCGCGCACTTCCTGGAAGGCGGCGCTGCGCTGCACCTCCAGATAGATGTCGGCCGCACTGTGCCCCGGGTCCGGCTCGGCCGCCCGCTGCTGCGGCGGGGCGAACGCGGGTACCGTGCCGTCCAGTTCGCCCCACCCGGAGGCGAGCGCGTCGTACCAGGGGTCGTCGATCCGTCCCGCCGCCGGTTCGTGCCGTTCCTGTCTCTCCACCGAACAACACTCCTTAGTCCACGGCCCTGTTCGGCCGCGTGCCCAAGGATGGGCAGAGGGGACGCCCCCGCACTCTTCAACGCCCCCTCTTCACCCCATTAGGTGATGGCCGAACCCGGTGGCCGCGCCAGGCCGTGCTGATACGCGTACCGCACGGCCTGTGCCCGGTCCCTGGCTCCCGTCTTGGCGAAGATGTTGTTGATGTGCGTCTTCACCGTCGCCGTGGAGATGTGCAGCGCACGGGAGATCTCGGGGTTGGACAGGCCCTCCGCGACCAGGCCGAGCACCTCGCCCTCGCGGCCGGTGAGCCCGTCGGGCAGCACCGCCGGAGCCGCCGCGGGCGGTGGCGCCGTCACCCGTTCGAGCAGCCGCCGTTGCACCGAGGGCGCCAGACCGGCCTGTCCGGCCAGCACGTCCTGTATCGCCTTGACGATCTCGTCGCCGCCCGCGTCCTTGGTCAGATACCCGCGCGCCCCGGCCCGCAGCGCCGGGAAGAGCGAGTCGTCGTCGGCGTATGTCGTCAGGATCACGACCTGCGTGCCCGGATACGCGGAGCGGATGCGGCGGGTGGCCTCGGCCCCGTCGCAGCGCGGCATCCGCAGGTCCATCAGGACGACGTCCGGGGCCACTTCGGCGACCAGCGCGACCGCCTCCTCGCCGTCCCTGGCCGCGCCCACCACCTCGACTCCGGGCAGCAGCCCGAGGAGCATCACGATCCCCTCGCGCACCACCGACTGGTCGTCCGCCACGACCACGCGGATCGCGCGGCCCCCGCCTCCGGGCCCGCTCCCGGCCCCGGCACCTCCCACAGCCACACCGCCCCCTTCGCCGGTCATGCCGGCACCCTCAGCCTCACCACGAAGCCCTCCTCCTCCGGTCCCGCCTCCAGGGTCCCGCCGAGCAGCTCGGCGCGCTCCCTCATCCCCAGCAGACCGTATCCGGAACCGCTCACCGCCAGTTCGTCGGCGACCCGGCCGCCGCCCGAGTCCCGCACTTCCAGGGCCACTTCGTCCGGCAGATACTCCAGCCGGACGGCCACGGCCGCGCCCGGCGCGTGCTTGCGCACATTCGTCAAGGCCTCCTGCGCCACGCGCCGCACCGCCTGGGACGCCTCGGCCGTCAACGGCCGCCGCTCCCCCGCCACTTCGACCCCGGCCGGGCCGCCGGGCCCGCCGCCGTCGACGAGCGTGTGCAGGAAGTCCTCGACCGGCGTGATCTCGCCGCGCAGCGCGGAGAGCGCCTGCCGGGTCTCGGCCAGGCCGTCCCGCGCCATCGACCGGGCGGCGACCACCCGCTCCAGGATCCGGTCCCGGAAGTCCCCGGCGGGCTCGCGCTCGATCATCAGCCGGGCCGCCTCCAGATGCACCAGCTGGGCGGAGAGGCTGTGCGCCAGCACATCGTGGATCTCGCGGGCGATCCTGGCCCGCTCGGCGAGCGCGGCCGACTCGGCCTCGGCGGCGCGGGCGGCCCGCTCCTGGGCGAGCAGCCGCTGGGCGCTGCCCCGCGCCTCCGCGTCCAGCCGCAGCACATATCCGGCGAGGCCGAGCCCCGCGGTGGTGAGGGCGGTGGTCAGCCAGCTGTCGGTGTTCACCACCGCGTACGCCCCGAGGGCCACCAGGGTGCAGGGGACGGCGGCGCCCAGCGGGAGCCGCTCCAGGGCGGAGATCGCGCAACCGCACCACACGATGATCGCGAAGACGTGCCAGTCGGTCTGCTGCGCCGCCAGCGCCGACGCCATCAGCAGCGCGAGCAGCCCCAGCGAGGGCCACAGCCGGTGGGCGAGCGTCTGCTGCCAGAACGCCCGGGCCAGCACGACCATGACCAGGACCATGGTGACGCCCACCGCCCAGGCCCAGCCGTCGGGCCCCTTCTCGCTGATCGCGGTCCACAGCATTCCGCCGAGCAGCAGCCCGCGCACGCCCCACATGATGCCCAGCCGTGCGCGGCTGAGCCCCTCGCCGGAGAGCGCCTCCCGCGAGGGCCAGGTGAACCAGACGTCGGTGGTCACACGCGGTCCTTCCACAGCGGCCGGGCCGGGCCGTCGGCAGCAACACCGTACGACGCGGGCAGCGACTGGGCCCGCCGCACCAGGATGCCGCTGCGCACCAGGAGCGAGGCCGCCAGGCCGAGGAGCAGCGCGCCCGTGCCCATCCGTATCCCGGCCAGGGCGCCGATGCCGGCGAGCCCCACCCGGACGGCGATGCCCACGGCCCAGACGGCCGCCGTCGCCCTGGTGCCCTTGGTCCACACCGAGCCGTCCGCCCCGGTCCACAGCTTGCCGGTCCAGCCCCAGGCCGCGCCCATGAGCAGCCCGGTCGCGACCTCCGTGCCGAGCAGCAGCACCGAGGCCAGGTGGTGGTCCGGGTCGACCAGGCCCTTTTCCCGTATCGCCAGGTACACCAGGACCGCCGGGACGAGCCACCAGCGCTTGGCGTCGGCCGGCTGCTGGGGCCGCACCTGGCGCGAGACGATCAGCGCGACGACGGCTACCGCCACCAGCACATTCACGAGCGCGGACATCTGGGCCTCCGGAACCACGACGGCAGGACTTCCCTACGCCATCGAAGTTACGGAAACGGGCTGGTCAGACACATCGGAGCAGGGGTTGAACGTGGGTGGAGCTCTCGGCTCCACCCACGGGTGGACACGCCACCCCGGCCGCCCGGACCGGCCCGGCCACTCCGGCCGGGCCCGCCGCGGCTAGGCGTCGATGCGCGAGCGGTCCAGCGTCGCCGCCGAGCTGGTGATGAACTCCTTGCGCGGCGCCACCTCGTTGCCCATCAGCAGATCGAAGACCTGCTCGGAGGCCTCCAGGTCACCGATGTTGATCCGGCGCAGGGTGCGGAACCGCGGGTCCATCGTGGTCTCCGCCAGCTGGTCGGCGTCCATCTCGCCGAGGCCCTTGTAGCGCTGGATGGAGTCCTTGTACCGGACGCCCTTGCGCTGGAACTCCAGCAGGGTCTGGCGCAGCTCGCTGTCCGAGTACGTGTACACGTACTTGTCCTGGCCCTTCTTGGGCTGGACCAGCTCGATCCGGTGCAGCGGCGGGACGGCGGCGAAGACCCGGCCCGCCTCGACCATCGGGCGCATGTAGCGCTGGAAGAGGGTCAGCAGCAGGATGCGGATGTGGGCGCCGTCGACATCGGCGTCGACGAGCAGCACGATCTTGCCGTACCGCGCCGCGTCGATGTCGAAGGTCCGGCCCGAGCCCGCTCCTATGACCTGGATGATCGCGCCGCACTCGGCGTTCTTGAGCATGTCCGAGACGGACGCCTTCTGAACGTTGAGGATCTTGCCGCGGATCGGGAGCAGCGCCTGGAACTCCGAGTTCCGGGCGAGCTTCGCGGTGCCGAGCGCGGAGTCGCCCTCGACGATGAAGAGCTCGCTGCGCTCCACGTCGTCGCTGCGGCAGTCGGCCAGCTTGGCGGGCAGCGAGGAGGACTCCAGGGCGGTCTTCCGCCGCTGCGCCTCCTTGTGCTGCCGGGCGGCGATCCGGGTCCTGGCCGCGGCCACGATCTTGTCGAGCACCGATCGGGCCTGCGCCTTGGCGTCGCGCTTGGTGGAGGTCAGGAACGCCTTCAGCTCCTTGGCGACCACATTGGCGACGATCCGGTTGGCCGCCGAGGTGCCGAGCACCTCCTTGGTCTGGCCCTCGAACTGCGGCTCGGCGAGACGGACGGTGACCACCGCCGTCAGGCCCTCCATGGCGTCGTCCTTGACGACGTCGTCCTCGGCGACGCGCAGCAGCTTCGCGGAGCGCAGCACCTCGTTGACGGTCTTGGTGACCGAGCGCTCGAAGCCGGTGACGTGGGTGCCGCCCTTGGGGGTGGCGATGATGTTCACGAACGACTTCAGGTTGGTGTCGTACCCGGTGCCCCAGCGCAGCGCGATGTCCACGGCGAGCTCGCGGGTGACCTCGGTGGGGGTCATGTGGCCGCGCTCGTCCAGGACCGGGACGGTCTCCTTGAAGGTGCCCTGGCCGGTGAGCCGCAGCACGTCGCAGACGCCCTTGTCCTGGGCCAGGTAGTCGCAGAACTCGCTGATCCCGCCGTCGAAGCGGAACGTCTCTTCCGTCTTGCCCTCGCCGTCGAGGCCGCGCTCGTCCCGGACGACGATGGTCAGGCCGGGGACCAGGAAGGCGGTCTGGCGCGCGCGCTGGTGGAGCGTCTCCAGGGAGAGCTTCGCGTCCTTCAGGAAGATCTGGCGGTCCGCCCAGTAGCGGATGCGCGTGCCGGTGCGGGTCTTGGGCACCCGCTTGCCCTTGAGCAGCCCGCTCGACGGGTCGAAGGGGGCGTCGGGGCCCTGCTCGGTGAACATGCCGGGGGTGCCGCGCCGGAAGCTGATCGAGTGCGTCGCGCTGTTGCGGTCGACCTCGACGTCGAGGCGGGCCGAGAGCGCGTTCACCACGGACGCGCCCACGCCGTGCAGACCGCCGGAGGCGGCGTAGGAGCCGCCGCCGAACTTGCCGCCGGCGTGCAGCTTGGTCATGACGACCTCGACGCCCGACAGACCGGTCTTGGGCTCGACGTCGACCGGGATGCCCCGGCCGTTGTCCCGCACCTCGACCGAGGCGTCGTCGTGCAGGATCACCTCGATGAAGTCGCAGTACCCGCCCAGGGCCTCGTCGACGGAGTTGTCGATGATCTCCCAGAGGCAGTGCATCAGGCCGCGGCTGTCGGTCGAGCCGATGTACATGCCGGGGCGCTTGCGGACCGCTTCGAGGCCTTCAAGGACGAGCAGGTGCCGCGCGGTGTAGTTGGAGCCGTCCCGGTCGGCGCCGGACAGCAGCGCAGTGGACGGAACGGACGTCTCGGCGGTCACGCAGTTCGCTCCTCGCTGAATTTCAATTCGCCCCCGATGGGTAGGGGGTCGGCGTCGGTCGCCGGTCAGAGGGTACCGAGGCCTGGTAGAGCCTTTGTCACGCCACCCTCGGCAATACTCATGCTAGTCCAGCCTCGTATGCATGTTCGATCCCTCGTTGGGGTGATGCGGATATCACGTTCCCATCCAGGCATGAACCATTTAGGCTCCGGGCACGTCCTCATGAACAACCGGCAACCCCGCCGGGAGGACCAAACGAGACAAGCAACGCGAAACCGTAAAGCACCGCAATACGGCTCATTCGCCGCCAACCGGCAGCAGACAGCCACCTTGACCAAGAAGTTTCGAGGAAAAGGCACGAGCGGGAACGTTTTCGGCCTGGTTGGATGTTGACCCTGGTACGACAGCTCGTCGAGCTAGAGAAGAGGCGACGTGACTACTGTTCTGACCCCCGCGAGCCCCCTGACGGCCGCTGACCGTTGCGACCGCTGCGGCGCACAGGCATACCTGCGTGTCCTTCTGACCAGCGGCGGCGAACTGCTCTTCTGTGCTCACCACGGACGCAAGTTCGAGCCGGAACTGAAGAAGATCGCCGCTGAGATACAGGACGAGACGGACCGCCTCACCGCGGTGCCCGAATCCGCAGGCGAAGAGGATCGCTGAACCTCGCACTGACGACGAGCCAGGGCCGGTCCAGGACCGGCGACGGGCGGCCGCCCCCGCGCGCGGGGGCGGCCGCCCGTTCTCGTGCCCGCGCCCCGCTACAGGGGCGCCGCGTTCCGTGACGGGCCGACGAACGCGGAGATACGGGTGTACACCCCCGGGCTTTCGGCCTGCCCGCAGCCGCTGCCCCAGGACACCAGGCCGATCAGGCGCCCACGGGCGATGAGCGGTCCCCCGCTGTCGCCCTGGCAGGCGTCGTGGCCGCCCCTGGGATCGCCCGCGCAGAGCATGGTGGCGCTCAGGTACTCACCCTCCGAGTTCCCCGGGTAGGCGCGCTCACAGGCCCCGTCCGGCAGCACCTGGACCGGGGCCGACCGCAGCACCGAGGCGTAAGTGCCCCGCCCCGAGGTGTCGCCCCAGCCGTACACGGTCGCGGCGGTGTACGCCTCGTACGCGGCGTCGCCCGGCCCGGCGACCCCGATGACGTACGACGCGGGCAGCGCGCTCGCCAGGGTGAGCACCGCCAGGTCACCGGCGTTGCTCACCGGGTCGTAGGCGGGGTTGACCCAGGTCTCCCGCACGACGACCTCCTCGCCCTTGTTGCTGCGCAGCTGGGAGCGCCCCGCGATCACCTTCAGGTCCCCCACCCCGTCGGCGCCGAGCACCTCCTTGCTGAGGCAGTGCGCGGCGGTGACCACCTTGGTGGGCGCGACCACCACTCCCCCGCAGAACTGCCCCGCACGCGTACCCCCGAACCGGGTACGGCTGGAGAGCGCGACGGCGTACGGGTTGTCCTCGACGGAGGCGGGCGTGCCCCCGATGACCACGCTGTCGGCGGCGGCCGGTACGGGCGCGGCCAGCGGTACGGCGGTCGCGGCGGCCGTGAGGGCCAGCGCCCCGCGCAGCGCTAGGACGGTGGGACGTCGCATACGGTCTCCTGACTCCGGGTGACACAGGCACACCCAGAGTCAACGAGCTATTGACGGCCCGCACCCGCTCAGACACGCACGAGGGCCCGGTTCCCTTGCGGAAACCGGGCCCTGCGTCACGTACGACTACGTACTGCGTACGTAAGAACGCGACCTAGTCGAGGTAGTCGCGCAGGACCTGCGAGCGCGACGGGTGGCGGAGCTTCGACATGGTCTTCGACTCGATCTGGCGGATGCGCTCACGCGTCACTCCGTAGACCTTGCCGATCTCGTCCAGGGTCTTCGGCTGGCCGTCGGTGAGGCCGAAGCGCATGGAGACCACGCCCGCCTCGCGCTCCGACAGGGTGTCGAGGACCGAGTGCAGCTGCTCCTGGAGGAGCGTGAAGCTGACCGCGTCGGCCGGGACGACCGCCTCGGAGTCCTCGATGAGGTCACCGAACTCGCTGTCGCCGTCCTCACCCAGGGGGGTGTGGAGGGAGATCGGCTCACGGCCGTACTTCTGGACCTCGATGACCTTCTCCGGGGTCATGTCGAGCTCCTTGGCCAGCTCCTCCGGGGTGGGCTCGCGGCCCAGGTCCTGGAGCATCTGGCGCTGCACGCGCGCGAGCTTGTTGATGACCTCGACCATGTGCACCGGGATACGGATGGTGCGGGCCTGGTCGGCCATGGCGCGGGTGATCGCCTGACGGATCCACCAGGTGGCGTACGTGGAGAACTTGTAGCCCTTGGTGTAGTCGAACTTCTCGACCGCGCGGATCAGACCGAGGTTGCCCTCCTGGATCAGGTCCAGGAAGAGCATGCCGCGGCCCGTGTAGCGCTTGGCCAGCGAGACCACGAGGCGGAGGTTGGCCTCCAGCAGGTGGTTCTTGGCGCGGCGGCCGTCCTCGGCGATGATCTCCAGCTCGCGCTTGAGCTTGGGGGCGAGCTTGTCGGCGGCCGAGAGCTTGTCCTCGGCGAACAGGCCGGCCTCGATGCGCTTGGCGAGCTCGACCTCCTGCTCGGCGTTGAGGAGCGGGACCTTGCCGATCTGCTTCAGGTAGTCCTTGACCGGGTCGGCGGTGGCGCCGGCGACGGCGACCTGCTGGGCGGGCGCGTCGTCCTCGTCCTCGTCGGACAGGACGAAGCCCTTGCTCTCGCCCTCGGGCTCTTCCTCGTCACCCTTGCCGGGCGCGACGTCCTCGAGGAGCTCGTCGCCCTCGATGACCTCGTCGTCGCCCTTCTTGCCGGTCTTCTTGGCGGCCGTCTTCTTGGCCACGGCCTTCTTGGCGACGGTCTTCTTCGCGGCCGTCTTCTTGGCGGCGGCCTTCTTGGGCGCCTCGGCGTCGTCCGCCGACACGTCCACGGTCTCGGCCGTCGGGGCCGCGGTGGCCGCGACGGTCCTGGTCACGGTCGTCTTGGCCGCGACGGTCTTGGTGGCGGTGCGCTTCGCCGGGCTCTTCGCTGCGACGCTCTTCCGGGTGCGCTTGGGAGATTCCGCGGCACTGACCATCAGCGTCACACCCTCTTCCTCGAGGATCTGGTTGAGGCTGCGCAGAACATTCTTCCACTGGGTTGGCGGAATCTGGTCGGCTTCGAAGGCCCGACGCACGTCATCGCCGGCGATCTGCCCATCAGCCTTTCCCCGCTCGATGAGCGCCATCACAGACTCTGACTCGGCGATCTCCGGCGGGAGCGTACGGGATGTGCTGGCCGACACGAACAACCTCTCGGAACGATGGAAAACGGCTTCCGGCCCCGCCCATGATCGGGCCGGAGCCGACGACCGTCGGCTGGGGATTGTGCCGACGGCGCGGGCTGAACCTCGGAGCTGCACAGCGCCGCGAGCGGCCGCTGTATTCCTTCCTCGGCTGTTACCTCTTAGGTCATCGCACGGTTTCGAGGAGTGTTACGCCCAATCCACGTGGCCCGAGTCACACCCCATTCACGACAAAAACGGCCACACGGGTCATAGTGCCCACAATCGCGTCGCCGGACCCCCCGAGGTCCGGCGACGCGTGCTTCCTCCGGGCGGGGCGGCGGGCCCGCGCCCGGCCGCGCTCCGCCGTCAGTGCTCGCGCGGCGCGGGAACGACGCGCTCCACCTCGGGGTGGACGGTGAGCAGCTGCCGCATGGCCGCCTCGGCGGCCGCCCCGTCGGCGGCCGCCAGCGCGTCCACGATCCGGGCGTGGTGGGTGAGCGCCGCGTCGGAGGGGCGGTCACAGCCGGTGACCGGTCCGCCGGAGACCTGGAGGGCGGCGCCGACGATGCCGGAGAGGTGCTCCAGCATGCGGTTGCCCGCGGCCTGGATCAGCAGGGAGTGGAACTCCGCGTCGGCCCGCGAGAAGGTGATCACGTCACCCTGGGTGAGCGAGTGCCCCATGATCTCGACCATGTCGCCGAGGCGCTGCTGGAGGTCCTCGCGGCCGTGCCCCGCCGCGAGCCGGGCGGCCAGCGGCTCGATCGTCCAGCGCAGCTCGCTGAGCTCGCGCCGCTGGTCGTCACGCTGCGGGCCGAAGGCGCGCCACTCGATGATGTCGGGGTCCAGCAGGTTCCAGTCGCTGACCGGGCGGACCCGGGTGCCGACGTTGGGGCGGGCGCTGACCAGGCCCTTGGCCTCCAGTACGCGGAGCGACTCGCGCACGACGGTCCGGGAGACCTCGAAGCGCTGGCCGATCTCCTCGGGGACCAGCGGGCGGTCGGCGCCGAGATCGCCGGAGACGATCATCTGGCCGAGCTGCTGGACGAGTTGGCCGTGCAGTCCTCTCCCGCGGCTGCCCGCCGCGCGGCGGCTGACCCGGCCGAGGTCTGCCTCGCCCCCGTCCCACGCGGGGAGGGAGACGCGGTCGGCGCCACGCGCCTCCGCGTAGGGGTAGCGGTCGAGTTCGCCCGGTCCTGCGAGGCCGGTGTCGGCGGCGCGGGCGGTGGTCATCATGGTGTGCGCAAGGGTACTCACGCATCCTTTGTCGGCGGGACTTCCACGGCCCTTGAGGTCTTTGGTGAAAAGCACACGAAAGGGTGATCGCCGCACCCCTCGCAATTGACGCTTTATCGGAAAGAAGCGGGCATTCCTTGGGGAGTTGCGGCCATCGCCATACGCCGAGGTCAGGACGGGGTCACCAACGGGCCCTCGCGCGAAGGCCGGTGACCACGTAGGCGCAGAGCAGGACGCAGAGCGACAGCGCGAGGGCCGCGCCCTGCGGCCGGGCGAGCAGGTGCAGCGCCGCACCGAGCCCGTTGTCCAGCGCGTGCGGCCAGCGCAGCCAGGCCACGTCCCGCAGCCGGGCCGGAAGCCCGGCGACCGAACGCGCCTGCGGCGCCGACAGCGCCTTCTGTACGAGGGGTACGACGGCGACCGGCACCGCCAGGACGGCGGCGAGCCCGGCCGTGGTGGCCCGGAAGACGCCGGCCGCGAGCAGCCCGGCCCAGGCGCAGCCGACGGTCAGCCCCGCCCAACTCGCCGCCAGCGAGGGCCAGTCCGGCGGGATCCGCACCAAGTCGCCGCCGTACACCAGACGCAGGGCCTGCACGTCCAGGACGACCGTGAGCACGGCCAGCAGGAGGGCGGCCCCGGCCGACACGGCGAGCTTGGCGAGCAGCAGCCCGAGCCTGCGCGGGACGGTGCCGCGGTCGGCGGCGAGCGCGGGGTAGCGGTACTCCTCGCCGAAGGCGAGCGCGCCGAGGACACCGGCGCCGAACGCGGCGGGCGGCAGCGGCAGCAGCTGCGGCCAGGCGGCGGCCAGGTGCGGCAGCGGTGTGCGCCCGGTGCGCCCGAGCGCCACGGCGAGCGCGACCGACCCGACGAGCACGGCACCGGCGAGCAGGTACGTGGTGCGCACGCCGAGCAGGCGGCGGAGCTCGTAGCGGAGGGGGCGGAGTGGGGTGCGGGGGAGGGCGGGGGTGATCGGGGGGCGCGGGTGGGGGGTGGGGGCGCCGGTGTGCGACGGGAGGAGTTCCGTGGGCGCGGCGGGGTCCGGGGCGGTGGCCGCCGCCGGAGCCGGGGACGGGCGGGGGCCCGGTGCCGTCGGGCCGGTGTCGCCGACCTCTTCCGTGAGGCGGTGGACGAGGACGCCGTGGCGGAAGGCCGTTTCGCCGACCTCGGCGCAGGTCGTCCCGTAGACGGAGAGGTGGCTGCCGTCCTCGGTGACCACCTCGACGGAGCGGCGTGCGGCGCGGGCCTCGCGGCTGACCAGGGCGCCGAGGCGGGCGGCGTGCGGGGTGGCGACGGCCACCCGGGGGCGCAGCCGGGTGCGGGCGAACTCGGTCGCGTCCTGGTCCGCGACGAGGCGGCCCCCGTCGACGGTGACCACCCGGTCGGCCACCCGGGCCGCCTCCTTGGGGTCGGCGAAGGTGCACAGCACGGTGCCGCCGTGCTGCGCGTGGCCGCGCAACAGCCCGTACAGCCAGCTGTTCTCGCGCGGCGAGAGGCCCTCGGCGGGCTCGTCGAGGAGCAGCGTGTGCGGGTCGCCGAGGAGGGCGGCGGCGAGGCCGAGCCTGCGGTCCATGCCGAGCGAGAGGGTGCCTAGCCGCTGGTCCCCGAGGCCGTCGAGGCCGACGACGTGGAGCATCTCCTCGGCGCGGGCGGCCGGGACCCCGGCGACCGCGCACATGAGGCGGAGCTGGCCCCGGACCGTACGGGCGGGGTGGCCCGGCACGTCGCCGAGCAGGGTGCCGACCTCGCGGGCCGGGTGGGCCACCTTGTGGAGCGGGCGGCCCCGGAAGTAGGTGACGCCCCGGCCCGGTTCGAGCTCCAGCATCAGGCGCAGGGCCGCGGTCTTGCCGGAACCGGGGGCGCCGAGCAGCGCGGTGATCAGGCCCGGCCGGGCCTCGAAGGTCAGGTCGTCCACCTCGGGCGGACGGTCGCGGCGGGGTGTGCTGGTGAGTCCGATGGCCTGGAGCATCGCTTCTCTCGCGGGGGTGAGACCGCTCGACGGTGCGGCGGGGGCGCCGAGTACCGGAGTAACATAACGCGACATTTCCGACTTTTCGTGCATCCCGGAGCATGCGTGTGCCACGGCGGGTATGCGTCCACCCGCGCGCGGGCAGCCCGCTGGAGGTGTCTTTCAGCTGCGGACCGTGCGTGGCTGGTCGCTCCCCCCTGTTCTCGGCTTCGCTCGAACAGGGGGGACCCCCATCGCGGCGGAGCCGCACAATGACACAGCCCCGCGCCCCTTTGCGGGCGCGAGCCTCCCAGGTGGGTCAGACCTCCGGGCGGAGCATCGGGGGGTTCAGGAGCGTCGCGCCGCCCGCGCGGAACAGTTGCGCGGGGCGGCCGCCCTGACGGGTCGTGGTGCCGCCCGCCGGGACCAGGAAGCCCGGGGTGCCGGTCACCTTGCGGTGGAAGTTGCGGGGGTCGAGCGCGACCCCCCACACCGCCTCGTACACCCGCCGCAGCTCCCCGACGGTGAACTCGGCCGGGCAGAACGCCGTGGCCAGCGACGAGTACTCGATCTTGGAACGGGCCCGCTCCACGCCGTCCGCGAGGATCTGGGCGTGATCGAAGGCGAGCGGGGCGGGCTGCTCGTCCTCGCGGCCGAAGCCGCCGTCCTGGCTCAGCAGGTCCTCGACCGGCGCCCAGCGCGCGCTGTGCGCGTCACCGCCCGCGCGCGGGGCGGGCAGATCGGGGGCGAGCGCCAGGTGCGCCACGCTGACCACCCGCATCCGGGGGTCGCGCCGGGGGTCGCCGTACGTGGCGAGCTGCTCCAGATGGGCGCCGTTGCCCGGGGCCGGGGCGGTGGCCGCCGGGTCCTGGGCGCAGAGTCCGGTCTCCTCGGTCAGCTCGCGGGCCGCCGCGGCCGACAGGTCCTCGTCGCCCCGGACGAAGCCGCCCGGCAGCGCCCACCGCCCCTGGAACGGCGGCTCCCCGCGACGGACGACCAGCGCGCACAGGGCGTGGCGCCGCACGGTGAGCACGACCAGGTCGACGGTCACGGCGAAGGGCGGGAAGGCCGACGGGTCGTAGGGAGACATGAAGCGATCATAGTCGTCTCCCTGACGATAAACACGCCCCCGGACGCGGCTGGTCGCACCATCTTCACCAGGCGCCCCACGGGTCCCTCCCGAGGCGCCCCGCGCACGGCTTCTCACCACATGCGGCTCGATGCCCTCGGCGCCCACCGCCCCCACCGCGGGGACCGGCGCGACCTCTTCCTCCGTACCGGATTCACTCAGCACTCCGTTCAGCCTCCCAACTGGAGCCGGCCGGCGGCCTGCTCGACCATGCCGACGCCGAGCCTGCTGACCCGCACGGCGAACGGCTCCCCCGCGACGCTCAGCCCCGACAGCCGCACCGCGCCGAGCGGCGCCGACCGTACGGGACAGAGGGCTACCGTGCCCGCCGGGGCGTCCGGGCGGATCCCCGCGAGCGTGGTGAGCAGCTGGACCGCCGAGGCCGCGGCGACGGCGGCCGGGCGGCACGCGGCGGGGTGCGGCAGCGGGGCGCCGTCCGCGGTGCGCTGCTCCCCCGCGTACATCTCGGGCAGCCGGTAGCCGAACGCCTCGGCCGCGTCCAGGAGTCCGCGCAGCAGCGCGCTCGCCTCCTTCTCGTACCCGGCGGCCGCGAGGCCCGTGACGGCGACCGCCGTGTCGTACACCCGCACCGCGCCCGCGCGGTGGCCGAACGGGTTGTAGCCCGGCTCCTTGGCGCCGAGGCCGCGCAGGCCCCAGCCGGAGTCCATGGCCGGGCCGCCCAGGAGCCGGGCCAGCTGCTCCGTCTGCACCTTGTCGAGCAGCCCGGGGGCGAGCCGTCCCGCGCCGAGCAGCCCGGTGTCCAGGAGGTGGGCGGCGCCCGCGCCGAGCGGTGGCAACCGTCGGCCGTCGGCGGTACGGGCGGCGGCGGGGCGCCCGCCCGCGAGGTCCTCGATCCAGAACTCCTCCCGGAACCGCTCGCGCAGCCCCGCCGCCAAGGCCGCGCACTCCTCGGCCCCCGGCCTGCCGCACTCCCGCAGCAGCTCAGCGCCCAGGACGGCGGCGCGGTGGGCGTGGGCCTGGGTCTCGGCCCGGGCCAGGCCCGCCGCCGGGCCCGGCTCGCCGAGATAGCCGTCCTCACCTACGCACACGCGCAGCCAGCGCAGACACCGCTCCGCCGCCGGCAGCAGCTCGGCCACCTCGGACTCGGCGAGCCCCCAGCGGCGGGCCTCGGCGAGCACCACCGGGAACGCGAGCGTGGCCTCCACTCCGGTGCAGCTCGGCGGCAGATGCGGTCCCGCGTCCCGCAGCGGCCCGGGGATGCGGCCCGACTCCCTTTCTCCGCCCGCCAGTTGGGTACGCGCGACGGCGCGCAGGGTCGCGGCTGCCAGCCGGGTGGAGAGCGGCAGGGCCATCCGCGCGGCCCACAGCGCCTCGGCCGGGGCCGGGCCGGTGCGCCAGGGGACGCCCGCCGCCGCGTACACGTCCGCCGGGTGGGCCGGGTCCCGTACGAGCAGGGCCCGCAGGTCGTCGAGGCCGCTCTGGAGCAGCGGCCCGACCCGGGGGTCGTCGCCCTCCGCCTCGGCCTGCGGCAGCGGGTGGCTCGCGGCCTGGCCGGGCAGCCGGGCGGGGCGGTCGGTGCGGATGTGGAGCTCGATCGTGTACGTACCGCCCGGGGGCAGCTCCACGTCCCAGCGCAGCACGCCCGCCGAGGCGAGCGCGTCGGCCGGGGGCGGGTGCGCGCTCACCACCGCGTGCGCGCCGGGGGCCGTCCAGCGCATGCCCGAGTCGTGGACGCTGCCCGGCAGTTCGGGTCCGGCCCGGCCCGCCGCGACCGCGCCCAGATCGGCGAGGTCGGTCCCGAGGGCGATCTCCACAGGCAGCCGCAGGGGGCGGGGCGACGAGCTGCGCAGGGTGATCCGCTCGCTGCCGTCGGCCTGGCGCAGCCGCTCGATCGCGATCTCGGGGTCGGGGCCGCTGTCGGCCGGGGTGCGCACCACCGCGAAGAAGCGGGCGCGGTCGGCCGATATCGGTCTGCCCTGGAGGGCGATCGGCTCCCGCCCCGCCACCTTCAGCTGGCAGCGGGCGAGCAGGCGGCGGCCGTGGCGGTAGAAGCCCTCCAGGCCGTGGCCGGTGAGCTGGCCGTGCTCCGCCGAGACGACGAGGCCGGGCAGGGCAACGGAGATCAGGGCCGCGTGCAGTGGGGGGAGTTCACCGAAGCCGGGGCCGGGTCCTGAGGTTCCGGCCGGGCCGGACACCCGGGGTGCGGGTGCCGGGCGCCGCCCCGGTCCTGGGCCTGCGCCTGGTCCGGACCCGAGCCCGGATCCTCGGCCCGTTCCCGGGGAGGCCGGACCGCCTCCGACCGGGGCCCGGGGCGGGACATGACCCCGGGCAGGAGCGTCGGCCCGGGGAGAGACATCACCCCAGGGCGGGGGCGGGTCTTCGGCCCGGGGAGTCCGGGGAGAGGGATCGACCCGGGAGGGGGGATTGGCCCGGGGAGGGACATTGAACGCCATACCTTGCCTTCCGAGCACTCCGGCCGCATTCGCGGGTCGGGCGGACCGCCCTCGCGCGGCGCCCCCCTCGTGAACGCGGCGGGCCGTGCACGGGTCACGGAGCGACACGGCGCGGCGTGGACCCGGCGTCATCGGCCGGTCCCGTCCCGCTGCCCCGCCCGACCGGTCCGCCGGGCCCCACGCCGGGCGGACCCGGCCGCCGGGGCGCCGCCCTCGACACCTTCGGGCCGGACGGAGGCGGATGCCGCGTCCCTCCTGTTCGCCGGGGCGGTGGCAGCAGTGCGGTCGTTCCGGTTCGCCGCAGCCTTGCGGCGGGACTTGAGCCGCCGAGCGGGCCCGGCCACACCGGATGCTGTCGCCTCCACGGCCACCCCGTGCCCGGCGACGGCAGGCCCGGCCCCTGGGACGCCAGGCTCATGAGCGGCGGGCCCGATCGCAGGCTCGGCCAAGCCCGCCTCAGCCCCGAGACCCGAGCGCGGGTCGCCACACCCGCCGACCGCAACAGCCACCGGATCCCCGACCGCACCCCCCGTCGCAGCCGTTGCCCCCTCCCGCTCCCGCCTCTCCTCCCGCAGGCATCTCCTCAGCGCCTCCGGGTCCAGGCCCTGGTTGCAGGCCTGGTGGAGGAGTTGGGCGAACTGGTACTCGGGATCGGCGCGCAGCGCCAGGCCCAGGGCGACCCTGGCGGCGGGCTCGTCGCCCGTGGACCAGGCCACCCAGCCCGCCAGGGTGAGCGGGGCCGCCGCGTGCTCTCCGTAGCGCCCCACGCAGCGGCGGGCCAGGGCGCGCCACAGTCGCTGGGCCGGGGCGGCGTCCGGGCCCTCCATCCACTCGGCCGCGCGGTCCCGGGTGGTGCGGTCCTGGAGGCCGAGGACCAGGGCCGCCGCCTCGTCGTGGGCGATCAGGCCGTCGTCCAGCGCGTCCGCGTCCGTGCGGCCCGTGGCCGGGGGTGCGCCGGAGAGGCGGCGCATCACGCGGCCCGCCAGGTCCAGGGTCTCCCGTCCGACCCGCAGCCGCTCCTCCTCGTCCAGGATGCGCGGCACGAGGGCCTCCTCCGCCACCGCGAGCACGCGCTCCTGGTCGGCCGCCGCCGGGCGCCGCCAGGGGGCGAGACGCGCCTCCATCTCCCGTAGGGAGCCCCGGACTTGGAGTCCGGCGAAGGTCGCGGCCGCCGCCAGCACCGACGTACCGGGCATGGCCAGCACGTTCCCCTCCGGTGGGCAGCAGCGCGCGTCCGGGCAGCAGTACGACCAGTACCTCCCGTCCGAGATGCACAGCGCTTCCAGGACCGGGACGTCCAGCGCGCCGCACGCCGTCCGCAGGAGTTGGGCCAACGGCCTCAGCCTCTCCATGACTTGACCAGCCGTCACTTCACCCGCCGGGTCCGGGTCCTGGCAGAGGAACGCGATGATCGCGTCCGGGCGCGGGCCCCGTCGCTCGCTCCCCGCCACCAGGCACTCGGCCAGTTGCTCGGCGACGTGCGGCCACTCCCCCGGCGCACGGGGGATGCCGAGCCGGAGCCGCCCGCCGAAGCGGCCCCGGCGACCGTGGAGGGCGACCATCACGATGGAGTCCGTCGGGTGGAAGCCCATCAAATACGGCAGGGCATCGGCCAGTTCGGCCGGGTTGCGCAGGGTGAGCTGCGGGTCGTCGTCGGGCAGACCGTGGGAACCGTACGATTCGTGGTGCTTGTTCATGCCTCGACGGTCCCGCGCCCGGCCACCCCTCACCACCCCTGTGGAAAACGTTGTCCACAGGCGAGAACGAGCCACCGCGATGATCTGCATACTGATCTGCGTCGGCGGACCGATCCGCGTGAGCGGCCTCAGCGGACCGATCCGTGTGTTGAGGGGCGGCGTGGCCGTCGCGTGTCGTCGCGCGACCGCCACACCGCCCGCTCGGTCCGGGTCCGGCGGGGCCGTACCGAACACCTCGCTAGGCCGTGCCTACCACTTCTGGCCGGCCTGCTGCTTCGTCGTGACGTTGAGGCGGTTGAACAGATTGCTGACGGAGATGTGCAGCACGAGCGCCGCGAGCTCCTGCTCGTTGAAGTGCTTGGCGGCCTCGTTCCACACCGCGTCCGGGACCGGGTCCTCGCGGTCGTTCAGCCGCGTGACGTGCTCGGTGAGCGACAGCGCGGCCCGCTCGGAGTCGGTGAAGAAGGGGGTCTCCCGCCACGCGCCGACGGAGAAGATCTTCTCGTCGCTCTCGCCCGCCTTGCGCGCCTGGCCGGACGCCGACTCCACACAGGGGCTGCAGCCATTGATCTGGCTCGCGCGCAGGTGGCTCAGCGCGAGCAGGCCCGCCGGGACGCCGCCCGCGTAGGTGGCCTTGTACAGGCCCTGGATGGCCTGCATCGCGTCGGGGAGGACCATCGCCGGGTTCTGCATCCGTGCTTCCATGACTGCTCTCCTTCAGAGATCTACTGCGATCTTTCAGCGGTGACGCCGGCTCGATCCCATCGGTCGGGATCCCGCGTCACTGGTCTGACGGGTCCCGGCGAAGGAGTGTGACCGAGGGAGAAGAAGAATTTTTCGGGCGATCTTCGGAGCGTACGACGAAGCGGCCCCGCCGGGTGTCAGGTGCCCGGCGGGGCCGCACGTCACGCGCTGATCAGTCGATCAGGACCAGTCGATCAGGACCAACCGATCGGGACCGGTCGATCAGGACCGGCCGATCGGAACTACTCCGTGATCTTGAGCAGCTGACCCTCGGTGCCGACCGAGTTGTTGGTCACGTAGAACTCGTTGTTCGGGCCGACGGCCAGGCCGGTGGAGAACGACAGCTTGCCGTCGGTCGGGATCTCGGTGACCGCCTTGGTCTTGATGTCGATCCGGTTCAGCTTGCCCGGCAGCGGCGGGCCCTGCTGCTGGAAGCCGGCGGTCAGCGACACGGCGATCAGGTTGCCGTTCTTGTCCGCGGCCAGGTCGGTCACCGCGGTCAGACCGCTGGCGAAGACCTCCGCGCGGTGGCCCGGCACGATCCGCCAGATGCGCGAGCCGCCCTGACGCAGACCGCCCATGTCGGAGATGTAGAACGCGCCGTCTGCGCCCTTGACGATGCCGCTGGGCACCGACTGCACCTTGACCGTGCCGTCGGCCGCGACCGACTTGGTCTGCGGGGCGAGCGACTCCAGGGCCTTCTTCTCCTTGGCCGACGGGGCCGCGGCGGCGCCCGGCGCCGGGAGCTCGTTGTCCGGGAAGATCGCCTCGGTCGTGGTGCGGCCGCCGAAGCCGACGCCGATCAGGTCGTTGGCGCCGGCGTCCGTGACCAGGAAGCCGCGGCCGTTGCGGGCGAAGCGCCAGGGGTTGCTGTGGATGGACGCCTCTTCCCCGTTGGCCGGGTGGCCGAGGATCCAGTCCGGGTCCAGCAGCGTCTCGTGCTTGACCGGGTCGCCGACGACCCAGCCGCTCGCCGTCTGGAGCGTGCCGAGCTTGGCCGCGTCCGCGCCGAGCTTGGCGCGGTCGTCCGTACCGCCGCCGAAGCCGTTGAGGACGAGGTAACCCGACCCGTTGGCCTCCACGTCGTTCGGACCGGCGGCCGAGATCGGCTCGTACGGGGTCTTCGGGGCCACGGCGGAGGACGGCAGGCCCGTGACCACGCGGCCCTGCTGGGTGCCCTTGACACGGTAGACGGAACCGGTCAGCCCGACGCAGTGGGTGCCCGGCGCGCAGCCCGGCTTGCCCACGCCCGACTCGGCGACCAGGATCGTCCCGTCCGCCTGGACGGAGAGGCCGCGGGGGTTGTTGAGCTTGCTCGCGATGACCTCGACGTTGGCAGTGGCACCCGCGGTGGTACCGGCAGCGGCCTTCGCCTCCTTCGGCGAGGCCTGTGCCGGGCCGGGGATCAGCGTGACGGCCAGGGTGCCCACCGCCGCCGCTGCCACGAAGGCCCCACTCCAAGACCTGCGTATTCTCGACATGTCTCTCCCTCATCATGGCGTGCCCCCGTCATTGGGAGCCGACTCAACCGGCGCCACGATAGACGCTTCTACCTCAACCGTCCTGTATTCCCCGGTAAGTTGTAAGCCCTGTCCGACTGCGCCCCAGCCGCAGTTGCACACTTGATTCGCACTAGGAATTCACTGGTGCCGAACTCGCGCCGAATTTCGGCCAACTCGGGGCGGGTTCTTGCGCGTTGAGTGGTTGTTCGCCGCCGGGCTCGGCTCTAGAGTCTGCCGGGCGACGCCCATAGTTTCCGGTATCCCGGTAATTGAGACTCTTGCATACCGCTGCGCAACCCGCCCACGGAGGATACGTATGCCCCCAATTCCGCCCGCCCGAGTCGTCCGCATCGTCGAAGGGGTGCGCGCGCGGGTGCAGCGCCTCGCCCAGCTGATGGTGCCCGCGCCGATCGCCGTCCTCGAACTGGCCCAGGGCGCCTGGGTGTCCCAGGCGATCTACGTGGCGGCCGAGCTGAAGATCGCCGACCAGCTCGCCGACGGCCCGCTGTCCTCGGAGGAGATCGCCCGGCGGATCGAGGCCGACCCGGACGCGGTCCACCGGCTGCTGCGCGCCCTCGCCGGCTACAAGATATTCAGCGAGCAGAGCGACGGCCGGTTCAAGCTGACGCCCATGGCCGACGCGCTGCGCACCGGCACGCCGATGTCGATGCGCGACATGGCCCTGTTGACAGGCCACCCCGCGAGCTGGGAGGACTGGGGTGGGCTCATCCACACCGTGCGCACCGGCCAGCCGAGCCTCGAGAAGAACCGCGGCATGCACGCGTACGAGTACCTGGGCCAGAACCCGGAATTCGCGGAGATCTTCCTCAACGGCATGGGCACGCTCTCGAATATGGAGACCGAGCCCATTCTCGCCGCGTACGACTTCTCCAAGTACAAGACGCTCGTCGACGTCTTCGGCGGCCGCGGCGGTCTGCTGTCCGCGATCCTGAAGAAGACGCCCCAGTCGAAGGGCATCCTCTTCGATTCCCGGGCGGACGAGCTCGGCGCCGACGCGTTTCTCACGGAAGAGGGCGTGGTCGACCGGGTCGAGATCGACAAGGGCGATCTCTTCGGTCCGCTGCCGGCCGGTGCGGACGCCTATCTGCTGAAGCACATTCTGCATGAATGGCCGGAACCGAAGGCGCTGGAGATCCTCAAGAACGCCCGTGAGGCAATCAGCCCCGACGGCCGGCTGCTCGTCATGGAATTCGTGCCTCCGGAGGGCAACGCGGCGCACCCCGCCAAGCTCGTCGACCTGTGGCTGATGATCCTGGTCGGCGGCAAGGAGCGCACCGCCCGCCAGTACTCGGAGATCCTGCGCGCCACCGGCTTCCAGCTGGACCGCATCGTGCAGACCGCCGCGGGCGTCTCGATCGTCGAGGCGCGCCCGGTCTGACCCGGCCCCACCTCACGTACGCGTACGAAGAAGCTCCTGGCGGAACGATCCGCCAGGAGCTTCTTCGTGCACGGAAGCTTCTTCGTGCACGGGCTTCTTCGTACAACAGGTGCAACGGGGAACTACTCCAGCCCCGCCAGCCTCAGCAGCAGCCCCTTCACCTCGGTGGCCTCCACCTCGTCGCCCACCGCGTCCGGAGCCGAGCACAGCAGCAGCGGCCCGTCCTGCGGGTCGTCGGGCAGCCGTCCGTGGCTGCCCCGCACCGGCGAGGGGTCCAGCGGCACGACCGCCATCCGGTAGCGCATCCCCAGCTTCTTTCGCGCCAGCGCCTTCGCGGCCTTGACCTTCACATACGGGTCGAGCGGGTCCATGAACAGCTCGACCGGGTCGTAGCCGGGCTTGCGGTGGATCTCGACGAGCTGGGCGAAGTCGGGGGCGCGGTCGTCGTCGAGCCAGTAGTAGTACGTGAACCAGGCGTCCGGCTCCGCGACCGCGACCAGTTCGCCCGACCGCGGGTGGTCGAGGCCGAAGCTCTTCTTGCCCTCGTCGTCGAGGAGTTGGTCGATGCCCGCCACGTCCGCGAGGGCCTCGCGGGTGGCGTCCAGGTCCTCGGGCCTGCGGACGTAGATGTGCGCGAGCTGGTGGTCGGCCACCGCGAAGGCGCGGGACGCCATCGGGTCCAGGTACTCCATGCCATCCTGGGTGTGGACTTCGAGCAGCCCGGCGCGGCGCAGGGCGCGGTTGATGTCCACGGGCCGGCTGACGCGCGTGATGCCGTACTCCGACAGGGCCACGACCGTGCGGCCCCCCGCCTCCGCGTCGTCGAGCAGCGGCGCCACGGCCGCGTCCAGGTCGGCGGCCGCCTTGTAGGAGCGCGGGTCGTCGGGCCCGTACCGCTGCAAGTCGTAGTCCAGGTGCGGCAGATAGCACAGCGCCAGGTCGGGGGTGCGGGTCGCCAGGATGTGGCGGGTCGCGTCGACGATCCACTGGGAGGAGACGATGTTCGCGCCGGGTCCCCAGAAGTTGAATAGGGGGAACGTGCCGAACTTGTCGTGGAGTTCGTCGTGGAGCGCCGGGGGCCGGGTGTAGCAGTCGGGCTCCTTGCGGCCGTCGGCGTAGTAGACCGGACGGGGGGTGACCGTGATGTCGGTGTCCGCGCCCATCGCGTACCACCAGCAGATGTTCGCGACCGTGTAGCCCGGGTGGGCGCGGCGGGCCGCGTCCCACAGCTTGTCGCCCTCGACCAGGCCGTTGTGCTGGCGCCACAGGAGGACGTCGCCCAGGTCGCGGAAGTACCAGCCGTTGCCGACGATGCCGTGCTCGGCGGGGAGCGTGCCGGTGAGGAAGGTGGACTGGGCGGCGCAGGTCACGGCCGGGAGCACCGTGCCGAGCCGGGCCTGGGAGCCGGAGCCCGCGAGCGCCTTGAGCCGGGGCATGTGCTCAAGGAGCTTGGGGGTCAGCCCGACGACGTCCAGGACGAGGAGCGGGGTGGGGGCGTCGGTCATGGCAGTTCCTTGAGGCCGAGGTCGGTCAACAGGTCCCGGGCGAGAGCGAGTTCGGCGGCGATGCCGTCGGCGAGCCGGTCCCGGTCGCGCGGGCGCAGCTCGGCGGGCAGGGCCTGCCAGGTGTACGTCTCGACCTCCAGGTGGCGGGTGCGCGCGACCGGGCCGCCGACCAGGCCCGCCAGGGCCTCGCGCAGCACGGGCAGCGTGGAGGTCAGCGGCGCCGCGGGCCGTGCGTGCAGCGGTACGTGGAAGTGCGCGCGCCAGGGCGCGGTGTCCGGCAGGGCCTGTCCCGCCAGGGCCTCGTCGAGGTCGTCGGTGCCGAGGAGCCCGGCGCCGTGCCTGGTGCGGGTCTGGTGCAGGAAGCGCGGCTCGGCGAACTCGGCGAGCGCGGCGCGGACTTCGGGCCTGCCCGGCTCCTCGGCGTGCAGCGCGGCCGACAGCTGGACCTTGGGGATCGCGATCCCGGCGGCGTGCAGCGCGTCGAGCGCCTGGGCCGGGTCCTCGAAGGAGGTGGCCAGATGGCAGGTGTCGACGCAGATGCCGATGCGCGGCGAGCCGATCGCGGTGAGCGGGGCGATCGCGTCGGCGGTGGTCTCGACCGTGCAGCCGGGCTCCGGCTCCAGGCCGATGCGGATCGACTTCCCGGTCTCCTCCTCCAGGGCGTCAAGGCGCGCCGCCAGTGTGGTGAGCGCGGTGTGCGCGGTCGCGGCCGCGGCGGCGTCGAAGCCGGTGCGCCAGGCGAGCGGCAGGGTGGAGATGGTGCCCTCGGTGACGTCGTCGGGGAGCAGCGCGGCGAGCAGCCGGGCCAGGTCGGCGGTGTACTCCAGGCGTTCCGGATCGGTCCAGTCCGGCTTGTAGACGCGGTACTTGACCTCCTCGGCGCCGAAGCCGTCGTACGGGAAGCCGTTGAGGGTGACGACCTCCAGGCCGCGTCCGTCGAGCTCGGCGCGCAGCCCGCGCAACGCGGCCGCGTCGGCGCTCAGCTCCTCGGCCGCGCCCCGGGCCAGCCACAGGCCGATGCCGAGCCGGTCGGTGCCCAGGCGCCGGCGCACCGGCTCGCAGTGGTCGCGCAGCTGGGCGAGGACGCCGTCGAGGGTCTCGGCGGGGTGGACGTTGGTGCAGTACGCGAGGTGGACCGTGGAGCCGTCGGGGTGGCGCAGTCGCATGGGCTCACTCGCCGCCGCGGAGGATGGAGTTGCCCTCGTGCAGGGCCTCCGGCGCGGTCAGGTCGAGGTCCA
Source organism: Streptomyces sp. BPTC-684 (assembly GCF_030028635.1). Taxonomy (NCBI): domain Bacteria; kingdom Bacillati; phylum Actinomycetota; class Actinomycetes; order Kitasatosporales; family Streptomycetaceae; genus Streptomyces; species Streptomyces sp. BPTC-684. The sequence goes on from NZ_CP124863.1 coordinate 819,494, forward strand.
GGCGGCCGCTCAGCCCGTAGAAGGCGACCGGGTTGCGCCACAGCACCAGGTCCACCGCGTCGTCGTCGAACCCGGCCTTCAGCATGGCGTCGGCGACCTTGCGGGTCTTCAGCGGATCGCTCTTGCCCCAGTCCGCGGCCGAGTTGACCAGCACCTTCTCCGGGCCGTACTCGTCGAGGATCGCGACCATCCGGTCCTCGTCCATCTTGGTGTCCGGATAGACCGAGAAGCCGAGCCAGGCGCCGCTGTCCTTGGCCTCCTTGACGGTCGTCTCGTTGAGGTGGTCGAGCAGCACCCGGTCGGGGGCGAGCGCCGACTCGCGTACGACGTCGATCGTGCGGCGCAGACCGGTGAGCTTGTCGCGGTGCGGGGTGTGCACCATCGCGGGCAGGCCGTGTTCGGCGGCGAGCTGGAGCTGGACGGCGAGCGCGTGGTCCTCGGCGGGCGTCATCGAGTCGTAGCCGGTCTCGCCGACCGCCACCACGCCGTCCTTGACCAGATAGCGCGGCAGCTCGTCGAGGACGGGCGTACAGCGCGGGTCGTTCGCCTCCTTGGGGTTGAGGGCGATCGTGCAGTGGTGGGCTATGCCGTACTGCGCGGCCCGGAACGGCTCCCAGCCAAGCAGCGCGTCGAAGTAGTCGAAGAAGCTCGCGGGCGAGGTACGGGGCTGGCCCAGCCAGAACGCGGGCTCGACGACCGCGCGCACGCCCGCCGCGTACATGGCCTCGTAGTCGTCGGTGGTGCGGGACGTCATGTGGATGTGCGGGTCGAAGATACGCATGCTCAGGACTCCTCGGCCCCGGTGAGGGCCAGTACGCGGTGCAGGTCGTCGGGGACGGGGCGGGCGGCGGCGGTACGTTCCTTCGCGTAGTCGCCGAGCATCCGGGCGAGTTCCGTGTCGCCGTGGGCGCGCTCCCGCAAGGAGGCGACGGCGTCCACGGAGACGCCGGTGAACAGGCACTTCAGTACGGCGTGCCGCCAGGCGTGCGGGTCCAGGTGGGCCGCGGCGTAGGGGCCGACGGCGGCGGCCACCAGGCGGATGTCGTTGGCGCGCAGCGCGTCCTCGACGAGCGGCACCCCGGCCGCCGGGTCGAGGCCGAGGTCCGGCAGCGCGAGGAGGACGGCGCGGCGCTCGGCGGCGGTGCCCTGCTGGTAGATCCGGGTCGCGGTGGGCGCGTCCACGCGGGCGGTGCACAGCATCAGGACGCGTGCTTCATCGACGGCGCCGGCGCCGAGGTGGCGGCCCGCCGAGGCGAACCGCAGCTCCCAGGGGGCGGTGCCGTACCCGGCGGACGGGCGGGCGGCCGTGCGCGCCGCCTCGGCGAGCGCCTCGTCGAGCCAGGCACGGGCGGCGCCGTCCAAGCGGGCGTCGAGTTCCGCACGGGATATCACGGCTGGGCTCCCTTCAGGGGCGAGGCGGCACCCGCGGTCAGCGGGCGCAGGAACTCCATGGAACGGCGGGCCTGTTCGGGGCCCGCGTGGGAGTGGCGGGGCAGCTCGACGACGGTCAGGCCGCGGTAGCCGGTGGCGGCGAGCGCCTCCAGGACCGGCGGGAAGTCGATCTCGCCGTCCCCGAACGGCAGGTGTTCGTGCACCCCGCGCCGCATGTCCTCGATCTGGACGTGCCGCAGCCAGGGTGCGGCGGCGCGCACGCACTCCGCGGGCGACTGCGGCTCCAGGCACTGGCAGTGCCCGATGTCCAGCGTGAGCCCCAGCGGTTCCGGGTCGCCCAGTTGCTCGCGCAGCCGGTGGAAGTCGGCGAGGGTGGCGAGGAGGTGGCCGGGCTCGGGCTCGATCGCGAGCGGAACACCGGCGTCCGCGGCCGCGTCGAGGACCGGGGCGAGGGCCTCCCCCAGCAGCTTCCAGGCGGTGTCCTCGTCGGTGCCGTCGGGCGTGACGCCGCTGAAGCAGTGCACGGCGTGCGCGCCGAGGTCGGCGGCGACGCGGACGGCCGTGACGAGCAGTGCGGTGCGGCGGGCGCGGGCGTCGGGGTCCGGGTCGAGGAGGGACGGGCCGTGCTTGCGCCTGGGGTCGAGTACGTACCGGGCACCCGTCTCCACGGTCACGCCGAGGCCGAGCTCGCCGAGCCGCTGGGCCACGCGGCGGGTGCGGGCGGGGAGTTCGGGGGCGAGCGGGTCCAGGTGCATGTGGTCGAGGGTCAGCCCCACGCCCTCGTAGCCGAGGTCCGCGAGGAGCCCCAGGGCGTCGTCGAGGCGGAGGTCGGTGAGGCCGTTGGTGCCGTAGCCGAGGCGGAGGCGCGGGTCATGGGTGCTCATGTGGGGCTCACCTTGCGTGCGAGCTTGCGGGCTACGGGGATGAGGGTGGTCAGGGCGGCGGCGGTACGGAGGGATCCTGAGCGGGCCGCCAGGGCCGCCTGGAGCGGGATCATGGCTTTGATGCCGCCGCCGACTGCCCGTTGGGTGAGGGGGGGTGAGGGGTTCAGGGCGGCGTGGAAGTAGGGCTTGGCGGCCGTCGCTATGTAGGTTGCGGCGAGGCCCGCTCGGGCCAAGTCGCGTGGAGCTACTGGGGCTCCGCCCCAGACCCGTGTTCGGCTGCGGGCCGTGGGTGGGTTGTGCCCACCCGTTCCGCCCCAGCGGAACGACTGCCCACAACGTACGGGGCGGTCGGTGACGGCACCCGGCAACGGGGTACGGCCAGCAGCCAGTGCGCCCAGGGCCGTGGTCAGTCCCAGCGCCGCCAGCGGGGCCCCTGCCGAACCCCCCTGCGTCTCGTTTCGGGACACCGTTGTCACCGCGTATGTGTGCGCGCCCAGGGCCGTCGCCGGGAGCAAGGACGGCTTCGCGACCTTGCCGGTCGTGGCCGTTGCGCCCAGGAGGAGGTCCAGGGAGCGGGCCGCGGCCATCGCGGCCGGGCCCGCCGCCGTGTGCTTCAGGCGCAGGTCGTACGCCCACACCGTGCCCGCGAGCGCCGTCGCCACCAGGCCCGCCGGGCGGCCCGCGCGGTACGCGAGCGCCAGGCCCGCGCCGGTGAGTCCGGCCGCCGCCGCCAGGGCCGCCGCAGGCCTGACGCGGCCGGACGGGATCGGGCGGTGCGGGCGGTCGACGGCGTCCTCCTCGCGGTCCGCCCAGTCGTTCAGGGCCATCCCCGCCTCGTACAGGCAGAGGGAGGAGCCCACCGCGAGCGCGGTGCGCCGGTTGGGGCGCAGCCCGGCGGACGCCGCCCCCGCGAGGGCGTCGCCGGGAACGGTGAACAGGGCCGAGATACGCAGGAGTTCGGCCCAGTCGCGCAGCACCGGCTTCACCGGGCCTCCCGCAGCCGCTCGGCGAACGACAGCAGGGCCCCGTACTGCTCGGCCAGCGCCGAGGAGCCGCCGTCCGGGTCCTTGAAGTAGAAGCCCAGCTCGGGGCGGGAGCCGGTCAGTCCGGCCTCGTGGGCGCGGGCGGTCAGGCGGGCCAGGTCGAGGACGAGCGGCGCGGCGAGCGCCGAGTCGCAGCCCTGCCAGATGGTCTGGAGCACCATCCGCGAGCCGAGGAAGCCCTCGAAGACGATGTGGTCCCAGGCGGTCTTCCAGTCGCCGAGCGCCGGAACGTCGTCGATGTGCACCTCGCCCTCGGGCAGCGTGCCGAGGGTGTCCTCCAGGACGCGGTTCTTGCCCGCGTTCTTGGCCGCCGCGGCCGCCGGGTCGGCGAGCGACGCCCCGTCCCCGCCGCCGAGCAGATTGCTGCCGGACCACGCCCGTACGGCCAGGGCGCGCTGGCGGAACATCGGGGCGAGCACCGCGCGGAGCAGGGTCTGGCCGGTCTTGCCGTCGCGGCCCGCGTACGGGACGCCGGCCGCGGCGGCCGCGGCCTCCAGGTCCGGGTGGCGCAGGCCGGTCGACGGCGTGAAGTTGACGTACGCGCATCCGGCACGCAGCGCGGCCGCCGCGTACAGCGAGGAGGCGGGCAGCCGGGTGTCGCCCTCGGCGGGCGCGGGCTCGGTCGAGGAGACGTTGACGACAACGGTGCGGGCCACGCCCGTGCGGCGGGCGAAGTCGGTGATGTCGGCCGCGAACGCGGCGATCAGCTCCTCGTCGTCGCGGGTGTCGCCGGGCAGCGGGCCGCCCATGCGTATCTCCTCGTCGGCGGCGGCGAGTTCGGCGCGCACGGCCGCGGGCAGCCCGTGCGGGAGGACTCCCCCGGCGGCCAGCTCCTCGGCCCGCTTGGGCAGCGGGCTGCTGGCCACGTCGTGGCCGCCGAAGACGAAGGACGACAGGTCGGGAAGTCCGGTCCCGGCGAAGTCGGGGGTCTCGGTGACCATGCCGGTGGCAGGCTGGAGCCCGGCGGCGACGGCGGCGCATCCGGCGACCGCCGTGGTGGCGACGGAGCCGCGGGCTCCGATGAACCAGACCCCCGTCCGGGAGCCGTTGTCGCGGGTATCTGCGTAAGGGGACACGGACAGCCTCCTGGTTACGTCAGCGCGTTGAAGCCTTTCCAACCTGACGGGAGTGGCGGCTGGTTGGGCAGCTGTTCGAACGTATCGATGATCCGCCGGTCGGCGGACGGATGCGGGTGTGCCGCAGTTGCACGGGCGAACGGGCGGAGTGCTGGCGCGGGCGGTGGGCCCGCGACCAGCACTCCTGCCGCGTCGCTCTTCACTCGTGCGCGGTGTTCAGCGCTCACCGGCGCTGTCACGGCCGGCGCCCGGCCGATTCACTCGGCCCGCTGCTGGAGCTGCTCGGCAAGGGTCTGCCAGGCGGCCGCGCAGCTGCGCGCGAGGTCGGCGACCTCGGGCGCCCAGTGACCGGGCAGACCGCGGCCGAGGGTCTCCATGCCCTCGCCGTCCACCGTGTAGTGGTGGAGCCAGCGCAGGGTGCGCCGGCCCGCCTCGTTGAGCCGCAGCGAGGGGTCCTCGCTCAGCTTGGCGAGCAGCTTCTGCCGGTCGACGGACACCTCCCGCCGCTCGCTGCGGGCGCTCACCGCACGCTGCGTCTGCCGGGGCACCACGGGCGCGCCCGACGCCGCGCTCTGGCCCGCGGCCGCGCGGTAGCGGCCCGGCACGGGGTCCTCGCCCCGGTCGATGCGCTGGCGCACGTCCCGCACGGTGGCCGGGGAGAGGCCGGTCGCCCTGGCCACCTCGCGCAGCCCCGCGTTGGGCCGCTCGTGGATCATCGCGGCGGCCTGCTGGCGGCGGTATCCGCTGTCCAGCGGGCGCAGGCGGCCGTCGCGGCCCAGGCGCGCGTTCGACTGCGGAGCGTCCGCCGAGGAGCGGGACCGGATCCGGGAAATGGTCTTGTCGGAGAGGCCGACGGCGGCGGCGACCGCCCGGTCCGACCACTGCGGATGGGTCATGATGATGCGCGCGGCGGCCACCGAGCGGTCGGACCGCGACAGCGGCAGACCGTGGGTGACGTTGGCCTTGACCGCGAGGACGTACGCGGCGCCCTCGTCACAGTCGACCATCCGCGCCTGGATGGTCGTACGGCCGTTGAGGAGCGCGGCGCGCACCCGGTGGGTGCCGTCGATGACGCGCATCGACGGGCGGTGGACGGTGATCGGCGGCAGCGAGTCGCCGGCTTCGGCGAGCACGCGCACGTGGTCCTCGTCCGCCCCGCCGAGACGGGGCGAGTCCTCGAAGACCAGGGAGTCGATGCGTACTTCACCGGCGGGATGCGACTCGATCCAGACCATGGAGGTCACGACCTCGTCGAGGTCCGCCGCGTGGATCTTCAGTAACTGATCGTCAATCGATTGCTCGGCCAGACTCACTTTGCGCCCCCTCGCAATGAATCGGAACCGGAATCCACTTCCGGTGTGCGAAATGAAAGGCGACCGGCGAAGCCTTGTCAACCACCCTGGAGCCGGTTCGCGAGGCCCCGATTCCCTTGTGGGACAAGGCTGTTCACGCGCGCGCGAGCGCCCCGCAGGGCAGCCCGAAGGGCCCCCGGAGCGGCGCGAACCGCACTGCTGTACGAGGGCAAACGTCGGGCCGTCGGAGCGGAAGTTCAGGTTCCGTCAAGCACGGACAACCTTCTGTACCGTCGAAGGTGAACAGTCGAGGGGATCGGCCCACCGAGCGGGTCCGGATGTTCGGTAACCGTCAGAGGAGGGGCCGGAATCACACATTCCGCCCGGCTGATCGGCTTCGCACTCGTGATGCTCCCGGGGCCGCCACCCTCCCCCGGGGTAACCGGTGGTCGACCTTCCGGTGCGGGACGGTGGGGCAACTCCGATCCGGTGGCGTGAAGTTGGCCGGTTTGTTGGCCGAGAACAGACCCGGAACCCGTCACACCGGCGTGACGGGCCCCGGGCCTGCGTGGCGTCAGTCGACGCAGATGCCGTCGACCGCGACCTTCTCGTACAGATGGGGCGAGACGGTGCACCCCTGCGGGTAGCCCTCACCGCCCGGGTGGAAGTCGGGGTTGCTGTGCGCCGCCGCCAGATGGGCGGCGGACTGCCAGACCGCGACGTTCACCAGGATCCGGCTGCCGGCGATGCCCCGGTGCATCTGGGTGGAGATGAAGCCGGGCTGCCGCGTGAAGTATGCGGCGTCCTCGCGCCAGAGCGCCAGGAACTCCTCGGCCTTGCCCTCCGGGACGGTGAAGGTGTTGACGAGCACGACCGGGCCCGTCTGCTCCTGGAGTTGCCGTGTATAAGGAGTGGTCTCGTCGGCCTCCACGAATTCGATCACGGGACCTCCTGCGGGTCGGACGGGACGGGCGGGACCTCGGTCAGCGGGGCGAGCCGAACCAGCGCGCGAGCGCGTCGAGCAGTTCGCCGCCGTCCGGAGAGACCCAGGCGACGTGTCCGTCGGGACGGATGAGGACGGCGTCCGGCGCCGTCCCCTCGGCCGTGTCCGCCGGAACCCAGCCGTCCGGGACGATGTCCACCCGGTCCGACCAGCTCGCGTCGGTGACGATGTCGATCCGGTCGGACCAGCCGGCGGCGAGCCGGGCCGGCTCGGTGCTGCCGTCCGCGACGACGAGCACCCCGCGCGCCGGGTGTAACAGCTCGGACACCCGGGTGGTGGAGCCGTCCCCGAGCTTGACCTCGCGGTCGGGCATGCGCAGCCCGAGCAGCGGGTGGCCGACGGCGCCGCCCATGTCGTAGCGGATGCCGAGCCCGCTGACGTGCCCGGCGAGCCGCCGCGCCGCGTCGGGCGACTGCACCAGCTCGCGCATCACCTGGCGCATCGGCTCCATCTCGTCGCCGGTGAGATAGAGGGAGGCCTGGGCGAGGGTGTTGCGCAGCAACTTCTCGCCCACCGGGTGCCGTTCGGCCTGGTAGGTGTCGAGCAGGCCCTCGGGCGCCCAGCCCTTGACGGTGGCGGCCAGCTTCCAGCCGAGGTTCACCGCGTCCTGCACGCCGACGCTCAGCCCCTGGGCGCCGGCCGGGATGTGGATGTGGGTGGAGTCGCCGGAGAGCAGGACCCGGCCGCGCCGGTACTCGGCCGCCTGGCGCGTGGCGTTGGTGAACGCGCTGACCCACTTCGTCTCGGCGCCGTGCAGCGACTGCCCGGTGAGCTCCTGCCAGGAGTCCGCGATCTCGCTGAACGTCAACGTGCTGTTGTCGCGGGGAGTGAGCTTCGCCGGATGGATGATGATCCGGGTCACCCCCTCCTCCAGACGGATCGCCATCACCATGCCGCCGTCGACCCGCTCGCCGATGACGCGCGGCTTGATGTCGGGGCGGTCGACGACGTCGGCCACGTACATGCCCCGGGTGGCCTCGCGTCCGGGGAACTCGATGCCCGCCAGCTTGCGGATCCTGGAGCGCCCGCCGTCACAGCCCACCAGGTACTGGGCGGCGTGCTCGGCACGGCCGTCCGGCCCCTCCACCACCACCGTGATGTCGTCGGACCCTTCCCGGTAGTCGACCACCTCGTAGCCGCGGCGCACGTCCACGCCGAGGTCGGTGACCCATGCCTCCAGGATCTCCTCGATGCGGTACTGGGGCACTCCGCGGATGCCGAAGTGGTTGTCCTCCAGGGCGGTGAAGTCGATGCGCACGCCACCGAAGTGGCCCTCGTTGCCGATCTCGATGTCACCGAAACGAGCCAGCAGTCCCCGTTGGTGGAACACCTCGGCGGCGCGCCGGGTGAAGCCCACCCCGCGCGACTCGCCGCTCGGAGTGGCTCTCTGCTCGTAGACAACGACGTCGACGCCGTTCAGCCGAAGTTCGCCGGCCAGCATCAGCCCGACCGGTCCGGCACCGGCAATGATCACGCCAGTTCCCATTTTTCGCCCTCCTGGATGAGATATGCGAGATCGAATTCAGTACTTCGGGAATCAACTCGCAACGCCTCTCGATGCCGCTCAAGCGGCCTATCGAGCCCAAAAACGGAGCGTTGAATGTGATCATGCTCAGCGGCTCAGGAAAATACCTTTCGGGCCGCCGAAGAAGTCTGCAACTCGTCGATCAGGGGCGTCAAGGGGAATGAGTCCTGCTGTTTTTCATGATCTTTTTCAGGAACGCAGCCCAGCCACTTAGGGAAGCCTTATTGAAATATCCACCACACCCTTCCCGGTGATCCTTTTCCGCCCTCCGGAAAGGATCAATAAAACGGAATAGGAATGACCTGTTCAGGAGACCGTAATGGCTCATTCCAGATATCCGATGACGGGCCAAGATCCACTTCGTCGCTCGACATCGACTTTCCGCGGTTGCCCTCTTGACTCGGCGAATTGGATGTTGGAAGGGTGATCCACGCAGAACACCAGACTTAATAAGGAGAGCCACGATGTCCTCCGCAGTCACGCAGAAGCTCACCGTTTTTCTGGCGTTCCCGCGGGATGCCGAGGAGGCGGTGACGTTCTACACATCCCTCTTCGACGACTCCGAGGTGGTCAACACCATTCGGGCCCGCGCCGGGGAGCCCGGCTGGGTGGAGGGGACCCTGCAGCACGCGGTCTTCACCATCGCGGGCCAGCAGTTCATGTGCATCAACATTCCGCCGGACGGCGCCCGGGGCTCCGACCACGCCCCCTGGGACACTTACGCGTTCTCTCCCGCGATGGCGGTGTACATCCAGTGCGACACGGACGAGGAGTTCGACCGGGTCTTCGCGGGCCTCTCCGAGAAGGGTGAGGTGATCATGCCGGTCGGCACCTACGGGTTCAGCGCCAAGTTCGCCTGGGTCAACGACCGGTTCGGGGTCTCCTGGCGGATCAACCTCTCCGAGAGCAAGGCCAAGTAACCGCGCTCCCCCGCGCTCCACCCCGCTCCACCGTCGGCCATGAGGCACCGCCGCCTCATGGCCGACGCTTCCCTGCGGAATCTTTCTTCCGCAATCCCCTTACTTACCGGTCGGTCACTTGTCCTCGGCGCCCATCGCCCGGCTGTCCGCTGACCGTTTTTGTCCACCGCTCGCTTTTCCCGTGCCGGGTTTCACCCCTGCCCGGATTTCCCGTGCCTGTTTCGAGTCGCCTTCGCAAAAATGCAGGACATCCGTCGTACGTCCCCCCCTTGACCACGGGAGAACGCATGATCTTGGTAACCGGCGCGACCGGGAACGTCGGCAGAAACATCGTCGACGAGCTGCTGAAATCGGGGGAGCAGGTGCGGGCCATCGCACGCGACCCCGCCAAGTGCACCCTGCCGGGCGAAGTGGAGGTCCTGGCGGCCGACCTGAGCCGGCCCGAGACCCTGGCCCCGGCACTGCGCGGGGTCGAACGCCTCTACCTCTGGCCGGTGTTCGGCCAACTCCAGGGAGCCGTCGACGCCATCGCGGAGGCCGGGGTGCAACATGTCGTCATGCTGTCTTCGGAGGCGGTCACCTATGCTGCCGAAGAGCCGCACATCGCGTGCGAGAAGGCAGTCGTCGAGTCGGGAATGTCGTGGACGTTCCTGCGGCCGAGCGCGTTCATGTCCAACGATCTCCTCTGGATACCCCAGATCGCCGAAGACGGAGTGGTCCACGGTGTGTACGGAAGTTCCGCGATGGCACCGATCCACGAGCGCGACATCGCGGCGGTCGCGGTGAAGTCCCTGCTCGCGGCGGAATCCGGAGTGATCCATTCGATCACCGGGCCCCAGTCGCTCAGCGCGGCGGAACGGGTGCGCATGATCGGTGCCGCGCTCGGCATCCCCACCCGCTTCCAGGAAGTGCCCCGCGAACGCGTCCGCGATCAGATGGTCAAGTACCTCTCGGGGTACGTGGCCGACCAACTCCTCGACCGGCGCGAGGCGTTGCAGGGCCAGGACGCGAAAGTACGTCCCACCGTCGACGTCGTCACCGGTCGGCCGGCCTACACGTACGCCGAGTGGATCACCCATCACGAGGCGGAGCTCCGCCCCGTACCCCAGCTCTGACACTTTGTGAGGTGCACTGTGCATTCCGCCGTCAATGAGACCTTGAACTCGCTGGACCGCACACGCCGGCCCGTCATCGGCATCACGGCCGTCGTGACCCAGATCAAATTCGCGATCTTCGAGATGGACGCGACGTTCGTACCCCAGACGTTCGTCCAGAAGGTCGCCGACGCCGGTTGCATACCGGTGCTGCTGGCTCCGCAGCCCGGGATCGAGCAGACCGTCGACGGGCTCGACGGTCTGCTCATGCTCGCAGGGCCGGATGCGGACCCGGAGCTCTACGGGCAGGAGAAGCACGAGAAGACCGGTTGGAACGACAAGGTCCGCGACCGGCACGAACTGGCCCTCCTTGAAGCCGCGTTGGCATCCGACCTGCCCACTCTCGGCATCTGCCGGGGCGAGCAGCTGATGAACATCCTGCGCGGCGGCACGCTCCACCAGCACCTTCCGGAGATCGTCGGCCACGACAACCACTCCCCCGGCGGCAAGGAGTACGGCCAGCAGAAGGTGCGGCTCGAACCCGGCAGCCACCTCGCCAAGTTCCTCGCCAAGGACGTCGTGCCCTGCCACCACCACCAGGTCATCGACGAGGTCGGCGAGGGCCTGACGGTGACCGCCTGGTCCGAGGACGGAACGGTGGAGGCCATCGAGGTCGACGACCACCCGTTCGCGGTCGGGGTGCAGTGGCACGCCGAGGAGTCCGACGACGACAGCCCGTTCATCGCGCTCGCGGACGCGGCGCGCCAGCGGATGTCGGTACGGCGCGGCTAGTTCGCACCCGCTCGGAATCCGCTCAAGGAACGGCAGAGGCGCAGCACGGCCCGATGGCCGCGCTGCGCCTCTTGGTGTTGCATGGAACGTGTTACGTGGAGCGGTGTTCGGGGGTGTTTCCAGGCGGTGCGCGCCACTCAAAACAGGGAATGCTCCCGGTTTCCGTACTCCGCCCGGGGATGGCCGGTTACTCCGCCAGGATCTTCACATCCATCTCGTCCAGCTGCTCGGGGTCGGCGAGCATGTCGATCGCGGCGATCCGACCGTCCACGACGATGAAGTCGAAGACCACCTTCACGCTGCCGTTCGGTGCCCAGACCATGCCCGGAGCCCCGTCCACCAGCGCGAGCTGGGCGACTTGGGCCCGGCCCGAGAAGGTCTTGGCGACCGCCTGGGCACCCAGGGCGCCGCTCGCGCCCATCGCCAGGGCGGCGCCGTCGACGCGGACCACGACCTCCGGGTCGAGCAGGGCGAGCAGTTCGTCGAACCGGCCGCCGCGCGAGGCGGCGAGGAAGGCGTCGACGATCTGCCGCTGGCGCCCCCGGTCGGCGGCGGGCGCGGCCTCCGCGCCCGCGACCCGGCGGCGCGCCCGGCTGGCGAGCTGCCGGGTGGCGATGGTGGAGCGCCCCACGACCGGGGCGATGTCGTCGAAGGGGACGGCGAACATGTCGTGCAGCACGAAGGCGAGCCGCTCGGCCGGCGAGAGCGTGTCGAGCACCACGAGGAGCGCCGGGCCGACCGAGTCGACAAGCACCGCCTCCTGTTCGGGGTCGGCGCTCTCATGCGCTCCGTGGTGGACGGGCGGTGGCCGCTCGCCCAGCAGGTCCTCGCGCCGCGACTCGCGCGAGCGCAGCATGTCCAGGCAGACGCGGGCGACGACCGTGGTCAGCCAGCCGCCCAGGTTCTCCACCGCGCTCACGTCCGAGCGGCTGAGCCGGAACCAGGACTCCTGCACGGCGTCCTCGGCCTCGCTCAGCGAACCCAGCATCCGGTAGGCGACGGCCCGCAGATGGGGGCGGTGCGCCTCGAAGCGCTCCGCCAGCCGTTCGGTCTCGTCCATCGGTCACATTCCTCCACCGGGCCCGTCGTCACGTACTGCGAAACCCAGCCTATGGGACAAGTCACATCACGTTCGGATCTTGGATGTTCGGTATCCAGTTCGGTTATTTCCTATGAAATTGTCGGCCTGTCCCCTGTCCCGAACGCCCCCCGGCGTCCGGGACAGGGCCCCCTCGCCAGGTGGTCCGCCGTCCCCGCCGTCAGCCGAGCCTCGCGGCCAGGAACTCCTCCCAGGTCACCCGGGCCGTGTCGTACCCGTCCCTCGGGCCCTTCGGCAGCAGCCCGCCGGAGCGGATCTTCCCGATGCCCGGCATCCACACCGGCACCACCGGGGAGCCCTTGTGGACGGCCTTCAGATACGCCCGGATCATCGCGACCGCGTCGGTGGCCTGCGGCCCCACCAGGTCGGGAACGCGCCCGGCCGGCTTGTCCAGGGCCAGCTCGGCGAGCCGGACCGCCACCTCCTCGGGGTCGATGGGCTGCACCTTGAAGCCCGAGGGCACCGGGACCAGCGGCAGCTTCCGCGCCTTCTGGGCCCCGTTGAGGATGAAGTCGTAGAACTGGGTGACCCGCAGCAGCGTCCACGGCAGCCCGGACTCGGTGACCACCCGCTCCGACTCCAGCTTGGACTTGAAGTAGCCGAACGAGACGTCCTCGACGCCGACGATGGAGATGTAGACGATGTGCGCGACCCCCGCCTTCTCGGCCGCGCGGACCAGGTTGCGGGTGGCGTCGGCGTCGCCCTTCTTGTCGCTGGCGCAGTGCACGAGCGCCCGGACGCCGTCGACCGCGGGGCCGATGCCCTGGTCCTTGGCCAGGTCGCCGGTCACGTACGCGATGCCGTTCTCGGCCGGGCGGCTCTTCCTGCTGAGCACCCGGACGTCGGCACCGGCGTCCCGCAGCCGTGAGACGACCAGTCGTCCCAGCGTGCCCGTGCCGCCGGTCACCAGGATGGGCGACGTCATGGCTCCTCCTTGGTTGAAGTGTCGCCACACTGACGAGCCGGCCCGTGAAAGTGTGACGCGCGGTTCCGGACACACCGCGGGCGCACCGTTTCCCCGGGGAAACGGTGCGCCCGCGATCGAGGACCGCACGTACGAGCCGGTGCGTGTGTCGTACGTACGGGGTCAGCCCAGCCGCGCCGATTCGGCGCGCGGCCTGACCGGGAGGTCCGCCTCGTCGCGCTCGGGATGCCCCGGGCGCCAGAACTTCGGGCCGAGCTCCAGGGCGAGCGCCGGGATCAGCAGGCTGCGGACGATGAACGTGTCCAGCAGGATGCCGACCGCGACGAGCAGGCCCTGCTGCAGCGAGGCCACCGTCGGGATCGCCGCGAGGACGCTGAAGGTGGCGGCGAGGACGAGGCCCGCCGAGGTGATCACGCCGCCGGTGACGGTGAGGCTGGTGAGGATGCCGTCGCGGTGGCCGCGTTTGCCGACCTCCTCCCGGGCCCTGGTCATCAGGAAGATGGTGTAGTCGACACCGAGGGCGACCAGGAACAGGAAGCCGAACAGCAGCAGCCCCCGGTCGATCCGCGGATACCCCACGGCGTGGAACAGCAGCGCCGCGGTTCCCACGGCCGCGGTGTACGAGAGCACCACGGACAGCAGCAGCATCAGCGGCGCCACCAGCGCCCGCAGCAGGATGATCAGCATGATCAGGACCACCGCGAGGATGAGCGGGATCAGTACCTTCTCCTCCTTGCCCTGGGCGTCGGAGGTGTCGAGCGCGATCGCGGTCTGGCCGCCGACCTTCGCGTCCTTGGCCTCGCCGGAGCTGCGGTCGAGGGCGGTGCGCATGCGGTCGACGGTCTGCCGGGCGGCCTGGGTGTCCGGCGCGTTCTTCAGGACGGACTCGATGTGCGTCCAGCCGTTCCTGGACTCCACGGTGGTCGCGCTGGTGACGCCGTCCACGCCCTTGAGCGTGGCGAGCGCGGCGGCCGCGCCCGCGTCCTTGACGTAGACGTCGGCGGGCGCGGAGGAGCCGGCCGGGAAGTGCTTGGACAGCAGCTCCTGGCCCGCCACCGAGTCGACCTTCTTGGTGAACTGCTCGGCCTGGGTCTGCCCGGTGGACAGCGACATCGCGCCGAACGCCAGCGCCCCGAGGACGACGACCGTACCGATCCAGATCGGGCGCGGCCTGCGGCCCACGAAGCCGGAGATCTTCCCCCAGAAGCCGTGCTCCTTCTCGACGCCCGCGTCCACGTACTCCGTCGAGTAGCGCGGGGTGAACGGCCAGAACACCCAGCGGCCCAGGATCACCAGGAAGGCGGGCAGCAGCGTGGTCATCGCGAAGTAGACGATGACGACGCCGAGGGCGACGACCGGGCCGAGGCCCCGGGTGGAGTTCATCGAGCCGAACACCAGGCAGAGCGTGGCGATGCCGACGGTCGCCGCGGACGCCGTGATGGCGGGCAGGCAGCGCTGCAGCGCGTACACCATCGCCTCGTGCCGGTCCTCGTGGCGGTGCAGTTCCTCGCGATATCGGGCGATCAGCAGCAGCGCGTAGTCGGTGCCGACGCCCAGGACCAGGACGATCAGCACGTACGCGCTCTGCCCGTTGACCGTCAGCCCGGCGTGCTTGGCCAGCAGATAGACGACGGCGCTGGCGACCTGGCTGGCCAGGAACACCGAGATCAGCGGGATCAGCCAGAGGATGGGGCTTCGGTAGGTGAACAGCAGGAAGATCGCGACGAGTCCGATCGTGGCGCCCATCAGCGCGCCGTCCATGCCGGAGTAGACATCGATGAAGTCGGCGATGCTGCCGGCCGGACCCGCGATCTTGACGTCGAGGCCGTCGGGCGCGTTCTTCTGGGCCGCCTTGCGCAGGTCCTTCACACCGTCGCCGAGGACGCTGTTGTCGCTCTTGTCCGACTTGATGGGCACGCTGAGGAACGCGGCCTTCTTGTCGGAGGCCACGGTGACCTGGGGGATCGCCGCCGCCGCGAGCTTGTCCGTGACGAACCGGTCGCGGTCGCCGTTGACCTTGGCCAAGTCGGCTTCGGTGAGGCCGTCTTCGCGCGCGTAGACGACCACGGCGCCGAGCCGGCCCTTGTCCTGGAAGTAGTCCTCG
Organism: Streptomyces sp. BPTC-684; assembly: GCF_030028635.1. Taxonomy (NCBI): domain Bacteria; kingdom Bacillati; phylum Actinomycetota; class Actinomycetes; order Kitasatosporales; family Streptomycetaceae; genus Streptomyces; species Streptomyces sp. BPTC-684. The sequence continues at coordinate 834,643 of NZ_CP124863.1, forward strand.
GCGATCTTCACCGCCTTCGTCGCCTGCGCGTTCTTCGGCAACCAGGTCTGGGCTTCGTTGTTCTGGACGTCACCGAGCTTGGCCGCAAGGGATCCGCCAACGCCGATGAGCAGCACCCACAGCACGAGGACGGCCCACTTGGCGCGGCGGCCGGCGACGGCCTTCGCGTACCTGTGGGCGAACGACGTCGTCGATGGGGGCGGCGGCTCCTCGGTGGACTGCCTGGGTGATGGAGGATGCGTCGTCATGACTGCTCGCTAAGGGTCGGGAGTCCTGTGCGGCCGGCGGACGCTCAGGGCTCGGTCGAACTCGGGTTGTTCGAGGGGGCCTCCCCTGTACGACCCGATCGCCTCGACTCGATCGGGGTACCTCTTCCTGTCACATGAGCTGGGTTTTGTTCGTCACTGGTATGACGGAACGTGGCCAGAGGGTGTGACCGTGACGCGTTCGTCACTCACTGACGGAGCGCGACGGAGGAATGTGACCGATGGACGACGGTGAATGGCTGGCGCGGCGTTTCGAGGAGAACCGGCCGCATCTGCGGGCCGTGGCGTACCGGATGCTGGGGACGCTGAACGAGGCCGACGAAGCCGTCGAGGAAGCGTGGTCGCAGATCGTCGACAGCGGCGACGACGCCACGGACGAGGGGGTCCGGGGCCTGCCCGCCTGGCTGATGACGGTGGTCGCGAACGTCTCCCTCGACCGGCTGCGCTCGCGCAGAACGGTTTCCCCGGACGCGCCCCTGCTGCCGCGGGTGCCCGCCGCGCGCCGGGCGCCGGACGACCTGGCGGCCCCGGTGCCCGCCGCCCTTGCGGCGGACCTGGCCCACATGGGCCCGGCCCACGAGGAGTTGCTGGCGGACTCGGTGGGCCTGGCGCTGCTCGTGGTCCTGGAGACGCTGGACCCGGCCGAGCGGATGGCGTTCGTCCTGCACGACCTCTTCGGTCTGCCGTACGAGGAGATCGCGCCGATCGTCGGCGCCGCCGGGGCGCGGGCCGCGCGCGAACTCGCGGGCCGGGCGCGCGTGCGGGTGCAGAGCGTCGACCCGCTGCCGGACGACGCCCCGGACCGGCTGCGCCGGATCGTGGACTCCTTCCTCGCCGCCTCGCGCGGCGGCGACTTCGACACGCTGATCGCGATGCTCGACCCGGACGTGGTGCTGCACGCCGATCCGGAGGCGGTGGCGGTGGGCGCGCCGACGGAGGTGCGGGGCGCGACCTCGGTGGCGAAGACGTTCTCGGGGCGGGCCCGGCACGCCCGACTGGCGCTGGTGGACGGGTCGGTGGGCGCGGTGTGGGCGCCGCGCGGACGGCCGCGGGTCGTCTTCGGCTTCACCATCGTGGACGAGCGGATCACCGGCATCGACATGCGGGCCGCCCCCGACCGGCTCAGCCGGACCGATCTGACGATCCTGGGCGACTGAGCAGCACAAAGGCGGCGCGCCATCGGGCATCAGGCCCGGTGACACGCCGTTTCCCGTTGCCCGTATAGACGTCCCGAGAACGCCTTCACCCGCCCGTCAATCACCGGTCCGACAGGATTCCCTTTGCCTCACCCCAAAGCCCAGCGGAACTGGAATGTGCACGTCCGAGATAGCGGACACAAATCCCGGAAAACGGTAGGGTGACACCAGTAAGCAAACGCGTACGGAGTTGACAGATCGCGGTGCGCGCGCAAGGTGTTCGACTGCGAGACTTCCGCGGTTGCACGGACGCGCTTCCCGTATACCTTCGTACCGTGCGGCCGCCGCGGCCCGGCCCCGCCGCCCGCTCCCCCTGCCCCGATCCCCCGGTAACCGCAGGTCAACCGGCTCTTCTTCGGTTCCTGCGACCACTGTACAAACGGCCGCGGCACGGTGACTTGAGCATATTGCGTCCCCTTGCGGAACCGGGGATTATCAAGAGTCCGCGCGATTCAAGATTCCCTCCAACAGGAATCCACCACACGTTTTGATCCGCGCCTGCACACCGCTCGCCCGCCATTCCCAGGAAGCGGGCCTCCGTGTAATTCTGGCCGACGTCGCCCAGGTGCGGCGCCGCTATTGATGCTCTCTTACGTGGTCACGAGCGATACAGGACAAGAGGGGGGCCACATGCCCACGAATACTTCTGACGACTCACTCGACGAGGTGGAAGGCTCGGTATCCGGGCGCAACAAGGTGATCGCCGAGCGCACCCGCAGCGAGACGTGGAAGAAGCCGCCGCGCCGCATCGAGCGGGCCGAGTGCATCACCTGCGACACCTGCCTGCGTGCCTGCCCGCCCGAGTTCAACGCCATCTTCGACAACGGGCTCGACGTCGTCATCATCCCCGAGCTCTGCTCGGGCTGCCCCAAGTGCGTCCTGGAGTGCCCCGTCGACTGCATCTACGTGGACGAGGACTGGACCCCGACGTCCGACGAGATGTGGAACCACATCGGGCTTACCGCTGAGGGTGTGTCATGACCAGTTTCGCCGAGCGCAACGGCGCTTCGCGCCGGGCCGTCAACGCCAAGAAGCGGCAGAGCCGCCGGCCCAGCCGCCTGGGCGCGGTGGCCGGCGCCACGCCGAAGCCGGACCGCCTCAAGGACGAGGACGCCGGTTTCCCCACCCTCCTCAAGCGCGCCTGGGAAGCGGCCGTCGAGGCCCCCGACCTGCGGGCCGCGGTGAACGCCCTGCTCACCCTGGACGGCCACGTCCCCGCCGACGTCCAGCTGCGCGCGCTGCGCACCGCGGACGAGGCCGCGCTCAAGGTGCTCTGCGGCATCTCGTGGCGCGAGGAGAACCTGTCCGCCCCGGAGCGCGACACCCTGGAGCGCCCGGCGTTCCTGGGCGAGCTGGGGCTGACCACCACCGGCCGCATCGTCGTCCGCGTCCCCTCCCAGGGCTCGCTCGCCGACGAGGAGAACCTGGTCGACGGCGTGATCGAGGTGCCGTGGTCGGCGCAGGACCTGCTCGACTACGAGACCGAGGTCAACCGCGCGGCCGCCCGCTACGCCGACCAGGTCGTCGACTGCCGCCAGTGGCTGGCGGCGCTCGGCACCCAGACCCGCGACGAACTCCTGGAGACGGTACGGGAGTCCGCGCTGCGGACCGCCCCCTTCGTCCTCCACCAGGAGGGGAAGCTCTACACCAACTTCCGCGAGGGCAACAACCTCATCGGCAAGACCCTCTGGGCGGGCCACCCGAGCGAGACGTTCAGCGGTCTGCTCGGCGTCGAGATGGAGCGCTGGTCCGACCACGACGCGATGCTGGTCGTCTGCCTCACCCTGCTCGTGCGGTCGGCGGGCGCCGGCCGGATCGAGGAGGCCAACGGCACCCAGCTCACCCTGGACCACCTCGCGTACATGCTGGAGCGCACCCGCCGGAACTACAACGCGGTGCCCGGCGGCGAGCCGGTCCCGGCCGCCCCCACGCACCGGGTGGAGGCGCTGAACGCCCTCGCCATGGCGCTGCGCGAGCGCCGCGTCGGACACGTACTGCCCAACGCCCAGCTCTACCGCGAGATCCACGGCGCGCTGATGCACAAGATCGAGCGCCTGGCCGGGCCGTACGGCGAGGAGTCGAGGCGGCGCGAGGCGGACCTCACCGCGCGGCTGCGCGACCGGCTGCCGGTCACCGGCGCCACCTTCGAGGAGCTGAGCGCGAGCCTCACCGCGTCTCCCGGCTGGCTCGCCCGGCCGCACGGGGACTTCGGCACCGGACTCGAAGCCCTGGTGTACGAGACGGTGGCCGCGGCGACCGACGTCTTCGAGGCCGACTTCGCGATGAGCCGGGGCATGCGTTCCATCCCCGAACTCATGCGCGCCCTGCGGGAGCAGAGCTGGGCCGAGATCACCAAGTGGGACATCACCGACTTCTTCTGCTGCGTGGTGCCCGCCCCGGCGGCCAAGCGCCACTACGAGGACTCGGTGCTGCAACTGGCCGACAACGCCTGGGCGATGTCGTCCCGCATGCAGTACAACTCCTGGCACTTCATCGCCGGAAACCTGCCCAAGGTGCCCGCCGTGGTGGAGCGCGACCACTTCATCCCGCCGACCATCCCCGACGTCGCCTTCTACTCCGACCAGCACCACCACGGCCATGTGGCGTCGAAGGTGCGCTTCAGCATCCGCAGCCCGCAGGCGGTCGAGGTGATGGGCCAGCAGTTCAACGGGTTCATGGACCTGCGTCTGCTGCGCTGCGACGGCACCCCGTTCGGCGAGTCCGACCTGCTCGCCGCGCACCGCACCTCCGGGTTCATCGCCAGCGCCATGAGCGCCGCCGCCGCGCTGGTGGCCGCGGGCGAGGCCATCGAGGTCACCGCCTTCGACTCCGAATGGCACCTCAAGTCGGTCCAGGCCGCGGCGGCGAGCGCCAAGCAGCCGCACCCGGTGTCGTGACCGGCGTCCCACCTGTCCTTGCGAGGAGATCCGTTGACCTCCATCGGTGACATACGCGAGCTCCTCGCCCGGGGCGAGCTCACCGCGGCCGAGCACGTCCAGTCGGTCCTCACCACGATCCAGAAGACCGACATCGAGCTCGGCGCGTTCGTCTCCGTCGCGGGCGACGAGGCCGTACGCGAGGCCGAGCTGGCCGACGCCCGGATCCGCGAGCTTGGCCGGGCGGCGTTCGAGCGGCAGCCGCTGCTCGGGATCACCGTCTCGGTGAAGGACCTCATCCAGACCGGGGACCTGCCCACCGCCCGCGGCTCCCTCCTGGAGAACCGGCGCGCCCGGGCCGACGCGCCCTCGGTCGCGCGGCTGCGGGCCGCCGGTGCCGTCGTGGTGGGCAAGACCACGACGTCGGAGTACGGCTGGAGCGCCTCCACGGTGAGCCGGGTGGCTCCGCCCACCCGCAACCCGTGGGACCCCGAGCTCTCCGCCGGCGGCTCCAGCGGCGGCGCCGCGGCCGCGGTGGCGGCGGGCCTCGGCTCGGGGGCGCTCGGCACCGACGGCGCGGGCTCCATCCGCATCCCCGCGGCGTTCTGCGGCGTCGTCGGCTACAAGCCGTCGTTCGCCAAGGTGCCCTATGTGCCCGCGTGCGCCGACCGGCTCTCCCACCAGGGGCCGATCGCGCGGACCGTGCCGGACGTCATCGAGCTCGCCTCGGTGATCACCGGCGGGCACCCGGGCGACCCGGACTCGCTGATCGGCGCGCTCGAAGTGCCGGGCGAGCGGCGCTCGTTGCGCATCGGCTGGATCGAGTTCCCGGGCACCTCGCCGGAGATCCGCCGGGTCAGCGAGCAGGCGCTGCCCGCGCTCAGTGCGCAGGGCCACCGCGTCGAGCGGATCGAGGTGCCGTTCCGCGACCCGTATCCGGCCCTCGTCGACATCCTCGCCGCCAGCGACGCCGCCTCCACCTCGCCCGCCGACGAGGAGTGGTGCGACCCGGGCCGGCTCGCGATCGTCCGGCACGGGCGCACGCTCAGCGGCGCGACCGTGATGCGGGCCGAGGAGGTGCGGCTCGCGCTGCGGACCAGGCTGCACGAGATCTTCGACCGGTACGACCTGCTCGCCATGGCCACCGTGCCCGTCGAGCCGTTCGACCCCCACGCGATCGGCCCCCAGTGGGCGAGCCGTCCGGAGGACCTGCTCTGGCTGGCGTGGACACCCGCCACGTATCCCTTCAATATGACTGGCCAGCCGGCCGTTTCCCTCCCGGCCGGGCTCACCCGCGCCGGACTCCCGGTGGGGCTCCAACTCGTGGGCCCGTTCGGGGCGGACGATCTGGTCCTGTCAGCCGCACGCCGTCTTGAGGCGGACCTCGGGCCCCTGCCGGCCGCACCGGACCGAGTAACCGAAAGGATCCTGTAAACCATGTTCTCCCGGTCGTGGTCCCGCCCCTTCTCCGAGTCGGGCGGTGTGGGACGCCCCGCGTTCGTCACCGAGTTCGGCCTCTGGACCGATGAACAGGCCGCCGCCGCCGAGCAGATCGAGGCGTCGCTCGACGAGGTCGACCTCGTCCGCCTGGTCTTCGGCGACCCGCACGGTCTGGCCCGCTCCAAGACGCTCACCGCCGACGCGTTCCGCTCGGTCCTGCGCAACGGCATGGACTTCAGCTCGGGGCCCTTCATCTTCGACACCGGCCACGCGGCCGCGCTCGACTACCTCTCCGACCCGGGCGTCGGGGTCGACGAGATCGCCGGCGCGGGCAGCTTCGTCCTGGTGCCGGACCCGCTGACCTTCCAGCTGCTGCCGCACGAAGGGCCGCGCACCGCCTGGGTGCTCGGCGACGAGTACCTGCGCGACGGCTCCCCGCACCCGCTCTCCGCGCGCAACGTGCTGCGCCAGGTCGTCGCCCGGTACGCGGCCCGCGACCTGACGCCGGTGCTCGGCCTGGAGGTCGAGTGGTACCTGACCAAGCGGCTGCCCGGCCCTCCCGGGAACGCGGGCAACGGCTTCGGCCTCCAGGGCGCGGCCCCGCAGGTCGAGGCGGTGAACTCGGGCTACCAGTTCAACCTGGACTCCAACTACGACTCGGTCGCCCACTTCACCAGCCCGCTCGCCCTCAAGCTGCTCGAACTCGGCCTGCCGCTGCGGTCGATCGAGCACGAGTCGGGCCCGGGCCAGATCGAGACGACCTTCAACCCGATGCACGCGCTGGACACCGCCGACGCGATGCTGCTGTTCCGCACCCTGGTCAAGCAGACCGCGACGCGGCAGGGCTACCACGCCACCTTCATGTCGCTGCCGCGCGTCGACAGCTTCGACCCGAGCGGCTGGCACCTGCACCAGTCGGTGATGGACGCGACCGGCCGCAACATCTTCGCGGCCGAGGACGGTGGCATCTCGGACCGGGGCAGGGCGTACATCGACGGCCTGCTGGCCCGCGCCCGCGACCTGTGCCTGCTCTCCGTGCCCACGGTCAACGGCTACCGCCGCCTCAGCTCGGAGTTCTCGCTCTCGCCGACCCGGATCGGCTGGAGCTACGAGGACCGCAGCGTGATGCTCCGCGTGGTCGGCGGCGGCTCCGCGACCCACATCGAGAACCGGACCGGCGAGCCCACCGCCAACCCGTACCTCGCCCTCGCGGCCCAGCTCTCCGCGGGCTTCGACGGGCTCACCGCCACCCCGGGCGCGGCCCCGCGTCCGGCCGGCGGCGAGGACGCGTACGAGACCCTGCCGCAGGACCTCGGCGAGGCCCTGGAGGCCTTCCGGGCCGGTCAGGGCGCCGAGCTGCTCGGCAAGCCGCTCGCCGCCACCCTGGCCAAGCTCAAGGAGAGCGAGCTCTCCCGCTTCGAGGCCTGGCGCGCCCAGGAGCGGCCCGCCGAGGGCCAGGTCACCGAGTGGGAGCAGCGCGAATACTTCGAGGCCTACTGATGGCCCGTCCCGACCACCTGTCGACAAGCTCACCCTGGGGGTGCTGGCCCATATGATTCCCCGCTATACCCTGCCCGCGATGGCGGACATCTTCTCGGACGAGGCGCGCTACGCGACCTGGGTCCGGGTGGAGATCCTCGCCTCCGAGGCCCAGGTGCGCCTGGGCCGGGTGCCCGAGGACGCCGTCGAGGACATGCGGCGGGCCAGTGTCCCGACCCCCGAGCGGGTGCAGGAGATCGAGCGGGAGCGGGACCACGAAGTGCTCTCGTTCCTCGCCGCCTACTGCGAGGGCATCCCCGACGAGTCGGCCCGCTGGGTCCACCTCGGCATGACCAGTTACGACCTGGTCGACACCTCGCTCGGCTACAACCTGGCCCGCGCCACCGACCTGGTGCTCGCGGCCGGGGTGGAGCTGCGCAAGGTCCTGGTCGAGCGGGCGCTCGAGCACTGGGAGACGGTGATCGTCGGCCGCACCCACGGGGTGCACGCCGAGCCGACGTCGTTCGGCCACAAGCTGGCGCAGTTCGCGTTCTCCGTGGACCGCTCGCTCACCCGCCTCAAGGCGGCCCGCAAGGCCGTGGCGGTGGGCACCATCTCCGGCTCGGTCGGCACGTACGCGCTGATCGACCCGTCGGTGGAGGCGTACGTCTGCGAGGAGCTCGGGCTCGGTGTCGAGCCCGCGCCGAGCCAGGTGGTCGCCCGCGACCGGCACGCCCAGCTGCTCCAGGCCGTCGCCCTGCTCGGCGCGAGCATCGAGCAAGTCGCGCTTGAGCTGCGGCTGTTGCAGCGCACCGAGGTCCGCGAGGTGGAGGAGCAGCGCACCTCCGCGTACCAGGGCTCCAGCGCCATGCCGCACAAGCGGAACCCGACCACCAGCGAGCGCCTGAACGGTCTGGCGCGGCTGCTGCGCGGTTACGCGGCCACCGCCCTGGAGAACGTGGCGCTGTGGCACGAGCGCGATCTGGCCCACCAGTCGGTGGAGCGGGTGATCCTGCCGGACGCGCTGGCGGTGGGCCACTTCCAGGCCACCATGGCGACCCGACTGGTGCGTGACCTCAAGGTGTTCCCGGACCGGATGCGGGCGGGCATCGACCGCACCGACGGTCTGGTGTTCAGCTCCGCCGTCCTCGCCGACCTGCTGGCGGACGGGGTGGAGCGGGAGAAGGCCTACCGGGCGGTCCAGGCAGCCGCGAACCGTACGATCGCCACCGGCGAGCACTTCGGGGACACGCTGCGCCAGGAGGGCATGGACATCGGCCAGCTGCGCCCGGAGCGTTTCCTCGTCAACCACGGCGTGATTCTCGATCGATTGGAGCAACTTCGTGACCTGGAAGATTGAGCGTGTGGAGGGTGCGGACCTGGACCTCGACGAGGTCCTGGAGGTCTACCGCTCCTCCGGGCTCGGTGAGCGCCGGCCGATCGAGGACGTGACGCGGTTCGCCGCCATGGTGCGGAACGCCAATCTCGTGGTCGTGGCCCGCGCGGAGGGCAGGCTCATCGGCATCGCCCGCAGCATCTCCGACTTCAGCTACGCGACGTACCTCTCGGACATCGCGGTCAGCGGCGACTACCAACGCTCCGGCATCGGGCGCGCGTTGATCGACGCCACGCAGAAGGAGGCCCCGCAGGCCAAGGTCATCCTGCTGTCGGCGCCGGCCGCGGTGGACTACTACCCGCACATCGGCTTCACCCAGCACAACTCCGCCTGGGTCCTCAACCCGTAGGAAACCGGCGGAAGTTGCGCCCGAAGGCCCCCGCGGTCCGGCTCGGCCGGTCGCGGGGGCCTTCGCGTGTGTACGGGGGCGTACCGGGTGCGCAATACGGGTGTTGCACGCAATTGATGTTCCGGGAAAACACTGGTAAAGCAGCGGGGCCTCCGGGGTAATGTCATTACCCCGGAGGCCCCGGCCTAAAACCCGTCTTACCCTTGGCAGCCATTACCAGGCTGCCGCACCAAAGAATTCTTCGGATATATGACGGTTGTTCAACTTGTTTTTCTCTTGTTCCCGGCGGACGGAAAGGCGGAATTTCACCCGTTGCCCAGCTTGAAACCGACCCCGCGCACGGTAATGATCCATCCGCTGTCGCCCAGCTTGCCGCGAAGACTGCTGACATGGGTGTCGACAGTGCGGCGCGACCAGGAGTCGCCCCAGACCTGCTGAAGCAGGCGTTTACGCGGAATGACCGTGTCCGGATGGGAGGCGAGCAGGCAGAGCAGATCGAATTCCTTGCGGGTCAGCCCCACCTCGCGGCCGTCCAGGCTCACCTCGCGGGAGCTCACGTCAATGCGCAACCGCCCGTGCAAGATCTCTCTGGCGACAGGCGGCTGGAACCTCGCTCGCCGCATGACGGCTTCGATCCGTGCCATTAATTCCCGGAAGCCGTACGGCTTGACCACATAGTCGTCCGCGCCGGCCTGGAGGCCGAGGACGCAGTCGAGCTCGGAGCCGCGGGCCGTCACGATGATCACCGGGATGCCGCTGACCGAGCGGATGGCCCGGCAGACCTCCAGGCCGTCCAGGTCCGGAAGTTCCAGGTCGAGCAGGACGAGATCGACGTCCTCGTACGCCTGCAGCGCGGTGCTGCCGCTTTTTACGCCGATGGCTTCGTGGCCGTGCCTGCGCAGTCGGCACACCAGGGACTCCGCGCCGTCGACGTCGCTGTCGACCACGAGGATCCGCCGGCCCCTGGAGAGCCCGGCCACCCTGCGTACCGCTTCCGACACGCCCTCTTCGATCAGGTGTGGTCCACCCGGACCACGCTGGACAGGTATATGAGGCTCCAGCACTGCCTCTGACGAACTCTGAGTCATGCCTCCCCCGCGAGTCATGTCCCTCCCCCATCTGAGTGAGTCCAATATGAGATCCGATCCGGGTCTCAACCGACGAACACCGACGAACCTACAGACCGCTGCTACGGAATTCAAAGAGGTTCGAGCAAATAACAAATAAACTGTGTCGGTTATTGAGCGAGATCGGACAGAGCGTCACTTCGTTTCCCTACGTGATCACGACTGGCAGCCTCCGTCAACCAGTCCCCCGCCATGCGGAAGCGGAACACTGGAGCATCAGTTGATTCGACCAGGGGTGATTCAACCAAGGGTAACTCGCACGACTCACATAATCCGGCCATCTTGGCGCACCTCCAGTGTTGACGATGCCATGACATGACGTTCGCCACATCGGCCTGGAGGTTTACGGAATTCAGGCGAGTCTGCTGACGGCGAGTTAAATAACAGGCGTCCAAGTGACGTCACGGTGGCCTATGGCTTGAATTGGCCGGTACTGCACTCAGTCGGGCGCGGCACGCGCCCACCGGCGCTCCCTGTGATCGGGCTGTAGCTTGCAGTACGGCAACACCTGCATGACGAAGACCCCCATTCACCGCACAGAATGGTCGTCCGGGAGAGTCTGTGTCAAGTAAAGTCCGGGGGCCCTGAACAGCGGCAAGCCCCGGGCGGGGCCGCCCTGTTCGGACGGCCCGCCCGGGGCGCCGCGCACCGCTCTCCGCGAGGGAAAACCGCTGGACGGCCCATGAATTGACGGACCGTCAGGATTTGTCAGGCGAGCACCGGACCGCCCGCCCGCCAGGTGCGCGGGCCGTCGAAGCCCGTCGCCCGGTCCGTGCGGCGCCAGCTCGCGGAGCGGCGCTGCCGGGGGATCATGACCCGGGCCGCCTCCGCCCGGGCCTCCATGGCCGAGAAGTGTGCGAAGAACAGCGCGGCCAGCGCCGCCAGTTCCTCCGGATCCGGATTACCGCGCTCAACTCTCAGTAGCTCACGGCAGTGCTCCAGGGTCATCTCGGCAGGCGCGGCAGGCTCGTTGGCGGGCTCGGTGATCTGGGTCATCTCGCTCATGTCGGTCACCTCTCTACGGGAGTCGGGCCTACTGGGGCGGGTTGCCGTGCTTGCGGCGGGGCAGTTCGGCGTCCTTGGCGATGAGCATCGCGACCGAGCGGCACAGGACCGAGCGGGTCTCGCGCGGGTCGATGACGTCGTCGACAAGACCCCGCTCCGCCGCGAAGTACGGGTGCACCAGCTCGGCCTTGTACTCGTCGATCTTCTGCTTGCGCATCGCGTCGGTGTCCTCGGCGGCGGCGATCTCCCGGCGGAACACCACGTTCGCCGCGCCCTCGGCGCCCATCACCGCGATCTCGTTGGTGGGCCAGGCGAACGACAGGTCGGCACCGATCGAGCGCGAGTCCATCACGATGTACGCACCGCCGTACGCCTTGCGCAGCACCACCGAGATACGAGGGACGGTGGCGTTGCAGTACGCGTAGAGCAGCTTCGCGCCGCGCCGGATGATGCCGTCGTGCTCCTGGTCGACGCCCGGCAGGAACCCGGGGACGTCGACGAGGGTGATCAGCGGGATGCTGAAGGAGTCGCAGAACTGGACGAACCGCGCGCCCTTCTCGCTCGCCTTGATGTCCAGGACGCCCGCCATGGCGGAGGGCTGGTTGGCGACGATCCCGACGACGTGGCCGTCGAGCCGGGCAAGCGCCACCACCAGGTTGGGCGCCCAGGCGGCGTGGATCTCCATGTACTCGCCGTCGTCGACGAGTTCCTCGATGACCCCGCGCACGTCGTACGAGCGGTTGCCGTCGGCCGGCACCAGGTCGAGCAGCGCCGCGCCCTCGCGGTCCACCGGGTCCGAGGTCTGCGCCAGCGGCGGCATCTCCCGGTTGTTGGACGGCAGCATCGACAGCAGATAGCGGACCTCGGCGAGGCAGGTCTCCTCGTCGTCGTACGCGAAGTGCGCCACGCCCGAGACCCCGGCGTGCACGTCCGCGCCGCCGAGCCCGTTCTGCGAGATCTCCTCGCCGGTCACCGCCTGGACCACGTCCGGGCCGGTGATGAACATCTGCGAGGTCTCGCGGACCATGAAGACGAAGTCGGTCAGCGCGGGCGAGTACGCGGCGCCGCCCGCGCACGGCCCCAGCATCACGCTGATCTGCGGGATCACCCCGCTGGCCTTGGTGTTGCGCTGGAAGATGCCGCCGTAGCCCGCGAGGGCGCTGACGCCCTCCTGGATCCGGGCGCCCGCGCCGTCGTTCAGGGACACCAGCGGCGCACCGGCCGCGATGGCCATGTCCATCAACTTGTGGATCTTGGAGGCGTGGGCCTCGCCCAGGGCGCCGCCGAAGATGCGGAAGTCATGGGCGTAGACGAAGACCGTACGGCCCTCGACCGTGCCCCAGCCGGTGATGACACCGTCCGTGTACGGCTTCTTGGCCTCCAGGCCGAACCCGGTCGCGCGGTGCCTGCGCAGCTGCTCGACCTCGGTGAAGCTGCCCTTGTCCAGGAGGAGTTCGATCCGCTCGCGCGCGGTCAGCTTGCCCTTGGCGTGCTGCGCCTCGGTCGCCTTGTCGCTCGGACCGCGGACGGCCTGTTCCTTGCGTTCGCTGAGTTCGTCCAGCCGGTCGGAGACCTCGGCGGAGGACTGTGTGGTCGGCGTGGTCGGCATGGTGTTCTGTTCCCCCTGTAGGTTGCGGATCCTTGGTGCGGTCTCGACTGCCTTCACGGTCACGTCGGGTGGTTGCGGAGCGCGGCCGCGGCGGCGTAGCCCGGCTGTACGGGCACGTTGCGCACCGTCCAGCCGTGCGGGCGGCCCTGGGCGTTGCGGTCGCCCAGGTAGTCCGCCGCGGGTGAGCGGGTGAGTCCGGTGCCCAGGCCCTTGAGATAGGCCTCCTTGCGGGTCCACAGCCGGGCGAACGCCACCGCCCGCTCGGCGGCGGGCAGCGCGCGCAGCTCCTCGCGCTCCTGCGGGTGCAGCCGGGGCAGCACCATCTCGACGGCCTCGGGAGACGGGACGCGCTGGACGTCGACGCCCACCGGGTCCGCCGCGACCCCGATGGCGATCAGGCCGTGGCTGTGCGAGAGGTTGAAGTGGAGCGGCACGGGCGGATCGATCAACTGCGGCTTCCCGTACGGCTCCGCGCCGCGGCCGAGGACGATCCGGCCGGGTTCGAGTCCGGTGTACGCGGCGAGCAGGCCGCGCAGGGTGGCGTGCGCGGCCACGTACTGGGTCCGGTCGCGCGCGGAGACGTAGGAGGCCGCACGCGCCGCCTCCATCTCGTCAAGGGCCCGCATCAGCGGGCACACCGGCGCCACCTCCTGGGCGGGCGGCCGGAACACCAGCAGGTGCAGCCGTCCCGCCGCGGGGGCCGCCCGCAGCGGCGTACGGGTCGCGTTCACCGGCGCACCGCCTCGTGGACGGGGCCGCCCTGCTCGGGGTCGCCTTCGGGCGCCTCGACGGGCTCCACGCGCCCGCCGCGCCGGTCGTACGCCAGCGCGGTGAGCGCCGCCGCCAGCGAGACCAGCCCGCCCACGTAGAAGCCCGAGCGGGCGCCCAGGTGCTCGGCGAGCCAGCCGATGAGCAGCGAGCCCAGCGGGGTCGAGCCCTGGAGGATCAGGGTGTACAGCGCCATCACCCGGCCCCGGTACCGCGGGTCGCTGCCGAGCTGGACGCGGTGGTTGACGGCCTGGACGAAGAAGATGGTGGCGCCGCCGGTGAGCGAGAGCAGCACGATCGCGGACGCGAAGTCCGGCGCCCAGCCCGCCACCGTCTCCAGCGCCGCGAAGACCAGGGCCGCGCCCACCACCAGCCGGCTGGAGGGGCGGCTGCGGCGCGCGGTGGTGGCGAACGCGGCGATCAGCGAGCCCGCGGCGAAACCGGTGGTGAGCAGCCCGAACGAGGCCGCGTCGGCGTGGAAGACGGTCTTGGCGTACAGCGGCAGCGTGAGCTGGAAGTTGAGCCCGAAGAGCGAGATCACCCCGACGAGGGCGAGCGGCAGCTTCAGGTCCGGCCGGCTGGCCACGTACTTGAGCCCGTCGACCACCCGGGGCCGGGTGTCCTGCCGCGCGCCGAGCAGGAGTTCACCGGGCCGCATCATCCGCAGCCCGATCACGGTCGCCAGATAGCTGACGGAGTTGAACAGCATCACCCAGCCGGTGCCGAAGCCGGTGATGAGCAGCCCGGCGAGGGCGGGGCCGACCACCCGGGCGGTGTTGAAGTACGCGGCGCTCAACGCCGAGGCGTTCGGCAGCAGTTCGGGCCCGACCAGCTCGCTGACGAACGACATCCGGGTCGGCACCTCGACGGCGTTGACGACCCCGAGGCCGAACGCGCAGAGCCAGATGTGCCACAGCTGGACGGCGTCCGCGAACGCCAGCAGCGCCAGGACCAGGGCCAGCACGCCGGACGCCAGATTGGCGCAGGTGAGCAGCAGCCGCTTGTCGTAGCGGTCGGCGAGGCGCCCGCCGTACAGGGTGAGCAGCAGCAGCGGCGTGAACTGGAGCGCGGTGACGACGCCGAGGGCGGTGCCGGAGTTGTCGGCCAGGCCCAGGACGATCCAGTCCTGGGCCACGACCATCATCCAGGTGCCCGCGACGGAGACGACCTGCCCGGCCGCGAACAGCCGGAAGTTGCGGACCGCCAGGGAGCGGAAGGGATGGGCGAAGGTGCTGGTCATAGGCTCGGATGGTCAGGCATCGCGCCCCGCCCTGGTGATGCAGTCCTCCAGGAAGGCGAGCGTGCGCAGGTGGTAGGAGCGGGCCGCCCAGCCGAGGCTGATGTTGTGGCCCGCGTCCGGCTGGCGGTCGACGACGATGCGGGGTGCGGCGGTCAGCTGGGCGGCGAGGTCGGCGAGGTCCTTGTCCCCGTGCAGCCACCACCCCTCGTGCTCGGCGAAGGTGAGCCGGACGGGGATGCGGACGCGCGGCGCGAGGGCCGCGAACAGCTCGGGCCAGCGCGGCAGTTCGCTCGCCTCGCGCTCCGGCATCGGCGCCACCAGGGAGCCGCTGCTGCGGAAGGTGTTCGGCGGGTACAGCCGCAGCGGGCCCCAGTGCCGGGCGATGTGCTTGAGGCCCTTGCGGAGCACGCCCGGGGTGACGGCGTAGCGGTGGCCGCAGCCGGAGATGTCGAGGCCGAGGAGGCCGTCGCCGGTGCAGTGGGCGGCGGCCGACAGGGCGAGCTTGCCGCCGAAGGAGTGCGCGACGAGCAGGATGCCCGCTCCCGTCGGGTACTTGGCGGTGAAGTCGTCGATCCCGGCGCGCAGGACGTCGGTCTGCTCGGCGACGGTGAGGCCGTCGGGCAGCTGGGCGGCGGACTGCCCGTAGCCGGGCCGGTCGACGGCCAGGACCGTGTACCCGAGCCGCGCCCCGAGCGTCAGCAGGGACAGCTCGGGATGGGCCTGACCGTCGAAGTACCCGGCGCTCATGCCGCCGCCGTGGACGGCGACGACGGTGGCGCGGGGGGTGCCTTCCGGCTCGCACAGCAGCGCGGACAGGGTGACACCGCCCGCGTCCAGGGTGATCCTGCGAACGCCCTGGGAAACGACCGCCGGTGCGAGCGTGCTTTCCATCAATGCCCCCGTTTGCGTTGGCTGTTGAGTGGCCGACTGCTACCTGGCCGACGCCCCGCGCCCCGGTAGGGGCGCGGGGAACTGCGCGACAAGCCAGAGACGGCCCGCAGACGCTTCACAGCCCTCCGGACCGAGCTCTGCGGCGTCACGAACTCGCCGGACCGAACCACTGCCCGAGGGCGGCCTCCAGGGCCGAAACGTCGTCCCCGGCCCAGGCGACATATCCATCGGGCCGTACGAGCACGGCACCCGCACCCGCGAGCGGGTCGGCACCGCCGTCCACCGGCTTGGCCGAGGCGGTGACGACATCGACCCGCCCCTGCCACGCGGCGGCGGCCGCCCGTACGGCCGGGGAGTCGGCCAGATCGAGCAGCACCCCACGAGCCGAGTGCAGCAGCGCCGTGGTGCTGGTCTCGCCGTCCGCCAGGACCAGCGTGCGGTGCGCGACACGACGCCCCACCAACGGGTGCTCGCCACCCAGCTCGTACCGGATGTCCAGACCACTGACGATCCCCGCGAGGTGCCGCTTGACGTCGTCGTACTGGATGAGCTCGCCGAAGAGCTGGCGCAGCGGATCGGCCTCGGGCCCGCCGAGGAAGACCATGCCCTGGGCCCGGGTGTTCATCAGCAGCCGCGCACCCACGGGGTGCCGCTCGCCGTGGTACGTGTCGAGCAGACCCTCCGGCGCGGTCCCGGCGATCTCCGCGGCCAGCTTCCAGCCGAGGTTGGCCGCGTCCTGGACGCCGGTGCTCAGGCCCTGGCCGCCGGCCGGGAGGTGGATGTGGGCGGCGTCGCCGACCAGCAGGACCCGGCCGCGCCGGTACTCGGAGGCCTGCCGGGTGGCGTCGCTGAAGAAGCTGACCCACTCGGCGCCGCCGTGCGAGATGTCCTCACCGGTGATCGACTGCCAGGCGGCGGCGACCTCCTCGAAGGAGACCGACTCGCCGCTGGCGCGGGCGGGCGCGTTGTCGGGGCAGACGATGATCCGGTCCACGCCCGGGGCGAGCGGGGCCGCCATCACCATGCCGTTGTCGAGCCGCTCCCCCAGGAAGCGCGGCCGCAGCTCGCAGCCGGTGACGTCGGCGAGGAACATCGCCCGGGTCGCGGAGGTGCCCGGGAAGTCGAACCCGGCGGCCTCGCGCACCACGCTGCGGCCGCCGTCGGCGCCCACCAGATAGGAGGCGCGCAGCTTGCGTACCGCGTTGGGGGTCTGGACGGTGATCTCGACGTCGTCGCCGTCCAGGAAGCCGTCGGTCAGCTCCAGGAACTCCCAGCCGCGCCGGATGTCGACGCCCAGCTCGGCCGCCCACTCCTCCAGGACCGCCTCGGTCTTGTACTGCGGGATGCCGCGCGCCCCGAAGTGCCCGCCCTCCAGGACGGTGTAGTCGAACTGCACCCCGCCGAAGTGGCCCATCGGGCTGATCTCCAGCGTCTCGCCCTGCCCGAAGCGGGGCAGCAGTCCGCGCTGGTCGAAGATCTCCATGGCGCGGGCCGTGAAGCCCAGGCCGCGGGACTGGCCGGTGGGCTTCGCCAGCCGCTCGACGACGACGACCCGCGCCCCGCCGAGCCGCAGCTCGGCGGCGAGCATGAGACCGGTCGGACCCGCGCCGACGATGATGACATCGGTGTCCACGGCTGTCCCCTCCATAGTGTTCCCTTTCCTGGACGTGCCCTGTGGTGCCCTGTCGTGCTGAGGAGTCGTACGGTCGTGCGCGGGGGTGGGGGGTTCGTGCGTGCGGGAGGTCAGTGGGAGGGGCCGAACCAGCGCTCCAGGGCCTCCCGCAGCCCGGTGCCGTCGGTGTCCGGCGCGGCCGCCCAGGCCACGTGGCCGTCGGGCCGCACCAGGACGGCGCCCACGCCGTCGAGGGCGCCGTCCTTCTCCGGCGCGGCCGGCAGCGCCGTGACCCGGTCCGCCCAGCCGGAGGTGTCCGGCAGCGCCGCACCGCCGCCGGACAGATCGAGGAGCACACCGCGTGCGGTGCGCAGCAACTGGGCCGTGTTCACCGGGCCTTCGCCGGTGGTCAGGCCCGCGTCCGGCAGCCGGGCGCCGAGCAGCGGGTGCTCGGGGCCGCCGACGTCGTAGCGGATGTCGAGACCGCTGATCATCCCGGCGAGGTGCGCCCGGACGTCGTCGTGGGTGAGGAGTTCGGTGAGCACCGAGCGCAGCGGCTCCACCTCAAGGCCGCCGAGCAGCAGCATGGCCTGCGCCTTGATGTTGGACAGGACTCGCCGGCCGACCTCGTGGCGTTCGGTGTGGTACGTGTCGAGCAGGCCATCGGGGGCCGTCTCGCCGAGGTGCAGGGCCAGCTTCCAGCCCAGGTTGAAGGCGTCCTGGAGGCCGAGGTTGAGGGCCTGGCCGCCGATCGGCATCTGGCGGTGGGCCGCGTCCCCGGCGAACAGGATCCGGCCGCTGCGGTACCGCGTGAGCTGGCGGTTGGCGTCGCCGAACGAGTTCGCCCACAGCGGCGTTCCGCCGCTGATGTCCTCGCCGGTGACGCGCTTCCAGACCGCCGCGATCTCACTGAACTCCGGGTCGCCGGTGCGCGGTTCGGCCTTGGAGCCGAACTCGTGCACCATCACCCGGGTGACCCCGTCGCGGGTCGCCGCGATGGCGAGCCCGGCGGGCAGCCGCTCGAAGCGGCGGTTGGGAATGGTGACACCTGCGACGTCCGCGCGCAGCAGCTCGCGGTCGGCGTCGTTGCCCGGGAACTCGGCCCCGGTGAGGCGGCGCACGGTGGAGTCCTCGCCGTCGCACCCGACGAGGAAGCCACCGCGCACCACGACCGTGCCCTCGGGCCCGGCCGCCGTCGCCTCGACGAAGTCGCCCCGGTCGGACACCTCGCGCAGCTCGTGGCCGCGCCGGATGTCCACGCCCAGCGAGAGCGCCCGCTCCTGGAGCAGGGCCTCGGTCCGGGTCTGGGGCATCTTCCACTGCCCGGGGTAGGGGCTGGGCAGTGTGAGGTCCATCGGGATGCCGCCGAAGTGGCCGCGCGGCTCGTTCGGCGGTGTCCCGAAGACGTCGAGCAGGCCACGGCTGTCGAGGAGCTCCATGGTGCGGGCGTGCAGCGTGGACGCCCTCGACTCCGTGGTGGGCGCGGCCCGTTGTTCCAGTACGACCACATCGGCGCCGCCAAGACGCAGCTCACCGGCGAGCAGAAGCCCGACGGGGCCGGCGCCGACGACGATGACCTGTGTGTCCAGGCGGTCCGGGGTCATGTGGGGGTCAGCCCTTCTGCTCGGCGTACGTCTTGGCGTGGTTGAGCGTGGCCAGGCTGTTGGTGGACAGCGCGGTGTGCACGTACTCACGGGCGTCCGCGACGGTGGCCTCGGGGCCGAGGATCTTCGCGATGTTGTCCGTGTTGAGCGTGACGGTGTGCTGCGAGGAGGCGGCCGTGCCCTCGGGCGTCTCCTCGAACGTCCAGATCCCGGTGTGCAGGGTCATCAGCGCCGGAAGCGTGACCTGCTTGTACGCGATCTTGTGGTGCGGGAAGGTCACCCGGAACGACTTGGTGGTGTGCACCGAGCCGTCCTTGGCGCGGGTGTCCATCTCCAGGGTCTGGAGCCCGGGGGTGTCCTCGGTGAGCCGGACGACGGCCACGTGCGGCAGCCGCTCGGACCAGAGGTTCGCCTCGTTGATGAAGTCGTACAGGTCCTTGGGCGAGCCCTGGACGATGACGGTGTCGGTGAACGAGAACGTCACCTCCTCGGTCGCGTGGGCCAGTTCGACGTTCTGCTTGAGCGCGGCCAGCTCCGAGCGGCTGTTCTTGTCGACCGCCTCGTCGATCCAGGCCAGGCCCTTGGGGTCGTCGTCGATCGCCCGGTAGTCGTGCAGCAGCCGCACGCGCGAGGAGTTCTCGGCCAGGGTCTCGATGATCCAGGTGCCGCCCATCGCCGCGACCGGAGGCGTGGTGACCTCCTGGCGGAAGGTGATGCGCAGGCCCTCCGGGTCCAGCTCGCGGTGCGAGGTCCAGTTCTTGGCCTCGCCGTTGGCGGTGGCCCAGATCCGGATGCGCTCGTGGTTGTCGTGCTCGCCGACCTGGTCCACGTAGATCGTGGGCGGGAAGATCCGCGGCCAGTTGACCACCTCCGCCAGCAGCCGGTACACCGCGGCGGCGGGGGCGTCGATGGTGATCTCGTGCTCGACCTCACGGGTCGTCATATCCGCTCCTCCTTCGGGTACGTGGCGGATCAGAAGTTGCCGAGGCCGCCGCAGACGTTGAGGGCCTGCGCGGTGATGGAGGCGGCGGTGTCGGAGGCCAGGTAGCCGACCAGACCCGCGACCTCGTCCGGGGTGGAGTAGCGGCCGAGCGGGATCTTGGCCTGGAACTTCTCCAGGATCGCGTCCTCGGAGGTGGAGTACGCGGCCGCGTAGCCCTGCCGCACGCGCTGCGCCATCGGCGTCTCGACGTAACCGGGGCAGACGGCGTTGACCGTGATGCCGGTCGGCGCGAGCTCGTTGCCCAGCGCCTTGGTGAAGCCGACCACGCCGTGCTTGGAGGCCGAGTACGGGGCGCCGAGCACGACGCCCTGCTTGCCCGCGGTGGAGGCGATGTTGATGATCCGGCCGCGGTCCTTGTGGCGCATGCCACCGGTGTTCAGCACCTCGCGGGTGACCCTAAAGACGCTGTTCAGGTTGGTGTCGATGACGGCGTCCCACAGCTCGTCCCCGATGTCGGCGGTCACCCCGCCACCGGACCGGCCGGCGTTGTTGACCAGCACGTCGACGGTGCCGAAGCGGTCGACGGCCGCCTGGACGAAGGCCTTGACGCTGCCGGCGTCGGTCACGTCGAGGGCCGAGCCGTCGGCCTCCAGACCCTCGCCCTGCAACTGCTTGACGGTCTCGGCGACGTTCTCGGCATTGCGCGCGCCGATGAAGACCTTATGGCCCTGGGAGGCGAGCAGCCGGGCCACGGAGAGCCCGATGCCGCTCGTTGCACCCGTCACCAGTGCGACCCGTGCGGTGTTCTCGGTCATGTCGTTCTTCCTTGTCTGTGGCTCAGGCGGCGGACGCGGAGGACAGCTGGGCGTTGACGACGTCGATGAGGGCGCGCGGCGTGGTGGCGTCGGTCAGCGCGTCGTCGTCCAGCGAGATGCCGTACTCGCGCTCGATCCGGCCGCCCGTCTCGAGCAGCGCGAGCGACTCGTATCCCAGGACCTCGAACTCGGTGTCCAGAATGTCGCCGTCCAGGTCGACGCCCTCGTCGGCGCCCGCTGCCTCCAGCAGAATGCGCTTCAGGTCTTCGAGGGTGAACGTGGTGGCCATGGGACTTCCCTTTCCTAGGTGTACGGCGTTACCAGTTGTCTGTGGCGGTACCACGCCCCCCGAGGGGCGCGGGGAACTGCGCGACCAGCCACAGACGGCCCGCAGTCAAATGACCCCACTTGCGGCGGAGCGCTTACGCGGCTGCGCGGACGACGACGGCGGAGTTGAAGCCGCCATAGCCGCGGGCCAGGACCAGCGCGGTGCGCACCTCGGCGGTGCGCGGCTCGCCCAGGACCAGGTCGAGGTCGTACTCGGCGGCCGGGTCGATGTGCACGGTCGGCGGGATGATCCCGTCCTTGATGGCGAGGAAGGCGGCGGCCAGGTCCAGCGGGGCCGCGCCCGAGTAGAGCCGTCCGGTCATCGTCTTGGGCGCGGTGACCGCGACCCCCCGGGTGCCGAAGACCGCGTTGAGCGCCTCGGCCTCCTGCCGGTCGAGCTCGGGGTCGGCGGCCGCGTCGGCGAAGACCACGTCCACGTCACCCGGTGCGACCCCCGCGCCGGCCAGGGCGAGTTCGATGGCCTTGCGCAGCCCCGGCGGACGGCCGGAGCCGGCCTTGGGGTCGATGGTCGAGCCGTAGCCGGAGACCTCGCCGTAGATCCGGGCGCCGCGGGCGCGGGCCGCCTCGGCGTCCTCCATGATCAGGATCGCGCCGCCCTCGCCGGGCACGTACCCCGCGGCCTCGCGGTCGAAGGGCAGATAGGCGCGGGTCGGCTCCTCGCTGGTGGAGAGCCGGTCGCTGGCCAGCTGGGCCACCCAGCCCCACGGGCAGACCGAGGCGTCGATGGCGCCCGAGACGATCAGCGAGGTGCCCTTGCGGATCTGCCGCCGGGCCTGCGCCACCGCGTCGAGACCGCCGGCCTGGTCGCTGACGACCACGCCGCTGGGGCCCTTCATCCCGTTGCGGATGGAGATCTGGCCGCTGTTGACCGCGTAGAACCAGGCGAACGACTGGTACGCCGAGACGTACTGGCTGCCCTTGGACCACAGGGCCTGGAGCTCGCCCTGGCCGAACTCGAAGCCGCCGGCCGCGCTCGCGGTCACCACGCCCATGTCGAACTCGGGGAGTTCGGCCGGGGTGATGCCCGCGTCGGCGAGCGCCCAGTCGGCCGCGACCAGCGCGAGCCGGGTCACCCGGTCGGTCTGCGGGAGCAGCCGGCTCGGCAGCAGGTCCTCCGCGACGAAGCCCGGGACCTCGCCGGCCAGCTTGGCCGGGTAGGACGACGGGTCGAAGCGGGTGATGCGGCCGATGCCGCTCTTGCCACCGACGGTCGCCGCCCAGTAGTCCTGGATGCCGAGCCCGTTGGGGGACGCCACCCCCAGGCCGGTGACCACCACGGACGACGTCATGCGAGCTTCCTCTCGGGACGGGCGAGCACCACGGCGCTCTGGAAACCGCCGAAGCCGCTGCCGACCGAGAGGACCGCGTCGGTCTTCCGGTCGCGGGCGGTCAGCGGGACGTAGTCCAGATCGCACTCCGGGTCGGGCGTGTGCAGGTTCGCCGTGGGCGGCACGACGTTGTACTCCATGGCGAGCGCCGAGGCGGCGATCTCGATCGAGCCGATCGCGCCGAGCGAGTGCCCGACCATCGACTTGATGGAGCTCATCGGCGTCCGGTACGCGTGGTCGCCGAGGATCCGCTTGACGGCCGCCGTCTCGTGGCGGTCGTTCTGCTTGGTGCCGGAGCCGTGGGCGTTGATGTAGTCGATCTCGTCGCCGTTCATCCGCGCCTCGTCGAGCGCCACCCGGATCGCCTCGGCCATCTCCGCGCCGTCGGGGCGCAGTCCGGTCATGTGGTACGCGTTGGAGCGCGTGGCGTAGCCCGCGATCTCCGCGTAGATGTGGGCGCCGCGCTTCTGCGCGCTCTCCAGCTCCTCCAGGACGAAGAAGGCGGTGCCCTCGCCGAGCACGAAGCCGTTGCGCGAGTTGTCGAACGGCCGCGAGGCCGTCTCGGGCTCGTCGTAGCGGTTCGTCGTGGCCTTGATCGCGTCGAAGCACGCCATGGTGATCGGCGAGATCGGCGCGTCCGAGGACCCGGCGATCATGACGTCGGCGGAGCCCTCGCGGATCAGCTCGACGGCGTAGCCGACCGAGTCGATGCCGGAGGTGCAGCCCGTGGACACCACGGTGCTGGGGCCCTCGGCCCCGACGGCCCAGGCCACCTCGGCCGCGAACGAGCTCGGCACCAGGTGGTTGTAGAGGTGCGGGGCGGCGTACTCGTGGTCCACCAGGTCGAGCCGGCCGCCGTCGCTGACGACCCGGTACTCCTCGTCGAGGCCCATGGTCGCGCCGACCGCGCTGCCGACGGTGACGCCGATGCGGTACGGGTCGAGGCCGGCGAGCTCGAGGCCGCTGTCGGCGACCGCGCCGCGCGAGGCGACGACCGCGAACTGCCCGGCGCGGTCCATGCGCCGGACCTCCTGCGGGCTCAGACCGTGCTCGTACGGATCGAAGTCGATCTCGGCGGCCACCCGGGAGCGGAACGGCGTGGGGTCGAAGAACGTGATCCCGCGCGTCGCCGTACGACCCTCGCTGAGGAGGCTCCAGAAGTTCTTGGTGCCGATTCCACCCGGGGCGAGCACCTCCATCCCCGTGATGACGACCCTGCGAGGCGTTGTCACGCGCCCGCCTCCCAGTTGTAGAAGCGGGCGGCCATGGCGTCGGCGGGCGAGCGCCAGGTGGCCGGGTCGTACGCCTGGATGAACGGCTTGAGGTCGTTGCTGATCCCGATGAACCGCGGGTCGTTCTTCGCGGCCTCGATCAGCTGACCGCCGTTGTCCGCGTCGAAGTCCTGCAGGTGGAAGTAGAGGCCCCGGTACGAGAACAGCTGGCGGCGCCGCGTTCCCATCCGGTGCGGCATGTCCGTCGCGTCGAACTCGGCGAACAGCTTGGCGACGTCGGTGCTCGAACCGGGTTCCATGCGGGCGACGATCAGCGTGCTGTGCATACGTTTTCGCTCCTCAGCGGTTGCGGTTGATCCGGCACTGGCCGTGCTCCGGGCGCGTACGACGTCGGACGCGCCCGAATACGAGGGCCATGAAAGGGAGTTGAGCGAGAGGATCAGCGGTGGCGAACCACGCCCCGGATCATGTATTCAAGGGTCTTCTGATCCCGCTCGCCGTTCAAGGCGCCCCGGTTCAGGTCTACGTCCGGTTCGGTCAGGTTCCGCAAATACACCGCAGCCATGTCAGAGAACCGGCAGCAATGAGCAGGTGAGCGCACGGGAATTGTCACGTCGGCGTCAGGTGCCGTCAGGTCGCGAACCGGAGCGTCTTCTTTGCGCGACCGGGCCCGGAAAGCCGGAACGCCCGGCTCCAGGAGAGGAGCCGGGCGTTCCGTGGTGCCGTGGTGCCAGGTGTTACTCGCCGGCCGCGCGGGTGTGGACCACGCGGTAGGTGTTGGAGTCCACCGACGTCAGGAGCGAGCCGGTGCGCTTCTCGGCCTCCTGGCGGGCGGCGGGCTTGTCGCCCTGCGGCACGGCCTGGTAGGCGTCGAACGCCTCCTTGCTCTCCCACTGCGAGTAGGAGACCACGAAGGAGCCCTCGAGACCGCGGGCGGCGATGCCCTTGAGGATCGTGTGCGAGACGTAGCCGGGAACGTCGTTCAGGAACTTCATCGACGGGCCGAGCGCGTCGACCAGGTCGTCCTGGTTCTTCTCCTCGACGCCGAAGACCGCGATCACGGTGTAGTCGGTGCGGGCCGGGGAGATCTCGACGCCCTCGCCCGACTTGGACTGCGAGTAGCCGATCTCGTTCTGCAGCAGGCGGATCGAGGTGGTCAGCTCGCCGAAGAGCGGGAGCGTGCGGTGCTTGAACTCCTCGCCGTCGTAACGGTCCTCCAGGTCCGCGCGGCTGCGCCACTGGATGAAGTTGGCCGTGCCCGGCTTGTCCACACCGGCGTGCACGGTGGAGGACATCCAGCCCGGGTAGGCCGCCGAGTCGACGATCTCGCGCATCGCGCCGAGCAGGCCCTCCTGCTTCTCCGGGGCGTCCGTGGAGAACAGGTTGAGGACGGTCAGGTTCTGGTCATCGGAGGAAATCTTGGGCATGTTCTTCGCTTCCTTCGGGTGTACGGGTGGAAAGGGAGTCAGGCCCAGCTCAGTTGTTGGGCCGGCCGAACCATCGGTTGAGGGATTCGGCGAGCCCCTCCGTGCGCGAAGCGGAGGGGGAGACCCATGCGACGTAGCCGTCGGGACGCACCAGGAAGGCGTCCAGGCCGTCGTCGCAGTCGTGCTGCTTCGCGGTGACCGTGGTGACACGGTCGGCCCAGCCTGCGGCGAGCTCGCGCAGGTGGGAGTCGTCGGTGAGGTCGAACAGGACGGCCTTGCCGGCCGCGAGGAGTTCGAAGTTGGTGGTCTTCTTGCCGTCGACCACCAGTTCCTCGTCCTTCAGACGCCGGCCGAGGAGCGGATGGTCGCCCTCGCCCACGTCGTGCCGGATGTCCAGTCCGGTGACCATCCCGATCAGCGTCCTCTGGACGTCCTCGAACCCGGTGAGCTCGGTGAAGACGTCGAGCAGCGGGGTGATCTCGTCGCCGCCCAGGTAGAGGATCCGCTGGGCGAGCGTGTTGGTGAGGACCCGGGCACCGACCGGGTGGCGCTCGGAGTGGTACGTGTCGAGCAGGCCCTCGGGGGCCTGGCCCTTGATCTCCAGGGCGAGCTTCCAGCCGAGGTTCACCGCGTCCTGCACGCCGGCGCTCATTCCCTGCGCGCCGATGGGCAGATGGATGTGCGCGGCGTCGCCGGCCAGGAAGACCCGGCCCTTGCGGTACTCGGCGGCCTGGCGGCTCACATCGGTGGTGGTGGAGACCCAGTGCACCGTGGCGCCGCTGATGTCCTCGCCGGACAGGCGCTTGAACGCCTCGGCCACCTCGTCGAAGGTGATCGGGTCCGGGCTCTTGCGGAGCGGCTCGCTCCGGTCGAAGTAGACGATCCGGCAGCGCTCCGGGCCGAGCGGCAGCACCATGACCATGCCGCCGGGCACCCGCTCGCCGCTGAAGCGCGGGCGCAGCGGCACCCCGCTGATGTCGGCGAACCGGAGCTCGATGGCCGGGTCGGTGCCCGGGAAGTCGATGCCGGCGAGCTTGCGCACCACACTGCGGGCACCGTCCGCGCCCACCAGGTAGCGGCCGCGCAGCGTGGCCGGGCCCTCGGGCGTGGAGACCTCCACGGTGACCCCGTCGGCGCCGTCCTCAAGGCCGGTGACCTCGACCCCGCGGCGGACCTCGGCGCCCAGCTGCCCGGCCCAGCCGGCCAGCACGCCCTCGGTGCGCGACTGGGGGATGCCCCGGGCCCCGTACGAACCGCCCTCGACCAACCGGTAATCGATGGACACTCCGCCGAAATGACCGACCGGAATGACGTCCACTTCACCGAATCGGGACAGCAGTCCGCGCTGGCCGAATTCCTCGATGGTACGCGCCGAGAATCCCAGAGCACGCGACTGCTGAATCGGCTCGGCAAGGCGGTCGACGACAATCACGGACACGCCGTTCAGGCGCAGTTCGCCCGCGAGCATGAGTCCAGTGGGGCCGGCTCCCGCGATAATTACGTCCGCGTCAAAGTTAGACATCTACCCTCTTCCGACTGGCGTTTCTCCAGTATCCCGAGGGGGCAAGCGAGCGTAAATAGCTGCTAGTACAGGCCTTTGACAAGTACGTCAACTCTGCTACAAGGAGTCTTGGTCAGAGGCCTGTTCCGGAGTCATCCTCAACCATGACCTCAAGCCAATCCACCGCCGATGTCGCGGGACTCCTGGACCGTTACCTGATCAATCTGGACGACGACAAGCTCGATGACGCCTGGGCCCGGGGGCTGTTCACCGAGGACGCCGTGGTCGAGTTCCCGATGAGCCGGCACGAGGGGATCGCGGGCCTCGCCGAGTACCACAGCACGGCGCTGGCGGCGTTCGCCCGCACCCAGCACATCAACTCGCCCGCCGTGGTCGAAATCGACGGCGACCGGGCCTCTTTGCGCGCCAACATCGTCTCCACGCACGTGCACCACCCCTCCGACCATCCGGAGGACGCCGACCGCGACCCGATATTCGCGAACGGAAGCCTGGTGAGCGCGAAGGCCCGCCGCACCCCGGACGGCTGGCGCCTGAGCCTGCTGTCGCTGCGCATGATCTGGGTGACCGGCACCCCGCCCCGCAAGGGCTGAGCCCCGCACGACATGGACGAGCGCGGCGGTACGGGGAGGAGAAGCTCCCCGTACCGCCGCGCTCTGCTCGGCAGTTGCCGCTCTGCCCTCTTCTATACGTTCAGGCTCAGCACGCGGTCGACCTGGATCTCGACCACCACGCGGCCGGGCGGGTTGGGCGGGCCGGAGCGGTAGCGCCGGGCGTAGCGGCGCGCGCCCTCGGTGACCCGCGCGGGCTCGTCGACGACCTGGGCCGCGCCCTCCAGGGTGACCCAACTGAACCCGGCCACCTGGCAGATGGCGACGCGGCCGCCCGCCGTGGCGATCAGGTTGCGGGCCTTGCGGGACGAGGACACCGTCATCACCCGCGCGAGCCCCGCCTCCGCGTCCCAGGTGAACCGCACCGGCGCCACGTGCGGCGACCCGTCGGGCCGGATGGTGGTCAGCGTGCCGATGTGCGGCTCCGCCAGGAATGCCTCCACCGACGCCGACACCTCCGGCGCACTCGTACGCCCCAGGGGCAACGACATCGTGTTCGTCCTTCCGTCTCACTCCGGCTACCAGGCCATTGTCAACACCCGGGGCCGACCTTTGGAACCTGACTGGGCAACTGCGAACCGCATACCCCAACTGGCGCGAACTCGGGGCTGGTTCAGTAGGTGACGTCAAGGCATAGTAGAGTCAAACGGAGGGAGGTTCCGTATGCCAACGTCAACGCCGGTCAGTGAGAGCGGTGGCCGCCGGCTCCGGGCTGACGCGGAGCGCAACCGGGCCCGGGTCCTGAACGCGGCGCGCGAGCTCTTCGCGGAACGCGGCGCCAACGTCTCCATGGACGAGGTGGCCCGGCACGCCGAGGTCGGCGTGGGCACGCTCTACCGCCACTTCCCCACCAAGGAAGCCATGGTCGTGGCGGCCTCCCAGCAGCGGTTCGGCGAGATCCTCACGTACTACCGCACGGTGTGCCGCGAGTCGGCCGAGCCGCTTGAGGCGCTCCAGATGCTGCTCACCCGGGTCGGCGAGGTGGAGGCGCGCGACCGGGGCTTCGCCAGCGTCATCGGCGGCACGCTCGGCTCCGAGGGCCCGCCCAGCACCATGCGGGCCGACCTGGAGTCCGAGCTCGTGGACCTGGTCGGCAAGGGCCAGGCGGCCGGCACCATCCGGCGCGACATCGCGGGCGCCGACATCCTCGCCCTGACCTGCGGCCTCACCTCGATCGTGCACCGCCGCAGCGGCGACTGGCGGCGCTACATCGACATCGTGCTCGACGGCCTGCGCTCGCACCACATCACGCCGTAGGGCCTGTCCGGGGGCGCGCGGCGGGCCGGATGTCAGACCCGTCCTGTTGTATGGGGGCATGAACCACACGAGCACCACGGATCTGCGCACCGAGGCCGACGCCGTCCTGGCCCGCCTCGTCGGCGACCCCACGGGAGCGGCCAGGCTGCGCGAGGACCAGTGGCGCGCCATCGAGGCGCTCGTCGAGGGGCGGCGGGCGCTGGTCGTCCAGCGCACCGGCTGGGGCAAGTCCGCGGTGTACTTCGTGGCGACCTCGCTGCTGCGCGAGCGCGGCAGCGGCCCCACGGTGATCGTCTCGCCGCTGCTCGCGCTGATGCGCAACCAGGTGGAGGCGGCCGCCCGCGCGGGCATCCGCGCCCGCACGATCAACTCGTCGAACACCGAGGAGTGGGAGACCGTCCAGGCCGAGGTGGCCGCGGGCGAGGTCGACGTCCTCCTGGTGAGCCCCGAGCGGCTCAACAACCCGGACTTCCGCGACGAGGTGCTGCCCAAGCTCTCGGCGGCCACCGGCCTGCTCGTGGTGGACGAGGCGCACTGCATCTCCGACTGGGGCCACGACTTCCGCCCCGACTACCGCCGGCTGCGCACCATGCTCGCCGAGCTCCCCCCGGGCGTCCCGGTCCTCGCGACGACGGCGACGGCCAACGCGCGCGTGACGGCCGACGTGGCGGAGCAGCTCGGCACCGGCGCGGACACCGACGCGCTGGTGCTCCGCGGCCCCCTCGACCGCGAGAGCCTGAGTCTGAACGTGCTGTCGCTGCCGGACGCGGCACACCGCCTGGCCTGGCTCGCCGACCACCTGGACGAGCTGCCGGGCTCCGGGATCATCTACACGCTGACCGTGGCGGCCGCCGAGGAGATCACCGCGTATCTGCGCCAGTGCGGGCACACGGTCGCCTCCTACACGGGCCGCACGGAGAACGCGGACCGCCAGCAGGCCGAGGACGACCTGCTGGCCAACCGGGTCAAGGCCCTGGTCGCCACCTCGGCCCTGGGCATGGGCTTCGACAAGCCGGACCTCGGCTTCGTGGTCCACCTGGGCTCGCCCTCCTCCCCCATCGCCTACTACCAGCAGGTGGGCCGCGCGGGCCGCGGTGTGGAGCACGCGGAGGTGCTGCTGCTCCCCGGCCAGGAGGACGAGGCGATCTGGCGCTACTTCGCCTCGGTCGCCTTCCCGCCCGAGGAGCAGGTCCGCCGCACCCTTGACGTGCTGGCGCAGGCGGGCCGCCCGCTCTCGCTGCCCGCCCTGGAGCCGCTGGTCGAGCTGCGGCGCACCCGTCTGGAGACCATGCTGAAGGTCCTCGACGTGGACGGCGCGGTCCACCGCGTCAAGGGCGGCTGGACGTCCACGGGACAGCCCTGGGTGTACGACGCGGAGCGGTACGCGTGGGTGGCCCGCCAGCGCTCCGCCGAGCAGCAGGCGATGCGTGACTACGCGGCGACGGACGGCTGCCGGATGGAGTTCCTGCGCCGCCAGCTCGACGACGAGCAGGCGGCGCCGTGCGGCCGCTGCGACAACTGCGCGGGCGCCCGCTTCACCGCCGGCGTCTCCGGGACCGCGCTGGACGCGGCCAGGGGCGAGCTGGGCAGGCCGGGCGTGGAGGTCGAGCCCCGCAAGATGTGGCCGACCGGGCTCGCGGCGGTCGGCGTCGACCTCAAGGGCCGTATTCCCGCGGGCGAACAGGCCTTCCCCGGCCGGGCCCTGGGCCGGCTCTCGGACATCGGCTGGGGCAACCGGCTGCGCCCGATGCTCGCCCCCCAGACCCCCGACGGACCGGTTCCGGACGATGTGGTCGACGCCGTGGTGACCGTCCTGGCCGACTGGGCCAAGGGCCCCGGCGGCTGGGCGGGCGGCGGCCCCGACGCGCCGCCCCGGCCCGCCGGAGTGGTCACCGTCGCCTCGCTCACCCGGCCCCGGCTCGTGGAATCCCTTGGCACCCGGATCGCGGAGATCGGCCGCATGCCCCTCCTGGGGCGTGTGGAGTACGGGGCGGAGGCCGCCGGGGCCCGCGTTCCGGCCTCCAACAGCGCCCAGCGGGTGCGCGCCCTGCACCACGCCTTCACGGTGCCGGACGAGCTGGCGCGGGCGGTGCGGGAGGCGGGCGGCCCGGTGCTGCTCGTCGACGACCGCTCGGACACGGGGTGGACGCTGGCGGTGGCGGCCCGGCTGCTGCGCAGGGCGGGCGCGCAGGGGGTGTTTCCGCTGGTCCTCGCCGTGCAGGGCTGACCGCTGGGGATCCCTGGCGTGATCGGGGGTGCGACTGGGCAGGGATATGAGCGTCATACCCTCCGATTCCAGTCAGCGACTCCATTTGCTCGTTGCCGCGTGCCCGCGAGCCAGCGAGAATTGGAGCCGCGCCTCAGCGGTGGACCCGGAGTCCCGGGCCGTGCCGTGCTGCGCCCTCACCCGACCCTGCCCGCACTGTGGGCGCGTATCCGGAAGGGAGGACCGTGACCTTCGGATTCGCACCGTCCGCAGCCTCGGCAGGCGCGTCGTCCCTCATGTCGGCGGCCTCGGCGAACCGCCTCGCCAGGATGCTGGAGCCCGCGGAGTGGGCCTCGGCCGGGATCCCGCTGCTGCGCAACCCCCGCGAGGTGGTCAGCGGACTGCACAGCCGGCACCGCCCGACCCCGTCGACGGCCGTGATAGCCGTCCTGGACCACGAGGAACGGC
This sequence comes from Streptomyces sp. BPTC-684, assembly GCF_030028635.1. NCBI lineage: Bacteria > Bacillati > Actinomycetota > Actinomycetes > Kitasatosporales > Streptomycetaceae > Streptomyces > Streptomyces sp. BPTC-684. Next base: position 865,655 of record NZ_CP124863.1, read on the forward strand.
TGGCCGCCAGCGCCTCGTTCGTCCGGCGCCCGGCCGCCGCCGACGGCTGGGAGTTCCGCAACGCGCTCCTCGCGCACCTGCGCCGGGTGATCCCGCACGACCTGCGCCGCCGTACCCCGGTGCGCACCGCCGTACTGCTCTACTGCCGTGACGGCGACGAGCGTTGGACCGAGGAGGACGGCGCCTGGATGTGGGGCCTGCGGGACGCCTGCACTCTGCACGGGCTGCGCTGCGGCGCGTACATCACGCTGACGCGCGGCGGCTGGCAGGTGCTGGGCGAGGGCCGCGGCGGCCGCCGCCCCAGCTCCACAAGCCGCCCCTGCTCCCTGGCGGACACCGACCCCGTCCCCCTGCCACTGCGCAGCGGAACGGCGGAGACCCTGCGCAAGGTGGCGGCGCGCTAGCGCCCGAAGGGGCGCGGGGTGGTGCCACATGGAGCGCGACCAGCGCCCGTAAGGGGCGCGGGGCTGTGTCATTGTGCGGCTCCGCCGCGTGGGCGCGACCAGCCCAAGACGGCCCGCACCCAAAGAACCGCCCCCGCGGAGCGCCCCGCTCAGACCCCCGCGCCGAGCGCGGTGTTGATCCGCTGCGGATCACCGCAGACGATCAGCAGCGCACCCGCCCGCTCACGGACGACCGGCAGCGCGGCAACGGCAGCGTCGTCCCCGCCGTTGACGGCGACGATCACCACGGGCCGGCCGGCCGCACGCGCGAGGCCGTCGACCGACGCGTAGAACACGTCGTCGCGAGCATCGTGCTGCGCCCAGTACGACTCCTCGCCGAAGGACAGCTCGTGCGCCGCCCACGGGTGCGGGTCACCGGTGGTGAGGACCAGGATGTCGCCCGGCGCGCGGCCGGTGTCGAGCAGCAGGTCCACCGCCTCGGCCGCGGCGTCGAGCGCGCCGTCGGCCGGGGCCGGGATCAGCTGGACCTGCGGCCCGGCAGCGGCCTGCGGACGGGGTGCCTGGGGCTGCGCGGCGGCATGGGTGCGCTGCGCGGGGGGCGTGGGCCGGGCGGGACCGGGGACCGGCCGTCCGGGACGCGGTGCGGCCGCGGTTCGCGGACCGGGAACGGGATGGGGGGTCGGCGCGGTGCGGCCGGCGGCCGGAGTGACGCGGGGACCCTGGGCGCTCTCGTGAATCTGAGGCTCCTCGGGGATGAGAGGCATGGGTAAAGGTCTATCAAACGCCGGTGAATGGGGCACCACCGGGTGGGCACAAAAGTGCGATCGGGGCGGAGTCTCCCCGTAAAGGGCGGGGAAAGTCCAGGGATTTCAGAAGTCGAAGCCGAGCTGGCCCCCGCTTTCCAGTGCGGCCGCCGCCGCGGAGACCCGGACCTTCTTCAAGTGCCGCCAGCGCGGCATCGCGTCGAGGTACGCCCAGGACAGCCGGTGGTACGGGGTCGGCCCCCGCTCCTCCAGGGCCGTCTTGTGCGTCGGCGAGGGGTAGCCGGCGTTGTCGGCGAAGCCGAACGCCGCGTACTCCCCGGCCGCTCCCCCGAGTTCGGCCATCATCGCGTCCCGGCGCACCTTGGCGATCACCGAGGCGGCCGCGACCGCGATGCAGGACTGGTCCCCCTTGATGACGGTGCGGACCCGCCACGGCTCGCCGAGGTAGTCGTGCTTGCCGTCGAGGATCACCGCCTCCGGCCGTACCGGAAGCGCGTCCAGCGCGCGGACGGCGGCGAGACGGAGCGCGGCGGTCATTCCGAGCTCGTCGATCTCCTGCGGCGAGGAGTGCCCGAGCGCGTACGACGTCACCCAGGACTCCAGCTCCCCGGCCAGTTCGAGGCGGCGCTTGGGGCTGATCAGCTTGGAGTCGGTCAGGCCCTCGGGCGGTCGGCGCAGCCCCGTGATGGCGGCACACACCGTGACGGGACCGGCCCACGCCCCGCGTCCGACTTCGTCGACACCGGCAACGATCTTGCATCCGGTGGTGGCGCGGATCGAGCGCTCGACGGTGTGGGTGGGTGGTTCGTACGGCATGGCGCCAGCAAGGTTACGCCGCCCGGGCCGCCGAGGACACCCCGGCCACCCTGTGCCGCGCGACCGGACCGCACGGACCCCGCGATCGGGCGGGTCCGCGGGCCCCGATTCAGGCCGTCCCGGCCCGCAGCAGCGGCACCATCACGTGATCGATCATCTCCGCGACCGCCTCGTCGGGCCATTCGCTTCCGCGCACCTTCGCGCGGAACATCATCAGCCCGGGGATGACGTCGAAGATCACCTCCGCCGTGGCGTCGGACCGTACGTCGCCCCGCTCGATTCCGCGCCGCACGGCCTCCCGGAAGAGCCGCTGGGCGGGCTCGACCAAGCGCCGCAGCACCATCCCGTGGAACCGGTCGGCGCTGGCGGCGTCGCACTCGTAAAGCACCGAGCGCAGCGCGAAACCCGACCGCGAGTACATCGCCTCCCGCAGCCGCAGACAGAGCTGGTAGAGGTCCTCGCGCAGCGAGCCGTGGTCGTCGGCCCGGTCCAGATCGGGGAACCCGGACCGCAGCGCGTCGGCCACCAGCTCCTCCTTGGACGACCAGCGGCGGTACACCGCGGCCTTCCCGGTCTGCGCCCCGGCGGCCACGCCCTCCATGGTGAGGGCGTTCCAGCCGACCGTGCTCAACTGCTCCAGGGCCGCGTCGAGGATCGCCCGTTCCAGGACGGGCCCCCGGCGGCGCGGCGAGACCTGCGGGGCCTCGTCGGCAGCAGTCCAGCGCGAAGTAGCCATCGTCTTCTCTCCGTTGGGGACGGTCCGCCCCCCATGGTGGTCGCCCTCCAGCCGTTTGACCAGGCACGGCGTCCCCGGACACCCCGTACGGGAACTGCCGCAGCGCCGCCAGCCTGCCCCAACTCCCCTTAGTGAACGCTTGTGTTCACTCTTTCCGGCTCGCTAGGGTCTTCCATAGTGAACGGTGGCGTTTCCTAGCATGGCTGCTCAAGGGGACCCTTTTATGACGTCAGATCAGATAGACGCGAAGCCCGGCACCCACGCACCCGAACCGCATCCCCCGCGCCCCGACCGCCCCGGCATCGCCCTCGCGGTCATCGCGATGTGCCAGCTGATGGTGGTCCTGGACGCGACGATCGTGAACATCGCGCTCCCCCACATCCAGACCTCCCTCGGCTTCTCCACCAGCGACCTGACCTGGGTCATCAACGCCTACGCGCTGACCTTCGGCGGGCTGCTCCTGCTCGGCGGCCGGGCGGGCGACCTCCTTGGCCGGCGCCGGATGTTCATCACCGGCATCCTGGTCTTCACCCTCGCCTCGCTCCTCGGCGGCTTCGCCCAGGAACCCTGGCAACTGCTCGCCGCCCGCGCCCTCCAGGGCATCGGCGGCGCGATCGCCTCGCCCACCTCGCTCGCCCTGATCGCAACCACGTTCCCCGAAGGCCCCGAGCGCAACCGGGCGTTCGGCGTCTTCTCGGCCGTCTCCGCGGGCGGCGGCGCCATCGGCCTGATCGCGGGCGGCATGCTCACCGACTGGCTCAACTGGCGCTGGGTGCTCTTCGTCAACGTCCCCATCGGCGTGGTCATCGCCGCGCTCGCGCCGCGCTGCATCCGGGAGTCCGAGCGCCACTCCGGCACCTTCGACCTCGCCGGCGCGTTCACCTCGACCGGCGGCATGGCGGCACTCGTCTACGGGTTCATCCGGGCCGCGAGCGACGGCTGGCGCGACGGCCTCACCCTGGCGTCCTTCGGCGCGGCCGTGGTCCTGCTCCTCGCCTTCGTCGCGGTGGAGCGCCGCTCCGCCCAGCCCATCACCCCGCTGCGGATGTTCGCCGACCGCAACCGCTCCGGTACGTACGTGATCATGCTGAGCCTCGCCGCGGCCATGTTCGGCATGTTCTTCTTCATCGTGCTCTTCGTGCAGAACGTGCTGCACTACAGCCCGGTCAAGGCCGGGGTCGCCTTCTTCCCCTCGACCCTGGCCATCGTCCTCGCGGCGGGCCTCGCCACGAGCCTGCTGCCCCGCATCGGCCCCAAGCCCATCGTGGTCACCGGTTCCCTGATCACCGCGGGCGCCATGGCCTGGCTGACCCTGATCGACCCGGACAGCACCTACACCGGCGGGATCATCGGCCCGCTGCTGCTCTTCGGCTTCGGCATGGGCCTGAACTTCGTCACGCTCACCCTGACCGCGGTCTCCGGCATCGCCGACAGCGAGTCCGGCGCCGCGTCCGGCCTGCTCAACACCACCCAGCAGGTCGGCGGCGCCCTCGGCCTGTCCATCCTGACCACGGTCTTCGGCACCGCGAGCCGCGACGAGGGCAGGACCCAGCTCAAGGACTTCCTCGCGCACGGCTCACCCGAGCAGAAGGCGGCCTTCGCCAAGACGCACCAGCTGCCCGCGCCCTGGAGCGACGAGGTCCTCGCCCACGGCATCGGCACGGCCTTCATCGCCGCCGTGGCCCTGGTGTCCCTCGCCGCGCTGGTCGCCGTCTTCGTCATCCAGGTCCGCAGGAGCGATCTGGAGGCGCTGAGCGGGAAGGCGGGGGTGCCTGCGGGCTGACAAACCCGCCGGTCCGGGCGCCTACGGGTCCGAGGTGCCCGGGAAGCTCCACCGCTCCCGGGCTCCAAGGGCTCCCGACGAGGGCCCGGCCCCCGGATCCGGCTCAGCCCGAAGCCGTCGCCGGGACCCAGCCCGGCAGCTCCTCGGTCCGCGCCAGCCACTCGGCCGGGGGCGCCCCGGCCTTTCCGGCCGCGATCACCCCGCCGACGATCGCGCAGGTGGTGTCGACGTCGCCGCCTGCCTGCGCGGTCGTCCAGAACGCCTTCTCGTAGTCCCCGAGCGAGCGCGCCGCCGACCACAGCGCGAACGGCACCGTGTCGTGCGCACTGGTCCGCCGCCCGCACCCGAGCACCGCGGCCACCGTGCCCGCGTCCCCGTAGTCCAGCATGTCCCGCGCCCGCCTGAGCCCCGCGCCGACCGCGCTGCGCGGCACCAGCGCCACGACGCCGTCGAGCAGCTCGGCCGGGGTCGGCGGCCCCGCCGGATCGGCGGCCAGCGCGGCCGCGGCGGCCACCGCCATCGAGCCCACCACGGCCTCGCGGTGCTGATGGGTGGTGTACGAGGAGATCTCGGCCTGGTGGGTCGCCTGCTCCGGGTCGTCCGCGTACCAGGCGCCCAGGGGCGCGATCCGCATCGCGGAGCCGTTGCCCCAGGAGCCCTGCCCGTTGAAGAGCCCGGCGGCCAGCTCCCGCCAGTCCCCGCCCTCCCGGATCAGCCGCAGCATCCGGTTGACGGCCGGGCCGTACCCCCGGTCGAAGTCGTGGTGCTCGGCGAAGGAGCGGGCGAGCCGGTCCTGGTCGATCCGGCCGTGCGCGGCCAGGACGGCCAACACCGAGCAGGCCATCTCGGTGTCGTCGGTCCACTGCCACGGGCCGTCGGGCAGCTGGCGCCGTTTGAGCAGCGGATAGTGGGCGGGGACGAAGAACTGGGAGCCCAGGGCGTCTCCCACGGACAGCCCGCGCAGGCTGCCCAGCGCGCGTTCGAAGCGTGATTCGAGTGTGGAGTCAGCGGTCATCGCACACCCACTCTATCCGGTGATGCCGTACGGCTCGGGGACGCGCCACCGCTCGAACTGCCGGTCCAGCGTGTACCGCCCGTCCGGGCCGAGGAGCAGCGTCCTGGTCTCCGCGTTCCCCGGATTGGAGAGCGACTCGAAGTCCGCCACCGTCCAGTGGAACCAGCGCATGCAGAACAGCCGCATCGTCAGGCCGTGCGTGACCAGCAGGACGTTCGGCGGGTGGTCGGGCGCCTCGAAGCTGCGGTACAGGCTCTCCAGGAACGACCCCACCCGGTCGTACACATCCGCCCCCGACTCGCCCTGGGCGAAGCGGTAGAAGAAGTGTCCGTACGCGTCCCGGTAGGCCTTCTGGAGCCTTACGTCCTCGCGGTCCTGCCAGTTCCCCCAGTCCTGCTCGCGGAGCCTGGGCTCCTCCCTGATCCGCACGAGGTCGGGATCGAGCCCGAACTCCCGGAACGTCTCGTGGGTGCGCCGGTACGGCGAGACGTAGACGCTGACGCGCTCGCGCCCGAATATCTCGCGCAGCCGCTCCCCCGTCGCCCCGGCCTGCCGCCGCCCGGTCGTGGTGAGCCGCAGCGCGTGGTCGGGCTCGCGCTCGTACACGGTGTCGTCGGCGTTCCCCTCCGACTCCCCGTGCCGGACGAGGACGATGCGACGCGGTCTTGCCATGCGTAAACCCTAGATCGCCGGTCTGACATTCGAGCAGCCGTCCGGCCGCCATCCGGCGTATCGCTCACACCGTCCAGCTGGGGTTCAGGTCCACGATCGCCCCGGACAGGCCCGCCACGTCGGCCTCCGTCCCCGCCCGCAGCGAGAGCCGCTCCACCCGGTCGGCCCGGTACTTGCCGTGCTCGGCCGCCGACCGCCACATCGAGAGCACCAGGAACTCGTTGCCCGGCGCCTCGGCGAACACCCCGCGCAGCATCCCCGGCGACCCGGCCATCGCCGGGTTCCAGATCCGCTCCTGCGCGTTTCTGAAGTGCTCGACGCGGTCGGCGTGCACCCGGCAGTGCGCCACCCGCACCACATCGGCGTCGGTGAAGCGCGGCTCGAAGCCGGTCTTCACGTCGAAGCGGTGGTCGAACAGCTTGGCGCGCGCGTCCTTGTACGTACCGGACTGCGCGGCGGCGAGGCGGTCGTGGTGGCGCGCCATGAAGGAGTCATAAAACGGCCGGCTCTCCCAGAACGTGAAGACGTGCGCGACATCGGGCCGCCCCCGGCTCCACCCGCCGCCCTGGCCCCTGAATCCCGGCTCCCCCAGCAGTCCCGCCCACTTCCGCTGCCCCCGGTCGAAGCCGGGACGGTCGACCACAGTGCAGCGAATCCACTTGACCAGCACCGCGCCATCGTACGGCCGGTACCCATGGCCCCGGTCCCACTCCGGCGGACCGGATCGCCCCGCGCGCGTGGCAGCATGGTCGGTGAGCGGCCGGCAACGGGCAGTCACGGGGAGGGGTTTGGGGATGAGCGGCTTCAGCAAGGGGCTCGACAAGGTCGAGGTGGCACTGCGGTGGGACCCGAGTCCGGTCGGCTCCCCGGCCCACGACCTCGATGTGATCGCCGCGGTCTACACGGCGTCCGATCCGTACGGCAGCCCCGCCTATCTGGTGCACTTCGACAGCCGCTCCCCCGACGGCACGGTCTATCTGAGCCGCGACAGCACCACCGGAAAGGGCTTCGGGGACGACGAGGTGCTGACGCTGGAGTTCGCCCGCCAGCCGGACGCCCACGCCCGGATCGTGGTCGGCGTGCTCATCCAGCAGCGCCCGGACCGGCTCGTCTTCGCGGACGTGGCCAACCCCGAGGTCCGCATCCGCGAGGGCTACCGCGAGCTGGCGAGCGACGACTTCTCCTCCGTCGCGCAGAGCACGGCCGCCACGGTCGCGGAGTTCGTCCGGACCCCGGGCGGCGCCTGGGAGCTCCGCCCGGACGTGCGCGGCTTCGACCTGGACCCGGACGCCTTCACCGCCGCGATGGGCGCACGGGCCGTCTGACTCCTTACGTACGTAGTACGTAGGTGAAGCACAGGGCGTGCCCCCCGAACGCCCAAGTGGGGACCGGCAGTTCACCGGTCCCCACGGGGCAGGGCCTCTCAGCCCTCAGGAGCGCTCGGGCTGCGAGCGCCCGTGATCAGCTGCAGCCGCTGGTCGAGCCGCAGCCCTCGCAGATGTAGCAGGAGCCGGCCCGCTGCATCTTGGTGCCGCAGGAGAAGCAGAGCGGCGCGTCGGCGCTGACGCCGAGCTGCATCTCGACGAGCTCGGCCGAGTTGTGCACGGCCTTCGGGGGCTCGACGACCGCCGGCTTGGGCGCGGCGACGGCCTTCAGCGTCTCGGTCTGGCGCGGAGCGGACTGGGCCAGGCCCTCGACGTCCATCTCCTCGTCGTCCAGGGTCGGCTCGTACGAACCGGTCTCCAGATGACGCTGACGCTCCTCGGCGGAGTGGATGCCGAGCGCCGAGCGGGTCTCGAACGGCAGGAAGTCCAGCGCCAGGCGGCGGAAGATGTAGTCGACGATCGACTGCGCCATCCGCACGTCCGGGTCGTCCGTCATGCCGGCCGGCTCGAAGCGCATGTTGGTGAACTTCGAGACGTACGTCTCCAGCGGCACGCCGTACTGCAGACCGACCGAGACGGCGATCGAGAAGGCGTCCATCATGCCCGCGAGGGTCGAGCCCTGCTTGGACATCTTCAGGAAGACCTCGCCCAGACCGTCGTCCGGGTAGGAGTTGGCGGTCATGTAGCCCTCGGCGCCACCGACCGTGAAGGAGGTGGTGATGCCCGGACGGCCCTTGGGCAGACGCTTGCGGACCGGGCGGTACTCGACGACCTTCTCGACGGCCTTGCGGATCTCGGCCTCGGCCTTCTCCGTGACCTCTGCCTTCTCCTTCTCCTTGGTCTTCGCGGAGAGGGGCTGGCCGACCTTGCAGTTGTCGCGGTAGATCGCGAGCGCCTTGACGCCCATCTTCCACGCTTCGAAGTAGACCTCTTCGACGTCCTCGACGGTCGCCGTCTCCGGCAGGTTGACCGTCTTGGAGAGCGCGCCGGAGATCCACGGCTGGATGGCCGCCATCATGCGGACGTGGCCCATCGCGGAGATGGAGCGCTCACCCATGGCGCAGTCGAAGACCTCGTAGTGCTCGGTCTTCAGACCGGGGGCGTCGATCACGTTGCCGTGCTCGGCGATGTGGGCGACGATCGCCTCGATCTGCTCCGGCTGGTAGCCGAGGCGGCGCAGCGCCTGCGGGACCGTGCCGTTGACGATCTGCATCGAGCCGCCGCCGACCAGCTTCTTGAACTTGACCAGCGCGAGGTCGGGCTCCAGGCCGGTGGTGTCGCAGGACATCGCGAGACCGATGGTGCCGGTGGGGGCGATGACCGACGCCTGAGCGTTGCGGAAACCGTTCTTCTCGCCCAGCCGGACCACGTCCTGCCAGGCCTCCGTGGCGGCGGCCCAGATCGGCGAGTCCAGGTCGTCGATGTGGACGGCCTTGGTGTTGGCGTCGGCGTGCTGCTTCATGACGCGCTGGTGCGGCTCGGCGTTGCGGGCGTAGCCGTCGTACGGGCCGACGACCGCGGCCAGCTCGGCGGAGCGCTTGTACGAGGTGCCGGTCATCAGCGAGGTGATGGCGCCGGCGAGCGCGCGGCCGCCGTCCGAGTCGTACGCGTGGCCGGTGGCCATCAGCAGGGCGCCGAGGTTGGCGTAGCCGATGCCCAGCTGGCGGAAGGCGCGGGTGTTCTCGCCGATCTTCTGGGTCGGGAAGTCCGCGAAGCAGATGGAGATGTCCATCGCGGTGATGACCAGCTCGACGACCTTGGCGAACCGCTCGACCTCGAAGGACTGGTGGCCCTCGCCGTCGTCCTTGAGGAACTTCATGAGGTTCAGCGAGGCGAGGTTGCAGGACGTGTTGTCCAGGTGCATGTACTCGCTGCACGGGTTCGAGCCGTTGATGCGGCCGGACTCCGGGCAGGTGTGCCAGTGGTTGATCGTGTCGTCGTACTGGATGCCCGGGTCGGCGCAGGCCCACGCCGCCTCGGCCATCTTGCGGAAGAGGGACTTGGCGTCGACCTCTTCGATGACGTCACCGGTCATCCGGGCACGCAGCCCGAACTTGCCGCCGGTCTCGACGGCCTTCATGAACTCGTCGTTCACCCGGACCGAGTTGTTGGCGTTCTGGTACTGGACGGACGTGATGTCGTCGCCGCCCAGGTCCATGTCGAAGCCCGCGTCGCGCAGCGCGCGGATCTTCTCTTCTTCCTTCACCTTGGTCTCGATGAAGTTCTCGATGTCGGGGTGGTCGACGTCGAGGATGACCATCTTGGCCGCGCGGCGGGTGGCGCCGCCCGACTTGATGGTGCCGGCGGAGGCGTCGGCACCGCGCATGAAGGAGACCGGGCCGGAGGCGTTGCCGCCGGAGGACAGCAGCTCCTTGGAGGAGCGGATGCGGGAGAGGTTCAGGCCGGCGCCGGAGCCGCCCTTGAAGATCATGCCCTCTTCCTTGTACCAGTCGAGGATCGACTCCATGGAGTCGTCGACGGACAGGATGAAGCAGGCCGAGACCTGCTGCGGCTGGGGCGTGCCGACGTTGAACCACACCGGGCTGTTGAAGCTGAAGATCTGGTGCAGGAGGGCGTACGCCAGCTCGTGCTCGAAGATCTCGGCGTCCGCGGGCGAGGCGAAGTAGCCGTGGTCCTCGCCGGCCTTGCGGTAGGTCTTCACGATCCGGTCGATGAGCTGCTTGAGGCCGGTCTCGCGCTGCGGGGTGCCGACGGCCCCGCGGAAGTACTTGCTGGTGACGATGTTGACCGCGTTCACCGACCAGAAGTCGGGGAACTCGACGCCACGCTGCTCGAAGTTGATCGAGCCGTCGCGCCAGTTGGTCATGACGACGTCACGACGCTCCCAGGCCACCTCGTCGTACGGATGCACTCCGGGGGTGGTGTGGATGCGCTCGATACGCAGACCCTTGGTCGCCTTGGAACCCTTGGTGCGGGATCCTCGTGCCGGGCCGCTCGCCGTCTCTGTCATGCCGCCTCCCATACGCGGGCGAAAACGCCCAAAAGTGCCCGAATGTTCCCGTGGCACGGTGTGTGTCTTGTGCCCCGGACGCCGCGCGGGGCGCCCGTGACAGGTCCTGGATTGCCGCCGATCGGCGACCGGAGTCGCCGGTCAGTCGGCAGCGGTGGCGGGCACGGGGACCTCGGGGGTCACTCCGGCCACGCGCGCGCCCGCGTTGTCCGCGGGAGGCCGTTGTTCGCGCAGTTCCGCGATGGCGGCCTCGAAGTCTTCAAGGGTGTCGAACGCCCGGTACACGGACGCGAAGCGCAGGTACGCGACGAGGTCGAGCTCCTGCAACGGGCCGAGTATGGCCAGACCCACGTCATGGGTGGTCAGCTCGGCGCTCCCGGTGGCGCGCACCGCCTCCTCGACCCGCTGGCCGAGCTTGGCGAGGGCGTCCTCGGTGACCGGCCGCCCCTGGCACGCCTTGCGGACGCCGGAGATGACCTTGGTGCGCGAGAAGGGTTCAGTGACGCCCGACCGCTTGACCACCATCAGCGAGGCCGTCTCCACCGTCGTGAAACGACGGGAGCAGTCGGGGCACTGGCGGCGCCTGCGGATCGACGTGCCGTCGTCGGTGGTCCGACTGTCGACGACACGGCTGTCGGGGTGCCTGCAGAAGGGGCAGTGCATGGATCCCAACCCTCCTTCACGGCACGACTGAATAGCCTCGTCAGGCCCGAACAGGCCCCGCGAAGCAGCCATAAGCATAGGCGATGGCCGCGCCCCGGAAGACCAATGACCACAACTTCTGGGCGGCGGGGACAATCCAACCACTAGATCTGGGGTTTTGCCGCCAACCGCCCACTACCGCGTGTCGCGGAGCGGTCGCGCAGGGAACAGCGCCGAGGGGCACGATTCCGGCCCGTGTCCGCGCGGGCCCGGAGGGCGACGAACGACCGCGGGAACACCGACGGACGACCGGCGGAACACCGGATCGGGAACCGCCCGGCGGGCGCGCCCGACCCCGTTTCCGGGCGACCGGATGGCAGACTGGGAGCCCGGTACCGGCCATCGCGCCGCGGTCGTACGTACGCGCGGTCCGGCAGCTGTCGGCGACGCTCCCTGGCGGCACCTTCGAGCTCCGGCCTCAGCGGTGAAGGGTACCGTAATCGACCGAATTGCCTGCCGACCGGCCCCGGCAAGGGTGCACACATACACCCGGCTCCATCGTCACGTCACGCTTTCTGCGATTTTTCACTCGAACGTGTGTTTGGCGCAACCTTTCGAAAGCAACTACCGTTGTCCAGCTAGGGAGACCATTTCGAGAGGGGCCGACGTGACCACCACCGCAGACAGTGCCACCATCACTGCCCAGGACCGCTCCCAGACCCGACTTGAGCCGGTGCATGCCATGAATGACGCAGTCACGAACCAGGAGGGCGGCGACCCCGCGCGGACCACACGCTCGCTGCCCGGCCGACCTCCGGGCATCAGGGCGGACAGCTCCGGTCTCACCGACCGGCAGCGGCGGGTCATCGAGGTCATCCGGGACTCGGTGCAGCGCCGGGGGTACCCGCCGTCGATGCGGGAGATCGGTCAGGCGGTGGGTCTCTCCAGCACGTCGTCCGTCGCCCACCAGCTCATGGCCCTGGAGCGCAAGGGCTTCCTCCGCCGCGACCCGCACCGCCCGCGGGCGTACGAGGTGCGCGGCTCGGACCAGCCCAGCACCCAGCCGACCGACACCACCGGCAAGCCCGCGGCCTCCTATGTGCCGCTGGTCGGCCGGATCGCCGCCGGTGGCCCCATCCTCGCCGAGGAGTCGGTCGAAGACGTCTTCCCCCTCCCCCGCCAGTTGGTCGGCGACGGCGAGCTCTTCGTCCTGAAGGTCGTCGGTGACTCGATGATCGAGGCCGCGATCTGCGACGGCGACTGGGTCACGGTGCGCCGCCAGCCGGTCGCGGAGAACGGCGACATCGTCGCCGCGATGCTGGACGGCGAAGCCACGGTGAAGCGGTTCAAGCGCGAGGACAACCACATCTGGCTGCTCCCGCACAACTCCGCGTACCAGCCCATCCCCGGTGACGAGGCGACCATCCTCGGCAAGGTGGTGGCGGTGCTGCGGCGGGTCTGACCGACCCGCCGGCCATGACCGGCCCCGGGACCCACTGCGCCGGTCCCGGGGCCCTGTTGTGTCCCCAAAGTTGTGCCCCCCCAAAGGGGCGCGGGGCTGTGACGATTTGCGGCTCCGCCGCGATGGGGGTCCCCCTGTTCGAGCGAAGCCGAGAACTTGGGGGAACGACCAGCCACCCACGGCCCACAGCGAAGGCGGCGCAGCCGAAGACCGCGCGCTACCTACCCTCCGCCTTGGCCACCGCATCAATCGCGGCCAGCGACCTCCGCACCTGATTGCGGTCCGTGGTGTACCAGAAGTCCGGCAGCGAGGCCCGCAGATAGCTGCCGTAGCGCGCGTTGGCCAGCCTGGGGTCGAGGACGGCGACGACGCCCCGGTCCCCCGTAGCCCGGACCAGACGGCCCGCGCCCTGGGCCATCAGCAGCGCGGCATGGGTCGCGGCCACCGCCATGAAGCCGTTGCCGCCGCCCTCCTCCACCGCCTTCTGGCGGGCGCTCATCAGCGGGTCGTCGGGCCGCGGGAACGGGATCCGGTCCATGACCACCAGCTGACAGCTCGCACCCGGCACGTCCACGCCCTGCCAGAGGGAGAGCGTGCCGAACAGACAGGTCTCGGGGTCGCCCGCGAACGTCTTGATCAGCTCGCCCAGCGTGTCCTCGCCCTGGAGGAGGATCGGCTTGTCAAGGCGGCCGCGCAGCTCCTCGGCGGCCGCCTGGGCGGCCCGCATCGACGAGAAGAGGCCCAGCGTCCGGCCACCGGCCGCCTCGACCAGCTCCGCCAGCTCGTCCATCATGTCGCCGCGCGAGCCCTCACGGCCCGGCGTGGCCAGATGCCGGGCGACGTAGAGGATGCCCTGCTTGGGGTAGTCGAAGGGCGACCCGACGTCGATGCCCTTCCACTGCGGGACGTCCTCGCCCTCGGTGCCCTCCGGCGCCAGGCCCAGCGACGCGCCCACGCCGTTGAAGTCACCGCCGAGCTTGAGCGTGGCCGAGGTGAGCACCACCGACCGGTCGGCGAAGAGCTTCTCCCGCAGCAGCCCCGACACGGAGAGCGGGGCGACCCGCAGGGAGGCGCCGAAGCGGTCGTGCCGCTCGTACCAGACGACGTCGTACTCGGATCCGTTGGAGATCCGCTCGGCCACGCCGTGGACGTTCTCGACCGCCGCGAGGGCCTGCTTGCGCACCGCGTCCTCGTCCTGGACGGACTTGTCGCGGGTGGAGCCGAGCGCCGAGATCACCGTACGAGCCGCGTCGCGCAGTGCCATCAGGGCGTACCCGAGGTCCTCCGGGATCTCTTCCAGACGGCCGGGCAGCGCCAGCTCCATCAGCCGCTCGAAGCCCTCGGCGGCGGTCTGGAGCTGGTCGGCCGCCTTCTCGTTGACGAGCTTGGCGGCCCGCCGCACGGCCCGGTTGACCTGCCCCGGGGTGAGCTCGCCGGTGGCGACGCCGGTGACCCGGGAGACCAGCTCGTGCGCCTCGTCGACGATCAGCACTTCGTGCTGCGGGAGCACGGGGGCGCCCTCGATGGCGTCGATGGCCAGCAGGGCGTGGTTGGTGACCACCACGTCCGAGAGCTTGGCGCGCTCGCGGGCCATCTCCGCGAAGCACTCCGCACCGTACGCGCACTTCGAGGCTCCCAGGCACTCCCGGGAGGAGACGGACACCTGGCCCCAGGCACGGTCCGAGACACCGGGCGTCAGGTCGTCCCGGTCGCCGGTCTCCGTCTCGTCGGCCCAGTCCCGCATCCGCAGCAGGTCCTGCCCCAGCTTGCTGGTGGGCGCGGCCGCCTCGAACTGGTCGAAGAGACCGTCCTCCTCTTCCTGCGGCACGCCCTCATGGAGGCGGTGCAGGCAGAGGTAGTTCGAGCGGCCCTTGAGCATGGCGAACTCCGGGCGGCGGCGCAGCTGCGGGTGCAGCGCGTCGACCGTACGCGGAAGATCGCGCTCCACGAGCTGCCGCTGAAGCGCCAAGGTCGCCGTGGCCACCACGACGCGCTCGCCGTGCGCCAGCGCCGGCACCAGATAGCCCAGGGACTTTCCGGTGCCGGTGCCCGCCTGGACGAGCAGGTGGGAACCGCCGTCGATGGCGTCGGCGACGGCCGTGGCCATGGTGACCTGGCCGGGGCGCTCCGTGCCGCCGACGGCGGAGACGGCGGCGTGCAGGAGCTCGGGGAGAGATGGCTTCGTCATAGCCCGTCCACCCTACGGGGCACCACTGACAATCGGATCACGTCGGCGGTGCGAGCGGGTTCGGGACGGTGCCCGCGACGGCCGCGTGCGGGCGCTCGGGGCGGTCCCGGTAGCCGTCCAGGTGCAGGCGGTTCCGGTTGAGACAGAGCCGCTCGATACGCGGCGTGAGCAGGTCGAACGTTTCGTACCGCTCCTTGAGCTCGGGGAACCGCGCCTGGTGGCGCAGGATCTCGTCGCGCACCAGCGCCCAGAAATCGCCCTCCGGAACGTCCAGTTGCTCCTCGCACAGCGGCGCGAGATAGCGGAACACACCGACGAAGAGACCGGAGTGGATGAACTGGGTGAGGAAGGAGGGCGGCTCGGTCAGCAGGACGTCCCGTACGTCCTCGGGCATGGAGTCGTGCTCGGGCAGCGCTTCCGCGCTGACGTTGACGTCGTCCACGAAGTCCTTGATCGCCAGGCGTACGGGTACGTCGTGGTCGTCGAAGACGACGATGGCGTTCTCCCCGTGCGGCGAGAAGACCGTCCCGTAGCGGTAGAGGAACCGCAGCAGCGGCGGCAGCAGCGCGCCGAACAGCCGGCGCAGCCAGACCTGGGGGGCGAGGCCCGAGCGGGATACGAGTTCGGCGGTGAAGGTACGTCCCTGCGGATCGGTGTGGAGCAGCGCGGCGAGGGTACGCGCGCGTTCGCCCGCCCGGAGGCGGGTCTGCAGCGGCTCACGCCAGATCGCCCCGAGCAGCTCTTTGTACTGGTACGGAACCTCGGCGAGGTGGTCGTACAGCGGGTGCTCGACCGCCACGGAGGCCACCTCTCCGAGCAGGATCACCCCGCATTCGTCGCGCAGGAACGGATCGGCGTCGCGCAGGGCGTGCACCCAGGCCGTGACGGCCGGTGCGGCGAGCGTGCGCTCCGTCGGCAGCCCCCGCCAGACCAGCGTGTTCAGGATGGACAGCGGCAGCTTCACGGTGTGCCGGTCGGGGCGCGAGGTGTTGAGGAAGGTCCGGATGGACTGCTGCGGCAGCCGGAGGTCGGCGTCGCCCGGCAGCGGGACGATCGCGCCTTCGGCGACGGCCGGGGCGAAGAGCGGCAGCACCACCTCGTCCCACTGCCAGGGGTGCACGGGAAGGTAGAGGTAGTCGTCCGGGGCGAGACCACGCGCGCGTAGCGCGTCGGCGAAGCCCTCGCGGACCGCCGGGTCGAGCTCCCGGGTGTAGAGCCGGTCGGGCGTGGCGAGCGCGCCGACGCCCCGGTAGCGGGCGAGGTCCCTGCGGACCGCGATCCAGGGCAGCCGGGCGGGCCTGCGGGCCTCGGGGGCCCACCGGGCGGCGTCGACGGCCGAGAACCCGACCCGCCCTTTGTTCAGGACGAGCCAGGGGTGCCCGGTCTGGTGGCCTTCCAGCTCCGCGTACCCGAGCTCCGCGAGGCGGGCGGCGGGCAGCGCGGTGTGGTCGAGGCGGGTGTCGGCGGCGAGCGTGGCCGTGAGCTCGCCGACGAGGTGGCCGAAGGTGGCGCCGTCGAGCCCGAGCGTGCGGCGGGCGCGCACGAGGAAGGCGAGCGGGTCGGTGAAGGGCCGCCCGCCGTGGCTGACGGAGTCGGCGTCGACGATCCAGTCGTCGTACGCGCCGCGCCGGGCCCGGAAGGAGAGGGCGGAGCCGTCGTCCAGGGGCTGGGTGTAGGGGGCGCAGGGGCGGCGGGGGATGCCGTGGGCGGCGTCGCGGGAGGTGCCGTCGGAGGTGCCGTCCCGTCCCGGGGCCTCGTCGGAGCCTTCCGGTCGGAGGCCCTCGCTGCCGCCGTCCCGCTGCGCGACCGGCTCGATGATCCCTTCGTACGCGAAGGCCCCGAGCATCTTGGCCAGCAGCCGACGGGCCGCGCGGTCCCAGGCTTCGCGGTTCAGCTCGGGCGGCGCGAGCAGTGTGGACGGCGCGGGCGGCGCGGGTGGTGTGGACAGCCCGGGCGGCGTGGGCGGTGTGAGTGGCTCCTCCTGTTCCTCGGAATCATCGGGGACAAGCAGGTTCGGCAAGGCGACTCCTCGGGGTGGAACCGATGCGGTTCGAGCGGTGTATGTAGGGCAGCGGGTGGTTCACAGCAGGTTCCTGAGCGCGCGATCACGAACCATGAGGGCGGCCCGCTTGTCGGGAAGGTCGACTTCCGCGGAGAACCGGAAGCCGGCGCTCAGAAAGGCGGATACGGAGGGGGTGTTGCGCAGATCGGGTTCAGCGACCACACGGGGACAGAGCGGCCGGTTGTCGAGTACGAGATCGGCGACGGCCCGGAGCAGCGTGGTCCCGATCCCACGCCCGCGATCGGCGACACCGCCGATGAGGAGGTGGATACCGGTGTCGTGCGGACGCGCCGGATAGTGCCGGGCCAGCGGGTCGAGATCGGCCCGGTAGATCTCCCAGTAGCTCATCGGGGCGCCGTCGAGCAGCCCGAGGCACGGCACGCTCCGCCCGTCGCCGTCGAGTTGGGGACGGAGATGGGCCGCCGTCACCGACTCGGGCCCGGCCAGCTCCCAGAAGGCGGCCACGGCGGGATCGTTCATCCAGGTGCTCAGAAGGGAGAGGTCACGTTCGACACGGACGGGTACGAGCTGGAAGACGCCGACGGGCGTGGTGACCGGTCCCCACGCCCCGGGGCAGTCGAGCAGGTCGTCCCCGCCGGGGTGAGGGGCGAGGTGGGAGGCGATACGGGAGGCCGTGTGCGGGGCGCGAGGGGAGGCAGTGCGAGGGGCGAGGTAGGACGCGCCGACCGGGCCGTACGAGTGGGCGGTGCCGGGAGCCGCCGCATCGGAGCGGGCGGCTTCGGGCTGGCGATGTGACGGGGTGCGGGGGCCTGCTTCCACGCCTACCGTCGCGGGCTCGGCCGCGACGGGGCCGGGGGTTCCGCAGCCCGGGGCTCCGGCGTCGGGGGTCCCGGGGGCGGGCGGCCCGAAGTCTGGCGCCCCGGGCTCGGGGGTCTGGTAGTCGAGGACGCCGGACTCGGGAGTCCGGGAGTCGGGGGTCCCGGGGTCCGGGACGCCGTCCTCACCGCTGCCCTCACCCCCGCTGCCGCCTCCCACCTCCACCGCGCCCGTCCCGTCCGCCTTCGACTCCCCGAACAGCGCGATGAGTTCGTAGGGCAGCCGCATGTCCAGCGTGTCCTCGGCGCCGCCGGGCTGGGGGGAGGGACCGGCTCCGGCGTCGGCGTCGGTGCTCGCATCGGTGGGAGGCACGGCGACGTTCCTCTCTCGTCATTCAGCTGTTCGTGGGGATCAAGTTCCGGTGATGCGTCCGGTGGTGTGAAGGGGGTTGGCGATGGTGACGTAGACGGACTGGGTGTCGACCGGGCCGACGAGTTCGTCGAGGTCGTGCAGCCGGGTCATCAGGTTGGCCTTGCAGCGCAGGGTCGGGCTGTCCAGCAGGTACGCGGGCAGCGGCGAGCCGAGCACGGTGGCCTTGGCCAGGAACTGCCGCAGGGCGGCGAGGAGCACACGCTCGTCGGCCAAGCGCTGGGCCCCGAAGGCTCCGACGAGGCCGAGGACGTTGTTGATGCCGAGGTAGTAGGCGAAGCGTTCGTCGGTGACGGCGTCGGAGACGAAGGTGTCGCTGGCGGCGCCGACTCCGGGCAGTCGGCGTTCGAGGGCGTCGCGGTGGGACTCGCGGAAGTAGTAGCCCTGGTTGTCGCGGTAGCGGCCACCGACGGGCCAGCCGTCGGGGTCGAGCAGCACCAGCGTGTTCTGCTGGTGGGCTTCGAGCGCGATCCCCGCCGTGGCGTCCAGCCAGAGCACGGGGCGGACGACCTGGTCGAGGTAGCGCAGGAACCACTCGGCGGACACGGCCGGGGTCGGGCGGCCGGTGCGGGCGGCGAGCTTGGCCACGATGTCCGCGAGCCGCGAGTGCATCACGGTCTCGGGGCGGCCGGGCAGGGGGCGCGGCGCGGTCAGGGCGGCGATGCAGACGGCGTCGTCGCTGGGGCCGAACGGGTTGTGGCGGATCATCACATCGAGCCCACGCACCGGTTGGCCGTCCAGGGCGTCGACGGCGAGCCACGCCGGGTCGCGGACGATGTCGAACCCGGGGTGCGCCGCCTGCCACTCCTCGGCGAGGCCGGTGCGCAGCAGCCGGTGGATCTCCACGCCCCGGTGGAGTTCCTTGCGGAGGTTCTCCCGGCGGGAGTTGGTGATGCGCAGGCCAAGGGAGAGCTTGAGCATGGCGTCGGCGCCGGGCCGGTGCACGGTACGGACGGAGGAGGTGGGGTGCCAGGGGTCGCCGTGGGGGCCGAGGTCGCGCAGGAACCCGGCGTCGAGCAGTTCGACGACGGCCGGCTGGTGGGCGAGTTCGCGCGCCTGCCAGGGGTGCAGGGGCAGTGCCACGGTGTTCGCCGGGACGTGGAGTCCGACGGCGAGCCGGGCGGTGAGTTCGTCGGCGGTGACCGGTCGGCCGCCGTCCGTCCAAGCCGAGTCGGCGGCGAGGACGGTGCGGTCGACGGCCATCCAGTGGAGCGGGAAGGAGCCGTGCAACTCGGGCGAGTAGAGGCGTACTTCGGCCTCGGAGAGTCCTTCGCGGCTCTTCGGGGTGGGGTGGAGGGGGTGACCGAGGAGGAGGGACTGTTCGGCGGAGAGGAAGAGGTCGGCCTCGTCGGCGGGGCCGGGGTGGCGGCGGCGTTCCGCGATGAACTCCGCGGTGCGCCGGACCGAATCCGCGACGCGACCCACCAGCTCGGCACCCTCGCTGCGGCCGGACTCGCGGTTGATCAGGGCGGCCACGGTGACGGCGTCGGCGGCCGGGGCGCCGTGCGGGGCGCCCTCCAGCTCCGGCATGCCGAAGCGGTGCCATCCGGTGGCGGACCAGTACCGGACGGGGACGAGCAGGGCGGTGCCGCTGGCGCGCAGCGGGATGCGCAGCACGGGCCCTTCGGGTGCGGCGAGGTCGTTCTCCCGTACCCAGCAGCGGAGCAGGTTCTCGACGGCCGCGGCCTCGGCGGCGGCTTCCGGATCCGGGTGGTCCAGGAGCTCCCGCTCCAGGAGGTCCTGGACCACGGGGACTTGGGTCCGCGGGCCCTGGTCTCGGGGGTCCTGATCGCGCTCGGTCGGGTCGTCGGCGGGCAGCCGTTCGCCGTGGATCCCCGCCTTCTGGCGCGGCACCGTCGCCGTCTCTGCCACAAGGGGGCCGCAAGGGGCGGTGGGGCGGCCGGGGCCGTCGGGCGCGTCGGGTGCGGGGATGCGGTTCACGGTGGGCTTCCTTGTGTGGTGGACCGGGTCAGTGGGACGGCCCGGCATCGGTCCGGTGGCGGGTCGCGCGCTCCGCGGCGGCCAGGGCGTCGGCCAGCCGGTCGAGGACGGCGACCGCCTGTTCGTCGGTGAGGGTGAGGGGAGGCAGCAGGCGCACGACGCTGGAGTGGCGGCCGCCGAGTTCGACGATGAGGCCCCGGCGCAGGCACTCCCGCTGGACGGCGGCGGCCAGCGCGGGTGCGGCGGTCGCGGTGCCGGTGTGGGGGTCCTCGCGCTCGGGGTCGACGAGTTCGACGCCGATCATCAGGCCCCGGCCGCGGACGTCACCGATGCTGGGGTGGTCCGCCGCCAGGCCCTGGAGCCGGGCGAGCATCCGGCCGCCGAGCAGGGCGGCGCGTTCGGCGAGCCGGTTCTCGCGGACGTAGGCGAGGGTCGCGGTGCCCGCGGCCATGGCGAGCTGGTTGCCCCGGAAGGTGCCCGCGTGGGCGCCGGGCTGCCAGACGTCGAGGTCGTCGCGGTAGACGATGACAGCAAGGGGCAGCGAGCCGCCGATGGCCTTGGACAGGACCATCACGTCCGGCACGATCCCGCTGTGTTCGACGGCCCAGAAGGCGCCGGTGCGCCCCACGCCGGTCTGCACCTCGTCGGCGATGAGCGGGATGGAGCGGGCGGCGGTGATCTCGCGGATCCGGCGCATCCAGGAGTCGGGCGCGGGGTTCACCCCGCCCTCGCCCTGCACCGGCTCGACGATCATTCCGGCGGGGGCGGGCACCCCGCCCTTGGGGTCGTCGAGCAGGCTCTCGGTCCACCGGGCGGCGAGCTCGGCGCCGCGTTCGCCCCCCACGCCGTACGGACAGCGGTAGTTGAGCGGGTACGGCAACCGCGTCACCCGGGCGCTGGAGGCACCGCCCGAGGCGTCGAGGGCGCCCGCCGTCATGCCGTGGTACGCCCCGGTGAAGGCGAGCAGCCCGCCGCGGCCGGTCGCCGTGCGGACCAGCTTGAGCGCGGCCTCGACCGCGTCGGTCCCGGCCGGGCTGCAGAACTGGATCCGCGCGTGGTCGGCCAGGGGCCGCGGAAGGGTGGTGAACAGCTCGGTGGTGAACGCGTCCTTGACCGGGGTGGCCAGGTCGAGCGCGTGCAGCGGGGCGCCCGAGTCGAGGACCTTGCGGATGGCTTCGAGCACGACCGGGTGGTTGTGCCCGAGGGCCAGGGTGCCCGCGCCCGCGAGGCAGTCGAGGTAACGCCGCCCGTCCGCCCCCTCGATGGTCAGTCCACGGGCCCGCACGGGCACGATCGGTAGCGAGCGGGCGTACGTCCGGGCGGCGGACTCGCGCAGGGACTGCCGCCGCAGGATCCCCTCGTGGGCGGGCGGTGTCCGCGGCGATGTGGTCGGAAGCTCGGCCGGTGCTGGTACCGGCGCGGATTCGGTCACGGCCACGAGTTCTGGTCCTCCCACGGTGCGCGCTCCGCTGTGCCTGCTGTGCCAGCCGCGCCGGGACCCTGTGACGGTTCCGTGGCACGCCCGTTGCCCGGTGCGAACGGTGGGGCTGAACGCTGGCGTGTCGTCCCCCGTACGTACCAACGACGCCGGGGCCGGAGGATCACGGGCAAGCGCGAAGATCCTTGCGGAGCGGAACCGCGGCCCTGCCGCGCACCGTCCCAACCGGCACCGGCATAGTGGGGGCCGCACTTCGGCCGGAGCTTTTCGGCCGGGGCGAGGTGGGCCGCTGGCTTCGACGAAGCCGGCGGGTTCGCTTCAGTAACGGCAAGCGGTGGAGCAACGGTGGCTGCACCGCGCATCAGCAGCTTCAGTACCGAAGTCCCAGGGGGATCAAGAACATGCGACCGACACGTCCGAACTCCGCGGCCCGTGGTGGGAGGGGCGCACATCGCCGGACCTCCCCCGTACTGGCCGCGCTCGGCCTCACGGCCGCTCTCGCCCTGACCGCCACCGCGTGCGGTCCGGGCGGCGACGACAAGGCCGACTCCAAGCCGACCGCTTCGGCGACCGCCGGCGGCGACGGCCTCCAGATCCCGGACGACATCAAGGACCGGCTCAAGAAGCACGGGATCGACCCGGACAAGTGGAAGAACGGCGAGTGGAAGAACTGGGACAAGTCCAAGTGGCTGCGTGAGGCCAAGGACTTCGTCAACCCGATCATCCAGGACCTGTGGGACCCGGACCGGATGCGGAAGGCCGAGAAGCCCCCGCAGAAGCCCGTCCCCAACGACATCTCGGGCGACAAGGGCGTGACGGACCCGACCCCGAAGCCCGTCAAGGCCAAGGCCCAGAAAGCCCCGTACCACCAGAGCCTGCCGGAGCTCGGCAAGCTCTTCTTCGACGGCCCCGAGGGCTCGATGGTCTGCTCGGCGACCGTCGTGAAGGACCCGGCGCACCCCGGCAAGTCCAACATGGTGTGGACGGCGGGCCACTGCGTCCACGCGGGCGCCAAGGGCGGCTGGTACCGCAACATCGCCTTCGTGCCCTCGTACAACAACGCCGACATGTCGCTCGCGCAGCTGCAGAAGGCGACCAGGCAGCAGATCGCGCCGTACGGCGTGTTCTGGGCCGACTGGGCGCAGACCTCGCAGCAGTGGATCCAGGGCGGCGGCCCGACCGGCGGCCAGGGCGCTCCGTACGACTTCGCGGTGCTGCACGTCACCCCCGAGAAGGGCAAGGGCAACAAGTCCCTTGAGGAGACGGTCGGTTCGGCCCTCCCGGTGGACTTCAACGCCCCGGCCGTGCCGAAGATCGCGAGCATGACGGCGAACGGCTACCCGGCCGCGCCGCCGTACGACGGCCAGAAGCTGTACCAGTGCAAGGACAAGCCGGGCCGGCTCTCGCTCGACGCCAGCACCCCGACGATGTACCGCCTGGGCTGCACCATGACCGGTGGCTCCTCCGGCGGCGGCTGGATCGCCGCGGGCGCCGACGGCAAGCCCTCGCTGGTCTCCAACACCTCCATCGGCCCGGTGACGGCCGGCTGGCTGGCGGGCCCGCGCCTGGGCCCGGAGGCCAAGGGCGTGTACGACTCGGTCAGCAACAAGTACGCGGGCCAGTAGGCCCGGCCGGGGTCCGGGAGCTCTCTCCACGAGAGCTCCCGGACCTCTGTGCGAGACCCCCACGAGCTAACGGCATAGTGGGGGGCTGCGAAACGGCGGTCCCGGAAGACCCCGTTTCCCGATATGACGTGCCCATGGCAACACGCCGTCTCGGCGTGCGGCCCGGCACGCGCAACTGAACAAGGTACGAGCACAACTCAGGGGGAATCGTTTCCATGCGATCCATACGTCCGCTGCTGGCCTCCACCGGCCTCGTGGCGGCACTCGCGCTGACGGCCACCGCGTGCGGCCCCGGCGACGACGGCGCGGACAGCAAGCCGTCCGCGTCGAGCACCGCCCAGGGCAAGGGCGACCAGGGCCTTCCCGACGACGTCGCCGGCGCACTCAAGAAGCACGGCGTCGACCCCGACAAGTGGAAGAACGGCGACTGGAAGAACTGGGAGAAGTCCAAGTGGCTGCGTGAGGCCAAGGACTTCGTCAACCCGGTCATCGCGGGCCTGTGGAAGCCCGAGCGGATGCGGTCCGCCAAGGACCCGCAGAAGACCATGGCCGCCGGTGACGTCAACGGCGACCCGGGCACCAGCGACCCGGAGCCGCGGCCGGTCCAGGCCAAGGCCGAGAGCCTGCCGTACCACGACTACGCCGCCCCGGTCGGCAAGGTGTTCTTCGACTCCCCCGAGGGCTCCATGGTGTGCTCGGGCACCGTCGTGAAGGACCCGGCGCACCCCGGCAAGTCCAACCTCGTCTGGACCGCGGGCCACTGCGTCCACGCGGGCGCCAAGGGCGGCTGGTACCGCAACATCGCCTTCGTCCCGGCCTACAACGACAAGGGCAAGTCGGCGGCGCAGCTGCGCAACGCGCAGTCGCAGGAGATCGCCCCGTACGGCGCGTACTGGGCCGACTGGGCCTCGACCTCGGGCGAGTGGATCGCCGGCGGCGGCCACACCGGCGGCACCGGCGCCCCGTACGACTACGCCGTGCTGCACGTGAAGCCGGAGAACGGCACCAAGTCGCTCGAAGAGACCGTCGGCAACGCGCTGACCGTCAACTTCTCGACGCCCGCCGCGCACTCCGTCTCGGCGATGGGCGCCTGGGGCTACCCGGCGGCGCCGCCGTACGACGGCCTCAAGATGTTCAAGTGCGTCGACCGCCCCGGCCGCCTCTCGGTCACCCCGGGCACGCCCGCGATGTACCGCATCGGCTGCACGATGACCGGCGGTTCCTCTGGTGGCGGCTGGTTCATCACCGGCACGAGCGGCAAGGCGGAGCTGGTCTCCAACACCTCGATCGGCCCGGTCACTTCGGGCTGGCTGGCCGGACCCCAGCTGGGCGCCGGCGCCCGGCAGATCTTCACCCAGATGAGTCAGAAGTACGGCGGCCAGTAAGGCTGCCGGCACCTGACGACGACAAGGCCCGTCCCCTCGTACGGAGGGGGCGGGCCTTGTTCGCTCGAACGGACCGGTCAGTGCCCGGCCGCGCGCGTGCGGTCAGTGCTTGGCCGGTACGTACGGAGCGAGCTCCGCCGCCAGCACCTCGTGCACCCGCGCCTTGAGCAGCGTGCCCTCCGGGGTGTGCTCCTCGGAGATCACCTCGCCCTCGGCGTGTGCCCGCGAGACCAGCTGTCCGTGCGTGTACGGCACGAGGGCCTCGATCTCGACCTCGGGGCGCGGCAGTTCGGCGTCGATGATGCCGAGCAGCTGCTCGATGCCCATGCCCGTACGGGCGGAGACCGCGATGGAGTGCTTCTCGATCCGCAGCAGGCGCTGGAGGACCACCGGGTCGGCCGCGTCCGCCTTGTTGATCACCACGATCTCGGGCACGTCGACCGCGCCCACCTCGCGGATCACCTCGCGCACGGCGGCCAGCTGCTCCTCCGGAGCCGGGTGCGAGCCGTCCACCACGTGCAGGATCAGGTCGGAGTCGCCGACCTCCTCCATGGTGGAGCGGAACGCCTCGACCAAGTGGTGCGGCAGGTGCCGGACGAACCCGACGGTGTCGGCCAGTGTGTACAGCCGACCGCTGGGGGTCTCGGCCCGGCGCACGGTCGGGTCGAGGGTGGCGAACAGCGCGTTCTCCACCAGCACGCCCGCGCCCGTGAGGCGGTTGAGCAGCGAGGACTTGCCGGCGTTGGTGTATCCGGCGATGGCGACCGAGGGGACCTTGTTGCGACGGCGCTCCTGGCGCTTGATCTCGCGGCCGGTCTTCATCTCCGCGATCTCCCGGCGCATCTTCGCCATCTTCTCGCGGATCCGCCGCCGGTCCGTCTCGATCTTGGTCTCACCGGGACCACGGGTGGCCATGCCGCCGCCGGACGAGCCGGAGCCGCCACCACCCATCTGCCGGGAGAGCGACTGGCCCCAGCCGCGCAGCCTGGGCAGCATGTACTGCATCTGGGCGAGCGAGACCTGGGCCTTGCCCTCTCGGGACTTGGCGTGCTGGGCGAAGATATCGAGGATCAGGGCGGTCCGGTCGACCACCTTGACCTTGACGACGTCTTCCAGATGGATCAGCTGGCCGGGGCTGAGCTCACCGTCGCAGACGACGGTGTCGGCGCCGGACTCCAGGACGATGTCCCGCAGCTCCTGCGCCTTGCCGGAGCCGATGTAGGTGGCCGGGTCGGGCTTGTCACGGCGCTGGTACACACCGTCGAGCACCATCGCGCCCGCCGTCTCGGCGAGGGCCGCGAGCTCCGCCAGGGAGTTCTCCGCGTCCTTCAGCGTGCCCGTGGTCCAGACGCCCACCAGCACGACGCGCTCCAGGCGCAGCTGGCGGTACTCGACCTCGGTGACGTCTTCCAGCTCGGTGGAGAGGCCCGCCACACGCCGCAGGGCGGCGCGCTCGGAGCGGTCGAACTGCTCGCCGTCCCGCTCGCCGTCGATCTCGTGGCTCCAGGCGACGTCCTCTTCCATCAGGGCATCGGCCCGAAGGCTCTCGGTGCGGTTCTTCTCCGCGAAGCTCTGCTCGTCCTGGGAAGGGGATGAAGAGGAGGTCATTGGATCCTTACGTCGTTGGAATTGCGGTTACGTCGGTCACAACGCGTAATGGACCCGAAAGATTCCCGAGTGGAATCCGGCCCCGGCAGCGCCGCCGACCCGACGATGGTCGCACGGTGCCACCGGGGCCGTCACCCCGGTTTTCCGGCGCTGGGCGGGCCGGGGACAGGGCCCGTGCGCCTAGGCGTGCCGGGGTGCGGCGCTGCGCCAGTCCTTGTGCCCGGGCATCGGTGGCGTCTTCGCCCCGTACAGCCAGCCCTGGAGGAACCCGGCGAGGTCGCGCCCGGCGACCTCGGACGCGAGGCCGACGAAGTCGGCGGTGGTGGCCGTCCCGTCCTTGTGGTCGCTCACCCAGCGCCGCTCCAGCTCGCCGAACTTCGCCTCCCCGATCTCCTGCCGCAGCGCGAACAGCACCAGTGCGCTCCCGTCGTAGACGACCGGCCGGAAGATGCTGATCTTCTGGCCGGGGGTGGGCGGCTTGGGGGCCGCCGGCGGCCCGCCCGCCGCGCGCCAGGCGTCGGACTGGCGGTAGGCCTCGCGCATCCGGGTCTCCAGCGGCTGCTTGCCGTGCTCCTGTGCGTACAGCGCCTCGTACCAGGTGGCGTGCCCTTCATTGAGCCAGAGGTCGGACCACGCGCGCGGGGAGACGCTGTCGCCGAACCAGTGGTGCGCCAGCTCGTGCACCATCAGCGAGTCCACGTACCACTCGGGGTACCCGGCGCGCACGAACAGCGAGCGCTCGAAGAGCGACAGGGTTTGGGTCTCCAGCTCGAAGCCGGTGTCCGCGCCGGCGATCAGGACGCCGTACGTCTCGAACGGGTACGGCCCGACCTTGTCCTCCATCCACGCGATCTCGGCGGGCGTCTTCTTCAGCCAGCGCTCCAGCTGCTGCCGGTCGGCCGCCGGGACGACGTCGCGCACGGGCAGCCCGTGCGGCCCCTCGCGGCGCACCACGGCCGAGCGGCCGATGGAGACCTGGGCGAGCTCGGTCGCCATCGGGTGTTCGGTGCGGTACGTGGAGACGGCCCGGCCGCCCGCCCTCGTCCGGCCGGTCTCCAGCCCGTTGGCGACGACCGTGTACTCCTTCGGGGCGTCCACCCGGAACGTGAACATCGCCTTGTCGGAGGGGTGGTCGTTGCACGGGAACACGCGGTGCGCGGCGTCGGCCTGGTTGGCCATCACCAGGCCGTCGCTGGTGCGCACCCAGCCGCCGTCCTCGGCGCCGCGCGGGTCGCTGGTGTGCCGGACGGTGATCCGCAGCCCCTCTCCCGTGTACACGGGACGGCGTGGGGTGATCACCAGATCCTCGTCGGCGCCGGCGAACTCGGCCTTCGCCCCGTTCACTTCGACGCCGTGGACGGTGCCGCGCGCGAAGTCCAGGTTGATCCGGTCGAGCCAGCCGGTGGCACGGGCGTCGATGGTGGTGACGGCCTCCATCGGCTTGCTGTTGTCGCCCTGATAGGTGAATCCGATGTCGTACGAGAGGACGTCGTACCCCGGGTTGCCCAGCCGCGGAAACAGCGGATCGCCGATTCCGGCCGGGGCGGGCGGTGGGGCTGCGGCCAGGACACAGGCGGCTGCGGTGGCCAGCAGAGCGGCACGCACACGGCGTGAGGAGAGCAGCATGCCCTACCGCTACCAGCACACCGTGCGAGGGCGGGGCCGACGCGCACCACCCCCACCCGAACGAGCGTCGGCCCGTCGGTTCAGCCGGCCGCGGCCGGGTGCTGCGCGCGGCTCACGTCGTACACCCCCGGCACATCGCGCATCACGCGCATCAGGGCGGGCAGCTCGGCGGCGTCGGGCAGCTGGAGCGTGTAGGTGTGCCGCACCCGCTGCTCGCTGGGCGGCTCGACGGTGGCGGAGACGATCGCGGCGCCCGCGGTGGCGATGGCCTCGGTGAGGTCGGCGAGCAGGCGCGGGCGCCCGAACGCCTCGGCGACCAGCGTGACCCGGCAGGCGGCGGTGTCGCCCCAGCGCACCCCGACCCTGGCCCGTCCGAGGGCCGTCATACGGGCCACCGCCGGGCACTCCTCGCGGTGGACGGTCACGGCGCCGCCGCGCACCGCGAAGCCGGTGACCGCGTCCGGCGGCACCGGCGTACAGCACCCCGCGAGCCGTACCGTCGCATCAGGCAGGTCGGTGACGGCGTTGGCGGCGCTGCGCCGGTCGGTGGTGACGGAGACCTGCGGGCGGGGCGCGGCCGCCGGGACCTTGACCCCTTCGGGGTGGGCGGCGAGCCAGCCGGTGATGGCGATCCGCGCGGCCGGGGTCCTGGCGTGGTCGAGCCAGTCCGGGGACGGCCCGGAGGCGGCGTCCTGGGCGAGCAGCAGTTGCACGGTGTCGCCGTCGCTCAGCACCGTACTGAGCGTCGCCAGACGGCCGTTGACGCGCGCGCCGATGCAGCGGTGGGCGGCCTCGCCGTACTGGGCGTACGCGGCGTCCACACAGCTCGCCCCGGCCGGCAGGCCCAGGGTGCGGCCGTCGGCGCCGAAAACGGTGATCTCGCGGTCCTGCGCCAGTTCCTCCCGTAGGGAGGACCAGAAGGTGTCGGGGTCCGGCGCGTTCTGCTGCCAGTCCAGGAGGCGGGAGAGCCAGCCGGGCCGGGTGGGGTCCTCGCGCTCGTCGGCGTCCGGGTCGGCGCCGTCGCCGGGCCCGCCACCGGCGTACGGGTTGCCGAGGGCGACGACGCCGGCTTCGGCCACCCTGTGCATCTGGTGGGTGCGGATGAGGACTTCGGCCACCGCGCCGTCGGAGCTCGCCACCGCCGTGTGCAGCGACTGGTACAGGTTGAATTTGGGGGCCGCGATGAAGTCCTTGAACTCGGAGATCACCGGGGTGAAGCAGGTGTGCAGCTCACCGAGGACGGCGTAGCAGTCGGCGTCCTCGGCGACCAGGACGAGCAGCCGGCCCAGGTCGGTGCCGCGCAGCTCTCCGCGTTTGAGCTGGACGCGGTGGACGGAGACGAAGTGCCGTGGCCGGATGAGGACTTCGGCGCTGATGCCCGCCTCGCGCAGCACCGCCCTGACGCCGTCCGCGATGGCGGTCAGCGGGTCCTCGGAGCCCGAGTTGGCCGCGATCAGGGCCCGGGTGCGCTCGTACTCCTCGGGGTGGAGGATGGCGAAAACCAGATCCTCCAGCTCGGTCTTGAGGGCCTGCACCCCCAGCCGTTCGGCCAGCGGAATCAGCACGTCACGGGTGACTTTGGCGATCCTCGCCTGTTTCTCCGGGCGCATCACGCCCAGGGTGCGCATGTTGTGCAGCCGGTCCGCGAGTTTGATCGACATCACGCGTACGTCGTTGCCGGTGGCGACGAGCATCTTGCGGAAGGTCTCCGGTTCGGCCGCCGCGCCGTAGTCGACCTTCTCCAACTTGGTGACGCCGTCCACCAGATAGGT
This sequence comes from Streptomyces sp. BPTC-684, assembly GCF_030028635.1. Taxonomy (NCBI): domain Bacteria; kingdom Bacillati; phylum Actinomycetota; class Actinomycetes; order Kitasatosporales; family Streptomycetaceae; genus Streptomyces; species Streptomyces sp. BPTC-684. The sequence goes on from NZ_CP124863.1 coordinate 895,156, forward strand.
GACTTCCTCGCCGAATTCCGCCCGTACCTGATCGAGCGTCACCTCGGTGTCCTCGACGGTGTCGTGCAGCAGCGAGGCGGTCAACGTGGTGGTCTCGGCGCCCAGTTCGGCGAGGATCAGGGTGACGGCCAGCGGATGCGTGATGTACGGCTCGCCGCTCTTGCGGAACTGGCCCCGGTGGGACGTTTCCGCGAGGACGTACGCGCGCCGCAGCACCGCCAGGTCGGCGTCGGGGTGGTGGGCCCGGTGCGCCTCGGCGACGTGCCCGATGGCGTCGGGCAGCCGGTCGCGCGAGGTGGGGCCCAGCAGGGCGGCCCGGCCCAGCCTGCGGAGGTCGATCCTGGGAAGGCCGCGGCGGCGACTCTGTGCGTCAGGATTCGTGGCCTCTGCACTCATGGGGCACCTCCGGCAGCATCGACCGGCGGTGGAAAGGCAGGCGTGCCCTCCGGGCCGGTGCTTGATGCTACCGACCCCACCACGTGGCGCAGTCCGGCTCTCGCTCAGCGTGAACCGGATCACCCATTCGAGCGAAGGTTCAGGCCATGGCCGTTTCAACCGTTTCGAGGAGCGCCGGATCGATCACGCCTTCGGCGACGATCACGGCGGGGCCGGTCATCTCGATCTCGCCGTCGGGGAACTCCGTGATCACCAGAGTCCCGCCCGGGAGGTCCACCGTGTACGTCACGGGGGCGCCGGTGACGGCGGGGTCCGTGCCGTCCCTGCGCGCCGCCGCCACGGCGACCGCGCACGCGCCCGTGCCGCACGAGCGGGTCTCGCCGGAGCCGCGCTCGTAGACGCGCATCGCCACGTGGCCGGGGCCCCGGTCGACGACGAACTCGACGTTGACACCCTCCGGGTAGACGGCGGCCGGGCTGTACGGCGGCACCGAGCGCAGTTCGCCCGCGTGGGCCAGGTCCTCGACGAAGGCGACCGCGTGCGGGTTGCCCATGTTGACGTTGCGGGCGGGCCAGCTGCGGCCCTCGACCTCGACGGTGACGCCCTCTTCCGGCAGCACGGCGCGGCCCATGGAGACGGTGATGTCGCCGCTCTTGGCGATGTGCGCCTTCTTGACGCCGCCCCGGGTGGCGATCGCCAGGTCGCCCTCCTCGACGAGCCCGGCGCGCTGGAGGTACCCGGCGAAGACGCGCACGCCGTTGCCGCACATCTCGGCGATCGAGCCGTCCGAGTTGCGGTAGTCCATGAACCACTCGGCCTCGCCGGCCATGGCCTTCGCCTCGGGGTGGGCGGCACTGCGCACGACGTGGAGCAGCCCGTCGCCGCCGATGCCGGCCCGGCGGTCGCAGAGGCGGGCGACGGTGGAGGCGGGCAGGTCGACGACGTTGTCCGGGTCGGGGAGGATCACGAAGTCGTTCTCGGTCCCGTGGCCCTTGAGGAAGGTGAGCGGCGAGGTGTTGTTCACGCCGTCAATCGTACGGGTGCCCACCGACAACGGGCCGGGGCACTCCGGGTGAGGGGCTGGGGCGATGCGTCCTCGTCGGAGCCGGCGGGCCACCGCCCTCCGCCGGGCCGGGTGTTTGCTCGTGGCGCTCAGCGCAGCCGGGCCACGCGCCACACGGCCAGGGCCACCGCCGCGGCCAGACCACCCACGTACAGCCCGATCACCCGCCAGTCGGGGCGTTCGCCCGAGCCGCGCGCGGGCAGCCCCGGCCAGGTGTAGCCGACGCGGCGGGCGGCCATCATGCCCCAGCCGGCGGCGCAGCAGCTGATCAGGAGGCCGAGCATGGCCACGACGGGGCCGCCGTCGCCGAACTCGAAGGCGAGCGGGAAGGCGAACATCAGCGAGCCCATGGCCGCGAGCATCACGATCGGCGCGAGCTGCCAGATCCGCAGCCTGCGCTGCGGGCGGATCTCGACCTCGACCTCACCGCCCTCGGCGAGCACGGCGTCGTCCTGCGGTCCGTCGGGGGTGAGCCCGACGGCTCCCGGCACGGCGGGGCCCAGGGCGCCGACGCTCAGCTCCGCGGGGCTCGGCTCCGGGGCGTCGCGGTGGGCGGGCTCCCGTCCGGCGTCGCTCACGTCCGGCCCTTCCGACACTGCCGTCACTTCCGAAGGACCCGGTTGCGCGGGCTCGTCCCGCGTTCCGTGCTCTCTGTCGCGAGGGCCGGCCTCCATCGCCACGCGCCCTCCCAACTCGGACTCCACTGGTCGATCGAGGTCGATGATGGCACGCGCGCGGGCGCCTGAATGACCGGCGGTGCGTCCCGATGCCATCACGTGATCAGGCTGTAACCGCTCGTTCGACCAACGCCAGCGCCTGCTGCGGGAGTTCCCCGCGGTGCTCGGCGGCGCCGCTCAGCCAGTGCACGCGCGGGTCCCGGCGGAACCAGGAGTCCTGCCGGCGCGCGAAGCGCTTGGTGGCGCGGACGGTCTCGGCGCGCGCCTCGTCCTCGGTGCACTCCCCCGCGAGCGCCGTGAGCACCTGCTGGTAGCCCAACGCGCGCGATGCGGTACGTCCCTCCCGCAGCCCCTGGGCCTCCAGTGCGCGCACCTCGTCCACCAGGCCCGCCTCCCACATCCGGTCGACCCGAACGGCGATGCGCTCGTCGAGCTCGGGGCGGCCGACGTCGACGCCGATCTGCACGGTGTCGTACACGGAGTCGTGGCCGGGCAGGTTGGCCGTGAAGGGCTTCCCGGTGATCTCGATGACCTCCAGGGCCCGCACGATCCTGCGGCCGTTGGAGGGCAGGATCGCGCGCGCCGCCTCGGGGTCGGCCTCGGCGAGGAGCCGGTGCAGTGCGCCGGGCCCGTCCTGCTCCAGCTCGCGTTCGAGACGCGCGCGTACCTCGGGGTCGGTGCCGGGGAAGTCGAGCACGTCGATCGCGCCGCGCACGTAGAGGCCGGAGCCGCCGACGAGGACGGGCGTGCGGCCCTCGGCGAGCAGCCGGTCGATCTCGGCGCGGGCGAGCTTCTGGTACTCGGCGACGCTGGCGGGCTCGGTGACGTCCCAGATGTCCAGGAGGTGGTGGGGCACTCCGCCGCGCTCGTCGAGCGTCAGCTTGGCGGTGCCGATGTCCATCCCCCGGTAGAGCTGCATCGAGTCGGCGTTGACGACCTCGCCGCCGAGCTGCTGGGCGAGGAAGACGCCCAGATCGGACTTTCCGGCCGCTGTGGGGCCGACGACGGCGATGACCCGCGGTGCGGGAGCTGCAGTTCTCACGGTCACAGTCTCGCAAACCTCGGCCGCCATCCCCGAACGAGTTACGTGACGGGGCGCTTGCGGGTTCGTTGCCTGTTGCGAGGTTCCGACCGCCGGTTTGCCGAACCGGTGCCCCTGGGCGACGCAATGAGGCGCTCCGGATGGGGTGGGATTTCGCCCACACGAGTACGCTATGGAGTAGATATGGGCGTTTTTTCAAGGTTTCGCCGTAAGGCCGATGAGGCTGTAGCGGAGTCAACCGAGGAGGTGGAGGCCACCACTCTGACGGCCGAGGAGGCCGTGGAGGGCGAGCAGGAGGCCGCCGCCGAGACGGATTCCGAGCCTGCCGCGGAGGCCACGGCGGAGGAGCCCGCCGAAGCGGCCGCCGCGGAGGGCGTGGAGATTCCCAAGCAGCAGTCGGCGGAGGAAGCGGCGGACAACGAGGCGGGCGAGGGCGCCCGGAAGTAACGTGGCGTACGCATGCATTTCGTACGGACCCCTGGTCGAGGGCGCACGACTCCCGAGGCGAGGGCAGAGGGAAGGTGACCACATGGGCTTCCTGGACAACCTGAAGGCCAAGCTGGCCCCCGCCAAGGACAAGGTCTCCGACTTCGCGCAGCAGCACGAGGACAAGATCGGTCAGGGGCTGGACAAGGTCGCCAAGACGGTCGACGAAAAGACCAAGGGCAAGTACAGCGACAAGATCCAAACGGGTACGGGGAAGGCCAAGGACGCCCTGGACCGGATCTCGCACAAGGACGACGGCGGCACCCCGCCACCGGCGGCCTGATCACCTCGGGGACGGCCGTGGAGCGCGCGAGCTCCACGGCCGTCCCCGTGTGGCGTGGCGGCCCGGTCGGGCTCTCGTGTCGCTCAGGACCAGACGGCGACGAAGTACCCCACGCCGTACGGCGCGTCCTCGTACAGCAGTCGGCCCCCCAGGCCCGCCCCCTCGGCGGCGCCCGCCAGCACCTGCCAGGGCGCCCGGCCGGCCGCCTTGAGCTCGTACGCGAGCTCCGCGTCCAGCTCCAACAACGCGCGCGTGTCGGCGGCGCCCAGCGCGCTCGCCACGCCCTCGTCGAAGGCGGTGGCGCGCTCGTCGAGGTAGCCGGGCGCCTTGAGGGTGCGGCAGGCGCTGCCGTCGCCCATCACCAGGAGAGCGACGCGGTCGGCCCTGGCGCCCAGGCCCCGGCCCGCGTCGGCGCAGCGGGCGGCCTCCAGCGGCTCGCCGACTCCCAGTCCCTCGACCGGGGCGTCCGACCAGCCGGACCGTTCCAGCAGCCATGCGCCGACGGCGAGCGAGGGCGGCAGCTCTCGCTCCTCGCGCGCGTCGCCGTCGGCAGGCGCCGGGCCGAGCCTGACGCGAAGGTCCACGCCGAAGCCCGCGAAGGACCCGGGCGCGCCCTGCGGATGCGGGCCGCGCGCCGCCTGGTCGGCCGGGCCGACCACGACGAGCAGATCGGGCCGGGAGGCGGCCAGCAGCCCCACGGCGTCGGCGCAGGCCTCCCGCGCGGCATCGAGCTCCGGCGCGGCGCCGGAGGCGACCGCGGGCACCAGCAGCGGCGGACAGGGGCAGACAGCGGCGGCTACGAGCATGATCCGCAGCGTAGTCGGTACGCCCGGCTTCGGCCCCGCGTGGGCGCCACGAACCGGCCACGCGCGCGTGAGCGGAGCAGTCGAAGGGCTCGGTCACCCGCGCCACGACGGGCTCGGCTCACGCGCGCGTGAGCCGAGCGGCAGCCTCAACCAGTCCGGGGTGGACGACCTCGAACCGCTCACGCGTCCGTGAGCCGAGCCCGTACGGGCACCTCACCCGCGTCGTGAGCCGTAACCCGCCACGCGCGCGTGAGCGGGCTGCCCGCGAGGGGCTTCGTCTACGCGCGCGTGGATGGGGCCCGGACGACGTGAAGGTCAGACGACGCTGCATCCGCCCGTCGCGGCCGGCAGCGGCTCGGGGACGCCGATCTTCGGCAGGCCGAGCATCACTCCGGCGGGCTGCGCCGGGGCCGCGTTGCGCTTCTCCCAGGCGTCGCCCGCGCGGGTGCGGCGCACGGCACCGGTCGGGCCCTCGGCCAGCAGGTGGTGCGGGGCGGCGTAGGTGATCTCGACGGTCACCACGTCGCCAGGGCGCACGTCCTGCTCCGGCTTGGTGAAGTGCACCAGACGGTTGTCGGGGGCGCGGCCGGAGAGCCGGTGCGTGCTGCCGTCCTTGCGGCCCTCGCCCTCGGCGACCATGACCTCCAGGGTGCGGCCGACCTGCTTCTTGTTCTCCTCCCAGGAGATCTCCTCCTGGAGGGCCACCAAGCGCTCGTACCGCGCCTGCACGACCTCCTTGGGGATCTGCCCCTCCATGGTCGCCGCGGGGGTGCCGGGGCGCTTGGAGTACTGGAAGGTGAAGGCGTTCGCGAAGCGCGCCTCGCGGACCGTGTGCATGGTCTGCTCGAAGTCCTCCTCGGTCTCGCCGGGGAAGCCCACGATGATGTCGGTGGAGATGGCCGCGTGCGGAATGGCGGCGCGGACCTTCTCGATGATCCCGAGGAAACGCTCCTGCCGGTACGAGCGGCGCATCGCCTTCAGGACGGTGTCCGAGCCGGACTGCAGCGGCATGTGGAGCTGCGGCATCACGTTCGGGGTCTCGGCCATCGCGGCGATCACGTCGTCCGTGAAGTCGCGCGGGTGCGGCGAGGTGAAGCGGACGCGCTCCAGGCCCTCGATCTTGCCGCAGGCCCGCAGCAGCTTGGAGAAGGCCTCGCGGTCGCCGATGTCCGAGCCGTACGCGTTGACGTTCTGGCCGAGCAGGGTGATCTCGGAGACGCCCTCGGCGACCAGCGCCTCGACCTCGGCGAGGATGTCGCCGGGGCGGCGGTCCTTCTCCTTGCCGCGCAGCGCGGGCACGATGCAGAAGGTGCAGGTGTTGTTGCAGCCGACGGAGATGGAGACCCAGGCCGCATACGCGGACTCGCGCCGGGTCGGCAGTGTCGAGGGGAACGCCTCCAGCGACTCGGCGATCTCGACCTGCGCCTCTTCCTGGATGCGGGCGCGCTCGAGGAGCACCGGCAGCTTGCCGATGTTGTGCGTGCCGAAGACGACGTCGACCCAGGGCGCCCGCTGGACGATGGTGTCGCGGTCCTTCTGGGCCAGACAGCCGCCGACGGCGATCTGCATCCCGGGCCGCTTCGTCTTCATCGGGGCGAGCCGGCCGAGATTGCCGTACAGCTTGTTGTCGGCGTTCTCGCGCACCGCGCAGGTGTTGAAGACGACGACGTCGGCGTCACCGTCGCTGCCCTCGGGCGCGCGTACGTAGCCCGCGCCCTCCAGGAGGCCGGACAGCCGCTCGGAGTCGTGCACGTTCATCTGGCACCCGTAGGTGCGCACCTCGTACGTTTTCAAACCCTCTACCTCGCTCATCTCGTACACCAGGGTACGAGGTCGTACCGACAGGCCGCCCCGCCCTTCCCCGACCCCGGGCCTGGCCATCACGGGGAGTGAGCTGGCAGGATCGCGCCATGCTCCAGGCCCTCCCCCGCGTCAGCCGCCGCCGTGCCCTCCAGGGGGCGGTCGCGGCCCTGGTGGTGTTCGGGCTGCTGCTGTGGTGGCTGCTGTCGCTGGGGGCCGCGCGGCCGTCGGGGACGATCACGTTCAGTACAGGCGTGCGGACCGGGGTCTACCAGCGGTACGGCGAGCTGCTGGAGCGGGCGCTGGCCGACGATCTGCCCGAGGTGGACGTCCGGCTCCAGACCAGCGAGGGCTCGCAGCAGAACCTGAAGCGGGTGGCCACCGGGCAGGCCGACTTCACCATCGCGACCGCCGACGCGGTGGCCAAATACCTCCGCGACGACTCCGTCGGGGCCGACCGGCTGCGCGGCTGCGCCCGCCTCTACGACGACTACGTCCAGCTCGTCGTGCCCCGCGACTCCTCGGTGCACACGACGGCGGACCTGCGCTCCAAGCGGGTCGGCATAGGCCAGCCCGGGTCGGGGGTGCGGCTGCTCGCGCAGCGGCTGATGACCGCCGCCAAACTGGATCCGGCGCATGACATCACTCCGGTGTCGGCGGGCATCGACACCATGCCGGAGCTGCTGCGGACCGGGAAGATCGACGCGTTCTTCTGGTCGGGCGGGCTGCCCACCACGGCGGTGCTGCGGCTGTCCGAGCAGGACCAGATCCGTCTGGTACCGCTGGGCGACCTGGTCACCGAGCTGCACGCCGAGGACGGCCTCACCGGTTTCTACCGGGCGGCGACCATGCCCGCCGACGCCTATCCGCAGGCGCAGCGGGGCGTCGCCGTACCGACGATCGCGGTGGCGAACCTGCTGGTCACCACGGACCGCACGGACCCGGGTCTGACCGAGGAGTTCACCCATACGGTGATCCGCAGCAGGGACGCCATCGGCCGCGAGGTGCACGCCGCGCAGCTGGTGGACCTGCGCACCGCGATCTACACGGAGCCGCTGCCGCTGCACGACGGCGCGCGCCGCTACTACCTCTCGACCAAGCCCTGACCCGCGGCGGCCACCGGCGGGCGCCTCAGCCCGTCGGCGAGGTGCGCGGCACCCGGAGCGTCACCCGCAGGCCGTGCGGCTCGTGGTGGGCGTAGGTGATGGTGCCGTCGCCCGCCGCGAGCAGGGTCCGCGAGATGGACAGGCCCAGGCCCGAGCCCTTGACGTTCTGGTGCCGGCCCGAGCGCCAGAACCGGTCCCCGATCCGGCTCAGTTCGTCGTCGGTCAGGCCGGGTCCGAGATCGGTGACCGTGATCTTCGAGTAATCGCCGTCGGCGGCGACGGCGACCGTGACCTCCTCACCCTCCGGAGTGAACTTCAGTGCGTTGTCGATGACGGCGTCCAGGGCGCTGGAGAGCGCCACGGGGTCCGCCCAGGCGGTGACGGCGGCCCGCTGCTCGGTGAGCCGCACGCCCTTGTCCTCGGCGAGCGGACGCCAGGCCTCCACCCGCTCGCCCGCCAGCGCGCCGATGTCGGTGAGCCGGAGGTCCGCCTCGGTGTGCTCGGCCAGCGCCAGGCCCAGCAGGTCGTCGAGCACCTGGGCGAGGCGCTTGCCCTCGGCGCGCACCGAGGCGATCTCCTCGTTCCCTTCGGGCAGTTCGAGCGCGAGGAGTTCGATGCGCAACAGCAGGGCGGAGAGCGGGTTGCGCAACTGGTGGGAGGCGTCGGCGACGAAGGCGCGCTGCTGGTCCAGCACGTCCTCGACGTTGTCCGCCATCTCGTTGAACGACCGGGCCAGCCTTCTTAGTTCCGGGGGTCCGCCGGCGACCGCGACGCGTGACTTCATGCGCCCGGTCGCTATGTCGTGGGTGGCGGCGTCCAGGACGCGTACGGGCCGCAGCACCCAGCTGGTGAGCCGGAAGGCCGCACCGACCGCGAGCAGCATCGCCGCCACCTCGCCCGCCGCGATCAGCAGCCAGCCGCGCAGCGCCCGCGAACGCATGTGCCCGGTGGGCGAGTCGGTGACCACCACGGCGATCACATCGCCCTCGCGCACCACCGGGGAGGCCACCACGAGCCGTCCGCGCTGCCACGGCCAGACCTGGGGCGGATCGTGGCTCCTGCGGCCCGCCAGCGCCTCCAGGAAGGCGTCACCGCCCTTGCTGTCGTCCGGCACGCCCCAGCCCCTGGGGGCGCTCGCCATGGCCACGCCGTTGCGGAAGAAGACGCCCGCGCGGATCCCGTACAGCTCGTGGTAGCGGGCGAGTTCCTCCTCCAGGGTGGCCAATCGCTCCTTGCTGCTGGTGTCCTTGTCGTCGGCGGCGGTGACGAACTGGGCGAGCGCAGCGAAGCGCGCGGTGTCGTCGATCCGGTCGACGACCACCTTCTGCTGCTGGGCGGAGGCGACGCTGATCGCGAGCGGGAAGCCCAGCGCCATCAGGACGAGGGCGAGCAGGAAGATCAGCAGCGGCAGGAGTCGCGTACGCACCGGGGGTGTCGGGCCTTACAGGGCGGCCGGGGCGACGAGCCGGTAGCCGACGCCGCGCACGGTCTCGATCAGGGCCGGCATCCGCAGCTTGGAGCGCAGGGACGCGACGTGCACTTCGAGCGTGCGCCCCGTGCCCTCCCAGCTGGTCCGCCACACCTCGCTGATGATCTGCTCGCGCCGGAAGACCACGCCGGGCCGCTGGGCGAGCAGCGCGAGAAGGTCGAACTCCTTGCGGGTGAGCTGGACGCACTCGCCGTCGACGCTGACCCGGCGGGTGGGCAGCTCGATGTGGACGCGCCCCAGCCGCAGGGCGACCGCCGGGATCGCGCCGCTGTCCTCGCCCGTGGTGGTGCGGCGGCTGACCGCGTGGATGCGCGCCAGCAGCTCGCCTGTGTCGTAGGGCTTGACCACGTAGTCGTCGGCGCCGAGGTTCAGTCCGTGGATGCGCGAGCGCACGTCCGCGCGCGCGGTGACCATGATCACCGGGATGGCGGTGCGCTTGCGGATCTTCCCGCAGACCTCGTAGCCGTCCTGGTCGGGCAGTCCCAGGTCGAGCAGGACGACCCCGAAGGGCTCCTTGGGGGCGCGGTCGTCGGGCAGCAGCGCCCGCAGCGCCTCCTCGCCGTTGCGCGCGTGCACCACGGCGAAGCCGTGCTTGGCGAGCACGGCGGACAGGGCCGCGGCGACGTGGTCGTCGTCCTCGACGAGCAGCAGTCTCATCGTCCCCCCTTCCGTAGTCGTCGCCAGGCATGTACTCCCGCATCCACGCCCATGCCGCGGGTGTGCGTCAAGGGGGCACCCACCGGAGCGCGGCATCCGTTACGCAGCCGGTATTGCACCGCGCGCCCCCTTCACGGAGAGTGCCACCCCGCTATCGGATCGTGATGCTCAATTTCCGCTCAGATGTAATGACGCTGGTCGTAGCGGCGCACTACGTTCCTCCCCAACCGAGGAAGAGCGGAGCTGGAAGCCGATGAGCGGAGTATCAGTGGCCAAGGACGCCGAGGACGCGGCACCCGCGTCGGGCGACCTGGTCGTGCTGAGCAACGTCAACAAGCACTTCGGCGCGCTGCACGTGCTCCAGGACATCGACCTGACGATCGCGCGCGGCGAGGTCGTGGTCGTGATCGGACCGTCGGGGTCCGGGAAGTCCACGCTGTGCCGCACCATCAACCGCCTGGAGACCATCGACTCCGGGGCGATAACGATCGACGGGAAGCCGCTGCCGCAGGAGGGCCGCGAACTGGCCCGGCTCCGCGCCGACGTCGGCATGGTCTTCCAGTCGTTCAACCTCTTCGCGCACAAGACCGTGCTGGAGAACGTCATGCTGGGCCAGACCAAGGTCCGCAGGACGGAGAAGAAGCAGGCCGAGGCGAAGGGCCGCGCCCTGCTCGACCGGGTCGGCGTGGGCACCCAGGCCGACAAGTACCCCGCGCAGCTGTCCGGCGGACAGCAGCAACGCGTCGCCATCGCACGCGCGTTGGCGATGGACCCGAAGGTCATGCTCTTCGACGAGCCCACCTCCGCGCTCGACCCAGAGATGATCAACGAGGTCCTGGAAGTCATGCAGCAGCTGGCGCGGGACGGCATGACGATGATCGTCGTCACCCATGAGATGGGCTTCGCCCGCTCCGCCGCCAACCGCGTCGTCTTCATGGCCGACGGCAAGATCGTCGAAGAGGCCGCGCCCGACCAGTTCTTCAGCAACCCGCGCAGCGACCGGGCCAAGGACTTCCTGTCGAAGATCCTTCACCACTGAGGCTCCCCGCGGACCCGGAGCGGCTGCCCAGTGCGGCTCCTTCCGCCACCGGCGCCACCGGCCGACGGCCCCCACATCTGAGCGATTCAAGCGACACGAGGGATGTTCACATGAAGCTCCGCCAGTCCGCCGCCTTCGCGGCGATCGCTGTGCTCGCGCTGACCGCGACCGCCTGCGGCGGCAAGTCCGGTTCCGCGGGCGACAAGCAGGCCGCCAAGCCCGGCCAGTCGGGCGCCCCGCAGCTGCCCACGTACACCGTCGCCAAGGACGTCACCCTCGACTCCCCGACGTTCAAGGCGGCCAAGGCGCGCGGCAAGCTGATCATCGGCTCCAAGGCCGACCAGCCCTACCTCGGCTTCGAGGACCAGTCGACCAAGGAGCGCTCCGGCTTCGACGTCGAGCTGGCCAAGATGATCGCGGCCGACCTGGGCTTCACCAAGGACCAGATCGAGTGGAAGACCGTGGACTCCGGCATCCGCGAGACCGCGATCTCCAAGGGCCAGGTCGACTACTACCTCGGCACCTACACGATCAACGACAAGCGCAAGAAGCTGGTCGGCTTCGCGGGCCCGTACTACAAGGCCGGCGCCGACCTGCTGGTCCGCAAGGACGAGACCGCGATCACCGACAAGGACACCGTCAAGGGCAAGAAGGTCTGCTCGATCGTCGGCTCCACCCCGCTCCAGGAGATCAAGAAGCCGGAGTACGGCGCGAAGGTCGTCGAGCTCGCCAAGTACTCCGACTGCGTGCAGCAGCTGCTGACCAAGCAGGTCGACGCGGTCACCACCGACGACTCGATCCTCAAGGGCTACGCGGCCGCCAACCCCGGCAAGCTCAGGGTCGCCGGCCACCCCTTCACCCAGGAGCCGTACGGCGTCGGCATGAACAAGGACGACAAGGCGCTGCGCGACTTCGTCAACGACGCGATCGAGAAGCACGTCAAGGACGGCACCTACAAGAAGATCTACGAGGCGACGCTCGGTCTGTCCGGCGCCGGCTACGTCGACCCGCCGGCCGTCCAGCGCTACTGATTCCCCCCACGGGTGGGACGCCCTCTACGCGCGCGTAGAGGGCGCTCCCTGCCCTGCCCGCCCAGCCGCCCGCCGACGCGGAGACCTCATGAACGTACTGCTCGACAACTTCTCGGAATTCCGTGACGGCTTCATAGGAACCGTGGAGATCACCGCCGTCAGTTCGGTCATCGCCCTGGTCCTCGGGCTGCTGCTGGCCGGATTCCGGGTCTCGCCGGTGCCGCCGCTGCGCTTCTTCGGCACCGCCTGGGTGACGCTGCTGCGCAACACCCCGCTGACCCTGCTGTTCCTCGTCTTCTTCTTCGTCGTCCCGGAGATCTTCTTCCCGGGGATGAGCCCCTTCCTGCTCGGCTCGCTCGCCCTGGGCTTCTACACCGCCTCCTTCGTGTGCGAGACGGTCAGGTCCGGCATCAACACCGTGCCGCTGGGCCAGGCCGAGGCCGCCCGCTCCATCGGGATGACGTTCACGCAGACCCTGCGCCTGATCGTGCTGCCGCAGGCCACCCGGACCGTCATCCCGCCGCTGAGCTCGATCTTCATCGCGCTCACCAAGAACTCGGCGATCGCCGGCGCCTTCAGCGTCACCGAACTCTTCGGCTGGCAGAAGCTGATGAGCGACCAGGGCTACGACATCGTCCCCGTCTTCGTCTGGGTCGCACTGGGCTACCTGGTCGTCACCTTCGCCATCAGCGGCGCCTTCCGCCTGCTGGAGAGCCGCATGGAGGTCGCCCGATGAGCGCCAGCGTTCTCTACGACGCGCCGGGCCCCAAGGCCGTCGTACGCAACCGGATCTACGCCGTCCTCGGCTCGCTCGCCATCCTCGCGCTGCTCGCCGTGAGCATCGTGCGACTGTCGGACAAGGGCCATCTCGCACCCGAGATGTGGGACATCTTCAACTACTCGGGCATCCGGCAGAACATCGCCGACGGCGTCGTCGCCACCCTGAAGGCCTTCGGCCTGGCGGCGGTCGGCTCGCTGGTCCTCGGTGTGCTCCTGGCGGTCGCCCGGCTCTCCGACCACAAGCCGGTCCGCTGGGCCGCCACGGGCTTCATCGAGCTGTTCCGGTCGATCCCGCTGCTGATCACCATCTACGCCGTCTGGGTCGGTTTCCTGACCGACTACTCGATGTGGGCGCTGGCGCTCGGCCTGTCGATCTACAACGGCTGCGTCCAGGCCGAGGTGCTGCGCGCGGGCGTCAACTCCGTGCCCAAGGGCCAGCGCGAGGCGGCGTACGCGCTCGGCATGAGCAAGACCCAGGTCATGACCAGCGTGCTGATGCCGCAGGCGGTCCGGGCGATGCTGCCGACGATCATCAGCCAGCTGGTGGTGACCCTCAAGGACACCTCGCTCGGCTTCATCATCCTCTACCCCGAACTGCTCCAGACGGCCCGTCTGATCGCGAGCAACACCCAAGTCAACGGCCAGTACCCGTACGTGTCGACGATCGTCGTCATCGGCAGCATCTACGTGGCGATGTGCCTGGCGCTCTCCGGGCTCGCCACCTGGATCGAGCGGCGCGGCCGGCGCGCGAAGACCGGCATCACGATGGCCGCTGCGGCGGCCCCGGTGACCGCCGCCGCCCCGGTCGGTACGGTCGTGGGAGCCGGTGCCGAAGCGCCCGACGGGCCCGGCGGTACGACAAACTGACGGACTATGAGGCAGTGGCGCTCGCGTCACTGCCTCCGTCACTTGACGCAAGCACCCGCAGTGGGTTGCATACGTTCTGTGATCGTGCACCGGGTCCTCAGCGCCACCTGCCAGCCGTCCCGCCGGGCCCAGGGAGCCACGCCGTGGACCCGGTGATCGTCGTCGGCGCCGGTCCGGTCGGACTCGCGCTCGCCCTCTCCCTCGCCGCCCAGAAGGTGCCCTCCGTCGTCCTGGACGAGGGATCCGGCGGCGAGGAGCCCCGCCCGGTCCGTACGGCCGTCCTGCGGCCCGACACGGCCGCCTTCGCGGAACGGCTCGGCTGCGCGGCGGTACGCGACGAGGGAGCCCGCTGGACGGGCTGGCGGGCCATGCGGCGCGGCACCCTGCAACGCCAGGTCTCCTTCGGAGACGGTCTCGACGGCGGCCCCTCGCCCGTCCATCTGCCCCAGCACGCCCTGACCCGCGGCCTGCGGGACGCGGCCGCCGCCTCCCGGCTCGTCCAACTGGCCTCCCGGAGCCGTCTGGACGCCCTGGAGCAGGACGACAACGGCGTCGCCGCCCACACCACCGACCCGGGCGCCACCTGGTGGCGCGGCAGCTACCTGGTGGGCTGCGACGGCGCGCGCTCCACCGTGCGCAAGCTCCTCGACGTCCGCTTCGCCGGGCGTACGGCGGTGGAGCGCCAGGCCGTCGTCACCCTGCGCACCGAACTCCCCTGGCCCGGCGAGGCGTTGCTGCACCGGCTGCCCCCGTGGCGCACCGGCGGCGACGAGGTGACGGCCCGTCCGCTGCTCGACGGGACCTGGCGCGTCGACTGGCTGCTGCCGCCCCGGGCCGAACTCGTCACCCCGGACGCGCTGATGGGCCGGCTGCGCGACACGCTGGCCGGGTGGTGCGGCACGACTCCCTCGTACGAGCTTCTCGACACCGGCGTGTACACGCTCCACCACCGCCTCGCCCGCCGCTGGCGGGTGCGCCGCGCCTTCCTCGCCGGGGACGCCGCCCATCTGCTGGGCGCCGTGGGCATCCAGGGCCTCGACGAGGGGCTTCGGGACGCCTCGAACCTGGCCTGGAAGCTGGCGCAGGCCTGGCACCACGGCGCCTCCGAGGTGCTGCTCGACAGCTACCAGACGGAGCGCCGCGCGAGTGTCGCCGCCCGGCTGCGCGCCGCCGACCAGGCGATGTCGGTCCTGCGCGGCGGCGGAGGGCTGCGCTCGTACATCCCGGGCGCGGCGCGCGGCCACGACACGCTGCTCGCCGACGGCCACCTGGGGCACGGCCCGCTCGGCGCGCCGCCCTCCTACCCGCACTCCCCCCTCGCGCCCCCACCCGCCGAGGCGCACGCGCCGGTCGGCACGGAAGCGGGCGCCCCGGTCGAGGACATCCCCGTAACAGCTCCGGACGGGTCCACGGTGGCGCTGCGAGATAGGCTGAACCGGGGCCGCCTCCTGGTGGTCCTCATCGCACCCGGCACCGGCGTCTGGGACCGGCGGCACTGGCTGACCGCCGGGGTGATGCCGCGCCTGGCGGCCGCGGTGAGCTCCCTGCCCGCCGACGCCGAGCTGCTGGTGGCCGAGGAGTACCCGGGAGCGGCGGCCCACACCGTGCTGCTCGTGCGCCCCGACGGACACCTGGTCACCGCGTTCGCCGGGGTGTGGCCGGGCGAGCTGTACACGGCCGCCGACGCGGCGCGCGGCGGGGCCGTCGTCCACGCGCGCGTGGAGGACCGCACCGCGGACATCAATTGACCGACACGGGCTCACATGGTGTACTCCGGAACGTGACCGACACCGATGTGCGCCTGTGGCGGAGGGTCCATATGGACCTCGTCCGCTACGCGGGCTGCGTGTGTCGCCCGTCCTGCTGATTCGCCCCTCCCTCCTCGCGCCGCCGGGCCGCTGTCCGGCGTACGCGCGCACACGCGAACTTCCCCAGGACGGTCCCACGTGTCACCTTCCGTGCACCCCTCTACGCCCGATTCCACCCGCGCCTCCCTCTCCGGACCCGCCGCCCCCTCCGCGCCGAGCCAGGCGGACCTGCTCGACTTCGCCCGCCGCACCGCCGCCGACGCCTCGCTCGTCGCCTCCCTGCCGCTCGACCCGCAGGGCAGGACCTGGATCCGGCTGGACGGCCCCGGCGGCAGCGAGGCCTGGCTGATCGGCTGGCCACCGGGCACCGGCACCGGTTGGCACGACCACGGCGGCTCCCACGGCGCGTTCGCGACGGCGGCCGGGACGCTCAAGGAGGACTCCCTGGCGGCCAGGCTGCCGACCGAGGGGTGGAAGACGCTGGAACTCGCCGAGGACCTCGACCGTTCACGAAACGTGGAGGCCGGAAAGGGGCGGGCTTTCGGGCCGCACCACGTCCACGAGGTGCGCAACGAGTCGACGACCGAGCACACGATCTCGGTCCACGCGTACTACCCGCCGCTGCCCCTGATCCGGCGCTACAGCCGTACGGGCGCGGTGCTGCGGCTGGAGCACGTCGAGCGCCCGGAGGACTGGCAGTGAGCGAACGCCCGGTGGGAATCGACGAGTTGCTGGACCGGGTCCGCGAGGACCTGGACCGGGTCGAGGCGCGGGAGGCGCACGACGCCGCGCGGGCGGGCGATGCGCTCCTGGTCGACATCCGGTACGCGGCGCTGCGGGAGCGCGACGGCCTGATCCCCGGAGCGCTCGTCGTCGAGCGCAACGAGCTGGAGTGGCGGCTCGACCCGCAGGGCAGCCACCGCGCCCCGGAGGCCACCAGCCACGACCTGCGGGTCGTGGTGATCTGCAACGAGGGCTACGCGTCGTCCCTCGCGGCCGCGTCCCTGCGCCAGTTGGGGCTGCACCGGGCGACGGACCTGGTCGGCGGATTCCAGGCGTGGCGCGCGGACGGGCTGCCGGTGACGAGCCCCGCCGGGTGACGCGGATGCGGACGGGCTTGGCAGGCTTGGCCGATGGCAGATCTGAGACCTGACAAGCCTGGCCGGATGACAGGCGCGAGGGCTGCCGGTCAGCGGGCGTTCACCCGCTGACCGGCAGCCCTGGCCTGGACCGGTGGAGGAGGTGGCCGAGCGCCGGGGGCGGCGGCCGAGGAGGGCTACTGTTTGCTCGTGGCCACCTCCACCGGGCGTACGACGAGCGCCATCCGCCCGGGCAGGGCCGTCGCGACGAGGGCCAGCAGCCCAGCGACCCCGACGACGGTCACGTACACCAGTGGAAGGACGGCCGGGGCTGCGCTGCCCGTCATGCCCACGCTGAAGGCGGTGAGCACTGCGAGCGAGATCCCCGAGCCGAGCACCGCGGCGATCAACAGCACCGCGACGGCTTCGAGTCGGAGCATCCGCAGCACCTGGCGGCGCGTGGCACCCGCGAGCCGGAGCATCGCGAACTCCCGGAACCGCTCGGACACCGACATGGCGAGCGTGTTGACGACGGCGATGGCGGTGAAGGCGAGCACCAGCCCCATGGCCAGGTAGTTGACCTCGGCGCCCGCCCGCTGTCGGTCGGCCTGGAGCCGGTCGACACTCGAACGGGTGACAACGGACAGGCCGGGGAACTCCTTCACCGCAGCGGCGAGTTCACTCTGCGTAACCGTGCTGGCGGCGGAGACCAGGACGGTGGATGCGAGGGGGTTGTCCATGTGGTGGGCGAGCAGGTCGTGCGGGAGGGTGACGTCACCGAAGCCGAGCCCGCGGGCGTATACGGCGGCGACGGTCAGGGTGGCGGGCGTGCCGTCGCCGAGAGTGAGCTTGAGCGGGCTGCCGGGGTGCAGCCCCAGCTGGTCGGCGGCGAGTTGGCTGACGGCGACGGCGTTCTTGTCCCGAGTGAGCGGTTCGAGGCTGCCGCGCGTCACATCCGGGTCCCAGGTGCGCACGAGACCGACCGGAGTGACGCCCTGGGCGGCGTACTTGTCGAGGCCGACCCGGACGGTGGTCCGGACGATCTCGGTGGTGGCGGCGACACCGTGGATCGTACGGATCTTCTCGGCGGCGCGGGCCGGGACACCCGGGCCCTGCGCGACGAGCACCCAGTCTGCGCGGAGGCCGTCGCGGGCCTGGGCGCGGGCGGCGTCACCGAGTGTCGGCTGGACGAACAGGACCGTGCAGGTCATACCGATGAGCAGGGCGAGCGGAGTGACGGCGGCGGCCATCCGAGCGGCGTTCCCGCGCAGATTGGCGGTGGCGAGGCGGCCACCGGAACCGGCGAGCCGCAACGGCCCGGCGAGCAGCGCGGCCGCGCCCTTGACCAGCAGCGGACCGAGCAGGGAGATGGAGGAGGCCAGGACAACAACCGCGAGGAAAGTAACGGGATTTGAAGCGGGTTCGGTGCGCAGCCCGCTCAATACGACGACGAGGACGATGCCACCCGCGAGCAGGAGCAGACCGGCGATGACCCGCCCCCAGGCGGGGCGAGCGCGCTCCACGGCGGACTCGGCCATGGCCTCGGCGGGACGGATCCGGGAGATGCGGCGCGCCGAGATACGGGCGGCACCCCACGCGCCGAGCAGGGTCGCGGCGACGGCGGCAAACATCGGGAAGACGCTGACGGCTCGCTCTAGGGTGACCGGGATGGCGCCCATCGCGACGAACCGGCCGTGCAGCCAGGCCCCCAGTGGCAGCCCGGCGAGGGAGCCGAGCACCCCGGCGACCGCGCCCACGAGCAGAGCCTCGCGGCCGATCAGCTTGCGCACCTGCCGGGGAGTGGCGGCGATGGCGCGCAGCAGGGCGAGTTCACGGTGGCGCTGCTGGATGGAAAGGGCGAAGGTACCGACGACGACCAGGACCGCGACGAGCAGCGAAGTGCCGCCGATGGCACCACCCATGGAGACCAGCTTGGTACGGGCCCCGGCCGCGTCCAGGAACTCCACGGCGCCTCGGGCATCGCCGGTGGAGATCCGGGCGGGGCTACGAGGAACATCCCCGTCGGCCGCGCCCCGACCGCCACCCGCCGCGACGGCGAGCGCCTCGCCGATGTCCGCCTTCAACTTCCCGACGTCCACCCCGGGTTCGGGGACGACGCCGATGGCGGAGAGCTGCCCGGGCCGGGCGGCGAGGCGCGCGGCTTCGGCGGCGGAGAAGAAGAGGGAGGTCTGGCGCTTGAGCTGACCGGAGGAGGGAGCGGCTACCCCGGTGACGGTGTACGTCTGCGGGGACTGGGTCGACTGCACCGTCAGCCGGTCGCCGGGGGCGAGGTGGGCGCGCGTGGCGAGCCCCTGGTCGATGACGACGTCAGTGGCCGCTCTCGGGGCACGTCCCTGGACAAGCGAGAAAGGAGTGAGCGGAGCGGACTCCCAGCTGTGCCCGTACGTCGCCTGGGCCGCCCCGCCCTTCACCAATGGCTGGGCGAGAAAGGCGAGTTCAGGGACGGCGGACTTGACGCCGGGCACGGCACGTACGGTCGGGAGCAGCCGGTCGGGCAGCCAGGCTCTCTCGGCGACGGGTTTGGCCTTGTGCTTGACCTTGGTCTTGCCCTTCTTCTCCTTGACCGTGGTCTGGTGGACGTTCTGGTCGGCGGAGACGATCAGGGGTGCGGCGGCATAGCGCTCGGTGGCTATCTTTCCGCGCAGCCCGGTCTCCAGGAGCGTCCCGCAGGCGGTGATCAGCGCGGCCGCGCACATAAGGGCGGTGAACGCACCCAGGAACCCGCCCTTGCGGTCCCGGATGGTCTGCAAGGCGTAGCGCAACATCATGAGGATCCCTCGGGTGCGTGAGTTTCGGGGGTGGAGGCGGGGGTGGGGAGGGGGGCGGGGGCGGGGGCGGGGAAGGCCATCAGCCGGGTGTGCACGACACGTGCCCCGGTCGGCGTCTCCCCCTCCGCGCGCTTGTAGCGGTTGAGGAGGGCGATGTACTCCTCGAAGAACTCCCGGAGTTCGGCGTCCGTGAGCCGGATCTCACTGCGTGAGTAGGCAAAGTCGTCGGTGGTGCTCTCGCGCTGGAGCCGTTCGAAGAGCTCGACGTCGGCCGCGTAGGCGTGGTGGTTCAGCTCGTCCATGGCGAGCCGCATCTCCGGGGTCTGACGGCTGCGGGGTGGGAAGCGCCGGTCGCCGGGGACGGCCCGCCACCAGCGTTGCCGGCGCGGGCTGTTGCCCTCGGTCTCCTCGACGAAGCCGTACCGGGCGAGCTCGCGCAGGTGGTAGCTGGTGGCGCCGGTGTTCAGGCCGAGGCCGCGCGCCAGGATCGCGGACGTGGCCGGGCCGTGGAGTGCGAGGTACTGAAGGATCTGCTGTCGCCGCGGCTGCGCCAGCGCCTTGAGCGCGGCGAGATCCGCGATCTCGGTACCGCCGGGTTCCTGTGCCATGCGTACACATTCGCCTGTGCACAGATACCTGTGCACTGGAGCGCCCCGGCGTCCTCGGGGTGGGGATATCCCCCGCCCGGTGCGAGGGAAGCACCGTTTCAGCAGGTCACAAGGGGGTGGTGGCAGCTGGACGGAGAGGGGCGGGACCCGCACACGACAACGCCCCCGGCCGGGTGACCGGGGGCGTGTGTGGCTATGGGGCGGCGAGTTGCCCGGGCTCTTGGGCGGAGATTCGGGCCTCGGGTTGGTGGACTGCTGGGCAGGTGGGCAGATCCCAGGGCTGGCCCAGCCCCACGTCTCACGTCCCGCTCAGTACGTCTCGTACAAGTCGTCCGCGGTTTCGCCCTCCGCTTCCAGGGCCTGGCGGACGACTCTGAGGGCCATGCCTTCCGGGTAGCCCTTGCGGGCCAGCATGCCGGCGAGGCGGCGGATGCGGCGGTCGCGGTCCAGGCCTCGGGTGGAGCGGAGCTTGCGGGCCACCAGCTCCCGCGCGGTCTCCTCCTCCTGGTCGGAGTCGAGCTGCCCGACGGCCTCGTCGACGACCGCCGAGTCCACGCCTTTGGTGCGGAGCTCGCGGGCGAGTGCCCGGCGGGCCAGGCCGCGTCCGTGGTGGCGGGATTCGACCCAGGCCCCCGCGAACGCCGCGTCGTTGATCAGCCCGACCTCTTCGAAGCGCGAGAGGACTTCCTCGGCGGCCTCGTCGGGGATCTCGCGCTTCTTGAGGGCGTCGGCCAGTTGCTTGCGGGTCCGGGGGGTCCCGGTGAGCAGGCGCAGGCAGATCGCCCGCGCCCGCTCAGCCGGGTCCTGCGGTGCCGGTTCCTTCTCGGCCCTCGACGAGTCGGCGCCGTCACCGAGTCCCTCCGGGCCGGCCCGTCGGGAGCCGGCCCGCTTCGGGCCCGGCCGCCCGGACCGGGCCCGGTCGGGGCCCGTCCCGTCCGGCTCGGCCCATTCGGTCCTGCGTGTCATGGTCTAGCTCTTGGCAGCGGCGGCCTTGGCCGTCTTGGCCTTGGTGGCCGGGGCGGGCACGGATGCCGCCTCCGCCTCCGAGGTCGCACCGGCCGCGTCCGGGCCGGGCTCGGCCTTGGGGTCCTCGGGCCGGACGCCGACGCCCAGCTTCTCCTTGATCTTCTTCTCGATCTCGTTGGCGAGGTCGGGGTTGTCCTTCAGGAAGTTGCGGGCGTTCTCCTTGCCCTGGCCGAGCTGGTCGCCCTCGTACGTGTACCAGGCGCCGGCCTTGCGGACGAAGCCGTGCTCGACGCCCATGTCGATCAGGCCGCCTTCGCGGCTGATGCCCTGGCCGTAGAGGATGTCGAACTCGGCCTGCTTGAAGGGCGGCGCGACCTTGTTCTTGACGACCTTGACGCGGGTGCGGTTGCCGACCGCGTCGGTGCCGTCCTTCAGGGTCTCGATGCGGCGGATGTCGAGGCGCACCGAGGCGTAGAACTTCAGGGCGCGGCCACCGGTCGTGGTCTCCGGCGAGCCGAACATCACGCCGATCTTCTCGCGGAGCTGGTTGATGAAGATCGCGGTGGTCTTGGACTGGTTGAGCGCACTGGTGATCTTCCGGAGCGCCTGGCTCATCAGCCGGGCCTGGAGGCCCACGTGCGAGTCGCCCATCTCGCCCTCGATCTCCGCGCGCGGCACCAGGGCCGCGACGGAGTCGATGACGATCAGGTCGAGGGCGCCCGAGCGGACCAGCATGTCGACGATCTCCAGAGCCTGCTCGCCGTTGTCCGGCTGGGACAGGATCAGGTTGTCGATGTCGACGCCGAGCTTCTTCGCGTACTCGGGGTCCAGGGCGTGCTCGGCGTCCACGAAGGCCACCTGGCCGCCGGCCTTCTGCGCGTTCGCCACCGCGTGCAGGGTCAGGGTCGTCTTGCCGGAGGACTCCGGTCCGTAGACCTCCACCACGCGGCCGCGCGGCAGACCGCCTACGCCGAGCGCCACGTCGAGCGCGGTCGACCCGGTGGGGATGACCTCGATGGGCTCGTTCGGCCGCTCGCCCAGGCGCATCACCGCGCCCTTGCCGAATTGCCGTTCAATCTGTGCGAGCGCGGCGTCCAGCGCCTTCTCGCGGTCGGTTCCTGCCATGGGTTCCACCCGGTTTGCTTGAGTCGATCGCTTCACGTCAAAGACGCTAACCCCTGCCACTGACAATGGGCCCCGGAGTCCCTCCCGCCTGTGGATAACCCCACCGGAAACCCGGCGGAACCCAAGTGAACAAAGGGCCCCGCTCCCATCTGAATGGATGTTCGATTTTGGTGTCAAGCGCACCACGCGGCACCGGCGAGGGTGCGGCCGGGCGGCTCCGGCCGTCGCCTCAGGCGCCGTCGCCGCCCGTCGGAGCGACCGGCTCCGCCGCCCGGTCCCGGCTCAGCGCACGCCGTATGCGCACCAGGGCGGAGTCTCCGACCCGCTCGCGCCTGCCGTGCACGCGCGGGTCGTCCGTCACGTCGTAGCGCTTCACATAGGCGCCCAGGAACGCCTGGAGCGTCGCCACAGCGGGGATCGCGATCAGCGCGCCGACCGCGCCCATCAGCGCGGTGCCCGCGATGACGGAGCCGAAGGCGACCGCCGGGTGGATGTCGACCGTCTTGGCGGTGAGCTTGGGCTGCAGCATGTAGTTCTCGAACTGCTGGTAGATCACCACGAACCCGAGAACCCACACCGCGTACCAGGGGTCGACGGTGAAGGCGATCAGCATCGGCAGCGCGCCCGCCAGATACGTACCGATGGTGGGGATGAACTGGGAGACCAGGCCCACCCAGACCGCCAGCACCGGGGCGTAGGGCACGCCCAGGATCTGCAGCAGGATGTAGTGCGCGATGCCGGAGATGAGCGCCATCAGGCCGCGCGAGTAGAGGTAGCCGCCGGTCTTGTCGACCGCGATCTCCCAGGCGCGCAGCACCTCGGCCTGGCGGGCGGGCGGCAGCATCGAGCAGACCGTGCGCCGCAGCCGGGGCCCGTCGGCCGCGAAGTAGAACGAGAAGAGGAAGATCGTCAGCAGCCGGAAGAGGCCACCCAGGACGGTGGCCGAGACGTCGAGCACACCGCTCGCACTGTTCTGTACGTACTTCTGGAGCCAGTCCGAGTGGAGCACGCTGTCCTGGACCTCGACGCGTGAGAGGTCGGTGTGGAACGACTGGTTGATCCAGCTGATCACCGAGTCGAGGTACTTGGGGAAGTGCTCGACCATGTCGACGATCTGGCCCGCCAGCATCGAGCCGAGCAGCACGATGAACCCGGCCGAGGCGATGATCACCGCGAAGAAGACGATGAAGGTGGCCAGGCCCCGGCGCATGCCGCGCGCGGACATCCGGCTGACGGCGGGCTCCACCGCGAGGGCGAGGAAGAACGAGATCAGAATGTTGATCAGCAGCCCGATGAGCTGGTGGAAGGCCCAGCTGCCGAGCTGGAAGCAGGCGTAGAGGGCGAGCGCGAGCACCATGGCGCGCGGCAGCCACCGGGGCATGCGCACGGCGCCGCCGGTCCCGGGCACGGGTGGCCCGGCGGCCCCGGCGCCCGCAGCCGCCCCGGGCGCGGCCGGGGCGTCGCCCACGGCCGTTTGCGGGACCACGCGCGCGTGTCGGCCGTCCGTCGCGGACAGGCGGCCGTCCTCGGGCAGGCGCCCGTCGCCCTCGGAACGCGGCTCGCCCTCGGAGCGGACTTCGTCCTCGGGTCTGCGGTCGTTCCCGGCCGGGCGGTCGGCCCGGCGGTCTGTCTGGGTGTCGCTCTCGTCAGTCGGTGCCACGCAGCAAGTCTCGCCCATGCCTCGGACAGCGCGGGCCCTCAGCCCCGGATCGTCACCGGTTGTGAGCGGGCACGTCCATGGCGGTGCACACGGCGCGCCAGACGTCCTTGGTCTCCCAGCCCGCGTCGAGCGCCTCGTGGACGGTACGCCCGCCCAGCTCGGCCATCACATGGTCGCGCGCGAAGGAGTCCGCGTACCCGGCGCCGAAGTGGTCGGCCATCCGCTCCCAGAAAATCGTCAACCGCATGACTCCAGTATCCCGCCCCTGAGAGTGCAGCCCGGGCCGTCGGGCTTGTCTGCGGCGCTCGGCGCCCTACGGTCGGACCATGGCCGGATCCGGAACATCACCCGAGACTGTCCGCACGTCCCGCACGCCGCTCGCCCGAGCCGAGCACTTCGTCTGGCTGACGGCCCGTGTGCTGGAGCAGCGGCGGTTCGCGCACCACTTCCTCGGCGGCGGCGCCGACCCAGTGGAGACCGCACTCGCCGCCTACCAGAACGACGACGGGGGCTACGGGCACGCGCTGGAGCCCGATCTGCGCGGCCCCGTCAGCCAGCCCCTGCACACCGCGCACGCGCTGCGCGTCCTGGACTCCGTCGGCCGTGTGGGCGGCCGGCGGACGGAGCGGATCTGCGGCTATCTGACGGCGGTCTCGACGCAGGACGGCGCCCTGCCCGCGCTGCACCCGTCGGCGCGCGGCTATCCCGTGGCGCCGTTCGTGCAGATCGTCGACGACCCGCCCAGCGAACTGCTGGCCACGGGTCCGGTGGTCGGGCTGCTCCACCGCAACCAGGTGTGGCACGCCTGGCTCTTCCGGGCGACCGACTTCTGCTGGGCGGCGGTCGACGCGCTGGAGAAGTCGCACCCGTACGAGATCGAGGCGGCGGTCGCCTTCCTGGACGGGGTGCCGGACCGCGCGCGGGCCGAGGCGGCGGCGGACCGGCTCGGGCGGCTGGTGCGCGAGCAGCGGCTCGCGGTGCTCGATCCGGACCGGATCGAGGACTTTCCGGTCGCCCCCGGGTACGCCCCGGCCGAGCACCACTTTCCGCACGACTACGCGCGCGTGCCGGAATCGCTGGCCCGCCGCTGGTTCACGGACGAGGAGATGGCGCGCTCGCTCGACCACCTCGCGGCCGAGCAGCGCGAGGACGGCGGCTGGCCCATCCACTGGCGCGAGTGGGCGCCGGGCACCGCTCTGGAGTGGCGGCCGATCGTGACGATCGAGGCGCTGCGGACCCTGCGGGCGTACGGCCGCGCGATCGACTGACGCCGGGCTTCCCGCCAGCGGAGCGCCCGTCTGTCCCGTACGACGACGGGTGGTCCGCTGTCCCATACAGCGGGCGGTCCGCCTTCCCTCCAAGGAGGGCGGACCGCCTTTCTCGTACGGCCGCGGGCGGATGCCCTCCGTACGGGCTGCCGGGCAGCTCTCAGCCGCCCATGGCCCGTACCCCCGCCGTCACCAGTACGGCGGCGGTGACGATCACCAGGAAGGGGGCGCGCAGCATCAGGGCGACGGCTGCCGCCGCGAGGCCCGCGCCTCGGGCGTCGAGCACCAGGTGCTGCCCGCTGCTGAAGGTCTGCTGGGCGGTGAGTGCGGCCAGCAGCGCCACCGGCAGCAGCGCGGCGAGCCGTCGCACCAGTGGCCGCTCCAGGGCTCCGGCGGGGACCAGGAGGCCGAGGAGCTTGACCAGGTAGCAGCCGACAGCAGTGGCGGCGATGGCGATCCAGACGTTCAACGCCCCGCTCCCTTCCCGGAGTTCCCGTCGGCCGGTACGGACTTCGTCCGGCCCTTCGTGGTGCTCTCGCGCCCCTTCGCGGCGTCCGTACGTCCCTTCAGGAACAGCACGAGGGGTGCGGCGAGCGCGGCCATCAGGACCGGTGCCCCGGCGGGCAGCACCGGCAGGAAGCCCAGGGCCAGCAGGACCGCGACCCCGGCCGTGATCCGTTCCGTGGCGGTGGTGAGCATCGGTGCGAGCAGCGCCAGGAAGACGGCGGGGCTCGCCGCGTCCAGCCCCCACGCGTCCGTGTCGCCGATCGCCTCCGCGCCGACGGCTCCGGCCAGGGTCGTCAGGTTCCACAGCACGTAGAGCGTGAGTCCGGTGACGGTGAAGCCGATCCGCGCGGCCCGCCGGGTGGGCTGGGCGAGGGTCACGGCGGTCGTCTCGTCGATCACCCACTGGGCGGCGAACGGCCGCACCGCGCGCGGGAGCGCGAGCAGCTGCGACAGGCGTAGCCCGTAGAACGCGTTGCGTACGCCCAGGAAGAAGGCTCCGGCCGCCGCCGTGAACGGGTTGCCGCCCGCGGCGAGCGCGCCCACCAGGGCGAACTGCGAGGCCCCGGTGAAGACGAGGAGGCTGAGCGCGCAGGTCTGG
Source organism: Streptomyces sp. BPTC-684 (assembly GCF_030028635.1). Taxonomy (NCBI): domain Bacteria; kingdom Bacillati; phylum Actinomycetota; class Actinomycetes; order Kitasatosporales; family Streptomycetaceae; genus Streptomyces; species Streptomyces sp. BPTC-684. The sequence continues at coordinate 921,086 of NZ_CP124863.1, forward strand.
AGGAGGGTGAGCCCCGATCCCGCCGAGGTCACTCCGAAGGCGAAGCCGGAGAGCCCGACGGCCACGCCGACGCCGAGGGCGTCCCTGACGACGGCGGAGTCCGGTTTGGTCTCGTCCACGAGGGCGGAGTGCGAGCCGGTGCCGGTCGCCGCCGGGCCCGGTTCGGCTCCGTCGCCGGGGCGTATTTCTGGGAGTGCTGACTGTTCTGCTGCCACGTCCGGGACGCTACGTGGGTGGGGCTCCCGCGTTCTTGTACGTTCTTGCGCGCTCCCTGCGGTAGACGCCCGGCGTCACGCCCACGATGCGGGTGAAGTGGCGGTTGAGGTGCGGCTGGTCGGTGAAGCCGACGGCCACGGCGGCCTCCGCGGGCGCGGTACCGGCCTCCAGGAGCAGCCGGGCCCGGCGGACGCGCTCGCCGGTGAGCCAGGTGTGCGGGGGCAGCCCGTACGCGCCCTTGAAGGCCCGCAGCAGCGCGAACGGGCTGGTCCCGAGGTCGTGGGCCAGCTGTTCCAGGGACGGCGGGTCGGCCAGCCGCTCCTCCAGGAGGGCGCGTGCGGCGGCCGCGGTGCGGGCGCCCGCCGAGCCCGTGGTGCGCGCGGGCAGGGACTGTCCGTGGCGGCGCAGCAGCCGGGCGACGGCGACACGGAACACGGTGTCGGCGGCGAGCGCGTTGCCCTGCTCGGCCGCCCGGTGCACCTCCTGGATGAGCAGGGAGGTGTCCGGGTCCTCGACGATGGTCTCGGCGAAGCCCGCGGTGCCGCGCAGGGTGGTGACCTCGGCGGCGATGTCGGCGATCAGCCGCGAGGAGGGGTAGAGCGTGGCGTACGTCCAGCCCTCGGGGACTCCGGCGTGGGCGGCGTGCGGCACCTCGGGGTTGATCATGACGACGGTGCCGGGCCGCGCCCGTACGGTCTCGCCGGGCAGGACCACGTCCTCGATACCGCCGCGCACCGCGCCGAAGACGAAGCCCTCGTGGCTGTGCCGGGAGAAGGAGTGGCTGACGTAGCGGGCGTGGAGCAGTTCGAGGCCCGGCAGCCCCGGGTACCGCCAGTGCCGTGCCCACTCCTCGGCCGCGTTCATATCCGCATTCTCGCAGCTCCGGGCCATTGTCAGTGGGTGGGTGCACGATGGGGACCATGGCAAGGACAGCGCTGGACTCCTTCTCTCCCGCGACCAGGGGCTGGTTCACGGGGGCCTTCACCGCGCCCACCGCCGCGCAGGAGGGCGCCTGGCGGGCGATCTCCGAGGGTTCGGACGTCCTGGTGGTCGCGCCGACCGGCTCGGGCAAGACCCTCGCCGCGTTCCTGGCCGCTCTGGACGGGCTGGCCGCCGCCCCGCCGCCCGCCGAGGCGAAGAAGCGCTGCCGGGTGCTGTACGTGTCGCCGCTGAAGGCGCTGGCGGTCGACGTCGAGCGCAATCTGCGGTCCCCGCTCACCGGTATCCGCCAGGAGTCGGTGCGTCTGGGGCTGCCGGAGCCGGAGGTGCGGGTCGGGATCCGTTCCGGCGACACCCCGCCCGCCGAGCGGCGTGCCATGTCGACCCGGCCGCCGGACATCCTGATCACCACGCCCGAGTCGCTGTTCCTGATGCTCACGTCCTCCGCGCGCGAGGCGCTGTCGGGCGTCGAGACGGTGATCCTGGACGAGGTGCACGCGGTGGCGGGCACCAAGCGCGGAGCCCATCTCGCCCTGTCCCTGGAGCGGTTGGACGAGCTGCTGGCCAGGCCCGCCCGCCGGATCGGCCTGTCGGCGACGGTGCGTCCGGTGGACGAGGTGGCGCGCTTCCTGTCGCCGCAGCGCAAGGTGGAGATCGTCCAGCCGCGCTCCACCAAGGAGTTCGACCTGTCGGTGGTCGTTCCCGTGGAGGACCTGGGAGAGCTGGGCGGCTCGCCCGCGGCCGACGCGGCCGAGGGCGCGGAGAAGCCGTCGATCTGGCCGCACGTCGAGGAGCGCATCGTCGACCTGGTCCAGGCACACCGCTCGACGATCGTCTTCGCCAACTCCCGCCGTCTCGCCGAGCGGCTGTGCAACCGGCTCAACGAGATCGCGTACGAGCGTGCCACGGCGGCCGCGCTGGAGGCGGGCGAGAGCGCCGTGCCCCTGGCGGAGGCCCACTCCCCGGCCGAGGTCATGGCCCAGTCGGGGGCGGCCAAGGGCGCGCCGCCCGTCCTCGCGCGCGCCCATCACGGCTCGGTCTCCAAGGAGCAGCGCGCGCTGGTCGAGGAGGACCTGAAGGCGGGCCGTCTGCCCGCCGTCGTCGCCACCTCCAGTCTTGAACTGGGCATCGACATGGGCGCGGTGGACCTGGTCGTGCAGGTCGAGTCGCCGCCCTCGGTCGCCTCGGGCCTCCAACGGGTGGGCCGCGCGGGTCACCAGGTGGGCGCGGTCTCCACGGGCGTGGTCTTCCCGAAGTACCGGGGCGACCTGGTCCAGTCGGCGGTGGTCACCGAGCGGATGCGCTCGGGAGCCATCGAGTCGCTGCGCATCCCGTCCAATCCGCTGGACGTGCTGGCGCAGCATCTGGTCGCCATGACGGCCCTGGACAGCTGGCAGGCGGACGATCTGCTGGCGCTGGTCCGCCGGGCGGCGCCGTTCGCGGCGCTGCCGGAGTCGGCGTTCACGGCCGTCCTGGACATGCTGGCGGGCCGCTATCCTTCCGACGCCTTCGCGGAGTTGCGCCCGCGCGTGGTGTGGGACCGCGTGGCCGGTACGGTGACGGGCCGCCCCGGCGCGCAGCGCCTCGCGGTGACGTCCGGCGGCACCATCCCGGACCGCGGCCTCTTCGGCGTCTTCCTGGCGGGCTCCGACCCCAAGAAGGGCGGCGGCCGGGTCGGCGAGCTCGACGAGGAGATGGTCTACGAGTCGCGCGTCGGCGATGTGTTCACGCTGGGCACCACGTCCTGGCGCATCGAGGACATCACCCGCGACCGCGTGCTGGTCTCCCCCGCCCCCGGCGTGCCGGGGAGGCTGCCCTTCTGGAAGGGCGACCAGCTGGGCCGCCCGCTCGAACTGGGGCGCGCGCTCGGCGCGTTCCTGCGCGAAGTGGGCTCGCTCAGCGCCGAGGACGCGCGGCTGCGGCTGCTGAGCGCGGGCCTGGACGCCTGGGCGGCCGACAACGTCGTGGCCTACCTCGACGAGCAGCGCCGCGCGTGCGGCCACGTGCCCGACGACCGCACCATCCTCGTCGAGCGGTTCCGCGACGAGCTGGGCGACTGGCGGGTCGTCATCCACTCCCCCTTCGGGGCCCAGGTGCACGCGCCCTGGGCGCTGGCGCTCGGCGCCCGCCTGGCCGAGCGGTACGGGATGGACGCCCAGGTCATGCACGCGGACGACGGCATCGTGCTGCGGTTGCCCGACGCCGACCTGATGGGCCTCGACCTCCTCGACCAGGACCCGGGGCACCTGGACTCCCCCCTGAACACGGCGGCCGCCGGCGAGCAGGCCCCGGTCGGCGCGGCGGACGCCGTCTTCGACAAGGGCGAGATCGAGCAGATCGTCACCGACCAGGTGGGCGGCTCGGCGCTGTTCGCCGCCCGCTTCCGGGAGTGCGCCGCGCGCGCGTTGCTGCTGCCCCGGCGCAACCCCGGCAAGCGCACCCCGCTGTGGCAGCAGCGGCAGCGGGCGGCGCAACTGCTCCAGGTGGCGAGCGAGTTCGGCTCGTTCCCGATCGTCCTGGAAGCTGTCCGCGAGTGCCTCCAGGACGTCTTCGACGTGCCGGGGCTGACCGAGCTGATGGGTGATCTGGAGGCGCGCCGGGTCCGGCTGGTCGAGGTGACCACGCCCGAGCCGTCCCCCTTCGCGCGCTCGCTGCTCTTCGGCTATGTCGCCCAGTTCCTCTATGAGGGCGACTCGCCACTGGCCGAGCGGCGGGCCGCCGCCCTCTCGCTCGACTCCCGCCTCCTGGCCGAGCTGCTGGGCCAGGCCGAGTTGCGCGAGCTCCTGGACGCGGACGTCCTGACCGAGCTGGAGCAGGAGCTCCAGTGGCTCACCGAGGACCGCCGGATCAAGGACGTGGAGGGCGTCGCCGATCTGCTGCGGGTGCTGGGGCCGCTGACCGGCGACGAGCTGGTCGCGCGCGGCGCCGACCCGGGGTGGGCTCAGGAGCTCGCGGGCGCCCGGCGCGCCATCCGGGTGCGGGTCGGCGGCGCCGAGCACTGGGCGGCCGTCGAGGACGCGGGGCGGCTGCGCGACGCGCTGGGCACGGCGCTGCCGGTGGGCGTGCCCGAGGCGTTCATGGAGCCGGTCAAGGACCCGCTCGGCGACCTCCTGTCGCGGTACGCGCGCACGCACGGGCCGTTCACCTCGGCCACGGCGGCGACCCGGTTCGGCCTCGGCACGGCCGTCACCGACGGCGCGCTGCAGCGGCTGGCGGCGAGCGGGCGGGTGGTGCAGGGCGAGTTCCATCCGGCGGGGCTCGGGCAGGAGTGGTGCGACGCGACGGTGCTGCGCAGGCTGCGCCGCCGCTCCCTGGCCGCGCTGCGCCACGAGCTCGAACCGGTGCCGCCCGCGGCGCTCGCCACCTTCCTGCCGCAGTGGCAGCACCTGGGGAGCAGCAGCCTGCGCGGCATCGACGGGCTGGCCCGGGCCGTCGAGCAGCTACAGGGCGCCGCCGTGCCCGCGTCCGCTCTGGAGAAGCTGGTGCTGCCGTCCCGGGTCTCCGACTACGGTCCGGGGATGCTCGACGAGCTCACCACCACCGGCGAGGTCCTGTGGGCGGGAGCGGGCGCACTGCCCGGCAAGGACGGCTGGGTGTCCCTGTTCCTCGCGGACGCGGCGCCACTGCTGCTGCCACCGCCGCACCCGCTGGAGCTGACCGCGCTGCACGAGTCGGTGCTGACGGCGCTCGCCCCGGGATACGGGCTGTTCTTCCGCCAGATCGCCGACCAGGTCCGCTCCACCACGCATCCGGAGGCGACCGACCCCCAACTGGCCGACGCCGTATGGGATCTGGCGTGGTCGGGGCGGCTCACCAACGACACGCTCGCGCCGCTGCGGGCGCTGCTCGGGTCGGGCCGCACCGCCGGGTCCACGGCGCACCGGGCCAAGCGGACCGTTCCGCGCGGGCGTTACGGGACGCTGACGGCGGCGGCGCGGCCCGCGTCGCGCACCGGGCCGCCGACGGTGTCGGGGCGCTGGTCGCTGCTGCCCGCCCGCGAGCCGGACCCCACGCACCGGGCGCACGCCCTGGCCCGGACGCTCCTCGACCGCCACGGCGTGGTCACCCGGGGCGCGGTCGCGGCCGAGGGGGTCGAGGGCGGCTTCTCGGCGACGTACCGGATCCTGGCGGCGTTCGAGGACAGCGGCCAGGCGCGGCGGGGCTATGTCGTCGAGGGGCTGGGCGCGGCGCAGTTCGCGATGGACGGGGCGGTGGACCGGCTGCGGGCGGCGGCCACCGCGCGCGACCGTGCGGAGGCGCGGCCCGCGCCCCGTGGTGTGGTGCTGGCGGCCGCCGACCCCGCCAACGCCTATGGGGCGGCGCTTCCCTGGCCCGAGCCGCCGGCCGGGGCCGGGCACAAGCCGGGCCGCAAGGCCGGGTCGATGGTCGTCCTGGTCGACGGTGAGCTCGCGCTCTACATGGAGCGCGGCGGCAAGTCCCTGCTGGTCTGGCCGGCCGAGCCCGAGGATCCGGCGCTGCTGGCGGCGGTGGAGGCGCTGGCGGGGGCGGCGCGGGCCGGGCGGCTGGGGACGGTGACCGTGGAGCGGGTCAACGGCGAGGCCGCGCTCACGGCGCCGCTGGCGCGGGCGCTGGAGGGGGCGGGCTTCGTTCCGACGCCGCGGGGGTTGCGGCTGCGGCCTTGAATGTCCCCCACCCCGCCCCTACCCGAAACCCTCCGGGGGTGGGTGGGTTGATGTGGGTTTCCCGGGGGCTTCGCCCCCGGCCCCCCAGCGGGGCTGCGCCCCTGCACCCCCTCGGGGCTCCGCCCCGAACCCCGCACCCTCGGGCTCCGCCCCGAACCCCGCTCCTCAAACACCGGAGGGGTTGGATTCCTCCCACCCCCATCCCCTTAGGGGCGCGGGGAACTGCGCGACCAGCCCCCACCGGCCCGCACGCGACCCCGCACACCAACCCGGCACAATGACCCCATGCCCGAAGGAGACACCGTCTGGCAAGCCGCCCGGCGGCTCGATGACGCGCTCGGTGGATGCGAGCTGATCCGGTCCGATCTGCGCGTGCCCCGGCTTGCGACCGTCGATCTGACCGGGCGGACCGTGCTGGACGTCACCCCGCGCGGGAAGCATCTGCTCACCCGGATCGAGGGCGGTCTCACCCTCCACTCGCATCTGCGGATGGAAGGGTCCTGGCGGGTGTTCGCGCCCGGGGAACGCTGGCGGGGCGGCCGGAGCGACCAGATCCGGGCGATCCTGGGCACGGCGGAGCGCACGGCCGTCGGGTACCGGCTGGCCGTGCTCGACTTGCTCCGCACCCGCGACGAACACCGCGTCGTCGGCCACCTCGGCCCCGATCTGCTCGGCCCCGACTGGGACCCCGAGCTGGCCCTGCGCAACCTGCTCCAGGACCCGGCCCGGCCGCTCGGCGAGGCGCTGCTCGACCAGCGCAATCTGGCGGGGGTCGGCAACATCTACAAGTCGGAGATCTGCTTCGCCGTCCGGGCCGTGCCGTGGCTGCCGGTGGGCGAGCTCACCGACCCCGCGCGGGTCGTCGTCGCCGCCAAGAGGATCCTGGAGGCGAATCGGGAGCGCACGTCCCGGAAGGTGTACGTGTACGGGCGCAGCGGGCAGCCCTGCCCCCGGTGCGGTACGGCTCTGCGCACCACCACCCTGCGCGACCCCGCCGGAAGCGAGCGCCCCACCTACTGGTGCCCCCGGTGCCAGCCCAACCCTCCGGCGGACAACCACTCCAACAAGCCCAATAGTTGACGCCTCGTCAGATCCCGCCGTACCGTCCCCGCATGCCCCTCTCGGCGTACGACCTCACCGATCGCACCGCCTTCGTGACCGGCGCCGCCGGCGGTATCGGGCGGGCCAGTGCCGTGCTGCTCGCGGAGGCGGGCGCGGTCGTGCACTGCGCGGACCTCGACGACCAGGGCCTCCAGGGCACCCGCGAGCTGATCGCCAAGGCCGGGGGCACGGCGTACACCCATGTGCTCGACGTGACCGATCGCACCCGCCTGCGCGCGGCCGTGCGGGCAGCGGGCCGGATCGACGTCCTGGCCGCCGTCGCCGGGATCATGCACTCCAGCGCGGTGCTCGACACCGACGACGCCGACCTCGACCGCGTTCTCGCGGTCAACTTCAAGGGCGTGCTGCACTCCTGCCAGGAGGCGGCCCACGTCATGATCGAGAACGGTACGGCGGGTAGCATCATCACCATGGCGTCCGGAGCCGTCGACTCCGCCGGGCCGGGCCTGTTCTGCTACAGCGCCTCGAAGGCGGCCGTCGTCCAGCTCACCAAGACCCTCGCCACGGAGCTCGGCCCGCACTCCATCCGCGTCAACGCCGTCGCCCCGGGCTGGGTCCGCACGCCGATGACCGAACGGCACTCGGCCGAGCACCAGCGGCAGATCGAGTCGACGATGGTCCGCCTCTCCCCGCTCGGGCGGGTCGGCGAGCCCGAGGACATCGCGCACACCGTGCTCTATCTCGCCTCGGACGCGTCGTCGTTCACGACGGGCCAGATCCTGCGTCCGAACGGCGGCGTCGCGATGCCGTGGTGACCGCGGGGCTCGCGACGTGCACCGGAAGCAGACTCAGACCCCAGCCGCCCGCGGCCACCGCGCCTTCGAGGATCCCGGCCTCGCCGGGTGCCGTCAGCAGGCGCAGCACCGCCCACCACCACAGCGCCCCCACCACGAGCGCCGGCACCCAACGCACCGCCACTGCCATGGCCGCCTCCTCGGGCCGACGCTAGACCGCCCCCTCGTTCACCGGGAGGGCGCACCGGATGCAGTCCGGGCGCGTGCACAACCCCACGCGCCCCACCCCGCACCACCGCATCAGCCCTCAGGGCCCAGACCCCGGAGCCCTCAGGCCGTCTCCGCCTGGAACATCCACGCATGCTTCTCCAGGTCCGCCGTCAGCCCGATGAGCACGTCCTGGCTGATCGGGTCCGGGTCACCGGTCGCCTCGATCCGCTCGCGCATCCTGGCGATCACCGCACCCAGCGCGTCGACCAGGATCCGTACCGCGTCACCGTCCTTGATCCAGCCGGTGGGCACCTTGCCGATCGCGCTCGTCGACGCCACGGTCGCCGCCCGGCCGTCCGGGGTGACCCCGAGCGCCGCGGCCCGCTCGGCCACCGTGTCGGAGTGCAGCCTGGCCGTGTCCACCACCTCGTCGAGCTGGAGGTGGACGGACCTGAAGCGCGGCCCGACGACGTTCCAGTGCACCTGCTTGGCGACCAGCGACAGGTCCACGAGGTCGACGAGGGCGCCCTGCAACGCGTCGCCCACCACCTTCAGGTCGGCCTCGGACAGCGAGCTCTTCACCACAGACATGCAGGCACTCCGTTCCGTACGCGCTGAATCTCCCCGGTTGCACTCCCCCCACCTTTACACGGAAGCCATAAATGGGGCATTCCGGGGAAAAGAGAAGCCCCGGCCGGTCAACAGACCGGCCGGGGCCACTCACAGGCAGAGCCCGACAGCGTCAGGCCGCGACGACGTCCACCGCTTCCGCGGGCGCCTTGATCGTCACTCGCTCGGTCGGGACACCGGTCACCGACGTCACGGAGATCGAATTGAGCATCGGACGTACCGGTGCGGGCACCGGATCGCTCGCCGCCGCCGAGGCAGCGAGCTCGGCAAGTGCCAGCTCGTCGCTCACTTCCCGCATGAGCTCGGACATCCGTACGTCAAGCGCGTCGCAGATCGCGGAGAGCAGCTCGGAGGAAGCCTCCTTCTGCCCCCGCTCCACCTCGGAGAGATAGCCGAGTGAGACTCGGGCGGACGAGGAGACTTCGCGCAGAGTACGGCCCTGGCGCTGGCGCTGCCGACGCAGCACGTCACCCAGCAGGCGACGGAGCAGAATCATCGGTGGCTCCCTCCTCGGACCGCGTAGCCGCATCCTTCACGCCCCACCGTACCGCCTCGCGCTGCGGCCGTGCGGGGAGCGATGTCGTGTTCACTCAGGGCTGCAAACATCAATTCCCCCCGTTCTGTTCCGTATCCTGTGCCCGCGCATCTTCGCCGAGTTCACCGGAGAGCAGTTCGAGCACGCTCCGTACACTCTCCCTACGGATTTCCGCCCTGTCGCCGTTCAACCTCAAAGCGACAGTTTTCCCGTTCCCGTCAGGTCCCTCGACCGCGACGTAGACCGTTCCGACGGGTTGGTCGTCCTGCGGTGCGGGCCCGGCGACGCCAGTGGTGGCGATGCCCCAGTCGGCACCCAGAACCTTCCGCACACCCGCCGCCATCTGCCGTGCGACCTCGGGATCGACCGCTCCGCGCTCGGCCAGAAGGGTCGCCTCCACGCCCAGCACGTCCCGCTTCAGCTCGGTCGCGTACGCCGTCACGGAGCCGCGGAAGACGCGCGAGGCGCCCGCCACGGACGTCACCTCGGCGGCCACCAGGCCGCCCGTCAGCGACTCCGCCACCGCAAGCGTCTGCTCACGCTCCGTGAGCATCCGGACGATCCGGGCCGCCCCGCTCACCGGCCCGGTCCCTCCACGGCGGCCTCGGCGGCGCGCTCCGCGCGCTGCGCGGCGAGCCCCTGGCGCCTCAGTACGACCGCCTGTCGCACATAGTCGAGCCCGGTGACGACCGTCAGCACCACGGCGACCGCCATCACCCAGAAGCGCAGGGTCGCCAGCGGACCCGTGAGCGCCAGCACGTACATCCCCGTTGCCGTGCCCTGCGCCAGGGTCTTCAGCTTCCCGCCCCTGCTGGCGGGAATCACCCCGTGCCTGATGACCCAGAAACGCATGAGCGTGATCCCGAGTTCCCGGAAGAGGATCACCCCGGTCACCCACCACGGCAGATCGCCGAGCGAGGAGAGGCAGACCAGCGCGGCGCCCATGATCGCCTTGTCGGCGATCGGGTCCGCGATCTTCCCGAAGTCCGTGACCAGGTTGTACGTCCGGGCCAGATGGCCGTCGAAGATGTCCGTGATCATGGCGACGGCGAACGCCGCCCACGCCCAGGCCCGCCAGGCCGGGTCGTACCCGCCGTCCTGCAGCATCAGCGCCACGAAGCCCGGCACGAGGACGAGCCGGACCATGGTGAGGATGTTGGCGATGTTCCAGAGGCTGGCCTGGTTGACGGCCGCCGCGCCCAGCTTGCCGCCGGGCGCCGGCGTCCGGCCGGTACCGCCCGCCGCGGATGCCGGGACTCCGGTCATCTGGCCGCCTCCTCAAGGACGTCGAGACTCGTCACCACCAGGTCGACGCCCTCGGCGGCGACGACCTTCGCCTCGACGATACGGCCCGGCGTCAGTCCCGCGCCCTCCGTGAACCGCACTTGACCGTCGGTCTCCGGCGCCTGGTGCTCGGCGCGGCCCACCACGCCGTCCTCGTCGTCGACCGACTCCACCAGCACCCGGACGGTGTCGCCGACGCGCTCCTCGGCGCGCTGGGCGGTGAGCTCCTCGGCGAGCCGCGACAGGTGCTCCAGGCGCTCCGCGATCACCTCGGCGTCCAGCTTGTTCTCGTACGTGACGGCCTCGGTGCCCTCCTCGTCGGAGTAGCCGAAGACGCCGATGGCGTCGAGCCGGGCGCTGGTGAGGAAGCGTTCCAGCTCCTGGAAGTCGGCCTCGGTCTCACCGGGGAAGCCGACGATGAAGTTGGAGCGCACACCGGCCAGCGGGGCCTTGGCGCGGATCGTCTCCAGGAGCTCCAGGAACCGCTCGGTGTCGCCGAAGCGCCGCATGGCCCGCAGCACGCCGGGCGCGGAGTGCTGGAAGGACAGGTCGAAGTACGGGACGACCTTGTCGGTCGAGGTCAGCACGTCGATCAGGCCCGGCCGCATCTCGGCGGGCTGGAGGTAGCTGACGCGTACGCGCTCGATGCCGTCGACGGCGGCGAGCTCCGGCAGCAGCGTCTCCAGGAGGCGGATGTCGCCGAGGTCCTTGCCGTACGAGGTGTTGTTCTCGGAGACCAGCATGACCTCCTTGACGCCCTGCTCGGCCAGCCAGCGCGTCTCGCCGAGGACGTCCGAGGGGCGGCGCGAGATGAAGGAGCCGCGGAAGGACGGGATGGCGCAGAACGAGCAGCGGCGGTCGCAGCCGGAGGCCAGCTTCACCGAGGCGACCGGGCTGGTGTCGAGGCGGCGGCGCAGCGGCGCGCGCGGGCCGGAGGCGGGCGCGACGCCCTCGGGCAGGTCCTCGGGGGCGCTCTCCGGGGCCTCCTGCGCGTGGCCGGGCAGCGCCACGTCGGCGCTCTGGCGCTCGACGGGGCTCAGCGGCAGCAGCTTGCGCCGGTCGCGCGGGGTGTGCGCCTCCACGCTGCCACCGTTGAGGATGGTCTGGAGGCGGTTGGAGATGTCGGCGTAGTCGTCGAAGCCGAGCACGCCGTCGGCCTCGGGGAGCGCGTCGGCGAGCTCCTTGCCGTACCGCTCGGCCATGCAGCCGACGGCGACCACCGCCTGGGTGCGGCCGTGGTCCTTGAGATCATTGGCTTCGAGGAGGGCGTCGACGGAGTCCTTCTTGGCGGCTTCGACGAACCCACAGGTGTTGACGACGGCGACATCGGCGTCCGTGGCGTCCTCGACGAGCTCCCAGCCATCCGCTGCCAAGCGGCCTGCAAGCTCCTCCGAGTCCACCTCGTTACGGGCGCAGCCGAGAGTGACAAGGGCGACGGTACGGCGTTCGGGCATGGACTCAAGACTACTTTGTCCCGGCCCGCGTCCCCGCCCCGAGGGTTGATCAAGGAAACGGGGGCCCTGCGCGGCCGGGACGCGGCGGCCCCGGTCAGCCGACGACCGGGTCGCCCTTGGTGTAGGTCAGCCGCTCGACCTGGCCGTCACCGAACTGGTCCTCGACCTTCTTGCCGTTGACGTAGAGCTCGATCGCCCCGGCGTTGCCGAGGATCAGATCGATCTTCTCGCCGTCCACGAAGGTCTTCGACTCGCCCTTCTCCAGGAGGCCGTCGTAGAGCACCTGGCCGTTGTGCGCCTTGGCGGAGATCCAGCTCTTGTCGGAGATGGCGCTGAGCTTGACGGTGACCTTGTCCTGCGGGGCCGCGGCGATGGCGCTGTCGGAGGGGGCGGGCGGCTTGGGCGCGGCGGGCAGGCTCGGGGCCGGCTTGGGGCTGGGGCTCTGCTGCTGCGTCTGGGTCGGGCCCTCGGCGACCTGGGCGCTCTTGCCCTTGGAGTCGCCGCTGCCGCTGAACATCGTGAAGCCGACGAAGCCGACGACCACCACGATCGCGGCGACCATGGCCGCGGTCCAGTTCGGGCGGCGCCGCTCGGGCCTGATCCGCTCGGCCTCGAACATGGGCGCGGCGGGCGTGGGTGCGGGTCGGCCGCCGTGCTCGGCGTCGTACTGCGCGACCAGCGGCTCGGGATCGAGGCGCACGGCACGCGCGACCGTGCGGATGTGCCCGCGCGCGTACACATCGCCGCCGCACTTGGAGAAGTCGTCCTCCTCCAGGCCGTGCACGATCGGGATGCGCACCCGCGTGATCGAACTGACCTCGTCGACGGTCAGTCCTGCCGCGATACGGGCCTGCTTGAGGGCGTGGCCGATCGTCGGCCGGTCGTCGTCAGCAAAGGAGGGCCGGTCGTCGTCGCCGAGGGAAGGCCGGTCGTCTTCGGGGGAGTTGCCGATGGACACGGGGGCGCCTTTCGAGCGTGAGCCACCTGCTGGGTGTTCAGTCTAGGGGGGGTACGAAAGGGTGGGGCAACCGGGAGGGTGGAGTTTGTACGCCATCGGAATGGCCTCCTCCCTTCCTCCTAACGGGTCAGGAGGGGGGCATGTTCCTGGTCTTCCCTCAACTGGACGTACAGCCGGGGAAAACGGTTGCCCCACGCTCCTGTCTCTGTGCTCCATTCAGCCGCGGGACCGACCCCCTGGGCCCGCCCCGGGCCTTCAGGGAGCCTCCCCGCGGATCACCGCCAGCACACCGTCGAGTTCGTCCGGCTTGACCAGGACGTCACGCGCCTTGGAGCCCTCGCTGGGGCCCACGATCCCGCGCGACTCCATCAGGTCCATCAGCCGGCCCGCCTTGGCGAAGCCGACCCTCAGCTTGCGCTGGAGCATGGACGTCGACCCGAACTGGGTGGAGACGACCAGCTCGGCGGCCTGGCAGAGCAGATCGAGGTCGTCGCCGATCTCCTCGTCGATCTCCTTCTTCTGCTTCTGCCCGACGGTGACGTCCTCGCGGAAGACCGGCGCCATCTGGTCCTTGCAGTGCTGGACGATCGCGCCGATCTCGTCCTCGGTGACGAACGCGCCCTGGAGGCGGGTCGGCTTGTTCGCGCCCATCGGCAGGAACAGGCCGTCACCCTTTCCGATGAGTTTTTCGGCGCCGGGCTGGTCGAGGATGACGCGGCTGTCGGCGAGCGAGGAGGTCGCGAAGGCGAGCCGGGAGGGCACGTTCGCCTTGATCAGGCCGGTCACGACGTCCACGGACGGCCGCTGGGTGGCGAGGACCAGATGGATGCCGGCCGCGCGGGCGAGCTGGGTGATGCGCACGATCGCGTCCTCGACGTCACGCGGCGCCACCATCATCAGGTCCGCGAGCTCGTCGACGATCACCAGCAGATACGGGTACGGGGTCAGCTCCCGCTCGCTGCCCTCGGGCAGCTTGACCTTGCCGTTGCGGATCGCCTCGTTGAAGTCGTCGATATGGCGGAAACCGAACGCCGCGAGGTCGTCGTAGCGCAGGTCCATCTCGCGCACGACCCACTGGAGTGCCTCGGCGGCCCGCTTGGGGTTGGTGATGATCGGCGTGATCAGGTGCGGAATGCCCTCGTACGCGGTGAGTTCGACCCGCTTGGGGTCGACGAGCACCATCCGTACGTCCTCGGGCGTCGCCCGCACCATCACCGAGGTGATCAGGCAGTTGATGCAGGACGACTTGCCGGAGCCGGTCGCGCCGGCCACCAGGACGTGCGGCATCTTCGCCAGGTTGGCCATCACATAGCCGCCCTCGACGTCCTTGCCGAGCGCGACGAGCATCGGATGGTCGTCCTCGGCCGCGTCCGCCAGGCGCAGCACGTCGCCGAGGTTGACCATCTCGCGGTCGGTGTTGGGGATCTCGATGCCGACCGCCGACTTGCCGGGGATCGGCGAGATGATCCGGACGTCCGGGCTGGCCACCGCGTACGCGATGTTCTTGGTGAGCGCGGTGATCCGCTCGACCTTCACGGCCGGGCCCAGCGACACCTCGTACCGGGTGACCGTCGGGCCCCGGGTGAAGCCGGTGACATCCGCGTCGACCTTGAACTCCAGGAAGACGTTCCGCAGCGAGGCGACTATGGCGTCGTTGGCCTCGCTGCGCGTCTTGCCCGGGCCGCCCCGCTCCAGCAGGTCGAGCGAGGGCAGCGCGTAGGTGATGTCGCCCGCGAGCTGGAGCTGCTCGGCGCGCACCGGCATCTCGGTGTGCTCCGGGGCCGCCTTGGTCAGATCCGGTACGACGGCGGGGGCGCCCGGGGTCGCCCTGGGCGCCGGCTTGGCGAGGTCGGCCTTGGCGGGCTGCGCCTCGGCCTTGGCGGCGGCCTCGCCGCGGGCCGTGGGCACCGGTGTGGTGCTCCCGCGCTCCCGCTCGACGGAGACGCCCTGGGTGAGGTCGGCGACGATCGGGGACGGCGGCAGGCCGTTCAGCACGGCGCCGTCGAGCGCGGCGGCCGCGGCGGCGGCCACGTCGACCGGGTCCATCGGCAGGTCGAACGCCGGTTGCACCGAAGCGCGCCGGGGCTTGCGGCGCTGCGAGAGCGCCGCCTGCTCGGCCTCGTCCTGGGCGTACTCGTCGGCCGGGGCGACGCGGCGCCCGGGCGTGCGCCGGGCGCGCGGCGCGGGCTCCTCATCGCGCCAGTCGTCCTCGTACAGCTCGTCCTCGCCCGGCTCCCCCGGCAGCGGCTCGACGATGCCGAGCCGGGCACCCAGGGCCCGCAGCCGCTGCGGGATGGCGTTGACGGGCGTCGCGGTGACCACGAGCAGCCCGAAGACGGTCAGCAGCACCAGCATCGGCACCGCCAGGACGTCGCCCATCAGGAATTCGAGCGGCTTGGACGCGCCCCAGCCGATGAGGCCGCCCGCGTCCTGCATCGCGCTGGTGCCGTCGTCGCGGCCCGGCGAGCCGCAGGCGATGTGGACCTGGCCGAGCACGCCGAGCACCAGCGCGGAGAGGCCGATCACGATCCGGCCGTTGGCCTCGGGCTTCTCCGGGTAGAGGATCAGCCGGATCGCGATCGCGCCGAGCAGCAGCGGCACCAGCAGGTCGAGCCGTCCGAACGCGCCGGTCACCAGCATCTCGACGAGGTCGCCGACCGGGCCGCGCAGATTCGACCAGGTGCCCGCGGCGACGATCAGCGCGACACCGAGCAGCAGCAGGGCGAGCCCGTCCTTGCGGTGGGCCGGGTCCAGGCCCTTGGCGCCGCGCCCTATGCCGCGGAACATCGCCCCGACCCCGTGGGCCGCGCCCAGCCAGACGGCGCGCGCGAGCCGGTACACGCCCCCCGTGGGCGAAGGCGCCGGCTTGGGCGCGGGCTTGGCGGCCGCCGCCTTCTTGGCGGGTGCCTTTTTGGCGGGGGCTTTCTTCGCGGGCGCGGCAGCCTTCTTCGCGGGCGCTTTCTTGGCGGGCGCGGCCGCCTTCTTGGCGGGTGCCGCGGTACGGCCGGTGCGCTTCGCGGTGCCCGCCGTGCCCTGGGAACCCTTGCCGGACGTACGTGAGGCCATGGTGCTGAGGTTACCGGTGCGGGCGGCGGTCGACACGACGGCCGGTCCTTCACCCGTTCGTGTCGTACCGAAAGACGGTACTCAGGTAAGCGCGGACGATACTCGCGTACGCACAAAGGGGGCTGACGCGTCATCAGCGTCAGGCCCCTCCGGACCGCTCGGTTCCGCGCCGCTCAGTACCGCTGAGTGCGACTCAATGCCGCTCAGTTCTGCGAGGGCAGGGGCGCCGTGCCGCTGCCGGTGCCCGGCTCCAGGGCGTCAAGGGCCCGCCGCAGACCGGTCAGTTTGCGCTCCAGATGGGCGGCGGTCGCCACCGCCGCCGCGTCCGCCGACTCGTCGTCGAGCTGTTTGGAGAGCGCCTCGGCCTGCTCCTCGACCGCCGCGAGCCGCGCGGACAGCTCGGCGAGCAGGCCCGCCGACTCCTTGGGGCCGCCGGCCGCCTGGCCGCCGCCCTCCAACTGGAGCCGCAGCAGCGCCGCCTGCTCGCGCAGCTGACAGTTCTTCATATAGAGCTCGACGAACACCGACACCTTGGCGCGCAGCACCCAGGGGTCGAAGGGCTTCGAGATGTAGTCGACGGCTCCCGCCGCGTACCCCCGGAACGTGTGGTGCGGGCCGTGGTTGATGGCGGTGAGGAAGATGATCGGGATGTCCCGGGTCCGCTCCCGCCGCTTGATGTGCGCGGCGGTCTCGAAACCGTCCATGCCCGGCATCTGGACGTCCAGCAGGATGACTGCGAAATCGTCCGTCAGCAGTGCTTTGAGCGCTTCCTCCCCTGACGATGCCCGCACCAGTGTCTGATCGAGCGCAGAGAGGATGGCCTCCAGCGCCAGCAGATTCTCCGGCCGGTCATCGACCAGGAGGATCTTGGCCTTCTGCACCATGGCCCGTCCTCCTCGCCCCGGCAGTGCACCGGGCGCCGCCCCAGGGGACGACTCCCTTGCGCCGCCCGTCCTTGTGCCGGTCATGGTAGCCGCACCCCGCCTGTCGCCACACCCTGTCACCGCGATGTCACTGTGCACGTAGCAGAAACGTAGTGGGAGACCAGAAGGTTCCCCGAATACCGCCGTCTCACACGCCTTCGGCCACAGTCAGTCAGCAACTCGCGGTGAACCGTGCGGCCATCGATCACTTCCCGCGCATCCACTGCTCCATCACCGAGAGCAGATGGTCGGGATCGACCGGCTTGGTGACGTAGTCGGACGCGCCGGACTCGATGGCCTTCTCCCGGTCGCCCTTCATCGCCTTCGCGGTGAGCGCGATGATGGGCAGCCCCGCGAACTGCGGCATCCGACGGATCGCCGACGTCGTGGCGTACCCGTCCATCTCCGGCATCATGATGTCCATCAGCACGACGGCCGTGTCCTCGTGCTGCTCCAGGACCTCGATCCCCTCGCGGCCGTTCTCCGCGTACAGCACCGACAGGCCGTGCTGCTCCAGGACGCTGGTGAGCGCGAAGACGTTCCGTACGTCGTCGTCGACGATCAGGACCTTCTCGCCGCCGAAGTGGAAGGTGCGCGCGGGCGCGCGCTCCGGCTCCTGGGCGGCCCAGGACTCCTGCTGCGCCTCCCCCGGCTGCCCGGGCAGCGTGGGCGCGGGCTCCGCGGAGAGCGCCTTGCGGCGGCGCCGGAACAGCCCGGCCGCCCCCGGCTGGCTCTCGCCCGGCGCGAGCGCCGCCGTCTCGTGCGGGACGAGGTCCTGCCGTGCGCCGTCGGCCGGGGCGCCGTCGGCGGCCTTCTCGCCGCCGGGCGGCAGCTGCGGGTAGCCCTGCGGCGGCAACTCGCTGGGGTGCAGCGGCAGATAGAGCGTGAAGGTGGAGCCGCGCCCGGGCTCGCTCGCCGCGTGGATCTCGCCGCCGAGCAGCCGGGCGATCTCGCGGCTGATGGACAGGCCGAGGCCGGTGCCGCCGTACTTGCGGCTGGTCGTGCCGTCGGCCTGCTTGAACGCCTCGAAGATGACCCGCATCTTGCTGGCCGCGATGCCGATGCCGGTGTCGGTGACCGAGAACGCGATCAGATCGGCGTCCGCGTCGCGCAGCGAGCCCGCCTCCAGGAGCTGTTCGCGGATCGCGTGCGGCACGTCGGCGTGGGCGGGCCTGATCACCAGCTCGACGGCGCCGCTGTCGGTGAACTTCACCGCGTTCGACAGCAGGTTACGCAGCACCTGGAGCAGCCGCTGCTCATCGGTGTGCAGCGTCGCCGGAAGCTCCGGCGAGACCCGTACGGAGAAGTCGAGCCCCTTCTCCGCGGTGAGCGGCCTGAACGTCGCCTCCACGTAGTCGACGAGCTGCACCAGGGCGATCCGGGTCGGGCTGACGTCCATCTTGCCCGCCTCGACCTTGGACAGGTCGAGGATGTCGTTGATGAGCTGGAGCAGGTCCGAACCCGCACCATGGATCGTTTCCGCGAACTCGACCTGCTTCGGCGAGAGGTTGCCCTCCGCGTTGTCGGCGAGCAACTTGGCGAGGATCAGCAGCGAGTTGAGGGGCGTGCGCAGCTCGTGCGACATGTTCGCCAGGAACTCGGACTTGTAGCGCATCGAGACCGCGAGCTGTTCGGCGCGCTCCTCCAGGACCTGGCGGGCCTCCTCGATCTCGGTGTTCTTCACCTCGATGTCACGGTTCTGCTGGGCGAGCAGCTCGGCCTTCTCCTCCAGCTCCGCGTTGGACTCCTGCAGGGCCTTCTGCCGGTTCTCCAGCTCCGCCGACCGCTCGCGCAGCTGCTCGGTGAGCTCCTGCGACTGCTTGAGCAGCACCTCGGTCTTGGAGTTGACGCTGATCGTGTTGACGCTGGTCGCGATCATCTCCGCGATCTGGTTGAGGAAGTCCTTCTGGATGTGGGTGAACGGCTGGAACGACGCCAGTTCGATCACGCCGAGGACCTTGCCCTCGAAGAGCACCGGCAGCACGATCACGTGCGCGGGCGGCGCCTCCCCGAGGCCGGAGGAGATCTTCAGATAGCCCGGCGGCACGTTCTCCACCAGGATCGTGCGCTTCTCCTCCGCCGCCGTGCCGATGAGCGTCTCGCCGGGCCGGAACGAGGTGGGCATCGAGCCCGCCGAGTACCCGTAACTCCCGCGCATCTTCAGCTCGTACGGGCTGTCCTCGTCCCCGCCGACCTCGGTGGAGCCACCGGTCGGCAGCGCGAGGAAGAACGCGCCGTGCTGGGCCGAGACCACCGGTGTCAGCTCGGTCATGATCAGGGAGGCGACGTCGTCCAGGTCGCGGCGGCCCTGCATCAGGCCGGAGATGCGGGCGAGGTTGCCCTTGAGCCAGTCCTGCTCCTTGTTGGCGACCGTGGTGTCGCGCAGGTTGGCGATCATCGTGTTGATGTTGTCCTGGAGGGCCTGGATCTCGCCCGCCGCGTCCACGTCGATCTTCAGGTTGAGGTCGCCGCGGGTCACCGCGGTGGCGACGGCCGCGATGGCGCGCACCTGCCGGGTCAGGTTCCCGGCCATCTCGTTCACGGACTCGGTGAGGTCGCGCCAGGTGCCGTCGACGTCACGTACGCGCGCGTGGCCGCCGAGCTGGCCCTCGGTGCCCACCTCGCGGGCGACCCTGGTGACCTCCACGGCGAACGAGGAGAGCTGGTCGACCATCGTGTTGATGGTGTTCTTCAGCTCCTGGATCTCACCGCGCGCGTCGATGTCGATCTTCTTGGTGAGATCGCCCTTGGCGATGGCGGTGGTGACGGTGGCGATCTGGCGCACCTGGCCGGTGAGGTTGTCGGCCATGGAGTTCACCGATTCGGTGAGGTCCTTCCACGTACCGGAGACGCCGGGGACGCGGGCCTGGCCGCCGAGGATGCCGTCGGTGCCCACCTCGCGCGCGACCCTGGTGACCTGGTCGGCGAAGGACGACAGGGTCGTCACCATCGTGTTGACGGTGTCGGCGAGGTCCGCGACCTCGCCGCGCGCCTCGACCGTCACCTTCTTGGTGAGGTCGCCGTTGGCGACGGCCGTCGAGACCCGGGCGATGTTGCGCACCTGGTAGGTGAGGTTCGCGGCCATCAGGTTGACGTTGTCGCTGAGGTCCTTCCAGATGCCGGTGACCCCGCGCACCCGGGCCTGACCGCCGAGGATGCCCTCGGTGCCCACCTCGCGCGCGACCCTGGTGACCTCGTCCGCGAAGTTGGAGAGCTGGTCGACCATCGTGTTGACGGTCGTCACCAGCTCCAGGATCTCGCCCTTGGCGTCGACGGTGATCTTCTTCGAGAGGTCGCCCTTGGCGACCGCCGTCGTCACCTCGGCGATGTTGCGCACCTGGAACGTCAGGTTGTTGGCCATGAAGTTGACGGACTGGGTGAGGTCCTTCCAGGTGCCCGAGACGCCCTGCACCTCGGCCTGGCCGCCCAGGATGCCCTCGGTGCCCACCTCGCGGGCCACCCGGGTCACCTGCTCCGCGAAGTTCGAGAGCTGGTCGACCATCGTGTTCAGGACGTTCTTGAGCTCCAGGATCTCGCCGCGCGCGTCCACGTCGATCTTCTGCGACAGATCGCCGCGCGCCACCGCCGTGGCGACCTGGGCGATGTTGCGGACCTGGGCGGTGAGGTTGCCCGCCATGCCGTTCACCGAGTCGGTCAGATCGCGCCACACCCCGGCCACGCCCGGCACCTGCGCCTGGCCGCCGAGGCGGCCGTCGGTGCCCACCTCGCGCGCGACCCTGGTGACCTGCTCGGCGAAGCCGGACAGCTGGTCGACCATGTTGTTGATGGTGTTCTTGAGCTCCAGGATCTCGCCGCGCGCGTCCACGTCGATCTTCTGCGACAGATCACCGCGCGCCACCGCCGTGGTCACCTGGGCGATCTGGCGCACCTGGGAGGTGAGGTTGCCCGCCATGAAGTTGACGGAGTCGGTGAGTTCCTTCCAGGTGCCCAGGACGCCGTCCACCCGGGCCTGGCCGCCGAGCCGGCCCTCCGTGCCCACGTCCTGCGCCATCCGCGTCAACTGGGCGGAGAACGACGCCAGCTGATCGACCATCGTGTTGACGGTGTTCTTCAGCTCCAGCATCTCGCCGGAGACGTCCACCGTGACCTTCTGCGACAGGTCGCCGTTGGCGACCGCCGTCGTCACCTGCGCGATGTTGCGCACCTGACCGGTGAGGTTGCGGAACGCGTTGTTGACGGAGTCCGTCAGGTCCTTCCACGTGCCGGCCGCGCCCGGCACCTCGGCCTGCCCGCCCAGGCGCCCCTCGACACCGACCTCCCGGGCCACCCGGGTCACTTCGGAACCGAACGACTGGAGCTGGTCCACCATCGTGTTGACGGTGTTCTTCAGCTCCAGCATCTCGCCCGCGACGTCGACCGTGACCTTCTGGGTCATGTCGCCGTTGGCGACCGCCGTGGTCACCTGCGCGATGTCCCGCACCTGCGTCGTCAGATTGCGGAAGACCGTGTTGACCGAGTCGGTCAGGTCCTTCCAGGTGCCCGCCGCGCCCGGCACCTGCGCCTGCCCGCCCAGCAGGCCCTCGGCGCCGACCTCGTTGGCGACCCGGGTCACCTCGTCGGCGAACGTCCGCAGCGTCTCGGTCATCTGGTTGATCGTCTCGGCGAGCTGGGCGACCTCCCCGCGCGCGTTGACGGTCACCTTCTGCGACAGGTCGCCGTTGGCGACCGCCGTCGTCACCTGGGCGATCCCGCGCACCTGGGCGGTGAGGTTGCCCGCCATCAGGTTGACGGAATCCGTCAGGTCCTTCCACACGCCCGCGACGCCCGGCACCTGCGCCTGGCCGCCGAGCTCGCCCTCGGTACCCACCTCGCGTGCGACCCGCGTCACCTCCGAGGAGAACGAGGAGAGCTGGTCGACCATCGTGTTCACGGTGTTCTTCAGCTGGAGCATCTCGCCGGCGACGTGCACGGTCACCTTGCGCGACAGATCGCCCTTGGCGACCGCCGTCGTCACGAGAGCGATGTCACGTACCTGGGCGGTCAGCCGGTACGCCATCGTGTTCACCGAATCCGTGAGGTCCTTCCACGAACCG
Source organism: Streptomyces sp. BPTC-684 (assembly GCF_030028635.1). NCBI lineage: Bacteria > Bacillati > Actinomycetota > Actinomycetes > Kitasatosporales > Streptomycetaceae > Streptomyces > Streptomyces sp. BPTC-684. Next base: position 942,854 of record NZ_CP124863.1, read on the forward strand.
GACATTCCACGCACCTGCGCCTGGCCGCCGAGCTTGCCCTCGGTACCGACCTCCAGTGCGACCCTCGTCACCTCGTCGGTGAACGCCGACAGCTGGTCGACCAGGTTGTTGACGGTTCGCCCCACTTTGAGGAACTCGCCGCGCAGCGGCCGCTCGGCGTTGTCCACCCCGTGCGAGCGCAGGTCCATGCGCTGTTCCAGATCGCCCTCGGCGACCGCCGACAGCACCCTGCTGACCTCGGAGACCGGCCTGGCCAGATCGTCCACCAGCGCGTTGGAGGCGTCGATCGCGGCCGCCCAGGAGCCCTCGCAGGCCCCGTTCTCCAGCCGCTCGGTCAGCTTCCCCTCCCGCCCCACCATCCGCCGCACCCGGGCGATCTCGCCGGTCAGATGGAGATTGCGGTCGGCGACCTCGTTGAACACGGCGGCGATCTCGGCCATCACCCCGTCCCCGGAGACGGTCAGCCGCTTGCGGAAGTTGCCGTCCCGCATCGACGCCAGTGCGGCGAGCAGCCGCTGCAGCGCAGCGGTGTCCACCTCGGTCGTCCCCTTGCCGCGGGACCGTCCGCCCTTCGCGCGCGTGCTCTTGCCACGCGCCGCCACGCCAGACTCCACCGTGTCCCTCCCGCAGGGGTCGACCGCCCTCGTCGGGCTTTCTTCGAAGCCTTCCCAGTGTTTCACCATGGCCGAACCCGGCCATAACAGTTCGGCAGCTTCGCATACCGTCCCCGCCCTCGGAGGGCGGAAACACTGGTGACCGGCATCCGCTAGGACAGTGAAGGTAAGTAACCTGGCTTCCGGCTGTCCAACCGCCCCGGTCCGTCCGAAGGCGGGAGCGCCCCCTGCTCCTCTTGAGCCCGGGGTGCAGCGGGCGCCACAAGGACGACCACGGGACACCGGAGGGGGCGGGCCGCACATGGGAGTGTTGATTCCCGGGGGGCACCTTCCCGGACCCCGGCCGGGGAAACCGGGCGTCGAGACGTGTACGAGGAGTTCTGTGATCACCGCGCGGGCGGCAGCCAGCTTCGAACCCGTCGGGCGGTCCGTGGCGACCGCCCGCGCCTTCGTCCGCGACACCCTCCAGGGCTGGGGGTACGCGGACGTCGTCGACGACGCCGTCGTCCTCACCAGTGAGCTCGTCACCAACGCGGTCGTCCACGCGGGCACCGCCGCCGACGTGCTGTGCCTGCGCTCCGAGGACGGCGTCCGGGTCGAGGTCGCCGACCACTACCCCGAACGGGAGGTTCCGCTCCACGCCTCCCCGGCCGAGGTCGCCGGACCCGACCGCGAGAACGGCCGCGGCCTCCTGCTGTGCGCCGCGATCGCCTCCCGCTGGGGCGTCGAGTACACCCCCACCCGCAAGCACGTCTGGTTCCAACTCGACCTCCCCGCCCGCCGGGTGGGCACCCGCTCGGCCGGACCGGCCCTGCCCGTGGAGCTGCTGCCCGTCACCGACGGCCGGGTCCGCGTCGCGGTCATCCAGATCGACCGCACCGGCGCCGTCCGCGCCTGGAACGAGGACGCCGAGGAGCTGTTCGGCTACCCGGCCGAGAAGGTCACCGGCAAGCCCCTCACCGACTTCGCGGCCTGGCCGCACACCCCCGGCACCTCCACCGGAATCGTCGAGGCCCTGCAACTCTCGCGCTGGGAGGGCAGCTACGGCATCCGCGGCGCCGACGGCCGCGTCCTGCCCGTGTACGCGTCACATCTTCGGGTACGCGACACCAATGGCGAGCCGTCCACCGTCTGCCTGCTGGTCCGCGACGACGAGCGGGCCGTGCTGCAGACCCCCGTGCGGGCCCCCGCCGACCCCGCGGTCATGGGCGAGAGCCGCAGCGCCGACCCGTTCGAGGTCTTCATCGGCACCCCCGCCCCCGACGACCTGGACGGACTGCTCCAGCGGACCGTGGAGCGCGCCCGCGACATGCTCGACGGCGACGCCGCGTTCCTGCTGCTCGCCACCGACGACGAGACCGAACTGGAGGTCCGGGCCACCACCGGCCTCCCGTCCGCCCGCCAGCGCTTCGCGCGCGTGCCCGTCGAAGCGGGCACCGGCCGCTACGGCTCGGCCAGGATGCCCGCCGTCCACGAGGACCTCGAGGCCGTCCCCGGCGCCGTCCCGATCCTCGGCGGCTCCGGCATGCGCTCGGTCGTCACCGTCCCGCTCAAGGTCGAGGGCCGCCTCACCGGCTCCCTCGGCGTCGCCGCCGAATCCGCCGGGCGCTACTCCAACGAAGAAGCGTTGCGCCTCCAGTTCGCCGCCGACCGCATCGCGCTCGCCGTCGAGTCGGCACGCCTGGGCGAGCTCGAACGCCTGCGCCGGGGATCGCTGAGCTTCCTCGTGGAAGCCTCGGACCTGCTCGCGGGAACCCTGGACCGGGACCAGACGTTGGCCCTGATGGCACAGATGACCGTCCCCACCCTCGCCACCTGGTGCGCCGTCTACACGATCGCGGACCAGGCCTCCGACCCGTACTTGTCCTATGTCCTCCACGAGGACGAGGAGCGCATCGACGGCCTCAAGGCGCTCCTCTCCAAGATCGACCCGCCGGAGCCGGTCCCCACCCCGGGCGCCCGCGTCTGGACCGCCCCCGGCGAGGCGGCCCACCAGGCCGCGCTGCGCACCTCCATGCGCGACATCGGCCGCGGCACCAGCCCGCACCTGGGCGGCGGCCTCGGCACCACGCTGTCCACGGCCGCCGCGGTCGGCGGCGAAACGGTGGTCCTGCCCCTGGTCGCCCGCAACCGCGTCATCGGCATGCTCACGCTCGGCAAGCCCTCCGACGACCACTTCCGCCAGGAGATCCTGGAGCTGGCCGAAGACCTCTCGCGCCGGGCCGCGCTCGCCCTCGACAACGCCCGCCTCTACTCGGAGCGCATGGCCATCAGCCGCTCCCTCCAGCGCAGTCTCCTGCCGCCCGGCCTCCCGCAGATCCCCGGCGTCGAGGTCGAGGTCATCTACCGCGCGGCCGGCGAAGGCAACGAGGTCGGCGGCGACTTCTACGACCTCTTCCCGATCCGCGACGGCGCGTACGGCTTCGCCATCGGTGACGTCTGCGGCACCGGCCCCGAGGCGGCGGCCGTCACCGGCCTGGCCCGGCACGCCCTGCGCCTCCTCGCGCGCGAGGGCTTCGGCGGCCCGGCGGTCCTGGAGCGCCTCAACGCCGCGATCCTCGACGAGGGTGCCCGCAGCCGCTTCCTGACGCTCCTGTACGGCGAGTTGTGGCCGCAGGAGGACGGCAGCGCGGTGCTCAAGGTCGTCTGCGCGGGCCATCCGCTCCCGCTGCGCCTGCGCCAGGACGGCACGGTCGAGCCCGCCGCCGAACCCCAGCCGCTGCTGGGCGTCATGGAGGACCTGGAGCTGTACGAGCAGACGATCACCCTGGACCCGGGCGACGTCCTGCTCTGTGTGACCGATGGCATCACCGAGCGCCGCGAGGGTACCCGGATGCTGGGAGACGACGGTCTGACCGACGTCCTCGCCACGTGTACGGGCCTGACCGCCGGCGCCGTTGCGGCCCGCGTCCTGCGCGCGGTGGAACGCTTCGCCGCCGAGCCCGCGTCCGACGACATGGCGATCCTGTCGATGCGCATCCCGGAACAGCCCCGCCGCTGAGCGGGCCGGACATCCGGTGGCCACCGACAGGGCCGGGGCCACCGGAAACCGCTGGCCGTAGGAACGCGAAAGGCCCCGCCCAATTGGGCGGGGCCTTTCATCGTCTTGCTGCTGAGCCCCCATGCGGAATCGAACCGCAGACCTTCTCCTTACCATGGAGACGCTCTACCGACTGAGCTATAGGGGCCGGTTGTTGTTTCGGGGTTTCCCCCTCACCAACGAGATAAAGCATACCCTGAATCAGACGGTGGTCCGAACCACGCTCGCCCGTTCCTCCGGCGCCCTTCCCAGTGCCCCCGTCACGCGGGCTGAAGGAGCCCCCCGAGCGCGTTGCAGACCGAGACCAACTTCCGTACGCCCGCGTCGGAAAGCCCGTCGAGGCGGGGCAGCGCGAGCGTCTCGTCCACGGCCCGCTCGGTCTGCGGCAGCACACAGCCGACCCGCCTGAACTCCCGCGTCCGGTGTACGGGCGTGACCACGGGCACCTCGCACTCGACCCCTCGCCGCCGCAGCAGCCGCGCGAACGCGTCCCGGTCGGGCCGTCCGTTCCCGGGCACCCGTACGACATAGCGCTGGTACCCGTGCCCGGCGGCCGGTACGGGCGTCCGTACGCCGACGAGCCGCCGGTCCAAGTACCCGGCCCGCTCCCGGCGTTGCACGACGTCGCCGCCCGCGCCGTCGTCCTCGTCCTTCTCCACCAGCAACAGCCCAAGCCGGTCGGCGAGTTGCCCGAACTGCCCGGCGTCGGCCGGGTGCCCGAAGCGGTGGACGAGAACGAGCCCGACGGTCCGCGAGGTCACGACGGCCTCGATGCCCCCGACGCCCAGGCAGTACGTGTCCGGGTCTATGTCGGCGAACACCGGCAGGGCTCCGGCCGCCACCACGGCCCGGGCCACCGCACCGTCGTCGTACGCCGGCACGATCACTTCGTCCCCGGCCGCGAAGCCGGCGGACTCCAGCTTTCCGATGATCCCCATAGCTGGGCATGGTGCTCGCACGATGTGAACAACAGGTGATCGGGCATAAAAAAACGCGGGTCCCCGAGCCGAAGCTCGGGAACCCGCGTTGAAAATTTGTTCGGCGGTGTCCTACTCTCCCACAGGGTCCCCCCTGCAGTACCATCGGCGCTGAAAGGCTTAGCTTCCGGGTTCGGAATGTAACCGGGCGTTTCCCTAACGCTATGACCACCGAAACACTATGAAATTAACGATGCTGGTGTAGACACAGCTGTTCGTTATTTCAGAACTAACACAGTGGACGCGAGCAACTGAGGACAAGCCCTCGGCCTATTAGTACCAGTCAGCTCCACCCCTTACGAGGCTTCCACATCTGGCCTATCAACCCAGTCGTCTACTGGGAGCCTTACCCACTCGAAGGTGGTGGGAGCCCTCATCTCGAAGCAGGCTTCCCGCTTAGATGCTTTCAGCGGTTATCCTTTCCGAACGTAGCCAACCAGCCATGCCCTTGGCAGGACAACTGGCACACCAGAGGTTCGTCCGTCCCGGTCCTCTCGTACTAGGGACAGCCCTTCTCAAGACTCCTACGCGCACAGCGGATAGGGACCGAACTGTCTCACGACGTTCTAAACCCAGCTCGCGTACCGCTTTAATGGGCGAACAGCCCAACCCTTGGGACCGACTCCAGCCCCAGGATGCGACGAGCCGACATCGAGGTGCCAAACCATCCCGTCGATATGGACTCTTGGGGAAGATCAGCCTGTTATCCCCGGGGTACCTTTTATCCGTTGAGCGACGGCGCTTCCACAAGCCACCGCCGGATCACTAGTCCCGACTTTCGTCCCTGCTCGACCCGTCGGTCTCACAGTCAAGCTCCCTTGTGCACTTACACTCAACACCTGATTGCCAACCAGGCTGAGGGAACCTTTGGGCGCCTCCGTTACTCTTTAGGAGGCAACCGCCCCAGTTAAACTACCCATCAGACACTGTCCCTGATCCGGATCACGGACCCAGGTTAGACATCCAGCACGACCAGAGTGGTATTTCAACGACGACTCCCCCTGAACTGGCGTCCAGAGTTCACAGTCTCCCACCTATCCTACACAAGCCGAACCGAACACCAATATCAAACTGTAGTAAAGGTCCCGGGGTCTTTCCGTCCTGCTGCGCGAAACGAGCATCTTTACTCGTAGTGCAATTTCACCGGGCCTATGGTTGAGACAGTCGAGAAGTCGTTACGCCATTCGTGCAGGTCGGAACTTACCCGACAAGGAATTTCGCTACCTTAGGATGGTTATAGTTACCACCGCCGTTTACTGGCGCTTAAGTTCTCAGCTTCGCCCCACCGAAATGGAGCTAACCGGTCCCCTTAACGTTCCAGCACCGGGCAGGCGTCAGTCCGTATACATCGCCTTACGGCTTCGCACGGACCTGTGTTTTTAGTAAACAGTCGCTTCTCGCTGGTCTCTGCGGCCACCCCCAGCTCACGGAGTAAATCCGATCACCGGTGATGGCCCCCCTTCTCCCGAAGTTACGGGGGCATTTTGCCGAGTTCCTTAACCATAGTTCACCCGAACGCCTCGGTATTCTCTACCTGACCACCTGAGTCGGTTTAGGGTACGGGCCGCCATGAAACTCGCTAGAGGCTTTTCTCGACAGCATAGGATCATCCACTTCACCACAATCGGCTCGGCATCAGGTCTCAGCCTTAACGTGTGACGGATTTGCCTACCACACGGCCTACACCCTTACCCCGGGACAACCACCGCCCGGGCTGGACTACCTTCCTGCGTCACCCCATCGCTTACCTACTACCACCTCGGGTCGACGGCTCCACCACTTTCCTTTCCCCGAAGGGTCCGGAACGGCTTCACGGCCTTAGCATTAATGGATTCGATATTGGGCGTTTCAAAGCGGGTACCGGAATATCAACCGGTTGTCCATCGACTACGCCTGTCGGCCTCGCCTTAGGTCCCGACTTACCCTGGGCAGATCAGCTTGACCCAGGAACCCTTAGTCAATCGGCGCACACGTTTCTCACGTGTGTATCGCTACTCATGCCTGCATTCTCACTCGTGAACCGTCCACCACTAGCTTCCGCTGCGGCTTCACCCGGCACACGACGCTCCCCTACCCATCACGATCCCCGTTGGGGGTATATATCGCAATGACACGACTTCGGCGGTACGCTTGAGCCCCGCTACATTGTCGGCGCGGAATCACTTGACCAGTGAGCTATTACGCACTCTTTCAAGGGTGGCTGCTTCTAAGCCAACCTCCTGGTTGTCTCTGCGACTCCACATCCTTTCCCACTTAGCGTACGCTTAGGGGCCTTAGTCGATGCTCTGGGCTGTTTCCCTCTCGACCATGGAGCTTATCCCCCACAGTCTCACTGCCGCGCTCTCACTTACCGGCATTCGGAGTTTGGCTAAGGTCAGTAACCCGGTAGGGCCCATCGCCTATCCAGTGCTCTACCTCCGGCAAGAAACACACGACGCTGCACCTAAATGCATTTCGGGGAGAACCAGCTATCACGGAGTTTGATTGGCCTTTCACCCCTAACCACAGGTCATCCC
>NZ_CP124863.1:952500-2645000 GCF_030028635.1 Streptomyces sp. BPTC-684
GTCGTATCCGGTATTAGACCCCGTTTCCAGGGCTTGTCCCAGAGTGAAGGGCAGATTGCCCACGTGTTACTCACCCGTTCGCCACTAATCCACCCCGAAAGGCTTCATCGTTCGACTTGCATGTGTTAAGCACGCCGCCAGCGTTCGTCCTGAGCCAGGATCAAACTCTCCATGAATGTGTACCGGTCATCCGGTGCGCACACACGAAAGAGCGGAACAACCAGGCCGGAATAAGGCCGGTTATCCTCAGCGTCCTCGCTGTGTAATTGCCACCCGCAAGCGGATGGACTTTTCAAAGGAACCTCCAACCCACCACAAGGGATGGGCCGGGGTTGTCAATCTGGCGTTGACTTTTGGCACGCTGTTGAGTTCTCAAGGTACGGACGCTTCCTTTGTTCCCGTTTCCGGGCCCTCCGGGCGCTTCCTTCGTTTCCGACTCTATCAGACCGTTTCCCGGTCCGACTTCCTCGGCGCTTTCCAGGTTCCCGCTTTCGCGTTTCCCTTTCCGGCGGCTCCGACTTTATCAGAGATCCTGAGTCGGAATTTCCCTCCCGTTCGGTTTCCCTGTCCCCGCGTCGCTGACGCGGATGGCACGCGAAGGTGCCGGGTTCCCGTGTGGAGGAGATGTAAACGTACTGGAGCGGGGCGCCCCGATGCAAATCGAGGGGCCCCGCTCCGGGCGTACGCCGTGGTGTCAGACGGGTCGTCAGACCTCGACGACGACCGGGAGGATCATCGGGCGCCGACGGTAGGTGTCCGAGACCCACTTGCCGACCGAGCGGCGGATCAGCTGCTGGAGCTGGTGGGGCTCGACGACGCCGTCCTGGGCGGACTTGTTCAGCGCCTCTTCGACCTTCGAGACCACGGGGGTGAAGGCCGAGTCCTCGATGCCGGAACCGCGTGCCTGGATCGTCGGACCGCTGACGATCTTGCCGCTCGACGAGTCGACGACCACGAAGACCGAGATGATGCCCTCGTCCCCGAGGATGCGGCGGTCCTTGAGCGAGGACTCGGTGACGTCGCCGACCGAGAGGCCGTCCACGTACACGTAACCCGCCTGGACCTTGCCGACGATCTTCGCGGCGCCGTCGACCAGGTCGACGACCACTCCGTCCTCGGCGATGACGATGTGGTTCTTCGGGACGCCGGTGAGGGCTCCGAGCTCCGCGTTCGCCCGCAGGTGACGCCATTCGCCGTGGACCGGCATCAGGTTCTTCGGCTTGCAGATGTTGTAGAAGTACAGCAGCTCGCCGGCCGAGGCGTGGCCCGAGACGTGCACCTTGGCGTTGCCCTTGTGGACGACGTTCGCGCCCCAGCGGGTCAGACCGTTGATGACGCGGTAGACCGCGTTCTCGTTGCCCGGGATCAGGGACGACGCCAGGATCACCGTGTCGCCCTGGACGATCCGGATCTGGTGGTCGCGGTTGGCCATCCGGGACAGCGCCGCCATGGGCTCGCCCTGCGAGCCGGTGCAGACCAGCACGACCTCGTCGTCCGGCAGGTCGTCGAGCGTCTTGACGTCCACGACCAGGCCCGCGGGGACCCGGAGGTAGCCGAGGTCGCGCGCGATGCCCATGTTGCGGACCATCGAGCGGCCGACGAAGGCGACCCGGCGGCCGTACTCGTGGGCGGCGTCCAGGATCTGCTGGATGCGGTGCACGTGGCTGGCGAAGCTGGCCACGATGATCCGCTTGTCGGCGTTCGCGAACACCGTGCGCAGGACGTTGGAGATGTCCCGCTCCGGCGGTACGAAGCCGGGGACCTCGGCGTTCGTCGAGTCGGAGAGGAGGAGGTCGATGCCCTCCTCGCTCAGCCGGGCGAAGGCGTGCAGGTCCGTGAGGCGCCCGTCCAGCGGGAGCTGGTCCATCTTGAAGTCGCCGGTGGCGACGGCCAGGCCCGCGGGGGTGCGGATGGCCACCGCGAGGGCGTCCGGGATGGAGTGGTTGACCGCGATGAACTCGCAGTCGAAGGGGCCCAGGCGCTCGCGGTCGCCCTCGGCGACCTCCAGCGTGTACGGGCGGATGCGGTGCTCCTGGAGCTTCGCCTCGATCAGCGCGAGGGTCAGCTTGGAGCCGATCAGCGGGATGTCCGGCTTCTCGCGGAGCAGGTACGGGACGCCGCCGATGTGGTCCTCGTGGCCGTGCGTGAGCACGATGCCCTCGATGTCGTCGAGGCGGTCCCTGATGCTGCTGAAGTCCGGCAGGATCAGGTCGACGCCGGGCTGCTCCTCCTCGGGGAAGAGCACGCCGCAGTCGACGATGAGCAGGCGGCCGCCGTACTCGAAGACCGTCATGTTCCGGCCGATTTCGCCGAGACCGCCGAGCGGGGTGACGCGCAGGCCGTTCTTGGGAAGCTTCGGCGGGGTGCCGAGTTCGGGATGCGGATGACTCAAAAGACTCTCCTCACCACACACGCCACGTACCTCCGAGGCACGTGGCGCGCATGACATTCGTGCACTTGCTGTTGTCTGTTTCGTTCTTCGTATTCAGTTGTGAAGTCTGTGGTGGCAGCTGTACCCCGCAGGAGTTACAGCTCTACCCCGCCGGCCGCAAGATCGATCTTGAGCTGGGCGGTTTCCTCCGCCGTCAGGTCGATCATCGGCAGGCGCAGCGGTCCGCCGGGCAGCCCCTGCAGGGCCAGCGCGGCCTTGGTGGTGATCACTCCCTGGGTACGGAACATGCCCGTGTACACCGGGAGCAGTCGCTGGTGGATCTCGATGGCCTTCTGGACGTTGCCCGAGAGGTACGCGTCGAGGAGCGCGCGCAGCTCGGGGGTGACCACGTGGCCGACGACCGAGACGAAGCCGACCGCGCCGACCGAGAGCAGCGGAAGGTTGAGCATGTCGTCGCCGGAGTACCAGGCGAGGCCGGAGCGGGCGATGGCCCAGCTGGCACGGCCGAGGTCGCCTTTGGCGTCCTTGTTGGCGACGATACGCGGGTGCTCGGCGAGGCGCACCAGGGTTTCGGTGTCGATCGGGACACCACTGCGGCCGGGGATGTCATAGAGCATCACCGGGAGCTCGGTGGCGTCGGCGATGGCCGAGAAGTGCCGGTACAGGCCCTCCTGGGGGGGCTTGTTGTAGTACGGCGTGACGGCGAGCAGGCCGTGTGCGCCGGAGCGCTCGGCCGTGCGGGCCAGCTCCAGGGTGTGACGCGTGTCATTCGTGCCGATGCCGGCGACGACGTGGGCCCGGCCTCCTACCGCTTCCAGTACGGCCCGTACGAGCTGGTCTTTCTCCGCGTCGCTGGTGGTCGGGGACTCGCCGGTGGTGCCGTTGACGATCAGTCCGTCGTTGCCTGCGTCGACCAGGTGGACGGCGAGGCGCTGCGCGCCGTCGAGGTCGAGTGCGCCGTCCGCCGTGAAGGGCGTGACCATGGCGGTGAGGACCCGCCCGAAGGGGGTCTGCGGAGTGGAGATCGGAGCCATGGGTAACACGCTACTCGCTGCTCAGCGCCCGGTGTCCCCTCGGGGGACGTGGCAGAGGGAGCCCGGCACTGCCTGCTCGGGGGTTCAAGCAGTGCCGGGTCCGTTTGATCAGCCTAGATGAACTTCATGAAACGCCGCAATACGGACACTTTGCGCGGCCCATCCGCACATCTGTGCCCGTACGGGCACCTTCGGGCCACTTGCGGGGCCGCGCGGTCGTTGGCGTCGAAGGGGCAACACCTGGTCTGACCATGCGTCACAGAATTCTTCGGCCAATTCGGGGGATTCGGGCACCAATCCTCAACTCCGTACGTCTGTACCAGTAGACGCATCACAGTTCGCGCACCACACCACACCGCAGCCCGCGCACCACCCCAGAGACAAGGAGAAGCCCCTCATGTTCCGCCGGCGTGAGTCCGTTCCCTTCGCGTTCGTCGCCGAGGCCGACCGCTTCCGCAGCAATGTCGCCCCGCCGCCGCGCGAGCGTGCCGGCGCCGGACGAATAGTGGGCCGTACGCTGGTCGGGCTCACCGTGGTGGCCGGGCTCGCGGGCTCGCTCCTGTTCGGCCTGCCCGCGCTGCAGCCCAGCCAGTCGCCGGGACACTCCCAGCAGTCCCAGGCGGACGGCCGCTGACTCCCCCCCTCGCCCGAATGGCGTGGGAGGCACCCCCACGGCCCCCCGGAGCTGGTCGTTCCACCGCCTCCTGGGTAGCCTCACCGGGCACAGCCAATCGAGCGTGCTTGTGAGTGAGGATCAGTCGTGCCCCTGCCCTTCCTGACGGCCGACCGCGCATTCGATGCGACCGCCGACGACGTCGCGCTGCCCTTCGACGACCACGACCGCTGGCGGCGTCCCTACCGACCGGGCCCCTGGCGGGTCGGAGCGGCCGCGGTGCTGCTGCTCCTCGCCTCGTTCGTGCTGCTCGCCGCGGTGATCATCGCGTTCACGGGTGGTCCGGCCGCGGCGCTCGCGGTCCTGGTGGTCGCCCTCGCCGTGATCGCGTCGGCGCTGCGGATGCTGCGGATGGGCGTCTGGGTCAGCCGGGCCGGGCTGCGTCGGGTCCGCTTCCTGAGCACCTCCACGGTGCCGTGGCAGCAGATCGAGGACGTACGGACGGTGCAGCAGCCGGTGCGGTGGCTCGGGCTGCCCCGGACGGTGCAGGGACAGGCGCTGCTCGCCTCCCGGCCCGGCGGGGCGACGCTTCCGGTGCTGCTCACCGACCACAACGCGGACTTCCTGTCGCGCGTCGAGGCGTTCGACCGAGCGGCCGACACGGTGGAGGCGTGGGGCGCGGAGTACGGGCGCCCCTGACCGGGGCCGCGCCCCACGGGCGCGGCGGACTACTCCGCCGCCTCCCGCAGCGTGATCGCCCGCTGCATCGCCTTGCGGGCTCGGGGGGTGTCGCGGGCGTCCTGGTAGGCCACGGCCAGGCGGAACCAGCAGCGCCAGTCGTTCGGGGTGTCCTCCGTCTCCGCCTTGCGGCGGGCGAAGACCGCGTCGGCCGAGTCGCGGTCGATGCGGCCGCCGGGGGTGCGGACCAGCTCGTCGACCGGGAGGCCGCCCTCGGCCTCCAGTTCGGCGGCGAGGGCGTTGGCCCGGGTCACGAAGCGGGTGTTGGCCCACAGGAACCAGATGCCGATCAGCGGCAGCACCAGGACCGCGATCCCCATGGGGACGGTGATCAGCTTGCCGTCCTGGATGAGCATCACGCCCCGGCTGCCGACCAGGACGAAGTAGAAGACCAGGACGGCAGCCGTGACGAAGTAAGTGATCTTTGCGCGCATGACCGGCAGTCCAGCTCAGTTCAGGTCGAGGAAGTGTTCCAGGCCGAAGGTCAGGCCCGGAGTGGTCACCACGCGGCGCGCGCCGAGCAGGATGCCCGGCATGAAGCTGCTGTGGTGGAGCGAGTCATGACGGATCGTCAGCGTCTCGCCCTCGGCGCCCAGGAGGACCTCCTGGTGCGCCAGCAGACCGCGCAGCCGGACCGCGTGGACGGGGACGCCGTCGACGTCCGCGCCGCGCGCCCCGTCCAGCGCCGTCGCCGTGGCGTCCGGCGCGGGGGCCACGCCAGCCTCGGCGCGGGCCGCCGCGATCAGCTGCGCGGTGCGCGTGGCGGTGCCCGACGGCGCGTCCACCTTGTTGGGGTGGTGCAGCTCGACGACCTCGACGGACTCGAAGTAGGGGGCGGCGAGCTGCGCGAACCTCATCGTCAGGACGGCCCCGATGGAGAAGTTCGGCGCGATGAGCACACCGGTGGACGGCGAGCCGTCCAGCCAGGCGGTGAGCTGCGCGAGGCGGTCCTCGGTCCAGCCGGTGGTGCCGACGACCGCGTGCATCCCGTGGCGCACACAGAAGTCGAGGTTGCCCATCACCGAGGCGGGGGTGGTCAGTTCGACCACGACCTGGGCGCCGGCGTCGGCGAGCGCCTCCAGCTTGTCGCCCCGGCCCAGCGCGGCCACCAGCTCCATGTCCTCGGCCGCTTCCACGGCCCGTACCGCCTCGGAACCGATCCGGCCCTTGGCGCCGAGGACCGCCACACGCAGCTTGCTCATGCTTGCTTCCTTACGTCCTTACGTACACGTACGGATCAGGAGACCGCTTCATGGAGGCGGTCGGCCTGCTTGTCCTTCAGCGGGCCGATGACGGACAGCGAGGGACGCCGGCCCAGCACATCACGGGCCACCTCGCGGACGTCGTCCGGGGTGACCGCGGCTATCCGGGCCAGCATGTCGTCGACCGACATCTGGGTGCCCCAGCACAGCTCGCTCTTGCCGATGCGGTTCATCAGCGCGCCCGTGTCCTCCAGGCCCAGGACGGTCGAGCCGGAGAGCTGGCCGACCGCGCGGCCGATCTCCTCGTCCGAGAGGCCGTCCGAGGCGACCCGGTCCAGCTCGTCCCGGCAGATCTTCAGGACGTCGTGGACCTGGCTGGGGCGGCAGCCCGCGTACACGCCGAACAGGCCGCAGTCGGCGAAGCCCGAGGTGTACGAGTACACGCTGTAGGCGAGGCCGCGCTTCTCCCGTACCTCCTGGAAGAGGCGGGACGACATGCCGCCGCCCAGGGCCGTGTTCAGCACGCCGAGCGCCCAGCGGCGCTCGTCGGTGCGGGCCAGGCCCGGCATGCCGAGGACGACGTGCGCCTGCTCGGTGCGCCGGTTGAGGAGCTCGACGCGGCCCGCCGTCTTCAGGGTGCGGGCGCCGTCGCGCGGGGCGACGGGAACCGCGTCCGTTTGGGTGAGCGCGCCGGCCTTCTCGAAGGCCTTGCGGACCTGGCGTACGACGGTGGCGTGGTCGACGTTTCCGGCGGCCGCCACGACCAGGTGGCGCGGGTCGTAGTGCTTCTTGTAGAAGCGGGCGACCTGCGACCGGGTCAGCGCGTTGATCGTGTCGACCGTGCCGAGGACCGGGCGGCCCAGCGGGGTGTCGCCGAGCATGGTGTGCGCGAACAGGTCGTGCACGCAGTCGCCCGGGTCGTCCTCGGTCATCGCGATCTCTTCGAGGATGACACCGCGCTCGGCGTCCACGTCCTCTTCGAGGATGAGCGAGCCGGTCAGCATGTCGCAGACGACGTCGATCGCCAGCGGCAGGTCGGTGTCGAGCACGCGCGCGTAGTAGCAGGTGTACTCCTTCGCCGTGAAGGCGTTCATCTCGCCGCCGACCGCGTCGATCGCGGAGGAGATGTCGAGGGCGCTGCGCTTGCGCGTGCCCTTGAAGAGGAGGTGCTCCAGATAGTGCGTGGCGCCGTTGAGCGTGGGCGTCTCGTCGCGGGAGCCGACCTGGACCCAGATGCCGAAGGTCGCCGACCGTACGGAGGGCAGGGTCTCGGTGACGACGCGCAGGCCGCCGGGCAGCGTCGTGCGGCGGACGGTGCCGATGCCGTTGGTGCCCTGGAGAAGCGTTTGGGTACGGGCGACGGCCCGCGCCTCCGAGGAGGTGCGGGCCGTCGCCTTGGAGCTACGGGACGTCACTTGTCGGTGTCGTCCTTCGTCTCGTCGCCTTCTTCGCCCTCGACGACCGGGACCAGGGAGAGCTTGCCGCGGGAGTCGATCTCCGCGATCTCGACCTGGACCTTGGTGCCGACCGCGAGCACGTCCTCGACGTTCTCCACGCGCTTGCCACCGGCGAGCTTGCGGATCTGCGAGATGTGCAGCAGGCCGTCCTTGCCGGGCATCAGGGAGACGAAGGCACCGAAGGTGGTGGTCTTGACGACCGTACCCAGGTAGCGCTCGCCGACCTCCGGCATGGTCGGGTTGGCGATCGCGTTGATCGTGGCGCGGGCGGCCTCGGCCTGCGAGCCGACCTGGGCACCGATGTAGATGGTGCCGTCGTCCTCGATCGTGATCTCGGCGCCGGTGTCCTCCTGGATCTGGTTGATCATCTTGCCCTTGGGGCCGATGACCTCACCGATCTTGTCCACCGGGATCTTGACGGTGATGATCCGCGGGGCGTTCGGGGACATCTCGTCCGGCGTGTCGATCGCTTCCATCATCACGTCGAGGATGTGGAGGCGGGCGTCGCGGGCCTGCTTGAGGGCCGCGGCCAGGACGGAGGCCGGGATGCCGTCCAGCTTGGTGTCGAGCTGGAGGGCGGTGACGAACTCCTTCGTACCGGCGACCTTGAAGTCCATGTCGCCGAAGGCGTCCTCCGCACCGAGGATGTCGGTGAGGGCGACGTAGTGCGTCTTGCCGTCGATCTCCTGGGAGATCAGACCCATGGCGATGCCGGCGACGGGGGCCTTGAGCGGCACACCGGCGTTCAGCAGCGACATGGTGGAGGCGCAGACCGAGCCCATGGACGTCGAGCCGTTGGAGCCGAGGGCCTCGGACACCTGGCGGATCGCGTACGGGAACTCCTCGCGCGTCGGCAGGACCGGCACGATCGCGCGCTCGGCGAGCGCGCCGTGGCCGATCTCGCGGCGCTTCGGCGAACCGACGCGGCCGGTCTCGCCGACCGAGTACGGCGGGAAGTTGTAGTTGTGCATGTAGCGCTTGCGGGTCACCGGGGAAAGGGTGTCCAGCTGCTGCTCCATACGGAGCATGTTGAGGGTGGTGACGCCCAGGATCTGGGTCTCGCCACGCTCGAAGAGCGCCGAGCCGTGCACGCGCGGGATGGCCTCGACCTCGGCGGCCAGGGTACGGATGTCCGTGATCCCGCGGCCGTCGATGCGGACCTTGTCCTTGATGACGCGCTCGCGGACCAGCTTCTTGGTCAGCGCGCGGTAGGCGGCGGAGATCTCCTTCTCGCGGCCCTCGAAGGCCGGGAGGAGCTTCTCGGCGGCCAGCTCCTTGACGCGGTCCAGCTCGGTCTCGCGGTCCTGCTTGCCCGCGATGGTGAGCGCCTGGGCGAGCTCGCCCTTGACCGCGGCGGTGAGCGCCTCCAGGACGTCGTCCTGGTAGTCGAGGAAGACCGGGAACTCGCCGGTCGGCTTCGCGGCCTTGGCGGCGAGGTCGGCCTGGGCCTTGCAGAGCACCTTGATGAAGGGCTTCGCGGCGTCCAGACCGGCGGCGACGACCTCCTCGGTCGGCGCCTCGGCGCCGCCCTTGACCAGCTGGATGGTCTTCTCGGTGGCCTCGGCCTCGACCATCATGATCGCGACGTCGCCGTCCTCCAGGGCGCGGCCCGCGACGACCATGTCGAAGACGGCGTCCTCGAGCTCGGTGTGCGTCGGGAAGGCGACCCACTGGCCGTTGATCAGCGCGACGCGGACGCCGCCGATCGGGCCGGAGAAGGGCAGACCGGCCAGCTGGGTGGACGCGGACGCGGCGTTGATCGCGACGACGTCGTACAGGTGGTCGGGGTTGAGCGCCATGATCGTGGCGACGACCTGGATCTCGTTGCGCAGGCCCTTCTTGAAGGACGGGCGCAGCGGGCGGTCGATCAGGCGGCAGGTGAGGATCGCGTCCTCGGAGGGGCGGCCCTCCCGGCGGAAGAAGGAGCCGGGGATCTTGCCGGCCGCGTACATCCGCTCCTCGACGTCCACCGTCAGGGGGAAGAAGTCGAGCTGGTCCTTGGGCTTCTTGGACGCGGTGGTGGCCGAAAGGACCATCGTGTCGTCGTCCAGGTACGCGACGGCGGAGCCGGCGGCCTGCTTGGCCAGGCGGCCCGTCTCGAAGCGGATGGTGCGGGTGCCGAAGGAACCGTTGTCAATAACGGCCTCGGCGTAGTGGGTCTCGTTCTCCACTAGCGTTTTCTCCGATACTCATCGTCTTTCGTCCCCGGGCCCGTGTGGCGGGGGGACGGTGTGGCGGAGAAGCGCTCCTTGGCTGCGGGCCGGTCTTCGATCGAAGCATCCGGGGGCGTTCTCTCCCGGAGGCCACTACCGAGGACCGGCGGCGGGAGGAGCCTTCTCGCTCATTGTGTGTTGCGTTGTACGACCAGACTACTGAGCGTCCGGTACGTCCCGCACGTACAGCAAAGGGAGCGGCCCCCTAATAGGTGGGAACCGCTCCCTTCACGGCGACTTACTTGGCGCCGCCGGCCGCACCGCGGCGGATGCCCAGGCGGTCGACCAGCGCACGGAAGCGCTGGATGTCCTTCTTGGCCAGGTACTGCAGCAGGCGGCGGCGCTGGCCCACGAGGATCAGCAGACCACGACGCGAGTGGTGGTCGTGCTTGTGGGTCTTGAGGTGCTCGGTCAGGTCCGAGATGCGGCGGGAGAGCATGGCGACCTGGACCTCGGGGGAGCCGGTGTCGCCCTCCTTCTGGCCGAACTCGGACATGATCTGCTTCTTCGTAGCGGCGTCGAGAGACACTCGGTACTCCTCGTAGTCGAAATGTGCCACCGAGTGCCCCTGGTCTTGGTCTCAGGGGAGCTTCCGTTACTCGGGAGGCGGGGATCCGCTGGGCGCAGCCTCCAGAACGATCCGGAGACGCGTACACAAACGGCCGTCACACAGCGTACCAGTACGCGGGGACTCGTCCGATCGGGGGTTCCGGGCGCCCCGGGCGTGTCCCGGCGGCCCGGTCAGCCGCTGGTGAGCGAGCGGGCCCGGTCGAAGACGTCCAGGACGGCCAGGCAGAGCGGGACCAGCGAGAGCAGCACGGCGCCCTCGGCGAGGTCGAGGGTGCGGCCCCAGAAGGGCGAGAGGCCCTTCTTCGGGATGATCAGGCCGATGGCGGTGATCAGGGCGGCGCCGGCGGCGACGGCCGCGGAGAGCCAGATCGTACGGATGTCGAGGGAGCCCCGGTCGCCGTAGCGGACGAAGTCGTACAGCAGGTCGCCGGGCGGGTTCAGGGAGAGGCCGAGGACCAGCAGGGCGATCGCGGCGATCCCGGCCACCAGGACGCAGGCGACCTGCGAGGTGTAGCGGAACAGCCGCGCGCGCAGCAGCATGGCGAGCCCGGCCGCCAGGGCGAGGAGCTGGCCGTAGAGGCTGTGCGAGAAGCCGAGGACGGCGGCGGAGCCGACCACGGTCGCGGCGCAGCCGCCGACCAGGCCGAGCAGCATCTCGTGGCCGCGCCGGGCCTGGGCGGCGATGCGCTCGGCGTCGACGGGGCGGGCGTCGGGGGTGCTGGGCTCGGCGCCGAAGTCGTCGGCGGTGGCGCTGCGCGGGGAGGCGTAGCCGATGGGGAGCCGGGCGAAGCGGGCCGAGAGGCCGGGCAGGAAGGCGACCAGGCCGATGGCGACCGGGGCGCAGACCGCGGCCGTCCGGGTGGCGGTGGACTCGGTGAGGATCGCGACGAAGGTGGCGAGGGTGCCGGTGGCGGCGAGGAAGGTGGTCGCCACGAACGGGGCGTCGCCGCTCGGGGTGAGGACGACCAGGGACACCGAGGCGACCAGGACGGTGACGCAGCCGAGCAGGAACTGGAGCTTGCCGGGGCCGTCGCCGCTGTCCGGGCCGATGATGCCGGAGCCCGCGATGAGCAGCAGGGGCAGTGCGCCCAGGCCCAGGGCGACGGCGCTGGCGCGGTCGGAGTAGACCCGGGCCCGGACCCCCGCGAAGGCGGTGAGCAGCAGTCCCGCGGAGCCCGCGATGATGCCGGGCAGGCCGTGCATGTCGTGGTCGACCGGGTCCGCGTACCAGAGGACGAAGCCCATCAGGACGAGCAGCAGGACGCCGCCGACCAGGCCCGCCCAGCGCAGCAGGTCGTCGCTCCACAGGTGGCGGTCGCGGGTGACGGCGGAGGCGACGGCGTCCGAGACGTCGTCGAAGACGGCGGGCGGCAGCGACTCGGCGAACGGGCGCAGGCTCAGCAGCTCCCCGTCGAGGACCTGCTGGGCGGCGAGGGTGCGGGCGCCGTCGAGGACGGTGCCGTCGCGGCGCACCAGGTGGTAGCCGGTGGGCGCGCCCGCGGGCTGGGTCTGGCCGGTGAGCCGGAGGATCTCCGGGTAGACGTCGGCGACGGCGATGTCCTCCGGGAGGGCCACATCGATGCGACTGTCGGGCGCCACCACCGTGACCCGGCAGAAGCCTGTCGCTGCGGTCGTACTCACGTCCTCGGACCCCCTGATTCGCGGTTGCGCACACTGCGCGCGCCACCCTACCGGGCTCCGGTGTCACAGGCTGCAAGTAGGATCACCGTCGCGCGCAGGAAGCCTCCGAAACGAGCGGTCACGGGGGCGCCGGAACGCAAGTGACCGTCCGTATTGAGGGATTGATGCTCCGGTGAGCCAGATCGTCGTCAAACGCCCGCCGCGGTCCTTGCCGCCCGAAGTGTCCTCGGATGAACTGCGGCTTGAGGGGCCGCCGGAGCTGCCGCGCGGGCAGCAGGAGTCGATGCTGATGCAGCTCCTGCCGATGCTCGGCATGGGCTCGTCGGTGGTGTTCTTCTTCATGCCCAACTCGGCGCCGTTCATGAAGATCATGGGCGCGTTGATGCTGGTCTCCACACTGGCGATGGTGATCGCGCAGCTGGTGAAGTTCCGCAAGGGTGCGCAGGGGCAAATGGCAGATGTCCGGCGCGACTACCTCAAGTACCTCGCCCAGACGCGGCGTACGGTGCGCAAGACCGCGCGCCGCCAGCGCGACGCGCAGCTGTATCTGCACCCGGCGCCCGAGCAGTTGTGGTCGGTGGTCGCGGAGGGCTCGCGGGTGTGGGAGCGCCGGGTCGGCGACGACGACTTCGGGCAGGCCCGGATCGGCCTGGGCGCCCAGCAGCTCGCCACCCCGCTGATAGCGCCGGAGACGGCGCCGGTGGACGAGCTGGAGCCGCTGTGCGCGGGCGCCATGCAGCAGTTCCTCGCGGTGCACGGCTCGCTGGACGGGCTGCCGATGGCCGTCTCGATGCGCGCCTTCTACCACGTGACGGTCTCCGGCGACCCGGACGCCTCCCAGTCGGCGGCGCGCGCGCTGGTGGCGCAGCTGGTGACGCTGCACTCCCCCGACGACCTGATGGTCGCCGTGGTGGCGGCGCCGGGCGCGGTGGCGCGCTGGGACTGGACGAAGTGGCTGCCGCACACCCAGGTGCCCGGCCAGGTCGACGGGGCCGGTACGAAGCGGCTGTTCGGTGACGACCTGGGCGAGCTGGAGCTGCTGCTGCACAGCAGGCTGGACGGGCGGCCCCGGTTCAGCCGGGACAACCAGCCGGTCCTGGACCAGCCGCACCTGGTGGTCGTGCTGGACGGCGGGATGGTGCCGCCGGACTCGGCGTTCGCGGCCGCCGAGGGATTGCAGGGCGTCACCATCATCGAGGTGGTGCCGGGCGAGCTCGACGAGCCGCGCGGCGGTCTCTCGGTGGTCGTGCGGCCGGGCCGGCTGCGCCTGGAGTCGGGCTTCGGGCTCGCGTACGAGGGCGTGCCCGACCAGATGTCGCTGCCGGCCGCCGAGGCGCTGGCCCGCCAGCTCGCGCCGCTGCAGATGGGCACCGGTGACGACGACGAGCCGCTGCTCGCCAACCTGGACTTCACGGACCTGCTGAACCTCGGGGACGCGGGCTCCATCGACGTGGCCCGCACCTGGCGGCCGCGCTCGACGGCCGAGCGGCTGCGGGTGCCGATCGGCGTCGGCGAGGACGGCCAGCCGGTGATGCTGGACCTCAAGGAGGCCGCGCAGGAGGGCATGGGCCCGCACGGCCTGTGCGTGGGCGCGACCGGCTCCGGCAAGTCGGAGCTGCTTCGCACCCTGGTGCTCGGCCTCGCGGTCACCCACACCTCGGAGACGCTGAACTTCGTCCTCGCGGACTTCAAGGGCGGCGCGACCTTCACCGGCATGTCGCAGATGCCGCACGTGGCGGCGGTCATCACCAACCTGGCGGACGACCTGACCCTGGTCGACCGCATGGGCGACGCGATCCGCGGCGAGCTCCAGCGCCGCCAGGAGCTGCTGCGCTCGGCGGGCAACTACGCCAACATGCACGACTACGAGAAGGCGCGCGCGGCGGGCGCCCCCCTCGAACCGCTGGCCTCGCTGGTCCTGGTGATCGACGAGTTCTCCGAACTCCTCACCGCCAAGCCCGACTTCATCGACATGTTCATCCAGATCGGCCGCATCGGCCGCTCCCTGGGCGTGCACCTGCTGCTGGCCTCGCAGCGCCTGGAGGAGGGCAAGCTGCGCGGCCTCGACACGTACCTCTCGTACCGCGTGGGTCTGCGCACCTTCTCGGCGGCCGAGTCGCGCACGGCGCTCGGCGTCCCCGACGCCTACCACCTGCCGTCGGTGCCGGGCTCGGGCTACCTCAAGTTCGGCACGGACGAGATGGTCCGCTTCAAGGCGGCGTACGTGTCGGGCACCTACCGCTCCGGCGGCCCCGACCTCACCGTGGGCCCGCTGCCGATCGAGCGGCGCACCGCGCTGTTCACGGCGGCCCCGGTGCCGGTCGTCTACGCGGCACCCGACCCGGCGGCCCTCCGGGGCCCGGGCGAGGACGACGCGCTGGCCGACACGGTGCTCGACGTGATCGTGCGGCGCCTGGAGGGGCAGGGCGTGCCCGCCCACCAGGTGTGGCTGCCGCCGCTGGACGACGCGCCCACGCTCGACCAGCTGCTGCCGGGCATCGCGACGACGGCGGAGCGCGGTCTCAACGCGACGGAGTACACCCGCCCGGGCGGTCTGATCGTGCCGCTCGGCCTCATCGACAAGCCCTTCGAGCAGCGCCGCGAGGTGCTCTACCGGGACTTCTCGGGCGCGGCGGGCCACATGCTGCTCGTCGGCGGCCCGCAGTCCGGCAAGTCGACGCTGCTGCGCACCCTGATCTCGTCGTTCGCGCTCACCCACACCCCGCACGAAGTGCAGTTCTACGGGCTGGACTTCGGCGGTGGCGGTCTGTCGGCCGTCGCCGACCTGCCGCACGTGGGCGGCATCGCCTCACGTCTGGACCCCGAGCGGGTGCGGCGTACGGTGGCGGAGGTCGCGGGCGTGCTCAACCGGCGCGAGGAGTTCTTCCGCGCCAACGGCATCGACTCCATCTCCACCTACCGGCGCCGCCGCGCGGCCGGTGAGCTGCCGGGCGAGGCCTGGGGCGACGTGTTCCTGGTCATCGACGGCTGGGGCGCCTTCCGCGGCGACTACGAGATGCTCGACGGCGTCGTCCAGGACATCGCGAGCCGGGGCCTGGGCTACGGCATCCACGTCATCCTCACGGCCTCCCGCTACATGGAGGTGCGCGCCGCGCTCAAGGACCAGATCCTGGGCCGCCTCGAACTGCGGCTCGGCGACTCGATGGACTCCGAGTTCGACCGCAAGGTCGCCGCGAACGTGCCGGTGGGCATGCCGGGCCGCGGCCAGGTCGCGGAGAAGCTGCACTTCATGTCGGCGCTGCCGCGCATGGACGGCTCGTGCGACCCCGAGACGCTCTCCCAGGCCACCGAGGCGTTCGTGCGTACGGTGAAGGAGGCGTGGCAGGGCCCGGCGGCCCCCACCGTCCGGCTGCTCCCCCGCCGCCTCCCGGCCGACCAGCTGCCGAAGGGCTTCGAGTACCCGCAGCACGGCGTGGCGATCGGCATCGACGAGACCAATCTGGAACCGGTGTTCGTCGACTTCGAGACCGACCCGTTCTTCCTGGTCTTCGGCGAGAGCGAGTCGGGCAAGACGGCTCTGCTTCGCCACCTCGCCCAGAAGATCTCCGAGCGGTACTCGCCGGACGAGGCGAAGATCGTGGTCGGCGACTACCGCCGCTCGCTCCTGGACGTGGTCCCCGACACGCATCTGCTGGAGTACGCGCCGCTGTCCAGCGCGCTTGAGATGCACATGAACGCCCTGGCGGACCTGATGGTGCGCCGCCAGCCCCCGGCGGACGTGACCCCGCAGCAGCTGCGCGACCGCTCCTGGTGGACCGGCCCGCAGGTCTTCATCATCATCGACGACTACGAGCTGGTGTCGACGAACGCGGGCAACCCGCTGTCGGTGATGGTGGAGAACCTGCCGTTCTCCCGGGACGTCGGCGTCCGCTTCATCATCGCCCGCAGCTCGGCGGGCGCGTCCCGCTCGATGTACGAGACGTTCATGCAGCGCATCAAGGAGCTCGGCGCACAGGGCGTGGTCCTGTCCGGCGACCCGAACGAGGGCGACGTGCTCGGCAACGTCCGCCCCCGCCCGATGCCGCAGGGCCGCGGCTACTTCGTCTCCCGCAAGCGCGGCACCCCGCTGGTGCAGTTGGGCTGGCTCCCCGACCAGTGACAGCCCGGAGTGGTGACAGTAGGAGGAACGGGCGGTACGGCCCGCCCGCTCCAACTACTGTGACAGGCACTGAACTTCGAAGGGAACGTGCTACATGGGCAGCGAACGTGAGAAGGAAGAGCTGTACGCCCTGGACATCTCGGGCGTGGAGTGGTTGAGCGCGCCCGGCACCGAGGAGGCGGAGGAGCGGGTGGAGATCGCCCATCTGCCCGGCGGTGCCGTCGCGATGCGGTCGTCCCTCGACCCGGACACCGTGCTGCGGTACACGGAGGCGGAGTGGACGGCGTTCGTCCTGGGGGCGCGGGACGGCGAGTTCGACCTGCGCTGAGGCTCCTGACGGAGCCGTGAGCGGGTATACGGAAGGGGGTCACGCCCGATGCGGGCGTGACCCCCTTTCCCTGTGCCTGCCCCCGGGGTCAGTAGCCCTCGGTGAACAGCCGCGACGCCTTGAGGTCGGTCGCGTGGTAGCTGTCCTTGCCGGTCTCGATCGTCTTGGCGATCTTCTCCAGCGTCTGCTGGATGTCGTGCGCGTCGGCCCGGTAGTCCTTCTGGACCTTCAGGTACTGACCGTGCGCCTCGCCGTCCCAGGTGGCGGCGACGACGTTGACGGCCGCCTCCATGCGCCCGAGGTCGTCCGTGATGCGCTTGGAGATGGCGCGGATGCTGTTCGCGATCTCCTGGACGTTCTCATACCGAATCTTGAGGTCGGGACCGTTGTCGCCCATGTCTGCTCCTCGTGAAGTCTGAACTGTGCTGGTGCGTGCGTACGTACGCGGATGAGCTGCGGCGCGTGCGTGCGGCGCCGGAAGGGCGCCTCGGAGTGCCTCGGAGTGCCTCGGGCTGCCTAGAGGCTGTTCAGGCCGGAGGTGTTGGGCACGCCGCCGCTGGTGGCGCCGCCCTGCGCGTTGATCGCCCGGAACGCGGCGTCGACCTCTTCGTCGTTCTCCTGGTTGAGGTTCTTCGTACCGATCACGGCGTTGTAGAGGACGTCCAGCTTGCGGCGGATGTCGTCGTGGCGCCGGTTCAGCGTGTCCTGGGCGGTCACGAACTGGTTGGCACCGGAACCGCTCCAGCCGGCACCGACCGTGGCGATCGCGTCGGCCAGCACGCGGATCTGCTGGCTCATGTCGTGGGCGGTTTCCTCAATGGCGTTCTTGGCCTTGGTGACGGCCTCGTAGCCAATGCTCTGACCACCGGGGTTGGAGCTCATTGTCTTCCCTCTCGTGAGTGTCCGAGCGAGTGATCACGCTCGCTTGTTGCGTACACGTACCGCCGCGACGGCGCCGCCGATGAGGACGACGGCCGCGGCGATGATGGCGATGACGGTCCAGGGCGCGGAGTCCTTGTCCTCGGACGCCGAGTCCGCGGCCTCACCGGCCTGCGGCTTCTCCTGGTCGCCACCGCCTGCCCCCTTGTCTGCTGTGTCTGCGGGAGAGGGGGAAGTCGTGGCTGCCGCGCCGCCCCGGGCGGCGAGCAGCGGATTCACGTCGGCGGGGCCCGGGTTGCCGTTGCCCTTGAGGAGGACCTGGGCGGGGCGGACGGTGCCGTACCCGATGTACTGGCTCGGCACCTTGCCGTTGTGCCCGGCGGTCTCCATCATCACGCGCAACACCTGGTTGCCGGTCCAGTCGGGGTGGGCGGACCAGATGAGGGCGGCTGTGGCGGAGGTTAGGGCGGTGGCTTGGCTGGTTCCGTGGGAAGCGCAGTACCCGGCGCCACGCGTGCAGTACCCGGGGATCTCATCGCCCGGGGCCGCGAGCCCGACGCCTGCACCGTGGTTGGACCACTGCGTGACCTTGCCCTTGAAGTCGATGGCGCTCACGGCGACGACACCGGGGTACGCCCCGGGGTGGTCGATGCGGTCGAGTTCGTCGTTGCCCGCTGCCGCAAAGATCAGCTTGCCCTTCTTGAGGGCGTAGTCGACCGCCGACTTGAGTTCGGCGTCCTCGGCGCCATTGGGCGAGCCGCCCAGCGACACACTGATGATCTTGGCCTCGGTGTCCGCGGCGGCCCGAATGCCCAGCGAGACGACCTTCAGCCCCGGCAGGACGTTCTCGTAGGCCTTCACCGGAAGGACCTTGGCACCGGGAGCGAGCCCCTTGACCCCACCCTGGGCGCCGCTGCCGGCGATGAGCAGCCCCATGTTCGTGCCGTGCCGGTTGGTGTCCTCGCGGGCGCTCTTCGCTGGCTGGTCGATGTTCTTGCCCGGCAGGACGCGGCCCTTGAGTTCGGGAACGGTGTCGTCGACACCACTGTCGACGACCGCCACCGTGACTCCGGAACCAGTGCTGACCTTCCACATGGCGTCCGCGTCCATCGCGTCCAGGTACCACTGCTTGGACCGCATGTCGTCGGCGAGCGCCGTCGGCGCGGTGCCGACGGAGCAGGCCAGCGCGGCAGCCACCGCGGCACCGAGAAGTGCCGAGCGGCTGCGCACCGAGCGGGCTGAGCTGAACATGGGACTGCGGACTCCTTGAGCGGCGATGGTTTGCGTACGTCAGTCGACTACCGGCGGGACGACCTTGCGGTGGTCCATCGCCCACGTCTCCTCGTCCTCGACCAGGTAGTCGGGGGCCTCGGAAGAAGTGGAACGACGCCGGTCCGTGCCTCGCTTGTTGCCGTTCACCAACCCCGTACCACCGGGGGTGAATTCGCCACGCCCGCCGAGAGACGCACGCGGGGCCCCAACAGTTCCACCCGGCTCGGAAGCCAGCCTGCGACCGCCCGTGCCCGTCGCGCCACGCGCCTGGCCGCCGGGGCCGTGGCCCATACCGCCGCCCATGGGCCCACGGCCCATACCGGTTCCGGCGCGCTCCTCGCCGACGACCGTGCCCATCGGAAGCCGGGGCGTCGAGCCACGGCCGGTCGTCGGCGTGGGACGCCCACCGGTGATGCCCTCGGGGGTGATACCGCGCGTGGTGCCCGGCAGACCACTCGGACGAGCGATACCCGGACCGCGCAGGCCGCCGGTCGAACGACCGGTGGCCGGTCCCTCCCCGGGCACGCGGGTCATCGTGGTCGGCCGCTCAAGACCGCCCTTGCCGACCGGACCGGGCAGGACCGGCGGCGGAGTGAGCACAGGCGTCTGTCCCTGCACAGGCGTGGGCCCGGTGGGCACGGTGGGCCGCGTCGTGGTCTCCGGGGGCGGAGTCATGGTGACGGAGTCGATGGAGGTTCCCACCGGCTGGTGCACACCGGAAGGTGCCGTAACCGCCGAGCCGGGGGCCGCGGTCCCGTTACCAGCCGTGGTGTGGTGCCCCGTTGAGCCGGAAGAGGCGTAGGACGCCCCGCCCACGACACCGCCGCCACCGCTGTGCGCGGTGGAGGTGCCACCGCCGTAGGACGAACTCGTCCCGTAGGCGGACTCGTCGCCACTGCGCTGGACCGGCAACGGCGCAAACTTGGGCTCAGGCTGAGCCGTGATCCGATCCTTCGACGTGTTGTAGAACGACGCCAGCCGATTCAACGCATTGATCGCCTCGTTCGTCTTCGGCCCCAGCGCCTTCAGCCGCGCCTTCTCCTTCTCGGGGTCGGCGAAGCACATGCCGTCCGACGGCGGGACCGCCGCCTTCGCCTCGGTCAGGGCCTGGCCCGCGCGGGCCATCTCCTGGCCGACGACCCCCGCGTACTCGCTCAGCACCAGCGTCTCCGACACCATGCCGCGGCCCCACTCGCGGAACGCGTCGCCACCGGCGCCGTGCCACTTGACCTGGTCGATGTACCAGCGCAGGTCCCGCGCGATGTCCGCGATGTCGGGCGCCGCGGCGGCCAGCGTCTCGGCCGCACCGGTCAGTTCGCCCGGCTTGGCCGAGGCCAGCATCGCGTTGAGGGCTTCGAGGGTCATGCCCTCGAACTCGTCCGTCGCCATCGTTGTGCCCCCTTTTACTTCAGGCCGCCGGAGTCGGCGTCGTTGCCCTTGCCGGGCGTCTGCTTCGTACCCGGACCCTGGTCCGCCGGCTTCGTACCGGCCGCCGGAGACTCGTAGTACTTCTCCGTCTCCTTGCGGATGGCCTGGTAGCGGTGGGCCTCGTCCACGTCGATCCCGCCGTAGCCCTTGTCCGCGATGTGCACCGCGATGCCCATGCCCTCGATCTGGTCACCGAAGATCTTGGTGAGCCGCTCCAGGTTCGTACGGACCTTGTCGTACGCCTTGTGCAGCTCGTCCGCGGCCGCGAACCCCTTGCCGTACGCCTCGGGCTGCACCCGCTGGTCGGCGATCTTGGTGTGGCGGGCCGGGGACTTGTCCAGGCTGCGCAGCAGTTCCTCCATGCGGCCCTTGAAGTCGGCGAGGCTCACCCCGTCGACGCCGAGGTCCGGCCTTCCGCCGCCGCTGCCCGTGCCGCCGTTGCCGCCACCGTTCGGCTCGGCCACTGTTCCTCCCCGTGAATCCCCGTCGGCACCGCTCTGCCACTGGTGCCGCGCTACCGCTGCCGCTTCGTCACACTCGTGAAGCACGCGAAGCATGTGATCACTCTAGTCACTCCGGTTACGGAGCCGAATGAGTATCCGTACTCAAAGACGTCTCAGGTTCGTCCCGATCAGGTACGCCCCGAAACCCCGTTCGCCCCGTTCACCGCGTTCACCTTCCGCAAACCCCGTTTCCGGGCGTCCCGGATCACCGTCGCCGTCCCCGCGACCACCGCCACCAGCAGGGCGGCGATGCCCAACGCGTACGTGGCGTACCGCTCGTTGCGCTCCTGGGGCGTCTCGGAGAGCGCCAGCGCGGCCACGTCCGGGGCCGCGGCCTTGGGCGGGCCGGGGTCCGGGTGCGCGGCCGCCTCCGGGGGCGAGTCGTCGGTCACCGCGCGGACCGGGTCGACCACGCCCCACCCGACGAAGTTGTCGTGCCCGTTGACGGACCGCTCAGCCGTCTGCTCGATCCGCGCGATGATCTGCGCGGCCGTCCACTTCGTCGTCGCGTACGGGTACTTGGCGCGCAGCAGCGCGGCGACCCCGGCGACGTACGGGGCGGAGAAGCTCGTTCCGTTGTCCGAGCACTGGCCGTTGCCCGGCACCGTCGAGACGATGTCGACGCCCGGCGCCGCGACCCCGACGAACGTGCCGGGCTGCGAGAACACCGCGCGCTCGTTGTTGCGGTCCGAGGACGCGACCGCGAGCACGCCCGGGAAGGCCGCCGGGTACGTGTCCTTGGCCTTGCCGTCCATGCCGTCGTTGCCCGCCGAGGCGACCACCACGATCTGCTTGTCCAGCGCCCGCCGCACGGCCTTCGCGAGGTCCGAGTCGGGCCCCTGCGGCTCGGTCGTGTCCTGCGAGATGTTGATGACGTCGGCGTGCTGCGCGATCGCGTGGTCGATCGCCTTCGCCATCGTGTCCGTCTTGCCGCTGTTCTTCTCGTCGTTCTGGCGGATCGGGATGATCGTGGCCTCGGGCGCCAGGCCGACGAAACCGGTGCCCGCGCGGGGGCGCGCGGCGATGATGCCCGCGACCTTGCTGCCGTGGCCGACCTCGTCGACCGTGCCGCCGGTCTTGCCCCGCTTGTCGTTCTGCTCGCCCGAGCCGTCCTTCTCGGGCTTGAGGTAGTCCGCGCCGCTCTTGGCGTCGACCGCGGACTTCAGCTGCGGGTTGGCGATGTCGACACCGGTGTCGATGACCGCGACCCGTACGCCCTTGCCCTTGGTGTCCTGCCACAGCTCGTCGAAGAGCACCCGCTGGAGCGACCAGGGGCGGCCCTCGATCTGCTTCTTCATGGGGAAGGTGCACTCGCCGCTGCCGTCGACCCCGAGGGCGGGCGGCACGGGTGCCGCGTACGCGGACGGGGCGAGCGCCAGTGAGGCGACGGCCGTGGCCGCGCCCACCAGCACCGGCTTCCTGAATGGCTTCAGCATCGACACTGACGTCAGTCCTCCCTACGAGCCCTGGGGCTGGCGGGCGCTGTTGGTGTCGAGCCGCGGGCCCTTGGACAGGAACTCCGACCAGTTGATGGGCACCAGGGCCGGGGTGACCTTCTCGTATCCGAGGCGCTGCTGCGCCTGGCTCGGCTCGGGACGGCCGTCGTCGGGCTTCTGCTGGTCGCCGGCGCCGATGTCGGAGCGGGCGGCGTCGCTGTCGCCGTTGGCCTGCACCGCGTACCGCAGTCCGGTGTCGGTCACCAGGAACAGCGAGCCGTCGGGGCGGGTCTGCCTGCCCTGCACCTGCGTGTAGAGCAGGCCCGTGCCGGGGGTGACGTACGTGCTGGTGCCGCCCGCGGTGATGGCCGCCGGGTACTCGGTGCCCGCCCAGGTGGACAGCGTGGTGCTGCCCTTGTCGTCGACCTTGCGCAACACGCTGCACACGGTGCTCCGCGCGCCGGAAGCGGCGGCGCCGCCGCCCGCGTTGACCTGCTTCGCCTTCTTGTCGGGCCAGTTGTTGGCGGCGCCGAAGTAGTCGGGCTTGGGGGCGATGGAGGCCGCGTCGACCTCCTTGACGTCGCCGCGCATGCCGAGCTTCGTGGTCTGCGGGGAGTTGAGCACCAGCCAGGCCGTGAAGTCGGAGACGGGCTGGACCTTCCCCTGCAGTACTACGTACTGCTGGCGGCCCGCGCCGGTCAGGGCGCTCAGCACCATGCCGACCTTGTCCTCCTGCGGCGAGAGTCCGCCGCCGGTGCCCGCCGGGGCGCCGACGGTGCCGGGGATCGCCGGGAAGTCGATCGGGGTGCCGTCGCCGAGGGTGGCCAGCCAGTCGTCGGTGACGGGCTGCGGCTGCTCGTCGGCGCCGAAGAGCGTACGCGCGAGCAGATCACCGGGGGCGCCCTTGACCAGGTACTTGGTGCCCTTGGCGTCCACCACGTAACGGGCCTTGTTCTTCTGGCCCTGGACGTAGAGGACCTGGCCGCCGGTCAGGCGGCGCTTGTCGTCGGTCAGCTTGAAGTCGCGGTCGGCGAAGACGAACGCGGCCTTCTGGACCGAGTCCTTGCCGCCGCCGGGCTGCTCGCAGACCGCCCAGCGCTTGGCCTTTCCGGCCTCGCTCGCGGCGGGCAGCCGGTCCGGGGCGTACGGAATGCCCAGGATCGGGCCGCGCGAGAGCTTGCCCGAGTCCAGGATGTCGTCGCTGACCTGGATGACGTCGAACTTCTGCGGATCGAGCAGCAGCCGCGCCGAGGCGAGGTTGAGCACTGGGTGCAGCAGGACCTTCTTGTCCTTGCCCTTGCCGGTGGACAGGACGACGTAACGGGTCGTCGACTGCTTGCCGACGATCACCTTGGTGCCCGGGGTGTCCCAGCCCTGCGGCGCCTTGGGCTTGAACATCCCCCAGGCGCCGAAGCCGGCGAGGCAGAGCGCGGCCACGATCACGCTCGGCACGATGGCCTTCAGCGGGCGCGGAGCACCTTCCTCCGTGCCCGTGGGAGACGGTTGCAGAAACGCCGCCACCGTGCGCTTCTTCGCAAAGGTGTACGCGTTGAGCTCGTCCCGCCGTGATGCCATGCGCCTCTGTCTCTCCCCGCGCGGCCCCCTGATCGGACCTGGTCCTGCGGTCCCCGGGCCTCGATTGTCAGACCGGCCCCCTACTATGCCTGTTGACCGAGGGTGCCTGTGGGGCGGGTAGGGTGAAGCCGCCGTCAAGACCCCTTGCGGAGCTGGGGGAATCCGGATGTTTTGGGTGCTTGCGCACGAATGGGGGGTGGTGGAGTGATGGCGTCCGCGACGCGTGTACGGCCTGCCGCCGCCGGTCCTTCGGCCCCCGCCCAGGGAGCCTCCGCACCCCGCCTCAAGGCCCGGCCCGGACACTTCGGTTCGTTCCGACTGCAACAACTCGTGCTGGTGGAGCTCGCCGCCGCCGTGCTGCTCGTCGCGTGGGTGATCGACACACTGATGCTGGTGCCCGCCGGTGTGGTCGCAACGCTCCTTGTACTGCTCGCGGTCGTCCGCCGCCACCGCCGCTCGCTGCCCGAGTGGCTGGGCACGGTGCTCGCGCTGCGCGCGCGTACGCGCAGGGCGGCGGGCCTGCCGGTCCCGGAGGGCACGGAACCGGGCTTCGCCCCGGCGGTGGAGTGCGACCCGGCGCTGCGGACGTACACGTTCGGCGACCGCGACCGCCGCCCCGTCGGCATGGTCGGCGACGGCACCTTCCTCACCGCCGTCCTCCAGGTCGAGATGGACGCCACGGCGCTGCGCCCGGAGCGCGGCGCCCGCCCCCTGCCGGTGGCTCTCGTACGGGACGCGCTGGACGTCGACGGCATCCGGCTCGAATCCGCGCAGATCGTCCAGCACACCCAGCCCGCGCCCGCCCCGCACCTGCCGCAGCAGTCGGTGGCCGCCCGCAACTACGCACCGCTGCAGGCCCAGACGGGCTCGCCCGCGGTGCGCATCACCTGGATCGCGCTCAAGCTCGACCCCGAGCTGTGCCCGGAGGCGGTGGCGGCGCGCGGCGGCGGTCTGACCGGCGCCCAGAAGTGCCTGGTGCGCGCGGCGGACCAGCTGGCGAGCCGGCTCACCGGCGCCGGGTTCCGTACGACGGTCCTCACCGAGCAGGAGCTGACCGGCGCCATCGCCACCTCGACCTGCGCCAATCCGATGGCGATCACCCAGGCGGGCCGCGCGGGCACGCCGGGGCGGCGCACCCAGGAGACGGCCCGGACCTGGCGCTGCGACGACCGCCGCCACACGACGTACTGGGTGGGCCGCTGGCCCCAACTGGGCGGCGGCGGGGCCTCGATGCCGCAGCTGGTCGCCCTGCTGACCTCGCTTCCCGCGCTCGCCACCACGTTCAGCCTGACGCTGGCCGCCGGTGACCGCCAGGAGGTCACGCTCACCGGACACGTCCGGATAACCGGCCGCAGCGACGAGGAACTGGTCGCCGCCCGCCGGGAGCTGGAGCGCACCGCGCGCGGTGTGAAGACCGGCCTGGTGCGCCTGGACCGCGAACAGCTGCCGGGCATGCTGGCCACACTGCCGCTCGGGGGTGCGCGCTGATGACCACGTCCTCTGTCTCTCCTGCCACTGCGCCCTCCTCTCCGGAGGTACGCAGAGGGCGCGCCCGGATGGGCTTCGGGCTCCTCGGGCCGCGCCGCGACCGGCACGCGCTCTCCGCCGACCAGGTGGAGGCCCTGGCGCTGCCGGTCGGCGACGACGGCATGGTGATAGGCGTGGACGCGGCGGGCCGCCCGTCGGTCCTCGGCATCAACCGCCCCACCGCGTACGACGTGACGCTGATCGGCGGGCTCTGGACCGCGCAGGTGCTCGCGCTGCGGGCGGCCGCGACGGGCGCGCGCGTGACCGTGGAGACGGGCCGGGCCCCCGCGTGGACGGCGCTCGCCCAGGCGGCGGGCGGCGGCCAGCAGTGCATCGCGCTGCACGACGTGGGCCGGGTGCCGCCGCAGGGCGCGTCCGCCGGATCGCCGGTCGTGGTCGTCCGCGACTGCGGGATGCGGCCGCCGCGCGGGCGCGTGGTCTCGGGGCCGTGGCAGTCGGTGCTGACGCTGCTGCCGTATCTGAGCCCCGTGGCGCCCCGGTTGCTGGAGAAGTCGGATCTGGTCGGTGTGCAGCGGGTCTCGCCGGACGAGGCCGCGCAGATCGGGCGGATCATGCATCTCCCCCAGGCCGAGGCGGAGGCGCTGTCCACGCTGGCGGACGGGGTGACGCTGTGGTGCAGTGCCCGCGACCGCCAGTTCGTGATGACCCAGGCCACGGACGCGGAGACCGGACTGCTCGGCTCGGCCCGCAGGATGGACTGACCGTCCGGGGCCCCATCCCCCAAGGGGCGCGGGGCTGTGTCATTGTGCGGCTCCGCCGCGATGGGGGTCCCCCCTGTTCGAGCGAAGCCGAGAACTTGGGGGAGCGACCAGCCACCGACGGCCCGCAGTCGGCCGGCGGCAGTGGACTGACCGCACCTCCCGTCGAGCGCATACGTGGCCGGGCCTGCCGGTGCGGTGTTGTCGGCGATTAGGCTGGGACGGCCTGCGAACGAAAGGAATCCGGTGAACAGCGATCAGGACCAGTTCCGCACCGGCGGGAACGCGCGCGACGAGAATCGGTCCGACGCCGATCCCGAGCCCACGGGTGAGTTCACCATCGACTACACCCCGCCGGCCTGGTACACGCAGAACGCGGCGCCGAGCGCGGACGCGGCGACGCCGCCTCCCCCGCCGCCCGCCGGGCCGCCCGTGGCCGTGCCCGGCCTGCCCTCCAGCGGCGGCTTCCAGCCGAACTGGACGACCACGCCTCCGCCGCCGGGCCCCGCCCCGGCCCCCTCCGCCGACGCGGCCGCCGAGCCGCAGCCGTTCGGGGGCGGTGACATCGAGAGCGGCGCGACGATGCGGTTCTCGCCGGGCTCGCTGAAGCGGGAGCTCGCGGAGCGGCTTGCCGCGGCGGACGCGGCGAAGGCCGATGCGGCGGGTGCCGGCGCGGGCTCGGACGGCGAGGCGGATGCGGATGCCCCGTCCGCCGTCGCCGCCGCCGTTCCCGCGCCGGTCGCTGCCGACGAGCCGGTCGACGCGGCCGTCAAGGACGAGGCAGCGGCGGATACCGTGCAGGACTCTGCCGGTACGGCCCAGGCCGAGCCGACCTCTGGCCCTGGCAGCCCCGAGGGCACCGCGCCGGAGGCCGACGCGGCTTCGGGCGAGCCCGAGCCCGCCGCTGCTCCCGAGCCGAGCGACGCCGCGCCCGCCGCCGCGGAGGCGGCCGCTGCCGAGCTCACCGGGTCGGCCGACGTCGCCCCGGCCCCCGCCGACCAGATGACCGTCGAACCCTCCGACTCCGCCGACTCCGACGGCTCTGGCGACTACGTGAACGCCGCGCCGGTAACGGCCGAGGCCGCCGACGCCGTACCTGCCACGCCCGCCGAGCCCGTCCCCGCACCCCCGGTCGCCGAGCCGGTCGACGCCGTGGCGGCGCAGGCGGCCGCGGCCGCACCGGCCGACGCCGTGCCCCCCGTCGCGGACGCGGCCCCCCAGGACGCCGTGCCGCAGGACGCGCCGGGCACCCCGGTCGCCCCGGCCGAGCAGCCGTGGGCCGCGCAGGCCCAGCAGCCGGGGCTGCCGCCGTTGCCGCCCGCGTACCAGCCCGCCGCGCCCGCGTCGGCACCGCAGTGGCCCGTACCGGCGCCGCAGCAGACCGGGCAGCCCGCATGGCCGCTGCCGCAGGGCGCCGAGCCGGCGGCGCCGCAGCCGGTACCGCCGACGGGCCAGGGCGGCTTCCCGCTGCCCCAGCCGGGCGCTCCGGCCCAGCAGGGCGGCTACGGCTTCCCGCCCCCGGGCACGCCGAACGCCCCGGTCCCGGCACCGGCCCCCACCCCGGCCACCAACCCCAACACCCCTACTCCGCAGGGCGGTTACGGGTTCCCGCAGCCGGGCCCGCAGGGCACACCGGCCACGCCGAACTTCCCGGCCCCTGCCCCGACCCCGGCGGCCACCCCCAACGCCCCCGCACCGCAGGGCGCGTACGGATTCCCGCACCCCGGAACGCAGGGCGCACCCAGCACCCCGGCCCCGGCCCCCGACGCGAACGCCCCCCAGGGCACCTACGTCTTCCCGCGCCCCGGGACCCCGGCCGCCGACCCCAACTCCCCCGCCCCCCAAGGCGGTTACGGGTTCCCGCAGCCGACCCCGCAACCGACCCCGACACCGGCACCGACCCCGGCACCGGCCCAGAACCCGCCCGCGCCGCAGGCCCCCCACGCCCCCCAGGGCGGCTACGGCTTCCCCCAGCCGGGGACGCCGGACGCCCACGCCCCCGTACCCCACCAGCAGGCCCAGCCCCCGGCACAACCGCAGCCGCAGGCGCAGCCGCCCGCCGGGCCCGTGGATCCGCGGAGCGGGGCCGGGTGGCCCTCCCCCATGGCGCACGACCAGCGCGAGCGGTCCGTGCCGGGCGCGCCGCTCGGGTACACCGCGGCCGTGGAGCTCTCCTCCGACCGGCTGCTGCGCAACAACAAGCAGAAGGCGAAGAGCAGCCGCAACCCGGGCAGCGCCTCGCGCTTCAAGTTCGGCGGCAAGAAGGAGGAGGCCGAGCGGCAGCAGAAGCTCAACCTCATCCGGACGCCCGTGCTGTCGTGCTACCGGATCGCGGTCATCTCCCTCAAGGGCGGTGTCGGCAAGACGACGACCACGACGGCGCTCGGCGCGACGCTGGCGACCGAGCGGCAGGACAAGATCCTGGCGATCGACGCCAACCCGGACGCCGGCACGCTCGGCCGCCGGGTGCGCCGCGAGACCGGGGCCACCATCCGCGACCTGGTCCAGGCGATCCCGTACCTCAACTCGTACATGGACATCCGCCGGTTCACCTCGCAGGCGCCGTCCGGTCTGGAGATCATCGCCAACGACGTCGACCCGGCCGTGTCCACGACGTTCAACGACGAGGACTACCGGCGGGCGATAGACGTCCTGGGCAAGCAGTACCCGATCATCCTGACCGACTCGGGTACGGGTCTGCTGTACTCCGCGATGCGCGGTGTGCTCGACCTCGCGGACCAGCTGATCATCATCTCCACCCCGTCCGTCGACGGTGCGTCGAGCGCGTCCACGACGCTGGACTGGCTCTCCGCGCACGGGTACGCCGACCTCGTCCAGCGCTCCCTCACGGTCATCTCCGGGGTCCGCGAGACCGGCAAGATGATCAAGGTGGACGACATCGTCCAGCACTTCCAGACGCGCTGCCGCGGGGTCGTGGTGGTCCCGTTCGACGAGCACCTGGCGGCGGGCGCCGAGGTCGACCTCGACATGATGCGGCCCAAGACGCGCGAGGCGTACTTCCATCTGTCGGCGCTGGTGGCCGAGGACTTCGTCCGCGCCCAGCAGCAGCAGGGGCTGTGGACGGGGGACGGCGTCAATCCGCCGCCGCACATGGCTCCGCCGATGCCGGGCCAGCAGGCGCAGCACCCGGGCCAGCCGTTCCCGGGGCAGCCGTTCCCGGGCCAGCCCGGACCTGGCCAGCAGGCGCCGGGCCAGCCGATGCCCCCGCAGCCGTACGCCCCGCAGCATCCGCAGCCGCCCCAGCCGTACGGCGGCCAGCAGCCCCCGCAGGCGTGGCAGCAGCCGCAGCCTCCGCAGCAGTAGGAGGGGCCGACGCCGAAGGGCCCGCGCAGCCGTCACGACCGCGCGGGCCCTTGGCCGTTGTCCTGCGCTACCGGGCCATCGCGCGGCGGGCGCCGACCTCGGAGGGCAGCTCGCGGACGAACGTGGCCGCGCACATCGTGCCCAGCCACCACGCCATCACCGCGGGCAGCAGCGGCAGCATGAGCACCATGAGGCCACGGCTGCTGACACCACTGGCCGCGCCTCGCCGGGCCTCCCGCTGTCGCGCCCAACTCTGTTCGGGTGTCGGCGGGTCGGCGAGCCGCTCGCGAATCTGGCGGCGTCCGCGTACCCATCCCCAGCCCAGACCGGCAACGCCCGCCACCCCTTCGACGACGTAACCGGCCTTGCGCCAGCCGTCGGGCAGCCCGGAGACCAGGCCGTCGAAGAGTGCGCCGGCGGCGGCGCACACGAGGACCGCCGTCAGCAGGGTGGCGACGCCGAATCCGGCGCGCCGCAGCCAGTAGCGCGGACCCCGGCGGTACCACGTGGTCCCGACCACGGGCAGTTTCGCGGGAGCCGTGTCCTCAGAAGAGGCTCGTGAAGCCATGCCACACCTTTTTCGCTCCGTCCTTGGCATCGCTGCCGAGTCGCTTGACGTCCCCCCACGTGTCGGACGCCACGTTGGCGGAACCGTGCAGGAGGCCGCCGACCACGCCGTGGTCGTGGATGTCCTCGCTCCAGTGCTCGTGGAACGCCTCGTCGAGCAGATCGGTCGTCCCGATGATCACCAGGCCGCCGACCCCGGCGACCACGGCCACCGGCACGGTGATCTCCGAACTCGCCACCAGGGCGACCGCGGCGGTGCCCGCCGCCAGGCCGCCCAGCGCCGCACCCCCGTCCACCACCACCGAGTGCGTCCACGACCAGCCCTTGTCGTGGTCGTCCTTCGCCTCCAGGAGGCCGCAGACGCTCGCCGCGGCGACGTCGACGACCGGGATCTCCTTGAGGAACTCCGGCAGCTTCTCCAAGCTCTTGCCCAGCCGCAGCGCCTCCGCCGCGTCCCCGACCTTCACATTGAGCGCGTGGTCGTACGGCAGCGCCGAACTGCCGTGCCCGGCGCGGGCGATGTCGATCTCCAGGCCGTCGAGCTCGGTCAGCGCGTCCTTGTAGGCGAGCCGGGCCGGGGAGTCCTTGGGAAGCGTCCTGCCCTGCTTCTGCCACGCGCTGCGCTCGGTGCGCAGGTCCTTCTTCGCCTCGGCCGCCTCTTTCTTGGCGTCGTCCAGCTTGTCGGCGGCGTCGTGCCCCTTGACCCGCGTGCGCTCGGAGTCGTACGCGTACAGCCCGCGCAGATAGTCCGCGATGGTGACCTTGTCACCCGGGGACACCTTCGAAGTGTCCTCCTCGTACAGCTTGTTGAGCGCCTCGGCCGCGTCCAGGCGGGCCTGCTGGGCCGCGTGCAGGATGTCCGTGCGCACGGCACCGTAGTTGGTAAGCCCGTCGATCGCCTTCTGCTTGTCGTGCAGGCCCGCTATCAGGTCGGCCATCGACTTGATCGCCGCGTCGCACCCGGGGTCGCCGGAACCGGCCACCGCGGGCTTCACGTTGGCGTGCATGCCCCGGTAGACGCCGGCTTCCTTGTGGAAGGTCGACGCCATCGAGTCGAGGTCGGCCAGAATGACCTTCACGTCGGCGCTCATGCCCCTGCCCCGCTCTCTCCGTAGGTACGCTCCGGGTCCTCCGGCTGCCATCGGCGGCCGCCCGGCGCCACCTCCGGGTCCAGGCGCACCTTGGGCAGCCGGGCCTCGCGCATCGCCTCCGCGAACGGGCCGATGGAGACGGCGATCCAGGGCTGCGTCGGGCCGAGCGCGTCGACCAGCTTCGCCACGGTGCTGAAAGCGACCGGGACCGGCGGCCCCGAGGCCGGTCCCAACAGCTCGAAGTCGACGCGCGGGGCGGCGCCTCCGGCCGGGTAGCGCGGGTGGGCCGGGACGAACACCGGTGTGTGGTATGGCGGGACGCCGGGTTGCGCGATCCTGGCCGCGTCGACGCCGACGATGCCGAGGATGCGGGACACGTTGGGTTCAGCCACGTGTCTCAACTTATGCGCCGCTCCAGTTCGTCAATACGACGAAAACCGCCCAAAGCCTTCACCCATAGTCAATGGATGCCAGGTCTTGGGCGGTTTCTGGTCACTGATTGACCAGCGTTTGACCGGTTCTAGCCGCGTGCCTCGTCCGCCTCGATCAGTTCCGTCGAGCGCTTCACGTCGCGGGCGATCGCTTCGAGCAGCGCCTCGATCGACTCGAACTTCTCCTGGCCGCGCACGTACGCGAGGAAGTCGACGGCGACGTGCAGCCCGTACAGATCGAGCCCGACGCGGTCGATCGCGTACGCCTCGACCGTGCGCTCGGTGCCGTCGAACTGCGGGTTGGTGCCGACCGAGATCGCGGCGGGCATCCGCTCGCCGTCGGCCGTGAGCCAGCCCGCGTACACGCCGTCCGCGGGGATCGCGGTGTGCGGCAGGGTCTCCACGTTCGCCGTCGGGTAGCCCAGCTCGCGGCCGCGCTGCGCGCCGCGCACCACGACGCCCTCGACGCGGTGCGGGCGGCCCAGGATCTCGGCGGCGCCCGCCACGTCGCCCTCGGCGACCAGGCGCCGGGTCAGGGTCGAGGAGAACGGCTGCCCGCCGCCCGCCTCACCGCTGACGAAGAGGTCGATGACGTCCACCTCGTAGTCGTACGTCTCGCCCAGCTCGGCCAGGAACGCCACGTTGCCGGCCGCCTTGTGGCCGAAGCGGAAGTTGGGGCCCTCGACGACCACGCGCGCGTGGAGCTTGTCGACGAGCGCCTTGACCACGAACTCGGCCGGCGACAGCTTCGAGAACTCGCTGGTGAAGGGGAGGATGAGCAGCGCGTCCACACCGAGGCCCGCCATCAGCTCGGCGCGCCGGTGGTGCGGGGCGAGCAGCGGCGGGTGGCTGCCGGGGCGCACGACCTCGCTGGGGTGCGGGTCGAAGGTCACCACGACCGACGGGATGCCCAGCTCGCGGGCGCGCTCCACGGCCCGCCCGATGATCACCTGATGCCCGCGGTGCACCCCGTCGTAGGAGCCGATGGTGACGACGCTGCGTCCCCAGTCCTGGGGGATGTCCTCCAAGCCACGCCAGCGCTGCACTGTGACCGCTCCTCGCCCGAAACTCGCCCGAAATCCGAACCCGTGTGCGCGAGAGTAGGCCTCTCACACAGGTCTAAGACTGCCATGCCCGGCGGGCTCGGCCCGCATCGGCATGGGCACCGCAAGCGTCTCGACCGTGCGGCGGGCGCTCGGCCCGATCACCGCCGACCACTCGTGCGGCGCCTGGACCAGCCAGCCCGCCACCTGTACGGCGAATTCCGGTACTTCCCTGGCCAGCTCGACGACCCGGCGGTCGAAACAGGAGGCGCCTTCGGGGGTGCGCACCAGGAGCAGCCCGGTGCGGTGGACGAGGTCGCGGGTGCGCGCCTCGGGACGCGCCTCGGCGCCCAGCGCCGCCGCCCGCAGCAGGGCGTGCAGGACCGCCGGGTCCCGCGACTCGTACCGCTCGTATTCGAGGAGTACGTCCAGGAGCTCGGCCCGCAGGGGGCGCGAGGTGCGGCTGCCGGGCGCGGCCAGCACCGGCGCAAGGGCCCGCCGCACCTGCGGCGAGCAGCCCCGCAGTACCGACGTGACCAGCGGGAAGAGCACGGCCCTGGCGGCCGGTCCGTACTCCAGGCGCCGCTCCACGAAGGCTGCGGCGTGCGCCGCGCCCTCCGGGTGGCGGTCCAGATAGGCGCGGACCAGGGCGGCCGCGCGGCGGGCGAGCGCGGGCGTGTTGATCTCGGCGAGCGCCCGCAGCACCTCGGCCGCGGCGTCCCCGGGCTGGTCGAGGCGCGTCTGGAAGGCGGCGAGCACCGGTTCGGGGTGGGTGGTGAGGGCAGCGGTGAGCGCGGCGGCGGGCAGCCGGGGATCGCCGCCCGTGTACCGCGCGAGCGTCTTGTCGAGGTAGCGGGCGCGGGTGCGCGGGTCGCGGATGAGCAGGCCGAGCGCGGCGCCGTGCAGAGGGGTGTCGGCGGACCGGGCGAGCAGGGCGAGCGCGGCGTAGCGCAGCAGGTCGCGGTCGGCACCGGTGGTGACGTACGGCGCGACGCGCGGGCCGTACGCGGCGGCCGCCACCCGGCGTTCGGGCCGGTCGTCGTGGGCCCAGCGGTCCACGGCCCGGCAGAGCGCGGACGGCTCGTCCTCGGCGAGCGCGGCCAGGAGTTCGTCGGCGCGGGCGTGCGCGGTGGCGACCAGCGCCTCGGTGAGGTCGTCGATGGCCAGCGAGCGGCGGGCGTAGAGCAGGGCCTGCGCGGCCCCGGCGACGGTCGGGCGCATCTCGCTGCCCGGCGGCGCGGGCAGCGGCCGCTCGTCGGTGAACCACCGGCACAGCAGCGGCTGTACGCTCCGGGGCTCGGCCGCGAGCCGCCGGTCCACGGCGTCCAGGTACCGCGCCCACTCCGGCGCCGCGCCCGGCGCCCCGTCGGCGGGCACCAGCCGCCGCATCAGCTCCATCCGGCGGTCGTCGCCGATCCGCAGCCGCTGCCAGAACCACGGCCCGAACTCCCCCAGGCCGCCGAGCCGCCCCGGCCCGCCCGCGCGCACCGACCGCTCGCTGATCCGGTCCGCGAGCAGCCGCAGCACACAGAGGTACGTACGGGGCTCGGGCACCCGCAGCAGCGTCTGCCCGAGCAGGTGGACGGCCCACCAGCAGGCGTCCTCCGTCCGGTCCTGCTCGCCCGCGCCGGGGCCCGCCGCCGGCCGGTCGAGCGCCTCCACCAGCTTGACCAGGCGCGGCGCGAGCCGGTCGGCCCCGTGCTCGCGGTCGAGGAGCAGCAGGGCTTGGAGGACGGGGCCGATGCGGTGCCGGGGTACGGGGAGGGTTCGGGGCTCCTCCTCCGGGGGCGCGGGTTCCGCCTCGGGCGCGGGCGGCACCGGCCCCGGCCGGAACCGCCGCCCCCGCCTGCCGTCCTCACGGCGCGGTGAGCGGCGCTGGTCGGGGACGCCGGGGTGCGGCGGCCCGGCGGGTTCCTCGCCCTCGCCCGCGGTCGCGGCGGCGCGCGACCCCGGCGGTGGCGGCACGTACGCCGCCCCGTCCTCGCTCCGCCCGCCCGGGCCGCCGGTGCCCGGGCGGGACGGCAGCCGGGCCGGGGCCCGGTCGGCGGTGCCGGGCGCGTCCTCGCACCAGCGGTGGACCAGGGCGTGCAGGGCCGCGTCCAGGTCGAGGTGGGCGGCCTGGAGCCAGTCGGCCAGCTCCTCGTGCGCGAAGCGGTAGCCGGAACCCGCCGGGACCAGCAGGCCCTCGGTGAGGACCGCGGACGCCCAGCCGGTGCGCCAGGGGAAGATCTCCTCGAAGTTCTCGCGGTCCAGCTCGCCCTGGCCGGGGCCCAGACAGCGCCGGGCCGCCTCGTGGACCCGGCCCGCGACCCGCGCGGCGAGCCGCCGCACCGCCGTGCCGTGCGGCGCGGGACGCCGGGCGGCCGCCAGCCGTACCGCGATGCGCAGGCACATCAGGTCCAGGTGGGCGGCGAAGACGTCCTCGCGGCCGGGGCGGCCCGGCACCTCGCCCGGCAGCGCGTCGCGCACCTCGGCGAGCAGCCGTAGCGTCAGCGGATGCCGTCCGGCCCGGTCGGCCAGGGCGTTGTCCGGGATGCCGTACCGCTCGCGGGCCCGGGCGGCCTCCTTGCGGGAGAGGTCGCCGATCCGCACGGCGTGCGGCAGCCGGGACGCCTCGGCCGGGTGCAGCGCGTCCGGCGGGAAGAGCGCCCCGGCCTGCTCCCAGTGCTCGGGGCGGCAGGCGACCACGAGCCGCGCCCCGGCCTCGCGCAGCCACGCCGCCGTGCCGGCCGTCCACTCGGGCAGCCGGTGCGCGAGCACGGGCGGCATCTCCTCGGGCCCGTCGAGCAGGACGAGCAGGGGGCGCCCGGCGTCCGAGGCCAGCCGTGCCACCCGCTCGGGGGTGGCGCACTCCATGTCGCCGGGGGCGCCCGCGGCCGCCACGATCCGGCCCGCCTGCCGCAGCGCCCGCGCCACCGCGTCGGCCACCGAGCCGTCGCCCGCGCGCAGATCCGCGCCGCGCAGCCACACCGTGGGGGCGGGCTCCGGGCCCCGGGCGCGGCGGGCGGCGAGTGCGGCGAGCTCGGTGGTGCGGCCGGTGCCGGGATCCCCGACCAGGCCGAGCACACAGGCGCTCCCGGCCGCGAAGTCCGTGAAGTGCCGTACGGTGAGCCGACGTTCGACCGGGTCCCGGCGCACTCCCGGTCCGCCGGCCGAGCCCACCGAGGTCGCGGTGAGCTGGAGCGCGCCCGCCAGGTTCAGGTCCTCGCCGTACCCCGGCACGGTCGCCGCGTTGCGCCGCAGCAGCTCTTCGAGCGGGCCGCCGTCGGGCCGCAGCGGCACCGCGAGCCCGGCCGCCCGGTGCGCCGCGTGCAGCGCGGTGCCGAGCACCCCGAGCACCGCACCGGTCGCCGCGTCCAGGACCGGCCCGCCCGCCGCCTCGCCGCCGAGGCGCAGCGCGTCGGCGCCCTCGGTGCCGATCGCCAGCTCCAGCGCGGAGCCGAGGAGGTGGAAGCGGTCGGTGGCGGTGTAGGTGACGGGCGACTCGCCGAGCACCCGCGCCTCGCGCCAGCCGTGCGCGGCGATCCGTACGTACGTGCCCGCGGCGACCGACTCCCGGGCGGCGACGGGCAGCGGCCGCACCCCGAGGCCCTCGGTGCGCACCAGGGCGAGGTCGGCCTCCGGCAGCGGGGTGACCGCGTCGGCCTCGGCGAGGCAGGTGCGCTCGCCGGGCGCGTGCAGCACCACCCGGGTGAGCCCGTCCACCACCTCGTGGCTGGTGACCACGGTGCCGCGGTCGTCGGCGACGAATCCGGTGCCCCGGGTACGTCCCGCCAGATCGCAGATCCGTACCAGCGTCTCCCGGCCCCCGTCGCCGTCCCCGCGTCCCATGTCCGAAACGGTAGTTCTGGGATGATCCGACCGAGAAGAACGCGAGGCGAAAGCGCCCCCCAGTGCACCCCTCTTTCACTACGAGCGCCTGCACGCAAGGGTGAAAACACGTGTGGCGGGCTCTCGAAGAGCCCGCCACACGTTTGAAAACCCGGGACAAGTCCCGGCCGCACCCGTCGCCGGGCTAGCCGAACACCGCCAGGCTCTTCGCCTTGCCGCGCTGGCTCTCGACGAGCGCAAGGAGACGCTCGCCCGGCCCGTAGACGGCGACCGGCTTGCCGTCGCCGTACACCTCGGGCATGTCCAGGCGCACCCCGTTCAGGAGCAGCCCGGCGCGTCGCTCGTCGACGTCCCAGCGGGCGAACGCGGCGGCCGCGGCCTCGGCGACCGGCATCACCGTCAGCTCCTCCTGGAGCTGGTCGAGCGTGCGCGCCGCGTCCAGTCCGTAGGGACCGACCCGGGTGCGCCGCAGCGCCGTCAGATGGCCTCCGACGCCGAGCCCGGCGCCCAGGTCACGGGCGAGGGCGCGGATGTACGTACCGGAGGAGCAGACCACCGAGACGACCAGGTCGACGACGGGGGTGCCGTCCTCGGCCACGGCCTCGCGCACGTCGTACACCCGGAACGAGGAGACCGTCACCGGACGGGCCGGGATCTCGAACTCCTCGCCGCCGCGCACGCGCGCGTAGGAGCGCTTGCCGTCGATCTTGATGGCCGAGACCTTCGACGGGACCTGCATGATGGCGCCGGTCAGCGCCGCGACACCGGCGTCGATGCCCTCGCGGGTCACCTTCGAGGCGTCGGTGGACGAGGTGATCTCGCCCTCGGCGTCGTCGGTGACCGTGTCCTGGCCGAGGCGGATCGTACCGAGGTACTCCTTCTCGGTCAG
The DNA here is from genome assembly GCF_030028635.1 of Streptomyces sp. BPTC-684. Lineage (NCBI taxonomy): Bacteria > Bacillati > Actinomycetota > Actinomycetes > Kitasatosporales > Streptomycetaceae > Streptomyces > Streptomyces sp. BPTC-684. The sequence continues at coordinate 989,324 of NZ_CP124863.1, forward strand.
GGCGAGGTGCCCGAGCAGCTTGGTGGCGCGCTCGACGCCCAGGACGAGCACGCCCGTGGCCATCGGGTCGAGCGTGCCCGCGTGGCCGACCCGGCGGGTCCTGGCGATCCCGCGCATCTTGGCCACGACGTCGTGCGAAGTGAAGCCGGACGGCTTGTCGACAATGACGAGTCCGTCCGGCGTCCGGTTCTGGCTCATTCGGCGGCGGTACCCTCGTCGTCCTCGTCACCGGGCTTCTTGTACGGGTCGGCGTCGCCCGCGTACTTGGCGCCCGAGGAGACCTCGCGCACCGCGGCGTCCGAGGCCCGCGCCTTGTCGAGGAGGTCCTCGATCGTCTTGGCGTTCTCCGGGAGGGCGTCCGCCACGAACGTCAGGGTCGGCGTGAACTTGGTGCCGGCGGCGGAGCCGACCGCGGAGCGCAGGATGCCCTTGGCGCTCTCCAGTCCGGCGGCCGCGCTGGCCCGGTCCTCGTCGTCGCCGTAGACCGTGTAGAAGACCGTGGCCTCCCGCAGGTCGCCGGTGACCCTGGTGTCCGTGATGGTCACGTGCGTACCGAGGCGCGGGTCCTTGATGCCGCGCTGCAGCTTCTGGGCGACCACCTCCCGGATGAGGTCCGCCAGCTTCTTCGCCCGCGCGTTGTCGGCCACTGGTCCTTCTCCTTCTTTGCCTTGCTCAAGCTCAGGTTTCAGTCTTCGTCACTGTGGAGCCTGCGTCGCACCGACAGCAGCTCCACCTCGGGCCGGGCGGCGACCATGCGCTCGCACCGGTCGAGTACGTCTGTGAGGTGCCCCGTGTCGCCGGAGACCACCGCCAGGCCGATCTCGGCCCTGCGATGGAGGTCCTGGCCGCCGACTTCCGCCGCGCTCACCGCGTACTTGCGCTGGAGTTCGGCGACGATCGGCCGGACGACGGAGCGTTTTTCCTTCAGCGACCGTACGTCGCCGAGGAGCAGATCGAAGGACAGCGTCCCCACATACATAGGTGTCCGGATATCCCGCCGGTCCGGGGTAGATGGCCCCGCCAACCACTTGGCGGGGACATCAGAACCGTACACGCAACGGCCGGGGCCGATCGACGGAATAAGCTCCGCCGACCGGCCCCGACTCGATACGACGATCAGCCGCGCGGCTTCTCGCGCATCTCGTACGTCGCGATGACGTCGTCGATCTTGATGTCGTTGAAGTTTCCGAGGTTGATACCGCCCTCGAAGCCTTCGCGGATCTCGGTGACGTCGTCCTTGAAGCGGCGCAGACCCTCGATGTTGAGGTTCTCCGCGATGACCTTGCCGTCCCGGAGGAGGCGGGCCTTCGTGTTCCGCTTGACCTCGCCGGAGCGGATGAGCACACCCGCGATGTTGCCGAGCTTGGACGAGCGGAAGACCTCGCGGATCTCCGCGGTGCCGAGCTCGACCTCCTCGTACTCCGGCTTGAGCATGCCCTTGAGGGCCGCCTCGATCTCCTCGATGGCCTGGTAGATCACCGAGTAGTACCGGACGTCGACGCCCTCGCGCTCCGCCATCTGCGCGGCACGGCCGGCCGCACGGACGTTGTAGCCGATGACGATGGCGTCGGAGCCCATCGCCAGGTCGATGTCGGACTCGGTGACCGCACCCACACCGCGGTGCAGGATGCGGATGTCGACCTCTTCACCGACGTCGAGCTGGAGCAGCGAGGACTCGAGGGCCTCGACAGCACCGGACGCGTCGCCCTTGATGATGATGTTGAGGTCCTGGACCAGACCGGCCTTGAGCACCTTGTCGAGGTCCTCGAGGGACACCCGGCGGGTGCGCTTGGCGAACGCGGCGTTGCGCTCGCGGGCGGCGCGCTTCTCGGCGATCTGACGGGCCGTACGGTCCTCGTCGACCACCAGGAAGTTGTCGCCCGCGCCCGGGACGTTGGTGAGACCGAGGACGAGGACCGGGGTCGACGGACCCGCCTCTTCCACGTTCTCGCCCTTGTCGTCGAGCATGGCGCGGACTCGGCCGTAGGCGTCACCGGCGACCATCGTGTCGCCGACGCGGAGGGTACCGCGCTGGACGAGGACGGTGGCGACGGCGCCGCGGCCGCGGTCGAGGTGGGCCTCGATCGCGATGCCCTGCGCGTCCTGCTCCGGGTTGGCCCGCAGGTCGAGCGAGGCGTCGGCGGTGAGGACGACGGCCTCGAGCAGGGAGTCGATGTGCAGACCCTGCTTGGCGGAGATGTCGACGAACATGGTGTCGCCGCCGTACTCCTCGGCCACCAGACCGAACTCGGTCAGCTGACCGCGGACCTTGACCGGGTCCGCACCCTCGACGTCGATCTTGTTGACCGCGACCACGATCGGCACGTCGGCCGCCTTGGCGTGGTTGAGCGCCTCGATCGTCTGGGGCATCACACCGTCGTTCGCCGCCACCACGAGGATCGCGATGTCGGTCGACTTGGCACCACGGGCACGCATGGCGGTGAACGCCTCGTGACCCGGGGTGTCGATGAAGGTGATCTTGCGGTCCTCGCCGTTGACCTCGGTCGCGACCTGGTAGGCACCGATGTGCTGGGTGATGCCACCGGCCTCGCCCGCCACGACGTTCGTCTTGCGGATCGCGTCGAGCAGTCGGGTCTTTCCGTGGTCGACGTGACCCATGACGGTGACGACCGGCGGACGCGCCACGAGGTACTCCTCGCCGCCCTCGTCCTCGCCGAACTCGATGTCGAAGGACTCGAGCAGCTCGCGGTCCTCCTCCTCCGGGCTGACGATCTGAACCTGGTAGTTCATCTCGCCCGCGAGGAGCTGGAGGGTCTCGTCGGAGACGGACTGCGTGGCAGTGACCATCTCGCCGAGGTTCATCATGACCGCGACCAGCGACGCCGGGTTGGCGTTGATCTTCTCCGCGAAGTCGGTGAGCGAAGCACCGCGCGACAGGCGAACGGTCTCGCCGTTGCCGCGGGGCAGCATCACGCCGCCGACCGACGGGGCCTGCATGGCCTCGTACTCCTGGCGCCTCTGACGCTTCGACTTGCGACCGCGACGGGCGGGCCCGCCGGGACGGCCGAAGGCACCCTGCGTGCCGCCACGGCCACCGGGGCCGCCGGGACGACCGGCGAAGCCGGGACGACCGCCGCCGAAGCCGCCGCCACCACCGGGAGCGCCACCGCCACCGCCGGGACGGCCGCCGAAGCCACCGCCGCCACCGGGACGACCGCCACCGCCGGGACCGGCCGGACGGCCGGCGAAGCCGCCGCCCGCGGGACGACCGGCGCCGCCCGGACGGCCACCGGGGCCACCGGGACCACGGCCACCGGGGCCGCCGCCGGGACGCGGGCCCGCAGCGGGACGCTGCGGCATCATGCCGGGGTTCGGACGGTTACCGCCCGGGGCACCGCCCGGACGCGGGGCGCCGCCCTGCGGCCGGGGCATACCGCCCGGGGTCGGCCGGGGAGCGCCCTGGCCCTGGGGACGCGGAGCGCCACCGGGACCGCCCTGCGGACGCGGGGCACCACCGGGGGCACCGGCACCGCCGGGACGCGGGGCGCGCTCGCCGCCGGGACGGGGCGCCTGGGGGCGCGCCATGCCGGTGGAGCCGCCGGAGGTGAAGGGGTTGTTGCCGGGACGCGGACCCGCGGGACGGGCACCGCCAGGCCGCCCGGAGGCACCGGGGTGTGCGCGCTCGCCCGCGGCGGGACGCGGAGCGCCGCCGGGACGTGCGCCCTGGCCGCCCTGGCGCTCGCCCTGACCGCCGGAGGCGGCGGGACGGGCGGCCGGACGCGGGCCGGGGGTGGCACCCGCGGGACGCGGGGCCTGCTGCGGCGCGGGGGCGGCCGGAGCCGCCGGAGCCGAGAACTCGGCCGCGGGGACCGGAGCCGCCGGGGCGGGCTTGGCCGGCGCGGGCTTGGGACCCGGACGCGGGCCGGGGGCCGGCGCCGTGGACGGGGTGCTGCTCTTGGGGGCCTCGGCGGCGGCCGGCTTGGGGGCCGGGGCGCCGGGCTTGGGGGCAGCGGGACGTGCCGCCTGCGCCGGGGAGGGCGCGGCGGGCTTGGCAGGCGTCGCCTTGCGGGGCGCGCTCGGCTTGGCAGCGGACTTGCCGGCGTTGCCACCGGGCCCCTGCAAAGCGTCGGTCAGCTTGCGTACAACCGGCGCCTCGATCGTCGAGGACGCCGAACGGACGAATTCACCGAGTTCTTGGAGCTTGGCCATGACGACCTTGCTCTCAACCCCGAACTCCTTGGCGAGTTCGTATACCCGGACCTTAGCCACTTCGCTCCTTTTAGGTCCGGGTTACCGCCGGACCGTCGCTACTTCATGGGCGTACTCATCGCGTACTCATCGAGTGCTCATCGCAATCTCGACCTACTTCCAACTCGCGAGGTACCTGACCGCACGGTGTTCCGTGCCGTACTTCTTCTTACGGTGCTGCCTGCTCGACGTGCTGACGCACGGCCTCGCTGTCCAGCGGCTCCTTGACCTTGAAGGCCCGGGAGAGTGCCCGGCGGCGGACCGCCAGGTCGAGACAGACCGAGGCGGGGTGAACGTACGCACCCCGGCCGGGCAGCGTACCGCGAGGATCGGGGACGCAAGCGCCCTCGACCTCCACGATGCGCAGCAAATCGGTCTTGGCCGCTCGCTCCCGGCACCCCACACAGGTGCGCTCAGGGCATGCGCGGGCATGCGTCCGGCCAGACACGTTTAAGTCTACCTCCCCGTACCGACCTCACCCCTTTGGGGCAAAAATCGAACGGCCGTTGTCCTAAAAGATCGCCATGACGGCAACAGCCACGGGGCCCGGCACTATTCCCGGACCCCGTGGCCGTCTGTTCAGTCCTGCTCGGAGGGCTGCTCCGTGTCCGGCCGGATGTCGATGCGCCAGCCGGTGAGCCGCGCGGCGAGGCGGGCGTTCTGGCCCTCCTTGCCGATGGCGAGCGAGAGCTGGTAGTCGGGCACGGTCACCCGCGCGGAGCGGGCCGCGAGGTCCACGACCTCGACCCGGGAGACCCGGGCCGGGGAGAGCGCGTTCGCCACCATCTCGGCCGGGTCGTCCGACCAGTCGACGATGTCGATCTTCTCGCCGTGCAGCTCGGCCATGACGTTGCGCACCCGGCCGCCCATCGGGCCGATGCAGGCGCCCTTGGCGTTCAGACCGCTGCGGGTGGAGCGGACGGCGATCTTCGTACGGTGACCGGCCTCACGGGCGATGGCGGAGATCTCCACCGAGCCGTCCGCGATCTCCGGCACCTCCAGGGCGAAGAGCTTCTTCACCAGATTGGGGTGGGTGCGCGAGAGCGTCACCGAGGGACCGCGCACGCCCTTCGCCACCCGTACGACGTACGTACGAAGGCGCAGTCCGTGGGTGTACTCCTCGCCCGGGACCTGCTCCTGCACGGGGAGCATGGCCTCCATCTTGCCGATGTCGACCAGGACGTTCTTGGGGTCCTTGCCCTGCTGCACGACACCGGTGATCACGTCGCCCTCGCGCCCGGCGAACTCACCGAAGGTGATGTCGTCCTCGGCGTCGCGCAGCCGCTGCAGGATGACCTGCTTGGCGGTGGTGGCGGCGATGCGGCCGAAGCCGGTCGGGGTGTCGTCGAACTCCTTGGCCTCCTGGCCCTCTTCCAGGTCGGCCGGGTCTTCCTTCGCCCACACGGTCACATGACCGTTCTCGCGGTCCAGCTTGACGCGTGCGCGGCGGAAGCTTCCCTCGGTGCGGTGGTAGGCGATGAGGAGGGCCGACTCGATGGCCTCGACCAGCAGGTCGAAGGAGATCTCCTTCTCCCGTACCAAACCCCGCAGGGCACTCATGTCGATGTCCATGGCTACGCCTCCTCTTCCTTCTTGTCCTTGCGGTTGAACTCGATTTCGACACGCGCCTTGACGATGTCGGCGAACGCGACCCGGCGGGCGGTGGCCTTGCGGCCCTTCACGCCCGGCACCTCGAGGTCGAGTCCGTCCTCGTCGGCGTTCAGGATGCGCGCGACCAGCTCGCCGCCCTCGGCGAGGGTGAACCGGGCGAGCCGCCCGGTGGCGCGCACGTAGTGGCGCAGCTCGGAGAGCGGGCGCTCGGCACCGGGGGAGGTGACTTCGAGGACGTACTCCTCGTCACCCATGACGTCGCTCTCGTCGAGCGCGTCGGAGACGGCCCGGCTCAGCTCGGCACAGGTGTCCAGCTCCACGCCCTCGTCGGAGTCGACGACGATACGCAGCATGCGGCGGCGGCCGGCCCGGGACACCTCGATCTCCTCGAGATCGAGATCCTTCGCGCTGACGAGCGGTTCCAGCAGTCCGCGCAGCCTCTCGCTCTGGGTCGTGCTCATCCGGGTGACTCCTCGGCCGCGTGTGCTGTTGTGGGATCGTCGCGTACGGCATACGTCTGCGCCGTCAGGTCAAAGGGTATCCGGTCCCGGGGGGTGTTGCCGTCCACCCGGAGCGGGGCGCGGGTACGCTCGCCTGCGGTGATCACTTGGCGGCCCCCGGGCCCGGAGCCCACAGGGGAGACAGACGTGCCCGCTACCAGGACGCCGACCTCTCGCAGAGCCGCCCTCGCGGCGACCGGCGCGGCCGCCGCCGGACTGCTCGCCGCCTGCTCGGACGGCACGTCGCCGCAGGCCGACCGCGGCGCGGCGGAGCGGGTCCGCGCGGCCCGGGCCGAGGCCGCCCTGCGGCTGCGCACCTCGGCGGCGAGCGCCGCGCTGCGCGACCGGTACGAGGCGGTGGCACTGCGCCATCCGGCGGTACGGGACCGGCTCGCGCCCCTGCGCGAGGAGGCGGCGCAGCACGCGACGGCGCTCGGCGGCGGCCGGCCGCAGCAGACCTCCCCGCCTCCCGCGCCCGTCCCCGACTCCCCCTCCGAGGCGCTGCGGGAGCTCGCGGCGACGGCCCGCCGGGTCTCCGACGCCCACACGGCGGCGCTGGCCGGGGCGCCCCCCGAGCTCGCCCGGCTGCTGGCCTCGGTCGCGGCGGCGGGCGCGGTCCACGCGTATCTGCTGACCCGGCGGGAGGGCGGCGGCTGATGTCGGCTCTGGAAGCGGCGCAGGCCGCGCTCGCGGCGGAGCACGCGGCGGTGTACGGGTACGGGGTGCTCGGCGGCCGGGTCGCCGAGGCGCGCGGGGCCGAGGCCCGGGAGGCGTACGCGGCCCACCGCGCCCGCCGTGACGCGCTCACCCGGACCGTGCGCGACCTGGGCGCCGCGCCGGTCGCGTCGGCGCCCGCGTACGCGCTGCCGTTCCCGGTGCCGGACGCGGCGGCCGCGGTGCGGCTCGCGGCCGAGCTGGAGGACCGGGTGGCGGGGGTCTACTCCGATCTCGTCCGGGCGGCCGAGGGCCCGCTGCGCCGGGAGGCGGCTGCCGCGCTGCGGGAGGCGGCGGTGCGGGCGGGGAGGTGGCGGGGCGGCAGCGTAGCCTTTCCGGGGCTCGCCGAACGTCCGGGCCCGACCGGTTAGCCGACCAAGGGACGACGCACGCATGGCTTTCGAACCGCCTGAGCGGCTGGTACGCGCGCTCGGCGAGACGTACGGGGACGACGTCGCGGAGCGCTGGCTCGGGCAGCTGCCCGCCCTGGCCGAGGCGGCGGTCGCGGAGCGCGGGCTGACGGTGGACCGGGTGCAGGCGCCCGGGGGCCGCAGCTCTTTGGTGCTCCTCGTCCGGTGCGCGGACGGCACCCCGGCGGCCCTGAAGCTGGCCCCCGCCGAGGCACGGCCGGAGCTGGAGCGGGCTGCGCTGGCGCACTGGAAGGGCTGGGGCGCGACGCAACTCCTGGACGCTCCTCCCTCCGACTCCCTTCTGCTGGAACGCCTGCACCCCGAGGTGTCGTTGCGCTCGCTCCCGGAGGCGAAGGCGCTCCTGGAGGCGGCGGGAACGCTGCGCCGCCTGTGGGTGGAGCCGCCGGCGTCGCACGAGTTCGAGTCCGTCACGGAACGGACGGAACGTCAGTCCAGTCCGATGCGGGGCGAGTTGCCGGACGAGTTGGCGCCGCTGGCGGAGGCGGCCCTGGCGGCCCGGGACGAGTTGACGACCTCGTCGTCGGAGGAGTTCCTCCTCCACGGCAACTTCCGCCAGAGCAAGGTGCTTTCGGGCGAGCGCTCGCCGTGGCTGACGGTGGGCCCCGAGCCGCTGGTGGGCGAACGGGCCTACGACCTGGCCCGCCTGGTCCGCGACCGCGTCGAGGACCTGATCGCGGCGCCGAGCGGTGCGGCGGTGGCGCGGCGCCGGGTGAACAAGCTGGCGGACGCGCTGGATGTCGACCCGGCGCGGCTTCGTGGCTGGACCCTGTTCCGAGCGGTGGAGTCCGGCCTGCGCGCCCGAGCGGCGGGCCGCGCCCAGGAATCGGAACTGCTGCTGGAGTTCGCGGGCTGGTTGTAGGGGGGCGGGCCCTGCGCAGTTCCCCGCGCCCCTTTCCGGCCCGGTGCTCGTCTGCGGACCGTACTGGGTTGCTCGCGCAGTTCCCCGCGCCCCTTAGGTGACGGGGGACGTCCAGCTTGGGCAGCCCCGACGCGAGCGGGTCAGGCGCGGGAGATCCAGTCCTCCGGCGTTCGAGGAGCCGGGGCAGGGGCCGCAGGCCCCGCCCCTCAGGGGCGCGGGGAACTGCGCGACCAGCCCAAGAGAACCCGCAGACAAACAGGGGGTCCGGGGGCGTAGCCCCCGGGAGACCGCCTCAGTCCTCCCCCCACCCCCGGAGGGTTTAGGGAAGGGGCGGGGTGGGGGCTAACCCCGCAGACGAGCGATCGCCTCCGCCACAGAGAGCTCCTCCCGCTCCCCCGTCCGCCGGTCCTTGAGCTCAAGCACACCCTCCCCGGCCCGCCGCCCCGCAACAAGGATCTTCGGCACGCCCAACAGCTCCGCATCCGTGAACTTGACCCCCGGCGACACCCCCGCCCGGTCGTCCACCAGCACCCGCAACCCCGCCGCAGCCAGCTGCGACGCCGCATCCAGCGCCACCTCCGTCTGCAGCGCCTTGCCCGCCGCCACGACGTGGACATCCGCCGGCGCGACCTCCGCAGGCCAGCACAGCCCGGCCGCGTCGGCCGTCTGCTCGGCCAGCGCGGCCACGGCCCGCGAGATGCCGATCCCGTACGAGCCCATCGTCACCCGCACCGGCTTGCCCTGCTGACCGAGGACGTCGAGCTGGAACGTGTCCGCGTACTTCCGCCCCAGCTGGAAGATGTGCCCGATCTCGATCGCCCGGTCGAGCCGGAGGCCCGCGCCGCACGCGGGGCACGGGTCGCCCTCCTCGACGACGACCACGTCGAGGTAGTCGTCGACCGAGAAGTCCCGCCCGCAGACCACATTGCGCGCATGCGTGTCCGCACGGTTCGCACCCGTCACCCACGCCGTGCCCGGCGCCACCCGCGGGTCGGCGATGTAGCGGACCTTCTCCAGGCCCTGCGGGCCGACGTACCCGCGTACGAGATCGGGCCGGTCCACGAAGTCCTCGGCGGTGACCAGTTCGACGACGGCCGGCGCCAGGTGCTCGCCCAGCTTGCCCAGGTCCACCTCGCGGTCCCCGGGCACCCCGACCGCCACGATCTCGCCGTCCACCTTGACCAGGAGGTTCTTCAGGGTGGCGGAGGCCGGGACGCCCAGGTGGGCCGCCAGGCTCTCGATCGTGGGGGTGTCCGGCGTGTCCAGCTCCTCCACGGGCTCGACCCCGGACGCGTCCACGGCCTCGGCCACGAAGGTCACGGCCTCCGTGTTCGCCGCGTACTCGCACGCCGGGCAGTCCACGAACGTGTCCTCACCGGCGGCGGCCGGGGCCAGGAACTCCTCCGACGCCGAGCCGCCCATCGCCCCCGACACCGCCGAAACGATCCGGTAGTCGAGCCCGAGCCGCGCGAAGATCTTCCGGTAGGCCTCGCGGTGCAGCGCGTACGACTCGGCCAGGCCCTCGTCCGTGGTGTCGAACGAGTACGAGTCCTTCATCTGGAACTCGCGCCCGCGCAGCACGCCCGAGCGCGGACGCGCCTCGTCCCGGTACTTGGTCTGGATCTGGTAGAGCATCACCGGCAGGTCCTTGTAGGACGTGCACTGATCCTTGACGGTCTGGGTGAAGATCTCCTCGTGGGTGGGCCCGAGCAGATAGTCCGCGCCCTTGCGGTCCTTGAGCCGGAACAGCAGGTCGCCGTACTCCTCCCAGCGCCCGCTCGCCTCGTACGCCTCCTTGGGCAGCAGGGCCGGCAGCAGCACCTCCTGGGCGCCGATGGCGTCCATCTCCTCGCGCACGATGTTCGAGATGTTGTCGAGGACCTTCTTGCCGAGCGGCAGCCAGGTCCAGATGCCGGCCGCGTTGCGCCGTACGTATCCGGCCCGGACCAGCAGCTTGTGGCTGAGCGTCTCCGCGTCCGCCGGGTCGTCGCGCAGTGTCTTGACCATCAGACGGGACATGCGCTGGACCTGGGCGGCTGCCATGGGAATCTCTCCTGTACGTACACGGGTGGTGTCAGGAGGTTATCCGCGCGCCACGCGCGCGTGGAAATCGGTTTACGGGCTCACGGCCGCCGCAGCGGCAGGTGCGCGCCCATGACGGCGTACGGCCGTGGCGCGCTCGGACTGTGTCTTCCCGGGGGACAACCCCCGGACCCCCGGCCGGGCGCCACTCAGGCCCGCCGCAAGGGCAAATGCGCCCCCATCACCGCGTACGGCCGTGGCGCGCTCGGGAAGTGGACCTGTCCCGCGAGGTCCAGATACCCCAGCGCGCGGTACAGCGCCCGCGCCGGGCTCTCCATGTCGATCGCGGAGAGGATCGACCTCGGCTCGGCCGCGCTGTCGGTGATCCGGGTGATGAGCTCGCGGCCGACTCCCCGGCCCTGGTGGGAGGGGTGGACGTGGAGTTCGGTGATCACGAAGGAGTCGTCGAGCCAGACGTCGGTGCCGTTGTGGCGCAGATACGGTTCGACGACCGTGGACCACCAGTGCGCGCGGTCGTTGGGCATCCCGTACACGAAGCCGACGAGCCGGCCGTCGGGGGTGGTGGCGCCCAGGGCGCGCGCGCCGGGGCAGGCGAGGTGGCGCAGCACGATGTGGCGGCGCACGCCGACCTCCTCCGCGCTGAGCCCGAAGGCGACCGCCTGCACGGCGAGGGCCTCGTCCACGCGAGCGGCGAGGTCGAGCGGTCCGACCGTCACCTCGGGCGTCCGGGGACCGGCTCCAAAGGAAGGTGCCATGGCCGCACCCTACTGTCAGAAGAGCACGCTCATGAAAGCCCCCGTCTCACGGAAGCCGACCCGGCGGTAGCAGGCGCGTGCCGCCGTGTTGAAGTCGTTCACGTAGAGGCTGACGACCGGGGCCACGTCGGCGAGGGCGTAGCGCAGGACGGCGGCCATGCCGGTGACGGACAGGCCCCGGCCCCGGTACTCGGGGGCGACCCAGACGCCCTGGATCTGGCAGGCGCGCGAGGTGGCCGCGCCGATCTCGGCCTTGAAGACGACCTTGCCGCCCTCGACGCGGGCGAACGAGCGCCCGGCGCCGACGAGTTCGGCGACGCGCGCCTGGTAGAGCAGCCCGCCGTCGCCCGCCATCGGGGAGACGCCGACCTCCTCGGTGAACATGGCCACGCACGCGGGCATGATCACGTCCATCTCGTCCTTGCGGATCCGGCGTACGTACGGGTCGGGGACCATGTCGTCGGGCATCCGGTCGGTGACCATCAGCGGCTGGTGCGGGCGGACGTCGCGGGCCGGGCCCCAGTGCGGCTCCAGGAGCTTCCAGAGCAGGGCGGTCGGCTCGGCCGGGCCGACGATGGAGGAGCAGCGGCGGCCGGTGCGGCGGGCGCGGTCCGCGAAGGCGCGGACGGCTTCGGGGGTGGCGCAGATGGGGACGAGGTTGGCGCCGGAGTAGCAGAGCGAGCGCAGCTTGCCGTCGGCGTACCAGCCCCACATCTCGCCGCCGAGCCGCCACGGGTCGAGGCCGGCGACCTGCACGCGCGAGGCCACGAAGGCGTTGGCGACCGGATCGCTCTCCAGGACGGCGAGCGCCGCGCCGAGGTCACCGGGTTCGAGGACCCGGGTGGTGGTCTGCGTCAACACGTGGGGCCTCACCATGCGGTCTGCTGATCTCCGCACTGTACCCGGCGGGGCACCCTGACGCCGCCCTGCCCTCCCCCTACGGGCTGGTGGGGGCTGGCCGCGCCGCTTTTCGTGCCCGGCCTTTGTCTGCGGGCTGGATGTGGCTGGTCGCGCAGTTCCCCGCGCCCCTTATAGGCCCGGTGTTCGTCTGCGGACCGTGCTGGGTTGCTCGCGCAGTTCCCCGCGCCCCTGAGATGCGCCCCTGCGGGGCGCCCGGGGGGATTGCCGCGCAGCGGCATCTCAAGGGGCGCGGGGAACTGCGCGACCAGCCCCCACAGGCCCGCAGCCGACGAACCAAGCCGCCCGGCCGAGGGCTTTCGGGAAGGGGCGGGGTGGGGGGAAATCAACCCGCCACAGACACCTGCGGCTCGCCGGACGTCACGCCGTCCTTCTCCATCTGCTCGGCGATCTTCATCGCCTCTTCGATCAGCGTCTCGACGATCTTCGACTCGGGCACCGTCTTGATGACCTCGCCCTTCACGAAGATCTGCCCCTTGCCGTTGCCCGAGGCGACGCCGAGGTCCGCCTCACGCGCCTCGCCGGGCCCGTTCACCACACACCCCATCACCGCGACCCGCAAAGGCACCTCCATGCCCTCCAGACCCGCCGTGACCTCCTCAGCCAGCTTGTAGACGTCGACCTGGGCGCGGCCGCAGGACGGACACGACACGATCTCCAGACGACGCTGACGCAGATTCAACGACTCCAGAATCTGCATCCCCACCTTGATCTCCTCCGCCGGCGGCGCCGACAGCGAGACCCGGATCGTGTCCCCGATGCCCTGACTCAGCAGCGCCCCAAAAGCCACCGCCGACTTGATCGTGCCCTGGAACGCCGGACCCGCCTCCGTCACACCCAGGTGCAGCGGATAGTCACACCGCGCGGCCAGCTGCCGGTACGCCTCGACCATGACCACCGGGTCGTTGTGCTTCACCGAGATCTTGATGTCCCGGAAGTCGTGCTCCTCGAACAGCGACGCCTCCCACAGCGCCGACTCCACCAGCGCCTCGGGCGTGGCCTTCCCGTACTTCTTCAGCAACCGCGCATCCAGCGACCCCGCGTTCACCCCGATACGAATCGGCGTCCCCGCATCCTTCGCCGCCCGCGCGATCTCCTTCACCTTGTCGTCGAACTGCTTGATATTGCCCGGATTCACCCGCACCGCCGCACACCCGGCATCAATCGCCGCGAACACGTACTTCGGCTGGAAATGAATATCCGCGATCACCGGAATCTGCGACTTCTTCGCAATCGTCGCCAGCGCATCCGCGTCATCCTGCGTCGGACACGCCACCCGCACGATCTGACAGCCCGACGCCGTCAACTCCGCGATCTGCTGAAGCGTCGCACCGATGTCCGACGTACGCGTCGTCGTCATCGACTGCACCGAAACAGGAGCGTCCCCGCCGACCGCCACGGACCCGACCTGGATCTGACGGCTCTTGCGGCGCTCGGCGAGCCTGGTCGGAACGGACGGCATTCCCAGTGAAATCGCAGTCATCTGCTGTGCAACCCCAAGGTGTGGATCAAGGTGAGGATCAAGGTCCCGAGATCAGCGGGCTCCAGCCTTCGAGGTTACGTCACCCCGGGGCACCCGAGCACATCGCGCCCCGGGAGTTCACGCGAAGGGGCGGGCCCGGCGCTCCATGCACCCGGCCCGCCCCCTACATGCGTACGACACGCACCTGCCCGCTAAGAGATCTTCACCGGGTTCACCACATCCGCCACCAGCACGAGCAGCGTGAAGCAGATGAAGATCCCGGCCACCACGTACGCGACCGGCATCAGCTTCGCCACGTCGAACGGGCCCGGGTCGGGGCGCTTGAAGACGCGTGCGACCGTGCGGCGCAGCGACTCCCACAGGGCGCCCGCGATGTGCCCGCCGTCCAGCGGCAGCAGCGGCAGCATGTTGAAGAGGAACAGGGAGAGGTTGAATCCCGCGACCAGGAACAGCATCATCGCGATCTGGTTCTCCGGCGGGATGTCCAGGGTGAACACCTCGCCGCCGACCCGGGCCGCGCCGACGACGCCCATCGGGGAGTCGGCCTTGCGCTCCTCGCCGTTGAACGCCGCGTTCCACAGGTCCGGGACCTTGGAGGGGATCGCGACCAGCGACTTCACCCCGGAGCGCATCATGTCGCCCATGCGGTCCACGGACTCGCCGAAGGACTGCTGGATGATGCCGGTGGCGGGGCTGAAGCCGAGGAAGCCCGCCGAGGTGGTGCCGGAGGTGTAGTTGCCGGAGCCGTCGATCCTGGCGACGTCGTTCTTGATCAGGCTGGCGTGCAGGTCGAGCGGCTTGCCGTCGCGCTGGACCGTGATGGTGGCGGGGCCGATGGTGTCGCGGATGTGCTTCTGCAGCGCCGACCAGTCGCCGACCTTCTCGCCGTTGAACGCGACGATCTTGTCACCGGCCTTCAGACCGGCCTGCTTGGCCGGGGCGACCGGGTCGGAGGCCTTGCAGGTGTCGCGCTGCTCCTTCTGCGAGATCACACAGTCGGAGACCTTGCCCACCTGGGTGGTCTGGGTGTTGACGCCGAACGTCATCATCACGCCGAAGAAGATCGCCACGGCGAGGATCAGGTTCATGAACGGCCCGGCGAACATCACGATCACGCGCTTCCACGGCTTGCGCGTGTAGAAGAGCCGCGTCTCGTCGCCGGGCTGGAGCTCCTCGAAGGCCGCCGAGCGGGCGTCCTCGATCATGCCGCGCCAGGGCGAGGTGGAGCGCGCGGTGATCCGCCCGTCCTCGCCGGGCGGGAACATGCCGATCATGCGGATGTAGCCGCCGAGCGGGACCGCCTTGATGCCGTACTCGGTGTCGCCCTTCTTCCGCGACCAGATGGTCGGGCCGAAGCCCACCATGTACTGCGGCACCCGGATGCCGAACATCTTGGCCGTGGAGAGGTGGCCCAGCTCGTGCCACGCGATCGAGACGAGCAGGCCGACCACGAAGACGACTATGCCGAGCACCGTCATCAAAATCGTCATGCGCGCGCCTCCGCTGTCGCCTTCACCGCGAGTTCACGGGCCCGGGCCCGTGCCCAGGTCTCCGCTTCCAGGACGTCCGAGACCGTGAGGGAAGTTCCCTCGGCGGGGGTGCCGTGCTCGGCGACGACCTCTGTGACCGTATCCATGATTCCGTTGAAAGGCAGCCGTCCCGCGAGGAAAGCGTCCACGCACTCCTCGTTCGCGGCATTGAACACCGCCGGAGCCGTTCCGCCCAGCTCCCCGACATGCCGGGCGAGTCCGACCGAGGGGAAGGCCTCGGTGTCGAGCGGGAAGAACTCCCAGCTCGACGCCTTGGTCCAGTCGAAGGCCGGGGCCGCGTCGGGCACCCGCTCGGGCCAGCCGATGCCGATGGCGATCGGGCCGCGCATGTCGGGCGGGGTGGCCTGGCAGAGCGTGGAGCCGTCGGTGAACTCGACCATGGAGTGGACGTACGACTGCGGGTGCACGACGACCTCGATCCGGTCGAAGGGGATGTCGTACAGCAGGTGCGCCTCGATGACTTCGAGGCCCTTGTTGACCAGGGTCGCCGAGTTGACGGTGATCACCGGGCCCATGGCCCAGGTGGGGTGCGCGAGCGCGTCCCGCGGGGTCACGTCGGCGAGCTCCGCGCGCGTACGGCCGCGGAAGGGGCCGCCGGAGGCGGTGACCACCAGCTTGCGCACGTCGGCGCGGGTGCCGGCGGCCAGGGACTGGAAGAGGGCGGCGTGCTCGGAGTCGACCGGGATGATCTGGCCGGGCTTCGCGACCGCCTTCACCAGCGGGCCGCCGACGATCAGCGACTCCTTGTTGGCGAGCGCCAGGGTGCGGCCCGCCGTCAGGGCGGCCAGCGTGGGCGCGAGGCCGATGGAGCCAGTGATGCCGTTGAGGACGGTGTGGCAGTCGGAGGCGGCGAGCTCGGTGGCCGCGTCCGGTCCGGCGAGGATCTCGGGGAGCGGCTCTGCGCCGTACTGCTCGGTCAGCGCCTCGCGCAGCGCGGGCACCGCGTCCGGCCGGGCGACCGCGACCGTGCGGACCCGCAGCCGGCGCGCCTGCTCGGCCAGGAGCGCGACCCGTCCACCCGACGCGGCGAGCGCGGTGACGCGGAACCGGTCGGGGTTGCGCAGCACCAGGTCGATGGCCTGGGTGCCGATGGACCCGGTGGAGCCGAGGACGACGATGTCCCGGCGGCCTTCGGCGGGGTCGAAGGCGATGTGCGGGTCGGCGAGGGGGGCTGGGCTGTCGCTCATGCCCCCCATTCTTGCCGCATCGGCTGTGTGCCGGGTAAGCACTCCCCCGTGCCGGGCCCCTCGGCACGGTCCGGGGGCCGCCGGGACACCGGGGAGCGGGGCCCCTCGGTGTCCCAACTGCCCGTCGGATTCAGCGGATCGGGCGGTGGACGTTGTCCCGCTTCGCCGGTCCGGGTGTCGCGTCCGCGATCCACGGGCCGTCCCCTGACGGGTCGACGACGCCCTCCTCCAGCCAGGTGTACGACCCGGCCAGGACGCCGGTGACGACCTTGCGGTCCAGGTCGTCGGTGTTGGCCCAGAGCCGCTCGAAGAGCTCGTCCACCCGGATCCGGGCCTGGCGGCAGAAGACGTCGGCCAGCTGGTGCGCCTCGCGGCCGTGGTCGCCGGTGGTGCGCAGCAGCTCCGCCCGTACGCAGGCGGCGCTCATCGCGAACAGTTCGGCGCCGATGTCGACGATCCGCCCGAGGAAGCCCTGTTTGGTCTCCATCCGGCCCTGCCAGCGCGACATCGCGTAGAACGTGGAGCGGGCCAGCTTGCGGGCGGACCGCTCGACGTACCGGATGTGCTGCGCCAGATCACCGAACTCGCTGTAGGAGTTGGGCAGTTGGCCAGGTCCGGAGAGCAGCTTGGGCAGCCAGCGGGCGTAGAAGGCGGCGGCGTTGGCGCCCGCCTTCGCCTTGTCCGGCAGCTTCTTGTCCGGGTCGATCAGATCGCCCGCGACCGACAGATGGGCGTCCACGGCCTCCCGGGCGATCAGCAGGTGCATGATCTCGGTGGAGCCCTCGAAGATCCGGTTGATGCGCAGATCGCGCAGGATCTGCTCGGCCGGTACGGCCCGCTCGCCGCGGGCGGCCAGCGAGTCGGCGGTCTCGAAGCCGCGTCCGCCGCGGATCTGGACCAGCTCGTCGGCCATCAGCCAGGCCATCTCCGACCCGTACAGCTTGGCGAGCGCGGCCTCGATGCGGATGTCGTTGCGGTCCTCGTCGGCCATCTGCGAGGACAGGTCGAGCACCGCCTCCAGGGCGAAGGTGGTGGCCGCGATGAACGAGATCTTGCTGCCCACGGCCTCGTGCCGGGCGATGGGCTTGCCCCACTGCTCGCGCGCCGCCGACCACTCGCGGGCGATCTTCAGACACCATTTGCCCGCGCCGACGCACATCGCGGGCAGCGAGAGGCGGCCGGTGTTCAGCGTGGTCAGGGCGATCTTCAGACCGGCGCCCTCGGGGCCGATCCGGTGCGCGGCGGGGACGCGGACCTGGTGGAAGCGGGTCACGCCGTTCTCGATGCCGCGCAGGCCCATGAAGGCGTTGCGGTTCTCCACGGTGACGCCGGGCGAGTCGGCCTCGACGACGAAGGCCGTGATGCCGCCCTTGTGCCCCTCGGACTTCGGCACCCGGGCCATGACGACCAGCAGGTCCGCCACGACCCCGTTGGTGGTCCAGAGCTTCACCCCGTCGAGCACGTAGGCGTCGTCGCCGTCCGGGACCGCCGAGGTGGCGAGCCGGGCCGGGTCGGAGCCGACGTCGGGCTCGGTGAGCAGGAAGGCGGAGATGTCGGTACGGGCGCAGCGCGGCAGGAAGGTGTCCCGCTGCTCCTGGGTGCCGAAGAGCTTCAGCGGCTGCGGTACGCCGATCGACTGATGGGCGGAGAGCAGCGCGCCGATCGCGGGGCTGGCGGAACCGGCCAGCGCGAGCGCCTTGTTGTAGTACACCTGGGTGAGGCCGAGGCCGCCGTACTTGGTGTCGATCTTCATCCCGAGGGCGCCGAGCTCCTTGAGCCCGTTGATCACCTCGTCGGGGATCTGTGACTCGCGCTCGATGAGGGCGCCGTCGATCTTCGTCTCGCAGAAGTCCCGCAGTTTGGCGAGGAACGCCTCGCCGCGCTCCACGTCGTCCGTGGCGGGCAGCGGATGCGGATGGATGAGGTCGAGCCGGAAGCGCCCGAGGAAGAGTTCCTTCGCGAAGCTCGGTTTGCGCCAGTCCTGCTCGCGCGCGGCTTCGGCGACCCGGCGCGCTTCGCGCTCGGAGACCTTGGGTGTGCCGTGTGGTGCGGTCATGAGGGGTACTCCTCGCCGCGAGGTTGTCGGGGCGCGCGCACGCACCCGTTACCGGACAGTGCTACTCGTCCGTATGTACCCGATTCCGGGCGGCCCGACCACCCCTGGGACGCGAAACGGCCGGAGCCCGCTGGTGGGCTCCGGCCGCGTCCGTACGTACGTCCTAGAGGGCGAGACCCGTCAGGACGAGCACACGCTCGTACGTGTAGTCGTCCATCGCGTAGCGGACGCCCTCGCGGCCGACGCCGGAGGCCTTGGCGCCGCCGTACGGCATCTGGTCCGCGCGGTACGAGGGGACGTCGCCGACGATCACGCCGCCGACCTCCAGGGCGCGGTGGGCGCGGAAGGCGGTCTGCAGGTCGTGCGTGAAGACGCCCGCCTGAAGGCCGTACTTGGAGGAGTTGACGGCCGCGAAGGCCTCCTCCTCGCCGTCCACCTTCTGCACGGTGAGGACCGGTCCGAAGACCTCCTCGCAGGCGAGGGTGGTGTCGGCCGGGACCTCGGTGAGGACGGTCGGGGCGTAGGCGGCGCCGTCGCGCTTGCCGCCGGCGAGCAGCTTGGCACCGGCCTGTACGGCCTCGTCGACCCAGGACTCGACGCGCTTGGCGGCGTCCTCGCTGACCAGCGGGCCGACGTCGGTGGAGGCGTCGGACGGGTCACCGGTGACCTGGGCCTCGACGGCCGCGACGACCTTCGGCAGCAGCCGGTCGTAGACGGCGGCGTCGGCGATCACGCGCTGCACGGAGATGCAGGACTGGCCGCCCTGGTAGTTGGAGAAGGTGGCGATACGGGTCGCCGCCCAGTCCAGGTCCTCCTCGGAGGCGAAGTCGGCGAGGACCACGGCCGCGCCGTTGCCGCCGAGCTCCAGGGTGCAGTGCTTGCGCGGCACCGAGTCCATGATCGCGTAGCCGACCTTGTCGGATCCGGTGAAGGAGATGACCGGGAGGCGGTCGTCCTGCACCAGGGCCGGCATCTTGTCGTTGGCGACGGGCAGGATGCTCCACGAGCCGGCGGGCAGCTCGGTCTCGGCGAGCAGCTCGCCGAGGATGAGGCCCGAGAGCGGGGTGGCCGGGGCGGGCTTGAGGATGATCGGCGCGCCGACGGCGATGGCCGGGGCGACCTTGTGAGCGCACAGGTTCAGCGGGAAGTTGAACGGCGCGATGCCGAGGACGACGCCCTTGGGGAAGCGGCGGGTCAGGGCGAGGCGGCCCACGCCGCCGCCGTCGGTGTCCAGGCGCTGGGCCTCGCCGCCGTTGAAGCGGCGGGCTTCCTCGGCCGCGAACCGGAAGACGGACACGGCGCGGCCGACCTCGCCGCGGGCCCACTTGATGGGCTTGCCGTTCTCGGCGGAGATGAGCTGGGCGATCTCCTCGGTGCGCTCGGCGAGGCGCTTCGAGACGTGGTCGAGGGCCGCGGCGCGTACGTGCGCGGGGGTCGCGGCGAACTCGTCGACCACGGCGTGCGCGGCCGCGACGGCCTCCTCGACCTGGGCCTCGGTCGGAACGCTCACCTTGCCGACCAGCCGGCCGTCCCAGGGGGAGGTGACGTCGAAGCTGTCCTCACCGGTGGCCTGGCGGCCGGCGAGCCAGAAGGCGTGGGTGGAAGTCATGATCGAATCCCGGCCCTTCCGAGGTAGTGGGTCTACTGTCCCTCCCACCGTAGGCCGGTCCGGCCGGGTCGGCGTTTGTCCGGGGTGGAGTGGTGGGGGTTGGGGGTGCGCCGGTTTGGCGCCCGGAGTTCGTCTGCGGCCCGGTGGGGGTTGCTCGCGCAGTTCCCCCGCGCCCCTGAGATGCGCCCCTCCGGGGCGCCCAGGGGATGCCGCGCAGCGGCATTTTTAGGGGCGCGGGGAACTGCGCGAGCAACCCAGCACGGTCCGCAGCCGAAGAGCTCCCTCGGAGAGTTTCGGGAAGCCCCGAAGTTCCAGACTGACAGTTCTGGAGTCCTCGGGTCATGGCCGCATCAACGCTGGTCAAGCACAAGACGAACACAACGGTCGGGGCTGCCCCGACTGAGACCCTGCGCGGGGTCCGATGCATCCGATTGTCGGTCCGTACAGACGAGACCACCAGCCCCGAGCGTCAGCGTGAGGCCGACGACATAGCGGCGGCTGCCCTCGGGATCGACTTCGGCGAGGGTGACGCGCTGCGCGAAGCGGTCGACCTGGACGTGTCCGCGTCCAAGGTCGGCCCCTTCGAGCGTCCGCAGCTCGGCGCGTGGCTGAAGCGCCCCGACGACTACGCCGCCCTGGTGTTTTGGAGGTTCGACAGGGCTATCCGGTCCATGGGCGACATGCACGAGCTTGCGAAGTGGGCCCGCAAGCACCGCAAGATGATCGTTTTCGCCGAGGGTCTGGGCGGCACGGGTCGGCTCGTCTTCGACTTCCGCAACCCGATGGACCCCATGAGCGAACTCATGATGATGATGTTCGCGTTCGCCGCGCAGGTCGAGACGCAGTCCACCAGCGACCGCGTGACCGGCGCACAGGCAGCCATGCGCAAGATGCCCCTTCGGTGGCGGGGCGGCGGACAGCCCGCATACGGCTACCTCCCCGCCCCGATGCCCGCCGAACACGGTGGGGTGGGCTGGACGCTCGTCCCCGACCCCGAAGCGGTCACCGTCATTGAGCGAATCATTGCCGCCCTGGTGGCCGGTCTCGCCCCGCTCACTATCGCCCGCATGCTGAACGCTGACGGCGTGCTGTCCCCGTCCGCCCACTGGGCCGCCTACAAGGCCCGCACGAAGAACAACGGGACCGAGCCGGCGGAGAGCACCAAGCCGAAGCGGAAGCCCGCGCAGTGGCGGGACAAGACCATCGTCAAGATGCTCACGTCCCCCGCGATCATGGGTTGGAAGATGCATCGCGGGAACCCCGTGCGCGATGAGCAGGGCGCCCCGGTCATGGCTGCCGAAAAGGGGATCCTCACCCGCGAGGAGTTCGACCAGGTGGGAGCGCTGCTCACCCCGAAGCCTGTTGCCGAGCGTCCGCCCGTCCGCAAGGACTCCGGGGCACTGCTCCTGCGCGTCATCCACTGCGACGGCTGCGCGGGCCGGATGTACCTGAACAAGGGCTACTACCAGTGCTCTTCCTACAAGTACGGCGCGAACTGCCCCGCACCGTCCACCGTGCGCGCCGACTGGGTGGACGAGCACGCAAGCAGCGAGTTCCTGCGTCTGGTCGGCCCCGTGCAGATCACCCGCGTCACCGAGATACCCGGGTACGACCCTCAGCCGGAGATTGACGCCACCGTGGCGGAGATGGAGGAGCACGACGAGCAGAAGGGCCGCCGCAAGTCCAAAGCGGGCATGGCAGCCTGGCAGAAGCGCGCCGACGCACTAGAGACCCGGTTGGCCGAGCTGGAAGCGCGGGAGAAGACTGAGGCCCGCCGGGAAGTCCTGTCGACCGGGCGCACCTACGGCGACGACTGGAACGGCGCGGACACCATGGCACGGCGCACCATGCTCGTAGAGACAGGAGCACGCCTCATGGTCAAGCGCGGAACGAAGGGCGGATGGCGACGGCTCGATCTGCGGCGGGTGGAATTCACCATCACCGGGGACCTTGACCCCGCCATTGAAGCGAACGTGACCGTGGCTGATGAAGTCACAGCCGAGAACAACCCGAACCACGCACCCACGCCCGGAGCGACCGCGCACCGCAACCTGACCCCGAGCACCCTCGCGACCGCCGCGTAACAGGCCCTGGAACAAACCTGGTTGGGACTGGCATGTCAGTTCTGTCTCGTGCCCGCAGGCGGCGCACACGACTTCAACTTGTAGCCTCACGGCAGGAGGCGAGACGCACGTCACATGCTCTAAATGTCCGGGTTCTTGCGATTCTCGGGAATTCCCTGGCCTCCTATATAAGTAGGGGGACTTTTTCTCGGGGTGCGAAATGGGGCGCATGTCGCGCGCGGTCATGTCCGAGCGCTGATGCTCCAGGCTCCAGGAGCGCGGGCACTCATCGGCCCCTACTAGTGCCACACCCCGCGCAGCCTGCTTCGAAGTGAGACGCGGATCACGCGAACGAATTGCCATGCATGCCCGAAATGCGGCCAACCCTTGCCCTCCACGTATGGGGAAGAGAGAGGGATTCGATCCTGCGCCGACGCTGCCGGATCCCGCCCATGACCACCCGCCGGACGGCGGAACGCACCCCACGGGGAGTTCGATGAACCAGACCGATTACAGCTCACTGCTCACCCTGTTGAGGCGGGCGGAGTCCAGAGCGCTCAGCGGGGCCGCAAAGGGCGACCCATGGGCGACCGACGTGCACCAGTTCGTCAGCGACGCTCTGCGGGCTATGCAGAACGGGTCTCCGTGCGCACGCCCCGAGTGCGGCAACCACGTCACCAGCGGGGGCCGTGGGCGCCCGCCCCGGTTCTGCTCGTACGCCTGCCGGGACTGGCACGCCCAACGCAAGGGGGCAGCGGCAGCGTGAGGAGGTCCGGAGTACTGACTACTAATTCCGGTGGTGTGTAACAGCTATTAGGTTTCTCTAAGAAAGTCTAAGAAAACCTAGAAACCATAGCCCCATCATCGACTTCCGTAACAGCCAGTGGAGAACCCTTGGGCTACTACCCGCCCTACAACCACCTGCCGGACTGCGGACACTGCGGGCAGCGCTTGACCGGGCGACAGGAGCGCTACTGCTCGCCGAGTTGCCGACAGGCCGCCTACCGGGCCACGAAGAGGCCCACGGGGCCACGGCTGAAGCCGTGCCCGCTGTGCGGCGAACACTTCCTGATCACCAGTAAGCGCAAGAAGTACTGCGACTACTACGACGAAGCCGAACGTGACTGCCAGACCATGCAGGATGACTTGGAGGAAGCCGCCTGGATCGCCGCCGAGGAGCGCAAGACCGCCGAGTGCGCCCACTGTGGCGAGCCCGCCGGATGGACCGGCAGGGGGCGCCCCAAGCGCTTCTGTTCCCGGCGCTGCCGACAGGCCGACTACCGCAAGCGTAAAGCCCAACAAGCCGCATAGCGACACCAGTTCTCCCCCTTGACGAGTCACAGGGGGCTTTTTCATGTCCGAACACAGCAACAGAAGGAGTAACCAGTAATGAGCGACAGCCTCAACCGAGCCGAATTTCTGGACGGGAAGCGAGACAAGGGGCAGGCCCGTGCCGACACATGGCGGCGAAACGAGCACATGGAACAGCTTGCGGCGCTCCGGGATTCCCACCCTGACATGTTCGAGCGTATGGGGACCACTGTCCGCATGAGCCTGGGCTACTACGAGAACGACAAGCAGATTGCCGCGCAGCATGGGCGCGACGTGAACAAGGGTGGTAACTGATTATGGCTACGGAGATCGAGAAGGCCGCCGCGCAGGTTGCCAAGCTGCGAGCGCAGGCGGAAAAGGTGTCGGGCCCGCTGGCGGACGCTGAGGCGCAGTTGCGGGCGGCGGAAGAGGCGGAGACGGCCCGGCGGGCGGAACGTGCCGAGGAGTACAACCGCGAGTTTGCTGAGACGTGGCGGGGGCGTGCTGACGAGGCTGCGCACTCCGGCGACGCTGCCCGAGAGCGGTTCGTTGAAGCCCTTTCCGCAGAGCCCTGGTTCGCTGCCTACGTTGAATACCGTGCGGCCCGCTACAAGCGCGGGCACGTCCTGACCGAGGCACAGCGTGCCCAGTCGGCATTGGGCGAGTACGTGACTGTGCCTGAACAGCGCTGGTATGACGCGCAGCTCTTGGACGAGATCGTCAAGGCCGTTGAGGGCCAGGCCGCGCAGCTCGGTGCCGAGTTTTCCGAGGAATTGCAGGCTACGCGGGAAGCGTACATTTCGGGGACGGACTGACCATGGCCACTGACGCACTGGACCCCGGACCGAACGGGGATTATCCGCACTTCCCCCGAGATGCCAAAGGGCGGCCCGTGTGGGCTGATTCCCCGACTGGCTCCCCAGTGGTGAACAGCGGGGCACCGATGCCGCGCGGGATTCAGCGCATGCGTGACCCGGGCGACCCCCGCCGGCTCACCCTGGTGGAT
Organism: Streptomyces sp. BPTC-684; assembly: GCF_030028635.1. NCBI lineage: Bacteria > Bacillati > Actinomycetota > Actinomycetes > Kitasatosporales > Streptomycetaceae > Streptomyces > Streptomyces sp. BPTC-684. The sequence continues at coordinate 1,013,629 of NZ_CP124863.1, forward strand.
ATCACGCCCCGCCTTCCGGACGGATCTTTGATTGATCCCCCGGTCATCCCGCCGCATGGCCCCCATGCCGCGTAAGCCCCGCACCCCCTGCCCGATACCCGGATGCCCCGAGCTGACCACGGGCGGACGCTGCGCTGAACACGAGAAGCAAGCGAACAGGCAGCGAGTAACACGCGGCGGAAGTTCGTATGGTCCTCTCTGGCCACGAACCCGAAGCGCTTTTCTGTACGCCAACCCGTGGTGTGTGCTGTGTGGTCGCGAAGCGAAGGTGGCTGACCATTTCCCGCACAGTCGGCGGGCACTCATTACTGAGGGTGTGAGTGATCCTGATTCATTCAAGCGTCTGCGCGCATTGTGTGCGCGTTGTCACAGCAGGGAGACAGCAAAGCATCAGCCGGGGGGATGGGCAGCCGAAAACCTCTCGAAAGCACCGCCGTTCTGAATTGCTGACCAGGGGATGACTCCCATCTCCTCAAACAGGGGCGCGGCAGGGAGGCAAAAAACTCGCGCCGGAGCTGTGGGCGTTTTTGGGCAGCCCGGAACGGGCCCGACGTCAGGAAGTGAGAATGCATGGCAGACAGATACCGGCCCAATTCGGCCGTTCAGCGGGCACGCGAGGGGAACCCTTCAAAGACCGCCATCAAAGAAGGCGTGATCGTGCCCCGCGCGATCCTCACCGAGCCGGATTGGTCCGGGGTATTCCCGCCCTCACCCGATCCCGCCGTTGAACCAGCGAACATCCGATGCCGGGAAGTCGCGTCCGAGGAGTGGCGACGCGTCGTACCGATTCTGGAAGTGGCCGCCGGGATCGGCGAAGTGGACCACACCACGGTCAAAGACTTGTGCGTGTGCGTCGCCCGGATCGACCAGGCAGAGCGGGACCTCTCGGAGCGCGGGTTGATCGTGACCGCCGAGCGAGGCACGGTCAAGAACGGGGCTGCGACCATCGCGGGGCAGTACCGGACTCAACTCGCCCGATACATCCGGGAGTTGGGTCTCTCGCCGAGCGCCCGGACAGCGATCACGGCCCCCGAGCCCGAGGATGACGACTCGGACGTGTGGGACTGACCCGCAGCACCACCAGAGCCCCCGTGCGCGTCACCCTTTGGGGCGGCGGGTGCGGGGGCTTCGTCGTACCCGGTGCTACCTCAAGTGCCGGGCAGGCATGCCCTCTTGCGCCGATGCGCCGGAAGGATGACGCTCTAGCAATCGGCCGCAATCGGATCGACACAGGGAGAAGCCATGCGCTTGCGTTTCCTCGGGATCATTCCGAACACCCCCGACACCGACTCGCCGACGATCTGGCTGGACGAGGACACGGGGGATCTACTGATCCAGTCGTATACGGCCACTGAAGCGGAGGTGAAGGCGTGCCAAGAGATCGGCTCAATACCCGGTCACAGCACGGATGTTCCGGATCACGAGACGATCATCAGGCTTCCCAAGGTCATGCGGAAGTTCCTGCCCCTTCATGACAGTGAGTAGCGCGATGACGAACCCCGTGTTGGAAGGGCTGGCCAAGGCCCGTCACTCTGCTGTGCACCTGGAGATGCGCGACGCCTACCAGCCCAACGACCCTGAGTTCATCGCGTGGCAGAACGGCAAACGTCTGGACCCTGCCGCCGATCGTTCAGCGTGGTGGCGCCCCTTCCTGGATGTTGTGACCGAGGCAACGGCCCGAGGTGTGGTCATGCGGCGGGCGCGGATCGTCTCAGAACCCGTGACTGACTACATCCGGTATGAGTACGACGTGACCTTCCCCAACGTGGCAGCGGGTGAGCTGGTCCGCTGGCTGCCCCGGCGGAAGGCCGCTGACATCCCGCTCCCCGGTACAGATCTTTGGATGTTCGACAGGGATTCGGTGCTGTTCACGTACTTCTCTGGGGTCGGTGAAGTCGTTGACCGCGAGTGGCGGACAGAGCCGGAAGTGGTGCAACTGGTCGCGGCTGCCTTCGAGTTGGTGTGGGAGCGGGCAACGCCTCACGAGGAGTACGAGCCGGTCTAGTGAGTCATGTCCGAATCAGCATCGTCTAGCGTTCAGCAAGCCCGGCAGCTCCTTGCCGACCGCCTACGCGAGTTGGTCAAGGACTCCGGGCTTGAGGGCAAGGAGGTAGCCGCTCGCTGCGGCTGGTACCCGTCCAAGGTCTCCCGGATCTCGACGGGAAGGCAGAATCCCAGCGAGGACGACATTCGCGCGTGGTGCGCGGCGACCGGCGCTGAGGATCAAACAGCGGACCTGATTGCCTCACTGCGGGCCGTAGAGGGCATGTGGGTGTCCTGGCGCAGGATGGAGCGCGCAGGGCTGCGACGTGCCCAGGAAGCCCGTTTGCCGCTGTATGAGCGCACCCATCGGTTTCGGGCCTATTCGCCGGGCCTCTTCCCTGGCCTACTTCAGACGTTCGGCTACACCGAGGACGTGTTGCGCGCTGTCCAGCAGCGCCGCGTAGCCGTCGATGACGTGGCCGATGCTGTGGCGGCGCGGATGGAGCGGCAAAGCGTGCTGCGTGAGGGACAACGGCGCTTCGCATTCCTGGTAGAGGAAGGCACATTGGGCAACAGTCTGGGCAACGCCGACACCCAAGCGGAACAGCTTGATCACCTACTGACTTTCAGCGCGCTCCCCAACGTCAGCGTGGGTGTGATCCCTGTCCAACTCAGGCGGGCGCGAATGCCGGTAGAGGGGTTCTGGATCTTCGACAAGGCTCAAGTGAACGTGGAGTTGGTTTCTGGCTACCTCACGATCACGCAGCCCAGCGAGATCAAGGCATACGCCGACACGTTCGCCACGCTGGCCGACATGGCGGTCTACGGCCAGAAGGCTCGCGCGCTGATCATCAAGGCTCTCGATTCGCTCGCGTAATCAGCGTGCAATCGGGCGCAATCCGCTGGGAGTTGGGGTTCCGCTCTCCCTAGCGTGGTTGTCATCGGACCACGCGAGGGGACGGCGACACGATGGCGACCAGGACCGAGACGGACGCAAGTCAGTGGGAGTACACGACGTTCGCGCCGAAGGGCGAGAGATGCCCCGCGTGCATGGAGCCGATCAAGTCCCTTGACGTGTGCAAGCGGGGAACGCTCGACCGGCCGACCGGTCCGGTGGTCGTCTACCGGCACACCGACTGCGCGGACCCAGACGGAGCCAAACGGCAGGCGAAACGGTGAGAGCCCCGACCCTGGCGACGTTACGCAGCGGCGGGTGCGACCCATACAAGGGGACGCCCTACGCGAACTCTCCCGAGGGCTGGTGGACACCGTTCGGAGGGGCGCTGAACGTGCGCTCGGGAGTGGTGTTCATCCCGCAGGGGGCGAGGCTGCCGCCGTGCCCGTTTCCGTGCTCCATGTGCGTGGCGAAGGGACGGCAGTGAAGCGGGCCGGCTGGTTCGCCTACTGCGCCGCGTGGCGTATCGCGGAGTTCGCAGCATGGTTGTTCACCGGATTCGTTGTGACGGCCCGCAGATAGGTTCCCGGCCCCGCTGCACTGTCGGCAGTGGTCCCCAGCGGGGTTCGGGTTGGCTCCGCTTCCGGTGTGCTCAGTGGGGACCCAGGGCGCCGGGAGCGGACAGGTTCCGCCCCTTCCGTGCCGACGGCGAATCGCACGGCAGGGGCGGGCAGGTCTCCCGACCGGACAAGCCTTGAGTAGGGGCAGGTCGTGTTCCGTCTGAGTTGACGTGCTCAGGCTCCCGCCCCGGTCCGCCCCGTGAGGGGTGCCGCTGTTGCACCCAGCGGTGAGAGAGACGGCCCTGTTCCGGGGCTTTGGTTGAGCACCCCGGAACAGGGTCATCAACGGCCCCGGTCGGCACGTTCCCCCGTGTGTCGGCCGGGGCTACTCGTCGCCCTGGTGCTCGTCCTCGGTGTTGCGGTCGCGGACGTAGGTGCCCCGCTGCGGCACGGTGTAGACATACCCCTCGTCGCGCAGAAAGCGGACAGCGTTGCGCACGGTCTCGCGGGCCACTCCGAACCGCTGCACCAAAGACGCTTCCGAGGGAATCCGCCGGTCCACGGCCAGGGCGCCGCTCTCAATGTCAGCGATGACCGCTGCTGCGATTTGCCGATAGACCGGCGTCGGGGACCCGTGATCAACCTCAGGTGTAGCCATGAGGCAACGGTAGACAACTGGCCATGTCGCCTTCCGAATGCGTACGTATGCATACTGCTATAGACGGAGGTAGACCAGTTCGCTTAACGTCGAAACGAAAGCGCCCCGGAAGACCGCTGGAATCGGTCCGCCGGGGCTCCGCCGAGACAGCTATCTAGGAGCTGAACGACGTATGCGCGATGTTATCGCCCGTGCCGCCATGTGGGTGTTGCGGCTGCTGCTGCCCGCCCGAGGGCGGCACGCTGCGCTTCCCGACCCCGAGCCCACTACCGAAGCCCTGTCCGGTGCTGTCTGGGGTAGGCCGTGGCAGGGGCCGAGCGCCGAGACCGTCCGCGAGATCTTCCGCGAGTGCCCCGAGCTGCCGTATCTACAGCGTGAACGGTGGCGAGCCGCAGCGTTCGCGGAAATCGGCATCGACTACGACCACCCCACCACCAACATCACGCCCGTCCGGGCGGCGGCAGCATGACCCACGACGCGATCACGTCCGAACCCGAGCCCGCCAAATTGCCCGTCCTCGCTATCTGCGGGTGCTGGACCACCGCCCCCGTCATCGTCGGCGACGTGCACAGCATGAGCGGCGGAGCCGGATTCACTCAGTACGCCTGCCCGGACCATGTGCAGCAGTACCCGCCGCGCGCACGGTGGGACGAGCTTCCCGCGCTGCGCTGCTCAACCCCCAAGTAGCACACCCCTTCTAAGCTGTCTCGCCCGAGCCCACTACCGCCGGGCGAGACAGAACACTCACTTCTGAACTTCGGGAAGGGGCGGGGTGGGGGAAAATCACTCGGCCCGCGAACCCGTCGCCTTCAGCGCCAGCCAGAGTTCCATCCGGACGTCCGGGTCGTCCAGGGAGCGGCCCAGGATCTCCTCCACCCGCCGCATCCGGTACCGCAGCGTGTGCCGGTGCACCCCGAGGTCCGCCGCCGCCGCGTCCCACTGGCCGTGCCGCGACAGCCACGCCCGCAGCGAGGCCACCAGATCGCCCCGCCCGGTCGCGTCGTGCTCGTACAGCGCCCGCAGCATCCCGTCCGCGAACGCCCGTACCGCGTCGTCCGCGAGCAGCGGCACCAGCGAGCCCGCCACCAGCTCCTCGTGCTCGACCAGCGGGCGGCCCCGCCGCCGCGCCACCGAAAGCGCCTGCTCGGCCTGCTTGTACGCGGACGCCACCGCGATCGGCCCGGCCGGGGCGGACAGGCCGATCACCAGCTCGGCGCCCTCCTCCGGCTCGAAGGAGGCGCAGGCGGCCACCGCGTCGCCGCCGTCCGCCGCCAGGACCACGAGCCGGTCGCCCTCGGGGACCACCAGGACCGCCTCGCCGGAGCGCGCCGCCGCCGACTCCATCGCCTCGGCGAGCACCCCGAGGTCGGCCGACTCCCCCTCGGTCTCCGCGATGACGAGCCGGAACGGGGCGTCAAGGAGCCCGCCGTACAGGTCGCCCGCCACCGCCCGTGCGTGGTCCTGCTGCCCGGACAGCAGCATCCCAAGGACCGCCGCGCCCAGGCGCTGCTCGGCCAGTTGCAGGGCCCGCGACCGCTCGGTGGTCAGGGTCAGCAGCGCGACCGCGGAGTGCACCGCGTACCGCTCGGCGGTGCCAAGGGGCGCCCCCGTGCCGACCGCGAGCGCCCCGCGCACCCGCCGCCCGGTGCCGAGCGACTGGAGCTCGACGCGGTCGTCCGAGCGGTCGTCGGAGCCGCCGACCACCGCGCTGGCCGGGGCGGCCCGGTCCCGCAGCCGGGCCACGTCGGCGGTGAGCCGGGCCGCCCGGCGCCCCGCCCACTCCGGCTGCACCGCGACCACCGCACCCGACGTGTCGTACAGCGCGGCCCAGCCGTCCACGTGCGCCGCGAGCCGGGCGAGCAGTTCACCGGGGCCCGCGAGCGCGGCCCGGGTCAGCTCGCGCTGGGCCTCGAAGCCCGCCGTCACCGCCCGGTACTGGTCGGCCGCGATGGCCGCCGAGACGGCCTTGGAGATCGCCAGGAACGGGGTGCGGCGCGGCACCTCAAGGAGGGGGAAGTCCTCCTCGCGGGCCGCGTCGAGCAGCGCGTCCGGCACCGTGTCGTAATTGACGCCGACCGCGAAGCCGAGCCCGACGACCCCGGCGCCGGAGAGCCGGCGCACATAGCGCCGCATCGTCTGCGGGTCCTCGGCGTCCAGCGTCATCGCGGTGATGAGGAGGAGCTCGCCGCCCTCCATGTAGGGGACGGGGTCGGCGAGCTCGCTGACGTGCGCCCAGCGCACCGGCGTGTCCAGCCGGTCCTCGCCCGCGCGCACGGTGAGCTTCAGCGCCGAGTGCTGGACGAGGGAGGCGAGGGTGGGCGGCATGGGGGGCTTCGACGACCTTCGAGGGGTACGAGGGGGAATGCGCCGTCCCGTATGAAGGGCGCACCTCGATTCTGCCAGGACGGCGGGGTCACGGCGCCCGCCGCGACCCCCTCGTCTCAGCCCCGCAGGTCCACCAGGAGCGGCGGCGCGTGCTCGCCCCCGACGTCGGTGAGCGAGAGCACCGCGTGCCCCGCGGGCACCTGGTGGGCGAGCTGGGAGGCCGACCAGCGCTCCCGCTCGACCTTGCGCACGGTGACCGCGTCCCGGGTCACCGGCTTGCCCGTGGCCAGCTTGCGCAGCGCGTGCAGCGCCCGGGTCAGCGGCTGGTCGGCGAAGACCGCGTGCTGGGCGACCTCCGTCGTCTCGATCCACTCGGTGCCCCACAGCTGCGACAGGAGCTGCCCGTCCCAGGTGGTGACCCCGCAGAAGGCCATGTGGCAGCCGACCGCCGCGAGCAGCGAGGTGTGCAGCCGCTCGGGCACGTCGCCCAGCGCGCGCAGGGTGAGCACCACCCCGGCGTTGGCCTGCCGCAGCCGCTGCAGGGCCCGTACGGAGCCCGCGGTCACCGCGTGCGTGGCGTCGTCCAGGACCAGGCAGGCGAACAGCGAGCGGTCCTGGCGGGCCACCGCGCTCGCCGTGAACTGGGCGAGCAGCAGCCGGTTGAGGAGCCGCGCCGCCTCCGGGTGCGCCCGCTCGGGCAGGTCGACCCTCACCCGTACGGGGTGTTCCAGGGCGCGCAGCGAGAACGGGCGGCTGTGGCCGGTGGTGTCGAAGAAGGCGGCGAAGGCGGGCCGGTCCAGACAGGCGAGGCGGTCCGCGAGGACCAGGCCCGGGTCGCCGGGGATGTCGGCCTGCCGGGCGCGCGCGTCCAGTTCGCGGTGGAGCGCGGGGTGCGCCTCGCGGTCCAGGTCGGCGCGGAGCTCGGCCAGGGCGTCGCCCGAGCCGTCCAGGAGCTCGCGCAGCCGGGGCACCGAGGGGAAGCGCCCGTACGCCGCCCGGTAGGGCCCGAGCAGTTGGGCGAGCGCGGTCGCGGCCCGCCGGACGTCGGCGTCGGGCAGGTCCCCGGCGCAGGCCTCGGCGAGCAGGGCGGCGGCCTCGTCGGGGTCGCCGGTGCCGCCGTAGAGGTCCAGGTCGTACTCGGAGGCCGGGTCGCCGGGCCGCACGATCACGTCGTACGCCTCGTCCGCGCCCAGCGGTGTGCCCGCGGCGCCGACGGCGACCACGGCGGCCTGTCCGGCCAGCGCCTGGAGCGCCAGCGACTCCACCACGGGCCGCACGAGGCGGCGGGTCTTGCCCGCGCCGGAGGGTCCGAGGGCGAGCAGCGAGGTGCCGAGCGCCGCCGGGTCGACGGCCGCGCCCGCGCCCCGGCGGGCGGGCGGGTTGTTCTCCAGGTCCGCGAACCGGCCGATCCGCACCTGGGCGGTGAGCAGGTCGTGGGTGGCGGCGCGGGCGGGCAGGTCGCGGTCGCCCGAAGGGTGCAGACAGGCGCGCGAGCCGTCACGCAGCACCGCGTCCGTGAACGCGGGGAGCCGCGCGGGATCGGCGGCCACCGATGTCCATGCGCGGCGGATGCGGGCGCAGTCCACGTCGTTCATCCGGCCGCTCTCCGCGTCGGCGGCCAGCCGGTCGGCGGCCGCGTGCTGCCCGGCCTCGCGCAGTTGGGGCCACTCGGCCGGGGTCCGGTCGGCGGGGGCACCGGCGGGTGCGGCCGTCCGGCCGCCCTGGGCGCGGCCGGTGCGCTCGCGGAAGAGCCCGAGCCAGTCGCCCGCCCGGCCGCAGACCCACAGCGCGGCCACCACTACCACTACGTGGTAGACGGTGGTCACCGTGTCGGTGGCGTCCTTGGTGGCCACCGGGTCGTCGCTGAAGATCCACGAGTGCGGCACCACGCCGAAGGCCAGCGAGTAGAACGGCAGCCAGTCGTCGGCCCAGATCACGAACCACGCCAGGGCGATCGCCACCAGCGCGGTGCGCACCGCGCGCGCGGGCTGCGGGTGGTCCACCGCGTACCGCCGGAAGACCTCGCGCCAGTTGCCGAAGTGGCCGAAGACGTAGATGACCGCGACCGCGACCAGGCTGTTGTAGGCGGCGAGCGCGGTCAGCGCGGCGGGGGGCCTGCGGTGCAGCCCCCACCAGTCGGACGGCGTGAACAGTTCGAGCGGCACCATCCGGTGCGGCACGTACCCGTTGCGCCACAGCGACCACACCAGGACGGCCGCGAGCAGGGCGATCACCGCGCCGCTGAGCAGCGCCCGGTCCGGCACCCGGTGGACGGCGTCGGTGGGGCGCGGCCGGTGCCCGTACCGCCAAAGACCCGGCTCGGCGGCCGCGCGCGGGGTCCGCAGCCACTCGCCCAGCGGCGGGCGCCCGGGGGGCCGGGTCGGCTGCGGCGGGAAGGCGGGCGGCGGCGCCGGGACGGGCGGCGGCGCGGCAGGGCGCGGCACCGACCGCGCCTCGGTGCCCCGTGCGTCGTGCGTGCCTTCGGTGTCCATCGACCCTTTGCCCCCTGACCAGCCAGGTCCGTAACCGAGTCCAGCGGCCAATCTAAACGGAACGGGGGGACTACGGGGGGTAGCGCGGCTGTTTGAGCCCGGTCTTCGTCTGCGGTCCGGTGGTGGGCTGGTCGCGCAGTTCCCCGCGCCCCTTGAATGCCGGCGCGGCAATCCCCCGGGTGCCCCGGAGGGGCACATTCAGGGGCGCGGGGAACTGCGCGACCAGCCACGGACAACCGGCACACGACCACGCATCCCACGCGAAGCGTGCTGCTATGTCCGCGGAGGACAACGACACACCTTCACCACTCCCTAACGGCGCATGCCCGCACAGGCCACCGCCACTTAGCCTGCGAAGAAAGCCAAGGAAGCGTCCAAAACCCCCGCGTCCGAAGACGCAGATCACCCAGGAGCCCCCATGACCGCGATCCCGCAGGAGCGCCGCATCGTCACCGCGATCCCCGGCCCCAAGTCGCAGGAGCTGCAGGCCCGCCGCGTCGCCGCGGTCGCCGCCGGCGTGGGCTCCACCCTGCCCGTCTTCACCGCGCGCGCGGGCGGCGGCATCATCGAGGACGTCGACGGCAACCGTCTGATCGACTTCGGTTCCGGCATCGCCGTGACCTCGGTCGGCGCCTCCGCCGAGGCCGTCGTGCGCCGCGCCTCCGCGCAGCTCGCGGACTTCACCCACACCTGTTTCATGGTCACGCCGTACGAGGGTTACGTCGAGGTCGCCGAGGCCCTCGCCGAGCTGACCCCGGGCGACCACGCCAAGAAGTCCGCGCTGTTCAACAGCGGCGCCGAGGCCGTCGAGAACGCCGTCAAGATCGCCCGTGCGTACACCAAGCGCCAGGCCGTCGTCGTCTTCGACCACGGCTACCACGGCCGCACCAACCTGACGATGGCGCTGACCGCCAAGAACATGCCGTACAAGAACGGCTTCGGCCCGTTCGCGCCCGAGGTCTACCGCGTCCCGGTCGCCTACGGCTACCGCTGGCCGACCGGTCAGGACAACGCCGGTGCCGAGGCGTCCGCCCAGGCCATCGACATGATCAACAAGCAGATCGGCGCCGACAACGTCGCCGCGATCATCATCGAGCCGGTCCTCGGCGAGGGCGGCTTCATCGAGCCCGCCAAGGGCTTCCTGCCCGCGATCGCGCAGTTCGCCAAGGACAACGGGATCGTCTTCGTCGCCGACGAGATCCAGTCCGGCTTCTGCCGCACCGGCCAGTGGTTCGCCTGTGAGGACGAGGGCATCGTCCCGGACCTGATCACCACCGCCAAGGGCATCGCGGGCGGTCTGCCGCTCTCCGCCGTGACCGGCCGCGCCGAGATCATGGACGCCGCGCACGCGGGCGGCCTCGGCGGCACCTACGGCGGCAACCCGGTGGCCTGCGCCGGCGCCCTCGGTGCGATCGAGACCATGAAGGAGCTCGACCTCAACGGCAAGGCCAAGCGCATCGAGGAGGTCATGAAGGGCCGCCTCGCCGCCATGGCCGAGAAGTTCGACATCATCGGCGACATCCGCGGCCGCGGCGCCATGATCGCCATCGAGCTGGTCCAGGACCGCGCCACCAAGGAGCCGAACGCGGCCGCCGCCGGTGCGCTCGCCAAGGCCTGCCACGCGGAGGGCCTCCTGGTCCTGACCTGTGGCACCTACGGCAACGTGCTGCGCTTCCTTCCGCCGCTGGTCATCGGCGAGGACCTGCTGAACGAGGGCCTCGACATCATCGAGCAGGCCTTCACCACGCTCTGATCGCCGGGCCGGGCGTCCGGCCTGTGAAGAACGTGTGGGGGGCCGATGGCGGGATGGGGATCCGGCTGTCGGTCCCCCTCTCACTGCCGTACGGTTTCTGCAGATGAGAGAAACACCTCGCCCGCAGGGGACTGCGGGCGGCTCCAGGGCGGCGCATCCCCAGCCTCGTTCTGGTCGTGCCCTGGCGCACACCGCCGGCGCCTCTGGCTCCGGAACTCCTCACCGATCGGATGGCCGTCCGCCCCACACCCCCCGGGGCGCACGGCACACCGGTCACGGCGACCGCCCCGGAACCTCCCCCCCTGTTCCGGGGCGGTCGGCTTTCCTCTTCACGGCCTTCGCCGCCCTCGCGGTCCTCTTCGCGCTCCTCACCTGGCAGGTCGTGGCCGACGGCCCGCTGCGCCGGCTCGACGAGCGCGTCGGCGGCCGTCTCGCGGGCCGGGGCCCTCAGGACGTGACCCAAGTCCTGGCCGACCTCGGTTCGATGCCCGTCGCCCTGCCGCTGCTCGCGCTCGCCCTCGGATACGCGGTGTGGCGCGGCGCCCGCCTGGACGCGCTGATCACGGCCGCCACGATGGCCCTGGTCCCGGCGCTGGTCGTGCCGCTGAAGATCTGGACCGACCGCGCGGGCCCGCTCACCACCGACACCGGCTACTACCCGTCCGGCCACACGGCCACCGCGATGGTGGCGTACGGCGGCGCGGCCCTGCTGCTCGCCCCGTACACCGCCCCGCGCCGCGCATGGGTGATGCCCGCCGCCGCGGGCGTGCTCACCGCGGCGACGGGCACCGGTCTGGTGCTGCACGGCTACCACTGGCCCCTGGACGTGCTGGCGAGCGGCTGCCTGTGCGGGATGCTCCTGCTGCTCAGCTCCACGGGTATGCGTCGAAGTTCTTCGAGAACTCGCCGCCGTTGAACCGGTCCCAGTTGACGGACCAGGTCATCAGGCCGCGCAGCCCCGGCCGGCTCCCGTGGGTCTGGTACGAGCCGCAGTTCGCCTTCCTGGTGAGGCAGTCCAGCGCCTTGGTGACCTCGGCGGGGGCCGTGTAGCCGTTGCCCGCGTTGGTGGACGCCGGGAGGCCGATGGCGACCTGGTCGGGGCGCAGCGCCGGGAACATCCGGCCGGTGTCGCCCGCCACCGGGAAGCCGGTGAGCAGCATGTCGGTCATGGCGATGTGGAAGTCCGCGCCGCCCATCGAGTGGTACTGGTTGTCCAGGCCCATGATCGAGCCCGAGTTGTAGTCCTGGACGTGCAGCAGGGTCAGATCGTCGCGCAGGGCGTAAATGACCGGCAGATAGGCACCGCAGCGCGGGTCCTGGCCGCCCCAGGGGCCGGAGCCGTAGTACTGGTAGCCGAGCTGCACGAAGAACGTCTCCGGGGCCATCGACAGCACGAACTTCGCCCCGTACTTGGCCTTCAGCGTCTTCAGCGCCGAGATGAGGTTCACGACGACCGGCGTGGTCGGGTTGCGGAAGTCCGTGTCGCCGGTGTTCAGCGAGAGCGAGTGGCCCTCGAAGTCGACGTCCAGGCCGTCGAGTCCGTACTCGTCGATGATCTTCGAGACAGACGCGACGAAGGTGTCGCGGGCGGCCGTGGTGGTGAGCTGGACCTGGCCGTTCTGGCCGCCGATGGAGATCAGGACCTTCTTGCCCGCGGCCTGCTTGGCCTTGATGGCGGCCTTGAAGTCGGCGGCGGACTCGACACCCGGGCATTCGCTCACCGGGCAGAGGCCGAACCGGATGTCGCCGGAGGTGACGGAGGTCGGCTCGCCGAAGGCCAGGTCGATGACGTCCCAGGAGTCGGGGACGTCGGCCATCCGGGTGTAGCCGGAGCCGTTGGCGAAACTCGCGTGCAGATAGCCGACGAGCGCGTGGGCCGGCAGACCGCCGCCCGGGTTCCCTCCCCCGCCGCTGGTGGTGGAGGCGGTGACGGCGGCGGACTTCGCGGACTCACCGGCTGTGTTGGTGGCGGTGACCTGGAAGGTGTACGCGGTGGAGGCGGCCAGGCCCGTCACGGTGGCCGAAGTCCCGCTCGCCGAGAGGACCTTGGAGCCGCCCTGGTAGACGTTGTAGCCGGTGGCACCGGGGACGGCGGCCCAGCTCAGGGCGATGCTGGAGGAGGTCGCGGAGCCCGCGGCCAGGCCGGTGGGGGCGGCCGGGAGCTGGACGGGCCCGCCGCCGGGGCCCAGCAGGCTCACGTCGTCGGCGTAGTAGGCGCCGGTGCCGTACCAGCCGTGCGTGTGGATCGTCACCGAGGTGGTGTTCGCGCCGGTCCTGAAGGTGGTGGTCAGCTGCTGCCAGGACGGGGCGGACTGGGTCCAGGTGCTGACGTCGGTGGTACCGGTGCCGGAGGCGCCCAGATAGACGTAGCTGCCCTGCACCCACGAGCTCAGGGTGTACGTGGAGTCGGGCTTGACCGAAACGGTCTGGGAGCACTGGGCGTTGTCGCTCCCGGCCGGGGTGGCCTTGAGGGCCTTGGCTCCGCCGTGCACGGGCGAGGCGACCACCGTGCCGCTGCCCGCCGTACAGCTCCAGCCGTCGAGACCGGCCTCGAAGCCGCCGTTGCGGGCGAGTTCGGTGTCGGCGGCGCGGGCGGTCTGCGCGGAGGCGACCAGGGCGCCCGCGGCGAGGACGGCCGCCGTGACGGCGGCGAGGAGCCTGGGGGGTCTGGCGGTACTGGCAGGTCTGAAGGGGCTGGCGGGTCTGGCGAGGCGTCCGGTGCGGTCCACAACGTCCTCCGGGCATGGGGGGATCGGATCCGGGATGGCGGGGATGGGGCCGAGCCCGCCACAATTTGGTCCAGACCAATCAGGTTGTCAAGACCTCTGGCAGTACCTCGCTCAGTCCCGTTCCTCCCGCTCCTCCCGCGCGATCTGCGCCGCCGCCTCGTGCATCGCGAGTTCGAGCAGCGCGGGGTCGGTGAGGGTGCCCGAGCCGTCGGGCGGGACCAGCCAGCGCACCCCGCCGCTGATCCGGCCGGGGTAGGGCACCACGATCCAGGTCCCCTGCCCGGCGCCGCGCACCCCGGTGCCGAGCCAGCGCGCGGCCGTGCCCGGGGGCACGAAGAACCCCAGGCGCGCGTCGCCGAAGTCGGCGAGGACGGGGCCCGGCCGGTCGACCAGCCGGAGCAGTACGTCGAGCGCGGGGTGCCCCAGTTCGCCCGGCAGGATCAGTACGTCCCAGCGCCTGCCGGCGGGCAGGAGGGCGACCCCGAGGGGGTTGCGCTCCCACTCCCACCGGCAGGCGTCGGGATCCGGCGCCACCGACGCCAGCCATTCCACCGCTGTCTTCGAGCCCGAGCCATTCATCACCCGGTCTTCCTTCCGTGAGAGGCGTTTCACGGGTGAGAGCGGGTTGGGGGCCGGGTATTACGCGGGTTCGGCTACTTAACGGTAGTGAACCGGCTCACGCCATGATCGCGGGGCGTGCGCCGGCGCTACGCGGGGGGCTTGATTGTTCGGCTGCGGACCGTGCTGGGCTGGTCGCGCAGTTCCCCGCGCCCCTGGCGGTGCGTGCCTCGGGTCGACCGACAGCTCAGCCGCCCAAGCCCAGCCCAGCTCAGCTGTCGAAGCCCAAGCCCGCCCGATCCATCGCCTTCAGCCACAGATTGCGTCGGCCCCCGTTCGCGTCGGCCCGGGCAAGCGCCCACTTCGTGATGCCGATGCCCGCCCACGCGACCGGCTCCGGGGGGAACGGGAGGGGCTTCTTGCGGACCATCTCCAGTTCCGTGCGCTCGGTGCGCTCCCCCGCCAGCAGGTCGAGCATCACGTCCGCGCCGAAGCGGGTCGCGCCGACGCCGAGGCCGGTGTACCCGGCGGCGTACGCGACCTTGCCGCCGTGGGCCGTGCCGAAGAACGCCGAGAACCGCGAGCAGGTGTCGATCGCCCCGCCCCACGCATGGCTGAAACGCAGCCCCTCCAGCTGCGGGAAGCAGCGGAAGAAGTGCTCGGCCAGCTTGAGGTAGGTGGCGGGCCGGTCGTCGTACTCGGCCCGCACCTTCCCGCCGTACTTGTAGATCGCGTCGTAGCCGCCCCACAGGATGCGGTGGTCGGCGGTGATCCGGAAGTAGTGGAACTGGTTGGCCGAGTCGCCGAGCCCCTGCCGGTTCTTCCAGCCGATCGCGGCCAGTTGCTCCGGGCTGAGCGGCTCGGTCATCAGCGCGTAGTCGTAGACCGGGACGGTGTACGCGCGCACGCGCTTGACCAGGGACGGGAACACATTGGTGCCGAGCGCGACCCGGCGGGCGCGGATCCGCCCGTACGGAGTGCGCACCACCATGCCCGGCCCGGCCGAGACCAGGTCGAGGCCCGGGGTGTGTTCGTAGATCCGTACGCCTAGTTCCAGACAGGCCCGCTTGAGGCCCCAGGCGAGCTTGGCGGGGTGGAGCATGGCGACGCCGCGCCGGTCCCAGAGGCCGCCGAGGAAGGTCGGCGAGTCGACCTCGGCCCGCATCGCCTCCCCGTCGAGCAGTTCGAGGCCCTCGAAGCCGAGCGCCACCGCCTCCTCGTGCATCTCGTGCAGTTCGTCGAGCTGGTGCGGCTCGGTGGCCACGTCGATCTCGCCGGTGCGCTCGAAGTCGCAGTCCAGGGAGTAGCGGGCGACGGCCGCCTCGATGGCGTCGAGGTTGGCCGTGCCCAGCTTCTCCAGGCGGGGCAGCTCGTCCGGCCAGCGGGCGAGGCCGTTGCCCAGGCCGTGGGTGAGGGAGGCGGCGCAGAAGCCGCCGTTGCGGCCCGAGGCCGCCCAGCCGATCTCCTTGCCCTCGATGAGTACGACGTCGCGCTGGGGGTCGCGCTCCTTGGCCAGGAGCGCGGTCCACAGTCCGCTGTAGCCGCCGCCGACGACGAGCAGGTCGCACCGCTCGTCGCCCGCGAGGGCGGGGTGGGCACCGGGCCTGCCCGGGTCCTCCAGCCAGAAGGGGACGGGCTGGGCGTCCGTCAGTGAATGGGCTGCTGCACTGCTCATGGCTCGGGTTACGGCCATGATTTCCAACTCCCTCGAAGGGTTCGGCAGTTATTGCTTAGGCTTTCGCACCTTTGTTGCGCCGGTTCGCAACGAGCTGGCCGGCGACGACCACCACTACGGCGATGACGAACATGGCCGTACCGATGACATTGATCTGAACGGGTGTGCCCCGCTGCGCGGATCCCCAGACGAACATGGGAAACGTCACGGTGGAGCCCGCGTTGAAGTTGGTGATGATGAAGTCGTCGAAGGAGAGCGCGAAGGCGAGCAGCGCGCCCGCGACGATTCCGGGGGCGGCGATCGGCAGGGTGACCCGGACGAACGTCTGGACCGGTCCCGCGTACAGATCGCGCGCGGCCTCCTCCAGCCTCGGGTCCATCGACATCACCCGCGCCTTGACCGCCGTCACCACGAAGCTGAGGCAGAACATGATGTGGGCGATGAGGATGGTCCAGAAGCCGAGCTGCGCGCCCAGGTTGAGGAAGAGCGTCAGCAGCGAGGCGGCCATGACGACCTCGGGCATCGCCATCGGCAGGAAGATCAGCGAGTTGATCGCGCCGCGCGCCCGGAACCGGTAGCGCACGAGCGCGAAGGCGATCATCGTGCCGAGCACGGTCGCGCCGACCGTCGCCCAGGTGGCGATCTGGAGCGAGAGCGAGAGGGAGCCGCACATGTCGGCGACGCCGCACGGGTCCTGCCAGGCGTCGGTGGAGAACCGCTGCCAGGAGTAGTTGAAGCGCCCGTTCGGCTTGTTGAACGAGAACACCATCACGACGACGTTCGGCAGGATCAGGTACGCGAGGGTCGCGAGCCCCGCGATGACGATCACATTGCGTCGGAGCCAGCGCATCAGACCAGGTCCTCCGTCCCGGCTCGGCGGATGTAGACGGTGACCATGACCAGGACGATCGCCATCAGGATGAAGGAGAGGGCGGCGGCCGTCGGATAGTCGAGGACCCGCAGGAACTGCGACTGGATCACGTTGCCGACCATCTTCTGGTCGGTGGACCCGAGCAGTTCGGCGTTGACGTAGTCGCCGCTCGCCGGGATGAAGGTGAGCAGCGTGCCCGAGACGACACCCGGCATGGAGAGCGGGAAGGTCACCTTGCGGAAGGTGGTCGCCGGGGTCGCGTACAGATCGCCGGCGGCCTCGTGCAGCCGCGGGTCGATCCGCTCCAGGGACGTGTAGAGCGGCAGGATCATGAACGGCAGGAAGTTGTACGTGAGGCCGCAGACCACCGCCATCGGGGTGGCGAGCACGCGGTTGCCCTCGGTCCAGCCCAGCCAGCTCGTCACGTCCAGCACGTGCAGCGAGTTGAGCGCGTGCACCACCGGCCCGCCGTCCGCGAGGATCGTCTTCCAGGCGAGCGTGCGGATCAGGAAGCTGGTGAAGAACGGTGCGATGACCAGCACCAGGATCACATTGCGCCAGCGGCCCGCCTTGAAGGCGATCAGATACGCGAGCGGATAGCCGAGCAGCAGGCACAGCAGCGTCGCGGTGCCCGCGTAGAGCAGCGAGCGCACGAACTGCGGGTAGTACTCCTTGAAGGCGTCCCAGTAGGTCTGGAAGTGCCAGGTGACCTGGAAGCCCTTCTCCAGGGAGCCGGTCTGCACCGAGGTGGAGGCCTGGTAGACCATCGGCAGCGCGAAGAAGACGATCAGCCACAGCAGGCCGGGCACCAGCAGCCAGTAGGGCACCAGACGCTTGCGCACCGACGCCTTGCGTACGGGGAGGTCGGCGGCCGGGGGCGCCTCGGTCAGGGCGCTCACGCGGCGTCCTCGACCTTCTCCACGCCCGCGTCGATCGCCTGCGCCGCGTCCAGGCCGAAGGTGTGCGCCGGGTTCCAGTGCAGGACGACCTCGGCGCCGGGCACCAGCCGGGTGTCGCGCTCGATGTTCTGCTCGTAGACCGCGAGCCCCCGGCCCGCCGGGGAGTCGATGACGTACTGGGTGGAGACGCCGATGAACGAGGAGTCCACGATGCGTCCGGGGACGCGGTTGCGGCCTGCCGCTATCGAGCCCTCGTCGTCCTTGTGGGCGAGGGAGATCTTCTCCGGGCGCACGCCCACGAGGATCTTCCCGCCGCTGGTGTCGGGGGCCGAACATCGCCCGCCGGGCAGCCGCAGCTTGGCCCCGCCCGCCGTGACGACGAGGTCCTCGCCGCTCTTCTCGGCGACCTCGGCCTCGATGAGGTTGGAGGTGCCGAGGAAGTTCGCCACGAACGTGGTCTTCGGGTTCTCGTAGAGGTCGGCGGGGGCGCCGAGCTGTTCGACGCGGCCGCCGTTCATCACCGCGACCGTGTCGGCCATGGTCATGGCCTCCTCCTGGTCGTGGGTGACGTGGATGAAGGTGATGCCGACCTCGGTCTGGATGCGCTTGAGCTCCAGCTGCATCTGGCGGCGCAGCTTGAGGTCGAGGGCGCCGAGCGGCTCGTCGAGGAGCAGCACCTGCGGGTGGTTGATGAGCGCGCGGGCGACCGCCACGCGCTGCTGCTGGCCGCCGGAGAGCTGGTGCGGCTTGCGCTTGGCGAAGTCGCCGAGCTGGACGAGCTCCAGCATGTCGCCGACCTGCTTCTTCACCGACTTGATGCCCCGGCGGCGCAGTCCGAAGGCGACGTTCTCGGAGACGTCGAGGTGCGGGAAGAGCGCGTACGACTGGAAGACGGTGTTCACCGGCCGCTTGTAGGGCGGCAGGTCGGTGACGTCCTTGTCGCCGAGGAAGACGGTCCCGGTGGTGGGCTCCTCCAGTCCGGCGATCATGCGCAGGGTGGTGGTCTTGCCGCACCCGGAGGCGCCGAGCAGGGCGAAGAACGAGCCCTGCGGGACGGTCAGTTCGAGCGGATGGACGGCGGTGAAGGAGCCGTACGTCTTGCTGATCCCGGTGAGGCGGACGTCGCCGCCGTCGTTCTTGTCGTCAGTCATGGGTTGCGATCCCAGGGGTGGAGAGGGACGAGGGGGAGGTGTGGGGGGGGGTGGGGCCGTCAGGCGCCGATGAGCTTGGCGAACTTCTCCTCGTACTTGGTCTCCTCCTCGCTGCTGAGCGAGCGGAAGGAGTGCGCCTTGGCGGCCATGGCCTTGTCGGGCAGGATCAGCGTGTTCTCGGCCAGCTTGGGGTCGATCTTGCTGAGCTCGTCGCGTACGCCGTCGACCGGGCACACGTAGTTGATGTACGCGGCGAGCTGGGCCGCGACCGGCGGCTCGTAGTAGTAGTCGATCAGCCGCTCGGCGTTGGACTGGTGCCGGGCCTTCGCCGGGATCAGCAGGTTGTCGCTGGAGAGCATGTAACCGGCCGCCGGGATCGCGTACTTGATGTCGGGGTTGTCGGACTGGAGCTGGGTGACGTCGCCGCCCCAGGCCACGCACGCGGCGAGGTCGCCCTTGTCCAGGTCGCCCGTGTAGTCGTTGCCGGTGAAGCGCCGGATCTGCTTCTTGTCGACGCCCTTCTGGAGCCGCCCGATCGCCGCGTCGTAGTCGGCGTCGGTGAACTTCGCCGGGTCCTTGCCCATGTCGAGCAGGGTCATCCCGACGCTGTCGCGCATCTCGGTGAGGAAGCCCACCCGGCCCTTGAGGGAGGGGTCGTCGAGCAGCTGGGTGACCGAGTCGACGGTCCGGCCGCCGGTCGCCTTGGAGTTGTAGGCGATGACGGTCGGAATGCCGGTCCAGGGGTACGAGTAGGCCCGGCCCGGGTCCCAGTCGGGGGTGCGGAAGGGCGCCGAGAGGTTGGCGAAGGCGTGCGGCAGGTTGGCGGCGTTGAGCTTCTGCGCCCAGCCGAACCGGATGAGCCGCCCGGCGAGCCAGTCGGTGACGACGACGAGGTCCCGGCCGATGTCCTGGCCGGCCGCGAGCTGCGGCTTGATCTTGCCGAAGAACTCGACGTTGTCGTTGATGTCCTCGGTGTACTTGACCTGGATGCCGGTCCGCTTGGTGAACGCGTCCAGCGTGGGCCGGTGCTTCTTGTCGTCGCTGACGTCCATGTACTCGGTCCAGTTGGAGAAGTTGATCGCCTTCTCCTTGGCCGAGTGGTCCGTCGACGCCGGGGCCTGGCCGCCCTCCTTCTTGGCGGCCGGGATGCCGCAGCCGGTGAGCGCGGCGAGGCCGCCGGCGGCGAGCGCGCCGAAGCCCGTGGCCCGCATCAGCGAACGGCGGGTCAGGGCGCCCCGGCCGCTGGTCAGGCTGCGCTGTATGGCGGCCAGTTGGGCCCCGGACAGGCGGTCCGGCTCGTACTGCTCCATGCGCTGTGTGCCCTTTCGGGTGGAGGTGGCGGCCGCTGGTCGGACGGCAGCCACGCGGCGGCGCCGCTGATCGGATGCTTTATCGGTCCCCGAAGATCGTGCGGTGCCAGTCCTTCGCAGCGACCGCCGTATTGTCGTACATCACGTGCTTGACCTGCGTGTACTCCTCGAAGGAGTAGGCCGACATGTCCTTTCCGTAGCCGCTCGCCTTATAGCCGCCGTGCGGCATCTCGCTGATGATCGGAATGTGGTCGTTGACCCAGACGCACCCGGCCTTGATCTCCCGGGTGGCGCGGCCCGCGCGGTAGACGTCCCGGCTCCAGGCGGAGGCGGCGAGACCGTACGGGGTGTCGTTGGCGAGCCGGATGCCCTCGTCGTCGGCGTCGAAGGGCAGGACGGCGAGGACGGGCCCGAAGATCTCGGACTGGACGACCTCGCTGTGCTGCGGCGCGTCGGCGACGAGGGTCGGCAGGTAGAAAGCGCCCTCCCCCTTCGGGGCCGCGCCACCGGTGACGATCCGGGCGTAGGAGCGGGCGCGCTCCACGAACCCGGCGACGCGGTCGCGGTGGACGTGGCTGATCAGCGGGCCCAGGTCGGTGGCGGGGTCGAAGGGATCACCGACCCGGACGATCGCCATCAGATCGGCGACCCCGGCGACGAACGCCTCGTACAGCGGCCGCTGTACGTACGCGCGCGTGGCGGCGGTGCAGTCCTGGCCGGAGTTGATGAGGGAGGCGGCGACCGCGCCGTGGACGGCGGCTTCGAGGTCGGCGTCGTCGAAGACGACGAAGGGCGCCTTGCCGCCGAGCTCCAGATGGGTCCGCTTGACGGTGGCGGTGGCGATCTCGGCGACGCGCTTGCCGACGGCGGTGGACCCGGTGAAGGAGGTCATGACGACGTCGGGGTGGCCGACAAGGTGCTCCCCGGCATCGCGCCCGGCGCCGGAGACGATGTTGACGACCCCGTCCGGAATCCCGGCGGCACTGGCGGCCTCGGCGAAGAGCAGCGAGGTGAGGGGGGTGATCTCGGCGGGCTTGAGGACGATGGTGTTGCCGGCCGCGATGGCCGGGAGGACCTTCCAGGCGGCCATCTGGAGCGGATAGTTCCAGGGCGCGATGGAGCCGACGACACCGATGGCCTCGCGGCGGACGTACGAGGTGTGGTCGCCCGAGTACTCCCCGGCGGACTGCCCCTGGAGGTGGCGGGCGGCCCCGGCGAAGAACGCGGTGTTGTCGACGGTCCCCGGGACGTCGAACTCCCGGCTGAGCTTGATCGGCTTGCCGCACTGGAGGGACTCGGCCTGCGCGAACTCCTCCGCGCGGTCGGCGAGGACGGCGGCGAAGCGGTGCAGGGCGTCGGAGCGCTCGGCGGGGGTGGCGGCGGCCCACCCGGGGAAGGCGTCCTTGGCGGCGGCGACGGCGACATCCACGTCGCGCGTCCCCGCCAGCTCATAGGTATAGACGACTTCACCCCTCGCAGGGTCGACGACGTCCTGCTTGCGCCCGGAGGTGCCGGGCGCGAACCGCCCGCCGATGTACTGGGCGCCGCCTTCGAAACGGTCCTGCGCCGGGAAGCGACTGCTGTTGCTGTTGCCCATCTCGCTCACGGTCTCCGTAGCTCCAGCTCGATTTGAGTGCCGATCCTGACAGAGCGGCATCTGACCAACAAGTGATTCCGTTGTTGCCTTTTGGTTACGCGACGGAATCTGTCGACCATGTGTCGGGTCGGGCCGTAAATACCCGTACGGAGTGTCAGTGGCGGATGCCAGACTCGCGTGTATGGAGAAGATCGACAATTTGATCGCGCAGGTCAAGGATGGTGAAAGGGTCAAGTTCTTGCACTTCTGGGGCCACGCGCCCCGGCGTGACGGGACGCTCGGACCGAGCTGTTTCAGCCAGTGGTGGCCGTCGCCGTTCGAGGTGGACGGCGTGGCGTACGCGACGGCCGAGCACTGGATGATGGCGGCCAAGGCGCGCCTGTTCGGCGACGCGGAGGCGGAGCGGGCCGCGCTGACGGCGACGAGCCCGGCCGCCGCGAAGAAGGCGGGCCGACTGGTCCGCGGGTTCGACGAGGCGGTGTGGAGGCGGGAGCGGTACGACATCGTGGTGGCGGGAAGCCTCCACAAGTTCGGCCAGTCCCCCGACCTGAAGGCCTACCTCCTGTCCACCGGCACCCGAGTCCTGGTGGAGGCCAGCCCCCTGGACCGCATCTGGGGCATAGGCCTGGCGGCGGACGCCCCCGAGGCGGAGGACCCGTCGAAGTGGCGGGGGGAGAACTTGCTGGGGTTCGCACTGATGGAGGCGCGGGAGGGGTTGCGGGACGCGTAAGGGTGGACCCGGGGTTCGTCTGCGGACCGTCGGTGGTTGCTCGCGCAGTTCCCCGCGCACCTCATTGGCCCGGCGTATGCCTGCGGACCATCGGTGGTTGCTCGCGCAGTTCCCCGCGCCCCTTGAATGCCGCTGCGCGGCATCCCCTGGGCGCCCCGGAGGGGCGCATCTAGGGGCGCGGGGAACTGCGCGACCAGCCACACACGGCCCGCAGACGAAGGGAGTCCGGGGCGCAGCTCCCGGTAACCTACCCACCCCCACGCCGGGGTCCGGGGCGGAGCCCCGAAGCGGGGTGCAGGGGCCGCAGGCCCCGCCCAGAAGGGGTCCGGGGGCGTAGCCCCCGGGAGAAACCACCTCCACCCCCACCCACCCCCGGAGGGTTTAGGGAAGGGGCGGGGTGGGGTGCACATCCCCGGTGACCAGCGACGTCGCGAACGGATCGTCGTACCTCGACGAGTCCCCCGACTCCTCGTCATTCGTGACGGCCCAGATCATCAGCCCCAGAAACACCCCGCTCACCACGATCCCAACCGCCCCGAGAATGATCCCCGCCAGCGCCTGCCCCCCATTCGTGGCCTGCCCCCGCTTAGCCCGCCCCCGCCCCAGAAACCCGAAGACCAGCGCGAGGACGCCCAGGATGATCCCGAGGCCCCACATGCAGAACAGCACGACGGACACGATGCCGAGCACCAGCGCCGTGGTGCCGAAGCCGTTGAGCGGGGCACCCATACCGGTCCACCCGGGGTGCCCGTAGCCGTAACCCGGGTAGTCGGGGTAGCCGGGGTACGCGGGATAGCCGTAACTGCCCGGAACCGCCTGCCCGGGACCCCCCGGCGCGGTCGGAGGCGGCGGCACCGGCCCACCCCACCCGGGCCCGCCCCCCGGACCAGGACCGGGACCGGGCCCCGCCGCGTCCGAGGGACCGGGCTCGCCAGCCGCCGGCATCGACGTCACCGTCGGCTGATCATGCACCGGCTGCCCCGGCCGCCCTGTCGCCCCCGGCTTCTCCAGCGGAACCTTCCGCTCCGGCGGTGCCCACGGATCCCCGGGCTCGGCGCCCTGGGACGGCTGATCACGGTTGTCTGACATGGGCCTCCCCCATCGTGGTTCCGACATGCTAAAGCTCCCGCCCGCGGCGGAACCCGCGGGATCCACGGGATCCGGGGGACCCGCCCGGCCTAACATGATCCCCGACGAGCGAAGCCGACAGCCTGCGGAGGAAACCATGACCGACCTGCACCCGTTCATCGCGGGCCTGCCCAAGGCAGAGCTCCACGTGCACCACGTCGGCTCGGCCTCCCCCCGTATCGTCGCCGAACTGGCCGCCCGCCACCCCGACTCGAAGGTCCCCACCGACCCCGAGGCCCTCGCGGACTACTTCACGTTCACCGACTTCGCGCACTTCATCGACGTCTACCTCTCGGTCGTCGACCTGATCCGCACCCCGGAGGATGTGCGGCTTCTCACGTACGAGGTCGCCCGCGACATGGCCCGGCAGAACATCCGGTACGCCGAGCTGACCATCACCCCCTTCTCCTCCACCCGCCGCGGCATCGACGAGCGCGCCTTCATGGACGCGATCGAGGACGCCCGCAGGGCGGCGGAGAAGGAGCTCGGCACGGTGCTGCGCTGGTGCTTCGACATCCCGGGCGAGGCCGGCCTGGAGGCGGCCGCCGAGACCACCCGGCTCGCCACCGCCGACGGCATCCGCCCCGAGGGCCTGGTCTCCTTCGGCCTCGGCGGCCCCGAGATCGGCGTACCGCGCCCGCAGTTCAAGCCGTACTTCGACCAGGCGATCGCCGCCGGACTGCACTCGGTGCCGCACTCGGGCGAGTCCACCGGCCCGCAGTCGATCTGGGACGCTCTCAACGAGCTGCGCGCCGAGCGCATCGGCCACGGCACCAGCGCCACCCAGGACCCGGACCTCCTCAAGCACCTCGCCGACCACCGGATCGCCCTGGAGGTCTGCCCGACCTCCAACCTCGCGACCCGCGTCGTCGCCGACATCGACCGGCACCCGATAAGGGAGATGGTGCAGGCGGGCGTGCTCGTCACCGTCAACAGCGACGACCCGCCGATGTTCGGCAGCGACCTCAACAACGAGTACGCGGTCGCCGCCCGCCTCCTGGAGCTGGACGAGCGCGGCGTGGCCGACCTCGCCAAGAACGCGGTCGAGGCGTCCTTCCTCGACGAGGCGGGCAAGACGAAGCTCGCGGCCGAGATCGACGACTACACCTCGAAGTGGCTGGCGCCGTAGCCCGCGACAACAATGGGCCCATGCGCACCGTGACTGCCGTGGGTCACCGCGGCGACCCGTACCGCGTCCGCGAGAACACGCTCCCGTCGATCCACTCGGCGCTGGAGCGGGGCGCGGACGCGGTCGAGATCGATGTACGGCTCACCCGCGACGGCGTCCCCGTGCTGCTCCACGACGACACGCTGGAGCGGTTGTGGGGCCACGACCGCCCGCTGTCCTCCCTCGTGTACGAGGACGTGCGCGAGCTGACCCGCTCCGGCGTCCCGACCCTGCGCGCGGCCCTGACGGCGGCGGGCGCGCACCGGGTGATGGTCGATCTGCCCGGTGCGACGGAGGCGGCGGTGCGCGCGGTCGTGGGCACGGTCCAGGAGTGCGGCGCGGGCGACCGCGTCTACTACTGCGCGGGCGCCGCCGCCATGCTCAAGGTCCGCGCCGCCGACCCGTCCGCCGAGATCGCCCTGACGTGGACGACGCTGGCCCCGCCGCGCCCCGAGCTGATCGCGGCGGTGAAACCGCGCTGGCTCAACTACCGCTTCGGGCTGATGAGTACGGAGCTGGCCGGGCGGATCCACCGCGACGGGATGCTCGTGTCCGTATGGACGGCGGACACCAAGCGGACCATGCGGCGGCTGATCGCGCAGGGCGTGGACGCGATCACCACGAACCGGGTGGACGCGCTGCGCGCGGTCCTGGCGGGGGGTACGGGTGGGACGGGGGACGGCTGACGGGTCACCCGGTGTCGTGGCTGCGCGACTCACGCCGCCGCCGGTGCCCCCACGGCGGCCCGGGCCGTCAGCGCCTCCAGTTCCTTGATCTTCCGGCGTACGACGTACAGCGGGATCGCCCCGAACACGCCGAACGACATGTCGATCACCGACCACCAGAAGGGGATGCCGCGCACCGGCCCGCAGATCAGCGCCAGCGGGACGATCCCGGCGCAGGCGATCATCCCGAACTCGATCACCCAGATGTTGCGCACCGGATCGCGGTAGGGCCCGTAGAAGGCGACGGCGATGACGAGGTGCGCGAACGCCAGCCAGTCCGTTCCGTAGAGGACGAAGGGGTACTTCTCGTCCGTCGCGTCGAGCCCTTCGCGCACCCGGTCGATCCAGCCCGTCAGGCCCGGGAACC
Source organism: Streptomyces sp. BPTC-684 (assembly GCF_030028635.1). Taxonomy (NCBI): domain Bacteria; kingdom Bacillati; phylum Actinomycetota; class Actinomycetes; order Kitasatosporales; family Streptomycetaceae; genus Streptomyces; species Streptomyces sp. BPTC-684. Next base: position 1,039,203 of record NZ_CP124863.1, read on the forward strand.
AGTCCCCCACGGGCGTGGAGCGCAACAGGCTCTGCGTCCAGTGCAGTTCGTGCACCAGCGGGAACGCGGTCAGTCCGCTCAGCACGAGGCAGACGATGAAGACGACAAGCCACAGGCGTATGCGCCGCACGAGGGCAGCTCTTCGCTCGCTCATGATCGCAGCCTACGCCGTGATTTGAACGCGTTCAAACCAGCCTGAACAAACTCCTAGAGCCCTACGATCGCGTTCCACCTCTTCGCGAACTCCACCCGCTCCTCCGACGTGATGTCCCGGGCGATCGCGAGCCTCCGGCGCATCTCCGCGTCCGGGAAGACCAGCGGGTCCTCGGCGAGCTCCGCGCGGTCCTTGTCCTTGGAGGCCGCGAGGACCTCGCGGGCGGCCGGGACCGGGCAGACGTAGTTGACCCAGACCGCCAGCTCCGCCGCCACGTGCGGGTCGTAGTAGTAGTCGATCAGCGCCTCGGCGTTGGCCTTGTGGCGGGCCAGGTTGGGGACCATCATCGACTCGGCCCACAGCTCGGCGCCCTCCTCGGGCACCACGAACTCGATGTCGGGGTTGTCCGCCTGGAGCTGGATCACATCGCCCGAGTACGCCTGGCAGGCGAGGACGTCGCCGGTGGAGAGGTCCTTGATGTAGTCGTTGCCGGTGAAGCGGCGTATCTGCTTCTTGTGCACCTGCTTCTCGACCCGGTCGCACATCCGGTGGAAGTCGTCGGCCGTCCACCGCGTCACATCGACGCCGTCGCCCTGCATCAGCAGCGCGAACGACTCGTCGAGCCCGGACAGGAGCGTCACCTTGCCCGCCAGGCGCGGGTCCCACAGGTCGCTCGTGTGCTTGATCTCGCGGCCGAGCCTCTTCTTGTTGTACGCGATGCCGGTGATCCCGGACTGCCAGGGCACGCTGTGCAGCCGCCCCTCGTCGAAGGCGGGCGAAGCGAGCTGCGGATCCAGGTACTCGGCGACGTTGGGCTGGCGGGCGCGGTCCATCTCCTGCACCCAGCCGAGCCGCACGAACCGGGCCGCCATCCAGTCGCTGACCACGACGATGTCCCGGCCGGTCGCCTGATGGTTCATCAGGGCCGGGCTGATCTTCCCGAAGAACTCGTCGTTGTCGTTGATCTCCTCGGTGTACGTGACGGAGATCCCGGTGCTCTTGGTGAACGCGTCGAGGGTGGGCCGCTTCGACTTGTCGTCCTCGTCGGTGTCGATGTACAGCGGCCAGTTGGCGAAGGTGAGCCGGTGGTCGGCGGCCGAGCGGTCGCGCGCCGCGCGCTCACCGGGTCCGACGTACGCCGCGGGCACTCCGCAGCCCGCCAGCGCGGCCGCGGCGGCGCCGCCGCCGAGCGCGCGCAGCAGGTGGCGGCGGGAGAGGGGGTTCATGGGGGTCGCTCGCACCCCGGAAGAATGCCGGTGTGCTGCCGCACGGGGCAATGGACGGTGCGTACAGCCGGGCCCCGCAGGCCCGACACCCTGTCGAGCGTTGGCAGTTCGGCTCTCGACTGCGGACCGTATGTGGCTGGTCGCGCAGTTCCCCGCGCCCCTTGAGCGCCCCTGCGGGGCGATCACCCAGCTGGGGCGCGACAACCCCGCGCCCCAGAACAGGGCGCGGGGAACCGCCGGGGGATCAGGCCCCGTACGACGTCATCACGTGCTTGATGCGGGTGTAGTCCTCGAAGCCGTACGCCGAGAGGTCCTTGCCGTAGCCGGACTTCTTGAAGCCGCCGTGCGGCATCTCCGCGACCAGCGGGATGTGCGTGTTGATCCAGACGCAGCCGAAGTCCAGGTACTTGGACATGCGCATCGCGCGGGCGTGGTCCTTCGTCCAGACCGAGGAGGCCAGGGCGTACTCGACGCCGTTGGCGTATTCGAGGGCCTGCTCCTCGTCGGTGAAGGACTGGACCGTGATGACCGGGCCGAAGACCTCGTTCTGGATGATCTCGTCGTCCTGCTTGAGGCCGGAGACGACGGTCGGGGCGTAGAAGTAGCCCTTGTCGCCGACCCGGTGGCCGCCCGCCTCGACCTTGGCGTGCGCCGGGAGGCGGTCGATGAAGCCGGTGACCTGCTTGAGCTGGTTGGCGTTGTTGAGCGGGCCGTACAGCACGTCCTCGTCGTCCGGCTGCCCCGTCTTGGTGTCGGCGGCGGCCTTGGCGAGCGCGGTCACGAACTCGTCGTGGATGGACTCGTGGACGAGCACGCGGGTCGCGGCCGTACAGTCCTGGCCCGCGTTGAAGTAGCCCGCCACCGCGATGTCCTCGACGGCCTTGGCGATGTCGGCGTCCTCGAAGACGACGACCGGGGCCTTGCCGCCGAGCTCCAGGTGGACGCGCTTGACGTCCTTGGCCGCCGACTCGGCGACCTGCATGCCGGCCCGTACGGAACCGGTGATGGAGGCCATCGCGGGGGTGGGGTGCTCGACCATCGCGCGGCCGGTGTCGCGGTCGCCGCAGATGACGTTGAAGACGCCCTTGGGGACGATCGCGCCGATGATCTCGGCGATCAGGACGGTGGAGGCGGGGGTGGTGTCCGAGGGCTTGAGGACGACCGTGTTGCCCGCGGCGAGCGCCGGGGCGAACTTCCACACGGCCATCATCATCGGGTAGTTCCACGGCGCGACCTGCGCGCACACGCCCACCGGCTCGCGGCGGACGATCGAGGTCATGCCCTCCATGTACTCGCCGGCCGAGCGGCCTTCGAGCAGCCGGGCGGCGCCCGCGAAGAAGCGGATCTGGTCCACCATCGGCGGGATCTCTTCGCTGGCGGTGAGCGCGAGCGGCTTGCCGGTGTTCTCCGACTCGGCCGCGATCAGCTCCTCGGCGCGCTCCTCAAAAGCATCCGCGATCTTCAGCAGGACCCGCTGGCGCTCGGCCGGGGTGGTGTCGCGCCAGGCCGGGAAGGCCGCGGCGGCGGCGGCCATGGCGGCGTCGACGTCCGCCTGGCCGGAGAGCGGCGAGGTGGCGTACGCCTCGCCCGTGGCCGGGTTGACCACCTCGATGGTCCGCCCGTCGGCGGCGTCCCGGAACTCTCCGGCAATGTAGTTGCGTAGCGTGCGCAGCCGTCGCAGTTCGGTGGTCACTTTGGGTCCTGCCTCCCGGTCCGATGTCCGATGGGTGAGACAGCCCACCCTAGTCGGTCCAGTGTCGCTTTCGACAGACCCGCCGCCCGGGAACTTCGGATTCAGTGCTTGAGAGGTCACGGAACAACGAATTTCATCGCTTTGGGGTTGCGGGACAGACGAGTCGGGTGCACAGTGGCTCCGTGGCCAGTAGAAGCGCAGAACCCAGGACCGGGAACGGATCGGCCCCGTCGATCGATGCCGTGTCCCTGGCGATCATCGAGCAGCTCCAGGAAGACGGGCGCCGCCCGTACGCAGCGATCGGCAAGGCCGTGGGCCTGTCCGAGGCGGCCGTGCGGCAGCGCGTGCAGAAGCTGCTCGACCAGGGCGTGATGCAGATCGTCGCCGTCACCGACCCCCTCACCGTGGGGTTCCGGCGCCAGGCGATGGTCGGCATCAACGTCGAGGGCGACCTCGACCCGGTCGCGGAGGCGCTCACGGCCATGGCCGAGTGCGAGTACGTGGTGATGACCGCGGGCTCCTTCGACCTGATGGTGGAGGTCGTCTGCGAGGACGACGACCACCTGCTGGACGTCATCAACAAGCGGATCCGCGCCCTCCCCGGCGTGCGCTCCACCGAGAGCTTCGTCTACCTCAAGTTGAAGAAGCAGACCTATATGTGGGGAACCCGATAGCCGTGAGCAAGGACCTGAGCCAGACCGCCTACGACCACCTGTGGATGCACTTCACCCGCATGTCGTCGTACGAGAACGCGCCCGTTCCCACCATCGTGCGGGGCGAGGGCACCTACATCTACGACGACAAGGGCAAGAAGTACCTCGACGGTCTCTCCGGCCTGTTCGTCGTCAACGCCGGCCACGGCCGCCACGAGCTCGCCGAGACCGCCTACAAGCAGGCGCAGGAGCTGGCCTTCTTCCCGGTGTGGTCCTACGCCCACCCCAAGGCCGTGGAGCTGGCGGAGCGTCTCGCCCACTACGCGCCGGGCGACCTCAACAAGGTCTTCTTCACCACCGGCGGCGGCGAGGCCGTCGAGACCGCGTGGAAGCTGGCGAAGCAGTACCACAAGCTCACCGGCAACCACACGAAGTACAAGGTCATCTCGCGTGCGGTCGCCTACCACGGCACCCCGCAGGGCGCCCTGTCCATCACCGGTCTGCCCGCCCTCAAGGCCCCCTTCGAGCCGCTGGTCCCCGGCGCGCACAAGGTGCCGAACACCAACATCTACCGCGCCCCGATCCACGGCGACGACCCCGAGGCCTTCGGCCGCTGGGCCGCCGACCAGATCGAGCAGGAGATCCTCTTCGAGGGCCCCGACACGGTCGCCGCGGTCTTCCTGGAGCCCGTGCAGAACGCGGGCGGCTGCTTCCCGCCGCCGCCCGGCTACTTCCAGCGCGTGCGCGAGATCTGCGACAAGTACGACGTGCTGCTCGTCTCCGACGAGGTCATCTGCGCCTTCGGCCGCCTGGGCACGATGTTCGCCTGCGACAAGTTCGACTACGTACCGGACATGATCACCTGCGCCAAGGGCATGACCTCGGGCTACTCCCCGATCGGCGCCTGCATCATCTCGGACAAGCTCGCCGAGCCGTTCTACAAGGGCGACAACACCTTCCTGCACGGCTACACCTTCGGCGGCCACCCGGTCTCCGCGGCCGTGGGCCTGGCCAACCTCGACATCTTCGAGCGCGAGGGCCTCAACCAGCACGTGCTCGACAACGAGGGCGCCTTCTTCGACACCCTCAAGAAGCTCCACGACCTGCCGATCGTCGGCGACGTCCGCGGCAACGGCTTCTTCTACGGCATCGAGCTCGTCAAGGACAAGGCCACCAAGGAGTCCTTCAACGACGAGGAGACCGAGCGCGTCCTGTACGGCTTCCTCTCCAAGGCGCTGTACGACAACGGCCTGTACTGCCGCGCCGACGACCGGGGCGACCCGGTGGTCCAGCTGGCCCCGCCGCTGATCTCGAACCAGGAGACCTTCGACGAGATCGAGGGCATCCTGCGCCAGGTCCTGACGGAGGCCTGGACGAAGCTGTAGCCGTCCCCGGACCGTCCCTGGCGATTCGTCTGAACGCACCGGCCCGGTGGCGCCCATCCGAGTGAGATGGGCGCCACCGGGCCGCGTGCTGTCGGGACCGGCGCGCATCAGTCCCTACGGTGCCCAGTGACCGATCGGCCCTGCCTTCGTTCCCCCGTACGGGGAGTAGGAAATCTGATCTGAACCGAGGTGTACGCCATGGTGGCCCCGCCGGACAACGATGTGCTCTGGGGACGTTCCCTGCACCACTCCCACGGCGGCTCGCCCGCCCTGACGGGGGTCTCCCTCGGGATCCGCGAGGGCGAGATCCTGGCCGTCGGCGGCCCGCGCGGCAGCGGCAAGACGACCCTGCTGCGCTGTCTGTCCGGCCAGCTCGTGCCCGACCAGGGCGAGGTGTGGTTCAACAGCGCCCCCGTCCACACCATGGGAGCGCTCTCCCGCGAGCGGCTGCGCCGGGACCGGTTCGGCTGGATCGACCCGGAGCCGACCCTGGTGCCCGAGCTCAACGCCTGGGAGAACGCGGCGCTGCCGCTGCTGCTGCGCGGCATCTCGCACCGCACCGCCAAGAAGGCCGCCCTGGAGTGGCTGGAGCGGCTCGACATCGGCGCCTGCGCCCGCCGCCGCCCGCACGCCCTGCTCACCGCGCAGCGCCAGCGCGTGGCGATCGCCCGCGCCCTGGTCACCTCCCCCGCGGTGCTCTTCGCCGACGAGCCGACCGCCACCCTGCACCGCGCCGACCGCGCCCAGGTGCTGCGCACCCTGACGGCCGCGGCCCGCTCGCACGCCATCACCACGGTCCTGGCCACCCATGACGCGGAGGTCGCGGCGCTCGCCGACCGCGCGGTGTGGCTGCTGGACGGGCGCCGGGTCACCGCGGCCGGGCAGGCCGGCGCCGCCGACGCGGAGGGCCGCGCCGCGTGCTCGCTCTCCGTCTAGCCCGCGGCACCCACCCGCTGGTCCTGCTGCGCCGCCTGCTGGTGGCCGCTGCGTCGGCGGGGGTCGGCTTCCTGCTCCTGTGCACCCTGGGCCACGCGGTCGCGCACCCCGGCGGCTCGGTGCCGCGGCTGCTGTGGTGCGCGGTGCCGCTCGCCGCGACCGTCCACTTCGCGGTCGCCGTGGCCCGTACGGACCCGAGCACCCGCCCCCGCCCCGGGCTCTCCGCGGTGGGCCTGGGCCCCGGGCGGCTCACCGCGATCGCGGCGGCGTCGACGGCGGTGGCCTGCACGCTCGGCTCGACGGTCGCCCTGCTCGTCTACCTCCATCTGCGCGGAGACATCACCGGACTGCCCTTCGACGGGGCCGCGGCCTCTCTGCTCACCGCCGACCAGCCGCTTCCGCCGGCCGCCGCCCTCACCCTGCTCTCGGTGCTGCCGCTGACCGCGTCGGCGGCGGCCGGGCTCGCCCTGCGCCCGCGCAAGGAGCAGCCCCGACCCCGGCCGAGCGGTGCGGAGCGGCCCCCGGCGTCCGTCCCGGCGGGCCTGCCCTGGGGGATCACCCTGATCACGGCGGGCCTGGCGATGGAGACGTTCGCGAGCCGGGGCACCCCGGGCTCCGCGATCCCCATGCCGGGCCACCCCGACAGCAGCCCCGCCGGGGTGCTGGCCGGCTGGGTCCTCACCGCGCTGGGCCTGGCGGTCGCGGGCCCGGCCCTGACCCATCTGTGCGGGCGGCTGCTCCAGACCGCGCGCCCCGGGGCGGCCCGGCTGCTGGCGGGGCGCGTCCTGATGGAGGAGGCCCGCCGCATCGGGCGTCCGCTGGGCGTGGTGTGCGCGGTGGCCTCGGCCACGATCGCGGCCGCCACGCTGTACGGCGACGAGGCGGGCCCGCACCCCTTCGGCCCGCTCACGGGCCTGGGCGCGGCGCTGGTGACGGGGTGCTCGGTGGCGACGCTGCTGACGGCGGCCCTGGAGTCCAAGCACGCCCGCGGCGAGACGACGGCGGCGCTGCTGCGCCTGGGCGCCCCGGCCAAGCTGCTGCGCGCCTCGGCCGCCCTGCGCGCGGCGGCGCTCCTGGCCCTGTTCGGCCCGGTGACCTGGGGGATCGCCGAGCTCGCGGCACTGCCTTTGACCGGCTGAGCCCCGGCCGGGCCTCCCTCCCCCAAGCTCTTGAGGAGCAGGGGACCCCCACCCGTACGACTATCGTGGCCGGATGGCCAGTACTGCGTCTTCCCGGGGGACGACCCCCGGACCCCCAGCCGGACAAGCGGGTCGCCGGGGGCACCCGGCAGGCCTTCGCGCGGCACGCGACCGGGAGATCGAGTCCGTCGCCGAGTTCGACGAGGTCGTCGCGGGCGGGACGCTGGTCGGATACCGCCTGCAGTCCCTCGATCTGACGGACCGTACGTTCGCGCTCCTGTCCGCCGACACCGCGGGCGCCGTCTTCCTCGGCTGCCGGATGGAGCCGGACGCCACCGCCAAGGTGCGCGCCGACGGGGCACTGGTCTTCCCGCCCGTCCCCGATCTGCCCTTCGACCCGTACCGCGGTCTGCTCTACACCCCCGACGAGCTGTTCGAGGACCTCGACGCCGGCTACGAGCGCACGCCCGACGCCCGCTCGTACGCCTGGTTCCAGCGCACCAAGTCGGACGGCGACGTCTTCGCGTCGATGCTCCGCTCGATCCACGACGACTCGGTCTCGGACGCGCTCGACGAGTTCCTGGCCGGGGCGCGGGTGGTGGGCGTGATGGGCGGGCACGCGATGGGCCGGGGCGGTGAGGCGTACGCCGGGGCGGCCCGGCTGGGGCGCACCCTGGCCCGGGCCGGGTTCACCGTCGCCACCGGGGGCGGGCCGGGCGCGATGGAGGCCGCGAACCTGGGCGCGTACGCGGCGCCGTTCGCGGACGCCGTGCTCGGCGAGGCGCTGGAACTGCTCGCCAAGGCGCCGTCGTTCGCGCCGTCCGTCTCGGACTGGGCGCGGGCGGCCTTCGAGGTACGGGGGCGCCATCGCCAGGGCGGTGTGTCGGTCGGCATCCCCACCTGGTTCTACGGCCACGAGCCGCCGAACGCGTTCGCCAGCCACATCGCCAAGTACTTCGCCAACGCGACCCGCGAGGACGGGCTGCTGGCCCGCTCCAACGCGGGCGTGGTGTTCCTGCCGGGCGCGGCCGGGACCGTACAGGAGATCTTCGACAACGCGACCCCGAACTACTACGGGTCGCGCGGCGAGCGCACGCCCATGGTGCTGGTCGACCGCGCGCACTGGACGGAGCGGCTGCCCGCGTGGCCGCTGCTCCGGGCGCTGGCGGAGGGCCGCCCGATGGCGGCGCGGATCGCGCTGGTGGACTCGGTGGACGAGGCGGCGGCGGAGCTGGCGCGCCTGTCGGCGTGAGCGGCGACGCGTAGATCACACCAGGCAACGCGAGGCGGTCTGCGCACGTCTGCTGCTGAGGAGCCCCCTCGTGCTCCTGCTCGATGCTTGATCCCTCGGAACGGAGCTTTTGGTGCTGCTCGGCCTACTCACCGCGATCGCGGCCTCGATCTGCTACGGCACGGGCTCGGTCCTGCAAGCCGTCGGATCCCGCAAGTCCGCGCGCCGCGAGGCGGCCGCGACGGCCCGCACCCAGCACGGCGGCCCGAGCCTGTCGTCCACCGCGAAGGCGGCGATGACGTGGGAATTCATGGTGGGCACGGTGCTCGACTTCGTCGGCTTCGGGCTAGGCGCGCTGGCGGCGCGGTTGCTTCCGCTGTTTCTGTCTCAAACGGTGATCAGCGCGAACCTGGTGATCACGGCGGTCCTGAGCGTGAAGCTGCTCGGGATCCGGCTGAGCCGCGCGGAGTGGGGCTCGATCGCGGTGGTCTGCTCGGCCCTGGTGCTGCTTGCGACGGCGGCGGGCGCGGAGGGCAGCGGGCACACGTCCCTCGCCACGCACTGGTGGCTGCTGGTGGTGTCGGTGCTGCTGATGGCGGGCGGCGCGGTGGCGGTACGGCTCCTCGGCGCCCGCGCCGCGATCCTGGCGGGCCTGCTGTCGGGGCTCGGCTTCGGCGCGCTGGGGGTCGGGGTGCGGGTCCTGAACGGCGTGGACCCCTTCGACCTCGGCCGCCTGCTCTCGGACCCCGCCCTGTACGCGATCCTGGTGGCCGGGGTCGGCGGGATGTACCTGCACACGGTGGCGCTGCAGATCGGCTCGGTCAACGGGGCGACGGCGGCGCTGGTGGTCGGGGAGACGGTCCTGCCGGGCGCGATCGGCGTCCTGTGGCTGGGCGACGCGTCCCGGGCGGGCCTCGGGTGGATGGCGGGGCTGGGGTTCGTGCTGGCGGTGGCGGGGGCGGTGGGGGTGGCTTGGTTCGGGGCGGAGCCGGATGCGGCACCCGCCGCTGCCGACCGGGATGCTTCCCCCACCCCGCCCCTTCCCGAGACCCTCCGGGGGTGACTTTCGTCTGCGGACCGTCTGTGGCTGGTCGCGCAGTTCCCCTCGCCCCTTAAATGCGCCCCTTCAGGGCGCCCACTAGGGGCGCGGGGAACTGCGCGACCAGCCACAACGCACCCGCAGCCAAGAAACAGGCCGCCCGGCCGAGGGCTTTGGGGAAGGGGCGGGGTGGGGGCTCAACCCGCCAGGACCACTACCTCCGCCCCCACGAACCCCACCCCCACCAAATCCCCCACCCCCGGCGCGCCCCGCAACCCGCACTCCGCCTCCAGGACCGGCCCGGACCGGGGCCGCAGGCGCAGGGCCACGTGGTTGCCCCGGAACGTACGGGCCGAGACCTCGCAGGGCAGACCCTCGCCGGGCGGAAGCAGCCGGATCCCCGCCGGGCGGACGAGAACACGGCCAGGCCCCTGCGCCGAGCCCGCCGGCACCGGCACCTCACCCCACTCCGTGGAAGCCACGGCCCCCGACACCGTCGCCGCCACCACGTTCTCGAAGCCGAGGAAGCGCGCCACGAACTCGGAGGCCGGCCGCTGCCAGACCTCCAGCGGCGTACCGGTCTGCGCGATGCGGCCGTCCCGCATCACCACGACCCGGTCGGCGAGCGCGAACGCCTCGCCCTGGTCGTGCGTGACGGCCAGCACGGTCGTACCCAACCGGCCGAACAGAGCACGCAGTTCGACCACCAACCGCTCCCGCAGCGTACGGTCCAGCTGCCCCAGCGGCTCGTCCAGCATCAGCAGCCGCGGCGACGGCGCCAGCGCGCGGGCGAGCGCGACGCGCTGCTGCTCGCCGCCGGAGAGCGCCGCGACCGCCCGCCGCCCCGCCCCGGGCAGCCCCACCAGCTCCAGCAACTCCTCGACCCGCCGGGCCTGTTGACCGCGCGGCACGCCGCGCATGCGCAGGCCGAAGGACACGTTCCCGGCCACGTCCCGCTGCGGGAACAGCTGGTGGTCCTGGAACATCAGGCCAAGCCCGCGCCGGTGCACCGGCACCGCAGCCTGGTCCGCGCCCCCGAGCAGCACCCGCCCCGCGTCGACCGGCTGGAGCCCCGCCACCACCCGCAGCAGCGTGGACTTGCCGCTGCCGCTGGGCCCGAGCACACACACCGTCTCGTGCTCGGCGACCTCCAGGTCGACCGCGTCGAGCGCGGCCCGCTCGCCGAACCGGACCGTCACCCCGTCGAGCTTGAGCATCAGAATTCTCCGGTCCGGTCCGTACGAAGGCGTTCGAGGAGGAGCAGGGACACCGCGCACACCACCATCAGGATCGTGCTGAGCGCCATCGCCTGGCCGTAGTTGAGGTCCCCGGCCCGGCCGAGCAGGCGGGCCACCGCGACCGGCAGGGTGGGGCGGTCGGGGCGGGCGATGAAGACGGTCGCGCCGAACTCGCCGAGCGAGACCGCGAACGCGAACCCCGCCGCGATCAGCAGCGCCCGCCGCACCAGCGGCAGGTCCACCTCCCGCCACACGCGAAGCGGGGACGCGCCGAGCACCGCGGCCGCCTCGCGCAGCCGCCCGTCGACCGCGCGGAGTACGGGAAGCATGGTCCGTACGACGAACGGCACCCCCACCAGCGCCTGGGCCAGCGGCACCAGGATCCAGGAGGTGCGCAGGTCCAGCGGCGGCCGGTCCAGGGTGATCAGGAAGCCGAAGCCGACGGTGACGGCGGAGACCCCGAGCGGCAGCATCAGGAGTGCGTCGAAGCCTCTGACCAGGCGGCCTCCGCGCCGGGTGAGCGCCGCGGCCGCCAGGCCGCCGATGACCAGCGCGATCCCGGTCGCGGCCAGCGCGTACTGCACGGAGTTCCACACCGCCTCCAGCGGCGGCACCAGAAACGTTCCGCCCGCGCCCACCGACTGGAGGGAGCGGAAGTAGCCGAAGCCGTAGCCGTCGGGGGTGTCCAGGGAGCGGGCGATCAGTACGCCCAGCGGCAGCAGGATCAGTACGGCGATCACCGCGAGCACCCCGGCGAGCAGCGTCCACTGGCCCGCGCCGCGCGGGCGCCGGGCGGTCTGCGCGGGGTCGACGAGCTTCAGGGCGCTCTCGCGTCGCCGTACCGTCCAGGCGTGCACGGCGAGGACCGAGCCGACCGCGGCGAACTGGACGATGGTCAGGACCGCCGCCGTGGGCAGGTCGAGGAGCTGGGCGGTCTGGCGGTAGATCTCCACTTCGAGCGTGGAGAAGGTGGGGCCGCCGAGGATCTGGACGACGCCGAAGGAGGTGAAGGTGAAGAGGAAGACCATCAGCGCGGCCGCCGCCACGGCGGGCCCGAGCGCGGGCAGCGTCACCGTGCGCCACGCCGCGAACCGGGAGGCGCCCAGGACCCGGGCGGCCTCCTCCTGGCGCGGGTCGAGCTGGGCCCACAGGCCGCCGACGGTCCGTACGACGACCGCGTAGTTGAAGAAGACGTGTGCGAGCAGGATCGCCCACACCGTGGTGTCGAGCCGTACGCCCCACAGCTCGTCGAGCAGCCCGCCCCGACCGAGCAGCGCGAGGAACGCGGTGCCGACGACGACGGTGGGCAGCACGAAGGGGACCGTGACCACGGCCCGCAGCAGGTGGCGTCCGGGGAAGTCGAAGCGCGCGAAGACGTACGCGCCGGGCAGCGCGATCAGCAGCGTGAGCGCGGTGGAGGCGAGCGCCTGCCAGGTGGTGAACCACAGGACGTGCCCGATGTCCGGCTCGGTGATCACCTCGCCGATCCGGCCGAGGTGCCAGCCGCCGTCGACGCGCAGCCCGCGGCCGACGATCGCGGCCACGGGCCAGGCGAAGAAGAGCGCGAAGAACGCGAGCGGCAGGGCCATCAGGCCGAGCCGCACCGCGTTCGCGCGCACCTTCTTCGCGCGGGGCGTGCGGCTTACTTCAGCACGAGCGAGGACCACGTCTTGACCCACTGCTCACGGTTCTTGGAGATCTTCTCCGGAGCGACGTCGTGCGTCTCGGTGACCGTGGCGCCGAACTTGGTGAACAGCTCGGGCAGCTTGGCGCCCTTGACCACCGGGTTCACGAACATGTTGAGCGGCATGTCCTCCTGGAACTTCTTGGAGACCAGGAAGTCGAGGAGCACCTTGCCGCCCGCCTCGTTCTTGGCGCCCTTGAGGAGCCCCGCGAACTCGGTCTGGCGGAAGCAGGTGCCGGTGGCGACGCCGGTGGGGGCCTCGGTGGGCTGCGGCTTGGCGTACAGGACCTCGACGGGCGGGCTGGAGGCGTAGGAGACGACCAGCGGGCGGTCGCCCTTGGCCTTCTTGCCGCCGGCCGAGCCGGAGAAGTCCTGGTTGTAGGCCTGCTCCCAGCCGTCGACGACCTTGACGCCGTTGCCCTTGAGCTTCTTCCAGTAGTCCTGCCAGCCCTCGTCGCCGTACTGGGCGGCAGTGCCGAGCAGGAAGCCGAGGCCCGGCGAGGAGGTCGCCGCGTTCTCGGTGACCAGCAGGTTCTTGTACTCGGGCTTGACCAGGTCGGCGAAGGAGCTCGGCGGGCTGAGCTTCTTGTCCGCGAAGTACTTCTTGTCGTAGTTGACGCAGATGTCGCCGGTGTCGATCGGCGTGACCCGGTGCTCGCCCTTGTCGAGCTGGACGGCCGCGGGGACGGCGGCGAGGCCCTTCGCCTCGTACGGGGTGAAGATCCCGTTGTCGAGGGCGCGCGAGAGCAGGGTGTTGTCGACGCCGAAGAACACGTCGCCGCGCGGGGAGCCCTTGGTGAGGATCTCCTGGTTGAGGGCCGCGCCCGCGTCGCCGCTCTTGAGGACCTTGACCGTGTAGCCGGTCTGCGCGGTGAACTCCTTGAGCACCGCGTCGGAGGCGGCGAACGAGTCGTGGCTGACCAGCGTGACGGTCTTGGACTTGGTGCCGCCGTCGGACTTGGCGGTGTCGTCCTTGCCGCCGCACGCGGCGAGCGTACTGACGCCCAGGGCGGCGGCGAGCGCGCCGGCCGCCATCTTCTTCGTACTGCGCATGGTTCTGGATCCTCCTGGTGGGACCAGGAAGAGACGCGGCCCTGCTCGCCGGGCGGCGGCGAGCAGGGCGCAACAGCTTGAGTGGTGACCGAACTTCCTACCCAGAATGACCTGGGCGAGGTTCAGAGGGTCTGCGACCTGACGGTGTCGCACTCTCAGCGCTGTGGCGCTCCCCTGTCGGAATATGCAGATTTCGAGCCCAGACTACCTCTCGGACGCGGCGAGCTGTCCGCACGCTCCGTCGATCTCCTGGCCACGGGTGTCCCGGACGGTGACCGGCACGCCGTGGGCGGCGATGGCCTCGACGAACGCCTTCTCGTCCTCGGGGCGCGAGGCGGTCCACTTCGAGCCCGGCGTCGGGTTCAGCGGGATCAGGTTGACGTGGACGCGCTTGCCCTTGAGGAGGCGGCCGAGCAGGTCACCGCGCCAGGCCTGGTCGTTGATGTCGCGGATCAGTGCGTACTCGATCGAGATGCGGCGGCCGGACTTCTCCGCGTACTCCCACGCCGCGTCCAGGACCTCGCGGACCTTCCAGCGGGTGTTGACCGGGACCAGGGTGTCGCGCAGCTCGTCGTCCGGCGCGTGCAGCGACACGGCGAGGCGGCACTTGAAGCCCTCGTCGGCGAAGCGGTGCATGGCCGGGACCAGACCGACGGTGGAGACGGTGATGCCGCGCTGGGACAGGCCCAGGCCGTCGGGCTCGGGGTCGGTGAGGCGGCGGATGGCGCCGACGACCCGCTTGTAGTTGGCGAGCGGCTCGCCCATGCCCATGAAGACGATGTTCGACAGGCGCGCCGGGCCGCCGGGGACCTCGCCGTCGCGCAGGGCGCGCATGCCGTCGACGATCTGGTGCACGATCTCGGCGGTCGACAGGTTGCGGTCCAGGCCCGCCTGGCCGGTCGCGCAGAACGGGCAGTTCATGCCGCAGCCGGCCTGCGAGGAGATGCACATGGTCACCCGGTCGGGGTAGCGCATCAGGACCGACTCGACGAGCGTCCCGTCGTGCAGCCGCCACAGCGTCTTGCGGGTGGTGTCGTCGTCGCACGAGATGTGCCGCACCACCGACATCAGGTCCGGCAGCAGCTCCTCCTGGAGCCGGGTGCGCGCGGCCGCGGGGATGTCGGTCCACTGGGCCGGGTCGTGCGCGTACCGCGCGAAGTAGTGCTGCGAGAGCTGCTTGGCGCGGAACGGCTTCTCGCCGATCGCGGCGACAGCCTCTTTCCGCTCGGCGGGCGAGAGGTCGGCGAGGTGCCGCGGGGGCTTCTTGGCTCCGCGGGGGGCGACGAAAGTGAGTTCTCCGGGCTTCGGCATGGTCCCACCAGTGTCTCAGACATACGGAAAGGGGCTCGCCGTCCTGTGGACAACGAGCCCCCGACCGGTAAAACGGCAGGTCAGCGCCTGGTGGAGCAGCCGGTCAGCCGCCGCCGACGAAGGCGACCAACAGCAGCCACACCACCGGTGCCGTAGGCAGCAAGGAGTCCAGGCGGTCCATGATGCCGCCGTGGCCGGGCAGCAGGGTGCCCATGTCCTTGATGCCGAGGTCCCGCTTGATCATCGACTCGCCGAGGTCGCCGAGCGTGGCGCTCGCCGCGACCGCGAGGCCCAGCAGCAGGCCCTGCCACCACTGGCCGTCGTCGATGAGGAACTGCATGCACAGCGCACCCGCCGCCATCGCGAACGTCACCGCGCCGAGCAGGCCCTCACGGGTCTTGCCGGGGCTGATGCGCGGCGCCAGCTTGTGCTTGCCGAAGCGCCAGCCGATCGCGTACGCGCCGGTGTCGCTGACCACGGTCAGCAGCAGGAAGACGAACACCCGCCACGGCCCGTCGTCGGCGGTCAGCATCATCGCGACGAACGTGGCCAGGAACGGCACGTAGAACGCCGCGAAGACGCCCGCGGTGACGTCCTTGAGATAGCCCTCGGGCTTCTCCGTCATCCGCCACACCAGCACCGCAAGCGACGTCAGCGCCATCGCCACCCACGCGCCTTCGGCACCGCGCGCGTAGCCGGCGACGACCATCGCCGCGCCGCCCACCGCGAGCGGCACCAGCGGCGCCTTGACGCCCTTGCGCTCGTCGAGGCGGGAGGTGAGCTCCCACAGCCCGACGACGACCGCCACCGCGACCACTCCGACGAAGACGGCCTTGACGACGAACAGCGACGCCAGGATCACCGCGCCGAGCCCGACGCCGACCCCTATCGCGGCCCGCAGGTCGCGCCCCGCCCGCTTCTTCTCCGGCTGCGCGGGCCGCTGCGGCTGCTGCGGAGTCGAAGGTGGTACCGAGCTGGGCATGGGCTCCTGCGGCGTCTCTTCGCGGAACAGGGGACCGCTCACCCGAGCGGCCCCCCGGTCACGTTCTTCGCGGTGTACGGCGTCGTTGCCCGTGTCGGTCACGACGGGCGATCGGTGCGTACGGGACGGGGCGTCATACGCATCGTAGGCAGCCCCCGCCGAAGGCACCTCCTGGGAAGGCCCCTGGTCGGGTGGCCCCCAGTGTTCGGGTCGCGGCGGAGCCCCCCAGGAAGAGTCGTTCATCAGACCTCGAGCAGCTCTGCTTCCTTGTGCTTGAGCAGCTCGTCCACCTGCGCCACGTACTTCGCGGTGGTGTCGTCGAGCTCCTTCTCCGCACGGCGGACCTCGTCCTCGCCGGTCTCCTTGTCCTTGACCAGCTTGTCGAGGGCGTCCTTGGCCTTGCGGCGCACGGAGCGGATCGACACCTTGGAGTCCTC
The DNA here is from genome assembly GCF_030028635.1 of Streptomyces sp. BPTC-684. NCBI lineage: Bacteria > Bacillati > Actinomycetota > Actinomycetes > Kitasatosporales > Streptomycetaceae > Streptomyces > Streptomyces sp. BPTC-684. Next base: position 1,055,364 of record NZ_CP124863.1, read on the forward strand.
GGCCTTGGTCCGGGCGACCTTGATGTAGTCCCGGCGGCGCTCCTCCGTCAGCTCCGGGAACGTCACCCGGATGATGGAGCCGTCATTGCTCGGGTTGACGCCCAGGTCCGAGTCGCGGATCGCCTGCTCGATGTTGCGCAGCGCGCTCTTGTCGAACGGGGTCACCACGGCCATGCGCGGCTCGGGCACCGAGAACGAGGCCAGCTGGTTGATCGGCGTCAGCGCACCGTAGTAGTCGGCCACGATCTTGTTGAACATCGCCGGGTGCGCACGGCCGGTGCGAATCGCGGCGAAGTCCTCCTTGGCGACCACGACGGCCTTCTCCATCTTCTCCTCGGCTTCGAGGAGGATTTCTTCGATCACCACTTGCTCCTGCATGTCTTGAGTGGGCCGGGAGTGCTCCGTGGGGTGCCCAACGGCCCTGCGTAACCCGCGTCTTTCCCTGCACGGTGTCCGACCGTCAGGGGATTGTCCATCCCCCGGTCAGGCCCGGGTGCCCTGGTCGCTCACGAGCGTGCCGATCTTCTCACCCTTGACCGCGCGCGCGATATTGCCCTCGGCGAGCAGTTCGAAGACCAGGATGGGGAGGTTGTTGTCACGGCAGAGGGTGATGGCCGTCATGTCCGCCACCTTCAGGTCGCGGGTGATGACCTCGCCGTACTCCAGCGCGTCGAACTTCACGGCGTCCGAGTTGACGCGGGGGTCGGAGTCGTAGACCCCGTCCACCCCGTTCTTACCCATCAGCATGGCCTCGGCGTCGATCTCCAGAGCGCGCTGGGCGGCCGTGGTGTCGGTGGAGAAGTACGGCATGCCCATGCCCGCGCCGAAGATGACGACGCGTCCCTTCTCCAGGTGGCGCACGGCGCGCAGCGGGATGTACGGCTCCGCGACCTGGCCCATCGTGATGGCGGTCTGGACCCGGGAGTCGATGCCCTCCTTCTCCAGGAAGTCCTGGAGGGCGAGGCAGTTCATGACCGTGCCGAGCATGCCCATGTAGTCGGAGCGGGCCCGGTCCATGCCGCGCTGCTGGAGCTCGGCTCCGCGGAAGAAGTTGCCGCCGCCGATGACAACGGCGATCTGCGCGCCGTCCCGTACGACATTGGCGATCTCGCGGGCGATGGCGTGCACGACGTCGGGGTCCACGCCGAGACCCCCTCCGCCGGCGAACGCCTCACCGGAGAGCTTCAGCATGAAGCGTCCGGTCACCTTGCCGTCGTCGCGCTTGTGGTCAGCCTGGGTGGCGGCGTCCGCGCCCTGATTCATGGGGATCTCCTCGTACACATACGAAGAAGGCCATTGCCGGTGGGTGCTGTGTCCCTGAGCGGCAATGGCCTCCTCGTCAGATCTGCGGTCGTCCGTCGCGAGCGCGGCCGACGACTGCCTCAGACCCTAGCGGGGTCTTCCGTCGATCGCTGAACGGACTCAGATGCCGACCTTGATGCGCGTGAAGCGCTTCAGGGTGACACCGGCCTCGTCCAGAACCTTCTGGACGGACTTCTTGTTGTCGAGCGCGTACGGCTGGCCAAGGAGCGTGGCGTCCTTGAAGAAGCCGTTGACACGACCCTCGACGATCTTCGGCAGCGCGGCCTCGGGCTTGCCCTCGGCGCGCGTGGTCTCCTCGGCGACGCGGCGCTCGGTCTCGACGACCTCGGCCGGGACGTCCTCGCGGGACAGCCACTTCGGCGCGAACGCGGCGATGTGCTGGGCGATGCCCTTGGCGACGTCGGCGTCGGCCTTGTCCAGCTCGACCAGGACACCGATCTGCGGCGGCAGGTCGGGCATGGTGCGGTGCATGTACGCGAAGACGAAGCCGTCGGCGTACTGCGCGAAGCGGTCCAGGACGATCTTCTCGCCCAGGTTGGCGTTGGCCTCGTCGACGTACGCCTGGACGGTCTTGCCGGCCTCGATCTCGGAGGCGAGCAGCGCCTCCAGGTCGGCCGGGGAGGTCGCGGCGACGTGCGCGGCGAGCGCGGCGGCGGTGGCCTGGAACTTGTCGCCCTTGGCGACGAAGTCCGTCTCGCACTTCAGCTCGAGGAGGACACCGGAGGTGTTGTCCTCGGCGAGGAGGGAGACGACCGCGCCGTTCTCGGCGGAACGGCCCTCGCGCTTGGCGACGCCCTTCTGGCCCTTGATGCGCAGCGCCTCGACGGCCTTGTCGACGTTGCCGTCGGCCTCGTCCAGCGCCTTCTTGCAGTCCATCATGCCGGCGCCGGTGAGCTCGCGGAGCTTCTTGACGTCAGCGGCGGTGTAGTTCGCCATGAGTCTGTGTTTCTCTCTCGGAAGTCTGACTCGAAGTCTGAAAGATCTACGGAAGATCTACGGGGCTACGGGGTGACGGCGGGGGCACAGCGTGTGCCCCCGCCGTCACCGCCGAAGCGAAGACCGTGAAGGTCAGGCCTGCTCGGCGTCCGCGGCCGGGGCCTCGGCGGTCTCGGCGGCCGGAGCCTCGACAGCGGCCTCAGCGGCCGGGGCCTCAGCGGCCGGAGCCTCGGCCGCGGGGGCCTCGGCGTCGTCGGCCTTCTTGTCGCCCTCAAGCAGGTCGCGCTCCCACTCGGCGAGCGGCTCGCCGGCGGCCTTCTCGCCCGGCTTCGAGTCACCGGTGGCGACGCCGGAACGGGCGATGAGGCCCTCGGCGACGGCGTCGGCGATCACGCGGGTGAGCAGGGTGACGGAGCGGATCGCGTCGTCGTTGCCCGGGATCTTGTAGTCGACCTCGTCGGGGTCGCAGTTCGTGTCGAGGATCGCGACGACCGGGATGTGGAGCTTGCGCGCCTCACCGACGGCGATGTGCTCCTTCTTGGTGTCGACGATCCAGACGGCGCTGGGAACCTTCGACATCTCGCGGATACCACCGAGGGTCTTCTCCAGCTTGGCCTTCTCGCGCGAGAGGACCAGGAGCTCCTTCTTGGTGAGACCCGAGGCCGCGACGTCCTCGAAGTCGATCTGCTCGAGCTCCTTGAGGCGCTGCAGACGCTTGTAGACGGTGGAGAAGTTGGTCAGCATGCCGCCGAGCCAGCGCTGGTTCACGTAGGGCATGCCCACGCGAGTCGCCTGCTCCGCGATGGCTTCCTGAGCCTGCTTCTTCGTACCGACGAACATGATGGAGCCGCCGTGCGCGACGGTCTCCTTGACGAACTCGTAGGCGCGGTCGATGTACGACAGCGACTGGAGCAGGTCGATGATGTAGATGCCGTTGCGCTCGGTGAAGATGAAGCGCTTCATCTTCGGGTTCCAGCGACGGGTCTGGTGACCGAAGTGGACGCCGCTCTCCAGCAGCTCCCGCATCGTGACGACGGCCATGGCCGTACTCCTTGAGGTACTCGGTTATCGCGGCCGCCGGGCGGCTGCCGCGCCTGACGCCCCGATGCGCCGTGCCCCGCACCGTTGACAGGTGAAGGACCGAGAGGCGCGGCCGGTGGTCTGGACCACCGGCGGGGCGTGCGAAGTCGACCCGGTGACCCGGATCGCCACAAGAAGTGTACGGGACCCTCACCGTGCCGGGTGACGCCACTGTCCACAACGGGCCGGTTGTCCACAGCTCCGGCCCATGATCACCGCGAATCCCCTCCCCCCGGGATCATTTCCGGCATGCACCGCACACTGATCTGCCTGGTCACGATGGGGGCGCTGGCCACCTCGGCGGCGGCCCCCGCCCGTCCCGCGTTGCCCGCGCCGCCGGGTGGCGGGGCGGCGGCTGCCGCCGCCGTGGGCGCGGGCGGGGTGGCGCCCAGGGCCGGTCGGCTGTGGCCGGTTCCCGGTACGCCCGTGGTCGTACGGGGCTGGGAACCGCCCACCACGCCGTACGGCCCCGGCCACCGCGGCGTCGACCTGGCGGCCCCACCGGGCACGGAGATCCGTGCGGTCGCGGCGGGCCGGGTCACCTTCGCGGGCCCCGTCGCGGGGAAGGGCGTACTCACGATCACCCTGGACGGCTCGGGAAGCCCGCCTTTACGGACGACCTACGAGCCGGTGCGGGCGCTCGTCAGGGAGGGCGAGCGGGTGTCCGGGGGCGAGCTGGTGGCGGTGATCGAGGCGGCGGAACCGGACGCGGATCGCCCGCCGCACTGCGCGGAAAGCTGTCTGCACTGGGGGTTCAAACGGGGCGACCTGTACCTGAACCCGCTGGCACTGGTCCGTGGCGGGCATGCGCGGCTGCTGCCGGTTTGGGGGGTGTGAGGGGGGACGGGGCCGGGGTGGGGGGGAGGGAGGGGGGAGGGGAGGGGGCGGCACGTGCGTGTTTCGCGGCCCCGGGGCTCAGCCGACCACACCCCGCAGCGCCATGCCCACCGCTGCGTCCGTGATCTCCGTCGGGTCCTCCGCCGCGCCGAGTTCGATGCGGCGGACGGCGGCGTCGACCATGCCCTGGAGGAGCATTGCGGCCAGGCGGGGCTGGGTGTGGCCCAGGTCGCCGAGGGCTTCGACGATCATGGCGATGAGGCCGCCGTGGGCGGCGCGGATCTTCTCGCGGGCGCCGGCATCGAGCTCGCTGGCGGAGATGGCGACGACGGCTCGGTGGCGCTGGTCGCCGACGAGTTCCAGCTGGCGGCGTACGTACGCCGCCACTTTCTCCTCTGGGCCTGCGGCCTGCTGCATGGCGGCTTCGATGTCGGCCGCCCACTGCGGGAAGTCGACGGAGCAGAGCTCTTCGACGACGGCGGCCCGGGAGCGGAAGTACTCGTACACGGAGGAGCGGGCGAGCCCGGTGCGCTCGGCGAGGGCGGGGAAGGTCAGGGCGTCGGTGCCGCCTTGGGACAGCAGGGAGCGTGCGGCGTCCAGCAGGGCGGCGCGCTGCATGGCGCGGTGCTCGGCCACTGAGGCCGCTCGAATCCTTGGCACCGCTCCACTGTAAGGCTGGGGCCGGGGATCCGCGGAGGGGCGATGTGCCGGGGTGGTGCTCAGCGGCCCACGTCGGCCAGCTTGGCCCGCAGCTGGAGGACGGACTTCGTGTGGATCTGGCTGACGCGGCTCTCGGTGACGCCGAGGACGTTGCCGATCTCGGCGAGGGTGAGGCCTTCGTAGTAGTAGAGGGTGACGACCGTCTTCTCGCGCTCCGGCAGCGTGTTGATGGCGCGAGCGAGCAGTCTGCGCAGTTCGCGGTCCTCGGCGACCTCGACGGGGTCGTCGGCGGCGGTGTCCTCCAGGGTGTCCATGAGGCTGAGCCGGTCGCCGCCCTCGCCGCCGACGTGCAGCAGCTCTTCGAGCGCGACCACGTTGGCGAGCGACAACTGGCTGAACACGGAGTGCAGTTCCTCGACCGCGATGCCCATTTCGGTCGCGACTTCGTTCTCCGAGGGCGTACGGCGCAGCTGTGCTTCGAGGGTCGCGTAGGCGCGCTCGACGGCGCGGGCCTTCTGCCGTACGGAGCGCGGGATCCAGTCGAGTGCGCGGAGTTCGTCGATCATCGCGCCCCGGATGCGCGTGATGGCGTACGTCTCGAATTTGATGGCCCGTTCGATGTCGAACTTCTCGATGGCGTCGATGAGTCCGAAGACTCCGGAGGAGACGAAGTCGGCCTGTTCGACATTGGGCGGCAGCCCGACGCTCACTCGGCCCGCGACGTACTTGACCAGCGGCGAGTAGTGCAGGATCAGCTGTTCGCGCAGGCGCTCGTCGCCGCTGCTCTTGTACGAGCGCCACAGTTCGTCGACGGACGAGGGCGCCGGTGGTCGCACGGTGCCGCCGGCGCGGGCAGCGGGGGGAGCTGCCGTGCGATCAGACCCGGAGGTGTGCTGGGGCATTCGTTGCCTTGAGCCGTTCTGCTGTGACGTGAGCGGGGAGCTGTCTCTGCTGCGGGGTTCTCGTGAGCGTAGCGTGACCGGGCTGTTGCGGTGCGCAAACGTGGGGGGATCGGGCTTGCCCGGTGCGGGCGGCCGGTCACGCGCGGGGGTGGGGGCCGTCGCGGGGTGCGTCGGCCCCGAAAGCGCTGGTGTGCGGCCCTCGATGGTCATCGGCCTTACCTTTTCACCCGAATGCTCCAGGTCAAGCACCGCCTCGCCGCGTGCCCGGCGTACGGAGCGGGCTTGACGCCAACCGCCAGCCGTCCCCTTCGCGTTCGACGAACCCCAGGGAGTGCAGTTCGTACAGCCTGCCGAGGGTGTCCTCGGGTGTGGTCGCCGCCTCGCGGGCGATGTCCCGTACGGGGGCTTCGCCGTGGCCGGGCAGGGCGTCGAGTACGTGTGCGGTGGCGGGGGTGAGGAGGTCCCTGGGCAGGACGGGGCCCCGGCGCGGCGGGGCGAGTTCGCCCATCTCCCCCACGAGTTCGACGATTTCGGCGGCGTCGGTGACCAGGGCGGCTTCGCCGCGCAGGAGTTCGTGGACTCCGGCGGAGAGTCCGCTGGTGGCGGGGCCGGGTACGCCCATGGTGTGGCGGCCGAGCCGTTGGGCGTTGCGCGCGGTGACGAGGGAGCCGCTGCGGTATTCGGCCTCGACGACGACGGTGCCGCGGGTGAGGGCGGCGATCACGCGGTTGCGCTGGACGAACCGGCTGGGGGTTGGATGATCGCCTGGTGGCAACTCCGCGACGAGTACGCCTTGTTCGGCGATGCGGCCGATCAACTCGGCGTGGGCGCGCGGGTAGACGACGTCGACTCCGCTGGCGAGGACGGCGATGGTGGCGCCGCCTGCCGCGAGGGCGCCGCGATGGGCGGCGCCGTCCACTCCTGCGGCGGCGCCGGAGACGACCACCCAGCCCTTTTCGGCGAGCCCGGCGCCGAGGGTGGCGCCCATGTGGGCGCCGTAGGGAGTGCAGGCTCGGGCGCCGACCACGGCGACGGATCTGAGTGCCCATAACCGCAGGTCGGCCGGGCCCCGCAGCCAGAGCCCGACCGGACGGGCGTCGCCCAGGTCGTCCAGTTGTCCCGGCCATTCGTGTTCTAGGGACAGTCCTAGCGTGTTGCCTCAGCCTCGGAGTCGGACCCTATCAGCGACCGAAGCGAGCCAGCAGTCCCGTGCCGCCGAAACGACTGAGCCCCCTCGCGGCAAAACGAGGGGGCCACTCAGTGCCGTGGTCTTCCGGACGCGGCAGACCCAGCAGTGCGAACCTTGGTTCACACCACACGCCCTATTGGCGGGTCAAGGGAAGACGAGCGCAAGACCGAAACCCGGAACTTTCCATTAATAGTTCATGAGCTGCCCCGTTCCCTCCCCGTCACTCCATGATCGTTCCGCTTTGAGTCAAAGGTCTATCGATACCCCTAATGGTTGCGCATGCTGCTAGGTGATGACCTTGCGTTAGCGCAACGACGCACCGAGCGACGGCATCCGGCCGTATGGCAACGCCGGGAGGTCACCAGCCGGACGCGACACACGGAGGAGCACTCCCGTGACCACCCTCAAAACCAGACTCGTCATCGCCCTCACCGGGCTCATCACCTTCACCAGTCTGGTGATCACGCTGCTCGTCCTCGGACAGCCCGCAGCCGTCATCAGCCCACTCATCCTGGTGATTGTGCTGGGCGTGCAGCAGCTGCTCCAAGCGTTGGAGGGCGGCAATTGCCAGGACGAGACGCCCCGCGCGCCGACACCGCTCCCGCCCGCCACCCAAGCCCTAGAGCGCAACGACCTCTCAGCTGCCGAGGCCACAGAGGACAACCAAGGCGACAACACCGACGAGAAGGCCGCATGAGCACGACGGTCGCCACCAGCAGAGGCGCCAGCAAGCCGGGGCCGGGGCTCGGACCCATCGCTAAGACCGTGAGCGACTCCCACCGTGCATGGCTCAACCTCATGCGTACCGCCTACTTCGACAGCGGCCTCAGTACCGAGGAGATCAGTGAAAAGTCGCGAGGCGCCGAAGGCGTGAAGCGGCTGACCAGCAAAGGCAAGGTATCGGAGCTGCTCCGCGGGGCGGAGGAGTACCCCCGCTGGTATCGCGTCGTGGCCCTGTACGAGGTGCTGTCACCGTCCGAACCCCTGCCCGTCATCAAGAAGATGTGGGTCGCCGGAGCCCTGGCAGCAGGGCGCTCCGTGGCGTGGGTCAACCGGTGCTTCGCTGACGTCAGGCGTGACGCTGGCACCAGCGGAACCGGCGACGTGCAGCCAATCCGGCCCTCCGGCGGAGGCGGAAACGTCATGTCGCTGAAGAGCCATGTCGGCCTCATCGTCTCTGCGTTTCTCATCCTCTGCGGTTCACTCGCCATGCTCTGGTTGGGCGGGAAGGGAGGAGAGCCCACCCACCACAGCGATAACCTCACCGCCTGCACAACCCCCGATTCGTGCAGCAACTCGACCGACAATGATCTCGACCTGGACTTGCCGACACCCGGCAAGACGCAGGGCCTGCTCAAGATCACGCCTCAATCCAGCATCCGGGTATACATCTTCGCCCCAGACAGTCGCCCCTTCGCCCTCGACCTCTGGATCAAGGCCGGGGACACCTTCTTCGTGACGTGCCGTACGGACTCGGGTCTACTCAAGATCGCGGAAACCGGCTACTACGTGAAGGCAAGCGCCTTGATTCGGGACGGAGACACTTCCCATAAGGACATCGAGGAATCTCCCTCATGCTCGACGAATCCAGCGGGCCGCACCACGAGCCCTTACCTGGACTTGCCGACACCCAGCAAGACGCAGGGCTTGCTCAAGATCACGCCTCGCGCCGACATGCCAGTGTCCTCCGTCACCTCCGTTGGTTGGATCAAGGCCGACGACGCCTTCTTCGTGACGTGCCGTACGGACACGTATCGACTCAAGATCGCGGAAACGCGCTACTACGCGATCCCGGACGGCGTGTACGTGTACAGGAGTTTCTTCCCGAACTCCTGGAAGGACGTCGAGGGCCTCCCCCTGTGCACTCCCCTCCCGAAAACGTCACCCTCAACAAGGTGAGCGTCTTCTAAACGCTGGCACGTGAAGGACCCGTGATCGGGAACGGTTCGGGTCCTTCACCCTGGAGAGCGCGCCAGCAAGGAGACCCTGATGGCCGCGGCCTGATCGTGGACGCCTGGGTCAGCAAGATCGCTCCGCGCAAAGTGGAGAGGACATCGGTGTCAGTTGCGGCTCGGCATGACGCGGACGACTCCATCGGTTCCGGCGGATTGCCTGAGTTGGTGGTTCTCGACCTCAAGGACATGGATGACCCGGGCCATCTGTTGGGTCTTGGCGCGGAGGCTGTCCCGTTCGGCTCGGACTCGGGTCAGGTCCTTCTTCTGTTTGTCGCTCGCCTCTCGCTCTTTGTCGGTGAAGGGCTGCGGCGGGGCCTGTTGGGCCTTGGCCAGCGCGTAGAAGAGATCCTTGAGGCCGGTGTGCTTGTGGGTGAGTTTGTTCCTCCGCAGTCCGGCCTCCTCGGCCAGGGACTTGACCGTGAGCTGTCCGTCTGAGCGAAGAGGCGCCCCGACGAAGAGCCGGACCATCGCATCGGTGATCGCCCGAATCTCAGCGGCGTTTGCCGGGTTGTGCGGGGCAGCGGCATCAGCGGTGTGGGCAAGGACCGCTCCGACGGTCTCGGCGATGGCAGCGGCCTGACAGCCCCGCTCGCCGTCCGGGACAGGTTCCGCCGCAGCCTCCGGTCCCTGAACCTGAGTCATGAGTCCCTCTCCTTGGCCGGGCTGGCGGGGATCGCGGTGGCCCGGTGCCGTTCGATGATCTGGACGAGGCCAGCTCGCCGTTGTTGCTCGCGGCGGGCGATGGGGTAGGGGTCCAGCCCGTCCGCGGCGGCGGCATCGATCTCGTCGATCTCGGCCTGGACGGCCGCGATCTGGGAGTCGGTGCGGCTGATATTCGCGCAGGCCAGGTTGCACCTGGACCGGTCAGGGGTCCGCTGCCCGCCCGCACTGCTCTGTCCCAGTTCCGGGTCGCAGAGGGCCTTGAAGGCATCAAAGTTGCAGGTCAGGAACGCTTTCGGGTCTTCATAGACCTGCAGCTTCGGGTTCTTCCTCAGCGCCTTGAGTTCTCGTTTGCCGAGGTAGGTGCCGGCATACCGGTTCTCAAACTCCGTTGCGGCAGCGATGTAGCGGGTGGCGGCCGGGCCGCTGACGCTCTCGCCGTCGGCTAGGCGGTCGCGGGCCTCGGAGAGGGCATCCGCCAAGGCCAGGCCTCCCTCGAAGTCGAGGAGTTCGAGCATGTCGGCTTTCGAGCGTCCGGCGTACGACTCTCCGATCAGCGTGGCCGCGTGGCCGAACTGCACTCCCAGCGCGATCCGCCCGCCCGGCTGGCGGTGGATGAACCAGGCGATCGTGCGGCGGAAGCGCTGCAGGACGACGGGGCCGTCGGGGTCTTCCGGGATCAGCTCGTGCGGACGGTCGTGGCGGACAGCCTGCTGGTTGGCCCAGGCGATGAAGCTGGCGATGCGTCTGGCGGCCACGTCGCCGGTGACCGCATCACCGACACCGTCTTCCGAACGGGGCCGTCGCGCCGGGGCGAAGCTGCGGGAGAACAGCAGGTCACCGGTCTCCAGCTCTTCGACCACCGCGATCGCCTGGGCCACGAACTCCAGGACGATCCAGGGGTCCGGACGGATCTCGCCCTCGGGAATCGTGTTGCCCTCGTCGTCAATGACGCCCTTGAAGTGCCGACCGGTGACCTTGTAGCGAACGGTGCCGTCCTTGCGGTCCTCGCGTGTGCAGCAGCCCTTGACGAGGTGCTGGACCTCTTCCGGACGCATGCCGGAGAGGTAGGCGGTAGCGATCAGTGCGGCCGTGGACAAGTGCCGGGCCAGCAAGGGGACGTTCTCGAAGTCAATCGAGTCGGTCCAGGGCCTGTCTCCGATGCGGCCCGTGACCGGGATGTCCAGCGGGGCAGAGGAGCCGAAATGCCGGGGTTCCAGCTCGTGCTGCAGTCGCTTCCGGCCCACGGTGACCTGGTGGAGGTTGACCCCGACGATTCCGGCGACGTAGGAGCGGTTGAGAGCAGGCAAACGTCCCTCGCTTCCCCGGGACTGGGCACTCAGCTTGATCCCGCGGGTCTGATAGCCGGAGTAGCCAGGCAGCGGTTGCCTCCGTGCGATCAAGTCTTTGAGGTAGTCGACGACCTTCTGGCTGTCCCCGCGAGCGGAAGGCTCGCGGGTGCGGTCGAGCAGGCACTTGCGTTCCCGCCAGGCGGCCAGGATGTCCGGCCCCAGGTCCAAAACCATCCGCAGCGACCAGACCAGCAGGGGCGACATTACTGCCGGGTGGACGATCGGGATGCTGTTCTCCCCTCCGGCGGGGGTGTCCTTCTCTCCGAGGAAGTCGGTCATCGCGGCCGCCGGATCCTCCCAGGGCGGCATCACCAGACGGTCCTGCGGCAGCAGGAAAGGGGCATAGGCCCAGATTCGGCTCAGTGCCCGTGCGGCCCGCCGGTCGTGGTCCCAGGAGCGTCCGTAGGTGCGGATGTGTTCCGCGTACTCGGCCAGGTCCTCCGCCGTCACCGCGGTGAGTTCGGTGATCTCCCGCTTGATGAGCCAGCGAGCGAAGTCCATCCAGACACTGAATGTGAACCGTAGGGCCCTGGGCGATATCACCGCCCGGGAGGCCGTCTCGTTCAACATGACCGCGGGGGTCGGGATGTTCAGGACCGCCCAGCCCACCCGCATCAACGAGGCCTGAAACGGCTCGGGGCAGCGGGCCCAGTTGACGATCTGAGACTTCACCGTGTCCTTGTGGATCATGTAGGACAGGCGCCAGACCAGCTCAAAGAAGCGCGGGAGCACGTCGTCGGGGACGTTGGAGCGGACCCGGTGGGAGGGCAGGACCAGGTCGTGAGGGGCCGGGTCGACCAGACGGATCCCGCCGGCCAGAGCAGTCGTCGTCACGGATCGAGCCTCCTGTCGAGCATGCGGTCAATGAGGTGCCGGTCCGTCTCGGCCAGAGCGGACAAGAGCCCGGCCCGCATCTCCGGGCTGGTGTGGGTGCTCAGGAAGTCGGAAATGCGGGCGTGATGGCCTTCCCAGTCCGCTGCCCAGGCCGCAGGGGTCACCGTCGCGCGAAGCCCTTCGATGACCTGGTGGAGATAGGCGACCCTCGGCAGGTCACGTGCGGTCGCCACTGCGTTGCGGCAGGCGAAACACAGCAGGAAGGACACCCCGCAGGGCTTGCCCGCCTCGCTGAAGTCGGAGTTCTCGAAGTCCGTGCAGGAGGCGACGGGCGTCTTCAGCCGCCCTGCCACGATCTCCATCGCAGTTTCGCGATCGACCCCCACGGCCTTGGCGACCTGGTCGGCGTCGTAGTCGGTGTCACCGGTCGCGTGGGCGACCAGCCGCATCTCCACGCGTTCCCGGGCGTGCTCGACGGCCTTGGCCAGACCCGACTCCACGACTGCGCGGGAGTCCTCGCGGACTTTCTCGTCCTTGAACAGGTAGTCCTTCGCGTGGGTTGCCTCGGTGTTGTTGCGGGCCCGGCCATGGTGGACCTGTGCGCTGTGCCGCAGCGGCTGGGCACTGATCCTGGGCGGAAGCTGGACACCGGCTGCCCGCCGGCTCCGGGCCCAGTCCCAGATCGCTTCCTCAAGGGCACTGCCCTTGAGGAAGCCGTCCAGGTTTTCCGGTCCTCCGCGATTCCGCCGGGCCAGAAAGAGCAGCGAGCTCGGTCGGTCCAGTTCCTGAAGAGTGAGCCTGGCCTGCCGTGTCAGATCCAGGACTTGATTCATGGCCCAGCCGCTGCTGCCTTCGCCGGCATCGACGAGGTTGTTGCTGGCGTGGCGGCGCCGTTTGCCGCGACGGGCTTTGTCCGTGGCAACCCGGTGCACTGCCGGGGCCTCGCTGTCCCCGTCCGCGTTCGGCCAGTAGGCAGGAACCTGCATCTTCTTCAGCACGGACAGATTCCAGCCCTCGTGGATGATCAGCAGCACCGCTGCGGCCCCGGCCTCAAGGAAGGTCGGGAAGAGCCCGTTCAGCGACAGTCCGACGGCGTCATCGCCCACCTGGTAGCGGGTCGTCGGCGACAGACGGCGCCCGCTCTTGCCGCGGGGGACGTCCCCGGTGCGGGCGACGTGGTCCAGCAACTGGCCCACGAGCCAGTCCCGGCTCCCCTCGGCCAGTTCCCCCGCGCGCCAGCGTTCCATGAGCGCGACGTTGTCCTGGATGCGCAGGCGGGCCGCCCTCACAGTCGCTGCGGCCGCGTCACGGACCGCCTTCAACTCGGCCTTGGAATGAGCCCGCTTGGGCTTGGCAGCCTGCCTGTCGGCAACCGGCCGACGGCGCCATGTCTCCAGGTAGGCGCGGGTCTGCTCCGGCAGCTGGACGCTGTCTTTGAGGACCGGGCCGAAGTCCCGGCGGCCCTGGCTGACCTGGCTCCACTGTTTCCACCAGGTCACGCTGACCTGATGAACCGCGGTGATCGGCGGCTCGGCCGCCGCGGCGTCCCGCAGAAATCTGCGCAGGATCCGCGCCCTCGTCCGGTACGTTTCCTTGCTCGTCCACCGGGCCCGGCCATGCCGGGCGAAGAGGACCACCAGCTCCCGGCGGAAACTCTCCGGCCCGGCTGCGTCGGTGAAGTCCCAGGTGCCCAGGTCCTCACCGTGCTCGCCGACCGCCCGGACAGCCAAGCCGGTCGGGTCGAGTACCGCCTCCGGTTCCCAGCCTGCTTCAGGCAGCGCTGCCCAGCGTCCGGGCCCCCGCCCCTTCACGCCGCGTCCAGGATCAGGCCGGTGCGGGCAGACAGCTCCGCGAGCTTCTCGGTGTCGACCGGGTTGTCCTCGTCGTTCAGGAGCGAATCCAGCTGCAGCCCCCGCACCGGTTCGAGATAGATATCCCGGGTGACCTGCTCGTTCTTGTGCCCAAGCATGTCCTTGACCATCGACCAGACCTGTCCGTAGACATCCTCGTAGTGACGCCGTTCAGCAGGCGTCAGCCCCAGACGGCGGTCGAGCGCATTGTGCAGAGCGACCAGAACCCGCAGGGCCATCGAATGCCGCAGCATGTGCGGGGTCGCGAACACCCCCAGCCCCAGGGCCTCGCACCGGTCACTCGCCCGTTCGAAGACCTTCGTCCAGCTCTTGTAGGAGAACGGCATGCCGTTCTCCATCAGCCACAACATCGCCGGCTCCAGACCGTCCTCCGTACGGATGTAGAGCCTGAGCCGGTCCGCCGCCGTAAGCGTGTTCAAGGAGCCCTCGCCCAGACGGCCGTCCCACTCCGTCCACAACACCTTCCCCTGCCGCGTGATCGACTGGACGATCCGCTGACCCGGCACGTCGTCGTAGGCTCCCCGGACCTGCGCAAGCCTTACCGCTTCCGCTCTGATGCTCAGGCGGTAGCCCCACACTCTCTGCAGAGCGGCATGACTGGCGTAGAAGGTGTGGCGAGCCCGCTTGGCGACCTGCTGGCCCACCTTCCCCGAGTAGTAGTTCTGTCGGCCGAGTTCGGGAATCTCATGGGTCAGGAGCGTCCCGGCCTCGCGACGGCGCATCCCGCTGGAGTACGTCAGGTCCGAGAAAGCACAGTCCCGGCCTCCCAGCCGGCCCCGCCATCCCCCGTCCTCCAGGCCGCTGGGCAGCAAGCCGCCCAGCCCCACGTTCCTCCACAAGCGGTAAGCCCGCGGGGTCAGCCACTTGACGTCCGCGTAGACCACGTCGTTCGGGGCCAGTTCCGCGACCTCGGCCGTGCCACCGTCCTCTGTACGGACCGTGCGCGTCAGTACCGGGTTCTCCCGCACGAACCCGTGCCCGCAGGCCGCTGTGTAGAGCAGGTTGAGGGCCGCGAGTTCCTTCGCCCAGGTAGCACCCTCGATCCGCTTGGGGTTCGCCGCCGCACGACGCCGCCAGTCCTCCCAGTCCTCCAGATCCTCGGAAGTGACCTGATCCCAGTTCAGACCCCGCTGCCACAAGAAGGTGAAGAACACGCGGTACAGCGGCGCGTACGTCTCCTGGGTGCCCTCCGCCTTGGCCGAGAACGCCGACCGCCGGAAGATCCTGCTCAACCGAGGGTCAACCCGCCCCTCGGGCGACATCAGGATCGGTTGACGGTCACGGAACTTCAGCGCGGCCTCCCGCTCCCGCAAGTCACCCCATCCAGGCACCGTTTCTTCCCCCGGTGTACCTGCATCACCCGTCCAGAAGAGCGACCACTCACCCACAACATTGAAGCCTCTCAGTCGCAACTCACCCTGGGGCAACACAGTTTATGTCCACGGAATTCGTGGTCTCCGGGGCAGATGAACCGCCCGCCGAGCGCGGCCAGTGTGGCGAGGTCCCGTTCGGGGGCGGCGCCCGCCGCGCGTCTGCGGTATCCGGCGAGCCGTGCGGTGCTCACTCCGGTGAGCGGGTCGTCGGCGTTCTCGGCGTCCTCGGGCGAGGTGAGGCGCCGCATCAGCTCCACCGCCCCGTACATACGCAGCCATCGGCCGCCCCGCTCATCCCCCGGCTCGATGACCCTGGTCAGCGCGGCCCGCGCCAGCCGATCGCGCTCCCCCGGGCTGCCACCGACCGGTCCACCCGCGCCCGCGCCGACACCGGCTGGGCCCTCCCCGACCGAGTCGGCGGACCCGATCGAACCGGCGGGCAGCGGTCCGTCCGGGCCAGGAACCGGCCCGTTCACCCCGCACCCCCCACCGGCAGCGGCGCGCCCCTGGAGATGCCCGTTCTCAGTTCCAGTGCGAGGCCGATGTGGGTCTCGTCCGGCCGGTCGTCGCCGCAGAGGTCGGCGAGGGTCCAGGCGACGCGCAGGACGCGGTCGAGGCCTCTGGCGGTGAGCAGGCCGCGTTCCATGTCCCGTTCCGCCGCGGCGAGGGCTCCGGGGGCCGTGACCCAGCGGGTGCGCAGCTCGTGTCCGGGGACTTCGCTGTTGGTGGTCCAGGGCGTGCCCTGGAGGCGGGCGGCGGCCCGTTCCCGGGCGGTCAGGACGCGGGCGGCGACCTGTGCCGTGGATTCGCCGCGTCCGCCTTGGGCGAGCAGGTCCTCGCGCCGGACCGGCTCGGCCTCCACGCGCAGGTCGACGCGGTCGAGGAGCGGTCCGGAGAGCCGGGCCTGGTAGCGGCGGATGACGGACGGGGGGCATTCGCAGCCCGCGCCGTGCAGGGTGTGGCGGCCGCAGGGGCAGGGGTTGGCGGCGAGGACCATCAGGAAGCGGGCGGGCAGGCGCACGACGCCCGCGCTGCGGGCGACGACGACGTGTCCGGCCTCCAGGGGCTGGCGCAGGGAGTCGAGGGCCTTGCCGGTGAACTCGGGGGCCTCGTCCAACGACAGCACGTGCAAAACCGGTGGATGCGCTGCGTGAAAAAGGCAGGTCAAGCGCCTGGGGTGGCTTCCCAGGGGTCCGGCTCCCAGAGCGGATGGACAGTAACGCGTGTCTGCCCGCTCCCCTCTACCCCCTTCTTGCCTTTGGCGCCGCGGGTGCAGACGACACGGCGGACGAGCTGACGGAGGATGCCGTTCTTCTCTGCCGGTTCGAGCGTTTCCCACTCCTCTGCAAGGCCGACCACCAGAGGAGCGAAGTCCGTCCGCAGGGGCGTTGCCTCTGCTGTGGCGGCTTGCTCAAGGGCTGCCGTTACTTCGGTCTGCTGCATTAGCAGCGTCCCCCGTGCCTGCTCGAACACGCCGGGCGGGTAGGCACGGGGGTTGAGTGCCTTGTCGGCTGCGAGGTTGGCCAACGCCCCGGTGAGCCGGGTCTGCTCAGCTTGAAGCCGCTCCCGCTCTTTGGCCGCTCGCTTCCTTTTCGCGTCGGCCTGGTTACCTGCGACAGGCGCAGCCGGAGCGGCGTCGATGCCTTTCGCGGCTTCGCGTGTCAGCCAGTCCAGTACGTCGTCCTCGACCATGTACCGCTGAACCCAGACGCCGTTTTGGCAGACGGTGCCCCCGGAGCGCGAGGAGTTGCCGCACATGTAGGCATAGCCGTAGACGCGGCCGGAGGCGCGGCGGGCCGAGGTGGCGCCAGCGTCGCCGCGACAGGAGCCGCATCGTACAAGTCCGGTCAGTGGGTATGTGGGGTTCCGGGCGCGTGGGGACATGCGCCGTCGTTCCTCGGCGTGTGCGAGGAATTTTTCCCATGTCTCCGGGACGATGATCCCGTCGTGAGCCCCGTCGATGTGGAGCCAGCGCGTGCAGGTCCCACCGTTGGCGGTGTAGTCGCATTTGCAGTCTGGGTCATGAATGCGGAGCAGTCCGGCCGCAAATCCGGAGAGCATGTAGCGGCGGAGGCTGTCGTGCTTCCAGAGTGTTCCGACGCTGGTTCGGTAACCTAGTCGGTTGAGCCATCCGGCGAGGTTTCCGTATCCGTCCGGCTGTGCTCTGTGTCCTTCGGCGAGGCCGAGTTTGCGTGCGTACAGGTCTTCGATGTCGTCGTGTGCCTCTTGGTTGATCTCGTACCGCTCGTCTTGGATGATCCATTGTCCGGGCCGTGTCGGGTCGGGGATGCGGCGAGGGTGCCAGATGTAGCCGAGGCGCTTGCCGCCTGTGGCGGGTAGGCCGTGGGCGCGGCGCCAGTTGTGTGTTTCCTTCCACTGCTCTCCGGCGCGATCGGACTCGAAGACTGCGAGGTCGAACAAGATGCGGCGGTTGAAGCGGCCGACTGCGGTACGTGCATCGACGTCTTCTGTTGCGGATTCGAGCTGACCGCCGGCGCGTTCGAGACGGGCCAGGTTGACGGCGATGCCGAGGTCGTTGCGTCCGAATCTGCTGAATTTCCATACGGCGATGCCGACGGCCTCGCGTTCTTCGACGCGTTGGATTCCGCGCATGATTTTGCGCTTGAAGTTCCGGCCGGTTGCGTCGGGGTCTTCGATCCAGTCGATGATGCGGCGGCCTGTGCGACGCGCCCATGCTGTGATTGCGGTCTTCTGGAGTTCGGGGCTGATCTTCTCTTCTTTCCACGTCGAAACGCGGATGTACCCGATCCAGGGTTCGCCGTAGTCCTGCTCGGCGAGGAACGTGGCCGGTAAGTGAAGTTGGGTCACTGGGCCTCCCATTCGGTTCGGTCGTCGGTGTCGGGGCGCAGTGTGATCACGTTGCCCGTGGCCTGCTCTGGCTCGGCGGGGTGTCCTCCCCGGGGCGGGGAGGTGTGCTGGTCGAGCAGGCCACGGGCAACGTGGTCGAGGGCGCGGCGGTACCCGGCGTTGTCGGCTGCGGCAAGTTGGTGGGCGCCGATGCGCAGTGTGTTGCGCAGGGTGCGCGTGATGATCAGGGGGAGTGCGGTGACGGCGAGGAAGATGCCGTAGGCCGTCTGGTCGTCGCTGTTGCCGAGCAGGCCGAGGACGCCCGTGACGATGCCGGCCCCGAGCAGGGCGAGGGCGAGTACGGGCGTGAAGCGGCTGGTCACTGTGCCTCCGTACGGGTTATCTCTCTGCGGCGCGGCCCTCTCCGTGGTTGGGGGGCGGGGTGCGTTGCAGGGTTTCTGTCATGGAGATGAACAGGCGTCGCGACTGTCCGTCGTCGATGCCTAGTTCGTCGGCGGCCTGCTCGGGGGTGATGCGGCGGGAGCCTGGTGTGGGGTCTTGTACGGCCCTGAGTTCGGACTCGTCGAGGATTCCGGCGCGTACGAGTACTTCCCCGAGGGGCAGGCGCAGTGCCTCGGAGAGGAGGGCGAGGATGCGTGTGTCGGTGGCGCCCTGGCCCGACAGGATGCGGCTGATGGTGGCGCGGCCGATGCGGGAGTCGTCGGCGAATCGGGTCTGGCCTCCGCCTCTGGGGCGGAGGTCGTAGCCGCGGCGTGTCAGCTGGTCATGTAGCCACGCGGCGAACTGGTGGGGCGTCGCCCGGGTCGTTCGTTCCATGGATGGAACATATCGCGCGTGGACGATCCGTCACACGGGTACGCGAGAAGTCGACTGGAATGCACTGATGATCCCCCATGCCATGCCCGCTGATTATTCGAACGCATGACCGATGCGGCGGTCATGTCGCTTTGCGGATCGGGTCTCATGAATTTCGGGCCCTATGGATGTCGCCACCATCGGCACGGCGCACACGAAGGCCCTGAAAGCGCGAGCCAGGCGCGAACACGTTGTCCGGCGCCTGGTTCGGTGAGCTGTTGCGGCCCTGCTGACCTGCTACCAGTTCGGGTCTTGGGCGGTGGCGGCCGCGTTCGGCGCGGTGTCCCACGTCGGTTCCGCCTGCGTCGTCGGCGCACCCCAGTTGGGGTCGCTCTGCACTGCGGCGGGCGGTCCAGCGAAGTGCCAGTTGGGGTCTGCCTGGGCGGGCGACCCCAGTGCGATCGCCAGGAGTGCGGCGCCCGCCGCACTGGCGGCGAGGGTGGCGATCCTGCGTCGTGCCATGTCGATCAACTCCCCTGAGAAGGTGAAGGGTTACTGCGCGTACGCGCTCCGCTCTGGCCGTTTCGAGCCTGGCGGGATCGGGAGGCACGTGACGTGCAGCCCCACACTCCCCGAACAGACGCTCGATACCGTTGCGGTCACATTCTGTAGAGTGCATGGCCACGCGCAGGTGATCAAGCAAACGCCGGGTGCGTAAATCGGTAGTACCGAAATCTCCAGGGGGGGTAAAACGCGATGAGTAAGGATGAAAGAAACGAAAACGGACTAACGCCTGAGGCGGAGGCTTTGCGTGCGCGCCTGGACAAGGGGGACCTGGCGGACGCCGGAGAGCCCGGACTGGATGAGCTGGTCAGCCTTGGGCTTGCCCGACTTGAGCCAATCCACGGGCGCTACATGGGCAGCGATCTTCACGGTGCGATTGCCGAGGCTGCCGACCGCATGAGCCGACTCTCGACGATCTTGGCCGCGGCGGAAAGGGAGAGCACCCAAAGCGGTGACGGGGGGATCCGCTGGGTGCCGCGCAATGATCTTGCTACGACGTTCATCTCTCAGGCGTGCGAATCTGCAACGTCGTACGTATGGACGTCTCACCCCACCGACCGCCGGGCCGACATGCTCGCCGCCTCGGTGCTCCGGGACGTGCGCATGATCGAACAGGGGGTGGAGCTGCGGACGATCTACCCTGACACGGCGCGGACCCGTCCCGGCGAGATCGCCTGGGCCACGGCGGTGAGCGAGGCCGGCGGCGAAGTGCGGACCGACGAGCCGCCGTTCATGCGCATGGTGGCGATTGACGGCGACGCGGTCGTCGTGGAGGACCCCGCACATGACGACTCTGACGACACCGCTCTACGCCCCGCGTACATCGTCACGCACCGCGGCATGGTGGAGATTCTTGAGCGCGCATATCTCCGGCAGTGGGATGCCGCGGACCCGTGGATGGGCGGTGCCCTGCGGCGCCGCGACGGCACGTTCACCACGCGACGCCAGCGCAAGATCATGAATTACCTGCGGGACGGCCACAAAGCCGTCTGGATTCAGAAAAAGCTCGTGATCAGCCCGAGCACGTACCAGAACGAAATTTCCAAGCTCTACAAGGGCTCCGGCATGGACAGCCTCTTCGCCCTGGGCTACTGGTGGCACTCGGACGCCTCAGCGCCGGAACGGGCCCTGGACTGAGCGCATGGGCCCCCGCCACGCTGGCGGGGGCCCCGCGCGTTCGGGCGTGCCGCAGACCGGGGAAGGTCGCACACAGCCACGGTGACGACGCCGCCATGCTCACCGATCTCCCTTGCACGCACGTTCGACGATCTATAACGTTCCACTCGTGGACGGAAACGATCCGACCACGAAAGGATGCTTCCTGTGTACGACCGCGCCGTACTTGTTGCCGTCGCCCGGGACATGGGTGACCGATCCCCCTCGGACCTCGCGCGCCGTCTGAAGGTCGCCCGCAGCACCGCGTGGCGCCTGTGGCACGGGCACACCGCCCCCTCGGCCGCCCTCGCCGCCGCTGTTGAGCACCACTACGGAATATCGGCCGGCGAACTGATCCACCGGTCGGCCGCATGAACGGCGTCATCCCCCGCGAGCAGGCATTCGCCAACGCCCGCCGCGTCCTCGACGCCGCGCGCCAGCGCCGTGACCGCGACCGCGCCGCCGGGCGCCTCGCCCCCGAGGTCGAACTCCTGCTGCGCCGCCTCGAACGCCAGCAGCGCACCGAGCAGCGCCCGGCACCGGCGTACCGCCCCGCCGCCTGAGACCAAGGCAGTTGCCCCGATGACGACCGGGACACTCCCACCCCGCCCGCCAGCAAAGGACCGATCGTGCCCGCCCCTGCCCCTACCCGCCGCACAACACACGCCCTGCTCGCCGTCGGCACCACGGCCGGAAAGCGGCGCCGATGATCCGCCCGCAGTTATCAGCCGACGGCCGTTACGTCCGGCTCCCGCTCACCTTCCGCATGGTGCCGCTGGTCGACGAGCTCGCCCTCGCCTACACCGAAGGCCCCGACCCCGTCGGCCGCCTGCTCGCCGCGCATGCCACAGCCGTCGACCGCCTCGACTTCGCCGCCGCGAGTCCCACCCTGCCCGACCACATCCGCGCCATGCGGGCCGCCGAAGCCGACGCCACGCGCGAGGCCCTGCTCGCCGAGACCCGCAGCGCCGACCGCCTAGACGACCTGCTCACGCCCGACCAGGCCATCACCCTCGCGACCCAGATCACGCGCCTGGCCGCCCGCATCCGCCAAGCCCCGGACAGGAGACCGCGCCCATGACGGTGTCCCTCAGCGGCGCCGCGCGCCTGCTCGGCGAGCCGACGCCGCCACCCGTGCCGGGGCAGCTCACCCTCAACGAGCCCGCGCTCGCCGTTCCCGCCGGACTGGCCGAGGCGTTCGCCGCCCGCACCCGCCCGAGCGACGACGGCCACCGCGAGTGGGCCGCAGGCACCACGACGCAGGGCGTCGGCCGCTTCCAGTACAACGGCGTCGCCTACACCTCCCACCAAGCTGCTTTCGTGCTACGGACGGGGCGCCACCCCGTCGGCACCGTGCGGCCCGTCTGCGAGCGGCCCCGCTGCTGCGAGCCCGAGCACGTCGACGACCAGGCCACCCGCCAGCGCGACCGGGCCGCCCTCGCCGCCGTCAAGGGCATGATCCACCGTGCACCGTCGTGCGACCACGACCAGGCCGTGCACGGCCGCCACCGCGCCGACGGCCGCCGCTACTGCAACGCCTGCAACAACGCCAGGACAGAGCCGAGTTGCGAGCACGGCAACCCGGCGTGCGGCGCCCGAGCGGTGCGGCCCTACCCATGCGGTCCGCGGTGCGAGGAGCACCAGCCATCCCGGACCCGCCCGTTCTACCCCGCCCCCTGATCAGGCCCCGGGGCGAGGACGAGCCGCGAGCCCTTCGCCCCGGGCGCCACCCCCGTAAGGAGCGCTCCCGTTGTCTTGGTTCAAGGTCGACGACACCGCGCACGCCCACCCGAAATTACTACGCGCGGGAAACGCCGCGCTGGGCTTGTGGATGCGTGCGGGCGCCTACGCGGCGCAGCACCTCACCGAAGGCGCCATCCCCGGTGTGGTCGCCCAGCTGTACGGCACGGCCCCGCAGGTCCGCAAGCTGATCACCGCCGGACTGTGGCACGAGCACGGCCACAAGTGCCCCCGGTGCCCGCAGCCGCCCGCGGGCGACTACGTGATGCACGACTACCTCATCTACAACCCGACCCGCGCGCGCGTCGAGGACGAGCGCGCCAAGGCCGCAGGCCGCCAGAAGCGGGCCC
This sequence comes from Streptomyces sp. BPTC-684, assembly GCF_030028635.1. Taxonomy (NCBI): domain Bacteria; kingdom Bacillati; phylum Actinomycetota; class Actinomycetes; order Kitasatosporales; family Streptomycetaceae; genus Streptomyces; species Streptomyces sp. BPTC-684. The sequence goes on from NZ_CP124863.1 coordinate 1,077,769, forward strand.
GTGAAAGGGCATCCGAGCAGCGGAGCCAGGAACGTAATCCGCGCGATTCGTCGGCGAACCGTCTGCGAACCAACGGCGATCCATCGGCGGAAAATCTCGAAAGCTCTGCGAACCGCATCGAGTTTCCGGACGACATCGCAGGTCAGGGCCACATGTCACAGCGTGAGGGGGACAACCCGTCACGGTCCCCCCGACCCGACCCGTCCCCTACTACCTCCTTCGGAGGTAGTACCCCCCCTTCCCCCCAAGGGGGCCAGCAGGCGCCCGCCGCCGAGTTGTTCACCGCGTGGTGGACACGCTTCGGCCGCGGCACCGCCCAGGGCAGGACCAGCGTGCGCCGTGCCATCGAGGACGCCCTCGGCAACGGCATCGAGCCGCGCGAGCTGTGGGCCGCCCTCGACCGTCTCGGCGCCACGTCCAAGCCCGTCACCGGCGGCACGCTGCAATTCGCCCTCGCCGACCTCCGCAAGACCACCACGCCGGGCGCCGCCGTGATCCCGCTTGCCGCCGGAGCACGCCGCGGCCAGGTCGCCCGAGCCGCCGACCTGTTCGCCGCCGCTCTGGCCAACACCCCTCAGGAGCACGCCCGATGAACCGTCAGGAAGTTGCCGCCCTGCTCGCCTACGCCGTGAAACTCGCCCCGCACACCGCACCCGCCGACCAGGCCGCCGCCGAGGAACGCCTCGACCAGTGGGCCGACCTGCTCGCCGACGTGCCGCCCACCGCCCCGCACCCCACCGGCCGCCACTGGGACGCCTCACAGGTCGTACGCCACCACGTCGCGACCTCGCCGTATCCGATCAAGCCGTCGGATGTGTCCCGCTTCTGGCACGCGTTCCGCCGCGACGTGGTCGACCGCCACCACGACCCTGTACCGGCCGCCGACCCGGACGACCCGCAGGCGTACCGGGCCGAACTGCTCGGCACCCGGCACGCTGTTGCCATCGGTGCTGCCCCGGCCGCGACTTTCCGCGAGCTGACCGGCGGCACGACCCGCGAGGAGCGCGACCAGTTCGCCGCCGACCGCCTCGCCGCCCTCGGCAGCTACGTTCCGGCCCGCGTCGAGGACGTCCTCGACCGGCACCGCCCGCGCAAGGCCGCCCGCCGCGCCGCTATCAAGGCCGGCCGCCCCGACGCCCTCGCCGTTGCGTGCACATGGTGCAAAGCCGAGCCGGGTGCCCCGTGCACACAGCGCGCCATCGGCCCGAAGGCCGAGCACGGCGCCCGTACCGAGCGCGCCATTCCCCACCCCACCCGAGTGGACCGCGCCGCCCTCGGCCAGGGCCTTGACCGGCAGGAGTTCGCCGCATGAACCGCAGCAAGCACCCGGGCCGCGCCCCGCACCGCCGCCGGGCGAGCGGCACCGACTGCACGAAGAACACCACGGCGTACCGGATCACCGGATCGTGGAACGGCCGCCCGGACCGGCCTGTCGTCGAGCCGACCAGCGACCGTAAGGCCGCGCGCCGGATCTCGCGCGTCATGGCCGCACAGGGCGCGTACGTGATCGTCGAGGAACACGTCGCCCGCGGCCGGTGGCGCACGCTGTACGAGGTCGACGGGCCCGCGCTTCTCGCCGAGCAGCAGGCCGCCGAGCAGGCGCGACGCATTGCCGCCGAGGAAGCCGCACGGGCCGCCGCCGACGCCGAGCGGGCCCGCCGCACCGCCGAGCAGCGCCGCGAGCGCGAACTCGCCGTCCTCGCCCGGCTGATGTGCCGTCCGCCCGTCCCGCGCGAGGCATGCGGCCGACGCGAGGTCCGGCACATGACCGGGGCGCAGCGATGATCCCCGGCGCTGCGGTCGCCGCCATCCGGGCCGCCGTCGAGGAAGCCCAGCGCAACGACCTACGCCACCCCGAGGACGTGGCCGAGCACGTCGTCGAGGAACTGGCCGCTCAAGGCTGGACGATCACCAAGGAACCCGAAGACCCTCAGCTCGCAGCCGCGTAACCAGCAGGCAGGGGGGCGGAATCCTGCGGGCCGGTGCCGCCCTCCACACGCTATCGTCCACCCATGGACGGTTATTACCCGTCACCGGAAGAACATTCAGGTCGACTGCACCCCGCAGGAGGTACCCCGATGGACCGGAAGACCCCCGCCCAGCGGTTCGCCGCCAAGGTCGACCCCTACGGCCCACTCCCCCTCATCCGCGGAGTCCTCGGCCCCTGCCACCTGTGGACCGGCAGCCTCAACGACAAGGGATACGGCACCTTTTGGGCCGACGGCCACACCGTCAAGGCCCACCGCTACGCCTACGAACAGGCCATCGGCCCAATACCCGACGGCCTCGAAGTCGACCACCGATGCCGCCGCCGCAACTGCGTAGCCAGCCACCACCTCGACGCCGTGACCCACCGCGTCAACGTCCTCCGATCGACAAACCACGTCGCCCGCCGCGCCGCCGTCACACGCTGCCCCACCGGCCACCCCTACGACGACGCCAACACCTACCGGGCGCCCAACGGAACCCGGAAATGCCGCTCTTGCAAAAACGCCCAGGCCCGCACCGCCCGCGCCGCCAAACGCGCCTCACAGCTTGCCGCCGTCACCCTCACCCGCTCCCGCACCGACCACCACCGCGCACAGGCCGCGTAACCGCGCGCCGCAGGTCCGCGAGCCCAGCAGAACGCTGAACCGCTGCCCTGAATCACCCCGCGACCGTGCCGCGTCCGGTCGCGGGCCCGTCCGCGCGCGCGAGCAGTCTCTCGCCCCGCCCCGTTTCGACACAGGAGCCCCACCCGTGAACCGCCGCACCCACGCCGCCGCCGAGCGCGCCACCCGCCGCGAGTCCCTGTCCGTCCTGCTTGACCGCGTCCAGCTGGGCAAGCCGCTTACGTCCGCCGAGGCCGCCCTACTGCGCGCGCACGTCGAGGGCGAACTCGCCGACGGCGACCAGGCCCGACGCTCGGCCGCCGGACAGTCCGCCGCCGTCCGCCGTGAGCAGCAGCGCACCCGCGCCGCCGAGGCCGCCATCGTCGAGGCCGAGCAGCAGCTCGCCAACGCGCTTGCCGACCGCAGCCAGTAGCACCAGGAGCAGCGATCATGTTGACCAGCCCCGACCGCTCCCTCGCCCTGTCGCCTATCGCGCGCCGCGCCGACGACGACCTCGCCGCAGTCCGCGAGCAGTGGGGCGACCTGCTCGCCGCCATTGCCCGCCCGCCGGCCGCCGAGTGGCCGCCGCGCGAGCGCCGCGGATTCCTCGACCAGCTCGCCGCCGAGGACCGCGCCGACGACGAGCAGGCCGTAGAGCCCATCCTCGGCAGACTGCCACTCACCATTCGCGAGCACCCGGCCCCGCTCAACCTCGACGCCCTTGACGCCGCGATCGAGGTCGAGCGGGCCCTGTTCGACCTTGCCGACCACGTTGCCGCCGCCGTACAGCGCCCCATCCGTGCAGCCTTCCCACACCGCGGCCGGTACGTCCAGGACCCGGGCGACGCCAGTAACCCGGCACGGTGGCACTACCAGGCGCCCGACTCGCCCGGATCACGCACGTACGGACTGCACTGGGCCGCCGTCTGGATCGCCGGGCGGGCCCTCGACGAGGACGAGGACGACGCCGACGGCCTGTTCGCCCCGACGCCCGCGAAGCTGCTCGACGAGGTCGCCGCCACCGCGCGCACGGCCCGCCGCACGGTCGAGCGCGCCCTCGGCCGCGACGGGCGCACGACCGACCTCGCCGACCCCTGCCCATGGTGCGGCGGACAGCTCACCGGCCACACCCAGCCGGGCGGCGAACCGGGCGTCACCTGCTCGGCCGGCCCAGGGTGCACAGCCCCCGTCGAGACCGACCGCCGTGGGCACCGCACGTGGCGGGGGTACGAGCTGGTCGGCCTGTGGGCCGCCTTCGACATGGCCCGCCGAGCCGCCGCCGGGGGGTAGCCACCCCCGGGCGCAGCGCCCGGCCAACTCCCGCGGGGCGTTGGGCAGTTCACCCGGCACCCCGTGTGAAGTGGCTTGTGAAACTACTTGTGTTGCGACTTGTGAAGCCGCTACATTGAGGTTTCCGCCGGACCTCACCCAGCGGACGCCGGACCTCACCCGGCACAACAGCAACCAAGGGAGCAACCCCCATGGACACCTACGCACACGGCTACGGCTCAACCGGCCACTACGCCAAGCCCGGCACCCACGTGAGCTACTGCGGGCGCGAACTCCAGCACACCCCCAACACCGCCATAGCGGCCCGTACTTGCGGCACGTGCACCAAGGCCGAGAAGCGCGACCGCATCGAGGCCGAGCAGGTCGCCGCCGACCGCGCCACCGATGGCCCCACCCTCGCCGAGCGCGCCGGCGTCCGGTACACCACCGTCGGCACCGGCCGCCGCATCCACTACTCGAACAACGACGACACCCTTTGCGGCCGCGAGGTATCCGAGTACGTCAGCGGTAGTGACCTGCTCGCCCTGTTCAACAAGGGCCGCGAGCTGTGCGCCCGCTGCATCAGCGCCGCCGAGCAGCGCGCGTATGACCGCGCCCTCGCCGCCGCCGGGGCCAAGGTTGCCGAGCAGATCGACGACGCCGACGCCCTGCTCGCCGACATTCGCCAGACCGCCGCCGAGGCCGACAGCCTCGCGGCCGAGGTCGCCGCATGGGGCGCCGAGGTCGACGCCGTAACTTCGCCGATCGCTGAGGACGCCGAGGCGCAGCAGGCCGCGGCTCTGGTCACCGAGGCCGAGGTCACCGCCGGCACGTGGCGGGGCGAGTGGATCGGCGAGCAGCCGGCCGACGACGCCCTGTTCGCTGTTGAGCGCCCGACCGAACAGGGCGCCTTGTTCGACGACCGGGCCACCGTCGAGGAGAGCCCCGCCTCCATCGTCGTGCGCGCCAGTTTCCGCCGCGAAGACCTCGACCGCATCCGCGCCAAGGCTGACGCCGACCGGGCCGAGTACCGCGCCGAGATGGACGCCCGCCGCGCGGCCGAGGCCGCCCGGTACGCCCCGCAGCAGGTCGAGCAGGCCATCGAGCGGCACGCCGTCGAGGGCGTGATCGTGGCGCACGACGGCCGGACCAGGGGCACCGCGCCCAAGCACTCGACCGACCCCGATGCCCTCGCAGCCCTCGCCGCCCTGGGGAATCTCCGCCTCGCCGAGATCACCGACCACACCGACATAGGCGCCCAGCCTGGCAACACGGACCACGACCCGAACGCGTGGGGGTTCCTGGTGGAGCCCCGCGGTAACGGGCGCGTCGCCCTCTATTGGATGGTGGCCGGGCGCTACGTCCGCACGAGCGGCAAGCCGTGGGCCGTCGAGCTGGAGATCGGCGCCGACAGGCTGCGTAAGGCCGGGTGGCAGATTGAGCCCCTGTCCCGACGCTGCGTCTTTGCCTGGCGCCCCACCGAGTAAGGCACCCCCGGCCCGCCCCCGCCCCAGGGGGCGGGCCCCGTCCCGACACAGGAGCAGCACGCATGAACACGAGCGATCAGCAGCCACAGAGCCTTGAGCAGCAGCGCGCCGCCGTCGAGCAGTACCTCGCCGATCGCGGCATCGAGGCCACCCGCGTACCGGACCCTGCCGAGTCCCGGGCCGCCCTCGACGCCCTGCTCGACGACCACCCGCAGCTCGCCGCCCTCGCCCTCGACCTGCTCGACACCGTCGCCAAGCACGGCGGTACCGGCGTCACGTGGACGCCCGCCAGCATCAAGCGCACCATGCGCCGGGGGCACCGTAACCGCGAACTTGCCGAACGCGCCGCGATGATCGAGGAACGGTTCAGCGTCGAGCAGCGCCCCGCCGCCCACGCCCTCGTACAGATCGCCGACACCCGCAAGGCCGGCGAGAAGGCCGTCGCCTCCACCCCTCTGGCGATCTGGCAGGCCGACACCGTCGGCATGAAGGCGCCCGACGTTGCCCAGCTGCTCGACCTCACGACCTCGCGTGTGTACGCGATCTTGCGCGACAAGCGCGCCGAGTGGGCCGTCGAGCAGGGCGTCGCCGCCGATGCCGCCAAAGGCACCAACCCCCGCGAATCCCTCAACCGCTACACGCGAGCCCTCGCGGGTGTACCCGAAGGGCCGGACCGCGTTGCCGCCGAATCGTTCCTCGACAAGCTGCGCACCGCCGTCGAGGAGCACGAGCGCGCGGCGCACGAGGCACGCCGTGCGCAGCTCCCCGAGGGGCAGACGCTCTACGTGTGGCGCCTCGACCTGGCCGACAGCTCCGCCGGGAAGGGGTGGCAGACGTGGGAGAGCGGCGAGGACCACCTCGCGCAGGGCAGCGAGGCGCACCTCGCCGAGCTGATCATCGAGGGCGCAGGCGAAGAGGCCACCACCCGCCGCGCCCGCGTCTTGATCTGGGATGGCCCTGAGGGCACCGACGACGAAGCGATCTACCGCCACGAGCGCGCCCCGGAAGAGCAGTAACCGGGCCCCACACCAACGCGGGCCCGCTTCGGCGACCTCACCGCCTCACGGGCCCGACTCACCACAGACGGGAGCAACCCCCGACCATGACTGACACCAACCCTACCCAGCCCAAGACCACCAGCCCGCCGGCCCTCGGCAGCCGTCCTTCCGTACGCGTCGACCACGCCCTCGCCGACGATCTCGCCGTCATCATGAGTACGGGCGGCACGTTCGCTGATGCTGTCCGACAGGCCGTCGGACAGCTCGCCGAGATGTACCGCACGGCTTGGGCACACGCGGTATGCCCGGAGTGCACCGCGCCGACGCTGCTCGCCTACCAACTGCGCCACCCAGCCCCGGCCACGCCCGCGACCAGCGGGTATGACCGGCCGTCGGACAGGTCACCCGCCCGCGCGCCGCGACCGCTCGGCCGTCTGCTCCCCAGTCCGCCGCCCGGCCCGCATCTGCCCACGGCGTACGCCGACACCCTGCTCGGCCGTCCGACGGCCCGGCAGCCGCGACCGGACGCCGAGCGCGCCGCCCGCGCATGAGGCCGCCCGAACCCTCTTGCGCCGTTACCGTTCCGTGACCTAGAGTTGGGCCCGTCTTCGGCGTGCCCGGAAACGGACGCCCTCCCGAACGCCCCGTCGCTCCCCCCAGCGGCGGGGCGTTCGTCATGCCCGCGGCGAGGAGGTGACCGCCCGTGGCTCGCCTTATCGATGACCGCGACCGCGCGCAGGTCCGCCGCCTGCACGCCGAGGGCAAGGCCCGCAACGAGATCGCCCGCGCCATGGGGCGTAGCCCCTCGACCGTGTCGAAGATCGCCGCCGCCCTCGGCCTCAGCTTCGAGCGCGGGCCCGAGGTCGTCGCCGCTACCGAGGCCCGCCGTATCGACCTCGCCGCCCGCCGCGCCCAGCTCGCCGATCAGCTGCACACCGACGCCGAGCGCCTACGGGCGCAGCTGTGGGAGGCGTGCACCGTCGGGGCATTCGGCGGCAAGGACAACGTGTGGTCCGAGACCCACCTCGACCGGCCCACGTTCGGTGATCAACGCCAGATCCTCGCTGCGGCCGGAACGGCGATCGAGAAGTCGCTCAAGCTCGCCCCCGCCGAGGGCGGCGAGGACGCCGCCCAGGTCCGTTCGATGCTCGGCGCCCTCGGCGAGGCATTGACCCGCGCCGCCGACGACGAAGACGAGGACGCCGACGAGGACGGAGGCGCAGCCGGGGGGTGAGCCGTGCTCGATCTCGATCGTCTGCCCCTGTCCCGCAAGCAGCTGCGCAGCATCGGCCGCGCCACGGCCCGTATCAACCTGTGGCACGGCAGCGTGCGCAGCGGCAAGACGGTTGCGAGTTTGCTCGCGTTCGTCATCGCCGTCGCGAAGGCCAGCCCCTCGGGACTGATCATCATCTGTGGCCGGTCACTCCAGACGATCGAACGCAACTGCCTCGAACCGCTGCAAGACGCAGCGTTGTTCGGGCCCCTCGCCCGGCACGTTCAGCACACCCGCGGCGCGACCACGGCGACGATCCTGGGCCGCACCGTGCACCTGATCGGCGCCGCGGACACCCGCGCCGAGGGCCGCCTACGTGGCCTTACCGCGCAGCTCGCGTACTGCGACGAAGCAACCCTGCTGCCGGAAGGGTTCTTCGTTCAGCTGCTCGCCCGCCTCAGTGTTCCCGGAGCGCGCGTCTACGCGACCACGAACCCCGACAGCCCCAGGCACTGGCTCAAGACCGGGTATCTCGACCGCGCCCACGAGCTGAACCTTCGGGCCTGGCATTTCAGGCTTGCCGATAACCCGTCGCTCTCGCCCGCGTACGTCGCCGACCTCGCCGCCGAGTTCGTCGGTCTGTGGCGACGACGGATGATTGACGGTGCATGGGTTGTTGCCGAGGGCGCCATCTACGACATGTGGGACGAGCCACACCACGTCGTGACCGAACTCCCCGACATGCGCCGGCATTGGGCTGGTGTGGATTACGGCACCACCAACCCGTTTGCCGCGCTGCTGCTCGGCGAGGGTGTCGACGACCGCCTGTACGTCGTCGCCGAGTGGCGCCACGACTCCCGCGCCCGGCACCGCAGCATGACCGACGCCCAGTACAGCCAAGCCGTCCGGGCATGGCTCGACGGCCTCGGCATTGCGCCCGAGTGGACGTTTATTGACCCGTCGGCTGCGAGCTTTTCAACGCAGCTGTGGCAGGACGGATATCCGGGCCTCGCGCGCGCGAGCAACGACGTTGCCGACGGAATCCGCAGCGTCTCAAGCCTGCTCGCCGCCGGCCGCCTGCTCGTCCACGAATCATGCGAGGGACTGCTCGGCGAACTCCCCGGTTACAGCTGGGACCCGAAAGCCACCGCGCGCGGCGAGGACGCCCCGTTGAAGGTCGACGACCACTCAGTCGACGCGCTGCGCTACGTCATCCACTCGACCGCGCACGAGTGGCGCCACCAGCTCACCGCGACGCCCAAGGGAGGCGAGAATGTCGCTGCCTGACAACGGCGCCGCGTGGCCCCCGCCGCAGTGGGCCCCGTACTACGACGAGATGCGCGTCGACGACGCGTGGTACAGCGGCGACCCGCGCCGCCTCGCCCGCGTCTACGCCCACCACAAGCGTCCGCCAGAGCGCCGCCGCCTGTGGGGCCGCAAGTCGTTCGAGCACCGAGTCGACCAGCGCCTACACGTCCCGCTGCCGGGCGACATCGCATCGACCAGTGCCGACCTGCTGTTCGCGGACATGCCGACGATCACCGTCGAGGACAGCGCAACACAAACCCGCCTCGACCAGCTGCTCGACGAGGGCCGCGCGCAACAGACGTTCCTCGGCGCCGCCGAGCAGGCCGCCGCCCTGTCCGGAGTGTTCCTGCGGATCACTTGGGACCGCGACCTCACCGACCGCCCGATCCTGTCCGTGATGCAGCCCGACGGGTCGCTGCCCGAGTTCCGGTTCGGCCTGTTGAGGGCCGTGAACTTCTGGCGAGAACTGGACGGTTCGGACGGCGGCACCGTGTGGCGGCACATCGAGCGGCACGAGCCGGGCCGCATCGTGCACGCCCTGTACGAAGGTACGCCCGACAACATCGGCCGCGCCGTCCCGCTGTCCGAGCACCCCGAGACCGCCGATCTGGTCGACTCGCTCGACACCGACGGCGACGGCCAGACGATCAGCACCGGCATCCGCGATCTGACCGCCGCGTACGTCCCGAACATGCTGCCCAACCGGCTGCACCGCAACAGCCCGATCGGGCGCAGCGACTACGCCGCCCCGCTTCACGGCCTGTTCGATGCCCTCGACGAGACGTGGACGAGTTGGATGCGCGACATCCGCCTCGCCCGCGCCCGATTGATCGTCCCCGACGGGTACCTGCGCAACGAAGGCCCCGGCCATGGTGCATCGTTCGACGACGACCGCGAGGTATGGCACTCCCTGAAAATGCCGCCGAACGAGGGCGCCGGCATCACGCTGGCTCAGTTCGAGATCAGGGTCGAGGAGCACCGCGCCACGACCGAGGCCATCACGCGCCAGGCAGCGCAGGCCGCCGGATACAGCCCGCAGAGTTTCGGGCTCGGCAGTGACGGACAGCCCGTCACCGCGACCGAGGTCGACAACCGCGATCAGCGGAGCATGGTCACCCGGAAGAAGAAGGCCGGGTACTGGCGGCACCCGTTGGCCGACATGGTGCACGTGTGGTTGCAGCTGGACGCCGTCCAGTTCGGCAGCCGAATCACGCCTGCACGCCCGCACGTAGAGTTCGGCGACGGCGTCGCCGAGTCGGAACAGTCGACCGCGACCACGCTCGACCTGCTCAACCGCGCAGGTGCCGTCTCCACCTCGACGAAGGTCAAGATCCTTCACCCCGAGTGGGACGACACCTCGGTACAGGCCGAGGTGACAGCAATCCTTGTCGAGACAGGGGCAGCCGCACCTGACTCTATTGGTCGCTATCCGCTGTGATTCTAGAAGCGGATCAATACTTGAGGGCCCGACCCCATCAGGGCCGGGCCCTTTGCTGCCTGATGAAAATTGAGCTATCAGCTACGAGCTATCAGCGCATCGCTGTTACTACTGTTGCTGCGAGACGCTTCTTTGTCATCGGATCGGCAAACTAGGTCAGACCATTTAACCGTTCGAACAACCGGGTATGAACATAGACCTCCGTGTTCGTAGATCCTGTCCGCCAACTCAAAAGCCCTTCCAACCTGGTTGGTGAAGGCGAGGACGGAAGTCAAAGCGAGCATTACAGCGAAAAAAAGCGTGCGAACTCTCCCCTTGCGAGGAGCTACTGCCGTGTCGACGATTAGGTCATCGCGACCACCCCGCCCCCACTCGTTCTTTCGCTTCACATGACCTATAAGCCATGAGACTGCTGCGGGAACCCTCAACGCGTTCTCCTAGCATAGACGGGATGTGCAGTGGGTGCCGCACTCTGGGCCCGCCCATAGTGGGCCCAGAACACGCCGCCCACCCCCGCGCTACGCGCCAGAGAATTAGGCCGCAACAGCTGACGATGGCTGAAACTGCCCTACTAGTTTAGGCCGCTGGGCGCGATATGTGACCAGAGTACGTAAGTTCGAAAGAAGAAAAACCTTTCTTCAAATTGATCAAGGCGACTTCCATCCATGGAGAGGTAATGCCCATCAATCCTGGGATGGTTGAACCCCTTGCTGAGCGCTCCCGCGACCTGTACGCCGCCGCCGAGGAACGGCTACTCGCCATCATCGCCCGCCAGTTGGCCGACGGCCTCGACGCCCCGGGGTGGGCCGAGCGCAAACTCGCCGCAGTCCAACAGGTACGCCGCGCCTCGCAGGGCGTCGTCGACGAGTTGGGCAAGGCTGTGACCCTCGACGTGTTCGAGGTCATCGCCGAGGCGTACAACACCGGACACCGAGCCGCGGTCGCCGAACTCGGCGCCCTGTCCGACGATGCCCGCGCGCTGGTCGACGATGTGACGCCCAATGCGCAGGCTGTGGACAGGCTCGCCGCCGAGACCGTCGACCGCGTCACCTCGACGCACCGCTCGATTCTTCGAGCCGTCGTCGACATGTTCCGGGCCGTCGTCGCCGAGGTCACCGCCACCCCGCTCCTGAGCACCGGCACCCGCCGACAGGCCACACAGGACGCCATGCGCCGATTTGCCGACGCGGGCATTCGGGCGTTCACCGACCGTGCCGGCCGCAGGTGGCAGCTGACCTCTTACGCCGAAATGGCCGTACGCACCAGCGTCGGCCGTGCCGCGACCGAGGCGCACATGCGGGCTCTGTCCGACGCCGGTATCGAGCTGGTCGTCGTGTCCGACGCACCGCGCGAGTGCCCGCTGTGCCGCCCGTGGGAGGGCAAGGTCCTGTCCATCGACGGGCCGGGCGGCGAGCGCACGGTCGAGGTCGAGCACGCCATCGACGACGGCCGCATGATCCCCGTACGCGTCGCCGGAACCCTCGACGAGGCCCGCCTCGCCGGACTCCAACACCCCAACTGCCGACACTCCGTCAGCGCCTACACCCCGGGTCTCCCCCGCGCCGAGCAGGCCGTAAGCGACCCCGCCGGGTACGAGGCCGGACAGCGGCAGCGCGCCATCGAGCGCAAGATCAGGCAGTACAAGCGCCGCGAGGCCGCCGCCGTCACGCCCGAGGCCAAACGCGCCGCCCGCCTCAAGATCCGCCAGTGGCAAGGCGCCATGCGCACGCACCTCGCCGCGCACCCCGACTTGCGCCGCTTGCGCCACCGCGAGCAGCCGGGCGCCTCGAACCTGCCCGAGCCGCGCCGCGAGGCGACGCCCGAGCAGGTCGAGGCCGCTCGCCTGTGGTCGGGCGACGACGCCACGCCGCGCGAGATGGGCGACGACCAGCTCGCCGCCGCCGTAGGGTCCGGCCTGCTCGACGACCAGGCGCGCGCCCGCGTCGAGGCTGAGGCCGACCGCCGCGACCTCGACGATCTGCTCGCCCGCATCACGCCCGGCGGCACCGTCGCCGAGGACCTGACGCAGTTCGGCGACTCCGAGCTCGCCCGCGCGTACCGGCACCTCGACGACGCCGACGCGCTGCGTGTCATGGCGGAGATGGACCGGCGCGACCGCGCGGCCCAGCTTCCGGGCGTGCGCGCCGAACTGGTCGGCTTGTCCGACCACGACCTTGCCGCCCGCGCCCGCAACGCTGACGAGGACACCCTCGCCCTTATCGCCACCGAGGCAGCGCGCCGCGACCTGCTCGCCCGCCTGTTCCCCGGCGGACAGCTGCGCGGCGACCTGTCGGACCTGTCCGACGACGAACTCGCCTGGGCCATGCAGTACGCCACCGACGAGGAGCTGCTCAAAATCGCCGCCGAGCTGGACCGCCGCGACGAGCCCCCGCCCGGCACCCCCGCCGCACCGGGCAGCCCGCCGCCGATCCCACCGCCCGCGGGCACAGGCGACCCCGTCGACGACCTGCTCGCCGACCGCAACACCCTGGCCGCCCTGCTCGATCCCGCCCCGCCGCCGGACGGCTGGGGCTCGCTCGCGGATGACGCCGTGTGGGCCGAACTGGTCGCAGGCGACGAGTCGTTCAAGACGCCGGACGGCGAGGAGCAGCACGAACAGGGCCCGCGCCTGACGCGCGCGCAGGCCCGCGCCCTGTACGACGAGTACGTCTATGACCAGTTCCTGAAGGCAGAGGCGGACTGCAACGGCTACCTGCTCAACAAGAAGGCCACCGCCCAGGGCGTCAATCCCGTCGAGCTGTTCCGCGGGCCCGCGCGCATCGCGTACGCGCGCGCGTCCGACGAGCTCAAGGAGTGGTGGAAGGGCAGCGGCCGGTTGACTCAGGCCGAGTTCATCGAGGCCGCCACCGGCCAGCGCCAACGCTGGTCCGAGGGCGCGCGCAAGAATGAATCCGACCACCAGAACAAGCGGTAAGGGGGCGAGCATGGGGCCGAGAGAGCAGATCGTCGAGGCGATGCTCAAAGGCCGCGAGGCCGGTAAGACCGACGACCGGCCCGTGTGCCCGTACCCCCGTGATTCGCTGCTCCGCCGGGCGTGGATCAAGGGATACGCCGACGCCCGCCGCACGCGCGAGGTCGAGGTCGAGGTCGACCGCGCCGAGTAGCACCCCCACCGACCACACCCCCAGGGGCCCGCCAGGAGCGGGCCCCTTTTGCATGTCCGCACGCGCCCGCCAGGGGCAGGCGCCCATCCGCACCAGGAGTGCACCCATGAGCGACACCCCCGCCGCGCCGCAGGGCGACCCCACCGCGCCGACCACGCAGGACCCGAGCGGCACGCCCGCGCCGACCCCGCCGGTGCCCGCGCCGCAGGGTGAGGACACCGCCGCGACCATTGCCCGCCTCGAATCCGACCTCGCCGCCGCGCGCGCCGAGGCCGGAAAGCAGCGCGTCACGGCCAAGCAGAAGGCCGCTGACGAGGCCCGCGCCCAGCTTGCCCAGGACATCGGCCGCGCTCTCGGCATCATCCCGGACGGCCAGGAGGCCGACCCCGCCCAGCTCACCGCGCAACTCACCGCCTCGCAGGCGCAGGCCCGGCAGACCGCTGTCGAGCTTGCTGTCTACCGCACCGCGCGCGAGGCCGGGGGCGACCCCGACGCCCTGCTCGACTCCCGCCAGTTCGCCGAGGCGCTCGCCGACCTCGACCCGAGCGACTCCGCGGCTGTGCAGGCCGCCGTCGAGACCGCGGTCGCCTCAAACCCCCGCCTCGCCGCACCGGCCGCCCGACCCAACCGCGGCGGAGCCGAGTTCAGCGGGCCGCCGACCGGTGACCGCAAGCCCGCCACGCTGCACGACGCCATTACCGCCGCGCTTGGCAGCTGACCCACAGGAGAATCGTTTTGCCTACTTCGCTCACCGAGGCCCGCAACAATGCTCAGGATGACGTGGATGTCCAGGTCATCGATGAGTTCCGCAAGTCGAGCGACATTCTCGACCGGCTCACCTTCGACAACGTCGTCTCCCCGACGGGCGGCGACACCCTCACGTACGGATACCGGCGCCTGATCAGCCAGCGTGACGCCACGTTCCGCGCGCTCAACACCGAGTACGCCCCGGCCGAGGTCCAGACCCAGCGCTACAGCGTCGACCTTGTGCCGCTCGGCGGCAGTTTCCAGGTTGACCGGGTGATCTCCCGTGTCGGTCCGGCCGCCTCGGGGGCCGTGACGCTGAACATGCAGCAGCTCATCAAGGCGAGCCGCGCGAAGTTCGCCGATGCTGTGATCAACGGTGACAAGGCCGTCGAGACCAACGGCTTTGACGGTCTGTCCAAGATCCTTACCGGTTCGAGCACCGAATACCTTCCGCTCGCCAACGGCGTCACCACGGGTTACGTCGACTGGACCGCGATCAACGACAAGGCCGCGGCCCTCACCGCACAGACCCACATCGACAATTGGCTCGCCGCCATGGATGACACTCCTGATGTGATCTACGGCAACCGCAAGACCCTCGCTCTTTTCAAGCGGATTGCCGCATGGACCGACCAGCTCGACAAGACCACCGATGCGTTCGGCCGCCCGGTCACCGCGTACAACGGGATTCCGCTGCTCGACCTCAAGTCCCGGGCCGGTAGCAATGCCGACGTGATCGGACTGGTCGCCCGCGACCCGGACGGCGCCGGAAGCGGCGGGAACATCACCGGCCTTGGCGACCTGTACGCCATTAGGTACGCCCTTGATGGCTTCCACGCCGCGAGCGTCGGCGGTGGCGCCCCGCTGCTCTCGACGTGGCTTCCGGACTTCTCCAACGCGGGCGCCGTCAAGAGCGGCGAGGTCGAACTCGGCCCGGCGGCCCCGGTCCTCAAGTCCACCAGGGCCGCGGCTGTGTTCCGCAACATCAAGAGCGCGTGAGGGGGTCAAGTTGAGTATCCGCGTACGCATCACCGCGCCCCTTGACGGCTACACCGGCGAGGGCCCCGGCGGACTGGCGTTCGTCGATGGCACCGCCGAGACCAGCGACCCGGCGATCGTCGGGTACTGCCAGGGCGCCGGCTACCGCGTCGAGCCCGTCGAGGCCGCCCCGCCGGACGCCCCGGAGGACAAGCCCGAGGGCCGTCCCGCCGCCGCTCGCAAGAAGGAGTAGCGCCCGTGCGCCGCCTCTACGCCACCCCCGAGCAGTTGTCGGCGTGGACCGGACAGGCCGCCCCGCCGGGCGCCGAGCGCCTCCTCGCCCGTGCGTCCGAGGACATCGACGACGCCCTGTTGACCGCCTGCTATGCGGTCGACGCTGTGGGCGGCCCCACCGACCCGAAGATCGCCGCCGCGCTTGCTGACGCCGTGTGTGCGCAGGTCGAGTACCAGGCCGCCACGGGCGATGACGGCACCGGGGCACAGAGTCGATGGGACAGCGTCAGCATCGGGCCCGTGGCCCTGTCCGGCCGCAGGCAGGCCCCGCCCGGCCCCGGCGAGGTCGATCTCGCCCCGCGTGCCCACCGCGCCCTGACCCGCGCCGGACTGCTCCCGGGGGTGATCTGGTGAACGTCCCTCGCTGGCTGCTCCCGCACCGCGTCACCATCGAGCCGTACCAGGGGGAAGGGGCGTACGGGCCCGTATACGGGCCACCCGTCGCAGACGTTCCGGCGCTGGTCGCCGAGACCGTCCGCACCGTACGCGACCGCGAGGGGCGCGAGGTCACCAGCACCGCGCAGATCATCGCCGAGCCCGGTCTCGACTGCCCGCCTGAGTCCCGCCTCACCCTGCCCGACGGGCGCGCCACGAAGGCGATCAACATCGCCCGCCACACCGCCCCGGGCCTTCCCGTGCCGCAGTCAACGGAGGTGAGTTGCGAATGACGCAGCGCGCCCGGCTTCGCTGGAACGGCGACGCCGTACTACGCGGCACCCGTGCGGGCGCGATCCGCGGTCTGCGGATCGCCGCCGAGCACGTCCTCACCGAGTCCCGCAAGCGCGTGCCGATCGAAGAGGCCACCCTCGAACGGTCCGGCGCCGCGACCGTCGACGAGTCCCGCCTGAGCGCCGCCGTCGCGTACGACACCCCGTACGCAGTGCGCCAGCACGAAGAGCTGAACTACCGCCACGACGCGGGGCGTACGGCGAAGTACCTCGAAGGGCCGTTGACCGAGGAAGCGGGAACAGTCGCCGAGATCATCACTGCCCAGCTAAGACGATCTCTCCGCTAAAGTTCACGCTCCTCGGACTGCCCTTGGAGCTGCGCCTGGTATTGCCCGTCAAGCAGTTCGAAATCTCCCTGCGCTTGTAGCAGCTCGTGGTCAGCCTCCAGGACTTCAACGGGAACACGTGCTATCTCGCCGGTCTGCAAGGGCTCGACTGGCTGACTCGCCAGTTCCTGGACTCGCCGCTCTGCCTTGCTTAGACGTTCTTTCGCAGCAGCATGAGCACGCGCAAGATCCTCGAAGCTGTCGAAATGGCGGAACTGCGGTTGATACTCCTCCGGGGTCACGGTCATCACTCCCTCACCCCTCTTCGAACATAAGCCTCCGCTACCAAAGGTGCGTGTTGATCTACAGGAGCGTGATGCCTGATCTGCTTGACGGCCTCGCCCGCCACCTTTCCGAGCAGAAGCTGCTCTCCTATGACCCCACTGGGACAAACGGCGACTGCTTCATCGAGTCCATGCCGCCCACACCCGATGCCGCGGTCGGTCTGTGGCTGTATGACGGGGGCGCGCAGGACTCACTCAACGCTTATGACCGACGCCGGTTGCAAGTCCGCGTACGCGGCGGATCCGACCCGCGCGCCTCGCGCCGCCGCTGTGAGGCGATCTACAGCGAGCTTCACGGTCTCGCCGGTATCCAGCTCCCCGCCGACGGCCCATGGTTGATCCTCGCCGCCGCGCGCGGCACCCCCGCCCCCATGGGGCCCGACTCCTCCGGCCGGCACGAGCATGTCGTGAACTTCGACCTTGACGTGTCGGCCCCCACCACCCACCGCACCGAATAGGAGGCCGCCCCGTATGGCAAGGCCCATCGACGCGCGAGGCTGGATCTTCGAAGTCGAGGACGGCACCGACCCCGCCGACAAGTGGCTGCCGATCGGCCACCTGAACAGCTGGTCGCGCAACGAGTCCGAGAACGAGGAAACCGCCGACACCACTACCTTTGACTCCGACGGGTATTACGAGCAGGACGTGATGCAGCGCGGCGCCACGATCGAAATCTCGGGCCTGTACGCCGCGGCCAACGGCATTCAGGACCCCGGGCAGAAGTACGTCGACAACGTGTGGACCTACCGGCTCGGCGCCGACTCCCGCAACAAGATGCGCTATCGCCATGTGACCCAGACCAGTTGGACCGTTTGGGAAGCGACCATGTCACCGGGCGAGCAGTCCGGTGACACCAACGACAAGACCAGTTGGGGCGCCACCTTCACCCGCTGCGGCAAGCCGACCACGGCCCCGGTGGTGACGGCCCCGTGACCGATCCCCAGCACGGTGGTGCAGTTGACGACCGGGAAGTGTCCCCCGTACAGGTCGCCGACTTCGATGCGTTCTTCGCCGAGCAGGGCCCGGCCAAGCGGACCGGGGTTCCACTGCGCCTGTTCGGACGCGAGTACCGGCTGCCCGCCACCGTGCCCGCGCTGTTCACCGTCCAGCTTCACCGCGTGCAGCACTCGGCCCGCCCCGAGGACATCCTCGCCCTGCTCGCGACGCTGTTCGGCCCGGATGCCGCCGACGACTTCACCGCCCGCGGCATGGACGACGACCAGCTCGGCGTACTGCTGATCTGGGCGACCGCGAACACCGCCACCCCGGGCTGTATCACCATCGGCGAGGCGGCCAAGCAGTACCAGCAGCGCGAGGACGCCAAGGGAAAAGCCCCCTCGCCCCGGCCCATACAGAATCGTTCCGGCCGCCGGAGCACGGGGCAGGGGAAGCGGCCGAGTTCTGGCAGGCGGTCGTAACGCACTGGGCCGCCATCGAGGCCGACCTCGCCCGCGAATACCACCTCACGGCCCGCGATCTTGCTGCCCTGTCCACGCGGCGCCTGCTCGTCCTGCTCGCCGGCCTGCCCGCCGAGTCAGGGTTCGCCGCGGCTTGGCGCAGGACACCACGGGCCGTGACCGACCCCACCGAAATCGCCCGACTCACCGGCTAGTGCTGCGACCGCGTAGATTCGCCGGGACATCACCTGAACCTCCGCCTTCCCAGAGGTCGCCTCGACTCGTCGGGCTCCTGGACAAGATCCTCTCTGGAGATAGGGTTCGCCGATCGTACGCGGGTATCGATCAGCGCTTCTGGGAACGTCTGAGACCATGGTGGGGGAATCCTTAGCCGTGCCCATTGGCGATGCCCTTGATGGCGGATCTTCCATCGCCACAATGCTGGCCTTAGCGGTCGCGGCTCTTGCATGTTGGTTCGCTCTGCGCAGTGCACGGGCCGCCGAGGAATCGGCGCGTGCAGGCGAACGCAGCGCTCAGGCCGCCGAGGAATCGGCGCGTGCAGGCGAACGCAGCGCTCAGGCCGCCGAGGAATCGGCGACCATCGAACGCGGACGCTGGTCTCACGAGACTGAGGTGCGACAGCGCGCAAAACTTGTGGCGCGATTCGAGCAACAGAGCGGCAGGCGCTTCATGGTGATCGAGAACACCGGAGGCTCTCCCGCAAGACACCTGTTGCTCCAGTTCCCCCTTTCAACCTATCTGGCAATGACCCAAGAGGCCGCCGCAACGGTTCAGATGGCCGTCATCCTGCCGGGACGATCTATCTCTCTCCAATTACACACAAGCATGGGGCCGTTCCCAAATGGCCCAATAAGATTGCACATGTGGTGGGAGGACGACGCTGGCGCACACCAGGACACCGCGCAGCTTCGTATGTGACATCCACCCAGACTTACGGCGGCATTGGGAAGGTGAGACGGGCATTCGCCTCGACCACCAACTCGGCGAACCTGTGCAGTCACCGTACTAGTGTCGCGTGATCCTCTTCGCGTCACTCGCGCTCGTACTGAACATGCTGGTCAGCCCTCTGTGCGACGCCAACTGGAGTGACGGCGACAGGAGCACGAGACACTAGCCCACCTTGGGGGTCATTGATCAACAATTGAACAGCTCAACAACTTCATAGGGGGTGCACGTTGACCCTCACGATTGGTGAACTCACCGGCTATATCAGCCTCGACGACGCTGGCGCCCGCCGCGGTGTCGAGGTGACCGAGGCCGCCCTCCAGGGGTTGCAGCGCGACACCGCCGGGCGGCTGCGCGATATGCGCGGCCGCTACGTCTCGGAGTCCGCGGCCATGGGCCGGGCACTCGGTGACGGGGTGCGGGCCGGGGCCCAGACTGCCGGGCAGGCGTTGACGGATGAGCTGACCGCTGCGGCCGGGGATGCGGGCCAGGCACTCGGCGAAGGTGTCCGGGCCGGGGCGCAGGATGCCGGGCGGGCGCTGGGCGAGGAGGTGGGTGGTGGTGCCGAGAGGGCCGGGCGCTCGCTGAATGTGCTGGGTCCGCTGCTGTCGGCGGTCAAGGTCAGCACGATGCTGCTGGCCGGTGGCGCGGTCGCGGCCGGTGGTGCGCTGGCCGCGGTGCCGCTGGCGGTGATCGGGCTCGGGGCGAAGGTGCTCGCCGAGAACGCGAAGGTCAAATCTGCGTTCTCCGACATGGCCGAGTCGGCCAAGGCCACCGTGCAGAAGGCGGCTCAGCCGCTCGTGGCGCCGTTCGTCCAGGCCGCGCACCAGATCGAAGGAGCGGTCAAGCAGATCGCCCCCAGTCTGGGCGGTCTGTTCGCGGCGGCTGCCCCGATGGTGCAGCCGCTTGTCGCGGGCATCGGCGCCCTGGTGGCGAACGTGCTGCCGGGGCTGGTGTCCGCCCTGCAAGCCTCCCTGCCCGTAGTCGAGGCACTGTCGAGCGGGCTGGGACAGCTCGGTACGGGCGTGGCCGGCCTGTTCCAGGGGCTGAGTACCGGGGCTTCGGGGGCGGCGACGGCGCTGGGCGGCATCTTCAGCGCCCTGTCCGTGATCCTTCCCACCCTGGGGAGCTTCCTCGGCGTGCTGGCTCAGGCCGGCGGGCCGGTGATGTCCGCCCTCATGGGCGTTCTGGCCTCCCTCGTACAGACGCTGCTGGGCTCCTTGGGGCCCGCGCTGGCCAAGCTGGGCCCGCCGCTCGCCCGGCTGATCACGGCATTCGACGAGGGGCTGGCACCCATCGTCAAGGGACTCGGCCCGATCTTCGATGCCGCCGCTGATGTGCTGGCGGCGCTGGTGGATGCGGTGGCCCCGCTGCTGCCGATCGTGGGCAAGCTCGCCGCGTCCCTGCTGCCCGCGCTCACCCCGCTGCTCACGGCGCTCAGTGACGTGATCAAGCGGGCCGCCCCGGTAGTACAGCTGCTGGTGGAGGAACTGGCGAAAGCACTCGCGCCGGTTCTCGCGCAGCTGCCCGCGCTGGTGACGCCCGTTGCCGCGCTGCTGTCGTCGCTCGCACAGACGATCTTCCCGGTGCTGGCACAGCTGGTCGTGGCGCTCGCCCCGAGCATTGCCCAGATCGGGGCCGCGTTCACATCCGTGGTGGTGGCGCTCGCGCCCCTGCTGACGGTGCTGGGACAGCTGATCTCCACAGGGCTTGCGGCGCTCATGCCGCTGTTGACCCCGTTGATCGCTCTCGTGGCCAAGCTCGCCGCGGTCTTCGCTGACCTGCTCGCCGGATACCTCACGAACATTGTCGTCCCGGCCCTGACCATGGTCACGCAGCTGCTCTCCGGTGACTTCTCCGGCGCCTGGACGTCAGCAAAGACCCTCGTCAGCAATGTCGGAACGTTCCTGCGCGACCTGTTCACCAAGCTCGGGGTGTGGGCGCAGCAGGGCATCGACACGGTGGTGCGCTGGGTGAGCGGTCTGCCGGGCCGGTCCATCTCGGCGCTTGCGTCGCTTGGGTCGCTGATGAACCGGGCTGCCACGAACGGGTTTCAGCGGTTCAAGGACGGCGCGGTCGAGCGCAGCGAAGCGCTGCTGACATGGCTGCGCGGACTGCCGCAGATGCTCGCGCGTGCGGTCGGGCACCTGGGCTCGCTCCTGGTGGACGAAGGCAAGAACCTCGTTCGTGGCCTGTGGGAGGGCGTCAAGTCGCTCAGCGGCTGGATCAAGGACAAGCTCAGCTCGTGGGCCAAGGAGATGATCCCCGGGCCCATCCGTAAGGCGCTGGGCATCCACTCGCCCAGTCGCGTGCTGGCACGCGAGGTGGGCCGGTGGATTCCCGCGGGCCTGGTCAAGGGTATCGAGTCCGGCTCGGGTGCGATCGACCGCACCATGCGCAGCCTCGTCACCCCGCCCCCTGTCCCCCCGATTGCGTCGGCCCCCGCACGCGCGGGCGCCTACGGCACGTCGCTCGCCACCGCTGCACCGGGCGGCGCGGTCGTGCACGTCGAGCATTGGCACGCCGCCGAGCACGGCACCCCTGATGACACCGCCCGCGCGCTGGCGTGGCTGGCCAAGACAAGGGGGTGAGGGGGGTGTTCGTGGCTGGCTCGCTCCTCACCCGCCCCGGACAAGCCCAGTACGGCGACCTGCTGCTCGGCGCAGACACCCCGTATCGGTGGCGCGCTCTGACCGGCTGGGAAGACCTTCCGCCCCTCGACTCCGGCAGCGTGCCCCGCAGCACCGCCCACGGCGCGCTCCCCGGCTCCCTGCTCGCGCAGCCGCGCACGATCAGCTTTGACGGCCTGGTCGTGCGCGCACCGAACAGCACGATCGGCGCGGTCGTCGGCGCGCTCAATGCCGCGACCGTGCCCGTCGAGGAAGAACGCCCCCTCGTGGTGTGGCTGGATGAGCGCGGCCCACTGCTCGCCTACGCACGCGCCACCCGCCGGGCGATCCCCACCACCCTCGGTTACGCCCTGGGAACGATCACCGGCGGTGCGCTGGAATTCGTCGCCTCCGACCCCCTGCGCTATGAGCTCGTCGAGCAGATCGCCAGGGCGACACTGCCCCTCGACGAGCCGGGGCTCGACTGGCACGGCGAGACCGGTCTCGACTGGCACAGCGAGAACGGCCGCGACGCCAGCCTCGACTTCGGAACCCCCGGCAGCACCGGCAACCTCACCGCGTACAACGCCGGTTCAGCCCCGGCCCATCCCATCGTGGAGTTCCGTGGGCCGGTATCCCTGCCGAGCGTGACCGACCTCGCTACCGGCGCCAGCCTCGAATACGACCTCGACCTCGCTGCGGACGACCTTTTGAGCGTCGACACCGGCGAGGGCACCGTCACCCTCAACCGCACCGCGAGCCGCCTGCACACCGCGACGGCCCGCTCGATGCCCGAGCAGTTGTTCGCCCTGCTCCCCGGCACCACGGATCTTGCGTTCCGAGCCGCGCCCGGATCATCCCCCGCCGCATCCATCGCCGTCCGGTGGCGCTCGGCCCACTGGTAAAGGAAGGAGTCCACTGCTGTGACCGTGCGCGCCGCATGGCTGCTCACCGGCCCGCCAAGCGGGCAGACCCGTACCGATACCCGCCTCGCCCCTGTGGGCACCATGCAGAGCGAGGGCCCGCTCACCTCCCGATCCGGCGTCATCGCCGGCGGCACCCCGCTGGAAGCCACCGGCGCCGGATCCATGCGGGTGCAGATCAGCACCGGCCGCGCCATCGTGCAGGGAACCTCCGTCCAAGGCGCCTACCCCGTGGCCGTCACCGCCCCCGAGGTCCTGGTCATCACCGACGGCCACGCCCAGTTCGACCGCATCGACACCGTCGTTCTGCGCATCTACGACCAGCTGTTCGACATCTCCGGACAGACCCTTGCGCAGCTGGAAGTGCTCCGGGGCGAGGCCAACGCCACCCCGTCCGCCCCGCCCGTGCCGACCGGCTGCCTACCCCTGTGGGACATCGCGGTTCCGGCCGGGACCTCCGCCGGCACCGGCGGCATCACCTGGAACCGGGCACTCACCGACCGGCGCACCTACACCAGTGCCTATGGCGGCATCACGCCACCGGGCGGCAACCTGAACAGCCCCGGGGCCTATCCGGGCCAGTACCGCGACAACGGCCGCACCCTGCAACGCTGGGACGGCCTGACGTGGCGGGACGCCGTCGAGCGCCACTATGCGAGCGCCTTCAAGTCCGCCAAGTACAACCTGACCGCACGCCAGTACACCACCGTCGTGTGGGACGGCACCGACGCCGTCTCCGAGCCGGGCCTGTGGTCACCCTCGGCCCCCACCCGCCTTGTCGCACCGGTGGCAGGCCTGTACATCGTGTACGCCCATCAGATCTGGCCCGGCGGCGCCACCAACGCCCGTGTGCGGATCCTGGTCGGCGGCACCGGCGACATGCAGGTGTCATACATCGCCACTTCCAGTGGTGGGCAGGGCCACGCCGCCGCGCGCCCGGTGGTACTGCGCGCCAGCGAGTTCGTCGAAATGTCGATCTACTCCGACACCGCCCTGTCCGGCGTCGACGGCTCCTACAGCAAACTCGCCCTCGAATGGCGCGGCCCATGACTCTCCCCTACCGGGCCCTGATCTGCGACCTGCGTTCCGATCAAGTCCTCGACGTACTGCCCCTGCACGGGGTGACGTTCGACGACTGGATCGGCAAGACGGGCTCGCTCAACGCCACGATCCCGATCCCGAACCGCGGTCTCGCTGCACGGGTGCGGGCCGCGATCGAACCCGCCCGCACCGTGGTATGGATCGAACGCGGCGGCGAAGTGTGGTGGGGCGGCATCGTGTGGACCTCGAACGTCTCCACCGACGCGCGCGGTTTCCTGTCGATGGCGATTCAGGCGGGAGGGTTCGACTCCTATCTCGACCACCGGCTCTTGCACGACACGTTCACCGCCCAAGGTGTCGATCAGTTCGACATCGTGCGGGACCTGATCCGCTACGTGCAGGAAGCCCCCGGCGGCGACATCGGACTCGAATGCGATCAGCACCTCTGCGGCATCCTGCGAGACCGCACCTTCAGCCGCTACGACCTGCCCACCATCCGCGACCTCATCCAGCAACTCGCCAGCCTCGACAGCGGGTTCGAGTGGCGGGTGGCGGCCTACCGCGACTCGGCGAGTGGCCGACGCGTCAAGCGTGTGCAGATGGGCTTCCCCGTCATCCGCTCAGGCGCTGTCGAGACCGTCCTCGACTACCCCGGCCCCGTCCTGGCCTACACATGGCCGGTGGACGGCACCCGCCGCGCCAACACGTGGACCAGCCGGGGCGCCACCACCAACGCGAACCAGGTCGAAGCATCGGTACCGCTCATGTCGTCCGACCTGGTCGCCGATGCGGACCTCGCCGCCGGATGGCCGCGGCTGGACGGGAGCAGCGACTACCCGACCGTGGGCACTCCCTACATCCTCGCCGCGCACGCCCGCGCCGACTGGAACGCTGCCCGTCAGCCGCGGGTGATCCCCGAAATCACGGTCGCGCTCGACCGTACCCCGCTCTCTCCGGCCCTGCTCGGCTCGACGATCAGGCTCCGCATCCGGGACCTGTGGCACAGCCTGGACGAGCGCTTTCGCATCGTCGGCCTGTCGGTGAGCCCACCCGAGCGAGGCCGGCCGGAAACCGCGAAACTCTTCCTGGAGGTACCGTAAGTGGCCGCGATCCCCCTGGATCTCCTCGACCGCATCCGCGACCTGGAACGGCAGGTACGCGAGCTGTCCGGCCGCGCGCAGATGCGCCCGGCGATGGACAAGATCACGCATGGACGCGTCACGATCGGCGAAGGTGGAAGCCTCGCCGTCATCGGCCCCAACGGTCGCGCCGCCCTGTCCACCGGCCAGTGGGCCGACGGCACGTACGGCACGTACCTGGGGCGCGACGACGGAAGCGCCGCATGGACCGTCGGGGGGTCGGGCACCGACACCGCCAACATGGTGCGCATGTGGACGCGGGGCGGAAGCGCCGTCGTCATGGACGACGCCTACGCCGACGCCTTCCTCGGCCGCCCGGCCCTCCCCGTGCCGTGGCAGCCCACAGCAGGCGCCACCACCAACAGCACCACGGGCGCCACGTCTTGGTATGCCGCGACGAGGGTGCAATGCCCTGTCTTCTGGCTCGGGATCGAGACGTACTGTCCCGCGAACGTAGGGGCCCGCGTCGACGTGGAAGCGATCGTGCCGGGCGGCACATGGGAGAACTGGCAGACATGGACGGTTTCCGGCGGCACGTCCGGCCGGTGGACATCCAACGAGCTCACCCGCCCCATGCACCGCCTGAAGCACTTCAGCCACATCACATGGCGGATCCGCCAGACCGTGACCAGCGGGCAAGGCCAGATCAGCACCAATGTAATGGGCTCCTACCAGCGCAACACCTTTAGCGCCGCCGAGACCCCCCAGGCGCCCCCGGTCGCCCTGTCCAAGGAAGCCGCGCCCACGACACCGGGCGCACCCGCCGGTGAGCCGGCCGAGCTGCGCCCCGACACGCTGCACGCCGACGCACCGCGCCGCGCCGTGTAGTCGCGCGCCCCAACTCCACCACCACGCCCCGGGCCCCCACGGGTCCGGGGTTCGTCATGTCAGGAAGGTCTACATGCAGTTCGTTTCCCGCACCCAGTGGGGCGCCCGCCCCTCGCGGTACTCACTCGTCTACATCGCCAGCACCCGAGGCGTGAAGATCCATTACGAAGGCACGCCAGTTCCATCGTCCCTCGCCCGCCCGGAGAACCACACCGCGTGCGCCGGACGCGTCCGTGCCATCCAGGCAAGCCACCTCGCCAACCCCGAAGAGGACTACAGCGACATCGCCTACACGGCGATGGTCTGCCCCCACGGCTACGTCTACGAGGGCCGCGGCGCCCACAAGAAGACCGCCGCCAACGGAAACCAGCCCCTGAACGCCGCGCACTACGCGGTGTGCGCCATGGTCGGCAGCTCCGGTCTGACCCAGCCCACCGACGCCCAGCTGGGCGGGCTGCGCGACGCGATCGAGTGGCTGCGTACGAGCGGCGGCGCAGGCTCGGAGATCCTCGGCCACCGCGACGGCTACGCAACCGACTGCCCCGGCCCGGCCCTGTACGCATGGGTCCAGCGCGGCGCCCCGCGCCCCGGCGGCACCGGCACCCCCACACCGAAGTACGAGCCCTTCCCGGGCGCCGCATTTTTCCAGCGTCTGCCACGCTCGCCGATCATCACCGCCATGGGCGCGCGCCTGGTCGCCGAGGGGTGCTCGGCCTACAGCGAGGGCCCCGGCCCGCAGTGGACCGACGCGGACCGCGCCAGCTACGCGAAGTGGCAGCACAAGCTCGGCTACCGCGGCTCGGACGCGGATGGATGGCCCGGCCCGACCTCGTGGGAAGCCCTCCACGTCCCCAACGTCTAGCCCACCCCGATCCCCCTCACCCCGGGAGCGGCCCCCAGACCTCCCCCGACCGAAGGAAAACCCCATGACCGATGCTGCAAAGCGCACCATCCGCACCATTCTTCAGACCGCCGTCGCCCTCGCCGTCGCCCTGCCGGCCATCGTCGACGCGTCCGGCGTCCCCGCGTCCCTGCCCTGGGTCGCGGGCGCCCTCGCCGTCGCCGGTGGCCTCGCCCGCGTGATGGCCCTGCCCGCCGTCGAGGCCCTGCTCGACCGCGTCGGCCTCGGCCTGGCCGACGACCACGGCGAGGGCGCGTGACCCAGCCGCCCCCGCCCGATCCTGTCGCCGTCGAGCTGGAGAAGCTGCGCGGGACAATGGCCGAGGGATTCGCCCGCGTCGACGGCGCCCTCGCCCTGCTCGTGCAGCGCGGCGACCAGACCGACCGCGCCCTCGCCGACCTCGACAACCGCGTTGATGCGCTCGAACGGGGCCGGTGGCCCCTGCCTTCGCTGGCCGCCGCCGTCGGCGTAATCGGCCTCGCCCTGTCCCTATGGCAGCTCGCCCGCCCCTAACAGGCCCCCGCGCCCCCCGTCACCGGCATTGGCCGGTGACGGGGGGCGCTTTTCGTCGTGGGGGAGCGCGAGGAGGTCCCTCGACGGCAACCCCGCAGCCGTCGAGGGACCCGAGGGGGTCACCGCGCCGGGGACCTACCCGGCCACCGGCGCGGGAGCTATGTCCCCCTCCGATCCGCAGTCCGCCCCCGCACTGGAAGACGGGTCACGGCGGCTGCGGAAGTCTTGGGGAGGCTGATCAAGCCGAGCGTGTCGGCGCCGGTGCTTGCCGGAGCCGGTGCAGAGGATCACGCGCACCGGGTCGCGCCAGCAATAGCAGGTGTACGAGTAGCCATCCCGGTCTGTCGGCAGGGCGACGTACGCCCTGTGCGCGGGAGGCATCGACCAGTAGATCGCGAGCAGCGCCAGCATCGCGACGCAGACCGCGAGGACCATCACGCCCCAGAACATCCGTTCCATGACCGCACTCACTCGGTCACCGCCGTGTGGGCCGAGACGGAAAGGCCGATCTGTGCGCCGAGTTCATAGGTGAGGGCGCGGGCCTGCTCGGGGGTGAGCTCGACCATCGCCGCCGCGTCGAAGGCCAGCCATACCGAGCCGGGATTCTCCTCCGGGTCGAAGCGGGCGACGTGCACAACCTTCGGGTGGATCACGACATCCCCCGTCCGCCCTCGACCATCTTGAACCACACCGCTTTCGAGTGCGGCACCATGCCGCCGTAGAGGCACACGCCCCACTGGTCCGCAAGAGCATCCACCAGCCCCAGCCCCAGCCCGCCTTCCCGGATACCGGGGACTCGCTCGGGCGGGACAGGCAGTTCACGGGGGCGGTCGTCGTAGACGTACACCGAGATCCAGTTGTCGGCGAGCGTCACCTCGACGTGCACGAGTTTCGCCGGGGTGTGCCTGCACACATTGGTGACGAGCTCACTCGTGCATACTCGTGCCGACTCCGAGAGTTGACGGTGCCCGGCCGTGCGCAGCAGCGCCGCGACCAGCTCTCGCAGCTCACCCACAGCCGTAAGTCGGCTGGCGGTACTCAGGCGGTGCGTTCTCGTCGCAGTGGGCACAGGTGGTGGGGGAGGTACTAAGGCTGCGGTCATTTCATCGTCTCCCAACGCAGTTGAGCGCACGCTGCTCCTCGTCCGTGGCTCTGGCCGCTCCACACATGCCGCTCCAACTGGCATGCCAGCGACTGCACTTCGGCCCGAGACTCTTGTGGCGCGATGCTTGAACGACGGTAGCGCGTCCGTCTCACAAGTTGTACCCATACGCCTCAACTGAGGAACAGGTGGACCACCCTGGGGGTACGGGGCCACACTGGGGGCCGACAGAAGGGGAGGCAGATGCCGCCTAGGAAGGCTCCAACTGCGTGGCAACGACGTCTGGGCACAGAACTTCGCAAGATGCGCGAACACGCCGGCCTGCCACTCGGCGACGCTGCGGCATTGCTCGGAACCGACCGCACCACCATCAGCAACAGCGAGTCGGGGCGCTTCGGAGTGAGCAGTGATCGCGTTCGCACCTGGGCTGCCCTCTACCAGTGCCCCGATGCCGCATACATCGACGCTCTGGCCGCCATGGCGGAGGACCGCCGCAAAGGCTGGTGGGAGGACTATCGCGGCAAGCTGTCGAGCGGCGCGCTTGATCTCTCCGAGCTGGAAGCCAACGCCACGGGGCTCCGAGGCGTCACCATCATGCACGTCCCCGGACAGCTCCAGACCGAAGAGTATGCCCGTGCCGTGTTCGAGGAAGCCGTACCGCCACTGAATCCGATTGATCTGCGCACTCGCCTGTCGCATCGACTCAAGCGGCGCGATGTACTGGACCGCCCCGAGCCCCTGCCCTGCACCTTCCTCATCCATGAGGCGGCACTGCGGATGCAGTACGGCAGCGCGAAGATTGCTCGCACCCAGCTCAAACACGTGCTCAAGGAGTCCGAGCGCGACAACATCACCGTGCGGGTGATCCCGTTCCGGGCTGGCGGGTTCCCGAACGCAGGGTCATCGACCCTCTACATCTATGGCCCGGTGCCGCAGCTCGATACGGTGCAGATGGACACCCCAACAGGCCCGGCGTTCTTGGACGCCGAAACCCTTCTCGCCAACTACCGAGCCGTACTCGATCGCACACAGGAGCGATCAATGAACCCGGCCCAGTCGCGAGACTTCATTCACGGCATCGCACAACAAGCATGAAGGCGTGGAGACAGTGGAAATTCAGTGGCGAAAGTCCTCGTTCTCGACGGACTCGGAGGGCAACTGCCTGGAGCTCGCCGAGGTCGACGGCGAGATCCTGCTTCGCGAGAGCGACCAGAGTGACGTGATCGTACGGACCAGCCGGGCGAAGCTCCGCGCCTTCCTACTGGGCGCCCAGGCTGGCGAGTTCGACTACCTAACCAAGTAACCCCGACTCCTGTCAGCCCCCCGCCAACGGCGGGGGGCTTCCGCTTGTCGTCTCACTCGTTGTCATATGCCGTCTCACTCGTTAGACGTCAAACGGTTGATACGGATCTGTAGCTAGCGCTACGGTCGCAGAGCAACACCGGCCCTCGTTGAATCCCTTGGTGGACAACCTCGGCCGCTGCAACTCTCCATGCCATCACGCCTGTTGGGGAGGGTTCGCACGCGGTTGCTCCCCTCCCTGGCATTCCCCGGGAGGGGAGCAACCCCGACGCAGGAGGGCACCGCATGGGTGCGGCGATGTTCCAGACGAGCGCGATCACGCCGTCGAATCCGTTTTTCGCTGACGTAGCTGTCGGCGGGGGGTTCTGGTACGAGACGCTGCTTTACCCCAGTGCCCACACCGCCGTACCTCACGCGTCCCGGCTGTCCATGCTGCATACGGCATGGCGAGCCGTGCGCACGCTCCGGTGTGACCTACGCGCCGGGCACGTTCTGGCACTGACCGCGCGCGAGTCACATCGAGCGATCACCTGGGCCAACACCGGGTACGTGCCAGCACTTGGGGCACTAGCCCGGGGTGAAGCCGTCACCTTCACTCTGTCACTCCATTCCGGCCAGACAGCCCAGTGGTGCATCCGTCCTGCCCTGTTCCTTCAGCTGACTGACCACAATTGGTGCGACGGTCCGCGCGGCGGTCACACGCCTTGACCGGACCGAAGCTCTCCTGCCCGTTGTCCAAACGCATCGGCCCCGATGCCCATCAACAGAGCAGAAAGAGGTTCCATGCCAGCGCCGACCACCGAAGCACCTACCACCACAGCCGAGGTCGAGCCCAATGCCCCCAGCAGTCAAGCGCCGCCACAGCAAGGTGCCCTGACTGCCTGGGGGTTCACGCGCTTAGCGCTCTACCCGAACAGCGTCGCCCTTCCCTACAGTCGCACCGAACTCGACCCGGAGACACAGACCAGCCTGTATTACGACACCGCAGGAGCACCGGTCGAGATGGGCAAACACGGAACAAACAACGCGACCGCCCAATCGACATCGACCGGAAGCGACGGCGGGGGCTCACAGCCTCCCGCCCCGTCCGACTCCGACGTCATCGAAGACACGGAGAGCGACTGACGTGACGGAGTCACCAGTCCTCGCCGTGACCTCCCTCGGAGATGTCACCGCAGACCTGGTGCTCGCCGAGCTGCACGACCGGGGTGTTCCGGTCGTGCGGCTCGACCCCGGCACCGACTTCCCCGACAACGCCCGCCTAAGCGCCCGACTCAACCGCGCCGGCCTCTCCGGACGAATCGCCACCCCATCACGCCTACTCGACCTCGCCTCGGTCCGTTCCGTCTACTGGCGCCGCCCGACGCCCTACGGCGGCACCGGCGCCGCCGAGACTCCAGAGGATCAGTTCACCAACGCCCAGGCACGCGCGGGATACAGCGGAATCCTCGCCGCCCTGCCCGGCGCCCACTACGTCAATCACCCATGGCGCAACCGCGACGCCGACCACAAGCCCCTCCAGCTTGCCGTAGCGGCCCGTCTGAACCTGCCTGTTCCCGAAACGCTGATCACGACCGTTCCGGACGACGCACGCCGGTTCATCGCCAAGCACGGACCGGCCATCTACAAGCCTGTACGGACCGTGCACATCGTCGGCGAGGAAGGCAAAGGCCGAACCGTCTGGGTCCGCACCGTGGAACCGGACGAGATCGACGACAGCGTCTCCACCTGCCCGCACCTCTTCCAGTCGTGCATACCGAAGATCGCCGACATCCGCCTCGCCGTCGTGGGCAACGACATGATCGCGACACGCATCGACGGCGGACACCTCGACTGGCGCGAAGACCAAACCCACCTCGCCTACACCCCCATCACCATTCCCGACTCCATCCGCACGGCGGTCCGGGCGTACCTGAAGGCATTCGGTCTGGTCTTCGGCGCTTTCGACTTCACCCTCGCCAAGACCGGGACATGGTGGTTCCTCGAATGCAACCCCAACGGGCAATGGGCATTCGTGGACAACCCCACATGCCAGACCATCACCCGCGCACTAGCTGACACCCTCCAGAAAGGCGCCCCCGCATGACGGACCTCGCCGCCACCTTGCGGCACGGCCTGGCCGACGCCCTCGCCGCCGAAGACTGGGTTACCGACCCGCTATGGCGCGGTGCCGTCGAAGCCACCCCGCGCGAGAACTTCCTCGGCCAAGCCCTCTACAAGCCGAGCGAGCCGCCCGGCCCCACCACATGGACCCCGGTCCGCCGCGACTCCATCGCCCCCGAGGACTGGCTCGCCCTCGCCTACGAGGACACCACCTGGGTCACCCAGATCGACGGCATCCTCGCCGAGGACGCACCCGGCCCCCTCACCGGCGCCCCTACGTCGTCCTCGACCCTGCCCGGCCTAGTCGCGCAAATGATCGAACGCTCCGGAGCCGCCCCCGCCGATCGCGTCCTCGAAATCGGCACCGGCACCGGCTACTCCACCGCACTCCTCTGCCACGGCCTCGGCGAACACAACGTCACCTCCATTGAAGTCGACCCCCACGCCGCCGACCGCGCCCGCAAAGCCCTCGCCGACACAGGCCACACCCCGACCCTGATCACCGGCGACGGCCTACGCGGCCACCCGGGCGGCGCCCCCTACGACCGGGTGATCGCTACCTGTGCCATGCGACACATCCCCTATGGCCTGCTTCGCCAGATCAGGCCCGGCGGAACGCTGCTCGTCACGCTCGCGGGCTGGTCTTTCGGTCACGGTCTCGTACGCCTCACGGTCGACGACAACGGCGGAGCCTCCGGCCGCTTCCTGCCCGGCTACACCTCGTTCATGATCGCGCGCGCTCACGACCGGCCCCCACATGGCCCATTCGAGCTTCTACCCGGCGAACGACGGCCGAGCCGGATTGACCCGGCCATCCTCGATGATTGGGCCGGCCGATTCGTCGCCCAACTCGCCGTCCCTTCCGCCGAACGGCTCGGCCTAGGCACAGAACAGATCCTCCTCGACGTCGCCACCGGCTCGCAGGCGCGTACCCGCCGCGCTCAGGACAGCGACGGCTGGACAGTCGAGCAGCGCGGCCCAGTACGACTCTGGGACGCCGTCGAGGACGCGGTCGAGACTTGGCAGCGGGCCGGTAGCCCCCACCCGTCCGAGTTCGGCCTCACAATCACGCCGGACGCACAACGGGTCTGGCTCGGCACCCCAGACGGCCCAAGCTGGGCGTTGCCCATCTAAGGACCCTGCTCGCTCTGCATCGGCCCCGGCACTCCCGTGAGGAGTGCCGGGGCCGATGCGTGGCGCTGTGCTCTTAGACGGGCGCACAGCGCCGCAGGCAAGGAGCCCACTTGTTTTGCACGTCCTGTCCAAGAAGAGGACTCCTCGATGGGCGAGTGAGACAGCTCCTGGACGTGGCAGGCCGTTGCCTCCGCCGACGAGGGACTGCATGGTCGCCGAGTGGTGGGGTGCGCAGTAGGGGGCTTTGTGGACGAGGGGTTTGCCCGGGGGCAGGATTCCGGCGACCGAGTGGATCGCGGTGACTTCGAGGGATTCCTGGCGGGTGAGCGGCGGCAGGATGCCGGGGAGCCGTTCGGCCAGCATGGTTTTGCCTGCGCCGGGCGGTCCGTACAGCATCAGGTGGTGGCCGCCGGCCGCGGCGACTTCGAGGGCGGTGCGGGCGGTGCGCTGCCCGGCGACGTCGGCGAGGTCGGGCGGGCTGGTGTCGGCGTCGATGGAGAGGCCGGTGCCGACTCCGGCGCCGGGGACGACCAGTCCGGCGAGCATGGCGTCGGGTCTGCCTTCTTGGTCGGGTTCCTCCTCGGGCACGGGTTCGTCGGTGAGGACGGCGATGAGCTGGCGCAGGCTCCGTACGCCGAGGACGGAGATGCCGGGGACCAGGGAGGCTTCGGCGGCGGTTTGTTCGGGGACGACGACCTGTTCGTATCCGGCCTCGGCGGCGGCGAGGACGGCGGGCAGGATGCCGCGCACGGGGCGCACCCGGCCGTCGAGTCCGAGTTCGCCGATCATCACCAGGTCGGCGAGCTCTCTGGGGTCGATGCGCTCGGCGGCGCCGAGGACCGCGCAGGCCACGGCGAGGTCGAAGCCGCTGCCGCCCTTGGGGACGGAGGCGGGGCTGAGGCCGACGGTGAGTTTCTTCTGGGGCCAGTCGCCGCCGGAATTGACGACGGCGGCTCTGACGCGGTCGCGGCTTTCGCTGAGGCTCTTGTCGGGCAGGCCGACGAGGGTGAAGGCGGCGACGCCCGGTTCCAGGTCGGCCTGGACTTCCACGACGACGCCCTCGACGCCGACGAGCGCCACGGAGCAGGTGCGGGCGAATCCCATCTACGCCACCCCCCGCACGTGCTCGGCGCGGGGTGCGCCGCGCCGGGGCAGGACGACGCCGACGAGGTCGATGCGGACGCCGCCGCCCGGCGGTCCTCCGTGGTCGGCGAGCCAGCGCTCGGCGAGGTGTCTGAGCCGCTCGGCCTTGGCGGGGGTGACGGCCGCCATGGGGTGTTCGAACGGGCCCGCTCTGCGGGTCTTGACCTCGCAGACCACCAGCACGTCGCCGTCGCGGGCGACGATGTCGATCTCTCCGGTCCTGCCGCTGCGCCAGTTGCGGGCGACCACTGTCATTCCGGCGTCGGCCAGCAGTCTGGCCGCCACGTCTTCGCCGTACTGCCCGAGTGCTCCTCGTGCGTTCATTTCGGCACCACCTCCGGCACCGACTGTCACGCATCCAGCGCCACCGAGTGGATCTTGGTGGACAGCCGGGCCATTGTGGATAACCCGGTCACCCACACGGTGGACGTGCGCACGTGGACGCGGCGAAATCGGTGGACGCGGCGGACACCGATGCCGACGCCGTGGACGCGGCGGATCAGCCCCCCGGAAGCTCCAGATCGCTCTTGTTGAGCTCCTCGATATTCACGTCCTTGAACGTGAGGACGCGGACCTGCTTGACGAAGCGGGCCGGCCTGTACATGTCCCAGACCCAGGCGTCCGCCATCGACACCTCGAAGAACACCTCACCCTGGACCGAGTGCACCTGCATCTCGTAGTCGTTGGTGAGGTAGAAACGCCGCTCGGTCTCGATCACGTATTTGAACAGACCGACGACGTCGCGGTACTCCCGGTAGAGCTTCAGCTCCATCTCGGTCTCGTACTTTTCGAGGTCCTCGGCGCTCATGGCATGTTCCCCTTCAGCCGTGCGTCCCCCTATTGTGCGTCAGC
This sequence comes from Streptomyces sp. BPTC-684, assembly GCF_030028635.1. Classification (NCBI taxonomy): domain Bacteria; kingdom Bacillati; phylum Actinomycetota; class Actinomycetes; order Kitasatosporales; family Streptomycetaceae; genus Streptomyces; species Streptomyces sp. BPTC-684. The sequence continues at coordinate 1,112,508 of NZ_CP124863.1, forward strand.
CCCCCGGGCCTCTAGACGATTTCCGGAGCCAGGACCACCGGCGCACGCGGAGGACCCTCGTCGAGCAGCGTGCGCAGCAGCTCGGCGAGTCTGGTCGGGTACACCGTCTCACGGGCCGCCGACAGTTCGGCGGAGGTCCACCACCTCAGCCCCGTGGTACTGCGTCGTTCCAGCTCGGTGAGGTCGGTCGGCACGGCTTCGGTCTGGGTGGTACGGGCCAGGAAGTACCACTCGTCCTGGTCCCAGCGGCGGCCGTCGAAGGGGAACGAGCACATCCGGCGCCACAGCACCGGCCCCAGCTGGACGTCCGTGATTCCCGTCTCCTCGGCGAGCTCGCGCAGGGCCGCCTCGGCCCGGGTCTCGTCGCCCTCCAGGCCGCCGCCCGGGGTGAACCACCAGCTGTCGTCGGGATTGTCCGGTTCGTATCCGTGCATCAGCAGAATGCGGTCCTGCGGATCGAGCAGCACGACCCGGGCGACCTTGCGAAACCCGGACCCCTCGTCGCCGAGCGCCCCACCGGACCCGTCGGACGCACTGGTCCTGCCAGCCTCACCGGCCCCAGGGCCAAACCCACCAGCCTCTCCGGTCATGCCAGCCTCACCAAGCCCAGGTCGAGGCCCACCCGCCTCACTGCCCCCCAACCGGCACCTCCCGCCCCGCCCCGCGCCGCCGCCCCAGGCGCCGCGCCAGCGGCCCATAAGCCGCGCCCACCACGATCAGCACGGCCCCGGCGACCACCGCCCCCACCACCAGCATCAGCGGCCCCGGCTGCGAGATGCCGCCCGGCAGTGTCTTGAAGCCCGTCGGGCGCTTCAGCATGCCGTCCAGCGGCCACGCCACGGCGTCCACGCGCGCGCTGACGGCCGAGCGCGGCACGGAGCCGTTGGCCGCGTCCTCCAGGTGCACCCGGGAGTCCAGCGAGACGTCGCGCTCGTCACCGAGGAGGAAGAGCTGGTCCTTGGGGACGGTGGCGCTGAACTTGGTCGTGGAGGCGGCCGTGTTGTGCAGATACGGTTCGTCGATCGCCTGGCCGTTGACGGTCAGCTTGCCGCCCTGGTCGCAGCACTCGACGGTGTCGCCGCCTATGCCGACGACCCGCTTGACCATGGGGACGTCGCCCCAGACCTTGTCCTTGAAGATCACCACGTCGCCGCGCTTGACGTCGGCGCCGTCGATGCGCTGGGCGAGGACCCGGTCGCCCGCCTTGACCGTCGGGTCCATGGACTGGGTCGGCACCGTGTACGGCTTGTACTCGACGGCGCCCCAGGCGAACCCGCCGAGGAAGAGCACACAACCGACGGCCACGGCCAGCCCCGACAGCAGATTGCCGAGACCGCGGCCGCGGCCGTCGTCCGTACGTCCTGTTCCGCTCATCCCAGTGCTCCTCCCCCGGTCACCCGCGTTCCGCGCGGGTCCCGGAGATCGACGATCTGGGACGGCACCCTACCCGGCGGTATCCCGCACGGTCAGCCCTCCCGGGTGAGGTCGGTGCTCTCGATCGCGTCACTCGGCCGGGTGAGCCGGCGGCGCCGCCACAGCACGATCGGCACCGCGCCCGCGAGCCCCGCGGCCACCGGGGCCGCCGAGCCCATGCCGTTGATGCCCTTCTGGTCGAAGGTGCCCGGGATGCCGAGCCAGTCGATGCGGTTGAGCGGCCAGGCGATCACGAACGCGCGGCCCACGACTTCGTCGTTGGAGACGGTGCCGCCACCCGGCAGCTCCTGGTGGTAGCGGGAGTCCAGCGAGTTCTGGCGGTGGTCGCCCATCACCCAGATCCGGCCCTTGGGGACCTTGATCGGGCCGAACGGCATGTCGTCGCAGGCGCTGTCGCCGGGGAAGATGTACGGCTCGTTCAGGGCGTGGCCGTTGACCTTGACCGGGCCGCCCTTCTTGCACTCCACGGTGTCGCCGCCGGTCGCGATGACCCTCTTGATCAGGTCCTTCTCCTCGGCGGACGGCATCAGGCCGATGAAGCTGAGGAACTTCTGCACCGCGTTCGGCTCGGCCGGCTTCTGGTCCTCCAGCCAGCCGCCCGGGTCGTGGAAGACGACGACCTCGCCGCGCTCGGGCGTGGAGCCGAACCACGGCGTCAGCTTGTCCACCAGGACGCGGTCGCCGCGCTGGAGGGTGTCCTGCATCGAGTCCGAGGGGATCGAGAACGCCTGCACCAGGAACGTCTTGATCAGCAGCGCGAGGATCAGCGCGATGCCGATGAGCAGCGGCAGCTCCTTCCAGAAGGAGCGCTGCTTCTTGGGGCTGCTGCCCGAGCCGCCCGGTTCGCCGTCACCCCCCGAGCCGCCGTCGGCGGTGCCGCCACCGCCGCTGTCGGCCTGAGCCTGTGCGGGCGAGTCGGCGGGCCCGTCCGGCCGCTCCTCGGGCTCGTCGTGTCCGGATCGTGCGCCGACCGCCAAATCCCCCACATCCACTCCTCAGTCCGTGCCACCGCCCGCGCCGTGCCAGGCGCAGACCCACCACTCCCATAACGAGCGGGAGTTCCGCAGGGCTCGGGAGCCGGATCGTCTCGTTCGATTTCGGGTCATCCGATATCGATTTATTTACTGCTACTTCACGTGATCTGCCGGGATCCGCAGCCGGATCCCGGGAGGACACCCTATGCGACGCACCGAGCGCGGTGTCCGACCTGCCGGGCGCGTCCGGCACCGAGCCGAATGTCCCGGGCTCCTCCAGCCACTTCCAGCGGTCGAGGGGCCAGCCGATGACGACGGCCCGCCCGATGACGCCGTCCTCGGAGACGGTCCCGTGGTACGCCTCGTTGAGGTGGAAGCGGGAATCGGCCGAATTCGAGCGGTGGTCGCCCATCATGAAGAGCCGCCCCTCGGGCACCTTCACCTCGAACTTGATCTCCGAGGGCGGGTTGCCGGGGTGCACATAGGGCTCGTCCAGGGGGACGCCGTTGACGGTGACCTTGCCGTCGGCGTCGCAGCACTTCACGGTGTCGCCGCCGACCGCGATGACCCGCTTGATGAGGTCCTGCTCGTTGTCGGAGGGCAGCAGCCCGATGAAGGTGAGGGCCTGCTTGACCTGTTTGACGACCACCGGGTCGCTACCGCCGGTGGTCTTCTTCTCGTCCTTGAGCCAGCCGCCGGGGTCCTTGAAGACCACCACGTCGCCGCGCTGCGGCTTGGAGCCGAACCAGGGCGTGAGCTTGTCGACGAGCACCCGGTCGCCGATGGTGATCGTCTGCTGCATCGAGCCGGACGGGATCACGAAGGCCTGGACGAGGAACGTCTTCAGTACGAGGGCGATGAGCACCGCCACCCCGACGAGCAGGGGTATCTCCTTCACCGCGGACCTGCGCCTGCGCCGCTTCACCTTCCGGGCGAGCCTGCGCCGGTCGGCCCGGCCCTGCTGGGCCCGGCGGCCGGGCGGGCGCTCGGGGGCGGCCGCCGCCTCCGTGGCGGGTCCGGGGGGTGCGGAAAGATCGGGCGCGGAAGGATCGGGTGTTGAAAGATCGGGCCCTGTCGGATCGGCCGTGGGCGCCTCGGCGGTCGCGAAGGCATCGGGCCGCGTGGCGCGCCCCTCGGCCCCTCTCGTTCTCGCTCCCGCTCCCCGCGCCGCCGCACGCGAGGTCGGCCGGGTGCCGGTGGGCAGTGGTTCGTCGGCGGGGCGGGGCGCCGAGCGCGGGCGCCCGCGGTTACCCATGGGCGCCGCCCGCGGCGGGCACGCGCGCGAAGGCGCCGGAGCCGCCGACCCCCGACCAGCGGCCGAACGGCCAGCCGATCCAGTCGACGCGGCCCACCACGTGGTCCACGGGCACCATGCCGCCGCCCGGGGAGCCGAGGTGGTCGCGGGAGTCGCTGGAGCGCGAGCGGTGGTCGCCCAGGACGAACAGGGTGCCGTCGGGCACCACGATGTCGAACGGCATCCGGGAGGGGGCGTCGCCCGGGTGCACGTACTCCTCGGTCACCGGTGTCCCGTTCACCTGGACCCTCCCGCCCTTGTCGCAGCACACGATCCGGTCGCCGCCGACGCCGACGACCCGTTTCACGTAGACGTTCCCGGCGGGCTCCGTGAGCCCCAGGGCCGCAACGGCTGAACGAAGGGCCCTGCCCACCGGGTTCCCCTCGGGCGCCTCGTCCGTGAACGAGCCCCGGCCGTCGAAGACGACGACGTCACCGCGGGCCGGATGGCTGCCGAAACGGTACGCCAGCTTGTTGACCAGGACCCGGTCGCCCACCTTCAGGGTGGGTTCCATGGAGCCGCTGGGGATCAGGAAGGGCTGCAGGACGAAGTGGCTGAGCAGCAGCAGGAAGAGCAGGCACACCGCGAACAGGGCCGCGGCCTTGCGCCAGGGCCCTTCCAGGCGGGCGGCGAGGGCGGGAAAACGCGCGGAGCGCGACCCCCGCTCCGGCCCCGGCTGAGGGGTGGAGGGGAGGTCGCGCTCCGTGTGCTGTGCTTCGGTGTCCATCGGGGGCAGAGCCTATCCGCCCGGCCTGTGGACCCGTACGCGAGTGTGGTGGGCCGCAGCTCACCGCCGAGCCGGAGCTCAGTTGTCGCGCTTCTCCTTGATCTTCGCGGCCTTGCCGCGGAGCTCGCGCAGGTAGTACAGCTTCGCGCGGCGGACGTCACCGCGGGTGACGAGCTCGATCTTCTCGAAGATCGGGGAGTTCACCGGGAAGGTGCGCTCGACGCCGACGGAGAAGGAGACCTTGCGGACCGTGAAGGTCTCGGAGACGCCGGCGCCCTGGCGGCGGATGACAACGCCCTTGAACTGCTGGATACGGGAGCGGTTGCCCTCGATCACGCGGACGTGGACGTTGACGGTGTCACCCGGGCGGAAGGCCGGGACGTCGGTGCGGAGCGCCGCGGCGTTGACGGAGTCGAGCAGGCTGGCCATGTTCTTCTGCTTCCTCGCCGATGCCACAGGTCATCAGCGGAATGTCGTGATGGGGTTCAGGTTGCCGTTCGCGCCGGACCGCCGTGGGGCGACTCCCGTGTGCGCGGGGAACGCTTTGCCCTTCCCCCTGTGGCAGGGGCGTGGGCCGGGCGTACAGCAGCGGCTTATTCTTCCACGTCCTGGGGCCTGCGCCAAAATCGGCCGCCGGGCTCCGGCGCCCAGCCGAGGATGGACAGCACCTCGCGGTCCTTCTTGTCGAAGGCCGCGGGGTCGCAGCGCTCGATGAGATCGGGCCGGTTCAGGGCGGTGCGGCGGAACGCCTCGTCGCGGCGCCAGCGGGCGATCTTGCCGTGGTGCCCGCTGAGCAGGACGTCCGGGATGCCGCGGCCGCGCCACTCGGGGGGCTTGGTGTACACCGGCCCTTCGAGGAGGTTGGCCATGGCGCCGGGGGCGAAGGAGTCGTCGCGGTGGGACTCGGCGTTGCCGAGGACGCCGGGCAGCAGCCGGGCCACGGCCTCGGTGATCACCAGGACGGCGGCCTCCCCGCCCGCGAGGACGTAGTCGCCGATGGACACCTCGTACACCGGTATCCGTGTGGCGTACTCGTCCATGACGCGGCGGTCGATGCCCTCGTAGCGCGCGGGCGTGAAGATCAGCCACGGCTTGGCGGAGAGCTCGACGGCGAGTTCCTGGGTGAAGGGCCGTCCGCTGGGCGTGGGCACGACCATGACGGGGCCGTGCGCCCCCGCCTCGTACCCGTCGGCCAGCGCGTCGTCGAGGCAGGCGCCCCAGGGCTCGGTCTTCATGACCATGCCGGGGCCGCCGCCGTAGGGGGTGTCGTCGACCGTGTTGTGCCGGTCGTAGGTCCACTCCCGCAGGTCGTGTACATGGACGTCGAGCTGCCCACGCGCGCGCGCCTTGCCGACGAGGGAGACGTTCAGGGGCTCCAGGTACTCGGGGAAGATCGTGACGACGTCGAGGCGCATCAGTCGTCGTTCCCGTCGGTCTCGTCGGCACCGCTCTCGTCGTCGCGCGCGGAGGCGATCTCGGCACGGTCGTCGATCAGGCCGGGCGGCGGGTCGATGACCGCCCGCTGCTCGTCCAGGTCGATCTCGGTGACGATCTCCTCGACGAACGGGACCATGACCTCGGTGCCGTCGGGGCGCTCCACGATGAAGAGGTCCTGGGACGGCAGGTGCGAGATCTCGGTGATCCGGCCGACCTCGGTGCCGTCGGTGAGGACCACGTCGAGGTCGATGAGCTGGTGGTCGTAGTACTCGTCGTCCTCTTCGGGGCGCTCGTCCGGGTCCACGTCGGCGATGAGCAGGGTGTTGCGCAGGGCCTCGGCGGCGGTCCGGTCGCGTACGCCCTCGAAGCGCAGCAGCAGACGGCCGCTGTGGACGCGGCCGGTCTCGATGGTGAGCGGCCCGGTGGAGGCCGGGTCGGTGGCCAGTACGGCGCCGGGGGCGAGCCGCAGCTCCGGCTCGTCGGTGCGCACCTCGACGGTGACCTCGCCCTTGATGCCGTGGGCGCGGCCGATCCGCGCGACTACCAGCTGCACGTCGTTCAACTTTCCTGTCGGTGCCTATGGCTTCACAGACGACTGCGGGCCGGGGTGGGCACCATGGCCCTCCCCGGCCCGAGCCGGTGCATCTTGTAAAACGACCAACTTTGTCAGTGGACCTGGTCCACGTCGACGAGGTCGACGCGGATCCCACGGCCACCGATGGCGCCCACGACGGTACGCAGGGCGCGGGCGGTGCGGCCGTTGCGGCCGATCACCTTGCCGAGGTCGTCGGGGTGGACCCGGACCTCCAGCACACGCCCCCGGCGCAGGGTGCGCGAGGCCACCTGCACGTCGTCGGGGTTGTCGACGATGCCCTTCACGAGGTGCTCAAGAGCCTCCTCGAGCATGCTCAGGCCTCGGTCGACTCGGCGGCGTCGGCCGCAGCCTCGTCCGCCTTCTTGTCAGCCTTCTTGGCCTTGGGGGTGATGGCCTCACCCTTGGTGTCGTCGCCCTCGAGAGCCTTGGCGAACTCGTCGAAGGAGCGGCGCTTGCTCTCCTTCGTCTCCGGCTGCAGCAGCGGCGCGGGGGCCGGGAGGCCCTTGTGCGCCTGCCAGTCACCGGTCAGCTTCAGGATGGCGAGCACAGCCTCGGTGGGCTGGGCGCCGACCGACAGCCAGTACTGCGCACGCTCGGCGTTGACCTCGATGCGCGACGGGTTGTACGTCGGGTGGTAGATACCGATCTCTTCGATCGCGCGACCGTCACGGCGGGTGCGGGCGTCGGCGACGACGATGCGGTAGTGCGGCTGGCGAATCTTGCCGAGGCGCTTGAGCTTGATCTTGACTGCCACTGGAGTGGTGTCTCCTGGTCTTGACGTGGTTGGGCACAACGGGATGCCACGTGGGGTTGCGGTACTCGGGGTGCCCGATGGACGCGTCAGCCGGAGGCGAGAGGGTTCCTGTGCGGCTGTCGAGTACAGCTAGCCATTGTGCCACATGCCGGCGCCGGGCACGCCGGGGGTCCGTGGGGCACCCCCGGGCGGCGCACCTGCGTGTTGTGTCCGCCTCCCGGCCCGCGCCGCCCCCGTCCGGCGACCGGCCCGGGATCAGCTCGCGGCGGCCACGACCTCGGGGATGCGGAACGGCTTGCCGCAGCCGCCGCAGACGATGGGCGCCTGGGCGAGGACGGACGGGACGACGCGCACGTTGCGGCCGCAGTCGCAGACGGCCTTGACGCGGACGCCGCCGCCGGAGGAGCCGTGCCGTGCCGCCGGGCCTCTGAAGGAGCGCTTGGTGTCGGCGGCGGTGGCCACGGTGTGTGCCTTGAGGGCCCGCTGCAGCCGCTCGATCGTCGGCCGGTAGCGGCGCCTCGCCTCGGGGTTCAGCGCGACCAGCGAGAAGCCGCTGCTGGGGTGCGGCTCCTCGGGATGGTCGAGGCCGAGCTCCTCGGCGATGGCCAGGAATCTGCGGTTGTGGTACCGCCCGGCCCGGGATGTGTCGCGGACACCCCGGGCGGCGGCAATGCCGTGGACTGCCTCGTGGAGCAGTCGCTCGAAGGAGAGCTCGGCGCCGCAGGCGGACGACGACTCTCCGATCAGGGACTCGGGCGCGGCAAGGTCAGGCAGCTCGGGGTGGTACCGCTGAATGTCGGCCCACGCCTGCGCCAGCTCTGCGGCGAGAACAGGTGGTGTCGTGCTCACGTCGTGACAACGAGCCGGAGTGCCCCGGTGTTCCTATTCCGGGGCATCCCAAATAATTTGCACGTACCCGTCAGTTGCCGTTGATGCGTCCGGACGAGGGCGGGTGCGCTGATCTGCGGAGAAGCCTCACAGCTCACACCAAGGTAGTACGTAGCGGCGCGTACGCCCCGGCGCGTAGATGATGTCCACGCGCCGGGGTTCCAGGAATCAGCCGGTGCGCAAGGGGCGTTTTCGGCCGACCGGAACAGGCCGCGGGCCGCTCAGTAGGAGCGGGCGACGATGGCGACGGTACCGGGGGCGTCGTCGGCCTCGGGGACCGACCCGTCCTCGGCGACCAGACACCGTACGGACACGGCCTGCTCGGCGAGCTTGGCCTCGCCCTCGGCGCCGAGGGTGGCCCACGGGATGCGCGCCCAGCCGCCGGCGGTGGCGGCCTCGGCGGCCTCCTCCAGGGTGGTGACCTCGCTGGTGCGGGACTCGCGGCGCTCGCGGGACTCGCGCAGCAGCTGCGCCTGGTCCTCTTCGAGGACCTTGGGCAGCAGTTCGCCGAGCGCGTCGATGGAGACGGGCTCCTTGCCGCCGGGGATGCGGCGGGCGAGCATCGCGGTACCGGCCTCCAGGTCGCGCGGGCCGATCTCGACGCGTACCGGAACGCCCTTGAGCTCCCAGTCCACCGCGCGGCGGCCGAAGGGGGTGTCCACCCGGTCGTCGACCTGGACGCGGATGCCCAGCGCCTTGAGGCGGTCGCCGAGCTCGCGGACCTTGGCGACGGCCTCGTCACCCTTGATCGCCATGACGACGACCTGGACGTGCGCGAGGCGCGGCGGCACCCGCAGGCCGTTGTCGTCGCCGTGCGACATGATCAGACCGCCGACCATGCGGGTGGAGACGCCCCACGAGGTCTGCCAGACGAGCTCCTGCTTGCCGTCCTTGGACAGGTACTGGGTGTTGAAGGCCTTGGCGAAGTTGGTGCCCAGCTCGTGGCTGGTGCCCAGCTGGAGGGCCTTGCCGTCGCCCATCATGCCTTCGAGCGTGAGGGTGTTGATGGCGCCGGCGAACCGCTCCTTGGGCGTCTTGCGGCCCAGGACCACGTCGATGCCCAGGACGTTGATCATGAAGTCCGCGTAGACGTCCTTGTGGATGCGCGCCGCGTAGTCGCGCGCGTCCTCGTAGCTGGCGTGCGCGGTGTGGCCCTCCTGCCAGAGGAACTCACTCGTACGGAGGAACACGCGCGGCCGCATCTCCCAACGGACCACGTTGGCCCACTGGTTGATGAGCAGGGGCAGGTCGCGGTAGCTCTGCACCCACTTCGAGAAGTAGTCGTTGATGATCGTCTCGGAGGTGGGGCGCACCACGACGGGCTCTTCGAGCTCCTTGCCGCCGCCGTGCGTGACCACCGCGAGCTCGGGCGCGAAGCCCTCGACGTGCTCGGCCTCGCGGGTCAGGTAGGACTGCGGGATGAACAGCGGGAAGTACGCGTTCTGGGCGCCCGCGTCCTTGATGCGCGCGTCCATCTCCTGTTGCATCCGCTCCCACAGGCCGTAGCCGTACGGTCGGATCACCATGGTGCCGCGCACCGGACCGTTGTCCGCGAGCTCGGCCTTGTTGATCAGATCCTGGTACCAGCGGGGGAAGTCTTCCGCCTGGGGCGTGAGAACGGGTGCCTTTGCCATGGCGCGAATGGTACGGGCCCGGCGGCCCCGAACGTGAATCGCCCTCCCTCTGGACGCGATGGCGGATGCGGAGTTCCCTGGCATACGGGGGGAGTGCGACCGCACGTGTACGGGGGCTTTCCATCAGCGCACTGCTGACCTCTTCTGCGGATTGGGGCGCTTTCCATGACACCTACGCTCGTCCGGCACCAGTCCCCCGCCGCCTCCGCCCCGCCCGCGCAGGCCTGTGCACGCGCGCGTGACTGGGCGGAGATCCAGGAGCGGATGCTGGTACCGCTCTACGAAGCGGTGTACGAGCGGCTGGAGGTGGGACCCGCCACCCGGCTGCTCGGCCTGGGCTGCGGCTCCGGGCTCGCCCTGTTGATGGCGGCCTCGCGCGGCGCGCGCGTGACGGGTGTCGACACCCGGCCGGAGCGGCTCGCGCTGGCCCGTGAGCGGCTGCTGCCGGAGGGGGTGTGGGGACGCGTCGGGGACCGCGACGACACCCGGGTCCTGGAGGGCGGCCCGCGGGCCGCGGCCGATCCGTCCGGGGCCCGCTACGACCTGGTGACCGCCTTCGAGCCGGTCGGCTGCGCGGCGGGCGACGCGGACGGCCTGGTGCCCGCCCTGGAGGCCGCGGTGGGGCTCGCCGAGCGCGGCGCCGCGGTGGTGCTGGCTGGCTGGGGTCCGCCGGAGCGGTGTGCCACCTCGGGCGTGCTGCGGGTGGCGGCCCGGCTCACCGACGCGCCCCGCTGGCGGCCGAGCCTGCGCGACGATCTGGAGGACCTGGCGTCGCGGGCGGGTCTGCGGCCCGACGGGTCGGGGCGGGTGGCGTGCCCGTTCGGCTACGCGGACACGGACAGCGCGGTGCGCGGGCTGCTCTCGACGGGCCTGTTCGACGCGGCGGCCCGGGCCACCGACCAGGTCCAGGTCGAGAAGGAGCTGACGGAGGCGCTGCACCCGCATCTGCGCCGGGACGGCACGGTGTGGATGCCGAACGTGTTCCGCTATCTGATCGCGCGTACGCCGTAGCAGGCCCCGGCCTTCCACCACGCGCGCGTAGGGGCGATCCCGAGCCCGCTCAGGACTCCGTCTTCGCCAGGCGCGGGATGCCGGCCGCGCGGTACGCGGCCTCCTCCTCCAGCGTCTCGTTCTTGAGCAGCGCCTCGGCGAGGGCGTCGAGCTTGGGGCGGTGCTCGCGCAGCAGGCGGCACGCCTCGGCGTAGCACTCGTCGACGATGCGGCGCATCTCGGTGGCGATGGCGTCCAGGGTCTCGGGGGCGGCGGCGAGCCCGTACGCCTGCTGGGCGTCGCCCGGCAGGGCGGTGAGGGGGCCGATCTTCTTGCTCATGCCCCACCGGGCCACCATGCCCCGGGCCAGGTTGGTGACCTGTTCGAGGTCGTTCTCGGCACCCGTGGTGATCACGTCGAAGACGACGTGCTCGGCCGCCATGCCGCCGAGCGCGCCGATGATGCGGCCGCGCAGATAGTCCTCGGTGTACGCGTACTTGTCGGCGTCCGGGGCGGACAGCGTCACGCCGAGCGCCCGTCCCCGGGGCACGATGGTGATCTTACGGACGGGGTCGGCGCCGGGCTGGAGCATGCCGAGCAGGGCGTGGCCGCTCTCGTGGTAGGCGGTGCGGCGGCGCTCCTCCTCCGGCATCACCAGCGGCCGCTCGGCACCCAGCTGGACCTTCTCCAGGGCGTCGGAGAGGTCGGACTGGGTGACCTCGCTCTGGCGGCGCTTGACGGCGAGCAGGGCCGCCTCGTTGGCCAGGTTGGCGAGTTCGGCGCCGGTCATGCCGGGGGTGGTGCGGGCCAGCTGGGCGAGGTCGACGTCGTGCGCCATCGGGATCTCACGGGTGTGAATCTTCAGGATGGACTCGCGGCCGCCCCGGTCCGGCGGGCTGACCTGCACGATCCGGTCGAACCTGCCGGGCCGGGTGAGCGCCGGGTCCAGGACGTCGGCCCGGTTGGTGGCGGCGATGACGACGACGCCCTCGGATCCGGAGAAGCCGTCCATCTCGGTGAGGATCTGGTTCAGCGTCTGCTCGCGCTCATCGTGGCCGCCCATCCCGGCGCCGCCGCCGCGCGCCCGGCCGATGGTGTCGATCTCGTCGATGAAGATGATGGCGGGGGCCACTTTCCGTGCCTCGGCGAAGAGTTCGCGTACCCGAGAGGCGCCCACGCCCACGATCATCTCGATGAACTCGGAGGCCGACGCGGAGAAGAACGGCACCCCCGCCTCGCCCGCCACGGCCCGCGCGAGCAGGGTCTTGCCGGTGCCGGGCGGGCCCGCGAGCAGGACGCCGCCGGGCATCCGGGCGCCCATCTTCCGGTACGCGGCGGGGTTCTTGAGGAAGTCCACGACGTCGTTGAGCTCGCCCTCGACCTCGTCGATGCCGGCCACGTCCTCGAACGTGGTCCGCTTGTCCTCGGTCAGCTCGACCGGTTTGGGCGGCGCCTTGCGCCCCAGCATCCCGCCGCCGAGCCGGGCGCTCATCCGGCGCGCGATGAACAGCCACAGGACGACCAGCAGGAGCATCGGGGCGAGCGAGATCAGCAGGTTGGCCAGGAAGCTGCGGTGCTCGACGACCGGCTCGGCGGTGACCGTGACGTTCTGCTTGGTCAGCTGGGACCACAGGTCGTCGTCGGCGAAGGTGGGCCGCTGGGTGGTGAACTTGGTGTACTTGTCGCCGCCGCCGGGCACGGCCTGGGAGCTCTTGAGCTGCCCCTGGATGGCGTCGCCCTTGGAGTAGATCTTCTCCACGTTGCCGGCCGCGACCTGCTTGCTGAACTCGGTGTACGACAGCGTCGGCTCGTTGCCCTCGTCGAAGAACGACAGGATCAGATTGGTGATCAGGTAGACGACGAGCGCGGCGAGGATCAGGCTGCCCCAGCCCCCGGGCATCTTCCGCTTCGGCGGGGGCGGCGGAGGCGCGCCCTCGGAGCGCCACGGCTGGTCGGTGCGATCTCGTGGGGGTACGGGATTGGGCACGCTGCTCTCCTCTGGCCTGTACGGCGATTATCGGAGAGCGGACGGAACAGGGCATTCCGGGTGGGCCGAAGGGGCCGCCCGGGGTACGCGGAAGGGCCCGCGGCCTGTACGGCTCACGGGCCCTTCCGGTGCTGCGTCGAACGTCTCGTACGTACGAAGTACGTAGTACGCGCCCGGACGGACGTCAGCCCATGAACTTCTTGAACGCGTCCGGCAGTTCGAAGTCCTGCGGGGCCTGGGCGGCGGCGGGCAGGCCCGCGGCGCCCTGCTCGCGGCGCTCGGCGGCCGCCTGCTCCTCGGCCTTGCGCTTCATCGGGTTGCCGCTCTTGCGCTTGCCCTTGGCCTGCTTCTGCTGCTTCTTCTGCCGGCCGGGGCCGCCGCCCATGCCCGGGATCCCCGGCATGCCGGGCATGCCGCCGCCCTGGGCCATCCGCGACATCATCTTGCGGGCCTCGAAGAACCGCTCGACGAGGTTCTTGACCGCGCTGACCTCGACGCCGGAGCCCTTGGCGATACGGGCGCGGCGCGAGCCGTTGATGATCGTCGGGTCGTGGCGCTCGCCCGGGGTCATCGACTTGATGATCGCGGCGGTACGGTCCACGTCGCGCTCGTCGATGTTGTTGATCTGGTCCTTGATCTGCCCCATGCCCGGGAGCATGCCGAGCAGCTTGGAGATGGAGCCCATCTTGCGGACCTGCTCCATCTGCGCCAGGAAGTCGTCGAGCGTGAAGTCCTGGCCCTTCTTCGACGCCAGCTTGGAGGCCATCTTCTCGGCCTCTTCTTGGCTGAACGTCTTCTCCGCCTGCTCGATCAGGGTGAGCAGGTCACCCATGTCGAGGATGCGCGACGCCATGCGGTCCGGGTGGAACGCGTCGAACTCGTCGAGCTTCTCGCCGTTGGAGGCGAACATGATCTGCTTGCCGGTGACGTGCGCGATGGAGAGTGCGGCGCCGCCGCGGGCGTCGCCGTCGAGCTTGGAGAGCACCACGCCGTCGAAGCCGACGCCGTCGCGGAAGGCCTCGGCGGTGTTGACCGCGTCCTGGCCGATCATGGCGTCGACGACGAACAGGATCTCGTCCGGGCGGACCGCGTCGCGGATGTCCGCGGCCTGCTGCATCATCTCCTGGTCGATGCCGAGGCGGCCGGCGGTGTCGACGACGACCACGTCGTACTGCTTCGACCGGGCGTACTCGATGGAGTCCTGGGCGACCTTGACCGGGTCGCCGACGCCGTTGCCGGGCTCCGGCGCGTAGACGGCGACGCCGGCGCGCTCGGCGACCACGGAGAGCTGGTTGACGGCGTTCGGCCGCTGGAGGTCACAGGCGACGAGCAGGGGCGCGTGGCCCTGGCCCTTGAGCCACTGGCCGAGCTTTCCGGCGAGGGTCGTCTTACCGGCGCCCTGGAGACCGGCGAGCATGATGACCGTCGGGGCGGTCTTGGCGAACCGCAGCCGGCGGGTCTCACCACCGAGGATGGTGATGAGCTCCTCGTTGACGATCTTGACGACCTGCTGGGCGGGGTTGAGCGCCTGGGAGACCTCTGCGCCGGACGCGCGCTCCTTGACCTGCTTGATGAAGGCGCGCACGACGGGCAGGGCGACGTCGGCCTCGAGGAGCGCGATGCGGATCTCGCGGGCCGTGGCGTCGATGTCCGCCTCGGACAGGCGGCCCTTGCCCCGGAGGTTCTTGAATGTCGCGCTGAGGCGGTCGGAGAGGGTGTCGAACACGGTGGTCGCGGATCCTCGGCTCGTAGGGCGGTCGGGTGAACGCCCCCCAGGGTATCCCGGCGGACGTTTCCCCACCCCGCCCCGTTCCCTTAACCCTCCGGGGGTGGGTGGCGGTGAGGGTGGCTTCCCGGGGGCTACGCCCCCGGACCCCCGGGCGGGGCCTGCGGCCCCTGCACCCCGCTCCGTTCGTCTGCGGACCGCATGTGGCTGGTCGCGCAGTTCCCCGCGCCCCTAAAAATGCCGCTGCGCGGCATCCCCTGGGCGCCCCGGAGGGGCGCGGGGAACTGCGCGAGCAACCCCCACCGGCCCGCAGACGAAGCACCCGGCCGCCGGCCCAGGGCTTAAGGGAACGGGTGGGGTGGGGGATCAACCGCCGCCGGAACCCAGCGCCCGCTCCACCCCCCGCACAACCCCCACCGCCACCTCCGCCCCCAGCGGCTCCCCCTCCCCGTCCGTCACATAGAACGCGTCCACCGCATTCGCCCCCAACGTCGAGACGTGCGCGCTCCGCACCCGCACCCCCGCCCGCTCCAGTTCCCGCCCGATGCGGTGCAGCAGGCCCGGCGCGTCCTGGGCGCGGACCTCGATCACCGTGGCCAGGCGGGACGCCGCCGGGGCGACCGTGACGCGGGGCGGGGGCGCGGCCGGGCCCCGGCGGCGGGCCGCCTCGCGCTCCGCCAGGCGGGAGGCGAGGTCCAGGGAACCGTCAAGGGCCCGGACCAGGTCGGCGCGGAGCCGGGCCGCCTGCGGCAGCGAGCCGTACTCCGCCGCCACCCGCCAGTCCAGCAGCAGGATCTCCCCGCCCACGGGGTCGGGCAGCTCGATCGCCCGCAGCTCCGCCGTCCGCACCGTCAGCCGGTGCATCGCCAGCACGCCCGCCACCGCCGGCAGCACCCCCGGCTGGTCCGGGACCGCGATCAGGAGCTCCACGCCGAGCGGTTCCCGGGCCCCCTCCTCCAAGGGCGCGTCCGTCTGGGCGCGCAGCGCGAGGACCGGGCCGCCCGTGCGGTGGGCCTCCATCGCGAGGCGCTCCTGCTCGGCCGTGGCGACCGGCGGCTCCGGGTCCGCCGGCGCCCCCGCGAGCACCGCCCCCACCCGCTTCACCAGGTCCGCCACGAGCGAGCCCCGCCACGACGACCAGGCGGCCGGTCCCGTCGCCAGCGCGTCCGCCTCGGTGAGCGCGTGGAGCAGTTCGAGCGTGGACGCCGTCCCGACCGCGTCGGCCACCGCCCGTACCGTCGCGGGGTCGTCCAGGTCGCGCCGGGTCGCCGTCTCGACGAGCAGCAGGTGGTGGCGTACGAGCGCGGCGACCACGGCCACGTCGTCCTTGTCGAAGCCGATCCGGGTGGCCACGTCGCGCGCGATGACCTCGCCCGCCACGCTGTGGTCGCCGGGCCAGCCCTTGCCGATGTCGTGGAGCAGGGCGGCGACCAGGAGCAGGTCGGGGCGGCCGACGCGGCGGGTGAGCGAGGAGGCCCGTACGGCCGTCTCCACCAGGTGGCGGTCGACGGTCCAGGTGTGCACGGCGTTGCGCTGCGGGCGGCAGCGCACCCGCTCCCAGTCGGGCAGCAGCCGGGTGATCAGCCCCTCGGCCTCCAGGGCCTCCCAGACGGGCACGGTGGACTCGCCCGCGCCCAGCAGCGTCACCAGCTCCTCGCGGGCCTCGGCGGGCCAGGGCACCGGCAGCGGCCGGACCGCGGCGGCCAGGCGGCGCACGGCGTGCAGCGAGATCGGCAGCCCGGAGCGGGCGGCGGCCGCGGCGGCCCGCAGCGGCAGCACCGGGTCGCGCTCGGGTTTCGCGGCGAGCGCGAGCCCCACCTCGCCGTCCTGCTCGACCACCCCTTCGGCGAGCGGGGTCCGCTCGGGGACCGCCGTCCGGCCTCCGAGCAGACTCCGCAGCCGGGGCCGTGCCGAGCGGGCCCGCAGGACCCGGCCGACCTCGCGCCAGGTGACGTCACTGGCGTACGCGATGGTCCGCGCGGCCTCGTACACCTGGCGCAGCAGGACGTCCGCGTCCAGCACCCCGAGCGCCGCGGCGACGGCGTCCTGTTCCTGGAGGGCGAGGCGGTCGGTGGCCCGGCCGGTGGCCAGGTGGAGCGCGTCCCGGACGTCCAGGAGCCGCCGCCGGGCCTCGCCCAGGCCCTCGCGGGGCGCGTCGGCGAGCCAGGACGCGGCGACCGCGCGCAGGGCGGTGGCGTCCCGCAGCCCGCCGCGCGCCTCCTTGAGGTCGGGTTCGAGCAGGAACTGCAACTCGCCCTGACGCTCGGCCCGTTCACGGCACAGCGCGTCGAGTTCGGGCAGCCGCTTGGGCGCGAGGTTGCGCCAGTCGGCGAGGACGGCGGTGCGCAGGGCGGCCGTCAAGCTCTGCTCGCCCGCCAGATGGCGGGCGTCCAGGAGGCCGAGGTGCACCTTGAGGTCGGCGCCCGCGGTCCTGCGGGCCTCGGCGGGGGTGCGGACCGAGTGGTCGAGGGCCAGGCCCAGGTCCCACACGGGGTACCAGAGGCTGTCGGCGAGCGCGGAGACGGCGCTCGCGCTCGCGCTGCCGTCGTGGACGAGCACCAGGTCGAGGTCGCTGCGGGGCGACAGTTCGCCGCGCCCGTAGCCGCCGACGGCCAGCAGTGCGGCTCCGCGCACCCCGGCCGCCCGGGCGGCTCCCGTGAAGAGCTGGGCCAGCCAGTCGTCGGTGAGCCGGGCCAGGGCGGCACGGCGCGGCGGCCCGGACCGCGCCTCCTCCTGGAGAAGGCGCAGCCGGGCCGCCGCGTAGCCGCCGGATCCGGAGTCCTCTGTCTCTGTGCTGACTTCCACACTCGTCACCGGCAGCTCCTGTCCGTACCGAATCGGGGGACCAACTCAGAGGGCGTCGGGGCCGCGTTCGCCGGTGCGGACCCGGACCGCCGTCTCGACCGGCACGCTCCACACCTTGCCGTCCCCGATCTTCCCGGTCCTGGCCGCCTTGACCACGACGTCGATCAGCAGGTCGGCGTCGTCGTCCTCGACCAGGACCTCGATGCGGATCTTGGGGACGAGGTCGACGGTGTACTCGGCGCCGCGGTAGACCTCGGTGTGGCCGCGCTGGCGCCCGTAGCCGCTGGCCTCGGTGACCGTGAGGCCCTGGACCCCGAAGGCCTGGAGGGCCTCCTTGATCTCGTCCAGGCGGTGCGGCTTGACGACCGCGGTGATCAGCTTCATGCGTCCACCTTCTTGTTCTGCGCTGCCTTCTCGCCCGGGGCCGGGGCGGGTGTGCGGGTGGCGGTGCCGCCGCCCGCGCCGCTGAAGTCGTACGCCGTCTCGGCGTGCTCGACCTGGTCGATGCCGGAGACCTCGTCGTCCTCGGGGACCCGCATCCCGATCGTCTTGTCGAGCAGGAGAGCGAGGGCGGCGGAGACCACCAGCGAGTAGCCGAGGACCGCGCCGACGCCGATGGCCTGCTTGCCGAGCTGGTCGAGGCCGCCGCCGTAGAAGAGGCCCTTGGCGTCGGACTGTACGCCGCCGGTGGCGAAGAGGCCGACGAGGAGGGAGCCGGCGATGCCGCCGACCATGTGGACGCCGACGACGTCGAGGGAGTCGTCGTAGCCGAAGCGGTACTTGAGGCCGACGGCCATGGCGCACAGCAGACCCGCGATGGCGCCGACCGCGATCGCGCCGAGGGGGCTGACGCAGCCGCCGGACGGGGTGATGGCGACGAGGCCCGCGACCGCGCCGGAGGCGGCGCCGAGGGTGGTGAAGGAGCCGTGGCGCAGCTTCTCGTAGAGAAGCCAGGCGAGCATGGCGGCGGCGGTGGCGACCTGGGTGTTGACGAACATCACCGCGCCGACGCCGTCGTCGTTGCCGAGCCAGGATCCGGCGTTGAAGCCGAACCAGCCGAACCACAGCAGCCCGGCACCGAGCATGACCAGCGGCAGGCTGTGCGGCCGCATCGGGTCCTTCTTGAAGCCGACGCGCTTGCCGATGACGAGGATGACGCCGAGGGCGGCGGCACCCGCGTTGATGTGGACGGCCGTGCCGCCCGCGAAGTCGATGACGCCCTTCTTGAAGAGCCAGCCGTCGGAGGCCCACACCCAGTGCGCCACGGGGAAGTAGACGGCGCTGACCCACAGGGTGATGAACAGCGCCCAGGCGCTGAACTTGACGCGGTCCGCGAGCGCGCCGCTTATCAGGGCGGGGGTGATGACCGCGAACATCAGCTGGAAGACGGCGAAGACGTAGATCGGGATGGTGTAGCCGGGCCAGAGCTGGACGAGGCCGATGCCGCTGAGCCCGAAGTAGTCCTTGGACCAGCCGATGAAGCCGTTGGACTCACCGAAGCTGAGGCTGAAGCCGTAGAGCACCCACAGGATCGTGACGATCCCGAGGCTGATGAAGCTCATCATCAGCATGTTGAGGGTGCTCTTGACGCGGACCATGCCTCCGTAGAAGAAGGCCAGGCCGGGGGTCATGATCATCACCAGCGCCGAGCAGATCAGCATGAAACCGGTGTTGGCGCTGGACAGCTGCGGAGCGTCAGCTGCGAGCGTGATGCCTGGGGGCATCGGCGTCTCCTCGTCGTCGGTACGGCGGCCCGTGCGGGGGCGAACGAGTGGCTGCAAGGGGTGGGCCGTTATGCGCCATGAGGTTGGCGCAGCGCGGTTTCCGTCGATGCCGCACGATGTTTCGCCACCGTGACGAAGGGGTCGGGCGTGTTACGCCGCCATGAACTGCCGGATCACTGCCTGGGAGGCGGCTACCATCCGCGTACACACGGACGGGTGACCGGCCGCGACGTCCCCCGGTTGACCTGGCGTGGGGGAGCCGAGTCGGGGTGTACGGGGTGGGCGTCGCGGCCGGCGTCCTGTATGCCGCCGTGGCGGCTCCCCGGGTGGTCAGACGGCCTCGGCGGTCTCGGGCAGCTCCCGGCCGAGCAGATCGGTGAACTGGACGACCTCGGCCACGTCCCCGAAGTCCCGCACGGCGGTGTCGACGGTCTTGCGCAGCCGGGTGTTGACCCGCTCGGAGCGGACCGTCTTGGCGATCTTCAGGGCCTGTCCGGCCAGCACAGTGGACTGCTCGGGCTCGCGCTTGAGGAGGTGGACGGTGGCCATGCCGATCAGGTTCAGTGCGTACGAGCGCTGGTGGACCTCGTCCTTGCCGAAGAGCTCGACCGCGCGCTCCATCACCGGCTCGGCGAGCGTCGCGTACGTGGGGCTGCGACCGGCCACATAGGCGAGGTCGCGGAACGAGTGCGCGTTCTCCCCGTTGAGCTCGGCCTCGGAGAAGAACTGGATCCAGTCGGGTTCCGGCTCGCCGTCGAGCCCGGCGTCGCCGAAGGTGTCCTCGGACATCCTGACGGCCCGCTTGCACTTGCTGGGCTGGCCCATGTTCGCGTACGCGCGCGCCTCCATCGCATACAGCATCGCCTGGGTGCGGGGGGTGGCGCAGTCGCGGCTGCCGTACTGGGCGAGGTGGATGAGTTCCAGGGCGTCGTCGGGGCGGCCGAGGTGGATCATCTGGCGGCTCATCGAGGACAGGACGTACGACCCGAGGGGCTTGTCGCCGCACTCCTTGGCCGCGTGCAGGGCGAGGACGAAGTACTTCTGGGCGGTGGGCTGGAGGCCCACGTCGTAGCTCATCCACCCGGCCAGTTCCGCGAGTTCGGCCGCGACCCGGAACAGGCGGCGGGCGGTGGCCTGGGGCTGCGGCTCCTGGAGGAGGTCGGTGACCTCGTGGAGCTGGCCGACGACGGCCTTGCGGCGCAGTCCGCCGCCGCACTGGGCGTCCCACTGGCGGAACATCTCGGTGGTGGTCTCCAGGAGGTCGAGCTCCGGTTTGGAGAGCCGGGAGGGGCGCCGGGCGTTGGCGGGGGTCTCCACGTTGATCAACTCACCGGGGGGCGCGGGCACCAGCCAGCGCTGCATGGGCTCGATCAGGGCCGGCCCGGCCGACAGCATCAGGGAGGTGCCGAGGAAGCCGCGCCGGGCCAGCATCAGGTCGCTGCGCGAGTACTCGCTGAGCAGGGAGACGGTCTGGGGGCCCGCCCAGGGCAGGTCGACTCCGGAGACCGACGGGGACTGGTGTGCGGTGCGCAACCCGAGGTCCTCGACGGCCACGACGCTGCCGAACCGCTCGGAGAACAGCTCGGAGAGGATGCGCGGGATCGGCTCGCGCGGCATCTCGCCGTCGAGCCAGCGGCGCACCCGGGAGGTGTCCGTGCTGATGTGGTGCGCGCCGAGCTGGCGCGCCCGCCGGTTGACCTGCCGCGCGAGCTCGCCCTTCGACCAGCCGCTCCGCACGAACCACGAACTCAGCTGCTCGTTGGGGCGCTTGCCGGCGCTCGTACCGCTAGCCCCACTGCCGCCCACTGGAACGCCCCCATTCAGCTAAAGCCTTGTGCGTCTTCCCTGCCACGCGAACCCCTATCAGAATGCCGCGAGTCGGGGCCTGTTGTCCGCAGGACGCGGCCCTTCGGACGGTACAGCTCCTTGCCGTTGGCATACCCACGAGCGCGCGGGTCCCCAGGGTCCATGTACCGAAAGTAATCCTACGATCACCGCTCTCGCGAGGGCGATTCCAGAAACGCCACCATTCGCCACCCCTTCGAATGAACTCCCTTGGCGCTGTGCGCGATTCACTTGACATAGGTCGATCAGGAGTCGGTGGAACGGTGCACGCCGGGGCGCGCGGACCGGTTCGCACCACCTCCCCTTCCGCCGCAAGCCGCCGGGGTGAGCAGCACGCAATCAGGGAACTCCGGATCGTAACCACCGTCGAGTCAGATCCGTTGGAGGGGGCATGGGGTTCACGATGGGCGGGAGCCGGGGGATCCGCGAAATCCGGCCCGGCTCGCGGCGTCGCGGCCGCGCGACCGAGGTCACCGCGGTGGCGGAGTACACGGGCCTGTGGGGCTGGGACGTCGCCCCGGGGGCCCGGGAGCTCTCCGGCCAGTGCTCGTGCGGCGAGCCGGGCTGCCCGGCGCCGGGAGCGCACCCACTGGACTTCGCGCCGGAGGTCCCGGCGGGCGCCACCCTGGACGAGGTCGGCAAGGCGTGGGCGGAGTGCCCGGGGGCGGCGGTGCTGCTGCCGGTGGGCCGCAGCTTCGACATCCTGGACGTGGCGGCGCCCGCGGGGCGGCGGGCGCTGGTGCGCCTGGAGCGGATGGGGCTGCCGCTCGGCCCGGTCTCGACCACCCCGGCAGGCCGCACGCACTTCTTCGTGGCGCCGGGGGCCGCGGCCGAACTGCCGCGCCTGCTCTACCGGATGGGCTGGGACGACGCGGACCTGGACCTGGCCTGCCCGGGGCCCGGGGGGTACGTACCGGCGCCCCCGTCGGCGGACGTCCACTGGCTGCGCCCACCGTCCCTGGACACGGCGACCCGCCCCCCGGAGGCCCGCTTGCTGCTGGGCACACTGGCGTACATCTGCCACAGGGCGCCGTCGTAAGGAGCAAGAAGAAAGGGCCCCGCCACCAGAGGCGGGGCCCTTCATTGGGGAAGCAAGCCCGTTATGCCAAAGGGGCGCGGGGAACTGCGCGACCAGCCACAGAAAACCCGCAGCCGCCATGCAACACACAGCCCCCAGACAGTAGGCGCCCTAGTCCCCGATAAGCGCATCCACGAACGCCCCCGGCTCGAACGGCGCCAGATCATCCGCGCCCTCCCCGAGCCCGATGAGCTTGACCGGGACACCCAGCTCGCGCTGGACGGCGATGACGATGCCGCCCTTGGCCGTGCCGTCGAGCTTGGTCAGGACGATGCCGGTGATGTCGACGACCTCGGCGAACACCCGGGCCTGAACCAGCCCGTTCTGCCCCGTCGTGGCGTCGAGGACCAGCAGCACCTCGTCCAGCGGCCCGTGCTTCTCCACGACGCGCTTGACCTTGCCGAGCTCGTCCATGAGCCCGGTCTTGGTGTGCAGCCGGCCCGCGGTGTCGATGAGGACGACGTCCGCGCCCTCCGCGATGCCCTCCTTGACCGCGTCGAAGGCGATCGACGCCGGGTCGCCGCCCTCGGGGCCGCGCACGGTGCGGGCGCCGACGCGCTCGCCCCACGTCTGCAACTGGTCCGCGGCGGCCGCGCGGAACGTGTCCGCGGCGCCCAGGACGACCGACTTGCCGTCGGCGACGAGGACGCGCGCGAGCTTGCCGGTGGTGGTGGTCTTGCCGGTGCCGTTGACGCCGACGACCATCACGACGCCGGGGCTCTCCAGGCCGCCCTCGGTCTTGACCGCGCGGTCGAAGTCGGGGCCGAGCAGCGCCACGAGCTCCTCGCGCAGCAGGGTGCGCAGCTCGGCGGGGGTGCGGGTGCCGAGCACGCGGACGCGCTCGCGCAGCCGCTCGACCAGCTCCTGGGTCGGGGCGACGCCGACGTCCGCGGTGAGCAGGGTGTCCTCGATCTCCTCCCAGGTGTCCTCGTCGAGGTTGTCCCGGGAGAGCAGCGTGAGCAGCCCCTTGCCCAGCGAGTTCTGGGAGCGGGCGAGCCGGGCGCGCAGCCGCACGAGGCGGCCGGCCGTCGGCTCGGGCACCTCGATCTCGGGCGCGGCGGGCGCCTCGGGAAGCGCCTCCTCGACCACGACGGGGGTCGCCGGGGTCTCGGGGAGGGCGACCTCCTCGACGGTGCGGCGTTGCTCCTCGGCCGTCTCTGCGGCTTCTTCGCCGACGTGGGGCTCGGCGGGCGGGGCAGTGATGGTCGGCGTGGACGTGGGCGCCGTGGGCGGCAGCTGCTTCTTCTTGCGGCTGCTGACCACGAGCCCGCTGATCGCGCCGACCGCGACCAGGGCGATGACTACAGCAAGGATGACGAATTCCATAACGTCCCCAGTATCAGCCATGGGCCGCCGCGGGGCCCCAGTCGTGGCTTCCCCTAAAGATCAAAGGGAATTATGGGGCAATCGTCGTATTAAGTTACGATGGAGGGGGAGGCGTCAACGCGCGTAGAGTCCCCCGAGATGACCCCCACCGGCTCACGCCAGAGCCGAGCGAGAGGCAACCGCACCCTCATGAGCACCACTTCCCAGTCCGAAGGCGCACTGGAAACCCGTGGCCTGGAGCCCGTCCCCGACAGCGAGCGCACCGCCAGAACGCGGGATCTCTTCCCGACCTGGGTCGCCGCCAACATCAGCGTGCTGCTGCTCACGATGGGCGCCAGCCTCGTCGTGACGTACAAGCTGAACTTCTGGCAGGCGATCGTCGTCGCGACGGCCGCGCCGCTCGTCAGCTACGGCCTCGTGGGGCTCATATCGATCGCGGGCAAGCGCGGTGGCGCACCCGGCATGGCGCTCTCCCGCGCGGTCTTCGGACAGCGCGGCAACCTGCTGCCCGGCGCGCTGATCTGGGTCGCCCGCTGGGGCTGGGAGACCATCAACGCGGTCACCGGCGCCTACGCGATGCTCACCGTCCTGGACATCGTCCTCGGCGTGAAGAGCAACACCTTCCTGATCATCGTGACGCTGCTGCTCTTCGTGGTGACGACCTTCGCGATCTCGGGCCTCGGCATCAACGTCGTACAGAAGTGCAACAAGTACGCGACCTATCTCTTCGGCGCGTTCTCCGTGCTCGTGCTCGTCTATCTGGCCATGAACACCGACTGGAGCGCGGTCTTCGACCGCCCGGCGGGCAAGGTCTCCCTGATGGTGGCCGGCACCGGCCTGATCGCCGCGGGCGGTGTCAGCTGGATCCCGTCCGCCCCGGACTTCACCCGCTACCTGCCGCGCACGGCCTCCTCCAAGGCCATGGTCGCGAGCTCCGTCGGCGGCGCCGGGATCGTCGTGCTGCCGATGGTCCTGATGGGCGCGGTCATGGCGGTCTCCACGCCGGACCTCGCCTCGGCCGCGGACCCGGTCTCCTTCCTCGGCGAGATCCTGCCGCTGTGGATCGCGGTGCCGTACCTGCTGATCGCGCTGGTCGGCATGGTGCTGATCAACTCGATGTCGATGTACTCGGCCGGCTTCACCGCGCAGACCCTCGGCTTCAAGATCCCGCGCCACTGGGCGGTCTCGGTCAACGCCGTGATCTCGCTGGCCTTCGGCGGCGTCCTGATGCTGGTCGCCAAGAGCTTCATGGGCTCCTTCATCGCCTTCCTCTCGCTGCTCGCCGTCGCCTTCTCGGCCTGGGTCGGCGTCTTCGGCGCGGACATGCTGCGGCGCACCGAGTACGACGCGAAGGCACTGCTCGACACCACCCCCACCAGCGCGTACTGGTACACGGGCGGCTTCTCCCCCGCCGCCGTCGCCGCCTGGGCGGTGGGCCTCGGCTCGGGTCTGCTCTTCACCACCTCGGACTGGTTCACCGGCCCGCTCGCCTCGAACAACCCGGTCGGCGAGTACGGCCTGGGCTGGGTGGCCACCATCGTGGTCTCGGGCCTGCTGTACGTGGTCCTGCCGAAGCCCGCCGTGCCGGCCCCGGCCGGGGCGGACGAGGCGGCCGAGGAGCGCGCGCCCCTGGCTGTCTGACGCATCGTCAGCTACCGTCCCCCTCCACCGGATCCAGCCCGGCGGAGGGGGACTTCCCATGCCGTTCACGGTCGTACGCATGAACCTGGTGGCCCCGCACGAGCCGCCCGAGACCCTGTCGGCCCGCTACCGCGCCGCGGTGGAGATGGCCGCGTACGCCGACGCGCACGGCGTCGACACCGTCCAGACCGAGGAGCACCACGGCACCGGCAACGGCTGGCTGCCCTCCCCGTTCGCCTTCGCGGGCGCGGTCTTCGGCGCGACCAGCCGGATCGCGGTCACCGTCTCCGCGATCATCGGCCCGCTCTACGACCCTTTGCGGCTCGCCGAGGACATCGCGGTCCTGGACCTGCTCAGCGGCGGGCGCCTGGTGACGGTGGCGGGGATCGGCTACCGGCCCGAGGAGTACGAGCAGGCGGGCGTCGAGTGGGGCCGGCGCGGCAAGCTCCAGGACCTGCTCCTGGAGACGCTGCTCAAGGCCTGGACGGGCGAGCCGTTCAGCTACGAGGGCCGTACGGTACGGGTCACCCCGCGCCCGTTCACGCAGCCGCACCCGATGCTGCTCGTCGGCGGCTCGTCGAAGGCGGCGGCCCGGCGGGCTGCCCGGCTCGGGCTGCCGTTCTTCCCCAGCGCGCATCTGCCGGAGCTTGAGGCGTACTACCGCGAGCAGCTGGCCCTGCACGGCACCGAGGGCTGGACGATGATGCCCGCCGAGAAGACTCCGCTGCTGCACCTGAGCGAGGACCCGGACCGGGCCTGGGCGCTGTACGGGGAGCACTTCCTGCACGAGGCGCGGATGTACGCGTCCTGGCAGTCCAAGGACATCCGCTCGGCGGTGCGGTCGGCGGCGTCCACGGTGGAGGAGCTGCGCGCCGAGGGCGTCTACCGGATCGTGACGCCGGACGAGTGCGCCGCGCTCGGCGCCGAGAGCCTCGTTCTGCACCCGCTGTGCGGCGGGATGCCGCTGGAGGAGGGGTGGCGCAGTCTGCGCCTGTTCACGGACGACGTACTGCCCCGGCTCCATGGGTGAGCCGGGGCAGTACGCGTGTCGAGGAGAGAGGGGCAGCGGGGATTAGCCCATCTCCTCCAACGCCTTGCCCTTGGTCTCCTTCACGTACTTCAGTACGAAGGGGATCGAGAGGGCGGCGAAGATCGTGTAGATCACGTAGGTCGCGGAGAGGTTCCAGTCGGCCAGCGACGGGAAGCTCGCGGTGATGGCCCAGTTGGCGATCCACTGCGCGGAGGCGGCGACGCCGAGGGCGGCGGCGCGGATCCGGTTCGGGAACATCTCGCCGAGGAAGACCCAGACCACCACGCCCCAGGACAGGGCGAAGAAGAGCACGAAGACGTGGGCGGCGACCAGGGCGACCCAGCCCTGGGTGGCGGGCAGCTTGCCGTCGACGAGGTCGTACGAGAACGCCCAGGCCTCCAGGGCGAGGCCGGCGGCCATGCCGACCGAGCCGATGAGCGCCAGCGGCCTGCGGCCGATCCGGTCGACGAAGATCATCGCGATCACGGTGCCGATGATGTTGATGATCGACGTGGTGAACGAGTAGAAGAACGACTGCGTCGGGTCGACGCCGACCGACTGCCACAGCGTCGAGGAGTAGTAGAACGCGACGTTGATGCCGACGAACTGCTGGAAGACCGACAGGCCGATGCCGACCCAGACGATCGGCTTGAAGAAGAACGAGCCGCCGAGCAGGTCCTTGAAGGTCGACTTGTGCTCGCTCTTCATGGCGTGCTCGATCTCGGCGACGCGGGCGTCCAGGTCGATGTGCTCGCCCTCGACCTCCTTGAGCACCTCACGGGCGCGCGCGTCGCGGCCGGCCGAGATCAAAAAGCGCGGCGACTCGGGGATGGCGAAGGAGAGCAGGCCGTACAGGACGGCCGGGATGACCATCACGCCGAGCATGACCTGCCAGGCCTCCAGGCCCATCAGGTGCCCGCGCTGGTCGCCGCCCGCGGCGTTGAGGATGCCCCAGTTGACCAGCTGCGAGATCGCGATGCCGATGACGATGGCGGCCTGCTGGAAGGAGCCGAGCCGCCCGCGGTACGCGGCGGGGGCGACCTCGGCGATGTAGGCGGGGCCGATGACCGAGGCCATGCCGATGGCGAAGCCGCCGATGATGCGCCAGAAGGCCAGGTCCCACAGGGCGAAGGGGAGCGCGGAGCCGACGGCGCTGATGGTGAAGAGCACGGAGGCGATCTGCATGCAGCGGATGCGGCCGATGCGGTCGGCGATCCGGCCCGCGGTGGCGGCGCCGATCGCACAGCCGATCAGGGCGATCGCGATGACCTGGGCGAGTGCCGCCGAGCCGATGTCGTAACGGCCCCTGATGGCCTCGACGGCGCCGTTGATCACGGCGCTGTCGTAGCCGAAGAGGAAGCCGCCCATCGCGGCCGCCGCCGCGATGAAGATGACATGGCCGAGGTGCTCGGGGTGCGCCGTGCGGGCTCCCGAGGCCGGTGGCTGCGTAGTGCTGGTCACGTGAACTCCTGGGGCCGCCCGGCAGCGTCGCCGGGCGTTGGGGGCACTTCAAGTGGCGCACAACTTCAGGTCACCCACCACTTGAAGGTAAAAGCAACGTTGCAGAGACTATGCCTTCAAGTTTCGAAGTCAATAGGGCCAGACGTGTGAATTGAATGACCCTGGCGTGTCACGCTTGTTCAAGTCTTGAAGATCAGTTAGCGAAGCCGCTGGCTGATGACCTTGGAGACGCCGTCACCCTGCATGGACACGCCGTACAGCGCGTCCGCGACCTCCATCGTCCGCTTCTGGTGCGTGATCACGATCAGCTGCGAGGACTCCTGGAGCTCCTGCATGATCCGGATGAGCCGCTGCAGATTGGTGTCG
Source organism: Streptomyces sp. BPTC-684 (assembly GCF_030028635.1). Classification (NCBI taxonomy): domain Bacteria; kingdom Bacillati; phylum Actinomycetota; class Actinomycetes; order Kitasatosporales; family Streptomycetaceae; genus Streptomyces; species Streptomyces sp. BPTC-684. The sequence goes on from NZ_CP124863.1 coordinate 1,140,224, forward strand.
TCGAGCGCCGCCTCGACCTCGTCCATCACATAGAACGGGCTCGGCCGGGCCTTGAAGATCGACACCAGCAGCGCCACGGCCGTCAGCGACCGCTCGCCGCCCGAGAGCAGCGAGAGCCGCTTCACCTTCTTGCCCGGCGGCCGCGCCTCCACGTCCACACCGGTGGCGAGCATGTTGGACGGGTCGGTCAGGACCAGCCGCCCCTCGCCGCCCGGGAAGAGCCGCGAGAAGACGCCCTCGAACTCCCTGGCCGTGTCCCGGTACGCCTCCGTGAAGACCTGCTCGACGCGCTCGTCCACCTCCTTCACCACCTGAAGAAGGTCGGCCCGGGTCTTCTTCAGGTCCTCCAGCTGCTCGGAGAGGAACTTGTGCCGCTCCTCCAGCGCCGCGAACTCCTCAAGCGCGAGCGGGTTGACCTTGCCCAGCTGCTGGTACGCCCGTTCGGCTGACTTCAGTCGCTTTTCCTGATCCGCGCGGTCGAAACTCCGGGGCCGGTTGCGCGGGTGGTCCGGGTCCTCGGGCAGCTCCTCTCCCTCGGCGGCCGGGGACGGGGGCACCGGCTGGTCGGGGCCGTACTCCGCGACCAGCCCGGCCGGCTCCACCCCCAGCTCCTCCAGCGCCTTCGTCTCCAGTTGCTCGATCCGCATCCGCTTCTCGGCACCGAGTACCTCGCCGCGGTGCACCGAATCCGTCAACTTGTCGAGCTCGCCCTTGAGGTCGCGGCCGGTGGCTCGGGCGCCCGCCAGCTCCTGCTCGCGCGCGGCCTTCGAGTCCTCGGCTGCGGCCCGCTCCCGCTCGGCCCGCACCACCGAGACCTCGACGTGGGCGAGCAGGGTGCGCGCACCCGCCGCCACGGCCGCCGCCACCCGTGCCTCGTGGCGCAGCCTCGCGCGCCGCTCCTCGGCCCGGGCGCGGGCCTCGCGCTCGGCTCGGGCGCCCCGGTCGAGCGCGTCGGCCCGCCCGGCCAGGCCCTTGACCCGCTCCTCGTGCGTACGCAGCTGGAGGCGGGCCTCCATCTCGGTCTGGCGGGCGTTGGCCCCGTCGGCGGCGAGCCGGTCCCGTACGGAGGTGTCCGGCTCCTCCTCCACCGGCATCTCCTCGGCGACGAGCAGCCGCTCGGTCAGCTCCTCGGCCTCCTCAAGCGCCTTCTCCAGGGCCTCCTGGGCGCGGGCCGCGGCCGACGCCGTGCGCTCGGCCTCGCCCGCGGCGCCGCGGGCCTGCCCGGCGAGCCGCCCGAGCTGCTGGGCGACGGACGACTTCTCCCGGTCGGCGGCCCGGCGCCGCTCCCCCAGCTCCTCGACGCGCTCGGCGCACTCCGCCCGCCGCTCCCCCACCGTCCGCTGGGCCTCGGCGAGCTCCTCGCACCGCACCGCGAGCTCGGTGAGCTCGGCGGCGGCCTCGTCGACCGAGGCCTGCACCTCCAGCAGGCTGGGCGCCCCGGCGGAGCCTCCGTGCGCGAAGTACGCCCCGAGCAGGTCGCCCTCGGCGGTGACGGCGGTCAGATGCGGCTGCGCGTGGACCAGGTCCTCGGCGTCCTCCAGCGTCCCCACGACCACGACCCCGCGCAGCAACTTCCGTACGGCGGGCAGCAGTTCCTCAGGACCGCGCACCAGGTCCGCCGCGTACGGCGGCCCGCCCGGCCGTACGGGATCGGACTCCTGGGGGCCCGGCAGCCCGCCCACCAGGAGCGCGGCCCGCCCGGCGTCCTGCTTGCGCAGCAGCCGGATCGCCTCGGCGGCGGTGGCCGGGCCCGACACCGCGAGCGCGTCGGCGGCGGCGCCCAGGGCCGCGGCCACCGCCACCTCGTGGCCGGGCGCGACGGTGAGCAGCGCGGCGGCGGGGCCGAGCAGCCCTTGAAGCGAGTCCTGGGCGGCGAGCAGCGCGCCCGTGCCGTCCTTGCGGCGCAGGCCGAGGGCGAGCGCGTCGTGGCGGGCGGCCACGGCGGCACGTTTCCTCTCGGCGGCCGTGACCGCCTCGCGGGCGGCGCCCAGGGCCGTCTCGGCCTCGGCGAGCTCGCGTTTGGCGCGCTCATGCGCCTCGCCGAGCTCGTGGTCGTCCGCGTCCAGGCCGTCGACCTCAGCCTTCAGCTGTTCGTACTCCTCCTGGGCCAGCGCCGCCCGCTCGCCCGCCTCGTCGCGCGCGGCCGCCAGCCGGTCGATCTCCGCCTGCGCCGAACCCGCCCTGCTCCGCGCCGCGTTGACCTGTCCGTGCAGTCGCGCCAGGCCCTCGCGCCGGTCCGCGATGGCCCGGGCCACATCCTTCAAACGACGCTCTTCCAGCGTGAGTTCCCGCTCCAGCTCGGCGCGGTGGGACGCGGTGTCCTCCAGGGCGCGCTCGGCCGCCTCGCGGGCCGCCTCCAGCTCCGCCTCCTGCTCGCGGATCCGGGCGGCCTCGCGCTCCATGTCCTCCGGGTCGCGGCCCCGGCGCTCCTCGGGCGCCTCGGCGCCGGCGCTCTTCACGCGCGCGTCCGCGAGCGAGACGGTGCCGCGCACCCGCTCGGCCAGCTGCGACAGCTCGTACCAGGTCTGCTGGGCGCTCTGCAGACGCGGAGTGAGCCTGCGGACCTCGTCCTCCAGCTCCGCCTCGCGCGCGAGGGCGGCCTTCAGCTCGGCCTCGGCGCTGTCCTTGCGCTGCTTGAGCGCCGCCTCGTCCTCGATCTCGGCCCGCAGCGCCTGGCGCATCCGCACCAGGTCGTCGGCGAGCAGGCGCAGCCGGGCGTCGCGCAGGTCGGCCTGGATGACGGCGGCCCGGCGGGCGACGGCGGCCTGCCTGCCCAGCGGCTTGAGCTGGCGCCGCAGCTCGTCGGTGAGGTCCTGCACGCGCGCGAGGTTGGCCCGCATCGCGTCCAGCTTGCGCAGCGCCTTCTCCTTGCGCTTGCGGTGCTTGAGGACGCCGGCCGCCTCCTCGATGAAGGCCCGGCGGCCCATCGGGTCGGCGTGCAGCACCGAGTCGAGCTGTCCCTGCCCGACGATCACGTGCATCTCGCGGCCGATGCCGGAGTCGGAGAGCAGCTCCTGGATGTCGAGCAGCCGGCAGGTGTCGCCGTTGATCTGGTACTCGCTGCTGCCGCCCCGGAACATGATCCGGGTGATGGTGACTTCGGCGTACTCGATGGGCAGGGCGCCGTCGGAGTTGTCGATGGTGAGGGAGACCTCGGCGCGGCCCAGCGGCGGGCGGCCGGTCGTCCCGGCGAAGATGACGTCCTCCATCTTGCCGCCGCGCAGCGACTTGGCGCCCTGCTCGCCCATGACCCAGGACAGCGCGTCCACCACATTGGACTTGCCGGAGCCGTTGGGGCCCACCACACAGGTGATGCCGGGCTCGAACTTCAATGTCGTCGCGGAAGCGAAGGATTTGAACCCGCGCAGGGTGAGGGCCTTGAGGTGCACGCCGTCGGACTCTACTCTCCGCGCCCTCCCGAGCCCGGGGAAGGCGCAGCCCCGGCGGTTTCACCTCTGGCCACGCAGGGCACACCGGATGAGAAAGACCGGAGGGTCCGGGCAAGAAAGAAGGGACGCCAAGGCGTCCCTTGCATATCTGTCTCTAGGAGAAGTGGATCTCACCTACGGGCCTTCGGGGGTACGGCCCGTGGATCAGGTGAGCGCAGGCTCCGCCTGGGGTACGTCGATGTCGATGCCTTCGAGCAGCGAGTCTCCGCGGTGCGAAGCAACGGCAGCGGACAGCGCGTCCTTCTCGGACTGGATCCGTACGAGCTCGGACTCGAGGTCCTGGACACGCTGCTGGAGCCGTCGCATCTCGGCGAGGAGTCGCGGGTCGGAACCGCCGACGTAACCGAGAAGCGCCTTTGCCATGATGGATGGTCCTCCACAATGAGTGACCGACCGAAGCGGTGTGGGTCGTGAGGGATTCGCACCCGCGGTGCTTGGACTTGACTGCGGTTCTTCATGCCAAACAGCTAAGGTGCGCGGGGCTTCCAGCGTCTCACCAAAAAGTTTGACGGTCAACACGATCACGCCCCGTATCGGCGGGCAATCCGGGGGCCGTCCGGCCGGGACGCACCCGGCGAGGCCTCTCCGCGGAGCCCCGGGGGCGTGGAGATCATCCTTCTAGCGGCAGCCTTGCACGCCCGGCCGCGATTGGCAACAACGAAGTCGTACGAGGTCAGGGGCCCCGGACCCGGACCGACCGACTGGTACGTGGCGTCCGGGCCGCCGTGCGGGCGGCCGGGCCGTCCTAGCGGATCGCGAAGCCGTCGTAGCCGCCGCGCGGCGCGGCCCAGATCTCGGTGACACCGTCGACCCTGCCGGGTGTGTCGCCGTCCCTCAGCCACTCCAGCAGACGGTGGCATTTATCACGCGGCCCCTCGGCCACGACCTGCACCCTGCCGTCGTCGAGGTTGAGCGCGAACCCGACGAGGTCGCCGATCTCCAAAGCGTTTGCCCTGGTGAACCAGCGGAAGCCCACTCCCTGTACTCGGCCGCGTACCCAGGCGGTGAGCCGTGCATCTTCGTTCATGGGTGCACGCTAACCGGCCAATAGCTCACGGAGCACTTCGCCCTCTTACGTCATGGCGTACAGTCCCGACGCAATGAGCCTCACCCGTTCGGACCAGCATCCGTCGCCCCCGGACGGGGCCCCGGGCTCAGGGACCACAGCACTGAAGCAATGAGGGAGGCCCGCAGATGGGACGCCATCGTCGCTCCGCCGCGCCCGCCAAGAAGAAGCCCGTCGTGCCCGTGCGCACCGGGCTGCTCGGCGCGTCCGCCGCCGTGGCGGTGGGCGCCGTAGCCATAGCCTCCGGCCTGCTGCCGGGCGGCTCCTCCTTCGAGCTGGGCGGCGGCACCGCGGGCGAGCACGTCCAGGCGGGCGGCACCTCCGACCTGCGTCAGCAGGGCGGCGAGACCGTGAAGCCGACCAGCGCGGCCCCCTCGACGCCGATCACCTCGCCGAGCAGCCACGCGCCCCTCACCTCTCCCTCCGCTGTGCCCTCCCAGAAGCCGTCGTCGGCCGCGCCGACGCCGACGCGGGAGAAGACGTCCGCCCCGGCGGCCGCGCCGAAGACGGCCACGCCGTCCGCGCAGCCCCCCAAAGCGAAGGCCGTACCGGAGCAGCGGCAGATCAAGGCGCCCAGCGCCGAGCAGGCGGCCGCCGCCACCATCGTCTCGCTGGTCAACCAGCAGCGCGCGCAGGCGGGCTGCAGCCCGGTGCGGGCCGACGCTTCGCTGGCGGCGCTGGCCACCGCGTTCAGCGACGACATGGCGGCGCGCGGCTTCTTCGACCACACCGACCCGGACGGCAAGAGCCCCTGGGACCGGGCCGCGAAGGCGGGCATCGGCAACCTGGGCGGCGAGAACATCGCGCGCGGCCAGGCCGACGCCAAGGCGGTCATGGAGGCCTGGATGAACAGCCCGGGCCACCGGGCGAACATCCTGAACTGCGACTACAAGACGCTCGGCGTCGGTGTGCACTTCGGTGAGGGCGGGCCGTGGTGGACGCAGGACTTCGGCTTCTAGAGCGCTGATCCGGCTCCGGAGCACTGATCCGCTTCCGGAGCTCCGATCCGGTGGATCACCGCACCCCTACGACGCAGCGCTAACTTTTGGTTAGCGCTGCGTCGTCGTATGGTGAGAGGCATGGAAGAGACCGCCACCGCCGACCCCGCGGACCTGCCGTTCGACGTCTTCTCCAAGGCGTGCCCCTCGCGCGGCACCCTTGAGCATGTGACCGGCCGCTGGGGCAGCCTCACCCTTGGCGCGCTCCACGAGGGGAGCTTCCGCTTCAACGAGCTGCGGCGGCGGGTCGACGGCGTGAGCGAGAAGATGCTCTCCCAGACGCTGCACGCGCTGGAGCGCGACGGGCTCGTCCACCGCGAGGCCCAGCCGACCAACCCGCCGCGCGTCGACTACACCCTGACCCCGCTGGGGTACGAGGTCGCCGAGCGCCTCCTCGGGCTGATCCGCCTGATGGAGGACCGGATGCCGTCGGTCCTCGAAGCCCGCGAGCGTTACGACGCGGTGCGCGGCGCGCGCTGACAGCGCGGGCAGAAGTAGCTTGACCGGTTCATCCAGGGGCGTCGGCGCATCGGAGTGCCGCACCGGCGGCAGGGCTCGCCCTCGCGCCCATACGCGTCGAGCGAGCGGTCGAAGTACCCCGACTCGCCGTTCACATTGACGTAGAGACTGTCGAAGCTGGTGCCGCCGGCGGCGAGCGCCGCGTTCATCACGTCCCGTACGTGGCCGAGGAGTTCGGCGGCCTTGGGGCGCGTGAGGGTCGAAGTGGGGCGCTCGTAGTGCAACTTGGCGCGCCACAGCGCCTCGTCGGCGTAGATGTTGCCGACGCCGCTGATGAGCGACTGGTCGAGCAGCGCGCGCTTGACGGTCGTGCGCCGCAGCCGCAGCGCGGTGAAGAAGGCGGCGTCGTCGAAGAGTTCGTCGAGCGGGTCGCGCGCGATGTGCGCGATCACGTCGGGCAGCCCGTCGGGGGTGTTGTCGTGGAGCGAGAGCCCGCCGAAGGTCCGCTGGTCGACGAAGCGCAGCTCGGTGCCCGCGGCGTCCTGGAAGCGCAGCCGGATCCGCAGGTGCTTCTCGTCGGGCGCGCTCTCGGGCTGCACCAGGAGCTGCCCGCTCATTCCGAGGTGCCCGAGCACGGACTGGTCGGTGTCCGCCAGCGGCAGCCACAGATACTTCCCGCGCCGCCGGGCCACGCCGATGCGGTGCCCCTTGAGCCGGGCCGCGAAGTCGGCCGCGCCGGCCGGGTGGCGGCGCACGGCGCGGGGGTGCAGCACGTCCACGTGGTCCACGGTCCGCCCGGCCACCCAGCACTCCAGACCCCGCCGGACGACTTCTACCTCGGGCAGTTCGGGCACGGGGCTCCTCCGGAGGGGGCGCGAGTTTACGGGTTGCCCGCAGGGTATCCCGCTCCTTGCTCGGGGCTGCGCCCCGGACCCCTTTTCGCCTGCGGACCGTGGGCCCGTTGTGCCCACCCGTTCCGCCCTGCGGAACGCCTGCCCACAACGGGCGGGCGGGTGGGAGGGGGCAGAGCTCAGCCCCAGCCAGGCGGGCGGGCGCAAAAAAACCTCGCCCGCACGGGATTCGTGCGGGCGAGGATGAGGAAACGGTCAGGCTGCCGGGTCGGCGGCGGGGGTCGGCGTCCCGCCCTCCGGCTCGGTGACGGCGGCCTCGGCCTCCGCCTTGGCCTTCGCCAGCCGCTCGTCGGCGGACGCGCTGATCGCGCGCCATGCCGACTCCGCGGCCTGCTGCTCCGCTTCCTTCTTGCTGCGGCCGGTGCCGGTGCCGTACGAGACACCACCGACGCGGGCGGCAGCAGTGAAGGTCTTCTCGTGGTCGGGACCCGTCTCGGAGACCAGGTACTCCGGAACGCCGAGGCCTTCGGCCGCGGTGAGCTCCTGGAGGCTGGTCTTCCAGTCCAGGCCGGCCCCGAGGTTCGAGGACTTCTCGATCAGGGGGTCGAAGAGTCGGTGGACGAGCTCGGAAGCCGCCTCAAGACCCTGGTCCAGATAGACCGCGCCGATCACCGCTTCAAGGGTGTCGGCGAGGATGGAAGCCTTGTCCCGGCCGCCCGTGCCCTCTTCGCCCCGGCCGAGCCGGATGAAGGAGCCGAGGTCGAGCCCACGGCCCACCTGCGCCAGCGCACGAGAGTTGACCACCGCGGCCCGGAGTTTGGCCAGCTGGCCTTCCGGGAGATCGGGGTGGGTGCGGTACAGCGTGTCCGTGACGACCAGGCCCAGCACGGAGTCCCCGAGGAACTCCAGCCGCTCGTTGGTCGGCAGACCGCCGTTCTCGTACGCGTACGAACGATGGGTCAGTGCACGCACCAGAAGGGCGGACTCAAGGTGATACCCGAGCCGCCCTTCCAGAAGCGTGTGGGACGAGGCCGAGTTGTTGTCGCTACTGCCCGCCTTCTTGGCGCCGGCATTCGACAGATCAGACATCGGGCCTCTCACCAGCCGCTCAGACCTCGAGGACCTGGCGCTTGTTGTAGGTGCCGCAGCTCGGGCACGCGATGTGCTGCTGCTTCGGCTCCTGGCAACGCTCGCACGTAACCAGGGTGGGGACCGCAGCCTTCCACTGCGACCGGCGGTGGCGCGTGTTGCTGCGCGACATCTTCCGCTTCGGAACAGCCACGGCTACTTCTCCTGCTTCTCGGCGGCGCGCTGCACGTCAGAGGCAGTGCCGCTCATGTTGTCCTTCTCGCCGTCCTGGATGGTCCCGGCGAGTCCTTGCAGTGCCGCCCAACGGATGTCGACGGCGTCGTGGTGGTGGTCGGGGTCGTCCTCGAGCCTGAATCCACAGGTGGAACACAGGCCGAGGCAGGTCTCCCGGCACACCGGCTGCATCGGCAGTGCGAGCACCACCGCATCACGCAGCACCGGCTCGAGGTCGAACAGTCCGTCCTCAAGCGGGATGGTGTCCTCGTCCTCGGCGTCGTCGGCCGGCTCCGCCTGCTTGCTGCGGCCCCGGTCGTCGGCGTCAGGGTACGAGAACAACTCCTGGAAGTCCGCATCGAGCGCGAGCTCCAGCGGCTCCAGACACCTTACGCACTCCCCCTCGGCCGATGCACGGGCGGTGCCTGTGACAAGCACCCCTTCCATGACCGACTCCAGACGGAGCTCGATCTCCACGGGCGCGCCCTGGGGCACTCCGACGACGCCGTCGATCCCGAGATCGGCGGGCGCCTCGACCGTGCGGGAGATCCGCTGGAGGGCACCGGGACGCCGACCCAGCTCGTGTGTGTCGAACACGAGAGGGTTGCGGTGGTCGAGGTGCGTGCTCAGGGTTCTTCCCGCTTTCGAATCGTGGAGGGTGGCCGCCATGCGACGCCGTGGGTGCGGCGATGCGCGGGCAGCGTTGATCGCGGACGTACGCGCGACCGAACAGCCAGGATACTGGACGCGCCGCGATTGACCCAATCCGGTCCCTGCGGCCCTGAAGGGGCGCGGGGCTGTGACACATGCGGCTCCGCCGCGCGGGCGCGACCGGCCACACACGGTCCGCAGCCGAAGAGTCGGCTCAGCGGCCCTGCTCGTACTGCCGCAGCTGTTCCAGGTCGATCATGCTCGTGTCGAACAGGCTGGTCTCGTCCAGGGCGCCCTGCGGCGGGTGCGCGGGCTGCGGGACGGTCTGCTGCCCGTGGTGGCCGTACGCCTGCGGGTCGTAGCCGTACGGGTCCTGCTGCGGCTGCTGCTGGTCGTAGCCGTACTGGGCGTACTGCTGCTGGTAGGCGTACGGGTCCTGCTGGGGCTGGGGCTGGGCCTGCCCGTAGCCGTACGGGTCGTAGACCTGCGCCGGGACCTGGGCCTGCTGGGGCGCGGCGGCCCGCGGCTGCGGGTCGGCCAGCTCGGCCAGGCCCGCGAGGTAGTCCGCGTCGCTGGTGTGGCCCCCGCCGAGCGCGCCCGCGGCGTCCTGGGCGGCCATGTGCGCGCCCAGCTCGTCGCTGGCGATCCGGCCGTGCAGGGTCTCGCGGCCGCGGCCGACCGCTTCGAGGGTCTTGGCGAGGACGGCCTCGAAGGCGCCGAGCTTGGTGTCGATGTACTCGTCGGCCCGCCGGATCAGGGTCTGCGGGTCGGGGCTGTACTCGGGGGCGTCCGTGTCGGCCTGCCCCTGCTCGTCCAGGCCGGGGCCGCGGCCGAGCAGCTTCTCGCGGCCGCGGTCGACCGAGCCGATGGTCTTGGTGAGGACGACCTCGAAGTTGGCCAGCTTGGAGTCGACGTAGTCGTCGGCCTCGGCGCGGATCTCGTCGGCCTCGCGCTTGGCGTCGGCGAGGATGCGGTCGGCCTCGTCCTGCGACTGCCGGGCGACGGCCGTGTCGGAGATCAGCGTGCCCCGCTGGGCGTGCGCGGACTCGATGATCCGCTCGGCCTCCTGGCGGGCCTGCTCGACCATCTGCTCGCGGCCGCCGATCAGCTCCTGCGCCTGGGCGAGGGAGCCGGGCAGGGCCTGGCGCACCTCCTCCAGGAGCGCGAGCAGCTCGGCGCGGTTGACCACGCACGAGGCCGACATGGGCATGGAGCGGGCACCGGCGACGACGTCGACGATCTCGTCCAGCTTCTTCTGCACGTCCACCGTGGGCTCGCCACTCTCTACGACTGGTTGGGAGACGGACGGGACGACTGTAAGGCCAGTCGGGGCCCGCCCGACACCAGCTGACGGACTGTCAGCTCAGCGCTGTTCGGCGATCCGGGCGACCAGTGCCTCGTGGACGGTGGCGGGCAGCAGGTGGGAGACGTCTCCGCCCCATGCCGCGACCTCCTTGACCAGCGACGACGACAGGAAGCTGTACGTCGGGTTGGTCGGCACGAACAGCGTCTCGACGCCCGAGAGCCCGTTGTTCATCTGGGCCATCTGGAGCTCGTAGTCGAAGTCGCTGACCGCGCGCAGGCCCTTCACGATGGCGGGGATGTCGCGCTGCTTGCAGAAGTCGACCAGCAGGCCGTGGAAGGACTCGACCTCCACGTTGCCGAAGTCGGCGGTCACCTCGCGGATCAGCTCGATCCGCTCCTCGATGGTGAACAGGCCCTTCTTCGACTGGTTGATCATCACCGCGACGTGCACCACGTCGTACAGCTTGGAGGCGCGGGCGATGATGTCGAGGTGTCCATTGGTGATGGGGTCGAACGACCCCGGACAGACGGCTCGGCGCAACTGAAGTCCCTCGCTCCCGGTCATGGTGCGTCTTCGCACGTAGAGGCGGCGCGACCGTACCAAAGCGTGCCCTCGCCGTAACGACGGGCCCGCAGTGGTTCGAACCCCCGCGGCCAGCCGAATTCTCCGCCTCTGGTGCTGCGCTCCACGGTGACCAGGCACTCGTCGGCGAGCCAGCCCTGAGTGCGGAGTGTGAGGAGGATCTCGCGAAGATCGTCATCTGTCACCGCATACGGCGGGTCGAGGAACACCACGTCAAAGGGGGTTTCGGGAGCCGGGCCCGCAACGATCTGCTCCGCTTTTCCGTTACGTACCTCAGCGCCCGGAAGGCCCAGTACGCGCACGTTGGCGCGGACGGTCTTCACGGCCCGGGCATCCGCCTCGACGAGCAGCGCGTGCGAGGCGCCCCGGGAGAGGGCTTCCAGGCCGACCGCGCCCGACCCGGCGTACAGATCCGCGACCCGGATCCCCTCCAGCGTGCCGAGCAGGGCCTCCCAGGTGGAGAAGAGGCCCTCGCGCGCGCGGTCGGAGGTGGGGCGGGTGCCGTTGCCCGGCGGTACGGCCAGGCGGCGTCCGCCGGCCCGGCCGGCGATCACGCGGGTCATCTGAGTCCTTGTCGGTGTACGTACGTCACTGGTGTCCCCCAGTTTCTCAGAAGCGGCCACGGGCGCCGCCCCCGCGGCCTCCGTCGGCGCCTGTCAGCCCTTGTCGAGGTACTGCTCGCGGTCCTTGTCCAGCAGGGCGTCCAGCGCCGTCCGCAGTGCGGGCAGCCGTTCCAGATCCGGGTCCTGGCCCACCACGGCCACCGCCTCCTCGCGGGCCGCCGCGATCACCTCCTCGTCCTCGATGACCGCGAGCATCCGCAGCGACGAGCGCACGCCCGACTGGGCCTGGCCCAGCACATCGCCCTCGCGGCGCTGCTCCAGGTCGATCCGGGAGAGCTCGAAGCCGTCCAGGGTCGCGGCCACCGCGTTCAGCCGGGCCCTGGCCGCGCTCGCCTCCGGCATCTCGGTGACCAGCAGGCACAGGCCCGGGGCCGAGCCACGGCCGACGCGGCCGCGCAGCTGGTGCAGCTGCGAGACGCCGAAGCGGTCCGCGTCCATGATCACCATCGCGGTGGCGTTCGGCACGTTCACCCCGACCTCGATGACCGTGGTCGCGATCAGCGCGTCCACCTCGCCGGCCGCGAACCGGCGCATCACGTCGTCCTTGTCGTCGGGCTGCATCCGCCCGTGCAGCACCTCGATGCGCAGCCCCTGGAGCGGGCCCGAGCGGAGCTGCTCCGCGATGTCGAGGACGGCGAGCGGCGGACGCTTCTCGGCCTCGTCCTCCTTGGACTTCTTCCTGCCCGCCTTCTTCTCGTCCTCGTCGTCACCGATGCGCGGACACACCACGTACGCCTGGTGGCCCTTGGCGACCTCCTCGCGGACCCGCTCCCAGGCGCGGGCCAGGAAGTGCGGCTTGTCCTGGGCGGGGACGACATGGCTGGCGATGGGCGAACGCCCCGCCGGGAGCTGGTCCAGGACGGAGGTCTCCAGGTCGCCGAAGACGGTCATGGCGACCGTGCGCGGAATCGGCGTGGCCGTCATCACCAGGAGGTGCGGCGGCTGCTTGCCCTTCCCGCGCAGGGCGTCGCGCTGCTCGACGCCGAACCGGTGCTGCTCGTCGACCACGACCAGGCCCAGGTCGTGGAACTGCACCTTGTCCTCGATCAGCGCGTGCGTGCCGATCACGATTCCCGCCTCGCCGGTGACCAGGTCGAGCAGCGCCTGGCGGCGGGCGGGCGCGCCCATCGACCCGGTGAGCAGCACGACCTTGGTACCGAGGTCGGAGCCGCCCAGCATCCCGCCTTCGGCCAGCTCACCCATCATCTCGGTGATGGACCGGTGGTGCTGCTGCGCCAGCACCTCGGTCGGCGCGAGCATGGCGGCCTGGCCGCCGCTGTCGACCACGGCGAGCATGGCGCGCAGGGCGACCATGGTCTTCCCCGATCCGACCTCGCCCTGGAGCAGCCGGTGCATCGGATGCTCCGTCGCCAGGTCGTCGAAGATCTCCTTGGAGACCGTGCGCTGGCCGTCGGTGAGGGTGAACGGGAGCTTGGCGTCGAAGGCGTCGAGCAGGCCGTCGGGGGCGGGTCTGCGGGCCACGGCGGGCAGTTGGGCGTCCGCGTGACGGCGCCGGGCCAGGGCCACCTGGAGGACGAACGCCTCGTCCCACTTCAGCCGCTGGCGGGCCTGCTCCACATCGTCCTTGGTGTGCGGGCGGTGGACCTTGAGCAGTGCCTCGGGCAGGGGGACGAAGCCCCGGCCCTCCCGAAGGGAGGCAGGTAGCGGGTCGACGGCCTCCTGGGCGCTGGGCAGTACCGCGTCGACCGCCTTGGCGATCTTCCAGGACTCCAGGCCCTTGCAGGCGGGGTAGATCGGGATGAGCGCGCCCGCCCAGGAGTCCACCACCTCGGCGGAGTCGTCGCCGTCGGCGCTCAGCTTCGCGTACGTGGGGTGGGCGAGCTGGAGGCGGCGGTTGAACATCGACACCTTGCCCGCGAACATCGCGCGGCTGCCGGGCAGCAGGTCCTTGTGCGGCTTGTGGATGCCGCGGCCGAAGAAGACCAGCTGGAGGCGGCCGCTGCCGTCGGTGATGGTGATCTCCAGGCGCTGGCCGCGGCCGCCGTTGAACGTGTGCACGCGCGCGTCGGCCACCTGGGCGACGACCGTCACGTCCTCGTCGAGGGGCAGCTCGGCCAGCTTGGTCAGCTGGCCGCGCTCCTCGTACCGCCGCGGGTAGTGGTGGAGGAGGTCGCCGACCGTGTGCAGGTCGAGCTGCTCGGCCATGACCTTCGCGGTGGGGCCGCCGAGCAGCTTCTTGAGGGGTTCATCGAGCGCAGGCACGCGATCCATTGCACACCACACCACTGACATCCCGCAGGATCGCCCGGCCCCCTGTGGACAACTCGTCGCGTACGGCAGCGACTCGACCGGCCGGTCGACCGGCCGCGCGACCGGCTACTCGACGCCGATCAGCAGCGGCGCGCTCTGGTTGCCGCCGTCGTAGACGACCGTGTCGACCGCCAGATGGGCCTCGCGCACATGGGCCTCGATGCCGGGCGCCAGGTCGGCGGGGGCGTCGGCGGCCAGCACCAGCGTGACCAGTTCGCCGCCCGCCGCCAGCATCCGGTCCAGGACCGCCTTGGCCGTACGGGCCAGGTCCTGCCCGATCACCGCCACGTCGCCGTCGATGAGGCCCAGCACGTCCCCGGCCTGGCAGACGCCGGCCGTGGTCCACGACTGCCGCTCGGCGACGGCCAGTTCCGCGTACCGGGTGGCGCCGGCCGCCGCGGTCATCGCGACCACGTCCTCGTCGAAGCGGCGGTCGGGGGCGTGCACCGCGAGCGCGGCGAGGCCCTGGACGGCGGACCGGGTGGGGATGAGCGCGACCCGTACGCCCTCGGTGCGCGCCTGCTCCACGGCCGCGGCGGCGGTGTGGCGCAGCTCGGCGTCGTTGGGCAGCAGCACGACCTCGCGCGCGTGGGCGCGGCGGATCGCGTCGACGAGCTCGCCGCTGGCCGGGGGCTCGCCGGGCCGGGCGAGGACGGCGGTCGCCCCGGCCTCGGCGCACAGCCCGGCCAGGCCCTCGCCGGGCACGACCGCGACGACGGCCCGCTGGACCCGCTCGCGCGGCTCGGGACGGGCCCCGAAGTGGGTGATGCGGATCCGGTACGGGCGCCCCGCCTCCACGCCCGCCTCGACGGCCGCGCCCGCGTCGTCCACATGGACGTGGACGTTCCACAGCCCGTCGCCGCCGACGACCACCAGGGAGTCCCCGAGCGCGTCCAGACGGCCGCGCAGCCGGGCCACGGCGTCGTCGTCGGCCTCCAGGAGGTAGATCACCTCGAAGGCGGGCCCGGCGCTCTCGGCGGGGTCGGAGGGGCAGGTGTGCGGGTCGAGCGGCGGATGCGCCTCGTGCCGTACGACCGGGGCCTCGCCGGAGAGCGCCTGCGCCAGCGCCCCCAGGACCGTCACCAGACCCCAGCCGCCCGCGTCCACGACCCCGGCACGGCCCAGGACCGCGAGCTGCCCGGGCGTCTCCTCCAGGGCCCGCCGGGCGCCGCCGTAGGCCGCGGTGGCCACGGCCGCCGCGTCGCCGTCCGTCCCCCGGGCCGCGTCGGCCGCGGCCGTCGCCACCGTCAGGACCGTGCCCTCGACCGGGTGCGCGACCGCCTCGTACGCCGACTCGGCGGCCCGGCGCAGGGCCCCGGACAGGTCCGTGCCGCGCTCGGCGAGGACCTCGGCCATGCCGCGCAGGAGCTGGGAGAGGATCGTGCCGGAATTGCCCCGGGCGCCGACGAGGGCGCCGTGCGCCATGGCCCGTATGACGTCGGCCGTCTCCGGCGCCCCGGTCTCCGGCACCTCGGTGTACGCGGCGAAGACCGCCTCGACCGCCTGGTGGGCGGACTCCACGGTCAGATAGAGGTTGGTGCCGGTGTCCCCGTCCGCGACGGGGTAGACGTTGACCGCGTCGATCTCCTCGCGGTCCCGGCCGAGCCCGTCCAGGGCCAGCGAGCACCAGGTGCGTACCGCGACGGCGTCGAAAGTCTGCGGCACCTGGTGTCCTCCTTGGGCGGCCGGTGAGCTGCGGGCCAGCAGCAGGGTAGACCCGGGTCGGGGCTCGGGCCCGGGGTGGGGTGCGGCGGCGGTCGTGGTAGTTTCGTATCTCGGGAGCAGCCGTTGTATGCTGCTTCGGTTGCCCGGCGAGAGTCGGGCCATTCCCCCGGCAAGCCACTTCAGATCTCTGATTCCGGTGCGCCGGATTTCACTGTAAGTGCATCTGAAGTCTTTGGAGTGACCCGTGGCTGCCAACTGCGACGTCTGCGGCAAGGGGCCGGGCTTCGGCAACAACATTTCGCACTCGCACCGCCGTACGTCTCGTCGCTGGAACCCGAACATCCAGCGTGTGCGTGCCGTGGTCGGTCGGACGCCGAAGCGGCTCAACGTCTGCACCTCGTGCATCAAGGCCGGCAAGGTCTCGCGCTAACACGCGACGTTTCGTCGTAGCGCAGCCCCTGCGGTTGCCTTAAAAAGCCGGTCCACCTCGGTGGACCGGCTTTTTGCCGTGCCGTTTCGTCTGCGGGCCGGTGGGGGCTTGTCGCGCAGTTCCCCGCGCCCCTTATCGGCCCGGTGTTCGTCTGCGGACCGTGCTGGCTTGCTCCCGCAGTTCCCCGCGCCCCTAGGAGGTGCGGTGCCGCCAGAAATGGTCCACCGGGCCGATCCCCGCCCCCAGTGCGAAGCCCGCCTCGATCGCGCCCGTTACGTACTCCTTCGCCTGGCTCACCGCCTCCGGGACCGTCAGGCCCTTCGCCAGGCCCGAGGCCACCGCTGAGGCCAGGGTGCAGCCCGTGCCGTGGGTGTGGGTGTTGTCGTGGCGGGGGGCTCGGAGCCAGTGGTCCTCCTTGCCGTCGGTGAGGAGGTCGAGGGCGTCGCCCGGGAAGTGGCCGCCCTTGATCAGGGCCCAGCGGGGGCCGAAGGCCAGGATCGCCTCGGCCGCGCGCCGCATCCCGTCCTCGTCCTCCACCCGTACGCCCGTGAGCTGCGCCACTTCGTCCAGGTTGGGCGTGGCCACGGTCGCCACCGGGAGCAGCCGTGTCCGTACGGACTCCAGTGCCTCGGCGGCCAGCAGTGCGTCGCCGTGCTTGGAGACGCCCACGGGGTCCACGACCACCGGCGCGTCCGTGCCGGACAGGAGTTCCGCGACCGTCTCCACCAGGGCGGCGGACGAGAGCATTCCCGTCTTGATCGCCTGCACGCCGATGTCGTCGACGACCGAGCGGTACTGCGCCCGTACCGCCTCGGCTGGCAGCTCCCAGGCGCCCTGGACGCCCAGCGAGTTCTGCGCGGTCACCGCGGTGATCACGCTCATCCCGTGGACGCCCAGGGCCAGCATCGTCTTGAGGTCGGCCTGGATGCCCGCGCCGCCGCCGGAGTCGGAACCGGCGACGGTCAGCACCCGGGGCGGCGCGGCGCTCACTCCGCGTCCCCGAAGTGGTCCCAGCCGCCCTTGGCCGTCCAGGGGGCGCCGTCGACGGTGACCTGGGGCAGCGCCGAGGGGTTGAGCACTTCCCCGATCACCTTCCAGCGCGCGGGCAGCTTCACGTCCGGCGGGAAGGTCGCCACGATCGCGTGGTCCTCTCCCCCGGTCAGCACCCACTGGATCGGGTCGACGCCGACCGCCTGGCCGATGTCGTTCATCTGCGTCGGGATGTCGATCAGGCCCGAGCGCAGGTCGATGCGGACCTTGCTCGCCTCCGCGATGTGCCCGAGGTCCGCCACCAGGCCGTCGCTGACGTCCGTCATGGCGGTGGCGCCGAGCCCGGCGGCCGCGGGGCCCGCGTGGTACGGCGGCTCCGGGCGGCGGTGGGCCTCCACGAAGGCGCGCGGCGAGCGGAAGCCGCGCGAGAGGACCGCGTAGCCCGCCGCCGACCAGCCCAGCCAGCCGGTCACCGCGACCACGTCGCCGGGCTGCGCGCCACCGCGGGTCACCGGCTCGTGGTTGCGCAGGTCGCCGAGGGCCGTGATGGCGACGGTGATGGTGTCGCCGCGCACGACGTCGCCGCCGACCACGGCCGCCCCCGCGACCTGGCACTCGTCGCGGATCCCGTCCATCAGCTCGACCGGCCAGGTGGCCGGGAGCTCGGCCGGGACGACGAGCCCGAGCAGCAGTGCCGTCGGGACCGCGCCCATGGCGGCGATATCGGCCAGATTCTGCGCGGCGGCCTTGCGCCCCACGTCGTACGCGGTCGACCAGTCGCGCCGGAAGTGGCGGCCCTCCAGAAGGATGTCCGTGCTCGCCACCACCCTGCGGTCGGGTGCGGTCACGACCGCGGCGTCGTCGCCGGGGCCGATCCGTACCGCGGGGGTCGAGGTGAGCCGGGAGGTCAGCTCCCTGATGAGCCCGAACTCCCCCAACTCGCCCACAGTGCCTTTCACCGTGCCACCTCTCATCCTCGTGCCCCTTGGCACCCGGCGCGCTCGCGGTCGCGAGCCGTCACCTCGGTGGGTACCGTCAACACATACGTCAACTTCTGCTCCGCGCACGCGGATGTGCGAGCGCCCGCGCCTGCGCGGTACTCCCCGGGGCGCACGGCGACGCGATACCGTGGCGTCTCTTTCTTCCCCCCTTGGGCCTCCCCGCCGTAGGGAGGGGACATGATCCTCGTGGCCGCCCTGGAGGTTCCGTGGTACAGGCGTACATCCTCATCCAGACCGAGGTGGGCAAGGCGTCGACCGTCGCCGAGACCATCGCAAAGATTCCGGGGGTGATCCAGGCCGAGGACGTCACCGGGCCGTACGACGTGATCGTGCGCGCCCAGGCGGACACGGTCGACGAGCTGGGCCGCATGGTGGTCGCCAAGGTCCAGCAGGTGGACGGGATCACCCGCACCCTGACCTGCCCGGTGGTTCATCTGTAGCCCCCGCTTACCCTTGGCCGGTGACTTCCTCTCGCCGCCGGTCCCTCCTCCTGCCCGCAGCCGCCCTCGTCCTGCTGGCCGCCGCGGGCTGCTCCTCCACGGACGCGAAGGCGACGATCACGGTTCCCAGCCCGCCGAAGGAGACCGCCGCGCTCTGCGGCGCGCTGCACAAGGCGCTGCCTCAGAGGCTCGACGGGCTCAAGCGGAATGATCCCAGCCCGGCGTCGGAGCTGACCGCCGGGTGGGGCGACGACGGGATCGTACTGCGCTGCGGGATCCCGCGGCCGGAGAAGATGAACGATCCCGAGGCGGACGGGGTGACCGTGGACGGGGTCAACTGGCTCCTGGAGCAGCAGAAGGGCGCGTTCCGCTTCACTACGACGTATCGGAAGGCGTACGTCGAGGTGACCCTCAGGACGGGGTCCGGCAAGCCGGCCGGGGACATCGGCTGGCTCACACAGCTCTCCGGGCCGGTCACGAAGACCGTCCCGGAGAGTCTGTAGAGCTGTTGGCTCGGTCATTCGACTGCGGGCCGGTGGGGGCTGGTCGCGCCCACGCGGCGGAGCCGCAAATGTCACAGCCCCGCGCCCCTTAAATGCGCTACCGCAGGCCCGTCGAACGGCGCAGCGCCGCCTCGATCAGGCGCTCCACCAGCTCCGCGTAGTCGACGCCCGTCGCCTCCCACATCCGCGGGTACATCGAGATCGGCGTGAAGCCCGGCATCGTGTTGATCTCGTTGATCACGAACTCGCCGTTCTCCTGGAGGAAGAAGTCCGCGCGGACCAGCCCCTCGCAGGACGCGGCCTCGAACGCCTCCACGGCGAGCCGGCGGACCTCGGCGGTGGCCTCGGCGCCGATCGGCGCGGGCACGATCCCGTCGGCCGAGTCGATGTACTTGGCCTCGAAGTCGTAGAAGGCGTGGTCGGTGACCGGCGGGATCTCGGCCGGGACGCTCGCGCGCGGCCCGTCCTCGAACTCCAGGACGCCGCACTCGATCTCGCGGCCGCGCAGCAGCGACTCGACCAGGAACTTGGGGTCGTGGCGCCGCGCCTCCTCGATGGCCTCGTCCAGGCCCTCGAAGGAGTCGACCTTGGTGATGCCGAAGGAGGAGCCGGCCCGGGCCGGCTTGATGAACAGCGGCCAGCCGTGCTCGCCCGCGAACGCGGCGATGCGCTTGCGGGCGCCCTGCTCGTCCTGCTCCCACTCGCGCGGCCGGACCACCAGGTAGGGGCCGACGGGCAGCCCGAACGAGGTGAACACCCGCTTCATGTAGTCCTTGTCCTGGCCGACGGCCGAGGAGAGGACGCCGGAGCCGACGTAAGGGATGCCGGAGAGCTCCAGGAGGCCCTGGAGGGTGCCGTCCTCGCCGTACGGGCCGTGCAGCACCGGGAAGACGACGTCGACCTCGCCCAGCGCCTTGGGGACCGCGCCGGGCTCGGTGTAGACGACCTCGCGGCTGGTCGGGTCCACGGGGAGCACGACGCCGCCCTCGGCGGACTCGGCGAGCTCGGCCACGCTGGGCACCTTGCGGTCGGCGATGGCCATCCGCTCCGGCTCGTCGGCGGTGAGCGCCCAGCGGCCGTCCGTCGTGATGCCGATGGGCAGCACGTCGAACTTCGTGCGGTCGATGGCGCGCAGCACGGCACCGGCGGTGACGACCGAGATGCCGTGCTCGGAGCTGCGGCCGCCGAACACGACGGCCACCCGCGGCTTGCGCGGCTGCTGGCTGCTCTCAGGGCTCTGGGGGAGGTTCTCGCTGCTCATATCGCGTTGAGCGTACCCGGTCGGTCCGGCGCCTTCAGCGCCGCTCGGACTTGGCGCTGCGCGACATCAGCTCCTTGAGCGCGACCACCGGGGGCTTGCCCTCGTGGACGATGCCGACGACGGTCTCGGTGATCGGCATGTCGACGCCGTGGCGGCGGGCCAGATCCAGCACGGACTCGCAGGACTTGACGCCCTCGGCGGTCTGCTTGGTGACCGCGATGGTCTCCTGGAGCGTCATGCCCTTGCCGAGGTTGGTGCCGAAGGTGTGGTTGCGCGAGAGCGGCGAGGAGCAGGTGGCGACGAGGTCGCCGAGGCCCGCGAGCCCGGAGAAGGTCAGCGGGTCGGCGCCCATCGCGAGCCCGAGCCGGGTGGTCTCGGCCAGGCCGCGGGTGATCAGCGAGCCCTTGGCGTTGTCGCCCAGGCCCATGCCGTCGGCGATGCCGACGGCGAGCCCGATGACGTTCTTGACGGCGCCGCCGAGCTCGCAGCCGACGACGTCGGTGTTGGTGTACGGGCGGAAGTACGGGGTGTGGCAGGCGGCCTGGAGGCGCTGGGCCACGGCCTCGTCGCGGCAGGCGACCACGGCGGCGGCGGGCCGGCGCTGGGCGATCTCCTTGGCGAGGTTGGGGCCGGTGACCACGGCGACGCGGTCGGCGGAGACCTTGGCGACCTTCTCGATCACCTCGCTCATCCGCTTGGCGGTGCCGAGTTCGACGCCCTTCATCAGGGAGACGAGCACGGTGTCGGGGGCGAGCAGCGGCGTCCAGGCGGCGAGGTTGCCGCGCAGAGTCTGCGAGGGCACGGCGAGGACGGTGAAGTCGGCGCCCTCGGCTGCCTCTGCGGGGTCGGTGGTCGCCCGTACCCCCGCGGGCAGTTCGATGCCCGGCAGGTAGTCGGGGTTGGTGCGGGTGGTGTTGATCGCCTCGGCGAGTTCGGGGCGGCGGCCCCAGAGGGTCACCTCGCAGCCCGCGTCGGCGAGGACCATGGCGAACGCCGTACCCCAGGAGCCGGTTCCGAATACTGCTGCCTTGGTGGCGGCGTGCGTCACTTGGTGCCCTCCCCGGCGGCCTTGCGGCGCTGCTGCGCGCGGACTTCGCGCGGATCGTACGGCTTCGCGGGGGCGCTCTCGCCCCGGATCTCCTCCAGCTGGCGGGTGATCGCGGCCATGATGACCTCGGTCGCCTCGCGCAGCACCTCGGGGGTCGGCTCCTTGTCGTAGAAGCGCGCGAGGTCGACCGCCGGACCGGCCTTCACCTGGAGGGTCTTGCGGGGGAAGAGGCGGACCTTCTTCTCCTTGGCGTAGGGCGGCATCGCCAAGTTGGCGCCCCACTGGGCGACGGGGATGACCGGGGCCTTCGTCTGCAGCGCGGCGCGCGCGACACCGGTCTTGGCGGTCATCGGCCACATGCCGGGGTCGCGGGTGAGGGTGCCCTCGGGGTAGAACGCGACGCATTCGCCGCCCTCGATCGCCTCGACGGCGGCCCGGAAGGCGCCGAAGGCGTTGGAGGACTCGCGGTAGACGGGAATCTGGCCCGTGCCGCGCAGCAGCAGTCCCACGCCGGGCGCCTTGAAGAGCGCGGCCTTGGCGAGGAATCGGGGCACCCGTCCGGTGTTGTACTGGAAGTGCCCGTAGGAGAACATGTCGAGATACGAGTTGTGATTGACGGCGGTGATAAAACCGCCGTCCGCCGGAATGTTCTCCATTCCGTGCCAGTCCCGCTTGAAAAGCACCACCAGTGGAGGTTTGGCGATGACCGCCGCCAGGCGGTACCAGAAGCCGATTCTGCGGCGGGACACTCGGAGCACCTTCCTCTAGGACAGACCACTGTCGATGACTGCGCGAGCTACGCAGGGGGCAAGTGTCGCCCCGGCCCTCCGGTCTGTCGAGAACACCGTACGCCCCGACCGTGGGGCGCCCCCTCCTGGCTGGGTGACAATGACCCCCGTCCTGTCCAGCGGCTATCCGTTCGACGGGGCGGGGAGAGACAAGAGCGAGGGGGACGCCACGAACACCGCACCACCGGCCCGCTGGTCCCTGGTCGTACCGCTGAAGCCGTTGGCACTGGCGAAGAGCAGGCTCGCCGCCGCCGTCGGCGCGGAGCTGCGGCCGCGGCTCGCTCTGGCGTTCGCCCTGGACACCGTGGGGGCGGCGCTCACCTGCCCCGCGGTACGGGATGTGGCGGTCGTCACGGACGATCCGCTGGCGGGCGCGGAGCTGGCCGCGCTGGGCGCCCGGATCGTCGAGGACCGCCCTGGCGCGGGCCTCAACGCCGCTCTCGCACACGGGGCGTACGCGGTACGGGAACTGCGCCCCGGGGCTGCGGTCGCGGCCCTGAACGCGGATCTGCCCGCGCTGCGGCCGGCGGAATTGGGCCGGGTCCTGGATGCCGCCTCCGTATTTCCGCGCGCATTTCTTGCCGATGCGGCCGGAATCGGCACGACTTTCCTTTCGGCCGGGCCCGGAGTGGATTTGGCCCCGGCTTTCGGCGGCCCCTCGCGCGCCGCGCATTCGGCTTCGGGTGCGGCGGAAATCCTGCTGAGCGGGGTGGACTCGGTGCGCCAGGACGTGGACACGGGCGCGGACCTGCGCACCGCACTCGCCCTGGGCCCGGGCCCGGCGACGGCGGCGCTGCGGGCAGCGGTGGATGTCGTACCGGGGCACTAGTCTCTGCGGTATGCAGGCGACCGCGTACACATACGACTTCGAGACCCGCAGCGGCAGTGTGCTGCTCGACGACGGGACCCCGGTGGACTTCGGGGCCGAGGCCTTCGACGCGGGCGGGCTGCGGCTGCTGCGGGTGGGCCAGCGCGTGCGCATCGAGACCGAGGGCGAGGGCGCGTCCCTGCGCATCACGCTGGTGACGCTGCAGACCTTCTGACGGCAGCCGGACACGCCGCGGGCCGGGCTCCCCGAGGGGAGCCCGGCCCGGCGCGTGAGCCGTCCGGCGGTGCCTACTTCTTGCGGGCAGTCGTCTTCTTGGCGGTGGTCTTGCGCGCGGTGACCTTCTTGGCGGGCGCCTTCTTCGCGACGGCCTTCTTCGCGGGCGCGGTCTTCTTCGCCACGGCCTTGGTGGCCGTCTTCTTGGCGACGGTCTTCTTCGCCGTGGTCTTCTTCGCGGCCGTGGTGGCCTTCTTGGCGGTGGTGGTCTTCTTCGCCGCCGTCGTCTTCGCCACGGCCTTGGTGGCCGTCTTCTTGGCGACGGTCTTCTTCGCCGTGGTCTTCTTGGCGGCGGCCTTCTTGGCGGTGGTGGCCTTCTTCGCCGCCGCCTTCTTGACCGTGCTCCGGCTGGACGTACCACCGGAGAGGCTGCCCTTGGGCGCCTTCTTCACGGCGACCTCGTCACCCTTGGGGAGCTTCTTCGAGCCGCTGACCAGGTCCTTGAAGCCCTGGCCCGCACGGAAGCGCGGAACCGAGGTCTTCTTGACCCGCACGCGCTCACCCGTCTGCGGGTTGCGGGCGTAACGGGCCGGGCGGTCGACCTTCTCGAACGAACCGAAACCGGTGACCGAGACCCGGTCGCCGGCGACGACGGCGCGGACGACCGCGTCCAGCACCGCGTCCACGGCGTCCGCGGCCTGCTGACGGCCGCCGAGCTTGTCGGCAATCGCTTCTACGAGCTGCGCCTTGTTCACGTCTTCCCCTTCGGAGACATTGGCCGGAACGAATCTGTTCTGGCTTTTTCGCACGTTAGGCAGATATATACCGCAAATCAAACACGAAACGGGCTAATCACCCTAGTGCCGCAACGAAGTCGGCCTTCGCCGAACTCCTTGTGACTCAGTCGCCTTCGGGGAATCGGCCCTCGTCGAGGTCCTTCATCAACCGGTCCAGACGCCTTGCCGCATCGGCGAGATCGTGTTTGGCAGCCGCTGTGATGACCAGCAGCTTCCGGGACAGCGCCATCCGTACGCCCTCCGGGACTTGCAGTTCGCGCACCACTGTGTGCGCTTCTTTCAGTCGGTCCGCGACGACCCGGTAGAGCTTGAGTTGGCTGTCGCGTTCCATGCGCCGATTGTGCCATCTGGGGCGAGTTGTCGCCTCCGGCGGGGGCAACTGAGGGATTCCGGGTGGTTTTCGGCTCCCCCACGACCACCGGTCGCACAAGTCCCAATCCGGCCATCTGCGGTGCAGCCTAGGCTAGTTGACGCCACCCTGACACCCCGCAACGCAACACGCCCCCTGTCCCGAAAGACAGGGGGCGTGTTGGGCCGAAAGACTGCCGAAGGCCCGCCTCGGAGGCGGCGACCGGCCTTCGCGAGCCTCAGACCAGCGAGGTGCTGGGCTTGTAGGAGGGCCGCTTCGCCTCGTACGCGGCGATGTCGGGCTCGTTCTGCAGGGTGATGCTGATGTCGTCCAGGCCGTTCAGCAGCCGCCAGCGGGCGTTCTCGTCGAGTGCGAAGTCCGCTGTGACGCCTTCCGCGCGGACCTGGCGGTCCTTGAGGTCAACGGTGATCTCGGCGTTCGGGTCGTTTTCCGTCAGCTCCCAGAGCGCGTCCACGACTTTCTGGTCGAGAACCACCGTGAGCAGCCCGTTCTTCAGCGAGTTGCCCCGGAAGATATCGGCGAACCGGGACGAGATCACGGTTTTGAAGCCGTAGTTCTGCAGCGCCCAGACCGCGTGCTCGCGCGACGATCCCGTACCGAAGTCGGGGCCCGCGACCAGCACCGACGCCCCCTGGCGCTCGGGCTTGTTCAGGACGAAGGACGGGTCCTTGCGCCAGGCCTCGAACAGTCCGTCCTCGAAGCCGTCCCGGGTGACCTTCTTCAGCCAGTGGGCCGGGATGATCTGGTCGGTGTCGACGTTGGAGCGGCGCAGCGGGACGGCCCGGCCGGTGTGCGTGGTGAAAGCTTCCATGGCTGATCAGACTCCAGCGGGCGTACGGGCGTCGGTGAGGTCGGCGGGCGAGGCCAGATGGCCGAGAACCGCTGTCGCGGCGGCGACCTGCGGCGAGACCAGGTGGGTGCGGCCGCCCTTGCCCTGCCTGCCCTCGAAGTTGCGGTTGGAGGTGGAGGCGGAGCGCTCGCCGGGGGCCAGCTGGTCCGGGTTCATGCCCAGGCACATCGAGCAGCCCGCGTGCCGCCATTCGGCTCCGGCGGCGGTGAAGACCTTGTCCAGGCCCTCCTCGACGGCCTGCAGGGCGACCCGCACCGAGCCGGGGACGACCAGCATCCGTACGCCGTCGGCGACTTTGCGGCCCTCCAGGATGGAGGCGGCCGAGCGCAGGTCCTCGATGCGGCCGTTGGTGCAGGAACCTACGAAGACGGTGTCGACGCCGATGGCGCGCAGCGGCTGCCCCGCCGTCAACCCCATGTACTCCAGCGCCTTTTCGGCGGCCAGGCGCTCCGAAGCGTCTTCGTACGAAGCCGGGTCGGGGACGGACGCCGAAAGCGGTGCGCCCTGGCCCGGGTTGGTGCCCCAGGTGACGAACGGCGAGAGCTCGGTGGCGTCGATGACCACCTCGGCGTCGAAGACCGCGTCCTCGTCCGTCTTCAGGGTCTGCCAGTACGCGACCGCCGCGTCCCAGTCCGCGCCCTTGGGGGCGTGCGCGCGGCCTTCGAGGTAGTCGAACGTGGTCCGGTCGGGGGCGATCATGCCCGCCCGGGCACCGGCCTCGATCGACATGTTGCAGATGGTCATCCGGGCCTCCATCGAGAGCTTCTCGATGGCCGGGCCGCGGTACTCCAGGACGTAGCCCTGGCCGCCGCCGGTGCCGATCCTGGCGATGATGGCCAGGATCAGGTCCTTGGCGGTGACGCCGTCGGGCAGCTCGCCGTCGACGGTGATCGCCATGGTCTTGAAGGGTGCCAGTGGCAGGGTCTGGGTGGCGAGCACATGCTCTACCTGTGAGGTGCCGATCCCGAACGCCAGGGCCCCGAAGGCGCCGTGCGTGGAGGTGTGCGAGTCGCCGCAGACCACGGTGGTGCCGGGCTGGGTCAGGCCCAGCTGGGGTCCCACCACGTGGACGACGCCCTGCTCGACGTCGCCGAGCGGGTGCAGCCGTACGCCGAACTCGGCGCAGTTCTTGCGCAGCGTCTCCAGCTGGGCCCGGGAGACCGGGTCGGCGATGGGCTTGTCGATGTCGATGGTCGGGGTGTTGTGGTCCTCGGTGGCGATGGTGAGGTCGAGGCGCCGGACCGGGCGGCCGTTGGCGCGCAGACCGTCGAAGGCCTGCGGGCTGGTCACCTCGTGCAGCAGGTGCAGATCGATGAAGAGGAGGTCGGGCTCGCCCTCGGCGCGCCTGACGACATGGTCGTCCCAGACCTTCTCCGCGAGTGTCCTACCCATCGCTTTCCCTCCGGCCGGCATCGTCGCCGGCCCAACTAGAGACCGGGTGCTCCGCCCGGGCCCCCGGGACCGGACGGTGGCTGCGGACCGTTGTGCGGACCGCCAGTACAGGTTCGCAAGTTCCGGAGAAAATTGAACTTGCGTTTCACAGAGTGAGACGCGAGTATCGTTTCATGGACAACTCTAGCGGCGTCGGCGTTCTCGACAAGGCGGCTCTCGTCCTGAGCGCCCTGGAGTCCGGTCCGGCCACCCTCGCGGGGTTGGTCGCGGCCACCGGGCTCGCACGACCCACGGCACACCGCCTTGCCGTGGCACTGGAACACCACCGGATGGTGGCGAGGGACATGCAGGGCCGGTTCATCCTCGGCCCGCGGCTCGCGGAGCTCGCGGCCGCGGCCGGCGAGGACCGCCTGCTGGCCACGGCAGGTCCCGTGCTGACGCATCTGCGCGACGTGACGGGCGAGAGCGCCCAGCTCTACCGTCGCCAGGGCGACATGCGGATCTGCGTGGCGGCGGCCGAGCGGCTGTCCGGACTGCGGGACACCGTGCCGGTCGGCTCGACCCTGACGATGAAGGCGGGCTCCTCCGCCCAGATCCTGATGGCCTGGGAGGAGCCGGAGCGCCTGCACCGGGGCCTGCAGGGCGCGCGCTTCACGGCGACGGCCCTGTCGGGCGTACGGCGCCGGGGCTGGGCCCAGTCGATCGGCGAGCGCGAGCCGGGCGTGGCCTCGGTCTCGGCGCCGGTGCGCGGCCCGTCCAACCGCGTGGTGGCGGCCGTCTCGGTCTCCGGACCGATCGAGCGCCTGACCCGCCATCCCGGCCGGATGCACGCCCAGGCGGTCATCGACGCCGCCGCCCGCCTCTCCGAGGCCCTGCGCCGCAACGGCTAGCCCCCACGTCCGTCTCCGGCCCACCGCTTCAACGCCGCAGCGGTGGGCCGGAGGCGTGTTTTGGGGCCCGGTGTTCGTCTGCGGGCGGGTGGGGGTTGCTCGCGCCCACACGGCGGAGCCGCAAATGTCACGGCCCCGCGCCCCTGAAACCCGCTTTCGTCCGCGGACCGTGGACGCCTGGTCGCGCAGTTCCCCGCGCCCCTCAAGGCGTCCACCGCAGCCTGAGAACGCAGCTCAGCCACAGACTTTCAGGGGCGCGGGGAACTGCGCGAGCAACCGAGCACGACCCGCACCCGACCACCCGGCGGCCACTCCTCCAGGGGCGCGGGGAACTGCGCGATCAGCCCCCACCGGCCCGCGGACGAACAACCGGCCGGCTCTCACGCAGCCGTCAGGCGATCCGCCGCCCGCTCACCCCGCCGCCCTACCGGCACCACACCCGTCGCCTTGCCCAGGCCGAACCCCGGCATGGAGACGTAGATCGACTCGTACGAGCCCGCCGGGACCGCGTACGTCTCGTGCCAGACCCCCACCGCGCCCTTGGCCCCCCGCGCCCGGCGGTTGAAGGCCGTCCAGGCCGGGCGGTGCTCCTTGTCCTGCGCCGACGCGTACGCCAGGAGCTTCTCCTTGGACTCCCAGTACTGCACCACCGCCAGCGTGCGCGGCCCGGCCAGGACTGACTGGAAGCCGAGCAGCCCGCTGCCCTCCTCCTTGACGAGCTCCTTCAGCATCCGGGGCATCGCGGACGTGACCGGCAGCCAACTGCGCAGCGCGCGGAAGCGGTTGATGCGCATCCCGATGAGGAAGACCACCACGTCCCCCTCGGCGGCGGCGGTCATACGTCCTTCGATCGGCTTCTCGCTCATGACGTTCCCCCAGTGACAAACGACGGTTGCTCGGCCGCGCATTAGATAGTTCCGCTATCCGATGATTAGATAGTGGCACTCTCCAAGGAAAGGCGCAAGAGGGATGAGACTGGCGGAGCTGAGCGAGCGGAGCGGGGTCGCCCCGGCGACGATCAAGTACTACCTGCGCGAGGGGCTGCTGCCGCCGGGCCACCGGATCACCGCCACCCAGGCCGACTACGACACCACCCACCTCCAGCGGCTCAAGCTGGTGCGCGCGCTGATCCAGGTGGGCCGGGTGCCGGTGGCCGCCGCCAAGGAGGTGCTCGCGGCCCTGGAGGACGACTCCCTGGACCACCACTCCCGGCTCGGCGTCGCCGTCGAGGCCATGCCGAACGCGCCGGAGCCCGACCCCGCCGACCCGTACGCGCAGGCGGCGCGCGCGTCGGTGGACGCGCTGATCGACGGGCTCGGCTGGCAGTACGGCGGCTCGGACCCGCAGGGCAGCTCGGGCGCGTATCTGACGCTGCTCGCGGCGGTGACCGCGCTCGCCCGGCTCGGATACCCCTGCGGCGCCGAAGAGTTGGCCCCGTACGCGGCGGCCGCCGCCCAAGTGGCGGTCACCGACCTGGATTTGGTGGAGCGCTACGACGCCCCCGCCGAACAGGTCGAGGCGGCGGTGGCGTTGACCGTCCTGTACGAGCCGGTGCTGCTCAGTCTGCGGCGGCTGGCCCAGGCGCAGGAGTCGGCGCGGCGGTTCGTCCGGCCGTGAGCGCCGCCCGGGGGCGACCCGCTCCCGGGCATCCCCCGGACATGCGGAAGGGGCCCGGCACACACTGTGTGCCGGGCCCCTTCCTCACGTACCCCCGACCGGATTCGAACCGGCGCTACCGCCTTGAGAGGGCGGCGTGCTAGGCCGCTACACAACGGGGGCGTGCTTGGATCTCGGAAGATCCTCAGATCTTGACGATCCGCTGGGCTACCAGGACTCGAACCTAGAATGACGGTACCAGAAACCGTAGTGTTGCCAATTACACCATAGCCCATGGTGGTTTAGACCAGTACCCCCGACCGGATTCGAACCGGCGCTACCGCCTTGAGAGGGCGGCGTGCTAGGCCGCTACACAACGGGGGCCCTAGCGATCCTGCATGAGAGTCAGCGGGTGCGACCCGGACTGCCTCCCTGGGAAGGATCTGTACCCCCGACCGGATTCGAACCGGCGCTACTGCCTTGAGAGGGCAGCGTGCTAGGCCGCTACACAACGGGGGCTTTGCGGATCTGGAATCCGCGGTGCAGATAAGCTCTGCGAGCTGGCCTACCAGGACTCGAACCTAGACTAACGGAACCAGAAACCGTCGTGCTGCCAATTACACCATAGGCCACCAAAGCGCAACCCCCGCTGGGAGTCTTGCTCGGCTTGCGCTTTCGGTTCCGGGCTTTTCTTCCCGCTCCCCTCGGCGCAGGAAGAACATTACCCGAAGGTGTCCGGCGCTCCAAAACGGGTATCGCGACGCAGCAGGTCGGGGAGCTCCTCCAGGCCCGTGATCCGGATCAGTTCGGGCCGCCCGCCCACCTGGTTGCGGTCCAGCCAGATCCCCAGGAGCCCCGCCTCGCCCGCCCCGCGGGCGTCGATGTCGGGCTGGTCGCCCACGTACGCGACCTCCTCCGGCGCCAGGCCCAGCGCCTCGCAGGCCGCGTGGAAGGCCCCGGCGTCGGGCTTGGAGATCCCCAGCTCGGCCGCGCACACCACGGCCTCGAACCGGTCCCGTACGCCCAGGACCTCCAGCTTGCGCTCCTGGTGGTGGAGGGAGGAGTTGGAGAGGACGGCGTGCCGGTAGCCCTCGGCGAGCAGGTCGAGGACGGGCACGGTGTCCGGGAAGAGCGACCAGGCGGCCTCGTAGTGGGCCAGGTGCCGCTCGAACCAGGCCTCCGCCTCGGGGTCGCTCAGCTCGGCGCCGAGGAAGGCGCGCACCCGGTCGCGCCGCTGCCCCTGCCAGTCGGTCTCCCCCGCGGCGAACCGCGCCCAGTGGTACGCGGTGAGCTCGTCCCAGGTCGTGAGTGCCCGCTCCATCGACGCGTACGCGGCGGGCAGCCCCTCGGCCTCCAGGTGCACGCGCATGCCCCTGCGGGCGGCCGAGGCGTAGTCGAAGAGGGTGTCGTCTAGGTCCCAGAGGACGGCTCGGACGGTCATACGGTGACGGTACGCCGAAGGGGCGGCAGCCGGTCCGGCTGCCGCCCCTTCGGGTCGTACGTCAGTTGGCTACGCCGCGAGCTTCGCCAGCGCCGCGTCGATGCGGGTCAGCGTCTTCTCCTTGCCCAGGATCTCCAGGGACTCGAAGAGCGGCAGGCCGATCGTGCGGCCGGTGACGGCGACGCGGACCGGGGCCTGGGCCTTGCCGAGCTTGAGGCCGTGCGCCTCGCCGGCGGCCAGGACGGCCTCCTTGAGGGACTCCGGGGACGACCAGTCGGCCGACTCCAGCTTCTCGCGGGCCGTGCGCAGCAGCGCGTCCGAGCCCTCCTTCATCGCCTTCGCCCAGGACGCCTCGTCCTCGACCGGCTCCTTCAAGAAGAGGAAGTCGACGTTGGCCGTGATGTCCGAGAGGACGGTCAGCCGGGTCTGGGCGTGCGGCGCGATGGCCTCCCAGGCGGCGCGGTCGAAGTCCTCGGGCGCCCAGTTGGCGTGCGGGGCGGTCAGCCACGGCTCGCAGGCGGCCGTGAACGCCTTCACGTCGAGCATGCGGATGTGGTCCGCGTTGATCGACTCGGCCTTCTTCAGATCGAAGCGGGCCGGGTTGGCGTTGACGTCCGCGACGTCGAACTTCGCGACCATGTCGGAGATCGAGAAGACGTCCTGGTCGGCCGAGAAGGACCAGCCGAGGAGCGAGAGGTAGTTGAGCAGGCCCTCCGGGAGGAAGCCGCGCTCCCGGTAGATGTTCAGGGATGCCTGCGGGTCGCGCTTGGAGAGCTTCTTGTTGCCCTCGCCCATGACGTACGGGAGGTGGCCGAAGGCCGGGGTCCCCTTGGCCACGCCCAGCTCGATCAGCGCCTTGTAGAGCGCGATCTGGCGCGGGGTGGAGGAGAGCAGGTCCTCGCCGCGCAGGACGTGGGTGATCTCCATCAGGGCGTCGTCGACCGGGTTGACCAGCGTGTACAGCGGGGCCCCGTTGGCGCGGACGATGCCGTAGTCCGGCACGTTGTCCGGGGTGAAGGTCAGCTCGCCGCGGACCAGGTCCGTGAAGGTGATCGGCTCGTCGGGCATCCGGAAGCGGACGATGGCCGTGCGGCCCTCCGCCTCGTACGCCGCCTTCCGCTCCGCGCTCAGGTCGCGGCAGTGGCCGTCGTAGCCGGACGGCTTGCCGGCGGCGCGGGCCGCGTCGCGGCGCTCGTCGAGCTCCTCGGTGGTGCAGTAGCAGTGGTACGCGTAGCCGCCCGCGAGCAGCTTCTCGGCCACGTCCTGGTAGATGTCCATCCGCTGGGACTGGCGGTAGGGCGCGTGCGGGCCGCCGACCTCGGGGCCCTCGTCCCAGTCGAGGCCCAGCCAGCGCAGCGAGTCGAGCAGCTGGTTGTACGACTCCTCGGAGTCGCGGGCCGCGTCGGTGTCCTCGATGCGGAAGACCATGGTGCCCTGGTTGTGCCGGGCGAACGCCCAGTTGAAGAGGGCGGTCCTGACCAGGCCCACGTGGGGGTTGCCGGTCGGGGAGGGACAGAAACGTACGCGGACGTTCGCGTTAGCCACGCTTGATCACCTTGTTGGTGAGAGTGCCGATGCCTTCGATGGTGACGGCGACCTCGTCGCCGACGTTGAGGGGGCCGACTCCGGCCGGGGTCCCCGTGAGGATGACGTCGCCCGGGAGCAGCGTCATGGCCTCGGTGATGTGGACGACCAGGTCCTCGATGGAGCGGATCATGTCGCTCGTGCGGCCCAGCTGGCGCTGTTCGCCGTTGACCGTCGCCTGGATCGTGAGATCCGTCGGGTCGAGGTCGGTCTCCACCCAGGGGCCGAGCGGGCACGAGGTGTCGAAGCCCTTGGCCCGGGCCCACTGCTTCTCGCGCTGCTGGGCGTCGCGCGCGGTGACGTCGTTGGCGCAGGTGTAGCCGAAGATGACGTCCTTGACGCGCTCGCGCGGGACCTCGCGGCACATCCGGCCGATCACCACGGCCAGCTCGGCCTCGTGGTGCAGCTCGTTGGAGAAGGAGGGGTACTCGATCGCGTCGCCGGAGCCGATCACCGAGGTGGTGGGCTTGAAGAAGGCGACGGGCACCTCCGGGACCTCGTTCCCGAGCTCCTTGGCGTGCTCCGCGTAGTTGCGGCCGATGGCCACGACCTTGTTGGGCAGCACCGGCGGCAGCAGCCGGACCTTGCTCAGCGGGACCTTGGTGCCCGAGAGCTCGAAGTCGGCGTACGGAATGCCCTTGATGATGTCGAGCACGGGCCCCTGCGGGGTGTCCTCGACCGCGCCGAAGGCGACATTGCCGTCGATGGAGAATCTGGCGATGCGCACGGGATGCTGTCGCCCCTCACTTGGTCGCTGGCTGGAGACTGACGCTCCAGGCTAACGCGGGTGAGGGGGCGACCCGCGCTATCTACTGGGCGGCGGCGACCGGTGCGTCCATCAGGACGGTGCGGCGCGGGTTGGCCGTCTGGGTGGGCAGGTCCACCGAGTGCTCGGGCAGGACCTCCGTCTGCATCTCCTCGGCGTCCGCGAGGTGCGCCAGGGTGGTGCGGCGGGGGTTGGCTATGGTGCGGATCATCATCGTCGTCTTCATCTGCCGTTCGAACCCTGTCGGTTGCGGGGCGCGCGGCGGCGCCGGTTGTCGGATTGGCCATCCCTGTAAAGCGTCAGGCTAAACATTCGAATTCCCGGCAAACGGCCGTAGAGGCGACGATCATCGTGTGAGTTTGCTCACGAGTCGGTAAACAATTCGGGCATTACGCCCCGTCAATTCCGGTTACCGAAACGGACATTGCACCACTGAACCCTCCATTCCGCTCTTGATCATGGCGACTGGGTCACTCCTCCCACGTAAGCGACTCGTGGGTAAAAGTCCGATTCATCCGTGCATGGTTTCTACGGCTCGTGACTCGTCCATCACAATGTGTCACTCAGGTCACAGCCCGGTACGCGGGCCTTGTTGGAGATCCGGCACTGTGCTGGAATTCCACGCACCGCCGCGGGTCACTGACCGGCGCGCAAGGGCGCAACGCAGCGCCGAGTGGCGGCGGGGAGGGGGAGACCAACAAGCGCCGGTCACTCACGACCAACACATGGGGCGCACACTTGCCCCACGACGCCGACACCGTCCCTTCCGTTCAGAGCGGGGGGACGCCTGGTCCAGAGGTTGCGACGCTAGTGCAGGGACGTTTCAAGAGGGATGGCAGCGCTGCGGCGGAGCAGGAGCCGCACGGCGGGACTGGCCCCACATCAGTCAGTTCCTCGCCCCAGCACGCCCAGAACCCCCGGGCCACCCAGAATCCGTCGGCCCCTTCACCGGCCGGCGACGACAGCGCCGGCCCCTCCGGTCCGACCGGCCGCTCCGCCGCGGGCGGCGAGAAGCCCTCGGCCGCGCCCAAGCCGAAGCCGGCCGTGGACACCGGGTCGCGAATAGCCCTGCGCAACTGGCGCATCTCCACCCGCCTGGTCGCGCTCCTCACCCTGCCCGTGGTCGCCGCGACCACCCTCGGCGGGCTGCGCATCAACCAGTCGATGAACGACATGAAGCAGCTCGACCACATGCAGCTGCTCACCGACATGACCAAGCAGGCCACCGAGCTGGCCGCCGCGCTCCAGGAGGAGCGCGACAAGTCGGCGGGTGCGGTGCAGACCGGCGGCGCGGCCCGGGTCGCCACGGCGAAGGGCATCACCGACCGGGTCAAGCAGCAGTTCATGTCGGCCACCCAGGACGTCGACAACCCGGACAACGACGACGCACTGGAGTCGATCCGCCGTAACGTCACGGCCATCGCGATCCAGCTCCAGGACCTCGACAACATCCGCAAGAGCGCCTACCAGGGCGACGTCTCGAACTCCCAGACCGTCGAGGGCTACAGCCGCCTCATCCGCAGCCTGCTCAGCCTCTCCCAGGACATGGCGCAGGCCACCTCCAACCCGGAGATGATCAAGCGGACCCGTGCGCTGGCCGCGTTCTCCTCCGCCAAGGAGTACGCCTCCATCCAGCGCGCGATCATCGCCGCCGCGCTCCCCGCGACCAAGGAAACCAGCGGCAAGCTCAACGAGTCCGACCGCCTCTACGCCAAGTCCGCGGCGGACGGCGAGCGCCAGGAGCTGTCGTCGTTCTCGATCGTCTACGAGAGCAACCACGGCAACCCCGAAGAGCTGATGGCCCCGCTCGACAAGGGCAACTCGGAGATCACCGCGGCCAACGCGTACTCCCAGCGCGTCCTCAAGGGCGGCCTCGCCACGGAGACCAAGCGCTCGTACCTCGACTGGTACGACCAGGACTCCAACAAGATCAACTCGATGAAGCAGATCGAGCAGACCCTGCTCGGCGAGATGGAGCAGAAGGCCCGCGAGCTGCGCGACCAGTCGCAGCGGGACGCGATCCTCAACGGTGCCCTGATCCTCATCGTCCTCGGCGTCTCGCTGGTCGGCGCGTTCGTCGTGGCCCGGTCCATGATCCGCTCGCTGCGGCGCCTCCAGGACACCGCGACCCGGGTCGCCCAGGACCGGCTGCCCGAGCTCGTCAAGCAGCTCTCCGAGTCCGACCCGCAGGACGTCGACACGTCCGTGGAGTCGGTCGGCGTGCACTCCCGGGACGAGATCGGCCAAGTGGCCGCGGCCTTCGACGACGTGCACCGCGAGGCCGTCCGCCTCGCCGCCGAGCAGGCCCTTCTGCGGGGCAACGTCAACGCGATGTTCACCAACCTCTCGCGCCGCTCGCAGGGCCTCATCCAGCGTCAGCTCTCGCTCATCTCCGAACTGGAGTCCCGCGAGGCCGACCCGGACCAGCTCTCCTCGCTCTTCAAGCTCGACCACCTCGCGACCCGTATGCGCCGGAACGGCGAGAACCTCCTCGTCCTCGCCGGTGAAGAGCCCGGTCGCCGCTGGACCCGCCCGGTCCCGCTGGTCGACGTGCTCCGCGCCGCGGCCTCCGAGGTGGAGCAGTACGAGCGCATCGAGCTGGCGGCCGTGCCCGCCACCGACGTCGCCGGCCGCGTGGTCAACGACCTCGTGCACCTGCTCGCCGAGCTCCTTGAGAACGCCACCTCGTTCTCCTCGCCGCAGACCAAGGTCCGCGTCACCGGTCACGCGCTGCCCGACGGCCGCGTCCTGGTCGAGATCCACGACACCGGCATCGGCCTCTCCCCCGAGGACCTCGCCGCGATCAACGAGCGGCTCGCGTCGCCGCCCACCGTGGACGTCTCGGTCTCGCGCCGCATGGGTCTGTTCGTGGTCGGCCGCCTGTCCCTGCGACACGGCATCCGCATCCAGCTGCGCCCCTCCGACTCCGGCGGTACGACCGCGCTCGTCATGCTGCCCGTCGACGTCGCCCAGGGCGGCAAGAAGGCCCCGGGCAAGCCCGGCGGCCCCCAGGCGCAGGGCCCGGCCGGCGCCGGCCGTCCCGGCGTGACCCCGGGCCCCGGTGCCCGCGCCGGTCTCGCCGGTGCGCTCGGCAGCGGCCCGGCCGGCGGTCCCGGTGGCGGCGGACGGCTCGGCGCGGGCGCCCCGCGCGGCGCGGTGGCCGGTGGCGCCGGTCCGCGTGCCGCACTGCCCCCGCGCGACAGCAGCGCCCAGCAGCCCCGTCAGGGCCAGAACCAGGGCGGCTTCGGCCAGGGCGGCGCCTTCGGCACCGGCACCCCGGCCCAGCAGCCCCCGGCCCCGCGCCGCGGCGACCGCCCGCTGACCCCGCCGCCCGGCGCCCCGCGCGCCGAGCTGCCCGGCGGCGGCGCCCCGCAGCGCCCGCAGGCCGCGAGCTGGGGCAACGAGCAGGCGTCGCAGGACGGCCCGCGCGGCCACGAGGACGTCGAGCAGCACACCGGCCAGTACCCCCGGCCGCAGCTCGACGACCGGCAGGGCCCCGGCTCCACGGCCGAGTTCGCCCGCCCGGACTTCGACGGGCCGCCGCCCGGCAGCCAGGACCCCTCGTCCACCGGCCAGTTCGTGCGCCCGGACGTCTTCGGTGCGCCGCAGGGCGCCCAAGGTGCCCAGGGCGCCCAGGACCCGTCACAGACCGGTCAGTTCGAGCGCCCCGGCGCGTACGGCCAGAACCCGGGCCAGAACACCGGTCCGGGCAACGGTCAGAACACCGGCCAGAACACCGGTCAGTACGCCCGGCCGGACTTCGACGCGCCGCGTGCCCCGCAGCAGCCGCAGCCGCAGCAGTACCAGGCACCGCAGCAGCCCCGGCAGAACCAGCAGCCGCGTCCGGCCGCCGGGAGCCTGCCGCAGCAGCCGCAGCCCGAGGCGCTGCCGCCGGCTCCGAACGCCGGTGACGGCCGTACGCCGCTGTACGACACCCTGGAGACCAACTGGTTCCACGGCCAGGGCGGTCAGAACGGCCAGCAGCCGGGGCAGCCCGCACCGGGCAACCAGGGCCAGGGCAACCAGGGCGGACCCCAGCAGGGGATGCGTCCGGCGCAGCCCCCGGCCGCGGCGCAGCCGCCCGCCGAGCGCCGCCCGGCGCCCGTCCAGCGCGACGCCAACGGCGCGCCCGCCAACAACTCCTGGCGGCCCTCGCCCAACGACGAACTCGTCCGCCAGGCCGAGCGGGCCCGCAAGCCCGCCGCCGGCGGTGTCACCACTTCCGGTCTGCCCAAGCGGGTCCCGCGTGCCAACCTGGTCGCGGGCACCGCACAGCAGCAGCAGAACCAGGCAGGCCCCCAGGTCTCGCGTGCGCCCGACGACGTGCGCGGCCGCCTGACCAATCTCCGCCGGGGTATCCAGCAGGGGCGGCAGGCCGGAAACGGCCCGTCGACCGGCAGTTTCTCGATGGACCCCACTCACCAGCAGGAGCGATAGTTGAGTCAGATGAGCCAGGCGGCGCAGAATCTGAACTGGTTGATCACCAACTTCGTGGACAACACCCCCGGGGTGTCCCACACAGTGGTGGTCTCCGCCGACGGACTCCTGCTCGCCATGTCCGAAGGTTTTCCGCGGGACCGGGCCGACCAGCTCGCGGCCGTGGCGTCCGGTCTCACCTCGCTGACCGCGGGTGCGTCCCGGATCTTCGAGGGCGGCACCGTCGCCCAGACCGTGGTGGAGATGGAGCGCGGCTTCCTCTTCCTCATGTCCGTCTCCGACGGCTCCTCGCTGGCCGTGCTCGCCCACCCCGAGTGCGACATCGGCCTGGTCGGTTACGAGATGGCCCTCCTGGTCGACCGCGCGGGCTCCGTCCTCACCCCGGATCTGCGAGCGGAGCTCCAGGGGAGCCTGCTCCACTGAGGCCCCACCCTCAGTCAGAACCCACCGTCCGGCCGCACCCCGCCCCCCACCGGCCACATCCGACGGCTCGAAGACACTCGCTGTCCCTGCTGTCCCGCCCGGAGGATCCATGACCCCGCCACCCGCCTCACACGATTCGTACGGCGCTCTGCACGACGCGCACTACGACAGTGAAGGCGACCAGCCGCTGGTCCGCCCGTACGCCATGACGGGCGGCCGGACCCGGCCGCGCTACCAGCTCGCCATCGAGGCCCTGGTCAGCACGACCGCGGACCCGGCGCACCTGGCCACGCTGCTCCCGGAGCACCAGCGGATCTGTCACCTGTGCCGCGAGGTCAAGTCGGTGGCGGAGGTCTCGGCGCTGCTGCAGATGCCGCTCGGCGTGGCCCGGATTCTTGTCGCCGACCTGGCGGAGGCCGGCATGGTGGCCATCCACCAGCCGGGCAATGGAGAGGCCGGCGGCACGCCGGATGTGACGCTGCTCGAAAGGGTGCTCAGTGGACTTCGCAAGCTCTAGCGGCGGAGCGGGACGGTCTACCACCTCCGCGAAGATCGTGGTGGCGGGCGGCTTCGGCGTGGGCAAGACCACGTTCGTCGGCGCGGTCTCGGAGATCAACCCGCTGCGTACCGAGGCCGTCATGACGTCCGCTTCCGCGGGCATCGACGACCTCACCCACACCGGGGACAAGACCACCACCACGGTGGCCATGGACTTCGGCCGCATCACCCTGGACCAGGACCTGATCCTGTACCTCTTCGGTACGCCGGGCCAGGACCGCTTCTGGTTCATGTGGGACGACCTGGTCCGGGGCGCGATCGGCGCCGTGGTCCTGGTGGACACCCGGCGTCTGGCCGACTGCTTCCCCGCGGTCGACTACTTCGAGAACAGCGGCCTGCCGTTCGTCATCGCCCTCAACGGCTTCGACGGCCACCAGCCGTACACCCCGGACGAGGTCCGCGAGGCCCTCCAGATCGGTCCGGACACGCCGATCATCACCACCGACGCCCGCCACCGCGGCGATGCGAAGAGCGCGCTGATCACGCTGGTGGAACACGCACTGATGGCACGACTCAAGTAGTCCGGCCCATACGGCAGTTGTCGTAGACGAACAGGGGCGGACTGTGTCCTTTGACACGATCCGCCCCTGTGTTCATAACGTTTCGACAGAGAATTCCCACGTCACGGACACCCGCCGCGTTCACATGGTGTCGCTGCGCTCACATTGGCCCCATCTTTTGACGGGGCTCGCTCTTTATGCCCGTTTTATCTGAGGCGTGGGCCACTCGGAACCCCTGATTCCAGCTGTTTGGAACGGACCCCCCTGGCGTGCTGGAATTCGACGAACTCCCGAGTAGTACGGCTCAGAACATTTAAAGGCACACCACGAGAGGTGCCGGCGCCGAGAGGTTGTTGGTCGAGTGAGGCGAAGCACGACGAGCTCCGCGACGCAGCAGGCGCGGGGCAACTTCACCCCGCCGCAGCGCAGTGCGGCGACGCCGGACGAGCTGCCGACCCCCTCCGGGGGCAAGGGCGCGGGTCCGGCCGCGAGCCCCGACTCCGGCAGTCGGAGCAAGTTCTCGCCGCGCAACTGGCGGGTGGCCACCCGTCTGAACGCCATCCTCCTCATCCCCGTCCTCGTCGGCCTCGTCATGGGCGGCTTCGAGGTCGCGGGGTCCATATCCACTTGGCGCGACGCCCGTGACGCCGAGAAGACGGCGAAGATCGTGCGCGCCGCCTCGGAGTACGGCCAGGCCCTGCTCAACGAGCGCGACCTGACGGCCCAGGACCTGCTGGCGAACAAGCGCGACACCGACGTCATCGCCAAGACGCGCGCCGCCTCGGACGCGGCCCGCGCCAAGTTCGACGACGAGGTCAAGGGCATGCCGGACACGCCCAGCCTCCAGCGCCGCCTGGCCAAGGTCCGCGAGGTCGAGAAGACCCTCGACGGCCTGCGCAAGACCGCCTTCACCAAGGGCGTCGAGAAGTCGAACCCGGTGTTCACCGAAGAGGGCTACACCGCGGTCCCCCACTACCTGAGCACGTTCTCCAACGAGCTCGGCCTCGGCACCGGCAACATCACCAGCTACGGACGCATGGTGTACGCGGTCGACCTCGCCAAGGCCGCCGAGTCGCTGCAGCGTTCCATCGGTCTGCACCTCATCATGCGGCCGAGCGAGGACCCCAAGACCTTCCAGCTGCAGGTCAAGGCGTTCAACTCGTACAACTACCTGGAGTTCATCGCCCTCGGCGAGTTCGACGCCGGTGGTACGGACGCGGACAGCGCCCATCTGAAGCAGGTCATGGAGGCCAAGGCCGCCCAGGCCGCCAAGGACCTTCCGGCGGTGCGCCAGCAGGCCGACGACGGCCCGCGCATCGGCGCCGCCCCGGCCCGCGACGGCTCGCCCTTCAACAGCATGGCCGCCGCGATCGGCGAGGGCCAGAGCGCCAAGCAGCTCAAGGCCCAGGGCATCTCCCCCGAGGCCTGGATGGCCGCCTCCACCGCCAAGTTCGACGGCTACACCGAGGTCGAGCAGGACCTGGTCACCCGGGCCGTGACCGAGGCCGGCCAGATCGCCGACGACGCCAAGACCGCCGCGTACATCAACGGCGCGATCGTCGTGGTCTCGCTGCTCGCCGCCTTCATCCTGGCCGGCATGGTGGCCCGCCAGATGAGCCGCTCGATGCGCCGGCTGCGCTCCGCCGCCTTCGAGGTGGCCGAAACGCGACTGCCGATGCTCGTCGACCAGCTCTCGCGCACCGAGCCCGGCCGGGTCGACACCCGGGTCGAGCCCATCCCGATCACCTCCACGGACGAGATCGGCGAAGTCGCCCGCGCCTTCGACCAGGTCCACCGCGAGGCCGTCCGGCTCGCCGCCGAGCAGGCGCTGCTGCGAGGCAACGTCAACGCGATCTTCACCAACCTGTCGCGCCGCAACCAGTCCCTGATCGAGGGCCAGCTGACCCTCATCACCGACCTGGAGAACAACGAGGCCGACCCGGACCAGCTGGAGAGCCTCTTCAAGCTGGACCACCTCGCGACCCGTATGCGCCGCAACGGCGAGAACCTCCTGGTCCTCGCCGGCGAGGAGCCGGGCCGCCGCTGGAACCAGCCGGTCCCGCTGGTCGACGTGCTGCGCGCCGCCTCCTCCGAGGTGGAGTCGTACGAGCGCATCGAGCTGACCGGTGTGCCGGAGAGCGAGATCCACGGCCAGGCCGTGACCGACCTCGTGCACCTGCTCGCCGAGCTCCTGGAGAACGCCACGACGTTCTCCTCCCCGCAGACCAAGGTCCGTGTGACGGCCACCCGCCTCCCGGACGGCCGCGTCATGATCGAGATCCACGACAAGGGCATCGGCCTCACCGCCGAGGACTTCGCGGACATCAACCACAAGCTGGCGAACCCGCCGACCGTGGACGCCGCCGTCTCGCAGCGCATGGGCCTGTTCGTGGTCGGCCGGCTCTCCGACCGGCACGGCATCCGCGTCCAGCTGCGCCCCTCCGGCGAGCAGGCGGGCACCACCTCGCTGGTCATGCTCCCGGACGCGATCACCCACGGTGGCGGTGGCGAGCCGCTGCCCGGCGACGACTTCACGGTCTCGCAGATCATCCCGGAGCAGCAGCAGAGCTTCGAGGCCCCGGCCCCGGCCCTGCGCACCGCCGCCGAGCTCGGCTTCGACGACTCCCGCTACGAGACGGGCGAGCAGGGCGAAGCCCTCCAGCTCGACCCGGTCAACCGCTCGCTGATGCGCGAGGAGCGCCGTGCGGCCCTGGAGGCCCAGGCGCAGGGCGGCGACCGCCCGCTCTACCGCGACGAGGTCGACGGCGTGCAGCAGGCCGGCGCGTACGACGAGCAGTACGGGCAGCAGCAGTCCTACGAGGGCGGGTACGACGAGTCGTACAACGGCCGGCAGGGCGGCGCGTACGACAACCAGTTCGACGGTCAGCAGGGCCAGCAGCAGTACGCGCAGGACTACTCCGACGCGTACCCGCAGGAGTCCTACGGACAGCAGCAGGGACAGCAGCGGAACGACTACCCGGACCAGGGCTACGCGGAGGCCGCCTACCAGGCGCCCGCGGCCGGCGGCCCGCAGTACGACGGCGGTTACGGCGACGCGCCCCACCAGGGCGAGTGGCAGCAGAACGCCTCGTACCAGGACTCCTACGCGTCCGACTTCCAGCAGGCGAACAAGGAAGCGGAATCCGCTCCGGACGTTCCCGCGGGCGGCCGCGAGCGCGTAGGCTTCGACCGTCCGGGCCCCGCCCCGGCCTCCTCCCACGAGCTGACCGGCGCCGGTCTGCCGAGGCGCGGCAGCAGCCAGCAGAACTGGCAGCCCGCCGCCCAGGAGCCGCAGCAGAAGTCCGAACCGCAGCGGCCCGAGCAGCAGCGGCAGCCCGTCAACGGCACCGGCCCCGCGACCGTGAACGGAACCGCGAACGGAACCGTCAACGGCTCCGGTGCCGGAGCCGCGAACGGCGCCGACTCCGGCACCGACGAGCCCACCGGCGACTGGCGTTCGACCAACGACGAGCGCTGGACGCGGGCCGAGAAGCTGCGTGAGCCGAAGGCCGGCGGGGTCACACCCTCCGGGCTTCCCCGGCGGGTGCCCAAGGCCAATCTGGTCGAGGGCGCGGCGGAGCAGACCCCGCAGGGCGGCCCACAGGTCTCCCGCGCTCCCGAGGACGTCCGCGGCAGGTTGAGCAACCTGCGCCGCGGCGTCCAGCAGGGCCGCAGCGCGGGGTCGGACACAAGTAACACCTACAACCAGGAGCGTTAGTGTGAGCCCGATGAGCCAGGCGGCGCAGAATCTGAACTGGTTGATCACCAACTTCGTGGACAACACCCCCGGGGTGTCCCACACGGTGGTGGTCTCCGCCGACGGACTCCTGCTGGCCATGTCCGAAGGCTTCCCCCGGGACCGAGCCGATCAGCTGGCGGCTGTCGCCTCCGGACTGACGTCCCTGACCGCGGGAGCCTCCCGGATCTTCGAGGGCGGCGCCGTCAACCAGACGGTCGTGGAGATGGAGCGCGGCTTCCTCTTCATCATGTCCGTCTCGGACGGATCCTCGCTGGCCGTACTCGCCCACCCCGAGGCCGACATCGGCCTCGTGGGCTATGAGATGGCTCTCCTTGTCGACCGCGCGGGTTCCGTCCTCACCCCGGACCTGCGCGCGGAACTCCAGGGCAGTCTCCTTAATTAGTTGTGAACCTTCCGTTCTCAACTACCAGACAGGCAGTGCGTTTCTCGCCACCGCGCCATAAAGTGCGGTGGCGCGGTCCCACAGGAACGGGCGACCGGCAGTCGGAGGAGGAAACGTGACAACACCCCCAGGCGGACACCCATACAGCGGTGGACAGCAGTCTCCGGGTGAGCACGGGCAGAACCGCTTCAACTTTCCCTCCGCCCCCAGCAGAAGCGGTCAGGGCCAGCACCCGTACCAGCAGCCCCACCGTCAGCCGGGTCCGTACGACCAGCCGCCGCAGCCCCGCATCGAGCCGGTGCAGCCGCGGCAGACCCCCCAGTCCTCCCCGGCGGGCGGCACGCACAACCCCCTTGTACGTCCGTACGCCATGACCGGCGGCCGCACCCGGCCGCGCTACCAGCTCGCCATCGAGGCGCTGGTGCACACCACGGCGGAACCCGCCAGGCTGCAAGGGCAGTTGCCCGAGCACCAGCGGATCTGCCATCTGTGCCGTGAGATCAAGTCGGTCGCCGAGATCTCGGCACTCCTCTCCATCCCCCTCGGCGTTGCCCGAATCCTCGTCGCCGACCTGGCGGAGGCCGGACTTGTCGCCATCCACCAGCCCGGCGGCGACGAGTCCGCCGGCGGCCAGCCAGATGTGACACTGCTCGAAAGGGTGCTCAGTGGACTTCGCAAGCTCTAGCGGCGGTGCTGCCCGCTCCACTACTTCCGCGAAGATCGTGGTGGCGGGCGGCTTCGGCGTGGGCAAGACCACGTTCGTCGGCGCGGTCTCGGAGATCAACCCCCTGCGTACCGAGGCCGTCATGACGTCCGCTTCCGCGGGCATCGACGACCTCACGCACACGGGCGACAAGACGACCACCACGGTCGCGATGGACTTCGGCCGCATCACGCTCGACCAGGACCTGATCCTGTACCTGTTCGGCACCCCCGGCCAGGACCGCTTCTGGTTCATGTGGGACGACCTGGTCCGCGGTGCCATCGGCGCCGTCGTCCTCGTCGACACGCGCCGCCTCGCCGACTGCTTCCCGGCCGTCGACTACTTCGAGAACAGCGGCCTGCCGTTCGTCATCGCCCTCAACGGCTTCGACGGCCACCAGCCGTACACCCCGGACGAGGTCCGCGAGGCGCTTCAGATCGGTCCGGACACGCCGATCATCACGACCGACGCCCGCCATCGTGCGGATGCGAAGAGTGCGCTGATCACGCTGGTTGAGCATGCGTTGATGGCTCGCCTGCGGTAGCGCTCCGCGGGGGCTGTGTTCTTCGGCTGCGGGTCATCTGTGGCTGATCGCGCAGTTCCCCGCGCCCCTAAACCCCACGCCGGGGCCCGTACGTCGGGTCCCGGCGTTTGTCGTGTCCGCACGACCCGGGGCCGCCACAATGCCGGAAGGGGGTGCGATGAGTGCGGAAGTGGCGGCTATCAACCTCGGGCGGGTTGTGGCTACCCGTGCTGTCGGGCTGTGGCTCGGGCCTCGGCGGCGGGAGCAGGAGGCCCGTAGCGCGATGGCGGAGCTGGTGCGGGTGCGGGTGCCGGGGCTGCGTGCCCAGCGGGGCGTGGAGCGGCAGTTCGAGCAGATCGCCGACGCGGTGGCGGGCCGCCTGGAGCCGCTGCTCGCCCATGAGTTCCGTGATCTGACGGATGCGGGGCGGCAGGCCGCACTGGTCGCGGTCATCGACGCCTTCACGCGGGCAGACCTCTCCGACGAGGCCGTGATCGGCTCCGACGCCGACCCGGCCGAGCTGGCCCGCCGCATCCGCCGGACGGCCCCGGTGCCGACCGGACTGGACGAGCCGGCGGCCCGCTTCCACGACCTGCTCTTCTCCGAGTGCTGCGACTGCTACGTACGGATCCTGCGCAGGCT
Organism: Streptomyces sp. BPTC-684; assembly: GCF_030028635.1. Taxonomy (NCBI): domain Bacteria; kingdom Bacillati; phylum Actinomycetota; class Actinomycetes; order Kitasatosporales; family Streptomycetaceae; genus Streptomyces; species Streptomyces sp. BPTC-684. The sequence continues at coordinate 1,184,564 of NZ_CP124863.1, forward strand.
CCCCGTCTTCACCGAGCGGGCCGTCACCGAGCTCCTCGGCCGCACCACCTCGCTGGGAGCCGACGTCACGCTCGTACTGGAGCGGCTGCCCGTGCGCTCGCTGTACGCGCCGGGCGGCACGGGCCAGGACGACGCGTTCCGCCGGGAGTACCTGGAGCTCATCAGCCGCTCCCTCGACGAGGTCGAGCTGTTCAGCTTCGCCTCCGAACGCGCCCCGCGCGCCAAGCTGTCCGTCGCGTACGTGAGTCTGCGCGCCACCGGCGACGCCGGCCCCCGCCCCGCCCGCCCGGGCCCGCCCCTGCGGACCGGCGCGGGCGCCTGGGCCGACGGGGAGGACGACAGCCCCGGCGTACGGGTCGAGACGGCGCTCAAGAACACCGCGAGGGTACTGCTGCGCGGCGAGGCGGGCTCCGGCAAGACCACGCTCCTGCAGTGGCTCGCCGTGACGGCCGCCCGGGGCGCCTTCGGGGGCGAACTGGCCGACTGGAACGGCCGGGTGCCGGTCCTGGTGAAGCTGCGCCGGTACGCGGGCCGGGAGCTGCCGCTGCCTGAGGCGCTGCTCGACTCGGTGGCCGGGCCGCTCACGGGCCACATGCCGACGGCCTGGCTGGACCGGGAGCTGGCGGCGGGCCGCGTACTGCTGCTGGTCGACGGGGTCGACGAACTCCTGGCCGGGGAGCGGCGGGCGGTGCGCGACTGGCTGCGCGGGCTGCTGCACGCGTACCCCGAGAACCAGGTCGTGGTCACCTCGCGCCCGGCCGCCGCGCGCGCCGACTGGCTGCGGGCGGAGGGGTTCACGGCGCTGCACCTGGACCGGATGCGCCCGCCGGACCTGGCGGCGTTCATCCGCCAGTGGCACGAGGCGGTACGGGAACAGGGCGACCAGTTGCCGTGCGCGGCCGAGCAGTTACCCCACTACGAGCGCTCCCTCCTCACCAGCCTCCAGGACCGCCCCCACCTCCAGTCCCTGGCCACCAGCCCCCTGCTGGCCGCGCTGCTGTGCGCCCTGCACCTCAACCGCCGCCGCCAGCTGCCGCGCAACCGGATGGAGCTGTACCGGATCGCGCTGGAGATCCTGGTGCAGCGGCGGGACGCGGATCGGTTGGTGCCGAGCGCACTGGACGTGCCGCTGAGCCTCACGGACAGGATCTGCGTGCTCCAGGACCTCGCCTGGCGGCTGTCCGACAACAACCGCAGCGAGATCGCGTGGGAGCAGGCCGCGACCCACGTCGGGGCGAAGACGGCCGCGATGCGGCATCTGGACGGCGTGGACGGCCAAGCCCTGCTGGACCATCTGGTGGCCCGCTCCGGGGTGCTGAGGTCCCCGGCCGAGGGCCGCGTCGACTTCCTGCACCGTACGTTCCAGGAGTACCTGGCGGCGGCGGAGGCGGCCGCCGAGGACCGGATGGGCAATCTGATCGAGCGGGCGCATCTGGATCTGTGGCGCGAGACGGTGGTGATGGCGGCGGGCCATGCGAACCGGAGCCAGCGGGAGGAGCTGATCGGGGGCGTCCTCGCCCGTGCCTCCGCCGAGCCGCGGCGGGCCCGGGGGCTGCGGCTGCTGGCCGCGTCTTGTCTGGAGACGATGACCACGGTGCCGGAGGGGGTGGCGGGGCAGTTGGAGGACGCGCTGTCCGTGTTGCTGCCGCCTCGGCGGAGGACGGATGCGGAGGGGCTGGCGGGGGTGGGGCTCGCGGCGCTGCGGCGGCTGCCGGAGTCGTTGGACGGATTGTCGGAGAAGGCTGCGATCGCGGTCGTACGGACTGCTGCGGTGATCGGGGGTGACGAGGCGCTGGAGCGGCTTGCGCGGTACGCGGGAGACTGGCGCCCGGGTGTGCGGTCCGAACTCGTCGCGGTATGGCAGTACTTCGACCCACACGAGTACGCCCGGCGGGTACTCGCACAGCTACCGCTCGCCCGCACATGGCTGTCACTGACTCATCCGACTCAGTGGCTCGCCCTCCTGGAGCTGCCGCAGGCGCGCAGTGTCTCGATCCGGTACGCCTTCAAGGGCGGCCTCGCGGCCACCGACGCGCTCGGTGAACTGGATCGGCTCTGGCTGCCGATGCTGCGCGACACCGACGACCTGTCACCGCTGCGGCACCGGCTTGAGCTGATCAGCCTGTCGCTGTGGGGGAACGTCCCGCTCCACGATGTGGAGCCGCTGCGTGAATTGACTAGCCTGAAAGTTCTCGTGTTACAGGACTGGCTGTCGCTGCCGCCGCTGGAAGCAGTTCCGGTCGCCAGCGAGCTGCAATCTCTGGGTCTTGGCCGACTGAGTCCCAGTACCGACCTTGGTCGACTGACCGACTTGAAGCGGTTGCACTATCTGCTGCTCCAGGGCAGCGGCGCCCCGCACGGCCTCATTGGGCTCGGCACGATGGAACGTCTGGGCTCGCTGCACTTGGAAGGTTACAACCTGAGTGAGTGGCTGCACAGGCAGCAGAGTCTTCCGCCGAAGCTCGTCCTAGTGGGTTTCCGCAACTGCGTGGTACCGCGTGATCTAGGCCCGCTCAGCACGGCAGACCGGCTGCACACCCTGCGCCTGTTCAACTGCCGCACCCCCGACAACCGCCCCCTAGCCCTCCACACCCTCGCCCGCACCCCCACCCAATCCAAGCTCACCGTCCGGATCACCGGCAGCACCCCGTACTCAGCCCCCGCCTCCCCCATCCCCGGTGTCCGTATCAAACGCCACTGATCACCCCCGTACGTACGCCAAAGGCCCCGCCACTCCAAAAAGGAGCAGCGGGGCCTTCAAAGCCACAAGGCAGCCGGGGCCTAGCCCTGCCAAGAATGCGGCGCCCTGAAGCCCGGCGTGCGCTCCAGGCGGCGCCAGCCTGCCGTGTCGCGGCCGCGTGACGGGGTCGGGGCGGGCCGGGCGGCCGCGCGGGCGAGCAGGACGGCCGTGATGGCCGCCAGCTCCTCGGGCGCGGCTTCGCCCTTCTCGACGCGGAGGACGGAAGGAGAGGAAGAGGTCGGGGTGGTCAACGGAGCTCCTCGTTACTGAGGCGGATTGCCGTGCTTGCGGGACGGCAGGTCGGCGTGCTTGGTGCGCAGCATCGCGAGGGAGGCGATCAGCACCTCGCGGGTCTCGGCGGGGTCGATGACGTCGTCGACAAGGCCCCGCTCGGCCGCGTAGTACGGGTGCATCAGCTCGGCCTTGTACTCCTTGACCATGCGCACGCGCATCGCCTCGGGGTCCTCGGCCTCCGCGATCTGCTTGCGGAAGATGACGTTGGCGGCGCCTTCGGCGCCCATCACCGCGATCTCGTTGGTCGGCCAGGCGTAGGTGAGGTCGGCGCCGATGGACTGGGAGTCCATGACGATGTACGCCCCGCCGTAGGCCTTGCGCAGGATCAGCGAGATCCGCGGCACGGTGGCGTTGCAGTACGCGTACAGCAGCTTCGCGCCGTGCCGGATGATTCCACCGTGCTCCTGGTCGACACCCGGCAGGAAGCCGGGTACGTCCAAAAGGGTGACGATCGGGATATTAAAAGCATCGCACATCTGAACGAAACGGGCAGCCTTTTCCGACGCCTCGATGTCCAGTACACCCGCGAGCGACTGCGGCTGGTTGGCCACGATGCCCACGACCTGGCCGTCGAGCCGGGCCAGGGCGCAGATGATGTTGCGGGCCCAGCGCTCGTGGATCTCCAGGTAGTCGCCGTCGTCGACGAGCTCCTCGATCACCTTGTGCATGTCGTACGGGCGGTTGCCGTCGGCGGGCACCAGGTCGAGCAGCACGTCGCCGCGCCGGTTCGCCGGGTCCTCGCTGGGGTGCGACGGCGGGTTCTCCCGGTTGTTGGACGGGAGCATCGACAGGAGGTAGCGGACCTCGGCGAGGCAGGTCTCCTCGTCGTCGTACGCGAAGTGCGCCACGCCCGACGTCTCGGCGTGCACGTCCGCGCCGCCGAGGCCGTTCTGGGTGATCTCCTCGCCGGTCACCGCGCGGACGACGTCCGGGCCGGTGATGAACATCTGCGAGGTCTCGCGGACCATGAAGACGAAGTCGGTGAGCGCCGGGCTGTAGGCCGCGCCGCCCGCGCACGGGCCGAGCATCACGCTGATCTGCGGGATGACGCCCGAGGCGCGCGTGTTGCGCTGGAAGATGCCGCCGTAGCCCGCGAGGGCGCTGACGCCCTCCTGGATACGGGCGCCGGCGCCGTCGTTCAGGGAGACCAGCGGCGCACCGGCCGCGATGGCCATGTCCATGATCTTGTGGATCTTCGTGGCGTGGGCCTCGCCGAGCGCGCCGCCGAAGATGCGGAAGTCGTGCGCGTAGACGAAGACCGTACGGCCCTCGACCGTGCCCCAGCCGGTGATGACACCGTCGGTGTACGGCTTCTTGTTCTCCAGGCCGAACCCGGTCGCCCGGTGCCGCCGCAGCTGCTCGACCTCCTTGAACGAACCCGGGTCGAGGAGCAGGTCGATCCGCTCGCGCGCGGTCAGCTTGCCCTTGGCGTGCTGCGCCTCGGTCGCGCGCTCGCTCGGCCCGCGCCGGGCCTGCTCGCGCAGGGCCAGCAGCTCGGCCACGCGGCCACGCGCGTCACTCGGCTCACCCGGGGTTTCGTCCACAACGGTCATGCATCGACCCTACGAAGCCGACCAAGAATTTCCCGCCGTCGACTCTGCACAGTCTCCGGACCGTTTTCCTGGTAGCCCTGAACAGAACAATCCCGCGATGCAGGCGAAGTGCCAGCTCAGCCCCATCCCGCTTTGTGGAGGTCCAACAACGCGATCAGGTGAGAGCCACGTCACAGCGGTGGTTCGCGCCCGCCGTGCCCGGTGTGATCCGCAGCCGCAGCGCCTTGCCGGTGGCCAGGACCTGGACCGTGGAATCGGCACTGGTCACCCGTCGTACGGGACGGTTCCAGGTCACCTCGAAGGGCTGCCCGGTGCGCGGCGGCTCGCTGACCCGGAGCGTGGCGGTCGCCCCTTTGCTCCGTACGAGGACGCTCGCCGGGGCGGAGGCCGACAGCGGGCCCGCGCTCCCAGCCTGCCAGAAGTTGGCGCACAGCAGGTCGAGCGCGGGCACGGACACGGCCTGGCAGGCGGCCGTGTTGGCGAGCACCGACAGCCAGCCGGTGTCGGCGGCACGGGCCGCGACCGTCTGCCGCGAGGCGCCCGGCATCAGCTGGTAGCCGTACGAGGCGCCCGCCGGGTCGACGCCGTGGTCCAGCCACAGCGTCTGATAGGTGCGGGTGCGCCGCTCGGCCGAGCTGGTGGTGTTGATGTCGCTCCACGCCCCGGTCCTGGGCTCGCGCAGGGTGTGCAGTGCGGTGGTGCCGCCGGGGAAGACCCAGCCGCCGTGGCCCTCCAGGTGCGCCCAGCGGGGGCGGGCTGCGGTATCCACGGAGAAGGCACCGGTCCCGGCCTCGCCCAGGTTGCGGTTGTCGACGACCGTCTCGACCCGGACGCCGTCGGTCGCGGTGATCCCGGCGCCGAGGCAGATGACGGTCCCGGCCGTGCAGAACCAGGACTTGCGGGCCTCAAGGGTCGAGCCGAGCCCCTTCACGTGCTGGCCGACGGCCCCGAACTCGCCGTCGCTCGCCCCGCCCACCCACTTCACGGCGGGCTTGGCCGCGCCCCACTCGCCGCCCGCCCGGTCCGCGAGCCGCTTGGTGGACACGGTGGTCCCCGGCAGCCGGTACGGGTCCACGGTCGGCCAGAACCAGTCCGTGTACTGGTCGTTGCCCTGCTCCCCGGGCCACCAGTAGAGCATTCCGGCGCCGGTGTGCCAGCCGCGCGGGTTCTCGCCGTTGCCGCACTCGTAGTACGAGATCCGCTCCGAGGCCATGGCGATGTTGGCGGTCCAGGCGGGGCGGCGGTGGACGGCGCGGTCCATGGCGGCGAAGAGGGTGTGCCCGACCGGCTCGGGCGCGGCTGCCACCGGTGACTCCAGGACCGCCTGGAGCCGGGCCAGGTCCGCGACCCCGAACTGGCGGGCGGCCAGGACGGGATGGGTCCGATCCCGCTCGACCCAGCCCTTGATCATGCCCTGCCACCGGGTCCGCTCGGCCTCGGAGGCGCCGCCCGCGAGGACCGCGATCGCGGCGATGATCGCCTGCCCGTGGAAGTGGTCGCTCCGCATCACCTGCAGATCGTCCGCGAGCAGATAACCCCGGCTCACCGCCCGCCCGTTGACGCTGTCCATCACCAGCCCGTTGTGGATCAGCGGCGCGTACGCGCGCTCCACGCTGTCCAGGATGATCTGCCGGTCGGGGTCGGTGACGGCCCAGCTCGTCCCGGCGAGCAGCGTGAAGAGCCGCCCGAGCCCGTCGAGCATGACCTGTCCGTACGTACCGGAGTAGGCGATCGACGTGTGCTGGATGAACGATCCGTCGGCGTAGAGGCCGTCGCCCTTGGTGACGTACGGGAAGACCGGCGACAGGGCGTCGCGGGCGAGCGCGAGCTTGGCGGGGGCGCGGCCGACGGCCCCGCGCACCGCGACCGAGCGGCACAGGTCGACGCGGTTGGCGCCGGTGGAGGTGCCCGAGTAGGTGCCGAGCGCGGAGTCGGGGACGAAGTGGTCGACGGCGGCGCAGGCGGCCTGGATGCGGCCCTCGTCCAGATGGTCGTAGAGCGCGTTGACCAGGTCGGTCAGCAGCCGGGGGCTGCCGATCTGCCACTCCCACCAGTTGCCGTAGCGCGTGGTGGACGGGTTGTAGACCTTCGCCGACAGGTGGTCGAGACCGGCGACGACGTCGCCGAGGAGACCCGGGTCGCCGGTGAGGCCGGTGGCGGGCTGGAGGTAGGCCTGGGCCATGGTCCACAGCCGGCCGTAGCTCTGGGTGATCCCGGCGGGCGGGTCGAACGGGCAGTCCGGCCAGAGCGAGCGGTCGGCCGGGGCCATCGAGGCCCGCAGCGCCCGGGCGCGGTCGCCGGTCTCCTTGAGCCGGGAGGCGTACGGCTCGGCGCCCGGGTCGTAGCCGGTGCCGAGCGAGAGGTCGCGCCAGCGCCCGCGCAGCACGGCGAACTCGTCGGCGGCGGACGCCTCGGGAACCACGGCCGCGGTGAGGGCAGTCGCCCCCACGGCCGTGAGGAACGCACGACGGGACCACGGGGGCAGCAAGGACACGGGGAACTCCCGGAGGGAAGTGGTGTGGACCGCTGCCGTTGGTGTAGCACGGCGCGCCCGGGGCGTTCAATGCCCCGGACACGCCGAGGAGAAAGCGCTTACCGGCTACCGCCTGACGCTCCACGTGACGGCGTCCGTGAGCCCGGCCGTGATCTGCGGGTCCCGCACCGACTTGGTCGGGTCGGTCACCGTCACCTTCAGCTGGTGCGTCCGCCGGTCCCACGGGGAGATGATCGCCTGCGCGACGCCGACCGAGGTCCGCCCCTCGAACCGGGTGAGCTCGCGGCCGTCCAGGTACCAGCGGATCCTCGGCTGCTCGACGTCCGCGCCCGCCAGCACGGGCACGGTCACCCGCGCCCGGTCGTGGGCGCGCAGGGTCTGCGCGGTGGGCACGGCGGCCGTGGCGATCGAGGCGTGCCGGTAGAACCCGGCGATCATCGCCTCGCGCCCGGGCAGGCTGAAGGGCTTGCCGAGGATGCGCATGATCGAGTTGTCCGTGGGGCGGAAGAGCCCGGTGACGTAGTAGCCGCCGCCTTCGTACGTGCCCACCGTGCCGCCGTCGGGCGAGGTCTCCCCCAGCCAGCGGTACCACTTGGTCCGCCGCGCGGCCATCTCGGTGGCGCTCAGCACCGAGATGTTGGACTCGGTGACCTCGGGACCGGAGTAGTGCTCGTAGCCGGGCGTGCCCGGGTAGAAGTACTCGTCCGCGAGCTTGCCCAGCGAGTGGCCGGTCTCGTGGATGGCGACCTGGCCGGACTTGGCGTTGTCGGCCGACGCGGTGGAGATCCCCTCGTAACCGAGCTTCTGGCTGGGCTCGTTGTACCCGGCGCCGCCGTACTTGGCGCTGTTGGCCAGCACGATCACCAGGTCGGCCTGCGGGGCCTTGGCGACGTACGAGTCGACCTTGTCCTGGTCGATGCAGAGCAGCCGCTCGATGCCGTCGCACCAGAAGTAGGCGCCGAGCGCGGTGTTCTTCACATCGCCCCGGGCGGGGTCGCCGGAGACGCCCGACTGCGCCGAGACGGCGTCGACGGTCCATACGTTGAACAGGTTCTGGTACGTGGTGTACGGCTCGACGCCGGTCACCTCGCCCCACTTCTCCTTGGCGTCGGCGTGGAACTTCGCCAGCTGGTCGACGGTGTACCCGTCGCCGACGATGACGACGTCGAGGCGGTCGGCGCTGGGCCCGTTGTTGACGATCTCGCCGACGTCGCCGTCGGCGTCCGCGGCCCGCCCGGAGAGCCGGGCGGCGGGACGGCCCACCCCGGCGGCCGGTACGCGCACGTGCCCGGATCCGGCCTCGGCTCCCCCTTCCGGCCCGGGTATCTCGACCTCGACGCGCGGCCGGGGAGCCGGAGTGCCCGCGGCCGCGGCGGGCCCGGACAGGAGTGCCGCAACGACGGACGCGGCGAGTCCGGTCGCCGCTATGGTTCTGCGCAGACGCAAGGCTGAGCGCATGAATTCCTCCCCCAGTGACGGAAGTTAAGCAGTCGGGTAAATCTGTTGAATGGCTCGCTTAAGTTAGGGGGCGCACGGGGCATGCGCAATGCCCCGGTACCAGGGAGACGTGATGGACGAACCTGCCGCGATCGGCCGCCGGGTGCAGCGACTGCGCGCCGAACGGGGACTCACCCAGCGGCAGTTGGCCGAGCCCGCCTACACCCCGGCCTATGTGTCGACCCTGGAGTCCGGCAAGGTCAGGCCCTCCGAGGCGGCGCTGCGCCACCTCGCCGAGCGCCTGGGCACCACGTACGAGGAACTGGCCACCGGCCGCCCGGCCCACCTGGCGACCGGGCTGCGCCTGGGACTCACCGACGCCCAGCGCCTCCTTGCGACCGGCGACGCGGAGGAGGCGGCCGTGCGCTACCGCCAGTTGCTGACCGAGGCCGAGCTGCACGACCTGCTCCCCGAACAGGCGGAGGCCCTGCTCGGCCTCGGCGACTGCGCCCTGGAGACCGGTGAACTGGCCGACGCCATACGGCACTTCGAGGCGTCCGAGCGCCAGCTGGTCGGCGAGCCGCTGCCGCGCCGGGCGCGCGCGATCCGGGGCCGGGCGATCGCCCACGTCCTGGCGGGCGAGCTCCGCTACGCCTGCTACCTCCTCGAATCGACCATCGACGAACTCGGCACGAGCGGCCTCAACGACCCGGAGTCGCTGGTCCTGCTCTACTCGGCGATCATCGGCCCGTACCTGGACATGGGCGCCCAGGCGCGCGCCGCGCACGCCGCCGAGCTGGCGCTGGCGCTGGCGCCACAGGTCTCCGACCCGGCGCTGGTCGCGGGGATGCACCGCCAGGTGGCGCGCACCTTCCTGGCCGAGGGCCGCACGGCCGACGCCGACGCGTCACTCGCCAAGGCCCAGTCGGTCTACCGCCAGCTGCGCCTGCGGACCGACCTGGCGCACTGCCACTGGATGCGGGGGTACGTGTACGCCCAGGACGGCGAACTGAACGCCGCCGAGCGGGAGTTGCGCACGGCCCGCGACATGCTGGCCGCCAAGCGGGCCGCGCTCTTCACCTGCCAGGTCGAGGTCGAGCTGGCCGACGTGCTGCGCCGCCTTGGCCGCCACACGGAGGCGGCGTCGCTGCTCACCCCGCTCGTCGACCCGGCGCCGGAGCTGGGCGACCGGCACGGCGCGGTCCACGCGGGCGGCGCGCACCGCCTCCTCGGCCTGATCCGCGAGGAGAGCGGCGACCTGGAGGCGGCCGAGGAGCACTACGTCACGGCCCTGGGCCTGCTGGAGCGCAGCGGCGCGACGGGCGACCTGGCGGACCTGTGCCGCCTCCTCGGCGACCTGCTGCGCCGCACGGGGCGCACGGAGGCGGCATTGGACGCGTACCGGACGGGCCTGGGCCACCGGGCGGCGCCGGGGACGACGACGCTGGGGCCTGCGCCGGTGCCGCCGCGGTATTGAGCCCCTCCCCACCCCTTCCCTAAACCCTCCGGGGGTGAGGGTGGGCGAGGCAGAGGGGTTGTCCCAGGGGCTTCGCCCCCGGACCCCCAGCGGGGGCTCCGCCCCCTGCGCCCCAGCCCGTACCCCGCCGGACAAGCCTCGGAGCGCCCGAAAAACTTAGTTGTTGAAACTTGAACGGAATGGGTCTACAGTCGTTCTTGTTGAACATTCAACCGACCGCCCCGAAGGAGCAGCAGCCATGGGAATCTTCGCCCGCAAGAGCACCAGCACGACCACGACCATCGCCCCCGTCGACCCGGCCCTCGCCGCCCTGACGGGCACGTACACCATCGACCCGGCCCACAGCAGCATCGGCTTCACCGTGCGTCACGCGATGGTCACCAACGTCCGCGGCTCGTTCGGCGAGCACGAGGGCACCCTCACCCTCGACGGGACCGACCCCGCCGCCTCCACCGCCGTCATCGACGTGAAGATCGCGTCCGTCGACACCGGCATCGGCGACCGCGACAACCACCTGCGCAGCGCCGACTTCTTCGACGCCGAGCAGTTCCCGCTGATGACCTTCCGCTCCACCGAGGCCCAGCAGCTCGGCGGCGACAAGTACCGGATCGTCGGCGACCTCACCATCAAGGACGTCACCAAGCCGCTCGCCATCGACCTGGAGTTCAACGGCTCGGCCACCGACCCCTACGGCAACCAGCGCGTCGGCTTCGAGGGCAGCGCCGACATCCTGCGCTCCGACTGGGGCCTGACCTGGAACGCGGCACTGGAGACCGGCGGCGTCGTGGTCAGCGACAAGGTCAAGCTGACCTTCGACATCTCGGCCATCAAGTCGGCGTGACCCGGTAGCCCCTACCAGCCCCCGCCCCCGTCGAACCCGCCGCCGTCCCCGCCACCGCCGCCCCCGTCGCCCCAGCCGCCGCCGAAGTCGGACGGGTTGAAGTCGGAGCCCGAGACGTCGCCGCCGTCGAAGCTCTGGCCCGCGAAGTCGGCGCCGCCGTAGTCGGCCGCGTAGGCGGGGGTGGAGAGCATCGAGCCGAGCATCGTGCCCATGAGCAGGCCGGGCAGGATGCCGCCGCCGAAGTAGCCGCCGGCCCAGGGGCCGTACGCCGGACCCGCGTCGTAGTACGGACGGCGGCCGCCGTCGGTGTCGACCTCCCGCACCAGCGGGTCCTGGCCGTCCCGCAGACGCGTCGCGTCCGCGAGGCAGACCGGGACCTGGCGCGGGGCGCCGCCCGCCGGGGACCAGGCGGCGTCCTCGACCGAGGGGCCGTGGCGCGGGTCGAAGAAGCAGGGGGCGCGGCGCTCCGGCAGCGGCCGGTGCTCGCGGCGGGCCGCGAGCGTGGCGAGCGAGAACCGCCCGTCCTCCAGGGCCTGGGTCACCCCGCGTACGTCACCGGGGTGCCGGGCCGCCGCCATCAGGGTCTTCGCGGTCTCGTACGAGTCGAGCGCGCGCTCGTAGTCGGCGCGCATGGCGTCGTCGGCGCCCGCCTCCGCCGGGTGGAAGTCGAGACGGTCGAGCTCCTCACCGAACGCGGTGATGTCCTCGTCGACGACCACCTGGAGCCGCTGGAGCGCGGCCCGCTCCTCCTCGGCCTTCTTCTTGCGGCTGCGCCGGACGAGGGCGTACGCGCCGGCGCCGCCCGCGACGACGACCGCGCCGGTGGCGATGAGCGCGGTGGCGGACACACCGCCGTTGTCGCCGGATCCTGATCCGCCGCCCCAGGAGGCGGGGGCGTGGCCGCGCATCGAGGGCAGGGCCTGGTCGACGAACGCGTTGAGCTGGGTCGACGCGTCCGTGGCGGTGCCGGGGGCGCGTACGGCCGTCTTCAGGTTGTCGACAGCCTGCGGCGACATGACCTTGCGGTCGGCGCCGGCGTTGAAGGCGTCGCCGAGGCGGACGGCGTACAGGCCGGTGACGCCGGTGTCCGTACGGAGGTTCCGCAGGAGGGTGTCCTTCGGGAACGCGGCGGTCGCGGGCAGCACGGCGACGAAGAGCGGCTTGTCGGCGTCCTTGATCTTCTTGGCCAGCGCGTCGGCCTGGGCGGCCGAGAGCTGGCCGGCGGCGCCGGGGTCGACGTACACCGGTGCCTTCTTGAGCGCGGCGGCGACTTCGGCCACGCCGGACGCGGCGGGGGCGGCCGTTGCCATGGGGGCGACGGTGGCCAGCGTGGCGAGTGCGGCGGCGGAGAGCGCGAACAAAACCCGGGACCTCATGAGTCCGACGCTACCGGACTCCCCCACGAACCGGACAAACCCGTCTTTACCCGGGGGCTACGACCCGGGACCCCGTTCGTCTGCGGACCATGCTGGGTTGCTCGCGCAGTTCCCCACGCCCCTAGGTATTTAGGGGCGCGGGGAACTGCGCGACAAGACACCCACGGTCCGCAGACGAAGAGCTCCCTCGGAGAGTTTCGGGAAGGGGCGGGGTGGGGGAAACTCCAGGCCGACTACTCCGTCGGCTCCACCCCAGCCCGGAGCAGCCCATACGTATACGCGTCCTCCAGCGCCCCCCACGACGCCCCGATGATGTTCGTCGCGACGCCGACCGTCGCCCACTCCCCCGCCCCGTCCGTCGTCGTGATCAGGACCCGCGTCGTGGAGTCCGTGCCGTGGCGGCCCTCCAGGATGCGGACCTTGTAGTCGACGAGTTCCAGCTTGGCCAGCTGGGGGTAGATGCGCTCCAGGCCGACGCGCAGGGCGCGGTCGAGCGCGTTGACGGGACCGTTGCCCTCCGCCGTCGCCACGATCCGCTCGCCCTTGGCCCACAGCTTCACCGTCGCCTCGTTGGCGTGCGTGCCGTCGGGGCGGTCCTCGACGATGGCGCGCCAGGACTCGATGCGGAAGTACTTGCGGGCCCGGCCCTCGGCCTCGGCGCGCAGGAGGAGTTCGAAGGACGCGTCCGCCGCCTCGTACGTGTAGCCCTTGAGCTCGCGCTCCTTGACCCGGGCGACGACCCGGCCGACCAGCTCGCGGTCGTCGCCGAGTTCGACGCCGAGCTCCTTGCCCTTGAGCTCGATGGAGGCGCGGCCCGCCATGTCGGAGACCAGCATCCGGATGCGGTTGCCGACCAGGCCCGGGTCGATGTGCTGGTACAGGTCCGGGTCGACCTTGATCGCCGAGGCGTGCAGGCCCGCCTTGTGGGCGAAGGCGGAGACACCCACGTACGGCTGGTGCGTCGACGGCGTCAGGTTCACCACCTCCGCGATCGCGTGCGAGATGCGCGTCATCTCGGCCAGCGCGCCCTCGGGCAGCACCTTCATGCCGTACTTCAGCTCGAGCGCCGCCACCACCGGGAACAGGTTCGCGTTGCCGACGCGTTCGCCGTAGCCGTTGGCCGTGCACTGCACGTGCGTCGCGCCCGCGTCGACCGCCGCGAGCGTGTTGGCGACGGCGCAGCCCGTGTCGTCCTGGGCGTGGATGCCGAGCCGGGCGCCGGTGTCGGCGAGGACCGTGGCGACCACGGCCTGGATCTGGGCGGGCAGCATGCCGCCATTGGTGTCGCAGAGGATGACGACGTCGGCGCCGGAGTCGCTCGCGGCCCGGACGACCGACTTGGCGTACTCGGGGTTGGCCCGGTACCCGTCGAAGAAGTGCTCGCAGTCGACGAACACCCGGCGGCCCTGCTCCCGCAGGTAGGAGACCGTGTCCCGGACCATCTCCAGGTTCTCGTCCAGCGTGGTGCGCAGGGCGAGCTCGACATGGCGGTCGTGGGACTTGGCGACCAGCGTGATCACCGGCGCACCGGACGCGAGCAGCGCCTTGACCTGCGGGTCCGTGGCCGCGCTGCCACCCGGGCGGCGGGTCGCCCCGAACGCCACCAGCTGGGCGTTCTTGAAGTCGATCTCCTGCTTGGCGCGGGCGAAGAACTCCGTGTCGCGGGGGTTGGCGCCGGGCCAGCCGCCCTCGATGAACCCCACCCCGAAGTCGTCCAGGTGCCGGGCGATCGTCAGCTTGTCCGCGACGGTGAGGTTGATGCCCTCGCGCTGGGCGCCGTCGCGCAGCGTGGTGTCGAAGACGTGGAACGTGTCGTCGACGCGATGGCTCTCTTCAGGTGCCTCGTTGGCCGTCATGCTGCTGTGACTCCTGTCGGGTGAGTGGCTCCGGGTTCTCTGGCTCCACTTGCCCCCATCATCGCGTGCGGCTCGCGTCCGGCCGTGGTGGGCCGGGAAACGAAAAAACCCCTCGCGGGTGCGAAGGGTCTGCGCGCGGGTCTGGGGCACGATGTCCGCTGCCGCGGGGGGTTTGCCGCGGGTTCAGCGGTCACTGCGGACCGGCGCGCTGCTGTCCATAATCATCATGAAAGCGAGCACGGCCCTGAGTCTGCCACAGAGGCACCACGGCGTGGCTCGGGGTCTCAGGATGCGGGCACCCCGGGGCCCGGTTCGGCTGCGGGCCGTGGGTCCGCTGTGCCCACCCGTTCCGCCCCAGCGGAACGACTGCCCACAGCAGGGGCGACAGCGGAAGGCACGACGCGGTTCAGGTCGATCGTTCGCGTCTCCCTCATCGTCAGGTACACCACCAGCGACACCGCCGCGCACCCCGCCACGTACCAGTAGAAGCCGGACTCCATGTCCGCCTTCTTGAACCAGAGCGCCACGTATTCCGCCGTGCCGCCGAACAGGGCGTTGGCGATGGCGTACGGGAGGGCGACGCCCAGGGCGCGGATGCCGGTCGGGAACAGCTCCGCCTTCACGCAGGCGTTGATGGACGTGTAGCCCGTCACCACCACCAGGGCGAGCAGCGCCAGGCCGAAGGCCGGCCAGAACGTGCCCGCGTGCTTGAGCATCGTCATGATCGGCACCGTCAGGAACGTCGAGCCGACCGCGAACGTGATCAGCAGCGGACGGCGGCCGATCCGGTCGGAGAGCATGCCCGCCAGCGGCTGGAGGCACATGAAGACGAACAGCGCGCAGAACGACACCAGCGACGCCGTCGGCTTCGGCATGCCCGCGCTCTTGGAGAGGAACTTCGTCAGATACGTGGTGTACGTGTAGTACGCGACCGTGCCGCCCATCGTCAGCGCGATGACCAGGAACGCCTCCCTGCGGTGGCCCCACAGCGCCTTCAGCGTGCCCCGGTCCTCGTCGAGCGCCGCGCCGGACTCCTCGTACACCTCGGTCTCCAGCATGTTGCGCCGGAGGTAGAAGACGATCGCCGCGCCGAGGGCGCCCACGATGAAGGGGATTCGCCAGCCCCAGCTGTGCAGCGCGTCCTCGGACATCGTGTGCTGCAGGACGATCAGGAGGCCGAGGCCGACGAGCTGGCCCGCGGTCATCGACACGTACTGGAAGCTGGAGGCGAAGCCGCGGCGGCGGGGGTCGGACGCCTCGGTCAGATAGGTCGCGCTCGCCGCGTACTCGCCGCCCACCGACAGGCCCTGGAGGAGTCGGGCGACCAGCAGGACCGCCACTCCGCCGTATCCGGCCACCCCGTACGTCGGCGCCACCGCGATCAGGACCGCCGAGGCGGACATGAGGGTGACGGTCAGGGTCAGCGCCGCCTTGCGGCCGCGGCGGTCGCCGATGCGGCCGAGCAGCCAGCCGCCCACCGGCCGCATGAAGAAGCCGACGGCGAAGATCCCCATCGTGTTCATGAGGTTCGCGGTGTCGTTCCCCTTCGGGAAGAACGCGTCCGCGAAGTACACCGCGAAGGTGGCGTACACGAACCAGTCGAACCACTCGACCATGTTCCCGGCCGAGCCGACCCAGATCTTCTTCCACTGCTCTCGTCCCATGGAAGATCACGGTGGCCCAGGCCGATACGGCCGACAAGGGTTGCGGACGCAACGATAAGGCGTACTTGCGTACGTTGCGTTCAGCGCCCGGTCAGCGGCGGCGCGAGCGACTCGTCCACGAACTCCCGTACGTGGTCGAGGACTTGGGGCCGTCCCGTGCCGGGTATGCCGACCGCCACGTGCACGCTGAACCCGTCGAGCAGCGCCCGCAGCCGGGCCGCGAAGCGGTCGGCGTCGACCGGGCGGAACTCGCCGTGCGAGACGCCCTCCGCGATGATCGCGACCAGGTCGCGGTGCCAGGCGCCCTCGATGGCGGCCTGGCGGGCACGGGCGTCGCCGTCGGCGTTCTGCGAGCGGTTCCAGACCTCCAGCCACAGGATCCAGTGCGGATCGCGGGCGCCGTCCGGCACGTACAGGTCGACGTAGGCGTCCAGGCGCTCGCGGGCCGTGCCCGGCCGGGAGAGCAGGGCCCGGCGCTCGCCGCCGAGCCTGCCCTCGCTCCACTCCAGGGTTTCCAGGAGCAGTTCGTCCTTGCTGCGGAAGTAGTAGAGGAGGTGGCCGCTGGACATGCCGACCTCGCGGCCGAGCCCGGCCATGGTCAGACCGTCCAGACCGCGCTCCGCGATCGTGGCCATGGCGGCGGCCAGCACCTCCTCGCGCGGCGGCGCGTTCTTCCGCGCGCGGGCCGGACCGGCCATGTCCTCTTCCTCCTGGATCACACCCCGGCTGATCACACCCTGGGCTGCTGCTGGGTGATGCAGTGGATGCCACCGCCCCCAGCAAAGATCGTACGTGCGTCGACGAGGGTCACGGTCCGCTCGGGGAAGAGACGGCGGAAGACGCCCGCCGCGTTCTCGTCCCTCGGGTCGTCGAAGCCGCACAGGACGACACCGCCGTTGCAGAGGTAGTGGTTGATATACGAGTAGTCGACCCAGCCGTGGTCGTCGGTGAGGACGGTCGGGGCGGGGATCTCCACGACCTCGATGCTGCGGCCCCGGGCGTCGGTCTGGCTCCGCAGCAGCGCCACGTTCTCCTTGCACACCTCGTGGTCGGGGTGGGCCGGGTCCGGCTGGGTGTGGGCGACGACCACTCCGGGGCGGGCGAACGCGGCGACGATGTCGACGTGGCCCAGCGTGCCGTAGCCGTGCGGCGGGTAGTCGGCGGTCAGGCCGCGCGGCAGCCAGATCGCCTTGCGGGTGCCGAGCATCCCGTGGACCTCCGCCTCGACCTGCTCGCGGGTCCAGCCGGGGTTGCGCTCGGGCCCGAGCTGCACGGACTCGGTGAGCAGGACCGTGCCCTCGCCGTCGACGTGGATCGCCCCGCCCTCGTTGACCAGGCGCGAGGTGTACGTACGCGCCCCGGCCAGGTCCGAGACGTACGCGCCGATCTTGGCGTCGTGCTCCCAGCGGGCCCAGTCCTGGGCGCCCCAGCCGTTGAACGTCCAGTCCACGGCGGCCAGTTCGGTGCCATTGGTCAGGAAGGTGGGGCCGATGTCGCGCATCCAGGCGTCGTCGAGCTCGCGCTCCACGAGGTCGATGTCCGGGCCGAGCAGGGCGGCCGCCGCCGTGCTCTGGCCGGGGCCGCAGACGACGGTGACCGGCTCGAAGCGGCGCACGGCGCGGGCGACGGACGCCCAGGCGGCGCGCGACTCGGCGAGCTCCGCCTCGTTCGGGAAGGTGACGTTGGGGCCCGGCCACGCCATCCAGGTGCGCTCGTGCGGGGCCCACTCGGCGGGCATGCGGAAGCCGTCGGCGGCAGCAGACATCAGGCGGGTCCTTACAGGAAGTAGAGGCGGTTGAGGGAGACGGAGTCGGCGGGCTCGGAGCGCAGCGGGTCGCCGTCGAGGGTGACGAGGCCGGTGCGGCCGTCCACGTCCACGGCTCCGGTGCGGGAGTTGAACACCAGGTCGGCGGGGCCGATGCCGCGGGTGCCGCGCACGGCGACCCGGCGGCGGCGGGTGGGCATCAGGTCGCTTCCCTGGTCGAGGGCGGCGCGGGCGACGAAGGCGACGGAGAGGTCGGCGGGGGTGGCGCCGTGGGCGCCGAAGAGGGGGCCGAGGACGAGGGGTTCGCAGGTCTCGGTGGCCGCGTTGGGGTCGCCGGTGACGCCCCAGGCGGGGAAGCCGGACTTGAGGACCATCTGGGGTTTGGCGCCGAAGTAGGCGGGCCGCCACAGGACGATGTCGGCGAGTTTGCCGACCTCGATGGAGCCGATCTCGTGGGCGAGGCCGTGGGCGATGGCCGGGTTGATGGTGAGCTTGGCGATGTAGCGCAGCACGCGCGCGTTGTCGTCGCCCTCCCCGTCGCCGTCCAGGGGTCCGAGTTCGGCCTTCATCTTGGCGGCCATGGCGAAGGTGCGGCGCACGGTCTCGCCGGCGCGGCCCATGCCCTGGGCGTCGGAGGAGGTGATGCCGATCGCGCCCAGGTCGTGCAGCACGTCCTCGGCGCCCATCGTCCCGGCCCGGATCCGGTCCCGCGCCATCGCGGCATCGCCCGGCAGGTCCGGCTTGAGGCCGTGCACGGAGACGATCATCCCGTAGTGCTCGGCGACCGCGTCCCGCCCGAAGGGAAGGGTGGGGTTGGTGGAGGAGCCGATGACGTTCGGCACGCCCGCCATCTTCAGGACGTTGGGGACGTGCCCGCCGCCGCAGCCCTCGATGTGGAAGGCATGGATCGTCCGGCCCTCCAGGACGCGCAGGGTGTCCTCCACCGACAGGCACTCGTTCAGCCCGTCACTGTGCAGGGCGACCTGCACGTCGTGCTCCTCGGCGACCCGCAGCGCCGTGTCCAGGGCGCGGGTGTGCGCACCCATGTCCTCGTGCACCTTGAACCCGCAGGCGCCGCCCTCGGCGAGCGCCTCCACCAGCGGGGCACCGTCGGAGGACGAACCCCGGCCCAGGAAGCCGATGTTGACGGGCCAGGCGTCGAAGGCCGCGAAGGCGTTGCGCAGCGCCCAGGGCGAGTTGACGCCGACGCCCCACACCGGGCCGAACTCCTGGCCGATGAGGGTGGTGACGCCGGAGGAGAGCGAGGCCTCCATGATGCGCGGCGAGAGCAGATGGACGTGGGTGTCCACGGCTCCGGCGGTGGCGATGAGCCCCTCGCCGGAGACGATGCTGGTCCCGGTGCCGACGACGACGTCCACGCCGTCGAGGGTGTCCGGGTTCCCGGCCCGCCCGACGGCGTGGATACGGCCCTCGCGGATGCCGATGGAGACCTTGCGGATGCCCTGTACGGCGTCGATCACCACGACGTTGCTGATCACGACGTCACAGGTCTCGCGGACGGCGGCGGCCTTCAGGTGCAGCCCGTCCCGGGCGGTCTTGCCGAACCCGGCGAGGAACTCGTCCCCCGGGTTCTGCGAGTCGGACTCGACGCGCACGGTCAGGCCCGAGTCGCCGAGCCGGATCCGGTCGCCCGCGCGGGGCCCGAAGACGGCCGCGTACTCGTCCGGGTCGATGTGCCGGCTGCCGGGCGCGCAGTGGTCGCTGTGCCGGGTCTGCTTGCTCATGCGGGGGTCCCTTCCGAGGTGCCGGCGCCCAGATAGCCGCAGGCGGCGGCCCTGCGCAGGGCCTCCTCCTTGGCGCCGGGCGCGTCGAGGGGCCCGTCCACGAGCCCGGCAAAACCGATGGCGATCCGCGCGCCGCCGATCGGTACGAGTCCGACCTCGCCCTCGCCGCCCGGGTCGAACCGGACCGACGACCCGGCCGGGACGCACAGCCGCATCCCGTACGCGGCGGCGCGGTCGAAGTCGAGGCGCGGGTTGGCCTCGAAGAAGTGGAAGTGCGAGGTCACGCTGACCGGAACGGCCGCGGTGTTGCGCACGGTGAGCCGGACGGCGGGCTCCCGCTCGGGGCCCTCGGGCCCGGGCAGCACCGCGCCGGGCGCGTCCCCGCCGAGCCCGGCGGCGCCCCGGATGGGCGCCGGGACCACGGCGAGCCGCGAACCGTCGTCGAAGACGGCCTCGACGTGCACCTCGGTGACCACGTCCGCGACGCCCGGCAGGACGTCGTCCGGCCCGAGCACCGAGCGGGCCGCCTCGATCGCCTCGGCGAGCCGCCGCCCGTCGCGGGCCGCCTCGCAGACGGTGTCCGCGATCAGCGCGGTCGCCTCGGGCACGTTCAGTCTCAGCCCTCGGGCCCGGCGGGCCCGCGCGAGCTCGGCGGCGCCGAAGAGCAGCAGCCGGTCACGTTCCGTGGGGGTAAGTCGCACGCCACCACACCTCCTGTTCGAGCAACACTCTAACCACACATATTGCGCTCTGTCATGAGCCAAGGGGGTTGACGGGTGCGCCGCGATGCCACAGATTGAACGTCACTCAAACGAAGAACCAACGAATTCAAGCCACCCAGGCCAAGCCAAGCCATCAATAGGACTCAGGGGCAGCCCATGCCGATTGAACAGCGCGGAGTCGACACCATCCCGGAGGCGGAGCGCACCAGCGGTCCGCGCGATCTGGTGTCGATCCTGCTCGGCTCCAACCTCTGTCTGGGCGTGATCGTCTTCGGCTGGCTGCCGGTCTCCTTCGGCCTCGGCTGGTGGGCGTCGGTGAGCGCGGTCGTCGCGGGCACGCTGGTCGGCACGCTGCTGACGGCCCCGCTGGCGCTGGTGTCCCTGCGCACGGCGACGAACCTGTCGACGTCGTCGGGCGCGCAGTTCGGGGTGCGGGGCCGGCTGGTCGGCTCGGTGGTGGGGCTGCTGCTCTCGCTCGGCTACACCGCGCTGACGGTGTGGATCGGCGGGGACGCGATGACGGGCGTCCTGCACCGGCTGTTCGGCCTGCCCACGGGCGGTGTCTCGTACGCGGTCGTGTACGCGGTGCTCGCGGCGGCGACGGTGATCGGCGCGGTGTACGGGTACCGGGTGCTGCTGCGGCTGTCCCGGGTGCTCGCGGTCGGCATGACGGCGCTGCTGGTCCTGGGCGTGGCGGCGTACGCCCCGCACTTCACGACGGCCGCGCTGCCGGACGCGGGCGGTTACCTCCTCGGCTCGTTCTGGCCGACGTGGCTGCTCGCCCTGGTCGCGGCCGGCCTGAGCGGCCCGATCGCCTTCATCACGCTGCTCGGCGACTACACCCGCTACATCTCGCCGTCACGCCACACCCCGCGCCGGGTGCTCCACGCGACGTGGCTGGGCCTGACCGCGGGGCTGCTGGTGCCGCAGCTGTTCGGCACGTTCACGGCGTACGCGGCGCGGGCGGCGGCGGACTACGCGGGCCCGCTGGTGGCGGCGGCCCCCGGCTGGTACCTGGTCCCCCTCCTCCTCGCCGCGTCGGCGGGCTCGGTGGGCAACGCGGGCCTGATGCTGTACTCGATGGGGCTCGACCTGGACGCGATCCTGCCGCGCGCGTCGCGTACGCAGGCGACGTTCGCGGTGGCGGGGGTCGCGACGGTGTGCGTCTTCGCGGGCCACTACGCGTGGGACGCGCAGACCGCGATGACGTCCTTCGTCCTGCTCCTGACGGCGATCGGCACGCCTTGGGCGGTCATCACCCTGATCGGCTTCGCGCGGTGCCGCGGGGTGTACGACGCGGACGCCCTCCAGGTCTTCAACCGCCGCTCGCGGGGCGGGGCGTACTGGTACCGGGGCGGGTGGAACTGGCGGGCCGTGGTGGCGTGGGCGCTGGGCGCGGGGACGGGTCTGCTGGCGGTGTCCCTGCCCCAGTACGCGGGCCCGCTGCTGCGGTTCACGGGTGGGGTGGACTGCAGCTTCCTGCTGTCGGGGGTGGTGGGGGGCGTGGCGTACGCGACGTTGTCCCGAGGGAAGCTCCCCCACCCCGCCCCTTCCCTGAACCCTCCGGGGGTGGAGGTGAGCTGAGGCCCCGTTCATCCGCGCCCCGGTGGGGGCTGGTCGCGCAGTTCCCCACGCCCCTGGGGGTTAGGGGCGCGGGGAACTGCGCGAGCAACCCAGCACGATCCGCAGACGAACGGGGCGGGGGTGCAGCCCGGCAACCCACCCACCCCTACACCGGGGTCCGGGGCGGAGCCCCGCAAGCGGGGTGCAGGGGCCGCAGGCCCCGCCCAGGGGTCCGGGGGCGTAGCCCCCGGGAGAGCCACCCCCACCCACCCCCGGAGGGTCTAGGTGAAGGGGCGGGGTGGGGCAAAAGCGGGCTCAGCCCAGGGGGTGCATCCAGCCGTGCGTGTCCGGCGCGACGCCCGTCTGGAGGTCCAGGAGCGCCTTGCGCAGGCGCATCGTCACAGCACCCGGCTCCCCGTCCCCCTGCGTCCAGTTCGCCCGCGCGGACTTGACGGACCCCACCGGCGTGATCACCGCGGCCGTACCGCACGCGAACACCTCGGTAAGGGTGCCCGCCTCGTTGTCCCGCTTCCAGTCCTCCGTGGAGATCCGCCCCTCCTCCGCCACGTACCCCAGATCCCGCGCGATCTTCAGCAGCGAGTCACGCGTGATCCCCGGCAGCAGCGACCCCGTCAGCTCGGGAGTCACGATGCGGTCCCCGTACACGAAGTACAGGTTCATCCCGCCCATCTCCTCGATCCACCGGTGCTCCACCGCGTCCAGCCAGACCACCTGGTCGCAGCCGTGCTCGGCCGCCTCGGCCTGGGCGACCAGGGACGCGGCGTAGTTGCCGCCGGTCTTGGCCGCGCCCGTACCGCCCTTGACCGCGCGCACGTACTCCTCGGACAGCCACACCGAGACCGGCTTCACGCCGCCCGGGAAGTAGGCCCCCGCGGGCGACGCGATCACGATGAAGAGGTACTCGTTGGCGGGGCGCACACCGAGCCCGACCTCGCTCGCGATCATGAACGGGCGCAGGTAGAGGGAAGCCTCGCCGGAGGAGGGGACCCAGCCCTTGTCCTGCTGGATCAGCGCGTCGCAGGCGGCGATGAACAGCTCGGTCGGCACCTCGGGCATCGCCATGCGGCGCGCCGAGGAGCGGAAGCGCTCCGCGTTGGCCTCGGGGCGGAAGGTCGCCACCGTGCCGTCGGGCTGGCGGTAGGCCTTCAGGCCCTCGAAGATCGTCTGCGCGTAGTGCAGCGTCATGTTGGCCGGGTCCATCGACAGCGGCGCGTACGGAGTGAGCTCCGCGTCGTGCCACCCGCGGCCCTCGGTCCACTTGACCGTCACCATGTGGTCGGTGAAGTGGCGGCCGAATCCGGGGCTGGCCAGGATCGCGTCACGCTCCGCGTCCGACAGCGGGTTCGCGGAGGGCTTGAGCTCGATCGTGGGCGTCGTCATGGTTGCGTGTCCTTCACCGGTTGTGTGGGTCGGACCGCGCTCACGCCGTCCCGGCTGCTGCTAGGACGTCCGAGCTTTTCCGCATGCCGCGGTCCCACGTTCGATTATCGCTCGTGCGGGACCATGACAGAAACGGTGTGGTTGCGGCCCAGGGACTGATGGTGGCACCCCGGGGCCGTACAGGAAAAGCCGCCGGGTGCTGGTGCGACCCGGCGGCTTTCTTGAGGAAGAGCGCTCGGGTCAGCCCGATACGCGTACGGCGAGCGCGTCGCCGATCTCGTCGGTGGTACGGGCGGAGCCGTCCCGCGCGGCCAGGTCGGCCTGGACGGCGTCCTCGATCCGGGCCGCCTCGGCCTCGTAACCGAGGTGGCGCAGGAGCAGGGCGACGGAGAGGACCGTGGCGGTCGGGTCGGCCTTGCCCTGGCCCGCGATGTCCGGCGCGGAGCCGTGGACCGGCTCGAACATCGAGGGGAACGCGCCGGTCGGGTTGATGTTGCCGGACGCGGCCAGGCCGATGCCGCCGGTCACGGCCGCGGCGAGGTCGGTGAGGATGTCGCCGAAGAGGTTGTCGGTGACGATCACGTCGAACCGCTCGGGCTGGGTGACGAAGAAGATCGTCGCGGCGTCGACGTGCAGATAGTCGGTGGTGACGTCCGGGTACTCCTCGGCCACCGTGTCGAAGATGTTCTTCCACATGTGTCCGGCGAAGACGAGGACGTTGTTCTTGTGGACCAGCGTCAGCTTCTTGCGCGGCCGTGCCTGGGCGCGGGCGAACGCGTCGCGCACCACGCGCTCCACGCCGTACGCCGTGTTCACGCTGACCTCGGTGGCGACCTCGGCCGGGGTGCCGGTGCGCAGCGAACCGCCGTTGCCCGTGTACGGGCCTTCGGTGCCCTCGCGGACGACGACGAAGTCGATGTCGGGGCGGCCGGCCAGCGGGGTCGCGGTGTTCGGGAACAGCTTCGACGGACGCAGGTTGATGAAGTGGTCGAAGGCGAAGCGCAGCTTCAGCAGCAGACCGCGCTCCAGGACGCCGGACGGGACGCTCGGGTCGCCGATGGCGCCGAGCAGGATCGCGTCGTGGGTCTTCAGCGCTTCGAGCTCCGCGTCCGGCAGGGTCTCGCCGGTGCGGTGCCAGCGCCGGGCGCCGAGGTCGTACTCCTTGGTCTCCAGCTTCACGTCCGCTGGAAGGACGGCATTGAGGACCTTGAGGCCCTGGGCCACCACTTCCTGGCCGATGCCGTCACCGGGGATCACTGCGAGATCGATGCTGCGAGACATGGATGCACCGTACTCCGCGTCCCATGCATTGACATGTCGAGTCCATCATGCGGACAGGCGGTCGCTCGCCCGGCCGAGCTCAGGTTCGGGGCGGGCCATCCTCCTAGTCCCTCCGGGCGGCCGCTGAATGGCTGTCAGGGGTGATGTGCGGGGAGATTCCGGGGAGTTGCATGGGGAGCTGTACGCGCCCCGTTCACCCGGTGGTGAGATTCGCGTCGTCTGAGGAGAGGACGTTTCCGGCCATGGACATCCCTCGTTTCGGTATACCCGAGAAGCTCGCCGGCCGCATGAGCATGGCCGAGCAGCACGAGTACCTGCGTACGCGGCTGACGCGGCGCGGTGTGCTGCGCACTTCCGTGGCGACCGCCGCGATCGCCGGTGCCGGGGTGGGCACCGGACTCGCCACGTCGTCGCCCGCCCACGCCGCACCGACCGTGCTCACCTCGCGCGGCTCCGGCACCGAGGTGGACGGTTCGCTGGTGGCCCCGTTCGGGCGGCACCTCGCGTACGGCGCGGACGCCAAGACCCAGATGACGGTCTCCTGGCAGGTCCCCTTCGCGGTGCGGCGGCCGTACATCCGGATCGGGCTCAAGCCGTGGGCGCTCAGCCACCGGATCGGCGCCGAGGTCCGCCACCTCACCACGCCCGTCCTGAACGGCGGGAAGATCGCGGCGGCCGAGCAGTACTACGTGCACGCGGGCCTGGAGCGGCTGCGGCCCGGCACCACGTACTACTACGGCGTCGGCCACGACGGCTTCGACCCGGCCGACCCGCGCAACCTGGGCACCCTCGGCACCTTCACCACCGCGCCCGAGCGCGCCGGGTCGTTCACCTTCACCGCCTTCGGCGACCAGGGCGTCAGCTACCACGCGCTCGGCAACGACCAGCTGATCCTCGGTCAGAACCCGGCGTTCCACCTGCACGCGGGCGACATCTGCTACGCCGACCCGTCCGGCTCGGGCACCTCCGGCGACAGCTACGACGCGCGCACCTGGGACCAGTTCCTGGCCCAGACGGAGTCGGTCGCCAAGACCGTGCCGTGGATGGTGACCACCGGCAACCACGACATGGAGGCCTGGTACTCGCCCGACGGCTACGGCGGCCAGAACGCCCGCTGGTCGCTGCCGGACAACGGCCCGGACCCGGTGAACCTGCCCGGCGTGTACTCGTTCGTGCACGGCAACGTGGGCGTGGTCGCGCTGGACGCCAACGACGTCTCGTACGAGATCCCCGCCAACTACGGGATCAGCGGCGGCAAGCAGACCCAGTGGCTCGACAGGCGCCTGGCCGAGCTGCGCGCCGACCGGCACGTCGACTTCATCGTGGTCTTCTTCCACCACTGCGCCTTCTCGACCACCAACGCGCACGCCTCCGAGGGCGGGGTGCGCGAGGCCTGGGTGCCGCTCTTCGAGAAGCACCAGGTGGACCTGGTCATCAACGGCCACAACCACGTGTACGAGCGCACCGACGCGATCAAGGCGAACGCGGTCGGGCGCAAGGTCCCGATCGGCGAGCGCACCGACCCGACGCGGGACGGCATCGTGTACGTCACGGCCGGCGGCGCGGGCCGCTCGCTCTACGACTTCCCGGCCCCCGACAGCTACGAGGGCCACGTCAAGGACCAGGAGACCGTCGCGAGCTACCACTGGGTGAAGGGCCGCCAGAAGGCGACCGAGACCGTGGAGTGGTCCCGCGTCCGCTTCACCGGCTACTCGTTCCTGGCGGTGGAGGTCCAGGCGGGCCACCACCCCCGAATGACGGTGACGGCCCTGGCGGAATCGGGCGCGAGAATCGACCACTTCGAGATCAAGCGCGGGAAGTAGCAACTGGCGGCGGGCAGCAACCCCCGCGCCCCGGATCACCTAAGGGGCGCGGGGCTGTGACATTGTGCGGCTCCGCCGCGTGGGCGCGACCAGCCCAATACGGCCCGCACCCGAAGGCGGGTTTAGGGGCGCGGGGAACTGCGCGACCAGCCACAACGGCGCCGCACCCGAAACCGCGCCTAATGCCCGGTGGCACCACCATTGTCACGGCGGTCAAGCGCCCGCTGGAGGGCAGCGGCGGCATTCTTGCGGTCGGATTCGCTACGCGAGGCGTGACGGACACGGCGGACGGTCGTCGTCTCGGACATGAGGGATCGACTCCTTGAGATCACGGGGATATCGAGGCGCCGGAAGGGGCGGGGAGCGCTGCCGCAGGGGTTGCCTGCCAAGGGGCACCGCGCTCGCGACCGCCATTCGCTGGATCTAGCGAGACGTTCGGCTTCTACAAAGCTAAGGGAGGACTCCGCTTCTGTCTCCACAATTACTCGGACTTCCTACTATCTGAGACGGCGGCCTCACCACCGCTTCGGCGCCGCAGCGCCCGCAGCTCCCGGATGAGCGCGCGGACCGCGACCGTCCCGGCCAGCTCCGGCGTGGTCACATAGCCCACGGACCGCGTCGGCCGCTCCGCTCCGAGATCAGTGATCTCGACCGTGTGCGGTGCTCCGGTCAGCGACAGCTCCGGCATGATCGCCATACCGAAACCACTGCTCACCATCGAGAGCACCGCTCCGTCGTCCTCGGCCTGCACCGTGGCCGCCGGGATCCAGTCCTGCTCGGCCCACCACTCCCGGGTGTACGAGGAGCAGTTCTCCATCCAGTCGACCAGCGGCAGCGAGCGCGGCGCCGGATGCCCCGAGGGGTGGACCAGCGCGTACCCCTCCTCCAGGAGGACGTCCCCGACCAGCCCCGGCGGCACCGGCGAGCTGGTCCCGATCGTCGCGATGCCCAGGTCCGCGCGGCCCGCCGCCACCTCCCCCGCCGTCCCGGCCCCCAGCTCCCGCACCAGCCGGACCTGCGGGGTGATCCCGGGGTGCCGGGCGGCGAGCCGTTCCAGGGCGGGCGGCAGCAGATGCAGCGCGGCGCTGCGGAAGGCCGCGATCCGCAGCGGCCCCGCCACGGTGTCCTGAGCCGGGTCGGGCGCCGCGCCGCGCGCCTCGGCCGCCAGCGCGTCGAGCATCCGCAGCACCCGGCGGGCGTACGCGGCGGCCCGGGCACCGGCGGGCGTCGGAGTCGCGCCACTGCGGCCCCGCTCGAAGAGCACCGCGCCGATCTTCGCCTCGCTGGACCGCACCGAGTGCGACACCGCCGACTGGGTCATGCCGAGCGCCACGGCGGCCCCGGAGAAGCTGCGCTCCTGCTCGACGGCGGCGAGCACGCGCAGTTCACGCGGGGCGAGGTCGTTCGGCATCAGGGCTCCCACCTGGACGTATGAGGAGAATCGATGGATCGGGCGGTTCCATCGACGCAACCCCCTGCCCGGCCCGCGCATTCCTTCCTAGCGTCTCCCCCATGACGACGACCTCGCTCACCGTGCACCAGACCGCCCGCCCCCAGGGCCTGCCCTCCCCCGACGACTTCGCCTTCGTGCGGGGCCCCGTCCCCGAACCCGCCCCCGGCACCGCCCTCGTCCAGAACCTCTACCTCTCCGTGGACCCGTACCACCGCGAGGCGATGGACCTCGACCCGCTGAACGAGCCGCTGGAGGGCCGTGCGCTCGGCCGGGTCGTCGCCTCCCTCGACCCGGGCCTGCGCGAGGGCGACCTCGTCTTCCACCGGCAGGGCTGGCGCACCCACGCCCTGGTCACCCTGGGCGTGGACGGGACGCGCACGATCCAGTCGTACGAGGGCGTGCCGCTCTCCGCGCATCTGGGCATCCTCGGCGGCACCGGGCTCACCGCGTACGTGGCGCTCACCCGCACCCTGGAACTGCGGCCCGGCCAGGACCTGTTCGTCTCTGCGGCCGCGGGCGGCGTCGGCACGGCGGCGGGCCGGATCGCGCGGCTGCTCGGCGCGGGCCGGATCGTGGGCAGCGCGGGCTCGGCCGCGAAGGTGGACTTCCTGACGGAGGCGGTCGGCTACGACGCCGCCTTCGACTACCACGACGCCCCGGTGGGCGAGCAGCTGGCGAAGGCGGCCCCGGACGGCATCGACGCGTACGTCGACAACGTGGGCGGCGACCATCTGGAGGGCGCGATCTCGGCGCTGCGCGACCACGGGCGGATCGCCTGGGTGGGCGCGGTGGCCCAGTACAACGACCTCGCCGCACCGCCCGCCGCCCCTCGCAACCTCTACTCGGTGGTGGAGAAGAGCCTGCGCCTGGAGGGCGTCCTGGTGCGGAACCACCGTGACGTACAGGGCGAGTTGGAGGAGTTCCTGGTGCCGCACCTGCGGTCGGGGCGGGTGGTGTCGGACGAGACGGTGGTCGACGGGATCGAGCGGACGGTGGAGGGGTTCATCGGCATGCTGCGGGGCGGCAACACGGGGAAGATGCTGATCCGGGTGGCCGAGTAGCCGCGCCCGCCCTCCTATCGACACCGCAACCTAGTGAGGCACGGCATCTAGTTTGCATTCCTACCTAGCTAGTGCTGGAATACACGCATGGCCGCAGACCGCAGATCCAGTTGGCTCAAAGGCGTCCTCGACCTCCTCGTCCTCACCTGTCTCACCGGGGGCGAGAGCTACGGCTACGAGATCTCCAAGACCCTGGCCGCGGCCGGGCTCGGGGAGATCAAGGGCGGGACGCTCTACCCCGTCCTGAACCGGCTCGAAGAGGCCGGGCTCGCCGTCGGGGAGTTCCGCGCCGCCGAGCGCGGGCCGGGCCGCCGGTACTACCGGCTGACCGATGAGGGGCACCGGGCGCTCGCCGAACAGGGCGGGTCCTGGCTGGAGTTCCACACCGCCGTACAGACCATGCTGACCAGCGCGACACCAGGGGGACGACCGTCATGAGCGAGCAGAGCGACTACTTCCGGGCCCTCGCCGAGAAGCTGCGCGCCTCGGGGATGCCGCCGGGCGAGGTGGCGGCGAACGTCGCCGAGCTCACCGGCTATCTGGCGGAGTCCGGGTCCACCGACCCGTACGAGGAGTTCGGCGCGCCGGAGGACTTCGCGGCGCGGCTCACCGGCGGCCGGGCGGCCCAGGAGCCCGGCGCCGAGGCGGAGACCTGGAAGTGGACCGCCGACATCTACACCGACCGCAAGTACCTCAACCACTACGGCGACCAGGGCTGGGAGGTCGAGGGCCTGGACCGGCTCGGCCGGTTCGTCTGCCGCCGCGATCCGGCGGCGGCGATGCGGTGGGAGTACCGGCGCGAGAGCGCGAACAACGCGGCCGAGCGCGAGTCGGTGACGGCCGGGCTGGCTCCGGACGGCTGGGAGCCGTGCGGGCACTGGATCCTCTTCATGTACTTCAAGCGCCCCAAGGCGGCGAGCGCCGGGCCCGCGGCCGGGCTCGACGAGCTGGTGGCACCGCCCGCCAAGCAGCTCTTCCTCAGCGACGTCTACCGGGGAAAGCTCAAGCAGATGCTGGCCGCGGCGGTCGTCTCGGGCACGGCGACCGCCGCCGCGATCCACTACGGCGGCGACCCGGTGGCCTACCCGGCGCTGATCGGCGCGGCGGTCGCCGCCCCGGTGGCCATGGCCCTGGCCTGGCAGCGCGTCAAGCGGGAGGTCGCGCGGAGCGTCGAGGACGCGTAGCGCGTAGAAGACGCGTGGACCAGCGCGCCGCCAGGGGCTCGCGGCGCGCCCTCAACAGCCCTGATGTGGCCAACGAGCCTGCCGGGGCTACGCCATGCCCGTCACGGGGCCCCCGGGGAGCGGCGCATGGGAGGTTCACCTCCCGGCAGGGGGCAGGCCGAATGGGTGACGGGGAATTGTTACTTCCTCGATTCCGTTACTAAGCGGACAGGGCATGGAAAGGCTCGGGATGTTGACATCCCGCTAAGCACGGAGTCCGTTCCCATGCGTCGATACCGCACCATCTCCGCCGTGTTCGCAGCCCTCGCGCTCGCGGTCGCGGTGCCCACCTCAGCCCACGCCGCCACGGGCACCTTCACCTACGTCTCGCCGGAGTCGGGCGAGCTGGAGATGGACAACCCCACCAATGGAGAGTGCCGCCTACTGCTCCAGGGGGCGACCAAGGTGCTCAACGGCACGGACGGCACGGCCGTCCTCTTCTGTGACCGGGGCTGCGAGGAGCAGATCACCAGCATGGCACCCGGAGAGTCGCGTTCCTTCGGCGACCCTATTCCGCGCAGCGTGATGTTCAACTAAGCGGTCACCTCATTTATCGAGACCGGCGCGGCGTCGGTCAGCGGCTGATATCTGATACCTGACAGCCGCTATCCGTCAGCGGCTGACCGTCAGGTCCTGGAGGCCCACCACCCGCAGCAGTTCCAGACGCTGGTGGGCCTCCGTGCCCGGGCGGGCCGAGTGCACCACCAGGAACTGGCCCTCGCCGGAGCTCAGCAGCACCTCGCAGTCCAGCTCCAGGAGGCCGACCACGGGGTGGACGAACCGCTTCATCTTGGCGTGCCGCGTCTCCACCTCGTGCTGATCCCAGAACGCCGAGAACTCCTCGCTGACCGCGCGCAGTTCGGCCACCAGCGCCGCGGGTTCCGGGTCGTCCGGGCGGGCCGCCAGCACCGCCCGCAGCTGGGCGACGTGGCTGCGCGCGTGCTCGGCCTGGTCCTCGGGCGGGAAGAGGCCGCGCAGCGCGGGATCGGTGAAGTAGCCGCGGATGATGTTCCGGCCGGGCTCGGACTCGCCGACCAGGGCGGCCGCCATCGCGTTCTGGGCGAGCACCTCGCCCCAGTCGCTCATCACCTGCGCGGGCGCGTCGTGCAGCCGGTCGAGGATCAGCATCAGACCGGGGCGCACATGGACCGAGCCGTGCCGCTCGCGCGGGGGCTCCTCCCCGGCGAGGTGGAAGAGGTGATCGCGCCCGTCCCGGCTGAGCCGCAGCGCCCGCGCCAGCGCGGTCAGCATCTGCCGGGACGGGCGCGAGCCGCGGGCCTGCTCCAGCCGGGTGTAGTAGTCCGCCGACATCCCGGTGAGCTGGGCGACCTCTTCCCTGCGCAGCCCGGCCGTCCGCCGCCGGGGCCCGGCCGCGAGGCCGACGTCCGACGGTTCGAGACGGGCCCGGCAGTGCCGCAGGAAGTCCGCGAGTTCTTCTCTGTCCACGCCCTCAGCATGCCGGTGGCCACGGCAGGTATCCAGGGAGTCCCGCTCCCTGGATACGGACGTCCCTCCCGCCGCCGGCCACCTGGCGCCACGCTGGGGCCAGGCAACCGAGAGGAGCGGGCAATGCGGATTCTGGTGACGGGGGCGACGGGCGAGGTCGGCCGGCGGTTCGTGCCGAGGCTGGTCCAGCGGGCCGACGTGGTGCGGGTCCTGGTGCGCGACGAGGCGCGCGGTGCCGCCCTCGGCGCCCATGAGGTGGCGGTCGGCGACGTGCGGAACGAGGAGTCCGTGGCGAAGGCGCTGGCCGGGGTGGACGCGGTGGTGAACCTCGCGGTGGCGTACCGGAACGTGCCGGACGAGGAGAACCGCGCGGTCAACCGCGACGCGGCGCTCTCGCTGGGCCGGGCGGCGCTGGAGGCCGGGGTGAGCCGGTTCGTCCAGGTGTCGTCGAACCTGGCGTACGGCCTGGGGCGCGGGCGTCCGCTGACCGAGGACGACGCGCCGCTGCCCGGCGGCCCGCTGTGGGGGACGTACGCGGAGTCCAAGGCGGCCGCCGAGGAGGGCCTGTTCGCCCTGCACCGCGAGCACGGTCTGGACGTGCGCGTGGGCGCGCTCGCCTTCGTCTACGGCGAGGGCGACCCGCACCTGGCCTACTCGGTGCACTGGGCGGGGCAGTGGGCCGGGTACCAGCGGCTGCCGATGGTGCACCACGCGGACGTGGCGCAGGGCCTGATGCGGCTGCTGTACGCGCCGGGCGTGGCGGGCCGCAAGTACAACATCGCGGACGACTGCCCGGTGACGGCGGTCGAGCTGCACCAGCTCAACGGCGTGGAGGTGCCGCCGGAGCTGGCGCAGCGCACCGACCCGGACCCGTTCTACACGATCGTGTCGACCCTGCGGATCCGGGACGAGCTGGGCTTCCGCCCGCTGTACCCGTCGGTGTGGACGGCGCGGGACGCGGGCGTCCTGTAGGTCCGCAGTCCTATAACGGCGTTACAGTACGTCGCCGTCGCGCCAGTCGAAGACCAGCGGCTGCCCGGGGTCGGGCAGCCGCCCGCCCGCGGCCGGGCGGACGTAGGTGGTGCCCTCCTCCTCGGCGAGGCGCACCACCCCGTCCGGGCTCAGCACCTCGATCCGCCCGGGCCAGACCTGCCAGCCGCGCGCCCGGTAGAGCGCGGCGCCCTCGTCGGAGGCGGAGAGCGCGCCGAACTCGTACGCCTCGTCGATCACGTGCTCCAGGGCGGCCATCACCCGCCCGCCGAGCCCCTGTCGGCGCCGGTCCTCGCGCACGGCGACGGCCTCGACGTAGCCGACGCGGTGGGACCGGCCGCCGTGCAGCACCCGGCGCATGATCACGCTGCCGTGCGCGGCGAGCCCCTTCTCGTCGTCCAGGAACGAGTGGACCCCGCCGAGCCCGTGGTCCCAGTCCTCGTCGCTGAAGTCCCCGCCGAAGGCGGTGTCGAGCAGTTCGCGGATTCTCGGCAGGCCGTCCGGGCCGAGCTGCGAGGTGTGCGCGGTGTGCTGAGACTCAGTCATGCGCACACTGTGGCAGGCCGCTTCGCGTCCTTCCGCGCCGGGCGCGGCTGCTCCAGACTCGCTTTCATGTCACCGACGACAGAGCAGCAGTGGACCCCGACCCACGGCGAGCCCTACCGCCCGGTCCCCTACCGCCCCGCCCGGATGCCCGCCGCCGAGTCCCTGGCGCGGGCCGCGGCGCTGCGCGACACGATGGGGCAGCGCCGTACGGTACGGCAGTTCTCCCCCGACCCGGTCCCGGAGCAGGTGGTCCGGGACGCGGTCGCCTGCGCGGCGACCGCCCCCTCGGGCGCGCACCAGCAGCCCTGGACCTTCGTGCTCGTCCGCGATCCGGAGGTACGGCGGCGGATCCGGGAGGCGGCCGAGCACGAGGAGCGCGTCTCCTACGACGGCCGGCTCGGCGAGGAGTGGCTGGCGGCGCTGCGCCCGCTGGGCACGGACGCCGTGAAGAGCCATCTGACCGACGCCCCGGCCCTGATCGTGGTCTTCGAGCAGCGGTACTGGCTGGCCGAGGACGGCACCAAGCACAAGCACTACTACGTGGACGAGTCGGTGGGGATCGCGGTCGGGATGCTCCTGAGCGCCCTCCACCAGAGCGGTCTGGCCGCGCTGGTCCACACGCCGAGCCCGATGCGGTTCCTGCGCGAGGTGCTCGGCCGCCCGGTCAACGAGAAGGCGTTCGCGGTGATCCCGGTCGGCTATCCGGCCGAGGGCTGCGAGGTCCCCGATCTCGTACGGAAGTCGCTGGAGCAGGTGCTGGTGGAGCTCTGATCGGAACCCGGACCAGATTTCTAACCCCTCTAAGACTCTTGACCGGTTACACCGTTCCGTGGTTGGCTACTCGCACACCACGGCAACCGGTCAAGCAGTCTTGAGGGGTTAGATATGAGCGCGGAGCGGATCCACTACCGGACGGCGGTCGTCGGCGGCCAGGAGATCTTCTACCGGGAGGCGGGCTCGCCCGACGCCCCCGCCCTGCTGCTCCTGCACGGCTTCCCCACCAGCTCGCACATGTTCCGCGACCTGATCCCCCGGCTGGCCGCGCGCTACCGCGTGATCGCCCCGGACCACCTCGGCTTCGGCTACTCCTCGGCGCCGTCGGCCGAGGAGTACGCGTACACCTTCGCCAACCTGGCCGCCCTGACGCAGGAGTTCACCGAACAGCTCGGCCTCACCCGGTTCGCGCTCTACATCCAGGACTACGGCGCCCCCATCGGG
Organism: Streptomyces sp. BPTC-684; assembly: GCF_030028635.1. Taxonomy (NCBI): domain Bacteria; kingdom Bacillati; phylum Actinomycetota; class Actinomycetes; order Kitasatosporales; family Streptomycetaceae; genus Streptomyces; species Streptomyces sp. BPTC-684. Next base: position 1,218,533 of record NZ_CP124863.1, read on the forward strand.
CTGCGGCTCGCCCTCGCGCACCCCGAGCGGATCACGGCGATCGTCACGCAGAACGGCAACGCGTACACCGAGGGCCTGGGCGAGGCGTGGGAGGCGCCGCTCGCCCTGATCGCCGACCGCACGCCCGAGACGGAGGCGCCGGTGCGGGAGATCCGCTCCCTGGAGGGCATCAAGTGGCAGTACCTGCACGGCCTCCCGGACCCGTCCCTGGTCAGCCCGGACGCGTACCACTACGACGCCGCCCTGATGGCCCGCGACGGCCAGGACGCCATCCAGCTGGACCTGATGGCCGACTACGGCTCCAACTTCGAGCTCTACCCGGCCTTCCAGGAGTACTTCCGCACCAGCGGGGTGCCGCTCCTGGCGACCTGGGGCGCCCACGACGAGATCTTCGTCCCGGCCGGGGCGCTCGCCTTCCAGCGCGACCTGCCCGAGGCGGAGGTCCACCTCCTGCCCACCGGCCACTTCGCCCTGGAGACCCACGCGGCCCAGATCGCCTCGCTGATCGACGACTTCCTCGTACGGAACCTGTGAACCGGCACATGGAAACCGCCCCCGTCCTCGGTTGGGGGACCAAGGACGGGGGCGGGGTTCAGAGGTGACCAGGCGTCAGCCCATGTGCGGGTACGTGTAGTCGGTCGGCGGGACCAGGGTCTCCTTGATGGCGCGGGTCAGCGTCCAGCGCATCAGGTTCTGCGGGGCGCCCGCCTTGTCGTTGGTGCCCGAGGCGCGGCCGCCGCCGAAGGGCTGCTGGCCGACGACGGCGCCGGTCGACTTGTCGTTGATGTAGAAGTTGCCCGCCGCGTAGCGGAGCTTGTCCATCGTGTACGCGGCCGCCGCGCGGTCGCCGGAGATGACCGAGCCGGTGAGGGCGTAGTCCGAGACCGACTCCATCTGGGTCAGCATCTCGTCGTACTTGTCGTCCTCGTACACGTGGATCGCCAGGATCGGGCCGAAGTACTCGGTCGTGAAGACCTCGTTCTCGGGGTCGGTGCACTCGATGACGGTCGGGCGGACGAAGTAGCCGACCGAGTCGTCGTAGGTGCCGCCGGCCACGATCGTGCAGGAGGCGTCGGCCTTGGCGCGGTCGATCGCGGCCTTGTTCTTGGCGAACGAGCGCTCGTCGATGACGGCGCCGATGAAGTTCGACAGGTCGGTGACGTCACCCATGGTGATGCCGTCGACCTCGGCCGCGAACTCCTCCTTGAAGCCGTCGTTCCAGATCGAGGCCGGGACGTACGCACGCGAGGACGCCGAGCACTTCTGGCCCTGGAACTCGAAGGAGCCGCGGGTCAGGGCGGTCTTCAGGACGGCGCGGTCGGCGCTGGGGTGCGCGACGACGAAGTCCTTGCCGCCGGTCTCGCCGACCAGGCGCGGGTAGGTGCGGTACTTCTCGATGTTGGTGCCGACCGTCTTCCACAGGTGCTGGAAGGTCTTGGTGGAACCGGTGAAGTGGATGCCCGCCAGGTCGCGGTGGTTCAGCGCGATCTCGGAGACGGCCAGGCCGTCACCGGTGACCAGGTTGATGACGCCCTTGGGCAGACCGGCCTCCTCCAGGAGCTGCATCAGCAGCACGGCGGCGTGGGTCTGGGTCGGCGACGGCTTCCACACGACCACGTTGCCCATCAGGGCCGGGGCGGTCGGCAGGTTGCCCGCGATGGCCGTGAAGTTGAACGGCGTGATCGCGTAGACGAAACCTTCCAGCGGACGGTGGTCCATGCGGTTCCACACGCCCGGGGAGTTCGCCGGGGGCTGCTCGGCGAGCAGCTGGCGGGCGTAGTGCACGTTGAAGCGCCAGAAGTCGACGAGCTCGCACGGGGTGTCGATCTCGGCCTGCTGGGCGGTCTTCGACTGGCCGAGCATCGTGGACGCGGCCAGCGTCTCGCGCCAGGGGCCCGCGAGCAGCTCGGCGGCGCGCAGGATGATCGCGGCGCGGTCGTCGAAGGACATCGCGCGCCACGCCGGGGCGGCGGCGAGCGCGGCGTCGACCGCGTCCTGCGCGTCCTGGGTGGTGGCGTTGGCGTAGGTGCCGATGACGGCCTGGTGGTTGTGCGGCTGCACGACGTCGAAGCGCTCGCCGCCGCCCATCCGCTTCTCGCCGCCGATGGTCATCGGCAGCTCGATCGGGTTCTGGGCCAGCTCCTTGAGCTTGGCTTCGAGGCGCGCACGCTCGGGGGAACCCGGGGCGTAGCCGTGCACCGGCTCGTTGACGGGAGCGGGGACCTGGGTTACAGCGTCCATGAGTCTCTGAACTCCTTGGTGAGGGGTGGTGGGCTCAGCCCTTGGTGAGGATGGAGCGGGCGAAGAAGAGCAGGTTGGCGGGCTTCTCCGCCAGGCGGCGCATGAAGTAGCCGTACCAGTCGGTGCCGTACGCCGTGTAGACGCGCATCCGGTGGCCCTCGGCCGCGAGGCGCACGTGCTCGTCGCTGCGGATGCCGTACAGCATCTGGAACTCGTACTCGTCCAGCTTGCGCCCGGCGCGCCGCGCGAGCTCCTGGGTGATGCTGATCAGGCGCGGGTCGTGCGACCCGATCATCGGGTAGCCCTCGCCGTCCATGAGGATCTTCAGGATGCGGACGTACGCCTTGTCGATCTCGCCCTTGTCCTGGTACGCGACGGAGGCGGGCTCCTTGTAGGCGCCCTTCACGATCCGGACGCGGCTGCCGGCGGCCGACAGGCGGCGGGCGTCGTCCTCGGTGCGGAAGAGGTACGCCTGGATGACGCAGCCGGTCTGCGGGAAGTCCTTCCGCAGCTCCTCGTGGATGGCGAACATCGAGTCGAGGGTGGTGTGGTCCTCGGCGTCCAGGGTGACCGTGGTGCCGATGGCGGCGGCGGCCTCGACGACCGGGCGGACGTTGGCGAGAGCGAGCTCGTGGCCGCCCTCCAGCGCCTGGCCGAACATGGAGAGCTTCACGGACATCTCGGCGCGGGTACCCAGGTCCAGGTCCTTGAGGCGCTCGATCAGCTGGAGGTAGGCGTCGCGCGCGGCGTACGACTGCTCCACGGTGGTGATGTCCTCGCCCACCACGTCCAGGGTGACTTCCAGGCCCTTGCCCGCGGCGTCCTTGACGATCGGCACGACCTGCTCGACCGTCTCACCGGCGATGAACCGGTCGACGACCTGCTTGGTGCCGGGCGCGGCCGAGATGAAACGGCGCATCTTGTCGCTGCGCGACGCGGCGAGGATCACGGGACCCAGCACGGGGCACCTCCATGGAAAGGGGTAGCAGGGGGCCGAAACCCGACGATCCGGGAACGGCACGGAGAACCACCGTGAAACCTAAGGATCCTTCCGATCCTCTGCCATCGACACCTGTCACGCATCCGTGCCCCGCATCTCAGACAGATGTCTGAAGGCGGCGCCGATGTGCGCGAGAATGTCTGCTGTGAAGGGCGACTACCAGGACCTGGTCGATGAGATCTCGGCGCTGCTCGGCGCCCCCGCGACCCTGGAGGACCGGGACTTCGGGCTGATCGCCTTCGGCGCGCACGACTCCGAGGACGACTCGGCCATGGACCCGGTGCGCACCCGCTCGATCCTGACCCGCCGCTCCACCCCGGCGGTCCGCGCCTGGTTCGAGGGGTTCGGCATCACCCGGGCGACCGGCCCGGTCCGCATCCCGGCCGCCCCGGAGGCGGGCGTCTTCCGCGACCGCGTCTGCCTGCCGGTCCGCCACCGCGGCGTGGTGCTCGGTTACGTATGGCTCCTGGACGCCGACCCGGGCCCGGCCGAGGACCGCCTCGCCGCCGCGATGGAGGTGGCCTCCCGGATCGGCGGCCTGCTCGCCAACGAGGCCCAGGCGGGTGCCGACCTCTCGCGCGAGCTCCGGGCGGCCCTGACCGCCGGGCGGGGCTGGCAGCGCGACATGGCGACGGCGGCCCTGCGCGCGGCGCTCGGCCCGGACGCGGACGGCCTGCACGCGGTGGTCTGCGTCAGCCCCTGGCCCCAGGAGACGCCGTCGGTGCGGACCGTCCCCGGGACGGCGGCGCTGTGCGCGGTGCCGTGGGGGGCGCACGGCGAGGAGGGCGAGCCCTCACCGGCCCCGCCCGCCCAGGTGCTCGGCGCGCTCGTCCGGCTCCGCTCGCCCGACGCGCTCGCGCCCGCGCTGACCGCCGCCGAGCGGCTGCGCGCCACGGCGGGGCCGGGCGCCGCCGCCGGGGTGGCGCTGCCCCGCCGGGGCCTGGGCGAGCTGCCCGCCTCCTGGCACGAGGCGGCCTCGGCGGCCCGGGCGGCGCTGGCCGAACCCGGGCTCGGCCCGGTCGCGCAGTGGGCGGCGATCGGCCCGTACCGGCTGCTGACCGCGCTCCCCGACACCGCGCCCCACGACGTGGCGGTCCGCGCCCTGCTCACCCCGGCCCACACCGAACTGGCCCGCACCGCCGAGGTGTTCCTCGACTGCGCGGGCCAGGCGGGCCGTACGGCGGCGGCGCTCGGCATCCACCGCCAGACCCTCTACTACCGGCTCTCCCGGGTCGAGCAGCTCACCGGCCTCGACCTCGACGAGGGCGAGGACCGGCTGCTGCTGCACATGGCTCTGAAGGCGTCACGCCTGTGAGGGCTTCTGCGGTCCGGCCTCCGCGATGAGCCGCCGCAGCCCCTCGGTCAGCTCGGCCGCGCTCGACGCCGTCCCGGGGTCGAAGGTCCACTGGGCGATGAGCCCCATCATCAGCGTCATGTAGAGCTTGCCGAGCGTGTCGACCTGGTCGTCGCCGACCTCGGGCTCCTCGCCCCCCATGAACATGGGGATGATGCCGCGCGCGCCCTCGCGCTGGGCCTGCGCCAGATGGTCGCGCACACCCGGCAGCTGGTCGCCCATGACGACGATCTCCATGCTGAGGTGCCACATCGAGCCGGGCTGCTCCATGGTGGCGATGATGTTCGACCAGACCTCCTGGAAGCGCTCCAGGGAGCCGGGTGCGGTGGCCGCCACCTGCTCCGGGGCGTCGAAGGCCACCGAGACGCCCTCGACCAGGGCGATGTACGCCTCTGCGAGCAGCGCGTCCTTGGAGCCGTAGTGGTAGCCGATGGACGCCAGATTCGTCCCCGACTCCTTGACGATGTCCCGCGCGGTCGTCCGCGCGAAGCCCTTCTCCAGCAGGCAGCGCTTGGCGCCCTCTAGCAGATCCTCACGGTGTCCCATGCGGGGAGCCTACCGGGTTTTATACGTTCGTGTAATACGCGCGTATGGCGGGATGGGCGTCGTGCACCAAGCGTGGTCTTTCGACTGCGGACCGTGGGTGGCTGGTCGCGCAGTTCCCCGCGCCCCTAACTACCTAGGGGCGCGGGGAACTGCGCGAGCAACCCAGCACGGTCCGCAGACGAACAGCTAGTCCACCAGGTTCACCGAACGCGCCGACGCCGCGCCGATCGCCTCGGCCAGCTCGGTGAGGACCGGCTGCGGGACCGAATCGTCGACCGTCAGGACGGCCAGGGCCTCCCCGCCCTCCGACGCGCGAGCGACCTGCATGCCCGCGATGTTCAGCCCGGCCTCGCCGAGGATCTGGCCGACCGTGCCGACGACGCCCGGGCGGTCCTCGTAGCGCAGCACGACCATGTGGTCCGCGAGCGCCAGGTCCACGTCGTAGTCACCGATCGCCACGATCTTCTGGAGGTGCTTGGGGCCCGCCAGCGTGCCGGAGACCGCCACCTCCTCGCCGCCCGAGAGCGTGCCCCGCACGGTGACCACGTTGCGGTGGTCCGGCGACTCCGAGCTGGTGGTGAGCCGGACCTCGACACCGCGCTCCTGCGCGAAGAGCGGCGCGTTGACGTACGAGACGGTCTCGTCAACCACGTCCTCGAACACGCCCTTGAGCGCGCTGAGTTCGAGCACCTTCACGTCGTGCTGGGTGATCTCGCCGTACACCTCGACGTCGAGGCGGACCGCCACCTCGCCCGCGAGCGCGGTGAAGATCCGGCCCAGGCGCTCGGCGAGCGGCAGACCCGGCTTGACGTCCTCGGCGATCACGCCGCCCTGGACGTTGACCGCGTCCGGCACCAGCTCACCGGCGAGGGCGAGGCGCACCGAGCGGGCGACCGCGATGCCCGCCTTCTCCTGGGCCTCGTCGGTGGAGGCGCCCAGGTGCGGGGTGCAGACGACCTGGTCGAGCTCGAACAGCGGGGAGTCCGTGCAGGGCTCCTTCGCGTACACGTCCAGGCCCGCGCCCGCGACGCGGCCCTCCTTGAGCGCCGAGTACAGCGCGGCCTCGTCGACGATGCCGCCGCGCGCCGCGTTCACGATCCGGACGTGCGGCTGGACCTTGTGGAGCGCCTCGTCGCCGATGAGGCCGAGGGTCTCGGGGGTCTTGGGCAGGTGCACGGTGATGAAGTCCGCGACCTGGAGCAGCTCGTCGAGGGTGAGGAGCTTGACGCCCATCTGCGCGGCGCGCGCGGGCTGCACATAGGGGTCGTACGCGACGATCTTCATGCCGAAGGCCGACATGCGCTGGGCGACCAGGACGCCGATGCGGCCGAGGCCGACGACGCCGAGGGTCTTCTCGCTCAGCTCTACGCCGGTGTACTTGTTCCGCTTCCACTCGCCGTTCTTGAGCGCGGTGTTGGCCTGCGGGATGTTGCGCGCGGTGGCGACCAGCAGACCGCAGGCCAGCTCGGCGGCGGTGACGATGTTGGAGGTCGGGGCGTTGACGACCATCACGCCGGCCTTGGTGGCGGCGGAGACGTCCACGTTGTCGAGGCCGACGCCCGCGCGGGCGACGACCTTCAGCTTCTTCGCGGCGGCGATGGCCTCGGCGTCGACCTTGGTCGCGGAGCGGATCAGGATCGCGTCCACGTCGGCGACGGCGGGCAGCAGTTCGGCGCGGTCGGCTCCGTTGCAGTGCCGGATCTCGAAGTCCGGACCGAGGGCGTCGACGGTGGCGGGCGACAGCTCTTCAGCGATGAGTACGACAGGTTTCGAGCTCACGTGAGTCCTCACAAGTCCAATGCGGACGGCCGTCCCGACGGCCGCAGGCGGTGGAGGGTGCTAGCCGCGTGGAAGACGCACGACGCTGTGGGCCTGACGCGATGTATTGAGCAGCAGTGTAGTGGTGCTCAAGTCGGGGATTTCCGCCGTGGAGGAAGGATCACCCGATGGGGTTGGACTGGTTGTCCATGGCAGCGACGGGGCCGGACGCGATGTCCGGCCCCGTCGGCGTCGAGGCTTACGCCTCCTCGTTGTCCACCCAGCTCATGAGCTTGCGCAGCTCCTTGCCGGTGGTCTCCAGGAGGTGGTTCTCGTCCTGGGTCTTGTACTCGTTGTACTTCTTCAGACCGCCGTGGTACTCGTCCATCCAGTTCTTGGCGAACGTGCCGTCCTGGATCTCCGTGAGGACCTTCTTCATCTCGGCCTTGGTGTCGGCGGTGATGATGCGGGGGCCGGTGACGTAGTCGCCCCACTCGGCGGTCTCGGAGACCGACCAGCGCATCTTCTCCAGGCCGCCCTCGTACATCAGGTCGACGATGAGCTTCAGCTCGTGGAGGCACTCGAAGTAGGCGATCTCCGGCTGGTAGCCCGCCTCGACGAGGGTCTCGAAGCCCGCCTTGACCAGCGCGGACGTGCCACCGCAGAGCACGGCCTGCTCGCCGAACAGGTCGGTCTCGGTCTCCTCGGTGAAGGTCGTCTTGATGACGCCCGCCCGGGTGCCGCCGATGCCCTTGGCGTACGAGAGCGCGAGCGCGAAGCCGTTGCCGGTCGCGTCCTGCTCGACGGCCGCGATGCACGGGACGCCGCGGCCCTCCTCGTACTGACGGCGGACCAGGTGGCCCGGGCCCTTGGGGGCGACCATGCAGACGTCGACGCCCTCGGGGGCCTTGATGAAGCCGAAGCGGATGTTGAGGCCGTGGCCGAAGAACAGCGCGTCGCCGTCCTTCAGGTTGTCCTTGATGGACTCCTCGTAGACCTGGGCCTGGATCGGGTCCGGGACCAGGATCATGACGACGTCGGCCTCGGCGGCGGCCTCGGCGGGCGTGACCACGCGCAGGCCCTGCTCCTCGGCCTTGGCCTTGGACTTGGAGCCCTCGTGCAGACCGACGCGGACGTCGACACCCGAGTCACGGAGCGACAGCGCGTGGGCGTGGCCCTGGCTGCCGTAACCGATCACCGCGACCTTGCGGCCCTGGATGATGGACAGGTCGGCGTCGTCGTCGTAGAACAGCTCGGCCACTGGGATATCTCCTTGGTGTGCTGGTGTTGCGTCCCACCGTACGGCGGGGATGCGTCGGGAAGTTTTAAGTCTCGCGATACGAACACCGCGAGGGGGCGGGTTCAGGCCGTGCGGTCCAGGGCCCGCAGGCTGCGGTCGGTGATGGACCGCGAGCCGCGCCCTATGGCGATCGTCCCGGACTGGACGAGCTCCTTGATGCCGAACTGCTCCAGCATCTTGAGCATCGCCTCCAGCTTGTCGGCGCCGCCGGTGGCCTCGATGGTCACGGCCTCGGGCGAGACGTCGACGGTCTTGGCGCGGAACAGCTGGACGATCTCGACGATCTGGGAGCGCGTTTCGTTGTCGGCACGCACCTTCACCAGGACGAGCTCGCGCTGGATCGCAGCGCTGGGCTCGAGTTCGACGATCTTCAGGACGTTGACCAGCTTGTTGAGCTGTTTCGTCACCTGCTCCAGGGGCAGGTCCTCGACATTGACCACGATGGTGATGCGGGAGATGTCGGGGTGTTCGGTGACACCGACGGCGAGCGAGTCGATGTTGAAGCCGCGGCGGGAGAACAGCGCGGCGATCCGGGCGAGGATGCCGGGGGTGTTCTCCACCAGGACGGAGAGCGTGTGCTTGGTCGACATGGTGACGGTCTCTCTCTGCTCTCTCAGTCGTCTTCGTTGTCGCCGAAGTCGGGACGGACGCCGCGGGCGGCCATGACCTCGTCGTTGGAGGTGCCGGCGGCGACCATCGGCCACACCTGGGCGTCCTCGTGGACGATGAAGTCGACGACGACCGGGCGGTCGTTGATCGAGTTGGCCTCTTCGATGGCCTTGTCCAGGTCCTCCGGGCGCTCGCAGCGGATCGCGTAGCAGCCCATGGCCTCCGACAGCTTCACGAAGTCCGGGACGCGGGTGCCGGCGCTGGGCTCCAGGCCGGTGGCCTCCGGGCCGCTGTGCAGCACGGTGTTGGAGTAGCGCTGGTTGTAGAAGAGGGTCTGCCACTGGCGGACCATCCCGAGGGCGCCGTTGTTGATGATGGCGACCTTGATCGGGATGTTGTTGAGCGCACAGGTGGTGAGCTCCTGGTTGGTCATCTGGAAGCAGCCGTCGCCGTCGATCGCCCAGACCGGGCGGTCCGGCATACCGGCCTTGGCGCCCATGGCCGCCGGGACCGCGTACCCCATCGTTCCGGCGCCGCCGGAGTTCAGCCAGGTGGCGGGGCGCTCGTAGTTGATGAAGTGGGCGGCCCACATCTGGTGCTGGCCGACGCCGGCCGCGTAGATGGTGTCGGCGGGGGTGAGCTCGCCGATGCGCTGGATGACCTGCTGCGGCGAGAGGCTGCCGTCGTCCGGCTGGTCGTAGCCGAGCGGGTAGGTCTCGCGCCACCGGTTGAGGTCGTTCCACCAGGCGGTGTAGTCACCGGTGTGACCCTCGGTGTGCTCGGCCTGGACGGCCTGGACCAGATCGGCGATGACCTCGCGGGCGTCGCCCACGATCGGCACGTCGACCTCGCGGTTCTTGCCGATCTCGGCCGGGTCGATGTCCGCGTGGATGATCTTCGCGTACGGGGCGAAGCTGTCCAGCTTGCCGGTGACCCGGTCGTCGAAGCGGGTGCCGAGCGCGATCAGCAGGTCGGACTTCTGCAGCGCGGTGACGGCGGTGACCGCACCGTGCATACCGGGCATCCCCACGTGCAGCGGGTGGCTGTCGGGGAAGGCGCCGAGCGCCATCAGGGTGGTGGTGACGGGCGCTCCGGTGAGCTCCGCGAGGACCTTCAGCTCGGCGGTGGCACCGGCCTTCAGGACGCCGCCGCCGACGTACAGGACCGGGCGCTTGGCCTGGACGATCAGCTTGGCGGCCTCGCGGATCTGCTTGGCGTGCGGCTTGGTGACCGGGCGGTAGCCCGGCAGGTCCAGCTGCGGCGGCCAGGAGAAGGTGGTCCGCGCCTGGAGGGCGTCCTTGGCGATGTCGACCAGGACGGGGCCCGGGCGGCCGGTGGAGGCGATGTGGAAGGCCTCCGCGATCGTCTTCGGGATGTCCTCGGCCTTGGTGACCAGGAAGTTGTGCTTGGTGATCGGCATGGTGATGCCGACGATGTCCGCCTCCTGGAAGGCGTCGGTGCCGATCGCCTTGGAGGAGACCTGACCGGTGATCGCGACCAGCGGGACGGAGTCCATGTGGGCGTCGGCGATCGGCGTGACCAGGTTGGTGGCGCCGGGGCCGGAAGTGGCCATGCAGACGCCGACCTTGCCGGTGGCCTGCGCGTAACCGGTGGCGGCGTGACCCGCGCCCTGCTCGTGGCGGACCAGGACGTGGCGGACCCGGGTGGAGTCCATCATCGGGTCGTACGCCGGGAGGATGGCGCCGCCCGGAATGCCGAAGACGGTCTCGGCCCCGACTTCCTCAAGAGAGCGGATGAGGGACTGCGCGCCCGTGACGTGCTCAACGGTGGCGGTGTGGTGTCCGCCGTTACGGGCCCGCGGCTGCGGGTGGTGGGCCCCGGTGGCCTGCTCGGTCATCGGCATTCTCTTCTCGAAGCTGAGGGTTTTTGCGGGGGTTTGGTCGAGATCGCTGTCGTGCTTCAGGGGTGCCAGTGCAACAAAAAACCCCTCGTGCCGTGAGGCAAGCGAGGGGAGCGCGTCGGGTGTGGTCCACTGGGCCCGCGTGGGGGCCCGGCTTCAGCCGACGCGCTTTCCAAGTACGAGAATTCGGGTGCGCATGGCAATGACCCTCCCCCCGGCGCCCCGGTAGTGTCAAGTGGGTGGGACGGGTGTCTCACTATTTGAGTGATTGACCCGGACGGAGGGCAGCGCCCGGCCGCTGAGCACGGGCAACGCGGCCCCGCCCGGCACCGGGAAGGCGCCCCGCACCAGCGCCCTGCGCAGCCGGTACTCGTCCAGCGGCCCGGAGAAGGCCATGCCCTGCCCGTGCGTGCACCCCATCGCCCGCAGCGCCAGGACCTGCTCCGGCACGTCCACGCCGTCGGCAACGGACTGCATCCCGAGGTCGCAGGCGATCCGCAGCAGCCCGCTGGTGATCTTGTGCAGCCGGGCGGACTCGACCACGCCCTCGACCAGTCCCCTGTCCAGTTTCAGTACGTCGATGGGGAGCCGGCGCAGGGCGTTGATCGCCGCGTACCCGCTGCCGAAGCCGTCCAGGGCGATCCGCACGCCGAGCCGGCGCAGGCCCACCAGCCGGCGCTCCAGCTCGTCGAAGGAGATCCGGGGGTCGCTGTCGGACAGCTCGATCACCAGGGCGCCCGACGGCAGCCCGTGCCTGGTCAGCAGGGCTTCCACGGAGCCGAACGGCATCGACTTGTCGAGCAGGCGGCGGGCCGGGAGGCGCACCGCGACCGGGGTGTCGTGCCCGGCCCTGCCCCGCTCGGCGGCCTGCTCGACGGCCTCTTCGAGCAGCCAGCGGCCCAGCTCCGCGGTGCGCTCGCTGTCGTCGGCGACCCGTAGGAATTCGGCCGGGGTGAAGAGGATGCCCTGGGCGGATCTCCAGCGCGCCTGCGCGGCCACGGCGGCCACCCGCCCGGTGGTGAGGTTGACCACCGGCTGGTGCAGCAGCGCGAACTCGCCCTCGTGCAGCGCGGTGCGCAGCCGGGCCGCCAGCTCGGTCTTGCGGACGACCTCGGCCTGCATCTGCGGCGCGTACATCTCGACGCGGTTCTTGCCGCCGGACTTGGCCCGGTACATCGCGAGGTCGGCGTTGCGCATCAGCTCGCGGGCGCTGACGTCGCGCTCGGCGAAGGCGACGCCGATGGAGGCGGCGACCCGCACCTCGTTGCCGTCGATCTGGTACGGCTGCGAGAGGGTCAGGCGCAGCCGGTCGGCGATCTCGTGCACCTGGCGCTGGCGGGCCGCCCGGTCGCGGCTGCCGTCGCCGAGGATCAGGGCCGCGAACTCGTCGCCGCCGAGGCGGGCCGCGGTGTCGCCGGCGCGCACCGAGTCCTGGAGGCGGCGGGCCGCCTGGATCAACAGCTCGTCGCCGGCCTGGTGGCCGATGGTGTCGTTGACCTGCTTGAAGCCGTCGAGGTCGATGAAGAGCACCGCCGTGCCGGGGTCGGAGGCGCGGCGGCCGCTCAGCGCCTGGCGGACGCGCTCGGTGAACAGGGCGCGGTTGGGCAGGTCGGTGAGCGGGTCGTGCTCGGCGTTGTGCTGCAACTGGGCCTGCAGGCGCACCCGTTCGGTGACGTCCCGGCTGTTGAGGATGAGGCCGCCCTGGTGGCGGTTGATGGTCGACTCCACGTTCAGCCACTCGCCGGTGCCGGACCGGAAGCGGCACTCGATCCGGCCGGCCGGCTCGTCCAGCGGGGGCGCGGCCAGGAAGCGCCGCACCTCGTGCACGACCCGGCCCAGGTCCTCCGGATGGATGAGGGAGGCCAGCTCGGAGCCGACCAGGTCCTCCGCGTCCCGTCCGTAGACGCCCGCGGCGGCGGGGCTGACGTAGCGCAGTATCCCGGTGGGCGCGGCGATCATGATGACGTCGCTGGAGCCCTGGACCAGGGAGCGGAAGTGGTTCTCCTTCTGGGCCAGTTCATGGGTCAGCGCGATGTTGTCGACGAGCATGATCCCCTGGCGTACGACGAGCGCGAGCACCACCGTGCACCCGGTGAAGACCACCACCCGGTCGACCCGGCGGCCCTCGATGACGTTGTAGAGGATCCCCAGGGTGCACACGGCGGCCGCGAGGTACGGCGTGAGCGCCCCCAGCGAGCCCGCGATCGGCCTGCTGGCCGGGAGCGCGCCGGGCCGCCGGGGCGGCGGTGGCTGCGCGGACGCCGGGCCCGGGGCGAGCCTGCGGGCGCCCCACGGCGCGTAGGCGAGCAGCAGCGAGGCGGCGAACCAGCCCGCGTCCAGGAGCTGGCCGGAGCGGTAGTGCTCGCGCAGCAGCGGCGAGGTGTACAGCGCGTCGCACAGCACGGTCAGGGCGAGCGCGGCGATGGCCGTGTTGATCGCCGACCGGTTGGCGGAGGAGCGCCGGAAGTGCAGCGCGAGCACCATGCTCACGAGCACGATGTCGAGCAGCGGGTACGCGAGCGCCAGCGCGGCGCGGGCGACGCTCTCGCCCTCGAAGTGCGCGGTGTGCGCCAGCGCCAGGCTCCACGAGAGGGTCAGCAGCGAGCCGCCGATCAGCCAGGAGTCGAGGGCCAGGCAGACCCAGCCCGCCCGGGTCACCGGACGCTTGGCCAGCACCAGCAGCCCGACGATCGCGGGCGGCGCGAAGAGCAGGAAGAACAGGTCGGCCATGGAGGGCGAGGGGACCGGGTGCTCGAGCACCACTTGGTACCACCCCCAGACTCCGTTGCCGCTCGCCGCCATGGCGGAGGAAAACGAGAAGAGGAGCCATGCGGGCCGAAAGCGGCTCTCCCCCTCCCCGGCGCCTCCGCGCGCGTAGAGGAAGCAGGAGACCGAGGCCGCGGTCGCCGCGGCGCTCAGCCCGAAGTCCCCCATCACATCGGCGACTTCCGGGGATCCCCAGCCGAGCGCCGCACCCGTCGCGTACCCCGCGCAGATCACCGCGAGGACGAGCTGGGAGACCAGGCCCGTCCCGCCGCCGGGGACGGGCCGGTGGGGCAGCACCGCACCGGGGGCGCTCACCGGGCCCCTCCGGGCCCGGGCGCCGTACACGTGCGGTGCGCTCCGGGGCCGCTCGCCCGGCCCTGCGGGTGGGCCCTCGCGGCCGCCGGGCGGGCGGTCGGCGAGGGCGGGCGGGCCGCCCGGGCCGGCGGCCGGGTCCTGGCCGGCATCCGGGTGCGGGCCCGGCTGCGGATCCTGGGCCGGATGCGGTCCCTCGGGAGCCCCGCCCGTGCGCCTCGGGGTAGCCGTCGGCGGCTCCGCCGCGTCGGATCGTTGGTCCATTGGCCGTGCATCGCCCGTCGCCCCCCTCGCTGTGACATTCGCTCCCCCGCGCCGCCAGACGCGCGGCGCAGCCCCCGGTCGGGACGATACACCAGTCTCGTCACTCAGGGACATAGTTCCTCTACGCTCCGTGACCACCAAGGGAGTTGTGGACACGGATCGCACTCGGACCGGTGCGCAGAGTTGCCAATCGAAGGCGGCGCGGCCCTACCCGGTCGTCAGGACGATGTTGTCCAGCGGCCGCCCGGCCGCGTACTGGGTCAGCTGGCGGGCGATCAGCGCCTTCGCGCGCGGCAGGAACGCCGAAGTGGAGCCCCCGACATGAGGGCTGATCAGAACGTTCGGCGCATGCCACAGCGGGTGTCCGGCGGGCAGCGGCTCGGGATCGGTGACGTCCAGGGCGGCGCGGATGCGGCCGCTCTCCAGCTCGGCGAGGAGCGCCTTGGTGTCCACTACCGGGCCCCGGGCCACGTTCACCAGGAGCGCTCCGTCCTTCATGCGGCCCAGGAACTCTGCGCCCGCCAGGCCCTTCGTCTGCTCGGTGAGCGGCGTGGAGAGGACCACCACGTCGGCTTCGGGGAGGAGTGCGGGCAGTTCGGTGAGGGGATGCACCGGGCCGCGCGCAGTCGTGCGCCAGGAGCGCGCCACGCGCGCCACCCGGGCGCACTCAAAAGGCGCGAGCCGGTCCTCGATGGCCGCGCCGATCGATCCGTACCCGACGATCAGCACCGACTTGTCGGCGAGGGCCGGATAGAACCCGGACCGCCACTCCTCCTTCTCCTGCCCCGCGACGAACGAGGGAATCCCCCGCAGCGAGGCCAGGATCAGCGCGAGGGTGAGCTCGGCGGTGGACGCCTCGTGCACACCGCGCGCGTTGCAGAGCCGTACGCCCGTAGGCAGCGCGCCAAGACCCGGCTCTATGTGGTCGATGCCCGCCGACAGGGTCTGTACGACCCGTACGCCGGTCATCGCGGCGAGCGGCCGCACGGCGATGTCGGCGCCCTTCATGTACGGGACCACATAGAAGGCGCAGTCGGCGGGGTCGGCGGGATAGTCCGGGCCGCCGTCCCAGAGGCGGTAGGTCAGGCCGTCGGGCAGGCCGGGGATCTCGTCGGCCGGGAGGGGGAGCCACACGTCAGCAGTCATGCCGGGAGGCTATGTCAGGACCGGCGGCGGCCAGAGGTTAGTTTGGGGGGCACACCCAGGGCGGTACGGAGGGGTACGGGGAGTTGGAGCGCAGGACTATCGGTGCGGCGGCCCTGGAGGTGGGCGCGATCGGCCTCGGCTGCATGCCGATGAGCTGGGGTTACACCACGTCGCAGCAGCGCGGGGACCGCTCGCTGCGCGCCGTGCACGCCGCGCTCGACGCCGGGGCCACCCTGCTCGACACGGCGGACATGTACGGCCCGTTCAAGAACGAGCTGCTGGTGGGCCGGGCCCTGAAGGAGCGCCGCGCGGACGCCTTCGTCGCCACCAAGTGCGGACTGCTGGTGGGCGGCGACGCGCACGTCGTGGCCAACGGGCGGCCCGGCTATGTGAAGCGCGCCTGCGACGCCTCGCTGCGGCGGCTCCAGACGGATGTGATCGACCTCTACCAGCTGCACCGGGCGGACCCCGAAGTGCCGGTCGAGGAGACCTGGGGCGCGATGGCGGAGCTGGTGACGGCGGGCAAGGTGCGGGCGCTCGGGGTGTGCGCGACGGGCGGCTCCCGGACGGCCCGCCGGTCCGGCGCCCCTTATGAAGTGACGATACGTCAACTGGAGCGCGTGCAGCAGGTCTTCCCGGTCAGCGCCGTCCAGGCGGAGCTGTCGGTGTGGTCGCGGGAAGCGCTGGACGCGCTGCTGCCGTGGTGCGCGGCGCGGGGCGTGGGCTTCCTGGCCGCGATGCCGCTCGGCAACGGCTTCCTCACCGGCACGCTCACCCCGGGCCAGGGCTTCGAGCCGGACGACGTACGGGCCCGGCACCCCCGCTTCACCGCCGAGATGATGGCGGCCAACCAGCCCGTGGTGGCGGGGCTGCGCCGGGTCGCGGCGCGCCACGGGGACGGGGTGACCCCGGCCCAGGTCGCCCTGGCGTGGCTGCTCGGCCGGGGCCCGCACGTGGTCCCGGTCCCGGGCACCAAGCGCGAGGAGTGGGCCCGCGAGAACGCCGCGGCGGCCGGGCTCGCGCTGACGGCGCGGGACGAGGCGGAGATCGAATGGCTGCCGGGGGCGCGGGGGTCGTGGGACTGAGGGGGCCCGGGACTGAGGAGGCCTGGGGCTGAGGGGTCCCGCAGGGCCGGGTAAGGCGATCAGGGAATCGGGAACCTGAGCGGCTCGGGCGGTGTAAGTACGGTAGAGACCGCAGCCGCTCGAAAGGAAGCGAACCGTGCAACGTCCTGCTGTGACGGCCCTGTTGGCCGCTGCCGCGCTGGTGCTCGCGGCCGGGTGCTCGTCCGGGACCGCACCGCGGCCCGACGGCGGCGCCCGCTCGACGCCCGCGCCCAGCTCCCCGGGGGCCTCCACCTCCGCGCCCGCCGCCGATCTCCCGCCCCCGAAGGGCTCGGTGAAGGTCACCAGAACCGTGGCCCAGGGCCTGAAGTCGCCCTGGGGCGTGGCCCCGCTGCCCGACGGGGGCCTGCTGGTCGCCTCGCGCGACGAGGGCACGGTCAGCCGGATCGACGCGGCCGGCAAACAGACGGTGATCGGCAGCGTTCCTGGGGTCGAACCGGGCGGCGAGGGCGGCCTGCTCGGCCTCGCGCTCTCCCCCGCGTTCGCCTCGGACCACCAGGTGTACGCGTACTTCACCACCGAGTCCGACAACCGCATCGCCCGCATGATCTACGACGAGAAGCGCCCGGCGGGCGAGCAGCTGGGCGCGCCCGACACCATCCTGCGGGGCATCCCCAAGGGCACCATCCACAACGGCGGCCGGATCGCCTTCGGCCCGGACAAGATGCTGTACGCGGGCACGGGCGAGACGGGCGACCGGGGTCTGGCCCAGGACAAGAAGTCGCTGGGCGGCAAGATCCTGCGGATGACGCCGGACGGGCAGCCGGTGCACGGCAACCCCGAGGCGGACTCGGTGGTGTACTCGTACGGCCACCGCAATGTGCAGGGCCTCGCCTGGGACAGCGCGAACCGGCTGTGGGCCTCGGAGTTCGGCCAGGACACCTGGGACGAGCTCAATGTGATCGGGCCGGGCGACAACGACGGCTGGCCGCTGGTCGAGGGCAAGGGGAACAAGCCGGGGTTCGTGGACCCGGTGGAGCAGTGGAAGACCTCGGACGCCTCACCCAGCGGTGTCGCCTATGCGGCGGGCAGCATCTGGATGGCGTCCCTGCGCGGCGAGCGGCTGTGGCGCATCCCGCTCGACGGCGCCAAGCCGCTCGCGCGGCCCGAGGCGTTCCTGACGTCCACGTACGGACGACTGCGCACGGTGATAGCGACGGGGCCGCGCACCCTGCTCCTGGTCACCAGCGAGACCGACGGCCGGGGCACCCCGAAGCCGGGCGACGACAAGATCCTGGAACTGGAGGTGACGTAGGCGCAGGGGTGACTTAGGCGCAGGGGGCAGGGCGCGCCGAGCCGCGCCCCGCACCCCCGCCCCCGTTCAGGCCGCCTTCTCCGTGAAGAGGTTGAGCCGGTGGGCCAGCGCGGCGGCCTCGCCCCGGCCCGAGACGCCCAGCTTGGCCAGGATGTTGGAGACGTGCACGCTGGCCGTCTTCGGGGAGATGTACAGCTCCTCGGCGATCTGCCGGTTGCTGTGTCCCGCGGCGACCAGACGCAGGACGTCCTGCTCCCGGCTGGTCAGCCCGAGCGCCCCCGCCGGGTCGGCGGGCTCGTCCGGGACGGCGGGCTCCGGCGCGGTGAGCGGCAGCCGGGCCCGGCGGGCCAGCAGCTCCAGCTCCTCCACCAGCGGCCGGGACCCGAGGCGTACGGCGGCGGAGTGCGCCTGCCGCAGCAGTGTGCCGACCCTGTCGCGCTGGTTGCCCTCGGCGAGCAGCGCGGCGGCCCACCGGTGGCAGACCCGGGCGAGTTCGTACGGGCGCTCAAGGGGCTGGAGCGCGGTGGCGGCCGCCTCCCAGCGGGCCGCGTCGTCCCGGCCCTCGGCACGGGCCAGTTCCGCCTCGACGCACAGGGCGTACGCCTTGGTGACCGGGCTGGGGGTGGCCATCGTCCGGGCCGCCGAGCGGATCAGGGCCAGGGCCTCGTCCCGGCCGGGCCCGGCGGCGGGCAGCCCGCGCAGATCGGCCTCCACGGCGGCGGCGGTGATCAGCAGCGGCCAGCCGTACCGCTGGGTGCCGGGCGGGAAGCCGGCCTCGGCCGCGCGCGCGAGCACGGCGCGCGCGTCGGCGAACCGGCCCTGCCCGGCCGCGACGGTGAGCTCGGCCCGGGCCACCTGCAACGCGTTCTGCGGGAGCAGGTCGCGGGCGCCGAAGTGGCCGACGGCGTCGGCGAGACGGGTGGCGGCGAGCTCCAACTCGCCGCGCAGCAAGGAGAGTTGGGCAAGGCGGAGTGCGGAGTAGCCCCTGGGCTTGCCGCTCACGCCGGAGCGCTGGACCCACTCGACGCGCTCGGTGGCCTCGTCCCAGCGGCCGAGGCTGAGCAGGGCGTCGGACTCGTTGGTCGCAGCCCAGGCCTCGTTGTCGAGGAGGCCGAACTTGCGCGAGACCTGTACGCCCTGGGCCGCGGTCCGCGCGGCCTCCTGGGAGCGGCCGACCGATTCGAGACTGGAGGCGAGGTTCACATAGCCGCGGCCCGCCTCGCCGACGAGGCCGAGTTCCAGGGAGCGATCGATGACGCCGCGCATCGCGGCGAGGCCGCCCTCGATGTCGCCCGCGTCGACCATCAGGCTGCCGAGGGTGAGCCGGGCGTTGAGTTCGATCTCCTCGGCGTCGACCAGCTTGGCGTACTCCACGGCGCGTTCGGCGGCGGCGAGCGACTCGGGGCCGGGGCGGTGCAGCATGCCCCAGCCCGCGGCGGTGGCCAGGACCGCCGCGTGCACGGCGGACGGCGGCAGTCCGCGCACCAGCTCCTGGGCGGTGGCGATCTCGTCCCAGCCGTCGCCGCGCCCGAGGTTCTGCACCAGCTTGGAGAGCTCGGTCCAGAACCAGGCGGCCCGCAGCGGGTCGCCGTGGGGGGTGCCGGGCGGGGCGTCCCCCTCCTCGGACTCGATGAGCCGCAGCGCGCGCTTGGCCGTCTTCACGGCGCGCTCGCGTTCACCGCTGAAGCGGGCCGCGACGGCCGCCTCGGCGAGCAGGTCGAGGTAGCCGAGCGGGGTGGTGGCGGGGTCGCAGGTGCCGCACGAGGGGTAGGCGCCCGCGTAGTCCAGCGGACGCAGGTCGGAACGGACCTCGGCGGGGACCGAGTCCCACAGCTCCATGCCGCGTTCGAGCAGGCGCAGCTGCTCGGAGTAGGCGTGCCGCTTGCGGGCCTCGACGGCGGCGCGCAGCACCACGGGCAGCGCCTTGGCGGCGTCGTTCGCGCAGTACCAGTAGCTGGCGAGCCGGGTGGCGTGCACGTCGGCGCGGACCAGCGCGGGGTCGGCCTCCAGGGCCTGGGCGTAACGGCGGTTGAGGCGGGAGCGCTCGCCGGGCAGCAGGTCGTCGCTGACGGCCTCGCGGACCAGCGAGTGCCGGAACCGGTAGCCGTCGCCGTCCTCCGTCGGCAGCACGATGTTGGCGCCGACGGCCGCCCGCAGCGCCGTGTTGAGGTCGTCCTCGGCGAGCCCGCAGACCGCGGCGAGCAGCGGGTGCTCCACGGTGGAGCCGCCTTCGGCGAGGATGCGCACGACGAGCTGGGCGTTCTCGGACAGCGCCTCGACCCGTACGAGCAGCAGGTCGCGCAGGGAGTCGCTGAGGCCGCTGCCGGGGACGCAGCCCGACTCGTGGCAGACGCTCAGCTCCTCCACGAAGAAGGCGTTGCCGTCGGAGCGCGCGAAGATCTCGTCCACCAGTGCCTGTTCGGGCTCGGCGGCGAGGATTCCGGTGAGCTGGCGGTGGACCTCGCCCCGGTTGAAGCGGGACAGCTCGATGCGCCGGACCGTGCGCAGCCGGTCGAGTTCGGCGAGCAGGGGGCGCAGGGGGTGGCGGCGGTGGATGTCGTCGGCGCGGTAGGTGGCGACGACGACGAGGCGGCCGCGCCGCAGGGTGCGCAGGAGGTAGGCGAGCAGATGGCGGGTGGAGGCGTCCGCCCAGTGCAGGTCTTCGAGCACCAGGACGACCGTGCGGTCGGCGGCGGTCCGCTCCAGGAGTCGTACGGTGAGTTCGAAGAGGCGGGCGGTGCCGTCCTCGCCGGTCTCCCGGCTGGCCTCGCCGAGCTCCGGCAGCAGCCGGGCCAACTCCTCCTCCTGTCCCTCGGCGGCCGCGGCGAGCTCGTCGGGCAGTCGGCGGCGCAGGGTGCGCAGGGCGGTGGAGAACGGGGCGAACGGCAGGCCGTCGGCGCCGATCTCGACGCAGCCGCCGACCGCGACCACGGCTCCGGCGTCGCAGGCGGCGTTGGTGAACTCCTCGATGAGCCGGGTCTTGCCCACCCCCGCCTCACCGCCCACCAGCAACGCCTGCGGCTCGCCCGCGGTGGCGCGGGCGAGCGCTTCGGTCAAGGCGGTCAGTTCACCGGCGCGGCCGACGAACACGGGGCTGAAAGACCTGGTCTCCACGTCGCCGAGCATCGCACAGCCGTCCGGTCCCGCGGCACCCGTGGTGACGGTCGAGGTCATCGCGGTCCTCGCGGCGCTCAGGCGGCGTGCGCGAAACGGTCGCGCAGGTCCCGGAGGTGGCTCACCCGCCCCTCGCCTTCGTGGTCGGCGTTGCGCCGGGCCCGGCGGGCGAGGCGGGCCTGGCGGACCAGCCGCTGGGCGTTGGCCTCGCGGAGCAGCTCGGCCTGGTTCACCTTGTGCATCTCGTACGCGAACATCTCGGGCTCCCTGGTGCCCCTGGTGCGGGGCTCTTGTTGGTGGTTCATCGCTTCCTGCGATGCCTCAACTCTCGTCTCCCAGGGGGTTCCGGCACATCGGGAGAGTGCCGCATCCGCACGGCGGCGGGGCCTTAGATGCGCCTAGGGCGGCGGGGTGGGGTGCTTAGGCGTCCGGCAGGGGGCTTAGACGCCGGGCGGATGCCTTGGTGGATGCCTTAGGGGCGGGCCGGTGGAAGAGTGGGGCGCACCCAGCCGACCCATGGAGCCGAGATGACCGACCCGTCCCCGCACCTGCCCTACGGCACCCCCGACGCCCCCCGGATCGCGGTCCGGGGCGAGGCCGTGCTCGACGTCGACCCGGAGATCGCCCGGCTCGGTGTGGCGGTCACCGCGCGCGGCACCGACCGCCGTACCGCCCTTGAGGACCTCACCCGCCGCAACGCGGCCGTCCTCGACCTCGTCAAGTCGTACGGGGAGGCGGTCGAGCAGCTGGAGACGGGCTCGTTCTCGGTCAGCCCCGAACTGGGCAAGTTCGGCCGGGGCGAGCGGGTGCGCGCGTACCACGGGCAGGTGCGGGTGACGGTGGAGCTCGGTGACTTCACGGCGCTCGGCGAACTCGCCTCGCGCCTGGCCTCGCTCGAACTGACCCGGGTGGACGGCCCCTGGTGGGGCCTGCGCCCGGCCTCGCCCGCGTACGGAAAGGCCCGGCGCCGGGCCGTCGAGCAGGCGGTGGAGCGCGCCCGCGAGTACGCGACGGCGCTCGGCAGCGAACTGGTGGCGCTGCTCGAACTGGCCGACGAGGGCGCCGAGGACGCGCGGCCGTATCCGGTGGCGGCGCCCGGGATGATGCGCGCGGCGGCGTACGGCGGCGGCGCGCCGGAGAGCGTCCCGGCGCTCGATCTGGAGCCTCAGCGCCAGACCGTGCACGCCGCCGTCCTCGCCCGCTTCACGATGGCGCCCCCGGCGCTCTGAGCCGTCAGGAGCCGGTCGAGGGCAGCGTCGCGAACAGGTCGAAGTACATCCCGACGGAGAGCAGCAGGCCGATCGCGCCGAGGACGAGGCCGCCGAGCGCGACCGCCCGTACCCAGACGGGCTGCGGGTGGGCGTCGGGGGCGCCGAACGCGGGGCGTGCCAGGACGAACGCGCCGACGAGCAGGGCGAGCAGGGCGAAGCCGCCGTTGACGGCGGCGGTGGTGTGCCAGGAGTCGCCGTAGATCTCGTGGATCTGCGCGGAGGCCGAGCCGCCCTGGGCGGTCTTGATCTGGCCGAGCAGGGTCTCGCGCTCGGAGAGGACCTTGCCCGTCCAGGTGCCGGTGAGCGAGGCGAGGCCGAGCGCCCCGGAGACGACGGCGGCGGCACCGGCGCCGATCCCGGTGCGGACGGGAGGGGCGGGCGGAAGGTCGTCGCCGAGCTCGTCCTCGTCGTCCGGGGCCTGTGCGGCGGCGTCAGTGGCGGCGGCCTCCGACTCCTCGGCAGCCGTCGCCTCGGCGTCGGCTTCGTTGTCGGTCTTGGTGGTGGCGGGAGTGGCAGTCATGCCGGGGACGGTAGGCGGCGTTTCTGAGAGGCGCCTTAACGGGCGCTACCGCGCCCGATAAGGGGCGCGGGGCCGTGACATTGTGCGGCTCCGCCGCGTGGGCGCGACCATCCCCCAAGCTCTCAACTTCGTTCGAGCAGGGGGGACCCCCATCGCACGGTCCGCAGCCGCTCACCTACAGAGGCTCACCGCTCCTCACGCGCACCGCGCCACTCGGGAGCCAGCACCGACCACACCTCGGTGTCCTGGCGTTCGCCCCGGTACGGGTAGTTCGACCGCAGCACCCCGTCCCGCGACATCCCCAGCCGCTTGGCCACGTTGATGCTCGCGGTGTTGCCGGAGGCGGCGAGCCACTCCACGCGGTGGATCCCGCGCTCCTCGACGGCCCAGTCGATCAGCACCCGGACCGCGCGCGTGACGAGCCCGCGTCCGACCGCCGACTCCTCCAGCCAGCAGCCGGCCTCGGCGGTGCCGAGCCGGGCGTCGAACGTACGGAAGAGGACGCCGCCGACGAGCGTGCTGTCGGACCAGATGCCGTAGATGCGCCCGGTGTCGGCGGCCGCCTTGTCCGCGTACCCCTGGAGGAACGCCCGCGCCGATTCGAGGTCCTTGCTCACCTCGGCGAGCAGGATGAACTGCCCGATGAAGTCACGCCCCCGGTCGATGTGCGCGAGGTACTCCTCGGCGTGGTGCGGCTCCAGCGGCCGCAGCTCCGCGCCGTCGTCCCCCAGCGATATCGCGAACATCCCGCTGCTCCCTCATGCTCATGTGTCCTGCATGATTCCCGTACGGCTAGCTCACGAGCTCGTCCACCGGCTCGCTCGCGCGCTGCACCGGTATCGTCGCACGACGGCACTCGGGCGGTTCGATGCTGATCCGCGGAAGCCGCCGGTCCAGCCAGCCGGGCAGCCACCAGTTGGCGCCGCCGAGCATGTGCATCAGGGCCGGTACGAGCAGGGTGCGCAGGACGAACGCGTCGAGCGCGACGGCCGCCGCGAGGGCGATGCCGAACATCGCGATCACCCGCTCGCCGCTGAGCACGAACGCCAGGAAGACCGAAATCATGATCACGGCGGCCGAGTTGATCACCCGGCTGGTCTCGGCGAGGCCGACCCGGACCGCCCGCCGGTTGTCGCCGGTCTCCAGCCACTCCTCGTACATCCGGCTGACCAGGAACACCTGGTAGTCCATGGAGAGCCCGAAGAGCACCGAGACCATGATCACGGGAAGGAACGGCTCGATCGGGCCGGAGCGGCCGAGGCCCAGCAGCTCGCTCCCCCACCCCCACTGGAAGACGGCGACGACGATCCCGAACGCGGAGGCCACCGCCGCCACGTTCATCGCGGCGGCCTTGAGCGGGATGCCGATCGAGCGGAAGGCGAGGAGCAGCAGGACGCAGCCGAGGGTGATCACCACACCGACGAAGAGCGGCAGCTTCCCGATGATCACTCCCGCGAAGTCGTCGTAGCTCGCGGTCACCCCGCCCACGTGGACGTCGAGCGAGGTGCCCTTCTCGGCGCCCGGCAGCACCTCGTGGCGCAGCCGGTCGACGAGGGCGCTGGTGTCCTGGGACTGCGGCGCCGAGTCCGGCACCACGGTGAGGACGGCCGTGTCACCGCTGGCGTTGTACGTCACCGGGCTCACCGAGGCGACGCCCTGGCTCGACCGCAGCACGCCGGGCAGCCGCTCCATGGCGAGCCGGTCGTCGGCGCCGTCGAGCTTCGCGGCGAGGGTGAGCGGCCCGTTGACGCCGGGCCCGAATCCGTCGGCGAGCAGGTCGTAGGCGGTGCGGGTGGTGGACTTCGCCGGGTTGTTGCCCTGGTCGGAGGTGCCCAGGTGGAGCGAGAGCGTGGGCAGGGCGAGCACCAGCATCACCACGGCGGCGACCGCGCCGAGCAGCTTGGGGCGGCGCTCGACGAAGGCGGACCAGCGGGCGGCGAAGCCGGTGGGCGGCTCCGGCTGCGGCCCGTGCTCGGCGAGCCGGCGCCGCTCGCGGCGGCTGAGCGCCCGCGTCCCGATGAGGGAGAGCAGCGCGGGCAGCAGCGTCACGGACGCGGCGACGGTGAGGACGACGGTCAGCGAGGCCGCGACGGCGACCCCGTTGAGGAAGCCGAGCCGCAGGATGAGCATGCCGAGCAGCGCGATGCAGACGGTCGCGCCCGCGAAGACCACCGCCCGCCCGGTCGTCGCCACGGCCCGGGTCGCGGCCTCGTCGACGGAGAGCCCCTGACGCAGGCCGCGGCGGTGCCGGGTGACGATGAACAGGGCGTAGTCGATGCCGACGCCGAGGCCGATGAGCAGGCCGAGCATGGGCGCGAAGTCGGCGACGGTCATGGCGTGGCCGAGCAGCCCTATGCCGGCGTACGCGGTGCCGACGGAGATCACCGCGGTGACGATGGGCAGGATGCTGGCGGCGAGCGAGCCGAAGGCGAGGAAGAGGACGACGGCCGCGACGACCACGCCGACGATCTCGCTGAGGTGCGCGGAGCTGGTCTCGGTGAGCGCGGCGGCGCTGCCGCCGACCGCGACCTGGAGGCCGTCCGCGGAGGCGGCCTTCGCGGTGTCGACGACGGCCCGCGCCTGGGCCTCGGGGATGTCGTCGGCGGCCCGGTCGAAGGTCACGGAGGCGTAGGCCGTGCGGCCGTCCGCGCTGATCTGCGCACCGCCGTCGCGGCCGTACGGGCCGGTCACGGAGGCCACGCCGGGGAGCTTCGCGACCGTGCCGAGGGCCTTGGACATGCGCTGCTGCACGTCGGGGGCGCGTACGGATCCGTTGTCGGTGCGCCAGACGACCGTGTCGGTGTCGCCGCCGCGGCCGCCGTGGAATCCGGCGTCGAGCAGGGCGGTGGCGCGGCCGGACTCGGTGCCGGGGACTTCGTAGTCGTTGGAGTACGCGGAGCCGGCGACGGCGGTGGCGGCCGTGGCGCCGCCGAACGCGAGGAGCCAGAGCAGGACGGCGACGAGGCGGTGCCTGATGCACCACCGTGCGATGGCTGCCAACGAATGTGCTCCCTGGATGGTTCGTGGGTCTTTGCCCGGGAACAGCCGGTACGGCTTGAACAGCCCGCAAAGAACGCATGACCTCTACGCGCTGCAACTCTGACAGCGAATAGTGATCGTTTGCCCGTTTCGTGGGGTTACTCACAGGACGGGCACAGGGAGGGTCCCGGGCCCATGCGGACAGGAGCCCCAAGGACGCCTTCCGTCACTTGCGGCGGGCGCAGGTGACGAGCAGGTCCTCGGCGCCGTCGCCCCGGAAGGCGAGGGTCAGCACGCCCTTGCTGTAGCCGGCCTCGACGGCGGTGCCGATGCTCGACCAGCCGCCGGAGAGCGTGAAGAGCTCGGAGAACGACCGGGAGACCTTCTCCGGCATGCTCGTCAGCGTGAAGGCTTCCTGGTCCTCGGACTCGGCGTCGCCCGTGGGGGCGTCGGTGCTCACCGAGAGGACGGCGCCGTCAAGCATCCACTGACCGGACATTCCACCCCATTGAGTGACAGACCAGTGACCATCGGGATTGACCGTCAGGACGCCCTGGTGGTTCTGGTTCGAGCGGTAGGCCCACTCGCCCTTCACGAACGCCTTCAGCGCCTGCTTGCGCGGCCCCTCCGCCGCGCCCGCGCCGGTGCACGCGGACACGGCACTGGCCGCCGTCCCCAGCGCCAGATACCGCAGCGCCGTCCGGCGCCCGAGCACTCTCACCGCTTCTCGCCCGTCCACGCTCGGCACCCTATAGACGTTCCGGAACGAGGTCACCCGGCAGGAGGGTTTGATTCCGCGCCACCGTGGCATATGACTCGGCCCCCGCATCGCATGGATGCGGGGGCCGACTCGTACACGTACTACGTACGTGAGGAAGCCGCCGGGGATCAGCCCTCGCTGACGCCCAGCTTCTCCAGGATGAGCTCCTTGACGCGGGCCGCGTCCGCCTGGCCGCGGGTGGTCTTCATGACCGCGCCGACCAGGGCGCCGACGGCCTGCACCTTGCCGCCGCGGATCTTGTCCGCGATGGCCGCGTTGCCCGCGATGGCCTCGTCGACGGCCGCGCCCAGCGCGCCCTCGTCCGAGACGACCTTCAGACCGCGCTTCTCGACGACCGCGTCCGGGTCGCCCTCGCCCGCGAGGACGCCCTCGATGACCTGGCGCGCCAGCTTGTCGTTGAGGTCGCCGGAGGCCACAAGCGCCGCGAGGCGGGCCACCTGGGCCGGGGTGATGGGCAGCTCGTCCAGGGCCTTGCCCTGCTCGTTGGCGTTGCGCGCCAGCTCGCCCATCCACCACTTGCGGGCGGCCGCGGCGTCCGCGCCCGCCTCGATGGTGGCGACGATCGGGTCGACCGCGCCCGCGTTGAGGATCGACTGCATGTCGTGCTCGGAGACGCCCCACTCCTCGCGGAGCCGGTTGCGGCGCACCCGGGGCAGCTCGGGCAGCCCCTTGCGGAGCTCCTCGACCCACTCGCGGGCCGGGGCGACCGGGACGAGGTCGGGCTCCGGGAAGTACCGGTAGTCCTCGGCGTTGTCCTTGATGCGGCCGGAGGTGGTGGAGCCGTCGTCCTCGTGGAAGTGACGGGTCTCCTGCACGATCGTGCCGCCGGACGAGAGCACCGCCGCGTGGCGCTGGATCTCGAAGCGGGCCGCGCGCTCGACCGAGCGCAGCGAGTTGACGTTCTTCGTCTCGCTGCGGGTGCCGAACTTCTCGGTCCCGTTCGGGCGCAGCGACAGGTTCACGTCGCAGCGCATCTGGCCCTTGTCCATCCGGGCCTCGGAGACGCCGAGCGCCTTGATGAGCTCGCGCAGCTCGGCGACGTACGCCTTGGCGACCTCGGGGGCCCGCTCGCCCGCGCCCTCGATCGGCTTGGTGACGATCTCGATGAGCGGGATGCCCGCGCGGTTGTAGTCCAGGAGCGAGTGCGAGGCGCCGTGGATGCGGCCGGTGGCACCGCCGACGTGCGTCGACTTGCCGGTGTCCTCCTCCATGTGGGCGCGCTCGATCTCCACGCGGAAGATCTCGCCGTCCTCCAGCTGGACGTCCAGATAGCCGTTGAAGGCGATCGGCTCGTCGTACTGCGAGGTCTGGAAGTTCTTCGGCATGTCCGGATAGAAGTAGTTCTTCCGGGCGAAGCGGCACCACTCGGCGATCTCGCAGTTGAGCGCGAGGCCGATCTTGACGGCCGACTCGACGCCGATCGCGTTGACGACCGGGAGCGAGCCGGGCAGGCCGAGGCAGGTGGGGCAGGTCTGCGAGTTGGGCTCGGCGCCCAGCTCGGTGGAGCACCCGCAGAACATCTTGGTCTTCGTGCCGAGCTCGACGTGGACCTCGAGGCCCATGACGGGGTCGTACGACGCGAGGGCGTCCTCGTACGACAGCAGTTCGGTGACAGTCACAGTGGAAATTCCCTCTCAGCCCAGCAGGACGTCGTCGTCGCCGAGGCGCTTCAGCTCGCGGTACAGGATCGCGAGGCCGGTGACGATGGCGGCGGCGGACACGACGGCGTCGACGAGCTTGAGCGTGTCGTGCTCCAGGCGGGCCTTCTTGACCTGCTTCGCCACGCTCAGCGCGCCGAACGCGGTGGTGCCCATCGACAGATACGTACCGGTCTTGGACTTCTTGAAGCCCTTGGCCTTGGTCAGTGCACTCACAGCGACGGAGCCTCCTCGAGCAGCGGGTGGCCCCACTTTTCCACGAAGGCGGCCTCGACGGCGGCGCCCACCTTGTACAGGCGGTCGTCCTTCAGGGCGGGGGCGATGATCTGCAGGCCGACCGGCAGGCCGTCCTCCGGCGCGAGGCCGCAGGGCAGCGACATGGCGGCGTTGCCCGCCATGTTGGTCGGGATGGTGCACAGGTCCGCGAGGTACATCGCCATCGGGTCGTCGGCGCGCTCGCCGATCGGGAAGGCGGTGGTCGGGGTCGTCGGGGAGACGATCACGTCGACCTGCTCGAAGGCCTTCTCGAAGTCCCGCGTGATGAGCGTGCGGACCTTCTGGGCGCTGCCGTAGTACGCGTCGTAGTAGCCGGAGCTCAGTGCGTACGTGCCGAGGATGATCCGGCGCTTGACCTCGTCGCCGAAGCCCGCCTCGCGGGTGAGCGCGGTGACGTCCTCGGCGGACTTCGTGCCGTCGTCGCCGACCCGCAGGCCGTAGCGCATGGCGTCGAAGCGGGCCAGGTTGG
Organism: Streptomyces sp. BPTC-684; assembly: GCF_030028635.1. NCBI lineage: Bacteria > Bacillati > Actinomycetota > Actinomycetes > Kitasatosporales > Streptomycetaceae > Streptomyces > Streptomyces sp. BPTC-684. Next base: position 1,247,137 of record NZ_CP124863.1, read on the forward strand.
AGGAGCACTCCGAGGGCGCGATCAGGTAGTACGCCGACAGGGCCAGGTCGAAGGACGGGCAGTCCAGCTCGACGATCTCGGCGCCGAGCGACTTGAGCAGCTCGACCGACTCGTTGAAGCGCTGGACGACGCCGGCCTGGTAGCCCTCGCCGGAGAACTGCTTGACGACGCCGACGCGCATGCCCTCGACGCTGCCGTTGCGGGCGGCCTCGACGACCGGCGGGACCGGCGCGTCGATGGAGGTCGAGTCGAGCGGGTCGTGCCCGGCGATGACCTCGTGCAGCAGCGCCGCGTCCAGGACCGTACGGGCGCAGGGCCCGCCCTGGTCGAGGGAGGACGAGAAGGCGACCATGCCGTAGCGGGAGACCGCGCCGTAGGTCGGCTTGACGCCGACCGTGCCGGTGACGGCGGCGGGCTGGCGGATGGAGCCGCCAGTGTCCGTGCCGATGGCGAGCGGGGCCTCGTACGACGCGAGCGCCGCGGAGGAGCCGCCGCCGGAGCCGCCGGGGATCCGGGTGAGGTCCCACGGGTTGCCGGTCGGGCCGTACGCGCTGTTCTCGGTGGAGGACCCCATGGCGAACTCGTCCATGTTGGTCTTGCCGAGGATGACGACGTCGGCGGCCTTCAGACGCTTGGTGAGCGTGGCGTCGTACGGCGGGATCCAGCCTTCGAGGATCTTCGAGCCGACCGTGGTCGGGATGCCCTCGGTGGTGAAGATGTCCTTCAGCGCCAGCGGGACGCCGGCCAGCGGGCCGAGCTTCTCGCCCGCCGCGCGCTTGGCGTCGACGGCACGGGCCTGGGCCAGCGCGCCCTCGCGGTCGACGTGCAGGAAGGCGTGCACCTTCTCGTCGACGGCCTCGATGCGGGCCAGGTGGGCCTCGGTGACCTCGACGGCCGTGAGCTCGCCGGACGCGATCTTCGCGGCGATCTCGGCGGCTGTGAGCTTGATGATGTCCGTCATGTGATTAGTCCTCCCCCAGGATCTGCGGCACCTTGAAACGCTGCTGCTCCTGGGCCGGGGCGCCGGAGAGCGCCTGCTCGGGGGTGAGCGACGGACGGACCTCGTCCGCGCGCATGACGTTGGTCAGCGGCAGCGGGTGGGAGGTCGGGGGTACGTCTTGGTCGGCGACCTCGGAGACGCGGGCGACCGCGCCGATGATGTCGTCGAGCTGTCCGGCGAAGTGGTCCAGCTCTTCGCTCTTCAGCTCCAGACGCGCCAGCCGGGCGAGGTGGGCGACCTCCTCGCGCGTAATGCCAGGCATGCAGCGATCCTCAGGGGTTCGGGTGTGTGTGGTTTGGGGCCGGGGCCTGTCGTCACATTCCCGTCGTCCGCCCGGAGGGCGGGCCCCGCGGCGCCTGGTGCGAGCGTGCGTGCCAGGTGTCGCGGGGCAGGCGGGAATGTGACGACAGGCCCCAATCCTATGGGGCCCGGTCGCCACTCGACTAAACGGTTTGTGCGGCGGCCCCCGATCACCGGCCGCGCGGCCCCCTCCACCGTCGCCGCCGCCACGCGCGCGTGCCCCGCCGACGCGTCCCCGGATCTGTGGCCGCCGGTCATGTCCCGTTCACGTCACGTGAGGGAAGTCCTGGCTGACTGGGCGAAGTTGTCCAGCCAACTCAGCCCGAGGGGACCAGACCCCCCGTGTCCCCTGCCGTGTCCTGAAGGGCCGCTACGACGTTACGGTGACGCCGGACGCGGGCACCCGGTTCGTCCAGCGGTACGCGGGCACGGTCCACGCGGGCTGAGCACCGCGGGGACGGGCACGCCGGGTCACTGGACCGGTGTGCCCGACGGCTCCTCGGCCGCGGCGGCGGACTTGGCCGCCGCCTCCAGGTCGGCGGGGCGCTGCCAGCCGCGCGAGCCACGGGCGAGCAGCCAGGCGGTGGCCTCGGCGGGCGGCATCGCGGCGGCGACCAGCCAGCCCTGGACGGCGTCGCACCCCAGGTCGCGCAGCCGCTCCCAGGTCTCGTCGTCCTCGACGCCCTCGGCGACGACGAGCAGGCCGAGGGAGTGGGCGAGGTCGAGGGTGCAGCGGACGATCTCGGCGTCCTCGTTGTCGACGGCGAGCCGGGCCACGAAGGAGCGGTCGATCTTGAGTTCGCTGACGGGCAGCCGGCGCAGGTGCACCAGCGACGAGTACCCGGTGCCGAAGTCGTCCAGGGACATCTTCACGCCGTGGCCGGTCAGGCCCGCCAGGGTGTCGGCGGCCCGCTGCGGGTCCTCCAGGAGCACATGCTCGGTTATCTCCAGCTGGAGGGCGCCCGCCGGGACCCCGTGCCGGGCGAGGCGGGCCGCCACCGCGCCCGCGAAGCCCGGGGTGTGGACGTCGCGCGGCGACACGTTCACCGCGACCGGGACCGTGAGCCCCTGTGCCCGCCACCGGGCGACCTGGGCGAGCGCGGTCTCCAGGACGTACTCGGTCAGGTGCGGCATCAGCCCCGAGGACTCCGCGATGGCGATGAACTCGTCGGGAGGGACCCGGCCGCGCTCGGGGTGCACCCACCGAACCAGAGCCTCCAGGCCTGCCACCTGGCCGTCGAAGCGAACCTTCGGCTGGTAGTGGAGCTCCACGTCGCCCGCGTCGAGGGCGCGCCGCAGATCGCCCAACAGGCCCAGCCGGTCGGGGGTGTTGGAGTCCCGCTTCGACTCGTACACCTCCACGCCCGTGCGGTCCCGCTTCGCCTGGTACATCGCCACGTCCGCCCGGCGCAGCAGCCCTTCCGCGTCCAGCGCGTGGTCGGGGTAGACGGCGACGCCCGCGCTGGCCTCCAGGACGAGGGTGAGCCCGTCGAGGTCGAGCGGCGAGGAGAGCTCGGCGACCAGGCCTCGGGCTATCCGCATGGTGCTGGTCGCGGAGTCCGCCACGGGCAGCAGCACCGCGAACTCGTCGCCGCCGAGCCGGGCCGCCTCGGCGCCGCGCGGCAGGGCGAGCCGCAGCCGTTCGGCTATCTGGAGGAGCAGCCGGTCCCCGGCGAGGTGTCCGAGGGTGTCGTTGACCGAGCGGAACCGGTCCATGTCGATCAGGACGAGGGCGGCCCGGTTGCCGGGGCCCTCGGCCTCCTCCAGGGCGGCCCAGGTGCGCTCCAGGAGCCACTGGCGGTTGGGCAGTCCGGTGAGCGGGTCGCGCAGCTGCTCCTCGGCGCGGGCGCGGGCGATCCACAAGGTGGAGTCGAGGGCGATCAACGGCACCGCGAACAGCGGCAGCAGGACCGGCAGGGCCATCGCGACCACGCAGATCAGCGGGGCGATGCCGAGCAGGGCGACCGCGACGAGGCCCTGCCGCAGCAGGGCCGTCCGGGCGACCGTGGGCAGTCCGCCGCCGCGCGGCGCCAGCGCGTACCAGAGCAGTATCCGGGTGACCACCAGATACGTTCCGGCGGCCAGGACCACCACCGGGGCCGAGGAGACCGTCCAGTCGGTGGGCCACCAGGGTGAGCGGACGCTGGGATGGTGGCCGAACAGGGCGAGCACCAGCGCGGCCGCGCCGATGCCGAGGACGTCGACCGCGCCGTGCAGCACGCCCTGGCGCCAGCGGTGCCGGCGGGCCGCGCCGACCAGCACCACCACCGCCATGGAGACGAGCCCGGCCGGCACCCAGCCGTACAGGAGCAGCACGGCGAGGGTGAGGGCGGCGCCGGAGCCGGTGCCGCCCCACCAGCGGTCGCGCCCGAGCGCGACCAGATGGCCCACGATGATCCCGGTGAGCACGGCCAGCGCCCAGCCCCTGGTGGAACCGGGGAAGAGGGCGTCGCCCGTGTCGAGGGCCCGGTAGAACCCCACGGCCAGGGCGAGGGCGGCGGTCCCGAGGACGCCGGCGGTCAGCCTGGAGGAGAATCCCGCGAACCCGCGCAGCCGTGCGGCCGGGGCGGCGCTCTCGGTCGGTTTCATTCCCGTCCCTCTCACAGCCGGCGGTGCCGATGCCACGCGATGGCCCCTTTGTCATGCCACCACGACCGGGAACTCCCCCAAGCTCCCCGTTTCAGCCGTGCACGACTGGCGCTCATCACAACAGTAGGCCGCGGAAGGCTCCGGCGGGCAGCGGTCTACAGCTCTTGCCCGAATGCGACCTGGGCACCACGATCCGTCTGCTATGCGCTGAACGGGTGACCCCGGACCCTCCGAGAGGAGCCTTCCACTCCTCTTATTCCCCCTCTTCCGCGCTCGGCACAGCCGCTGCGCGAGCAGCCTCGGGACCCTGTTCCAGCAGGACAGCGAACCCGTCCTCGTCGAGAACCGGAACCTTCAGCTGCATCGCCTTGTCGTACTTCGAACCAGGGCTGTCCCCGACGACGACGAACGACGTCTTCTTGGAAACGGAACCGGTGACCTTGGCTCCACGGCTCTGGAGCGCTTCTTTCGCGCCATCTCTGGTGTGGCGGGCCAGCGTTCCGGTCACCACGACCGTCAGCCCCTCCAGCGGACGCGGGCCCTCGTCCTCGCCGGAGCCCTCCTCCTCCATGCGGACGCCCGCGGCCTTCCACTTGCGGAGGATCTCGCGGTGCCACTCCTCCTCGAACCACTGCTTGAGGGAGGCCGCGATGGTCGGGCCGACGCCCTCGACCGCCGCGAGCTCCTCCTCGGTGGCCTGTTCGATGCGCTCCACGGAACGGAACTCGCGGGCCAGCGCCTCGGCGGCGACCGGGCCGACATGACGGATCGACAGACCGGTGAGGATCCGGGCCAGCGGGCGCTCCTTGGCGGCCGCGATGTTCTCCAGCATCGAGACCGCGTTCTTGCGCGGCTCGCCGTTCATGTTGGCGAAGACCAGGGCGACCTTCTCCTCGCCGGTCTTGGGGTCGCGCTTGGGCAGCCCGCTGTCCTGGTCCAGGACGTACGCCTTGATGGGCAGCAGCCGGTCCATGGTCAGGTCGAACAGGTCGCCCTCGTCGAGCAGCGGCGGCTCGGACGGCTCCAGCGGCTTGGTGAGGGCCGCGGCGGCGACATAGCCGAAGTTCTCGATGTCCAGGCACTTGCGGCCCGCCAGATAGAACAGCCGCTCGCGCAACTGGGCGGGACACGACTGCGCGTTGGGGCAGCGCAGGTCGATGTCGCCCTCCTTCATGGGCCGCAGCGCGGTGCCGCACTCGGGGCACTCGGCGGGCATCACGAACTCCCGCTCGGTGCCGTCCCGCAGGTCCGTGACGGGGCCCAGGATCTCCGGGATGACGTCACCGGCCTTGCGCAGCACCACCGTGTCGCCGATGAGGACGCCCTTGGCCTTGACCACGTCCTGGTTGTGCAGGGTGGCGAACTCGACCTCGGAGCCCGCCACGGTCACCGGCTCCACCTGCGCGTACGGCGTGACGCGGCCGGTGCGGCCGACGCCGACGCGGATGTTGACCAGCTTGGTGTTGACCTCCTCCGGCGCGTACTTCCAGGCGATCGCCCAGCGCGGGGCGCGCGCGGTGGAGCCGAGGCGGCCCTGGAGGGGGATCTCGTCGAGCTTGACGACGACACCGTCGATCTCGTGCTCCACCGAGTGGCGGTTCTCCCCGAAGTACGCGATGAACTCCCGCACTTCGTCCAGGGAGCCGGCCACCTTGTTGTGCTGGGCGGTGGGCAGGCCCCACTCGCGCAGCAGGCCGTAGGCGTGCGAGAGGCAGTCGATGGTGAAGCCGTCGCGCGCGCCGATGCCGTGCACCACCATGTGGAGCGGCCGGGTGGCGGTGACCTTGGGGTCCTTCTGGCGCAGCGAACCGGCCGCCGCGTTGCGCGGGTTGGCGAACGGCTTGTCGCCCGCCTCCACCAGACGCGCGTTCAGCCCCTCGAAGGCCTCCATCGGGAAGTAGACCTCGCCCCGGATCTCGACCAGGTCGGGGACGCGGTCGCCCTTGAGGCGGTCGGGGATGTCGGCGATCGTGCGGACGTTGGGCGTGATGTCCTCACCGGTGCGGCCGTCGCCGCGGGTGGCGGCGCGGGTCAGCCGCCCGTGCTCGTACGTCAGGTTGACCGCGAGGCCGTCGACCTTCAGCTCGCACAGGTAGTGGTACTCGGCGGTGCCGACGTCCTTGGCAACGCGCTCGGCCCAGGCGGCCAGCTCCTCGTCGTCGAAGGCGTTGTCGAGCGACAGCATCCGCTCGCGGTGCTCCACCGAGGCGAAGTCCGTCTCGTACGCCCCCGCGACCTTCTGGGTCGGCGAGTCCGGCGTGCGCAGCTCCGGATACTCCTCCTCCAGGGCCTCCAGGCCGCGCAGCAGCTTGTCGAACTCGCCGTCGCTGATGACCGGCTGGTCCTTCACGTAGTACCGGAAGCGGTGCTCCTCGACCTGCTCGGCGAGGAGCGCGTGCTTCTCCCGTGCGTCCGCGGGCACCACGTCGTTCTGTTCGCCAGCCACTGTCATGTCCTCCCGTTTCCCGTCTTCCCCGTCACTCAGGGTTGTCCGCGAGCGATCTCGCCGCCCGGACGCAGTGCGCGAGGGCCGCGCGGGCATACGCCGGCGAGGCGCCCGCGAGACCGCACGACGGGGTGACCACAACGGACTCGGCGAGAGTCCCCGGATGCAGCCCCAACCTGCGCCACAACGTCCTGACACCCATGACGCTACCGGCAGGGTCTGACAATGGGCCGTCGGTGCCGCCGACCACTCCGGCGAACAGCCGGGTGCCGCTCTCCACCGCCTCGCCGATCACATCGTCGTCACGCTCGGTGAGCAGGGAGAAGTCGAACGAGACGGCGGCGGCGCCGGCGCGGCGCAGCAGCGCGAACGGCACGTCGGGCGCGCAGGAATGGACCACGACCGGGCCGTCGTGCACCGCGACGACGTCCCGCAGGGCCGACTCGACGACCTGCCGGTCGACCGCGCGGTAGGTGCGGTAGCCGCTGGCGGTCCTGATCTGCCCGCGCAGCACGGCGGTGAGGGACGGCTCGTCGAGCTGGAGCAGGATCCGCGCGCCCGGCACCCGGCGGCGCACGTCCACCAGGTGGGCGCGCAGGCCCTCCGCGAGCGATCCGGCCAGGTCGCGGCAGGCGCCCGGGTCGCCGAGCGAGGCCTCGCCGCCGCGCAGCTCCAGGGCGGCGGCGAGCGTCCACGGCCCGACCGCCTGGACCTTGAGCGGCCCCTCGTACCCCTGGGTGAACTCCTCCAGGGCGTCCAGGTCCTCGCCGAGCCAGGAGTGGGCCCGCCGGGTGTCGCGGCCCGGCCGGTCACCGAGCCGCCAGCCGCTGGGCTCCACGCGCGCGTACATCTCGACGAGCAGCCCGGCGGTGCGCCCGATCATGTCGGCGCCGGGGCCGCGCGCGGGCAGTTCGGGCAGGAACGGGAAGTCGCCGGCCGACCCGTCGGCCCCGATGAGGGACCCGGTGACGGTCTTGGCGGCCTCGCGCGCGTCGCCACCGGGCATGGAGCCGACGCCGGTGGCCGCGCCCCAGGGGAAGTCGCTGACGGCGTCGCTCATCGGCCCGGCCGCACCGTCAGGTCGTTGACCTCGGCGTCGCGCGGCAGGTCGATCGCCATGACGATCGTGGTCGCCACCGACTCGGGGTCGATGAACTTCGCCGGGTCGTACTCCTTGCCCTCCTGCGAGTGCACCTTGGCCTGCATGGGGCTGGCGGTGCGGCCCGGGTAGACGGAGGTGACGCGCACCCCGTTGGTGTGCTCCTCGTGGCGCAGCGAGTCCGCGAGCGCCTTCAGGCCGTGCTTGGAGGCGGCGTAGGCGCCCCACTCGGCGTGCGCGTTGAGCCCGGCGCCGGAGTTGACGAACAGGACGTGTCCGCGGGCCGCGCGCAACTGGGGCAGGAAGAGCCGGGTGAGCTCGGCGGGCGAGATCAGGTTCGCGTTGAGCTGCTGGTGCCAGGTCTTGGGGCGCAGGTCACCGATGGGCCCGAGGTCGACGATGCCCGCGATGTGCAGGAGGGAGTCGAGGTGGTCCGGCATCGGCTGCATGCCGAGCGACTTGGAGATGCGGTCCGGGTCGGCGAGGTCTGCGACGAGCGTACGGGCGCCGGGGAAGCGCCCCGCGAGCTCCTTGGCGCGCCCGGCGTCGCGTGCGAGCAGCACGAGCTCGTCGCCGCGCTCGTGCAGCCGCCGCGCCACCGCCGCGCCGATGCCGGAGCCTGCCCCAGTGATCAGGTGTGTAGCCATACCCGACATGCTCGCACTACTGGATGCCCGCCGACTCCTCCAGGTAGGCGAGGGCGGCGACAGCGTCCTCCGCGAAGAAGACCAGGTCAGTGAGGGGCAGCGGCAGGAAGCCCTCGTCGTCCATGCGGCGGAACTGCTCCTTGAGGCCGTCGTAGAACCCCGCGGTGTTCAGCAGCACCACCGGCTTGGTGTGCTTGCCGTGCTTCTTCAGCTCCAGGATCTCGGTGGCCTCGTCGAGGGTGCCGGTGCCGCCGACCATGATGACCACGGCGTCGGCCCGGTCGAGGAGCAGCGCCTTGCGCTCCGCGAGGTCCTTGGCGATGACCATCTCGTCGGCGTTCGCGCGGGCCTTGGCGGCCAGGAAGTCGACGGAGACGCCGACGAGCCGTCCGCCCGCCTCCTGCACGCCGTCCGCGACGACCTTCATCAGACCGCTCTCCGAGCCGCCCCACACGAGGGTGTGGCCGCCCTTGCCGAGCAGCTCGGCGAACTCGCGGGCGGGGCGGGTGTAGCGGTCGTCGAGGTCGGCGGCGGAGAGGAAGACGCAGATGTTCATGGCTCAACCGTACGCCGGGAGACCTCCGACACTCGAACGGGTGAACAGTGTCCCGAACGGCGAATCGGGGGAACAAGCAGCGGGCGATGGGCCGTTGAGCGGGCATGACTACGACGATTCACACGATTCGCGCCGAGCCCACCAACGCCTCGCAGCCGCCGCCGGGCCCGCCGCCGCCCTACGACCCGGACCACCTCGTCTCGGCCGGGGCGGCCGGGGAGGGCGCGCTCCGCGTCCGCGTGGTGCGGGACGGGCAGGTGCTCGCCGACAGCACCCGCCCGCTGCTGGTGCACGAGGACGGCCTGCCCGTCCGCTATTACCTGCCGACCGAGGACGTCCGACTGGATCTGCTGAGCCCGTCGGACACCCGGACCACGTGCCCGTACAAGGGAGTTGCCGCGTACTGGTCGCTGCCGGACGCGCCGGACATAGCCTGGGCCTACCACGAGCCGCTGGCGGCCGTGACGTTGATAAAGGACCACCTGTGCTTCATAGGCACGGAGTCCGACACCGAGCCCGGTGCCGCCTCCGGCGAGGCCCTCGCGGTGAACTAGACCGGCGAGCCAGACCGGTGAATTAGACCGCCGCTTCGGTACGCCGTGTGGTGGTCGCGATCGTCGCCGACCCCACCACGCGCGTGCCGTCGTAGAGCACGATCGCCTGGCCGGGCGCGACGCCGCGCACCGGCTCGGCGAAGCTCACCACGAGCTCGCCGTCCACGGGCTCCGCCGTCACCGTCGTCTCGCCGCCGTGGGCGCGCAGCTGGGCGGTGTACGTGCCGGGGCCGGCCGGGGCGTCGCCGCACCAGCGGGGCTTGATCGCGGTCAGGCCGGTGACGTCCAGGGCCTCGACGGGGCCGACGGTGACCGTGTTGTTCACCGGGGAGATGTCCAGGACGTAGCGGGGCTTGCCGTCGGCCGCCGGGTGGCCGATGCGCAGACCCTTGCGCTGGCCGATGGTGAAGCCGTACGCGCCCTCGTGGGAGCCGACCTTCGTGCCGGACTCGTCGACGATGTCGCCCTCGGCCTTGCCGAGCCGCTTGGCCAGGAAGCCCTGGGTGTCGCCGTCCGCGATGAAGCAGATGTCGTGGCTGTCCGGCTTCTTGGCGACGGCCAGGCCCCGGCGCTCGGCCTCGGCGCGGATCTCGTCCTTGGTGGTGAGGGTGTCACCGAGCGGGAACATCGCGTGGGCGAGCTGCTTCTCGTCCAGGACACCGAGGACGTACGACTGGTCCTTGGCCATGTCGCTGGCGCGGTGCAGCTCGCGGCTGCCGTCCTCGTTGAGGACGACCGTGGCGTAGTGGCCGGTGCAGACGGCGTCGAAGCCGAGGGCGAGGGCCTTGTCGAGCAGCGCGGCGAACTTGATCTTCTCGTTGCAACGCAGGCACGGGTTGGGGGTGCGGCCCGCCTCGTACTCGGCGACGAAGTCCTCGACGACGTCCTCGCGGAAGCGTTCCGCGAGGTCCCAGACGTAGAAGGGAATGCCGATGACATCGGCTGCGCGGCGGGCGTCGCGGGAGTCCTCGATGGTGCAGCAGCCCCGGGCACCGGTGCGGAAGGACTGTGGGTTCGCGGACAGGGCAAGGTGGACGCCGGTGACGTCGTGGCCCGCCTCGGCGGCGCGGGCGGCGGCGACGGCCGAGTCGACGCCACCGGACATGGCGGCCAGCACACGGAGGGGGCGCGGGGGTGTCTTCGTCATAGCACCCACCAGGGTACGTGCCGTGCGGGCCGGGTGGCTCGCGAGTATCCCGGGCGCGGGGTGCGGGCCGGGCCGCACCCCGCCGGGGGCGTCAGCTCAGCCCCGCCGTCCGCGCCCGCTCCACCGCCGGGCCGATCGCCGTCGCCACCGCCTGGACGTCGGCTTCCGTGGAGGTGTGGCCGAGGGAGAAGCGCAGGGTGCCCCGGGCCAGGTCGGGCGGGGTGCCGGTGGCGAGCAGGACGTGGCTGGGCTGGGCCACGCCCGCCGTGCAGGCGGAGCCGGTGGAGCACTCGATGCCCTGGGCGTCCAGGAGCAGCAGCAGCGAGTCGCCCTCGCAGCCCGGGAAGGAGAAGTGCGCGTTCGCCGGGAGGCGGCCGCCCGGGGCCGGGTCGCCGCCCAGGATCGCGTCCGGGACCGCCTTGCGGACCGCGTCGACCAGTTGGTCGCGCAGGTCCCCGACCTCGCGGGCGAAGTCGCCGCGGCGCTCGGCGGCCAGCCGTCCCGCCACCGCGAACGCGGCGATGGCCGGGACGTCCAGCGTGCCGGAGCGGACGTGGCGCTCCTGGCCGCCGCCGTGCAGCACGGGCACGGGGGTGTACTCACGGCCGAGCAGCAGGGCGCCGATGCCGTACGGACCGCCGATCTTGTGGCCGGAGACCGTCATCGCGGCCAGGCCCGACGCGGCGAAGTCGACGTCGAGCTGGCCCACGGCCTGGACCGCGTCGGCGTGCAGTGGGACGTCGAACTCGCGCGCCACGGCGGCGAGTTCGGCCACCGGCAGGACCGTGCCGATCTCGTTGTTGGCCCACATGACGGTGGCCAGGGCCACGTCGGAGGGGTCGCGCGCGATCGCCTCGCGCAGGGCTTCGGGGTGCACCCGCCCGTACCGGTCGACGGGCAGGTACTCGACCGTCGCGCCCTCGTGCTCGGCGAGCCAGTGGACCGCGTCGAGCACGGCGTGGTGCTCGACGGGGCTGGCCAGGACCCGGACCCGGCGCGGGTCGGCGTCGCGGCGGGCCCAGTACAGGCCCTTGACGGCGAGGTTGTCGGCCTCGGTGCCGCCGGCCGTGAAGACGACCTCGCTGGGTCGCGCGCCGAGCGCCTCGGCGAGCTCCTCGCGGGCCTCCTCGGCGGTTCGGCGGGCCCGGCGTCCGGCGGCGTGCAGCGAGGACGCGTTGCCGGTGGCGGTGAGCTGGGCGGTCATCGCCTGGACCGCCTCCGGGAGCATCGGGGTGGTCGCGGCGTGGTCGAGGTAAGCCATGGTGGGCCCGATTCTACGAGCCACCGGGACCGACCTCAGGCGCCGAGCCCCCAGGAGACGGTTCCGTCGGCCATGACCAGGCCCGCGAGGACCGCGAGGTCGGCGATGCCGAGGGCGAGTCCGAGCCAGGCGCGGCCGCGCCGGGTGGTGCGGTACCGCAGGGCGAGTCCGGCGAGCACGATGGCCATCGGGCCGAGCACGACGTTCATGACCAGCAGGCCGAGCAGACCGAGGACGAAGGCGGCGACGGCCATGCCGTCGGCGTCCTTGTCACGGACACGACTGCGGTTCAGGACGAGTTCCATGGTCAGGCCCTCCGGTGCGACGAGATGCGTTCACGTACGGCGAAGACGATCAACCAGAGCCCGATGGCGCCGGCGGCGGCGAGAGTGACCGGGAGCGGAAGGTGCGCCGCTGAGCCCAGCACGACCCCCAGCAGGAGGAGGGCTGCGACGAGGAAAAGCATGGGGTGCCTCTCTTGTCTCGTTTTGCGGATCAAGTCGTTTTCGGAGTACGACTGTTCACTGACTACCCAGTCTAGCCTTCCCAAAATCAGCGAACAGCTGTTTACTGAGTGGAATGAGCCACACTCTCGGGATCCGGCAGGCCCAGAAGCAGAAGACGCGTCAGGCCCTCCTGGACGCGGCACTCGGGCTGCTGGAGCACCAGAGCCTCAGCAGCCTGGGGCTTCGCGAGGTCACCCGGGCCGTGGGGGTCGCCCCCGCCGCGTTCTACCGGCACTTCAAGGACACCGCCGACCTCGGGGTGGCGCTGGTCGAGGGGGCGCTGGGGAGTCTGCACGAGACGATCCGGGCGGCGATCGTGACGACCGGCGGGAGCGACGAGCGCATCGACCGGGCCGTGGATCTGATCGCCGCTCATGTACGGGCACACCCGGCGCACGTCCGGTTCATCGCGCGGGAGCGGCACGGCGGGGTGGCGCCGGTGCGCGAGGCCATCGGCGTCCAGCTGCGGCGGTTCGCCGACGAGGTGGCCGAGGCGCTGGGCACGGATCCCGAGTCGCGGGGGTGGAGCGCGGCGGATCTGCGGATGCTGGCCGGGGTCTACGTCGACCACATGGTGATGACGGCGTCGGCGATCCTGGAGGCGGGCGCGGACGCGGACGCGGACGGCGGCGAAGAGGCGGCGCGGCGGGCCGAGGAGGCCGTACTGGCCACCGCGCGGCGGCAGTTGAGGCTGGTCACGCTGGGCCGCCGCCACTGGCTGGACTGAGAGCTGGACTGAGAGCTGGGCTGAGGGCGGCGGCCCGGCGGAGGGGTGTGCGTACGGGTTACGGCGTGCGCAGGGCGCGGGCGAGCTGGCGGGACTGGGCGACCAGCCGGTCGGCGCTGTCCCAGACCTCGGCGTCCTCCTCCAGGAAGCCGCCGGCCAGGTTGCGGGTGGTGATGGAGACCCGCAGCGGGCCGGGCGCCGGGCGGCAGCGGATGTGCGCGGTCAGCTCGACGGTGGGGGTCCAGCCGGTCAGGCCCATCTCGAACGCGGTCGGCGGGAGCGCGTCGACGGCGAGCAGCAGCGAGTACGGGTCGGCGTCGCGGCCGTCGGCCAGGCCGAACCAGCCGCGCATCTCGCCCTTGCCGGAGGGGGCGCCGACCGCCCAGCCGAGGGTGGTCGGGTCGAGCTTCAGCATCAGCCGCTCGGTGATGGCCGAGCTGCCCGGGATCGGGGCGGGGCCGTCGGCCGGGCCGAGGCAGTGCTCGATCGGCGGGATCGCGGGCGGCTTGGCGGTGGTGCGGACGTCGTCCGGGAGCGCGTCCAGGTCGCCGTACGAGGCGAGGACGCGGATGCGCTCGACCTCGGCGCCGTTCTCGTCGTACTGGAAGAGCGAGGCCTGGCCGGTGGAGAGCGTACGGCCGGTGCGGACGCGCTGGGTGCGGACGACGGCCGGGCCGGGGGCCGAGGGCGTGAGGTAGTGGGCCGTCACGCTGAACGGGTCGGCGTGCGGGAGGGCGTGGCCGAGCGTGCGGCCGAGGAGGGCGAGGAGGTATCCGCCGTTCACGGCGTGGATGATCGTCCACCCCGCCGAGAGGTGGGCGTCGTAGACGCCGTCTTCGTCTTCGCGCGGGGTGACGGCGGTGTCCCGGTCGAACTCGCTGTCCCCGATCGTTGCCTGTGCCATGCGGCAAAGGTACACGGGTACGTTACTGAGCGGTAGCTTTTTTTGCCCCACCCCGCCCCTTCCCTAAACCCTCCGGGGGTGGGTGGGGGTGGAGGTGGGTTTCCCGGGGGCTACGCCCCCGGACCCCCGGGCGGGGGCTCCGCCCCCTGCACCCCTGGCGGGGCTGCGCCCCTGCACCCCCTCGCGGGGCCTGCGGCCCCTGCACCCCCGAAGGACCTGCGGCCCCCGCACCCCGCTCAGGGCCTCCGCCCCCGCTTCCCGCTTCCCGCTTCCCGCTCCTCAAACGCCGGAGGGGCTGAATTTGCCGGGCCCGCCTTCTGCCTTAAGGGGCGCGGGGAACTGCGCGGCCGGCCCCCACCGGCCCGCAGACGAAACAGGGGCCGGGGGCTACGCCCCCTACCCCTCCTCCGCCGCCGCGCTCCGCCGGTTCCACGCCCTCGGTGCGCGCCAGTGGTAGCGCATCGCTGCCAGGCGCAGCAGGAACGCGGTGACGATGGCGGCGGCGCTGGTGGCCGCGTTCAGGGTGTCGAAGCGGATGCAGAGGGCCACGATCGCGGCGCCCACGATCGCCGGGACGGCGTACAGGTCGCGGTCCCAGCGGAGCAGGGACGGGACCTCGTTGGCCAGGATGTCGCGCAGGACGCCGCCGCCGACCGCCGTGGCGAGGCCGAGGGCCGCGGACGAGGTGAGGCCGAGTCCGTAGTCGTACGCCTTCGTCGTGCCCGTGACGCAGAACAGGCCGAGGCCCGCCGCGTCGAACACGTTGACCGCGTTCTGGGTCCGCTCGACCTCGGGGTGGAGGAAGAAGACCAGGACGGCGGCGAGCAGCGGAGTGATGAAGTACCCGAGGTCGCTGAACGCGGCGGGCGGCACCGCGCCGATGATCAGGTCCCGGAACAGCCCTCCGCCCAGCGCGGTGACCTCGGCCAGGACCGCGATGCCGAACACGTCGAAGTTCTTGCGTACGGCGAGCAGCGCGCCGGAGATCGCGAAGACGAAGATTCCGACGAGGTCGAGCGCATGCTGGACGGAGGGGGTGAACAGTTCGTGGAGCACCCGACATTTTTACCCCGATATCTGTTCCTCGCTCGAACGTGTCGGGTGCTCCCGCGCTCCTGCCGTTCTCCTACCAGGCCGGCTTGCCGGTCGAGTGGATCCAGGTCTGGAAGAGGTCGTCCAGCTGCTGCCCGGAGATCTTCTCGGCCAGCTGGATGAACTCGGACGTGTTCGCGTTGCCGTACCGGTGGAGCTTCGTCCACGCGGGCAGCAGCTTGAAGAACGCCTGGTCGCCGATGCGCTCGCGGAGCACCTGGAGCGTCAGCGCGCCGCGCCGGTAGACGGCCCCGGCGAACATCGTGTCGCGCTGCGGGTCGGCGACCTTGATCTGCCAGAACGCGCTGTCGGCCGGGACCCGGTTGTAGTAGGCGCGGGCCAGGTCGTGCGCGGTCCCCCGCCCCTTGTGCTCCTCCCACAGCCACTGCGCGTAGCTCGCGAAGCCCTCGTTGAGCCAGATGTCCTTCCATTGCGCCACCGAGACCGAGTCGCCAAACCACTGGTGGGCGAGCTCGTGGACGATCGTGGTCTCGTTGCGCACCGCCGAGTACGCGGGCTTGGACTGCACTTCGAGCGAGAAGCCCGCCTGGGGCATGTCGTCGACGATCGCGCCCGTCTCCTCGAACGGGTACGGCCCGAAGAGCCGGGACCAGTAGTCGGTGGCCTCGGCGGTGACCGCGTACACGTCGACCTGGTTCTGCCCCTGGAGCACCGGGTCGACGGCCACGTAGATCGGCGTCCCGGCCGGGGTCTTCCCGGTCCTCACGTCGAACTTGCCGATGGTCGCCGTGGCCAGGTACGTCGCCATCGGCTTGTTCTCGCGCCAGTGGGAGTACGAGCGGTCGCCCCGGTCGTACGAGGAGACCAGACGGCCGTTGGAGACGCCGGTCAGGCCCTTGGGGGCGTCGATGCGGATGTCGTAGGTGGCCTTGTCGGCGGGGTGGTCGCTGGAGGGGAACCAGGTGGAGGCGGCGTTCGGCTCACAGGCCACGAAGACGCCGTCCTTGGTCTTCATCCAGCCGTAGTCGGAGCCGAAGACGATGGGGCCGTTGAGTGCGACGGGAACGCCGCCGTAGACGACGGTGACCTCGAACTCCTGGCCCTTGCGCAGCTTGTGACGGGGCGTCACCACGATCTCGTCGCCGCTGCGGGTGAAGTCGGCGGGTCTGCCGTTCACCCGTATCGCGTCGACGGTGAGCTTCTGGAGGTCGAGGTCGAAGCTGGTGAGGGTCTGGGTGGCGCGGGCGGTGATCGTCGTACGCCCGTCGAGCCGCCCGGAGTCCGGGTGGTAGCTGACGCCGAGGTCGTAGTGGAGGGCGTCGAAGCCGCCGTTGCCGAGGTCGGGGAAGTAGGGGTCGCCGATTCCGGCGGCACCGGGCGAGCCGCCGCCGGGTGCGGCGGCGATGGTGAAGGCCGATGCCGCCGCGGTGGCGAGGGCGAGCAGCCGTGAGGTACGGCGTGCCGAACGGGAGAGTGCCATGAGTCTGCCCTTCGAACGCGTTTCCGTGCGTACGGACAGGCAGACTCTGCACTCTCCCGTTTCGGCGTGAACATGACTTTGCCGAACCGTCATGCGTTACTTGTCGGTTGACTCCTGAACGGTGGAGTCCGGTCCGGATGCGGACTCCGACTCGGGCTCAGCAGCGTCCGGCGTTTCCGCGGCGGCGGCCGTCTCGGTGACCGGCTCGGCCTCCGGGGACGCCTCGGCCTTCACGACCGACACCACCTCCACCGACTCCCGCGCCTCGGGCAGTACCGCCTCGCCCGGGGCCTGGTCCGGCGCGTTCTCCGGGTGGTGGCAGGCCACCTGGTGGCCCGTCTTCAGGGCGATCAGCGGCGGCTCCTGCGTCTTGCAGATCTCCGTCGCCTTCCAGCACCGGGTGTGGAAGCGGCAGCCGCTCGGCGGCGAGATGGGCGACGGCACATCGCCCTTGAGCAGGATCCGCTCGCTCTTGAGGCCCTTGCGCTTGGGGTCCGGCACCGGCACGGCCGAAAGCAGCGCCTTGGTGTACGGGTGCATGGGCGCCGAGTACAGCGACTTGCGGTCGGCGAGCTCCACGATCTTGCCGAGGTACATCACCGCGATCCGGTCCGAGACGTGCCGGATGACCGACAGGTCGTGGGCGATGATCACGTACGTGAGGCCCAGCTCGCTCTGGAGGTCGTCGAGCAGGTTGACCACCTGCGCCTGGATCGACACGTCGAGCGCCGAGACCGGCTCGTCCGCCACGACCAGCTTCGGGTTGAGCGCGAGCGCGCGGGCGATGCCGATGCGCTGGCGCTGGCCGCCGGAGAACTCGTGCGGATAGCGGTTGTAGTGCTCGGGGTTGAGGCCCACCAGCTCCATCAGCCGCTGGACCTCCTTCTTCACCCCGCCCTCGGGCGTGACGCCCTGGAGCCGGAAGGGGGTGGAGACGATCCCGCCGATGGTGTGGCGCGGGTTCAGCGAGCCGTACGGGTCCTGGAAGATCATCTGCATGTCGCGGCGGAGCGGACGCATCCGCCCGGCCGACAGGTGCGTGATGTCGTGGCCCTCGAACTCGACCTTGCCGCCCGTCGGTTCGAGCAGCCGGGTGACCAGCCGGCCCATCGTCGACTTGCCGCAGCCCGACTCGCCCACCACGCCGAGGGTCTCACCCGCCCGGACGTCGAAGGAGACGCCGTCGACCGCCTTGACCGCGCCGGTCTGCCGCCCGAACAGGCCCTTCTTGATGGGGAAGTGCTTGACGAGCCCCTCCACCTTGAGAAGCGGCTCGGGCGAGGCGGCCGACTGCTCCGGGATCGCCTTCTCGGTGCCCTCGGTGCCCGTGGGGTTCTTGTCGCTCACAGCTTCGGCGCAATCTCTTCGGTCCAGATACGGGTCCGCTCCTCCTGCGACATGTGGCAGGCCGAGAAGTGCCCTTCGGCGTCGTCCCACTGCTTGAGCTCGGGGCGCACGGTGCGCGTGACGTTGTCCTTGGGGAGGTCCGCGTACGGGCAGCGCGGGTTGAAGGCGCAGCCGGACGGCACGTTGATCAGCGACGGCGGCTGGCCCTTGACCGGGATCAGCCGGTCCGTCTCCTCGCGGTCGATGCGCGGCATCGACCCCAACAGGCCCCAGGTGTACGGGTGCTGGGGCTCGTAGAAGACCTTCTCGGCAGGTCCCCGCTCGATGCACCGGCCGCCGTACATCACCAGGAGGTCGTCCGCCATCTCGGCGACCACGCCCAGATCGTGCGTGATCATGATGACGGCGGAGCCGAACTCCTTCTGCAGATCGCGGATCAGGTCCAGGATCTGCGCCTGGACGGTGACGTCCAGGGCGGTGGTCGGCTCGTCCGCGATCAGCAGCTCGGGGTTGTTGACCAGCGCCATCGCGATCATCGCGCGCTGGCGCATACCGCCGGAGAACTCGTGCGGATACGAGTCCACGCGCTTGCCGGGCTCCGGGATGCCGACCCGGTCGAGCATCTCGATCGCGCGGGTGCGGGCGACCTTCTTGGAGACCTCGTTGTGGACCCGGTAGGCCTCCACGATCTGCGCGCCGACCGAGTAGTACGGGTGCATCGCGGAGAGCGGGTCCTGGAAGATCATGGCCATCTTCCGGCCGCGCAGCCGCCGTACGTGGTCGGGGTCGGCGCCGATCAGCTCCTCGCCGTCCAGCCACACCTCGCCGGAGATCTTGGCGTTGGCGCTGCGGTGCAGCCCCATCACGCCGAGCGAGGTGACGGACTTGCCCGAGCCGGACTCGCCCACGATGCCGAGGGTCCTGCCGGGCTTGATGTCGAAGCTGACCCCGTCGACGGACTTGACCAGGCCGTCGTCGGTGTTGAAGTGGATGCGCAGGTCCCGCACGGAGAGGAACGCCTCCCCGGCGTCGGCGGGGCGCTCGGCCACCGGCTCGCCGACGGCCGCGCCGGTCTTGTTCAGGTCGCTCACGAGAGCCTCACCCTGGGGTCGATCGCGGCGTACACCAGGTCCACCAGCAGATTGCAGAGAACGATGAAGAAGGCGGCGACCAGGGTCACGCCCATGACGACCGGGAGGTCGTTGTTCCGGACGCCGTCGACCGCGTAGAAGCCGAGGCCCGGGAAGGAGAAGACCTGCTCGGTGATGACCGCGCCGCCGATCAGCAGACCGAAGTCCATGCCGAAGATGGTGACGATCGGGGTGAGCGCGGCGCGCAGGCCGTGCCTGCCGATGACGGTCCGCTCCCGCAGGCCCTTGGCGCGGGCGGTGCGGATGTAGTCCTCGCCCATGGTCTCCAGCATTCCGGCCCGGGTGAGCCGGGCGTAGAGCGCGGAGTAGAGGAAGGCGAGGCTGCACCAGGGGATCAGCAGGTTCCAGGCCCAGTCGGCCGGGTTGTCCGTGAAGTTCACATAGTGCACGCCGTTCCAGATGGGCCATTGGACGGTGAACAGCCCCTGGCCCAGCATTCCGGTGAAGAAGATCGGGAGCGAGACGCCGGCGAGGGCGATCGCCATGAAGATCCGGTCCATGAACGAACCCCGCTTGAGGGCGGAGACGACACCGATCGCCACACCGGAGACCAGCCAGATGACGGCCGCACCGATGGCGAGCGAGAAGGTCACCGGGATGCGCTGGGTCAGCTGCGGCCAGACCTCGACGTGGTTCTTGAACGAGTAGCCGAAGCAGGGGGCGTTGCAGACCGAGGCGTCGGGGCCGAACTTGTAGGTCGCGCCGACGAAGATCTGCTTGATGAAGTGCCAGTACTGCTCGTAGAGCGGTTGATCGAACCCGAGGTTCTTCTTCACCGCGGCGATCGCACCGGCATTGGCGTCCTTGCCCACGTACTGGGCGGCCAACTGGTCCATCGTCTGGCCGGCCAGCCGGGGCACCAGGAAGTAAATCGCGAAGGTGACCGCGCTGACGATCAGCAGCAGGACCACCGCGCCGAAAGCGCGTCGGATGATGTACGCAGCCACAGCTGTCCGGCAACCGGTGCCCGCCAGGCCGGGGGTCTTCCCGACCCGGCGGGCACCGGAGCCTTCACCTGCCTTTCAAAGAACTCGGGGGCTCAGCCGCTTACTTGGAGGAACCCATCAGCAGGTAGTCGTACATACCGAGGTACGCCTGGGTGACCGTGACGTTCGTCGCGGACGTCGGGCGGAACAGCAGGTTCTTGCGGTAGATCAGCGGAACGGCGGAGGCGTTCTCGGCGACCATCTTGTCGATGTCGCCCCAGGCCTTCTCACGGGCGGACTTGTCCGTGTTGGCGATGGCGTCGTTCAGCGCCTTGTTGATCGCCGGGTCGTTCAGCTCCTGGACGTTGTTGCCACCGGACGGCTTGATGGCCGAGCCGTTGATGATCTGGTCCAGGAAGCCGAAGCCGGTCGGCCAGTCGGCACCCCACGCGGTCATGATCATGCCGAGCTTGTGGTCGTGCACGTACTGCGGGTTGCCGGCGAAGTTCTGGAAGTACTTGCCCGCGGGGAAGGACTTGATCTCGGCGTTGATGTTGAGCTTCTTCAGCGACGCCTGGACCGCGGTGGCCATGGCCATCTCGGACGGGCGGTCGGAGCGGGCCGTCAGGTTGGTCGAGAAGCCGCCCGGCAGACCGCACTGCTTGAGCTCGTCCTTGGCCTTGGCCTCGTCGCCCTTGTCGCCCGGGGTCTCGTACAGGTTGAACTTGGCGTAGCCGTTGACCGACGGCGGCAGCAGCGTCGAGGCGACGTCACCCTTGGGCGCGCCACCCGCGGCGGCCTGGATCGACGCCTTGTCGATGCCCCACTGGACGGCCTTGCGGCAGTGCACGTTGTCGAAGGGGGCGACCTTCAGGTTCAGACCGATGTACGAGGTGGCGCCGGCGTACGAACCGTCCGTCTGCGCCTTGTACTTGGGGTTGGTGATGACCTTCGGCTGGGTCTGCGGGGAGACACCGGTGCCGGCCGCGTCGACGGTCAGGTTGTCGGCGAGCAGGTCGTTGTCGACCGTGACCGCGTTGACCTTGAACCGGATGCTGATCTTGTCCGGCAGGGCCGGGCGGTTCGGGTCGGTCTTCTGGTCCCACTGCGGGTTGCGGACGAGGGTCGCGCCCTTGCCCTCCTCGTACGACTCGAACTTGTACGGGCCGGAGGAGACGATGTGCTGGACGTAGGTCGCGCCCTTGTCCTTGTCCCTCGGCACGGGGGCCGTCTGCGAGAACGTCGCCAGGTAGTCGAAGTCCGCGAAGGCGTCCTTCAGCTTGAAGACGATGGTGTTGTCGTCCGGCGTCTCGATCGACGCGATGCCCTTGGGGTCCTTGTTCTTGTACGGACCCTCGTACTTGTCACCGTCGATCAGGTGGGACTTGAAGTACGTCGGGCCGTTGGACAGGGCCTCGGGGGCGAAGTTCGACCGCTCGACGGCGTACTTGACGTCCTTCGAGGTGATCGGCGTGCCGTCCTCGAACTTCAGGCCCTTGCGCAGGGTGTACGTCCAGGTCTTCGCGTCGGCGCTGGGCTTGCCGAGCGACTCCGCGAGGTCCGGGACCACGGTCAGGCCGTCCTTGCCGGCGGCCGGCTTGAACGTGGTGAGCGTACGGCCGTACAGGCGGGAGAAGTTCTGCACCCAGCCGTAGTACGTGTTGCCCGGGTCCAGGGAGTCCGGGACGTCCGACATGGCGTAGGTGGCGGTGCCACCCTTCTTGTCGGACTTGTTGACGATCTGGGTCAGGCCGGCGTCAGCGACGGACTTGCCGGGCTTGGAACCGCCGTCGTCGTCCTTGGAGTCGTTGCACGCGGTGGCCCCCAGCGTCAGCGCCACGGCGGTAGCGATCAGGACGGTCGCTTTTCTCGTCTTCACCTGAGGAATGCCCCCTCTATGGATGGTTGCGGCAGATGTGTCGTTGTGTGGCAGGTGCCGCGTGCTTACTTTCCTCGCGGGTCGAGGGCGTCTCGCAGCCCGTCGCCCAGCAGGTTGAACGCCAGGACCGTGATGAAGATCGCCAGGCCCGGCACGATCATGTACTGCGGGTCCGCCTCGTAGAGGTCGGTCGCGGTGGAGAGCATTCCGCCCCACGATGCCTGCGGCGGCGAGATGCCGACGCCGAGGAAGCTGAGTCCGGCCTCGAACAGGATGTTCGTGGGAATCAGGAGCGTGGAGTAGACCAGGATCGGTGCGACCAGGTTCGGCAGCAGCTCCCGGATCAGGATGAACGGACCGCGGGCGCCGAGGCTCTTGGCCGCCTCGACGAACTCGCGTTCGCGCAGGCTGAGCGTCTGGGCCCGGACGATACGGCCCATGTACGGCCAGCTGAAGAAGCCGATCACGAAGATCAGCACGCTGATCCTCAGTGGCAGCCCGGTCAGTCCGAACGCCCCGTCCTGGAGGGACGCGGAGATCGAGATGGCGAAGAGCAGGAGCGGGAACGCCAGGAAGACGTCCATCGCGCGGCTGATCAGGGTGTCCGCCCAGCCGCCGTAGAACCCTGCCGTGACGCCCATGATCACGCCGATGACCACGGAGAGCAGTGTGGCGCCGCCCGCGACGAGCAGCGACACCCAGGAGCCCTCGATGATCCGGGACAGGATGTCGCGCCCGTACTGCGGGTCGACACCCAGCGGGTGTTCCCAACTCATGCCGCCCCAGGCTCCCTTGGGTGCCAGCAGGGCCGGGTCGATCAGGTCCTGGTGGAACTCGTTCGGATCCAT
Source organism: Streptomyces sp. BPTC-684 (assembly GCF_030028635.1). Classification (NCBI taxonomy): domain Bacteria; kingdom Bacillati; phylum Actinomycetota; class Actinomycetes; order Kitasatosporales; family Streptomycetaceae; genus Streptomyces; species Streptomyces sp. BPTC-684. The sequence goes on from NZ_CP124863.1 coordinate 1,269,557, forward strand.
TCCGAACGCCCACTGGATGGGCTTGGAGAGAACGGCGAGCAGGACGAGCAGGACGACGACGACGCCACCGGCGACCGCGAGTTTGTCGCGCTTGAAGCGCGTCCAGGCGATCTGTCCGAGTGAACGGCCCTCGATCTGGCTCTGCTTGGCCCCCGTGAGTACTGCCTCCGGCGGCACCTCGGCAGCCGATCCGGTGGTCTCGAGCGGTGCGGTCACAGTGCCTCTGACCCCTCCCGGCCGGCGGATGGCCGGCCCGTACCAGCCGCTGTGGCGGCTTGTTCCATCAGGTGGTGCGGTGATCTGCGACGGGCCAACCGGCCCTTGTTAGCCGGGAGTCTTCAACGCGTTCGCGATCACCCGCCAGACCTGGCGGTGAATGGTTGCCTAAACGTGATGCGGTCAGACGGCTTCCGTTATCCGGACGTCGTGATCGTCTGAGCGGACCAGTCGGGCACTAACCGACCAGATCGGTCATGTCACCCAACTGCCTTTATGAGCGGCCGAATTGGGTGGAGCAGTCAGGGCAACCGGGGCAGGGGTGACTGATGAGGAGGGGTTTGATGCGTGTTGCGTAGGTGATACGTGTGACGTCAGTAGGCGCGCGGGGCCGCCGGGGGGTAGCCGTACCCGCCCGCCGGGGCCGCGGGGGCGGCGTACGCCTCGCGGTCGTAGAAGGGGCGCCCCTTGGCGCGCAGCCACATCCCGACCGGGTCGTACTCGTCGGACAGGGCCACCGTGGACACCGGAAGCCCGTCGGGCACGGCGGCGACGGCCTGCTGCATCATCGCGCGCACCGCGTCCACGGACTGCGGCCCGGTGTCGTAGAGGTCGAGCCCGATGGCCAGGTACGGCGTGCCGAGCGCGGGCTGCACCCAGGCGCGGCGCAGCGCCCGGACGGCCGGGGTACGGTGCGCGTGCTGCGTGAGCAGGGCGTAGAACTGCGGGATCTCCACGGCCGGTTCGGTGATCCGCAGCGGGCCCGCGGGCATCCGGTCGAGGCCGGTGGCGATCCGGCGCAGATCCGGCCAGGGGATGCCGACCCCGCCGCCGGGGGCGTGCGGGTTGAGCCAGATCCCGTACCGGTCGGGGTAGAGGGCGCGGGCGATGTCACGGCCGGTGACCACTTCGTGGGCCCGGTTCCAGCCACTGGCGGAGAGCTCCTGGGCGGAGGTCACACAGGGTGCGTACGCCACCCCGTCGACCTCCATGTTCCCGTACTGCGCGTCGGGGGCGCCGGGCCGGCCGTGCCAGAGCAGCATCCACAGCCGGCCGGACGAGGGGTCGGCGAGGGCGTGCAGCAGCGCCTCGTACGCGTCGTAGCGTCCGGGGGCCACCTGGCGCAGCATGTGCTCGACCTGCCCGGCCGCCGCGGTGCCTGACGCACTCACCCTGGGTCCCGCCCCTCTTCGTTCCCCCGCGCCGCCGGTGCACAGGCGTGCGGCCGTGGGGGTCTACGGATTATGAAACCAGCTTATGCGGGAGTAGCTAGGGGGTGGCCCGCGTGTAGAAGGGGCGCACTCGCTCGCGCATCCAGTCGCCCACCGGGTCCTGGGCCACGTCGAGCAGCACCAGGTTCACCGGCCAGCCGACCGGGACCCGGCCCAGCGCCCGGCCCAGGGCCTCCATGGGGGCGTTGCGCCCGGCCCCGTCCCAGGTGGAGAACTCCACGCCGATGAAGAGCGTCGGGGAGTCGCCCTCGATCGAGGCGAGCGCGCGGCGGGCGGTGCGCACCACGCCGGTGGCGTCGAACTCCTCGGCCGCGGCGGCCAGGAAGTCGACCGGGTCCTCCTGCCAGTCGGGCTCGAAGAGCCGCACCCGGGCGCCGGAGGCGGGCCCGTCGAGGGCGGTGCGCCCGGTGCGGCACAGCTCGGCCACGGCGGGCGGCGGCAGCGGTACGCCGACCGCGCCCTCCGGGTTCAGCGCGATGCCCAGCTGCGGGGGCAGGCCGCGGGCGAACTCGACGGCGGGGGCGACGGCGAACGACATGTGCGGGCCGACGCACTGGAGGAACTGCTGCTCGGAGCTGTAGACGGGGACGTAGGGGGAGCCGGCGATCTCCATCGTGGGGAGGTCGAGGTCGGCGCTGTCCCGGCTGCCGCCGTTGGGGAGGGGGATCCAGACCGGGTTCCGTCCCAGGACCTCTATCAGGCGGGGGCCCGCCGTGGGGTTGCCCAGGGCCGCCGCCAAGGCCTCTTCCAGCTCGTTGCCGGGCCAGCCGCCGCCGTGTGGTTGGAGCAGGTCCATCTGCCGTCCTTCGTCTGCGGGCCGATTGTGGCTGGTCGCGCAGTTCCCCGCGCCCCTAGCGGGTACGGCCGGTCGCGCCCGCGCGGCGGAGCCGCAAATGTCACAGCCCCGCGCCCCTAAAAGAGTGAGGGGTGCGGGTCCCGGCACCTGAAACCTTAGCGGCGGGCCGGGGTCTCCCCGAAAGCGATCCGGGCCAGCGTTTCCGCAGCCGTCCTGTCCAGCAGGACCGCCGATGCCACGCCCCTCGGCAGGCGGCCCTCCGCCACCGCGGCGATCAGGCGGGGCACCGCCCTGGAGTGGCGGGCGAAGGCGTACGCGGAGACCTTGCGGCCGCGGGCCAGCTGGCCCGCCAGGGCCGTCTCCGGGGTGACGTCGAGGAGCACCAGGTGCAGCGCGCGGCCTTCCCGCGCCGCGGCCTTCGCCAGCGACCAGCGCACCCACGCGTGGGTGCCGCAGTCGTGGACGGCCAGACCCCCGCCCGACCGCAGCGCCCGGTGCATCCGCAGGAAGTGGGCGACCCGTACTACCGGCCGGTACAGCGCGTACGGCACCCCGCCCATCCGGGCCTCCCAGGCACGGCGGGTGTCCTGCGAGTCGATGCCGGCGCCGGTGACGGCCCGGCGCAGCAGGGTCGTCTTGCCGCTGCCGGGCAGGCCGGAGACCACCACCACGTCCCCCTCGGCGAACCGGAGCGTGTGCGGTGAGCGACCGCCCCGGCCGCGCAGGTCCCGTACCACCGGAACCGGGGCGTCCGCGTGCGCCGCCTCCGTCGTGTGAACCGTCATCGGTGCTCCCCCTGCCGGGTCGTACGACCCTTTCCCCATGCGCGTAAAAGGATGGTAATGAGACTCGGGTATGTGATGCCCGCGGGAGGCGTGCAATGATGTGCCCGCCAAACTGCATACCGGCCGCTTGAATCCACGCGGGAGAGTCCCCGGCAGTTCCCCCAAGGCCCCAGAAGGCCGGGAGGATCGCGGGGCGCCGAAGGAGCAAGTCCCTCCCTTGAATCTCTCAGGCCCCGTACCGCGTGGATGAGGCAGATCTGAAAAGCGGGCCGCACGTCCTCGGACGGCGCGGTCCCACCCAAGGTGCAAGCCGGGTCTCCCGGCGAACCTCTCAGGTTCCGATGACAGATGGGGAGGATCGTCCTCGCCGTCATGCCCTGGGAGTCACACCCTCATGAGCAATCCCCGCCTCACCGCCCTTGACGCACTGCACCGTTCGCTGGGCGCGACCATGACCGACTTCGCCGGCTGGGACATGCCGCTGCGGTACGGCAGCGAGCGCGACGAGCACAACGCCGTCCGCACCAGGGCCGGTCTCTTCGACCTCTCCCACATGGGCGAGATCACCGTCACCGGCCCGCAGGCCGTGCAGGCGCTGGACTACGCGCTGGTCGGCAACATGAGCACCATCGGCGTGGGCCGCGCCCGCTACACGATGATCTGCCAGGAGGACGGCGGCATCGTCGACGACCTGATCGTCTACCGCCTCGGCGAGGACGAGTACATGGTCGTCGCCAACGCCGGCAACGCCCAGGTCGTCCTCGACGCGATCACCGAGCGCGCGGCCGCCTTCGACGCCGAGGTCCGTGACGACCGCGACGCGTACGCGCTGCTCGCCGTCCAGGGCCCCGAGTCCCCCGGCATCCTGAAGTCGCTCACCGACGCCGACCTGGACGGCCTGAAGTACTACGCGGGCCTGCCCGGCACCGTGGCCGGCGTCCCGGCGCTGATCGCCCGTACGGGCTACACCGGCGAGGACGGCTTCGAGCTCTTCGTGGCCCCGGCCGACGCCGAGCGGCTGTGGCTGGCGCTCACCGACGCGGGCAAGGACGCGGGCCTGGTGCCGTGCGGTCTGTCCTGCCGCGACACGCTGCGCCTGGAGGCGGGCATGCCGCTGTACGGGCACGAGCTGACCACCGCGCTCACCCCGTTCGACGCGGGGCTCGGCCGGGTCGTGAAGTTCGAGAAGGAGGGCGACTTCGTGGGCCGCAAGGCCCTGGAGGCCGCCGCCGAGCGCGCCGCCGCCCAGGCCCCGCGCAAGCTGGTCGGCCTGATCGCCGAGGGCCGCCGGGTGCCGCGCGCCGGATTCTCCGTGGTCGCTGGCGGCGAGGCCGTCGGCGAGGTCACCTCGGGCGCCCCGTCGCCGACCCTGGGCAAGCCGATCGCCATCGCGTACGTGGACGCCGCGCACGCCGAACCGGGCACCTCCGGTGTCGGCGTCGACATTCGCGGTACGCATGAGCCGTACGAGGTTGTGGCGCTGCCGTTCTACAAGCGCCAGAAGTGACCCCTCGCACACGCACCGCATGACTTTCTTGTTCACCACCACTCCCCCTCGTACAGGAGAATTCAGGTCATGAGCAACCCCCAGCAGCTGCGTTACAGCAAGGAGCACGAGTGGCTGTCGGCCACCGAGGACGGTGTGGCGACGGTCGGCATCACGGAGTTCGCGGCCAACGCGCTCGGTGACGTCGTCTACGCCGACCTGCCGTCGGTCGGCGACACGGTGACCGCGGGCGAGACCTGCGGCGAGCTGGAGTCGACCAAGTCGGTCAGCGACCTCTACGCCCCGGTGACGGGCGAGGTCGTCGAGGCCAACCAGGACGTCGTGGACGACCCGTCGCTGGTGAACTCCGCCCCGTTCGAGGGCGGCTGGCTGTTCAAGGTGCGCGTCGCGGAGGAGCCGGGCGACCTGCTCTCCGCCGACGAGTACACCGCCTTCTCCGCCGGCTGACCTACCACTCCAGGGAACTTCTGATGTCGCTTCTGAACCAGTCCCTCCATGAGCTGGACCCGGACGTCGCCGCCGCCGTCGACGCCGAGCTCGTCCGCCAGCAGTCCACCCTCGAGATGATCGCCTCGGAGAACTTCGCTCCGGTGGCGGTCATGGAGGCCCAGGGCACGGTCCTCACCAACAAGTACGCCGAGGGCTACCCGGGCCGCCGCTACTACGGCGGCTGCGAGCACGTGGACGTGACCGAGCAGATCGCGATCGACAGGGTCAAGGACCTGTTCGGTGCGGAGTACGCCAACGTCCAGCCGCACTCCGGCGCCTCCGCCAACCAGGCCGCCCTGTTCGCGATCGCCCAGCCCGGCGACACGATCCTCGGCCTGGACCTGGCGCACGGCGGCCACCTCACCCACGGCATGCGGCTGAACTTCTCCGGCAAGCAGTTCGACGTGGTCCCGTACCACGTCGACGACGCCGGTCTGGTCGACATGGCCGAGGTCGAGCGGCTGGCCAAGGAACACCGCCCCAAGGTGATCATCGCGGGCTGGTCCGCGTACCCGCGCCAGCTGGACTTCGCCGAGTTCCGCCGCATCGCGGACGAGGTCGGGGCCCTGCTGTGGGTCGACATGGCGCACTTCGCGGGCCTGGTCGCGGCCGGGCTGCACCCGAACCCGGTGCCCTTCGCGGACGTGGTCACCTCCACCACGCACAAGACGCTCGGCGGCCCGCGCGGCGGCATCATCCTGGCCCGGAACAAGGACTTCGCGAAGAAGCTGAACTCCGCGGTCTTCCCGGGCTTCCAGGGCGGCCCGCTGGAGCACGTGATCGCGGCCAAGGCGGTGTCCTTCAAGGTCGCCGCCTCGGAGGAGTTCAAGGAGCGCCAGCAGCGCACCCTGGACGGCGCCCGAATCCTGGCCGAGCGCCTGGTCCAGGACGACGTCACCGCGCACGGCGTCTCGGTCCTGTCCGGCGGCACGGACGTCCACCTGGTCCTCGTGGACCTGCGGAACTCCGAGCTCGACGGCCAGCAGGCCGAGGACCGCCTCCACGAGGTCGGCATCACGGTCAACCGGAACGCCATCCCGAACGACCCGCGGCCCCCGATGGTCACCTCGGGCCTGCGGATCGGCACGCCTGCGCTGGCCACCCGCGGTTTCGGCGCCGACGACTTCCGCGAGGTCGCCGACATCATCGCCGAGACCCTGAAGCCGGACTTCGACAAGGACGCTCTCTCGGCCCGGGTCTCCGCCCTGGCCGCGAAGCACCCGCTGTACCCCGGCCTGAAGTAGTTTCGTACCCTTTTATTCGTACGAACCTTCGGGGCACCGCGCACACTGGACAGTGAGTGCGGTGCCCCGAACCCTTGCACCGCCCGTTCTTCCTGCTCGCTCTGCACCACCCCGGCAGACAACGGCGTCTACCCCTCAAGGAGTCTCCCGTGGCCATCTCGGTCTTCGACCTGTTCTCGATCGGCATCGGCCCGTCCAGCTCCCACACGGTCGGCCCGATGCGCGCTGCCCGGATGTTCGCGCGGCGCCTGAAGAACGAGGGCCTGCTGGCCCACACGGCCGCGATACGCGCGGAGCTGTACGGCTCGCTCGGCGCCACCGGCCACGGCCACGGCACCCCCAAGGCGGTGCTGCTCGGCCTGGAGGGGAACTCGCCGCGCACGGTCGACGTGGAGAGCGCCGACGAGCAGGTGGAGCGGATCAAGTCGGCGGGCCGGATCAACCTGCTCGGCGCCCACGAGATCCCCTTCGACTTCGACGCGGACCTGATCCTGCACCGCCGCAAGGCGCTGCCGTACCACGCCAACGGCATGACGATCTTCGCGTACGACAGCGAGGGCGCCCTTGTCCTGGAGAAGACGTACTACTCGGTAGGTGGCGGCTTCGTCGTCGACGAGGACGCGGTAGCGGGCGAGAACCCGATCGTGCCCGACGACACGGTCCTGAAGTACCCCTTCCGCACCGGTGACGAGCTGCTGCGCCTCGCCAAGGAGACGGGCCTGTCGATCTCCGCGATGATGCTGGAGAACGAGAAGGCCTGGCGCACCGAGGACGAGATCCGCGCCGGGCTCCTGGAGATCTGGCGCGTGATGCAGGCGTGCGTCTCGCGCGGCATGTCCCGCGAGGGCATCCTGCCGGGCGGCCTGAAGGTCCGCCGCCGGGCCGCGACCACCGCCCGCCAGCTGCGCGCCGAGGGCAACCCGGACGCGCACGCGATGGAGTGGGCGACGCTGTACGCGATGGCGGTGAACGAGGAGAACGCGGCGGGCGGCCGCGTCGTCACCGCGCCCACCAACGGCGCCGCGGGCATCATCCCGGCCGTGCTGCACTACTACATGAACTTCGTGCCCGGCGCGGACGACGAGGGCGTGGTCCGCTTCCTGCTGGCCGCCGGCGCGATCGGCATGCTCTTCAAGGAGAACGCCTCGATCTCCGGCGCCGAGGTCGGCTGCCAGGGCGAGGTCGGCTCCGCCTGCTCGATGGCCGCGGGCGCGCTGGCCGAGGTGCTCGGCGGCACCCCCGAGCAGGTCGAGAACGCCGCGGAGATCGGCATGGAGCACAACCTGGGCCTGACCTGCGACCCGGTCGGCGGTCTGGTCCAGATCCCGTGCATCGAGCGCAACGGCATGGCGGCCGTGAAGGCCGTGACCGCCGCGAAGATGGCGATGCGCGGCGACGGCAGCCACAAGGTGTCCCTGGACAAGGTCATCAAGACCATGAAGGAGACCGGCGCCGACATGTCCGTGAAGTACAAGGAGACCGCGCGCGGCGGTCTGGCCGTCAACATCATCGAGTGCTGACGGCTCCGTCCGCCGGTCCGCGGTGAGAACGCGGGCCGGCGGACGGGCTCGGGGTCACTTGTCGAGGGACGCCCAGAACTCCTCGAAGGAGAGCTTGCCGTCGCCGTTGGCGTCCTTGGCCCTGATGATGGCCTGGGCCACGGTCTCGGTGACGTGGAAGTCGCCCAGCTGGGCCATGACCTGCTTGTACTCGGTCGCCGTCACCTCGCCGTTGCCGTCGACGTCGAGCCGCGCGAACGCCTTGCGGGCCTCTTCGATGTCCGCCACTGGGTCCACCCCTATCTTGGTGCGTTTTTGACGGGGGTCAGACTAACCGGCCCCGCGCCCTTCCCGTACGGCGCCCGGCCCCGTCCATGGGTGATCATGGAGGGCAGAAGAGGCGGCAGGAGAGGTTGCAGGGACATGGGGCAGGAACTGGGCGGCATACTGGCCGCCGCCGCGCGCGGGCACTTCCCGCCGACGGACGGGGCGACGACCGTCGTTCCCCAGCCGAACCCGCGCGACGCGGGCGTGCTCGCCTTCACCGCGCACTCGGTGGTGTTCCTGGACGAGGATCCGAAGTGGGTGCTCGCCACGCTCGCGGCCACCGACGCCGATCCGTTCGCCGCCTCGATGAATCCGGCGTTCCTGGCCGCGCTGATGGCCCGTACCGGCCGTCGGATGAACTGCGTCGACCTCCTCACCTGCGCACCCGCCCTGCCCGGTGAGCCGCCGCTCGCGCTGACCGAGCTCCACGACCCCGACCATCCCCGGGTGGCCCGGGCGCTGAAGTTCCGCGACGACGTCCGGGTGTGGGCGGCGGACGGCGGGGTGCTGGTGCTCGGGCGGGGCGTGGCGGGGCGCTGGGAGGCGGCCATCGAGGTGGACGACGGCGTGCGGGGGCGCGGGCTCGGCGTACAGCTCGCGCTGGCGGCGCGGCATCTGGCGCCCGAGCCGGTGATCTGGGCGCAGCAGTCGCCGGGCAACGCCCGCAGCGTACGGACGTTCCAGGCGGCGGGGTACCGCCCGGTCGGCTCGGAAGCGCTGCTGTGCGCTCCGCTGGAGGGGCAGTGATTCGACTGCGGGCCGTCTGTGGCTGGTCGCGCAGTTCCCCGCGCCCCTGAAGGGGCGCGGTACCGCACCAAGTCCCGCAAACATCGCCCCCGGCATTTCGCGGGGTCGAATTCCCGCCAAAAGTCCGGGACCCCCTTCCCTACGCTCCGCCACCGGGCGATAACTTCGTGCTGTCGCCGCCACACCGGGAGCACAGGGCTCCCAGGGACTCGCGGCGCTGGGGCGATTCAGGAGTGACTGCCACCACTGAAGCAACCACCACCTTTACCTTCCAGCCGTTCACCCGCAGCTGCCGCTTCATCTGGGACGAGGGCGACCACGTCCTCATCGGGGTGAGCCCGGGAAACAGCTATTTCAGCGCCGACCGCATCGCCGGTCTCGTCCGCTGGGCCTCCGCCCGCTTCGACCGGGTCGACCTCGTCTACGCCGACCGCCATGTGGACCGGATGTTCGCGACGCTCGGCTACGACGACGAGCACGCGCGCAGGCGGGCCGCCAAGGAGCTGAAGGCGGTCCGCAGAAGGATCGTGCGGGGCGTCGAGGAGGCCCGCCGCCCGGGGCTCCCGGTCGGGGTGCACGCGCTCTCCGAGTTCGAGGGCAACCCGGTGTACGACCTGCTGCACCGCCGGGTGCGGCACTTCCTCGCGACCGACCGCGAATTCCGCACGGGCTGCGAGGAGATGGCCGCCGCGTTCCTGGCCGGGAAGGCCGACGGCGCCCCGGTGAGCCAGGCGCAGACCGCCGCCTGCCTCGACTACATCGCCGCCGAGCTCCCGTTCTTCCTCGACACCCCGGGAATCCTCCAGGTCCCGTCCTCGGTGTCCAGCTACCACGCGCTGATCCCGCTCACCGAACTCCTCTACGCCAAGGGCGGCGGTCTGCGCGCCTCCCGCAACCAGGCGTACGCGGTCGTGCGCCCGCAGCAGGCCGTCCGCCCGGAAGGAGTCGCCGCATGAGCACCACCACCGACACCGGCCCGCTGCTCGACTTCCCGCTCGGCCGGCGCGGGGACGTGCTCCCCGAGGAGTGCGCCGCCCTGCGCGCCAAGGAGCCGGTGGCCCGGGTGCGCACCCTGACCGGCGACACCGCCTGGCTGGTGAGCAGTTACGCGCTGGCCAAACGCGTCCTGGAGGACGACCGGTTCAGCCTCAAGGACACCGCGGCCCCGGACGCCCCGCGCCAGTACGCGCTGACGATCCCGCCGGAGGTCGTCAACAACATGGGGAACATCAACAGCGCGGGGCTGCGCGGCGCCGTGATGAAGGCGCTCAACCCGCGCACCGACGGCCTGCGGGAGTGGCTGCGGGAGCGGGCCGACGAGTTCGTCGACGGCCTGCTCGCCGAGGGACCCCCGGCGGACTTCCGGGCGGGGTTCGCCGACCCCTTCTCGGCGGCCCTGCACTGCAAGGTGGTCGGGGTGCCGTTCGCGGACTGGCGGCGGCTGATGAGCGGTCTGGACATCGCGTTCATGACCAGCCCGCACGCCTTCGACGGCTCCCGCCTCAACTGGTACAAGGACCTGGGGTACATGGTCGACCGGCTCAACGCGCCGGAGGACCAGCGCGCGGGTCTGCTCGGCCGCCTCGCGGAGCTGCGTACGGAGGAGGAGTCCGCGCACCTCACCGACGAGATGCTGGCGACGGTCGCGGTCTCGCTCTTCGGCGCGGGCGCCGTCTCCACGTCCGCGTTCCTGGTGCTCGCGGTGCTCGCGCTGCTCCAGCACCCGGAGCTGATCGCGTACTTGCGGGCGCACCCGGACCGCATGGGCCGGGCCGTGGACGAGCTGCTGCGCTGGAACCTCTCCATCGGGGACGGCCTGCCGAGGCTGGCCACCGAGGACGTCCGGGTCGGCGAAGTGCTGGTGAGAAAGGGCGAGTTGGTGCTCGTCCTGGTCGAGGGCGCCAACTTCGACCCGGAGGTCTTCACCGACCCCGAACGGCTCGACCTGGACCGCGAGGTCAACCCGCACCTCTCGTTCGGCGCGGGCCGCCACTTCTGCCCGGCCACGGGCCTGGGCCGGGCGCACGCGGAGATCGCGCTCGGCGCGCTGGTGGAGCGGCTGCCGGGGCTGCGCCTGGCGGTCCCGCCGGAACAGCTGGTGTGGCGCACCGGCTTCATCAAGCGCCTGCCGGAACGGCTGCCGGTGCTCTGGTGAGACACGGCCGGTGAGACGCGGCCGCCCCCGGGAGGACGTCCCGGGGGCGGCCGTGCGTCCGTGCGTCCGTACGGACTCAGCGGAAGATGCCGGTGTGGCCCAGCGAGTAGCGGCCCGGCTGCGGGTAGACCGCGAGGCCGTGCGGGCCCGAGCCGACCGGGATGCGGGCGATCTCCTGGCCGGTGGCGGTGTCGATCGCGTACACCTCGGCGTCGTAGCGGCCGGACAGCCACAGGACCTTGCCGTCCGCCGAGACCCCGCCCATGTCGGGGCTGCCGCCGTCCGGCAGGTGCCACTTCTTGGTCAGCTTGTTCCGGGCGAAGTCGAAGATGGAGATCGTGCCCTCGCCCCGGTTGGAGATGTACATCTCCTTGGAGTCGCGGCTGACGTACAGGCCGTGGCAGCCCTTGCCGGTGGGCAGCAGCGTCGGCGTGCTGAACCGGTCGCCGTCCAGGACCCACATGCCGTGGGCCATCATGTCGGCGATGTAGAAGGTCCTGCCGTCCGGGGACATCTTCACGTCCTGCGGCATCGCCCCCTCGAACGGCAGCTTCTGGTGGGCGATCACCTCCATCTTCGCCGTGTCGACCTTGAGCAGCTCGCCGGAGAACTCGCAGGAGACGATGAAGTAGCGGCCGTCCAGGGAGAAGTCGGCGTGGTTGACGCCCGCGCAGTGGACCGGGACGGTCTTGACCCGGTTCATGTTGACGGGCTCGCGGAACACCAGCTCGCGGTCCATCGACGCCATCACGACCGCGTACTTGCCGTCGGGCGTGAAGTAGAGGTTGTACGGGTCGGAGACCTGGACCGTGCGGCCCGTCTTGCCGGTCGCCGGGTCGATGGCGGTGAGGCTGTCGCCCAGGTCGTTGTTGACCCACAGGGTCTTCATGTCCCAGGAGGGGACGACGTGCTGGGGCTGGTGCCCGACCGGGATGGTCTCGATCACCTTGTACGTCTTGGGGTCGATCACCGACACCGTGTTGGAGTTGGTGTTGGGCACGTAGACGCGTTCGAGGAAGTTCTTCACGGCCGGCTGAAGGGCGTTCGGGCGGTCCGCGGCGTAGGCGTCCTTGGGGTCCAGGACCGGCGGCATCCCGGGCAGGCCCTGCGGCACCGCCTTCTTCGGGACGGCGGGCGGCGCGGCGCCCTTGGTGCCCAGGGCCTCGTTCCCTCCCTTGTCCGCGGACGAGCCGCAGCCGGCGAGCGCGGCGAGCAGGAGGCCGCACAGCAGCGCGGCGGTCCTCTTGGTGGGGGTCGGCATCAGGTCAGCAACTCCGTGGTGGTCACCGCGCGCAGTCCGCGGCGGTCGAGGTCGGCGAGGAGGGCCGGCAGCGCGGCGACCGTGTCCGCGTAGCCGAAGTGCAGACTCACCACGGATCCGTTGCGGATCCGCCCGGTGACGTTGCGCGTCACGGCCGGGGCACCGGGCGAGGTGAAGTCGAGCGAGTCGACGTCGTACGAGAGCACGTGCGGGTACCCGGCCCGCCGGGCCAGTCTCTGAACGAGCGGCGTCGCGTACTGGGTACGGGACGGCCGGAACCAGGTCCCGATGGAGCCGGTGATCCGGCGCAGCCGGTCCGCGCAGCCGGTGATCTCGGCGTACGCGTCCCGCTCCGCGAGCGCGGAGATGTCGATGTGGCGCTGGGTGTGGTTGCCGAGGTCGTGGCCGCCGTCGAGGATGCGGCGGGCCATCTGCGGGTGTTCGTCGAGCCAGCTTCCGACGGCCAGGACGGTGACCTTGGCGCCGGCCCGCTCGGCCTCGGCGAGGACGGCGGTGGCGCCCTTGGGGTCGCCCTGGCCGTGGAAGGTGAGCGCGACCTTCGGCCGGTCCCGGGGCCCGTGCGCGATCTGGGCGGGCTGCGCCGGGAAGGCGCGGGGGGCCGGGGCGGCGCGGGTGGTGCCGGGGCGGGCGGACGCGGCGGACGCGGGGGGCGTCGCGGCGGCGGGCGGCGATCCGGCGCCGCCCCCGTCGTCCGCGCAGCCGGCCGCGAAGGCCCCCGCGACGGCCGCCCCCGCCCCGGCACGCAGTGCGCTGCGGCGGTCGACCCCACGGGGAGATGGATTGAGCACATGGACATTTAAGTGCGCCGACGGGCGGAAGGTAATGATTGACCCATTTCAGGACCTTTGCGGGTCGCCGGAGACACGCCATTCGCCGGGCAGGTCGGTTCGATGAATCACTCAGCCGTGCCCATACTTATTCACCATTTACAAGGCCCGTGCTCTAGCTCACCTACGATTCACAGCTAAACTGTGACGGTATGAGGAAGTTTGTCCGAGTAAGGACTTTTGGCGTGAAGGCCCCCCGTCTGCCATAGTCGGAGACACGACCCCTCATTGACCCGAGCTCGGTCGTCTTCAGTCGCCGTGGATCACACCCCCTTCGATCCACGGCGGCGCTCCGCAGAAGCCCCCGCAGGCAGGCCGCACCCGGCAGGCACGGGGGCTTCGGCGTACTCAAGGGGTCCAGAGGCCGGTCTAGCGGTCGGCGACCCGCATCTCGAACCAGGTCGTCTTGCCGCGCGGCAGCAGATCCACGCCCCAGCGGTCGGAGAGCTTGTCGACGAGGAAGAGTCCGCGCCCGCTGATGTCCATCTCGTGGACCGGCATCAGACAGGGCAGCCCGCGCGAGGGGTCGCGCACCTCGATCCTGATCCAGCCCCGCCGCCGCATCATCCGCAGCCCGAAGGCGCGGGCACCGGTGTGCCGCACCGCGTTGCCGACCAGCTCGGAGACGAGCAGGATCGCCTGCTCGGCGAGGGCCGGGGAGAGCGCCCACTGGCGCAGTATCACGCACTGGGTGAGCCGGCGCGCGGTCGCCGCGGACTCCGGCCGGGACGGCAGCCGTACCTCTTCGTCCGTCGGGTTGCCGAACAACTCCAGCGCCTTGAGCGCCCGTTCGTCCTCGACGGCCGGCGACCACCGAGCCGCGGTCGCGCCAGCGCGCTGCCGCGGTTGTTCCACACCCTCCAGCCCCGCCATGCCCCCATCATGGCCGCCCGGAGCCGCCTCCGGGGCCGTTCCCGGGGAAAACGGCCCCCGGAACCAGAGGTTCCGGGGAGCTCGTTCAGCATATGCCGAGGGCAGTGGATCACGTCCGTACCGCCCACGAGCTGCGATGACGGGCCGCGATCGACTGATCACCAAGAGTTCGGAGCCGGTCGTACTTAAGACTCCATTAAGGCCAGGCTAATCCACCCGCAGGGTGTACGACCGGCCCCCAACGGCGCTCGGCTCAGAGGAACTTGGCCTTTCCGGGGCCCTCCTCGACGAAGCTGCGCATCCCGCGCTCGCGGTCCTCGGTCGCGAACAGGCCCGCGAACCAGTTCCGTTCGATGGCCAGGCCGGTCTCGATGTCCGTCTCCAGACCCGCGTCGATGGACTCCTTGGCGGCGCGCAGCGCGAGCGCCGGTCCCTGGGCGAGCTTCGCCGCCCAGGCGTGCGCCTCCTCGTACACCTTCTCCGCCGCGACCACCCGGTCCACCAGGCCGAGCGACAGCGCCTCGTCGGCCCTGACCATCCGGCCGGTGAAGATGAGGTCCTTCGCCTTGGCCGGGCCGATCAGCCGGGACAGGCGCTGGGTGCCGCCCGCGCCCGGGATCAGACCGAGCAGGATCTCGGGCTGGCCCAGCTTGGCGTTGTCGGCGGCGATCCGGATGTCGGCGCAGAGCGCGAGCTCGCAGCCGCCGCCGAGCGCGTACCCGGTGACGGCGGCGACGACGGGCTTGGGGATGCGCGCGACGGCGGTGAACGACTCCTGGAGCGCCCGGGACCGCACCACCATCGCGGTGTGGTCCATCGCCTGCATCTCCTTGATGTCCGCGCCCGCCGCGAACACCTTCTCGCCGCCGTAGATCACCACGGCGCGTACGTCGTCGCGGCGCGTCGCCTCCTCGGCGAGCTCGCGCAGCCGGTCCTGGATCGCGATGTCCAGGGCGTTCATCGGGGGGCGGTCCAGGCGGAGGGTGCCGACGCCTTCGGAGACTTCGAGGGTCACAGTCATGGCAGCAGGTTAGTTGCGGTTAACGGCGGCGGACCCGGTGCTGTGCGTCACAGCGACCGGGTCCGCTCCTGTCAGGCGCGTCCTACTTCGTCCACTCCGCCCAGGACATGTTCCAGCCGTTGAGGCCGTTGTCCGGCTGGATCTGCTTGTCCTTGGAGTTCTTCACGACGACCACGTCACCGATGAGCGTGCGGTCGTAGAACCAGGCCGCCGGGGTCGAGGAGTCGCCCGCGCCGCGCGCGTCCCGCAGACCGACGCAGCCGTGGCTGGTGTTGGTGTTGCCGAACACCGACGGGTCGCCCCAGTAGTTGCCGTGGATGAAGGTGCCCGAGCTGGACAGGCGCATCGCGTGCGGCACGTCCTTGATGTCGTACTCGCCGCCGAAGCCCACCGTGGCGCCGTTCATCCGGGTCACCTGGTACTTCTCGCTGATCACCATCTGGCCGTTGTACGTGGTGTTCTGCGGGGAGCCCGCGCTGATCGGGATGGTCTTGAGCGTCTTGCCGTCGCGCACGACGGTCATGGTGTGGGCGGCGGCGTCGACCGTGGAGACCTGCGAGCGGCCGACGGTGAACTTCACCGTACGGGTCTGCTTGCCGTAGACGCCGGGGCGGCCCTCGACGCCGTCCAGGTTGAACTTGACGGTCACCTTGGTGCCCGCGGCCCAGTACTTCTCCGGGCGGAAGTCCAGGCGGTCGTTGCCGAACCAGTGGCCCTCGACCGGCACCGCCGGCTCGGCCGTCACCTTGATGGCCTTCTCGACGGCCTGCGGGTTGGTGATGCCGCGGCTGAAGTTGATCGAGACCGGCATGCCGACGCCGACGGTGTCGCCGTCCTCGGGGGCGTAGGTGCCGATGAAGGTGTTCTTGGGGACGAGCGTCGTGAACGTGGTGTCCTTGGCGGACTCGCGGCCGTCGTCGTCCTTGGCGACCGCGTGGACCTTGTACTTGGTGGCGGAGGCGAGGTGCTGGTCCGGGGTCCAGCCGGTGCCGTCGGCGGATATCTTTCCGGCCACCGCGTTGCCCTTGGTGTCCGCGACCGCGACGGCGGTGAGCTTGCCCTGGGAGGCGGACACCTTCAGCGCGCCGCTCGTCTGCACGTCGCTGGCGCCGTCCTTGGGCGCGATGGTGACGACCGCGGCCGAGGCCTTGGTGTCCTCGCCCGCCTTGCCGGCGCCGCCCTTGCCCTTGCCGTCACCGCCACCGGCCGAGTCGTCACCGCCACCGCACGCGGTGACCAGCAGAAGCAGCGCCCCCAGCAACAGAGCCGGCGTGCCGCGCCGCAGCCCCGCCGCTCTCTTCGGAGCCCCCGATATGTGCTGCCCGTTCACGACAGTTCTCTCCCCTCGCACGGCCTGGATCACGCCACGGCCCGCACTGAAAAAACACCCCCGCGCGCGTCCTCGCGCGCACACGATTGCCTAGGTAATCACACCGGACGCACACGCAACGCCACGCGAATGTCACCGTTCAGTCCCAATGGTCCGGTGCGTTCGCTGTGGCGACATCCGGACGTCACCGGGGGTGTACGGGCCGGGCCGGCCGGCGAGGGAGGGTCAGAGGGCCGAGCCCGCCCTCCACTTCGCCCAGTCGAGGTTCCAGCCGCCGAGCCCGTTGTCGGGCGCGACCGTTTTGTCACGGGAGTTGATGACTTCCACCACGTCCCCGACGAGCGTGCGGTCGAAGAACCAGCCCGCCGGGGTGTCCGGGCTGCCGCCCTTCACATCGCGCAGGCCCACACAGCCGTGGCTGGTGTTGCTGGAGCCGAAGGTGCCGGACGTCGCCCAGTAGTTGCCGTGCAGGAAGGTCCCGGAGGCGGTCAGCCGGATGGCGTGCGGCACGTCCGGGATGTCGTACTCCCCGCCGAAGCCGACCGTACGGCTGTTCATCCGGGTCACGTCGAACATCTCGGTGACGACCATCTTGCCGTTGTACGTGGTGTTCTTCGGCGACCCCGCCGAGATCGGGACCTTGCTGACCAGCTCGCCGCCGCGGCGCACCTCCATCGTGTGCGCGTCGGCGTCCACCAGGGACTCCTGGTCGCGCCCGATGGTGAAGCCGATCCGCTTCTCCTGGATGCCGTAGACCCCCGGGGCGCCGGGGACGTCGCGCAGCCGCATGTCCACGGTGACCTTGGTGCCGGGCTTCCAGTACTCCCTGGGCCGGAAGTCCAAGCGCTCCTTGCCGAACCAGTGGCCCACGACCTCGACCGCGGGCTTCGAGGTGACCTTGATGGCGCGCTCCACGACCGCCCGGTTCTCGATCGCCTGGTTGAAGTTGAACGAGACGATCATGCCGACGCCGACCGTCGAGCGGTTCTCCGGCTTGAAGTAGCCGATGAACCGGTGCTCGGGCACCAGCGTGGTGAAGCTGGTGTGCCGGGCCTGGCGGTGGCCGTGGCCGTCCAGCGCCACCGCGTCCACCGTGTACTTGGCGGCCAGTTCGAGCCGCCCCGCGGCCCCCCGGGTCGGCTGCCAGGAGAGCCCGTCCTCGGTGATCCGGCCCGGCACCTCCTCGGGCTGCGCGTCCTCGGCCTTCATCACCCTGACCCGCTCCAGGCGCCCGCCGGGCACCCGCACCTCGATCCTCCCGTCCGCCTTGACGCCCTTGGCCCCGTCCCCCGGAGTCACCAGGATCACGTCCCGGGGCGAGGGCGCCTTGCCCGCGACGACGTCCTTGACCCCGTCGACCCCGCCGATGTCCAGGTGCTCCCCGCTGCACCCGGCCGTCCCGGCCACCAGCGCCGCCGTCAGTCCCACCCATGTCAGAGCGGCCGCGGTGGTCGCCCCTGCCCGCTTCAGTACGAATCTCACGTCCGGTCAACGACCGCGCCCCGCCGGGGGAAACGTGAGTACGAGCCGGGTAACGGGAAGAAAACCTGCGAGGACACGCGTGGGGAGCCGCGGCCGGGACGCCGCGCTCCGTCCAGGCGCCGAGCCGCGGGAGGCCGAGGGGTGTCGAGCGCAGCCGAGCAGGAGGCAGAGCAGGGGGTGGGGCGCCCGGCTCCGCAGGGGGAAGGGCACCGGGAACTGAACGGCCACCGCGGCCCGCGGGGCGGTCCCGGCGGGGTGCGGCCGGCGGTCTGGCCGGGTGCGCCGACCCCGCTGGGGGCCCGGTTCCGGGTGGGGCCCGACGGGGTGGCGGGCACCAACTTCGCGCTGTGGGCGGGCGGGGCGGAGTCGGTGGAGCTGTGCCTGTTCGACGCGGCGGGCACCGAGACCCGGCTCGCCCTCGTCGAGCTCACCCATGAGATCTGGCACGGCTTCGTGCCGGGCGTACGGCCGGGGCAGCGGTACGGCTACCGGGTGCACGGCCGCTGGGACCCCTGGACGGGGGCCCGCTGGAACCCGTCGAAGCTGCTGCTCGACCCGTACGCGCGCGCGGTCGACGGCGCCATAGGAGATGGACACAGCGCGCTGCCGCCGCAGGTGTACGGGCACGTGCGGGACTGGCCGCAGCAGCAGGTGGCCGACACCGTACGGGACGACCGGGACTCGGCGCCGTACGTCCCCAAGGGGGTCGTCGTCCACGATGACGACGACTGGTCGGACGACCGCCGCCCGAAGACGCCGTGGGCCGACTCGGTCATCTACGAGCTGCACGTGCGCGGCTTCACCAAGCGGCACCCGGGGATCCCGGAGGAGCTGCGCGGCACGTACGCCGGGCTGGCACACCCGGCGGCGCTCGACCATCTCGTACGCCTCGGGGTGACGGCGGTCGAGCTGCTTCCTGTGCACCAGTTCACCCACGAGGACCATCTGCTGCGCCGGGGCCTGCGCAACTACTGGGGCTACAACTCGATCGGCTACTTCGCGCCGCACGCGGCGTACTCGGCGTCGGGGACGGCGGGTCAGCAGGTCGGCGAGTTCAAGCGGATGGTGCGGGCGCTGCACGCGGCGGGCATCGAGGTCATCCTCGACGTGGTCTACAACCACACGGCGGAGGCGGGCGAGCGCGGCCCGACGCTGTCGCTGCGGGGCATCGACAACAAGGGGTACTACCGCCTCCAGTCGGACGCGCGCCGGTACGCGGACTACACGGGCTGCGGCAACACGCTGCACGTGGTGCAGCCCCAGGTGCTGCGGCTGATCACGGACTCGCTGCGGTACTGGGTGACGGAGATGGGGGTGGACGGCTTCCGCTTCGACCTGGCGGCTGCCCTTGCCCGCTCGATGCACGACGTCGACATGCTCTCCCCCTTCCTGGCCGTCATCGCCCAGGACCCGGTGCTGCGCCGGGTCAAGCTGATCGCGGAGCCGTGGGACGTGGGGCGCGGCGGGTACCAGGTCGGGGCCTTCCCGCCGCTGTGGACGGAGTGGAACGACCGCTACCGGGACGCGGTGCGGGACTTCTGGCGGGGGGCGCTGCCGGACGTGCGCGACCTGGGCTACCGGCTGTCGGGGTCGAGCGACCTGTACGCGTGGGGCGGCCGCCGCCCGTACGCCTCGATCAACTTCATCACGGCCCACGACGGCTTCACGCTACGGGACCTGGTCTCGTACGAGCGCAAGCACAACGAGGCGAACGGGGAGGGCAACCGGGACGGGACGGACGACAACCGGTCCTGGAACTGCGGGGTGGAGGGCGAGACGGACGATCCCCGGATCAACGCCCTGCGCCGCCGCCAACTGCGCAACCTGCTGACGACGCTGCTCGTGTCCACCGGGGTGCCGATGCTGGTGGCCGGGGACGAGATGGGGCGCACGCAGGGGGGCAACAACAACGCGTACTGCCAGGACGGCGAGGTGGGGTGGGTCGACTGGTCCCTCCTGGACCAGCCGGGCCCGCGCGGGCTGCTCGAACTGGCCCGCCGCCTGGTCGCGCTGCGCCACCGCCATCCGGTGCTGCGCCGCCGCGCGTTCTTCTCCGGCCGGGCGCAGGGGGCGGACGGGCTCCGCGACCTCGCGTGGTTCACCGCGCGCGGGTCGGAGATGACGGAGCGGGACTGGTACGCGCCGACGTCCACGCTCGGCCTGTACCTGTCGGGCCGCGACATCCCCGGGCGGGACGCGCTCGGCGCGCCGGTGGTCGACGACAGCTTCCTGATCGTGCTGCACGCGGGCAGCCGTCCGACGGGGTTCGTGGTGCCGGGGGCGCCGTGGGGAGAGGGGTACGAGGTGGTGGTCGACACGGCGGTGGAGGACCAGGTGGGGGTGGCCGGGCGGGTGCACCGGGGTGGGGGGGAGGTGGGGGTGGGGGCGCGGTCGGTACAGGTGCTGCGCGTGACGGGCTAGCCCAAAAAGCCGGTGGGCGTTGTCGGTGGTGAAGTTTAGGCTCGATGATTGATGCCAGACATACATGCACCCACCAAGAACCAGTCGACGGTCCGTACGCTGCTGAGGCTCTGGCCGTACGTACGCCCCGTTCGAACTCGCCTGTTCGGCGCGGCGTTTGTCGCCGTCTTCGCGTCCTGTCTCGGTCTGCTGATCCCGCTCGTACTGAAGTGGATCGTCGACGGGCCGGTGAGCGACAGCGACCCCGGCGGGGTCTGGCTGGGGGCTCTCGTCCTGCTGCTGCTCGGGGTGGCGGAGGCGCTCCTCTTCGGCCTGCGGCGGTGGCTGGTGGCGCGGCCGCTGGCGGGGGTGGAGGCGGCGATGCGGGCGGATCTGTACCGGCACGTGCAACGGCTGCCGGTGTCCTTCCACGACCGGTGGCCGTCGGGCCAGTTGCTGTCGCGGGGGACGACGGATCTGAGTCTGGTACGGATGTTCCTGGCGTTCCCGCTGACGTTCTTACTGGTCAACGGGGTGACGATTGTGGTGGGTTTCGTCATCCTGCTGTCGCAGGAGTGGACGCTGGGGCTGGTGCTGGTCGTCCCCGTGGTGCCGCTGGTGGCGCTGTGCTCGCTCTTCGAGTCGCGTTACTCGCTGGCGGCGCGGCGGGCGCAGGACCAGGTGGGCGATCTGACGACGCTGGTCGAGGAGAGCGTGCTCGGCATCCGGATCATCAAGGGGTTCGGGCGGCATCGCAGCCAGGCGCGGGCGTTCGGTTCGCTGGCGCGGGAGCTGCGGGGCACGGAGCTGCACAAGGCGCGGCTGCTGGCGGCGCTGTGGGGCGTGATCACGGCGATACCGGAGCTGGCGATCGGGGCGGCGCTGGTGCTGGGGACTGTGCGGGTGGCCGACGGCGGGCTGTCCGCCGGGACGTTGGTGGCGTTCCTGTCCACGGCGCTGGCGCTGCGGTGGCCGGTGGACTCGATCGGGTTCCTGCTGGCGATGAGCCAGGAGGCGGGGACGGCGACGGAGCGGTTCTTCGAGGTCCTGGATGAGCCCCTCCCCGCCCCTTCCCTAAACCCTCCGGGGGTGGGTGGGGGTAAGGGTGGTCTCCCGGGGGCTACGCCCCCGGACCCCGACGCGGGGCCTGCGGCCCCTGCACCCCGCCACGGGGGCTCTGCCCCCGGTACCCCCGTGGGGGCTTCGCCTCGGGGTGGGCGGGCTACGGGGTCCGCACCCCCGTCCCCGCCTCGGGGCTCCGCCCCGGACCCCGCTCCTCAAACGCCGGAGGGGCTGAATTTGCCCAGCCCCCCTGAACCCGACGGGTCGGCTGAACCTGACGGGTCGGCGCCGGACACCCCCAACCCCCTAAGGGGCGCGGGGAACTGCGCGACAAGCCCCCACCGGCCCGCAGACGAACGCGCAACCACCAACCCACCCGCACAAAACCTCGGCATCCGGTTCCACCACGTCGCCTTCCGCTACCCCGACGCCCCCGGCGACAGCCCGCCCCTCCTCTCCGGGATCGATCTCCACATCCGCAGCGGCGAGACCATGGCCATCGTCGGGGGGACCGGGTCCGGGAAGACGACGCTCACCGCGCTCGTGCCGCGGCTGTACGAGGCGACCGGCGGGCGCATCACCCTCGACGGGGTCGACATCGCCCGCATGCCCCGCGAACGGCTGCGCGAGCTCGTCGCCGTGGCGTTCGAGGAGCCCACCCTCTTCTCCGCCTCCGTGGGCGAGAACGTCCTCATGGGCGGCGGCGGGCCCGAGGACCTCGACCGGGCGCTCGACGTCGCGCAGGCAGGGTTCGTGCGGGAGCTGCCGCACGGCGTCGACACCCAGGTCGGCGAGCAGGGCCTCAGCCTCTCCGGCGGGCAGCGCCAGCGGCTCGCCCTCGCGCGGGCGGTCGTCGGGCGGCCCAGGTTCCTGGTGCTCGACGACCCGCTCTCCGCGCTCGACGTGCACACCGAGGCCCGCGTCGAGGCGGCCCTGCGCGACGTCCTGCGCGAGACCACCGCGCTGGTCGTCGCCCACCGCCCGTCGACGGTGATGCTCGCCGACCGGGTCGCGCTGCTCTCCGGCGGCCGCGTCGCCGCCGTCGGCACCCATCAGGAACTGCTGCGCAGCAACGCCGAGTACGCCTGGCTGATGTCCGGCGCGGGGGACGAAGGGGACGAACGATGACGACCACCATCGGTGCGGAGCGGCAGGCCGATCCGGAGGAGCCGGAAGGGGAAGCCCCCCAACCCACCGGCGATCCCTTCGACCGCGATGCCCTTCCCTCCCCCGCCGGCGCCACCCGCGCCCTCCTCCTCGACCTGCTCCGCCCCATGCGGCGCCGTGTCGTCGTCACCGCGCTGCTCATCCTGTTGCAGCAGGCCGCCGTGCAGGCGGGGCCGCTGCTCGTCGCGTACGCCATCGACCGGGGCGTGCCCGCGTTCCGCAAGGACGACTACGGGCCGCTGACAGCCGTCGGTGCCGGATACCTCGTCTGCGCTCTCGGGGCCGGGCTGCTCCAGTACGCGTTCATCAGCGCCTCCACCCGCGTCGGCCAGGACGTGCTGCTCGATCTGCGCGGGCGGATCTTCCGGCACGCGCAGGCGCTGAGCGTGGACTTCCACGAGCGGTACACCTCGGGCCGGCTCATCTCCCGTTCCACTTCCGACGTGGAGTCGCTGCGCGAGCTGTTCAACGAGGGGCTCCAGGAGCTCATCGGCGTCGTGCTCTCCGGCGTGTACATCTGCGTCGTGCTGCTCTGGCTCGACTGGGGCATCGGCGCGCTCGCCGTCGCCTCCTACGCACCGCTGCACCTGCTGATCCGCCGCTACCGGCGCCGCGCTTCGCGCGCGTTCGACGCCCGCTCGACGGCGATCGCGGCCGTGATCGTCAAGTTCGCGGAGACCCTCAACGGCATCCGGCCGGTCCAGGCGTTCCGCCGCGAGCGCACCAACGACGAGGAGTTCCAGAAGCTCAACCGCCAGCACGAGCGCACCAACGGCGACGCCATCCTCGAAATGGCCCAGTACGTGGTGGGTTCGCGTCTGGTGGCCAACACCGCCGTCGCCGCGATGGTGCTGTGGGGCGCCTACCGGGTCGCCGACGGCACCCTCGCCCTTGGCGTGCTCGCCGCCGCCGTGCTGTATCTGCGGCGGCTGTACGACCCGATCGACCGGCTCGGGATGTTCCTCAACTCGTACGAGGCGGCCGTCTCGTCCCTCGGGAAGATCGCCGGGCTGCTGGCCCAGGTCCCGACCGTGCCCGAGCCCGAGCGGCCGGTGCCGCTGCCGGAGCGGTCCGGGGAACTCCCGGGGCGGCGCGTCGAGTTCGACGGCGTCGGGTTCTCGTACCGTACGGGCGGCGAGGTCCTCCCCCGCTTCGACCTGACCCTTCCGGCCGGGCAGACCGTGGCCGTGGTCGGCTCGACCGGCGCGGGCAAGTCCACCCTCGCCAAACTCCTCGCCCGCTTCTACGACCCCTCCACCGGCCGGGTGCTGCTCGACGGCGTCGATCTGCGCGAGCTGGCCGTGCCCGAGCTGCGGCGCGGGGTCGTGATGGTCACCCAGGAGGCGTTCCTCTTCTCCGGCACGGTCGCCGACAACATCGCCATCGGCCGCCCCGAGGCGAGCCGCGAGGAGATCGAGCGGGCCGCGAAGGCGATCGGCGCGCACGACTTCATCACCCGGCTGCCGGACGGCTACGACACCGACGTGCGCAAGCGCGGCGGGCGCATCTCGGCGGGCCAGCGCCAGCTGGTCGCCTTCGCCCGCGCGCTGCTCGCGGACCCGGCGGTGCTGATCCTCGACGAGGCGACCTCGTCCCTGGACATCCCGGGCGAGCGGGCGGTCCAGCGCGCGATGCACACCGTGCTGCACGGCCGTACCGCCGTCGTCATCGCCCACCGGCTGTCGACCGTGGAGATCGCGGACCGGGTGCTGGTGATGGAGCACGGCCGCGTCGTCGAGGACGGCCCGCCCGCCGAACTCATCGCGGGCACCGGCCGGTTCGCGGATCTCCACCGGGCGTGGCGGGAGAGCCTGGCGTAACCGGAAGAGGAGGGGCGACGGGAACCGGATCGCCGTCCCGCCCGTCCAACTGTCCGCCTGGCGGACGCCCGGCGGGTCCCGGGGCGGCAAGTGCGGAGGCTCATTGCGGCCATTGTCGCGAGCGGCTTCCGCGCCCCCTCCGGACGCCTTTCGCGCTGGTGGGGCAGGGTGCGTATCCGGACACTCCCGTCGATCGCGACGCACCCAACCGCCCCCTGTACACATGGTGTTGACAAAGGAAACGTCCGCTTAACGAACGGCGTCCTTCGTACAACGAACGATTTCCGGCCAACTTCTTGACGCGCTCCTGACAGCGCCTGGCCACTCCTGGCACTCTCTCCCCGATCCAAGAACCACTGCTCCGCATGCTTCGCCCGGACGGCCCCACCCAGCCGCCGGTACCCCCCTCGCAGAAGGAGTTCGCGTGAGATCCACGCACCGTCGTCGTGCCACCGCAACCGCCGCTCTGCTCTCCGCAGCCGCCATGCTCACCGTCGGAGTCCAGGCAGGTAGCGCCAGCGCACGTCCCGACGACTCCGCGTCCGCCAACGCCCTCAAGGCGCAGGCCGTACGCAACCCGGGCGCTCTGCCCGCCAAGCTCTCGCCCTCGCAGCGGGCCGAGCTCATACGCCAGGCCGGCGACAAGGCGGCGGAGACCGCCAAGAGCCTCGGCCTCGGCGCGCAGGAGAAGCTCGTCGTCCGCGATGTGATCAAGGACCAGAACGGCACCCAGCACACGCGGTACGAGCGCACCTACGCCGGGCTCCCGGTCCTCGGCGGCGACCTCGTCGTCGACACGGCCGCCAGCGGCCGGACCCAGGGCGTCATCAAGGCGAACGCCGCCCAGCTGACGAACGTCGCCACCACGGCCAAGCAGGGCCCGGCCGGCGCGCAGAAGCAGGCCCTCGCGGCCGCCGCCGACAAGGGCGCCAAGAAGGCCACCGCCGAC
Organism: Streptomyces sp. BPTC-684; assembly: GCF_030028635.1. Taxonomy (NCBI): domain Bacteria; kingdom Bacillati; phylum Actinomycetota; class Actinomycetes; order Kitasatosporales; family Streptomycetaceae; genus Streptomyces; species Streptomyces sp. BPTC-684. Next base: position 1,294,767 of record NZ_CP124863.1, read on the forward strand.
CGCGCCCCGCGCAAGGTCGTCTGGATGGCCAAGGGCACGCCGACCCTCGCGTACGAGACGGTCGTCGGCGGTCTGCAGGACGACGGCACCCCGAACCAGCTGCACGTCATCACCGACGCGGCGACCGGCGCGAAGCTGTACCAGTGGCAGGGCATCGAGACCGGTGTCGGCAACACCCACTACAGCGGCCAGGTCACCCTCGGCACCACGCAGTCGGGCTCGAACTACACGCTGACCGACGGCGGCCGCGGCAACCACAAGACGTACAACCTGAACCACGGCAGCGGCTCGGGCACCGGCACGCTGTTCACCCAGACCAACGACACCTGGGGCGACGGCACCAACTCCAACGCCGCCACCGCGGGCGCCGACGCCGCCTACGGCGCCGGGGAGACCTGGGACTTCTACAAGAACGTCTTCGGCCGCAGCGGCATCCGCAACGACGGCGTCGGCGCGTACTCCCGCGTCCACTACGGCAACGCGTACGTCAACGCGTTCTGGGACGACAGCTGCTTCTGCATGACGTACGGCGACGGCTCGGGCAACAACGACCCGCTGACCTCGCTGGACGTGGCCGGCCACGAGATGACGCACGGCGTCACCTCCAACACGGCGGGCCTGGAGTACAGCGGCGAGTCCGGCGGCCTCAACGAGGCGACCTCGGACATCTTCGGCACCTCGGTCGAGTTCTACGCCAACAACGCGTCCGACCCGGGCGACTACCTCATCGGCGAGAAGATCGACATCAACGGCGACGGCACCCCGCTGCGCTACATGGACAAGCCGAGCAAGGACGGCGGCTCCAAGGACAGCTGGTACGCCGGCATCGGCAACCTGGACGTCCACTACTCCTCCGGCCCGGCGAACCACTGGTTCTACCTGGCCTCCGAGGGCAGCGGCACCAAGGTCATCAACGGCGTGACCTACAACTCGCCGACCTCCGACGGCCTGCCGGTCACCGGCATCGGCCGCGACAAGGCCCAGCTGATCTGGTACAAGGCGCTCACCACCAAGTTCAACTCGAGCACCGACTACAAGGGCGCCCGCGACGGCACGATCGCCGCGGCGACCGAGCTGTACGGCGCCGGCAGCGCCGAGGTCAACAACATCACCGACGCGTGGGCGGCCATCGCGGTCGGCGCCCGCCACGGCGGCGGCGACCCGGGCGGCAAGGTCTTCGAGAACGGCACCAACGTCAACATCCCGGACTCCCCGGGAGCGGCGGTCACCTCGTCGGTCAACGTCACCGGGGTCACGGGCAACGCGCCCAGCACCCTCAAGGTCGGCGTCAAGATCGTCCACACCTACATCGGCGACCTCCAGATCGACCTGGTGGCGCCCGACGGTTCGGTGTACCCGCTGAAGGCCACCGGCACCGGCGGCTCGACGGACAACATCGACACCACGTACACCGTCAACGCCTCCTCGGAGGTCGCCAACGGCACCTGGAAGCTGAAGGTCCAGGACAAGGCGCGGTACGACACGGGCTACATCGACAACTTCAAGCTCACGTTCTGACGGTCAGGCGGCTGACTGGAACGTGAAAGGTGCCCGGACCCCCACAAGGGGTCCGGGCACCGCTCGTTTCTCCGGGCCTTTCAGCCCTTCGTCACAGGGCGATCTCCGGACGGCGCAGGTCGAGCAGGTCCGGGTCCTGGCGGACGAGCTCCCGCTCGAACTCCTGCCAGCCCTTCTCCGCGACGAACGCCGCCTCCGACGGGCCGATCGGCACCAGCCACACCACGGAGACCGTGGTGCCGTTCTCCACGACGACCTCGGCGAAGTCGTCGTCGAAGTACACCGGGGAGGACGCGTACAGGGAGCTCAGGACACTGCCCGGCGCCAGCGGCATCGGCAGGGGGATGACATCCCCGCGCAGGACCGCGTCGCCGCTGGTGACCAGGCGCTCGCTGACGTGCTCCAGGACTCCCGCGAAGGGGCCGTACTCGTCACCCGCGAGCGGGCGGTTGCACCCCAGCAGTTCCAGGTGCTGATGACGGCCCGAGGTGCGGGAGACCAGCGGAGTGCTGAAGAGCCCGATGGTGGCGAAGGACTGGACGCCCTCCAGGGCACCCCCGGTGAAGAATCCGACCTGGGGGGTGCCCGGAGGGGACTGCTCGGCCGCCGACCACGACCCGACCAGGCGGCCGAGGCGTGCTTCCAAGTGGTTGACGAGAGCAGCCATGGCGTTCGCTAACCGTCCTGTCTGTTTCCGGCCCCGCGATTGCACGGCCTGCATTCGAGCTGGACATCGGTGTTGTAGTTGTCCAGGACTTCTTCACGCGTGACATCCGGGTGGAACTTGCGGTTGCTCCACGATTCCGGGTAGTGCCCGCCGTCCCACATACGGGGACCGCCGTTCGGGTCGTACGGATCGTCGTAGACCACGCCCTCGCAGTTCGGGCCACCGCGGGTGCAGACTCTACCCTGCGACCCGTGCGGACCCGGGGCGACCTCGGCGTCGTCCCACATCCCGCGCACGGTGGGCGTGCGGAACGACGGCCGGCTGGTGACGTGCCCGGCGTCGTTGGTTCCCCGCAGCATTCCGTCGGGGTGCACCTGTCCCGGCCCGATGCGGTCGGGGTTGGCCGCGAACCGTCCGCCGTGCCGCCACTGGCCGTTCCCGTCCGGGGCCGGTCCGCCGATCGGGCAGACGTCGTCGGCGTTGTGGACCAGGACCTGGGTGTCGCCCGCCGCCACGAAGTACGTGTGCAGGCCGTCGACGCTCAGGTCGTAGGTGACCCGTGTGTCCGTGTAGGACCGGACGTCCAGGACCGGGGTCCGGCCGCCGTCCGCGCCCTGAAGGGCGTGGTGCTTCTTCAGGTCGGCCGCCTGGGTCCAGGCGTTCGCCGTGGCGTCGTAGAACTGGTGGTGAGCGGTGGTCTGGATCGTCTTGGGGCCGGACTTCGAGCCCACGACGACGTCGACGTAGTCACGGTCGGTCCTGGTGACGATGACCGCCTTGACCCGGTGCCTCTCCTTCTTGTCCTTTCCGGGCTCGGCGGTGAGTACGTAGTCGCCGACCCGCATCTGCGAGATGGCCTTGGTGGCGGTGGTCGACACCAGCACCGGGGTGTTGCGGCTGAAGCTGTGCGGGGTGCACCCCTTGCGGCCGTACTTGCTCAGCGCGGCTCCGAAGATGCCGCCGAGCGCGGCACCCGTCACCGTCGCCTTGGCCGCGCCGCTGGCGCTGCAGCCCTCCTGGCTGCTGGAGCAGGAGACGCCGTAGGTGGCGGCGCTCTCCGCGGCTCCACCGGCGGCGCCGGTCACCGCGCCGCGGGTCACGGCGCTGACCGCCGTGCCCAGGGCCCGTCCGGCGGCCGCACCGGCGCCCATGCCGATCAGGCCGGTGGCCGCACCGATCGCGGCGGCTCCGAGGAAGCCGTTCAGGGTGTGCGGCCCGTCGCTCATCGCATAGCCGAGTGCGTTGATCAGCGCACCCGCGCCGGCCGCGCAGGCGACCGCGCCGACACCGGCCGTCGCCGCCGTGCAGACGACCGCGGCCGCGATGCCCGCCACGATCGGGACGATGGTCGCCGCGTGCTGCTTCACATAGTTGGCCGTCGCCTTCGCGGCCTTCTTGACCGCTCTGCCGACCTTCTTGGCCGCCTTGACCACCTTGTGCGCGACGCTCTTGATCACCTTGGCGGCGTGCTTCACCGCGCGCTTGACGGTCCTGACGACCTTGTGGACGTACTTCTTGACCCGCTTGTACGTCCGCTTGACGTATCTCTTGACCTTTTTGACCGCGTCATGGACGTAGTGCACGGCCTTGCGGACCGCGTGCTTGACCCTCTTGACCGCCTTCTTGACCGCGTGCTTGATCTTCTTCGCGGCCTTCTTGACCGCCTTGGCGACGTGCTTGACGGCCTTCTTGGTCTTGTGCCAAGCGGACTTGGCGACGTGCTTGACCTTCTTCTTGAACTTCTTCCAGGCGCCGCCGAAGCTCCAGTGACCGGTGGGGTCGGTCATGGTCATCGGGTTGGCGTCGGCGTAGGCGAACTTGTTGGCGCCGATCGAGGACGGCAGTCCGTCCACGTCCGCCGTGTCCCGGCTGTTGAACTGGCCGGTCTGCGGCGAGTACCAGCGCGCGGCCATGTTGACCTTGGCCGTCTCGGGGTCGGTCCAGCCCGACTGGTAGCCGAGCTGTCCCAGCATGGTGGCGCTCTGGTTGACCTTGCCGAACGGCGAGTACGTCGTCGACCCGGACAGCGCCTCACCGCCCGCCGTGAACTGCGCGATGACGTCGTTGTGCACATCGGTCATCGCCAGCGCCGAGCTGGTTCCCGACTTGACGCCGAGCAGCCCTCCGTCGGCGTTGCGGCTGTACGTCGACGAGCCGTCGGAGGCCACGTCGTTGCCCGCGCCGCTGTACTGGAAGGTGAACAGCGGGCCGGTGCCGGGGTCGCTCGCGGTCAGCACCCGGTCCAGGCCGTCGTACGCGTAGGTGCGGTCGCCCTCGTTGACGACCCGGTTGAAGGCGTCCGCCTTGACGACGCTGACCTTGCTCCCGTCGTCCGTCATCGAGCTCATCGTGCCGCGCGCGGTGTACGTGTACGCGTTGTGCCCGTCCGAGGTGAGCTGGTTGCGGGCGTCGTAGGTGTAGGTGTCGCCGCCCACGCGCGTCCGGTTGCCGGAGGCGTCGTAGCCGTAGCTCTCCGTCGTCGTCCCGTTGTTCCAGGACGACAGGCGGTTCGCCCAGTCGTAGGTGTAGGTGTTGGCGGACGCGCCCGCGACCCCGGTCGTCGTCTTCGACGTCTCGTTGCCGTTCTCGTCGTACCCGTAGCTCACCGAGGCCAGCGTCCTGCCGGTCGGGGAGGTCAGGGTGTCCGACTTGAGCTGCTCCAGGTCGTCGTAGGCGAAGGCGCGCTTGGCCTTGCCGGTGCCGTAGTCGATCGACTTGACGTTGCTGTTGACGTCGTAGCCGTAGGTCAGCGCGGAGCCGGTGGCGCCGTCGTTGACCGTGGACAGACGCCCCGCGGTGTCGTAGCCGTACGTCGAGGTGCCGGACGCGTCGGTCCGCGAGGTCATCCTGCCGTCGCCGTTGTAGGCGAAGGACGAGGATCCGGACCCGCCGCCCGTCGACAGGAGCTGGCCCCGGTCGTCGTAGCTGAACGTGTCCTTGCCGGTGTCGGCGTCGGTACCGGTGACCGAGACGATCCGGTCGTCGGCGTCATAGCCGTAGGTGTGGTCGGCGGTGGCCGCCTCGGCGCCCGTGCCGGTCTGCCTGGTCAGTCGTCCCTTCGCGTCGTAGTCGTCCACGACCTTCACACCGCCGGGCGAACGCTCTTCCCTGACCCGTCCGTTGGCGTCGTAGGTCGTGGTGAAGGTGCGGTCCGCCGCGTTGGGATAGGCGGGCGTGGCCGGCTCGATCACCGACTCCGGGCTGCCCCACGCGTTGTACGTCGTGAGGAAGGCGTTGTTGCGGCCGTCGGTGAACCGGGTCCTGTTGCCCGCCACGTCGTACCCGAAGGTGGCGGTGATCGACTCGGTCGCGGAGACGGGCTGCACGGCCTTGGTGACCATTCCGGTCGCGTCCACCGTGAAGGTGGTGGTGTGCCCGCGGAAGTCGGTCACCGAGGACTGCTGACCCATCCGGTCGTACGTGGAGCTGGTGGTCCGCAGCACCCTCCCGGTCGCGTCCAGATCGCTCGTCGAGACCAGCTGGCCGAACCCGTCGTAGGTGTTCTTGGTGCTCGTCCCGTCCGGATCCGTGGACGTCAGCATCTGCCCGTCCATGTCGTACGTGAACCGCGTCGTGTTGTTCGCCCCGTCCGTCGTGGACGTGACCTCGCCGAGCGTGTTGTAGCCGTACGACTGCGTGACACCCGCCGGGCTCACCGTCTTCGACAGCTGCTGTCCCGGCGCGTCGTAGTAGTTGATCGCCGTGAACGCGCGCTGGGTCGGCTGGCGGACGATGTCCGTGCTGGTGACCTCGCGGCCCAGGTAGTCGAAGGTCGACTCCTGGCGGGCGCCGTTGGGGCGGGTCGCCGAGAGCTGGTCGCCGTTGGTGTCGTAGGTGTACCTGGTGGTGTCGCCGCCCGGCTCCTTCACCGAGGCCAGGTCGCCCAGCTGGGTGTAGGTGTACTCGGTGCGGTTGCCCAGCGGGTCGACCTCCGCGGAGACCTGGCCGAGGTGGTTGTACTCGTTCCAGCTCACCGCCTTGATCGGCGTCGAGGCACCCGGCGCGGTGTAGTCCGGAAGCGTCGTGGACGCCTCCTGGCCCTCGCCGTCGTAGGCGGTGACCGTGACGTTGCCGAGCGGGTCCGAGGACTCGGTCTGCTCGCCGTACGTGTTGTAGCCGGTGAGCGAGACCGGGCGGACGGAAGCCGGAGTGCCGCCGTTCTGCTCGGCGTTGACCGCGGGCTCGGTGACGCTGGTCTGCTGGCCCGACTCGTCGTAGCCGTAGTCGGTGGTCGCGCCGTTGGCGTCGGTCATCGACACGGGCATGCCGCGCTGGTCCAGCTTCCAGCTGGTGGTGCGCACCGCGCTGCCCGCCGCGGGCAGGGTCTTGCCGTAGACGCCGGAGACCTGCGTCGCGGTGAGCGCCTCGCCGTAGACCTGGACGTCCGCGAGGGAGCCCTTGTGGTACTCGCCCTGCGTACCGCCCGACATGCGGCGGCCGATCTGGAGCGGCCCGGTGGCCTCCCAGGAGCCGCTGTACGGGGTGGTCGCCTTCAGCGCGCCGTTGACGTACAGCCGGATCTCCCCGGCCGTCGCGTCGTAGACACCCGTCAGGTGCGTCCAGGTGTTGGCCGTCACCGCCGCCGTGCCGGAGGTGGCACGGGCCAGCGTCGGGGACGCCACGTCGCCGGAGGTCCGGTTGAACGACCAGCCGTACGCCGTCGAGTAGTACAGCTGGAAGCCGTGGTCGGCCGTGCCGTCCTGCGAGACGAACGTGTGGTTGGCGGTGGTGTCGGCCAGCTTCACCCAGGTCGAGACGGTGAAGCCGCCGTTGGTGTTGACGGCCGGGCCGGTGCCCTGCCCGTACGCGTTGGCGGTGCCGTCGAAGACCGCGCTGCCGCCCTGCTCGGTGGAGCGGGTGACGCCGGCGCCGAGGGTGACCTTGTTGTTGCCGCCGGAGGAGTCCGCCGCGTTGGTGCCGCTGGTCTCGTTGAGCTTCCAGCGGCCGACCGGCGCGGTGGTGCCGTCGTGGACGGTGTTGCCGGTGACGTTGCCGAGCGCGTCGTAGCGCGTGTCGGTGGTGCTGGTGTCGCCGGTCGGGTCGTAGTCCGTCTCGGACACGACGTTGTCGTCCGGGTCGTAGGAGACCTTGTTGGTCCGGGCGAGCCCGCCCGGGTCCATCGTCGTCGACGTCGTGCGGTCCGCCGCGTCCACCGTGAACGAGGTGGTCGTGGTGCCGTCGTTGGTGACCTGCTTGGTCAGGTTCCCGGCCGCGTCATAGGTGTTCGCCTGCTCGGTGAACGCCTTGTTGTTCTGCGGGTCCCTGCGCACCACCGTCGCGGACAGGCCGTCGTCGGTGTAGGTGTACTCGGTGGCCCAGCCCATCGCGTCGGTGATCGACGCGAGCCGACCCGCCGGGTCGTACGCCCGCGACTCCTGCACCAGCTTGGTCGGCGCGGACGGGCTGTTGGGGTCGCCGGTGTAGTTGAGCAGGCTGGTGGTGAGCGGACGGCCCTCGGCGTCGAAGGTGTACTCGTTGACGTTCCCGGCCGGGTCCGTCTCCTTGACCTTGTTGCCGTAGACGTCGTACGCGAACGCGGTGGTGTCGCCGCCCGGGTCCGTCCGGGTCGCGACCCGGTTGTACGCGTCGTACGTCATCGAGGTGACCCGGGAGGTGTCGCCGCCGGTGGCGTCCGCGACCGTCTGGGACTGGACGTTGCCGTCCGGGTCGAAGACAGTCGTCGACTTCGCCTGGTGGACGGCGCCGGTGACCCGGTTGGTGACCTTGGGGCTGGTCTCCGAGACGACCTGGTCGTCCTTGTCGTACGCCAGCGTGGTCGTCAGACCCGCCGGGTAGGAGTCGGAGACCTCGGTCTTGGTGATCTGACGGCCCAGGTTGTCGTACGTGTACTTCAGCGCGGCGCCGTTGGCGTCGGTGATCTGCGCCAGGTCGCCGTTCTTGAAGTAGGTGTACTTGGTGCTGCGGCCACCGGGCGTGCGCACCTCGGCGACGAGTCCGGCCGGGGCGTAGTTGGTGCCGCCCTCGGCCGCGACGGTGGTCGCGGTGGTGTACACCGTGGAGGCCGTACGGCCCGCGGGCGAGCCCGGCACCGGCGGGGTGGTCACCGCAGTGACGTTTCCGCCCGTGTCATAGGTGTAGCTGGTGAGGTACGTGTTGTCCGTGGGGCCCGAGGAGCGGCCGTCGCGCTCGGTGAGCACCAGGTCGTTGCGCGGGTCCATCGCCGGGAACAGCGTGGTCGCGTCCGGGTAGAACGTGTAGTACTCGGTGGCGCAGGTGTTGGCGGCCGTGTTCTGGCAGGTGGTCGTGGAGACCGTGTTGCCGCGCACGTCGTGGCCGGTCACCGAGCGGTTGCCGTTGGCGTCCGTGACGGTGTGCAGGAAGCCGGAGGTGTCGTACCCGTAGGTCGTCCGGTTGCCCGCGGTGTCGGTCGCGGCGAGCAGCCGGTTGCCCAGCTCCGCGTCGTACACGTAGGTCAGCGTCTTGTCGGTCGGGTCGGTCAGCTTGACCGTGCGGACCGGGGCGGTGCCCGAGGACGCCTTGGCGGCCGAGTAGTGGCGGCCGACCTCGTCCGCGGTCAGCGGCTCCGCGTAGAAGGCGACCTCGGCGATCGAGCCGTCGAAGTAGCTGACGTCGGCGGGCGAGCTGATCCAGCCCTTGGTGAAGCCCGCGCCGATGAAGGTGCGGGTGGTCGTCTGGTCACCGGCGGCGCCGGTGTAGTCGGCCTGCTTCTCGCCGTCCAGGTAGAGCGTCTGGGTGGTGCCGGAGGCGGAGAGGACCGCGTGGTGCCAGGCGTTGTCGGTGACCGTCGACTTGGAGCCGAAGTCGGTCGTGCCGCTGCCGGTGGCGCTCCACCAGTGGCCGCGCAGCTTGCCGTCCGCGCCCACGTACATCAGCGGCGAGTAGGCGGCTCCCGCGCCCGCCGGGTCGTTGGGGACCCGGGCCTGGTCGGCGGCGATCACACCGGGCTTGGCGGTGCGGAACCACAGCTCGATCGCGCGGTTGCCGGACCGGTGCAGCGGGGCGTAGGGCAGCTCGGCGAAGGAGGTCGCGCCGTCGAAGTCGACCGCCGTGGCGTCGTCGGGACCGAACGGACCCTCCGCGCCCTGGGTGACCGTGTTGTACGTGCCGAAGCCGGTGTGCACCTCGTTGGCGGCCTGCGGCGCGCCCTGGACGTCACCGAGGCGCCAGTAGCCGGAAGGGGCGGCGCCCATCACGGCCGAGCGGTAGACCTGCGAGGAGCCGGTGACGGTGGCCGGGTTGAGCTTCCAGGTGCCGCCGTCGCCGTCGACGGCCTGGGTGACCATGTCGTCGGCGGTGGAGTAGGTGACGGAGCTCTGGACCTTGCCGTTCGGCGTGGTGATCTTGTTGAGCAGCCCGGCCGGACGGGTCGCCGCCTGGTACTGCGCGGTGATGACGTCCTGCGTCAGCGGCTCGGAGTAGATCGCCGCCTCGGCGAGCTGGCCGCTGAAGTGGCCGAGCGGGTCGGCCGCGTTCATGTTCGGCCAGCCGTCGGTGTTCACACCGGCGCCGAGGGTGAGGTAGGGCTGCGCCCAGTCGTTGATGGTGCCGGACTTGGTGCCCTGGGAGACGCCGTCGAGGTAGAGCGACATGGTGGTGGCGGCGCCGGTGAGGACGGCCTGGTGCCACTTGTTGTCGTTGACGGCGGCGGCGGAGACGATCGTGGTGTTGCAGCCGGGCGACGAGGCGAAGCAGCCGTGCAGCTTGCCGTCGGTGCCGACGTAGACCGCCGGGGTGTTGTGGGTCGTGGTGCCCACCGGGTCGGGGTCGCTCAGCGGCTTGTCGCCGTAGTAGAAGAGGACGCCGCCCGCCTGGGAGGTCTTGAACCAGAGCGAGACGCTCGCGTACGAGGGGGTCGCGCCCGGGGCGCTGGGTATCTCCACGTAGGAGCTGGTGCCGTTGAACGTGGCGGCCGGCTGGGTGGACCCGGCGAGCACGCCCGTGCCACCGGTGGTCACGTCGTGGTAGATGCCGTTGTACTTGCCCTGGTTGAGGTCGACCGCGTCCTTGGCGACGCCGTCACCGGCCGCCTCGCCGAGCCGCCAGTACGCGAACGGGTCCTCGTCCAGGACCGTGGTGCGGTAGTGGTTGCCGGTGGCGTACCCGTAGGTGATGCACTTGGACCAGTCGGCGGGCGGGCAGACCTTGGTGAGCTGGTCACCGGTGTAGCTGTACTGCCAGGTCTGCGCGGTGGCCAAGTCGCCGGCGGTCGACGGGTCGGTGGCGACGGTGTTGACGTGTGCGGCGGTGGCGCCCGCGGGGGTCTGCCAGCTGAGGGTCAGCGAACGGTTGGACGTGGTGTTCGTGATCTTGGTCAGCTGGTTGCTGGTGTAGAAGAACGTCTCACCGCGGTTCGCGAAGTCCGTGATGGTCTTGATCGCGTAGACCCCGGCCTTGGCCGTGGTCTGGGTGAAGCTGTAGGTGGTGAAGTCCTTGTCGACCAGCGTGTAGCCGCCGGTGACCGCCTGGAAGCGGGCGTACCGGCCGAGCGGCGGGACGAAGGTGCCGTCGGTGTTGCGGCCGAACGCGACCTGCTCGCCGCCGGGGTAGGTGATGACCACGCTGGTGACCGCGCCGGAGCTGTCCTTGACCTCGGCGGCCTTCATGTCCGCGATGGTCGCCCAGCCCGCGCCGAACGCGCCGTCCTGGCGCGGGTCGAGGCTGTTGTAGGAGCGCTCGATCGACAGTGACGGTCCGGTGACCTCGACGTCCGCGTCGGTGTCGTCGGTGGTGTAGTTGCCGTCGCTGGGGTCGAACTCGCGGCCGTCGGTGTTCTGGGTGAGCCCCGAGGTCACCGGCGGCTGCGGCACGGCGGTGGTGAACCGGCTGTCGTACGACACCGCGTTGGTGCCGTCGCTGACGGTGGCGAACCAGAGGTAGTTCTTGCTCCACTTCAGCTTGCCGGCCGGGATCGTCCAGGCGCCCTGGGTGAGGGTGCCGGAGCTGACCACCGGGGTCTGGCTGCCGGTGTCCGCGTCGAAGACGTCGAAGGAGTACGACAGGGCACTCGGCCCGTGGTCGGCGTCGGTCGCGTAGACCGTGAGCTCCGGCCGCAGCGTGTTGGCCTGGAAGTTCTCCGGCGGGTACTGGGCGTTGACCTGCGGGGCGGCGTTGGCCGTGTAGGTGAGGTCGAGCGCCGGGCGGAAGCCCGCGGTGGTGGAGTTGTCCGAGTGGAACTTCTTCCAGTGCAGCATGTCACTGGTGATCGCGGTCATCGCGAGGCCGTAGTTGGCGCCGCCGCCCGCGACCGTGTTGAACCAGCCGGTGTTGAGCGGGACGGGCATCTTCACGCCGACGCTCGTGGAGCTGGAGGAGTTGGTGCAGGACGCGCCGGGCGCCACCGTCGCCGAGCCGATCGCCGAGCCGTAGGTCGGGCCGGGGTAGCTGGTGACCGTGGAGGGCGTCCAGGCCTTGGTGACCGGGTGGACGTTGAACGGCTCGGCGGTGCAGGTCGAGGACCAGATCGCGTACACGTTCAGGGTCGCGGCGGTGACCTTCTGGCCGGCCAGCGTGGTGCCGAGCGAGGAGAACTGGAGGAACGAGTTCGCCTTGTTGGTGCCGGAGTCGTACGACCCCACCTTGATCATGTTCTCGGTGGAGTGGTCCCCGCCGATGGTGTTCTGGGTGTACGTCGAGTTGCCGGCCGTCACCGTCGGGTCGACGGTGACCGGGAAGACCCGCTTCGGGTCGTCCAGCCAGGCCCGGTCGGCGGTCATCCGCAGCGCGGGGGCGCCGTCCAGGGTGGTGAGCTCATAGGTGACCGCGCGGGACTGGGCGGCGTCGCCCGAGCGCGGGTCGATCTTCGAGTCCTCCATGAAGGCGTGCGGGACGGTCGCCGTCACCTTGCCGTCGGCGTCGGTGAACACCACGTCGCCGTTGGCCGCGACCTTCGGGGTGAGCCCCTTCACCTTCAGCGGGAAGACCCAGGTGTTGGGCGCCGCCTTGGAGCGCAGGACGATCCGCTCCTTGAAGCCCTCGCTCAGCGGCGACAGCTTGAGGTCGGTGTCCTTGAGAACGTTGTCGTACGTGGCGGTGGAGTCGCCGTCGACCTTCGGCCGGCTCCTGGCGGCGCCGTGCAGCCCGTACGACAGCGCGCGCCCGGAGCCGAAGTCGACCGAGGCGAGGTCGGGGGTGACCGCGTCGGGGGCGAAGGCGACGCCGAGCGAGTTGGCGTTCTCGACCAGCCGGCCGCCCTTCTCCTCGCGCAGCTCGGTGTCGATCTGCTTCCAGCTGCCGTCGGCGGCCTTGAAGTTGGAGCGCCCGGTGTAGTGGCGCACCGTCGTGGAGCCGTCGGCGTTGGTGTAGAAGTCCGAGGTCGCCGTCGACTTCTTGGCGTCGCGCTTGCTGGTGCGCGCGTCGAAGCTCTTGGCGTTCCCGGCCGCCTTGCCGGTCTTCGTCAGCTCGGCCTTGTCCTGCGGCCGCTCGTACGCGCCGAGCTCACCCTTGCCCTTGCCGGGCCGGTGGCCGTTGCCGCCCTTGGCCCGGGTCTGCTGGGCGGAGGCGCTGTGGCTCTTGCCGCGCGCGGTGCCGCTCTGCTGGTCCGGGGTGTCCAGCGGGGACTTGTTGGCCCACTCCCACAGACCCGACAGGGACCACTTGGGCATCGAGAGACGGGGCAGCGTGGCCCCGGTGGCTTGCGCCGTCTCGGTGGTGAGCATGAAGGAGAAAGCCAGCAGGACCAGGAGGGAGATCCTCCTGGCCCTGCGGCGCCCGGTTCTCCCGGGCGGAAACAACAGACGGGACGTTCGGGCCCATCGAGCGCGCATTTGAGACAGCCTTTACTTACGCGAGGCTTACAGAAGACAAAGCCTGGCGATCGTGCCCCACGTTTTTACAGAGGTTGCCTCCACCCCATGATCCTTTGACATTTCTTTGCCATGTCCATGCGGTGCGGAACGATAAATTCCGGGCTATCCGGGTGTATTGACTCCCTGCTCGACGGCCCGGGTGACATCCGCCCGCACTCCGTCACCCGGCTTCACCACCGTCACATTGGCCGCCGCGGCCTCCCCGCCGACCACCACGAAACGGACCTTGGGGTGGGCCTTCGCCGCCGCCTCGGCCGCCGCCACCGGCGCCTTGCCGACCGCCACGACCACGTCGCACGAGCGCTGGATGAGGCTGTTGACGAACGGGGTGGCGTTGGCGGCGGTCTGCTCGCCCGTCACCGGGACGAAGTTGACGCGCGCGCGAGTGGCCTTCGAGGCGTCCTGCATCCCCGCCCACACCGGCGCGCCGTCCGTGCCCTCGGTGACGCCCTTGTCCCCGGTCAGCAGACAGGCGTCGACGTTCTTGTACTGCCGGGCCCGCGGATCCGGCGGCCCCGGCTTGTCGTCCTCGTCCAGCACCGAGACGAGGATCGCGGCCACGGCGACGGCCACCGCCGCGCCCGCGGCGATCCGGACCCGGCGCCGGTGCACCCGCGCAAGCGCCGTGAGCCGGGCGAACCGCAGCCGGTAGCGCGCGTATCTGCCCTGCTTGTCCTGGCCTTCCCGGGCAGCCTTCGCCGCCTGGGCCTGACGTACCTGCTTGACCTGCTTCACGCGCTCTTGCCGTTCTCGTTCGGGGACTGCCGGGCCGCCGGCCACGCCTTCCAGGCGTGCGCGGCCGCCCCGGCCGTCGACAGCCCGACGAGCAGCACGTCGGCCGCGAACCGCATGCCGTGCGTGGTGTCCGGGGTGGTCGCCAGCTGGAGCACCCAGGACACCCACACCGCGCAGAAGACCGCGAAGGCGACCCAGTCCGCGCTCCGGTGCCGCTTGACGGCGATCACCAGCGACGGCACCGGGCACAGCAGCCCCAGGGACGCGAAGGGCAGCAGCGCGAGGCCCGCGCGCGCCGCCCAGGTCCCATACGGACGTATGGGACGAGCGACGACATTCTCGGCAGGGTTCACAATCGGACCTCGCAGTTCCGTACGGGGTGCATGGCAGCGGCCGACGTACGGTACAACCCCTCGGCCCTCAGCGCATCAGCACCCCCGCCCCCTCCCCCGTCGCCTCGGTCGGCAGCGCGACCAGGCCGAGATCGGCGCCGTCGGCGAGGAGCCGGTGGGCGGGCAGGACGCGGACCGTGTAGCCGTAGGGGCCGGTCCGGTCCAGGGCGAGCGGGCCCTCGTACACCCAGCGCCCCTCCAGGTCCGGGCCGCCCGTGGGCTTCAGGGCGACCGTGCGGGCCTCCGCGAGCGTGTCGGCGGCGTCCACCCGCCCCGCGACCGCCTGCACCTCCACGTCGTCCGGCTGGAGCCCGCCGAGCCCCGCCCGCACCCGCAGGGCGAGCGTGGAGCCGAGCTCCGCGTGACCGTTCAGCGCGGTCGCGGCCACCGCCTCCACGTGGTCGACCGCCACCTGCGGCCAGGCCGCCCGCACCCGGGCCTTCCAGGCCGCCAGCTCCCGGGCCGTGTCCGGATCGAGGTCGCGGTGGGCCCGGGCGGCGGGCACGTACAGCCGCTCCACGTACTCGCGCACCATCCGCCCCGCAAGGACCTTCGGGCCGAGCGAGGCCAGGGTCTCGCGGACCATCTCGATCCAGCGGCCGGGCAGCCCGCCCTCGCCCCGGTCGTAGAAGCGCGGCGCCACCCGGTCCTCGATCAGGTCGTACAGGGCGGTCGACTCCAGCTGGTCCCTGCGGTCCTCGTCGGTGGCGGAGCCGTCGGCGGTCGGGATGGCCCAGCCGAAGTCCGGCTCGTACCATTCGTCCCACCAGCCGTCCAGGACCGAGAGGTTGAGGCACCCGTTGAGCGCGGCCTTCATCCCGCTGGTCCCGCACGCCTCAAGGGGCCGCAGCGGATTGTTGAGCCACACGTCGCAGCCCGGGTAGAGCTTCTTGGCCATCGCCATCCCGTAGTCGGGCAGGAAGACGATGCGGTGGCGCACCCGGGGGTCGTCGGCGAACCGCACCAGCTCCTGGACGAGCCGCTTGCCGCTGTCGTCGGCGGGGTGCGCCTTGCCCGCCACCACGATCTGCACCGGCCGGGTCGGATGGAGCAGCAGCTCCATCAGCCGGTCCCGGTCGCGGAGCATCAGGGTCAGCCGCTTGTACGAGGGGACGCGGCGGGCGAAGCCGATGGTGAGGACGTCGGGGTCGAGCACCCCGTCCACCCAGCCGAGTTCGGCCGTCCCGGCGCCGCGCGTGCGCCACGACGCGTACAGCCGCTCGCGCACTTCGAGGACCAGCTGTTCGCGCAGCTCGCGCCTGAGCTCCCAGATCTCGTTGTCGGGGATGTCGGCGACCGCGTCCCAGCGCGGCGAGCCGCCCACGGTGAGCGCGTCCTCGGCGCGCCCGGCGCCGATCTGTCTGGCGCCGAGCCGGAACACCTCGGGCGCCACCCAGGTCGGCGCGTGCACCCCGTTGGTGACGGAGGTGATCGGCACCTCCGAGGGGTCGAACCCGGGCCACAGTCCCGCGAACATCTCCCGGCTGACCTCGCCGTGCAGGGTGGAGACGCCGTTGGCGCGCTGGGCCAGGCGCAGCCCCATCACGGCCATGTTGAAGAGGTTGGGCTCGCCGCCGGGGTAGGTCTCCATGCCGAGCTGGAGGATCTTCGAGACGTCGACGCCGGGCAGTTCGCCGTCGTCGCCGAGGTGGTGGGCGACCAGCTCGCGGTCGAAGCGGTCGATCCCGGCGGGGACCGGGGTGTGGGTGGTGAAGACGGTACCGGCCCGCACCGACTCCAGGGCCGCCTCGAACTCCAGCCCCTCACCGGCGAGTTCGCGGATCCGCTCCAGGCCGAGGAAGCCCGCGTGGCCCTCGTTGGTGTGGAAGACCTCGGGCGCGGGGTGCCCGGCGATCCGGCAGTACGCGCGCACCGCCCGCACCCCGCCGATGCCGAGCAGCATCTCCTGGAGCAGCCGGTGCTCGCTGCCGCCCCCGTACAGCCGGTCGGTGACGTCGCGTTCGCCCGGGCCGTTCTCCTCCACGTCCGAGTCGAGCATCAGGAGCGGGACCCGGCCGACCCGCGCGATCCAGACCACCGCGTGCAGCGCGCGGCCGCCGGGCAGGTGCAGGGAGATCCGGGCGGGCTCGCCGTCGGCCTCCCGCAGCAGCGCGAGCGGCAGTTCGTTGGGGTCGAGCACGGGATAGTGCTCCTGCTGCCAGCCGTCGCGCGAGAGCGACTGGCGGAAGTAGCCGTGCCGGTAGAGCAGCCCGACGCCGATCAGCGGCACGCCGAGGTCGCTCGCGGATTTGAGGTGGTCGCCGGCGAGGATGCCGAGCCCGCCCGAGTACTGCGGCAGGGCGGCGGTGATCCCGAACTCCGGCGAGAAGTAGGCGACGGCGTTCGGCAGCCCCTCGGGCTGCTCCTGGTACCACCGCCGCCCGCTCAGATAGTCGGCGAGGTCGCCGGCGCAGGCGGTCAGGGACCGGACGAAGCGGCGGTCCTCGGCGAGGGCGGCGAGCCGGGCGGCGGAGACCGACCCCAGCAGGCGCACGGGGTCCTCTCCGGCCGCCCGCCACCCTTCGGGGTCGACGGACCGGAACAGCTCGCGGGTCTCGGGATGCCAGGACCAGCGCAGATTGCGGGCCAGCTCGCTCAGCGGCCGCAGGGGCTCGGGGAGGACGGGGCGGACGGTGAATCGACGGATTGCCTTCACGTGTTCCACCTTCGCAGGGGATGTACGCAACAGGGTGGACGTACAGCTCTGTTCGACTGTCCTTCACCCTCGAAGGTAGTGGGCGGGCGCCCCGCACTACCACGGCGCACGGAGGCGACCGCCCCCGGCGTGCGCCCTTGTGGGCGTCCCCGCGGGGCGGGAGGCTGCGAAGGGCGTCCAAAGGGCAGGGCCTGTCGTCACATTCCCGTCGTCGCCCGAAGGGCGGCCCCACGGCGTCTGGTGCGTGCTCTGGGGGTCCCCCCTGCTCGAAGAGCTTGGGGGAGCGTGCCAGACGTCGCGGGGCAGACGGGAATGTGACGACAGGCCCTAGGGGGGGACCACGGCATGGGAGCGACACGCAGCACGCGCCTGCGCACGGCCGGGGCGCTGACCGCGCTGGGCACGGTGGCGGCGCTGACCCTCGCGCCGCCCGCCCGGGCCGCGCCGCCCGAGGGGCGCGTGCTCGGCGCGGACGCACCGGGCGCGGTCGGCGGCAGCTACATCGTCACGCTCAAGGACTCCACCAGCGCCGCCTCCGAGGCGGGCCGCGACCTGGCCGCGAGATACGGGGCCCGGATCAGCCGTACGTACGGCACCGCCCTCAACGGCTACGCGGTGCGCGTCGACGCCGGGCGGGCCCGGCGCCTGGCGGCCGATCCGGGCGTGGCGTCGGTGGCGCAGGACAGCGCCGTCGCCCTGGAGCACCGCCAGGACGACCGGCCGGGCGGCGGCCCGCGCGATCTGCCGCCGGAGGGGACCTGGCCGCGGGGCGGCGGCGCGGGCGTCACCGCGTACGTCATCGACACCGGGGTGCGCACCACCCACCGGGAGTTCGGCGGCCGGGCGGACAGCGGCTGGGACTTCGTGGACGACGACGCCGACGCCCAGGACGGCAACGGCCACGGCACCCATGTGGCGGCGACCCTGGCGGGCGCGACGACCGGCGTGGCGAAGAACGCGGCGGTGGTGGCCGTGCGCGTCCTGGACGACCGGGGCACCGGCACCACCGCCCGGGTGATCGCCGGGATCGACTGGGTGACCCGCAACGCCCGCCGCCCCGCCGTCGCCAATCTGAGCCTGGGCGGCGCTCCCAGCCCGGAGCTCGACCGGGCGGTGCGGGGCGCCGTCGCCGCCGGAGTGACGTTCACGGTCGCGGCCGGGAACGAGGGGGAACCGGCCGAGCGCTACTCCCCGGCCCGGGTCCCGGAGGCGGTCACGGTCGGCGCGAGCGACCGCGACGACGCCCGGGCCTCCTTCTCCGACTGGGGCTCCGCACTCGATCTGTTCGCCCCGGGTACGGGCATCGCCTCGGCGTGGAACTCGGACGACACGGCGTACCGGACCCTGTCGGGCACGTCGATGGCCGCCCCGTACGTCGCGGGCGCGGCCGCGCTGTACCTCGGCGGGCACCCGGCGGCGGATCCGGCCGAAGTGGGCGCGGCCCTGAACGCGCGGGCGGCCACCGGAAGGATCACCCGCGCCGGGCCCGGCTCGCCCGACCGCCTGCTGCGCGTGGGCGGTGATCCGGGCGCCAACTGAACTTGTGGGTAGGCAAATTCTGGTGCGGTCCCGCCGAAAGACGGGGCCGTTTCCTTGTCCGATCCGTTACGCCCAGGTAGTTAACAAACCACCGGAATGCCCACTCGAAGCCTGTGGAAGGCTCCACCGGTAGGACGCCGTCTGTGCAACCGCTGACCGCCACCCGAGTGAACGCGGACAGGAGCGGCCATGCCCGCAGCCCGTCGAACGTCAACGGAGCAGTTACAAAGAGCAGACCCCACCACGCCCCGCACCCACCAGCCACCAGGTGAGCCCGTGAACATGCCCATCGGTCGTATCCCCGTCCTGGACGTCCGCCCCGCCGTCGACTGCGGCAGAAGGCCGGCGAAGGCGGTGGTGGGCGAGGCCTTCCCGGTCACCGCCACCGTCTTCCGAGAGGGCCATGACGCGGTCGCCGCCAATGTGGTCCTGCGCGACCCGCGCGGGCGGCCCGGCCCGTGGACGCCGATGCGCGAGCTGGCGCCCGGCACCGACCGCTGGGGCGCCGAGGTCACTCCGGCGGCCGAAGGGCGCTGGTCGTATACGGTCGAGGCGTGGAGCGACCCGGTAGCCACCTGGCGCCGGCACGCCGGCATCAAGATCCCGGCGGGTCTGGACACCGAGCTGGTCCTCGCGGAGGGCGCCGCGCTGTACGAGCGGGCCGCGCGCGGGGTGCCGAAGACCAAGGGCCGCGAGGCGGTGCTCGCCGCGGTGGACGCCCTGCGCGACGGCTCCCGCCCGCCGGCCGCCCGGCTCGCCGCGGCCCTGACCCCCGAGGCCGACACGGCGCTCGCCCGCTACCCGCTGCGCGAACTGGTCAGCGCCAGCGAGCCGTTGACGCTGGTCGTGGAGCGTGAGCGGGCGCTCTTCGGGTCCTGGTACGAGCTGTTCCCGCGCTCCGAGGGCGCGGTGGTCCAGGCCGGGAAGCCGCCGGTGAGCGGCACCTTCCGGACCGCCGCCGAGCGGCTGCCCGCGGTCGCCGCGATGGGCTTCGACGTGGTCTATCTGCCGCCCGTGCACCCCATCGGCACCACGTTTCGCAAGGGCCCCAACAACAGCCTGTCGGCCGCGCCCGGCGACGTCGGCGTGCCCTGGGCCATCGGCTCGCCGGACGGCGGGCACGACGCCGTCCACCCCGACCTCGGCACCCTCGACGACTTCGACCACTTCGTGCGCACGGCGGGCGATCTGCGCATGGAGGTCGCCCTCGACTTCGCGCTCCAGTGCTCGCCGGACCACCCCTGGGTGGACAAGCACCCCGACTGGTTCCACCACCGGGTCGACGGCACCATCGCGTACGCCGAGAACCCGCCCAAGAAGTACCAGGACATCTACCCGCTCGCCTTCGACCGGGACATGCCGGGCCTGGTCGCCGAGACCGTGCGGATCCTGCGGTTCTGGATGGACCACGGGGTGCGGATCTTCCGCGTCGACAATCCGCACACCAAGCCGGTGGTGTTCTGGGAGCAGGTGCTCGCCGAGGTCAACGGGACCGACCCGGACGTGGTGTTCCTGGCCGAGGCGTTCACCCGGCCCGCGATGATGCACACGCTGGCCCGGATCGGCTTCCAGCAGTCGTACACGTACTTCACCTGGCGCAACACCAAGCAGGAGCTGACCGACTACCTCACCGAGCTGACCGGCGAGGCGGCCGCGTACATGCGCCCCAACTTCTTCGTGAACACCCCCGACATCCTGCACGCCTACCTCCAGCACGGCGGCCGCCCCGCCTTCGAGGTGCGCGCGGTGCTCGCCGCGACGCTCTCGCCCAGCTGGGGCGTGTACGCGGGCTACGAGCTGTGCGAGGACACGGCGCTGCACGACGGCAGCGAGGAGTACCTGAACTCGGAGAAGTACGAGCTGCGGCCCCGGGACTGGGAGGCGGCCGAGCGCGAGGGCCGCTCGCTGGCCCCGCTGCTGACCTCGCTCAACCGGATCCGCCGCCGCAACCCGGCGCTGCGGCAGCTGCGCTCGCTGCGCTTCCACCACACCGACAACGACGCGGTGCTCGCGTACAGCAAGCGCTCGGGGTCGAACACCGTTCTGGTGGTCGCCAACCTCGACCCCCACCACACCCAGGAGGCCACGGTCTCGTTGGACATGCCGGAACTCGGCCTTTCGTGGCACGAGTCCGTCCCGGTGCGCGACGAGCTCACCGGTGAGACCTACCACTGGGGCAGGACCGACTACGTGCGCCTAGAGCCGGGCCGCGCGCCCGCGCACGTCCTGGTCCTGCGACCGTCCCCGCCGATCGGAGGGTCACCCACACCATGATCGTCAACGAGCCCGTCCACGACACCTTCGAGGACACTCCCGCCAAGGACCGCGATCCCGAATGGTTCAAGCGGGCCGTCTTCTACGAGGTGCTCGTGCGGTCCTTCCAGGACAGCAACGGCGACGGCGTAGGGGATCTCAAGGGCATCACCGCCAAACTCGACTACCTGCAGTGGCTGGGGGTGGACTGCCTCTGGCTGCCGCCCTTCTTCAAGTCCCCGCTGCGGGACGGCGGTTACGACGTCTCGGACTACACCGCGGTGCTCCCGGAGTTCGGCGACCTCGCCGACTTCGTGGAGTTCGTGGACGCCGCCCACCAGCGCGGCATGCGCGTGATCATCGACTTCGTGATGAACCACACCAGCGACCAGCACCCGTGGTTCCAGGAGTCGCGGAAAGACCCCGCGGGCCCGTACGGCGAGTACTACGTCTGGGCCGACAACGACAAGCAGTTCCAGGACGCCCGGATCATCTTCGTCGACACCGAGACCTCCAACTGGACCTTCGACCCCGTCCGCAAGCAGTACTACTGGCACCGCTTCTTCTCCCACCAGCCCGACCTGAACTACGAGAACCCGGCCGTCCAGGACGAGATCCTGGCCGCGCTGCGGTTCTGGCTGGACCTGGGCATCGACGGCTTCCGCCTCGACGCCGTCCCGTACCTCTACCAGGAGGAGGGCACCAACTGCGAGAACCTGCCCGCGACCCACGACTTCCTCAAGCGGGTCCGGGCCGAGATCGACGCGAGCTACCCGGACACGGTGCTGCTCGCCGAGGCCAACCAGTGGCCGGAGGACGTCGTCGACTACTTCGGCGACTACGCGGCCGGGGGCGACGAGTGCCACATGGCGTTCCACTTCCCCGTCATGCCGCGCATCTTCATGGCCGTGCGCCGCGAGAGCCGCTACCCGGTCTCCGAGGTGCTGGCCAAGACCCCGGCCATCCCCAAGACCTGCCAGTGGGGCATCTTCCTGCGCAACCACGACGAGCTGACCCTCGAAATGGTCACGGACGAAGAGCGCGACTACATGTACGCGGAGTACGCCAAGGACCCCCGGATGCGCGCCAACATCGGCATCCGGCGCCGGCTGGCCTCCCTGCTGGACAACGACCGCAACCAGATCGAGCTGTTCACCGCCCTGCTGCTGTCCCTGCCCGGCTCGCCGATCCTCTACTACGGGGACGAGATCGGGATGGGCGACAACATCTGGCTGGGTGACCGGGACGCGGTGCGCACCCCCATGCAGTGGACGCCCGACCGCAACGCGGGCTTCTCGTCCTGTGACCCGGGACGGCTGTTCCTGCCCACGATCATGGACCCGGTCTACGGCTACCAGGTGACCAACGTGGAGGCGGCCATGGCCTCGCCGTCGTCACTGCTGCACTGGACCCGGCGGATGATCGAGATCCGCAAGCAGAACCCGGCCTTCGGGCTCGGCTCGTACACCGAACTCCCGTCCTCGAACCCGGCGGTCCTCGCGTTCCTGCGGGAGCACAACGACGACCTGGTGCTGTGCGTGAACAACTTCTCGCGGTTCGCCCAGCCCACCGAGCTCGATCTGCGGACCTTCGCCGGACGCCATCCGGTGGAGCTCATCGGCGGGGTGCGCTTCCCGGCCATCGGCCAGTGGCCGTACTTGCTGACCCTGGCGGGTCACGGCTTCTACTGGTTCCGGCTGCGCAAGGACTGCATCGTGATCGGCTAGCCCCACCCCGCCGAGGGCGGGCCAGGGCGGGCCGGTTTCCTCCGGCCCGCCCTGGGCACTCTCCTCAGCGACGCTCCGGACCGCTCCCAGTGGCACACCGGACGCTCCGCGCGCCGCCGGACAGCCAATGCCGCAATCCGGGACACTCTGCGCACATCCTTGTGAGCCCGGGGAAAGGACGCGCTGCCATGCCCAAGGCCGCACCCACCCTGACTCCCGTCGCGCTGCTGCCGTCGCTGGCGCCGCTGCTGCACGAATGGCTCCCCAGACAGCGCTGGTTCGCGGGCAAGGGCCGCCCGGTCACCGGCTTCTCGCTGGCCTCGGTCACCGAGCTGCTGCCCGGCTGTCTGCACCTGCTCGTCCGGGCCGAGCAGCCCGGCACCCCCGAGCCCGGCCCCGGCGACGTCTACCAGCTGCTGATCGGCGTACGGAAGGTGCTGCCGCCGCCGCTCGCCCCCGCGCTCGTCGGCCACGCCACCGCCGGGCCGCTGACCGGGCTCACCGTGTACGACGCGCTCCAGGACCCCCAGGTCGCAGCCCTCCTCCTGGAGCGGCTGCGCACGCCGGGGCGGCTGGGACCGCTGCGCTTCGGCTGCGACGCGGGCATCCCCGTCCCCGCCGGACTCGCGCCCCGCCTCCTCGCCGCCGAGCAGTCCAACTCCTCGCTGGTGTACGGAGATACGTTCATCCTCAAGGTATTCCGCCGGATCCACTTCGGGGTCAACCCCGACCTGGAACTTCCGCTGGTCCTGGCCCGGCACGGGTGCCCCCGGGTGCCCGCGCCCGCGGCCTGGATCCAGACCGAGCGGCCCGAGAACGCCACGCTCGCCGTGCTCCAGCCGTATCTGCGCGGCTCCCAGGACGGCTGGCAGCTGGCGCTGCGCGCGCTCGCGGAGCGGCGCGACTTCACCCGGGAGGCGCACGCGCTCGGCCGGGCCACCGCCGAGGTGCACACCGCGCTCGCCGCCGCGCTGCCGGTGGTCACCCTCGGCCGCGCCCAGACCGAGCTGCTCGCGGCCGCGATGCGCGAGCGCCTGGAGGCGGCGGCCCAGGCGGTGCCGACGCTGCTGCCCCATGTGCCGGGGCTGCGCGCCGCGTTCGACGCGGTGACGAAGGTGGCCGGGCCCCGGCCCGCCCAGCGCGTCCACGGCGATCTGCACCTGGGCCAGACCCTGCGGACCGGCGGCGGCGACTGGGCGGTCATCGACTTCGAGGGCGAGCCCGCCCGGCCGCTGGCCGAGCGCCGCCGCCCGCAGCCCCCGGTCCGCGACGTCGCCGGGATGCTGCGCTCCTTCGACTACGCGGCCCGCACCCAGCTCCCCTGGCGCCCCGAGTGGGCCGAGTCCTGCCGGGACGCGTACTGCGCGGGCTACGCGGCGGGCGCCGGCACCGACCCGCGCGACGAGCCCGAGCTGCTGCGCGCGTACGAGACCGACAAGGCGGTGTACGAGGTGCTCTACGAGGCCCGGCACCGCCCCGACTGGCTCGCCGTCCCGATGGCGGCGGTCCGCCGACTGGCCCAGGACTGACCCCGACCCCCGCACCGCCCCCGAGGAGGCCGTACCCGTGACCGCCCGCCCGCCCACCGGCGACCGCCCGCACCACCCCGACCCCTCCCGGCCCGCCCGCGCCGCCGCGCCGTCGAAGCCGAAGCGCGGCGGGAGCCACGGCGTACGGGCCGCGCGGCCGCTCGCCCCCGACGACCGCGCCCGGCTGCTCGCCGGAGCGCACCACGACCCGCACGCGCTGCTCGGCGCGCACCTGGTGCGCGGCGGTGTCGCCTTCCGGGTGCTGCGCCCGTACGCGCAGGCGGTGACGGTCCTTGCCAAGGGCCTCCGCGCCGAGCTGCACGACGAGGGCGACGGCCTGTTCAGCGGGGTGCTGCCGCTGCCCGAGGTGCCCGCGTACTCGCTGCTTGTCACCTACGACGACAGCGAGATCGAGGCCGAGGACCCGTACCGCTTCCTGCCCGCGCTCGGCGAGCTCGATCTGCACCTGATCGGCGAGGGCCGCCACGAGGAGCTGTGGACGGCGCTGGGCGCGCGCCCGATGACCCACCAGGGCGTGCCCGGCACCCGGTTCACCGTCTGGGCCCCCAACGCGCTCGGCGTCCGCGTCACCGGCGACTTCTGCTACTGGGACGGCACCGCGTACCCGATGCGCTCGCTCGGCTCCACCGGCGTGTGGGAGCTGTTCCTGCCGGGCGTCGGCGACGGCGCGCTCTACAAGTTCGACATCACCCGCCCCGACGGCTCGCACACCCTGCGGGCCGACCCGATGGCCCGGCGCACCGAGGTGCCGCCCGCGACCGCGTCGATCGTGACCGAGTCGCACCACGTGTGGCAGGACGAGCTGTGGATGGCGGCGCGCGGCGACCGGCCGGTCCACGAGTCCCCGTTCTCGGTGTACGAGGTGCACCTGGCGTCCTGGCGACCGCGCCTGACGTACCGTCAACTCGCCGAACAGCTCCCGGCGTACGTACGCGACCTGGGCTTCACCCACGTCGAGTTCCTGCCGGTGGCCGAGCACCCCTTCGGGGGCTCCTGGGGCTACCAGGTGACCGGGTTCTACGCCCCCACCGCCCGGATGGGCACCCCGGACGACTTCCGCTTCCTGGTGGACGCGCTGCACCGGGCCGGGATCGGGGTGATCGTCGACTGGGTGCCCGCGCACTTCCCGAAGGACGACTGGGCGCTGGCCCACTTCGACGGGCGGCCGCTGTACGAGCACGAGGACCCGGCGCGCTCCGAGCACCCCGACTGGGGCACCCTCGAATTCGACTACGGCCGCACGGAGGTCCGCAACTTCCTGGTGGCCAACGCCACGTACTGGTGCGAGGAGTTCCACGTCGACGGGCTGCGGGTGGACGCGGTCGCCTCGATGCTCTACCTGGACTACTCGCGCGAGGCGGGCGAGTGGGCGCCCAACGAGCACGGCGGCCGGGAGAACCTGGACGCGGTGGCCTTCCTCCAGGAGATGAACGCCACGGTCTACCGCCGCTGCCCGGGCGTGATCACCATCGCCGAGGAGTCCACGGCGTGGGACGGCGTGACGCGCGCGACCCACCACGTGGGCCCCGGCGGCTTCGGCGGGCTCGGCTTCGGCCTGAAGTGGAACATGGGCTGGATGCACGACTCGCTGGGCTACGCGGCCCACGAGCCGGTCCACCGCAAGTACCACCACCACGAGATGACGTTCTCGATGGTGTACGCGTACAGCGAGAACTACGTCCTGCCGATCTCCCACGACGAGGTCGTCCACGGCAAGCGCTCACTGGTCTCCAAGATGCCCGGCGACTGGTGGCAGCAGCGCGCCACCCACCGTGCCTATCTGGGCTTCATGTGGGCGCACCCCGGCAAGCAACTCCTCTTCATGGGGCAGGAGTTCGCCCAGGGGGCGGAGTGGTCGGAGACGACCGGCCCCGACTGGTGGCTGCTCGACCCGTCGTACTCCGCCGAGCCGGACCACCGGGGCGTACGGGACCTGGTCCGCGATCTGAACACCGTCTACCGCGACGCCCCGCCGCTGTGGCAGCGGGACACCGACCCGGGCGGCTTCGCGTGGGTGGCGGGCGACGCGGCGGAGGACAACGTCTTCGCCTTCCTGCGCCACGACGCCTCCGGCGCCCCGCTGCTCGCCGTCTCCCACTTCTCGCCGGTGGTCCGCCACGACTACCGGCTCGGCGTCCCCGACACCGTCCCCGCCTGGGCGGAGGTCCTCAACACGGACGCCGCGCGCTACGGCGGCGGCGACATCCGCAACGAGGACCCCCTCAAGCCGGACTCCACGCCGAGCCACGGGCAGCCGGTCAGCATCCGGCTGACGCTGCCGCCGCTGGCGACGGTGTGGCTGCGGCCGGTGTGAGTCAGCCGTTCAGCGCCTCGGCCAGTGCCTTCGGCAGGGGCGCCGAGTGCAGCACACCGAGGCGCTGGGTGGCCCGGGTCAGCGCCACGTACAGATCGCTCACCCCGTACTCGGCCGGCTCCACCACCAGGACCGTGTCGAACTCCAACCCCTTGGCCTGACGCGGGTCGAGCAGGACGACCGGGCGGGTCAGATCGGGCTCGCCCGGCGGGACGTCCGGGAGGGCTGCGTGCAGCGCGGGGTGGAGGGTGCGGGGCGCGACGACCGCGAGGCGGCCGGCCTCGGGGGTCTCCGCCTTCACCGCCTCGGCGACGGCCTCGGCGAGGGCCTGCGGCGCCGCCTCGCGCGCCCAGGGCCGAACCCCCGTGGCCCGCACCGAGCTCGGCGGCTCGAACGACGGGTCCACCGCGCGGCAGACCTGCGCCGCCACCTCCATGATCTCGGCGGGCGTACGGTAGTTGACCCCGAGTCGCACGTGCTCCCAGCGGTCCTCCACGTACGGCTCCAGGATCCGCCGCCAGGAGCCGACGCCCGCCGCGTCGGCGGTCTGGGCGGGGTCGCCGACCAGGGTGAGCGAGCGGGTCGGGCAGCGGCGCATCAGCAGCCGCCAGGCCATCGCGGAGAGCTCCTGCGCCTCGTCCACGATGATGTGGCCGAACGCCCAGGTGCGGTCGGCGGCGGCACGCTCGGCGGCGCTGCGGTGGTCGGCCTCCTCGTGGCGGTCCGCGAACCGCTCGGCGTCGATGATGTCGTGCGCGGCGAGCACCTCGGACTCCTCGTCCTCGAACTCGAAGCTCTCCGAGCCCGCGGAGAGGTCGAGGACGCCCTGCGCGTACGCGATCCGGTCCTGGCGCTCGGCCTCGGCGGCGGCGCGGGCCGCCGAGTCGTCCTCGCCGAGGATCTCGGCGGCCTCGTCGAGCAGCGGCACGTCGGCAGGCGTCCAGTCGCCGCCCTCGCGGCGGATCAACTCCGCGTCGGTGTCCGCCAGATGGGACGGATCGGCCAGGAAGTCGGCCACGAACCGCTCCGGGGTGAGCGCGGGCCAGAACTCCTCGATCGCCGCGTGCACCTCGCGGCTGGTGGCGATCTCCTTGCCGAGCTGGGCGAGGTCGTCGGGGCCCAGCAGGTTCTCGCCGCCATTGGGGCCTCCCCTGCTCGAACGAAGTTGAGAGCTTGGGGAAGGATCCGCACCGATCCGGTCCGCGAGCTGCGCGGTGAGCGCGTCGATGATGTGGAAGGCGAAGTGCGGGCGGGCCAGGTTGTGCGGCAGCCCGGTCTCGCGGGCGCGCCAGCGGGCGTCCTCGGCCATGGCCCGGTCGAGGCTGAGCGTCCCGTACCCCTCGTGGTCGATCTCGGCGGCGGTGTGCGGAACGGTCTGCCGGTCGCGTACGGCTTTCGCGAGCACCTCGGCCATCTCGCCGCGCCCCTTGACCTCGGCGGCGGCCGGGGTGTCGGTGCCGGTGGCGTGCACGCCGGGGAAGAGCTCGCCCATGGTGGCGAGCAGCACGCCGGTCTCGCCGAGCGCGGGCAGCACCTCGCCGATGTAGCCGAGGAACGCCGGGTTGGGGCCGACGATCAGCACGGCGCGCCGGGCCAGCTGCTCGCGGTACGCGTAGAGCAGATACGCCGCCCGGTGCAGCGCGACCGCCGTCTTGCCGGTGCCGGGCCCGCCCTCGACGACGAGGACGCCGCGCTGCGGGGCCCGGATGACCTTGTCCTGCTCGGCCTGGATGGTCTGCACGATGTCGTGCATCCGGCCGGTGCGGGCCGCGTCGAGCGCCGCGAGCAGCACGGCGTCGGCGTCCGCGCCCTCGTGCCCGGTGCGGGCCGCGTCGGTGAGGTCGAGGATCTCGTCGTGCAGCGCGGTGACCGTGCGCCCCTGGGTGGTGAGGTGCCGCCTGCGGCGCAGCCCCATCGGGGTGTACCCGGTGGCGAGATAGAACGGGCGCGCCACATCGGCCCGCCAGTCGATCACCAGCGGCGTACGTTCCCTGTCGTCGCGGCGGATTCCGATGCGGCCGATGTGGTGGGCGCGCCCGTCGGAAAAGTCGAGGCGGCCGAAGCAGAGTCCGTTCTCGCCGCCGTCGAGCGCGCTGAGCAGCCCGGACTGCTCGGCCACCAGCACATCGCGCTCAAGGCGGGCCTGCAGACCGGTCCCGACCTGCGCCAGGGCGCGCCGCACCGACGCCTCGGCCTGCCCGCGCAGGTCTTCGAGGCGCGCGTAGAGCCCGTCGATGAATTGCTGTTCTTTCCGAATTTCCTCGGTTGACAATTCCGCTCCTGACGCGATACAGTGCTTTCTGTAAGGGCTTTTCGTGTGTTTTCGACAGAACGCACACGAAGAAACCACTATACGCAGAGAAAAACCCCGGCCGCAATATGGGACCGGGGCTTTTTGTTTCTCCCGCACTGGGAACTAGAGCACGTCTTCGAGCTCCTGCATCAGGCGGCGCTTGGGGCGCGCGCCCACCATCGCCTTCACCGGCTCGCCCGCGCGGAACACCATCAGCGTCGGCATCGACAGCACGCCGTACTTCACGGTCGTCTCCGGGTCCTTGTCCACGTCCAGCTGCACCACCTTGAGCCGGTCGCCCTCCTCGAAGGCGATCTGGCTCAGCACCGGCGCGAGCTGTCGGCACGGTCCGCACCACTCGGCGGTGAACTCCACGAGCACCGGCAGATCCGCCGCCAGCACCTCCGCGTCGAAGGTCGCGTCCGTCACGACGTCCACACCCACGGCTTGCACGCTCATCCCAACCCCTCTTCCCTACCCGTCATTTCGCACCCGGGGGTCCCGGGCACCAGCGAACCGGCTTCCAGCTCGGCGCGGGCCGACTCCGCCCGGGCCAGCTGCTTGCCGACCTGGTCGCGTACGGACTGGAGCTGGCCGATGAGTCCGTCGAGCTCGGCCAGCTTGCGGCGGTACACGGCGAGCGAGGCGGGGCAGGTGTCCCCGGCCTCGTGACCCGCCCGCAGGCACTCCACGAACGGCCTCGTCTCCTCCAGCTCGAACCCGAAGTCCTGCAGGGTCCGGATCTGCGTGAGCAACCGCAGGTCGTCCTCGTCGTAGGCCCTGTACCCGTTCTCCGCCCGACGCGCGGTCAGCAGGCCGCGCGACTCGTAGTAGCGCAGCGCCCGGGTGGTGGTCCCGGCCCGCGCGGCCAACTCGCCGATTCGCATGGGGCGACGGTAATCCTTGACGCGGACGTCAAGGCAAGGAGAGCCCCACCCCACCCCTTCCCTAAACCCTCCGGGGGTGGGTGGGGGTGGAGGTGGTTTCCCGGGGGCTACGCCCCCGGACCCCTTTGGCGGGGCCTGCGGCCCCTGCACCCCGCTACGTTCGCCTGCGGGCCGTCTGTGGCTTGTCGCGCAGTTCCCCGCGCCCCTGACCACCTAGGAGCGCGGGGAACTGCGCGAGCAACCCAGCACGGTCCGCAGGCGAAAACGGGGGTCTGGGGGCGAAGCCCCCAGCACACCACCCCGACCCCCACCCGGCCGCCCGCCAGAGGGCTTCAGGGAAGGGGTGGGGCGGGGACAAACCGCCCCGCACCTAACCCCGCACTTCCTCCACCGTCCGCGACCAGTCGTCACCCCCGTGCCCCTTCCCCACCGCCCGCCCCGCGATCGCCCGGACCGCCTCCAGGACCGTGACGTCCAGGCCCCGGCCCCGGGCCGTGTGCAGGATGTGGTCGATCCCCGCGACCTCCATCGCGAGGGTGCCCAGGTCCCCGGGATGGGCCCCGGCGTCGATGTGCCCGGCCATCACCGCGGAGATGGGCGGCAGGATCGACGAGATCGTGTCCAGGTATGGGGCCAGCCGTGCCGCCCCCACCCCGTCCGCCCCCGCCAGGGCATACGCGTGCACCAGCCCCGACATCGCCGTATAGAAGAAGTCGAGCATCGCCAGGTCGTACACCGCCGCCAGACCCGCGTCCTCGTCCAGGAACGTCGCCTTGCCGCCCAGCGCACGCAGCGCGCCCTCGTGCTGCTCGAACGCCGCGCGGTCCCCGCTGTAGAAGATCAGCGCCTCGGGGCCGCCGACGACGGTCGTCGGGACCATCACCGAGCCGTCGAGGTACGCGATGCCGTGCTCGGCCGCCCACGCGGCCGCCGAACGGGACCGCTCGGGCGTGTCCGAGGTGAGGTTCACCAGGACGCGACCGCCGTCGAACGCCCCGGCCTCCGCCGCCGGCGCCAGGATCGCCTCGGCCGCGTCGTAGTCGACCACGCACACCACCGTCAACGCGCTCGCCCGCACCGCGTCCTCAGCGCTGGCGGCATGGACCGCGCCCCGGGCCACGAGCTCGTCGGCGCGCCCGGCCGAACGGTTCCAGACGGTCGTCGGATGCCCCGCCGCGAGGAACGCGCCGGCCAGCGCCCGGCCCATGTTGCCCAGGCCGAGGACGGTTACAGAAGTAGGAGTGGAAGGAGAAGCGTTACTGGGATTCGTCATGCCGACGATCCTTCGCCCGCCCCCAATTCCCCACAAGTACCGACTTTTTTGTCAGCTACCCACCTCCAGGTAAGCGCCCGGTGCGGGAGTCGGCCCCAGCGAGCTCTTCGCGATGGCGAATCTGTTCTCGAGCGAGGTGGGGATTTGGTGGAGGTTTTATGGAGGCCGGGCGATAAGGGGCACTGGTTCCGCAGGGGCGGGTTTACCGGCCGGTGCGACTTGGGCAGGACATTCGCGGTCGTTGGCGGGCGGCGCGCGGGTCGTGTCAGGGGCGCGTATCGCGGTTTTTCCGGGCGCGTCTTCCGAGTCGTGCTGTCGTTGTTTTGTGCGGGCTGTTCGGTCGGGCGGGTTTCCTTGTCGGGCGGGGTGTTTTTCTTTTCCCGGGGCTTTTGGTCCGCCTTCCTCGCGCCGGTCCGCCACCCGCCCCCTTGCGACACCCGGCGCCGGAGTGGAGTCTGGTACTCCTGTTTCAGCTGATGCGCCTGTGCAGGGTGGGGCCGGTGTGCAACAGCGGAGTGTCCGATGTCGAACACCGCGGTGGCCGGTGCGTTGTGGTGCGGCAAGCGTCTGCTGAGGGCGCCTCCCATCGGAACGCGTAACGCTTGATCCCCTGCCGCACGCCCCGGGGCACGACCACCGGTTTGGCGCGTCGTTGCTTCTCAGACGCGGTGCGGGCTTCACTGTGCCCGCCCATCTGCCGCTGTTGATACGAGGAGTTGGATCATGAGCCATGGTGTGATCGTTGTCGGTGCCGGCCCGGTGGGGCTGATGCTGGCGGGTGAGCTTCGCCTCGGCGGTGCCGATGTCGTCGTCTACGACCGGTTGCCCGCGCCGAGCGGTGAGTCGCGCGGTCTCGGCTTCACCCGGCGGACCGCGGAAGTGCTGGACCAGCGGGGCCTGTTGGAGCGTCTGAAGGGCGCCCGGTGGGGCAAGCAGGGTCATTTCGGTGGGGTGCGGGTCGATTTCGAGCAGGTGGCGGACCGGCACTACGGGGTGATGGGGCTGGCCCAGTCGCGTACCGAGGAGATGCTCGGTGCGTGGGTGGCGGAGCTGGGGGTGACCGTGCGCCGGGGCTGCCGGGTCATCGGCCTGCGGCAGGACGACGAGACGGTCACCGTCGAGTTCGAGGGGCCCGACGGGCGGGGCGAGGACAGCGCCTCCTACCTGGTGGGCTGCGACGGGGGCAGGAGCACCGTCAGGGACCTGGCCGGGATCGGCTTCCCCGGGCTGCCCGCCACACGCGGGATCTACATGGCGGACGTCGTCGGGGCCGAGCTGCCGATGAACCCGATCGGCAAGCGGGTGGAGGGCGGCGGGATGGTCCTCTCGGTCACCCTCGGCCCCGGCGTCTCCCGGATCGTGATCCACGAGCCCGACGTCCCGCCGCACCACGGGGAGAGCGAGCCGACGTTCCAGGAGGTCGCGGACGCCTGGAAGCGGATGACGGGTGACTCCATCCACCACGGCGACGCGACCTGGATGGCCGCGCTGACCAACGCCCAGGGCCAGGCCGAGCAGTACCGCAGCGGCCGGGTCTTCCTCGCCGGCGACGCCGCCCACGACCACGCCCCGCTGGCGGCGCAGGGCGTCAGCACCGGGATCCAGGACGCGGTCAACCTCGGGTGGAAGCTGGCCGCCGCCCTCAAGGGCCACGCCCCCGAGGGCCTCCTCGACACGTACCACGGCGAACGGCACCCGGTGGGGCAGCGGCTGCTGCGCGACACCCTCGCCGCGTCACTGCTGTACCTCGGCGGTGAGGAGATGGAGCCGCTGCGGGCCGTCGTGCGCGAGCTGGCCGAGATCCCGGAGGCGGCGCGCCATCTGGCCGGCCAGGTCTCCGGAGTGGACATCCGTTACGACATGGGCGCGGCGCTCGGGACGGCCCATCCCCTGCTGGGGCTGCGCCTGTCGCCGGACCGGCGGATCGCGGTGGACGGCACCCCCCGGCGCGCCGCCGAGCTGCTGCGCTCCGCGCGCGGCGTGCTCATCACCGGCCCGGCGGCCGCCGAGTACGAGGCGGCCGGCTGGTCCGACCGCGTCGACACGGTCCGCGGTACGTGGCTGGTGGACGAGGACGACAGCAAGCCGGGCACGCTGCCGCTGCCGGACACCGTGCTGGTGCGCCCCGACGGGTACATCGCCTGGACCGCGCCGGACGGCGGCGACCTGCGCGCCGCCCTCACCAGGTGGTTCGGCGAGCCGGCCGGTGCGTAGAAAATGAATGTGCCGGGGCCCGCAGCGGTTCAACCGCTGCGGGCCCCGGCACATGTACGGAGTCGGCGCGCAGGTCAGCCGAGCAGCGTGCCGCCGCTGGCGTCGATGTAGCTCCCGGTGATCCACCGGGCGTCGTCGGACACGACGAACGCCACGACGTCGGCGATGTCCTCGACCTGGCCCACCCGCTTGAACGCGGAGAGCTCGGCCAGCCGTGCCACCACGGCCGGGTTGGAGAACATCGGCTTGCCGTTGTCGGTGAGGCCCGGCGCGACGCTGTTGACCGTGATGCCGCGGTCGGCGACGTGGCGCGCCAGGTGCAGGGTGAGCTGCTCGATCACGCCCTTGGACATCGCGTACGCGATCATGTCCGGCTGGGCGCTCCGGGTGATCCCCGAGGAGATGTTGACGATGCGTCCGCCCTGCGGAATCAGCTGGAGCGCACGCTGCGCGATCAGGAACGGCGCCCGCGCGTTCACCGCGTAGTACTGGTCGAGCAGTTCGGCGGTGACGTCCCCGGGCAGCGCGGTGTGCCCGCTGAACGCCGCGTTGTTGACCAGGATGTCCAGGGCCGTGGAACCGGTCCGCTCGGTGAGTTCCCGCTCCAGCGCTCCGAAGAGCTCCGCCACCTGGTCGGGCTCGCTGATGTCGGCGCGCACGGTGAAGGCCTGTCCGCCTTCCTCGCCGATCAGCGCGGCCGTCTCCTTGGCCTCGGTCTCACCGGTCGAGTAGTGCACGGCCACCAGGGCGCCGTCACGCGCCAGTCTCCGTGCGATACCTCTTCCGATGCCCCGGCTCGCTCCGGTGACGAGAGCCGTTTTGTCAGTCAGCCTGCCCATGAAGTGAATCCCTCCCGGAGTGAGCGACGAATTTCCGTCGCTTCCTTGCATTGCTCAGCTTGGCCAATCGACGCGTACGAGTCGAGCGTGTGAACAGTCCCTGTTCAACTGTGACTTCGCCGTGGTCGAACGGCTCGGCCTCTCGCTATAGTCGAGGGAATGGCTATGTCGGGGAGGATGAATAGAATGTCGAATGAATCCGTAATAGGACCCCCGGAAGTGCCGGACAATGCAGAATTGGCACGGTCGTTGGGTGGAGATTTCCGCAGTGAATTCGCGGATGTGAACGGAACGCGGCTGCACTACGTCGTGGGAGGCTCCGGGGACCCGGTTGTCCTGCTGCACGGCTGGCCGGAGACGTGGTGGGCCTACCGGAAGCTGATGCCGAAGCTCGCCGCGCACCACCGGGTCATCGCGGTGGACCATCGCGGCATCGGGGTTCCGGACGAGCTGAAGCCTTCGGACGGATTCACGAAGCAGAACATGGCGCGCGATGTCCACGAGCTCATCCGCTCGCTGGGCTACGACAGCGCCCATATCGTCGGGCACGACCTGGGCGCGATGGTCGCCTACAGCTTCGCGGCGAACCACCCCGAGGCGACCCGGCGTCTCGCCCTGCTCGACGTCGTCCACCCCGACGAGACGTACTACGACAGGCCGATGCTGCGGCGTCCCAACACCGGCTTCAACATGTGGTGGAACGCGTTCAACCAGGTGCGCGGCCTGCCGGAGCAGGTCTTCTCCGGCCGCGGCTGGTACCTGATCGACTGGCTGTACAGCAACTCCCTCAAGGACCCGGAGTCGGTCACGGCCTTCGACCGCGCCGTCTACGCACGGGCGTACGACACGCCCGAGGGCATCCGGGCGACCAACGGCTGGTACCAGGCGTTCCACCAGGACATCGAGGACATCAAGACGTACGGGAAGGTGACGCTGCCGCTGCTCGCGCTGGCCGCTCCCACCCAGTACGACCAGGTGCAGGACCAGCTGTCGCACATCGCGACCGACGTACGCATGGTGCGGGTGGACAAGTCCTTGCACTGGCTCGCCGAGGACGACCCGGACCTCGTGTCCCGCGAACTGCTCGACTTCCTCGCCCAGTGAACGACGTGAGGAACGTGGAGGTGACCAAGATGAGTGACGTGATCGTCGTCGGTGCCGGTCCGGTCGGGTTGATGCTCGCCGGTGAGCTGAAGCTCGGTGGCGTGGAGGTGGCGGTCTATGACCGGTTGCCGGCGCCGAGTGGGGAGTCGCGGGGTGTCGGGTTCACCCGGCGTGCCGCCGAGGTCTTCGATCAGCGGGGTCTGCTGGCCCGGTTCGGGGATGTGGAGTGGGCGCAGGGGCATTTCGGTGGGGTGCGGATCGATTTCTCGAAGCTGGATGACAATCATTTCAGTGTGCGGGGTGTGCCGCAGTTCCGTACCGAGGAGATCCTGGAGGGCTGGCTCGCCGAGCTGGGGGTCACCGTCCACCGCAACCACGAGGTGACCGGGTTCCGGGAGACCGAGGACGGTGTCGTCATCTCCTTCGAGGGCCCCGACGGGCCCGGCGAGGCCGAGGGGCGGTATCTCGTCGGCTGTGACGGGGCCCGGTCGGTGGTGCGCAAGACGGCGGGGATCGACTTCCCGGGCTGGGATGCCACCCGGGGGATGTACATGGCCGACCTGGTCGGGGCGGGGGTGCGGCAGCGGCCGATCGGGGAGCAGGTGCCCGGGGGCATGGTGATGGCGTTCAACCTGGAGAACGGGGTGGACCGGATCGTCATCCATGACGAGAAGCTGCGCCCGCACGAGGACAAGAGCCGGCTCACCTTCGCGACGATCGCCGATGCCTGGCAGCGGATGACGGGCGAGTCGCTGCACCATGCGGAGGTCCGGTGGATCAGCTCGTTCACCGACACCACCCGCCAGGCCTCCCAGTACCGCAAGGGGCGTGTCTTCCTGGTCGGGGACGCCACCCACATCCACATGCCCGCCGGTGCGCAGGGCATGAGCGTGGGCGTGCAGGACGCGGTGAACCTGGGCTGGAAACTGGCCGCCGCGATCAGCGGCTGGGCGCCCGAAGGGCTGCTGGACACCTTCCAGTCCGAGCGGCATCCCGTCGGCGAGCAGCTGATGCGCAACACCCGCGCCCAGACCCGCCTGTATCTGACCGGCGACGAGATGGAACCCCTGCGCGCGGTCATGCGCGAACTGGTCCAGTCCCCCGACGTGGCCCGCCACCTGGCCGGACAGGTCAGCGGACTCGACGTCCGCTACGACATGGGCACCACCGGCACGCACCGGCTGCTCGGCCTGCGCCTCTCGCCGGACCGCGAGCTCAAGCTCGCCGACGGCGGCCGGACCCGGATCGCCGAACTGCTGCACAGCGCGCGCGGCGTCCTGATCACCACCGGTGACTCGCGCGAGGCCGCCGAGCTCGCCGAGGGCTGGGCCGACCGCGTCGACGTCGTCACCGGCGACTGGATCCCCGCCGGCGAACCCACCACCGACGACCCCGAAGCGGTCCTGCTCCGCCCCGACGGGCACGTGGCCTGGGCCTCACCCGACGGCGGCAAGCTCCGCGACGCACTGGAGCGCTGGTTCGGCACGGCCGTCTGACCGCGCCATGGCCGAAGGGCCGGCACACCCGGAAGGGGTGTGCCGGCCCTTCGGCCATGCTCCGGAACGGCGAACGCGGCCTGCGGCGAGCGGGGTTCGCCGATCGCGTCGGCCGGCGGGGCCGCCTCCGCCCACAAGACGAAGGACACGGCCGCGCCCGAAGCGCTCCGCCGTGTCCTTCGTCTTGTGGGCGGTGGGGCGCCCGGTCATCAGCCGCGGCTCGCGATGAACTCCTTCACCGTGGAGACGACGTAGTCGATCATCTCGTCGGTGATCGCGGGGTAGACCCCGATCCAGAAGGTCTGGTCGGTGATGATGTCGCTGTTGGTCAGGTCGCCGACGACGCGGTGCGGCTGGTCCTGGTAGGCCGGGTGGCGGGTCAGGTTGCCGGCGAAGAGGCGGCGCGTGCCGATCTTGCGCTCCTCCAGGTGGTCGACGAACTCGGAGCGGCTGAACGGCGCCTCGTGGTCGACGGTGATCGCGAAGCCGAACCAGCTCGGGTCGCTGCGGTCGGTGGCTTCGGGCAGCAGGAGGTGCGGGACGCCGTCGAGGCCCTCGCGCAGACGGCGCCAGTTGCGGCGCCGTGCGCCGCAGAAGTCGTCGAGCTTGGCCAGCTGGGTCAGGCCGAGCGCCGCCTGGATGTCGGTCGCCTTCAGGTTGTAACCGACGTGGGAGAAGATGTACTTGTGGTCGTAGCCCTCCGGCAGGCTGCCCATCTGGTACTTGAAGCGCTTGAGGCACTTGTCGTTCTCGCCCGGCTCGCACCAGCAGTCGCGGCCCCAGTCGCGCAGTGACTCCACGATGCGGGCCAGTGCCAGGTTCGAGGTCAGTACGCAGCCGCCCTCGCCCATCGTGAGGTGGTGCGCGGGGTAGAAGCTCACCGTGGCCAGGTCGCCGAAGGTGCCGGTCAGCTGGCCGTCGTAGGTCGAGCCGACCGCGTCGCAGTTGTCCTCGATGAGGAACAGCCCGCGGTCAGTGGCCAGTTGGGCTATCTCGGCGACCTCGAAGGGGTTGCCGAGGGCGTGCGCGATGATGATGGCCCGGGTGCGCGGGCCGATCGCCTGCTCCACTCGCGCCGCGGTGGTGTTGTACGTACCGAGCTCGACGTCGACGAAGACCGGGATCAGGCCGTTCTGCAGGATCGGGTTGACGGTGGTCGGGAAACCGGCGGCGACGGTGATGACCTCGTCGCCGGGCCGCAGCCGCTCGTCCTCCAGTACGTGCGAGGTCAGCGCGGACACCGCCAGCAGGTTCGCGGAGGAACCGGAGTTCGTCAGATGCGCCTTGCGGCGCTTGAGCTTGCGGGCGAAGGCCGACTCGAACTTGCGGGAGCTCACCCCCGCGGCGATCCGCATCTCCAGCGCCGCCTCGACCAGCGCCACCCGGTCCTCTTCCTCCAGGACCGCGCCGGAGGGCCAGATCTCGGTGACGCCGGGAACGAAGCCGCCCTGCGGCTGCGCGTCCTGATGGAACTTGCGGACCTCGTCGAGCACGAGGTTTTTGCGAGCGCTCACGTGCGCGTCCTTTCCTGCTGCTGCGGCAGCCGCACGTCCGCGAGCAGATCTGCCAGTGATGTGTCCAGGTCCACGGCGGGCCGCCAGCCCAGCAGGCGCCGCGCGCGCGATATGTCCAGCCGCTGCCACTCCAGGTCCGCGCGCAGCGCGCGGGAGTCCCGTCCCGCCCCGTCCCGGCCGGGGTCCGGCAGCGGTTGTTCCGTCAGCCGTACGGGCGAGTCCGCCAGGGCGATGAGCCGTTCGACGATTCGGCGTACGGGCACGGCCTCGCCCCGGGCGATGTTGATGACGCGGCCGGTGACCTCGCGGGCCGGGGCCGCCGCCGCGAGCACGGTGGCGGCGGCGACGTCCCGGACGTCCACGAAGTCGCGCCGGGCGCGCAGCGGGGCGAGCCGCAGCTCCGCGGGCCCGCCGTCGCCGTGGGGGGCCGCCGCGGCGGCGAGGCGCTGCGCGACGATGCCCAGCAGGCTGCTGCCGGGGACGCCCGGCCCCGTGACGTTGGCGACCCGCAGCACCACGGCCGCGAGGCCCGTCTCCCGGGCTGTGCGCAGCACGGCCTCGGTGGCGGCCAGTTTGGTGCGCCCGTACACGGAGACGGGGTCGCAGGCGGCGTCCTCGGAGGTGCTGCCACCGGGCGCGGCGGGCCCGTACTCGTGCGAGCTGCCCAGCTGGACGAGGCGGACGGGGCCCGGCAGCGCTGCCGCCGCGTGGGCGAGCCGCTCCGCGAAGCGGGCGTTGAGGGACCACATCCGGTCCTCGTCGGCCTGCCACACCACACCGGCCGCGTTCACCACCACCTCGGGTGCCACGTCGGCGAGCAGCGCCGCCACCTCGCCGGCCGGCCCGTCGAGGTCACGGTGGAGGTGCACCACGCCGTCGTCGCCGGGCTCCGGCCGGGCCCGGCCGCGGGAGACGCAGACGACGCGGTGTCCCGCGGCGCGGAACGCGGCGCAGACGTGCCCGCCGATGAATCCGGTGCCGCCCAGCACCATGGCCGTGGAGGTCATCCGCGTCCGTTCCCCTTCAGCGGCTTCCACCAGGCGGGGTTGTCGCGGTACCAGGCGAAGGTGTCGGCGAGCCCCTGCTCGAAGGAGACGCGGGGGGCGTAGCCCAGCTCCTGCCTGATCTTCGTGTCGTCCAGCGAGTAGCGCAGATCGTGGCCGAGGCGGTCGGCGACGCGGCGGATCACGGAACCGTCGGCGCCGCCCAGTTCGACCAGGCGGTCGGCGATCTCGCGGTTCGTCCGCTCGTTGCCCCCGCCCACGTTGTAGACCTCGCCGGCCGCGCCGTTGAGGAGCACCAGGTGGATGGCCCGGCAGTGGTCCTCGACGTGCAGCCATTCCCGGATGTTCGCGCCGTCGCCGTACAGCGGCAGCGGTGCGCCCTCGATGAGGTTGGTGACGAACAGCGGGATGAGCTTCTCCGGGTGCTGGTACGGCCCGAAGTTGTTGGAGCAGCGGGTGATCGACAGGTTGAGGCCGTGGGTGCGCCAGTAGGCCCGCGCGATCAGGTCGGAGGCGGCCTTGGAGGCGGCGTACGGGGAGTTGGGCAGCAGCGGCCACTCCTCCGTCCAGGAGCCGGATTCGATGGAGCCGTACACCTCGTCGGTGGAGACGTGGACGACCCGCTCCACGCCGGTGCGCCGGCAGGCCTCGAAGACGTTCTGGCTGCCCTCCGCGTTGGTCCTGATGAACACGTTCGCGTCCTCGATGGAGCGGTCCACGTGCGACTCGGCGGCGAAGTGGACCACCGCGTCGTGACCGGGCAGCAGGTCGAGCAGGAGCGGCAGGTCGAGGATGTCGCCCCGGACGAAGTCGAGGCGCGGGTGGCTGTCGGGCAGGTTGGCGCGGTTGCCCGCGTAGCTGAGCGAGTCGAGGACGGTGACC
This sequence comes from Streptomyces sp. BPTC-684, assembly GCF_030028635.1. Lineage (NCBI taxonomy): Bacteria > Bacillati > Actinomycetota > Actinomycetes > Kitasatosporales > Streptomycetaceae > Streptomyces > Streptomyces sp. BPTC-684. The sequence goes on from NZ_CP124863.1 coordinate 1,334,411, forward strand.
CGGCTGCCCTCCAGGCCGGGGTAGCCGTCCTGGAGCAGGGTGCGGACGAACTGCGAGCCGATGAATCCGGCCCCGCCGGTGACGAGCAGCTTCACCGCTTCTCCTCCTTCGGGACGGCACGGCATCGGCACCGGTCTGCGTTCATGGCTACAGATCTCCTCGTCGTGGTTGAGCCGTGGGCGGGTATTCGGCTGCGGGGCCGTCTGTGGCCGGTAGTGCCCCCAAGTTCTCGGCTTCGCTCGAACAGGGGGGACCCCCATCGCGGCGGAGCCGCAAGTGACACGGCCCCGCGCCCCTTCGGGGCACGGGGGCACCGCCTCAGCCGGTGGCGAGCTTCTCCAGGGTGTGCGCCACCTCGGAAGGCGTCGGCAGCGTGGCCATCTCGTCGGAGAGGACCCGCGCCCGCTGCGCGTACCGCGCGTCGGAGAGGATCTCCCGGCAGGCCGCGGCGATCGCGTCCGTCGAGTCCTGGTCCTGCGTCGCCACGGTGAGCCCGGCGCCGAAGTCGGTGAGGGCCTTCGCGACGATCTCCATGTAGGAGGCCTCGGGGGTGATCAGCTGCGGCACCCCGGCGTTCATGGCGGTCATGGCGGTGACGCCGCCTCCGTGGTGCACCAGCAGATCGCAGGTCGGGACCACCACGTCCAGCGGGAGCCAGCCGATGGGGACGTCGCCCAGCTCCGGGGCGAACTTCTCGGTGACCTGCTCGGGCGCCGCGATCAGCACCTCCGCTCCGGTCTGGGCGAGCTGCTCCACCAGGCGCCGCATCTCCTGGGCGGACTGGAAGGCGAGGGCCCGGGTGCCGGTGGTGATCACCACGCGCTTGCGGTTCTCGGGGCGGGTGTACATCCACCGCTCCAGGCGGCGCTGGCTGTTGCCGGGCAGCCAGTGCATCGGCTGCGCCCCTTCGGCGTGCGGCGACGGGAGGTGCGGGCGCAGCGAGGGCGGGCAGACGTCGATGGCCAGGTCGGGAACCGGCAGCCCCGCCAGGCCGAGGCGCTCCAGCTCGGGCCGGAGCTCTTCCTCGGCGCCCGGGTCAGCTTCCGTGGTCGGCACGACGTCCCAGTCGTGGCGTACGTACGGGATGCCGAGCTCGGTGGCGAACAGCCCCGCGCCGTAGGTCATGGAGCCGCCGATGACGACATCGGGGCGCCAGTCCTCGGCGAGGTCACGCAGCGCGTCGAGGCCGGCGACGCCCATCCTGGCGAAGGACCGGCCGGTGTGCAGCATGTTCTCCCGGTGGCCCTTGGGCGGTTCGATCTGGTTGCCCGCACGGTCGAACCGCATGAAGTGCCAGACCGGCTCGGGATTGGTGGAGACCGAGGGAAGCCCGATGCTCGACGCCGTGTCGGTCAGCGGCTGGTTGGCGGCCACGAGCACTTCGTGTCCCGCGTTCCGCAGGGCCGTTGCCAAAGGAGCGATGGTGAAGACGGTCGCCGAGCTGCCGCCGGCGATGAACAGGAATTTCATGGAGATTCGACAAGCTTCCCGTGAGACGGTGTGAAATCACGTACGAGAGGTCAGACGGCGTCCTCAAGGCGCACCGCGCCCGTGCTGAGGCAGGACAGCAGCGTCCGGGCCTGGACGTTGACGTAGTGCCCGTGCGCGGTGAGCGCGCTGAGCTGGCCCGGGGTGCACCACTGGAAGCCGGCGGGAGGCTCCAGCGGCGCCATGGCCTCATCGGCCTCGACGAACATGTAGCGGCTCTCCGCGTACAGAAAGCGCCCGCCCTCCTCCGAGTGCACCGCCTCGTAGCGGACGCGTTCGGGAGAGGCGGCCAGGACCTCGTCCAGGAAGGGGGGCCGCTGCGAGGGCTCCACCTGGTCCCAGTTGCGCGTGGTGCACTGCACGGTGGGGCCGAGCTCGATGGTGTCGAGGAACCCCGCCTCCGCCCTGGCCCGCACCAGAAGGTGGACGACTCCGCCGATACGGCGGAACAGGAAGGCCGTGACCCCCGTGTCCTCGGGCTCGAACAACGGCTGCGTCCAGGCGGGCACTTCGCGGCTTCCCGCCTGTACGGAGACCGCGACCACGCGGAAGAACCGGCCGTCCGGCCGGGCGAGGACGTCGTCGTCCAGCTCCCATCCGGCGATGCCCGACAGGGGGACGAGCCTGGCCTCCAGGTCGTGGCCCGAACGCTCCCTGGTGATCCAGGACTTGAACTGGGCGTCGGAGTACAGCGCGCTCGCCCCGGCGTCATCGGTGGGCAGGCACGCGAGCACGGTCCGGGCGTCCATGTTGATCACGTTGTCCCGGTGCAGCAGCTCCCCGATCTGGCCGAGCGTCAGCCAGCAGAAGTCCTCGTGCTCCTCCACCTCGCCGACGGCCTCGACGAGCATGTTGCGGTTGGCCTTCCGGTAGAACCACGAGCCGTGCTCCGACTGGCGTATGTCGTACAGGACGCGCCCCCGGTCCGGCCGGGTGAAATGGTCCAGATATCTGACCTGCGCGCCCTGGTGCACTCGGGAGTAATTGCTCCGGGTGGCCTGCACCGTGGGCGACAGCTGGAGCAGATTGCGGTTTCCGGGCTCCAGCTTCGCCTGCATCAGAAAGTGCAGAACGCCGTCGAACTCCTTCACCACGATCCCGAGTATCCCGGCTTCGGGCTGGCGGATGATCGGCTGCTCCCAGTGCCCGAAAGGCCCCTCGGAGCTCGTGACGGACAGGCCTTCCACCGAGAAGAAGCGGCCGCTCTCATGCACCAGGTTCCCGGTGTCCTCGGCGAAGAACCAGCCGTCCAGCTTGCCGAACGGAATCCGCTCCACGGCGAAGTGATGGGCCCGCGTACGGTTTTCGAGCCACTGGGCGACGTCCCGCGTGCGCATGCTGTGCCCGGCGTCCCGCAGGTTCGCCGACTTCGCCAGCCGCTGTGGCAGGTTCTGCTCCATCCGCGGGCGAAGCCGCGTCATCGCGCTCATTTCGTGCCCTTCCCGAGTCCGGTGGACAGCGGCCTCATCCGGAGAGGGCCACTTCCATGACGTACTGGCCATAGGGCGACTTCGCCAGACGGCTGCCGAGGCGATAGCAGGCGTCGCGGTCTATGTACCCCATGCGCCAGGCGATTTCTTCGAGACAGGCGAGCCTCACGCCCTGCCTGTGCTCCAGGATCTGCACGTACTGCCCCGCCTCGGTGAGGGCGTCGTGGGTTCCCGTGTCCAGCCAGACGAAGCCGCGTCCCAGCGGGATCAGCTTGGCCTTGTCGCGCTCCATGTAGATCCGGTTGACATCGGTGATCTCCAGCTCTCCGCGCTCGGAGGGCTGCAGTCCCCTGGCGATGTCCACCACGTCGTTGTCGTAGAGGTAGAGGCCGGTGATCGCCATGTTCGTGCGCGGCGCGGCCGGCTTCTCCTCGATCGAGATGAGCTTTCCCTGCTTGTCCACCTCGCCCACCCCGTAGCGCTCCGGGTCGCGGACCGGATAGCCGAAGAGAACGCAGCCCTCGACGTTCTGGACGGCCCGGTGCAGCAGGCTTCCGAAATTCGGGCCGTGGAAGATGTTGTCACCGAGGATCAGGGCGACGGAGTCGTCTCCGATGTGGTCGGCCGAGACCAGGAACGCGTCGGCGAGCCCCCTGGGCTTGTCCTGCTCGGCATAGCTGAGGGAGATGCCGAGTTCCGAGCCGTCACCCAGTAGATTCCGGAATTTGGGGAGATCCTCCGGCGAGGAGATGATTTCGATTTCGGTGATGCCGGCGAGCATCAGAACCGAAAGCGGGTAGTAGATCATGGGCTTGTCGTAGACCGGAAGCAGCTGCTTCGAAGCGCCGAGCGTGATTGGATGCAGCCGTGTTCCATGCCCACCCGCCAGGATAATTCCCTTCACAGCGCGTCTCCCTTGCGTTTCCGTGTCGACTCAGCAGACATCGACAACAATGATCACCGCCCGGCGATGTGCTTTCAAGCCACACCAGGTCACATGATCGTCAATTCCCGTCAGATCTTTGCAGGTTTCCCATGGGGTTCATCCCTGCAAATCAATATGGCCATAAAAGGGCGAGCCGACACTGCACCGGAACGGTGCCCGACCGGCTCACCTCATTGCTGAATTTCCGCAGTCGGCGACTCAGACATTCCGGCTCATGACGCGGTCGACGGCGATCTCGATGATCGCCGGGCCGGGCGGGTTGAGCCAGTCCTTGCCATAGCGCTCGGCGTACCGGCGCGCCCCGTCCGCCAGGCGCTCGGGGTCGTCCGAGACCGTGCCGGTGCCTTCGAGGGTGACCCAGGAGGAGACGTTGTCCCGCTGGCACAGGGAGACCCGGCTCCCCGGCGCCTGGCTCAGGTTCCGGGCCTTCTTCGACCGGCCGACCGTCATGACCCGGGCCAGCCGCGCCTCGCTGTCCCAGGTGAAGCTCACGGGCACCGAGTGGAGGGTGCCGTCGGGCCGCAGGGTGGTGAGGATGCCCTGGCCGTCGGCGGCGAGGAAAGCCTCGATTTCAGCGGAAAGCGGCCAGCTCTGCGTGTCCCGGTGACCCGCAGGCATGACGCCCACCTTTGGCTTGTGTGCAGTATTGGTAGTCATTAGTTTTCGTTCTCCTTACCAGGCTTTCGGCGACTCTCCGTGCCTGTGGGGCGGTAAGGCTTCTGCGGCGGTTCCGCAGGTAATTGCGTACGCCACTGAAATCAACCGGAATGTCCCATTTCGCGGGTTGTCGGACATTCCTTGCCCGTCTTGTCCGTCGCCGTGCCAAGCCGTTCTCCCGGCGCCGCCAAGAATCGCATACCGAAGCATGCGAACGCGGAGTGTGTTCAACTGCGAAAACCCGCGCTTGAACACTGACGGCCATCAACCATTGCGGGATCGGGCTGGTTATGATCATAGTCGCGGACACCAGTGGATCGTTCCCGTACTGAAAAAGGATTGGGTATCGCGCTATGCCGGTCGAAGCGGCGCCCGATGCCCGCCGGCCTCAGCCGTGATTGCCACAAACCCATCGCAGGCGCCTCGTACGACGCGCCGGCCGAGCATTAGGAGGGCCCGAGTGAACAGGCCAGTAGTGGCGGTCACCGCGGACGCGGTTTCAGCGGCGACCTGGGGTGTCTGGGGCACCATCCCGGCCGCCGTACAACCCTGGGCGTATATCACCAAGGTGACCGAGGCGGGCGGCTCGCCGCTGCTGCTGCCGCCGGTCCCCGAGGCCGTCGAGGACGTGATGGCCTCGGTGGACGCGCTCCTCATCACCGGCGGCGCGGACATCGACCCCGCGCTTTACGGGGCCGAGCGCGACCCGCGCACGTTCCCGCCCGACGCGCTGCGCGACGCCACCGACTTCGCCGCCCTGGCCATCGCGGAGCGGCGCGGCATCCCGGTCCTCGGCATCTGCCGGGGCCTGCAGGTGATCGCCGTCTCCCGGGGCGGAACGCTCCACCAGCACCTGCCCGCGCACGCCCCCACCGTCCCGGGCCGCCACACGGTGCGCGACATCAGGGTCGCGCCGGACTCCGTCCTCGGGACCGCCGTGGGCGCCTCGACCTCCGGGCACTGCCACCACCACCAGGGCGTGGCGGAGATCGGCGAAGGGCTGGTCGCCACCGCCTGGGCGAAGGAGGACGGCATGATCGAGGCGGTCGAGGACCCGTCCGCGCGCTTCCTGGTCGGATTCCAGCCGCACGCCGAGGAGGGCGACTCCGAAATCACCGGCCTGTTCAAGGCGTTCGTCAACGCGGTGCACTGAGCGGGGCGTTGCGGCCCCGCAGAATTCCGGTGCGGTTCCCCGTACCCCGAAGGGGCGCGGGGAACTGCGCGACCAGCCACAGACGGCCCGCAGCCAACGAACCCCATGTGCGGCGGAGCGCTTGGTGCGGATCGATACGTGACGAACGAGGCTCCCCGGCCGAAGAGTCGAGGCGTCAAGCGCCTCTCTCGACGGCCCGGGAGCCTCGTGGGTTCACACCGGTGCGGGCAGGTCCGCCAGGGCGAGTTTGGCGGGGTCGACGACGGCTTGGATGTGGGTGATGCGGCCGTCGGTGACCGTGAAGGCGAGGACGGAGAGCGGGGTGCCGTCCTGGTTCCAGGAGATGACGCCGGGCAGGCCGTTGACGAGGGCGGAGTGGCCCAGGGTGGCGGCGCTGGCGGAGAGCTTGGCGCCGGCGGCGACTTCGGTGGCGCCGAGGGTGACGAACACGCCGGCGGGGGTGTCGACGGTGAGTTTCACCTCGGGGTCGAGCACCCGCAGCAGCCCTTCGAAGTCGCCGTCGCGGGAGGCGGCGAGGAAGGCGTGGACCACCGCGCGCTGCTCGGGTCCGGCGCCGGGCGGGCGTTCGTTGGCCTGGACCTTGCGGCGGGCGCGGCTGGCGAGCGTCTTGGCGGCGTCGGTGGACTTGCCGAGGATCTGGCCGATCTCGTCGAAGGGCACCGCGAACATGTCGTGCAGCACGAACGCGAGGCGTTCGCCGGGCCGCAGCGAGTCGAGGACGACCATGAGGGCGAGCCCGACCGAGTCGGCCAACTCCACGTCCTCGTCGGGGGCGGGGGCGTCGTCGAGGGTGACGACGAGTTCGGGCAGCCGGTCGTCCCAGGACGCCTCGGGGCGGGACTGGCGTGAGCGCAGGATGTCGAGGCTGATCCGGCCGACCACGGTGGTGAGCCAGCCGGCGAGGTTGTTGATGGTGTCCGGGTCCTGGCGGGAGAGGCGCAGCCAGGCTTCCTGGACCACGTCTTCGGCGTCGGCGTGGGAGCCGAGGACGCGGTAGGCGACCGCGCGCATCCGGTCGCGCTGGGACTCGAACGCCGCGACCACGTGCTCCGTCGGGCGGGTGTCGGACATGTTGTTACCTTCCTCGGGCCTGCTCCGTCATGGGTGGTGACAGTACGGCTGAACCCGATGTGGGGAGCAGGTATCCATGGAAGCACGTCTGCAGAGCGCGGGGAACCCGGAGGGAGCTTCCCGTTGATCATGGATACCGGGAGACCGGTACGTGCGGTTCCGGAGGAAGAGCACCAGGCGGGAAGCGCGTAACCCCGGTGGTACGCCGCGGAGTTCGAGCGGGACGCGATCGCGCCTGTCGACCCCACCGGCCGTACGGTGACGGAGGCCGCCCGGTGGCCCGGGCCGGCGCAAGCCCGCCGCAGGTTCTCGGATCGCGCCGATGCCTGCACGTCCAGCGAATTCCCTTATGGGATACGGGAGTTGGGACTGCACAGAGCGAGTTTCCCGGCCCCACTCGCCCGCACTGCCGGGCACGTCCACTCCGAACCCCGGAACCGTGCTATCTCACCGGCATTGCAGTCCGGAAGGCGCATTCGCGTAATCAGCCAGCATCCGGCCCAACCTCAACTGAAACGCCGAGGCCAGGAGATAAAGGGCAATCCGCCTCCTCCAAATACCCTCCGCGGGAACCTCAATGGGGTACGGGGAGCCGGTAGCCGCCAATGTTCGAGCGCGGTTATTCGCAGTTGAACACCTACCACGCCGTTGTAAAGTTGGCTCGTTCCATCGGCGGCCAGCAGTATGCGATTCCAGGCCTCATCGGCCAGCCGATACTGCGGATATAAAAGCCTTGAAGGAGAATGCAAACAATGGCGACCAGCACTCGGCGGAAACCCATAGTCGGCCAAATGCCGGAGGGCCACAGGGACACCCAGTCCTGGCCTCTTTCTGCCGAAATCGAGGAATTCCTCGCCGAGCCGGGCCAGGCCATTCTCGTAACCCACCGGCCCAACGGCACACCCCATGTGGTGCCCGTGAGCTTCACCTGGGACAGCGAGGCGCGACTGGCCCGCGTCCTGACCGGCGCCCAGTCGAAGAAGGCCCGGAACCTGATCGCGGCGCCGGGCAGCCGGGTCGCCCTGTGCCAGCGGGACAACGTCTCCTCCTGGGTCACCCTCGAAGGCACCGGCACGGTCTACGAGGATCCCGAACGGCTGGCGGACGGGGCGCGGCGGTACGCCGAGCGCTATGGGAAGGACTGGCTCAACCCGCCCGGCGCGGCGGTGATCGAGATCGCGGTCGACCTCGTCATGGCCCGGAACGTCTGAGTCGCCGTCGTGACCGGAGCGACCAGCGGGATCGGCCTCGGCGACTTCTGAACCCTCCTTCGACCCTTCTCGACTCCAGGAGCATGATCATGTCCGCCTCTCCCGGCGAATCCACCAGCAACGCGGTCGAGCAGGAGGCCGTGATCTCGGCCCCGGCGACCACCGTCTACCGGCTGCTCTCCAAGACGGCGAACTGGCCGCGGATCTTCCCGTCGACCATTTACGTCGACCAGATCGAAACGAAGGGTGGCGAGGAGCGCATCCGGATCTGGGAGACCGCGAACGGCGAGGCGAAGACCTGGACGTCGCACCGGGTGTTCGACCCGTACGGGTTGCGCATCGACTTCACCCAGGAGCAGTCCGGCCTGCCGGTCGCGTCGCTGGACGGCACCTGGCTCATCGAGCCCCGCTCCGGGACCGAGTCCCGGGTGCGCCTGGTGCACAACTACCGCGCCGCCGACGGCGACCCGGCCCGGATCGCCGAGGAGGTGGAGCGCAACTCCCGGCTGGAGCTGGCCGCGCTCAAGTCCAATGTGGAGTTCGCGCACGCCGCGACCGACCTGGCCTTCTCGTTCACCGACACCGTGCAGATCGACGGGTCGGCCGAGGACGTCTACGACTTCATCAACGACGCGCACCTGTGGCAGGAGCGGTTGCCGCACGTCGCGCGGGTGCGCTTGACCGAGGACACGCCCGGTCTGCAGACCCTGGAGATGGACACGCGGGCCAAGGACGGTTCGACGCACACGACCACGTCGCACCGGGTGACGCTCCCGCACCGCAGGATCGCCTACAAGCAGGTCACCTTGCCCGCCCTCATGACGCTGCACACCGGCATCTGGACGTTCAAGGACAGCGGCGACGGCGTGGCCGCGTCGTCGCAGCACACCGTCGTCCTCAACACCGACAACATCACCAGGATCCTCGGCCCGGACGCCGATGTCGCGCAGGCCCGCGACTACGTCCGCACCGCGTTGAGCACGAACAGCACGGCGACGCTGAACCACGCCAAGGAATACGCCGAGAACCGACGTTGACCCCGGCCGGCCCCGGCGCCCGGGTGGTCGGCGTCGACAGCGACCGGGTCCGCGAGATGGACGCCGGGCATGTTGTTACCTTCTTGGCCGCTGCTCCGTCATAGGGGTGACGGGCCAAGCCCGGCAACGTAAACCGATGAAGGAGAGCACACGCACATGGAAAACCGACTCAAGAACAAGAGCGCCAACAACCCCGACGTGTGGACCGGGATCCAGCACCTGACGAAGGCGATCGCCGCCGGGGGCGTCGACCCGAAGCTGCTCTCGCTGGTCCACCTGCGCGCCAGCCAGATCAACAGCTGCTCGGCGTGCGTCTACGCCAGCATCGCCGGGGGCAAGAAGGCCGGTGACACCGATGAGCGGCTGCACAACGTGGCGGCGTGGCGCGAGGCGCCGTTCTACACCGATGCGGAGCGCGCGGCGCTGGCGCTGACCGAGGCCGCCACCCGGCTGCAGGACGGTGCGGAGGGTGTCACGGACGAGATCTGGGACGAGGTCAACGCCCATTTCACGGAGGAGCAGATCGGCGCGATCAACCTGGAGATCGCGCTGACCAACTTCTTCAACCGGATCAACCGCACCATCAAGGAGCCGGCCGGCAAGACCTGGGGCTGAGCCCTGTGTTGGCTCTTGTCCACTGACTGCACAGCGGTGACGGGGCTCGCCGGGAGACCTGGCTGTCTCCCGGCGGGCCCGTCGGCGGATTGCTGTTCCCGTTCGTTCGGCTGCCGGTCCTGAGGCAGCATCGGCACACCCCGCCTGACGGATCATCCGCCGAGTCCGCCGAGACCGGCGCCGCCGATCCGCACGCGGGAGCCGGGACCGAGCTCCACCTCGCTGTACGGAGACACTCGGCCGGTACTCCTTCCACCCTCCTGAACTGCCATGCGGGCTGCGGCCCTTGCGCGATCAGGACGCGCTGAGCAGGCGAGCACGGGGCCGCGCCCCGGAGACGTGCCGAGCGCCTCATGCACTCGGCCGCCACGATCGTCCCGGTCGCCAACACGCCGGAGCGCAACGGCTGATCGAACGCCGCCGCGACGCGAAGGACCGGCGGGCCGTCCGCCCGCACATCACCGAGGCGGGCCACCCCCCTCGACCGCTCAGAGAACTTCTCCGGAGGAGACCGGTGTTGACCCCAACCACAGAAGCAGAGACACGATCCGACGTCGCCGCGACGGAGGCGGCCATCCGGACGGCGGGCCTGGAGAAGACCTACCCGGCCGCCGGCCCGCGCCCCGAGGTGCGCGCCGTCCGCGGCATCGACCTGGACGTGGCGCGCGGGGAGTTCTTCGGCCTGCTCGGCCCCAACGGCGCGGGCAAGTCCACCACCATCGGCATGCTCACCACCCTGGTCGAGCCGACCGGCGGCAGCGCCGAGGTGTACGGGCTCGACGTGGTGCGCGACCCCATCAACGTCAAGCGGCGGATCGGGGTGGTGTCGCAGAACAACACCCTGGACAGCGAGCTCACCGCCGCCGAGAACCTGGAGTTCCGCGGCCGCTACTTCGGGCTCACCGCCAAGGAGGCGCGCCGCCGCGCGGACGAGCTGATCGAACTGTTCGGCCTGACCGAGCAGCGCAAGGGCAACCCGTTCGAGATGTCGGGCGGGCAGGCCAAGCGGGTGATGATCTGCCGCGCGCTGATGCACGGCCCCGACGTGCTGTTCCTGGACGAGCCGACCGCCGGGCTCGACCCGCAGACCCGCGCCAACCTGTGGAAGGTGCTGCGCGAGCTGCAGGCGGGCGGGCAGACGATCCTGCTCACCACGCACTACATGGAGGAGGCCGAGGCCCTGTGCGACCGCATCGCGGTCGTCGACCACGGCAAGATCCTCGCGCGCGGCACGGTGGACGAGCTGAAGAACACCGCCGGCGCCGACATCGTCATCTCCGTCAGCTACGACGCGCCCGCCCCCGCCGAGGTCCACGCCCTCGCCGACCGGGACGGGATCAGCAAGGTCGAGGTGAACGACGGGCAGGTCCGGGTGTTCGCCACCGCCTCCGACGGGCTGCTCGGCGAGCTGGTGACGATCGGCTCGCACGCCGGGGTCGGCGTCACCGACGCCCACCAGCTGCGGCCCAGCCTGGAGACCGTCTTCCTCACCCTGACCGGAAGGGACTACCGCGAATGAGCGCGTCCACCCACACCCCCCTGTCCGCCGCGCGGGCGACCATTCCGCGCACGCTGTCGGCGATGATGGCGCGTGAGGCGCGGGTGCTGCGCAAGAGCATGGTCGGGACCTTCGTACGGGTGCTGGTGCAGCCGGTGATGTTCGTCTTCGTGTTCGCCTATGTGATGCCCAAGATCGGCAGCGGCGTCATGGCGGGCGACGGGACCGGGGCCACCTTCTCCACCATCCTGCTGCCCGGCCTGGTCGGCTCCTCGCTGATCATGCAGGCGATGCAGGCGGTGACCTACCCGCTGATGATGGAGCTGAACTGGCAGAAGTCCATCACCGACCGGGCGCTGGCACCGATCCCGATCGGGCTGCTGGGGGTGCAGAAGATCCTGGCGGCGGCGCTCCAGGGGCTGATAGGCGGCCTCCTCGTGTTCCCGGCGGTGCTGTTCATCCACGCGCCCGGGCAGGAGCCGGAGGTGCACGTGGCCAACTGGCCGGTGCTGATCGTGGTGCTGCTGGCCGGCTCGGTGCTGGCCGCCGCGGGCGGGCTGCTCCTTGGCACGCTGATGAACCCGCAGAAGGTCCAGGTGATGTTCGCGCTGGTGCTGCTGCCGATGACCATGCTGGGCTGCGTCTACTACCCCTGGTCGGCGCTGGAGGACATCCGCTGGCTGCAGATCCTCAGCCTGGCCAACCCGATGGTGTACGTGAGCGAGGGCCTGCGCAGTGCGCTGACCCCCGACCTCCCGCACATGCCCACGTGGGCGTTCCTGCTGGTGATCCTCGGCGGCACGGCCCTGCTCACCTGGGCGGCCACCCGCACCTTCACCAAGCGCGTCCTCACCTGACCCGACCGGGTGGCCCCCTGGGCCGTGGACACCGGCGTACGTACCCGACCGGTGTCCACGGCCCAGAGCCCTGCCCGTATGCGAATTCAAAGCATGTGACAATTTCCCCGCCGCGAGGCATACGCTCGAATGCGTTCGATATGCATGACTTCGATACGCATTGCATGGAGCGGCAGCGTTGCTCTCGCACAGGCCGGGCGTCCCAGCCGCTGCGGCAAAGGCGGTCGCACCGGGCCGGAGCCGCTTCGGCGCACTCGGTTCCGCTTCGGTCCGCGCCCGGAACCGTGCAGTTGAGGTGCTCGACGGGGCGCGGCACGGCGGCGTCGGCGCTCAACAACGATCTTTCCGCGGTTGAACACCGGCACCTGGGCCAATCGACGTTCGTCTGACATGCTTTCGCGAAGTTCCGAAAGCCAGTGCATAACCCCCCAGTCGCATAGCAGTTTCGCCTTTGCCACCGCCCAGTGGTCGCCAATTCGCCGCTGAGTCCTCTGTGGACCGTTTCATTGGCGACGCAGGCGATTTCATATCCACCAACGAATTTTCAATCTGTCAGTTGGAGAACGAGATGGCGATTGCTGAGTGCCGCGCATGCGGTAACCGTTCCCTGCTCCCCGTGCTCGACCTCGGTTCGCAGGCGTTGACCGGGATCTTCCCCCGCGACCGGGACGAAGAGGTGCCGGTGGCGCCGCTGGAGCTCGTCAGGTGCTCGCCGGAGGGCTGTGGTCTGGTCCAGCTGCGGCACACGGCCGACCCGTCCCTGATGTACGGCGACAGCTACGGCTACCGCTCCGGCATCCGCCCCTTCATGATCAACCACCTGAAGGGCAAGGTCGAGGCGGTGCGGCGGCTCGTCGATCTCGACGCCTCCGACCTCGTGCTCGACATCGGCAGCAACGACTCGACGCTGCTGCGCCACTACCCGGACAACGGCCCGCAGCTCGTCGGCATCGACCCGACCGGGGAGAAGTGGCGCCCCTACTACCCCCAGCACGTCGACCTGATCGCCGACTTCTTCTCGAAGGAGGCGTTCGGCGCCCGGTACGGTGACCGCAAGGCGAAGGTCATCACGTCGATAGCGATGTTCTACGACCTCCCCGACCCGCTGCAGTTCATGCGGGACGTGCACGCCGTCCTCGCCGACGACGGCGTGTGGATGCTGGAGCTGAGCTACCTGCCGTCGATGCTGGCGGCCACGGCGTACGACGTCATCTGCCACGAGCACCTTGAGTACTACGCGCTGCGCCCGATCGAGTGGATGGCCGAGCAGGTGGGCCTGAAGGTCATCCGCGCCGAGGTCACCGACGTCTACGGCGGCAGCCTGTGCCTGACGCTCGCGAAGTCGTCGGCCGGGCACCAGGTCGACGAGGTGGAGATCGAGCGGCTGCGCAAGCAGGAGGAAGCGCTCGGCCTGGACACGACGGCGCCGTACGAGGCGTTCGCCACGCGGGTGCGGGAGCACCGCGACGAGCTGCGCGGGTTCCTCGCCGACTCCAAGGCGGCGGGCAAGCTGACGCTGGGGTACGGCGCGTCGACCAAGGGCAACGTCGTCCTGCAGTACTGCGGCCTCGACGAGAGCGACCTGCCGTGCATCGGCGAGGTCAGCCCGGAGAAGTCGGGCCGCTTCACGCCGGGCACCCGCATCCCCATCGTCTCCGAGCAGGAGGCGCTGTCCCAGAAGCCCGACCAGCTGCTGGTGCTGCCGTGGGTCTACCGCGACGGGTACGTGGAGCGGGAGCAGGACTTCCTCGCCGGCGGCGGCAAGCTGGTGTTCCCGCTGCCCGCACCGCTCTCCATCGTGTGACGGCACCGGCGCCGGGCGGGCCCGCCCGCGCGGCGCCGGTCAATCCGCACTCGCCACAAGCCCGAGAGGATCGACCGCGGTTTCCATGAGACTCGTCATCGTCAGCCCGCCATCGGCGACCGCCGGCAGGTGGGGCAAGTGAAGCTACTGGTTACCGGAGCCGCCGGATTCATCGGCTCGCACTACGTACGCACCATGCTCGCCGGCGGGTACCCGGGCTGGGAGGACTGCCGGATCACCGTCCTCGACAAGCTCGGCCACGGCGGCCACCGGGAGAACCTGCCGGCCGGCCACCCCCGACTGGACTTCGTGCGGGGGGACGTCTGCGACGTTCCGCTGCTGCTCGACCTGCTGCCCGGCCATGACGCGGTGGTGCACTTCGCCGCCGAGTCCCATGTGGACCGCTCCATCGACGACGCGAGCGACTTCATACGCACCAACGTCGACGGCACGCACGCGCTGCTCGCCGCGTGCCGCGAGGCGGGGATCGAGCGGATCGTGCACGTGTCGACGGACGAGGTGTACGGCTCGGTCGAGCACGGCGCGAGCACGGAGACCGCGCCGCTGCTGCCGAACTCCCCGTACGCCGCATCCAAGGCCGCCGCCGACCTGATCGTCCGGTCGTTCGTCCGCACGCACGGTCTCGACGTGTCGATCACCCGCTGCTCCAACAACTACGGGCCGCACCAGGACGTCGAGAAGCTCATCCCGCTGTTCCTCACCAACCTGATGGAAGGCGTGCCGGTGCCGCTGTACGGCGACGGCCGCAACGTCCGCGAATGGCTGCACGTCGACGACCACTGCCGGGCCATCCAGCTGGTGCTGACCAAGGGTTCGGCCGGTGAGATCTACAACGTCGGCGGCGGCAACGCGTTCACCAACAACGAGCTCACCGGCATGCTGCTCGACCTGGCCGGTGCGGACGAGTCGATGATCCGGCGCGTCGCGGACCGGCCGGGGCACGACCTGCGCTACGCCATCGACGAGACCAAGATCCGCGAACAGCTCGGCTACCGGCCGCAGGTCCCGTTCGACAAGGGACTCGCCGACACCTTCGCCTGGTACCGGGACCATCCGGAGTGGTGGAAACCGCTGAAGCAGGACGTGACGCGGTGAGCAGGCGCGTAGTGGTCCTCGGCGGCAACGGTGTCCTCGGCAGCCGGGTGTGCCAGGAGTTCGCCGCGGCGGGCTGGAGCGTGCTCAGCGTGTCCCGGTCCGGCGGACGCGCGCCGTGGTGGTCCGACGACATCGCTTCGACGGCCCTCGATCTGTCCACTGTCGACGCCGGCGGGCTGCGCCGGGCACTGGCGGGGGCGGATGTCGTCGTCAACGCGGCCGCCGTCGTGTGGCGGACCACCGACGAAGCCATGCGGGCGCTGCACGTGGAGTTCGTCGACCGGCTGATCGACGTGGCCGCCGACCTGGGGCCCCGGCTCGTACAGCTGGGCAGCAGCTACGAGTACGGACCGGCCGAGTTCGGCGTGATCACCACCGAGGACGACCGGCGTCCGCCCACGTCCGGCTACGGCGTGACGAAGCGGCGCAGCACGGAGGCCGTACGGCGTGCCGCACAGGAGCACCGGGTGGACGGCGTGGTGCTCCGGGTGGCGAACGTGGCCGGCCCCGGCGCGGGCGCCGGCAGCCTGCCCGGCATGGTGGCCCGGCGGCTCGCGGCGGGTGAGGAGCGACTGCCGCTCTCCCCGCTGACCTGCTGGCGCGACTACGTGGACGTACGGGACGTGATCGACGCGGTACTGGCCGCGGCGACCGCGCCCGCCGCGGACGTCAGCGGCCAGGTGATCAACATCGCCGGTGGCAACGCGGTTCCGGTCCGCGAACTCGTACACCGGCTGATCGCGCTGTCCGGTGTGCCCGCGCAGGTCGTCGTGGCCGACCGGACCGTCCTGGAACCGATGCCCTGGCAGCAGTTGGACATCTCCCGGGCCCGTCGGCTGCTCGGCTGGCGGCCGGCCCGGAAGCTGGACGACTCGCTCGCGGACATGCTCGCGGCCGAGCGGGAGTCCGCGTCGGCCGAGGAGGTCCTCGGATGACCGCGCCCATCCGCGTCGGCGTCCTGGGCTGCGCCGACATCGCGTGGCGGCGCACCCTGCCCGCCATCCGCGCGGTGGACGGGGTCGAACTGGTCGCGGTGGCGAGCAGGGACCCGGAGAAGGCGCGGACGTTCGCGACCCGATTCGGCTGCGCCGCGGTGACCGGCTACGACACGCTGCTCGCCAGGGACGACGTCGACGCCGTGTACATCCCACTGCCCGCGATGTTCCACGCGGCCTGGATCGAGCGGGCGCTCGCGGCGGGCAAGCACGTGCTGGCGGAGAAGCCGTTGAGCGCCGACCACGCCACCACCGTGCGGTTGCTGGAGCTGGCGCGGTCGGCGGATCGGGTGCTGGTGGAGAACTTCATGTTCCCGCACCACGGCCAACAGGCGAGGATCAAGGAACTGCTGGGCTCGGTGGGCGAACTGCGCTACTTTTCCAGCGCGTTCACGATTCCGCCGAAACCGGCGGACGACATCCGCTACCTGCCGGCCGTCGGCGGCGGCGCGCTCCTTGACGTCGGGGTGTACCCGCTGCGGGCCGCACTGCACTTCCTCGGCACGGAGCTCGACGTCGCCGGTGCGGTGCTGCGCGTCGACAGGGCTCGCGATGTGGTGCTGAGCGGCAATGTGCTGCTGCACACCGCGGCCGGGGTGGCCGTCCAGGTCGCGTTCGGCATGGAGCACGCGTACCGGGCGCACTACGAGTTCGTCGGCACCGACGGGACGCTGTCGGCGGAGCGGGTGTTCACCCCGCCTGCCGACTACCGGCCCACCGCCACCCTCACGCGCGACGGCCGCCACGAGGAACACGAACTGGCCGCGGACGACCAGGTCGCGAACACGATCCGCTGGTTCGCCGACGCGGTCGCCGGCAAGCCGGTCGGCCATCTTCACGCGGAGACCGTCCACCTGGCCAGGCTGGTCGGCCAGGTCGAACAGCAAGCAAAGACGACGTTCGTCGACTAGTCGAGAAAGTCCGGAGGAACACCGATGCGCATCCTGATGATGAGTACCGCGGTGCCCACGCACTTCGCCCCGCTCGTACCGCTGGCCTGGGGCCTGCGCGCGGCGGGGGCCGAGGTGCTGGTCACCGCGCAGCCCGACGTGATGCCCATGATCCGCTCGGCGGGGCTCGTCGGCGCCCCGGTCGGCGAGAAGTTCGACGGGGACACGCACCTGCGCGGATTCCTGACCGAGGGCCGGCGCCCGCTGGAGAGCTTCACCCGGTTCCCCCCGGAGGAGATGGGCTTCTACGGCCGCGTGTGGATGGACCAGGCGCGGCGCAATGTCCACGCGTACCTGGAGCTGGCCCGGGAGTGGAAGCCGCAGCTGATCGTCGCGGACCAGGTGGAGTACGCCTCGCTGCTCATCGGGGGCGTGCTGGGCATCCCCGTGGTGCACCACCGCTGGGGCGTCGACCCCATCTCCGACCTCGCGATGCGTGACGCCCGCGGCGAACTCGCCGACCTGGCGGAGGAGTTCGGCCTCGACGAACTGCCGACGCCGACCGAGGTGCTCGACCCCTGCCCGCCGTCGCTGCAGATGCCGTCGGCGAGCAAGGGGACGCCGATCCGGCACGTGCCGTTCAACGGGTACGGCGAACTGCCGGCGTGGCGCGGACGGCCGGACACGCGCCGGGTCGTGGTGACGCTGGGCACCCGCACGCTTCAGCTCAACGGTGTGCCGCATGTGCGCCATGTGCTCCAGGCGGCCGCGAGCGTGCCGGACGTCGAGGTCATCGGCACCGTGCCCCCCGAGTACTGGGACGAGCTGGGGCCGATGCCGGCCGCGGTCCAGCTCGTGTCGCCCACCCCGCTGCACCTGTTCATGGACAGCTGCGACGCGATGGTGCACCACAGCGGATCGGGCACCATGCTCACCGCGACCACGGTCGGCCTGCCGCAGCTGGCGCTGCCGCAGTGGTCGGACCAGTTCGCGCTGGGCGAGCGACTGGAGGCGTCCGGTGCGGGCATCGCGCTCGACGACGTGGCCGGCCAGGACGATGCCGAGCTGGTGCGTGACTCGGTGGCACTGCTGCTCGACAAGCCGGAGTACCGCACCGCGGCAGAGGGGCTGGGCCGCGAGATAGCCGCCATGCCGACACCGGCCGAGGTGGCCATGGACCTCCTGCGGAAGTACTGACCGGTGTCCTGACTCGGTGATGTCCTGGATCCCGTCGGTGAGGTCGGCCTCCAGGCCTTCGACGGAGCGGTGGACGCCGCGGCGGAGCCTGTTGTGGGCGAGCTCGGCGAACCACCGCTCCACCAGGTCGAGCATCCGGCTCGGCCCCGCCCCCTACCCCGCCGGCAGCAGCGGCTTCCCGCTCACCGGTGACGACAGCACGATCGACGTCGTGGTCCGCCCCAGCGCCGACACCTGTGCCAGCACCTCTTCCAAGTGCCCCGTGTCCGCGACCGCGACCTTGATGATCCAGCAGTCCTCGCCCACCACGTGGTGGACCTCCCGGATCTCCTCGCGCTCCATCAGCTCCAGCGTCCTGGGGTGCTTCAGGGTGTAGCCGCCGTGCGGGTTGACCCGGATGAACGCCTGGATGCCGTAGCCGAGCCGCGCCGCGTCCACCCGCGCCCCGTACCCGGTGATCACGCCGCTCGCCTCCAGCCGCCGCAGCCGTTCCGTGACGGCGGCGGGGCTCAGCCGCACCCTGCGGCCCAGCTCGCTCAGCTTGATCCGGCCCTCCGACTGGACCAGTTCGAGCAGCTGCCGGTCCACCTGGTCGAAGGCCGGTGAGGAATCGTGGGTCAACGCCCTCGAACTCCGTGGTTCCTTCGGTACAGCCGACAGTTCTCCCATGTTTCCCCCTTCAGGATGCCGCCCGCCAACGTAACACTGTGTACATGGCAAACGACATGGCGGAGAAGACACGAAACGTGCTGGTCATCGGCGGCAACCGCTACTTCGGCAAGCGACTCATCGCGCGCCTCGTCACCGCCGGTGACCGCGTCACCGTACTGAACCGGGGTTCCTCTCCACCCCCACCCGGCGTCGAACACCTCGTGGCCGACCGCGACGACGAGGCCGCTCTCGAAGCCGCCCTCGGCGACCGGACGTTCGACGTCGTCCTCGACCAGGTCTGCTACACCCCGCGCCAGGCCGCCGCCGCCCGCCGCGTCTTCGCCCACCGCACCCGGCGGTACGTGATGACGTCGACCGTCGAGGTATATGAGTACGAGGACTCGGACCAGCCGGTGCCGGAAGGCGCCGTCGAACCCTCCTCCGTACCCGTCGACCTCGAACTCCCGTGGGACGACGCCGAGTTCCTCGCCTCCCATTACGGCGAGGGCAAGCGGCAGGCCGAAGCCGTCCTCGCCGCCGCGCCCGGCTTCCCGTACGTCTCCGTGCGCGTCGCCCATGTACTCGGCGGCGCCGACGACTTCACCGGGCGCGTCACCCACTACGCGGACCGCGTCCGCGACGGCGAGCCCATCGCCGTCCCGGCGGCCAACCACCCCGCCACCTACATCAACGTCGACGAGATCGCCGACTTCCTCTTCTGGACGGCGGGGCAGGACTTCACCGGGCCCGTGAACGCCGCCTCGCACGGGCCGCTCACCACCGAGGACATCGTGACCGCGATCGGCGGCGGGCCCGCGCGGTACCGGGCGGTGGAGGTCGGCGAGGTCTCGCCGTTCTCCTTCCGGCGCTCGTACGGCATGGGCAACACCCGAGCCGAGCAGCTCGGATTCGCCTTCTCGCACACCAAGGACTGGCTCACGGACGCCGTGGCCCGGACGCTCGAAGCAGCAGCACAGGGGGACAACTGATATGCGGTACCGCTCACTTGGAGACGTGCGGGTCGGCGCCGTCGGGTACGGGGCCATGCCCCTGTCCATCGAAGGGCGGCCCGACGAGGCCCGCGCCCTCGCCACCGTCCACGCGGCGCTCGACGCGGGCATGACCCTGCTCGACACCGCCGACTCGTACTACGCCCCCGGCGGCGAGCCCGGCCACAACGAGCTGCTCCTCGCCCGCGCCCTCGCCTCGTACGGCGGCGACACGGCCGACGTCCTCGTCGCCACCAAGGGCGGGCGCGGGCGGACCGACGACGGGGACTGGAGCGTCGACGGGCGGCCGGAGCACCTCAAGCGCGCCGCGAAGGAGTCGCTGCGGCGGCTCGGCACCGAGGCCATCGGCCTCTACCAGCTGCACAAGCCGGACCCGGCCGTCCCGTTCGCGGACTCGCTCGGCGCCCTGCGCGAGCTCCTCGACGACGGTACGGTCCGGCTCGCCGGGATCTCCAACGCCGACGCCGACCAGATCCGGCAGGCCCACGAGATCCTCGGGGACCGGCTGGTGGCGGTGCAGAACCGCTACTCCCCCGCCGTCCGCGACGCCGAGCCCGAGCTGCGGCTCACCGCCGAGCTGGGGATCGCGTTCCTGCCGTGGAGTCCGCTCGGCGGGATCTCGCGGAGCTCGCTGGACGGGGCGTCCGCGATCGCCGCCGACGCCTCGTACGACGGGTTCCACGCCGTCGCCCGCGCCCGTGGCGTCAGCCCGCAGCAAATCGCGCTGGCCTGGCTGCTGGACCGCTCCCCGAACGTGATCCCCATTCCGGGCGGCAGCCGCCCCGAGTCCGTACGGGACTCGGCGGCGGCCGCCGATCTGGTCCTCACCGACGAGGAGCGGGCGCTGCTGCCCTGACCGGCGCCTGTCAGTGGCTCGTGCGGCGCCTGCGGATGCGCCGCACGATCAGCCAGATCACCAGGACCACGACCGCCACGAAGAGCAGGAACATCACGAGCAGCGCGATGCCCAGCTTCTTGAGGAAGCTCTTCTTCTTTTTCTTCTTGGGCTTGGCGAGGGTCACGTGGGACGACTTGCCGTACGTGTGGTGCGCCTGCGCGGGTGTCCGGGCGTCGGGCGCCGCCGGTGCCGTCACCGCCATCGTCCGCACCACCGCGCTCGGCGCCGCCTCGGCCGCCGCCGGGGTCACCAGGGCCGTGCCCAGGAGCAGGGCGAGTACCACTGCGAACTTCTTGCTCATCGTCCGGGTTCCCTTCACGTCGTCCCCACCGCGAGGCCGGCCGTCGCCTCGACCTCCATCAGCGACGCGCTGTGCCTCTCCGCCTCAAAGGCTGCCCGCCCGCCGCGCAGGCCGAACAGGCGCTTGGAGAGCAGGATGTAGAGCACGGCGAGGACGTTGAGTCCCAGTGTGGCGATCTTGAGGTAGCTGATCTTCTCGGTGAGCTCGTAGATCTCCAGCGGCAGGAACATCGCCGTGGCGACCACGGTCAGGTACTCCGCCCAGCGGTCGGCCCGCCACAGCCCGACGGCCTCGACGATCTCGATCAGCGCGTACACGAGCAGCGCCGCCGCCACCGCCACCAACGTGGAGTGCTTGTAGCCGAAGGACTTCTGGATGGTGTCCACGACGGGCGAGTGGTCGAGGTCGTAGTGGAAGTGCTGGAACACCGGGCGGAAGACGTCCAGGTTCTCGTCGAAGAGCCGGCGCACCGAGTCCTGGCTGTTGCTGAACTTCCACACCGCGGCCGCCACCAGGACGATGAACACCCCGCGCACCAGCCGCTCCACGGCCAGGAACCGCAGGATGAACAGGTCCCGCAGCACCTTGCCGCGCGGCACCAGCGGCGCGTCGTCGGCGGGCCCCGAGCCGTGCGGGGCGCCGAGGGCGAAGTCGCCGCAGCGCAGACAGCGCCAGGCCTCGCCGAGCCCGGTGTGGGCGCGCAGCCGCTCGCGCAGCTCCGCCTCGCTCGGCTCGTACGTCACGTGCCCCCGGCGCGCGCACGTGCGCCGGTCCCAGTCGATCTGCATTCCGCTCGCTCTCCCCGTCACCCGCTTCCGGACGGACGCCCCGCACGGTAGTGGACACCTGTCCGGACGCCGTCAGGGGGTGGCGGGTTCCCTCGGCTCGGGGACGTCCGCGGCGACGGCGTCCTTGGCGAGCGTGACCTCCTGCTTCTCCGGCTGCTCCGGCACCGGCCCGTGCGGGTCGCTCGCCGCGAACGTCACCTCGTCGAACGGGACCCGGCCCGCCAGGACCTCCTCGACCCGCGCCGTGTCGATCTCCTTGGTCCAGGTGCCCACCAGGACCGTGGCGACCGCGTTGCCCGCGAAGTTGGTCAGCGCCCGCGCCTCGCTCATGAAGCGGTCGATGCCGACGATCAGACCGACGCCGTCGACGAGTTCGGGGCGGTGCGACTGGAGGCCGCCGGCCAGGGTCGCCAGGCCCGCGCCGGTCACTCCGGCCGCGCCCTTGGAGGCGACGATCATGAACAGGAGCAGCGAGATCTGCTGGCCCGCGCTGAGCGGGCTGCCCATCGCGTTGGCGATGAAGAGCGAGGACATCGTGAGGTAGATCGCGGTGCCGTCCAGGTTGAACGAGTAGCCCGTGGGCACGGTGATGCCCGCGACCGACCGGCTCACGCCCAGGTGCTCCATCTTGGCGATCAGCCGCGGCAGCGCCGTCTCGGAGGACGAGGTGGAGAGGATCAGCAGGAACTCGCGGCCCAGGTACTTCAGCAGCCGGAAGATGTTCACCCCGGCGAGCAGGCGGAGCAGCGTACCGAGGACCACGAAGACGAAGAGCGCACAGGTGATGTAGAAGCCGACCATGATGACGGCCAGCGACTTCAGCGCGTCCGTCCCGGTCTCGCCGACCACCGCCGCGATGGCGCCGAACGCGCCCACCGGCGCCGCCCACATCACCATCGACAGGATCCGGAAGACCAGCTTCTGGATGTGCCCGATGCCGCGCAGCACGGGCTCGCCCGCGGAGCCCATCGCCTGGAGCGCGAAGCCGACGAGCAGCGCGATCAGCAGCGTCTGCAGGACCTGGCCCTCGGTGAAGGCGGAGACCATCGTCTTGGGGATGATCCCTAGCAGGAAGTCGGCGGTGGACTCGCCGGCCCCCGCCGCCTGCTTGGCGCCCGCGTGCCGCGTCGCCTCGGTGAGGTGGAGCCCGGATCCGGGCTCCAGGATGTTGCCGACGACCAGGCCGATCGCGAGCGCCACGGTCGACATCACCATGAAGTAGCCGAGCGCGAGTCCGCCGACCGCGCCGACCTTGGCGGCCTTGCGGACCGATCCGACGCCGAGCACGATCGTGCAGAAGATGATCGGCGAGATCATCATCTTGATCAGGTTCACGAAGCCGGTGCCGATGGGCTTGAGCTCGACGGCCACCCCGGGGGCGGCGAAGCCGACGGTGATGCCGATGAGCACGGCGCCGATGACGGCGAGATAGAGATAGTGCGTACGGTCCCGCCGGGCGGCTGCTGCGGTCACGGGGGTGCCTCCTACTGGTTCCGTACGCGTCCCGCGTACGTGCGTCCATGTCCCGATGGATCCCCGCGACTATCCATCAGACTGTGACGCCGGTCACCCTTGCGTGCATTTCGTTCACGCCGCTTGTCCTTATGGTGATGTGCGGGGGTGCACACTGTCCGGCATGCGCATACCCCGTCCCCGCAGCCTCGCGGGCCAGCTCTTCGCCATGCAGGTGGTGCTGGTCGCGGCGATCGTGGCGGGCTGTGCGCTCTACTCGTACGTCCAGGACCGGGCCCAGGCCGAGGAGACCGCCCGGCGCCAGACCACCGCCATCGCGACCGCCGTCGCCGCCTCGCCCGCGGTGGTGGAGGCGGTCCGCTCCAAGGATCCGACGGCGGTCCTCCAGCCGTACGCGGAGACCCTGCGGCACACCTCCGGCGTCGACTTCGTGGTGGTCCTCGCGCCGGACGGGACCCGCTGGACGCATCCGGTGCCCGGCGAGATCGGCCGCAAGTACCTCGGCGAGATCCGGCCCGCGCTGCGCGGCGAGACGTTCAGCGAGAAGCACATGGGTGTGCTCGGGCCGTCCGTGCGGGTCGTCTCGCCGGTGCGCGACCACGGCCGGATCACCGCCCTGGTCAGCGCGGGCATCACCATCGACAAGATCAGCGAGCAGGTGCGCAAGCAGGTGGCGGCGCTGCTCGCGGTCGCCTCGGGGGTGCTGGCGTTCGGCGGGCTCGGCACGTACGTGATCAACGTGCGGCTGCGGCGGCACACCCACGGGATGAACGCGGCCGAGCTGAGCCGGATGCACGACTACCACCAGGCAGCGCTGCACGCGGTGCGCGAGGGGCTGCTGATGCTGGACGGGCAGCGCCGGATCGCGCTGATCAACGACGGCGGCCGGGAGCTGCTCGGGCTCGGCGAGGACGCGGTGGGCCGGTCGGTGGCCGAGCTCGGGCTGCCCGCGCCGCTCTCGGGGGCGCTGCTCGCGAGCGAGCCGAGGGCCGACGAGGTCCATATGACGGCCGACCGGATCGTGGTGGTCAACACCCGCCCGGTCTCCAGCGGCGGCCGCAGGGGCACCGTGGTGACCCTGCGCGACCACACCGAGCTCCAGGCGCTGTCAGGGGAGCTGGACAACGAGCGCGGCTTCACCCAGGCGCTGCGGGCACAGGCGCACGAGGCCGCGAACCGGCTGCACGCGGTGGTCTCGCTGATCGAGCTGGGCCGGACCGAGGAGGCCGTGGAGTTCGCGACCGCCGAGCTGGAGCTCGCCCAGGCCCTCACCGACCAGGTCGTCACCGCCGTCGGCGAGCCGGTCCTCGCCGCGCTGCTGCTCGGCAAGGCCGCCCAGGCCAACGAGCACGGCGTCGAGCTGGCGCTGACCGAGGGCAGCGCCATCGAGGACGGGCTGCTGCCGCCCACCCTGCCGCCCCGCGACCTGGTCACCGTCCTGGGCAACCTGGTGGACAACGCGGTCGACGCGGCGCAGGGCAGCGTGGGCGCCCGGGTCGCGGTCACCCTCACCACCGAGGACGAGGAGCTGGTGGTGCGGGTCGCGGACAGCGGGCACGGGGTCGACCCGGCCGCCGTCGACGCCGTCTTCGAGCGCGGCTGGTCGACCAAGAGCCCGGGGCGCGGCATCGGCCTGGCGCTCGTGCGGATGACGGTCGCACGGCACGGCGGAAGCGTGGAGCTGGCGCAGGGACCGTACGGGGGCGCCGAGTTCACCGTACGGCTGCCGCTGCGCAGCGAGGCGGTCCCGGCATGACCTCCGCCGAAGGCCCCATCAGAGTGCTGGTCGTCGAGGACGACCCGGTCGCCGCCGACGCGCACCAGCTGTACGTCGGCCGGGTGCCCGGTTTCGCGGTGGCCGGGGCCGCCCACTCGCGGGCCGAGGCGCTGCGGGTGCTTGACCGCGTCGAGGTCGACCTGCTGCTGCTCGACCTCTACCTGCCGGACGGGCACGGCCTCCAGCTGGTGCGCTCGCTGCGGGCCGCCGGGCACGGCGCCGACGTCATCGCGGTGACCTCGGCCCGCGATCTGACGATGGTGCGCGAGGGCGTCTCGCTCGGCGTCGTCCAGTACGTCCTGAAGCCCTTCACCTTCGCCACCCTGCGCGACCGGCTGGTGCGGTACGCCGAGTTCCGCGCGACCGCCGGGGAGGCCAGCGGGCAGGAGGAGGTCGACCGGGCCCTGTCCACCCTGCGCGCCCCGCAGCCCACGGCCCTGCCGAAGGGGCTCAGCGCGCCCACGCTCCAGGCGGTGACCCGCACCCTGCGGTCCTCGCCGACGGGCGTCACCGCGTCGGCCGCCGCCGAGGCGGTCGGCATCTCGCGCATCACCGCGCGCCGCTATCTGGAGCACCTGGTCACCACGGGCCGCGCCGAGCGGACCCCGCAGTACGGGCAGATCGGGCGCCCGGAGCTCCAGTACCGCTGGGTGGACTCCCGCCACTGACAAGCGACTTGACGACTCGTCAGTCGATCACGGTGGCCGACGGGCCCCATTGACCATGCCCCGGGGCGGCTTTACGTTCACCGGGCAGCCACTCGTGGCCCGAGGAGGTCGTGCCGTGCGCCCCACCGCCGTTGCCCCGCTGGTCCTCGCCACCGCGCTCGCCGCCGGTTCGCTCGCCGCCTGCGGCGGCTCCGGCGGCGACTCCGCCACCGTGAAGATCGCCTACAACCGGAACACCGACAACAAGGTGCGTTTCAAGGACGACTTCCTCCAGTCGGTGAAGGAGCAGTTCGAGAAGGACCACCCCGGCAAGAAGGTCAAGCTCGTCCCCATCCAGGCGCCGGACAACGACTACGCCACCAAGGCCCAGCAGATGATGCGCTCGGCGAAGACCGCGCCGGACCTGGTCTACGAGGACACCTTCCGCATCAACTCCGACATCAAGGCCGGGTACTTGAGACCACTGGACGACCGGTTGGCCCAGTGGGAATCCTGGAGCCGCTTCGTCCCCACGGCGAAGGCGGCCGCCAAGGCCGAGGACGGCAAGACGTACGGCGTCCCGGACGGCACCGACACCCGGGGCCTGTGGTTCAACAAGCAGCTCTTCGCCAAGGCGGGACTGCCCGTCGACTGGCAGCCCCGGAACTGGGCGGACATCCTCGACGCCGCGCGCACGGTCAAGAAGAAGGTCCCCGGCGTCATCCCGCTCAGCGTCCTGACCGGCAAGGCGCTCGGCGAGGCGGCGGTGATGCAGGGCTTCGAGATGCTGCTGTACGGGACCGGCGAGAACCCGCTGTACGACCCGGCCGCCAAGAAGTGGGTCACCGGCTCGCAGGGCTTCAAGGACGCGCTGGACTTCGTCCGGACGGTGTACGGGGAGAAGCTCGGCCCGGACGTCTCCGACGCGCTCGACCCCAATGTGAACACCCGCGTCGCCACCGAGTGGCTGCCCGAGGGCAAGCTCGCGATCGCGCTGGACGGCTCGTGGCTGGGCCAGTTCTGGGGGCCCAAGGGCGCGAAGGAGTGGCCGCGGTGGCCGACCGTGCTCGGGCAGGCCGCGATGCCGACGAAGGACGGGCAGGCGCCCGGCCGGGTCTCCCTGTCCGGCGGCTGGACCTGGGCGATCCCGCGGAAGGCCGGGAACCCGGAGCTGGCCTGGGAGTTCCTCAAGGCGATGCAGACCCCGGCCAACGCGGTCAAGTGGGACGTGGTGGACGCGCAGATCGCGGTGCGCGACGACGTGGCGAAGGACCCCGCGTATCTGAAGTCCATGCCGGGCATCGACTTCTTCACCGGCCTGGTGAAGTACACGCACTACCGCCCGGCGCTGCCCGTGTATCCGCAGGTGTCGACAGCCATCGGGGAGGCGATGGAGGCGGTGACGACCGGCGACTCGACGGCGGCGCAGGCGGCCAAGACGTACGACGGGCAATTGCGGACGATCGCCGGGGGCGCGGTGACTTCGAGGTGACCGGCGCGCGTCGTGGCAACCGTGCGGGCCGTGCGCTGGGGGCGCTGCCCCCAGACCCCCGCTCCTCAAACGCCGGAGGGGCTATATTTCGCTGGCTCCCCCTCGCCCCCGCCACCCTCCTCCTGCTGGTCTTCCTCGCCGGGCCCATCGGCTACTGCGTCTACATCGCCTTCACCGACATGCAATTGACCGGCTCGTCCGGCACCAGCTTCGTCGGGTTCGACAACTTCCGGCGGGCGTTCGCCGACCCGGGATTCCGCAACGCCGTATGGCTGACGGTGGTGTTCACCGTGGTCTCCTCGATCCTCGGGCAGAACACCCTGGGCCTCGCTCTGGCCGCACTGATGCGGCGCGCGTCGCGGCCGGTGCGCACGCTCACCGGGACGCTGGTGATCGCGGCCTGGGTGCTGCCGGAGATCGTCGCGGCATTCCTGCTGTACGCCTTCTTCCGCCGCGAGGGCACCCTCAACGCCATCCTCGACCAGCTCCATCTGCCCACCCAGAACTGGCTGTTCGGCCTGCCGATCCTGGCCGTCTCCTTCGCCAACGTCTGGCGCGGCACCGCCTTCTCCATGCTGATCTACTCGGCCGCGCTCGCCGAGATCCCGCAGGAGATCACCGAGGCGGCGGAGGTGGACGGCGCGAGCGGGCTGCGCCGCCTGTGGCACATCACGCTGCCGATGATCCGCCGCTCCATCGGCACCAACCTGATGCTCAACACCCTCCAGACGCTCTCCGTGTTCGGGCTGATCTGGGCGATGACCCGGGGCGGCCCGGGCCGGCGCAGCCAGACGCTCCCGGTGTTCATGTACGACCAGGCGTTCCTGAAGAGCCTGATCGGGTACGGGACGGCGGTGGCGCTGCTGCTGCTCCTGGTGGGGGCGCTGTTCTCCGTCGTCTATCTGCGGCTGATGAAGGTGGAGGTGTGAGGGTGCTGGGACGCCGCCGGATCCGGGAGCGGCTGGCCGCCGACGCCGCGCTGCTCGCGGTCGCCGCCGCGTTCGCGCTGCCGCTGCTGTGGCTGCTGCTCTCCTCGCTCGACACGGACGCGGACCTGCGGGTGCGGGTGCCGGGCTCCCCCACCCTGGACAACTTCTCCGCCGTGTGGACCGACGAGATCACCTTCACGCCGATGCTCAACAGCCTGGTGCTGTGCGGCGGCGCGACCGCCTTGACGGTGGTGTGCGCGGTGCTCGCCGCCTATCCGCTCTCCCGCTACCGCTCCCGGCTGACCCGCCCGTACCTCCTGACGGTCCTGTTCACCACCTGTCTGCCGATCACCGCGGTGATGGTCCCGGTGTACGGGCTGTTCGTGCAGGTCGACCTGATCGACACGGTGTACGGCACGGCCCTGTTCCTGGCGACCGCGCAGCTCCCGTTCGCCATCTGGCTGATGAAGAACTTCATGGACGGCGTGCCCAGGGTCCTGGAGGAGGCGGCGTGGACGGACGGGGCGTCGATGCCGCAGACGCTGTGGCGGGTGGTGCTGCCGCTGATGGGTCCCGGCGTGACGGTGGTGACGATCTACACCTTCATCATGCTGTGGGGGAACTTCTTCGTCCCCTTCATGCTGCTGCTCTCGCCGGACCGGCTGCCCGCCTCGGTCTCGATCTTCACCTTCTTCGGCAACTACGGCTCGGTGGTCTACGGCCAGCTGGCGGCGTTCTCCATCCTTTACTCGACGCCGGTGCTGCTGCTCTACGTGGTCATCGCCCAGCGGCTCGGCGGCGGCTTCGCGTTGGGCGGGGCGGTCAAGGGGTGAGGGACGGGTTGTGATCCACCCGATAAATGGAGCCGTACCTTCCTACGGACTGACAGATTTGGGTGAACACACCGTGGTCAGCCGTCACCCTGTGCACCTACGGTGTGCGCGTGCACCCCACCCCGCCGTTCAACGCCCCCGCCATGCGCCGTCTGCGCGAGGCGCTGGGCATGGCGCCCGGCCATGTCGCCTACGGCCTGTACGCCCAGTACGGGCTGCGGGTCTCCCCCGACACCGTCTCCTCCTGGGAACGGGGCTTCGGCACGCCCGACTCCCGTGAGCTGACCGCGCTGGCGGGGGTGCTGTGGTGCTCGCCGGGCGATCTGATGGCCGCGGCCGCCACGCTGCGCGAGCACCGGATGGCGCGCGGGCTCAGCCCGGAGGACCTGGCCCGGCGGGTGGGACTCGACGCGGGGGCGTACCTCCGGATGGAGGAGACGGGCCGGTGGCGCGGCAACGAGCGCCAGTCCGAGGCACTGACTCAGGCGCTCGGCCTGTCGCTGCGCGAGTACGTCACGGCGACCGGCCAGCACGAGGACCTGGCGGAGCTGCTGCGCAGCGCGGTCACCACGCGCTGGCAGGCGTACGTCCGCCCGGCGTCCAAGCTGCTGCCGCTCCCGCGCCACCACCTCCAGGGCGTCCTGGAGCAGCTGCACACCGACTACCAGGGCCGGATGGTGTCGACGATGAGCTGGGGGTCGACCGGCTCCACCACCGAGCCGACGGCGGGCGACGCGGGCCGCGAGTTCCTGGAGCGGATAGTGGACCACTTCTGGGCGCTGGTGTAAGTGCCCGGTCTTTGTCCGCGGGCCGGTGGGGGCTGGTCGCGCAGTTCCCCGCGCCCCTAGAAGCGGATGCCGCGCAGCGGCATTTAAGGGGCGCGGGGCTGTGACATTTGCGGCTCCGCCGCGCGGGCGCGACCAGCCCCCACCGGCCCGCAGCCGAACAGCGCGCCCCGGGGGGCAGATCCCCCGGCGGGTTAAGGGAACGGGCGGGGTGGGGGAACCCTCAGAACACCGACTCCGCCTCGAACATCCGCTCCGCCGGCACCGTCTTCAGCTCGGTGACCGCCGACGCCAGCGGCGCCATCACCACGTCCGTGCCCCGCAGCGCCGTCATGTTGCCGAAGTCGCCCCGGTGCACCGCCTCCACCGCGTGCCAGCCGAACCGGGTGGCGAGGACCCGGTCGTACGCGGTGGGCACGCCGCCGCGCTGGACGTGGCCGAGGATGACCGGGCGGGCCTCCTTGCCCAGGCGCCGCTCCAGCTCGATGGCCAGCCGGTTGCCGATGCCGGCGAACCGCTCGTGACCGTACTGGTCGATCGCGCCCTTCTCGTACGGCATGGCGCCCTCGGCGGGGTGCGCGCCCTCGGCGACGCAGATCACCGCGAACTTCTTGCCGCGCGCGAAGCGCTCCTCGACCATCTTGACCAGGTCGTCGACCTCGAAGGGCCGCTCGGGCAGACAGATGCCGTGGGCGCCGCCGGCCATGCCGGACTCCAGCGCGATCCAGCCCGCGTGGCGGCCCATCACCTCGACGACCATCACGCGCTGGTGCGACTCGGCGGTGGTCTTCAGCCGGTCGATGGCCTCGGTCGCGACCATGACGGCCGTGTCGAAGCCGAAGGTGCGGTCGGTCGCGGAGATGTCGTTGTCGATGGTCTTCGGCACGCCGACCACCGGCATCCCGGCGTCGGAGAGCATCCGGGCCGCCGTCAGCGTGCCCTCGCCGCCGATCGGGATGAGCGCGTCGATGCCGTAACGGCGGGCCAGCTCCGCGCAGTTCTCGGCGGCCTCGCGCAGCCGGGCGCGCTCCAGGCGGGCGGAGCCGAGGATGGTGCCGCCGCGCGCGAGGATGCCGCTGACCGAGTCCAGGTCGAGCGGGCGGAAGTGGCCGTCGAGCAGGCCCTTGAACCCGTCCTCGAAGCCGATGACCTCGTCGCCGTGGCCGGTCAGGGCGCGGTGCACGACCGACCGGATCACTGCGTTCAGGCCGGGGCAGTCGCCGCCCGCGGTGAGGACTCCGATGCGCATCGTGACTCAGTCTCCTGCTCTGTGGTGCCGTGCCCGCCGGCGCGAGGAACCGGGCCGACGACCCGATTGTCACACGCACCTCACGAGCCCCGCCCGCCCAGCGCCGCCACGCTGCTCCGGCCGGAGGCCTTTCGTCCCTTGGGTCCGGGACCTTCGTCCCCACCTCCGCGACCTTCGTCCCCACCTCCGCCCGGCGGGCGCTTTAACCACCCTCAGAGGTATTGTCAAGAGGGCAAGGCTGCCCCGTCGCGATTTTTTTCGCCCGCGGGAGCCACCGCCGCAACCACCCGCCCGGGACCCCCGCCCGAGCCGCCCACCAGCAACGACAGAGACAGAACGGGAGAGCACGCGTGACGCGCAGCGTGTACGTGACCGGGATCGACCGGGGAGACGGCCGCCAGGTCATCGAGCTGGGAGTCATGGAGCTCCTGACCCGCCAAGTGGACCGGGTGGGCGTCTTCCGCCCCCTCGTGCACGACGGCCCCGACCGCCTCTTCGACCTGCTCCGCGCCCGCTACCGGCTGTCCCAGGACGCCGCGACGGTGTACGGGATGGACTACCACGAGGCCTCCGCGCTCCAGGCCGAGCGCGGCACCGACGAGCTGGTCTCCCAGCTGGTCGAGCGCTTCCACAAGGTCGCCCGCGACTACGAGGTGGTCCTGGTCCTCGGGACCGACTTCGCCGACACCCAGCTCCCGGACGAGCTCTCGCTCAACGCGCGGCTGGCCAACGAGTTCGGCGCGTCCGTGATCCCGGTGGTCGGCGGCAAGGGCCAGCCCGCCGAGTCGGTGCGGGCCGAGGCGCGCAACGCCCACCGCGCCTACGAGGCACTGGGCTGCGACGTGCTCGCGATGGTCGTCAACCGGGTGAACCCGCAGGACCGCGAGGCCATCGCCGAGCGCCTCAAGGCCCGCCTCCCGGTGCCCTGCTACGTACTGCCCGACGAGCCGGCGCTGGCCGCGCCGACCGTCGCCCAGATCACCTCGGCACTCGGCGGAACGGTTCTGCTCGGCGATGACGCCGGGCTCGCCCGGGACGCGCTCGACTTCGTCTTCGGCGGTGCGATGCTGCCGAACTTCCTCAACGCCCTGACCCCGGGCTGCCTGGTGGTGACCCCGGGCGACCGCGCCGACCTGGTGGTGGGCTCGCTGGCCGCGCACAGCGCCGGGACGCCCCCGATAGCGGGCATCCTGCTGACCCTGGACGAGCGGCCCGGCGAGGCCATCCTCAAGCTCGCCGACCGGCTCGCGCCCGGCACCCCGGTGGTCGCCGTGACCGGCGGCTCCTTCCCGACGGCCGGTGAACTCTTCGCCCTCGAAGGCAAGTTGAACGCCTCGACCCCGCGCAAGGCGGAGACCGCGCTCGGCCTCTTCGAGCGGCACACCGACACCGCCGACCTGCTGGCCCGGATGTCGGTGGCCCGCAGCGGCCGCGTCACCCCGATGATGTTCGAGCACGAGCTCCTGGAGCAGGCCCGCGCGAACCGCCGCCGGGTGGTGCTCCCCGAGGGCGCCGAGGAGCGCGTGCTGCGCGCCGCCGACGTCCTGCTGCGCCGCGACGTCTGCGAGCTCACCCTGCTCGGCGACGTCGAGGTCATCCGCAAGAAGGCCGCCGACCTCGGCATCGACGTCACCAAGTGCGAGATCGTCGACCCGCAGACCTCGGAGCTGCGCCAGCGCTTCGCCGAGCGGTACGCCCAGCTGCGCGCGCACAAGGGCGTGACGGTGGAGCTCGCGTACGACGTGGTCGCGGACGTCAACTACTTCGGCACCCTGATGGTCCAGGAGGGCCTGGCCGACGGCATGGTCTCCGGCTCGGTGCACTCCACCGCCGCCACCATCCGCCCGGCCTTCGAGATCATCAAGACCAAGCCGGACGCCTCGATCGTGTCGTCCGTCTTCTTCATGTGCCTCGCCGACAAGGTCCTGGTGTACGGCGACTGCGCGGTCAATCCGGACCCGAACGCCGAGCAGCTCGCGGACATCGCGGTCCAGGCGGCCGCCACCGCGGCCCAGTTCGGCGTGGACCCGCGGATCGCGATGCTCTCGTACTCGACCGGCACCTCCGGCTCGGGCGCCGACGTCGACAAGGTCCGCGAGGCCACCAAGCTGGTCCGCGAGGCGCGAGCGGACCTGCGGATCGAGGGCCCGATCCAGTACGACGCGGCCGTGGAGCCGTCGGTGGCCGCGACCAAGCTGCCGGAGTCGGAGGTGGCCGGGCAGGCCACCGTCCTGATCTTCCCGGACCTCAACACCGGCAACAACACCTACAAGGCCGTGCAGCGCTCGGCCGGCGCCGTGGCCGTGGGCCCGGTGCTCCAGGGTCTGCGCAAGCCGGTCAACGACCTCTCGCGCGGCGCCCTCGTCCAGGACATCGTCAACACCGTCGCCATCACGGCCATCCAGGCCCAGGCACAGGGGCAGGAGACCTCCGCATGACCACCCCCACCACCCCGTCCCGCGTGCTCGTGCTCAACTCCGGCTCCTCGTCGGTGAAGTACCAGCTCCTCGACATGAACGACTCCTCCCGCCTGGCGGTGGGCCTGGTCGAGCGGATCGGTGAGGAGACGTCGCGGCTGAAGCACACCCCGCTGGCCACCGGCGGGGAGCCCCGCGAGCAGACCGGCCCGATCGCGGACCACGCGGCCGCCCTGAAGGCGGTCTCCGAGGAGCTCGCCAAGGACGGGCTCGGCCTGGACTCCCCCGAGCTCGCCGCGATCGGCCACCGGGTGGTGCACGGCGGGCTGAAGTTCAGCGCGCCGACCGTCGTCACCGAGGAGGTCATGGCGGAGATCGAGCGGCTCGTCCCGGTCGCCCCGCTGCACAACCCGGCGAACATCACCGGCATCCGCACCGCGCAGTCCCTGCGCCCGGACCTGCCGCAGGTGGCCGTCTTCGACACCGCCTTCCACACCACGATGCCGGAGCACGCGGCCCGGTACGCGATCGACGTGGAGACCGCCGACGCGCACCGCATCCGCCGCTACGGCTTCCACGGCACCTCGCACGCGTACGTCTCGCGCGAGACCGCGAAGCTGCTCGGCAAGGACCCCTCCGAGGTCAACGTGATCGTGCTGCACCTGGGCAACGGCGCCTCGGCGTCGGCGGTCCGGGGCGGGGCGTGCGTGGACACCTCGATGGGCCTCACGCCCCTTGAGGGCCTGGTCATGGGCACCCGCTCGGGCGACATCGACCCGGCGGTGACCTTCCACCTGGAGCGGGTGGCCGGGATGTCCACGGACGAGATCGACACCCTGCTCAACAAGAAGAGCGGTCTGGTCGGGCTCTGCGGCGACAACGACATGCGCGAGATCCGCCGCCGCGTCGACGAGGGCGACCAGCGCGCGGCGCTCGCCTTCGACATCTACATCCACCGGCTGAAGAAGTACATCGGCGCCTACTACGCGGTCCTGGGCAAGGTCGACGCGGTCGCCTTCACCGCCGGGGTGGGCGAGAACGCGGCGCCGGTGCGCGCGGCCGCCGTGAGGGGTCTGGAGGAGCTGGGGCTCGCGGTCGACGGCGAGCTCAACGCCGTACGGTCCGACGCGCCGCGGCTGATCTCGCCGGAATACGCGCGGGTGGCCGTGGCGGTGGTACCCACGGACGAGGAGCTGGAGATCGCGACGCAGACGTACGCGCTGGTCCGGTCCGGAGCCTGAGAGGGACCGGCCGGAGGCCACGCCTGAGCGCACCTCCGCCCATTTGTACATTCCACCAGACGGAATATTCCGGAGCGAAACAAACCGATAGGATCGCCTCATGCGCCGTTCCAAAATCGTCTGCACACTGGGCCCCGCCGTCGACTCCTACGAGCAGCTGACTGCTCTGATCGAGGCCGGCATGAACGTGGCCCGCTTCAACTTCAGCCACGGGTCCCAGGCAGAGCACCAGGAACGGTACGACCGTGTCCGCAAGGCCGCCGCGGACACCGGCCGCGCGGTGGGCGTGCTCGCCGACCTCCAGGGACCGAAGATCCGCCTGGAGACCTTCGCCGAGGGCCCCGTCGAGCTGGTGCGCGGTGACGAGTTCGTCATCACCACCGAGGACGTCCCGGGCGACAAGTCGATCTGCGGCACCACCTACAAGGGGCTGCCGGGCGACGTCTCCAAGGGCGACCCGATCCTGATCAACGACGGCAACGTCGAGCTCAAGGTGACCGAGGTCGAGGGCCCCCGGGTCAAGACCATCGTCATCGAGGGCGGTGTCATCTCCGACCACAAGGGCATCAACCTGCCCGGCGCGGCGGTGAACGTCCCGGCCCTGTCCGAGAAGGACGTCGAGGACCTGCGGTTCGCCCTGAAGATGGGCTGCGACCTGGTCGCGCTCTCCTTCGTCCGCGACGCCGACGACGTCAAGGACGTCCACAAGGTCATGGACGAGGTCGGCCGCCGCGTGCCGGTCATCGCCAAGGTCGAGAAGCCGCAGGCCGTCGAGCACATGGAGGGCGTCGTCATGGCGTTCGACGGTGTGATGGTGGCCCGTGGCGACCTCGCCGTCGAGTATCCGCTGGAGCGGGTCCCGATGGTGCAGAAGCGCCTCATCGAGCTGTGCCGCCGCAACGCCAAGCCGGTGATCGTGGCGACCCAGATGATGGAGTCGATGATCACCAACTCGCGCCCGACCCGCGCCGAGGCCTCCGACGTGGCCAACGCGATCCTGGACGGCGCGGACGCGGTCATGCTCTCCGCCGAGTCCTCGGTCGGCGCCTATCCGATCGAGACGGTCAAGACGATGTCCCGCATCGTCGAGGCCGCCGAGGAGGAGCTCCTCTCCAAGGGTCTCCAGCCGCTGGTGCCGGGCAAGAAGCCGCGTACCCAGGGCGGCTCGGTGGCCCGCGCGGCCTGCGAGATCGCGGACTTCCTGGACGGCAAGGCGCTGGTCGCGTTCACGAAGTCGGGCGACACGGCCCGCCGCCTCTCGCGCTACCGCGCGGCCCAGCCGATCCTGGCCTTCACCACGGACGCCGGCACCCGCAACCAGCTGGCGCTGAGCTGGGGCGTCGAGTCCTTCGTCGTCCCGCACGTGGACAACACGGACGCGATGGTCGACCTCGTCGACGCGGAGCTGCTGAAGCTCAAGCGGTACAACGAGGGCGACACGATGGTCATCACGGCGGGCTCGCCCCCCGGCGTCCCCGGCACGACGAACATGGTGCGGGTGCACCACCTGGGCGGCGGCCAGCAGGGCTGACGCGTCGTCAGTAGTACGTACGGGTCGAGGGCGGCACGACGGAATCCTCCGTGGTGCCGCCCTCGCGCGCGAACGGCCGTCCGTGGTGTCCGTTGCCCAGTCGCGGAGTGCCCGCAACAGGATCTACACATTCCGTGGGGTACGTTCGCGTTCATGCGTGCCCCGATAACTGTGCAGTTCAACCGCCCGCTGGCGGCAGTGGCCCTCACCGTGGCGGCGGCGGTCTCCGGTATCGCCCCCGCGGCGGCCCACCCGGTGAAGCCGGGCACGCCGTCGCCCGGGAAGCCGAGCCCCGGGGTACCGCGCGCCGGAGCCCCCAAGCAGCCCCCGGCGTCCATGTCCACGCTCGGCGGCGAGCAGTTGGGCCGCCCGGGCCCGCAGACCGGCGAGGGCGCCCCCGCGCTGCCCGCCGGCCTCTCCGCGCTCTCCTGGATGGTCTCGGACGCGGACACGGGCCAGGTCCTGGCCGCCAACAACGCCCACTGGCCGCTGCCGCCCGCCTCCACCCTCAAGATGCTCTTCGCGGACACGGTGCTGCCGGCGGTCCCGGGCACGGCGAGCCACAAGGTGGAACCGGCGGAGCTCACGGGCATGGGCGACGGCAGCAGCGCGGTGGGCATCGTGCCCGGCCAGACGTATCTGGGGGCGGACCTGTGGCGGGGCGTGTTCCTCCGCTCGGGCAACGACGCGGTGCACGTCCTGGCGTCGATGAACGGCGGCGTCCCGAAGACGGTGACGGACATGCAGGCGAAGGCGGACGCGCTGGGCGCCAAGGACACCCACGTCCGCAGCCCCGACGGCTACGACGCGGAGGGCCAGGTCTCCTCGGCGTACGACCTGACCCTGTTCCTGCGCTCGGGCCTGCGCAACAAGGACTTCAAGGAGTACTGCGCGACGGCGGACGCGAAGTTCCCGGGCGGCCCGAACACCAAGGGCAAGCCGTTCGGCATCTCCAACACCAACCGCATGCTGTCGGGCATCGACGGCGTGGCCAAGTACCCGGGCCTGATCGGCGGCAAGAACGGCTACACCACCCACGCGGGCAACACCCTCGCGGAGGCGGCCACCCGAGACGGCCACACGATCCTGGTGACGGTGATGAACCCCCAGGAGAACAAGCGCGACAAGATCTACACGGAAACGCGCGCGCTGCTGGACTGGGGCTTCGCGGCGGTGGGCAAGGCGAAGCCGGTGGGCACACTGGACGCCCCCAAGCCCTCTGCTGCCGCCAAGCCCGCGGCCACGGCGGCGACGAAGACGGACTCGTCCGGGATGGGCGTCCTGGGCTGGACGGGGCTGGGCGCGGGGGCCGCGGTGGCGGCGGGGGTGGCTTATGTGGTGTTGAAGCGGAGGCCGGAGAGGATGCGGCGGAGGGGGTAGGGGGTGGCCGGTGCAGCCCCGTTCCGGCCGGGCTCGGCCGGGAGGGGCGCCCCCACCGGCTGCGCTTGATCGCGCTGGACCACCAAGGGGCGTCGGGGCTCTACGCCCCGCCCCTGAGCCCGTCGACGAAGTCCTGCATCACAGCCCGTCCGATCACCAAAGCCGGTCCAGCGGGACGCTTCGAGTCACGTATGGCGACGTGGGCTACGCCCACCTCGGCCGTCTCCACACAGTCGCTGTTCCCGCCGCTGTAGCTGGACTTGACCCATGCGACGTCGAGCGCAGAGGAATCGGAAATGTTCTTGCTCACTTGGCTTGTTCCTTCGTTTGCTCGATGAGTTCCAGCGAGCGGTCGAAGGGCAGGGCCGCAGCCCTGAGCCGCTCGAACGCTTCTCCGTACAGTTCTACGTCAGTGGCATCCTCGATGTAGAGACTGTTCGAAAGGTTCTCCAGCAACACCACATCGAGGTCTGACCGCTCGGGGAATCCCAGGATCGTGAACCCACCGGCGGCCCCGGGGTGCGGGGCAGCGTCCGCCGGCATCACTTGTACGTTCACATGCGGAAGTTCCGCGAGATCGAGCAGACGTTGCAACTGATCTCGCATGATGCCCGCGCCGGAACCGCCCATCACCACCGGCTTCAGGGCTGCTTCGTGAATGATCGCCCAAAGGGCCAGTGGATCCGGCCTGTTCAAAACCGACTGGCGGGCAATGCGCACGTCCACCAGCGCGTTGACCTTGTCCGGGGTAGCGGTCATGTTGATCGCGGCGATCACCGCTCGTGCGTACGCAGCGGTCTGCAGCAGTCCTGGAATCAGCAACGGCTGGAACGTACGCACCCCGGACGCCTCGGCCTCCAGGCTGATCAAGTCGCTGTAGACCGGCGACAGGATGTCCTTGTACGTCTGCCACCACCCGCGTTTGCCGCCCTCACGGGCCAGGCCGACGAGCCCTTCACGCCGACTGCGGTCGCGCACTCCGTACACATCGAGCAGCTTCTCCACATCTGCGGGCTTCGCGGCGACGCGCCCGGTTTCGACACGCGAGAGCTTGGCGCCCGTGAACCCCGTCTTCGCCGCGACTTCTTCGAGCTTCAGGCTCTTGTCCTCGCGGAGCTGACGCAGCGTGGCGCCGAGTCGGCGGCGCCGTACCGTGGGTGCGCTCATCTCCCCCTGCCCTGCACGTCGATGGGCCCAGTCTGCACCCGCAGTGATCGCGTGCGCTACAAGTTCGCACGCTACTACCTGCCAGGCCGCGTGATAGATGCAAATTTACTGATTCTCAATTCAGCTTGCACAACGTGGAGTTGGGGGCCACTCTAGGCGCAAGGGATCGCACACGCTGAGTGATCATCTGCATCTCGTCATGCCCCTGGAGGCGCCATGGATCCCATGGCCGAACACCACCCCAAGCGTTACGAGCACAGACTGCATGCCTGCCCGGAAGCCCTCTCGACTGTCCGCCGCATAGTGCGTGGGCACCTCGACTCGTGGGGACTCAACGACCTCGCCGACTCCACGACTCTCTGCCTCACGGAGCTACTGGCCAACGTCGGCAAACACGCCGGCTCCACGGAGTGCCTGCTCACCGTCCACCACCACGGCGACCGAATCCGCGCCACAGTGAGCGACACGGCACGCGCTCTGCCGGTCATGAGGGAACCGGATTTCCTGGCCGAGAGCGGCCGGGGCCTCTTCCTGATCGAGCACACGGCCCACGCATGGGGCACAGCCTCGACCCCGACCGGAAAGGAGGTCTGGTTCGAGTTACACATCAGACCATCGCAGCCCGAACCCAACGAAAACGCCCCGACGACCGTGGCATCGGTCGCCGGGGCACGTCGACCAATCTCGTAGGAGCAGACGACATGAGCGACCATATCCGCGCCACCCGCGCCTGGACACCCCTCATCCGCGACAGCGCTCGCGGCGAGTGGGGGGGCATCCTGATGGAAATGCAGCAATGGCGAGACGGGTGGACCCGCGCCTCTGACGCCACCGAAGCCCTCAGGAAGGCGCTAGACGAACTTGGCGCCACGGAGGGCATGTGGGAACGGCTCAGGCCCATCGTTAGCGGCAGGGGAACTCCGGGGGTGGAGCTGGGCATGATCCCGGCTCCACTGGCGGAGGCTATCGCGGAAGCAATCCGGGCAGGATTGGGTAACACGGTGCCCGCCAGGCTCAGCGGCAAAGAGGGTGCCGCCGGATTCACCGGGTCAGCGGGACCACCGCAGAGGTAAAGGCACAGGTGCGTTCGGCGTGCCGAGACTCAAAGGGGGGTGGAGCTGCACGCGATCTGCTCGCGTGCAGCTCCACACTTCTGTCCGCTCTTTCTCCGATCAGTCCACCGTGCCCCACTCAACCGGGTACTCCGGCGGCCACGACTTGGAGGAGTCGAAGAGTGACTCACGATCCATAAGGTCGAACTCAGCTTCCCGCCAGCCCGGCTTACCACCTACGACGAAACTACCCCCGTCGCCCGGTTCAAGCATCCACGTCCACTGCGCCTTGTCCGGTTCGATGCCATGCCGCTCACGCAGTACTGCGAACTCAGCCTCGGTGGCTCGGCGGATGTGCAGGCCCTGCCCATGGCCACCGTACCGTTGCCCTCGGTGCGTCACCCAACCGCAAAGGGGGTGAGATTCCCGGCAGCCGACGCAGCCGCAGGGGGATGAGACTCCCAGCTGAAGATGCGAGACTGCCCCGTACTGGTCAGGTACGGGGCACAGTCCCTTTCAAGGGTGTGTGGGGCCCACAACCGTCGCTGTCCTTTCAGGCCGCCATCGGCAGTTTCATCGCGTGAACCATGGCGAGGTACTTCTCCTCCATCTCCCCGCGTGCCACGACCGGAACTCCGCCCCGCTCGAGCATGGCGATGGAGATCGGCAGGATGCCATCCAGCAGCATCCACAGGTATTGATGATCGCTGGCGGCCCGCGTAGAGAGCATTTCATGGACCAGGGAACCGAACCGAGCAGGGTCGATCTCGTACATGTCGCCGAGGTCATCCCCCAGCCCGCTGGGCAGCCTCAGCACATCCGCTGCCGCGTTAAGCATGCCGACATACAATTTCCCTACCTGGTTCGCTGGGCTCCAGACCGTTGTCTCCCGTACATCGAAGATATAGCTCATGAAGGCCACCATAGACGGATGTTGATCTCAGGAAACTCCGCCCGCAGTTCCCTGATGCGTTGTTCGACCGGCGTACGAAGAGCCGTGTTCACTCCAGACTCCGTGAATGCCAGCCCGATCGGGGAATCTTCATACCCCTTGATGTATTGGCGCGCCTCGATGTAGCTGCGAATCTTCTTCTCCACCTGCTTATCGACCCATTTATCGATGTCGACAATGCTGGGGGAGACGGCAGTCTTCTCCTCCCAAAGGACCCCGTCCTTGATCCGGTCGATGTCGGTGATCGTACGGCTGACGTCCGACGGAAGATCGATGACCTGATTGACGTCGCCTTCACGGAGATGATACTTGCCATCACTACCAAGGCGGGGACGTCTCGGGTCTGGGAACGTGACATCGCAAGGCTTCTCACCGGAGCTCACTGAAGCGAGGGGGGAGACGCCTGACTTCAAGCCCCAGGATGCGATGGTCAGCCCAGCCTTCGGCTTACAAACTGGCGGGCGTTCCGGCTTGGGCTCCGGCTCCTTCTTTGCCTTCGCGATGATCGTGCGAAGCCGTTCGAGGGTTCGCTTACCCCATTCGGCCTTTTCGAAGAACTTACCGATACCGGTACTGACTCGGACGATGGCCTTGCCGACGGCCGGGATCTTGGCACCTGCTGTGACCAGCGTCCCTAAATCCAGCAGGGACCACAGGCAGCTCTCGATGTCACGCTTCCCGAAGCATCGCTTGATGTTGTCTACGCCGATGAGCCCGATAAGGATGCCAGCCCCATTGGTCTTCAACCAGTCGACGACGCTCATCCCAGCGGCAGCGCGTGCCGCTCGGAACTCGTCCACGCACTCCTGCCCGCACTGCTTGAGGAGGATGGTCTCTTCCTCGGAAGCGAGATCAGCGCCGGGATCTCCTTCCACCCCCTGGTCGCCGCTCTCCATGGCCGCCTTGCGTGCGGCTTCGAGATCCTTTCGTTCCTGCTCCTCGGCACGATCGGCCACGCTGTCGGCGTCCTGAGCGGCGCCGTCCGCGTTCTTGGCGGCGTCTTCTGCAGCTGTAGCGTCACGTTCGGCGGTCGAGGCCGTGTCACGAGCACTGGCCGCGTCGGACTCGGCGGCCGTGGCAGCCGAGTTGGCGCTGGCGGCGTCCTTCTCGGCGTCTGTGGCGTCACGGTCTGCCTGAACTGCCGCCTTGCTCGCGTCATTCGCCGCCATACCCGCGTACAGTGCGTCGGTGCCAGCCTGCACGGCATAGTTCTGGGCGTTGTCGTCGGCCTTCTTAGCGGCTTTGGCCGCCGTATCGGCTTCCGCTGCCGATGCGCGGGCAGCTGCTGCCGCCGCCACCGCCCTGGCCGCATCGGCTGCTGCTGTCGCTGCTGCCTGGGCTGCGATCTTGGCATCTCCAGCAGCCTTC
This sequence comes from Streptomyces sp. BPTC-684, assembly GCF_030028635.1. Classification (NCBI taxonomy): domain Bacteria; kingdom Bacillati; phylum Actinomycetota; class Actinomycetes; order Kitasatosporales; family Streptomycetaceae; genus Streptomyces; species Streptomyces sp. BPTC-684. Next base: position 1,376,338 of record NZ_CP124863.1, read on the forward strand.
TCCGCAAGAGCCTTGGCATCGGCGGCGGCCTTCGCGGCCTCCTTGCTCTTGGCCTCGGCTGCTGATGCCTGCTGTTCGGCCAGGGTCTTGGAACTCTGGCCGACGAGGACGGCGAAGGCAGCCGAGGCGTCGAGCTCCTGGTAAGGAGATCCGATCGAGATCGCCTCGTCAGCAGCCTTGGTCACGGCGGTGGCCGCGTCCCGAGCCCCTTGGGCCGCCAGTGCGGCCGCCTGCGCGAAGCCCGCGGTCTTCGCCGACCATGCCGCGGTCTTGCCGGCCTCGTCCTTCGCCGCGTCCGCCTCTTCGCGGGCCTTCTTGGCAGCAGCCTGCGCCTTCTTCGCCTCGGCATCCGCCTTGTCAGCGTTCGCCTTAGCGGTTGCTGCCGCGTCGATCGCCACCGCTGCTGCCGCATGCGAGGTCGCGGCCGCAGCACTGGTGGTCCGATAGGCAGACCAGGCGGAATCCGCCGCCGCGTTGGACCGCGTCGCCGCGTCCTTCGCACGAGTGGCCGCCGCGCGCGCATTTACAGCCGCTGTCGATGCGTCGTTCGCTGCTGTGCGGGCTCGCACAGCAGCCGCCGACGCATCGTTTGCCGCAGTGCGTGCCTCAGTTGCTGCCTGGCGGGTCTCGGCTGCTGCATCCGTACCTTGGGCAGCCGCCGCTGCGGCTTCCAATGCCGCAGCGCGCGCAGCCGTCGCGTTCTTCTGCTTCTCGGCCTCGACGGCCGTGTCCCGGGCCTCCGTGGCACGCTCCTCGGCCGCTTCGGCCGCGGCACGCTTCGCACTGGCAGTCGAACCCGAAGCCTCAGCCTCGCTACGGGCCCGTCCTGCCGCATCCCGTTCCGTCTGCGCCCGCGCCTCAGCTTCCCCCGCCTTCTTGCGCTCGCTGGCCGCGGTACCCGCCTCACGCTCGGCATTCGCCTTCTCCGCCTCGGCGATGCCGCGCTGCTTCTTGGCCTCGGCGGCGCCGGCCTGCGCGGTCTTCTCCGCCTTCTCCGCAGTTGCCTGGGCATTCTTCGCAGTGGTGGCGTTGGCCGCGGCTTCCTTGGCCAGCTTCTCCGCCGAGTCGGCGGCCGCCTTGGCCTGGGCTGCCGCCTCCAGGGCCGCGGCCTTGCGGAACTCGGTGTTCATCGCGTGCGACTGGGTCTGCGCGAGCGCGTACAGGGCCTGGCTGTCGGCCATATTGGCCTGGACGGCCTTCGAGGCGGTCAGCACGGTCTTGGCGGCTGCCTGGGTGGCGGCGTAGGACGCCTTGGCGACCTGCGCGGACTGCTGGGCGTACATCAGGCCCCGGCCGCGCGGCACCTTGTTCTGGTCCGCGATCGCCCAAGCCGCTGCCTGCGAGGCACTTGCCTGCTCGGATACCGTCTTGGCCCCGGCGACGGCGGCATCCGCGTCCTTGACCAGCTGGGTCGTTTTCTCCCTGGCCGTCACCAGGCGCCGTGAGGCGTCCTTCTGCTCGGTCAGAGACGGCTTGTCCAGGCGGTCGGCGTGGTCGCGCCACCATTGCTGCCAGAACAGGATCTGGTCGACCTGCCAGGACTGGCGGATCGCCTCGATCATGAGATCGGCGGCGGTGCGTGCTTCCTTGGAGGCGGCCGCCTCGGCGGTGACGATCTGCTGGCGCTGGGTGGCCTGGGAGGCGTACTCGGCCTCCCATTCGGTGTATGCCTCGGTGGTAACGCCGGTCAGCACCCGGTATTGATCAATGGGATTCTGGCTGTCGCAGGAGGCCCAAGCCGATTTGAGGAACTCGACCTCGGTGCGGAACTCGGCCGAGTCCGGCTCGGGGGCCTTGGTCGCAAAGCCACCGAACCGCAGAAATGTGGCGATGTCGTTGGCCGAGCCGGGCTTGCTGCCGATGACTCCGATGCCATCTCCACCGCCAGCCCATTCCTTGTACGATGTGGCCCAGTCGTCGCCCTGGGTGTCGAAGGCGTCGTAGACCTCCTTGGCCTTTGCCAGCGAGGCGGCGCCGGGTCGCGGTGTGGGGTTGTCCCAGAGATGGGGGATGGACCAGCCCCGCCCCAATTCCGTGAAGGCGGCGATGTCGGCCCCGAACGCCGGGGCGTGCCACGGCCGCCCGCCCGAGGAGTTCGCGTAGGCGTAGGGCTTGTTGTCCTCGTCGAGCTTGTCCTGGCGCCGGTTGAAAGTGGTCTTGTAGACGTAGCCGGCGTCGTCGTCCTTGGACTGGGCGGCGTAGAGTTCCGCGCCTCCCCAGCCGCCGGCGCTGGTGAGCGCTTCGTGGATACCGGAGTCCGGTCCCGCCAGCTTGGTGCTGACCACCGCTTTCAGCGTCGGCCCGGTGTAGTGCAGGATATTGCCGAGCCGACACCGGTCCTGGCGGGCTTCCTGGCCCACGCTGATACGAAGCGACCTCTTGTACGGGTCTTGGGGATAGTCCCCCTCCACGCCGTCCGCCCGGGCCGGCATGGCGCCCATCACACCGCCGAGCACGGCTGCGGCCGTCATCAAAGCGGTGCCGCTCATCCCTCTTACTAGCGCGGCGCGTCTTGCCCGCCGCCCGCCTAACAGAGCCCTTCGTTTCACTGGACAACTCCCCTTTGTCGTGGATTGATTAGGAAATGGCTGGTCAAGCCATTCACGAATGAACCATCAGGACTTTCACGCTTCGGGCTGTCTGCGGCGTCGCAGGCCCCTGCGTCTGATACGCAGGCCACTTCCCACATCCAGCGCGCTGGGCCCGTAGGCCGGGCAGCGCGATATGACGCCCCGAGATCTCGGCCGGGCTGGACGTCGAGCGCGCGGGCTCTCCGGACCGCTTCTTGGAAAGCCCCCGGCCGTGGCGGACTAGTACAGGGCCTTGTACATGTTCCAGCCGCTGCCCATACCCACGCGGCCCTTGAAGTTGCCCATGCCGTTGGCGTCGTAGCGCCAAGCAGTACCGGAGGCGTCGACGCCGATCAGGTCTGCCCGGCCGTCACCAGTGATGTCGCCGGGGACCGCCAGCAGGCTGTACGCGTTCCAGCCGCCGCCGATGTCCACACGGTCGCCGAAGTTAGCGCGCCCGTTGCCCGGGTACAGCCACAGATGCCCGCTGGTGTCACGGGCCAAGAGGTCGGGCAGGCCGTCGCCGTTCACATCGCCGCCGCCGACCAACTTGTCGTAGATGTTCCAGCCGCCGCCGATGTCGATGCGGCCGCTGAAGGCGCTATCACCGTTACCCGGGTACAGCCACAGATGTCCGTTGCTGTCGCGGGCCAAAAGGTCCCCGTTGCCGTCGCCGCTCGCATCTCCGATACCCGCGAACGCGGTCATGACGTTCCAGCCACCACCAACATCCCGGAACCCGACTGTGAGATGGCCGTCAGGGCCCACCAGGGTCAGCGTCGACCAGCGCGAGGTGTTGTCCAGCGACGAGGCGGAGGAAAGCTTCTCCAGCCCCACTGCCGACATGTCCCCGTCCATCGGCTGACGCGCGTTCAGCTGGCCGTCTCCCTTGGGGAGGTAGTAGTTGAGCTGACCCGCACTGTCCCGGCCGATCAGCTCGTTCTTCCCGAAGAAGGGATTGCCACCGGAGTTGGCGAGGGTCGCACCCTCCCAGCCCTCACCTAGCCGCACCCGGGTTCCCAAAGCACCCGTAGCGTCGAAGGGGTAGAGCCACAGCGCGCCGAAGACGTCCCTCGCGAGCAGGTCGACATGGCCGGTGCTGTCGTCCATGGCCAGCAGCTGGTTATAGCCGTCCCAGCCTGATCCGATCTTGACGCGGGCCTTCAGCGGATCCGCAGCAAGTCCGGTGCCCGCATAGAAGTACAGGTCGCCCGACGGCATACGGGCCACCGCATCACCCCGCCCATCACCGTTCACATCACCCACGCCAACCAGTTGGTCGAACATGTTCCAGCCGGGGCCGACCTTGCCCCTCGACGCGTACGGGGACGCCAGATTTCCGGTGCCCGTGTAGAGGTACAGGTCCCCGGAGGGAGTCCGCGCCAGCAGGTCGTTCTTATTGTCCCCCGTGACATCACCCGGCACGAAGAGCTTGTTGTAGATGTTCCAGCCGTTCTCCGACCACGGCACCACACCAAAGGTTCCCCAGCCGCTCTCGGTCAGGTTCGACTCCAGCGTGAGCGTTCCCGACGGGGAAAGGACCAGCAGTTCCGGATGTCCGTCACCGTCGACGTCGCCGGGCTCGATGAGATCCCTGAACCCTCCGCGCGGAGTCTCGTACAGCAGGTTCTTGTCCTGCTTCCACCCCTTCAGATAAAGGCTGTCGTCCAGCCCTCGCACTAGGAGGTCGCTGATGCCGTCCCGGTCCACATCGAGCCGGGGCGTCACCGGCGCGCTCGCAGCCCCCGCAAGACGAGCCGCCGCCACCCGGCGAACCTGATCCGCGGGCAGCTTCGCCGACGGCGGCACCACCTTGGACACGACCGGCTTGACCGGAATCCTCGGACGCGCAGCACCGTTGTCAGCCGACGCGGGAGTTGCGAGCAGCGCACCGAGCGCCGCAAACAGGACGGTGCAGGCAGCAGGTCGCCGGACAGGCCTATTACGCATAGCAGACACGTTTCCCCACGAAACACGGCAGACAAAGTCGGAGCAGACCCACACATGGCGCCCCCGCACCCGGTCCACTACTTCAACTCCCGTTACTCTAGTGAAGGTTGTGAATATTTGTGACTCCCATTTGAGCCAGTTGCGAATGTCTCCCTGACCACCAAACAGCCGTGGCCCGCACCGAATATCGGTGCGGGCCACGGCTAACTGCGGCTCCCGAAAAGGATCTTTAGGCGTACGGCTACTCGGGGCTGCCGTCCGTAATGTAATTTTGCAGGCCTGGCACCTTGAGGGTGCCGCCGAACTGGCCCGCCTGGTGGACCGTCGCGTTCGTGAAGATGGCGAGCGGGACGTTCAGCGGGGGCGGGGTCTGCGGGCTGAACGTGACCGGGATGATGCCGAAGAGGTTGCCCTTCAGCTCCTCCGTGTACATCGTCACCGTGCCGTCGTCGATCGTCGAGTCGGAACCCGCGCGGGCCTTGACGTGCGCGGTGGTCGGCTTGCCGTTCACCTCAGGGCCGTACACCAACTGGTGCAGGTCCCTGATCGTCACCGAGGACGCCGTGAACTTCAGGACCTTCTTGATCTTGCCGCTGCCCGTCTTGACCTCGACGATGCCCTCGTAGTTGAGCCCCTTCAGCGTCAGTACCGACGTCTTGAGGATCCAGGGCTTGTCCGGCAGCAGCGGGACGCCCGCATCCAGCTTGGCGTTGGCCAGGGCCTTCGGGTCCGCCGTGGGGCACGGGAAGGGCTGCTTGGCGCCGTCGGGGACGTCGGTGTCCTTCTTGGCGTCCAGGCCCTTCGCGCTGTCCGCCAGGTCCTCGACCTTCTGGCCCGCCTGCCTGGCCGCCTCGCGGATCGCGTCGGCCGTCTTGTCCACGGGCTTGGTGACCGGCTTCGTCGACGGCTTGCTCGGCGCCGTCGTCGGCGTCGGAGCCTTGGTCGTCGGCTTCGTCGTGGGCGTGGACGTCGCAGTCGAGGACGGCTTCGGGGTCACCGGTGCCGACGACGTGCTCGGGTGTACACCCAGGATGTCGCCCAGCACGTCCCCGAGCCCCAACGGGTCCAGCGGGTTCGTGGACTTGGTGGGCGCGGGTGCCGGAGGCGTCGTGGACGTCTTCCCCGAGGGTTGCTGCTGGGTCTGCTTCGCCTTGTCCGCCGACGGCGTCGTCGTCGGGGTCGGCTCCTTGTCCTTGTCCGAGGACGAGGGAGAGGAGGAGGACGACGGGCTCGGCGTCGGCGTGGTCGACTTGCTCGACGACGGGCTGGGCGACTCGCTCGGCTGGTCGGAGCGCGTCACACACGGGCCGGGCGCGAACGGGATGTCCGTCTTGTCGTCCGCCATCGCGAGCTTGGGCGTGAGGCTCATCCCGACGAACATGGCCGTCGGCATGGCGGCCAGCGCCATCGCCTTGCCCGCGGGCATGTGCAGCTTGGTCAGCAGCGACTTCCTCGGGGCCGCGTGGCGCGGACCGCCTCTCTCACGGGAGTCGCCGCCTCCGGTCGAGCCCAGCTGCGTCTCGTCACCCCGCACTGTTCCTCCCGCCATTGGCGTCAACTGTCGTTTCGGTGACGGCCGTTCCGGGCTCCTCCTCGCGCGGGCCGGGGACGGTCCCGCCGTCCGGCTCGTCGCCCGAGGGGTCGCCGGAGCGCTGGGCGCGCAGATCACGCCGTCTCGGCTTCGCGGGCACCCACGCCACCGCGAGCGCCCCGCCGAACAGGGCGAACAGGAAGCCCATGACGAAACCGCCGAAGTTCGCGACCGGCAGGGAGATCAGGGCGAGCAGGATGGCGGCGATACCGGCGAACACCCGTACAACGTGGTGGAACCACATGGTCAGCCCGAGCGTGACCAGGAGGACACCGATGATCAGTGAGCCCGCACCCGCCGTCGTCGACATGGCCAGCGTGATGTTGCCCAGGTGCATGTTGGCGTACGGGAAGTACATGATGGGCACGCCGCCCGCCATCGTGAACACGCCCGCCCAGAACGGTCGGCCGCCCCGCCAGGCCCGGAAACGAAGCCGCCAGTAGGTGAACCCTCGGGAACCTGTGGTCTCGGCGCTCATGGAAAACAGCTCCCTGGTACCGCTGTTGCTGTGTGAAAAGAAGAGGATCCCGGCGACCGGGAGAGTCATGCTCTCGCCGACCGCCGGGTGAGGCCTCTAGTGAGGCTTGGGCTTGCTGAGCTGGCACTCGTTGACGCCACCGGACAGCCGCAGCTTGAGGCCGTTGAGCTTGAAGCTGGCGGCCGTGGTCGCCCACGCACGCTGCTCCACCCTGTCCAGAACGACCTCCTTGGCGCGCTGCGCGAAGCCGTACTGGCTGGGGCTCTCGCCCGGCGTGCCCTTCTTGCCGGGCTGGATCTCGACGCGCTCGTCACCCGTGCCCTGACCCTCGCCCGCCGCGACACCGATGTCGATGTTCTTGAACGTCGCATCGGTGTCGAGCTGGGCCACATCGAGGTAGATGTTTTCCGCCACGACGGGCTTCCCCGGGGTGCCGCCCGCCTCGATCGTCATCGTGACGTGATCGCCGATGCCCGGGATCTTGATCGGAAGCGGCGTCACGACCGACTGGCACATGTTGGTGATCTCGGCGTGATTGAAGCCGGACACGACCACCGGGTGGTTCTGGCCCGCACCGCTGGCGATGGAACCGTACTGAAGCATGTTGTGGCCGACCAGCTGATCCGCCGTGACCTTGAAGTCAACCCCGGAAACACTGAACGACGCCGCGAGCGCGCCCTGGGCGAGGCCGATGCCTATCGCCGCAGTGGCGGCCACGCTGGGCACCATGACCAGCGCGAACCGCTTCCATCTGGTCCCGCCACGAACTTGGGACTCCATGACTTTCCTCCTTCTCGGACGTACATCTCCGGGACGGACCCTCGCAGGCTGTCCAGGGATGGGAGAAGTGCTACGTCCTCGGGAAGGAGCGCCCGAGCCTTCAGGCGCGTACCGCGTCCGAATCACCGGCGATCACCCCCGAGCGACAACCACTGGTCGCGCCTGACGCGTATCACGCACAACCTGCTGGACAGGCCCCGCCGGTGAGCGGAGACCCCCCTGTCCACGGTCGACGGCAGGGCCGCCGGCCGGCTCGGTGGGGACCCAGGGAACGCGCAGCCCCGAGTGGCTGTCGGGCTGGTGCGTTATTGGACCGAGCGTGGCCGATCGTGGTCCATTCGGAGGAGGGGCGCAAGGGGGTTCGTTACTTGCCAGTAACGGAGGGATAACCGTGGTACGACAGCCCGGCATCGGGCCGCCACACTTCGTACCCCCAAGTCACGGGACAGAAGGGGAAATAGACGTCTCAATACGGACGTAAGAAGCAGTTCAATTTACTGCCAGTAACAGCGACCGCGTTTACCAAGTTTTGGTAAAACGCGGTCGCCGCTTGTCTCCGTGTCGCCAAATCGTCAGCGGTGGATACGCGGTGCGCACGCACGCGATGACAGCTCAGCGGCCCCGGAGCGGCCCGGATACCGGGCCCCCGGTTCAGTAGAGAACTCGCGCCAGCGCGCCCCGGGCCTTGGTCACCCGCGGGTCATCGGTACCGACCACGTCGAAGAGTTCGAGCAGTCGCAGCCGCGCCGCGTTGCGGTCCTCGCCCGAGGTGACCCGGGCGGTCTCGACGAGCCGGCCGAACGCGTCCTCGACGTGTCCGCCCACCAGGTCCAGGTCCGCCGCGGCGATCTGGGCGGTGACGTCCTGCGGCTTCTCCGCCGCGTCCTTGCGGACCTGCTGCGGGTCCATGTCCTGGACCCGGCGCAGCAGTTCGGCCTGGGCGAGGCCGAGCTTGGCCTCCGGGTGGCCGGGGTCGTCGGCGAGCACGTTCTTGTACGCCTGGACCGCGCCGGCCAGATCGCCGGAGTCCAGGGCCGTGACGGCCGCTTCGAGCAGGGCGTCGTAAGGACCGGCCACGGGCGCGGCGGGGGCCTGCGCGGTGTCCGCGTCCGCGTCGACGGCGATGCCGGTGAGGCCGAAGCGCTCCTCGGCGACCTGGATCAGCTGGTCGAGGGTCTCGCGGATCTGCGCCTCGGGGGCCGCGCCCTGGAAGAGGGGCAGCGCCTGCCCGGCGACCACCGCGAAGACCGCCGGGATCCCCTGGATCCCGAACTGCTGCATCAGCATCTGGTTGGCGTCGACATCGATCTTGGCCAGGAGGAAACGGCCGTTGTACTCCGCGGCCAGCCGCTCGAGGAGCGGGCCGAGCTGCTTGCACGGCTCGCACCACTCGGCCCAGAAGTCGATGACGACCGGCACCTCGGCCGAGCGCTGGAGGATGTCGCGCTCGAACCCGGCCTCGTCGACATCGATCACGAGGGCCGACGGCGGTACGGCCGTGCCCCCGCCCTGACGGGCGGCCTCGACTCGGGCCTGCTCCGCCTTGGCCTTGGCCTCACCGGCCGCCTTCACCGCGGCGAGGTCGACGACGCCGCTCATGGACATGTTCCTAGGCTGCATGCGTACATCCTCCCCCTTCCGCGCGCGAGTGTGCTCAACCGGTGGCAGGATCCCGGCGCACCCGGGTCCCCACCCGGCGCCTGCGGCCCTGCGTGCATTGCTGTTCTGTGGTTGTCGCTCAAAGACCGTCCGAGTCTTTCGCTACGAGTCGTAGCGTAACTGGAGTCGGTGCGGGAGCGCCCGGAGAAGGCCTCGAACGCGCCGTGATCTCTCCCACAGCGCATTCCTTACCGGCCGGTATGGTCGTACGTCATGTGTTCCGAATCCAGCCCCGGCAGAACCGCGCGACCCGGCCGCCCCCGCAGCCCCGAGGCCGACGCGGCGATCCTGCTGGCGACCCGGCAGGCGCTGGTGGAACTGGGCTGGTCGAAGCTGACGATGGGGGACGTGGCGACCCGCGCGGGCGTCGCCAAGACGACGCTGTACCGGCGCTGGGCGGGCAAGAACGAGCTGGTCGTGGACGCGGTGGCGGTCCTCTTCGACGAGCTCGAACTCCCCGACCTCGGCAGTCTCGCGGCGGACGTGGAGGGCGTGGTCCTCCAGTTCGCGTCCATCCTGGAGCGCCCCGAGACGAAGACGGCGCTGATGGCGGTGGTCGCGGAGTCCACGCGCGACGACGCCCTGCGCGGCCGCATCCGCTCGGCGATCGTGGACCGTCAGAAACGGCTCGTACTGATCGGCCGGGAGCGGGCGCAGGTGCGGGGGGAGCTGCCGTACGAGGACGACGCGGCGGCCTCGGCGCGCCACACCGACCTCATTTTCGACGTGGTGGCGGGGGCGGTGGTGCATCGCGCTCTCGTGAGCGCGGAGCCGGTGGACCAGGAGTGGGCCCGCGACTTCACCCTCCTGATCTGCACGGGCTTGCAGGCGACGGCCTGATTGCCCCCTCGGTGGCTACGCCCCCGAACCCCTGCTCACCTGCGGGCCGGTGGGGGCTGGTCGCGCAGTTCCCCGCGCCCCTCAAATGCCGCTGCGCGGCATCCTCGGGGCGCCCCGCAGGGGCGCTTTTAGGGGCGCGGGGAACTGCGCGACCAGCCCCCACCGGCCCGCAGACGAAGAATCCGGCCGCCCGCCAGAGGGCTTTCGGGAAGGGGCGGGGTGGGGGCTCAAGCCGCGGTCACACCGCGTACCCCGCCCCGAACAGCCCCAGATTCCCCTCCACCCACTCGGACGTCCGCTTCAACCCCTCCCCCAGAGACACCTCCGGCACCCACCCCGCCCACTCCCGCGCCCGCGAGTTGTCGGACAGCAGCCGTTCCACCTCGCTGCCCGACGGCCGCAGCCGCGCCGGGTCCACCACGATCCGCGCGGACCGGCCGGACGCCGCGATCAGGGACTCCGCCAGGTCCCCGATCGAGATCTCCCGGCCCGACCCCAGGTTCACCACCTCCCCCAGCGCCCGCTCGCACTCGGCCACCGCGAGGAACCCCCGCGCGGTGTCCGTCACGTACGTGAAGTCACGCGTAGGAGTGAGCGAGCCGAGCCGGATCTCCCGCACCCCCGCGTGGAGTTGGGCCAGGATCGTCGGGATCACCGCCCGCGCCGACTGCCTCGGCCCGTACGTGTTGAACGGCCGCACCACCGTCACCGGCAGCTCGAACGCGTGCCAGTGCGACAGCGCGAGCACGTCCGCGCCGATCTTCGACGCGGAGTACGGCGACTGCGGCTGGAGCGGGTGGTCCTCCGCGATCGGCACGGTCCGCGCCGTCCCGTACACCTCGCTCGTCGAGGTGTGCACGAGGCGCCGCACCGAGTGCCGGCGGCAGGCCTCCGCGATGTTCTCCGTACCGACGACGTTCGTCTGGACGTACGCGCCCGGCGAGTCGTAGCTGTACGGGATGCCGATCAGCGCGGCGAGGTGGAAGACGGTGTCGCACCCGGCGACCGCGTCCGAGACCCGCCCGGCGTCGCGCACGTCGCCCGCGATCATCTCGACCGCCGGGTGGTCGAGCAGATGCGCCAGATGGCCCTTCTCGGCGTACGGCTTGTAGTGCACGAACGCCCGCACCCGCGCGCCCTGTTCGACCAGCAGGTCGACGAGGGTCGAGCCGATGAACCCTTCGGCCCCGGTGACCAGGACGGTTCGGTTCTGCCAGTTGTTCATGCTGCGTGCTCCTTGTCGTACGAATGAATGTGGTGCCCGGCCAGCTCCAGCACCCGCGCCGCCAGCAGCTCCGCCGCCCGCGCGTGGGGGCCCGGATCCGCCGCCCCCGCCATCGCGGCGAGCCGCGCCGGGTCGGCGAGCAGCGGCTCGACGAGCGAGGCCAGCCGGTCCGCCGTGGTCTCGGCGTCCGGGAGCAGCAGCCCCGCCCCGGCCTCCGAGAGCACCCGCGCGTTGTGCGTCTGGTGGTCGCCCGGCGCGTGCGGATACGGGACGAGGACCGCCGGAACGCCCGTGCTGGCCAGCTCCGCGACCGTCGCCGAACCGGCCCGGCACACCACCAGATCGGCGGCGGCGTACGCGAGGTCCATCCGGTCGAGGTACGGCACGGCCCGCGCGCCCCACAGCCCGGTCAGCCGCCGCCGGGTCTCATCGAGGGCCGCGGGGCCGGTCTTGATCAGCAGGTGCACGTCGTCGCGCCCCTGCCAGCGCCGGGCGAGCCCGACCGCCGCCTCGGTGAGCCGGGCCGCGCCCAGGCTGCCGCCGTTGACGAGCACGAGCCGCGCCCCGGGCGGCACGTCGAGCACCCGCCGGGCCTCGGCCCGCAGCGCCGGGCGGTCGAGCCCGGCAAGCGCCGAGGCGATCGGCATCCCGGTGGTGACGGCGTCGGCGCCGCCCGCCAGGTGCGCCCGGCTGCGGTCGAAGGCGACCGCGATGTTCCGGGTCAGCCGGGCCGCGAACTGGTTGGCCCGCCCCGGCACGGCGTTGGACTCGTGGATCAGGCTGGGCAGTCCGGCGAGTCTGGCCCCGACGATGACGGGCGCGCTCGGATAGCCGCCCATCCCCACCGCCACCTGCGCGCCCTGCGCCCGCAGGATCGCCCGGCACTGCGCGCCGGACTTCAGCAGTGCGGCGGGCAGCAGATAGCGGCGGGCGCCCAGCGCCGGGTCGAAGGGGATCATGTCGACGGTGTGCAGCCGGTATCCGGCGGCCGGGATGAGCTCGCCCTCCAGGCCTCTTTCCGTACCGACGAACGAGATCACCGCGTCCGGGACGGCCCGGCGCAGCGCCTCGGCGAGCGCGAGCCCGGGGTAGATGTGGCCGCCGGTGCCGCCCGCACCGATCACGACAGAGAGTGGTGTGCGCATGCCCCGAAGGTTCGCGGGGTGGCTTAAGAGGCTTCTAAGAGCGGCGTTTGGCACTCTTTGCCCATGAGCAGCAGCGCACACACCCGGCCCCCGGCCCGCATCCTCGTCGTCGACGACGAGCCGGAGGTGCGGGCCGCCGTGGAGGACGGCCTCGCCGTCGAGGGGTACGAGGTGTGGGGCGCCGCCGACGGGCTCGCGGCGCTCACCGAGATCGCCGCCTGGCAGCCGGACGCGGTGGTCCTCGACGTGATGATGCCGGTCCTGGACGGGCTGGCCGTCTGCCGCCGACTGCGGGCGCTCGGCGACCGCACCCCCGTCCTCGTCCTGACCGCGCTCGACTCGGTGAGCGAACGCGTCGACGGTCTGGAGGCGGGCGCCGACGACTATCTCGTCAAGCCGTTCGCACTGGACGAACTCATCGCGCGCGTACGGGCGTTGCTGCGCAGGGCCGCGCCCGAGGAGCCGGACCCGGAGCGGCTGGTCTTCGCGGACCTGGTCCTCGACCCCGCCACCAGGACCGGCCACCGCGCCGGACGCCCCCTGGAGTTCAGCCGCACCGAGTCCGCCCTGCTCGAACTGCTGATGCGCCACCCCGGCCAGGTCCTGCCGCGCGAGATGATCCTGGAACTCGTCTGGGGCCGCGACTTCGGCCCCGACTCCAACTCCCTCGCGGTGTACGTGGGTTATCTGCGCCGCAAACTGGAGGCGGCCGGCGAGCCCCGGCTCGTCCACACCGTCCACGGCGTCGGCTACCGGCTGGACACCGCGTGAGCGCGCGCCGTCGGCTCGGCGCCCGCTGGCGGCGCAGGCGTCCGCTGCGCACCCGGCTCGCCGTGGCCGCCTCGGCGGCGGTGGCGCTGGTCGCGCTCGGCGTCTGCGCGGCCGCGTTCTTCGTGATCCGCTACGAGCTGTTCCACCAGCTCGATCTGAACCTCACCCAGTCCGCGACGCTGGCCGCCCAGCAGCACCGGGGGGCCGCGCCCGGCGTGATCAACGGCGAGTGCCGCTTCCTCTCCTCCCCGGCCTGCTCCCAGATCGTCCCGAAGGACCCGGCGGACGACCCGGCCAAGCCCTATCTGCTGCCGGTCCCGCCCCAGGCCCGCGAGGTCGCGGCCGGGCAGCGCCGCCCGTACTTCACCAACATCCACGTCTCCGGCCACCCGGCCCGCATGCTCACCACCACGCTGCCGCGCGGCGAGACGCTCCAGGTCGCCCTGCGCGCGGACACCGTGGAGGAGGGCGTACGGCAGGCGGCCCGGCTGCTCACCGGGGTCGGCGCGGCCGGGGTGCTGCTCGCGGCCGGGCTCGGCTACTGGGTCTCGCGCACCGGCCTCGCCCCGGTCGCCCGGCTCACCGCGACCGCCGAGCACATCGCGGCCACCCGCGACCCCAGCCACCGCATCGAGCTGCCGCCGGGCCCCTTGGGCAAGGAGGACGAGGTGACCCGGCTCGCCGCGTCCTTCAACACCATGCTGGGCGAGCTGGAGCAGTCGGTGACCGCCCAGCGCCGACTGGTCGCGGACGCCTCCCACGAGCTGCGCACCCCGCTCACCGCGCTGCGCACCAACGCCGAACTCCTGGCCCGTGCCGACCGCCTGACGGAGGCTCAGCGCACGAGGGCGTCAGCGGCGCTCGGCCGCCAGATCCGGGAGGTCACGGTCATGGTGAACGACCTGATCGGCCTGGCCAGGGACGAGGAGCCGACCCCCCTCCTGGAGGAGGTGCGCCTCGCCCCGCTGGTGGCCCACACGGTGGACACGGCCCGCGCGCACTGGCCGTCCACCCCGTTCCGCCTCGACCTGGCGGACGCGTCCGCCACCCTCCCCGGCGTCCCGGCCCGGCTGGCCCGACTGCTGTCCAACCTCCTGGACAACGCGGCGAAGTTCAGCCCGCCGGGCGCGGAGATCGAAGTGACCCTGTCCGCCCATGAGTTGACGGTACGGGACCACGGCCCCGGCATCGCGGAAGAGGACCTCCCGTACGTCTTCGACCGCTTCTACCGAGCCGACCGCGCCCGAGCCCTCCCCGGCTCGGGCCTGGGCCTGGCCATGGCCCGCCAGATCGCGCGGGCGCACGGGGCGGACCTGACAGTCCGGAACGCCCCGGGCGGGGGCGCGGAGTTCCGCGTGGCGTGGCCCGCCTAGCCCCGCTTCGAGAGACCCGTCACCCACGGGCCGTCGGTGGCTGAGCGCACAGTTCCCCACGCCCCCAAAACCCGTCTTCGTCCGCGGACCGTGCTGGGTTGCTCGCGCAGTTCCCCGCGCCCCTGAAGGACTGTGGCTGAGCTGGGTTCTCCGGCTGTGGCCGACTGCCTAAGGGGCGCGGGGAACTGCGCGCTCAGCCACAGACAGCCCGCAGACGAAAGACGGCACCGGGGCGCCTAGAACCCCGCCGGCTCCGTGTAGATGCCCCACTCGTCCCGAAGCACCCCACAGATCTCCCCCAGGGTCGCCTCCGCCCGCACCGCGTCCAGCATCGGCGCGATCATGTTCGACCCGTCGCGCGCGGCGGAGAGCATCGCGTCCAGCGCGGCCTTCACCCGCGCCGAGTCACGCGCGCCCTTGCGGTCCGCCAGGACCCGGACCTGCTCCCGCTCCACCTCATGGCTGACCCGCAGGATCTCCAGGTCCCCGGTGACGGAGCCGTGGTGGACATTGACACCCACGACCCGCTTGTCACCCTTCTCCAGCGACTGCTGGAACTGGAACGCCGACTCGGCGATCTCCCCGGTGAACCAGCCGTCCTCGATCCCGCGCAGGATGCCCGAGGTGATCGGCCCGATCGGGTGCCTGCCGTCGGGGTGCGCCCGCCTCCCGCGCTCCTTGATCTGGTCGAAGATCTTCTCCGCGTCCGCCTCGATGCGGTCGGTGAGCTGCTCCACGTACCAGGCGCCGCCGAGCGGGTCGGCCACATTGGCCACACCCGTCTCCTCCATGATCACCTGCTGGGTGCGCAGGGCGATCTCGGCCGCCTGCTCGCTGGGCAGGGCGAGCGTCTCGTCCAGGGCGTTGGTGTGCAGCGAGTTGGTGCCGCCGAGGATCGCGGAGAGCGCCTCCACCGCCGTCCGTACGACGTTGTTGTACGGCTGCTGGGCGGTCAGCGAGACACCGGCCGTCTGGGTGTGGAAGCGCAGCCACTGCGCCTTGTCGGACTTCGCCCCGTACACCTCCTTCATCCAGCGGGCCCAGATCCGGCGCGCGGCGCGGAACTTGGCGATCTCCTCGAAGAAGTCGAGGTGCGCGTCGAAGAAGAAGGAGAGGCCGGGCGCGAAGACGTCCACGTCCAGACCGCGCGAGAGGCCCAGCTCCACGTACCCGAAGCCGTCGGCCAGGGTGTACGCCAGCTCCTGCGCGGCCGTGGCCCCGGCCTCGCGGATGTGGTAGCCGGAGACGGACAGCGGCTTGTAGGCGGGGATGCCGGCCGCGCAGTGCTCCATCAGGTCGCCGATGAGGCGAAGGTGCGGCTCGGGCTGGAAGAGCCACTCCTTCTGCGCGATGTACTCCTTGAAGATGTCGGTCTGGAGCGTGCCGTTGAGGATGCCCGGGTCGACGCCCTGCCGCTCGGCGGCGACCAGGTACATGCAGAACACCGGCACGGCGGGACCGCTGATCGTCATCGACGTCGTGACGTCACCGAGCGGGATGTCCTTGAACAGGACCTCCATGTCGGCGGCCGAGTCGATGGCGACGCCGCAGTGGCCGACCTCGCCCAGCGAGCGCGGGTCGTCGGAGTCGCGGCCCATCAGGGTCGGCATGTCGAAGGCGACGGAGAGGCCGCCGCCGCCCGCCGCGAGGATCATCTTGTAGCGCTCGTTGGTCTGCTCGGCGTTGCCGAACCCGGCGAACTGCCGGATGGTCCAGGTCCGGCCCCGGTAGCCGGTCGCGTGGAGACCCCGGGTGTACGGGTACTCGCCGGGCCATCCGATCCGCTCGAAACCCTCGTAGGTGTCGCCGGGGCGGGGCCCGTAGACCGGGTCGACCGGGTCCCCGGAGAGCGTGGTGAAGTCCGCGTCCCGCTTGCGGGCCTTGTCGTAACGGGCCTGCCAGCGTCGGCGGCCTTCCTCGATGGCGTCAGCGTCCATACCTTCGAATTTACTAGGACGTCCTAGTAAATGTCGATGGCCGACCGCCCACGGTTCTCCGTGGGCGGTGGGGTTACGCCTGGGCCGCGGCCGGCGCCGGGTCCGCGACCAGGGCCTCTACCTCGCGGGAGACCTTGCGCTCGACGAAGAAGGCGGCGGTGGGAATCGTGCCCGCGATGAGCACCCAGAGCTGCTTGCCGACCGGCCACTTCGCCTTGGAGCCGAGATCGAAGGCGCAGACGAGGTACAGCACGTACAGCCAGCCGTGCGCGATGCCCACGATCTTGGTGAAGTCGGCCGCGCCGTCCATGTCCAGCAGATACTTGGCGATCACGCCGAGGGTGAGCAGGACGAGAAGGACGCCGGTGACGTAGGCCATGATCCGGTAGCGGGTGAGCACGCTCTTTTTCATGACAACGAGCGTAACGGCCGCACAGACGCGATCTTGCGGCGCCCTCTGCGGGCCGGTGGGGGCTGGTCGCGCAGTTCCCCGCGCCCCTTAAATGGGCCCGAAGGGCCCTCCTAGGGGCGCGGGGAACTGCGCGAGCAACCCACGACAACCCGCACCCGACCGGCAACCCCTACTCATCCTCGAAGTCGCGCGCGGCAACGCGAAGCGGCCGCAGCAGGGCGAAAATCTCCCCGCACTCCTCCGCGTCGTAGACGCCGAGCCCGAAGTCCATCTCCATCAGATCCCGCGTCGCGTTCTCGACGACCTCGCGACCCTTGTCCGTGATGGACGCCAGCGTGCCCCGCCCGTCATTGGGGTTGGGCCGCTTGTCGACGAGCCCCGACCGCACCAGGCGGTCCACGGTGTTCGTCACCGACGTGGGGTGGACCATCAGCCGCTCGCCGATCTTGGACATCGGCAGCTCACCCGCCTTGGAGAAGGTGAGCAGCACCAGCGCCTCGTACCGCGCGAAGGTCAGCCCGTACGGCTTGACCACCGCGTCGACCTCGGCGAGCAGGATCTGGTGCGCGCGCATGATCGAGGTGATCGCCCCCATGGAGGGGACCGGCCCCCAGCGCCGCTGCCAGAGTTCGTCGGCGCGGGCGATGGGGTCGAACGGGAGGCTGAGCGGCTTCGGCACGCACCGACCTTACCGACTGGTCATATGCCGGTCAGCCCCGTCTCACAGTTCGGCCCGTGGCGCTCCCTTGCGGAGAGTGACCGATATGTCACGATTGCTTGCGTCCTGTGTACGCCTGTGACCCCAGGGAGCCGCATGTCCCGGCACAGAAATGCCCGGCACCGCACCCTCCTCGCCGCCGCCCTGCTCACCCTGGCGGTCGGCTGCTCCGGCTCCCCCGACCCGGGTCCCGGCACGACCTCCGCCACCCAGCACCACTCCACGGGCGAGGGCGCCGAACCGGCGCCCGGCGGGCCCTTCTGGGTCGACCCGGACAGCAGTGCCGCCAAGCAGATCAAGGTCTGGGAGGCGCAGGGGCGCACCGCCGACGCCGAGGCGCTGCGGCGGATCGCGGACCGGCCGATGGCGGACTGGCCCGCGTGGGACAACCCGGGGCCGGGGATCCGCCGGGCCGTGGCGGGCGCCGCCAAGGACCAGCGCACGATCCTGCTGGTGGCGTACAACATCCCGCACCGCGACTGCGGCGGGCTCTCGGCGGGCGGGGCCGCGGACACGGCCGCGTACCGCACCTGGTTCGGCATGTTCGCCGAGGCGATCGGGGACGCGAAGGCGATCGTGATCCTGGAGCCGGACGCGGTGGCCCACATGATCGACGGCTGCACCACCCCCGAGCACTGGGACGAGCGCTACCAGCTGCTCAACGAGGCGGTCGACCACTTCAAGAAGTTGCCGAACACCAAGGTGTACCTGGACGCGGGCAACCCGGCGTGGATCCCCGACCCGACGAAGCTGGTCGCGCCGCTGACCCGCGCCGGGGTGGCCCGCGCCGACGGGTTCGCGCTGAACGTCTCCAACTTCCAGACCGACGACGCCGTACGGGCGTACGGCACCAAGGTCTCCCAGGGGCTCGGCGGCAAGCACTTCGTGATCGACACCAGCCGCAACGGGGCCGGGCCGCTGCTCGACGACCCCGGCCAGGCCTGGTGCAACCCGCCCGGCCGGGCGCTTGGCACCCCGCCGACCACCAGCACCGGGAGCCCGCTGCTCGACGCGTACCTGTGGATCAAGCGGCCCGGCGACTCGGACGGGACCTGCCGGGGCGGGCCGGCGGCGGGCGCCTGGTGGCCGGAGTACGCCCTGGGCCTGGCCCGCCGCTCGACCGCCTGAGCGGCCCGAGCGGCCTGAGCGGCCCGAGCGGCCCGAGCGGCCTGGGCGGTCAGTCGATCAGCAGCCACTTCGCCTCGGACGGCGTGCCCTCGGCGTCCGTGACGAAGAGCATGTACCAGCCGGGC
This sequence comes from Streptomyces sp. BPTC-684, assembly GCF_030028635.1. NCBI lineage: Bacteria > Bacillati > Actinomycetota > Actinomycetes > Kitasatosporales > Streptomycetaceae > Streptomyces > Streptomyces sp. BPTC-684. Next base: position 1,395,040 of record NZ_CP124863.1, read on the forward strand.
GGGACGAGCGCCTTGTCGCGCGGCACCTCGACCGTCACCGCGTTCTTGTCCTTGGTCAGGCGCACGTCGATCGAGCGCTGCTCGACGTCCGTGGTGTGGGTGACGGCGCTCGGCCGCATCAGCCGGGCCTTGGCGATCCGCTCGGGGTGGGCGGTGGGGAAGGTGGCGCGGCGGTCCTGGCCGACCGCCTGCGGGCCGTCGCCGAGGGCGGGGCGCTTGTCCTTGTCCCGGTAGAGGTAGGGCGGGGTGTAGATCTCCATGCGCTGCTCGAACTTGCCGAGCTTGGTGTTGTCCTTGTCGCCGAAGAGCGAGTCGGAGCCGAAGGTGGCGACCCGGCCGTCGGGCAGCAGCAGCGCCTCGGAGTGGTAGTTGCGTCCGACCGTGGGGTCGGCGGCCTCGCGGAAGGCGTTGGCGGCGGGGTCGTAGAACTGGGCCTTGAGGATGTTGCTGGCGCCGCGGCCCCGGTAGTCCTCGGAGCCGCCGCTGGTGAAGACGGAGTCGTCGGGCAGGATCACGCTGTTGAGGTAGCGGGTGCCCTGCGGGAGCGCGGGCCCGGTCCTGAACGCGGGGCTGTCCTGCTTGAGGTCGATCAGGGCGGTGCGGGGCGTGGACTTCTTGGACTCGCCGACCCCGCCGCCGCCGAGCAGCATGAACCGCTGGTCCTGGGCGGGCGGGAGCAGCAGCGAGCTGGCGGTTTCGAGCTGGTCGCCGTCGCCGAGGCCGTTGATCTTGGTGAAGGTGTTGGTGGAGACGTCCCAGAGCCCGGGCTCGCGGCCCTTGTCGGCGGGCCCGTAGCCCGCGTTGGCGCCGGAGTAGAAGAGCTTGCCGCTCTTGGTGAGGAAGAGCGAGGGGTACGTGGGGAAGTACCGGAAGGGCCCCTTGCCCCACTTCTTGGTCCTGGGGTCGTAGATCTCGTTGTCGCCCGCGAGGATCGTGCCCACGTCGTCGAGCCCGGAGACGGCGAGGACCCTGCCGTCCTGGAGGGTGGTGAGCGTCGGGTACCAGCGGGCCTCCCGCATCGGGGCGACGGGTAGGTACTTCTCCGCCTTCGGGTCGAACTCGTAGGCCGCCCGGATGCCCTGGAAGTCCTGCTTGTCCATGGTGATCTTCTCGGCGAGGCCGTACGTGTTGTCGGCGTCCTCGCCCTTGAGGCCCTCGATCTCGTACTGGGCCTGGTCGGTGGCCACGGACTTGGGGCCGTCGGCGGTGGCCTCCACGAAGACGCGGGCCTCGGCCGCGGTGACCTTGGTCTTCCACGGCTTCATCTGGCCGGTCGCGTAGTAGCTGACCACGAACTCGCGCTTGGCCCGGGGCACGGTGACGTCGAACTTGGAGACGTACTCGACGCCGGACGGGGAGCGGAACTTGGTGCCCTTCTTGATGGTGACGGGCTTGTCCGGGTTCTCGTTCTTGACCCGCATCCCGCCGCCGGCCCGCTTCACCTCGGCGTCCAGGACCTCGTAGCGCGCGGTGCCGCCCGCCACCAGGAGGCGGCCGTCGGGGAGCTGGGCGTGGCCGGAGCAGAAGAAGTCCTCGGGGGTGGGGACCTTCTTGAAGGTGTTGTCCTTCGGGTTCCACAGCACGGTGTCGAAGGAGCCCGCGTCGAACTTCTCCTGCTTGTTGCCGGACCCGGCGATGATCAGGACCTTGCCGGTGTGCAGCAGGGCCGCGTGGATCGCGTTCGTACGGTACTTGGCGGGGATGTCGACGGTGTCCCAGGCGCCGTACTTGCGCATGTAGTCGGGCCGGCGGATCTGGTACGCGTGGTACTGCTCCTCGGCGAAGGAGAGCGCGGCCGGGGCGTTGAGCCCGGCGAGCAGCACGACCGCGCCGCCGCCGAGGAGCGTCTTCTTGGTGCGCTTCGAGGGCCGGTAGGCCATGGTTCAGTTCCCTCCGGTCGTCGTGGCAGCCGGTGCGGTGGCGAGGGCGGCCTCCGCCCCTTCGGGCTCGGCGGGCGGCCGGGCCAGGGCCCGTTGCCTGGCGGCCGCGCGCTCGCGCCGGGCGGTCCAGGCCCAGACGGCGACGGGGGCGAGCGCGATGGCGAGGGCGAGGACCGCCCAGGTCCGCATCGCCACGTGGGTGTGGCCGTAGTGGACCGAGGCGGCGAGGGACGCGACGAGCACCGCGGCCCAGAAGAGGTGGATGCGGAAGGTCCACAGCCGGTCGGGGCTGGCCTCGCCGCCCTTGGGGGTGACGACGAACCGGCCGCGGGTGCGCAGCACCGCCGAGCCGAGCGACTTGAGGTAGATGGGCGCGGAGAGCGCGGACATCCCCATGCCGGCGAGGCCGCCGGAGCCCTCGGGTTCGTGGGGCGAGACGTTGTGGCGGCGGTTCCAGAGGTAGAGCCCGATCTGGAGGGCGGCGGCGTCGCTGTAGAGCATCAGCCAGACGGAGGCGGAGACCTGGGTGCCGGAGGCGCCGAACCAGAGGAACAGGACGCAGCTGACGATGCCGAGCAGCCAGTTGACGGCGGTCATCGGGTAGTAGACGAGCATCAGGGTGTACGAGAGGAGCCGCCCGGGCGGGACCCGGAACAGCGCCTTCCAGTACTGCTTGAACAGCGTCTCGTACGTGCCGCGCGACCAGCGCATCTGCTGGGTGAAGAAGTCGGTCCAGGACTCCGGGCCCTCGCCGACGGCCAGTACGTCCGGGGTGTAGACCGACCGCCAGAAGTGGCCGGTCTTCGGGTTCTTGCGGCGGTGCAGCTCGAAGCCGGTGGCCATGTCCTCGGTGATCGAGTCGTAGAGCCCGCCGACCTGGCGCAGTGCGGTGATCCGGACGATGTTGTTGGTGCCGACGAACATCGGGGCGCGGTAGCGGTTGCCGGCCCGCTGGATCAGCGCGTGGAAGAGGAACTGCTGGGACTCGGCGGCCTTGGTGACGGGCGAGTCGTAGTTCCCGTAGACCTGGGGGCCGACCACGAACGCGACGTCGGGGTCGCGGAAGTAGCCCATCATCCGCTCCAGGAAGTCGGGGAGCGGCACGTGGTCGGTGTCGACGGAGGCGAAGAAGTCGTAGCCGGCGCCGTGCATGGCGAGCCAGGCGTTGTAGTTGCCGTGTTTGGTACGGGCCTTGTGCGGGCCCTTCTTGCGGTTCCACTCGGGGACGCCGCTGCGGGTGAAGTGGCGCACCCCCAGCTCCTCGCAGAGCGCCTTGGCCCGTTCGTCGTCGCCCTCGTCGAGCAGCCAGACGTCGAGGGGGCCGGGGTGGTGGAGGCGGACCGCGCCCTCCAGGGTGGCCCGGACCATGGCCACGGGCTCCTTGCCGGGCACCCATGTGGTGAGGAAGGCGACCCGGGTGCCGGGCTCGGGGAAGACGGGTATCGGGTCCCGGGCGACCATCGTGGCGTGGGCGATCGAGACGACGTTGACGACCATGAAGAGCTCGATCAGCCCGATCGCGACGAGCATCGCGATGTCCAGGCCGACCAGCCACTCGTCGCCGCCCTCGCGCTCCACCCAGTGGGTGGGCCAGACGAGGTAGACGAGGAGGACCGCGGTGAGCACGGGCGCCAGCGTCATCAGGAGCACGGCGCGTATTCGGCGGGGCTCGGCGGAGAGGAGACTCCGGTACCGCACCCGGTAGGCCGCCCTGTCCGGTTCCGTGAGCGGTCCGGCGAGCCGGCTGTGGGTCTCGTAGTCGTACTGCTCCGACGGACTCTTCGACCGCACTGTGCCCTCCAGCTGATCGAGCCAGGTAGATATCCCCACAAAAGTGGAGATTCTTCGGCGTGTCGACTGGAGTACTCCGAGTGAGCGGTTCTCGTACGAGCGGTTTGCCGGGCGGGACGGCATGGAAGAGCCCCCGGTGCCGCGCGGGCGGCCGGGGGCTCGGACAGCGGCTCGGGGCTCAGCGGTCTCGTGGAAGTCCGGTGCAGTACCGGGTGCCCCGTCAGGGGCGCGGGGCTGTGACATCGTGCGGCTCCGCCGCGATGGGGGTCCCCCCTGTTCGAGCGAAGCCGAGAACTTGGGGGAGCGACCAGCCACAGCCGGCCCGCAGCCGAAAGTCACCGCATCGACGTGGCACCCCTAGGGGAAAAGCGCGTCGGCGACGTACTCCCCCACGTCCTCGCCGACGCCCAGCGGGGTGACCGAGAAGGCGACGATCACGCTCCGACCACGCCTTCCTTGCGGGCGCGGGCGGCGATCAGGGCGTCCTCGGCCTGGCGCTTGAGCTTGCGCTCGGCCACGAAGCCGCCGAACGGCAGCACGGACAGGACGAAGAACAGGGCGGCGGTCTTCACCGGCCACTTCGCCTTGTTCCAGGCGTCGGCCCAGAAGATCACGTACAGGATGAAGAGGATGCCGTGGATCGCGCCCATCACCGGGACGGCGTTGACGTCGGTCGTCCGCTTCAGCACCGAGCACACGAGCAGCAGCAGGAAAGAGACGGCTTCCGGGGCCGAGACCAGCCGGAGGCGGTGGAAGGCGGATGCGGTCTTGATGTCCACGGGGGCACCTTCGGTGGGAGGGTCGGAGGGTGTTGCTTGTGAACGCAAGCACAAACGTTCTCCATTGTGACATCGGTGGCGCCGGGATCTTGGCGGGGGTCCCCACGGGCCCGGCCCGGCTCCCGAGGGGCCTGGTCGGGTGGGGGCCGGGCCGCTAACGTCAGCCCGTGGCAACGTTCCGACTCCAAGGCAGCAAAGTGCTGGCCGTCGACATGACCGGGGACGCCGTCAAGGCGAAGAACGGCTCGATGGTCGCCTACGACGGCCAGATGGCCTTCAAGAAGATGTCCGGCGGCGGTGAGGGCATCCGCGGCATGGTGACCCGCCGCCTGACCGGCGAATCCATGACCGTGATGGAGGTGAAGGGCAACGGCACCTGCTACTTCGCCGACCGGGCCTCCGAGATCAACCTGGTCTCGCTCCAGGGCGACAGGCTCTGGGTCGAGGCGAGCAATCTGCTCGCCACCGACGCGGGGCTGCGCACCGGCACCACCTTCACCGGGCTGCGCGGGGCGACCCAGGGCAACGGCCTGTTCACGACCACGGTCGAGGGCCACGGCCAGGCGGCGATCGTGTCCGACGGCCCCGCGGTGGTGCTGCGGGTCTCCGCGCAGTACCCGCTGGCGGTCGACCCCGGCGCGTACATCGCCCACCAGGGCAACCTCCAGCAGCACTTCCAGTCCGGGGTGACCTTCCGCACCCTGCTCGGCGAGGGCTCGGGCGAGGCGTTCCAGATCCGCTTCGAGGGCGAGGGACTGGTGTACGTGCAGCCCAGCGAGCGCAACACGATCGGAGGGGACGTCTGATGCCCTTCCGCGAGATCAACTCCAAGATGGTCGAGGCCACGGTGGCCCCCGGCCAGAAGATGTTCAGCCAGCGCGGCGCGATGCTCGCGTACAAGGGCGAGGTGTCGTTCACGCCCAACGTGCAGGGCGGCCAGGGCGGCCTGATGTCGATGATCGGCCGGCGGGTGGCCAACGAGGCGACCCCGCTGATGACGGTCGAGGGCAGCGGCACCGTGATGTTCGGCCACGGCGGCCACCACATCCAGGTCATCAACCTCGCCGGGGACACCCTGTACGTGGAGGCGGACCGGCTGCTCGCCTTCGACGGCACCCTCCAGCAGGGCACGATGTTCATGGGCTCGCAGGGCGGGGTCATGGGCATGGTCCGGGGCCAGGTGACGGGCCAGGGCCTGTTCACCACCACGCTCAAGGGCCACGGCGCGGTCGCCGTGATGGCGCACGGCGGGGTGATCGAGCTGCCGATCACCCCGCAGCGCCCGGTCCACGTCGACCCGCAGGCGTACGTGGCCCACCACGGCGACGTACGCAACAAGCTGTCCACGGCGCTGGGCTGGCGGGACATGGTGGGCCGGGGCTCGGGAGAGGCCTTCCAGCTCGAACTGTCCGGCAACGGCGCGGTGTACGTCCAGGCCTCGGAGGAGAAGCTGTGACCGGCCCGGTGGTTTTCGACCCGCACTCCCTGCCCGCGGACGACAACGTCAACAAGTACACCTTCTGCGTGGAGCTCAAGTCGAGCCAGTGGTTCCTGCAGAAGGGCAAGATGATCGCCTACTACGGGCGCATCGAGTTCAACGGCATCGGCCACGGCCGCCTCGACCGGCTGCTGCGCACCAGCTTCCACTCGCCGCTGCACGCGAGCGACTGGGTGGTCGCGGACGGCTCCGGCAAGATGCTGCTCGCGGACCGGGCGTTCGACGTCAACTCGTACGACCTGGAGGACGGCAACCTCACCATCCGGGCCGGGAACCTGCTCGCCTACCAGCCGACGCTGGCGCTCAAGCAGTCGATCGTGCCGGGTTTCCTGACGCTGATCGGAACCGGGAAGTTCGTGGCGGCGTCCAATGGACCGGTGGTGTTCATGGAGCCGCCGATCCGGGTGGACCCGCAGGCGCTGGTCGGCTGGGCGGACTGTCCGTCGCCCTGCCATCACTACGATCACGGCTACATGACGGGCGTACTGGGCGGAATCCGGTCACTGACGGGGCTCGGCGGAACGTCCGGCGAGGAGCACCAGTTCGAGTTCGTGGGCGCCGGTACGGTGCTGCTCCAGTCGACCGAGGTGCTGATGGCCGAGCAGACAACCGGGCAAGTGCCCGCGGAGCCGGGCGTTCCGGGCGGCGGGGTGCCGGCCGGGGCGGGCGGGGCGGCGGGTTCGGCACCGCGTCTTCCCGGCCAGCTCGGAGACCTCCAGCGTCGCTTCGGCCTGTGAGCGGTAGTCTGCGGAGTGTGACGTCGAACGCGTGCACCCTTGCCAGGCGCTGACCACGACCTGGACCGGGCGGCTGACGCACCCTTGTGCCGGTGCGTGCGGGGCGCCACACTCCCAGGCTTCGTTCAGAATTCAACTTCTTAGGTAGAATCCACATATGGAGACCGAGACGGCCACCAACTGGCTGACCGATAGCGAGCAGTGCGCCTGGCGTACCTATCTGGACGTCAACAGGATGCTGACGCACCAGATGGAAAAGGACCTGCAGCCGTTCGGCCTGACCAACAACGACTACGAGATCCTGGTCAACCTCTCGGAGGCCGAGGGGCAGCGGCTGCGCATGAGCGACCTCGCCGCCGCGACCCTTCAGTCCAAGAGCCGCCTCTCGCACCAGATCACGCGGATGGAGAACGCGGGTCTGGTGCGCCGGGAGAACTGCGAGTCCGACCGGCGGGGGCTGTTCGCGGTGTTGACCGAGACAGGGGTGGAGACGATGGAGAAGGTGGCGCCGCACCATGTGGCGTCGGTGCGCAAGCACTTCATCGACTTGCTGTCGAGCGAGGCGCTGTCGGCTCTGCGGGACTCGCTGACACCGGTGGCGGAACACCTGCGCGGCCACCGCGGCAAGCTCTGACGTTTTGCGTCCGCGGACCGTGCTGGGTTGCTCGCGCAGTTCCCCGCGCCCCTGAAAGCGCCCCTGCGGGGCGCCCAGGGGATGCCGCGCAGCGGCATTCTTAGGGGCGCGGGGAACTGCGCGACCAGCCCCCACCGGCCCGCAGACAAACCCCTGGCTCAATCCCCCGTAAGGCCCGCCACCAGCTCGTCCGCCGCCGCGTACGGATCAAGCTCGCCCCCGATGATCCGGGCCGCCAGGGCCGACAGGCGGCGGTCACCGTGCAGGTCACCGATCCGCTCCCGCAGCGCCGTGACCGCGATCGTCTCGACCTCCCGCGCCGCGCGGGCCAGGCGCCGCTCCCCCAGCACCCCGTGCTCCGCCATCCACGCGTGGTGCTTCTCCAGCGCCTCGACCAGCTCGTCGATGCCCTCGGACCGCGCCGCCACCGTCTTGACGATCGGCGGCCGCCAGTCGCCGGGACCGCGCGCCTCGCCGAGCCCCAGCATGTGGTTCAGCTCCCGGGCCGTCGCGTCCGCGCCGTCCCGGTCCGCCTTGTTGACGACGTATACGTCGCCGATCTCCAGGATCCCCGCCTTCGCCGCCTGGATGCCGTCGCCCATGCCGGGCGCGAGCAGGACCACCGACGTGTCCGCCTGGGAGGCGATCTCGACCTCGGACTGGCCGACGCCGACCGTCTCCACCAGGATCACGTCGCAGCCCGCCGCGTCCAGGACGCGGATCGCCTGCGGGGCCGACCAGGCGAGGCCGCCCAGGTGCCCCCGGGTCGCCATCGAGCGGATGTAGACCCCGGGGTCGGAGGCGTGGTCCGACATCCGGACCCGGTCGCCGAGCAGCGCACCCCCGGAGAACGGCGAGGAGGGGTCGACGGCAAGCACCCCGACCCGCTTCCCCGCCCGCCGGTACGCCGTCACCAGCGCCGACGTCGACGTCGACTTGCCGACACCCGGCGAACCCGTCAGGCCCACCACGTACGCCCCGCCCGTCAGCGGAGCCAACTGCGCCATCACCTCGCGCAGTTGCGGGGACGCCCCCTCGACCAGCGAGATCAGCCGGGCCACGGCCCGCGGCCGGCCCTCCCTCGCCTGTGCCACCAGTTCGGGGACGTCCACCATTGCCGCTCCGTTCGGTTCGGGGTCAGTACGTACGTACAGCGGGAACCGCGCTTACTTGCCCGGGACTTTGATGATCAGCGCGTCACCCTGGCCGCCGCCGCCGCACAGCGCCGCCGCACCCGTACCGCCGCCCCGCCGCTTGAGTTCGAGGGCCAGGTGGAGCACCACGCGCGCGCCCGACATGCCGATGGGGTGGCCCAGGGCGATCGCGCCGCCGTTGACGTTCACCTTTTCCGGGGAGACGCCGAGGTCCTTCATTGACTGGACCGCGACCGCCGCGAACGCCTCGTTGATCTCGATGAGGTCGAGGTCCGAGACCTCCAGACCCTCCTTGCCCAGTGCATGCTTGATCGCATTGGACGGCTGCGACTGGAGCGAGTTGTCCGGGCCCGCCACATTGCCGTGCGCGCCGATCTCCGCGATCCACTCCAGGCCCAGCTCCTCCGCCTTCGCCTTGGACATGACCACGACCGCGGCGGCGCCGTCCGAGATCTGCGAGGAGGTGCCCGCCGTGATCGTGCCGTCCTTGGCGAACGCCGGGCGCAGCTTGCCCAGCGACTCGGTGGTCGTCTCCGCGCGGATGCCCTCGTCCTTCGCGAAGATCACCGGCTCGCCCTTGCGCTGCGGGATCTCGACCGGGGTGATCTCGGCCTCGAAGATGCCGTTCTTCTGCGCGGCGGCGGCCTTCTGGTGCGAGGCGGCGGCGAACTCGTCCTGCGGGGCGCGCTCGATACCCAGACGCGTGTTGTGCTTCTCCGTGGACTCGCCCATCGCGATGTTCTCGAAGGCGTCGGTCAGACCGTCGTGCGCCATCGCGTCGAGCATCTCGATCGCGCCGTACTTGTAGCCCTCGCGGGACTTCGGCAGCAGGTGCGGCGCGTTGGTCATCGACTCCTGGCCGCCGGCCACCACCACGTCGAACTCGCCCGCGCGGATCAGCTGGTCCGCGAGCGCGATCGCGTCCAGGCCCGAGAGGCAGACCTTGTTGATCGTGAGCGCCGGGACGTTCATCGGGATGCCGGCCTTGACGGCGGCCTGGCGGGCCGGGATCTGGCCCGCACCGGCCTGGAGCACCTGGCCCATGATCACGTACTGGACCTGGTCGCCGCCGATGCCGGCCCGGTCGAGCGCGGCCTTGATGGCGACGCCGCCGAGGTCGGCGCCCGAGAAGGTCTTGAGGGAGCCGAGCAGTCGGCCCATGGGCGTGCGGGCGCCCGCGACGATCACTGAAGTGGTACCGGTCGTTCCAGACATGAGGCACAGCCCCTTGGGAGGTGAGGAGTGAACGAGGGTTTACTGGAAATGTACTGAGCGGTACCGGCGGCGTCACCGGGCAGCCGGTGTGATCGCGCGCACGTTGCGTAACCACCTCCGGAGCGCTGCACTGGTCCCATGCTGACGCGCATCGACCACATCGGGATCGCCTGTTTCGACCTCGACAGGACCGTCGAGTTCTATCGTGCTACGTACGGATTCGAGGTGTTCCACTCCGAGATCAACGAGGAGCAGGGCGTACGGGAGGCCATGCTCAAGATCAACGGTACGTCGGACGGCGGCGCCTCCTACCTCCAGCTCCTGGAGCCCACCCGGGAGGACTCCGCGGTCGGGAAGTGGCTGGCCAAGAACGGCGAGGGCGTCCACCACATCGCCTTCGGCACCGCCGACGTCGACGGGGACGCCGAGGCCATCCGCGGCAAGGGCGTCCGGGTCCTCTACGACGAGCCCCGGATCGGCTCCATGGGCTCCCGGATCACCTTCCTGCACCCCAAGGACTGCCACGGCGTACTGACCGAACTGGTCACCTCGGCAGCGGAGCACTGACCCCGGGATTCCGGGGCCGGTACAGTGGGCGGTTCCGGGCCGGGGTCGGGTCGGGGCCTGGGACCCACGCCCCCTTGTCGATCTGACACCATTCACCGGGGGCCCGTCCGTCGTCGGACGGTGCTCGTACGGGCAGTGTTCGCGACCAGGGGACGGATGGGACCGCGCAGTGCGGGGCTACGAACGCCAGGACAGCCACCGGCCTGACGACCACCTCTCGCGGTTCGAGGCCGAGATGGACCGGCTGAAGACCGAGCGGGAGAAGGCCGTTCAGCACGCCGAGGACCTCGGCTACCAGGTCGAGGTGCTGCGCGCCAAGCTGCACGAGGCGCGCCGCAACCTCGCGTCGCGTCCTGCCTACGACGCCGCGGACATCGGCTACCAGGCCGAACAGCTGCTGCGCAACGCGCAGATGCAGGCCGAGCAGCTGCGCACGGACGCCGAGCGCGAGCTGCGCGACGCCCGCGCCCAGACCCAGCGCATCCTCCAGGAGCACGCCGAGCACCAGGCCCGGCTCCAGGCCGAGCTGCACGCGGAGGCGGTCAACCGCCGCCAGCGGCTCGACCAGGAGCTGGCCGAGCGGCGCGCGACCGTCGAGTCGCACGTCAACGAGAACGTGGCGTGGGCCGAGCAGCTGCGGGCGCGGACCGAGTCGCAGGCCCGGCGCCTGCTGGACGAGTCGCGCGCCGAGAGCGAGGCGGCGCTGGCCGCCGCCCGCGCGGAGGCCGCCCGGGTCGCCGAGGAGACCCGGCAACGGCTCGGCTCCGAGGCCGAGTCGGCCCGTACGGAAGCCGAAGCGATCCTGCTGCGCGCCCGCAAGGACGCCGAGCGGCTGCTCAACGCCGCCTCCACGCAGGCCCAGGAGGCCACCTCCCACGCCGAGCAGCTGCGCTCGTCCACCACCGCCGAGTCCGACCAGGCACGCCAGCAGGCGGCCGAGCTGAGCCGGGCCGCCGAGCAGCGGATGCAGGAGGCCGAGTCGGCGCTGCGCGAGGCGCGGGCCGAGGCCGAGAAGGTGCTGGCCGAGGCGAAGGACTCGGCGGCCAGGCAGCTCGCGGGCGCCGAGTCCGCCAACGAGCAGCGCACCCGTACCGCCAGGACCGAGATCGCCCGGCTCGTCGCCGAGGCGACCAAGGAGTCCGAGGCGCTCAAGTCGGAGGCCGAGCAGGCGCTCGCCGACGCGCGCGCCAAGGCTGAGGCGACGGTCTCCGAGGCCGCCGAGAAGGCCCGTACCAGCGCGGCCGAGGACACCGCCGCCCAGCTCGCCAAGGCCGCCCGGGCCGCCGAGGAGGTGCTCACCAAGGCGTCCGCGGACGCCCAGGAGACCACCCGCAAGGCGTCCGAGGAGGCCGAGCGGATCCGCCGCGAGGCCGACGCCGAGGCGGACCGGCTGCGCTCGCAGGCCGAGGAGCAGGCCGACCAGCTCAAGGGCGCGGCCAAGGACGACACCAAGGAGTACCGGGCCAAGACGGTCGAGCTGCAGGAGGAGGCGCGCAGGCTGCGCGGCGAGGCCGAGCAGCTGCGGGCGGAGGCGGTCGCCGAGGGCGAGCGCATCCGCGGCGAGGCCCGCCGCGAGGGCGTCCAGCAGATCGAGGAGGCGGCCAGGACCGCCGAGGAGCTGCTGACCAAGGCGAAGGCCGACGCGGAGGAGCTGCGCACCTCGGCCGGGGCCGAGTCGGAGCGGGTCCGCGGCGAGGCCATGGAGCGCGCGACGACCCTGCGCAAGCAGGCCGAGGAGACGCTGGAGCGCACCCGGGCCGAGGCCGAGCGGATGCGCGCGGAGGCCGAGGAGCAGGGCGAGGCCGTCAGGACGGCCGCCGAGCAGGCCTCCGCCGTGCTGCGCGAGGAGACCGAGCGGGCCGTCGCCGCCCGCCAGGCCGACGCCGCCGACGAGTTGACGCGGCTGCACACCGAGGCCGAGCAGCGGCACGCCTCCGCCGAGCAGGCGCTGACCGAGGCGCGCGGCGAGAGCGAGCGGATCCGGCGCGAGGCCGCCGAGGAGACCGAGCGGCTGCGCACCGAGGCCGCCGAGCGCGTCCGTACGCTCCAGGCGCAGGCCGAGCAGGAGGCCGAGCGGCTGCGCACCGAGGCCGCCGCCGACGCCTCCACCGCCCGTGCCGAGGCGGAGGGCGCGGCCGTACGGCTGCGGTCCGAGGCGGCCGCGGAGGCCGAGCGCCTCAAGTCCGAGGCGCAGGAGACCGCCGACCGGATGCGCGCGGAGGCCGCGGCCGCCGCCGAGCGGGTGGGCGCCGAGGCCGCCGAGGCGCTCGCCGCCGCCCAGGAGGAGGCCGCGCGCCGGCGCCGCGAGGCGGAGGAGACGCTGGACTCGGCGCGTACCGAGGCCGGTTCGGAGCGGGCGCAGGCCCGCGAGCAGAGCGAGGAGCTGCTCGCCTCCGCCCGCAAGCGGGTGGAGGAGGCGCAGGCCGAGGCGCAGCGGCTCGGCGAGGAGGCCGACCGGCGCGCCACCGAGCTGGTGGCGGCCGCCGAGCAGACCGCCCAGCAGGTGCGGGACTCGGTGTCGGGGCTGCGCGAGGAGGCCGAGCAGGAGATCGCCGGGCTGCGCTCGACGGCCGAGCACGTGGCGGAGCGTACGAAGACGGAGGCGCAGGAGGAGGCGGACCGGGTCCGTGCCGACGCGCACGCCGAGCGCGAGCGCGCCGCCGAGGACGCCCAGCGCGTCCGCGCCCGGGCGCAGGAGGAGTCGGAGGCCGCCAAGGAGCTGGCCGAGCGGACCGTCGCGGACGCCATCGCCGAGGCGGAGAAGGCGCGTTCGGACGCGTCGGAGTACGCGCAGCGGATGCGCACCGAGGCCTCCGACGCGCTGGCCTCGTCCGAGCAGGACGCCTCGCGCACCCGGGCGGACGCCCGGGAGGACGCCAACCGGATCCGCAACGACGCCGCGAGCCAGGCCGACCGCTTGGTCACCGAGGCGGCCGCGGAGGCCGAGCGGCTCGCCGCCGAGTCGACGGCCACGGCCGAGCGGCTGGTGGCGGAGGCTCAGCAGTTGCACGACGAGGGCCAGTCGGAGCACGACCGGCTGCTCGCGGAGGCCACCGCGCACGCCGAGCGCACCACGTCCGAGGCCGACACGTACGCGGAGCTGGTCACCACCGAGGCGCGCGCGGACGCCGGTTCGACCCTTGCGGCCGCGGCCGCCGAGGCCGAGCAGACGGTGGCCGAGGCCCGCGAGCAGGGCGAGCAGACGCTCGCCGAGGCGCGTGCGGAGTCGGAGCGGCTGCTCGACGAGGCCCGTCAGGCCGCCGACAAGCGCCGGGCGGACGCGGCCGCGCAGGCCGACAAGCTCGTCGCGGAGGCGAGCGGCGAGGCCGAGCGGGTGCTCACCGAGGCGAACGGGGAGGCGGAGCGGCTGCGCGCCGAGGCCGCCGAGACCGTGGGCTCGGCCCAGCAGGCCGCCGAGCGGATCCGCGCGGAGGCCGAGAAGAGCCGCGCCCGGACCGAGGAGGCCGCGGAGAAGACGCGTACGGAGGCCCGCGAGGAGGCCGACCGGCTGCTCGACGAGGCGCGTACGGCCGGGGCCAAGCGCCGTGCGGACGCGGCCGAGCAGGCGGACCAGCTCATGGCCAAGGCCCAGGAGGAGGCGCTGCTCGCGGCGACGCTGGCCGAGGAGCAGGCCGACACGATGGTCGGCGCGGCCCGCAAGGAGGCCGAGCGGATCGTCGCCGAGGCGACCGTGGAGGGCAACTCCCTGGTGGAGAAGTCCCGTACGGACGCGGACGAGCTGCTGGCCGGGGCGCGTGCGGACGCGACGGCCATAAGGGAGCGCACCGAGGAGGTGCGCGCGCGGACCGAGTCGGAGATCGAGGAGCTGCACGAGCGGGCCCGGCGGGAGAGCGCCGAGCAGATGAAGACGGCGGGCGAGCGCGTCGACAAGCTGGTCACGGCCGCCACCGAGCAGACGACTCAGGCGGAGGCGAAGGCCAAGGAGCTGCTTTCGGACGCCAACTCCGAGGCGAGCAAGGTGCGCATCGCGGCCGTGAAGAAGGCCGAGGCGCTGCTCAAGGAGGCGGAGACCAAGAAGGCCGAGCTGATCCGCGAGGCGACGAAGCTGCGCGACGACGCGGCGGCGGAGGCCCGGCGCACGGTCGACGAGGGCAAGCGCGAGCTGGACGTGCTGGTCCGGCGGCGTGCGGACATCAACGCCGAGATCTCCCGTGTCCAGGACGTACTTGAGGCGTTGGAATCTTTCGAGGCCCCGTCCTCCGGCGGCAAGGAGGCGGCCAAGGCGGGTGCGGCTGCCGGGGGCAACCGTTCGAGTGGCAAGTCCTCGGAGGCGTAGCCACTCAAAAGGCTGGACATTCTCCAGATCAAACGGGCATACGCTCGATGACACGCCGCCTGGGCCCCTAGGATTCCCCCTATCACCTCACCGGTCTCATTCGACAGGAACCCCATGAGCGACACTTCCTCCCCCTTCGGCTTCGAGCTCGTGCGGCGTGGTTACGACCGCGGTCAGGTGGACGACCGCATTACCAAGCTCGTCGCCGACCGTGACAGCGCTCTGGCACGGATCACTTCTCTGGAAAAGCGCATCGAGGAACTGCACCTCGAAACGCAGAACGCCCAGGCCCAGGTGAACGACGCGGAGCCGTCGTACGCGGGCCTCGGTGCCCGGGTCGAGAAGATCCTCCGTCTCGCCGAGGAAGAGGCGAAGGACCTGCGCGAGGAGGCCCGCCGCGCCGCCGAGCAGCACCGCGAGCTGGCCGAGTCGGCGGCCCAGCAGGTGCGCAACGACGCCGAGTCGTTCGCCGCCGAGCGCAAGGCCAAGGCGGAGGACGAGGGCGTCCGGATCGTCGAGAAGGCGAAGGGTGACGCCTCCACGCTGCGCTCCGAGGCGCAGAAGGACGCGCAGTCCAAGCGCGAGGAGGCGGACGCCCTCTTCGAGGAGACCCGCGCCAAGGCCGCGCAGGCGGCGGCCGACTTCGAGACGAACCTCGCCAAGCGCCGCGAGCAGTCCGAGCGCGACCTGGCCTCGCGTCAGGCCAAGGCGGAGAAGCGTCTCGCCGAGATCGAGCACCGCGCCGAGCAGCTGCGCCTGGAGGCCGAGAAGCTGCGTACGGACGCGGAGCGCCGGGCCCGTCAGACGGTCGAGACGGCCCAGCGCCAGGCCGAGGACATCGTGGCGGACGCCAACGCCAAGGCCGACCGCATCCGTTCGGAATCCGAGCGCGAGCTGGCGGCGCTCACCAACCGCCGCGACTCGATCAACGCGCAGCTGACCAACGTCCGCGAGATGCTGGCGACCCTGACGGGTGCGGCGGTCGCGGCGGCCGGCTCCCCGGTCGACGACGAGCCCGTCTCGCGCGGCGTCCCGGCGCAGCAGTCCCGCTAGTCCCGAAGGTGCCGCAGCTCCTCCCCCGTGGGCTGCGTTCGTACGGTCGAGAGCCCCTCGCCACTCCGGTGGCGGGGGGCTTTGTCCGCCTTTAGCGTGGCGACATGATCGAGCTGGCCGGCCTCACCAAGCGCTTCGGTTCCAAGACCGCGGTCGACGACCTGTCGTTCCAGGTCAGACCGGGTGTGGTGACCGGCTTCCTGGGACCCAACGGCGCCGGCAAGTCCACCACCATGCGCATGATGCTCGATCTCGACAACCCGACCGGCGGCACCGTGCGCATCGACGGCCGACACTACCGCGACCTCGACGAGCCGCTGAAGTACATCGGCGCGCTCCTGGACGCCAAGTCGATGCACGGCGGCCGCAGCGCGTACAACAACCTGCTCTGTCTCGCGCAGTCGAACCGGATCCCGGAGCGCCGGGTCGCGGAAGTGCTGGACACGGTGGGTCTGACGGCCGTGGCGAAGAAGAAGTCGAAGGGGTTCTCGCTCGGCATGGGCCAGCGGCTCGGAATCGCCTCCGCGCTGCTCGGCGACCCCGAGATCCTGATGTTCGACGAACCCGTCAATGGTCTGGACCCCGAGGGAATTCACTGGATCCGCAATCTCATGAAAGCGCTCGCAGCGGAAGGCAGAACGATCTTCGTCTCGTCTCACCTGATGAGCGAAATGGCGCTGACGGCGGATCATTTGATCGTCATCGGCCAGGGCCGACTGCTCGCCGATACATCGATGGCGGATTTCATCAGGCAGAATTCGCGGAGTTTCGTACGACTGCGCTCACCCCAATGGGAACACCTGCTCGACGTGCTGGCGCGGAACGGGATCCCCGTGACCCAGACCGCCGACGGCGCCCTGGAAGTCGACAACGGCAGGATCGAGCGGCTGGGCGAACTGGCCGCCCAGCACCAGATCGTGCTGCACGAGCTCTCCGGCCAGCAGGCCTCGCTGGAGGAGGCGTTCATGCAGATGACGGCGGGGTCGGTGGAGTACCACGCGCACTCGGACACCGGCCACGGGCCGCCCCCGGCACCCGCCGCGAGCTGGGGCGAGAGCTACCGGGCGAAGGCCCAGGGCGCCGCCGGGAACATCACGGCCGAGCGCTCGGCGTCCGACGGCGAGGGGGCCTGACCCATGGCATCGGTGCCCGCGGTCCTCAAGTCCGAGTGGACCAAGATCCGTACGGTCTCCTCGACCTCCTGGACGCTGGTCAGCGCGCTGGTCGTCACGGTCGCGGTGAGCGCGGCCCTGTGCGCGCTGATGAAGTCGCAGTTCGACGACCTCAAGCCGGCCGAACGGCTGACCTTCGACCCGACCTTCATCAGCTTCTCCGGGATGGTGCTCGGCCAGCTGGCGATGGTGGTGTTCGGCGTCCTGGTGGTCGGCACCGAGTACAGCTCGGGCATGATCCGCACCTCGCTCGCCGCCGTGCCGCAGCGGGCCACCTTCCTCTTCTCCAAGCTCCTGGTCGCCACCGCGCTCGCGCTGGTCGTGGGCATGGCGACCAGCTTCCTCTCCTTCTTCCTCGGCCAGGCGCTGCTCGGCCCGCACCGCACCACCATCGGCGAGCCCAATGTGCTGCGGGCGGTCTTCGGGGCGGGCCTGTACATGGCGCTGATCGCGCTCTTCTCGATGGGCGTGGCCACGATGCTGCGCAGCTCGATGCTCTCGCTCGGCATCCTGATGCCGTTCTTCTTCCTGATCTCGCAGATCCTGTCGGCGGTGCCGGGCGCCAAGAAGGTGGCCCGCTACTTCCCCGACCAGGCGGGCTCCAAGATCATGCAGGTGGTGCCGAACGCGATGAACAGCGAGCCACCGCCGTACGGCCCGTGGGCCGGGCTCGGGATCATGGCGCTATGGGTGATCGCGGCGCTGGCGGGCGGCTACCTGGTCCTGAAGAAGCGCGACGCCTAGCGCTCCGCTGGGCCGTGCGGTGATTCGGCTGCGGGCCGTCCGTGGCTGGTCGCGCAGTTCCCCGCGCCCCTTACGGGCGCGGCGCCGCACCGCACCTTTTCGGACATATACCTACGTAACGCATGTCTCATCGCTTGGCCGGAACCGTAAAGTCCTGGATAAGCTCCTCACTCATACGGGGGCACCCTGGCGATCCGCCACCGCCCCGACGACCCACACCGTCGATGGGGCTGGAGAATGATCGAGGCAGTCGGCCTGACGAAGCGCTACGGCGCCAAGACAGCCGTGTACAACCTTTCCTTCCAGGTGAGGCCCGGCGCCGTCACCGGCTTCCTGGGGCCCAACGGCTCCGGCAAGTCGACGACCATGCGCATGATCCTCGGCCTGGACCAGCCCACTTCCGGCCATGTCACCATCGGCGGCCACCCCTTCCGTACGCTCCCCAACGCGCCCCGCCAGGTCGGCGCGCTGCTCGACGCCAAGGCCGTGCACGGCGGCCGCAGCGCCCGCAACCACCTGCTCTCGCTCGCCCAGCTCTCCGGCATCCCGGCCCGCCGGGTCGACGAGGTGCTCGGGGTCGTCGGCCTCCAGGAGGTCGCGGGCAAGCGATCCAAGGGGTTCTCGCTCGGCATGGGCCAGCGGCTCGGCATCGCCGCGGCCCTCCTCGGCGACCCCCAGGTGCTGCTCTTCGACGAGCCGGTCAACGGCCTCGACCCCGAGGGCATCCTGTGGGTGCGCAACCTCATGAAGCAGCTCGCCGCCGAGGGCCGGACCGTCTTCGTCTCCTCGCACCTGATGAGCGAGATGGCGCTGACCGCCGACCACCTCATCGTGATCGGCCGCGGCCAGCTGCTCGCCGACATGAGCGTCAAGGACTTCATCTCCCACAACTCCGCCGACTTCGCGCGCGTGCGCACCCCCGAGCCCACCGGCCGGGAGAAGCTGACGTCCGCGCTGACCGAGGCCGGCGGCCAGGTCATGCCCGAGCCGGACGGCGCCCTGCGGGTGACCGGCCTCGCGCTGCCCCGCATCAGCGACCTCGCGCATGACGCGGACGTACGCCTGTGGGAGCTGTCGCCGCACCAGGCCTCGCTGGAAGAGGCGTACATGCGGATGACGCAGGGCGCGGTGGACTACCGCTCCACGGCCGACCAGAAGGCCGGTCTGATGCAGCCGATACCGCCCGGCTATCAGCCGCCGCCGTCGGTGCCCGAGGTGCCGACGCAGGGCTGGTACGCCCCGCCGCCGCCCGGACAGAACCCGTACGCGGCCCCGCAGGCCCCCGGACAGGCCCCGGCGGCCCCGATGCAGGCGCCCGTGCCGCAGGCCCCGGCCGCGGCCCCTCAGCCCGTTCCGGCCGCCCCCGCCGCTCCCCCGGCCGACCGGCCCGCCGCCGCGCCCGCCCCCGCCCTGACCAAGCCCGAGGACGCCCGATGACCACCCCCTACCAGCAGCAGGCACCGGGTGCGCCCCTCGGGACGTACACCTCGCCGATCCCGGTGCGGCCCGCCAGCCTCGGCGACGCGCTCGCCTCCGAGTGGACCAAGATCCGCTCGGTGCGCTCCACCATGTGGACGCTGGGCGTGCTCGTCGTGCTCGTGCTCGGCATCGGGCTGCTCGCGGCGGTCGCGGTCAACGCCTCCGACGCGCACATGGGCGACACCCCGCTGCTCAGCCTCGGCTTCTACGGCGTGCTGCTCGGCTCGATCTGCGTGATCACCCTCGGCGTGCTGACCATCGCGTCCGAGTACGGCACGGGGATGATCCGTACGACGCTGACCGCGTGCCCCAGCCGGGCCCGGATCCTCGCCGCCAAGTCGGTCGTCTTCTTCCTGCTGTCCTTCGTCATCCTGACGGTCTCCACCGGCCTGGTGGCGATGCTGCAGACGGGGATGGTGGAATCCGCCGAGCAGCCGACCGGCTCCGAGCTGTTCAAGGCGACGGTCGGCGTCAGCCTCTACGTCTCGCTGCTCGGCCTGCTCTCGCTCGCGATCGGCGCGCTGATCCGGCACTCGGCCGGCGCGATCACGGTCATGATCGGCGTGGTGCTGCTGCCGCTGGTGCTCGCGCTGTTCATGTTCGCGCCGTCGCTCGACTCGGTGCGCCAGGCCCTGCTGGAGTACTCGATCCCCAGCCAGCTGGCCGTGTTCTACGGCTCGACGGTGAGCGACTCGGGCCCGACCGGCTGGACGCCGCTGCTGATCCTGGGAGCCGTCACGGCCGCCGCGCTCGGCGGCGCGTTCGCCGCGCTGAACAGCCGGGACGTATGACGAGCCCTAACCCGGGGGCCTAGTACCTCGGCGCGTTCCTGGACCGCTGCACCCTGCTGGTGCGGCGGTCCTTCGCGTTCCAGCAGGCCTTGTGCCAGTGCCTGCGGTCGTCCACGCCGCCGTATTCCGGCCAGGCCACCACGTGCGGGACGCCGGAGGGGATCTCCTGGTCGCACCCCGGGCAGCGGTAGCGCTTGCCCTGCGCGCTCGCGCCGCTGACGTGCCGGACGGACCACTCCTCGCCCTGGTACGTCTCGGAGCGCTGGAGGCCGAAGCGGTCGCCCGCCCCGCCGGTCGGTTCGGTCGGCTGGTCGCCGCCCTTGGGGCGGTTGCGGCGCGGGGACACGGAAACACCTCACGGGGCCGGACGGATGACTGCCTCCAGCGTAGAGGTACTTGCCCCGGGTACCCGAGCTCGCACAGGGGTGGCACGGTAACTCGTACGGGGGACACTTACCGGACTATCGCAAGAAGTTCGCGTTGGGCCGTGCCCTTGGCACTTGTCAGGCGTTGTTGCCGGTAAGAGGGGGAGCCGCGTCGGCCGCGAGGAGGCAGAAGGCGATGCGTGTCGGAACTTTTGTACTGGCAGCCCAATTCCCGGGCCAGGGCCAGGGGGAGGCACTGCACAGGGCGGTGCGGTCCGCCGAGGTGGCCGAGGAGTCGGGCCTGGACGCGGTGTGGCTCGCCGAGCACCACTTCGTTCCGTACGGGGTGTGCCCATCGGCGGTGACGCTGGCGGCGCTGCTGCTCGGGCGCACGCGCAGGATCCGCGTCGGGACGGCGGTCAGCGTCCTGCCGAGCGCGCACCCGGTGGCACTGGGCGAACAGGCGGCGCTGCTGCACCTGACGTCCGGCGGCCGGTTCTCGCTGGGCGTGGGCCGCGGTGGGCCCTGGGTCGACCTGGAGGTCTTCGGCTCGGGCCTGCGGGCGTACGAGGAGGGCTTCCCGGAGTCCCTGGACCTGCTGCTGCGGTGGCTGTCCGAACCGCGGGTGTCGAGTCTGGGCGAACGTTTCACCTTCCGGGAGGTCCCGGTGGTGCCGAGGCCCGACGAGCTGCTCTCAGACGGTCCCGCGGGCCCCGAGGTCATCGTGGCGTGCACCTCGCCGAAGAGCGTGAAGCTGGCCGCCGAGCGGGGGCTGCCGATGCTGCTCGGGATGCACTGCGGCGACGAGGAGAAGGCGGAGATGGTCGCGCTGTGGCGTTCGCACGCGCTGGCGTCCGGCGTCGCGCCGGAGGCGGTGGCGGCCGCGCCGCATGTGTCGGCCGGGGTGGCGCAGATCGAGGACCACCGCGCCCAGGCCGCCGAGACGCTGCTCAAGGCGATGCCGGGCTGGCTGAAGCAGGGCCTCGACGCGCATGTGACGGTCGACGGCCGCCACCGCGCGATGCGCGACCCCGTGCTGTACACGGAACTGCTGTGCGGCCTCCACCCGGTGGGCACCCCGCGCCAGGCGGCGGACCGTATCGCGGCGACCTCGGAGAAGACGGGCATCACGCGCTTCGCCTTCCTGGTGGAGGGATCGGGGGACCTGGCCGCGACGGAGGAGAACGTACGGAGGCTGGGCACCGAAGTGCTGCCGCTGCTGGGGTGAGGCCCGAGGGGGACGGCGCCCACCGGGGCGCGGGGGCTCGGGGCCCCACAAAAGGCCCCCGCTCCGCATCAGTTGCACCTCCCGCGATGCGGAGCGGCGGCGAAGACGTCAGCAGTCCCTCAGCTCCGGGGACTGGTTGAGCAGCTGGCCCCGGACCGAGGTGAAGCGGGCGAGCCGCTCGTCGGACGACGGGTCCAGGGGGAACACGGCGACGCGGTGGCAGTTCTGGAACGCCAGGCGGACACCGAAGTGCCGCTGGAGCGAACCGCGGATGGCGTCACTCGCGAGCGCGCGAAGAAGCTGGCCGCGCG
This sequence comes from Streptomyces sp. BPTC-684, assembly GCF_030028635.1. Classification (NCBI taxonomy): domain Bacteria; kingdom Bacillati; phylum Actinomycetota; class Actinomycetes; order Kitasatosporales; family Streptomycetaceae; genus Streptomyces; species Streptomyces sp. BPTC-684. The sequence continues at coordinate 1,416,735 of NZ_CP124863.1, forward strand.
CCTGCTCGTCCGGCGGAGGCGTCTGGTTGTCGGCGAACTCACCACCGTCCACCTTCAGCTGGGCCACCAGAGAACTGATCATCTCCCATGCGTACGGCAGGGAGGTCCGGACGCAGTCGACGAAATCGGCTTCGTCGACCTCGCCTCGCTCGGCCTGTTCGAGTAGGGCCGGTGAGACGTCGAGCGACATGGTTTCTCCTCTCGCGACCCCGGGGAGGGGGTCTTACGGGCAGGGAAAGGAACGAAGTCGGCCACGCAGCGTGCCTGACCGACAACCTCCCGCTTATACGGTAGGCGCGGCATGGTGGCTGCGACAGCTACTTGGCACGTAACCGGCCAATAACGAACAGCGCTTTGCCGGACGAATCGCGTTCGGCGGGGGGATTCGAGTAGCGTTGCCGACCATGCGTCTCGTCATCGCCCGCTGCTCCGTCGACTACGCGGGCCGCCTCACCGCCCATCTGCCCTCCGCCACCCGGCTGATCCTGGTGAAGGCGGACAACAGCGTCTCCATTCACGCGGACGACCGGGCGTACAAGCCCCTCAACTGGATGTCTCCACCGTGCACCCTCAAGGAGGGGACGGGGGACGATTCGGGCGTCTGGACGGTCGTGAACAAGGCGGGCGAGAAGCTCATCATCAAGATGGAGGAGATCCTCCACGACTCGTCGCACGAGCTGGGCGTGGACCCGGGCCTCATCAAGGACGGCGTGGAAGCGCACCTGCAGGAGCTGCTCGCGGACCGGATCGAGACGCTGGGCGAGGGGTACACGCTGATCCGCCGCGAGTACGCGACGGCGATCGGTCCGGTGGACATCCTGTGCCGGGACGCGTCCGGCGGGACGGTGGCGGTCGAGATCAAGCGCCGCGGTGAGATCGACGGGGTCGAGCAGCTCACGCGCTACCTGGAGCTGCTGAACCGGGATCCGCATCTCGCGCCGGTGCGGGGGGTGTTCGCGGCGCAGGAGATCAAGCCGCAGGCGCGCGTGCTGGCGACGGACCGCGGCATCGGCTGCGTCGTGCTCGACTACGACGCCATGCGAGGCATCGAGGACGACAAACTCCGCCTGTTCTGACGCCGGGGGCTACGCCCCGGACCCCGTTCGCCTGCGGACCGTCTGCGGCTGGTCGCGCAGTTCCCCGCGCCCCTGGATGCGCCCCTGCGGGGCGCCCAGGGGATGCCGCGCAGCGGCATCCTTAGAGGCGCGGGGAACTGCGCGAGCAACCCCGCACGGCCCGCAGACGAAAAAGCGGGGTGCAGGGGCCGCAGGCCCCGCAAGGGGTCCGGGGCGCAGCCCCGGGAGACCACCTCAACCCTCCCCCCACCCCCGGAGGGTTTAGGGAAGGGGCGGGGAGGGGCCTACGCCGTAGGCGACGACGCCGGGCTCTGGGTCGTGGGTCCCGACGCACTGTTGCTCGGGGGCGTGCCACTGGACGAGCCACCCGTGGTCGTCGGCGTGGACTCGGTCGGCGTCGGTGAGGGACTGGTCGGAGTCGGCGGCGTCGGCGTCGGCGTCGGCGTCGGGCTCGACGACTTCGTCGCCGAAGGCTTGGGCGTCGGCGACGCGTGCCCCGGACTCGACGGCTTCGGCCCACCCGGCGACGTCGACGGCCCCGACGGCCTCCCCGAAGGCGTCGGCGCCTCCCCGGAAGGAGTCGTCCCCGGGGATGAAGCCGACGACGGCGTCGTCCCCGGCACCCCCGGCCTCGACGGCGTCGGCGTCGTCGACCCCGCCCCCGACCCGTGCGACGGCGCACCCGGCGTAGGCGTGTCCGCCGGGAGCCCCGGGTCGGTGGCGTCCTCGTTCGCCGACTGACGCTGCTCGACCTTGTCGGGCGCGTCGGAGCCGGACGTCGCGCCCAGCGTCACCACCGTGCCCAGCACCGCCGCGAGCACCGCCCCCGCCCCCGCCGCCACCAGATTGCGACGCGTACCGGTGAACAGCGTCCGCTTGGCGGGGGACACCCCGCCGGGGATCAGCACCGTGGGAGTGGTGTCGGGCGGGGCCGGGACGCCGGCCGGGGGCGACTGGGACTCCTCGTAGCGCGCCGCGGGGACCTCGTCGCCGGACGGGGTGCGGCCGCCCGAGACCACCGGGCCGCCCGAGCGGTCCTCGACCAGGGCCAGCGCGCGCCGCCCCGCGACCGTGCCCCGCTTGTCGGACAGCGCGCCCTTCAGACCGATGGACGCCTCCAGTTCGGCACGGGCGCGGTCCACGTTCCCCGCGCACAGCGCCAGAACGCCCAGCTCGTGGTGGAAGTACGCCTCCTCCGCCACCTCGCCGGTGAGCCGGGCCGCCGCCGAGCCGATCCGCAGGGCCCGCTCCCACGCCCCCCAGTGCAGCCCCGCCGCGAACGCGGGCGCCGCGCTGCGGGCGAGCTTGACGGCCGTGGCGGGGTGACCGGGGTCGCCGCCCGGGACCAGCGCGCCCAGGGCCGCCAGGACCGCGTCCGCCTCGGCCGCCGCCCGCTCGGGCGTGACCGAGGGGTGCCCGGTCCACCAGGCGTAGTGCTGGGCGGCGGTGTGCGCCCGCTCCCCCGCGTCCTCCCCGTACCCGGCCGCCTCCAGCTGGGTGAGCACGCCCGCCGCGAGCCGGTAGCGCGTACCGACCGGGGAGAGCAGCCCGCAGCCGAGCAGTTCGCCGAGCGCGGCGTCCGCGTGGGTGTCCCCGACGAGCGCGGGCAGATGCGCCTGGTGCGGCACCTCGCCGCCGAGGGCGACGGCGAACCGCAGGGTCTCCCGGGCGGCCTGCCCGAGCCGGGCCGCGAGCGGCGCGGCGGGGGCCGCGCCCTCGCCCAGCGACGGCAGCGGCACCTCGCGGCCCTCGGCCGAGAAGACGGAGACGTCGGAGGGCTCGTCCACCGGCAGCCCGAACTCGTCGCGCGGGACGCCCTCGCCGCGCAGCCCGTCCCGCTGCCGCAGCAGCGCGCCCGCCTCGACGAACCGCAGCGGCAGGCCCTCCGACTCGAACCAGAGGTCGCCCGCCCAGTTGGCCTCCTCGTCGCTGAGCGGCCGGTCCACGGCCTGCTCCAGGAGTTCCAGGGAGGCGCTGCGCCCGAGCCCGGTCAGGAAGACCTCTTCGAGGTGCGACTCGGCCGGCGGCGCCGCCACCTCGGGCGTCGCGGCGAGCAGGAAGGCGCATTCGGGGGCGGCGGCGAGCAGTTCTTCGAGTGCGGCGCCGCCGAACTCCAGGTCGTCGACGAGGACGACCGCCCCGATCTCGCGCACCTGGTCGAGCAGCCCGGCCCGGTCGGGCCGGTGCAGCGGGGCGCGGTACACCGTCGCGTACAGCTCGTGCAGCAGTTCCTGGGGGGTGCGGCGGTGGCCGCTGAGGCGGACGACGCCGTCGGGCGCGAGCTGGGCGCAGTCGGCGGCCACTGCGTCGAGCAGGACCGTGCGCCCGGATCCGGCGGGCCCGGTGAGCCGTACCGAGCGGCCCCGGCCGAGCAGGCGCACGAGGCGCTCGCGCTCCTCGCCGCGCTCCAACAGGACCGGCGCGGGCGCCGCGGGCCCGGCGGGCACCGGCGGGCGCAGGGCGCGCTCGCGGTCGGCGCGTTCGGCGGCGGACTGGCGTTCGGGGCGGCCGGGGATCTCGCCGGGCGGGCAGGGCTCGATCTCGCTGCCGTCGACGGGGTTGACGGTGAGCAGGAAGTCGCCCGAGACGAGCTGGACCGTGCGCGCGAGTCCGGCGGCGCGCGCGCCGATCTCGGGGGTGACGGCGTCGCGGTCGCGCTCCTTGCGCGGCGCGGCGGCGCCGGTGCCCGGTCCGTCCTGCTCGTGGTCGAAGTCGTCGGGTCCCCGGGTGTCCATCGGGTTCATGGTGAAAGCCCCCCAGATGCGCCTGCGTAACCTTGCCCCTCCCGGCCGCTACGCACTGCGCTGTCGCTCTGGTCCGGTACCCGCCGCAGGGATGTCGACCGGCGGGAGACCGCACCCTAAACCTTCGCCCAGTATCTCCGAACGGGCGGGGTGCCACCCCGCCCAGAGCGTCACAGTCCGGTGAGGATTGCCCACGGAGGACCGGATTCCACATCACCCGCACAACTGCCGCACAGGTCGTGCTCAACAGGGCCGTACGACGCTCGTACGGCGGTGGCGCCGCGCGCGCTCACACGCGCGGCAGCGCCTCCGCGGCGATACCGCCCTCGATGGCGAGGATGCGGTGCAGCCGGGTCGCCACCAGCAGGCGCTGCATCTGGGGCGGCACGCCCCGCAGCACAAGCCGCCGGCCGCAGCGGCCGGCCCGCCGGTGGGCACCCATGATCACACCGAGGCCGGTGGCGTCCCAGGAGTCCAGCTCGGTCAGGTCGAGCACCAGGTCGCCGGCTCCGTCGTCGACCGCCGAGTGCAGGACCGTACGGGCGTCCGCCGCGCTGCGGACGTCGAGGCGGCCCCCGACGACCAGCTCGACGTGGTCGCCCCTGATGTGCATATGTACTCCCCGGAGTGCTCCGTATGCCTGTCTGCCTGTCGTCTCTTACTGCACCAACTGACTGCACAGACCGCAGGGAAGTTGCCGTCTGTAAGCGAACCGATACCTAATTCACCCCATGGAGTGATTCCGGGGCGAGGGGAGGTGAGGGTGCGTCAATCAGTGCTTGTAGAAGCCCTGCCCGCTCTTGCGGCCGATGTCACCCGCGTCAACCATCCGGCGCATCAGCTCCGGCGGCGCGAACTTCTCGTCCTGGGACTCGGTGTAGATGTTGCTGGTGGCGTGGAGCAGGATGTCCACGCCGGTGAGGTCGGCGGTGGCCAGCGGGCCCATCGCGTGACCGAAGCCCAGCTTGCAGGCCAGGTCGATGTCCTCGGCGGTGGCCACGCCCGACTCGTACAGCTTCGCCGCCTCGACGACGAGCGCCGAGATGAGGCGGGTGGTGACGAAACCGGCGACGTCGCGGTTGACGACGATGCAGGTCTTGCCGACGGACTCGGCGAACTCCCGGGCGGTGGCCAGGGTTTCGTCGCTCGTCTTGTAGCCGCGCACCAGTTCGCAGAGCTGCATCATCGGGACCGGCGAGAAGAAGTGGACGCCGACGACCCGCTCGGGGTTCTCGGTGGCCGCCGCGATCTTGGTGATCGGGATGGCGGAGGTGTTGGAGGCGAGCACGGCGTCCGGACGCACGATCTTGTCGAGCGTACGGAAGATGTCGTGCTTGACCTCCAGCTTCTCGAAGACGGCCTCGACGACGACGTCCACGTCGGCGGCCGCGTCCAGGTCGGTCGTGGTGGTGATGCGGGCGAGCGCGGCCTCCGCGTCCTCGGCGGCCAGCTTGCCCTTGCTCACGAACTTGTCGTACGAGGCCTTGATGCCGTCGGTGCCACGGGCCAGCGCCTCGTCGGTGACGTCGCGCAGCACCACGTCCCAGCCCGCCTGGGCCGAGACCTGCGCGATGCCCGAACCCATGAGTCCGGCCCCGATGACGGCGAGCTTCCTGGCCACTTCACACCCCTTTGACGGCTTACTGATACGGCTCTCCGGCGGAGGCTATCGGCCGTGAGGCGTCTTGGGAGCCGTAAGAGATGCGCGTCACGTCTCAGATGACGGACATCACACCAAGACGGGTGAGCGGCGTCTCACGGAGGGGCCCGACGGGGCCCACCGGTCGTCCCGTACCGCGTACTTGGGCGGGGAATGTCCGTGCCCGGCGGGCGGCCGTGACGGTCGGCACAAGAGCGTGGCGGACGGGCCCCGCGTAACTAGGCTGACCCCATGGTCAATCTGACGCGCATCTACACCCGTACCGGCGACAAGGGCACCACCGCCCTGGGCGACATGAGCCGTACCGCCAAGACGGATCTGCGGATCTCGGCGTACGCGGACGCCAACGAGGCGAACGCGGTGATCGGCACGGCGATCGCCCTGGGCGGTCTGGAGGAGGAGGTCGTGCAGGTCCTCACCCGCGTGCAGAACGACCTGTTCGACGTGGGCGCGGATCTGTCGACGCCGGTGGTCGAGGACCCGAAGTACCCGCCGCTGCGGGTCGAGCAGTTCTACGTGGACCGCCTTGAGGCGGACTGCGACCGGTTCAACGAGCGGCTGGAGAAGCTGCGCAGCTTCATCCTGCCGGGCGGCACGCCGGGCGCGGCGCTGCTGCACCAGGCGTGCACGGTGGTGCGCCGCGCCGAGCGTTCGACGTGGGCGGCGCTGGAGGTGCACGGCGATTCGATGAACCCGCTGACTGCGACGTATCTGAACCGCCTGTCCGACCTGCTGTTCATCCTCGCGCGGACGGCGAACAAGGAGACCGGGGACGTTCTGTGGGTACCCGGCGGCGAGCGCTGACATCTGCGGGCCGTCTGCGGCTGGTCGCGCCCCGCGGCGGAGCCGCATATGTCACAGCCCCGCGCCCCTGGTGGACCCGCGGTAGCGCACGGCACGGCGCCCCTTAGGGGCGCGGGGAACTGCGCGACCAGCCCAGCACGGTCCGCAGCCAAAGCATCACGCACCTCCAGCGGAGCGCTTAGAACAGGCTCTTGCGCGACCGCGCCGCCTCCACCCGCTTCGGGAACACCGTATAGCTCAGTGCGATGACCACGTTGATGCCGATCAGCCACAGCATTCGCTGCTGCCACATTCGTAGGGAGCTCGCGTCCCCGGCGCCGTCCACGTACCAGATGCCGCCCTGGAGCAGGCCGATCGCGATCGCGGCGGCGAGGGCCCAGCGGCCCGCGGTCTTCCACTCGTGGAGCGCGCGGGCCGCGCCGCCCGCCGGGGCCTTGGCGGGGCGCGGGCCGCCCGCGAAGCGGTGGGCGAACCAGACGTCGGCCCGCTTCACCATGGAGTGGCCCATCGCCACCGAGAAGCCGATGTACACGGCGGCGAGGCCGTGCTTCCAGTCCGGCTCGGCGCCGTTCTTGAGGTCGATCACGGTGACGACGAGGAGCAGCGCCTCCAGCAGCGGCTCGCAGAGCAGCACCGCCACCGACGTCCTGGGCATCTTGGCGAAGTAGCGCAGCGCCAGGCCCCCGGCGAGCAGCACCCAGAAGCCGACCTCGCAGATGACGATCAGTGTGACGATCACGGCATACCCCGTTCCCTCGGACTCCCTTCCAGCGTCGGCCCGCGATCGGGCCCGCTCGTCGTCGGCAGTGAGGAAACGGCACTGCACCCTTCGATGTAGTACGGGATCGCCCCACACGTGGAGGCCCGGGCCCCCGACCCCGTGTTTCATGGGAACGTGAACCTCTTCCGCCGCCGCCCGCACCGCCATGACGTGATCATCGCCGTCGTCGGCCTGCTGACCGGCCTGGCGGGCTGGGCGCTCGGGCTGCACACCCAGGGCGGGCACCCGTTCGGCGGCGCGTGGGTGCTGCTGCCGCTGGCCGTCACCGCGGCCCTCGAACTCGTGCGCCGGACCGCCCCGCAGTTCGCCCTGGTCACCGGCACCTTCGCGATCATCGCGGACCAGTTCACGCTCGGCAGCGTGGTGACGGTCCTGATGTTCACGGATCTGGTCTACGCGGCCGTCCTGTACGGCACCCCGGCCGCCGCCCGGCGCATCCCCGTCACCACCGGGCTGATCTCGGTCGCGACCGCCCTCGGCTTCCTGGCCTGGCTGCACAAGCCCGAGGCCCTGCTGATCGGCCTGGTCACCGGCATCGTCTCGTTCGCGCCCGCCACCACCGGCGCGCTGGTGCGCAACCACCGCGACGCCGCCGAGGCGGCCACCCTGCGCGCCGAGCAGACCGCGCTGCTCGCCGAGATCGACCGCACCCAGGCGGTGGTGGCCGAGCGCGCCCGGATGGCCCGCGAGCTGCACGACATGGTCGCCAACCACCTCTCGGCGATCGCCATCCACTCCACCGCCGCGCTCTCCCTCGACGACCCGGCCACCACCCGCCAGGCACTCACGGTGATCCGGACGAACAGCGTGGACGGGCTCGCGGAGATGCGCCGGCTGATCGGGCTGCTGCGCGACAGCGGCGCCGGGCGCGCCCCGGCCGCCGCGCCCACGCTGGCGGGCCTCGACGCGCTGATCACCCAGGCCCGTACCAACGGCGCCTCCAGCGGGCTCGACTTCGACCTCCACGACACCCGCCCCAAGGGGGCCGCGCTGCCCGCCCCGGTCGAGCTGGCCGCGTACCGGATCGTCCAGGAGTCGCTGACCAACGCCCTCAAGCACGCCTCGCCGGGCACGGTCACCGCCGCGCTCGCGCACACCGGGCGGGCGCTGACGGTCCGGGTGACCAGCCCGTACGGTGAGCGTCCGGGGCCGCGCGCACCGGGCTCGGGCGCGGGGCTCGTCGGGATGCGGGAGCGGGCCGTACTGCTCGGCGGGAGCTTCGAGTCGGGCCCCGAGCCGGGGGACGACGGCACCAAGATCTGGCGGGTCCGGGCCGAACTGCCCATCCGGGAAAGCGAGTCGGCCACATGACGATCCGGGTACTGGTCGCGGAGGACCAGTCGTCGGTACGGGCCGGGCTCGTCCTGATCCTGGGCAGCGCCCCGGACATCGAGGTGGCCGGGGAGGCCGCCGACGGCGAGGAGGCGGTGCGCCTGGCGCGCGAACTGCGCCCGGACCTGGTCCTGATGGACGTGCAGATGCCCCGGCTCGACGGCGTCGCGGCGACCCGCCAGGTGGTCGCGGAGCGGCTGGCCGATGTGCTGGTGCTGACGACGTTCGACCTCGACGAGTACGTCTTCGGGGCGCTGCGCGCGGGCGCGGCGGGCTTCCTGCTGAAGAACACCGAGGCGAGGGACCTGATCGAGGCGGTACGGACGGTGGCGCGCGGCGAGGGCACGATCGCCCCGGCCGTCACCCGCCGGCTGATCGCGGAGTTCGCGGCACCGGCGACCAGGGCGCCCGCCGTGCGCCCGGCCGCCCTCGACGCGCTGACCCGCCGCGAGCGGGAGGTGCTGTCGTGCCTCGGTGAGGGGCTGTCGAACGCCGAGATCGCGGGACGGCTCGCGATGGCCGAGGCGACGGTGAAGACCCACGTCAGCCGACTCCTTGGGAAGCTGGAGCTGCGCAGCCGGGTCCAAGCGGCCGTACTGGCACAGGAGTTGGGGGTCTGACGGCGACTTCCGGCCGTTGGTCTGGACCTCTTGACGATTGGTACAGACCTTTCTACGCTCACGGCACTGCTGTGTGAGCGTGCCCACGACCCACCGTGTGCTCACCGGGCGGAGCAGGGTCCCACCCCCACACCCGTCGGACCTCACTCGAGGAGCTTCCTTGAGCACTGCAACGCGCATCCGCACCCGCACCCGCTTCAGAACCAGAGCCGCAGCCGTCCTCACCGCGCTGGCCCTTCCCCTGGCCGCACTCGTCGGCCTGGCCGGCGCCACTCCCGCCGCGGCCGCCGCCTCGGCGACCGCCACCTACGCCAAGACCCAGGACTGGGGCTCCGGCTTCGGCGCCCAGTGGACCGTCAAGAACACCGGCACCACGACGCTCACCTCCTGGACCGTGGAGTGGGACTACCCCTCCGGTACGTCCGTGACCTCGTTCTGGGACGCGGACGTCACCCATGCCGTCAACCACTGGACCGCCAAGAACAAGTCGTACAACGGCACTCTCGCACCCGGCGCCAGCGTCACCTTCGGCTTCAACGGCGCGGGCTCCGGCGCCCCGTCCGGCTGCAAGCTCAACGGGGGTTCCTGCGACGGGAGTACCACCCCGCCGGGCGACAACCCGCCGTCCGCGCCGGGCACTCCGACGGCGAGCGGCGTCACCAACACCTCGGTGAACCTGTCGTGGACCGCCGCCACCGACGACAAGGGCGTCAAGAACTACGACGTCTACCGCGGCTCGGCGAAGATCGCGACGGTGACCGGTACGACGTACGCCGACTCGGGCCTCACCGCCGGGACGACGTACACGTACAGCGTGACCGCGCGCGACACCGCCGACCAGACCGGCCCCTCCTCCGGCTCGACCACCGTCACCACCACGGGCGGCGGCGGCAACCCGGACCCGGGCTCCACGGTCAAGCTCGGCTACTTCACCGACTGGGGCGTCTACCAGCGCAACTACCACGTGAAGAACATCGTCACCTCGGGCTCGGCGGCCAAGCTGACCCACATCAACTACGCGTTCGGCAACGTCACCAACGGCCAGTGCGCCATCGGTGACGCCTACGCCGACTACCAGAAGACGTACGACGCCTCGTCCAGCGTCGACGGCACCGCCGACACCTGGGACCAGCCGGTCGCGGGCAACATCAACCAGCTGCGCGAGCTGAAGAAGAAGTACCCGAACATCAAGGTGCTGTGGTCGTTCGGCGGCTGGACCTGGTCGGGCGGCTTCGGCGCGGCGGCGGCCAACCCGACGGCGTTCGCCAACTCCTGCTACAGCCTGGTGGAGGACCCGCGCTGGGCCGATGTCTTCGACGGCATCGACATCGACTGGGAGTACCCGAACGCCTGCGGGCTCTCCTGCGACACCAGCGGCCAGGCCGCGCTGAAGAACCTGCTGTCCGCGCTGCGGGCCAAGTTCGGCTCCTCGAACCTGGTGACGGCGGCCGTGACGGCCGACGGCTCGGCCAACGGCAAGATGGACCAGGCCGACTACGCCGGGGCGGCGCAGTACGTCGACTGGTACAACGTGATGACGTACGACTTCTTCGGTGCCTGGGACGCGAAGGGGCCGACGGCTCCGCACTCCCCGCTCACCTCGTACAACGGCATCCCGATCGCGGGCTTCAACACGGACGCGGCGATCCAGAAGTACCGGGGCAAGGGCATCCCGGCGAGCAAGCTCAACCTGGGGATCGGGTTCTACGGCCGCGGCTGGACCGGCGTCACCCAGGACGCGCCGGGCGGTACGGCGACGGGGCCGGCCCCCGGGACGTACGAGCAGGGCATCGAGGACTACAAGGTCCTCAAGAGCACGTGCCCGGCGACGGGGACGATCGCGGGCACGGCGTACGCCCGCTGCGGCTCCAACTGGTGGAGCTACGACACGCCGTCGACGATCGCGGGGAAGATGTCGTATGTGAAGGCCCAGGGATTGAAGGGTGCCTTCTTCTGGGAATTCAGCGGCGACACGGCTGGTGGCGAGCTGATCTCGGCGATCGACAGCGGCCTCAGGTAACCCGCTCCTGGTACGGCACCGGGCGGGCGGCCCGTCCCCGTCCCCCGGTGTCACCGTTTGTCTGCGGCCCGGTGGGGGCTGGTCGCGCAGTTCCCCGCGCCCCTAAAAATGCCGCTGCGCGGCAATCCCCTGGGCGCCCCGAAGGGGCGCATCTCAGGGGCGCGGGGAACTGCGCGACCAGCCCCCACCGGTCTGCAGACAAACAAGGGGGCCGGGGGCGCAGCCCCGGACTACGCCACGTTCACGCGCTGGCCCGGCGGCGCCGCCTCCAGCCACGCCAGAAATCCCGTCAGCGCGTCCTCGCTCATCGCGAGTTCGAGGCGCACGCCCCGATGCGTACAGCCGAGGACGATCGCGTCGGACAGGAGCGCCAGCTCCTCCTCGCCCGCCGGCTTGCGGCGCGCCACGACCTCGATCGCGGACCGCTCCAGGAGCCGCCGCGGCCGAGGCGCGTACGAGAACACGCGGAACCACTCGATCCGGTCACCGCTGTACCGTGCGACTCCGTACACCCAGCCCTTGCCGCTGGGGTCGCCGCCCTCCGGCACGTCCCAGCGCAGACTGCAGTCGAAGGTCCCGCCGGAACGCTGGATCAGCCGCCGGCGCAGACCGAAGACGAAGAGTCCCACCAGTACCAGCGCGACGACCAGGCCGCCCACAAGCAGAACGAGGGTCATCTACACCGACCTCCTCGCTCCATTCGGGGCCGGGGGATCGCCCCGGTCTCTTGTGCCTGCATCGCCTCAGCCGCGGCCGGGTCCGGAAAATTCCAGACCCGTGACCGCGGCTGAGGGCAAAACTCTTCGGCGGGGTGCTAGCGCACCGACACCGTACGCAGCCGGACCTCGGCGCGACGCTCGGCGGCGCCGTCCTCGGCCGACTTGGCGCTCTCCAGCGCCCGCTCGGCACGCTGGACATCGATCTCGTCCGCGAGCTCCGCGATCTCCGCGAGCATGGAGAGCTTGTTGTCCGCGAACGAGATGAACCCGCCGTGCACAGCGGCGACGACGGTGCTGCCCTCGCTCGTACGGATGGTCACCGGGCCGGACTCCAGCACTCCGAGGAGCGGCTGGTGACCGGGCATGACGCCGATGTCGCCGGACGTGGTGCGCGCGACGACCAGGGTGGCCTCGCCGGACCAGACACTGCGGTCCGCGGCGACGAGCTCGACGTGCAGCTCAGCAGCCAAGGTGGGCTCCTCGGGTCACCACCCGGCGATTGGAGCCGGGTGTTGGGTCAAGTCTAGTAGGGCCCGGAGCAACAGAGCGCCGGGGCCCACCCGGCCATTCGGCCGGGGGTCCGGGGGTTGTCCCCCGGGAGATGCAGCGTGGGCGTACGGATGGGGGCGGGACGCGCCCGCCCCCATCCACCGAAACGCGACTCTTACGAGTCAGGCGATTCAGGAGACGCCCAGCTCCTTGGCGTTGGCCTTCAGGTCCTCGATGCCACCGCACATGAAGAACGCCTGCTCGGGGAAGTGGTCGTACTCACCGTCGCAGATCGCGTTGAACGCGGTGATCGACTCGTCGAGCGGCACGTCCGAACCGTCCACGCCGGTGAACTGCTTGGCGACGTGGGTGTTCTGCGACAGGAAGCGCTCGACGCGACGGGCACGGTGGACAACGAGCTTGTCCTCCTCGCCCAGCTCGTCGATACCGAGGATCGCGATGATGTCCTGGAGGTCCTTGTACTTCTGAAGGATTCCCTTGACACGCATGGCGGTCGAGTAGTGGTCCGCCGCGATGTACCGCGGGTCGAGGATGCGGGACGTCGAGTCCAGCGGGTCCACGGCCGGGTAGATGCCCTTCTCGGAGATCGGACGGGAGAGAACCGTCGTCGCGTCGAGGTGGGCGAACGTGGTGGCCGGGGCCGGGTCGGTCAGGTCGTCCGCGGGGACGTAGATCGCCTGCATCGAGGTGATCGAGTGACCACGGGTCGAGGTGATGCGCTCCTGGAGGAGACCCATCTCGTCGGCCAGGTTCGGCTGGTAACCCACCGCGGAGGGCATACGGCCGAGCAGGGTCGACACCTCGGAACCCGCCTGGGTGTACCGGAAGATGTTGTCGATGAAGAAGAGGACGTCCTGCTTCTGGACGTCACGGAAGTACTCCGCCATCGTCAGACCGGCCAGCGCGACCCGAAGACGGGTGCCCGGGGGCTCGTCCATCTGGCCGAAGACGAGCGCCGTCTTGTCGATGACGCCGGAGTCGCCCATCTCCTCGATGAGGTCGTTGCCCTCACGGGTACGCTCACCGACGCCCGCGAACACCGACACACCGTCGTGGTTGTTGGCGACGCGGTAGATCATTTCCTGGATCAGAACGGTCTTGCCGACACCGGCACCACCGAACAGACCGATCTTTCCACCCTTGACGTACGGGGTGAGGAGGTCGATGACCTTGACGCCGGTCTCGAACATCTCGGTCTTCGACTCGAGCTCGTCGAAGTTCGGCGCCTTGCGGTGGATCGGCCAGCGCTCGGTGACCTCGGCGTTCGCCTCGGGGTAGTTGAGCACCTCGCCCAGGGTGTTGAACACCTTGCCCTTGGTGAAGTCACCGACCGGGACGGTGATGCCCGTGCCCGTGTCGGTCACCGGGGCCTGGCGGACCAGGCCGTCGGTGGGCTGCATCGAGATGGTGCGGACCAGGCCGTCACCCAGGTGCTGGGCGACTTCCAGGGTCAGCGTCTTGAGCTTGCCGTCCTCGGCCGGGTCGGCCACCTGGACGGTGAGCGCGTTGTAGATCTCGGGCATGGCGTCGACGGGGAACTCCACGTCGACGACCGGGCCGATGACCCGGGCGACGCGGCCCGTGGCGGCGGCCGTCTCAACAGTGGTCGTCATTACTTGTCACTCCCCGCGGTCGCGTCAGCCATGGCGCTCGCGCCACCGACGATCTCGCTGATTTCCTGGGTGATTTCGGCCTGGCGGGCCGCGTTGGCAAGCCGGGAGAGGCTCTTGATGAGGTCCCCGGCGTTGTCGGTGGCCGACTTCATCGCGCGGCGGCGGGCGGCGTGCTCGGAAGCGGCCGACTGCAGCAGTGCGTTGTAGATACGGCTCTCGACGTAGCGCGGCAGCAGGGCGTCGAGGACGTCCTCCGCCGACGGCTCGAAGTCGAACAGCGGAAGGATCTCGCCCTTCGTGCCGCTCTCCTCCTCGGCCGCTTCCAGCGACAGCGGCAGCATCCGGTTGTCCACCGCGTTCTGCGTCATCATCGACACGAACTCCGTGTAGACGATGTGCAGCTCGTCGACGCCGCCCTCGGCCGTCTCCGTCTGGATGGCCTCGATCAGCGGCGCCGCGACGCGCTTGGCGTCGGCGTAGGCCGGGCTGTCGGTGAAGCCCGTCCACGAATCCGCGATCTTGCGCTCACGGAAGCCGTAGTAGGCCACACCCTTGCGGCCGACGACGTAGGCGTCGACCTCCTTGCCCTCGCCGCGCAGCCGCTCGGTGAGCCGCTCCGCCTGCTTGATGGCGTTCGAGGAGTAGCCGCCGGCCAGACCGCGGTCGCTCGTGATGAGCAGGATCGCGGCACGGGTCGGCGCCTGGGCCTCGGTGGTCAGGGCGTGCGTGGTGTTCGAGCCGGTCGCCACCGCGGTCACCGCACGGGTGAGCTCGGTCGCGTACGGCATCGACGCCGCCACCTTGCGCTGCGCCTTGACGATGCGCGAGGCGGCGATCATCTCCATCGCCTTGGTGATCTTCTTGGTCGCGGTGACGGCACGGATGCGACGCTTGTAGACCCGGAGCTGCGCTCCCATGAGTCAGGTCCCTTCCGTCGTCACTTGCTGGTGGAGACCGGCGCGTCGTCGCCCAGGAGCTTGCCGTCCGAGGTCTCGAACTGCCGCTTGAAGGCAGCGATGGCGTCAGCGATGGACGTCAGGGTGTCGTCCGACATCTTGCCGCCCTCGGCGATGGAGGTGAGGAGCTCCTTGCGCTCACGGCGCAGGTGCTCCAGCAGCTCCGACTCGAAGCGGCGGATGTCGTTGACCGGGACGTCGTCCATCTTGCCGGTGGTACCGGCCCAGACGGAGACGACCTGCTCCTCGACGGGCATCGGCTGGTACTGGCCCTGCTTCAGCAGCTCGACCATGCGCTTGCCGCGCTCAAGGGAGGCCTTCGACGCGGCGTCCAGGTCGGAACCGAAGGCGGCGAACGCCTCCAGCTCGCGGTACTGGGCGAGGTCCACGCGGAGTCGGCCGGACACCTGCTTCATGGCCTTGTGCTGGGCCGAGCCACCGACGCGGGAGACCGAGATACCGACGTTCAGCGCCGGGCGCTGGCCCGCGTTGAACAGGTCGGACTCCAGGAAGCACTGGCCGTCGGTGATGGAGATGACGTTGGTCGGGATGAACGCCGACACGTCGTTCGCCTTGGTCTCGACGATCGGCAGACCGGTCATCGAACCGGCACCCATGTCATCGGAGAGCTTGGCGCAGCGCTCCAGCAGACGCGAGTGCAGGTAGAAGACGTCACCCGGGTAGGCCTCGCGGCCCGGCGGGCGGCGCAGCAGCAGCGACACGGCGCGGTAGGCGTCGGCCTGCTTCGACAGGTCGTCGAAGATGATCAGGACGTGCTTGCCGGCGTACATCCAGTGCTGGCCGATGGCGGAACCGGTGTACGGCGCCAGGTACTTGAAGCCGGCCGGGTCGGACGCCGGGGCGGCGACGATCGTCGTGTACTCGAGCGCGCCGGCCTCTTCCAGGGCGCCGCGAACGGACGCGATGGTCGAGCCCTTCTGGCCGATGGCGACGTAGATGCAGCGGACCTGCTTGTTCACGTCGCCCGAGCGCCAGTTGTCGCGCTGGTTGATGATCGTGTCGACGGCCAGAGCGGTCTTGCCGGTCTGACGGTCACCAATGATCAGCTGACGCTGGCCGCGGCCGATCGGCACCATCGCGTCGACGGCCTTGTAGCCGGTCTGCATCGGCTCGTGCACCGACTTGCGGACCATGACGCCCGGGGCCTGCAGCTCGAGGGCGCGGCGGCCTTCGGTCGCGATCTCGCCGAGACCGTCGATCGGGTTGCCGAGCGGGTCGACGACGCGGCCGAGGTAGCCCTCGCCGACGCCTACGGAGAGGACCTCACCGGTGCGCTGCACCGGCTGGCCCTCCTCGATGCCGTTGAATTCGCCGAGGACGATCGCACCGATCTCGCGCTCCTCGAGGTTGAGGGCGAGACCGAGGGTGCCGTCCTCGAACTTCAGCAGCTCGTTCGCCATGGCGGAGGGCAGGCCCTCCACCTTCGCGATGCCGTCGCCGGCAACGCTGACCGTACCGACCTCCTCGCGCGAGGCCGCGTCCGGCTGGTACGACTGGACGAAGTTCTCCAGTGCGTCCCGGATCTCCTCCGGCCGGATCGTGAGCTCCGCCATCTGGGTTCCCTGCTCTCCTTGTTGGGCCTGAAGCTTCTTAGGGGGTCTGGGGGCGACCCCCAGGAATCTTCTGCAAGTTCTGCACGGCCCAACCGGGCCGCTGTGATGCTGTGTACTTGGTGACGCTGCCGAGGCAGGTCAGCCGGCCAGTCGCCGGCTCGCCTCGTCGAGACGCTGCGCGATCGTGCCGTCGATGACCTCGTCGCCCACCCGCACCGAGATCCCGCCGAGGACCGTCGGGTCCACGTCCAGGTTCAGGTGCATCTGGCGGCCGTACACCTTCGCCAGAGCGGCGCCGAGGCGCTGCTTCTGTACGTCGGTCAGCGGCACCGCCGAGGTGACCACGGCGACCATGCGGTCCCGGCGCTCCGCGGCGAGCTTGGAGAGGGACTCGAGTCCCGCTTCCAGGCTACGTCCACGCGGCTTGGTCACAAGACGCGTGACGAGCCGCTCGGTGACCGCGTTCGCCTTGCCGCCGAGCAGGCCGCTCAGCAGCTCGCCCTTGGCGGACTCCGTGGCGGCGCGGTTCGTCAGCGCGGAGCGCAGGTCGGTGCTGGAGGTGACGATCCGGCCGAACCGGAACAGCTCGTCCTCCACGTCGTCCAGCGCGCCGGCCTTCTGCGCCGCGGTGAGGTCGGCGGTGCTCGCCAGCTCCTCCAGCGCGTCCACCAGGTCGCGCGACTGCGACCAGCGGGAGCGGACCATGCCGCTCACCAGGTCGGCGGTCTCGCCGCCGACCTGGCCGCCGAGGAGGCGCCCGGCCAGCTCGGCCTTGGCCTCGCCGGCCTGCGACGGGTCGGTGAGGACCCGGCGCAGCGACACCTCGCGGTCGAGCAGCGCGGTGACGGCCGCCAGCTCCCCGGCGAGCTTCGCCGCGTCGACGGACGTGTTGTCCATCAGCGCGTCGAGACGCTCGCGCGCGGCAGCCAGTGCCTCGCGGCTCGCTCCGTTCATCGCGTGGCCTCGGCCTTCGAAGCGTCCTCGAGACCCTCGAGGAAGCGGTCGATGGTGCGGCTCTGCCGGGCGTGGTCCTCAAGGGACTCGCCGACGAGCTTGCCGGCCAGATCGGTGGCAAGCTTGCCCACGTCCTGGCGGAGCGCGTGCGCCGCGGCCTTGCGGTCGGCCTCGATCTGGGCGTGGCCGGCAGCGATGATCTCCTCACGCTGCCGCTGGCCTTCCGCCCTCATCTCCTGGATGAGCGCGGTGCCCTGCTCGGTCGCCTCCTGGCGCAGGCGGGCAGCCTCGTGGCGGGCCTCGGCGAGCTGGGCCTTGTACTGCTCCAGCACGCTCTGAGCCTCGGTCTGCGCGGCCTCGGCCTTCTCGATACCGCCCTCGATGGCTTCGCGGCGTTCCTCCAGCGTCTTGTTGATACGCGGGAGCAGCTTCGTGGCGAAGACGAAGAAGACGATGGCGAAGGCGATGGCGCCGACGAGCAGCTCGGGGCCCGCGGGGATGAGCGGGTTCTGCTCTTCCTCGGCCGCGAGTGCAGCCAGGTTGGCGATCACATCAGTGCCTTTCGTCGATGCGTGTCAGTAATTGGTACTTACTTACCGAACACGAACGGCATAACGATGCCGATGAGGGCGAGCGCCTCACAGAAGGCGAAGCCCAGGATCTGGTTGGCGCGGATCAGGCCCGCGGCCTCGGGCTGACGGGCCATGGCCTGGGTGCCGTTACCGAAGATGATGCCGACGCCGACGCCGGGGCCGATGGCGGCGAGGCCGTAGCCGATCGAGCCGAGCGAGCCGGTGACTTCGGAGGCAGCGAGGATCTGGGACATGCCAGTTCTTCCTTCTCTTTCATGGACCGGTGGGGGTTGGCCACCGGACGACTGGGGGTTTTGCGGGGCGGGCCAGGGCTCAGTGGTGCTCGGCCAGGGCGCCCTGGAGGTACGAGCAGGCAAGGAGCACGAAGACGTACGCCTGGACCGCCTGCACGAAAAGCTCGAAGAGGATCATGACGATGGTCATGACGAACGAGACTCCGGCGGCCGGAATCATGTAGCTGTTCATCAGGTACCAGGACGCGACCGTGAACATGACCAGCATCAGGTGGCCGGCGAACATGTTGGCGAAGAGTCGCACCGCGTGCGTGAACGGCCGGACGAACAGGTTCGACAGGAACTCGATCACCATCACCAGCGGCAGCACCGCGCCGAGGCTCTTGTCGTAGCCGGTGATGTTCTTCAGGCCGCCGACGAAGCCGTGGCGCTTGAAGGTCACGCCGACCCAGAGGACCCAGACGAGGCCTGCGAGCACCATCGGGAAGGCGATGACCGAGGAGACCGGGAACTGCGCCAGCGGAATCACGGACCAGACGTTCATGATCCAGATGAAGAAGAACAGCGAGACCATCAGCGGGACGTACTTCTCGCCCTCCCGCTTGCCCAGCGTCTCGTACACGATGTTGCGGCGCACGAAGTTGTAGCCGGCCTCGCCGACCATCTGGAGCTTGCCCGGGACCACCTTGGCCTGTCCGAAGGCCACCCAGAAGAAGCCGACGATGAGCAGGGTGGTGACGAGCGCGAGCAGCATCACCTTGTTGAACTCGTAGCCGCCGACGGTGAAGAGCGGCTTGAAGAGGAAGGAGTGCAGGCCCGGAGCCGGAAAGCCACAGCCGTTGTCGGACAGGATGCGGCAGTTCCAGTCGAAGGCGAGCTGGGTCTGGTCAGCACTCACCGCGGGCTCCTTCAGCGTGGCGCATAGGTACGGCAACCTCGTTGTGTCGGCGCGGCGCACAGCCGCGGTTCGGCACTGGACTGGTGTTACGGATGATGGGGCGGCGGTCGGGCATCAAGCCTCGCGATCGAGCAGGCGTCAGCTCAGATGCCCGCGCCCGCAGTGCCGCAGTTGGCACCGGACGATAGCAGGGTCTCGAACTCGCATTTATTCCGCCCCTACCTTTCACGACGAAGACCCGGATTTCGTGGGCTTCTGAGCCTCCGAATCCGGCTCGACGTAAAGGATCTTGGCCTTCATGTGCGCACGTGCCTGCATGCCGATCCAGACGAGGGTCAGCGCGACGAGTGTGGCGGCGAATGCCTTGGGGTTGAACAGCGTCGTGTCCTTGAAGACCGCGACGAAGATCAAGAGCAGCAGCAACTGAGCCGTGTACAGCATCAGCCCCATGGCCTGGAACAGGTGGGGCAGGTTCTTGGCCGTACGTTCCAGGACGAGCAGCCCGATACCCATGAAGCAGATGACCACGACCGTCGCGATGGCGGCGCCGATGGCCCCCTTGCCGCCCGCTACCCCGGCGCTGACAGCGACGGCGATCACGCCGGCGGCAGCGGTGGGTAGGGCGGTCCGAAGGAGGGTGCGGGCGTCGTTGGACGGCATGGCGGCAGCTCCGCTTACTGGGTGGGGGCAGGGTGTCGTCATGGACGAGCGTAGGCCCCGGCCGAGGGGATCCCTCGGGCCAATGGGCCGTCGCACTACGGTCCTTCGGCTCTGTTGCCGGGTCTCGTGAACCGTATCACAAACTATTTGATGAGGTCTTTACCATGATGGTGTGCTGCCCGTCACACATGAGAGTGAACGCGCGCGCATGTGCAGAACGGGCGGCGACTTGTCTGGTATTAGGGCCCGCTGCGGCAATTCGTCAGCGTGACGCGCCGGTCTTCCGCCGGTCGGGGAAGCGCGAACGGGGGCCGACGGCGGTCGCCCCGTTGACGCCGGAGACGCCCGCGCCGACCGGTGTGCGCTCCTCCTCGGCCCCGTCCCACTCCTCGGTGCCCTCCGCGGCCGCGGACGCCGTGGCGAGCCGCGTACGGCGCCGGTAGCGCGGCGGGACGAACGCCTCGGCCCAGCGCGGGGCGCGCGGTGTGAAGCGCGGGAGCAGCAGCAGGACCAGACCGACCGCGCTCAGCGCGACGATCACGAAGACGATCCACATCGACGCCGAGTGCACCGAGTACGCCACCGCACCGAAGGAGAGCAGCGCCGACCAGAAGTACATGATCAGCACCGCGCGGCTGTGCGAGTGGCCGATCTCCAGGAGGCGGTGGTGCAGATGCCCGCGGTCGGCCGCGAACGGCGACTGGCCCTTCCAGGTGCGGCGCACGATCGCAAGCACCAGGTCGGTCATCGGCAGCGCGATGATCGTCAGCGGCAGCAGCAGCGGGATGAAGACCGGCAGCATCGCGTGCGTGGCCGCGCGCTCGCCGCCGACGAACAGGTTCATGGAGTCCGGGTCCACCTGCCCGGTGATCGAGATCGCGCCCGCCGCGAGCACCAGGCCGATCAGCATCGACCCCGAGTCGCCCATGAAGATCCGCGCGGGGTGCATGTTGTGCGGCAGGAAGCCCAGGCACATGCCCATCAGGATGGCGGCGAAGAGGGTGGCCGGGGCCGCGGCCTCGATCCCGTAACCGAACCAGATCCGGTACGCGTACATGAAGAACGCGGCGGAGGCGATGCAGACCGTGCCGGCGGCGAGGCCGTCGAGGCCGTCGACGAAGTTCACCGCGTTGATGGTGATGACCACCAGGGCGACCGTGAGCAGGGTGGACTGCCACGAGGTCAGCGAGACCGTGCCGACGCCCGGGATGGGCAGCCACAGGATCGTCAGGCCCTGCACGACCATCACACCGGCGGCGATCATCTGGCCGCCCAGCTTGATCAGGGCGTCGATCTCGAACTTGTCGTCCAGGACGCCGATGATCCAGATCAGCGCGGCGCCGGAGAGCAGCGCGCGCGGTTCGTTGGAGCGCTCGAAGACGCCGTTGAGGCTGTCGAGGTGGTCGGCGACGAGCAGGCCCGCGCACAGTCCGCCGAACATGGCGATGCCGCCGAGCCGCGGCGTCGGTTCGCGGTGCACGTCCCGGGCGCGGATCTCCGGCATCGCGCCGGTCGCGATGGCGAACTTCCGCACCGGCCCGGTGAGCAGGTAGGTCACCGCGGCCGTGACGCAGAGCGTCAGCAGGTATTCACGCACGGGCTGCCCCAGAGGTATCGCTGGCCATCTCAGCCCCACACACTAGCTTCGCGCCCACATGCTTGAGGACATGCGGGTACACGAGATGGTTGCAGTCAACCCCATCCTGTGGGGATATCAACCCCGTCTAGTGCGGATACGGGGGAAATCTTCCCGCCAGTTCCCGCACTTCGGCACGGACGTCGGCGTGCGCTTCGGACCGGCCCCCGCCGCCCGCACCTCCGTCCCCGCGCAGCGCCGCCGAGAACAGCACCGCGATCCTGGCCATCTCCGCCTCGCCCATCCCCTGGGTGGTCAGCGCGGCCGTACCGAGCCGGATGCCGCGCGCTTCGTCGTACGGCAGGGCACAGGTGTCCAGGACCAGCCCGGCGCCCGCCAGACGGCCCCTGGCGGCCCTTCCGTCGGCTCCCAGCGGGCCGGGGTCGGCCAGGATGATGTGGGTGTCGGTGCCGCCGGTCACCACGCCGAACCCCTCGGCGGCCAGCCCGGCCGCGAGCACGCGCGCGTTGGCGACCACCTGATGGGCGTACCCCGTGAACCCCGGGGTCGCCGCCTCCCCGAACGCGACCGCCTTGGCGGCGATGGTGTGCATCTGGGCGCCGCCCTGGGTGAAGGGGAAGACCGCCCGGTCGATCCGGGCCGCCAGCTCCCCGCCGCACAGCAGCAGCCCGCCGCGGGGCCCGCGCAGCACCTTGTGGGTGGTCGCGCAGACCACGTCGGCGTACGGGACGGGGCTGGGCGCCGCTCCCCCGGCCACCAGGCCCATGGGGTGCGCCGCGTCCGCGATGAGGTAGGCGCCCACCGAGTCCGCGATCTCGCGGAACGCCTCGTAGTCGGGGTGGCGCGGGTAGCAGATCGAGCCGCAGACGATCGCCTTGGGGCGGCGGCGCTCGGCCAGCGCCGCGACCTCTTCGTAGTCGATGAGTCCGGTCTCCGGGTCGACGCCGTAGCCGACGAAGTCGAACCACCGGCCGGAGAAGTTGGCGGGCGAGCCGTGGGTGAGGTGTCCCCCGTACGGGAGCCCCATGGCGAGCACCGTGTCCCCCGGGCGCAGCAGCGCCGCGTAGGCCGCCAGGACGGCCGAGGAGCCGGAGTGCGGCTGTACGTTGGCGTGCTCGGCCCCGAAGAGCGCTCTGGCCCGGTCCACGGCGATCCGCTCGGCCACGTCCACGATCTCGCAGCCGCCGTGGTGGCGGGCGCCGGGGTAGCCCTCGGCGTACTTGTTGCTGAGCGGGGAGCCGAGCGCCGCGAGCACGGCGGGCGAGGTGAAGTTCTCGGCGGCGATGAGCTGGAGCGAGGTGGCCTGCCGCCGCGTCTCGCCGAGCAGCACGTCGGCGATCTCGGGATCCTGCCGCCGCAGGGCGTCGTACGCCCCCTCGGGGGCGGTGGCGCGGGCAGCGGACACGGCTGCGGTGGTGACCGTCATCGGGGTCTCCGGGCCTGACAGGGGGGTGGTGTGAGGCGTCAGATCCAATGTAGGCCGAGGCGTGCACCGACGCCCGACAGAATCCCGTCAGTGCGGCGCGGGCACACCCGTAAGAGCGGTCACGACCGGCTCAAGCGCCGTATTGATCTCGTCCCCGATCGACCGGAAGAACGTGATCGGTGCCCCGTACGGGTCGTTCACCTCGTCCGCCTCCGCGCTCGGGGCCAGCAGCCAGCCGCGCAGGGCCGCGGCCGCGCGGACCAGGGCGCGGGCGCGCTCGACCATGCCGTCCTGGAGGGGGTCGGGCAGGGTCGCCGGGTCTATGGCGCGGACCAGGCGGGTGAACTCCTTCAGGGTGAAGGTGCGCAGGCCCGCCGAGTGGCCCATGGAGATGACCTGGGCGCGGTGGTCGCGGGTGGCCGTGAGGACCAGGTCCGCGGTGATGACGTGCTCGTCCAGGAGCTCGCGCCCCGTGAAGCCGGAGGCGTCCGCGCCGAAGTCCGCGAGGACGGCCGCCGCGTTGGCCTCCATCGGGGCGCCCTCGTGGCCCCAGGTGCCCGCGCTCTCCACGATCAGGCCGCCCGTGAAGGGGTCGCCGAGGCGATCGGTCAGGGCATGCCGGGTCAGCCGCTCGGTGATGGGCGAGCGGCACACGTTGCCGGTGCTGACGTGGAGGATGCGGAAGGTGGTGCCGGTGAGCCCGGTGCCTATGCCACGCCCCGTCTCAGGGGCTGTCAATTCGCCACCTCGAGGTCGGGTACCACCTTGCGCAGCTCGTCGGCGTCGAGCGCGCCCGTACGCAGCAGCACCGGCACCTTGCCCGTGACGTCGACGATCGACGACGGGACGATGCCCGGGGTGGGGCCGCCGTCCAGGTACACCGAGACGGCGTCGCCCAGCATCTCCTGCGCGGCGTCGCAGTCCTCGGGCGCGGGGTGCCCGGTGAGGTTGGCGGAGGAGACGGCCATCGGGCCGACCTCGGTGAGCAGCTCGATGGCGACCGGGTGCAGCGGCATCCGGATCGCGACGGTGCCCCGGGTGTCGCCCAGGTCCCACTGGAGGGAGGGCTGGTGCTTGGCGACCAGCGTCAGGGCGCCCGGCCAGAACGCGTCGACGAGCTCCCACGCCTGCTCGGTGAAGTCCGTGACCAGGCCGTGCAGCGTGTTCGGGGACCCGATCAGGACGGGGGTGGGCATGTTGCGGCCGCGGCCCTTGGCGTCCAGCAGGGACGCGACGGCCTCGGAGCTGAACGCGTCGGCGCCGATGCCGTAGACGGTGTCCGTCGGGAGGACGACGAGCTCGCCGCGGCGCACTGCGGAGGCGGCCTCGCGCAGACCGGTCGTGCGGTCGGTCGCGTCGTTGCAGTCGTATCGCCGAGCCATTTACGGGGCCTCCTCGTACACGTACGCGGTCTTGAAGCGGTTGGGGGTGACGACGGTCACGGCAGGGCCTTGCGGGCCGTGGCGAAGCGCGGACGGTTGTTCAGGTCGGGGTGGTCGGCGGCGTCCGCCCAGCCGGCCTCCTCGTTGAAGATCCACGGCACCTGGCCGCCCTGCGTGTCGGCGTGCTCGATCACGACGAGGCCGCCGGGCCGCAGCAGCCGGTGGGCGGTGCGCTCGATGCCCCGGATCGTGTCGAGGCCGTCCTCGCCGGAGAAGAGGGCGAGCTCGGGGTCGTGGTCCCGGGCCTCGGGGGCGACGTACTCCCACTCGGTGAGCGGGATGTACGGCGGGTTGGAGATGACCAGGTCGACCTGGCCGTCCAGCTCGGGCAGCGCGGTCAGGGCGTCGCCCTGGTGCAGCACGACGCGCGAGCCCTCGACGTTCTTGCGGGTCCACTCCAGCGCGTCCTCGGACAGCTCCACGGCGTGCACCCGCGAGCGGGGCACCTCCTGGGCCATGGCGAGGGCGATCGCGCCGGAGCCGGTGCACAGGTCGACGATGAGCGGCTCGACCACGTCCATGGCGCGCACGGCGTCTATGGCCCAGCCGACGACCGACTCGGTCTCGGGGCGCGGCACGAAGACGCCGGGGCCGACCTGGAGCTCCAGATAGCGGAAGAACGCGCGCCCGGTGATGTGCTGGAGCGGCTCGCGCGCCTCACGACGGGCGATCGCCTCCCAGTACCGGGCGTCGAAGTCGGCGTCCTTGACCAGGTGCAGCTCTCCCCGCTTGACGCCGTGGATGTGCGCGGCGAGCTCCTCCGCGTCGAAGCGCGGCGAGGGCACGCCGGCGTCGGCCAGCCGCTGGGTGGCCTGGGCCACCTCCGCGAGCAGCACACTGCGGGGGCCTGGGGTTCGCCCCCCAGAATGTTGCGGCACGCTGGTCCTCCGGGCTGCAATGGGCCTCCCCCGCCCGGTCGTGCGGCGGGGGAAGTACCGGGTGTCTTACGGGTGTCAGCTCGCCGCGGCGAGCTTGGCGGCGGAGTCGGCGTCGACGCACGCCTGGATCATGGCGTCCAGGTCGCCGTCGAGCACCTGGTCCAAGTTGTACGCCTTGAAGCCGACGCGGTGGTCCGAGATGCGGTTCTCCGGGAAGTTGTACGTGCGGATCTTCTCGGAGCGGTCCACGGTACGCACCTGGCTGCGCCGGGCGTCGGCGGCCTCGGCCTCGGCCTTCTCCTGGGCGGCGGCGAGCAGCCGGGAGCGCAGGATGCGCATGGCCTGCTCCTTGTTCTGGAGCTGGCTCTTCTCGTTCTGGCAGGAGGCGACCACACCGGTCGGGAGGTGCGTGATGCGCACGGCCGAGTCGGTGGTGTTGACGGACTGGCCGCCGGGGCCCGACGAGCGGTACACGTCGATGCGCAGGTCGTTCATGTTGATCTCGACGTCGACCTCCTCGGCCTCGGGCGTGACGAGCACGCCGGCGGCGGAGGTGTGGATGCGGCCCGCCGACTCGGTCGCGGGCACGCGCTGCACGCGGTGCACCCCGCCCTCGTACTTCAGCCGCGCCCAGACGCCCTGGCCGGGCTCGGTGGCGCCGTTGCCGCCCTTGGTCTTCACCGCGACCTGGACGTCCTTGTAGCCGCCCTGGTCGGACTCGGTGGCGTCGATGATCTCGGTCTTCCAGCCGACGCGCTCGGCGTACCGCAGATACATCCGCAGCAGGTCGCCGGCGAACAGGGCCGACTCGTCGCCGCCCGCGCCCGCCTTGATCTCCAGGAGGACGTCCTTGTCGTCGCTGGGGTCGCGCGGGACCAGGAGCAGCCGCAGCTTCTCCGTCAGCACCTCGCGCTGCTTCTCCAGCTCCTTGACCTCGGCCGCGAAGTCGGGGTCGTCCGCCGCGAACTCCTTGGCCGTCTCGATGTCCTCGCCCGTCTGCTTCCAGGAGCGGTACGTCCCGACGATCGGCGTCAGCTCGGCGTAGCGCTTGTTGAGCTTGCGCGCGTTCGCCTGGTCGGCGTGGACCGAAGGGTCGGCGAGCTTCTTCTCCAGATCGGCGTGTTCGCCGATCAGTTCCTCGACCGCCTCGAACATCGGGGGCTCCTGGGTAATCGTTGAGTGGCTGCGGCAGACGGCAAAGCGCCGGTCCCAGCCGCCCCGCACGGGGGCGGCCGAAGACCGGCGCAGTGGCTCGCTACTTCTTGGCGGCAGCAGCCTTGCCGAAGCGGGCCTCGAAGCGGGCCACGCGGCCACCGGTGTCGAGGATCTTCTGCTTGCCCGTGTAGAACGGGTGGCACTCGGAGCAGACCTCGGCACGGATGGTGCCCTCGGCCAGGGTGCTACGGGTGGTGAACGACGCGCCACAGGTGCAGCTGACCTGCGTCTCGACGTACTCGGGGTGGATGTCGCGCTTCAAGGTGTCTCCTAGTTCAGGGAGGGCTCCGGGTCGTCCGCGCGGGAATGCGCACACGTGAACCGGGGCCGACGTACCAGTCTGCCAGGACTGGCCGTATCTCCCAAAACCGGGGTCTGCCCCGATCTATTCCACGGCCCGTCCCGCTCGGCGAAACCGCAGGTCAGCCGGTTTTCACCACGGCGCCGGCGTCACCCTTGTCGCCCGCCGAGTCCTTGGTCGCGGAGGCCGGGATCGGCTGGTCCCCGAGCAGGGCGTCCCAGACCTCCTTGGCCTGGGCCTGCTGCGGCAGTACGCGGTTGGGGTCGGCCGGGTCGTACAGCACCGGCAGGGTGACCATGTGGACGTCGTCGGCGCCCAGGCCCTTGAGCCCGTTGCCGAAGCCGATCAGCTTGTTGATCGAGTTCAGGTCGGAGTCGGTGGTGATCGCCTTGGTGGCGGCGTCCGCAAGGCCGTAGAGCTTGGTGGGGCTGGTGAAGACGCCCACGCCCTTGACCCGCTCGATCAGCGCCTTGATGAAGGCCTGCTGGAGCTGGATGCGGCCGAGGTCGGAGCCGTCGCCGACGCCGTGCCGGGTGCGCACCAGGCCGAGCGCCTGCTCGCCGTTGAGGGTGTGCCTGCCGGCCGGCAGGTCCAGATGGCTCTTGGCGTCCTTGATCGGCTTCGCGGTGGTGACGGGCACCCCGCCGAGCTCGTCGATGAGCTTCTTGAAGCCGGTGAAGTCGACCTCGATGTAGTGGTCCATACGGATGCCGGACATCTGCTCGACCGTCTTGACCGCACAGGCCGGGCCGCCGACCTCGTACGCGGTGTTGAACATCTGGCGCTTGCCGCCGGGGTCCGTCTTGCCGTCCGTGGTGGTGCAGGAGGGCCGGGTGACCAGGGTGTCGCGCGGGATGGAGACGACGCTGGCCGTTTTGTGGCCCTCGTAGACGTGGACGACCATCGCGGTGTCGGAGCGGGCACCGCCGTCGTCCTTGCCGTACTCCTTGTTGGCGCCGGCCCGGGAGTCGGAGCCGAGGACGAGGATGTCCATGGAGCCGTTGTCGACGTCCTGGGGGCGGTCGGTGCCGAGCTGGGCGTTGATGTCGACGCCCTTGATGTTGCCGTTCAGCTTGAAGTAGACGTACCCGAGGCTGGCCCCGCCGGCCAGCACGACGCCCGCCGCGGACCAGGCCGCTATCTTCACGGCGCGGCGGCCTGTGGTCGGGCGCCTGCGGCGCCGTCCCCGGCCACCGCCGGTTATTCGGGCGCTGCCGCTCTCGCTCTGCTCGGCCATGGTCTCCTCAGTCCTCGCTGCCGCTCCTGGTACCCCCCGCCGTGTCTGTCAGGCACGGTTTGTCGACACTCGTCAGACGGCGAAGCACCAAGAAGGGTTGCACAGGGTTCTAAGAACGCCTTAAGAACGCCCTGGGCGTGTGGTGAAGCTCTCGTACGCCCCGTATGGCCTCGTAACGTACGGAGAACGCCCCCGGCACCGAGGTGCCGGGGGCGTTCTCGCAGGCTGCGGCGGTGACGTCAGTCGTTGCCGTTGCCCGGGGTCGTCTTCTGGATCTGGAGCAGGAACTCGGCGTTCGACTTCGTCTGCTTCATCTTGTCCAGGAGCAGCTCGATCGCCTGCTGCTGGTCGAGCGCGTGCAGCACCCGGCGCAGCTTCCAGACGACCGCGAGCTCGTCGCTGCCGAGCAGGATCTCTTCCTTGCGGGTGCTGGACGCGTCGACGTCCACCGCCGGGAAGATGCGCTTGTCGGAGAGCTTGCGGTCGAGCTTGAGCTCCATGTTGCCCGTGCCCTTGAACTCCTCGAAGATCACCTCGTCCATGCGCGAGCCGGTCTCCACGAGCGCGGTGGCGAGGATGGTCAGCGAGCCGCCGTCCTCGATGTTGCGCGCGGCACCGAAGAAGCGCTTCGGCGGGTAGAGCGCGGTCGAGTCGACACCACCGGACAGGATGCGCCCGGAGGCCGGGGCCGCCAGGTTGTAGGCGCGGCCCAGACGGGTGATCGAGTCCAGCAGGACGACCACGTCGTGACCCAGCTCGACGAGACGCTTGGCGCGCTCGATGGCGAGCTCGGCGACCGTGGTGTGGTCCTCGGCCGGGCGGTCGAAGGTCGAGGAGATGACCTCGCCCTTCACCGACCGCTGCATGTCGGTGACCTCTTCCGGACGCTCGTCGACCAGGACGACCATCAGGTGGCACTCGGGGCTGTTGTGCGTGATCGCGTTGGCGATCGCCTGCATGATCATGGTCTTGCCGGTCTTCGGCGGGGCCACGATCAGACCGCGCTGGCCCTTACCGATCGGCGACACGAGGTCGATGATGCGGGTGGTCAGCACGCCCGGGTCGGTCTCCAGGCGGAGGCGGTCCTGCGGGTAGAGCGGGGTCAGCTTGTTGAACTCGGGACGGCCCCGGCCGGAGTCGGCCGCCATGCCGTTCGCCGAGTCCAGGCGGACCAGCGCGTTGAACTTCTCGCGGCGCTCGCCCTCCTTGGGCTGGCGGACCGCGCCGGTGACGTGGTCACCCTTGCGCAGACCGTTCTTGCGGACCTGGGCCAGCGACACGTACACGTCGTTCGGGCCCGGCAGGTAGCCGGAGGTCCGGATGAACGCGTAGTTGTCGAGGATGTCCAGGATGCCCGCGACGGGGATCAGCACGTCGTCGTCGTTGACCTGCGGCTCGGCGCCGAACTCCTCGCGGCCACCGCGGCGGCCGCGGCGGTCCCGGTAACGGCCACGGCGGCCGCGGCGGCCCTCGTCGTCGTAACTGTCGTCCTGCGGACCGCTGTTCTGCTGGCCCTGCTGACCGCCCTGGCGCTGCTGGCGCTGGCCGCCCTGGCCCTGCTGGTCGTCGCCCTTGCCGCGGCGGTCACCCCGGTCGCCGCGGTCGCGGTCGCCGCGCTGACGGCCCTGGCGGTCGCCCCGCTCGCCACCGCGCTCGCCGCGGTCCCGGCGGTCGCGCCGGCCCTCGGCGCCGTCGACGGCCTCGGCGGCCTTGGCGTCCGGCTGGGCGTCGGTCTTCTGCTCGGCCCGCGCGTCCGTCTTGGCCTCGGCCTTGGCGGTCTGCGGCTCGGCGACGACCGTCGCGGACTCCGGCGAGCCGGCGGCCGCGGTGGCGCGCCGGCGACGGCGCTCGCCCACCGGCTGGTCATCTCCCCCGAGCTCTCGGCTTCGCTCGACCTGGGGGGCGCCCCCGGCCGGCGCCGGCTGGCCGGGGATCTCGATCTGCTGCTGGGCGGCAGGCTTCTCGGCGGCCTCGTCACCCGTACGGGCCTTGGAGGTGGCGCGGCGCTTGGGCTTGCTCTCGGCCGCGTCGGCGCCCTTGGCCGGGGCGGCGGAGCCGGACTGCGCCTCCTTGATGACCTCGATCAGCTGGCTCTTGCGCATCCGCGCGGTGCCCCTGATGCCGAGGCCGGACGCGACCTGCTGCAGCTCGGCCAGGACCATGCCGTCGAGGCCGGTGCCGGAGCGGCGGCGCCGTGAGGTGGTGCCCGAGGCAGCACCTGCGGCGGGCGCGGCGTCGCCGACAGAAGTGTCGGCAGTCACGCCCATCAGATCGGTGGTGTCGCTCACGAAGGGTCCTTCCCTGGAGCGGACGTCGGCCTGTCTGGCTCGGCGACCGGTTGTGCTGTCCGAACGCGGCCCGTGACCTGGGGTCACTGACCGTGCCGGGGCGGTGGTCCGCCGCGTACGGCGGAGAGATAAACGTGCGTGGGGTCCGGCCCGAGTTCCCCTACTCGGCCCCCTGGGAAAAGCGGGGGGTGTCAAGCCGGTTCCGGAGCGTGCTCGGAAACTGCTCAGGCAGGCTGCGCAGACAGTTTGGGAGGCTCCCGGAAGAATGGCGGTCCCTGAAGGGGACACGAAGCACCGCGCCACAATGACGACCGATGCAGACTTGAGGTTAACACTACCGGATCCAACAAACATTCCCCCTCTCGTTCACCGGCAAGCCGCGTGTCCCGCCGTGAGGCCCCCTATGACCCCAGTGGCAGGACGCTCGCGCCCGAGGCGTCGAGGCGGAGCCGGTTCGCGGCCCACCCGTCGCCCGCCAGCCGTGCGACCTTGTCGGCCGCACCGTCCTCGACCAGCGCCAGGACCGTGGGCCCCGCGCCGGAGATGACTGCGGGGACGCCGTCCGCGCGCAGCCGGTTGACCAGCGCCACACTCTCGGGCATCGCGGGTGCCCGGTATTCCTGGTGGAGCCGGTCCTCGGTGGCCGGGAGCAGCAGCTCGGGGCGCCTGGTCAGCGCCTCCACGAGCAGGGCCGCACGCCCGGCGTTGGCGGCCGCGTCCCCGTGCGGGACGGTGCGCGGCAGCAGTCCCCGCGCGGTCTCCGTCAGCACCGGCTTGCCGGGCACGAAGACCACCGGAACGACGGAATCCGCAGGGTCCATCCTGATCGCCCGCGCCGCTCCCCCCTCCATCCAGGAGAGCGTGAACCCGCCGAGCAGACAGGCCGCGACGTTGTCGGGGTGGCCCTCGATCTCGGTGGCCAGTTCAAGGAGCGCGGCGTCGTCGAGCTTGGCGTCGCCGCCTATCGTCACCGCGCGCGCCGCGACGATGCCGGCGCAGATGGCGGCCGACGAGGAGCCCAGGCCGCGGCCGTGCGGGATGCGGTTGGCGCAGACGACCTCCAGGCCGCGCGGCTGCCCGCCGAGCAGGTCGAACGCGGTGCGCAGCGACCGTACGAGGAGGTGGCTCTCGTCGCGGGGCAGCGTCTCGGCGCCCTCGCCCGCGATGTCGATGTGCAGGCCGGAGTCGGCGACGCGGACGACCACGTCGTCGTACAGCCCCAGTGACAGGCCCAGGGAGTCGAAGCCCGGGCCGAGGTTGGCACTGGTGGCGGGGACGCGCACCCGTACGGCGGCGGCGCGGAATGCGGGACCGGCCATCGCTCTGATGACTCTCCTTGTGAGACTGCTGCGAGATTTTCGAAGAGGTACCCAAGACCCGACGGCCACGGGGGCAACTGCACCGCGGCATATGCGGCGGGGTGGGTTGGGTACAGCCTATCGAAGGAAGGTTCAGTGGCGACATAGGGCGCACAGGAGGCGCACGATGCGTGTCGCGAGCCCCCTGCGCCCCTACGTGCCGAGTTGCACGGCGTTGTACGGGTTTCGGCTACGCCAGACCGAGGCGCTCGGCCGCGGCCGCCGCGTCCACCGGGACCGTGACCGGCTGCGGAGCGCCCGCGACGGCCCAGTCCGGGTCCTTCAGGCCGTTGCCCGTGACCGTACACACGATCGTCTGGCCGGGGTCGACCAGGCCCTGCTCGGCGGCCTTGAGCAGTCCGGCGACCGAGGCGGCCGACGCGGGCTCCACGAAGACGCCCTCCTGGGCGGCGAGCAGCCGGTAGGCCCGCAGGATCTCACGGTCCGTCACCTCGTCGATGAGACCGCCCGATTCATCGCGCGCGGCCTCCGCGAACTGCCAGGACGCGGGGTTGCCGATGCGAATCGCGGTGGCGATGGTCGAGGGGTCCTTGACCACCTCGCCGCGCACGATCGGCGCCGCGCCGGAGGCCTGGAAGCCCCACATGCGGGGCGTGCGGGTGGCGAGCTCGTCGGCCGCGTACTCCCGGTACCCCCGCCAGTACGCCGTGATGTTGCCGGCGTTGCCAACGGGAAGAACGTGGATGTCGGGCGCGTCGCCGAGCATGTCCACGATCTCGAACGCGGCGGTCTTCTGGCCCTCGATACGGACCGGGTTGACCGAATTGACCAGCGCCACCGGGTAGTTGTCGGAGAGGCTGCGCGCCAGCGTCAGACAGTCGTCGAAGTTCCCGTCCACCTGGAGGATCTTCGCCCCGTGGACCAGCGCCTGGCCCATCTTGCCGAGCGCGATCTTGCCCTGCGGCACCAGCACGGCGCAGACCATCCCGGCCCGTACCGCATAGGCGGCCGCGGAGGCGGAGGTGTTGCCGGTGGAGGCGCAGATGACCGCCTTCGCGCCCTCTTCCTTCGCCCGGGTGATCGCCATCGTCATCCCGCGGTCCTTGAAGGACCCGGTCGGGTTGGCGCCCTCGACCTTGAGGTGGACCTCGCAGCCCGTGCGCTCGGAGAGCACCTGCGCGGGCACGAGCGGCGTGCCGCCCTCGCGGAGGGTGACGACCGGGGTCGTAGCGGAGACGGGGAGCCGGTCCCGGTACTCCTCGATGATTCCGCGCCACTGGTGGGTCATTGCTCGTTACTCCCCTTCAACACGCATGATGCTGGCGACACCCCGCACGGTGTCGAGCCCCCGCAGGACGTCCACGGTCCCGGTGAGGGCCGCGTCGGCCGCGCGGTGGGTGACGACGACAAGGGAGGCCTCGCCGTCCTTCCCCTGCTGGCGAACGGTGTCGATGGACACCCCGTGCTCGGCGAAGACGGTGGCCACCTGGGCGAGCACACCCGGTTTGTCGGCCACGTCGAGGCTGATGTGGTAGCGCGTCACCACGTCGCCCATGGGGCTCACGGGCAGCTGGGTGTACGCGGACTCACCCGGTCCGGTGGACTCGGCGAGCTTGTTGCGGCAGACCGCGACCAGGTCGCCCAGGACCGCGGAGGCGGTCGGCGCGCCGCCCGCGCCCGGCCCGTAGAACATCAGCTGTCCGGCGGCCTCGGCCTCGACGAACACGGCGTTGTACGCGCCGCGCACGGAGGCCAGCGGGTGGTCGAGCGGGATCATCGCCGGGTGGACACGGGCGGTCACGGACTCGCCGTCGGCCGCGCGCTCGCAGATGGCGAGCAGCTTGATGGTGCAGCCCATCTCCTTCGCCGAGGCGAAGTCGGCGGCGGTGACCTCGGTCATGCCCTCGCGGTAGACGTCGTCGAGTCGGACCCGGGTGTGGAAGGCGATCCCGGCGAGGATGGCGGCCTTGGCGGCGGCGTCGAAGCCCTCGACGTCGGCGGTCGGGTCGGCCTCCGCGTACCCCAGGGCGGTGGCCTCGTCGAGGGCCTCCTGGTACCCGGCCCCGGTGGAGTCCATCTTGTCGAGGATGAAGTTGGTCGTGCCGTTGACGATGCCGAGCACCCGGTTGACCTTGTCACCGGCGAGCGACTCGCGCAGCGGCCGGATCAGCGGAATGGCACCGGCCACCGCGGCCTCGTAGTACAGGTCCCGCCCGTGCTCGGTGGCGGCGGCGTGCAGAGCGGCGCCGTCCTGGGCGAGCAGCGCCTTGTTGGCGGAGACGACGGAGGCGCCGTGCTCGAAGGCGGTGGTGATGAGCGTACGGGCGGGCTCGATGCCGCCGATGACCTCGATGATGACGTCGATGTCGCCGCGTTTGACGAGGGCGGTGGCGTCGGTGGTGACGAGGGCGGGGTCGATGCCCTCGCGTACCTTCGAGGGCCGGCGCACGGCGACACCGGCGAGCTCGACGGGCGCGCCGATGCGCGCCGTGAGGTCGTCGGCGTGCGTCGTCATGATGCGCGCCACCTCTGAGCCGACCACTCCACAGCCCAGCAGCGCCACCTTCAGCGGACGCGTACGCATCATCCGACCTCGTTTCCTTCTACCAGCTTGAATGCGAACCAGTCTCACTCACCGGACGGAGGTTTCCGCCCTCCGTCCGGATCCTGAGACACATATTCCACTATTTATTCATCGATCTATTCATTTATTCATCATCCGACGTCGAGCCGCAGGAGATCTTCCTCGGTCTCGCGGCGGACGATGACGCGCGCCTCGCCGTCGCGGACCGCCACGACGGGCGGCCGCAGGGCGTGGTTGTAGTTGCTGGCCATGGAGCGGCAGTACGCGCCGGTGGCGGGCACCGCGATGAGGTCACCGGGGGCCAGGTCGGCGGGCAGGAACGCGTCCCGCACGACGATGTCGCCGCTCTCGCAGTGCTTGCCCACGACCCGTACCAGCATCGGCTCGGCGTCGGAAGTGCGCGAGACGAGCGAGACGGAGTACTCGGCGTCGTACAGGGCGGTCCGAATGTTGTCGGACATCCCCCCGTCGACACTGACGTACGTGCGCAGCCCGTCCAACGGCTTGATCGTCCCGACTTCGTACAGCGTGAAGGCGCTGGGCCCGACGATCGCGCGCCCCGGCTCGACGGAGATGCGCGGCGTACGCAGCCCGGCGGCCTCGCACTCACGGGTGACGATCTCGTTGAGCGCCTTGGCGATCTCGTGCGGCTCACGGGGGTCGTCGTCGGAGGTGTACGCGATGCCGAGCCCGCCGCCGAGGTCGATCTCGGGAAGCTCGACGCCGTGCTCGTCGCGAACGTCGGCGAGCAGCTGAACGACACGGCGGGCGGAGACTTCAAACCCCGCCATGTCAAAGATCTGAGACCCGATATGGGAGTGAATGCCGATGAGCTCGAGCCCGTCGAGCTTGAGGGCGCGGCGCACGGCCTCGGCGGCCTGTCCGCCCGCGAGCGCGATGCCGAACTTCTGATCTTCATGGGCGGTGGCGATGAACTCATGGGTGTGCGCCTCGACGCCCACGGTCACGCGGATCTGGACGCGCTGGCGCTTGCCGAGGCTCTGGGCGATGTGGGCGACGCGGACGATCTCCTGGAAGGAGTCGAGAACGATGCGCCCGACGCCGACGTCAACGGCCCGCCGGATTTCATCCTCGGACTTGTTGTTGCCATGGAAGGCGATGCGCTCGGCAGGCATTCCGGCGGAGAGGGCGGTGGCGAGCTCGGTGCCGGAGCAGACGTCGAGGTTGAGCCCTTCCTCGTGGAGCCAGCGGACGATGGCGCGGGAGAGGAAGGCCTTCCCGGCGTAAAAGACATCGGCGTCCTTGCCGAAGGCGTCGGCCCAGGCGCGGCAGCGGGCGCGGAAGTCGGCTTCGTCGAGGAAGTAGGCGGGGGTGCCGAACTCCTCGGCGAGCGAGGCGACATCGAGACCGGCGACGGTGGCGATTCCGTCGCCGTTTCGTCCGACGGCCTGCGACCAGACCTTCGGATCAAGGAAGTTGAGGTCGGCGGGCGGCGCCGAATAGTGCCCTTCGGGGAGGACGTCGGCGTGACGGGGCCCGGCGGGATGTGCGGAACGGCTCATGCTGTCACTCTCACAACTCTTACGACTCTCACGAGTTCACAGGAATTCAGGGGCGTCGATGCCGAACAGGGACAGGCCACCGGCCAGCACCGCCCCGGCGGCTTCGGCGAGCGCGAGCCGGGCACGGTGGGCGGCCAAGGGTTTCTCGTCCCCGAGCGGCAGCACGGAGTGCTGGAAGTCGAGAACGGCGTCGGCGACCCCTTCGAGCTGCCGGGCGACCCGGTCGGGGGCGGCGAGGCGGGCGGCGCGGAGGAGGACGTCGGGGTGGTCGGCGAGGAGGCGGTGGAGGTGGGTGGCGCCGGAGTTGCCGGGGCCGCCGGGGGTGCCTTCGGGGAGGCCGAGGTCGCCCGGGGCGCTGGTGAAGCCCAGGTCGTGGGCGTTGCGGGTGAGGGCACGGGTGCGGGTGTACGCGTACCGCACACGGAAGTACGAGTTGCTGTCGCGCTGGGCGAGGAGCTCGGCGGCCGGGGCGGGCCGGTCGTGGGCGGCGGCGCGGAGGTAGGCCCAGCGGGCGGCGTCGGGGCCGGCTCCGGGGAGGGGGTCGGGCAGCACGTGGATCCGCTCGCTCCCGTACGGGGTGATCTCGGCGGTGGCGCCCTGTGAGCGCAGCAGCTCGACGACCACGGAGGTGACGGCGAGGGCGCGGGGCTCGTCGGCGGGGGCGAAGGAGGTGTGCTGCCCGGCGAGGGAGTCGCCGTACCCGTAGCGCGGGCCGAGTGCGAGGACCCGGCGTACGAGCTCGTCGTGGGCGGCGGGGCCGGCGTCGAGGGTGAAGTTCAGGAACCCCGGCCCGGTGATCTCGACGCGCGCGACCCCGGGGGCGCCGGTGAGCCGCCCGCGCAGGGCCTCGGCCACGGCGCGGGGCGCGAGCCCGGAGGCGGCGGCGAGCTTCAGCGCGACGGCACTGGCGTAGTCCCCTCCCCCGCCCGGCCGGGGCCGCTCGACCTTGACGTCATCGGGCACGGCCACACACAGCACACCCTCGTCGACGGCGCTGCGCACGGCACGCACGACGGTACGGGAGAGCTCTGCGGGGGTCACGGGACCAGCGTATGGGAGAGGGGGGTGGGGGCGGGTAATCGGTTTCGGGATGTGGGCGCGGGCCCTCCGGGGGGCGGGGGGAATGGGGGGTGCGGCGGGGCCGGAGGGTGGGGTCCGCCGTGCCGGGGCTGGGCTGCGGGGGCGCGGCGGGGCCGGGGTGGGGGCGTGGGGCCGGACTGGCCGCGCCCATGCTCCGGGCGGGCGGACTCCGCCCGCGCCGAGGGGGCGTACTCCCCTACCCCTCAGGCGCGACTCGTACGGGCTGCTGCCTGTTGCTGTCGGCGGACGGCGAGGCCGAAGGAGCTGACGGGATGGGGGCCCACCGCACCGGGGCGGGGCGGGGCGCGAAGGGCGTACCCACCTCGGCTGACGCAGCTGACGCGACTGACACGCCTCAGCCGCGACTCGTACCGGCCGCCCGCCCGGCTCGTCCGGGGTGCCTGTTGCCGTCGGCGGACGGCGGAGCCTCCCGGTGCATCAGCTGCCGTACGACCTTGACCAGCTCGGCCGGCTCGAAGGGCTTGGCCAGGAACGCGTCCACACCGGCCGCGAGCCCGGTCTCGACCTCGTACTGCGTACAGGCACTGATGATCGCGAGCGGCAGATGCCGCGTACGCGCGTCCGCCCGCAGCCGCGCGGCCGTACGCAGCCCGTCGAGCCGTGGCATCACGACGTCCAGAGTGATGACATCCGGACAGACCCGGTGCACCACTTCCAGACACTCGGCACCATCGGCCGCGGTCACGACCTCGAAGCCCTCCAGCTCGAGGTTGACCCTGATCAGCTGCCGGATGACCTTGTTGTCGTCGACAACAAGCACCCGGCCGGACACGCCTGACACATCTCGAGGTTAGGTCCGCGACCGTCGCCGCGTCCGGGTTTTCCCCACTTCCGCCCCCTGCGGGGGACCCCACCCCCGCCGGCCCCGGGAAATACCTGTTCACAGCCACCCCGCGAGAGCTGGTAGTGTTCAACCCGTCGCCGCCAAGCGCGGTGAACGCCCCCGTAGCTCAGGGGATAGAGCAACGGCCTCCGGAGCCGTGTGCGCAGGTTCGAATCCTGCCGGGGGCACCGCAGTTCAGGTGCCTAAAAGACCCTCTGGCCAGGCGTTCAGCCCAGTCAGAGGGTCTGCTGTTATGTGCAGGCATATGCCGCCGGAAGCACCCCTAGGACACGTCCCGCGGGACATACGCGGGATCGGACTTACCGCACATAAGCCCCACAGTCAGGCAAAGGGAGTGCCCCGAAGGGGAACCCTCGGGGCACTCAATGTGATCATCGTCATGCGTATTCGGCGTAGAAATTCTCGATCTTCTGGTTGGCAACCACGGCTCGGCCGTGTAGGCACTTGGCGTAACGCGCCAGGAGCACCTCGACCGTGTTCCCGGCGCGCTGCGCCGCCTCGGTGGGATCCATCCCTGCGTTCAGCCACGTCGACAGGGCCGAGTGTCGAAGGTCGTAGGGGACTTCCGCGAGCGGACTGTCGACCAACTCGGGCGGAAGTCCGAATTCACGCGCCTCGGACCATACACGGCTATAGGTGGATGATCCGACTACACCGCCACGTTCGTTGAAGAACAGCCTTCCATCATCAGCTGTACCAAATTCGTCGATACTGTCGCGAAGGATATGAACCAGGACGGGCGGGAGAGGGGCGACCCGGACGTCTTCCGGAGCGCGGTTCTTCAGGCCGCGGTCGTCGTGGACCTCGCCGGTCCGGGTCCACTTCTTGCCGACCGTCGGACGGGTCCGGTGGAGCGTGGCACGGCCCCACCCCTCTTCCGGAAGGTAACAGTCCGGTTCTGCCAGCCCCACGGCCTCGGCCGGGCGCAGGCCCCCGTAGTACATGCTGGCGAACATGCCGACGAGGCGTCGGCCCCGCGCACGTCCGTACAGCCCCACGTACGAGACGGCGCCGATGAGGTTGGCGGCCTGGCGGGGATTCGCAACAACCCGGGGGTCAACCTCCACGATTTTCGGAGCACGGGTCTCCGTGACCTGCTTGACCGGATTCGCCGTGAACTCGCCGATCTCTGTGGCGTAGTTCAGTGCGGCAACGAATCCCTTCCTTTTCCTCTTGGCTGTCTCCGTGGCCGCCGCAGTCCCGTCGAGCTTCAGCTTCAGTGCATCCAGGACCTTGTGGACCAGCTCCTTGTCCCCCAGTTTCGCAAGGGGCGGCGAATTCTCGGCCACCCATGTCAGGACCGCCCGCGCCTGCTCGGGTATCTCCCGGTCATCCGGCCCCGGCAGGACGAATGCCCAGTCCCGCAATGCCCGCTGCAGCGCCACGTCTTCCGGCCTGCCAGGCCCCTGGGGTAGCACCGCTTTCGTGACGGCGGTCAGGGACTCGTTGATCTCGTCCCGGTAGTTGGGTGAGACCATCGGCCAGCGGCGCGCCATGTAGGCAAGAGCGAACTCGTACCACGAACGGGCCTTCGGCTCCTTCGGCTCCTCCTCCATCGAGGGCGGCAGGCCGCTCTCCGTATCGAACTGCTCGCCCGCATCCTGAGCCATGAGCAGCTTCGAGTGCAGCTTCTGGGCAAGGCCGAAGGACTTACGCGAGCGGGAGAACTCGCGTCCGGAGACCACCCAGCGCACCTCGAAGGTGTCACGCCCGCGACGCTGTTTCGTCCGGATCTCCCACAGGCTCACGTCCGTGGACTTCAAGCGAAGATTTCCTCTCTTTCCTGCAGCCATTCCATAAAGTCACTCCGCCACAGGCGCAGTTCGCCATTGGGGAGCTTGAACGTGGCAGGCCCGGTACCGAGTTCCCTCCACCGATAGAAGGTGCGGCGCGATACGCCCTTCAGTTCCGCCAGCACCTCGGGAACCGTCATCAGCTCGTCACCAGCACGCACCTTCGCCGTCCTCTGCCGCCTCACCACGCGGCCCCGCATACGCCATGACGACACATCCGCGAAAGGAAGCCCGCCATCGCAGCACGGGGCACGCAGGCTGGTGCGGCATTCGGTTTCAGGGCAGGGGGCAGTACGGATCGAAGAAGCATGGAAGGGTCCTTGCGGAAGAAGTTCAGGGGCTTACCGAGTTCAGGGAGACAAGCCTTTCAGGTGACGCGGGGTTCACCGCCGGAACTCGGGAGCCAGCGACAATCACGGACTGCGCCCCGGTCCACCGCCAAGCAGCCGGTACGCACCCCCGATAGTCCACACGATCCCCGGTTTCGGAAACCGGGGATCGTCGTGTATATATCCGCCAGCAGGACCGAGGGCAGAGGAAGGCGGAACGTATGCGTCGCCGTATTCCTGCCACCGCGCGGCAGAGAGCTGTTTCCGAACCCCAGGTGGCGGGTCAGTCGTCTTCTTCGCAGTCATGACCGGACTCGACCACGATGCCTTCCTCGAACTGGGCGTCACGACGCCATCCGCAGTCCCCGCACTCCGCCTCCGCTATCCAGACACATGGGCCGTCCTTATTCGCCCCCGTGCTTTTGTCGTGGCTTCGGAACCGGGCCGCAGCGGCTAGCCCCCTGATACGGACGGCGCGAGCAGCGAGGTGGGGTGGCGGTGAGAATTTGAAGCCGGTCTTGGGTAGATCTCCTCCTCGGGGGCGCCAGCACGGCGACGGGCATCTCCTGTTTGCAGGCCCCTGTCTGGTTAAGGGTGTGTAGATTGACATGCCCCTGCCCGATATTCCAGTTCTCCCAGGGGATTAACCGTCTGCCGTGAGCGATCCCGGGATCGCCCTCTACGGGCCGTAGCTGCCTACCGCCAGCGGAGGACAGCCGCACACGCATCGGCACTCTGCCCACACGCTCGCCCGACGGCTGTGCGGCTGGACGCCACTTGTCGTCGCGTGGGCTTTCGAAATCCTTCGGACACGGAGGCGGTTGGACGCGTCGACGGTCCCGAGTGGTAGCGGTACTGGCGGCAACCCGCTGTCCCATGGCCGTCCTGTTCCAACTCGCCTATCGCCCGTAGGCTTTGAGAATGGCGACGTCCACAGAACCCGCGTTCGACGGTGTGATCTTCGGCTTTTTCGGGTCCTCACCTTCACGCAGTGACCTGAGCGCCGCCCCGGCCCCGCCGAGGCGGCGCTTCGCCATCTCCGGAGCTCCCCATGGCGTGGCGTCGGCTGAGAGACGGGCGGGGCGCCGTCGTGCCGTGCGGCGCGAACAGCAACACACTGCCCCCTGACGGATACTGCTGCCGCGACGCCGAACCGGGGCGAGACAGGGGGCGCGCGGGACGGGGAGAAGGACTCGAACCCTCTGCTACGGCACCCAGGGCGGTGTACATGGCAGCCACAGCCGCCCCCGCCCCGGTCCTGTGGCGCTCCGGGCCTCGCGCCCCCCGTGATCCCCTCCGGCACCTGCCTGCGGCAACCGGCCAAGCCGCGGCCCGGGTACACGCCGTTCCCGATTCCGAACTCTCGCACCAGGCTGCTCTCTCGGGGCATCGCCAAGTAGCAACGATGAATGTTCGGATCACTGGGTAGTGTCGTCACACTGACCTGGGAGGGAAGTCACATGCCGAACGAGATCGTGATTGCGCAGACGACCATCAACGACGAGGAGCTAGCGATGCTTCTCGCTCGGGGCGCGGTTGAGGGCCGTCTGGCCGCCTGCGCTCACATCGACCCGCCGTTCACTGCGGTGTATCGATGGAAGGATGCGATCGAAACCGACCGGGAATGGCGGATTTCATACAAGACGACCCCGGACCGGCTTCCCGCGTTGGAGGCTTGGGTGGCCGCGGAGCACAGTTACGAGGTTCCGGAGTGGATCACCCTCCCGGTCACTGGGGGGTCCGAGGCGTATCTGGCGTGGGCGGTCGAGCAGTCGACGCCACAGTCCCCCGCGTAAGGCGTCACGCTGTGCACTGTTCAAGGTGCCGGGCGAGCTCGTGCTCACTGGCCGGGAGGCGGGAGACCACGGCCCGGGCGCGTGCTCGTCCCATGGTGTTGGGGCGTGCGGCGGCGGCTGCCGCGAACTGATGGGCCACGTGGATGCCTTGGCCGATATCTCCTCCGCGCAGGAGTGCGGAGGCCAGATCGCCCAGGACGACGACACCGGATTCCGGCAGTTCCCGGCCCAGGCGGTCTACCGCGCGGTGTGCAGTCTCGGCCAGTTCTTGGCGTCCGAGTTGCCCGTATACCGAGAGCGCCAGCGCGTCCATGCGGTAGGGCGTCATGAAGCGCACCCAGGACTGCTCTGCCGTGTGATCGGCGAAGTCGTACGCGAAGTGGGCGCGGTCCAGGGCACGGAGGGCGGTCGTCTCGTCGCCGACGCCGGCGGCTTCTTCCGCCAAGCGGCCGTAGGCCCAGGCAGCGGCAGCCGCGTTGCCCGGGCCTCGCACATCCTTGGTTGCCTGGGTCAGTAGCTGTGCGGCCTCGGCGGGGGTAGCCGCTCCATAGCTCGCGTAGGTCAGGGCCAGGGCGCGCAGGGGCGGGTGCCCGGCAGCCTCCGCGCAGTCCGTGGCGACCTGGTAGTAGGCGTGTGCCCGGGCATGGTCTCCCAGGTCCCACGCGACCCACCCTGCCAGGGCGGCGGTCTCGCCACCGGCGATCGTCATGGCCCGCTCGTGTTCACCGGCCCGTGGCAGCGCTGCCACGATCGCATCAAGGTGCGATTCCACCATCCTCTTCAGCTCACGGGCCGTCAGTCCTCCCTCACTCGCATGAAGGACCCCTGTCCGGTCGGCAAGGCCAGCGACAGCATCCGCGTCGAGCTTTCTCCCCCTTTCGAGGGCACGCGCGAGGCGTTCCCATGGCTCGGCAGCAGCGGCTGCGCCGACAGCGCTCCCGAGCAACGTGCGGCGTTTCACGTCGTCCTGTTCCTCCGCTTCACGACAAGCATCCTTCTTGCGCCGCGCACGGGCGGCTGCCGCCTCCCGTTGCAGGTACTCAAGGGAGTAGCCGCAAGCCACCGCGATGTGCGCAAGCGTGTGGTTCGTCGGGATGTTCTTCCCCTGCTCGTACCGGTTGATCTCCCGCCGAGTCATCGTGGGCCGACCGGAGACAGCGTTGATCGCGTCTGCCTGCTGGTCCTGCGTCCGCCCCGCATCCCGACGGAGCCGAAGCAGCAAATCGGCGAACTCGATTGCCATGAGTGTGACCTCGTCCCTGGATGGATTTCAATCATGGCCTCAACTCCCCCCGCCAGTTTCCCCCTTGACAGAATTTTCCCCCTCTGAATTCCCCTGGCAGAGCACCCCGAGTCACGAAACGGTTCGAGGACCACGGCCACGGCCGGTCGGCACGAGCACCACCTGGTGCTGGGTGCGACGGCGCGGACGCCGGGCTCTTCGACATCACGGAGCCCCGAATCCGTGCCCGGCGTCCGGTACGGCACACGAAGGGAGCAGGGCGTATGGGCAAGCACGACAAGCCGGAGCCGAAGGAAGACCCGAAGCCTCCGCCCGGCAACACGGACGGAAAGTCTCCGACGGTCGGCGGCGGGGACTCCGGAACCCACCGCAAGGACAAGTAGGGAAAGGCGCACATCGTGACCGATGAGTTCGGTCCCCTCCGTCAGCGGCTCGCCGAGTCGCTGACGGCCCAGGGGGCCTTCCGGGAACCGTGGATTCGGGGCCTGCTCGATGCCGTGGCACGCCACGACTTCGCGCCTGACACCGTCTGGACGTGGCAGGAGGAGCGCTGGCGGCCGCTGCACCGCGCTGACGCCCCCGAGCAGTGGAGCGAGCTGGTCTACCACGCGGACGATGCCC
The DNA here is from genome assembly GCF_030028635.1 of Streptomyces sp. BPTC-684. Taxonomy (NCBI): domain Bacteria; kingdom Bacillati; phylum Actinomycetota; class Actinomycetes; order Kitasatosporales; family Streptomycetaceae; genus Streptomyces; species Streptomyces sp. BPTC-684. The sequence goes on from NZ_CP124863.1 coordinate 1,460,019, forward strand.
TGGTGACGCAGGTCGACGACGGCCGCACGGCCGACGACGGCAGCGGCCGCATTCCCACCAGCTCGATGAGCTCCGCCGGCGCGGTGGTGAACATGCTCGCCTCACTGGACCCGGCACCCAACCACCGGGTGCTGGAGATCGGCACCGGCACCGGCTACAACGCCGCCTTGCTGTGTGAACGCGTCGGTGCGCAGCGGGTGGTGACGGTGGAGGTCGATGCTGACGTGGTACGGCACGCCCGCCGCCGGCTGGCGGCATGCGGCTATGGGCCCGAGGTCATCCACGGCGACGGGCTGGCCGGTGCCCCGGATCACGCGCCGTTCGACCGGCTGATCGCGACCGCGGCCGCCCGCGAGATCCCGGCTGCGTGGCTGGAGCAGATGACGCCCGACGGGGAGCTCGTCGTGCCGTGGCTACCCAATGACCAGGGGCTGGGTCTGTTGTGGCTGAGGATGCGGGAGCCCGGAGTGGCCCGCGGGTACGTCCACGGGGCGGAGACGTTCATGGCCATCCGCGCCCAGCGCCACGAACGTCCCGACCTGGCCGGGATCTGGCGGGCCACCCGCGACGACGCCCGCGAGGACCAGCAGCACCAGCAGCTGCCCGCCCTCGATGTGCACGGCGAATTCGTGCTGGCGGCCTGCCTGCCCGGGGTCTCCGCCTTCCAAGAGGGCGACGGTTGGTTCTTCCTCACCGGCGACCGCCGCTCCTGGGCCCGTGTGGATTCCGACTCGGCACTGCTTTACGGGCCGCGTGACCTGATCGCCGAGGTCCGCGCCGCCCTGGCCTGGTGGGAGCAGCACAACCGGCCCAGACTCTTCGACTTCGGTGCCACCGTCACCGCCGATGGCCCAGGCACCCGTCTGACGCTCTGGCTGGGCGAGGACCGCACCCCCGTACCGACGTGGCCGCGCTGACGACGGCCTGAACTCCGGACCCAGCCCGGTCCGCGGCCCGCGCAAGCCGGCCCTTTCCCAGCCGTGCCCATCCGTATCGGAGGCATCCCCATGTCCACCCGCACGACGCTCCTCGTCTACACCGGGAAGAAGGACGAGGTTGCTCTGGCCCGGCGGCAGGTGGTCGGCGCGGTCCGGGCCTGGGACGTGCCGCTCGATGCCGCCGCCGAGGACACTATCCGCCTGGTTACGTCCGAGCTGGTCACCAACGCCGTGCAGCACACCGACGGGCCGGTGACCGTCGTGCTCTACCACCAGCCCGGCCACCTCGTGATCGACGTCCTCGACCACAGCCCCACACCCCCGCTCCCCCGCACCGCCGGAACCGCAGAAGAACGCGGCCGCGGCCTGGAGCTCGTCGACGCCCTCGCCACGAGCACGGGCTGGGAACCCACCCAGTCCGGCAAACGCGTCTGGGCCCTGTTGAAGGTACCGGCCTCAGCGCCGACGCAACGCGCCACCGTGCTCCGCCAGTTCTTCACCCGCCCCACCCCCACCAGACCCCCGCGGGCGCTGGCCCTGGCCGACGTCTCGTAAGCCCGTCCCGTCGCGCGGGCGTCCCTGCCCGGCTCGCCCGCGCCTGCCCCAGTCCCTTTGCCGCCCCTGCCTCTCCGCGGCGGCCCATCCTTCACCCCTGATTGACGGAGTTGGCACCATGACCGTGCTCGCCTTGCCCGATGCCCTCACCTGGAACGAGTGGCACGCGCTCCACGCCCCGCGCCTGATCTCGGAGAAGGAGTGCGGGCGGTTCCTGACGTGCGCGGGTCCGCTCGCGGGCCGAACCGCCATCGATCTTGGCTGCGGCACGGGCCAGTGGACCCGGCAGCTCGTGACCTGGGGCATGTACGCCACCGGCTACGACTTCAGCACCGAAGCTTTGGAGCAGGCCCGCAAGGCCGCGGCCGGGCATCCCCGACTCGCCTTCGCGCGGTGGGACATCACCGCCGATCAGATCCCCACCGACATCCAGCCCGGTCAGGTCGACCTGGTGACGTGCCGCCTGTCACTGGCCTACCTCGACTGGAGCCGCCTGCTCACCGACGTCGCACGCTGGCTACGGCCCGAGGGCACGTTCTACGCGCTCACCCCCCTCGACTCGGTCGGCGGCGAGGCCGGACGCGACCCCTACCGGCGGGGACTGACGGGGCAACAGATCGATGACCTGGTGCGCGCGAAGGGCTGGCTGCGCGCCGACGAGTGGCGCGCCGGCCCCGGGCTGCGAGGGATCATGCTGCACGGGCCCGAGGGGCCGGTGAGGGAGAGGTGAGCCGGTTACGGCCCCGGGTGCACGTCGACTGGGCGGAGGCCCGGCACCGCTGCTGCCTGGCCGCCGTGGTTCTGACGTGGCTGGTGCCGTGCGTGAGTGCGCTCCGCAGCGAAGCCACCGAACCGGTGGACCTGCTCGCCCGCGTTCCTCCGGTCTCCGTACCGGATCTTCCCGGCCCCGACGACTAACCCCCCGCAGGCGTCCGGCACGGTGCTCCCCCGCCGGGCGGGTGCCTCCGTCCCCTGCCAACCCCCCTCTTTGGAGAGCGTGATGTACGCGATGCGGCCCGCCGCCCTTGCCGACGTGGAGGGCATCACCCGGGTGATCGACCTGCGGTGCGCGGACCTGATCCGCCGCCACAGCATCCGCAACGAGGCCAACACCATCCGCTCCCTGATGGCACAACCCGGCCCGTTTGCCCAGCAGGTGTGGGTGTTCACCGACGAGACGGTCCCCCGCGCTCCGTACGACACCAGCGACGAGGCCCCCGTCGCGGGTTGTCTGCTCCTCACCGACCAGGTCCCCCACACCGCGCTGTGGAGCAGGCAGGAACTCGCCGAGCCGTCTCTGAGCCTGGGACACGTCTACAGCCATCCGGGCCCCGCGCAGAGCCGGGTGGGCTGGATGATGGCCTGCTGGGCCCTCGACCATGTCGCCCGCACCTATCCCCAGGCCGAATGGGCGCGCTGCGCGGTTCCGCACCGGCGGCTGCTGCACCTCCTGCGCGACCGGTGGGGCTGGACACACATCCGCTCCGGCACCGGGGCCGACGGCACCACGGTGCATCTGCTCCAGCACCGGCCCGAAACCAAGCCCGGCCTCACGACGCTGATCCCCACCGGCCCGTCGGCACTCCTCGGGATTCCCCCGACGACCGACACCCCGGTCGGTACACCACCCCAGGCACACCCCCTGTCTGCTTCACCTTGGAGGCACATGTGATCACGACCATGCCCGCAATCGAGGCTCTGCGCGTCGGTGTCCTGTGCGGCGGGGCGTCCCCGGAACGGCCCGGATCCCTCGCGTCGGGCGAAGCGGCAGCGAAGGCCCTGGCGGAGGCCGGGCTGATGACAGAGCTGATCGACATGGCCGATACGGCGCTGTCCGCGCTGCGCGACCGCATCGACGTCGCCCTCCTCGGGCTTCACGGGCTCGGCGGGGAGGACGGCAAGGTCCAGGGAGCCCTGGACACGCTGGGTATCCCGTACACGGGGTCGGGGGTACTGGCGTCGGCGCTCGGGATGCACAAGCCGACGTTCAAGACCCTCGCGGTACAGCAGCGGATGGACACCCCCCGGTGGACCATGCGCCAGCCGGAGGTGTCGATCGAGTCGACCATCAACACGGTCCGCCTGACGCTGGGGTTTCCGGTGTTCGTGAAGCCGTCCTCGGGCGGCGGCAGCCTCGCGGCCGGGATCGCCCGTGACGACGCCGAGCTGCGGGCACTGCTCACTCGGGCCGACGGGGATCCGTACACCGAGTTCATGATCGAGGAGTACGTGCCCGGCCTGCCGTGCACCGTCGGCCTGGTCGAGGTGGAGGGCCGGTTACGGACGCTGCCGGTGCACGATGTGGAGACCGACCGGGAGTTCTACGACTACACCGCCAAACACGACCCCGCCCAGCGCCGCGAGCACTGCCCCTCGATCCTGCCCGCACCGACCACCGAGAACATGCAGTACCTCGCCCGGCGGGTGTTCCAGATGATCGGAGCCCACGGCGTGCTGCGGGTCGACTTCCTCGCGACCAAGGGCGGGAGGGTGACGATGCTGGAGGCCAACACGCTGCCCGGCCTGTCCCAGAGAGGAAATCTCGCGACCATGGCGCGCGCTGGGGGAATCCCGTACCCGGAGCTGATCAAGCATCTCATCCGCACCGCGTACACCAAGCCCGGCTATCTGCCGTAGGCCAGACTGTGGGGGCATGACTGCACCCACGATCAAGCACCCGGTCCCGTACTACTCGCAGTGGGAATCCGCCGGCCTGGTCCCCGACTTCGTCACCGGGACCCGCGACGCGGCCACCGATCCGCTGTGGATGAAGTCCGGTGCCGACACCCCGCAGGAGTACGCGTTCTGGGCCCCGCGCATGTGCGGCGTCGCCTGCCTGCGGATGGCCTTGGATTTCTGGGGCCACCCGGTCCCCCCGTCCGTCCCCCTCGTCCACGAACTTGTCGAGGCCGGGGCATACGTTCGTGAAGGAGACACTGTGAAGGGCCTGATCTACCAGCCGTTCGCCCGCCATGTGACCGCCCGTTGGGGCATCGAGGCCCGCAGCGTGCCCGACCTGCCGGTGTCCGAGATCCAGCAGGCCCTCGACGGCGGGGCGCTGGTGATGCTGTCCGTGCACAAGACGATCCGCACCCTCGACCCCACCCCCGCCGGCAAGGGCGGGCACCTCGTTCTCGCGGTCGGCGCCACCCCCGACCATGTCCTGGTCAACAATCCGTCCGGATTCCCCACCAACGCCTCCCAGCAGTCCGCCCCCGTCCCCTGGTCCGATCTCGGCCGCTTCTACGCCGGGCGCGGCATCATCCTGGAAGGCGGCCTCCGTGGCTAAGCGCATCGCCGTCCTGGGCGAAATGCTCGAACTCGGCGCCGACGCCGCCCAGCAGCACCACGACCTCGGCTTGTTCGCCGCCGAGCAGGGCATCGACCTGGTCGTGGCCGTGGGCGGCATCAACGCCCGCATCCTCGCCGCGGCCGCCGGCGCGGCCGGCGTCCCGGACGTCGCGATCGTCGGGGACAACAAGACCGCGACCGCTTTCGTCGCCTCCCGGCTCGAACCCGGGGACACCGTTCTGGTCAAGGGCTCGCGGGGCGGGATGCACTGGCAGATCGCCCAACAGCTTGCCGGGCAGAGCGTCGCGGAGTGGGGGGACTGGAACCGCAACGGATAGGAGGGCACCCATGCTCCGGAAAGCGTTCTGCACGACGAGCGCCAGCCTCCGCCCGGAGGCGTCGTCCAGACAGCAGGTCTCCTGATGGAGAGCCACATACCGCACGCCGGACCGGGCGCGCACTGCCACGAGTGCTGGGTGGTACAGCAGACCGAGCTGACGCAGGAGAAGGCCAAAGCCGAGGCGAAAGAGCGGGCCGGAGAGCGCATCGGCCCGCCACTGGTCGCCGCAGCATTGGTGCTGCTCGTGATCGGCAGCCTCTGGCTCCGCTTCATATGGGGCCTCGCCAAAGCACTCGGCTGACCCCCCGCACCTGGTGAAGCATTCCTCAGCGGACAAGGAGAGGGCCTGTGGCAACGGGCACTGGAACGAAGAAGGCCGCCACCGGCGGCAGCGGCTTAGGAAACCTCCTGGCCCTCGCGCTCGTCGCTGCGGCCGGTACGGGCAGGCAGTCCTGATGGGAGCAGTCGACCAGCGGCAGGTCGCCCTGCGCCGGGACCTAGTCCTCCAGGTCCGTGAGGCGGTCTCCCACCGCTACCTCACCGGCACCCGGCTGCCGCTGCTGGCGTCGCTGTACGGAGTCGAAGAAGCATGGCTGCGCGACCAATTCGCCACCTGGGGCATTTTCCGGCGCTCCCTTCGCCAAGGCGTGCTCCCGCAGGCGGGCACCGTAGCCGTGCCGAGGAACCAACCGGTGCCACTCGTCCTGGTCGACGACATGCTCGTCGTCGCACCCTCCCACGCTGCGGCTCCGCCCCACAGTAGTCGGCACAAAACGGGGTTCCTCAGCCTGCAAGCCCTGGCGACCAAAGACGCGGCCTGTATCGAGGACGGGGTCGCGCGACAGAGGTCTGGCTCAGACGACACGCACCGTGCTCCAGCTCAGGCAGTCACCGGTTCGGGGGGTGTGGCGTGAAGCGGTTCCTCAGGCGCGTACGTATGGAAGAACCCGCAGTGTCGGCGGCGGAGCAGGAGTTGTTCGGTGGGCCGCTGCGGTACGACATGGGCTGGGCGGAGCATGAGCGGGCCCGGCTGCACCTGACGATGTTCACCGCGATCCGGGCGATGCCCCGCCTGGTGGGCGCAACCCTGCGCAGGGCCTGGCGGGCGGACCGGCCCTCGCTGCTCAGCGTGGGGATCAGCGAAGTGGGGCAGGGCATCGCGGCCGCGGTCAGTCTCCTCGCGGTCAACGCGGTCATGCACGCCCTGCTCGGCGCGGGCGCCCCCGTCGACCGCCTGCACACGGCGCTACCCGCGCTGATCACCGTGTCCGCGACGGCGGTGGCCACCGCCGTCCTCGCCAGCTGGTCGACTTCGCGGGCGGGGCGGCTGGAGCCGCTGGTGGAGCGGATGACCACCGTCGAATACCTGGAGGCGGCCACGATCGTGGAGCTGGAAGCGATCGAGGATCCGGAGTTCAGGCGTCTGGTCGATATCGCCCAGTACGCATCGTCTTCAGCTCGCCGCATGATCAGTGCCTGCGTGGCCGCGCTCAACAGCACCATCTCCCTGATCGCGACCGCCGGGGTGCTCACCGTGCTGCATCCGGTGCTGCTGCCGATGCTGCTGATCGCGGCACCGCGGGGGTGGGGGGCGATGCGGGTGGCGCAGGAGCGGTACGTGTCCGTGCTCACCTGGGTCGAGCACGTGCGGGCCAGCCGCCTGATCGGCGACCTCCTCACCGCGCGTCAGGCCGCGCAAGAAGTGCGCCTGCACCACGTCGGGGCGTTCCTCCTCGACCGGTACCGGACGATGGCCGCGAGCGCGGAGGCCGAGCAGCGGCGCCTGGCCGACAACAAGGCGCTCACCGAGCTGGTCGCTGCCGGCCTGTCGGGCCTGGCCAAGGCCGCCACCTACGGCGTGCTGCTCTGGCTGATCCTGGCCGGGCACATGGAACTCGCGGTCGCCGGGACCGCAGTGATCGCCGTGCGCACCGGCTCGGCGTCGCTGGGCGCGCTGGTCATGAACGTCAACCAGCTCCACGAAGAGTCCCTGTACGTGCTCGACCACGAGCGGTTCCTCGCCGAGGCGGACCACCGCGCCATCCCACGCGGCGGATTGAGCGTGCCCACCCATCTGGAGGCAGTCGTGCTCGACAAGGTGAGCTACCGCTATCCGGACCGGGACGAGCCCGCGCTCGATGGCGTGTCCCTGTCCATCCCCATCGGCGCGGTCGTCGCCGTCGTCGGGGCGAACGGGTCCGGCAAGTCGACGCTGATGAAGGTGCTCGCCGGGCTGCTCCTGCCCCACAGCGGCCAGGTGCGGTGGGGCGAGCACGATCTGACCGACCTGGACCGCACCCAGGTCTTCGACCGGGTCAGCCTGCTCACCCAGGACTTTCAGCAGTGGCCGATGACCGCCGCCGTCAACGTCCAGATCGGCCGCCCCCACCACCCCGCCACCCCCGGCGAGCTCCAAGCGTCGGTGGACTACGCCGGGGCAACGCCGGTCATCGACAAGCTCCCACACGGTCTGAACACACTGCTGGCCCGCATCTTCCGCGGGGCCTCCGAGATCAGCGGGGGCGAATGGCAGCGGATCGGCGTCGCGCGGGCCCACCGGCGCAGCGCGACCTGCGACAGCGACAGCCTCCTCATCGTCGACGAGCCGACCGCAGCCCTCGACCCCGAAGCCGAGATCGAAACGTTCGACCGCATCCGCCGCCTCGCCGGCCCGCACCGCGCCGTCGTCCTGGTCACCCACCGCATGTCCGGCGTACGGCAGGCCGACATCATCCATGTCCTGGACCGGGGACGCCTGGTGGAATCCGGCAACCACGACGAGCTGATCAGCGCAGACGGCCGCTACGCCGCCATGTTCCAGACCCAGGCCGCCCAATACCAAAGCGAGGGGAACGGCACCGGACACACCATCCCGCGCCCGGCAGCCGGCACCACGCCAGCAGACGAGCCCACACCCTGAACGCGACTCAGCCGAGGCTGGGCTGTGGCTCCGGGGCGTTGGCGCGCCCGGGTGCGACTGGCGGCCGGGCTGCTACGGGGCCTCGCTGAGGAGGTCGAGCGGGGAGACGCCGAGGGCGGTGGCGATGGCGACGAGGTCGTCGACATCGCAGCGGCGCTGCCTGCGCTCGATGCGGGACAGCATCGTGAAGGTCATCGGGCGGCCCAGCGCCGTCACGCGCTCGGCCAGCTGCCGCTGGCTGACACCGCCTGCGGCGCGGGTCCGTTCGATGGACCGGGCGGTGCGCTGCCCGGTCAGGCCGATTCCCAAAGGGGTTTTGATCATGCCTATTTTGTAGCTCTGGATCCCCGGTTTCGGAAACCGTGGATCCGCTGCTATATTCCGCGGATTTGTTGTCAGGTCTCCTGCCCGGACCGGTGCTGGGCGCAATATAGACCGGGATTCCCGGTTGGCGAAATCATCGGGACGCGACGCGGGGCACTCCACCAGAACATCGACCCTGACCTGGCATGACATCGGGCATGGAGCCATAGTGTGCCTGCCGCCCGAGTCTTGCCGGTTGCCCCCTTTTCGCCCCGCTGCAATGGCGGACTATTTCGCCGACCGGGGATTCGGGCTTACTGTTTGGGTCCCCTCGCAGGGACGTGTTCGCCGTCAGCTGTTTGCTTTCCCGGCGAATTGCTGGACTTGTGCGGGGTGGGTGTGGCTGTGTTGGCCATGCCTGAAACGAAGACGGCCCCCGGCGCGCCAACGCCGAGGGCCCAGAGTCCCCTACCGATATCGCCCGCATCTGAGCAATCAAGCGGTGGCGTCGCATGCCACCGGGTGAGGAACGTCTATGCTCCACAGTAGGGCCTGCACGGCACTACTCGCACCCCTTTCCGCCCACTCCCCCGCGTCACCGGCTCCCACCGCGAAGGCGGGGCGATAGGCATGGCGCGGATACGCACCATCAAGCCCGAAGCCTTCGAATCCGAGGACCTGGCCAGCGTTTCAGTCACCGCGATGGTGACGTTCTTCGGGCTGCTCACCCAGTCCGACGACGCCGGGCGCTTTCGCGATCATCCGGCGGTCATCGCCGGGCGGCTGTGGGCGCTGCGCCGCGAGCACACCCCCGCCGACGTCGCCGACGACCTGGAGCAGCTCGCCCAGGCGGGGCTGATCTGCCGCTATACCGGGTGCGACGGCAAGCGGTGGCTGCACATCGTCACCTGGGACCGCCACCAGCGCATCAACCGGCCGAGCGATTCACGCCTGCCGCGCTGCCCGGCCCACGACACCGTGAAGGCGTGCGGGGAATGCGAGCGCACCCCGTGCCCCGCCGCACACCACGACCCGGGGCCTGCCGCAGGCGCGCCGGAGGTGCGTGACGCCGCCGGGTCCGCAGTCACCGCGCCGAGTGGCGAGGCGCTGGTGCCCCGCTTCGGTATCGCACTGTCGGCCTCCCCGACCACCCCCGCCGCAGCCGCCGAAGTGACCCAGACCTCCATCCGCGCTGTGACCCAGGCCACCAAGTCCATGGTGACCCACGTCACCATGGCGCCGCCGGTTGTGACCCAGGCCACCATGACGGGTGTGACCCGGACCACCATGACCCCTGACATCCCGACGGAGGCCGCTTGTGCACCACTCGCCCCCGCGCCCGCCGCTCCGGTCCCGCTGGATGACGACTCCGCAGGTCAGGGCCTTGCCGAGCGGGAAGGCGTGGTGATCGGGGCCACATTCAGTGAGGCTTCACGTACTGGATCTAGGATCTTGGATCCTGGAACTTCCCGTAGGGGGCGCGAGGCACCCGCGCCGCCCTCCGCTTCCGAGGAACCGCCGGAGGAGGCGGGTGCGGGTGAGTGGTCGGTCAAGCGGCTGATGAGCGAGTACATCCGGGCCTGCCCCGGTGGACGCGCGCCGAAAGCGTTCCTCGGCCACCTCGGCAAGCAGATCCGGCTGCTGGTGGAGGAGGGCTACGGGCCCGAGGTGCTGCGCCCGGCCCTGGAGCGGCTGCGGGCCAAGGGCCTGCACCCCAGCGTGCTGCCCTCGCTGGTGAACGAGGTCCTCAACGCCGAGCCGGTCCCCGCGCCGTCGCCGGGCTGGAGCGTGTCGTCCGCCTCCGGCGCGGGGCCCTGGGGCCACGCCCCCTCCCCCGCCACCGCGTACACGCCGTACCTCAACGCCAGCGAGCCGACCGGGATCTTCGGAGTCGCCCTGTGACCACCCTGGCCTGCGGCCCGCGTACGAGCGGCGAGAGCCCGGCGATGGCCTGGATCGCCCGCAAGCTCGCCGAACGCAACATCGCCTTCGACCCCGCCGCCCCCGAACCCAAGGCGGACACCCCGGAGCCTTCTCCGGCGCTGGAGGCCGCGCAGCTGCGCATCCCCGTCGACTACCGCGACGCCCGCGTCACCCACCCGGACGTGGCTGCGTGGGTGGACGCCGTCGCCGGTGCGGCGGCGGCGCCGGGCGATGATCCGCTGGCGCCGCAGTTCGGTGCGTCCGGGCGGCGCCGGATCGCGCACGGTCCGTCGCTGCTGCTGTGGGGCGAGACCGGTGCGGGCAAGACCCACCAGTCGTACGCGGCGATCCGGGCGCTAACGGCGGCCGGGTGCGGCGTGCGGTGGCAGGCTGTCAAGGCCGCCGACCTGTACGGGCAGATGCGCCCCCGCAGCGGCACCGACCCCGAATCCCTGCTGCGCCGCATCGCGCGGACCCCGCTGCTGCTCCTGGACGACCTCGGCGCCGCGAAGCACTCCGAGTGGACCGAGGAGATCAACTTCCGGCTGCTGAGCCGGCGGGCCGAGCACCACCTACCCACCCTGATCACCACCAACCTCGCCCCCCTGCGCACCGAGCGGACGGACCCCCGCCAGCCGGTGCTGCGCGACCGGGTCGGCGACCGGATCCTCTCCCGCCTGTCGGGCATGTGCACGCCGGTCCGTCTGGACGGCCCGGACCGCCGCTACCGCACCGCCGCCTGAGCACCATCGCGCCCACGCGCCGCATCCCACGCCTCGACCATCCCGCCGCACGGCCCGTACACCGCCCGGCCAGCACCCAGCCCCGGTGTCGCCCGCTGCTGCCCCTGCGGCATCCCCTGGAGACCCCTCTCTCATGCGTCACATCACCACCAACACCCAGCCTGTCCCCGCCCTGCGGGGTATCGCCGATACGTCCTGGCATGCCGGAGGCGCTGCCACGGGCATGCCCCCGCGGAGGCGGACCGGCTGGACCTGGTGAGCGGCGACTGGCCCGGCCACTCCACCACCCAGGTCCTCGCCCGCCTGGTCCTGCTCGCCGGTCCGCTCATCGCCCTGCACCCCGCCCGCACCGCACCACCCGCCACCCACCACAACGAAGGGGAGCCGTCGTTGACCGAGGACACCGCCGACCGCTACGCCCTGCTCGCCGCCGGAACGGTCATCCTCGTCCTGACCATCGCCGGGTTCTGGCTCTCATACGCCCACCTCGCCGAAGTCGCCGCACGCCACGGCCTTGCCCGCTCACCCGAGCGGCAGTGGGCCTGGCCCGCCACCCTGGACGCCTTCATCATCGCGGGCGAACTGCTGATGCTCCGAGCGGGCCTGCGCAAGGTGACGGACTGGTGGGCCATCGGCCTCACCGTCACCGGCTCGACCGGATCGATCGCGTTGAACGTCGCCGGCGTCGCGGGCACCACCACCGGCCCCGTCCCGGTCCTGGACTACGTGGTCGCCGCCGTCCCACCGACCGGCGCCATGCTCGCCTTCGGCGTCCTGATGCGCCAGATCCACCAACGCGTCGCCCACACCACCCGGACTGCCCAACCCGAACCCGGACGGCAACCTGGACCACGGCGAACCCGAACCGCGGCACCGAACCCGGACCACGACGAACCCGGACGGGAGGGAACCCGGACTGCGTCCGACAACCCGAACGGGACCGAACTCGGACCGAACCCGGACGGGAACGGTCCGGCGCACCGGACCTGGTCCGAACCCGGACCGGCCCCAACCCGGACTACGACGAACCCGGACGGGACCGAAGCCGGACGGACCCCGGACGGGGACGGGGATGGTCCGGTGCGCCGAACCCGGACGGAACCCGGAAGGCTCCCGGCAGCAGGCCGCACGGCAACGCCGAACCTGGACGGCAACGAACTCGGACCGTTCCCAACCCGGACCGGAACCCGGACGACGCCTGGTAACCCGGACGGGAGCGAACCCGGACGGCGCCCGGAGCCAGACCGGACCGCCGCACCGAACCCGGACAGCAACCCGGACCGGACCGAACCCGGACGGGAGCAGGGGCTGGGCCGAACCCGGACGGCGCCGCGTCCGCGGACGGTGCGGGCGAAGGTCGCCGCCGGACGGCAGCGCCGGTCCGGACCGGTCCGGCTGTCCGAGGACGAGGCCGTCGCCCGGCTCCTGCCCCACGTCCCCGCGGTCCTGGAAGCGGACGGCAACGCCCAGCTGACCCGGGACCAGCTGCGGCGCATCATGCGCACCCAGGGCATCCCGCTCAGCAACGACCATCTCGGCCCGGTCCTCAAACGCCTGCGCGCCGAACTCACACCACCCACCCCCTTCGAAGGAGCCACCCCCCGGTGAAGACCTGCGACCGGTTCGCCAGCATCAAGTCCGGCTTCGAGCAGGACATCCGCTTCCTGCGCGAACACGCCCAACGCCACTCCGGCAGCAGCGCCGCGAAAGCCAGCGCCCGCCACGCCCTGGGCGTGAGACAGAACATGGCCCGCGCCCTGTCCCGCCACTACACCCGCTGCCTCATCTGCAGCTGACCCCACCTTCGCGGCGGCCCGGCCCAGCGCCGGGCCGCCCCCGCCCCTCTTGGAAGGACCCGAACCACCCGGTGAACCACGCAACACCGCCCGGCGTATCCGGCACGTACCGACCCGCATTGCGGTCCGAACCCCCTGCTCAGGACGGCAGTTCGCCACAGGACTTCTCGCTTCCGGGCGGAGCAAGTTATCCCTTTGGAGTCTCCGCCATCGGCGGAGACTCCAAAGGGTCCCCCGCCCCTGGGGGGCCGGGGTCCGTCCGGCGCCGGGGGACGCCGGACGAGGAGGCTGCGACCGGGGGCGGACCGCAACCAGGAGAAGACCAGCAGCCCGCCGCGCCGACGCGCAGCGCCCCGTCGCCTGCGTCGTCGCGAACGCGCCGTCGCTCCTACCAACGCCGCCAGCGTCCCCATGTGCGCACCACGCGTCTGAGCGACGACGAGCTCGCCCGCATCACCACCGCCGCCAACGCTGCGGGCGTCACCGTCGCCGGCTTCCTCGCCCGCGCTGCTCTCAGTGCGGCCCGTGACCTCGACCGCGCTGCCGCTGCGGTGGCGGGTGAACGCGAGCTGGTCGCGGAGCTGTTCGCCGCCCGCCGTCACCTCGGCCACGTCGGCAACAACCTCAACCAGATAACCCGAGCCATCAACTCGGGCGACCGCCCAGCAGATGCCCACCTCGACGCCGTACTCGACGCCGTGCACCGGGCCACCGCCCGCGTCCAGGCCGCCACCGACCAACTCCTCCAGCATCACTAGGAACATCCCCACCCCATGGTCCCCAAGATCCACAAGCGCGGGACGCGCACCCTCGGCCTGCTCGCCTACCTCTACGGGCCCGGCAAGGCCGAGGAGCACACCGACCCGCACCTCGTGGCCTCCTGGGGCCACGCCGCCCCCGACCCCGGCCGCCACCCCACCGTCACCCTCAAGCAGCTGCAGCAGCTCCTCGACCAGCCCGTCCACGCCCTCCCCGACGACCGGCAGCCCAAGAAGCATGTGTGGCATCTGTCCGTACGCAACGCGGCCACCGACCGGCACCTCACCGACGACGAGTGGGCAGAGGCCGCCCGTCGGATGGTCGCCGCCGCCGGGATCGACGACCCCGAACTGGGCGCGGGCTGTAGGTGGGTGGCCGTGCGCCACGCCGACGACCACATCCACATCCTGGCCACCCTCGTCCGCGAGGACGGCCGCAAGCCCCGGCTGAACAACGACGCCGTGCGTGTGCAGGCCGAGGCTCGGCTGCTGGAGGCGGAACTCGGCCTGGACCGCTGCCTCAATCCCGGTGACGGCACCGCCGCCAAGCGCCCCGCCAGTGCCGAGCGGCACAAGGCCACCCGCCAGGGCCGCACCCGCACGGCGCGGGAGGAGTTGCGCGAGACCGTCCGACAGGCCGCCGCGGGCGCCGCCAGCGAGGCGGAGCTCTTCGCCCGGCTCACCGCCGCCGGGGTGCTCGTCCGTACCCGCACTGCACCGTCCGGGGACCTGCTGGGCTACAAGGTCGCCCTGGCCGACGACCTCAACAAGGACGGGGAACCGGTCTATTACCCCGGTTCGAAGCTCGCCCCGGACCTGTCGCTGCCGCGAATCCGAGACCGCTGGTCCGATCGGCAGCCCCCCGGCCGTACCGGTGAGCACGCGGGGCCGTCGGGGCCGGCGCGGGCGCGGCGCCGGGCGAGCGCGGCCCTGTGGCAGGCGGTGCTGGTCATGGACGGTGCGGAGGATGTGGTCGCGGCGGGGTACATTGCGGCGGCCGGGGAGATCCTGGACGCGCTCGCGCAGACCTCCGCCGCCCACACCCGCAGCGAACTCCGTGAGGCCGCCGCCGTGTTCGAGCGGGCCACCCGTTCCCACGTACGCGCCGTACGCGGGCATGACCGGGCGCTGCGCCAAGCCGCCCGCGACCTCGTCTACAGCGGCCCCGTAGCGGAACGCGGGGAGGACGGGGCGATGACCGCGATGGTGATCGACATGGTGTTCTTCCTGGTCACCGCCGCCGCGCACTGGCACGCCCGTAAGGAGCACGCGCAGCAGGCCGCTGCCGCCCGCCTGGCCGCCGACCACCTGCGCCTCGCCTACCGGGCCGCCGCTACGCAGCCGATGGCCGTCCTCGCCCTACGGGGCCGCTCCCTGGCCCTGCCGGTGCTGCACCGCCAGAGGGCCCGGCTGCGGGAAGCCCTGCCCCACCTGGCCGGGCAGGTGCTGGCCGAGCCGGGGTGGGCGGCGCTGGCGGCGACCCTGGCCGACGCCGAAGCCGCCGGACACGACACCGCCGCGCTGCTCGCCGACGTCGCCGCCCGACGGGAGCTGGCGAGCGCGGAGCAGATCAGCGACGTGCTGGTGTGGCGGCTGCGCCAGGCAGCCGACCTGCCCGCCGACGCTCAGACGATGCCCCTGCCAGGCGGCCCCGGGCAGCGTCCGGCCCGGCCCGCGAACGGCCCCGCAGGACAGGGTCCGCAGCGGGGCGGACGGAGGTGATCCCTGACGGTTTCTAGTGCCGCATCAGGCAACGTTCGCCTCGTTGTTGAGGGTGTAGTCGGTGTCGTCGGCTTGCTGTTGTCCGTCAGAATCGGCGCATGCTGAGAGTTGGTTCCGTTGTTTTGGGTGTCTCCGATGTGCCGCGTGCGGCCGCGTTCTGGATGGAGGCCCTGGGATACGTCCCGCGCGAGGAGATGGAAGACGACTGGGTGGTGCTGGTGCCGGCGGAAGGGGCTGGGGTGCAGCTGGCACTCGGTCTCAGCGAGACGCCGGTCCAGGAGCATCCGCGGATTCATCTTGACCTGTATGCCGGGGACGCGGCCGACCAGGCCGCCGAAGTCGGGCGGCTGGTGTCCCTGGGGGCCCGGCGCGTCGACTGGGATCTTTATCCGGACGACGCCGACTTCGTCGTGCTCGCCGATCCCGAGGGCAACCGCTTCTGTGTCATCGACACCGGTCACCACTGACGGAGACCGGAGGCGGCTTGCATGGCGGAACGGGTGCGGGTGCGGGAGATCGGCAGCGACGAGGGGCGGCGGCTGCTGCGGATCGTCCGCCGGGGCACGGGGTCGGTGGTGACCTGGCGGCGGGCGCAGATGGTGCTGCTGTCCGCGCAGGGCATGAGCGTGGCGAAGATCGCCAAGGTGACGTTCACCAGCGCGGACCGGGTCCGGGATGTGATCCACAACTTCAACGCCGACGGCTTCGGTTCGCTGTACCCGAAGTACAGGGGCGGCCGGCCCAGGACGTTCACTTTGCCCGAGCGGCGCGAGGTCAAGAAGATCGCCAAATCGAAGCCAGCCGAACACGGCCTGCCGTTCTCGGCCTGGAGCCTGGCCAAGCTGGCCGACTTCCTGGTCGCCGAGGGGGTGGTCGACGACATCAGCCACGAGGGCCTTCGGGCCCTGCTCCGCGAGGAGGGCGTGTCGTTTCAACGCATAAAGACCTGGAAGACCTCCCACGACCCCGACTACGCCGCCAAGAAGGCCCGCGTCGAACACCTCTACGCGATCGCCGACGGCGAGGTCATACCCGAGGACGGCGAGCCCGAAGTAGTCTTATGCCTGGACGAGTTCGGCCCGCTCAACCTGGTGCCCCGCCCGGGCCGGCAGTGGGCCGAACGCGGCGGCAGGCACAAGGACCCCGGCCGCGAACCCCGCCGCAGGCGGCGGGCGACCTACAACCGCTACGGCGGGGTGCGGCACCTGTTCGCCGCTTATGACCTGGCCAAGGACAGGCTCTACGGCCACATCAAGCCGGTCAAGAGGCGCACCCAGTTCCTGGAGTTCTGCCACTACCTGCGCAGCCTCTATCCGCCCAAGGTCCGTATCGCGATCGTCTGCGACAACTTCTCCCCGCACCTGACCACGAAGAAGTGCCAGCGGGTCGGCACCTGGGCGACGGCGAACAACGTCGAGATCGCCTACACCCCCACCAACAGCTCCTGGCTCAACCGCATCAAGGCCCAGTTCACCGCCCTGCGCTACTTCACCCTCGACGGCACCGATCATGCCAGCCACAAGGAACAGGGCAGCATGATCCGCCGCTACATCATCTGGCGAAATCGTCACGCTGACGATCAGCGGCTACGAGCCGTGATCGAAAGGGCAAACGTTGCCTGATGCGGCACTAGCCAGCTCCTCGGACACGTCCACATCGGCGTCACCGCCACCGTGTACGCCCACGTCCGACTCCGCCTCCAGCCCAAGCCATCGACACCCTCGGCAACGCGCTCCGGGCACCCGAGACCCTTGACGACCCGCCAAGTGCAGAAACCGTCCGCTGACGTTGCCGTCAAGACGCCCGGAAGTCCTCCCCAGGGCGCACCACGGGGAGGACTTCTATCGTTGGCCCTTATTTACAGGGCGCTAATTAAGCCCACTGTAAAGAATCACCTCTTCACGCGCCGGTCCGGTCACGGGGATCCGCTTCCACCACCATTCACGTTCACTCCCAGGGCGAGCGTCCACCTTTTCAACACGGAGCAGATCATCCGGCTCCGTGAAGGAGATAAAAAGGCTGTCGATTTCCGAGAGTAGGATTTCGAATTTGGATCTCAGTGCGACATCAAGAGCGCCCAGTCCATCCTGGATGAAATCCCGGAGGACCAAAGCGGCGACCAAGTCGTGCGCCCCCCATACAGACCTGTCCGAGCTGGGCAAGGAGAGGTCTGCCTCAAGCTTCTCTACGTGATGCTTCCAGGAAGCCAGAAGCTGGGGAAGAGTAATACTCCGCTGGCCAGAGAGGTGGACGATCACCCCCTCCAATGCACGAAGATCGTCGGGGTGCAAGCGTCCAGAAATCCAGGACAGGTCAGGATTTGTCATGATAGTCACGGCTTTCCAAGCGAACCGGGATAGTATGCCGTGCTCTTCCACGGCATATCATAGTTAACGATCACCCTCACGCCTCCGTGGTCAAACTGTGCGGCGTTCTGCTTGCCGATGCGAACCGGGCCAGCCTCGCGCAAAGCCGTTTCAATCTCTGTTACTGTCGGCCGCCCCATGGTCGGGTTCCCATCTCCCGTATGCCCATTTACAAATTCCACGATCTCGTCAAGCGAGTACTCGCTTCCATGGAAGTCCTCTCCGCCAAGACGGTCACCGATCTTTCCGCCGATCGGCTCCCCGCAGAATGGACCGCTATTGTGCACGAGAATCGGCGTAGACCCCGCGAGTACATAGTACGTGTGGAGGTCGTCGATGGTGAGGTTGTAGGTACGGGCGTTCTTTTCGTAGGAGCGGTTTCCCTCGACTTCGACGGTGGTTCCATCGACAGCGCGCAGGGTCATGCCCCTGGTGAGCTTTCCTGCCTCTACCCACATCTGCTGGGACGGCGACCAGAAGGGGTGTTCGGTGGTCGCGGTGAGACGTTCATGGCCTCGGCGGGTCTTGATGGTGAGGTCGTTGAAGATTTTGTCGTGTTCGGTGACGATCAGGGCTGTCACTCTGCGCGGCCCGGTCTTGCCGCTGAGCGGGTCAGTTGCGGTGACCTGGTCGCCAACCTTGACGGATTCGATAGTTTTGGCGGTGTTGTCCGCCATGAGTACCTTGGTGCCAGCAAGGAAGCACTGGGTGCAGTTACCTCCCCTATTGAAGCGTGTCTCCTTGCCGAGGTCTTCGACCGCTCCGATGCCCTTACCGATGAGCTTCTGGGCGAGGGACACCTTGCTGGCGAGGGCGAGGTCGGAGCCTGCGCCGAGGCATTCCGTCGTGGTGGGGTTCTCGGCGCACTGAACGACGGCGCCGATGGGCGTGACCATCATGAACACATTGGTGAGGAAACGGTTGAATGCGTTGTCCATGTTGGGCTGCTGGAGGACGTAGTCCGAGTGCCCGGCACAGGGCGGGAGGTGGTCCCAGTTGATGCGCGGGATGCAGGGCTTCTTCTGCTTGCCTTCCTGCTGTTTCTTGCGCTCTTCCGCTGCCTGCCGACGTGCTTCTGCTTCCTCAGCCCGACGCAAGTCGGCGACGTGCTTCCAGGCGTCGCCGGCGGCCTGGACGGCTTCGTCGCGGCTTTTACCGGCGCCGAGTTTAGCCCTGTACGCGATGGCGGCGGAGCGGTTGGCGGCGTCTGCGGACTGGCGGGCGTAGGTGGCGGAGAACTGGGCCTGGGCGGCGGATTCGTCGGCGGCGACGGCGTCGTTGCTGGCTCGGTCGGCGGCGGCGCGGGCGGTGGCGGCGGATTTGGCGGCCTGGTCGGCGCTGGCCTGGGCGGCGTCGGCGGACTTGGCGGCGTCGGCCGCGTACTTCGTAGCCTGGGCGGCCGATTCGAGCGCGGCAGCGGCGGCCTTGTCGGCGACGTCCTTGGCGCCCTTGGCGAGGGCGGCGGCCTGGGCCGCGGTATTGGCCTTCTTGCGGGCGTTGGCGGCGACTTCGAGGGTTTCGTTCAGCAGCCGCTGGGCCTGGGCGACGTGGTTGTCGGTGAGTTTGTCCTTGCGGTCGGCCATGTACTGGCCGAGCTCGACGAAGTCGTGCAGCTTGTCGGCGGGGCCGGTCAGGGCGACCATGGCGGCGGCCTTCACCTCGGGCCCGCCGTCGTTGTAGAGCTTACTGGCGATGACCCGTTCGTCGGTGTTGCGGGCCTGGTACTGGCCAGTGTTGAGGAACGCGGTCAGGGCCTGGACACTGCCGTCCGCCAGGGCATCCTGGGAGGCCTTCTTGACGCTGGGCCCACCCGCATTGTTGATCTTCGATATGAGGACGCGGTACTCAACGAGCGCGACCTGGAACTGGCCCGTGGTGTAGAAGTCGCGGATCTGCTGGTCGCTGCCCTTCAGCGCTTCGGCGGCGCCGGTCCGGACCGCTTCGTAGGGGCTCTGGGAGGCGAGGTCGGCGACCTGCTGGCGGATTTCGTCGCTGCTGGCCTTCTTCACGCCGGTGCGCAAGTAGGTCAGGACGTCGTCATCGCTGCCGGCCAGGGCCTGGGCAGCAGCGGACTGGCGCCAGGACCCGAAGGACTTCATCGCGCGCATGGCGATCGCGCGGCCCTTGCCGGCGATGGCCTTGGTGTCGGCGCCGGGCTTGTCGGCCTCGGCTGCGAGGGCTGTGGTGTCGTCGTCGATCGCCTTGCCCTCCAGCGCGGCCTTCGCCAGCTTGGAGACGGCGCTGTCATTGATGGTTTTCTGGGACTTGGCGCGTTCGATGGCGGCGTTCGTGCGGGTGGTGAGGTCTGCTGCGTCGACCTCGCGGGCCAGCCCGAAGACCTTGCCGCTGGTTGCGGCGGCGTTCTCCGCGCTGGTGGCGGCCTCCGCGGCGGCCGTGGCATAGGCGGCGGACTGGGCTGAGGCCTTGCCGGCTTCACCGGCGTGTTTGACGGCTTCCTCGGCCGCATCGGCGGCCTTGTTCGCGTGTCCGGCGGCCGAGTTCGCCGCATCTCTCGCTTCGGTGGCGGCGTCGGCGGCCTTGTTGGCCAGTGCCATGGCCGCCTGGGCGGCGCGGTTGGCTTCGGCTGCGTGGCGGCGGGTC
This sequence comes from Streptomyces sp. BPTC-684, assembly GCF_030028635.1. Classification (NCBI taxonomy): domain Bacteria; kingdom Bacillati; phylum Actinomycetota; class Actinomycetes; order Kitasatosporales; family Streptomycetaceae; genus Streptomyces; species Streptomyces sp. BPTC-684. The sequence continues at coordinate 1,480,275 of NZ_CP124863.1, forward strand.
TCGACCGCAGCCTGGTGGGCCTCGTTGGAGTGCGCGCCCGCGGCATTGGCGCTCTTATCGGCCTGATCGGCCGCGTCGGCCGCGTCGTCGGAGTTGCCGGCGGCGCTCAGGGCCGCGTTCACCGCGGTGGCGGCGGCGCGTGAGGCTGCAGCGGCGCGCTCGGCGGCGATGCCCGACTGCTTGGCCAGGTCGCCGGCCTTCCGGGCGGCGGCGGCGTCGTTCTTGGCCTTGTCCGCCTGGGAGGCATTTCCCAGGGCGGCCACCGAGGAGTCGTAGGCACGGCTGGCCGCGTCGGCGGCGGCGCTGGCCGCAGCCGAGGTCTGGGCAGCTGCCAGGGCAGCGACGCGGGCCGACCTGTTCGCCGCGTTCGCGGCCTGGATGGCCTGCTGAGAGGCTTCGGCTGCGGCCATCGCGGCCTCCGCGGCCTGCTGCGCCTTTTTCGCGGCCGTCTTCGAGTCGATGTTGGCGGCAGCGGCCTCGTTGGCGGCGGTCTGCGCGGCCTGCTTGGCCAGGTCGGAGGCGGTCACCGCGCGGGCAGAGGCCTCCTCGGCCTCCTTGGTGGCCACATCGGCCTGCGCGCCTGCCAGCTTGGCCTGCTCGAGCAGCTGCTGCAGGGTGGCGGTCTCCTGGTCACGGTTGCGGGCCGTGAACTGCCCGATCTCCAGGAACTCCCGCACATCGTCCGGGGTGCCCTGCAGGGCGACGGTACCGGCGGCCTGCATTGCGGGCCCACCGAAATTGATCAGCTTGGAGACCGCGACGCGGTCGTCCGTCTCTCGGGCCTTGTACTGGCCGACCTCGAGGAACTGCTTGACGTCCTCGGGCGTGCCTTTCAGGGCCTCGGTGCCTGCCAGCTGCACGCCCCGGCCGCCGGCGTTGATGATCGTGGAGACCTCAACACGTCGGTCCTGGTCCAGCGGAGCCTTCCACCCGTCCGTCAGGAACGCCTGCACGTCCTCGGGCTTGCCGCTCGCCAGCGCCGCCGTGCCCGCAGCGCGCACGCCCCGGCCGCCGAAGTTGATCATGCGGCTGACCGCCACACGATCATCAACGTCCCGCGTCTTGTCCCTGCCAGCGACGAACGCCTTGATGTCGTCGTCCGAGCCCAGAAGCGCCTTCTCGGCCTGCTCCTTGATACCCCGATCGCCTGACTCCCAAGACCTCACAGTGAGGCTGCGCAAGAACAAGGGGTTGGTGGCCTCATCGGCCGATGCAGGAGACGCTCCCAGAAGGCCTGCGACCAGGGCGGCGGGGATCAGGGTGGCGCAGGTGTTGCGCAGACGCACCGTTCTGCGACGACCGGGTCTTGCGGGCTGCGGCACTCCTTTGGAGTGCAGTGGCCAATTCACGTTTATTCCCCTCCAGTTGACGCACTGCTGTGGCACGCCACCGAGGCGGGAACCGCCTTTTCAGGCGGGCTCTGCATACAAACGGAGACACTAGTTCCGCTCTTGCGGCAGGCCGTTCAAGCGGAAACTGCAAGGTAGACGTGCTACGGCAGACCCCAAGCCAGGAGTGCCTGGGGTAAGCGATGCATGATTCTTACATATGCTTTACTTGCGTCCATATCGCGGGCGCATGGTGCCCCTCTTATCGATCGGAAGTACCCGTGGGGACAACTCCTGCCCGGAAGACCGTAGTTACCGGCGCTATAGCGGCACTCACCGTTTGCGCCGCCGTCGCAGCTTTCTCCGTCGCCCAAGCGTCCCCCCGCGACAGCAAAGAGGCGGCTAGTGCCGCCTCGTCCGCCACGGACATGCCGTCCTCGGTCGAGCAGTTCGCGTACCCGAATGCGGCGCAGATCCTCAAGGACAAGAAGATCACCCTCAAGCAGGGCGACGGCCACATCCTCCTCACCGACTGCGCCTCCGCGTATGACATCAAGGTCGAGTCGAGGACCGGCGGGATGTACTTCTGTTTCGCGGTCACGGGCAAGCAGGGCTTCGTAACGATGGAACTGCCCGAGGCCTATGGCCTGTGGGCCCAGACCCACCCGGTCCAAGCGAAGATCACCGCCGACGGTACGGAAACGATCGTCAATGCCCCCAAGGGCGCCTACAAGCCCATGGGTGAGACGGGCAACGACGGAACACCGTCCATGCTGGTCGAGCTCCGCGTCACCGGCTGACGACCACACGCACCCGCACGGCGCCCCGTCCGCGCACTCCGCGAAGTACCCGGCGATACGCCGCTGGAGCCGGTACACGGCATCCGGGCTTCCGCTCTCGGCACATCCCGGCGCCCGCTGGCTGCCGTCCTGCCCCGATCGGGCTCTTTCTTCCTCTGTAACATCCCAAAGGACCACCATGTCTGCACAGAGTTCACGCACCGCGTGGACGACCGCCTTGCTCGCCACCGCGGTGGGAGCCGGACTCTTGACCGCCGCCCCTGCCACTGCTCTCACTGGCAGCGACTCCGCAGACGGCAGCTATGCCTTCACCGCGAAGCTGAACATCGGCGACCGGACCGCCTGCTCGGGTGCGCTGGTCGACGCCCAGTGGGTCATCACCGCAGCAACCTGCTTCAGCGATGGTGGCAAGCCGGTCCCGGCGGGCAAGCCCACGGTGAAGACGACGGTGACCGTGGGCCGTGCGGATCTGACCCAGGCGACCGGCAATGTGCAGGAGGCTGTCGAGCTGGTCCCGCGCCCGGACCGCGACGTGGTGATGGTCAAGCTCGCCCAGCGTGTCCCGGAGAGCGCGGCCAAGCCGGTCAAGGTCGCCACCAAGGCCCCCGTCGAGGGCGAGCAGCTGCAGGTCGCCGGGTTCGGCCGGACCAAGACCGAGTGGGTGCCCAACAAGCTGCACGCCTCGGCCTTCACCGTGGCCTCCACCGACCCCGCCTCTATCGGGCTCAACGGCTCCGAGAACGCGGTGATCTGCCAGGGCGACGCCGGCGCCCCCGCCTTGCGCGGCACGGGCGACAGCGCGGAGCTCGTCGCTCTCAACATCCGTTCCTGGCAGGGCGGCTGCCTGGGCACCGACGAGAACGAGAAGCGCACCAGCGCGCTGGATGCCCGCCTCGACAACCTCGCGCCGTGGGTGAGCACGGTGGCGTTCCGGGACGCGGCTGCGGCCCCGGCCGTGACCGTCGCTGGTGACGACAACGGTGATGGTGTCGCCGACCTGTACACCATCGCCGGCGACAAGACGCTCAGTGTGCGCAGCGGTGCCCGCAATGGGTTGTTCGGCGCGGCCCGGCAGCTGACCGGCGGCTGGGGATTCACCCAGACCACCGCGGGCGACTTCACCGGCGACCGTCTGGCGGATCTGGTCGCTACCAACGCGAGTGGTGACCTGTTCCTGTGGACGGGCAATAGCAGCGGAATCTACAGCGCGTCCAAGAAGCTGACCGATGGCTGGAACTTCACCCAGACCATCGCGGGTGACTTCACCGGGGACGGCAAGGTAGACCTCATGGCCCGCACCGCGGGCGGTGACCTGCGTATGTGGTCCGGTAACGGCAACGGCACCTTCGGCGCGCCGCGCCAGATCACTGGGGGCTGGGACTTCACCCAGACCATCGCGGGTGACTTCACCGGGGACGGCAAGGTAGACCTCATGGCCCGCACCGCGGGCGGTGACCTGCGTATGTGGGCTGGCAACGGCAACGGCACCTTCGGCAGCGCGCGGACGGTGACCGGGGGCTGGAACTTTACGCAGACGGTGGCGGGTGACTTCACCGGGGACGGCAAGGTGGACCTCATGGCCCGCACCACGGGTGGAGAGCTGCGTATGTGGGCCGGTAACGGCAACGGCACCTTCGGCAGCGCCACCGCACCCGGGCAGTAGCACCCGTACCGCCCGATCAGATGCCCTGACTGACGCATAGCAGGGGTGTCCGTGTGCCTCACGGGCACCCCTCACGGTTCTGGCACGGGCAGTCGTTCCGCAGTGAATTGGACAGCCAGCTGCGCGGACAACTCACGAGAGCGATGCTTCCGAAACCGGAGATCATCAGGCTCTTGCCTGCAGGCCGAGTGTGGTGCGGCCGTAACCCCTCCGGACCGGAGGCTCGCGCCTACCCGGCGTTGCTCTGCCGGGCAAACGGCCTCTATGTGCCGGGTGCCCGGCTCTGCCTCGTGGTGACTCCGATGCCGTTAGCACCGTTCCGGCGGTACCAAGCGTGCGCACCTTCGCGCAGCAGCGGCTCCCGCACCGAGTTGCCAGGCCACCCATCGCATCCCTCCCCTGGCGTGACCAGTACTTGTTGCAGCCTCAACCCGCACCAAAGGAGAACTGTTCATGGGGATCCATCGCAAACCCCGCGACCGGCGCAGCCCACGTGTGCGCGCGGCGATGGTGGGCATGCACACCGCTGGAATGTCCACCGCGCTGTTCGCCTTCGGCGTGCCCAGCCCGGCAGCTGCGCAGCCGTCACCCGTGGGGTCGTCCGCGCCCGACGCCCAGCCGTCACCCACGGGGTCGTCCGCGCCCGACACGCAGCCGTCACCCGCGGAGTCGTCCGCAGCCGATGGGCAGCGTTCACCCGCAGGGTCGTCCGCAGCCGCCGTGCAGCCGTCACCTGCGAGGTCGTCCGCGCCCGCCGCGCAGCCTTCACACACAAGGTCGTCCGCGGCCGCCGGACAGCCCTCCAGCGGTCCGTGGACCCGGACCTGGGGCACGGCCCTTGCCACTGCGGGCCCCGCCAGCGAGTCGAAGGTCACCGGAGGTCAGACAATCCGCATGGTGGTGCACAGCAGCATCGCTGGCAGCACCGCCCGCATCCACCTGGCCAATACCTTCAGCACGGAGCCCGTGACCATCGGGCATGCCACGATCGCACGCCAGGACAAGGGCCCCGCTGCCCAGGGCACTCCTGTCTCCCTGACCTTCAACGGTGCCCGCCAGACGGAGATCCCGCCGGGCGCCGGCATCGACAGCGATCCCGCGGCGTTCCCCGTCAAGGCCGACGAGAACCTCCTGGTCACCCTCTACCTGCCCAAGCCGGTCGCGACGGCTCCGTACCACGAGTACACCCTGACGACGTCCTACTCCTCGGCGCCGGGAGACACCGCTGACCGCGCCGCAGTCAGCAGCGGTACGAGCTTTCCCACGCGCTTTGGGAACTGGGCCTATCTCAGTGGACTGGACGTCACCGCGAGCGCCGGTGGCGGCACCGTTGTGGCCATCGGTGACTCGCAGACCGACGGCGGGCACACCACTCCCGACACCAATCAGCGATGGACCGACGCCTATAGCCGGGCCCTGCAGAAGTCCGCGCGCCCCAGCGGCATCGTCAACGCCGGGATTTCCGGCAATCGGCTCCTCACCGACAGCACCGGAACCCGCGCCTTCTACGGGCCCTCGGTGCTCCACCGGTTCGACCGCGACGCCCTGGCCCAGCCCGGCGTCCGCAAGGTCATCATCTACGTCGGCGTCAACGACATCCTCTACGGCCACGCCACGAGCCAGGCCCTCTCCCAGGCCATCCGCGAGCTCGCCCAGCGCGCACACGCCGCAGGGCTCACCGTGACCGTTGCCACCATCCCCCCATTCAGGGGTGATCCCGACTACACCCTGGCCAAGGAACAGACCCGCCAGGAGTTCAACGACTACATCCGCACTACCCACGACATCGACAGCTACGTCGACTTCGACCAGGCCACACGTGACCCCCTGGATCCCACCCGCCTGTTCGCCGGCTACTACACCCGCGGTGATGACCGCCTGCACCTCAACGACAACGGCAACCAGGCCATGGCCAACGCCCTGGCGCCTGCCCCGGCCACCCGCCCCGCCCCCCGCTACACCCAGACCAGAGCAGCCGACTTCGACCGCGACGGCACCGCAGACCTCATCGCCCGTGACGGCCAAGGCAACCTCTACCTCTGGCCCGGCAACCAGGACATCGACGCCCCGCAGCGCGGCGACGGAACCTTCGGCCGCCCCCGCCGCCTGACCGGTGGCTGGAACTTCTCCCAGACCACTGCGGGCGACTTCAACCGCGACGGCAAAATCGACCTCATCGCCCAGGACTCCGCCAAGAACCTCCACCTGTGGACGGGCCGGGGCAACGGCACCTTTGACCGCTCCCGCCGCCTGACCGGTGGCTGGAACTTCTCCCAGACCACTGCGGGCGACTTCAACCGCGACGGCAAAATCGACCTCATCGCCCAGGACTCCGCCAAGAACCTCCACCTGTGGACGGGCCGGGGCAACGGCACCTTTGACCGCTCCCGCCGCCTGACCGGTGGCTGGAACTTCTCCCAGACCACTGCGGGCGACTTCAACGGCGACCGCAAAATCGACCTCATCGCCCAGGACAGCCGAGGCGACCTCTTCATCTGGAAGGGCACCGGAGACGGCACATTCCGCGCCAAGGAACTCTTCAGCCGCAACTGGACCAACACCCAGACCACCGCAGGAGCTTTCCGCGGACCGGGCCGCGACCACCTCATCGCCCGCAGCGACACCACCGGCGACCTCAACCAGTGGACCGCCATTACCCCGCAGCTCACCAACCCCCTCCGACTCAACGGCAGCTGGTAAGGGCAGCATGACGGTCGAGGTTCTTCTTCCCTACCTCAAAGACCCTTCCATCGCCCAAATCCTCGGGTTCTGCCGAGTGGTATAGCCGTGGCGTTCCGGGCAGCGAAGCCGCCCGGCAAACGGCACTCCTGACCGGATAACCCTGGCGAGGCTGCGGCATGTTAGCCGCTCTTCCCGTTCGATGGCAGGGGGTATCCGTGCGCCCGCACACGGATACCCCCTGCCATGTCGCCACCACAGCCTGCCGCACACCACCACGTACAAGGAGAACAACCGATGGCGACCGCTCGCCAGCACCGGCATCGAGAAATCACACGCATCCGCCCGGCGGTGACGGTGATACTGACGGCAGCACTGTCCACAGTGCTGTGCGGCTTCGGTGTGCCCGACCCGGCAGCTGTGCAAGCACCGCAGGAGTCGTCAGCCGTGGCAGTGGTCCGCTCCTCCGCGGCCCAGTGGACCCGGACCTGGGGCACGGCCCTCGGCACCGCGGCCCCTGCCAGCGAGTCGAAGGTCACCGGACAGCAGACAGTCCGCATGGTGGTGCACAGCAGCATCGCCGGCAGCACCGCCCGCATCCACCTGGCCAATACCTTCAGCACGGAGCCCGTGACCATCGGGCATGCCACGATCGCCCGCCAGGACCAGGGAGCCGCAGCACAGGGCACACCGCTTTCCTTGACGTTCGGCGGCGCGCGACAGGTCGAGATCCAGCCGGGCGAGAGCATCGACAGCGATCCCGCGGCATTCCCTGTCAAGGCCGACGAGAACCTGCTTGTCAGTATCTACCTGCCCCAGCCGGTGGCTTCGGCGCCCTACCACGAGTACACCCTGACGACCTCCTACACTTCGGCGCCAGGCGACACCACGGACCAGGCCGCAGCGAGCGGCAGCAAAAGCTTCCCCGCGCGCTTCCGGTACTGGGCCTATCTCAGTGGACTGGACGTCACCGCGAGCGCCGGTGGCGGCACCGTTGTGGCCATCGGTGACTCGCAGACCGACGGCGGGCACACCACTCCCGACACCAATCAGCGATGGACCGACGCCTACGGCCGGGCCCTGCAGAAGTCCGCGCGCCCCAGCGGCATCGTCAACGCCGGGATTTCCGGCAATCGGCTCCTCACCGACAGCACCGGAACCCGCGCCTTCTACGGGCCCTCGGTGCTCCACCGGTTCGACCGCGACGCCCTGGCCCAGCCCAACGCCACGCACGTGATCCTCTACTCCGGCGTCAACGACATTCTGTACGACGATGCCACCAGCGAGGCCCTCGTGGCAGCCGTCCGCGACCTCGCAGCACGAGCCCACACCGCCGGACTCACCTTCACCGTCGCCACACTCCCCGCATTCGAGGGAAACCCGGACTACAGCCCGGCGAAGGAACAAGTACGCCAGGAATACAACCGCTACATCCGCACCACCCACGACATCGACAGCTACGTCGACTTCGACCAGGCCACACGTGACCCGCTCTATCACACACGCCTGTTCGCCGGCTACTACACCCGCGGTGATGACCGCCTGCACCTTAACGACAACGGCAACCAGGCCATGGCCAACGCCCTGGCGCCTGCCCCGGCCACCCGCCCCGCCCCCCGCTACACCCAGACCAGAGCAGCCGACTTCGACCGCGACGGCACCGCAGACCTCATCGCCCGTGACGGCCAAGGCAACCTCTACCTCTGGCCCGGCAACCAGGACATCGACGCCCCGCAGCGCGGCGACGGAACCTTCGGCCGCCCCCGTCAGCTGACGGGTGGCTGGAACTTTACCGAGACCACCGCCGGCGACTTCACCGGCGACGGCAAGCCCGACCTGATCGCCAAAGACTCCGCCAACAACCTGTCCCTGTGGGCAGGCAGAGGCGACGGCTCCTTTGACCGCCCCCGTCAGCTGACGGGTGGCTGGAACTTCACCGAGACCACCGCCGGCGACTACACCGGCGACGGCAAGCCCGACCTGATCGCCAAAGACTCCGCCAACAACCTGTCCCTGTGGGCAGGCAGAGGCGACGGCTCCTTTGACCGCCCCCGTCAGCTGACGGGTGGCTGGAACTTCACCGAGACCACCGCCGGCGACTACACCGGCGACGGCAAGCCCGACCTGATCGCCAAAGACGGCCAGGGCGACCTGTATATCTGGAAGGCCAACGGAAACAGCACCTTCCGCACCAAGGAACTCCTCAGCCACGACTGGGCCTTCACCCAGACCACCGCAGGAGCTTTCCGCGGACCGGGCCACGACGACCTCATCGCCCGCAGCGACACCACCGGCGACCTCAACCAATGGCAAAACGACGGAACCACGCAACTCACCCACCCCCTCCGCCTCACCAACGGCTGGTAATACCCGCCCAGCGGCGGCCGCTGCCACCGGCAGGGCCGTCGCCGAGCGGACCCGGCAGGCGAGTGCCGCAGCTGACCGATGGCGTGCAGGTCGTAGCGGGTTGAGGTGCCCCGCGACCAGGACCAGCCTGGGGCCCACCACGGCACCTGCGTAGCCGCCGTCGGCTCCAGGCGCTCGCGCACCAGGTGTCGGACCTCCGCACGGCCCGCCTCCAGCAGCCACGCCAGATAGAACAAGCCCTGCGACAGGACACGCCCGGATCGGTAGCGCGCTTGTACTCGATGATGACCGGCGCGTTGTTCTCGTCCAGGCCCAACGAGTCGATCCGGCCCCGTGCACGGGCCCGGTGCTGTACTCACTCGCCAGGAACCGCACCCTCAGCACCGCCTCCATATGCGCCTCGACGAGAAGCTGCACATCGGCCTCCGCCCCGGCCAGACGCGGCACGACCTCCGTCACGCCGTGCTTCGTCGCACGGAAAAGCTTCAGGCCCGCCCCCCCGGATCGTGTGAACGCCGAGGCGGAACACCGGGGAGCGGCACGAATATTTCCGGCCCCCTTTCCCAGGATCGCGGGACCTGACTAAACTTCCATGCGGAAGCTATCGGACATTTCGTTCTGGCGGGACATACGCGGGACCGGGACCCTGACAAAACGTCAGCTACCTCTCTGACCTGCGAGAACCTGGTTTTCCGCGACGGCCTCCGGAGCCGTGTGCGCAGGTTCGAATCCTGCCGGGGGCACCCCTTACGGAGTGCCTAAAGACCCCGCCACCAGCCACTTTGCTGGGTGCGGGGTCTTGTTGCATGTGCGGGCGGAGGCTGCGGTTCGCCACTGATCACGTAATAGCGACGTGATGATCTTGGCGGGGTGCATCCCAGCTCAGCCGGGCCACGAGACCCGTCCACCTGACTGCAGCCGACCTGGTCCACCGCAGCGCCAGAAGCACGCCATAGGCAGCGAGCGCCACGAACTCCACTTCAGGGAGTACCTGCGCGCCCAAGTGCCCCTCCCCGACCACTCGGGGGCGCTCCGCTTGGCCCAACGGCGTCCCGATGCCCCCATCCGACACCCGCCCTGGACATAGACCAGGCCGGGGTCACAGGCGGTCTTCCATGCAGGGATATTCACCCGGCACGCTGAGGTCATGGGGGCATCCAACAACCATGCGGCATTCCGCCTGACGTTCACCGGCTTCATCCCGGATCCGAAAGACGCCGACTGCCTACGGCGAGCAGTCACCGTGTCCGCCGATCGGCTCACCATCGCCGACGGAGACGCGATCTTCTGGCTCGGAGACGTCGTGATCAACCGCTTCGCTCTCAGCGCCATTGAGGCCATCAGTGCGGTGAGGGAGCCTTCCCGCACCAGCCCAGTGGTCCCCGTCGAGCTGCGGATCAAGTACCCGAACATGGGCTTCCCTTGGACCGTCGAGGACGACACCAAGCTCCTGGCCCTCTACCGCGATGGCAACGAGGACTTCGAGGAGCTGGGGAAGGAATTCGGACGGCAACCGAGCGCGATCCGGTCCCGTCTCGGCAAGCTGGGGCCAAAGCCGCACAGCCGAGCCAGGACCGTGCACCAACCTCATGCCACGGTGACTCGCGCCACGACGGTTTTTCAGGTTGCCTACGGACGCTCTAGGCTCAGGCGCATCTCATCAATTAAGCTATACCGAACTTCCCGATATGCCCTCCGCGCCGCAGCACATTCAGGATCTTCCCGCGTGAAACCATCGATCACACTGTCGCGATAGACCGCAAGTTTATGCGCGGCACCAAGTGCGAGCCTCACGACGTTCGCGGGCGCTATGAGTTCGAGCTGGTGCTGCTTGGAGTACACGCCGTGTCGACCGATGACCGTGCGCACGGCCTCTGCTCGTTGGTCGGCCGTGAGGCCAGGGTCTCGACTGGCTTGGGTGATTTCATCGCGTGCCTGAGTCAGTGCCTCCACATATGCGGCGTATGTAGTCCGCATGGCATCTCTGTCACGCTCAGATAACTCGCGCCGCCATCGCGCACGGTCCACGGTCAAGGTGCTCACAATGCCAATGACCGCACCGAACGCAGTCGCAACTATTGCCGTCCACTGCATGACTTGCAGCGTAGAAGCAGCACAGACAGACGGTAGCCCTCTTCGCCATCCGACTTGGTTCACCAGCTCCGACTCCCCAGAGCTGGGGCCGTCGCGGGGCCTCGCGGAGGCACACAACAGCGACCAACGATGACAACCGCCGACGGTCTAGCCACAGGTCACAGCGTTGGTCGCCGAGAGATCCCCAGGTCAGCCAGGCCCGGGGCATTTCTTCGACTTCTGATACCAGCCTCCGCCCCACCAACCTCACGCGACCGCACCAGGCACACCGGTAAACCACGGTCATCAGAAGCAGAGATCCGACGTCGAGAAGCCTGTATGCCAGGCACGTCTCAGCAGGTCAGATGCATGATCCGCGCGAAATAATCGGCGATTCCCAAGCTGATGTCACTCGGACGCGCCAGTCGGTGGGCGAAGGGTGAAGCTGGGGCCGACTATGGCTAAGCAGGCACTGGCGCCAGCAAGGGGGCTTGCACGGACGACCATCGCAAGCTGCATTGGCCAGGAGGACAGAGTGGCAAGGTCGCCGGTTGACACTATCCGCCATCATCCGATCTGGTCGAGTGCTGTCCTGGTTGCTCTGATCGGAGCCGCCGCAACGATCATCGCGGCTTACATCTCGAACCGTGATGACACAGGCTCACCCGACAAGAGCGATGTGCCAGCTGCCTTTGTTGGTCGGTGGCAGGGGGACACCGCGGAGCATGACAACGGTCAGACGGCGACGTACGACACAACACTTACTCTCCGCGACGGCACAGAAGGCTCTGAAGTTGGCGAGACCGACTACGTATTCTCAGGTAAGCGCTGCAAAGGAACAGTCCGCCTCTCGTCAGTCAGTGGCAACACCTTGCATCTAGACGAGCGCATTGACCAAGGTAGTTGCGTTCCGTCCGGCATCATTCGTGTCACTCTCGACGGCACGATGAGACTCAATTTCAGCTACGCAGGGACCAAAAGAGACAGGAGTCATCAAACCATTGAAGGGTCACTGAGTAAGATGGACTGAGGCCAGCCAAATGCTCCGCTATTCCATGATGCGGTACAGCAACGAAGTACGGCAGCCCCAGCAACTGGCAGTGCCCAATACCTACCCTCACGGGAATCCCGGCAGCCTCTATGACCTCCAATGACCGAGCTCTGTAGAGCTACGGAACAGAAGGTCGATGATGCAGGGAGTCGGTCGGCGGAGTACGGCCCGCTCATGTCGTCCGGCTCCCTTCCCGCCTGTCCTGAGTGCAGCCAGCCGATGAGGTTCGGAGGGTTCGCGCTCTGCGGGCGTGAAGACGATGACAAGCGGGTTTTGCCGCAGCCTCTGGGGCTGCCCACAGCGGCACATCTGGTGGCAGTGGGCGGACCGGCCGGAGGTCTCGCCGGAACCCTGCCCACACCCGGAGCTGTTCGGCCGCTGACCTCAAGAGCAAGGGTGAGTGTCTAACTGCGTGACAACGCCCACGGACGACGCCAAACAAACGCGAATGGCAACGCCCCGTCACAGCAGGTCAGCCAGGCACTCAGCCCTGCTCAACCCCTCCCTCAAGTTGCTTCGGGACGAAAGATCCTGCCCTTCCCCCGGCCGCCGGAGCCCTGGCGCGTCAGGCACTCCAGGTCAACCGCACCCCAACCCGCTCAGCCCGCTCCCCTACCCTCAACCGCCTCAAAAATGTCCGCATCAGTCTCCCGCTGCCACTCCGGCAGTTCGGCCCAGTCGGCCACATAGCCCGGCTTCGGGTTCTCGAAGTGGTGGTACATCTGGGCCGTCCAGCACGTGGCGACGAAGCGGCTCTTCTGTTCGCGGGTGAGGCGGGAGGCGTGGCCGGCGCTCAGGTCCAGGAACTGGCGGATTTGGGCGTGGACCGCCCCTGCGGCGGCGCGTTCTCACTCGGGAGTCTCCTCCCACGGCGTCACGTAGCCGGCCTTCGGTTCGCCCGGGAAGTGCTTGCGTACACCGGCGATCCACGCCTCGCGGAACAGCCACGCGCCCTCGATCCGCGACATGCCCACCCCTCTCGTCACTTCGTGCTCGGTGCGCTGATCTCGACACCCGCTCGGCAATGCAGCGGTCGCGGCCAGGGGCTCGAACTCAGCTTGCAGGGGCTGGAGTCTACGGCGCCATGGCTGGGCGATGGTGCCCTGAGACCAGCCGTAAGGCCTCACCCGCGAACGAGCCTCCCGGTCCAGGTCGTGACGCTCCGCACTGGTGGCGGCCAGATCCGTTGGCAACGCACCCCGACCGAATGGCCTTATCCCCAGAGCATCTCTCAGCGCCCTGCCGCAGGGCTCGGAAAGTCGCCCCTGGGCTACAGGTCGCCGAGAACCTCTCTACGCGCTGCTTCTGCCTTCCGATTGAGCCTGTTCGTCATCGTCACCGCGGCGATGGTGAACAGCAGTCCGAGGACCACCAGCAGCACTTGAGTGATCACACTGACGATCGCGATGTTCTTGGTGGCGCTGGTGATCATTAGCCAGATGGCCCCGCCGGACGTCCACGCGAACCAGATGCGGAACTTCTCGACTCGTACGGCCTTTTTGCACGTCGCTGTAGCTCGCCATAGTGCCCCCAGAGGTGAGTTGCTGGAGAGACGATGCCGCGAGTGGCGGGGGTGTGAGGGCAACCTGGCTTTGCCGTAACCCCTTTGGGTGACCCTGCGTCTCATTGGAGGCCATCGGAGGTCCGCCCCGCCCGGGATCAGGGCCAACCCCGTCACGTAGCCGGAAGCTGATAAGCCAAAACGAAAGCATCGGCCGCCATGAGCGTGTCGCAGACCTCCACCGCGCGGCCCTCCGTGTCGTACGCCGTGCGGATCAGGTGGATGACCGGGACGCCGGTGGTCAGTTGCAGCACGCGGACCTCGGCCCGCGAGGGCCTGCGGGCGCGGATCTCCTCGTCGAAGTGGGACAGGCGGTGGCCGTTTTCCTCCAGGCGGGCGTAGATGCCGCCGGGGCCGGGGTTCAGGTCGGTGATCGGGGTGCCTTGGGCGATGTCCAGGGGGATGTACGACGTCGCGTACTCGACCGGGCGGCCGTCGAGGAGATACCGGCGGCGGCGGGCGAGGACCTTTCGGGGCGAGCCGAGGCGACCGGCGATGTCCGCCGACGGCTTCTGCTCGGTCACCTCCAGGCTGTCCACCTCCGAGTGGATGCCCGCGGCTTCGGCCTCCACCGTGAACGCGGTTTGCCCTCCTTGCGGTGGCGGCGTGCGAATCGGTCGGAGGCGAGGCGGCGGACCGGTGGGCGCGGGCGTACGAAGACTCCCCTGCCGTGTTCCGAGACCGCGAGTCCCTCACCCTGGAGGATGGACAGCGCGTTGCGGACGGTCATGCGCGAGACGCCATAGTGCTCGACCAGCTCCGTCTCGGACGGAAGCTTGTCGCCCTCGCGGAAGCGGCCCTTGTCGATCGCCTCTCTGAGCCGGTCCGCGATCTGCCGGAAGACAGCGCGGTCGCTGGTCGGATCCAACGCGCCTAGCAGGCCGGGGGGTTGAGACGACGCCATGTGCGTGCTCCGTATAGATATCTGACGAGCAGGTGACCTGAGTTGGTACGGTGGCGAGCCCAGTCAGACGGGGCCAGTCGGGAGGCCGACAAGCGTGACCACCACCGATCGCCCGCACTCCGTGAGTGTCGCCGGGGTCATCGTCGACGACGAGGGCCGGGCACTGCTGATCGAGCGGCGGGACAACGGCAAGTGGGAGCCGCCCGGCGGCGTGCTGGAAAGGGACGAGACCATCCCTGACGCCCTGCAGCGCGAAGTGCTCGAAGAGACCGGGATCAAGATTGCTCTCCCGGCGACCCTGACCGACGTCTACAAGAACATGACCGGCCTGATCGTCTCTCTGGTCTTCCGCTGCGAGGCCATGGACGGCGCTCCGACTGTCGGCGACGAGACCCGCGCGCTGCGCTGGGTCACCCGGGAAGAGGCCGTCGCCCTCGCCGACGAGGCGTACGCGGTCCGCGTTCTGGACTCGCTCGACAACACCACCCCACCGGCCGTCCGCGCCCACGACGGCGTTCGGCTCGTCTAGAACGAGCTGAAGCAACGCTTGGGCGTACGGCCGCCTACCTGCACCGTTTGATCTGCCCAGGTTCCCTGGAGGAAGTGGGCCGCGCCCGGCGCTGGGCGCGGGACGTGTTGAGTGGCCACTCCTGCGCGGACGAGGCCGAGTTAGTCGTGAGCAAGCTCGGCACCAACACCCTCACGCGCACGGCAGGCGATCCGTTCCGCGTCATGCTCGCCATCACGGAGCACCGGCTCCGTCGCCGTCACCGACTGCGGCGGGACCCGGGACGAGCCCACGGCGAGCGAGGCGGACACGGGATTCGCCCCATGACCGTGGACTCAGCATCGTCATGGCTCTCACCTGCCGCCTCACGGTCACCGGTGACGAAGCCGGGCGCACGGCGATGGCAACGCTTCAGCCCTCGGCGCGGGGTGCGTACTCGTGCTGAGGCGGGGCTACTGGTGCGAGTGCACGATGACGTCCGACGGCGCCGACCAGCCTCACCTCTCTGCGGCTCCCGACGTCAAGACGCCCGGGCAAGCAGTCCGGTGGATCAGGGTGGTGTTGCGTACGGTCATGTCAGGGCTGGAAGGCGAGGCGTACGAGACCGCCTTGGCGTTCCTGGAACGCTCCCGCACCGTCGAGACCGCCCTGGCCATCGGGCGTCCCACCATCTTGGTCGTCGTCCAAGGCGGCAGCCGCATCGAATGGTCTGCTCGACGCGTCGCCTTCTTGCCGCTGGCTCAGCCACTGGGCGCGCCGCAACAGCCCGACTACTCCTACACGTACAGCTGCGCCTGCCACACCCACCCCTACTCACGCAAGAGGCACGACACATTGGGAATACCAGCGGTAGGATAGGTAGCATGCCCGACCCCACCGGCAAGTACTCGATCACCATGCCCCGCGACATCGCCGAAGCCGCTCGCGCCCGCGGTGGTCCCTCCGGGCTGTCCGCGTACGTCGCCGCCGCCGTCGCCCGGCAGATCGAGCGGGACAATCTCAATGAGCTCATCCAGGTCGCCGAGGCCGAGCACGGGCCCGTTGCCGAGGATGAGATCCAGGCCCTGCGGGAGCAGCTTCAGCAGGCGCGGCGGGAGCAGGCGGGCACCGGGGCGGACGCCGCGTGAGTCCGTCGCCCGCCGCCCCGGGTGGCACGCTCGTGCTCGACAGCGAGGGGCTGGCCAAGGCCGTGTTGCGCGACCGGACCGTCACCGCTTGGCTCGCCCTGGCCCGCGCCGACGACCTGCGGGTCATCACGTCTGCGGCCACGCTCGTCGAAGTGGTCCACCCCCGGATCAACCGCCCCGCACTGGAGTGGACCCTGTCCCGTCTCGTCGTCGAGCCGGTCACGGAATCCCTCGCCCGGGACGCCGCCGGTCTGCTCGCCGACGCCGGTCTGCACGGCCACAAGTACGCCATCGACGCCATGCTCTGCGCGACCGCCCTTGCCGCCCCGGGGCCCGTAGCCGTACTGACCTCCGACCCCGAGGACCTCACCGCCCTGTGCGGTGGCCGCGTCACCGTGATCAAGGTCTGATCACGAGCCGGGCCACACCGACCCGGTGAAAGACCTACCGCGGCGGCACCGGCCGGTCATAAACATTGCCCGGCGTCACGATCTGCGTGACCGCCCGGGCCACCAGCGAAGACGGCTCCTTCCCCCCATACGTGACGTCCGTGTTCAGCAGCACCACCAGCGTCGCCTTCTTCGACGGGAGGTAGACCGTCACGCTCTCGTAGCCGGGGATGGAGCCGTTGCGGCCGGTCCAGCCGCCGCTTTTGAAGATGCCCAGGCCGTAGCTCGTGCCGGGGTAGCCCGTTGGGAGCGTCTTCAGGCGCTGGCGTTGGGTCGCCGGGCTCAGCAGTGCTCCTGTGGCGACGATCTTCGCCCAGCGGTGGAGGTCCTGGAGGTTCGAGATCATGGCGCCTGCCGACCAGGCCCAGCTGGGGTTCCAGTCCGTGGAGTCCTCGATGTCGCCGCTCAGCGTCTGGTTGGTGTAGCCGCGCGCGTGCGGATCGGGGAACACCGGATGAGTACGCGTGGGGAAAAGTGTGTGGTCCAGGTGCGCCGGGCGGAGTACCCGGTCGTGGATGAAGTCCTCGACTCGTCGCCCGCTCACCTTCTCGATCACCAGGCCCAGGAGGACCAGGTTGGTGTTCGAGTACTGGAACTGCGCTCCCGGCGCGAAGGTGTTCGCGTGCTTGTAGCCGTACGCCAGGACCTCCCGCGGCGTGAACGTACGGCTCGGGTCGCTCAGCAGGTGCACGAAGTCCGGGTCGGCGGTGTACGGGAAGAGGCCGCTGCGCATCTCGGCGAGGTGGCGCAGGGTGATCCGGTCGCCGTTCGGTACGCCTCGGACGTAGGCCGAGATCGGGTCGTCCAGGCGGATCCGGCCGTCGTCCACCAACTTGAGCAGCGCCGTCACCGTGAACGTCTTCGTCTCGCTGCCGATCCGCGAGAAGAAGCCGGTGTTCATCGGCTCGCCGGTGGTCTTGTCAGCGACTCCGGTCGCACGGACGTAGTTTCCCTTGCCCGGCATCCACAGTCCGACCACGACGCCGGGGATCGCGGCCTGTCGGCGTACGTCCTCGATCGCCTTGTCCAGCCGGGCCGTCAGCTCGCGGCCCCGGCCGCCGTCCGACGGGCAGCTGTACGGGTCGTGCCGGTCGCATCCCACCGCCTGGCCCGCCATGGCAGGTGTCGCTGTCGTCGGGGCCAGTACCGACGCCACCAGTAGCACGACGGCGAACAGACGTCGGGCGGGTGTGCGTCGCATGGCGTGGGCGCCTCTTCCGGATCGGGGCCGTGAACAGCAACGCCACCATCCGGATCACGCAGACGGACCCCCGTGCCGCCCGCGTCGGGCCCACGCGTCACCCTTCCCCGATGTCCTCCCCCCACAGCTCCGGATTCGCCGCCACGAACTTCCGCATCAGCGACCGGCATTCCTCGTCGTCCACCACCACGATCTCCACCCCGCACTCCGCCAGCCACTCACGCCCACCAACGAAAGTGGTCGCCTCGCCGATCACCACCCTCGAAACGCCGAACTGGCGGACCAAGCCGCTGCAGTACCAGCAGGGGGAGAGTGTCGTCACCATCGTCGTGCCGCTGTACGACCGCTGGCGGCCCGCCGCGCGGAACGCCGCCGTTTCCGCGTGCATGGACGGGTCGTCGTCCTGGACGCGGCGGTTGCGGCCGCGGCCCAGGAGGCGGCCGTCGGCGCCGTAGAGCGCCGCGCCGATCGGGATGCCGCCTTCGGTCAGCCCTGCTCGCGCCTCCTGGAGCGCTACGGGGAGCAGGGCACGTGCTGCCGCCAGTTCCATGACCTCAGTGTGGCCTTGCCCCGACCCGTATTACGAGTTCGGCCGCTTCCCGTGGTTCGCGCTCTTCTTCTTCCGCGCCCGTCGCTTGTTGCCTCGCTTCGACATGTGCCTCGGCTCCTTGCGTCAGGTTCCAGGGAGGTCACGGTGACCCCTTTTGTCACCTTACGTTCCGGTCCTCCCCCTCACACCTCGAACCGGTATCCCATCCCCGGCGCCGTCACCAGATACCTCGGCTGCGACGGGTCCGCCTCCAGCTTGCGGCGCAGTTGGGCCATGTAGACGCGGAGGTAGTTGCTCTGAGTGCGGTACGTCGGGCCCCAGACCTCCTGGAGCAGCTGGCGCTGGGTGACCAGGCGGCCCCGGTGGCGTATCAGGACCTCCAGGAGGTGCCACTCCGTCGGCGTCAGGCGTACGGGCGCGCCGTCCCGGGTCGCCTTCTTCGCCAGGAGGTCCAGGGTGAAGACCGGGGTCGACACCCGGGCCGGGCCTCCGTCGGCGGAGTCCGCCTCAGGACTCCGCCCTCCCCTACCCCCGTCCCCCCTCCGCGTCGCCGCCCGCAGCCGCGCCAGCAGCTCGTCCATGCTGAACGGCTTCGTGATGTAGTCGTCCGCGCCCGCGTCCAGCGCCTCCACCTTCTCGTCCGACGTGCTCCGGGCCGAGACCACCAGGATCGGCGCCCGTGACCAGCGGCGCAGGGTGCGCATCACGTCGATGCCGTCCATGTCCGGCAGGCCCAGGTCCAGGAGCACCGCGTCCGGTGGGTTCGCGGCGGCCAGGGTGAGGGCCGCCTCGCCGTCGGGGGCCGCGTCCACGTCGTACCGGCGCGCTCTGAGGTTGATCTCCAGCGCCCGTACGAGCTGCGGCTCGTCCTCCACCACCAGCACCCGGGTCATCGGCCCGCTCCCTGATCCCGCCCTAAGCCCGTCATTTCCCCACTGCCTCCTTCAGCGCGATGTTGAGCTTGAGGACGTTGACGCGGGGTTCGCCGATGAAGCCGAGGATGCGGCCGCTGGTGTTGTCGTCGACGAGCTTCTGGACCTGCTGGACGTCGAGGTGGTTGACCTCGGCGACGCGGTGGATCTGGAGCTTGGCATACGCCGGGGAGATGTCCGGGTCCAGGCCAGAGCCGGAAGACGTGACTGCCTCGGCGGGGACGTCAGCCGGGTTGACCTTGTACGTCGGCGTCGAGTTGTCCTTGACCACGGCCGCCTTGGCGTCCTTGACCTGCTGGATGAGTTTGTCGTTGTCGCCGGAGAGGTTGGTGGCGCCGGAGACGATCAGGTCGTACTGGGTGTTGACGCCGTTGGCCTTGTTGGAGCCCAGCCCGTTGGAGGGGCGGGGCTGGAACCAGTGCAGGTCCGGGCGGGCCGCCTCCTCGGCGTCGTCGGGGTTCTTCTTCGGCAGGTCGTAGCGCTGGCCGATGAGCTCCGAACCGGCCACCCTGCCCTGCGACTTGACCTCGGAGCCGTTGGCCTTGTCACTGAGGGCGGCCTGGGCGATGCCGGTGACGGCCAGCGGGTACAGGATCCCGCAGACCACCGTGAGGACCAGGAGGGCGCGCAGGCCGGCGCCGAGCAGCCGGGCGGTGTTTCCAACTGTGTTGTTCATGGCAGGTCAGCCGATTCCGGGGATGAGGGAGATGAGCAGGTCGATGAGTTTGATGCCGATGAAGGGGGCGATGAGGCCGCCCAGGCCGTAGACGGCGAGGTTGCGGCGCAGCATCCTGTCGGCGCTCATCGGCTTGTACTGCACGCCCTTCAGGGCGAGCGGGACGAGCGCGACGATGATCAGGGCGTTGAAGATGACCGCCGAGAGGATCGCGGACTCGGGGCTGTGCAGGCTCATGATGTTGAGCTTGTCCAGGCCGGGGTAGACCACCGCGAACATCGCCGGGATGATCGCGAAGTACTTCGCCACATCGTTGGCGATCGAGAACGTGGTGAGTGCGCCGCGGGTGATCAGCAGCTGTTTGCCGATCTCGACGATCTCGATGAGTTTGGTGGGGTTGGAGTCGAGGTCGACCATGTTGCCGGCCTCCTTGGCGGCCGACGTGCCCGTGTTCATCGCCACCCCCACGTCCGCCTGGGCGAGTGCGGGGGCGTCGTTGGTGCCATCCCCGGTCATCGCGACCAGCTTGCCGCCGGCCTGCTCGCGCTTGATCAGGGCCATCTTGTCCTCGGGCGTGGCCTCGGCGAGGAAGTCGTCGACACCGGCCTCTTCGGCGATGGCCTTGGCGGTCAGCGGGTTGTCACCCGTGATCATGACCGTCTTGATGCCCATCCGGCGCAGCTCGGCGAACCGCTCCCGCATGCCCTCCTTGACCACGTCCTTGAGGTGGATCACGCCCAGGACGCGGGCGCCTTCCGCGTCTTCCACAGCCACCAGCAGCGGCGTGCCACCAGCCTGGGAAATCCGGTCGGTGAGCGCCTGGGCGTCCTGTGCGACATGGCCGCCCCGTTCCTTCACCCACGCCACGACCGAACCCGCCGCACCCTTGCGGACCTTGCGCCCGTCCACGTCCACGCCCGACATGCGGGTCTGGGCGGTGAACGCGATCCACTCGGCGTCCGTCAACTCGCCCTGGTGGCGCTCGCGCAGCCCGTACTTCTCCTTGGCGAGGACCACGATGGAGCGGCCCTCGGGGGTCTCGTCCGAGAGGGAGGAGAGCTGGGCGGCATCGGCCACCTCCGCCTCCGTCGTGCCCTTGACCGGCACGAACTCGGAGGCCTGGCGGTTGCCCAGGGTGATGGTGCCGGTCTTGTCCAGCAGCAGCGTGGAGACGTCGCCCGCCGCTTCGACGGCCCGTCCCGACATGGCCAGGACGTTGCGCTGGACCAGGCGGTCCATGCCCGCGATACCGATCGCCGAGAGCAGCGCCCCGATCGTCGTCGGGATCAGGCACACCAGCAGGGCCGCGAGGACGATCATCGACTGCTCGGCGTGCGCGTACTTCGCGAACGGCTGGAGCGTGACCACCGCCAAAAGGAACACGATCGTCAGGGAGGCGAGCAGGATGTTCAGCGCGATCTCGTTCGGCGTCTTCTGCCGGGCCGCGCCCTCGACCAGGTTGATCATCCGGTCGATGAACGTCTCACCCGGCCGCGTCGTGATCTTGATGACCACGCGGTCGGACAAAACCTTCGTACCGCCGGTGACCGCGCTGCGGTCACCGCCCGACTCGCGGATCACCGGCGCGGACTCACCCGTGATCGCCGACTCGTCGACGGAGGCGACGCCTTCGACGACGTCACCGTCGCCGGGGATGATGTCACCCGCCTCGCACACCACCAGGTCACCGATCTTCAGCTCGGTGCCGGGCACCTGCTCCTCGGCAGAGCCGTTGAGGCGGCGGGCGACGGTGTCGGTCTTGGCCTTGCGCAGGGTGTCGGCCTGTGCCTTGCCCCGGCCCTCCGCGACCGCCTCCGCGAGGTTCGCGAAGATGGTGGTCAGCCACAGCCAGGCGGCGATCGCCCACCCGAACCAGTCCCCCGGATCCTTCACCGCCAGAACCGTGGTCAGGACCGAGCCGATCTCGACGACGAACATCACCGGCGACTTGACCATCACCCGCGGATCCAGCTTCCGGATCGCGTCCGGGAACGACTTCAGAAGCTGCTTCGGGTCGAACAGCCCCCCGCCGACCTTCCCGGTCTCCGGCTTGTGGCCGGTGGGAACATCACTGTGCGGAGCACGGGTGGGGGTGGGGGTGGCGGTGGACATGGAGCCGGGCTCCTCAGACTTCTCAGACTTCTTGATGTCGGTGGTCATGACGCCAGCCCCTCGGCCAGCGGCCCCAGCGCAAGCGCGGGGAAGTAGGTCAGACCGGTGACGATCAGGATCGTGCCGGCCAGCAGCCCCGTGAACAGCGGCTTGTTGGTCCGCAGCGTGCCCGCCGTCTCCGGAACCGGCTTCTGCTCCGCCAGCGAACCCGCCAGCGCCAGCACGAACACCATCGGCAAGAAGCGCCCAAGGAGCATCGCCAGACCGATCGAGGTGTTGAACCACTCCGTGTTCGCGTTCAGACCCGCGAAGGCGGAGCCGTTGTTGTTCGCCCCCGAGGTGTAGGCGTAGAGCACCTCGGAGAAGCCGTGCGCACCGGAGTTGGTCATCGAGTCGAGCGTGGACCCCATCGCCATCGCCGCCGCCGTGAAGCACAGCACCAGCGCCGGGGTGATCAGGATGTAGCAGGCCGCGAACTTGATCTCACGCGTGCCGATCTTCTTGCCCAGATACTCCGGGGTGCGGCCCACCATCAGACCCGCGATGAACACCGCGATGATCGCCATGACCAGCATGCCGTACAGACCCGACCCGGTACCGCCCGGCGCGATCTCCCCCAGCTGCATCCCCAAAAGCTGGATACCGCCGCCGAAACCGGTGAACGAGGAATGGAACGAGTTCACCGCACCCGTCGACGTCAGCGTCGTGGCCACCGAGAAGACCGCGGAGCCGCCCACCCCGAAACGGGTCTCCTTGCCCTCCAACGCACCACCGGCAACATCGAACGCCGGACCATGATGGGCGAACTCGGTCCACATCATCAGCGCGGTGAACCCGATCCAGATGGCGACCATCGTCGCCAGGATCGCGTACCCCTGCTTCACCGAGCCGACCATCTTCCCGAAGGTGCGCGTCAGCGCGAACGGGATCACCAGGATCAGGAAGACCTCGAACAGGTTCGACAGCCCGTTGGGGTTCTCGAAGGGATGGGCCGAGTTGGCGTTGAAGTACCCGCCACCGTTCGTCCCCAGCTCCTTGATCGCCTCCTGCGAAGCAACCGCCCCGCCGTTCCACTCCTGCGAACCACCCAGGAACTGACCCACCGAGTGAATCCCGGCAAAGTTCTGAATCGCACCGCACGCCACCAGCACCAGCGCGCCGACCACCGCGATCGGCAGCAGGATCCGCACCGTGCCACGCACCAGATCCGACCAGAAGTTCCCCAGCTCACCCGTACGCGAGCGGGCGAAACCCCGCACCAGCGCGACCGCCACCGCCATACCGACCGCAGCCGAGACGAAGTTCTGCACCGCCAGACCACCGGTCTGCACCACATGACCCATCGCCTGCTCGCCCGAATACGACTGCCAGTTCGTGTTCGACACGAACGACGCCGCCGTATTGAACGCCTGGTCCGCCGGGATCGACACGAAACCCAGCGAGCCCGGCAGATGCCCCTGCAGACGCTGCAGCAGATACAGGAAGAGGACACTCACCGCCGAGAAGGCCAGCACCCCCCGCAGATACGCCGGCCAGCGCATCTGCGTCGACGGGTTGGCCCCGACCGCCTTATAGATCCACTTCTCCACCCGGAGATGCTTCTCCGAGGAGTAGACACGGGCCATGTAATCGCCCAGCGGCCGGTACGCGAGCGCAAGCGCCACGAACAGGGCGAGGAGCTGGAGTACACCAGCAAGGACGGAAGACATATCGGGGCTCAGAACCTCTCCGGGTACACAAGGGCGAGGACGAGGTAACCCAGCAGGGCGACGGCCACGATCAGACCGACGATGTTCTCGGCAGTCACAGCTTCGCCACCCCCTTGGCAATGAGCGCCACCAACGCGAAAACCGCGACCGTGGTGACGACGAAGGCCAGATCGGCCATCGCGAACTCCAGAACTCGAAGAGGCTCGGAAATGAGCGGGGAATGGGCGGACCTCTAGAGCAAACCCCTCCGCGCGGCCTCCGCACGTTTCGTTGACGGGCCCCTTACGGCTACCGGCGCGTCCTTGACGCCTTTCATACGCGGCTTCCGGCCACAGCGGCCGCGGCGGCGTGCGAACCGCGTAAACGACTGCCAGAAGGCCGTTAAGGCGGGCCCGTATGGCCCGTACATGGATCTAGATTCCGTTGGTACGCAGTACGCGGGGTACGCCCGCGACTACGCGGGGTTCGCCCGCGCCGCCGTCCGAAGGAGTCCCGCCGTGATCGAGCTGCCGTCGTCCCAGCTGGCCGTGCACGCCCGCGCGTTTCCGGTGGGCGCTCCCGGGCCCACCGCCCTGGCCGAACACGTGGCGACCGGCGGCACCGGGCGGCTGTGGGCCGACCGGGCCGTCCACCCCCGTGCGCTCGCGGTGGACTGCGCCGGGCACGTCCTGCTGCGCGGCGACCCCGCCGCCCTGAGCCCCGACGCCCTCGCCCCGCTCGCGGGCCGCTACATCGAGGCGCCCGACCGCTTCCTGCCGGTCCTCGGAGCCTCCTTCGGGCCGGTCGTACCGTGGGAGCGGATGGTGTACGTACGGCAGGAGGCGCCCGTCGCCGATCCCCGGCCGCCGCGCGGGGTGACGGTCCGCAGGCTGAACCCGGCCGACGCCCCTGAACTCGCCGCGCTCGACCCCGACTCGGCCTGGATCCACGCCAGTTGGGGCGGTCCGGTGGGGCTCGCCGCTTCCGGGTACGGCTGGGGCGCCTTCCACAAGGGACGCCTCGCCGCGGTGGCCTGCTCCTACTTCGTGGGCAGCGCGTACGAGGACATCGCCGCGGTCACCGCCCCCGACCAGCGGCGCCGGCAGCTCGCGCTCGCCTGTGTGGCGGGGCTGTGCGCCGACGTCGCGGCGCGCGGGCGCGGCGCCAGCTGGTCCTGCTCGCGCCACAACCGGCCCAGCCGCCTGCTGGCCTGGAACGCGGGCTTCCGACTCGTCCGCGAGTACACGCACTACGCGACGGCGGCGCACAGCCCGAGGCTGCGGGCGGCCTAGGGCCTGTCCGGTGCGGCGAAACGGCACTGCGCCAGGTCCCGGCGCGGGTGGACCGGGAGACGGCGCGGGGGTGTTCAGGACGTCGGGCCTGAACTGAGCACCCCGGCCCCCAGGGGCGCGGGGCTGTGACATTTGCGGCTCCGCCGCGTGGGCGCGACCAGCCCCCACCGGCCCGCAGACGAACACCGGGCGCAAAGGAGCCGTCACACTTCCCTGTCCGACTTCGTCAATTCCATGACAGTCGGAGCCCAGGCCACGCAGCGAGTGGCAGCCAGGAGAACAGTCATGGAAGCACGGATGCCGAGCCCGGCGACGCTCGTCCCGGGGGCGATGGAGGCCGTTCGGGGACTTCAGAAGGCGACCCACGGCGCCGGAGTGCCCGCCACCACGATGCACCTCGTCCATCTGCGCGCCAGCCAGATCAACGGATGCAGCGCCTGCGTCGACTCCGGCACCCGGTACGCGATGAAGGGCGGCGAGAGCGCGGAGCGCCTGTTCGCGGTGGCCGCCTGGCGCGAGACGCCGTACTTCACGGACGCCGAACGGGCCGCGCTGGCCCTCACCGAGTCCGTGACCCGGCTCGGCGACCGCGCCGAGCCGGTCCCCGACGACGTCTGGGACGAGGCCGCCCGGCACTACGAGGAGAAGCCGCTCGCGGCCCTGGTGCTGTGGATCGGCGTCAGCAACTTCTACAACCGCCTCAACGCGGCCACCCGCCAGCAGGGCGGCCAGACCTGGTGATCCGATGACTCCCTGAACCTCAACTTCCGGTTACTGCAAGGGATCTGACGCTCCGTACGATCCGTTCGACCTTGGCACCCGCGACAACCGTGGGGCATGCTCGCCGAGATCGACTCAGTACGACATCCATGCGCGACGCCGAGGTGGCACGAATGGCAACCGAGACAACCACCTGCTGCATTGTCGGGGGCGGACCGGCCGGCGCGATGCTGGGGCTGCTGCTCGCCCGGGCCGGCATCGAGGTCACCGTCCTGGAGAAGCACCGGGACTTCCTGCGGGACTTCCGCGGCGACACGATCCACCCCTCCACCCTGGACGTCCTCGCCGAGCTGGGGCTCGCCGAGCGCTTCCTGGAGCTGCCGCACCGCACCACGCCGGGGATCAACATGGTCACCGACACCCAGGACGTGCTCGTCGCCGACCAGCGGCTGCTGTCCGGCGCGTATCCGTACATCGCCTTCGTCCCCCAGTGGGACTTCCTCGACCTGCTCGCCGCCGAGGCCGCCAAGTACCCCACCTTCCACCTGAAGATGGGGGCCGAGGTGCACGGGCTGATCCGCGAGGGCGACCGGGCCCGGGGCGTGCGCTACCGCGACGCCGACGGCGAGCACGAGCTGCGCGCGGAGCTCACCGTGGCCGCCGACGGCCGCGACTCGGTGCTGCGCCGCCCGGCCGGGCTCGTCCCGCAGGGGTTCGGGGCGCCGATGGACGACCTGTGGTTCCGCATCCCCCGCGAGGCGAGCGACCCGCCGGACACCTTCATCCGCATGGGTCAGCAGGGCCTGCTCATCGGCATCTGCCGGGAGACGTACTGGCAGTTCGCGTACGTCATCCCCAAGGGCCGGTACGCGGAGCTCCAGGCCGAGGGCATCGAGTCGCTGCGCAGGAGCGTGCGCGCGCTGCTGCCGTGGATGGGCGACCGGCCGGACAAGATCGAGTTCTCGGACGCGCGGATGCTGGAGGTCCGCGTCGAGCGGCTCAAGCGCTGGTACCGGCCGGGGCTGCTGTTCATCGGGGACGCCGCGCACGCGATGTCCCCGGTCGGCGGGTTCGGGATCAACGTCGCCGTGCAGGACGCGGTGGCCACCGCCAACCTGCTGGCCGAACCGCTGCGGCGGGGCGCGGTGAGCACCGAGGACCTGGCGGCCGTGCAGCGCCGGCGGCTGCCCCCGGCGGTCGCCATCCAGCGCATGCAGATCCTGCTCCAGAACCAGCTCATCGCGCCGACGCTGCACGGCACCCGCGAGTCCAAGCCACCGCGGTTCCTGGCGGTCGCCGAGCATGTGCGGCCGATGCGGAAGCTGATCGCCCGGATGATCGGGTACGGGCCCCGGCCCGAGCACGTACGGACCCCCGAGCGGGTCTGAGACGACGGCCGCCGTACGGGCGGGTACGGGCGCTCACCGCGTTCCGTACCCGCCCGTCGGCATTTCGGGAAATTCCACAACCGGCGACACGCGGAAAACCAGCCAGACATCGGATGGACATCGGACAGATGCCGTATGGACGCCGGACGGAAAATCGACAGCCCGGTTCTTTCCGCCGCCCATCCACGAACTCCCGGTCAATTTCGTTGACGGGACAACAAGTCCGTATCCGCAACTGTCCAACTGCGGAAATCCCGCGCTCGCACACAGGCGTGCTAGAGCTGTTCACCAGGGGGCAGGAGTACCACTGGAGCCGTGCCCGACGGGCAAGTTGAGCGCTGCTTGACCCGCACCCGCCGCCCCGTGCTAAACCCGTAACCACTTGATAGAAATCAAGCCAGAGAGGGATTCATGACGACCATCATCCACCCCGAGGACCGCCCTGCCGGCCGCCGTGGGTTTGAAATCGTCCTGCCGAGCGGTGCCACAGACGGCGCCGCCGCCCTCGTGGAAGGCGAGATAGCCGCCGCCACCCCTGGACCGCCGCTCCACACGCACGCCGAGTCCGACGAGACGTACTTCGTCCTGGAGGGCTCCTTGGTCATGTACATCGACGGCGAGGTGACCAGGCTCGGCCCCGGCGGCATGGCGCACATCTCCAAGGGCACCGAGCACACCTGGTCCACCACGGTCGAGGGCGGCTGCTACTTCCTGACGCTGCACCTGCCGGGCGGTTACGAGCTGTACCACCCGGCCGCGCTCGCCGCCGAGCACGAGAAGGGCGGCCCGCTGATCCAGTCGGACCTCTTCGAGCTGGCGGCGAAGTTCGACTGGCGGATGGCGGGCACCGAGCCGCTGCGCCTCACCCCCGAGGGCGTCCTCGTCCCGGCGGACCAGGCCGACGCGGAGGCCAAGCGCCTGCTCGCCGAGTACACCAAGCAGCCGGTCGCCCGAGCTTGAACGACTTAGGCAGCGGCTTAGGCCGCCGGAGCATGTGAGTGCCTTCTTGAGCGGTGGTGTCGGCCCGTCATGGGCCCAACACCCCTTGCGGGAGGGCGCTTTCATGCGCCCTCCACGCCCCTCCCGCCCGTCCGCGCCCCCGCCCCGCCCGCTCACCGGAGCGCGCCGCGGGGCGGCCGCCTGCCCGGACGGCACCGGACCGGTCGCAGACCGGGCGTCAGCCCTGGAAAAGGGGTGTGACCTGCGAAAAGTCACACCCCCAGACCCTGTGTCGTCATCTCAGTGACGCACTTTTTCCTGCCGCTGTGGCAAGGAGACCCGCAAATGGCACTCGTCTCATCACGCTCCATCCGTCACGACCGGGCTCGGACGGCCCCGGTCACCACGATCGGCCAGAGGTAGAAACGCCATGACTCACGACACCCACGCCGGAGCCGACGCGTCCGGCGAAGCGCCGCCGCTCGACCCCCGCCGCTGGCTCGCCCTGATCATCGTTCTGGTGGCCGGGTTCATGGACATGCTCGACGTGACGATCGTCAACGTCGTCATCCCGAGCATCCAGAAGGACCTGCACGCCGACTACACCCAGATCGAATGGGTCGTGGCCGGTTACGTACTGGGCTTCGCGGCCCTGCTGATCACCGGCGGACGGCTCGGCGACATCTACGGCCGCAAGAAGATGTTCCTCATCGGCGTGGCGGGCTTCACCGTCGCCTCGACGCTCTGCGGTGTCGCCAGCGGCCCCGGCATGCTCATCGGCGCGCGCTTCTTCCAGGGCGCCATGGCCGGCCTGATGGTCCCGCAGATCCTGGCGATCATCCACGTCACGTTCCCGTCCGAGGAGCGCGGCAAGGTGCTCGGCATCTGGGGCGGTGTGCTCGGCTCCGCGTCGGTGGCCGGTCTGATCGTCGGCGGTGTGCTGGTCGACGCGAACATCGCCGACCTGGAGTGGCGTCCGATCTTCCTGGTCAACATCCCGGTCGGCATCGGCGCGCTGATCGCCGCCTGGTTCTTCGTACGCGAGTCCAAGTCGGCCGCCGCGCCCAAGCTGGACCCGATCGGCGTGGTGATCGCCGTGACCGGCATCCTGATGCTGGTCTATCCGCTCGCCGAGGGCCGTGCGCTCGACTGGCCGGCCTGGACGTTCTTCCTGATGGGCGGCTCGGTCGTGGTGTTCGGCGTCCTGGTCGCCTTCGAGCGGTACCGCACCCGGACCGTGGGCTCGCCGCTGGTGGTGCTCAGCCTGTTCAAGGAGCGGGCGTTCACCGCGGGCATGCTGGTGTGGACGCTGTTCTGGATCGCGCTCGGCGGCTTCTTCCTGGTGTGGACGCTGTACATGCAGCTGGGTCTTGGCTGGTCGCCGATGCGCGCCGGTCTGACCGGCGCGGCCTTCGCGGTCGGCGCCGCCGCGGGCTCCGGCCTCGCGGTCGAGGTGTTCACCCCGCGCATCGGCCGCCTCACGCTGATCGGCGGAGCGCTCCTGAACGCGCTCGGCTTCGCCGCGTACATCTTCGTCGCCCACCACTACGGTCCGGGCATCCCGTCCTGGCAGATGATCGCGCCGCTGGTGGTGACCGGCTTCGGCTTCGGTCTGGTGGTCGCCCCGATGATCGACGCGATCCTCACCAAGGTGCCCGCCAAGGACGCGGGCTCCGCCTCCGGTCTGCTCGGCACCACCCAGCAGGTCGGCATGGCGCTCGGCGTCGCCCTGGTCGGCGTGCTCTTCTTCGGCCACCTGGCCGACGACTCCGACCACGGCGTCGACAAGGTCACCCCGGCCCTGCGCCAGGAGCTGGTGACCGCCGGGGTCCCGGCGGGCGGCGTCGACGACATCGTCAAGGGCTTCCGGGCGTGTGTGCACGACCGGTCGGCCGAGTCGGACCCGACCAAGGTCCCGGCCAGCTGTCTGCCCTCCTCGGTGCCGGGCGCCGACAAGGTCCAGCCGATCCTGACCGAGCAGGGCCAGAAGGCCGTCAGCCACAACTTCGTCAAGAGCTTCGACCTGAGCCTCTGGTACGGGGTCGGGATCCTGGTGCTCGTGGCGCTCGGCATGTTCGCGCTGCCCCGCGAGGTGCACGCGCGCGACCTGGACGCGGAGCTGGAGGCGCTGGGCGAGCCGGTGGCCCGGGGCGTGTGACGGCACGTTGAGGGGCGCCCGCACGCTCCGACCCGGCTCCCCGTGGGCGTACGAAGGCCGTCAGGCCGACGCGCGCTTGCGGGGAGCCGCCTTCTTCGCGGCCTTCTTGGCCGTGGTGGCGGTGGACTTCTTGGCCCCGGCGGCGGAGGCCTTGGGGGACGCGGCCGACTTCTTGGCGGCGGCGGTCTTCGAGGTCGACTTGGTGGCGGTCTTGGCCGAAGTGGTCTTCGTGGCCGCCTTCGCCGTCTTCTTCGCCGCCGTCTTGCGCGGCTTGAGCTCGGTGACCTCGGCGGGCTCCGCCGCCTCCTCGCCGCGCGCCTCCTTCGCCGCGCGCACGCTCTTCTCCAGCGCGGCCATCAGGTCGATGACCTTGCCGCCGCCCTTGGTCTCCGGGGCCTCGGCCGGGGGCAGCGCGCCGCCCGCCTTGGAGGCGATGAGGGACTCCACGGCCTCCCGGTAGTCGTCGTGCAGCGAGTCGACGTCGACCTCGCCGAGGGTGTCCATCAGGGCGTCGGCCAGATCGAGCTCGGCGTCGCGGATCTTCACCCCGCTGTCCGGGGCGACGCCCTCGGGGGCGCGGATCTCGTCCGGCCACAGCAGCCCGTGCATGGCGATGACGTCGTCCACGACCCGCAGCATCCCGAGCCGCTCGCGCCCGCGCAGCGCGAACTTGGCGACGGCCACCTTCCGGCTCCGCTTGAGCGCCTCCCTGAGCAGGGTGTACGGCTTGGCCGCCGGGACACCGCTGGCGCTCAGGTAGTACGCCGTGTCGATCTGGAGCGGGTCGATGGAGTCGGCCGGCACGAACGCGACGATCTCGATGGTCTTGGCGGTGGGCAGCGGCAGCGCGGCCAGGTCGTCGTCGGTGATCGGGACCAGCGACCCGTCCGCGTCCTCGTACGCCTTGCCGATCTCGGACGCGTCCAGCTCCTCGCCGTCCAGCTCGCACACCTTGCGGTAGCGGACCCGTCCGCCGTCCTCCGTGTGGATCTGCCGGAACGAGATCGAGTGGCTCTCGGTGGCGTTGAAGAGCTTGATCGGAATGCTGACCAGCCCGAATGAGATCGCACCGTTCCATATGGATCGCACTCTTCATCCCCTCTGCCGGGATTAGTGGGATTCTCATCGTATGACGCCGATCACATGGGTGGAGGGGCGGCGGATCGCGCTCTCCCGCCTGGAGAAGGTGCTGTATCCGGCGACCGGCACCACCAAGGGCGAGGTGCTGCACTACTACGCGTCCGTCGCCGGGGCGCTCCTCGCCCATCTGCACAACCGGCCGGTGTCGTTCCTGCGCTACCCGGACGGCCCCGAGGGCCAGCTCTTCTTCACCAAGAATCCCCCGCCGGGCACACCCTCCTGGGTGACGACGGCCCCGGTGCCGCGCTCCGAGGACAGCGGGGCGCGGCAGGTGACGGTCCCGGACCTGTCGACCCTGATGTGGGCGGCGAACCTGGTGGTGGAGTTCCACACCCCCCAGTGGCAGGCGGACGCGCCCGCGCGGGCCGACCGGATGGTCTTCGACCTGGACCCCGGGGCCCCGGCGACGGTGGTGGAGTGCTGCCTGGTGGCGCGGTGGCTGCGTGAGCGCCTGACGGCGGACGGCCTGCACGCGTACGCGAAGACCTCCGGCTCCAAGGGCCTGCACCTGCTCGTCCCCCTGGAGCCGACCCCGTCCGAGCGGGTCTCCCAGTACGCGAAGGGCCTGGCCCAGGAGGCGGAGGCGGCGCTCCCGGACCTGGTCACGCACCGCATGGCGAAGACACTCCGCCCCGGCAAGGTGTTCGTCGACCACAGCCAGAACGCGGCGGCGAAGACGACGGCGGCGCCGTACACGCTCCGGGCGCGCGAGCGGCCGACGGTGTCGGCGCCGGTGTCGTGGGAGGAGGTGGAGTCGTGCGGCAGGGCGGGTGATCTGGTCTTCCTGCTGGGCGACATGGAGCCCCGCCTGTCGCGGGACGGGGACCTGCTCGGCCCCCTGATCAACCTCAACCGGGCGGGGCGGCTGCCGTGAGCGTGCGGCCGCCGGTACGGGTGGCGCTCGCCCAGTCGGTACGGGAGCTGCCGCGCGGGCCGGGCTGGTGGTACGAGCCGAAGTTCGACGGCCACCGGATGGTGGTGTTCCGGGAGGCGGACGGGGTGGTGCTCCAGGCCCGGTCGGGGCGGATCGTGACGGCCGCGTTCCCGGACCTGGTGACGGCGGCGCTTGAGGTGCCCGCGGGGTGCGTGTTCGACGGGGAGGTGGTGGTGTGGACGGGCGGCCGCACGGACTTCGCGGCGGTGCAGCGGCGGGCGGCGGCGACGCCGGGGCGGGCCGGGCTGCTCGCGGCCCGGCTGCCGGCGTCGTACGCGGCGTTCGACGTCCTGGCGGACCGGGGGGAGGACGTGCGGCGCCTCGGGTACGGGGAGCGCCGGGCCCGCCTGGAGTCCCTCCTGTCTGCGTTGGGCCCTCCGCTCCAGCCGGTCCCGGCGACTGATGATGTGGAGACGGCCCTGACCTGGTACGAGACGCTCCCCGCGAGCGGGATCGAGGGCCTGGTGGCCAAGCGGGACGACTCCCCGTACCGGGGCGGCACGCGCGCGTGGCGCAAGCTGCGGCACACGGAGACGTGGGAGGGGGTGGTGGTGGGGTACGTGGGCTCCGCGCGGCGGCCCAGCGCGCTGGTGCTGGTGCTGCCGGGGGACGACGCGGTGACGGTGTCTTCGCCGCTGTCGTCTCCGCTGCGCGCGGAGGCGGGGCGGGCTCGGCTGCCGCCGGCTTCTCCTACGCGTACGGCTGTGGCGCCGGGGTGGGGGGAGGTGGGGTACACGGCGGTGGAGGGGGGTGGGTTGTTGGCGGAGGTGGAGCGGGGGTCTGGGCGGTTGGGGGTGACGACGGTGCTGCGCCTGCGCCGGGTTTGAGCCCCCACCCCGCCCCTTCCCTAAACCCTCCGGGGGAGAGGGGGCGGAAGGTGGTTCTCCCGGGGGCTACGCCCCCGGACCCCGGGTCCCTGGTTTGTCTGCGGGCTGGTGGGGGCTGGTCGCGCAGTTCCCCGCGCCCCTTAAGTGCCGCTGCGCGGCATCCTCGGGAGCGGCCCGGAGGGCCGCTTCTAGGGGCGCGGGGAACTGCGCGACCAGCCCCCACCGGCCCGCAGACGAACGGAGCGGGGTGCGGGGGTCGCAGGCCCCGCGACGGGGTCCGGGGGCACAGCCCCGGGAACCCCACCTCAACCCCCGCCCACCCCCGGAGGGTTTAGGGAAGGGGCGGGGTGGGGGCATCACACCCTCAGCCACGTGCGGCGGTCCCGCGCCCTCCAATACAGCCCCTCCACATCCGCCGGTTTCAGCACCCCGCCCAGCCGCGCCAAGTCGGGAAGTTCCGCGTCGCGGAGGATCCGGACGTCCCGGGGCGGGCACGGCAGCTCGACCCGGTCGGAGTCCGCCACCACCAACACCCCCCGCACCCCCACCGCCAGCGCCAGCGACGCCCGCTCCGCGTCCCGCCGCACCCACCGCAGCACCGGCGCGGGCGCGGCACGCCCGACCCCGACCAGGGGGTCGGCGACCCGCACCCGGTGCCGGTGCGCCGCGACCGTACGGAACGTGAGCACCCCGGCCGGGCCGACCACGAGGTGGTCGAGGAGGCCGTCCCCCGGCAGCGGCACCGAGTGCAGCACCCGCCACCCCGCCCCCTCCAGCGCGTCGAGGCCCGCCCCCACCCGCTCCTGCGCGGCGAGCAGCACCCGGCGCGGGTCCTCGCGGAAGCGGCGCGGCGGACCCGCGGACTCCAGCTCGCCGAGGAGCGCCTCGCCGGGGCGGTTCGGCGCCAGGTCGTCGTCGGGGTGCAGGGAGAGCCGGGCCAGGTCGGCGGAGGTCGGTACGGGTGGCGGGCCCACCGTCACCTCGCCCACCGCGAAGGGCGCGAGCGCGGCCAGGACGGCGTCGCGGCACTCCTCCAGGAGCAGGCTGACCCGCCCGCTGTCCCGGTCGTACCAGGCGGCGCTCCTCCCGTCCGGGAGGCTGACATACAGCCGTGCCCGTCCGTGCCGGTGCACCGGTGTCACCCGCAGTCCCGACATCCCGCATCACCCCCACGACCATGGGAACAGCACCGGCCGCGCAGGGCAATATCGCGGCTCGTATAGTGCGGAGCCGCTACCGCGTGCCACACGCACCGCTTTACCTCGGGAGGGGAAGTCCAATGCTCATTTGGGGCACCAAGGGATATCTGCACCAGCTCGCCATGATGACGCTCGTCTGCGGGAACTGCGGCAATCCGGCCGCCCACGGCCTGCGCAAGTACGTCACCAAGTTCACGCTGTTCTTCATCCCGCTCTTCCCGGTCTCCACCAAGTACCGCACGCAGTGCACCTTCTGCGGCATGGAGCAGCAGATCACCAAGGAGGCCGCCGAGCAGCTGCTCGCGACGGCCGCCGCGCCGCAGCCGGGCTACCAGCCGCAGCAGATGCAGGGCCAGGCCCCCGGGCAGCCGCACGGGCAGAACCCCTACCAGCAGTAACGACGTCGTCGCCGCGGTTATGGAGAGCTGTTACAAAGCCGGGAAAGCTCCGCAACACCGCCCGCCTACGGTGGTGACATGACTGCGTCCACCCCCTCCCGCCCGCGCCGCACGGCCCGGCTCGCGGCCGCCGCCGCGCTCGCCCTCGCCGTGGGCGGCGGGCTCGCGGCCTGCGGCTCGGGTTCGTCCGGGACCAAGGCTCCCGACGTCACCGTCCAGAACGCCACCACCACCCAGGCCCGCCAGCAGGTGGGCCCGCTGAAGGCGAGCGAGCCGACCCGGGTGGTCGTTCCGGCGGCGGGCGTCGACGCGAGCCCGGTGCTGCGGCTCGGCGTGGACGAGAAGCAGGAGCTGGAGGTGCCCCCGGTCGACAAGGCGGAGCTGGCGGGCTGGTACACCGGCAGCGTCACGCCCGGCGAGAAGGGCGCGTCCGTGATCGTCGCGCACTACGACACCGCGAAGGGCCCGGCCCTGATGCGCGACGTGAAGAAGATGCACGTGGGGGACGTCATCGAGGTCGGCAGGGCGGACGGGTCCACCGCCGTCTTCCGGATCCGCGAGACTCAGCAAGTGGACAAAACAGACTTCCCTACGAATAAGGTTTACGGGAAGACCGACCGTCCGGAACTCCGCCTCATCACCTGCGGCGGCCCGATCAAGAACGGCCACCGCTCGGCCAACATCATCTTCTACGCCGACCTGGTGAAGGTGAAGTAGCCGGGGCGGTGCCGCTCCCGGTGCCGCCGTCCGCACGACAGGAGCACCTTGACCCGCCACCGCCGCCCCGCCCGCGCAGCACTCCTGCTGCTCACCACCGGCGCCGCAGCCCTGCTGCTCACCGGCTGCGGCAACGCGGGCAGCCTGGAGGGCGCGGGCGCGACCCCCACGGCGGTCGGCCCGGTCCATCTGTGGCCCGAGCTGCCCAAGCCCACGACGACGCCCCTGGACTTCGGCGAGGGCCAGACGGAACGGGTGCCCGGCATCAAGGTGCCCGGCGACGACGTCCGCGCGCTCGACCCGGTCGCGGTCGTCCAGGCCGAGGTGCGGGCCCACCCGGACCAGTACACGGGCGCCGACGGGCTCTACGAGGAAACGGTTCGCCAGCTCAATCGGTGCCGGGAGAAGCCGAAGGGCTGCCCGGTGCTCAGGGCGTACTACCGCGATCTGACCGGCGACGGCAGGGACGAGCTGATCCTCGGCATCAAGATGCCGGAGCAGCAGCTGGCCGTGCGCTGCTACATGCCCGACCGCGGCGCCCTCACCCGGATCATGTCCACCTCGGACCAGCTGGTCGGCGTGGAGCTGGCCGGGCGGGACGTCATCCTGCACTCGGTGTCGGCGGGCATCCCGGGGTACGAGTACCGCACGGCCTGGTCGTGGGACGACCACCAGCGCGCGATGCTGCCCACCCGCGACGAGATCATCCGGGTGGAGCCGCAGCGCTCCCCGAACCCGGTGCCCCGCCCCAAGACCTCCGGCCCGTCGCCGCGCGCCTCCGCGAGCGCCCGGTGAGGGGGCCGCGCCTGCCCGCCTGGACGGCCACGCTCACCTGGAAGGCCGCCGTCTTCATCACCGTGATGTGCTGCGCGCTCGCGGCGCTGCTCGGTGTGCTCGTGCACGTCTCGGTGACCCGGCAGACCGTCGGCCAGGCCCGCGACAAGGCGCTGGACAAGCTGGAGGAGGTCTCGCGCGCGTACGAGGCGGGCGAGCCGCTGCCGCCGGGCGCCGGTCTGGACCCGCAGGACCTGCCCTCCTCCCTTCGCAAGCTGGCCGTCTCCGGCAAGCGCGGCACGCTCGTCGCCGACGACAAGGGCCGCCCCACCATGTGGGCGGCGGGCCCGGCCGACGGCCGCGCGATCGCCGTCTCGATCGACTACAGCCAGAGCGCCCGCACCATCACGGGCCTGGACCAGGCGATCCTCGGCTCCTCCATCCTCGCCATCGGCGCGACCCTCCTGGTCGGCGTCTTCGGCGTCACCCGGGTCACCCGCCGACTGCACCAGACGGCGACGGTGGCCCGCCGGATCGGCGCGGGCGACCTGGACGCCCGGGTCAACGACCCCCGTACGAAGGACCCTTCGCGCCCCCAGGACGAGGTGGCCACGGTCGCCGGGGCGCTCGACACCATGGCCGGGACGCTCCAGAACAAGCTGCTGAGCGAGCAGCGCTTCACCGCGGACGTGGCCCACGAGCTGCGCACCCCGCTGACCGGACTGCACGCGGCCGCCGAACTGCTGCCCGAGGGGCGGCCCGCCGAGCTGGTACGGGACCGGGTGCAGGCGATGCGCTCGCTCACCGAGGACCTCCTGGAGATCTCCCGTCTGGAGGCGGGCAGCGAGCGGGTCGACCTGGACCTGGAGCAGCTGGGGCCGCTGGTGGAGCGCGTGGTGCGGACCTCCGGGACGCAGACCGAGCTCGTGATCGTCCGCGACACCTGCGTGGAGACCGACAAGCGCCGCCTGGAGCGGGTGCTCGCCAACCTCCTGGGCAACGCCCACAAGCACGGCGCGCTGCCGGTGGTGCTGCGCGTGGACGGCCCGGTGGTGACGGTGCGGGACCACGGCTCCGGCTATCCCCCGTATCTGCTCGACCACGGCCCCCAGCGCTTCCGGACCGAGGGCGGCACCAAGGGGCACGGGCTCGGCCTGACCATCGCGGTCGGCCAGGCCTCGGTCCTCGGCGCCCGGCTGAGCTTCGCCAACGCGGCGGGCGGCGGCGCGGTGGCCCGGCTGACCCTGCCGGAGTACGTGGACCCCGACGGCTCGCCGGAAGGCCCCGGGCACCCGGACGGTCCTTAGTGCTTTGCGGGCGGCAACGAGCGAACCTAACGTGAGCGGGGCGAGCCAAGGGCCGTGGAGCACGGCCCTCCACTCCCCAGGAGGCACTGTGTCCCGCCGTTCCCCGCTTGCCCTGTTCGGCCTGTGCATGGCCACCGGCGCGGTCGCCGCCCTCGCCGCGGCCGGCCCCGCGACCGCCGAGGAATCCGTCCACAACGGCTACAAAGGACGGGTGACGGCCAAGTCCGGCCTGCTCCTGCGGGACAAGCCGACCCGCAGCAGCAGGGTCGTCGGCAAGGCGCCCTACGGCTCGATCGTCCACATCTTCTGCAAGACCCGCGGCAGCAGCGTCGAGGGCAACAACCGCTGGTACCTGCTGATGGACGGCACCTGGGCGTGGGGCTCGGCGTTCTACATCGACAACATCGGCCCGGCGCCCCGCTGGTGCTGAGCCGTCACCTCACAGCCCGAGCAGCCTCGCCTTCGCGGCCGCGAACTCCTCGGGGGTGAGCACCCCCTGCTGAGCCAGCCGTCCCAGCTGGGTCAGCAGGTCCACCAGTTCGGCGTCGCCGGGGCCGGGGGCCCCGGGCGGCGCCTCCGGGGCGGGCGCGGGCTTCGCGGGGCGCGGGCCGCCCACCAGGAGGCCGCGCAGCAGCGGGGCGCCGGACGGGCGCACCACAGGTCGTACCGCCGCTTCGACGGGCCGGATGAACATGGCTCAGCCTTCCTCTCGTACGGTCCCGGCGCGCGCGGCCAGGGCCGCCCTGACCGCCTCCAGGCGCTCCGGCGGGATCCGCACCGACCCGGCGACGTGCCCGCCCGCGGCCCGCACCCCCTTCGCCGCCTCCTCGGCCCACAGGTGCTCGATCAGGACCACCAGCGCGCAACTGCCCAGGTCGAGCAGGTCCGCCGCCTCCTTGACGTCCTCCGGCCCGATCAGCCGCTCGACGCCCTCGCCGACCAGCACCCCGGCGAGCTCCTCGAACTCGTCGAGCTCGGCGGCGAGCACCTCGCCCGCCGCCGTCCTGGTGACCACCAGCGCGTCGACCATCCGTACGGCGCGGGACCGGCGCACCCCCACGAGCGAGTCGACGGCCTCGACCCGAAGCTGCTCCTCGGGGAAGGCGAGGACGATGAACTCCACGGGCCCCATGGCCGTACTCCTCAGTGACGGTCCGTCAGTTTCCCGCCCGCGGTTGCCCGCTTCGGCGTTCCCGCCCCTCGGCACACTATGACATAAGAGACATATACGTCCTCGCTTGCTACGTTGCCCGACATGACCGGACCGACGGCGGCGGACGTACCCCCGCCCGCCCCGCGCCTCGCCAAGCGCCGGGGCGTCGAACTCTCGCTGCTCGTCTGCGCCGTCCTCGCCTCGGTCTACGGGTACGCGGGCGTGGGCCTGGCCAAGAGCGGCGCCGTCCCGCCCGACGCGGCCCGCTACGGCGCGGGCCTCGGGCTGCTCGCCCTGCTCGCCCATCTCGCGGTCCGCAGGCGCGCCCCGCACGCCGACCCGCTGCTGCTGCCCATCGCGGTGCTGCTCAACGGGCTCGGCCTGGTCCTGATCTACCGCCTCGACCTGGAGACCCCGCACAGCAGGGCCGCCGCCACCCAGCTCGTCTGGTCCACGATCGGCGTGGGGCTCTTCACCGCGGTCGTCCTGGCCCTGCGCGACCACCGCGTCCTGCAGCGGTACGCCTACCTCTCGGCCGCCTCCGCCCTGGCCCTGATGGCGGCGCCGATCCCGTTCCCCGCCGTGAACGGCGCCAAGATCTGGATCCGGGCGGGCGGATTCTCCTTCCAGCCGGGCGAGTTCGCCAAGATCCTGTTCGCGGTCTTCTTCGCCGGGTACCTGGCCGCCAACCGCAACGCGCTCGCGTACACCGGCCGCCGCGTCCGGCGGCTCCAACTGCCCACCGGCCGGGTGCTCGGCCCGATCGTGGCGATCTGGCTGCTCAGCGTCGGCCTCCTCGTCCTGGAGCGCGACCTCGGCACCTCGCTGCTCTTCTTCGGCCTCTTCGTGATCATGCTGTACGTGGCGACGGGCCGCACCGGCTGGATCGCGGTCGGGCTGCTGCTCGCGGCGGTCGGCGCGGCGGCGGTCGGCTCGCTGGAGCCGCACGTCCACAGCCGGGTGCAGGACTGGCTCCACCCGTTCGCCTCCATCGACGCGGGCCAGGGCCCCGGCCAGCTCGCCCAGTCGCTCTTCGCCTTCGCGGCGGGCGGCATGCTCGGCACCGGCCTCGGCGCCGGGCACTCCATCCTGATCGGGTTCGCCGCGAAGTCCGACTTCATCCTGGCGACGGCGGGCGAGGAGCTGGGACTCGCGGGACTTACGGCCGTCTTCCTGCTGTACGCGCTGCTCGTCGCCCGGGGCTACCGCGCGGCCCTCGCGCTGAGCGACCCGTTCGGGCGGCTGCTCGCCATCGGGCTCGCCTCGATCCTCGCCCTCCAGGTGTTCGTGATCGCGGGCGGGGTGACGGGGCTGATCCCGCTCACCGGCATGGCGATGCCGTTCCTGGCCCAGGGCGGCTCCTCGGTGGTCACCAACTGGGTGATCGTGGCGCTCCTCATCCGGGTCAGCGACAGCGCGCGCACCCCGCGCCCGGCCGTGGAGAGCGCCGCGATCACCCCCGTCCGGACGGGAAGCCGATGATCCGCTACATCCGGCGGGCCGCCGCCTGCTGTCTGGTCCTGCTGGTCGCGCTGCTGGTCAACGCGGCCCGCGTCCAGGTCTTCCAGGCCGACGCGCTGGACGCGAACCCGGCCAACCGCCGTACCACACTGGCCCGTTACGGCCAGCCGCGCGGCGACATCCTGGTGGACGGCGACGCGGTCACCGGCTCCGAGGACACCGGTCAGCCGCTGCGGTACGAGCGCACGTACACCGACGGGCCCCTCTACGCGCCCATCACCGGATACGCCTCGCAGGTGTACGGCACGACGCTCGTCGAGGCCGCCGAGGACCCGGTGCTCTCCGGCACCTCCCCGCTGCTCAAGCCGCTGTGGGGCGGCCTCACCCGCAAACGGCAGCGCGGCGGCGACGCGGTCACCACCATCAGGGCGAGCATGCAGCGGGCCGCCTACCGGGGGCTCGCCGGCAAGCGGGGCGCGGTCGCCGCCGTGGAGCCGGCCACGGGCCGGATCCTCGCGCTGGTCAGCAGCCCCTCGTACGACCCGGGGCGGCTGTCGGGGACCGGGCGGGCGGCCAAGGGCGCCTGGACCGCGCTGAACGCGGACCCCGACCAGCCGATGCTCGACCGGGCGATCCGGCAGACCTATCCGCCGGGCTCCGCCTTCAAGATCGTGACGGCGGCGGCCGCGCTCGACGCGGGCGCGGTGACCGATGTGAACGCGCCGACCACCACGCCCGACCCCTACGTCCTGCCCGGCACCAGCACCACGCTGCCCAACGAGGCGGACGGCTGCGGCAAGGCCTCGCTCGCGTACGCCGTGGTCGTCTCCTGCAACACGGTGATGGCGCACCTGGGGGTGAAGGTGGGGCTGCCCGGGATGCTGGAGGCGGTGGGCCGGTTCGGGTTCAACGACACGGGGCTGCGGATCCCGTCCGGGGTGGCCAAGTCCAACTTCGACAAGAAGATGGGCCCCGACCAGCTGGCGCTCTCATCCATCGGCCAGTTCGACACGACGGCGACGCCGCTGCAGATGGCGATGGTCGCGGCGGCGGTGGCCAACGGCGGGGAGCTCAAGTACCCGTACCTGGTGGAGCGGACGACCACCGCACGCGGCACGACGGTCGCCCAGAACGGCCCGCGCACCTACCGCCAGGCGATGAACCCGACCACCGCCGTGCAGCTCCAGCAGCTGATGGTGGACGTGGTGGAGAAGGGCACCGGCACCAACGCGGCGATCCCCGGGGCGAAGGTCGGCGGCAAGACCGGCACCGCGCAGAACGGCGTGGGCAACCGGGGCCACCCGTACGCCTGGTTCATCTCCTGGGCCCAGGCCGCCGACGCGGGCCAGCCGGCGGTGGCGGTCGCGGTGGTCGTCGAGGACGCGGCGGCCAACCGCGCGGACATCAGCGGCGGCGGCGACGCGGCCCCGATCGCGAAGGCGGTGATGGAGGCGGCGCTGGCGGGGTGAGCGCCGCCTCCGCCCGAAGCCGGGCGCGAGGACCCGCCCTCAGCCCGCCGCCCCCTCCGCGATCATCTGCTCCACCTCCGCGACCCGCGCCGTCTCCTCCTGGGCGAACCGGTCGCGGTCCAGTTGCTCCGCTATCTCCTCGTCCTCGGCCATCAGCAGGTCGAGGTTGGAGTCGCCCAGTTCCAGGACGCCCATGTCCACGTACGCCTGCTGGAGGCGCTTGCCCCACAGGCCGATGTCCTTGACGCAGGGGACGATGCGGCTGAACAGCAGCTTGCGGAACAGGTGCAGGAACTCGTTCTGCTCCGAGAACTGCTCGGCCTCCGCCTTGGAGATGCCGAAGTTCTCCAGGACCTCGACCCCGCGCAGCCGGTCGCGCATCAAGTAGCAGCCCTCGATGACGAATTCCTCGCGCTCGCGCAGCTCCGCGTCGCCGAGCTGCTTGTAGTAGTCGCGCAGGGCCATCCGCCCGAACGCCACGTGCCGGGCCTCGTCCTGCATCACGTACGCCAGGATCTGCTTGGGCAGCGGCTTGTCGGTGGTGTCGCGGATCATGCCGAACGCGGCGAGCGCGAGGCCTTCTATGAGGACCTGCATCCCGAGGTAGGGCATGTCCCAGCGCGAGTCGCGCAGGGTGTCGCCGAGCAGCCCCTGGAGGTTGTCGTTGACCGGGTAGAGCATGCCGATCTTCTCGTGCAGGAACCGGCCGTAGACCTCGGCGTGCCGGGCCTCGTCCATGGTCTGGGTGGCGGAGTAGAACTTCGCGTCCAGGTCCGGCACCGACTCCACGATCCGCGCCGCGCACACCATCGCGCCCTGCTCGCCGTGCAGGAACTGGCTGAACTGCCAGGAGGCGTAGTGCTTGCGCAGCTCGCCCTTGTCCTTGTCGGTCATCTTGGCCCAGTGGCGCGTCCCGTACAGGGTCAGCGACTCGTCGGGCGTCCCCAGCGGGTCGTACGGGTCGACCTCGATGCCCCAGTCGATCCGCTTGGCGCCGTCCCACTGCTTGTCCTTGCCCTTCTGGTACAGGGCGAGGAGTCGCTCGCGTCCGTCGTCGTAGTCCCAGCTGAAGCGCGCCGCTCCCGAGGCCGGGACCTCCCAGAGGGGGTCTTGTGGGCCGTTCACATACAGGTCGTGCGTCGACACGTGCGGCTCCTTCGCCTCGCGGAACTACCTGACTGACCGTTACACGCTGGCTCATTGGCAGGCTCACACGTTGGTAGACGCCGGGTCAACAAGTCGGGCCCAAGGGATTGACGC
The DNA here is from genome assembly GCF_030028635.1 of Streptomyces sp. BPTC-684. Lineage (NCBI taxonomy): Bacteria > Bacillati > Actinomycetota > Actinomycetes > Kitasatosporales > Streptomycetaceae > Streptomyces > Streptomyces sp. BPTC-684. The sequence continues at coordinate 1,523,080 of NZ_CP124863.1, forward strand.
GCTTGCTGACAAGCAGTCTCATAAGAGTTGACCGCCGGTAACCCCTTCGAGGCCGACTCACCGAGGTGCCCCAGCCATGACCACCGTGACCGACAGCGAAGTGCTCCGCGACGCGCTCGGACTGCTCCGGGACCGCGAGGAGGTCGCCGAGCGGCTGCTCGCGTCGTCCGCCAAGCACTCCTTCGACCCCGACAAGGAACTGGACTGGGATGCGCCGTTCGAGGACGGCAAGTGGTTCTGGCCCCCGGAGCTGCTCTCCCTCTACGACACCCCGATGTGGCGCAAAATGTCCGAGGACCAGCGCTTCGAGCTGGCCCGCCACGAGGCCGCCTCGCTCGGCTCGCTGGGCATCTGGTTCGAGATCATCCTGATGCAGCTGCTCGTACGGCACATCTACGACAAGCCGGTGACCAGCAAGCACGTCCGCTATGCGCTCACCGAGATAGCCGACGAGTGCCGGCACTCGATGATGTTCGCCCGCGTGATCCAGAAGGGCGGATCGCCCACCTACCCGGTCCCCCGGCTCTACCACAACCTCGCGCGCGTCCTGAAGACCGTCTCCACCACCCCCGGCTCCTTCGCGGCCACCCTGCTCGGCGAGGAGATCCTCGACTGGATGCAGCGGCTGACCTTCCCGGACGAGCGGGTGCAGACCCTGATGCGCGGCGTCACCCGCATCCACGTGGTCGAGGAGGCCCGCCATGTCCGGTACGCCCGCGAGGAGTTGCGGCGCCAGATGGTCACCGCGCCCGCCTGGGAGCGGGAGCTGACCAGGGTCAGCTGCGGCGAGGCGGCCCGCGTCTTCTCCACCTGCTTCGTCAACCCCAAGGTGTACGAGAACGTGGGCCTGGACCGCCGGGAGGCCGTCGCCCAGGTGAAGGCCAGCGGCCACCGGCGCGAGGTCATGCAGAGCGGCGCCAAGCGGCTCACCGACTTCCTCGACGACATAGGCGTGCTGCGCGGCGTGGGCCGCCGGCTGTGGCAGAGCTCGGGGCTGCTGGCCTGACGCGCCCCGCATGCCCTTCAACGAGCAATTCACCGAACCCTTCACTCCCGGCCAACCGCGCGCGAGCAGCGGCCTGAAGCGCCGACCCGGGGATTACGCTGCCCGTATGACCTCACCGGCCGCCACCCCCGCGTACCGCAGGCTCAGTGTCGAGGAGCGCCGCACCCAGCTCCTCGACGCCGCGCTGTCGCTCTTCGCGCACCGGGCGCCGGAGGACGTCTCGCTCGACGACGTCGCCGAGGCGGCCGGGGTCTCGCGCCCGCTGGTCTACCGCTACTTCCCCGGCGGCAAGCAGCAGCTGTACGAGGCGGCGCTGCGCTCGGCCGCCGACGAGCTCGAACTCTGCTTCGCCCAGCCCCAGACCGGCCCGCTCACCCAGCGCCTGACCCACGCCCTGGACCGCTACCTCGCCTTCGTCGACGAGCACGACGCCGGGTTCTCCGCCCTGCTCCAGGGCGGCAGCGTCGCCGAGACCTCCCGGACGACCGCGATAGTCGACGAGGTGCGCCGGGCCGCCGCCGAGCAGATCCTCCTCCACCTGGGGGTGGAGAGCCCGGGTGCACGGCTGCGGATGATGGTGCGCACCTGGATCGCGGCGGTCGAGGCCGCCTCCCTGATCTGGCTCGACGAGGAGAAGCAGCCGCCGCTGCCGGAGCTGCGCGACTGGCTGGTCGACCACCTGGTGGCCCTGCTCACCGCGACCGCCGCCACCGACCCGCAGGCGGCCGCCGTGGTGCGGGCGGCACTGGCCCTGGAGCCCGCCGACGGCCCGGCCGGGCTCCTCGCCCGCCGGGTGCTCCCGGTCCTGGCCGAAGCCGCCCACCTGCTGTGACGCGCGCGGCGCGGACCGCACCGGTGTGACACTTGAGGCGTGCGAAGCGAGAACACCCTCTTTGTGGGCGGGCCCCTCGACGGGCGCGTCCTGCCCGTCCTGGTCGGCCCCACGGACAAGCCGCCCCAGTGGTACGAGGTCCCGGTCCCGGACGCCGACGGCGGCCCGCCGACCGTCCACGCCTACCGGCGCGAACCCGCCGGACACGGCAAGCGGCTCGGGCTGCCGCGCGGCTGGAAGTACACCTACGTCCCGGAGGGGCGCGAGCCGCGCCGCTGGCCCTGGACCAAGCCGAAGCCGCGCGCGTAGGGGCTCTTGTGGCGCGATAAGCTCGCTGGTCCACGCCGTGCCGCAGGGGGAGTTGAACCATGGAGGCGCTGACCGCCGAGGAACCGCGCGAGCTCGGTCCGTACCGGATGCGGGCCAGGCTGCGCGAGACCGGCACCGCCCGGGTCTATCTCGCCCACGGGGCGGACGGGCGCGGCGTCTCCGTCACCGCCGCCCGCCCCGACCTGGCCGCGCTGCCCGCCTTCCGCACCCGCTTCCGGGCCGAGGCACAAGCGGCCGAGCGGCTCGCCGGGCCCTGGGTGCCGCCGGTCCTCGCCACCGGCCCCGAGGAGTGGCTGCCGTGGCTGGCCACCCCGTTCACGGCCGCGCTCACCCTCGCCGAGGCGGTGGCGCTGGCCGGACCGCTGCCCGAGCCGGCCGTGCGCACCCTGGGCGCGGCGCTCGCCGCCACCCTGGAGCGGGCGCACGCGGTGACCGGCGAGGCCTTCCAGGGCCTGGGCCCCGACGTCGTGCTGCTCACCGCCGAAGGACCGCTGGTCACCGCCTTCGGCGTGCTCGGCGGCGCGAGTGCGGCGAGCGCCGGGGAGGGCGGCAGCCTCGGCGTGACCGTCGGCTATCTGACGCCGGAACAGGTCGCCGGGGAGAAGCCCGGCCCCGCCGCCGACGTCTTCATGCTGGGCATGCTCCTCGCGTACGCGGCCGGGGGCGCGGGCCCGTTCGACTCCGGCCCCGCCGACGCGGCCGCCCACCGCATCGCGCACTCGGTCCCGGACCTCACCCCGGTCCCGGCCGCCCTGCGCCCGCTGCTCGGCCGCTGTCTGGCCAAGGCGCCCGGGGCGCGCCCGGCCCCGGCCGAGGTGGCCGCCGAGCTGGTCCCCGGCGGTGCCGACCCGGCGCCCGGCGCGGGGTGGCTGCCGCCGCGTCTGACGGCCGCGATCGCCGAACGGGCCGCGCAGGCCCAGGAGTTGCCCGGCCCGGCGGTAGCCGACCGGGTGCCGGAGCCCGCCGCGCCGCTGCCCGCACCGGCCCTGAACGGGCAGGCTCCCCCGCAGCCCGCCTGGTCGGCGCCGCAGCCCCTGCCCGTACCGCCGACCCGGGCTCCCGAGCCCGCTCGGCCCGCCACCAACGCCCTGTCCCGGCTGGCCGCCGACCGCCGGTCGCTGCTGACGGCCGGGCTGGCGGCGGTGGCGGGGCTTGCGGTCGGCGCGGCCGGAGTGCTGGCGTTCGACGGGGACGACGGCGACGGGAAGGCCCCCGCCGCCGACAGCAAGCCCGCCGCCCGCCCGCAGCCGGTACCCGGAGCGCCCCCGGCGGCCCGCTGGGGGTACGCGGTGCCCGGCGGCAAGCTCCTCGGCACCCCGCTCGTCCAGGGCGCGGTCCTGGTGGTGCCCGGCGCCGCGCCCACCGGCGTCGACCTGCGCACCGGCAAGCAGCTGTGGACCCGCCCCGAGCTGGCCGGTCTCGCCCAGCTCCAGCCGGCGGGCCCGGACCCGGCGGTGGCGTTCGGCGTCGGCCCCACCGACTTCACCTGGTTCGCGGTGGCGGACGGCGCGATCCGCCAGAAGGTGGCGTACGCCCAGCTCGCACCCGGCATGGGCACCCCCGAGGTGCGCGCGCACGACGGCACGACGGTGTGGTTCACGGCCACGGTCGGCAAGGACACGGCGCTGTACGCGTACGACATCGCCACGCGCACCACGCTGTGGCGGCGCCCGCTCGGCCGGGGCGAGACGTTCGAGTGGGCGACCGCCGTCGGCGGCCGACTGATCGCGCGCCGCCCCGCCGCCGCCCCGCCGAAGGGCGCCAAGCAGGTGCTCGCGGAGTTCTTCGCGGTCGACCCGAAGACGGGCAAGGACCTGTGGGCGCGGTCGTACGGGACGGTGCTGCCCACCGACGCGGCGGTGCTGTCGCCCGACGGCACGCTGCTCACCACGGCGGGCGGCGGCCTCCAGGCGTTCGACCTGGAGACGGCGAAGCTGCGCTGGCAGCGCGGGAAGGGCATGGGGACGTACGGAACCCCCTTGCTGGACAAGGGAGTTGTGTACGCCCCCGACACCACCACCAAGGTGGCGGCGGTCGCCGCGCCGGACGGCCGGGAGGTGTGGGTCGGCTCGACGGACCTGGCGCCGACCACCTCGGTGGAGACCCGTGCGGTGGCGAGCGCGTCCGGGCGTACGGTCCTGGCGCTCGACCCGTTCCAGGTGACGGCGCTGGACGCGGCGAGCGGCGAGCGGCTGTGGAAGTTCCAGGACGCGGGCACCCTGGAGCAGTCGGCGGACCGGGGCACCTACCGGGCGGTGGCGGCGGGCGCGGACGCGGCGGTGGTGTGGCACGGGGCGACGCTGTACGCGCTGCCGGTGCGGTGACCGTTCTCCTCGTACGCACATGACGGCCGCCGGGGGCAAGCGCCCGCGCCGGAGTACGGCCGTACGGGGGAAGGATCCGCACCGTTCACCCGACTCGGCGGGCCGCGCCCCGGATCACCGTGCCACCATCCGACCGGAGGTGAGCACGTGTCAGACAAATCCCTGCGTACGGTGTGCACGGCGGCGGCCGTCGCGGCGGCGCTCGTGTCGGGCGTCCCCACGGCGCAGGCCGCACCCACTCCGCCGGAGAGTTCGGTGTCCGGCCTGCTGACGCAGCTGCAGACGCTGTACCGGCAGGCCGAGGAGGCGTCCGAGGCGTACAACGCGGCCGAGGAGCAGCTGAAGCGGCGCGAGGCGGACGAGAAGAAGGTCACGGCCGGGCTGATGAAGGCGCGGGGCGCGCTGGCGGAGAGCCGGGAGGCGGCGGGCCGGCTGGCCCGGGAGCAGTACCAGGGCCGCAGCGAACTCTCCACGTACATGCAGCTGTTGCTGGCGAGGGACCCGCAGGGGGCGCTCGACCAGGGGCATCTGATCCGGCGCGCCTCGGACGAGCGCCGGGCGTCGCTCGCGCGGCTCGCCTCGACGGAGAAGCGGGCGGACGGTCTGGCGCGGGCGGCGCGCAAGGCCCTGGACGAGCAGGCGCTGCTGACCGCGCGCCAGCGTCGGGCGCGCGACGACGTACAGGCCCGGCTCAAGGACGTGGAGGGCCTGCTGGCGTCCCTGAGCGAGGACCAACTCGCCGAGCTGGCCCGCCTGGAGCGGGACGGGACGGCGAAGGCGCAGCGGGATCTGCTGGCGACGGGGGCGCTGAGCGGGGTGCGGGCGCCGTCGGAGGAGGGCGAGCAGGCGCTGCGGTACGCGGTCGGGCAGCTCGGCAAGCCGTATGTGTGGGGGGCGGAGGGGCCGGGGTCGTACGACTGCTCGGGGTTGACCTCGCAGGCGTGGGCGCATGCGGGGCGGTCCATTCCGCGTACGAGTCAGGAGCAGTGGGCGTCGCTGCGCCGGGTCCCGCTGCGGTCCCTGCGGCCCGGTGACCTGGTGGTCTACTACCCGCGTGCGACGCACGTGGCCCTGTATCTGGGCGACGGCCTGGTGGTCCAGGCGCCGCGCCCCGGCACCCGGGTGAAGGTCTCGCCGATCGCGTCGAATCCGCTGCTGGGGGCGGTGCGGCCGGATCCGGGGGCGGATCCTGTGGGGTCGTATCTCCCGCCGAGGTTGCCGGTGGGGGTGGGGGCGGATTCGGACGAGGGCTACGGGTCGGAGGCCCCTCCGGGGGATTGAGCCCCCACCCCGCCCCTTCCCGAAAGCCCTGGGCGGGCGGCCGGGTGCTTCGGCTGCGGACCGTGCTGGGCTGGTCGCGCAGTTCCCCGCGCCCCTTAAATGCCGCTGCGCGGCATCCCCTGGGCGCCCCGGAGGGGCGCTTCCAGGGGCGCGGGGAACTGCGCGAGCAACCAACGACGGTCCGCAGACGAACGAAGCGGGGTGCAGGGGCCGCAGGCCCCGCAATGGGGTCCGGGGGCGCAGCCCCCGGGAAACCACCTTCCGCCCCCTCTCCCCCGGAGGGTTTAGGGAAGGGGCGGGGAGGGGCCAACTCACGCCGCTTGCGCGGTCACCTCCGCCAAATACGCCCCCGCCTTCTCCTCCTCGAAGAAGAAGTCCTCGAAGTCCGACGGGTCGTCGAAACCGTTCGCGAAGCGGTCGGCGACCGGCTGGAGTTCGGTCGCCGCACCGATCAGGTCGAGGACGTGCTCCGGCGGCACACCCAGCATCGCGTTCGTCCACTTCACCACGTGCTGGGCAGTCGACCAGTACCGGTCGAACGTCGAACGCATCCACTCCTCGTCGAACGCCGACTCCCCCCGCTCCACGATCGACGCCAGGTACGACGCCGCGCACTTGGACGCCGAGTTGGAGCCCTGACCGGTGATCGGGTCGTTGGCGACGACCACGTCCGCCACGCCCAGGACCAGGCCCCCGCCGGGCAGCCGGCCGACGGGGTTGCGGACGGTGGGCGCGTACCGCCCCGCCAGCGTGCCCCCGGCGTCCGTCAGCTCGACCTTCGTCGCCCGCGCGTACTCCCAGGGCGTGAAGCGCTCCATCAGCTCAAGGGTGAGGGACAGGTGCTCGCCCGGGTCCGTCACGCCCCGGAACACGTCCAGCGGGCCGCCCGGGACGCCCTCCCAGAAGAGGATGTCCGCCCGGCCCGACGTCGTCAGCGTCGGCATCACGAACAGCTCGCCCACCCCGGGCACCAGGTTGCACCGGACCGCGTCGAAGTCCGGGTGCTCGGGGCGCGGGCCGAGCCCGTGCACGTACGACACCGCGAGCGCCCGCTGCGGCTCCGCGTACGGGGAGCGCGAGGCGTCGCGGCCGAACATGGACACCAGCTCGCCCTTGCCCGCCGACACCAGCACCAGGTCGTACGTCCGCGCGAAGAAGTCCAGGTCCGAGACCGCCGCGCCGTGGATGACCAGCTGGCCGCCGCGCTGCGCGAACGTCTCCATCCAGCCCGCCATCTTGACCCGCTGGTCGACCGACTGCGCGAAGCCGTCCAGGCGGCCGACCCAGTCGACGGGGCGCGAGGCGTCGGGGCCGGCCACCGAGACGCCCAGGCCCTCGATGCGCGGGGCCTGGGACTCCCAGAAGTTCAGACCCAGGTCCCGCTCGTGCTGGAGCGCCGTGTGGAACATGCACTGCGTCGACATGACCCGCCCGGAGCGGATCTCGTCGGCCGTGCGGTTGGACATCAGGGTGACCTCGTACCCCTTCGACTGGAGTCCGAGGGCCAGCTGGAGCCCGGACTGACCGGCCCCGACTATCAGGATTCGCCGCATGCGAGTGTTCTCCGATACGTCAGCAGATACGTGAGCAATGAAAACGAGTGCGTGCGCCGCTACTCCGGGAGCTCTTCCAGCGCGTGCGCCACCAGACTCAGCAGCGACTCGATCACCGTGATCTTGTCGCGCGCGTCCATGATCACGACAGGGATGTGCGGCGGCACCGTCAGCGCCTCCCGGACGTCCTCGGGCTCGAACGACTCGGTGCCCTCGAAGTGGTTGACCGCCACGATGTACGGCAGGTCGCAGCTCTCGAAGTAGTCGAGCGCCGGGAAGCAGTCGGACAGCCGCCGGGTGTCGGCGAGCACCACCGCGCCGATCGCCCCGCGCACGATGTCGTCCCACATGAACCAGAACCGCTGCTGCCCGGGCGTGCCGAACACGTACAGGACGAGGTCGTCGTCGAGCGTGATGCGGCCGAAGTCCATGGCCACGGTCGTGGTGGTCTTCTCCGGGGTCGACGAGAGGTCGTCCGTGCCCTCGCTCGCCTCGGTCATCACCGCCTCCGTCCGGAGCGGAGTGATTTCCGAGACGGACGACACGAACGTCGTCTTTCCTACGCCGAAGCCGCCCGCCACCACGACCTTCGTCGCGATGGGGGCCCTCGTGCGGTCCTGCTGCCAGGGCCGCAGCTCCTCCTCGACGGACTCGGCGGACTCGGCCGCTTCGGGCGTCAGGAGTTCAGAGGCGGCGGAGTCCACTCATGACCCTTTCGAGCAGCGCGCGGTCGGGCCGCCCGGGGCCGTGCCCGGTCCCGTACACACGGATCCTTCCCTGGTCGGCCAGGTCGCTGAGCAGCACCCGGACGACCCCCAGCGGCATGCTCAGCAGCGCCGAGATCTCCGCGACCGTGCGCATCGCCCGGCAGATCTCCACGATCGCCCGCATCTCCGGCATCATCCGCAGCGGCGATCCGCCCAGCGCCTTTCGCTCCTCGGGCGCCTCGATGGCCGCCACGAACGTCTCCACGAGGAGTACGTGACCGAAGCGGGTGCGCCCGCCGGTGAGCGAGTACGGGCGGACCCGCGCGGGGGTTGGGGTCTCCCCTGCTCGAACGTAGTTGAGAGCTTGGGGAAGGCCGGCACCTCGTATCGGCAGCTTGGGAGCGGACGAAGTCACTGGACGGCCTCCATCGACTGGCGCAGCTCGCTGCGGAGTTCGGGGGTGAGCACGTGTCCGGCGCGGCCGACGAAGAGGGCCATGTGGTACGCGACGACGCTCACGTCGCAGTCCGGGGTGGCGTGCACCCCGAGCAGCGAGCCGTCGCTGATCGCCATGACGAAGACGCTGCCCTCCTCCATCGCGACCACGGTCTGCTTGACGCCGCCGCCGTCCATGAGCCGCGCGGCGCCGTAGGTGAGGCTGCCGATGCCGGAGACGATGGTGGCGAGGTCGGCGCTGGAGCCGCGCGGCCCCTCGGGGCGGGGCTCCGTGCGGGTCTGCCGCTGGTCCGGGTCGGACGAGAGCAGCAGCAGACCGTCCGAGGAGACGACCGCGACCGAAAGCAGCCCGGGCACCTCCTCGACCAGGTTCCGCAACAGCCAGTGCAGATTGCGGGCTTCGCTGCTCAGTCCGAACGTGCCGGTGCCGGTCGCAGTCAACTGCGTGCCTCCTCGACTGTCTCCCCCGTCTGTGGCGTGGATGCCTTCTTCTCTTCGACGTGTGCTTCGCTCTGTGCTTCCTGGATCTCGGTCTCGACGTGCCTGCGGCCCTCCAGGGCGCCCTGCTGGAACCCGCCGAGCCGCCGCCGGAGCGCGTCGGCGACCTCCGCGCCGCCCTTGCGCGGGGCCGGGGCGGTGGTACCCGCCCTGACCACCTTCGGGGTGCGCTTGGGCAGCCCCTTGTCGGTGACGCGCTGCGCGGGGACGGTGGGCCGGACCTCGGGTTCCGGCGTGGGCTCCGGCGTCGGCAGCCGCATCTCGAACGTCGGCTCGTCGACCCGCTCGTGCGTGTCCGGCTCTGCCGTCACAGGGGCCAGGACCGGGATCTCCGCCGTACGCTCCGCCCGCTCGGGCAGCACGTTGGAGTTGGCCTCCGCCAGCGCGCCCGGCAGCGTGAAGCGCGGCGCGTCGCCCTGTGCCGGCGGCACGTGCGGCGGCGCGGCCGGGGGCGTCTTCGGCAGGATCGGCTCGGGCAGCACGACCACGGCCGCGAGCCCGCCCTGCTTCTGCTCGCGCAGTTCGATCCGCACCCCGTGGCGGCGGGCGAGCAGCGCGGCGACGTGCAGCCCGAGCCCGCCGGTCTCGGTGCCGGGCTCCCCCGGCTCGTACGTGGACGGGTCCGCGAGCCGCATGTTGAGCTCGGTGCGGCGCGCCGGGCCGACCCCGATGCCCTCGTCCTGGACCGAGAGCATGACCTCGCCGCTCTCCAGCTGCCAGCCGGAGAGCTGGACCTGGGCGTCCGGCGGTGAGAACGAGGTGGCGTTCTCAAGCAGCTCGGCGACCAGGTGGCTGAGGTCGTCGGCGGCGAACCCGGCCACCTGGGCGTGCGGCGGCAGGGCCTGGATGACGACCCGCTCGTACCGCTCGATCTCGCTGACGGCGGCCCGCAGCACATCGACGAGCGGGACCGGGCCCGGGTGGTTGTGGTGGTGTTCGGCGCCCGCGAGGACCAGCAGGTTCTCGCCGTGGCGGCGGATGACCGTGGCCATGTGGTCGAGCTTGAAGAGCGTGGCGAGCTGGTCCGGGTCCTGCTCGCGCTCCTCCAGGCCCTCGATGATGCCGAGCTGACGCTCGACCAGGCCGAGGCTGCGCAGCCCGAGGTTGACGAAGGTGTGCTGCACGGTGCCGCGCGCCCGCTCCAGCTGCGCGGTCAACTCCCGTACGGACTCGGCCAGTTCGGCCCGCTCGACGGCGAGGGCGGTCTGCCCCTCGCGGGCGTCGGCCAGCTCCGCGCCGAGCGCGTCGGCGCGGGACGCGTGGTCGCGCAGCCGGTCGTGGAGGGTGTTGAGGGACCGTACGGCCTGGGCGAACTCGTCGTTGCGGCCGGTGAAGCGGACCGGCTCCTCCGTCTCGGGAGCCGTGGCCAGCCGGGCCGCCCCGCGCCGCAGCACGGCGAGCGGCCGGGTCAGGCTGCGGGCGCTGGCGGACGACACGCCGACGGCGAGCAGCAGCAGCGCGCCGACCAGCGCGACCCGGAGTTCGAGCCCGGTCACGTCGTCGTCGCGCAGCGCCCCGAACCGCTTCACCTCGGCCGTGGCGAGCGCCGACTCGGTGCCGCGCATCCGGTCGATCCGCGCGGTGAGCGCGGCGGCGACCTTGTCGGCACCCAACTTGCGGTCGGAGGTGCCGAGTTGCGGCTGGTCGGTGAGGCGGGCGAGATAGCGCTCGGCGGCGTCCACGTCCGGGCCGGTGACCGTGGTGGAGAGCTTCTCGCGCGCGGTGGCGGCGGCCGCCTGGTCGAAGTCGGCGAGCGCGGACTGCTCGCGCACCCGCGCCTGCTGCCCGGCGGCGCTCAACGCGTCCCGGGTGCGCCCCTCTTCGCCGTCGCCCGCGTCCTTCTGCACGTACCGCCCGGTGATCGGGTCGTAGACCGTGGTGCCGGGCTTCTGCGGCACCGAGAGCGCGGCGACCAGCAGGCCCCGGGTGGCGGAGGCCTGTTCGACGGCGCGGCCGAGGTCGGCCGGGGCGCGGGTGGCCTCGGCGGCGCGCGGGGGCGTCCTGTCGGCCAGCTCGTCGGCGAGGCCGAGCAGCTTGGCGATCACGTCGGAGTACGTGCGGTGCGCCTCCAGGGCGGTGCCCTTGCCGGTGAGGGCGGTGCGGCGCAGGGAGGGCACGGTGGCCAGGTCGCGGCCGAGGGCCGCGGGCGCGGTGGCGCGGATCTCGTCGATGCGCCGGTCGACGCGGGTGGCGCGGTCCTTGAGCGCGGCGTCCTTGCGTACATCGCGACCGCCCGCGATGTACGCGGTGACGTCGTCGCGTTCGTCGGCGAGGGCGTGGGCCAGGGTGACGGCCTGCTGGTTCAGCTCGGCCAGGGTGACCAGGCTCTGGGACTCGTTGAGGTCCGAGGAGGCGGTGAGCAGCGCGGGGGCGCCCGCGCCCAGGACGGTGAGGGAGACCAGGGCGACCGAGGTGACCAGCCGGGTCCGTACGCGCACGGTGCGTCCGGCGCCCGCGGTGTCCGCGGCGCCCTCAGCGCCCGCGGCGCCCTTGACGGTCTCGCCGCCCTTGCCCCGAGGCCGCTTGTTCTGCACCGGTGCTCTCAATCTTGACTCGTCCACCCATGAAGCCGAGGTGACGACCGGTCATGCGTCTCTTGCGTCCTATGCGACGCGTTCCCACCCCTGCACGGCTTCCGACCATTCCAGTGGTTTTCGGAAGGAGGCATGCAACATCCACTCCGCCACCCGAACGAGTGAACAACACTCGGGAGTTGGCCATCAACTCCCGCGGAATGCCTGCCCCCGCTCGTGTGGCAGGCCGGTTGGAACTTCCGCGCGGCCTTTGGCAGGATGCCCGCCCACAGCTTCCCGGCAGGGCGTCGGGCCCGGCCGGAGCCGCGTTCCGGCCCAGTGGTCCAGGCCAATTGGCCGCCATGAAGGCCGCGTGGAGGCGTCGTGCAGACTGGCCGTATGCGCATCGAACTCGCCACGGCCCCCGGTGACCCCGCACGCCCCAACGAGGACTGGGCCGCCACCGTGCTGCCCGCCGCCGGACGGGGCGGGGTGCTGGTGGTGCTCGACGGGGTGACCCCACCACCGGGCAACGGCGACTGTGTGCACGACGTGCCCTGGTTCACCGCGCGGCTCGGTGGCGCTCTGACCGAACTGTCCGGTTCGCGGCGCGACATACCGCTGACGGGGATCCTCGCCGAGTCCATCAGGCGCACCGCCGACGCCCACCGTGACACCTGTGACCTTTCTCACCCGCGTACGCCTCAGGCGACGGTGGTCGTGGCGCGTTGGGACGAGGAGGTCGTGGAGCATCTGGTGCTCTCCGACTCCGTGCTGCTCCTGTCGTCGCCCGACGGGGTGGTCCGGGCGGTCCTGGACGACCGGCTCGACCGGGTGCCGCGGTCTTTGCTCGTGTCGGATGAGGTGGCCGACGCGGTTGCCCGTAACCGGGAGGGGGGGTTCTTCACCGCGGCTGCGGACCCCGCTGTGGCCGAGCTTGCGGTCACGGGCCGCACCCCCGTACGGGATGTACGGGCACTCGCCGCGCTCAGCGATGGCGCGAGCCGGTGGGTCGAGACGTTTCGCGAGGGCGACTGGGCGGGGTGTCTGGCTCTGCTGCGCAAGGCCGGGCCGCAGGGGGTGATCGACCGTGTGCGCGAGCTGGAGCTCGGCGACACGGATCGTACGTATCTGCGGCGCAGTAAGACGCATGATGACGCCACCGCCGTGTATGTGGAGCTTTGAGCGGCGGCTGCCGGCCGGTGAGGGCTGGTCGCGCAGTTCCCCGCGCTCCTAACGGGGCGCCGCCCCCGGTTCCTGCATGTCCGCCCTCGCGTTCAGCTGGTGCAGCAGTCTCGCCAGTTCTGCGATCTCCTTGCGGTCCCAGTCGGCCAGTTTGGTGACGTACTGGGCGCGGCGGGCGTCGCGGACGCGGCGGAAGCGGGCCAGGCCCTCCTCGGTGAGGCGTACCAGCGAGGCGCGGCCGTCGGCCGGGTCCGGCTCGCGCGCCACCAGGCCCAGGTCCTCCAGGGCGCGCAGCTGGCGGCTCATGGTCGCCTTGCCCACGCCGAAGTACGCGGCGAGCTCGGTGGCCCGCTGCGGGCCGCCCTCCTCCAGGCGCACGAAGAGCCCGTAGGCCGCGGCCTCCAGCTCGGGATGGACCGCACGGGCCATCTCGCCGGAGGACGCCCGGGCACGCCTCAGGAACACCGCCAGCTCGCGTTCGAGTGCGAGAAACTCCTGGTCCGGACCGTGCACATCAGCTCCCATCCCACGCTGTCCCGACGGGACAGTATTTCCCAGTCCCCTGCGGACAGGGGCCCCCGGTGCCGAGCACCGGGGGCCCTTTGGCTCAATTACGAGTCACGCGGGGAGCGCATTCAGCAGGTGCCGGCCGGCCGCTCCCGGGTGACCAGGTCCGTCCAGCCAGTGGTGCCGTCCAGCCAGACGACCTGCCGCCCGCCCGCGGCGGACGGGTACAGCTGCTCGCCGCGGTTGCAGGAGAGGCGCTCCCTGCGCGTGCCGTCGGCGCTCAGCTGCCACAGCTTGGGCAGGGTCTCATTGCGGTACTGGGTGTCCGGCAGCAGGGTGTTCACCGTGACCGCGTCGTCCGACGCGGTCAGGTCGAACGGGATCAGCGCGCCGGGGCCGGACTCGGCGCTGATGTCCGCCGTGCCGGTGCCCTCCAGGGTGGCCCGGCGGACCGCCATCTGTCCCTGGTCGGCGAAGTTCTCGTCGACGAGCCAGAACACGTTCTTGCCGGTGATGCCGGTCTGGCCGATCGCCTGCGGCTCACCGAGCTGCTGGGCGAGCTGCGTCTTGCCGGTGGCGATGTCGTACGTCTCGGTGCCGATCTTGTAGTCGTTTTCGCCCGGGTAGAGCTTGGCGTACGCGATCCTGCCGTTCTTCAGCGAGGGCAGTCCGGTGCCGAGCTCGTACCTGCCGCCGTCCACCCAGGTGGGCTCGCGGTCGCCGGGCTTGAGGAAGCCGACGTGCCGCCCGCCGAACGGGTCGAAGGCCTCGAAGACCACCGTGCCGTTCTCCACGTGCAGGTTCTGGACGTTGGTGTACGAGGTGTACAGCGTCTTGATCGGGCCGCCCGCGATCGGCCGCGAGAGGATGTCGAGGCTGGACGTGCCGAACGCGGCCCACACCACCGTCTTGCCGTCGGTGGCCGGATACACGTGGTAGCGGCCGTCGTTGGGGCTGATCAGCTTGGGCGTGCCCTTGCCGTCGACCCGGCCGGCGTAGACCGAGTAGGCCTCGCTGCCGTCGTCGTTGGACTTGGACGTGGCCCACCAGCCGCCGCCCGCGGCCGTGCCCGTACCGGCGATGTTGAGCTTGCCGAAGAGGCGGTCGGAGTCGACGCCGATGGCGTTCTCCCAGCCGGGCACGATGCCGTGGGCGTTGAACGACCGCTTGACGACGTTCTGCTGCTTCGCCGAGAGCCCCAGGTCCTTGGCGGCCGCGACGACCGCGTTGCGGGCCTCGGTGTAGCCGTCCAGCGGGGTCATGTACGTGGAGAGCGCCTTGTAGACCAGCCGGTCCGCGAGGAACGGGTCCTTCGGGTCGAGGTCCTGGCGGATGTCCCACAGGGCGCCCGAGAAGATCGTCGAGTTGAGGTGGACGCCGCCGTTGTCGGTGCCGAAGGTGACGCCGAGGTAGTCCTTGGCCGTGGTGCGGCCGTCGTTGAGGTCGCGGAAGGCGCACTCGCGCGGCTTGGCGGTGCGGCACAGGTCCTCGCCGAGGAGCCCGGAGTCCGGGTCGTCCATCTTCGTGCCGCTGGCGGTGACGTCGATGGCGTTGCCGAAGTAGTCCGCGAGCGCCTCGTTGAGGGCGCCGGACTGGCCCGCGTAGACGAGGTTCGCGGTGTTCTCGACCACGCCGTGGGTCATCTCGTGGCCGACGACGTCGAGGTCGGCGGAGAGCGTCTTGTACTGGTCGTCCCCGGCGCCGTACACCATCTTCTGGCCGTCCCAGAAGGCGTTGACGAACGGGCCGCCCGCGTACGTCACGCCGACCAGCGAGTTGATGGTCATGCCGCGCCCGTCCAGGCTGTCGCGGCCGTGCACCTTCTTGTAGTAGTCGTAGACCTGCCCGGCCGCCCAGTGGGCGTCGACCGCGCCCGCGGCGGTGGCGTCGCCGCTGTAGTCGGGGGCCGCGCTGGTGAACTCCTTGAGCCCGTCCGGCCAGCGCCCCGAGGCGTCGTTGACGTCGACCGCGCGCGCGTCCCAGGTGTGCAGGGTGTTCTTGCTGGTGGTGGCCATCCGCGCGTAGTCGACGAGGCTGTACTGCTTGGCCGCCTCGTCGAAGTAGATGTCCAGCGCGACCTGCTCGCCGTTGTACTTGACGCCGGTGCCGGTGGTGCCGGGGTTGGTGGTGGCGGCGGGCGCCTGCCGAGCGGCCGTCTTCCGGGTCGTTCGCTCCGTGCCGGTCGCGGGCTTCGGCGCGGTGATCGTCTTGATCAGGCTGTACTGGAGCACCGGGAAGCCCGCGTGCGCGTCGACGTAGACGTCCTGCAGGACCGGCCTGCCGGTGGCGGTGTCGGTGCCGCGCACGGTGACGCGGTAGGTGAGGATGCCCGGGCCCTTGGGGACGACGACCAGGCCGCCCGCCTTGCCGGTGAGCGCGGCCGCCGCCTTCGTCTTGGCGCCCTCGGAGGGCTGGACGTCCTTCTTGCCGAGGGTGGCGCCGCCGATGCGGGCGGCGACCGAGGTGACGGCCCGGCGCACGGCGACGTCCTCGGCGACGGTCGCCTTCGTGCCGGTGGTCAGACCGGTGAAGTACTTGCCGGAGGTGCCGGTGACGACGCGCTTGCCGTCCTTGTTCTCCATCCGCACCACGTACTGGCCGCCGAGCACCTCGACGCCGTGGTGCTTCTGCTGGAGCCGTACGGTCTCGTCCGCGCCCTGCTTGAGCGTCTGTACGGGGGTGAGGTCGCGGCCGGGGTCGGCTATCCGGTAGCGGCTCTCCTTGGCGGCGAGGTGGCCGCGGGCCGCGTCGGCGGGCGCCGCCTTGGCGTCGGCACTCTCGTGGAGTCCGTCCACGAGGGCGGGGGTCTCGGTGCCGGTGCCGGGGACGACGTCGGCGGCCGGTGCCTGCGCCGGGGGCGCGGCGTGGGCCGCCGGTACCGCGGTGGCGAGGAGGGCGGCGGCCCCCAGGAGCGCGGCCACCCCCGCGCCCGTGCCGGTCCTGCTCCCCCGGGTGCCGCTTGCTCCGGCTCTGCCTGCTCTGGGCTTGTGCAAGGTCTTTCCTCCACGGGCCGATGCGAGGTGCCTCCCGCGAACGGCGTCGGCCGCACGGGAGGCCGGTGGCGCCGGTGGGCGCCGACTGGTCATGACCATGCAAGCCTGTGGGGCGTGAACTCCTCAATGGGGCATGTGAGTTGACATGGGGACTTTGGCGCGAATGCGACCCGGGAGAGCGGGCGGGGGCGCGGGCGGCACGGCGGGGCGGACCATTCGTCCGTCAACTGCCCACGGCTGAAAGTCACTTGCGGCCGCTCGCGGTCGGCGCAGCTCGCACCGACCTCCGTCGCCCCGCCAGAGGCCTGGGCCAATGGCAGTTCCAGAACCTCTTTCGCGTCACGGTCTACGTGCGTAGCTTTTCCCGTATGACATGTCCACAACGACATGTCGATTCCCCGGCACGTCCCCCCACCCACGCCTTTCGGAGGCACGCAATGCCCGTGCACAGACCCGGAACGGCCCGTCGCGGTCCCCTCGCCGCGGCCGGAATCCTCCTCTCGGCCCTCGCCCTCCTCCTCACCGCCCCCGGCACGTCCGGCGCGGCCCAGACTCCCGCCCGCGGCTCCGCCACCATGGGCATGGGCGTGGCCGCCCACGACGGCACCGGCGGTGCGCCGACCGGCTCGACGGTCGTCCAGACCGAGGGCGTCGACACCAGCAGCCACAACGGCAACGTCGCCTGGACCACCCTGTGGAACAGCGGGGTGAAGTGGGCCTACGTCAAGGCCACCGAGGGCACGTACTACACCAACCCGTACTTCGCGCAGCAGTACAACGGCTCGTACAACGTCGGCATGATCCGCGGCGCGTACCACTTCGCGACGCCGGACACCACGAGCGGCGCGACCCAGGCCAACTACTTCGTGGACCACGGCGGCGGCTGGTCGCGCGACGGCCGTACGCTGCCGGGCGCGCTCGACATCGAGTGGAACCCGTACGGCGCCGCCTGCTACGGCCTCTCCCAGGCCTCGATGGTCAACTGGATCCGCGACTTCGTGAACCAGTACCGGGCCCGCACCGGCCGTGACGCGGTCATCTACACCGCCACCAGCTGGTGGACCCAGTGCACCGGCAACTCGGCCGCCTTCGGCTCCACCAACCCGCTGTGGATCGCCCGCTACAACACCGACCCGGGCACCCTCCCGGCCGGCTGGGGCTACTACACGATGTGGCAGTACACCTCGTCCGGCCCGACGGTGGGCGACCACTCGAAGTTCAACGGCGCCTACGACCGGCTCCAGGCTCTGGCCAACGGCTAGCGCACCCCCGCCCCCGGTGTGCCGACGCGCCCCGGGGGCCTCACCGCTTTCCGTCCCGTCATACGACAGGATGGTCGCCATGCGCGTGCTGCGAAGGGTGCTGCGGGTGTCCGCCGCCGGGATGCTGGCCCTGGTCACGGGGTGCGGCGGGGCGGCCGTGTCCGCGCCCCAGCCGGACCAGCCCGACCAGGTGCCGCCTGCGCCCGCGCCCACCCCGCAGACGTCCGCCGCCGCGACCTCCGGACTGCCGTCCGTGGGCGTGCTGGTCGACGGCGACAAGCACTGGTGCACGGCCAGCGTCGTCGCCAGCCCCAAGGGGAACGTCGTCGCCACCGCCGCGCACTGCGCGGACGCCGGTACGGTGGGCTCGATGGCGTTCGCGCCCGGCTTCTCCGGCGCGGTCAAGGGCTCGTACCCGTACGGGACCTGGAAGGTCAGGGCCGTCCAGACCGACGAGCGGTGGTCCGGGGACGGCGACGACTCCTTCGACTACGCCTTCCTGACCCTGGAGCCGGACGCCCGGGGCCGCAGTGTGCAGAGCGTGGTGGGCGCGGCCCAGCCCGACTGGAGCTCGGGGCCGCGGCGCCGGGTGACCGTCTTCGGCTATCCGGACGAGGACCACAACCCGGGGAACCGGCCCATCGCCTGCACCACCGACACCCGCCCGGACACCGAGCTGGCGAGCGACGTACGGATCGACTGCGCCGGGTTCTGGACCGGCACCAGCGGCAGCCCGTGGCTGGCGGACTACCGGGGGCCGGACCACCGCGGCCGGCTCATCGGCGTGCTGAGCGGCGGCGACACGGACGTGGCCTCCACGGCGGTGCTGTTCGACGCGCGAGCGCGCGCACTGTACGAACGAGCCGCGCGCGCGTAGCGCTCCGCGGGAGGCGGAGTGTTTTGTCTGCGGACCGTGCTGGGTTGCTCGCGCAGTTCCCCGCGCCCCTGGAAGTCTGTGGCTGAGCTGGGTTCTCCGGCTGCGGCCGACTACCTAAGGGGCGCGGGGAACTGCGCGACCAGCCCCCACCGGCCCGCAGCCGAAAGTCACGCCGCCAGCGGTACCCGCACCTCCGCCGGGGCCAGGGCGATCTCCAGGACCTGGCGGACGTCGCTGACCGGGTGGACCTCCAGCTTCTCCAGCACCTCCGCGGGCACGTCGTCCAGATCCGGCTCGTTGCGCTTGGGGATCACCACGGTGGTGATGCCCGCCCGGTGCGCGGCGAGCAGCTTCTGCTTCAGACCGCCGATCGGCAGCACCCGGCCGGTCAGCGACACCTCTCCGGTCATCGCCACGTCGGTGCGCACCAGGCGCCCGCTGAGCAGCGAGGACAGGGCGGTCACCAGGGTGATGCCCGCGCTCGGGCCGTCCTTGGGGACCGCGCCCGCCGGGAAGTGGACGTGCACGCCCCGGTCCTTGAGGTCGGCGACCGGCAGCTCCAGCTCGGCGCCGTGCGAGCGCAGGAAGCTCAGCGCGATCTGCGCCGACTCCTTCATCACGTCGCCCAGCTGGCCGGTGAGGGTCAGGCCCGCCGCGCCCGTCTCCGGGTCGGCGAGCGACGCCTCGACGAACAGGACGTCGCCGCCCGCCCCGGTCACCGCGAGGCCGGTGGCCACGCCGGGCACCGAGGTGCGCCGCTCCGCCGGGTCCTGGGCGGACTCGGGGACGTGGTGCGGGCGCCCGATGAGCCCGCGCAGGTCGTCGGGCGTCACCGTGAAGGGCAGTGCGCGCTCGCCGGTCTCGTGCTGGGCCGCCACCTTGCGCAGCAGCCGGGCGAGCGAGCGCTCCAGGTTCCGCACGCCCGCCTCGCGGGTGTACTCCCCCGCGAGCCTGCGCAGGGCGCCCTCCTCCAGGACCACCTCGCCGGCGTCGAGCCCGGCCCGCTCCAGCTGGCGCGGGAGCAGGTGGTCGCGGGCGATGACGACCTTCTCGTCCTCGGTGTAGCCGTCGAGGCGGACGAGCTCCATACGGTCGAGCAGCGCCTCCGGGATGGCCTCCAGGACGTTGGCCGTGGCCAGGAAGACGACGTCGCTCAGATCGAGCTCGACCTCCAGGTAGTGGTCGCGGAACGTGTGGTTCTGCGCCGGGTCGAGGACTTCGAGCAGGGCCGCGGCCGGGTCGCCGCGGAAGTCGGAGCCGATCTTGTCGATCTCGTCGAGCAGCACCACCGGGTTCATCGACCCGGCCTCCTTGACGGCCCGGACGATCCGGCCGGGCAGCGCGCCCACGTACGTACGCCGGTGGCCGCGGATCTCGGCCTCGTCGCGGACGCCGCCGAGGGCGACGCGGACGAACTTGCGGCCCATGGCGTGGGCCACGCTCTCCGCGACGCTCGTCTTTCCCACGCCGGGCGGGCCGACGAGCGCGAGCACCGCGCCCCCGCGCCGCCCGCCGACCACGCCCAGGCCCCGGTCGGCCCGCCGCTTGCGAACCGCCAGGTACTCGGTGATGCGCTCCTTCACGTCCTCCAGGCCCGCGTGCTCGGCGTCCAGGACCGCCCGGGCGCCCGCGATGTCGTACACGTCCTCCGTCCGCTCCTGCCACGGCAGTTCCAGGACGGTGTCCAGCCAGGTGCGGATCCAGGAGCCCTCGGGGGACTGGTCGCTGGAGCGCTCCAGCTTCTCGACCTCCTTGAGGGCGGCCTCGCGGACCTTCTCGGGCAGGTCGGCGGCCTCCACGCGGGCCCGGTAGTCGTCGGACTCGTCGCCCTCCGACTCGCCGTTGAGCTCGCGCAGCTCCTTGCGTACGGCGTCGAGCTGGCGGCGCAGCAGGAACTCGCGCTGCTGCTTGTCCACGCCCTCCTGCACGTCCTTGGCGATGGACTCGGCCACGTCCTGCTCGGCGAGGTGCTCGCGCAGGTGCTCGGTGGCGAGCTTGAGGCGGGCGACCGGGTCGGCGGTCTCCAGGAGCTCGACCTTCTGGGCGGTGGTGAGGAACGGCGAGTAGCCGGAGTTGTCGGCGAGGGCCGAGACGCCCTCGATCTGCTGGACGCGGTCGACGACCTGCCAGGCACCGCGCTTCTTCAGCCAGTCGGTGGCGAGCGCCTTGTACTCCTTGACCAGTTCGGTCACCTGGCCGGGCAGGGGGTCGGGCACGGTCTCCTCGACCGTGGCGCCCTCCACCCACAGGGCCCCGCCGGGGCCGGTGGTCCCGGCGCCGATGCGCACCCGGGCCACACCCCGGATGAGCGCGCCCGGGTCGCCGTCGGAGAGCCGGCCGACCTGCTCCACGGTGCCGAGGACGCCGGTCGCGGCGTAGGCCCCGTCGATGCGCGGGACGAGCAGCACCCTGGGCTTGCCCGCCGAGGGGCCGTCGGCCCGGACGGCCGCCTGGGCGGCCTCCACGGCGGCCCGCACCTCGGTGTCGGACAGATCCAGTGGCACGACCATCCCGGGCAGCACGACCTCGTCGTCGAGCGGCAGCACAGGCAGGGTGAGCGGTGCGGACGAGTGAGCCATGATCTCCCCTTCGGCAGTCAAGTTGAGCTATGCCGACTCAATGCATGTGAGCGAAGGAATGTTCCCCAACGGGTGTTCGCTCTGAGCGATCACCACTTGTAAGAGTCGCGTAGCGGAAAGAACTATTACCCGCATCGCTATTACGGGAGGGACAGCCATGGAATCCGTACCGGAGCTCGTCGAGGCCTGGACCAAGGGGTGGGTCGTGTCGCGCGGCGCGGCGGCGCCGGTCGCCGAGCCCTGGGGCTGGACCATCGACGTCGGCCAGGTCAAGCAGGTCTCCCGGCACGTCCTGCCCGAGCCCGACGAGGCCTCGGTGCGCAAGCTGGCCGAGGCGACCACCGCGCCCGGCACCTGGCTGAAGCTCTTCGCTCGGGGCGACACGGTCCGGCCGTGGCTCGGCCCCGGCTGGCAGGACGACGAGCCCGGCTTCCTGATGACGGTGCGGCTGGCCCCGGCCCCCGCCGAGGTCCCGGCCGGTTACACGCTCACCCGCTGGACCACCGGCGGCGTACTGCGCGTCCTGGTGCGCACCGAGGCGGGCCACTTCGCCGCGCGCGGCCAGATCGCCCCCACCGGCGCGACCGCCGTGGCCGACCAGATCGAGACGTCGCCCGAGCACCGGCGCCGGGGGCTCGGCAGCCTGGTCATGCGCACGCTCCAGAGCGGCGCGCACGCGGCGGGGGCCACCACCGGCGTCCTGGTCGGCACCCCCGACGGGCAGGCGCTGTACGAATCGCTCGGCTGGACGACGCACTCACCCATGGCCGGCCTGTACTTCGCTCCCACCGATCCGGCATCCTCGGCTGCATGAGCCTCACCGGCAGGACCTGGACGACGACCGGAGCGCTGCTGCTCGTCACTTTGCTCGCGGCGACGGCCTGCGACTCCACGAGCTCCACGGCGGACGGCGCCTCCAAGTCGCCCACCCCGGCGCCGAGCACCACCCTGAGCGCGCTGACCCCGCCGCCCAGCTCGCCGGAGAGCGCCACGCCCACGCCGCCCGCCCGGCACGGGCAGCTGCTCAAGCTGGTGGTGAGCGGCGGGTTCGCGGGGCTGCACAACGAGCTGGTGGTCAAGGCGGACGGCTCGTACACCTCGACGAGCCGGGACGGGAAGACCACCACTGGCACGCTGCCGCCCGATGCCCTGGCCAAGCTCCGCACGGCCCTCAAAGACGCTGACTTCGCGCATCTGCCGCCGCGCCCGACCGGACGCCCGATCGCCGACGCGCTGATGTACCAGTTCACGTACGAGGGACACGTCGTCCTCACCGACGACATCCATCAAGGCCCGGCGCTACGGAACGTACGAACCCATCTGCCCGTCGGCTACCGCTGACGGCTCGTCGGCGCGCCCGGCCCTGCGCCGGTCCGCCCGGCGCAGCACCGGCCAGCAGGCGACGCCGACGAGCAGGGCGGTCGGATGGCCCCAGCTGGCCAGCGGATCCGCCATGTCGAGCAGGTCCTGGGTGAGGAGCACGGCCATCACGCCGAGCAGCGGCCACCGCAGCAGCGGGGACAGCAGCCCCGCGAGCGCGCCGACGCTCGCCATCAGGCCGAAGCTGATGCCGTAGTCGAGGCGGTGCAGCGAGGAGTCCGGGAGCTGCCCCGCCATGACGGAGACGCCCACCGGCACCTCGGTGACCAGCGTCGCCACCACATGGCCGAGCAGGAACACCCCGACCGTGCGCAGCCCGCCGACGCGGCGCTCCAGGGCGGTGAGGACGAAGACGAAGCCGACGGCCCACGGCGAGGAGATGCCGCCCGCGATCCACAGCGCGCTGGCGAGCAGCACGAGCACCGGGGTGCGGCTGAGGTGCTGCACATCGGTGCTGGAGCCTTCGATCAGCGTGCGGACCGTGTCCGGGTCGCCGAACTCCATGTACAGCGACGTGAGGAGCAGCAGCAGGGTGTACGCGAAGGTGAAGGGCGTGCCCGTGGGGGTCGGCACCAACTGGACGGCGCGGCGCAGCAGGCCGCGCACCTGCGGACCGACGGGCGTCCCGGCCGCCACAGGGGTCTTCGCGATGTCCCCGCCCTCCGGCGTCTCGTCTGCCGTCCGCCGAGCCGTCGGCCGCTGCCGCGGGATGCCGTCGAGCAGCCCAGTCTGGTCCCGCGTCGTTCCAGGGTTCACCGGTGAGGCCCCTTCCACCGGGCGCCGCACGCTCGCCCGGAACCACAAGCCGCGCCGGTGATCGTCCGGCCTTGATGCTTACGCTTGTACAACGCTCACCCTCTGCGAACGCTCCCCATCACGTCTATGACTTGTGCCACATTGGACAACCTTTGACGCAGGCCGCGCGTCGGCCTCCGAGCCGTTCGCTCCGCTTACGAGGAGGTCCTTCGATGTCCATCGCCGACCCGATCGCCACCCCGGTCGTACTCGACCGGCGCGAGGGGCCGTACGGAGAGGTCGTGCTCCGGCGGCGCGGCCCGCACTTCGAGATCATCGCCAACGGCACGTTCCTGATGGACACCTCCGACGGGCGCTCGGAGAGGCTGCTCGTGGACGCCGCGTACGAGGCGCTGCCGGGCGGCCGCGAGCGGCCCTCGGTGCTCATCGGCGGGCTCGGCGTCGGCTTCTCGCTCGCGCACGCCGCCGCCGATCCCCGGTGGGGCCGGATCGCCGTGGTGGAACGCGAGTTGGCGGTCATCGACTGGCACCGCTCGGGCCCCCTGGCACCGCTCTCCGAAACCGCTCTGGCCGACCCCCGCACCGAGGTCCTGCACACCGATCTGGTCGCGTACGTGACGAGCAGCCAGGACACCTTCGACGCGCTCTGCCTGGACATCGACAACGGGCCCGACTGGACCGTCACCCGGAGCAACGACAGCCTCTACTCCCCCACCGGTCTCGCGGCCTGCCGGGACCGCCTCACCCCCGGCGGAGTGCTCGCGGTGTGGTCCGCCCAGCCGTCCCCCGCCTTCGAGGAGGCTCTCCAAAATGCCGGATTCTCCGGGGTTAGGACCGAAGAGATCACAGTTGCCCGGGGCGTCCCCGACGTGGTCCATCTCGCCGTTCGCCCTGCGTAGCCGGGACGCGGCCGGTGCCTCTAGTCTCTGACGGACACAGGGGATCACCCCACGGATCCCCGGAAGCAATATCAGGGCGGGGCGATGGAGCAGGCACACACCACCCACAACGGCGTCGCGGCGACCCCCGGCGCCCAGCGCCGGGTGCTGGTCGTCGAGGACGACACGACGATCGTCGACGCCATCGCGGCACGGCTGAGGGCCGAGGGCTTCCAGGTCCAGACCGCGCTCGACGGCCCGGCGGCCGTGGACACGGCCGAGGCGTGGCAGCCGGACCTGATGGTCCTGGACATCATGCTGCCGGGCTTCGACGGCCTGGAGGTCTGCCGCCGGGTGCAGGCCCGCCGGCCGGTCCCGGTGCTGATGCTGACGGCCCGCGACGACGAGACGGACATGCTGGTCGGGCTCGGCGTCGGCGCGGACGACTACATGACCAAGCCGTTCTCCATGCGGGAGCTGGCGGCCCGGGTGCACGTGCTGCTGCGCCGGGTCGAGCGGGCCACGCTCGCGGCGGCCACCCCGCGCACCGGGATCCTGCGCCTGGGCGAGCTGGAGATCGACCACGCGCAGCGCCGGGTCCGGGTGCGCGGCGAGGACGTGCACCTCACCCCGACCGAGTTCGACCTGCTGAGCTGCCTGGCCAACACCCCGCGCGCGGTGCTCTCCCGGGAGCAGCTGCTCGCGGAGGTCTGGGACTGGGCGGACGCCTCGGGCACCCGGACCGTGGACAGCCACATCAAGGCGCTGCGCCGGAAGATCGGGGCCGAGCGCATCCGCACGGTCCACGGCGTGGGCTACGCGCTGGAGACCCCGGCGCCATGAGCCGGGCGGCGGCCGGGGCGGTGAACGGGCGGGCCCGGCGGAACGGGCCGCACGCCCGGGCCCGCGACCGGGTGCGCGAGAGGCTCAAGGGCGGTCTGCGGGAGGTCTCGATCTCCATCAAGACGAAGCTGGGCACGCTGGTCGTGGTCTCGGTCTTCATCACCACCGGGCTGCTGATGGTGGCCGTGCAGACCCGCACCGAGCTGCGGTTCATCACCGTCTTCTCGGTGATAGCCACCCTGCTGATCACCCAGTTCGTGGCGCACGGCCTGACCGCGCCGCTGGACGAGATGAACACCGTCGCCCGGGCGATCTCGCACGGCGACTACACCCGCCGGGTGCGCGGCGACGGCCGCCGCGACGAGCTCGGCGACCTCGCCTCCACGATCAACCGCATGGCGGACGACCTGGAGGCCGTGGACCGCCACCGCAAGGAGCTGGTGGCGAACGTCTCCCACGAGCTGCGCACCCCGATCGCGGCGCTGCGGGCGGTCCTGGAGAACGTGGTGGACGGCGTCTCGGCCGCCGACCCCGAGACGATGCGCACGGCCCTGAAGCAGACGGAACGGCTGGGGCGCCTGGTGGAGACCCTGCTGGACCTGTCCCGCCTGGACAACGGTGTCGTACCGCTGCGGGCGCACCGCTTCGAGGTGTGGCCGTATCTGTCCGGGGTGCTCAAGGAGGCCAATCTGGCCGCCTCCCGGCGCGGCCTCTCCTCCGGCTCCGGCAACCACACCCGTACCGACGTCCATCTGCACCTGGACGTCTCGCCGCCGGAGCTGACCGCGCACGCGGACCGGGAGCGGCTGCACCAGGTGGTGGCCAACCTCATCGACAACGCGGTCAAGCACTCGCCGCCGCACGGCCGCGTCACCGTACGGGCCCGGCGCGGCCCGCAGCCCGAGTCGCTGGACCTGGAGGTCCTGGACGAGGGCCCGGGCATCCCGAAGTCCGAGTGGCACCGGGTCTTCGAGCGGTTCAACCGGGGCGACGCCTCGGCCCCGCACGGGCCGGGCAGCGACGGCGGTACGGGCCTGGGTCTGGCGATCGCCCGCTGGGCGGTGGATCTGCACGGCGGCCACATAGGCGTGGCCGAATCGTCGCGTGGATGCCGCATCCAGGTCACTCTTCCGGGGGCACCCCGGACGACGAATTGACGTAGGGTTCGAACCGGAAGCAGACGTTCTGCGTGTAGGTGGTCAGGGGCGTGCGGTCTTGAGGGCCGTGGCCGCTGCGAGGCGTACCCACTGGGCAGCAGAACCTGATCTGTTTCCCGCCAAATCCTGCCCTGAAACTCGCTTTCCGGTGTGACTTACGCGACTGTGGCACGCCCGGTCTGCACCTCCAGGCCAGGGAGGCGTAGCCTTTATTTCCGCTGTCCATCACCTTGTGAAGCGGAAGAGGGCGGTTGCCGCCGTGTCGTCTCAGTCCCCCAGTAATTCGAGCGTCTCGACCGACCAAGACGGGCAGGGCAAGAACCCTGCAGCCGGCTTCGGTGCCAATGAGTGGCTCGTCGACGAGATCTACCAGCAGTACCTCCAGGACCCCAATTCGGTCGACCGTGCCTGGTGGGACTTCTTCGCCGACTACAAGCCGGGTTCGACCGGTACGGCGGACAAGCCCGTCGCGGGCGTCCCCGCCGCAGCCGCGGGGGCTGCGGTAGCCACCCCTGCCGCTCCGGCCCCGGTCACCCCGGCACCCGCCGCTCCGGCTCCGGCTCCGGTCGCGCAGCCCGCGGCCGCTGCCCCGGCGCAGGCCCCGGCCCCGGCCCCGGCTCCCGCGAAGGCCGCCCCGGCGCCCGCCGCGAAGCCCGCCGCCGCCCCCGCCCCCGCCAAGGCCGCCCCGGCGACCGAGGCCCCGGCCGGTCCGGAGTACGTCACGCTGCGCGGCCCCGCCGCCGCCGTGGCGAAGAACATGCACGCCTCCATCGACGTCCCGACGGCCACGTCCGTCCGCGCGGTCCCGGTGAAGCTGCTGTTCGACAACCGGATCGTGATCAACAACCACCTGAAGCGCGCCCGGGGCGGGAAGATCTCCTTCACCCACCTCATCGGGTACGCGATGGTGCAGGCCATCAAGGCCATGCCGTCGATGAACTACTCCTTCACGGAGAAGGACGGCAAGCCCACCCTGGTCAAGCCGGAGCACATCAACTTCGGTCTCGCCATCGACCTGGTGAAGCCCAACGGCGACCGCCAGCTGGTCGTCGCGGGCATCAAGAAGGCCGAGACGCTCAACTTCTTCGAGTTCTGGCAGGCGTACGAGGACATCGTCAAGCGGGCCCGCCAGGGCAAGCTGACGATGGACGACTTCTCCGGCGTGACGGTCTCCCTGACCAACCCCGGCGGCCTCGGCACCGTCCACTCCGTGCCGCGTCTGATGCCCGGACAGTCGGTCATCATGGGCGTCGGCTCGATGGACTACCCGGCCGAGTTCCAGGGCACCTCCCAGGACACCCTGAACAAGCTGGGCATCTCCAAGGTGATGACCCTCACCTCGACGTACGACCACCGGGTCATCCAGGGCGCCGCCTCCGGCGAGTTCCTGCGGATCGTCGCCAACCTGCTGCTCGGTGACGACGGCTTCTACGACGGCATCTTCGAGTCGCTGCGCATCCCCTACGAGCCGGTCCGCTGGCTCAAGGACATCGACGCCTCGCACGACGACGACGTCACCAAGGCCGCGCGCGTCTTCGAGCTGATCCACTCCTACCGGGTCCGCGGCCACGTCATGGCCGACACCGACCCGCTGGAGTACCGCCAGCGCAAGCACCCCGACCTGGACATCACCGAGCACGGGCTCACCCTGTGGGACCTGGAGCGCGAGTTCGCGGTCGGCGGCTTCGCGGGCAAGTCCCTGATGAAGCTGCGCGACGTCCTCGGCGTGCTGCGCGACTCGTACTGCCGCACCACCGGCATCGAGTTCATGCACATCCAGGACCCCAAGCAGCGCAAGTGGATCCAGGACCGCGTGGAGCGCCCGCACTCCAAGCCGGAGCGCGAGGAGCAGCTGCGGATCCTGCGCCGTCTGAACGCGGCGGAGGCGTTCGAGACGTTCCTGCAGACGAAGTACGTCGGCCAGAAGCGCTTCAGCCTGGAGGGCGGCGAGTCCGTCATCCCGCTGCTCGACGCGGTCATCGACAGCGCCGCCGAGTCGCGCCTGGACGAGGTCGTCATCGGCATGGCCCACCGCGGCCGCCTGAACGTCCTCGCCAACATCGTGGGCAAGTCGTACGCGCAGATCTTCCGCGAGTTCGAGGGCAACCTCGACCCGAAGTCCATGCACGGCTCCGGCGACGTCAAGTACCACCTGGGCGCCGAGGGCACCTTCACCGGCCTGGACGGCGAGCAGATCAAGGTCTCGCTGGTCGCCAACCCCTCGCACCTGGAGGCGGTGGACCCGGTCCTGGAGGGCGTGGTCCGCGCCAAGCAGGACGTCATCAACAAGGGCGGCACGGACTTCACGGTCCTGCCGGTCGCCCTGCACGGTGACGCGGCGTTCGCGGGCCAGGGTGTCGTCGCCGAGACCCTGAACATGTCGCAGCTGCGCGGCTACCGCACCGGCGGCACGGTCCACATCGTCATCAACAACCAGGTCGGCTTCACGGCCGCCCCGGAGTCGTCGCGCTCGTCGATGTACGCGACCGACGTGGCCCGCATGATCGAGGCCCCGATCATCCACGTGAACGGCGACGACCCGGAGGCCGTGGTCCGCGTGGCCCGCCTGGCCTTCGAGTTCCGCCAGACGTTCAACAAGGACGTCGTGATCGACCTCATCTGCTACCGCCGCCGCGGTCACAACGAGGGCGACAACCCGCAGTTCACCAACCCGCAGATGTACAACCTGATCGACAAGAAGCGCTCGGTGCGCAAGCTGTACACCGAGTCGCTGATCGGTCGCGGCGACATCACCCTGGAAGAGGCCGAGCAGGCGCTCCAGGACTTCCAGGGCCAGCTGGAGAAGGTCTTCGCCGAGGTCCGCGAGGCCACCTCGCACCCGGGCGAGATCCAGTCCCCGGAGCCGCAGGCCGAGTTCCCGGCGGCGCTGACCACCGCGGTCTCCCAGGAGGTCGTGAAGCGCATCGCCGAGTCGCAGGTGAACATCCCCGAGCGGATCAAGGTCCACCCGCGTCTGATGCCGCAGCTGCAGCGCCGTGCCGCCTCCGTCGAGGACGGCACGATCGACTGGGGCATGGGCGAGACCCTGGCCATCGGCTCGCTGCTGATGGAGGGCACCCCGGTGCGCCTCTCCGGCCAGGACACCCGCCGCGGCACCTTCGGCCAGCGCCACGCGGTCCTGGTCGACCAGGAGACCGGCGAGGACTACACGCCGCTGATGTACCTCACCGAGGAGCAGGCGCGGTACAACGTCTACGACTCGCTGCTCTCCGAGTACGCGGCGATGGGCTTCGAGTACGGCTACTCGCTGGCCCGTCCCGAGTCCCTCGTGATGTGGGAAGCCCAGTTCGGCGACTTCGTCAACGGCGCGCAGACGGTCGTGGACGAGTTCATCTCGTCGGCGGAGCAGAAGTGGGCGCAGACGTCCGGCGTCACGCTCCTCCTGCCGCACGGCTACGAGGGCCAGGGCCCGGACCACTCGTCCGCGCGCCCCGAGCGCTTCCTGCAGATGTGCGCGCAGAACAACATGACGGTCGCCATGCCGACGCTCCCGTCGAACTACTTCCACCTCCTGCGCTGGCAGGTGCACAACCCGCACCACAAGCCGCTCATCGTCTTCACGCCGAAGTCGATGCTGCGTCTGAAGGCGGCGGCGTCGAAGGCGGAGGAGTTCACCACCGGCGGCTTCCGCCCGGTGATCGGTGACGAGTTCGTCGACCCGAACGCGGTCCGCAAGGTCGTCTTCTGCGCCGGCAAGGTCTACTACGACCTGAAGGCGGAGCGCGACAAGCGCGGCGCGACGGACACGGCGCTGATCCGTCTGGAGCGTCTGTACCCGCTGCCGGGTGCCGAGCTCCAGGCCGAGATCGCCAAGTTCCCGAACGCCGAGAAGTACCTGTGGGCCCAGGAGGAGCCGGCGAACCAGGGTGCCTGGCCGTTCATCGCGCTCAACCTGATCGACCACCTGGACCTGGCGGTCGGCGCGGACGTCCCGCACGGCGAACGCCTGCGCCGCATCTCGCGCCCGCACTCCTCGTCCCCGGCGGTGGGCTCGAAGAAGCGGCACGAGCAGGAGCAGGAGCAGCTGGTGTCGGAGGTCTTCGACGCGTAGTCGCCGGCCGCTGTGGCTGTAGTACGGGCGGAGGGCCCGGCACCCCGTTGAGCAACGGGGTGCCGGGCCCTCCGGCGCAAGCGCTACTCCTCGTCGGGGGCGGGCGGCGGAACCCGTATGACGACGGTCCCACTGGCAAGGTCTATGGGCCCCCGCCCGGGATCGGCGTCCCCCACCTCGTCGAGAGTGATCTCAAGCCGCCGCCGCTCTTCCTCTTCGTGCCGCTTCCCGGGCGCGAAGATCTCGTTCAACGCCGAACCGAACATGAGCGGTCCCTCCGTGTGCGGGTCTCGTACCCGCATAACGCTGTGCGGGGGCTGTCAGATCCCGATCATGGACGGCAGATGTGCGCGACGAAGACGTCCCAGGCCGCGCGGGGGACGGCGAGCGCCGGTATCCTCCGGCAACGGCACGTCCTGCCGCGTGCAGGCGGGGCCCCGTCAGTCCGACGCCAGGCCCAGCGCCTTCTTGCTGGCCGCGTACACCCGGAGCAGCTCGGGGCGGTGGGAGCGGAAGGGCGGGGGGAAGCTGGCGATGAGCGCGTCGTAGCCCTCGGCCAGGTCCGGGTCCTCCAGGAGGCCGAAGATCAGGTGGCCGCCGGACTTGGGGCTGCCCTCGGTGATCGCGGTGCGGAGGCGGTCGACCTCCGCGGCGGGGACGCCGGGGAAGAGGTCGCGTACGACCGGCTCCTCCGTGTCGAGGTGGCCCGCCAGGATGTCGCGGACCTTGCGGGCCGCCGCCGTGCCGGCGTGGGCCGCCTCGGTCACCGCGGAGTCGCCCACCTGCCCGCCCGCCTCGTTGGCCGCCGTCAGGAGCTCCACCGCCCGGGTCAGGCCGCCCAGTTCCCGGTCCAGCTCCGCGTGCTCCTCGTTGAGGGTGTCGAAGGACGCCACCGACTCGGGGTAGAGCCCGTGCAGCACGGGCCAGAAGAGCTCGTCCTCCGCCTCGTGGTGGTGGTGCGTGAAGTCGATGAGCCACTGCGTCGTGTCGATGAGTTCCTTGACGCTGACCTGATCGCCGTCGCCGAGGCGCTCGAATGCGTTCGCCACCAGTTCCGTTCCCCGGCGCAGGATCGCGTGGACGCCGAGAAACTCCTGATACATACCGGCGCCGGGGTTCTCTGTCGCGGCCGTCATGGTTGTCTCCCCCATTTATTGGACCGATGGATCGATGGACCGATGGTCGATGGACCGATCACTTGTCGTGAGGGTACGCAAGGGCCTCGCACGCCCCATAGGGGTGTTCGACTGCGATCACCTCGCAGTTGAACGCGCGCGATAACGAGCCGCTTTCCTCCGGAAAGCCGCCATGTTTCCACGATACCTATTTTGGGATTTCTTCCAAAGAGGCATGCTCTGTGTAATTCTTGATCCAAGCCTCCGTACCCGATGCGGACAAGTGGAGCGCACCCGAGAAGCGCACTAGTGACGCTCTAGTGAAACTCGATTTCGCTGGAATGGGAAGGACGACATTCTATGACTCGCCCCGTCGTGGCGGTGACCGCCGATCTGACTACGGTGAACTGGAACATCTGGGGAGACCTTTCGGTGGCCATGCTCCCTTGGGAGTACATGGAGAAGGTCCACCAGGCGGGTGGCGCGCCGATTCTGGTGCCGCCGATTCCCGAGGCGGTGGACGCCGTGATGGAGAAGGCCGACGCGCTGCTGATGAGCGGCGGCGCCGATATCGAGCCCGCTCTTTACGGCGCCGAGCGGGAGAAGTTCACGTTCCCCCCGCACAAGGCCCGGGACACCTCCGAGCTCGCCGCCCTCACGATCGCCGAGCGGCGCCGGATTCCGGTGCTCGGCCTCTGCCGCGGCCTCCAGCTGATATCCATCATTCGCGGCGGCACCCTCAACCAGCACCTTCCCGAGCACTCCCCCGCCGTCCCCGGGAAGTACGAGCCGCGCCAGATCCAGGTGAAGCCGGATTCGCTGCTCGGCAGCACCCTCGGGCCGACCGCCACCGTCTACTGCCACCACCACCAGGGCATCGACAAGCTCGGCGCCGGCCTCGTCGCCACCGCCTGGTCGGACGACGGCATCATCGAGGGCGCCGAGGTCGAGGACCCCTCGGCCCCGTTCCTCGCCGGACTCCAGGCCCACGGCGAGCTGGGCGACGACACCCTCCCCCTCTTCGAGGCCTTCATCGAGGCCGCGAAGAAGCAGAAGTAGCAGAGCAACAGGAGGGGTGGCGGGGTGTGGTTCCCAGCGGGGAGCCGCACCCCGCCGCACTCCCCCCGCGTACACCCCGACGTACAAAAGCGGCCCGGTCACCGCAACGTCCTTGCGGTGACCGGGCCGCCCGCCGTCGAGCCGTCCGCCCGACCTTGCCGGCCGTCGGGGGTGTCGGCCGGCACCAGCAGCTGAACGGGGGTGGTCAGCTGTTGGGGTCGGCAACCTGGCCGATGGCCACGTGCAGACGGTTCCACAGGTTCGCGGTGGCGACCGAGAGGACGATCGCCGCGAGCTGCTGCTCGTTGAAGTGCTTGGCCGCGTCGTTCCACACCTCGTCCGAGACCGCGTCCTCGCGGTCCGCGAGGCGGGTCACGGCCTCGGCGAGCGCCAGGGCGGCGCGCTCGGCGTCCGTGAAGTACGGCGTGTTGCGCCAGGCGGCCACGGCGAACAGGCGCTCGTCCGAGGTCTCGCCCGCGGCCTTCGCCAGCCGCGGGTGACGGTCCGCGTTGGCACCGTCGCCGTTGATCTGGCTCGCGCGCAGATGCAGCAGCTCCAGCAGCTTCACATCGACCCCGGGAACCTCCTTGCTGGCCTTTCCGAGGGCCACCAAAGCGTCAATGGCACCGGGAACGACAAAAGCAGGGTGCTTCGCCCGAGCAGTCATGATTTGCTCTCCTCAAAAGATCTCACGTAAACGCCGAACACTTCACACAGAAAAATGCGGGAACTACGACGCCGGACGCCGACCGGCCCTGCCAGAACATCCACACCGGTCGGCTTCCTCCGTCACAGCTATGACGAAACGTGGCTCGTGAATGTGACGGGAGTCAGGTGTGACCCACGCCACATCTGACGGCGAGGGGTGCCCGTGCGCTGGGCGCTTACCTAAAGACGGCGTAAGATCCGGATCCCGGAGCACCACGGGAGCGGGGTCGAAGCGGGAGCGGGAGCCGGGCGGGGCGGGGCGCACGGCCCGAGAAATCCGCCACATCCGGCCGTTCTTTACCCAGAGTCGAGCGGCTCCAATCCGAGCCGAATTCGCGACTGCTACAGGATTTTGACAACGCGGTCAGGACTTTGACAGGTACGTCAGATCGGCCACAGGCGGGCTTGCCGCGGTGGGTGGGTTCGAGCACATGATCAAAGCGGGTTGCCGCCGAGGGCCTGCCAGCCGAGCGGACACTTCCGACCCGAATACCCTTACCCCCCGCATTTCCCGACTCTGGGGAGAAACATGGACATCGAAGTGCTGGGTGCACTGTCGGTGCGGAAGAACGGGTTATCCATCGCGCCCACTGCCCCGAAGCCGCGGCAGGTGCTGGCACTCCTCGCGCTGCACTCCGATCAGGTGGTGCCGCTGGCGACGCTGGCAGAAGAACTCTGGGACGACGCCCCGCCGCGCAGTGCCCGCACCACCGTGCAGACGTATGTGATGCAGCTCCGCGAGCTCATCGGCGAGGCGCTGGCCCGCCGGGACGGCGAGCGGCGCACCGCCAAGGACGTCCTCGTCACCCTGCCCGGCGGCTACCGCCTGGAGACCGAGGGCGACGGCACCGAGGGCGCCGAAGGGAGCGTGGACTTCCGCGAGTTCGAGCGGCGCGCCACGGCCGGCCACCGCGCCATGGACGCCGGCGACCACACCGGGGCCGCCCGGCTGCTCCGCGAGGCGCTCGCCCTGTGGACCGGGCCCGCGCTCACCGGCGTCCATCAGGGCACCCGGCTGCGCACCGAGGCCGAGCGGCTCGAAGAGGCCCGGCTCGCCGCGCTTGACCGGCGCATCGAGGCCGATCTGCGCCTCGGCCGCCACCGCGAACTGCTCTCCGAGCTGACCGTTCTGGTCAGCCGCTACCCCATGCACGAGGCGCTGCACGGCCAGTTCATGCTGGCGCTGCACCGCTCCGGGCGGCGCAGCGAGGCACTCGGCGCCTACCAGCGGCTGCGCGCGACCCTCGTCGCCCAGGCCGGTCTGGAGCCCTCGGCCGCGCTCGGCCGACTCCAGATGGCCATCCTCGCGGCCCGGCCCGGCTCGCCGGTGCCCGACGGCGCCCCCGTCACCCAGCAGCTCGTCGCCCGCGCGAGCTGACCCCCGCAGCCGACCCGTACGCGTACGACCGCTCCCCCGGCGGCCCGTCCTCGGGGGGAGACAACGATGTCCCGGCGCACCCCCGCCTTTTATCCGAGAGGAAGCCGTGAAAATTCAGGTCCTGGGCCCTTTGAGTGCCGAAGTGAACAGAGTCTCCGTCGTCCCCACGGCGGGCAAGCCCCGTCAGATCCTCGCGCTGCTCGCCCTGTACCCGGGGCGCGTCATCCCCGTACCCACGCTGATGGAGGAGATCTGGGGCACCGATCTGCCGCAGAGCGCGCTGACCACCCTCCAGACGTACATCCTCCAGCTGCGGCGGCGGCTCGCCGGTGCCATGGGACCCGACGCACAACTTTCGGCCAAGGATGTTCTGGCCACCCGCTACGGCGGCTATCTGCTCCAGATCCCGTCCGAGGCGGTCGACGTCCACGCGTACGAACAGCTGGCGGCGGAGGGTCAGTTGGCGTTCGACGAGGGCCACAACGAGCGGGCGGCGGACTGCTTCCGGCGCGCGCTCGACCTGTGGGAGGGGCCCGCGCTGGTCGACGTGCGGGTCGGGCCGATCCTCGACATCGAGGTGATGCGCCTGGAGGAGAGCCGTCTGGTGGTCAAGGAGCGCCGGATCGACGCCGACTTACGGCTCGGACGGCACGCCGAACTCACCGCCGAGCTCACCGACCTGATTGCCCGTCACCCCCAGCACGAGGGGCTGCACTCGCAGGCCATGGTGGCGCTCTACCGCTCCGGACGGCAGGCCACCGCGCTCGATGTGTACCGCAAGCTGCGCGGCCGGCTCATCGAGGACCTCGGTGTGGAGCCCTCGCCGCAGCTCCAGCGGCTGCACCAGGCGATCCTCGCCGTCGACCCCCAGCTCGACGTCGTCGCCGGCCCGCGCCGCACCTCCACCTTCGATCTGTACGCGGCCTGAACCGAGCCCTGTGCAACCCGGCGGCTCGCCGTGCCGCCACCGTACGGCCATGCTCGAACAGCCCGTGCTCGTATCCATGCGAAGGGGGAGCAGATGTACGAGAACAGGGAAGACCGGGAAGATCACGAGCTTCGGCCGGGTGACCTCGTCGCCGTCGCTCCTCCGCTCCGGCTGGCCGGGGCGGAGGAGGACGACGTCGAGTTGAACATCATTCGGGGGATCGACTGATCGCACTGGACGAAAGACGCCCCCCGCCGACAGGGGGCGCCTTCGTCTGCCCGGCCGCCCGGACGTCCGGCTAGCCCTCCGTGCCGAACCAGCGCTCCAGTGCGTCGCGGAGCTTGCCGCCGTCGGGCGAGGCCCAGGCCACGTGCCCGTCGGGGCGCAGCAGGACCGCCTCGGGGTCGTCGGTGGTGGGTTCGCCGGCGGGGATCCAGTCGCCGGTGACGACGTCGACGCGGTCGGCCCAGCCCTCGGCGAGCTCGGCGGCCTCGCGCGAGTCACCGGTGGTGATCAGGACGCCGCGCGCGGAGTGCAGCAGCTCGGCGATGCGTACCTGCCCGCCCTCAGCGAGCTTGAGCTCCCGGTCGGGCGCGAAGCGCAGGCCCAGCAGCCGGTGCGTGCCGGTGGTGCCCATGTCGTAGCGGACGTCGAGTCCGCTGACCTGTCCGGCCAGATGGCGGGCCACGTCCGGGGACTGCACCAGCTCGCGCATGACCGCGCGCAGCGGTTCCATCTCGTCACCGGTCAGATACAGGCGGGTCTGGGCGCGGGTGTTGCGCATCAGCTGCTCGCCGACGGGATGCCGCTCGGACTGGAAGGTGTCCAGCAGCCCCTCGGGCGCCCAGCCGCTGATCGCGGCGGCCAGTTTCCAGCCCAGGTTCACCGCGTCCTGCACCCCGACACTCATGCCCTGCGCACCGGCGGGCATGTGGATGTGGGTGGCGTCCCCGACCAGGAAGACACGCCCCTTGCGGTACTGGGAGGCCTGGCGGGTGGTGTCGGTGAACGAGCTGATCCACCGGACCTCCGCATGGTGCAGCGACTCGCCCGTCATCCGCTGCCAGGCATCGGCGATCGTCGCGAAGGTGAGCCGGCTCTTGTCCTCGTGCGGGCGCAGCTTCTCGTCATGGATGACGATCCGGTCCACCCCGTTCTCCAGGTTGAACGCCATCACCATGCCCCCGGGCACCTGCTCCCCGATCGGCCGCTGCCGCACCCCCGCCCCCACCAGGTCGGCCATGTACATCCCCCGGGTGGCATCCCAGCCCGGGAAGTCGATCCCCGCCGTCTTGCGCACCACCGAGCGGGCCCCGTCACAGCCGACGAGATAGCGGCCCTCGGCCTCGCCGGGCCCGCCGGGGCCCTCGAAGGAGATGACGACCCCGTCCTCGGTCTCCCGGAACCCGGTCACCTCGTGGTTGCGGTGGACGATGACCCCCAGCTCGGCGAGCCAGCCCTCCAGGATCTCCTCGGTACGGAACTGCGGCACCCCCCGCACACTGAAATGATTGTCATCCAGCTTCGAGAAATCGATCCGCACCCCACCGAAATGCCCCTGCGCCCACTCCACATCCCCGAACCGGGCCAGCAGACCCCGCTGATCGAAGACCTCCGCGGCACGCCGGGTGAACCCGACACCCCGCGACTCCCCACTCGGCGCCGGCAACCGGTCATAGACCGCCACCTCCACGCCACCGAGCTTCAGCTCACCGGCGAGCATCAACCCGACCGGACCGGCACCGACGACGATTGCGCCCTGAGTCATGTCACACTCCTCGTACAGATGTTGAACAGGCCATGGAACAGGCGCTGTTGACCGGACCGCCCCGGATCGGGCCGGTCAGGCGAGGAACTTCAGCAGTTCGCGGCTGAGCAGCTCGGGCTGCTCCTCGGGGATGTAGTGGATCGACTGGTCCGCGCGCACCACGCGGACGTCCGTCGCCAACGTCGGCAGCACCTGCCGGAACTGGTCGTACGTGAGCTGTGAGCCGACGCCGAGCAGGGGCGCGGTCACCTTGCCGTAGGTCTTCAGGTCCGCGATGTCCTGGTGGGCGGCCTGGTACCAGGCGGTGCCCGCCCGGACGGCGTCCGGCGAGTCGTACGCGTGCGCGTACACCGCGCGGTCGAAGTCGGGGACGAGGCGCTGGTCGGGGAGGGAGTTGGCGAAGAGCCAGTCGACGATGTGCCGCATCCGGCCCGCCGCCAGCTGCGCGGGCAGGCCCCGCACCTGGTTGAACGCCCACCACCAGAGGTTGAAGCCCTGGCCGGGCCGGGGCAGCAGCGGGATGTCGTACTGGGTCTCGTCGACGTGCAGGGTGTCGACGAGACCCAGCCTGCGGGTGGCCTCCGGGTGGTTGGCGGCGAAGCTGAACGCCACCATCGCGCCCATGTCGTGGCCGACGATGTCGACCCGGCGGTGGCCGAGCGAGCGCACCAGTTCGTGCACGTCGCGGGCCATGTTCTTCTTGTCGTAGCCGCCCTGCGGCTTGTCGGAACCGCCCATGCCGCGGATGTCGACCGCGATGACGCGGTGGCGGCGGGCCAGCTCCGGCATGACGTGCCGCCAGGCCCACCAGGTCTGCGGCCAGCCCGCGAGCAGGACCACCGGTTCACCGGAGCCGCCGGTGACGTAGTGCAGCCGTACGCCGTTGGCGTGCGCGTAGCGGCTGCGGAAACCGCCGGAGAGGGACCTGGCCAGCACGGCGTCACTCGGGACGCGGCGCCGCGGGGTCGCCGGGGCGGGCTCGGCCACGGCGACACCACCGGCCATCGCGAGGGCGGCGGACCCGGCGCCCAGGCTGATCATCTTTCTGCGGTCCAGCGGCATGCTTCGTCCTACCTGTCATACGTGTGCCTACATGGGGGGGGACTTGCCAGTGCTGTGGGGGGTGGCGGATGGCGGCCGGCCGTCAGGCGCGGAACGGGCCCGCGTACTCCTCGGCCCACTCGGAGAAGGGCCGGGCGGGGTGGCCGGTCAGCTTCTCGACGTCTCCGGTGAGCGGAACCGGGGAGGAGCTGGCCGCCCAGAGGTCGAGCAGCGCGTCCGCGATGTCACCCGGCATGGAGTCGGGCTTGTTCGCCCGCCACACGGCCGGGGGCACTTCGGTGACCGGGATGGACCGGCCCGCGGCGGCCTCGATGGCCGCGATGTGCTGGGTGAAGGTGAGCGCCTCGGGGCCGGTGAGGTGGTACGAACGGCCGCGCAGGGACGGGTCGGTGAGCACCGCGAGGGCGGCCTCGGCGATGTCCCGCTCGTTGACCGGGTCGGAGTAGCTGTGCGGGTACGGCAGGCCGACCGTGCCGCGCGCCTTGAGCTGCCAGGCCCACGGCAGGGCGTTGCTGGCGAGGGCGCCGCAGTTCAGCGGGGTCGAGGTGATCGAGGAGGCGGCGAGCGCCTGCTCG
This sequence comes from Streptomyces sp. BPTC-684, assembly GCF_030028635.1. Lineage (NCBI taxonomy): Bacteria > Bacillati > Actinomycetota > Actinomycetes > Kitasatosporales > Streptomycetaceae > Streptomyces > Streptomyces sp. BPTC-684. Next base: position 1,561,662 of record NZ_CP124863.1, read on the forward strand.
ACCGCGAGGTGGGGCGCGGCGATCGGGTCGACGGCCGCGCCGGGGCGCAGCACCGCGTCGGCGGACATGACGACGACGTGCTCGACACCGGCCTCCTCGGCCCGCTCGACGAACTCGCCGACGGTGGCGGCCTCGCAGTACAGGAACACCGAGGTCACCCCGGCGAGCGCGGCCGGGAAGTCGGCGGGCTCGTCGAGCGCCAGCTTCACGGACCCGATGCCCTGGGGCAGCGTCAGCTTCTCGGGGCTGCGCGAGCCGGCGCGTAAGGGTAAGCCCCTGGCGTGCAGGAGCCGCACGAGGTGCGAGCCGACTTTGCCGCTGCTGCCGGTGACGAGGACGGTCATGGTGGATTCCCTTTCGGATGTGGGCTGGGTGGGTATGTGGAAGTCCGGTGCCGCGTGCCCCGAAGGGGCGCGGGGAACTGCGCGACAAGCCACGCACGGTCCGCAGCCAAAGCGTCACGCACCTCCAGCGGCGCGCTTAGCCGGCCACTTGAGCCGCGCCGAACCACCGCTCCAGCGCGTCGCGGAGCTTGCCGCCGTCGGGCGAGGCCCACACGACGTGTCCGTCGGGGCGTACGAGAACGGCCTCGGGGTCCGCTCCGGAGGCGGTGTCCGAGGGGACCCAGCTGCCGGTGACCACGTCGACGCGGTCCGCCCAGCCCTCGGCGAGCTCGGCCGCCTCGCGCGAGTCGCCGGTGGTGATCAGGACGCCGCGCGCGGAGTGCAGCAGCTCGGCGACCCGCTTCCGCCCGCCGCCCGCGAGCTCGACCTCGCGGCCCGGGGCCAGGCGCAGCCCGAGCAGCGGGTGGCCGCTGTCGTCGGTGTCGACGTCGTACCGTACGTCCAGACCGCTGACCAGGCCCGCGAGGTGGCGGGCGGCGTCCGGGATCTGCACCAGCTCGCGCAGCACGGCGCGCAGCGGCTCCATCTCCTCGCCGCTGAGGTAGATCAGCGACTGGGCGAGCGTGTTGCGCAGCAACTGCTCGCCGATCGGGTGCCGTTCGGAGTGGTAGGTGTCGAGCAGCCCGTCGGGGGCCTGGCCCTTGATGGCGGCGGCCAGCTTCCAGCCGAGGTTGACGGCGTCCTGGAGGCCGACGCTGACGCCCTGGGCGCCGAGCGGGGCGTGGTCGTGGGCGGAGTCGCCTGCGAGGAAGACCCGGCCCTTGCGGTAGTCGGTGGCCTGGCCGGTGTAGTTGGTCAGCGCGCACATCCAGCGGGCGCTCGCGCCGTGGATGTCCTCGCCGGTCATGCGCTCCCAGGCGTCCGCGACCTCGGAGAACGTCAGCTCGCCCTCGCCGTGGTGCGGGCGCACACCCGGCTCGTGGATGACGATGCGGTCGATGCCCGGCTCCAGGGTGACCGAGAGGACCATGCCGCCGCCCTCGATGCGCTCGCCGATGGGGCGCATCCGCAGTCCGGCGCCGACCACGTCGGCCAGGTACATGCCGCGGGTGGCGGGCTCGCCCGGGAAGTCGATGCCGGCCAGGCGGCGGATGGTGGAGCGGCCGCCGTCGGTGCCGACGAGGTACTGGGCGGCCTCCTCGCCGGGGCCGTCGGGGCCCTCGTACTCGACGACGACGCCGTCCTCGGTCTCGCGGTAGCCGGTGACCTCGTATCCACGGCGCACGGTGACGCCCAGCTCCTCGACCCACTTGCCGAGGGTGTCCTCGGTGCGGGACTGGGCCAGGCCCATGATGCCGTAGTGGCTCTCGTCGAGCTCGTCGAAGTTGATGCGGACCCCGCCGAAGTGGCCCTGCTTGCCCCAGCGGAACTCGCCGAGCTTGCTCAACAGGCCGCGCTGGTCGAGTACTTCGGCCGTGCGGCCGGTGAATCCGAGGCCGCGCGATTCTCCGCTGGGAGCCGGCAGCTTGTCGTAGAGGGCGACCTCCACACCGGCAAGGCGGAGTTCGCCGGCGAGCATCAGCCCGACCGGACCGGCACCGACAACAATTGCGCCCTGGGTCATATTCGCACTCCTCGTGCAGATGGATGACATGGATGACACGGATCAGCCGATATCACCGATCGTGGCAGCGGGCACCTGAGTACGACTCAAGTCATCAATCTCGTACGGGAGTTGGAGTGCAGGGAATACAAAAGCGCGGCGCCTCCGAATGTGGTGCATCCGGTGGTGCCGCGCCGATAAAGCCGTACGGTGTGCTGCGGGTGAATTTACGTATTGAGGTTCATCACCCGGTCGACCGCGATCTCCAGAACCACCCGGCCGGGCGGATTCGGCGGGGCCGACCAATAGCGCTTGGCATAGCGCTTGACGCCCTCGGCCACCCGCGCCGGGTCGTCCGACACCGTGCCGGTGCCTTCCAGGGTGACCCAGGCGAAGCCCTCCACCTGGCACAGGACGGCCCGGCCGCCCGGGTTCGCCAGCACGTTGCGCGCCTTGCGCGAGGTGACGACCGTCATGACCCGGGCCAGCCCCGACGCCGCGTCCCAGGTGAACCGTACGGGCGCCACATGGGGCGAGCCGTCGGGCCGCAGGGTGGTCAGCGTGGCGGTGAGCGGCTCGGTGAGGAACGCCTCCACCGAGGCGGAGACCTTCACAGCGCTCGTCCGCCCTCGGGGCAGCGTCATGCGGATACGTCCTTCCAGGCGTTCCAGGGGGCCGTGGCCACAGCGGCCCGGCCCCCGTACATCGACCGGTGGCGCTCCTCCGCCAGGGGGGCGGAGGAGCGCCACGGCCTGCCCTGCCCTATGCGGCGGGCGGGCGGTTCACAAAGGTCACTTCTCGACGCCGGCGGCCTCGGGCGTGCCCGCGACCTCCGCGTCGCCGTCGCCCTGCGCGTGCGCCGAGCTCATCGACTGCGCGCCCTTCGGCATGAAGAACAGCGCGACCAGGAGGGCGCTGAAGCAGAGGATCGCGGCGGCGAGGAACGCGTGGTGGTTGGCCGTCGCCTGGATGTCGTGGATCTTGACGGGGTTGCCGCCGGTCTTGGCGAGCTTGTCCTCCAGGCCGTTGTACGCGATGGTCGCGATCACGGCGAGGCCGAGGGCGCCACCGGCCTCCTGGCTGGTGTTGATGAGACCGGCGCCGATACCGGCCTCCTCGTCCGGGATGCCGACGAACGCGGCGATCTGGAGCGTCACGAAGACCATGCCGCAGCCGAGGCCGAGCAGGACGAACGCGGGCAGCAGATGCGTCGCGTACGAGCTGCCGGCGCCGGTGCGCCACAGGATCAGCAAGCCGGAGGTGGTGAGCGTCAGACCCACGGCGAGCACCGGGCGGGCGGCCATCTTGGTGATCATGCCGGAGGCGGCGCCGGCGCCGAACGCCACCGCGAGGGCGAGCGGCACATAGGCGAAGCCGGCCTTCATCGGCGAGTATCCGAACGCCTGCTGCATGAAGAGGCTGGCGAAGAAGAACAGCGCACCGAACGTACCGAAGACCAGGATCGCGGAGAAGTTGGCGACGCGCATGGTCTTGAGGCGGAAGATGCGCAGCGGCATCATCGGAGCCTCGACCTTGGTCTCGATGACGAGGAAGGCGATGAGCAGGACGGCGACACCGATCAGGCTGCCGATCGTACGCGTGGTGCCCCAGCCGACGTTGATGGCCTCACCGAGGGTGAAGATGAGGAGCAGCAGACCGGCGGTGAGGGTCGCGGCGCCGGCGAAGTCGAAGCGCTGGCGCGGGGCGTCCGACTTGCTCTCGGGCAGGATCCGCGGGGCCAGGAGCACGACGCCCAGACCGATCGGCACGTTGATCCAGAAGATCCACTCCCAGCCCGGGCCGTCCGCCAGGACGCCGCCGAGCATCACGCCGACGATCGAGGCGATACCGGCCAGCGAACCCCACACGCCCAGCGCCTTGTTGCGCTCGGCGCCCTCGGGGAAGGTGTTGGTGAGGATCGAGAGCGCGGCGGGCGCGATCATCGAGGAGCCGAGGCCCTGGAAGCCGCGCGAGGTGATCAGCATGGCGGCGTTCTGCGCGAGGCCCGAGGTGAGCGAGGCGATGGCGAACACCACGAAGCCGGTCATCAGGAGCCGCCGGCGCCCGAAGGTGTCGGCGAGCCGGCCGCTGAGCAGCAGGAAGCCGCCGAGCACGGTGGAGTAGGCGGTGACGATGTAGTTGAGACTGACATCGGACATGTCGAGCCCGTCCTGGATGGACGGGAGGGCGAGGTTCACGATCGACACGTCGAGGAAGACCATGAACTGGCCCAGGCACAGGAATGCCAGGATCAGGCCGGGCTTCACGCCCGTCGCGGGTCCCGACCTCGGGAGTGAGTCGGCGGCAGCCATTACGAGACTCCTAAATCATGGGAAATCGAGTGGGTGAGAGCGCCCCCGGTGCTGCCGGATGGCTGCCGGACACAACCGCGTCCGCATACGGAACGCCGCCCGAGAGTTCTGTTCGGGACGCGGGCCATACGTGTCAAAGGCTGCTCTCCATCGGGGGCTTGTCGTACGGGCGCCCCCGAACGAGGGCGACGGACGCCCCACCGGCGCTGCCCCCCTCGGCTCGCCGGCCCGGACTCGTCCGTCACTGATATGACGGATCCCGCGCGGCGAATGTGACCGCTGGACGAAAAATAGTTTTAGAACGGTATCTGACCTGCGGCGATGCACCCGAAAAGCACGACGGCCCGGGTCCGCCGAAGCGGTCCCGGGCCGTTTTGAGCCCTTGTGCGGCCCGTGTGGGGCCCTTGTTCAGGCCTCTCTCAGGCGTCGAGCAGCACCAGATCGAGCGCGTCCAATCGCGCCGGGTCGGTGATGACCTCGATCTCGGTGATCACCGCGTCGGCGAAGCCCTCCTCGGAGAAACCCCCGTCGGAGAAGCCGAAGCTCATCACGCGGTAGCCGGGCTTGCCGCGGTCCGCCACCACACCGGGCGAGCCGTCCACCAGCGCGGGCTCGGCGGACTTGGCGAACTGGGCGAAGGTGAGCGCCTGTCGGGCCACGGCCGCGGCGCCGCGCAGCACGGTGGACGCCCCGGCGCGGTCGGCCGCGTACGAGCGGGCCACGACGTCGGGGTCGAGCACGGCGACCAGGGCGTCGAAGTCGCCGCCGCGGGCCGCGGTGAGGAACGCCTCGACGACCTCGCGCTGGCGGGTGAGGTCGGGGGCGGGCGGGGTGTTCACGCCCTGGACGCGGCGGCGGGCGCGGCTGGCCAGCTGCCGGGCGGCCGCGGGGCTGCGGTCCACGATGGGCGCGATCTCCTCGAAGGGCACCGCGAACATGTCGTGCAGGACGAACGCCAGCCGCTCGGCGGGGTCGAGCGTCTCCAGGACGACCAGCAGGGCCAGGCCCACCGAGTCGGCGAGGAGCGCCTGGTGTTCGGGGTCGGCGCCGTCCTCCGGGTCCAGGGCGGGCTCGGTGACCTGGGCTTCCAGCGGGTCCTCACGGCGGGCCCGGCGGGAGCGCAGCATGTCCAGACAGACCCGGCCCACGATCGTCGTCAGCCAGCCGACCAGGTTCTCGATGTCGTCCGTGTCGGCGCGGCTGAGCCTCAGCCAGGACTCCTGGACGGCGTCGTCGGCCTCGCTCAGCGAGCCGAGCATCCGGTAGGCCACCGCTCTCAGATGGCTCCGGTTCTCCTCGAATCGCTGCGCCAGCCACTCGCGCTCGTCCATCGGTCACATCCTTTTGGTTCGCGTCCCGTCAATCCCCTGACGAACCGGGCCCGGCAAATGTGACAGCGTCCGCCGCCGGTGGGCTCGTTCGCCGGTCCCCCGGCCGGCCAACTGTCGCACACCGCCGGGGAATCGGGTCCCCGGCCGTGTGCGACGCGGCTACCAGGGCAGTTCGCCCTGGTCCTGCACGAACGTGGCGGTGGGGCCGTCCGCGTCCAGGGTGGCGAGCTTCACCGCGATCGCCGCGCCCTGCTCGGCCGACTTGTAGCCCTCGCCGCCGGTGATGTCGGTGCGGCACCAGCCCGGGTCGACCGCGTTGACCTTGATCGGGGTGTCCCACAGCTCCTTGGCGTAGGACACCGTGACCATGTTGAGCGCCGTCTTGGAGGAGTTGTACGGCAGGTTGTTCACGTGCCAGATCGGGTGGTCCTGGTTGAGCACGTTGGTGAGCGAGCCCATCTCGCTGGACTGGTTGACGATCCGGCCCGCCGGCGACTTGCGCAGCAGCGGCAGGAACGCGTTGGTCACCGCGACCACACCGAACACATTGGTCTCGTAGATCGCGCGGATGGTCTCCGGCGAGGTGGTGCTGGGCCTGCCGTCCTCGTGCGGGACCGTGATGCCGGCGTTGTTCACCAGGATGTCGAGCTTGCCGTAGGCGAGGTCGATGTAGGTGGCGGCCTTCTTGATGCTCTCCGGGTCGGTCACGTCGATCTGCACGAAGGGCTGGCCGAGCTTCTCGGCGGCGGCCTTGCCGAGCTCCTCGTCGCGCGCGCCCACGATCGCGGTGATGCCCAGCTCACCGAGCTGTCGGGCGATCTCGAATCCGATTCCTTTGTTGGCACCTGTAATGAGGGCAATGGTCTTCATGGGGGGAATCCTTACAGTCGAATCTTGAACTCCACTTGAATGCAAGTGGTTCCGAGCGGATCAGCTCGCCGCGGCCCGGGGGCGCCGGGGCTTTGACCAGTTGCGCGTGATGGGGCGCTCGATCAGTGCGTACAGCGCCCAGGAGACGAGCAGGGCGATCGTGAATTCCACGAGGACGATGCCGATGGTCTGCGGCACCGAGTACATGGTGTGGCCGAGCCACTTGCGCCCGTAGGCGAGGACGACGAAGTGGACGAGGTAGAAGGCGAAGGAGACTTCACCGAGCCAGATCATCGCGCGATTGCGGAAGAGCGTGAACCGGTTCTTCGCGTCGGCGGTGGCGGCGGCCGCGATCAGGAAGATGATCGGGATGATGGTCATGGACCGCTGCGAGTAGAGGAACGGCACGTGGGAGGCCCACACATAGCTGCCGGCCAGCAGCAGGCTCGACCAGATCATGCCGATGTTCCACCAGCGGCCGTTGAGGACGGCCTGCGCGACCAGCATGCCGAGCGCGAAGTCGAGCAGCCGCACCGGCGGGAAGTTGTACGCGAACCAGTACTGGTGGGTGGAGGCGCGGGCGCCGAGCGCGAGGCCGCCGGGGAAGTTGGGGTCGTCCGGCAGCAGCAGATAGGTGAAGAACGGCGTGGCGATGATGGCCGCCGTCACACCGGATATCCAGTACTTGAGGTGCCCGGCCTTGATGCGGCGGAACACCTTGTGCAGCAGCGGGAAGGAAAGATAGAAGAGCAATTCACAGCCCAGCGACCAACTGGGCTGGTTCACACTGGAGAACACGTCGAACTTCGGGACCCATACGTGCACCATGAGCAGGTTCAGTATCGCGGTCCTGGTCGGCGTATAGGCAGAGGCGAAGAGGACCATCGCCAGGCCCCAGGTGATCGCGTAGTTCGGGTAGATCTTCACGATCCTGCGGCGCCAGAAAGCGCGTGTGGTGTCCGTTTCCCGGACGGCCCAGGTGAGGACGAATCCGCTGAGGACGAAGAAGAACGTGACGCCGAGGGCGCCCGCGTTCCGGGTGACGTCGAACCAGTCCATCGCCGCGTCCTCGTCCTTGACCAGGCGCAGGAACGGGAACGGCAGTCCGGTGTGGTTGAGGAAGACCAGGAGGGCCGCGGGGAAGCGCAGTCCCGTCAGCGACGGCAGCCGGGTCGCCTCCGGGCGCAGCCAGCCGTCCCGGGTGGCGACCGTGCGTAACCCGGACTTCCCCAGGCGCGCGGACCGTGCCCCGCGGGACGAGTCGGCTGCCGCGGTCGGCGGCCCGGCGCCGATCGTGTCGCCTTGAGTCATGGCAAACCCTCCTGAAGGCATGGGGAGTCGGCCTCTCGCCGTGATCAGGAGAGAGGTTCTCGGCACATCCGATCGTCGCCCACGCCAAGGGAGCGCCCCTTGAGCGATGCTCCGGGCCCCTTCAAGGATCTTGAGGATCCCGCTCCGCTTCAAGGAGGGGTCATCCGGGACAGCGCGGAGTTCGGTCAGAAGCTACAGGAACCGCACGTCCACGTACGGGAATTGCCTGCTCCAGGTCAGAAGAACGTCAGAGAAGTGTCAGATCCAGCCGTCCGTGGCTTTCCTCACAGCCGCCTCACACCGGCATCGGCTCGAAGTCCCAGTACGGCCGCGCCCCGCTCCTCATATAGGCGGTCTGGCGGTGGTTCTCGCCCAGCGCCACCGTCAGGGTCGTCACCGCGTCCCGGAGCAGCTCGGCGGCCTGGGCCCGGCGGCCGAGCGCCCGCAGGTCCTGGGCCAGGCCCGCCTGGAGGTTGACGGACAGGACGTGTGTCTGGCCGACCGAGGTGACCGCCCGCACCAGCGCGGAGCGGCCGAGCTCGGCCGCGCCCGGCAGATCGCCGTCGGCCGCCCGGGCCGAGGCGACGTTCATGGCGCACCCCAGCGTCCAGGGGTGGGCGTGGCCGAGCACCCGGGTGAAGGCCCTGAGGTTGCGCTCGGAGAGGTCGCGGGCGGCGCGGTGCTCGCCCGTCTCGCGCAGCACCAGGGCCACGTTGTCGTACGCGCCGATCGTGTACGGGTGGTCCGCGCCCAGCAGCTCCTCGTATCCGGCGGCCGCCTCGGCGGCCAGCTCGTGGGCCTCGTCGTGGCGGCCCAAATCCCGCAGCAGCATGGCGTAGTCGCAGGTGAACGCGGTCGCGTCGGCGCGTCGCAGCATCGCCTCGCGGGCCTCGTGCAGCAGCCCCCTGGCCCGCTCGGGCTCGCCGTCGCGGCGCAGGCACAGGGCCAGGTTGTGCTGGGCGGTGAGCGTCTGGGGGTGGTCGTCGCCCAGTATCTGCCGGTGCAGGCGGTGGTTGTACTCCTGGATGGTCAGCGCCTCCCCGTACCGGCCCATCAGCCGCAGCATCTGGGCCTTGTACAGCCCGGCCTGGAGGGTGAGGTGGTCCTTGCCGCCGAGAACGGAGATGCACTCCTCCAGGACCTCGTCGTGGCGCGAGAGCGACTTGGCGTAGTGGCCCTGGAGGGCGAGGGTGACCGCCAGGTTGTGGCGGATCGCGAGCAGCCGGGGCACCTTCCAGTCGCCGAGCAGGGCCGCGGTCTCGCCCGCCGCCTCCTCGAACAGGGCGCGCGCCTCGGCGTACTTGCCGAGCACCATCAGCGTGCCGCCCAGACCGTTCTTGGCGCGGACCACCTCGATGCCGCCGCGGCCCTCGGCCATCAGCCGCCGCAGGGTGTCGCGGCCCAGCTCCTCGGCGCGTCCGTACTCCCCCAACTGGCGCAGCATGTGGGCGAGTTGGTGGGTGGCGACCAGGACGAGGCCGTCGGTGGGGCCGGACAGGGGCCGCCAGGACTCCACGGCGAGGCCGCTGAGCCTGCGCCCCTCGCGGAACTCGCCGCGCACCCGCAGGTACTCGATGCAGTTGAGGACGAGGCGGCGCACGTCCGGGTCGGTGGAGGTGAGCGCGCCGGACGGCTCCAGGTGCGGGATGAGCTCGGCGTAGCGCGGCCAGTTGTGCGAGCCCGCCGGGTCGCGCGGATCGGCGGCGACCAGGACCCGGCAGGCGGTGGCGGTGGCCCGCTCGTGCTCCTGGTCGGGCAGGCTGCCGCGGACGAAGCGGTGCAGCAGCCGGTGGATGCGCAGGGAGCCGACGGTACGGGTGCCGAGCCGGCCGGGGTCGTCGTACTCCAGCGGCGTCGAGGTCACCCGGGAGAGCGTGCGCAGCGCCGAGTTCCAGCTGCTGGGGTCGGTGACCAGGGCGGCCAGGTGCGGCGGCAGATCGCTGACCCGGGCGTTCTGCAGGAGCCGCAGCGGTACGGAGTCCGGCGAGAAGTGGGCGAGGAGCTTCAGCAGCTCCCAGGCCTCGGCGGAGGTCTCGTGCAGGCTGTTGAGCGTCTTGGACCAGGCGGCCTGGAAGCTGGCCGGGTACTCGCGGGACGGCATGGTGGAGACGGTGTGCGGGTCGCCCTGGCTGATGCCGCGCACATAGTCGGCGATGGAGGCGGCCGGGTTGTTGGCGATCCAGGTGGCGGTCTGGTCGAGCAGCAGCGGCAGGTCCTGGACGGCCTCGGCGAGCCGGTCCGCGTCCTGCTCGCCGAGTCGCTCGGCGCGGCGCCGGGCGAAGGCGACGCTCTCCTCGCGGTCGAACGGCGGCAGCTGCACCAGCTGGGCGCTCAGGCCCGGCCACTCGGGCGAGTTGGCGGTGACCAGGACATGCCCGGGGCCCTCCGGGATCAGCTCGCCGACCGCCTCCGGGCTCTCCGCGCCGTCGAAGACGATGAGCCAGCGCCGGCCGGTCGTCTCCAGGGCGCCGCGCACGGCCGTGATGACCTCGCCGAGCCGGCTGCCCTGCGGCAGCCCCAGGGCCGGGGCGAGCGCCGCGAACCCCTCGCGGGCGCTGGCCTTGGCGGCGGCGCCGACCCACCAGACGATGTCGTACTCGCCCGCGAACCGGTGCACGTACTCCATCGCGGCCTGGGTCTTGCCGACGCCGCTCAGGCCGTGCACCACCACCCGGCCGCCCTCCTCGCCGGAGGCGGCCAGGATGTCGTGGACCCGCTCGAAGGCGTCCTCGCGGCCGGTGAACTGGCGGTTGCGGCGCGGCGCGTTCCAGATCCCGGGGCGGTCGTCGGGAAAGCGGATGGGCCGCTCCAGGACGACTCCGCCGGGGCGCCCCGGCGCCCCGGCGCACTCCAGGACCCGGCGGCGCGCCTCGTCGGGGCCGACCCCGCGCAGCGCGACGGGGCGCAGGGTGGCCGCGGCGGGCGGCAGCGGTTTGGCGGTGACGCTGACGGCGGCGACGCGGTCGCGGTGCAGCGGCAGCGTGTCGCGCAGCAGCCGGGCCCAGCCCTGGTACTTCTCCGAGTCGAAGCGCAGATACCAGTCGTCCAGGACCACCAGGATGTGGCCGGGCGGCTCCAGCAGGTCGGCGAGGGCCGAGTCGGCGGGCTTGAGGTGCAGCGGGTCCCACCTTATGAGGACGGCGGGGTGACCCGCCCGCTCCAACTGCTGCCCGATCCAGTCGGCCCAGGCCTGGCTCTGCCCGGCGAAGAGCACGGTGACACGGGGCGACTCCTCGGCCGGCTCGGGCAGCGTGGGCTCCACGGCGCCCTCGTGGTCGGACATGCGGCGGACTCCCTCGGCTCGGGCCGGAAGCTGCTGGTGCGCGCACTTTCAATTGTGCGTCACAAAGGTGTCAATGAGCAGGAGTTGACAGTCACGGGCGGCCCCGCTCGGGCCCGTCGGCCTGTGCAAGGCGGGCCGCGATGTGGCGGATCAGCCGCTCCAGGTCGGCGCAGTACACGCTGGGGTGGAGGAATCCGCTGTACGGGGCGTACCGGTGGGCGTAGTTGCCGCCCCCGCACACCTCCCGCACCGGGCACTCCGCACAGTCCCGCGAAAGGCCCGCGGCCCCCAACTGGCGGGCGGCGACGCCGGGATGGCGCAGCGCCCGGTCGAAGGAGTGGCGGAAGACGTCGAGTCCGGTGGCGGAGGCGCCCTCGTACGCCGAGCGCAGCGCGCCCGTCTGCTCGATCGCGCCGTCCGTCTCCACCACGACGGCCACCATCGGGGAGAGCCCCACCGACTCGACCGAGCTCGGCACGCCGAGGAGCAGCGCCACGATCTCCTGGAAGAGCCGCACCCCGGTCCGCATCCGATCGTCGTCCCACCACAGGTCGAAGACCCGCACCAGCCAGTCCCCGTACGGGGTGGGGCGCGCGCGCCGCCCCGGCACCGGGGCCGGGGCGATCCCGGGCGGCGGCGCGGCCCAGTTGCCGTGCGGCAGCAGCAGGTCGATGCCGGGCGGGCCGAGCGCCAGCAGCGAGCGGTAGACGTCCTCGGGGTCGGCGGCGAGGTCGACCGTGCACAGGATCCCCGCGTACGCGGCGGGGCGCCGGGCCAGCAGCCGGGCGGCCGCGGCGACGGCGGGCCATGAGGAGCGGCCCCGGCGGTCGGTGCGGCGGGTGTTGAGCCGGGCCGCGCCCCCGTCGAGGCTGAGCCCGACCCGGACGCGGGCGGCGGCGAGCCGGTCGAGGGTGCGCGGGGTGAGCAGGGTGCCGTTGGTCTGCACGGTCGCGGTGACCTCGCAGCCGCCGGGCACCACGCCCCGGACGGCCTCGCGCACGGCCCGGCGCACCTCGGCCGCGTACGCCACGACGGGACCGGCCCCGCCGAGCAGCGGCTCGCCGCCGTGCAGGTCAATGCGGAGCGCGGGCAGCCGGTGGGCGGCGGCGTGCTCGGCGATGCGCCGGGCGGTGCGGCGCACGGTCGTCTCGGGCACCCGGGCCGGGCGCTCGCGCCAACTCGCGTCCTGGCCGCGGTAGATGTAGCAGTAGTCGCAGGCGAGGTTGCACCGGCTGTGCACCTTCAGGACGAACTGCCGCAGCGGTACGGGCCGCACGGCGTCCGGGTCGAGTTCGCGGTGCGGCCAGCGGGGCTCCTCGGCGGTGGTCACGGCGCGTCTCCCGGGCGCACCTCGCCGGGGCGGACCGAGGGCGTGTCGGCGAAGTAGGCCCCCGCCACCTCCGTCGCGGGCGCGTCGCTGAAGTACGCCCCGGCGCGCCCGTCGGCCCCGGGCCGGTGGCACAGGTCGGCGAGGACCGCGGCGAGCACGGGGTGGGCGCACTCGTGCGGGGAGCGGGCCGCCAGGGGGCGCAGGTCCGGTAACGCCGCGGGGTCCGGCAGCGCCGTTGCCCCGTCCGTCGCGGTCGCCGTCACGACGCTCCCAGCTCGCCGTCGAGCCGGTCGGTCGCCGCCCGGCTCAGGGCCTCCGCCTCGGCGTCCGGCCGTCCCGCCGCCGCCGCTTCCGAAAGGATGCGCAGTACTTCAAGGTGCTCCTCCCGTGCCCGTGCCGGGCCCGCCGTCCGCTCAAGGAGTGACGCCCTCAGCTGGCGCGCCCTCGCCTCCGTCAGCGGCTCCCCGGCCGCCCTGCTCTCCTCCGCGGCCCGCAGCGCGTGGTCGGCCGCCTCGCCGAGCCGGGACGGCGAACCGGTGCGCTCCGACAGCAGCCGCAGCACCTCGGCGCGCAGCAGCCAGATCCGGGCGAGGACCGCGCTGCGGTCGGTGGCCCTGGCCGCCGCGCCCAGTATCCAGTGGGCCTCGTGCAGGTCGGAGAGGACCTCCTCGGCGTGGAAGCGCTGTACGTGCGCGGCGCCCAGCAGATAGCGCCGGCGGGCGAGTTCGGGGTCGGACTCGGAGGTCTCGTCGAGCGCCCGGCGCAGCGCGCGCACCGCGGCCCGGGCGTCGTCCACGGACTCCTTGGCCCGGGCCCGCGCGGTGAGCGCGTCGCCGAGCTCGGTGAAGGCGGCGGCGCGGCGCGGGTCGTCCGGGCCCATCAGCTCCAGCGCCTCCGACCAGGCCACCACCGCCGAGTCGAGGTGGGTGCGGCTGCGGGTCGACTCGTACCGCTCGCGCAGCACCTTCGCCATCCGCAGCAGGCACACGGCCTGGGCCTCGCGGTCGGGGCCGGCGTACCGGCGGGCCTGGTCGAGGGCCTGGAGCACGGTCAGCCGGGTGGCGTCGTCGGTCTCGGCCTGGGAGAGTTCCACGGCGTCGGCGACGTCCAGCCAGGCCCGGCTGACCTCGGCGTCGCTCAGCGCGCCCGGCGTGGGCGTCTCGAACCCGGCGTAGAGGTCCTTGGCGGCGCGGTCGGCGTAGGCGCGGGCGGTGAGCAGCGCCTCCTCGCCGGGGCCCGCGGCCGCGTGGTGGGCGAGGGCGAGCAGCAGCGAGCCGCGCAGCAGCAGGACGTCGGCGGTGCGGTCCTCCTTCAGGAGCGCGTCGGTGACCTGGACGGCGGTGTCCAGGCAGCCGCCCGTCCACTTCGGCTCCAGCTCCGCGAGCCGGCGCAGCACCCGGACCCGGGCCAGCGAGGCGGCCCGCCAGTCGGCGCGCTGGGCGGCGGAGGCCGGGGGGATCCCGCCGATTAGGGCGAGGCTGTTGTGGGCGCGGTTGAGGAACTCCAGGGCGACCTCGTGGGCCGAGCGCTCGACGGCGACCGCCGCCCCGCCCTCCCCCGGGCCTTCGCCGCCGGACTCCGCCCGCCCCCGGGCCTTCGCCGTCAGCCACCACGCCTCGTCCGCACCGGCCCGGCCCGACTCCGCCTCGTCCGCCATCGCCTCCAGGATCCGGGCGAGGGTCAGATGGGCCCGGCGCTCGTGCGGCAGCGCGTTCTCCACGGCGGACAGCGCCTCGCCCAGGTCCTCGCCGAGCCGCCGCAGCTCCCAGCGCAGCAGCAGCGCCTGCGCCAACTCCCCGTACAGATACGCCCGTTCGGCGACCCGCCGCTCGCCGCGCACGGCGGCGCCGAGCAGCTGGACGCCCATGTCGAGGTCGCGGACCGTGCCGTACGAACGGAACCGGTCCAGGCAGTCGCGGGCCCGCTCGGACAGCTCGCGCGCCCCCGCGCCCTCGGCGCCGCCCGGCTGGACGAACTGGTCGGGCCGGCCGAAGCGCCGCAGCACCTGTGCCGAGACCCGGGCGAAGACCCGCAGCCGGGCGTCGTCGGACGGCCCGGCGGGCGCGCTGCCGCCGGGGTCGACCGACCCGGCCAGGACGGCCGCGGCGAGCGCGGGAAAGTTGCGCACGGTCCGCCCGTAGCGCCGCTCCACGTACTCCGAGCAGTGCTTGAGCACGAGGATCGCGCTCCCGGCGCCGAGGTGCTCGAACAGCTCCTCGCGCACCCCGTCCAGGAAGGCGTAGCCGGGCAGCACGTCCCGGCCGCCGCTCTCCTCCTCGGCGACCCGCATCAGCCCGCTGAGCAGCACCTCGGCCAGCACCTCGGGCCCGCTGTCGACCAGCATCGCCCGCTGGACCAGCTGCATCACGGGCAGCACCAGCGGCGCCGCCGACAGACAGGCGGCGAGCTGGGCCGCGTCGGGCGAAGCGGTGGCGCGGAACGCGGCGACCCGCTCGGCGGGCGTCAGCGTCTGCTCGGCGCGGGCGCTTCCGGCGGCCGGGGCGTGGTCGGCGCGGACCCGGCCGACCGCCGCCTCCATGGTCTGCTCGGTCGAGCCGCTCACCAGCCGCGCCCAGGCGCCGAACGAGGACTGGCGCAGGGCGAGCACCGGCACCGGGATCCCCCGGGCGTCGCGGCCCCGCTCGGGCCTGCGCGGCCGGAACTCCAGCCGCCCGGCCGGGCCTTCGCGGCGCCGCAGCACGCCCTGCCGGGTGGGCAGGTGGGTGGAGCGCCACATGCGCTGGGGCAGCGGCTGGACCACGGCGAGCGGGGCGGTGCGCGCCCAGCCGTACAGCAGCCGGTGCAGCTGCCCGCTGCGCCACATGGGGCCCGCGCAGTCGCTGAGCAGCAGGGTCAGCTGGCGTCCGGCCGGGTCCCAGAACTGCGACGGGTCGACGAGGTGCCCGCCGGGGGCCACGCCGGTGCCGACGCGCGGCCGGCCGTCCGCGCCCTCGTGCAGATAGTGCAGCTGCACCTCGCGGAAGGCCCCGGCCCGCTCGCAGACCTGGCGCAGCTCGTCGAAGGTCTGCTCCCACACCACGGTCGAGGAGGACACGTCCATCAGCAGGGCGAGCCTGGCCTGGCGGCGGCGGTCGGGCTTGAGCACCGGGAGGATCAGCCCGGTGTCGGCCGCCCGGTCGGCGGTGGCCTGCTCGTCCAGGCGGCGGCCGGTGGTGCGGGCGGGCGGGCGGTAGTGCTGGAGGGGGCGCAGCGCCCGTTGCAGGGCGAGGGGTTCGGGCAGGGTGGCGGCGGCGGGCGCGGCCACCCGCACCCCGTCGGAGCCGCCCGGAGTGCTTCCGGCGTCACCGCCCGGGCCGGGGCCGGCGCCGGGCCCGGGGGTGAACAGATCGGCCTGGCCCTCGTACGTACGGACCACGGGCCCGCCGGAGGCTCCCTGTTCGGGGACGCGCTCGGCTGGGGCCGGGCCCACGCCGTCGACGGGGTCCGGCGGCTTGACGCCGGGGCCGGAGGCGACGGGCCGCACCGCGTCCGGGACCTGCGGCCGGGGCCGGGTGAGCGGCCCGGCGAAGCCCGCCAGCCACAGCGCGTCCGCCAGCTCCTGGGCGGTCGGCTGGATCTCCGCCTCCCGAAGGCGCGCCACCAGTGCCGTGAGCGTGGAGCTCACGGCGCTCTCGGCGGGGCGCGGGCCCCGGGCTGCGGTCATCGGGGTCACCGCTGCCTGGTGTCCAGCGGCCGCAGCAGCAGCTCGGCTATCTCCTCGCGCCGCTCCGGCCCCTCCTCGGTCACCTGCTGGGTGAGGAAGATGGCGTTCAGGAGCTGGTCGGTGGGGCGCAGTTCGCCGTCGCCGTCGTCGCGGGTGAACCGGCTGAGCAGATCGACGTTGCGCTCGTCGGCGCCGGGTCCGAAGTGGGCCTGGACGAAGGCCGCGAGGCGCTCCTCGCGCGGCGGCTCCAGGTGCAGATGGATGCAGCGGCGCAGCAGCGGCGCCGGGAAGTCGCGCTCTCCGTTGCTGGTCAGGACGGTGACCGGGAAGGCCTGGCAGCTGATCTTGCCGTTCGGCACCGCGACCCGGTGGCCGTCGTCGGTGAGGACCTCGACCACGTCGCGGCCCGGCCGGTCGGCGATCCGCTCCAGCTCGGGGAGCGGGAACTCGCCCTCCTCCAGCACGTTCAGCAGGTCGTTGGGCAGGTCGATGTCGCTCTTGTCGAGCTCGTCGATGAGCAGCACGCGCGGCCGCGTGGCGGGCAGCAGCGCGGTGCCCAGCGGGCCGAGCCGGATGTAGCGGCCGATGTCGTCGGCCTGGCCGTCGGCGAGCTGCGCGTCGTGCAGCCGCCCGATGGCGTCGTACGTGTAGAGCCCGTCCTTGAGCTCGGTGCGGCTGATGATGGGCCACTGCAGGACCCGGCCGAGGCCCAGTTCGTACGCGATGGAGTGCGCAAGGGTCGACTTTCCGGAGCCGGGTTCTCCGGTGATCAGCAGCGGGCGGCGCAGATACAGCGCGGCGTTGATCAGCTGGAGGGTCTCGGCGTCGTGCGCGGACAGCTCGGAGACGCGGTCGCCGAGCCTGCGCTTGGACGCGATGTCGATGTCCGGCACCGTGTACGGGCGCGGCTCGCCGCCGAAGGTGCGCCAGCGGGGTGGCGGGGGCAGCGCACGGATCCGCTCCGGATCCGGTGCCCCGAAGCCTCGGTAGATCAGCCAGTCGTCCATCGCTCGCTCCTCGTCGACGCTCGGCGGGGCACCACTTCCTGGCCACATGGCGTGGCGCCACGTGTCGTTGCGAGTCGAAGTCCAGTCGGAACGTACCCACTCCCGGGCCGCCGAAATGCGTTTTCCGGCCAGGACCTTGGCGAGCGGACGCACGGGCGGTCACAGCGGCGCTTGGCCGGGCGCACGGCGGCGCACGGCGTGCCCGCGCGGGGCGTGGCGGGGGGTCGGGTCACGGCGCGTCCACCCGCTCGTAGTCCGGCAGCGGCCGTCCCGGGTCGTCGTAGAGCATCGCCACACCCTCCGCCCAGTGCTGGGCATCCTTGGAATCGCTGATCTCCTCCCTGATACGGCGCAGCCGGTCCGGGAGTTCAGTGGGGTCCTTCGCCTGCCCGAGCAGATCGGCCGCCCCGGCGCGCAGGGCGACGCAGAGGTCGTGGCAGCCCTGCTCGGGGTGGCCGTCGGTGTGCCAGAGCGCCACTCCGTGGCCGGCCTCCAGCGCCATCCGCATGGCCGCGCCGCCCACCCCGCGTCCGGCGGGCCTGCACAGGACCGGCACCGCGCCCGGCTCCAGCTCGGCGAAGTGGCGCAGCCGGGGCGCCTTCCCCGGGAGCGGCGCGGGCACCGCGGCCAGCTCCTCGGCGGCCATCAGGCCGTCCCAGCGCTCGCGCCAGTCGGGGTCCACCTCGCCTCGCCGGTCGAGGTCGCGCAGCACCACCCGGCGCTGCACCCCGAGGTAGGGCGGCCGGTACAGGCGGCCGATCTCGGTGAGCTGCCAGCGGTGCACGGCGGTGTCGAAGTGGTCGGCGGGCAGGGCGACTTCGAGGGGCGCGGGGCAGTCGTCGGTGTCGACGCTCTGGAACGCGGTGACCAGCGGCCGGCGCAGCCGCCGGATCAGCTCGCCGGGGGCCACCCCCTCGCCGCTGCACTCCTCGGCCACGGGTCTGGAGCCCTCCCGGTCGCCGTCGTGCACCCGGATGCGCCAGTAGAACCGGTCGGGCGCGTCGGAGAGCGGCTCCAGCTCGACGGTGACGACGGCGCCGCCGCGCTCGACGGTGGGATAGGGCAGTACGGCGAGGATCTCCTCGGGCGCGCCGGGCCCGAGCACCGGCAGCAGCCCCTCGGGCAGCCGGGCCTCGGTGACCACGGTGTGCACCACCGGCGGGACCCCGCGCAGCCGCTCGCCCACCCAGGTGTCCAGCCGCGCCGGGTCGCCGCCGCGCCCGCGCTCGTACTCCACGACGAGCTTGAGGTAGTGCAGGAAGGCGATGGCGGGCATCGGGCGGTGCGCCTCGTAGAGCAGGCCGTGGCCGTCGCGCCAGGTGCGCGGGTCGGGCAGGCTGCCCGGCGGCGCGATCCCGCCGCGCGCCTTGCGGGCCAGCTTCGCGACCGGCGGCACCCCGCCGGGCCCGGGGACGGCGGCGAGCAGGTTCAGGGCGGCGCGCCGGTCGTACGGGCTCCACTGCTCGGGCGTGTGGTGCAGCCCGGCGGCGGGCAGCTGCTGCTGCCGGTCGACCCAGGTGTTGTAGCCGCTGAGCCTGGACTCGCCGCCGTGCCACCGGTCGTGCTCGGCGAGCACGGTCCGGTAGAGGTCGCCGAACCGGCGCAGCGCCGGGAGCGCGATGGCCCGGCCGCCGTCGCGCTCGATCCGGCGGGACTTCATCACGGCGACCACGGCGCCGGTCTGCGGATCGAGCACCGGCCCGCCGGAGACCCCTTTGGGAAACTCGACCTCGCTGAACCGGAGCCCGTAACTCCCGTCGTACGTACGGATGTTGATGGTGCTGTGCCAGCGCACCGGTTGCGCATCGGGCTTGAACCCGTAGACCACGGCGCCGCTCGCGCCGGGCGGCTCGGCGCAGTCGCTGAGCCAGACGCACTCGTGCTCCACGTCGTCGTCGAGGAGCCGGACGAGCGCCAGGTCCTGTTCGACGGGGATGTCGTCGCGCAGCTCGTCGTCGACCAGCCAGGCCGCGAGCCGGGCGGGCAGCGGGTCGCCGCCGAGCCGGTCGCTGCCGACGTGGAAGACCCGCTCGCGGTCCCGGCTCAGATGCGGCCGCAGGACGTGCGCGCAGGTCAGCACCCAGCCGGGGGCGACGAAGAACCCGCTGCCCCACATCGCGCCGCCACCGGCCGGGAGCAGGTGGACGGTGGCCGAGCGCGCCAGATCGTCGATGAAGGGGTCGTGGGCGTGCTCAGGCATCGGGCGAGCCGCCGGGGGCCGGGGCCGGGGCCACGACGGGCGGGTTCGGCGGCGGCGGGGGTACCGGGGGCGCGGGCTGGTCCGCGCGCCGCCAGGTGAGCGTGACCTGGATCGACGCCTTGGCCTCCCCGTCGGCGAGGATCGCGACGGCGGCCCCGGCCTTGGCGGTCAGCTCGACGCCGAAGCTGATGCTCGCCTCGTCGGGCCGTACGGCGGCGGCCGCGTCGAGCACGGACCGCCCGACGCCGCTGATCAGCTCACCGAGCCGCTCCACCTTGGCGACGGCGTTCTCGACCACCCCGACGTCGTCGTCGTCCGCCGCGTACCCCCCGGCCGTGGTCACCCGGGCGTACACCACGGTCCCGTCCGGCAGCTCGATCTCCCGTAAGTGCGCCATGGCCGCCCCCCTGAACCACTCGCATATTCACCTGACTTGAGATGACGAGGGTAATGGGCCGAACGGTTGCACGGGACCCCTTCACCGCGCCGGATACCCTGGAGGGGAACATCCCGGAGCACTCTCAGGAGCACGTTGTGTACTTCACCGACCGCGGCATCGAGGAGCTGGCGAAGCGGCGCGGCGAGGAGGAGGTCACTTTCGAGTGGCTCGCCGACCAGCTGCGCACGTTCGTCGACCTGAACCCCGACTTCGAGGTCCCGGTAGAACGCCTCGCCACGTGGCTGGCCCGCTTGGACGACGAGGACGAGGACGAGTAGGTCCGGGTGGACGACGGGGGCGAGGACGAGTAGGGCTGAGGCGCGGGGGCAGGTTTCCGGCCCGGCCTTCAGGCCCGGTCGGCTTCCGACCTGGCCTTTCAGGCTTCGCCCGGACCGCCTGGGCTCGACGCCCCCCTCGTTCTCGTTGTGGGCAGGCGTTCCGCAAGGGCGGAACGGGTGGGCACAACCCACCACCGGCCCGCAGCCAAACCCGCGCTCACGACCGCCCGCGCACCCTGTCGTACGCCAGCCCCAGTGCCCCATGGGCGACCAGGATCGCGCCCGCAGCGACCCACCCGCCGCTGCGCCGAGCCACCCCCCACCCCACCAGCGGCACCCCCACCGCCACCTGGACCACACCCACCACCCGGGCCCGCGGCCCCACCAGCCACGGCCCCAGCACCCCGCCCTCGACCACGTCGAGCTCCGCGCGGACCGCGTCCCGCCAGCCTGACCACTCCACCGGCTCCGCCCCCGTCGCCGCCGCGACCGACCGCAGCCGGTCCGCGGACTCGCCCGGCGAGAGCCCGACCGGCAGCGCGACGCCCGCGCGGGCGAGCACCGCGGTGAGCCCGAGCAGCCGCGCCCGCGCGTCGGCCGCCGGATCCGGCCGGGTGAGCCGGTCGAGCTCCTCCAGATCGAGCACGGGATCGAGCCCGAGCCGCGCCGCGAACGTACGCATCGCCTCGTCCTCCCCCGCCGCCGTCCCGTCGGCCAGCCACACATAGCCGACCGTGCGGCGGAACCCGGCGGCCAGCGTGCACCCGGCCCGGCCCTCGTCCCACCACAGCGCCACCACGGGCCAGCTCGCGCCGACGGCGAGCGCGGCCGCCCACCCGGCGAGCACCTGGTCGACCGGGTCGGCACCGCCCTGCCACGGCTTGCTTTCCGGGACCAGCACGCTCCAGCCGTCCCCGGCCGGGGCGAGCAGCATCCGCTCGCGCAGCAGGTGCGCGGCGGGGCGGACGGCCGCGGGCTCGGCGCGGCACAGCAGCAGGGCTCCGGGGGCGGAAGCGGGGACGGCGCCCGAGACGCTGGACATGATCCATACGCTAGGGCAATTCACCCGTTTCCACCCACCGTCCCCCATTCCAGGACTCCTCCTTGACTTCCCCCATCCGCGATATATCGTGTCCATCAGCAGACGCGATATGTTGCGTATGACCCGCCCAGGGAGGGCAGAGCCATGGCCGAGTCGACGTGGACCGTTTCGGAGCCGCGCACACTCACCTTCGACGCTCCGGTGACCGCGCTCAACGTGCGGATCGTCAACGGAACGGTGAACGTCGTGGGGACCGAGGAAGGTTCCGCGCGCCTGGAGGTGTCCGCCCTCGACGGACCGCCACTGATCGTCACCCAGGAGGGCTCGACGCTCACCGTCGCCTACGAGGACCTGCCCTGGAAGGGCTTCCTGAAGTGGTTCGACCGCAAGGGCTGGCGGCGCAGCGCGGTCGTCTCGCTCACGGTGCCGTCCGCGTGCGGGGTCGAGGTGGGCGTGGTCGGCGCGGCCGCCGTGGTCTCCGGGATCCGGGGGCGTACGGACGTACGCGGCGTCACCGGCGACACCACACTGGTGGGCCTGTCCGGCTCGGTCCGCGCGGACACCGTCTCCGGGAACGTGGAGGCCCAGGCCGTCACCGGCGACCTCCGCTTCCAGTCGGTCTCCGGCGATCTGACGGTGATCGAGGGCGCGGCCACGTCCGTACGGGCGGAGTCGGTCAGCGGCGACATGGTGCTCGACCTGGACCCGTCCGGGAGGCCCGCCGACGTCAAGCTGACCACGGTGTCCGGCGAGATCGCCATCCGCCTGGAGCACCCGGCCGCGGACGCCACGGTCGAGGCGAACACCACCAGCGGCGCGGTCTCCAACGCCTTCGACGACCTGCGGGTCAGCGGGCAGTGGGGCGCCAAGAGGATCACCGGGACGCTCGGCGCGGGCACCGGCACGCTGCGGGCGACCACGGTCTCCGGCTCGATCGCCCTGCTGCGCCGCCCCGAGCCGCACGACACGGCGGAGCCGACCGCCCCCTCGACCAAGAAGGTGCTCTGACATGCCCCCCGTCTTCGCCCACGGCCGCCTGCGGCTCTACCTCCTCAAGCTGCTCGACGAGGCCCCGCGCCACGGGTACGAGGTGATCCGCCTCCTGGAGGAGCGCTTCCAGGGCCTGTACGCGCCGAGCGCCGGCACGGTCTACCCGCGGCTCGCCAAGCTGGAGGCGGAGGGCCTGGTCACCCACACCACCGAGGGCGGCCGCAAGGTGTACTCCATCACCGACGCGGGCCGCGCCGAACTCGCGGGCCGCAGCGGCGAGTTGGCCGACCTGGAGCTGGAGATCCGCGAGTCGGTCTCCGAGCTCGCCGCCGAGATCCGCGCGGACGTCCGGGGCGCGGCGGGCGACCTGCGCGACGACGTGCGCCGCCAGGCGCGCGAGACGCGGGCGTCCGGTACGGCGGACGGCGAGTCCTGGCTGCAGGCCAAGGAGGAGTTCAAGCGCGCCAAGCAGGAGTGGAAGGAGCAGGCGCGCCGCGCGAAGGACGAGTCGCGCCGGGCCCGCGAGGACGCCCAGCAGGCCCGCCGCCAGGCGAAGGAGGCGCAGGACACCGCGCGCGAGCAGATGCAGCGGGTGGCGGAGCAGGTGCAGGACCACTTCGCGCGGGGCGACTGGCCTACGGGCGTACGGGAGGGGCTGGCCGAGATCACGAAGGAGCTCGGCCGCTTCGCCCGCCCCCCGGCGAAGGAGCCCGCACCCCCCGCCTGGGCCGACGACCCGGCCACCGGCAACCCGGCCCGCGACCTGGACCGCCTCCTGGACCGCTTCCGCGACGACATCCGCGACGCGGCCCGCGACCACGGCGTGACGGAGCCCCAACTCCGCGAAACCCGCCGCCACTTGTCGACGGCGGCGGCCCACATCGGAGCGATCCTGCGGGGCGGGACGGGTTGAGGCTTTCTCGGGTGCTCCGCCCCCGAGCCCCCTGTTCGCCTGCGGCCCGGCG
This sequence comes from Streptomyces sp. BPTC-684, assembly GCF_030028635.1. NCBI lineage: Bacteria > Bacillati > Actinomycetota > Actinomycetes > Kitasatosporales > Streptomycetaceae > Streptomyces > Streptomyces sp. BPTC-684. Next base: position 1,584,631 of record NZ_CP124863.1, read on the forward strand.
GGGGCCGTTCGCGCAGTTCCCCGCGCCCCTTGGTCGGCCCGGTGGTTGTCTGCGGGTGGTGTGTGGCTGGTCGCGCCCACGCGGCGGAGCCGCAAATGTCACAGCCCCGCGCCCCTAAAAATGCCGCTGCGCGGCATCCTTCCAGGGGCGCGGGGAACTGCGCGAGCAACCCAGCACGGTCCGCAGACGAACGGGGCCGGGGCGCAGGGGCCGCAGGCCCCGCCCGGGGGGAGGCGGACCTCAACCCTCACCCGGCCGCCCGCCCAGGGCTTCAGGGAAGGGGCGGGGCGGGGGCAGACTGAGGCCGTGATCGACTTCCTCGGCACCTCCGACACCCCCACCCTCCCCACCACCTGGCACGCAGGCCACCCCTCCCCCAAACACGACCCCGCCCCCGAAATCCAGATCCACCACGCCACACCCCACACCGTCCTCCTCCGCCAGAACAAGTCCGTCCACTTCGAGGCCCCCTTCCTCTTCCTCCTCTTCGGGAATGAGCGCGCCCTCCTCCTGGACACCGGCGCCAGCGCCGACCCCGCCCACTTCCCGCTCCGCGAAACCGTCGACGCCCTGATCGACGACTGGCTGACTCACAACCCCCGGCCGGAATATGGGCTGCTCGTCGCCCACACCCACGGCCACGGTGACCACATCGCCGCCGACGGACAGTTCGCGGACCGCCCCCGCACCACCGTCGTCCCGCCGGGACTAGACGACGTGGTCGGCCACTTCGGGTTCGATGACTGGCCGCACAAACCCGTCGAGCTCGACCTCGGCGGCCGGATCCTCGACCTCATCCCCGGCCCCGGCCACCACCCCGCCGCCGTCGTCTTCTACGACCGGCACACCCAGACCCTGCTGACCGGCGACTCGCTGTACCCGGGGCGGCTGTACGTCGACGACGCCACCGCGTACGCCGAAACCGCCGACCGGCTCATCGAGTTCTGCGCCACCCACCCCGTCTCCCACGTCCTGGGCTGCCACATCGAGATGACCACCACCCCGGACGAGGACTACCCCCGGGGCACCACCTACCAGCCGGACGAGCCGCCGCTCCAGCTCACCGCCGCGCACCTGCACACCCTGCGCCGCGCGCTCGCCGAGACCGACGGCCGCCCGGGCTCCCATCCGTACGGGGACTTCATCCTCGTACACCGGGGGTGACGGAGAAGCGGCGTCAGGCGCGGGGCGCCACCGTCACGGTCACCGTCGCCCCCGCCACCGCCCGCACCGACAGCCCCCGGACCGCCCCCGGCCCCGCGACCCGGATCCGCCACCCCCGCGGCGCCGACGGCACCGACAACTCCGTGGCGCCGCGCCCCGCCACGTACACAAGCCGGTACGTCCGCGTCGACGGGTCGTACGCCTCCGACCGCACCCGCCCCGCCACCGCCCGCGCGTACGGCGTCGCGGTCAGCGCCTTGTTGCCCCGCAGCGCACCCCCCGCGTCGGCCGCGCAGTAGCCGCCCCCGTAGCACCACACATAGCCCGCCCAGCCGGAGGTGTAGCGCGCCAGCGAGGCGAGCGCGTCGGTGTAGAACCGGGCCATGTGCGGGAGTTCGCTGTTGAGCGGGCCCCACTCGCCCACCACCACCGGCACCCCGTACTTCTTCGGATAGGCCGTCACGGCGGACTCGTACGACTCGATCCAGCCCGCCGACGGATCGTAGTCCGCGCCCGCCTCCATCTCGGTGTTGTAGAAGTGCGGCGCGTACACCGCCTTGGGGTCCTTGATCTTGCCCAGGCCCGTCGGCACGCCCTCCCCCACCGCCGGGGTGGGCTCCACGAAGACCCAGTGCCGCCGGTCCGCCGAACGCACCGCCCGCGCCAGGCGGTTGTACATCGGGGTGAGCTGCTCGGCCTCGATCCGGCGCGCCGCCGTCGCCGGGTCCTCGCCCTCCCGGAACTCGCCCATCGGCTCGTTGATCAGGTCGTAGCCGAGGACCGCCGGGTGGTGCGCGAACCGCCGCGCCAGCACCTGCCACATCGCGGCCTGCGCCCGCCGCAGGTCCTCGTCCCCGTACAGATGGGTGAACGCCCGTTGCACGGCGGGCTCGTAGTACTCGGAGAACCAGTCGTCCGGGTGCGGGGTGAACGGCAGCCCGTCCGTCCGCGTCGCCCACTCGGGGATGCCCCGGTGCCCGAACGCCGGGCCGAAGACGTCCTGGTGGGCGTCGATCAGCACCCGGACGTCATAGCGGTGCGCCCAGTCCAGGATCCGTTCGATCTTGCGGAGGTACGGCCGGCTGTACTGCCCGCGCACCGGCTCCAGGTCGTCCCAGAAGACCAGCAGCCGGGCGAAGCCGAAGCCGTGCGCCCGCAGGTCGCGGAAGGTCCTCTCGGTGATCGCGGAGAGCGCCTGGTCGCCCCGGTGCGCCTTGTCCTCCACGTTCCAGCCCCGGAGCGTGAGCGCGCGCCCCTGCTCGTCGGTGAGCCGGGGGACGGCGCCCGCCTCCCGGGCGTGGGCGGCGGGCGCGACCGCACCGGCCGCAAGGACCACACAACAACCCACTACTGCAAGGAACTTGTTCGTACGCATGGGACACCCTCCGGCACGTTGTCGAACAGCGTGCGGAGATCAGATCAGTGGCCCGTGGGCTCCATCAAGACGTCGTCAGCACGATCTTCCCGAAGACGTCGCCCGACTCGATCTTCTCGAAGCCCTCGCGGGCCCGCTCCAGCGGCAGCACCTCGTCGATGACCGGCCGTACGCCCGTCGCCGCGCAGAACGCGAGCAGGTCCTCCAGCTCATCCTTGGTGCCCATGGTCGAGCCGACCACCTTCAGCTCCAGGAAGAAGATCCGGGTCAGCTCCGCGTGCGCGGGCCGGTCGCCGCTGGTGGCGCCGGAGATGACCAGCGTGCCGCCGGGCTTGAGCGACTTGACCGAGTGCGACCAGGTGGCCGCGCCGACCGTCTCGATCACCGCGTCCACCCGCTGCGGCAGCCGCGCGCCCGGCTCGTACGCCTCCAGGGCGCCCAGCTCGACCGCCCGCTTCCGCTTGGCCTCGTCGCGGCTGGTGGCGTAGACCCGCAGTCCGGCGGCCTTGCCGAGCACGATCGCGGCGGTCGCGACCCCACCGCCCGCGCCCTGCACGAGGACGGAGTCGCCGGGCCGTACGCCCGCGTTGGTGAAGAGCATCCGGTACGCCGTGAGCCAGGCGGTCGGCAGACAGGCGGCCTCCGCGAAGCTGAGCTCCTTGGGCTTGGGCAGCACGTTCCAGGTCGGCACGGCGACCTGCTCGGCGAAGGTGCCCTGGTACTTCTCGGTGAGGATGGAGCGGCCCTCGCCCGGGCCCACCCCGTGGCCCGTCTGGCCGATGACGGAGTGCAGGACGACCTCGTTGCCGTCCTGGTCGACCCCGGCCGCGTCGCAGCCCAGGATCATCGGCAGCTTGTCCTCGCCGAGGCCGACCCCGCGCAGCGACCACAGGTCGTGGTGGTTGAGCGAGGCCGCCCGGACGTCGATGAGGGACCAGCCCGGGCGTACCTCGGGGGCGGGCCGCTCCCCCAACTCCAGACCGGAGAGCGGCTGGTCACGGTCGATGCGTGCGGCATAGGCGGCGAACATGGCCTGACCCTAGAACGCGTACGGGACGCGGCGGAACCTCATCGAGGTGTGAGCCGCGTCCCGTACCGCGCCCCAAAGGGGCGCGGGGAACTGCGCGACCAGCCACGCACGGTCCGCAGACGGACAGTGCGACCCGGCAGGGAGGCGTCAGCGACGGGCCACGCCCTCCGCCCGCGCGGCAGCGGCAACGGCCGCCGTCACGGCAGGAGCAACCCGCTCGTCGAACGGGGACGGGATCACGTAGTCCGCGGCCAGCTGGTCGCCGACGACGTCGGCCAGCGCGTTGGCCGCCGCGATCTTCATGCCCTCGGTGATCCGGGAGGCCCGGACCTGGAGGGCGCCCGCGAAGATGCCCGGGAACGCCAGCACGTTGTTGATCTGGTTCGGGTAGTCCGAACGGCCCGTGGCGACCACCGACGCGTACTTGTGCGCGGTGTCCGGGTGGACCTCCGGGTTCGGGTTGGCCATGGCGAACACGAACGCGCCGGGCGCCATCGAGGCCACCGCGGGCTCGGGGACCGTACCGCCGGAGACGCCGATGAAGACGTCCGCGCCGGCCAGGGCGGTCTCCAGGGAGCCGGTCAGGCCCGCCTTGTTGGTGATCTCCGCGAGCTCGCGCTTGACGTCGGTCAGGTCCTGGCGGTCCCGGCTGACGATGCCCTTGCGGTCGGCGACCGCCACGTCGCCGAGGCCCGCCTCCAGGAGGAACTTGGCGATGGCCACGCCGGCCGCGCCCGCGCCGGAGATCACGCCGCGCAGCTCGCCGAGCGTGCGCCCGGTGAGCTTCGCCGCGTTGCGCAGCGCCGCGAGGGTGACCACGGCGGTGCCGTGCTGGTCGTCGTGGAAGACCGGGATGTCCAGGGCCTCCTGCAGCCGCCGCTCGATCTCGAAGCAGCGCGGCGCGGAGATGTCTTCGAGGTTCACTCCACCGAAGGAGGGCGCCAGGCGCACCACCGTCTCGATGATCTCGTCCGTGTCGGTGGTCGCGAGCGCGATGGGCACCGCGTCGACCCCGCCGAACTGCTTGAAGAGGATGGCCTTGCCCTCCATCACGGGGAGGGACGCCTCGGGGCCGATGTCACCCAGTCCGAGCACGGCCGTGCCGTCCGTGACCACGGCGACGACCTGGGACTTCCAGGTGTAGTCGTGGACCAGGTCGGGGTTCTCCGCGATCGCGGTGCACACCTTCGCCACACCCGGCGTGTAGGCCAGGGACAGGTCGTCCCGGTCCCGGATGGGCACGGTGGCCTGCACGGCCATCTTGCCGCCCCGGTGCAGGGCGAAGGCCGGATCGAAGGGCTCCTCCGAGGAGCCCTGGTCGGTACTGCTGTCGCTGCGAGGATTGACGATCTCCGCTGCCATTTTGATTTGACCCCTTAAGTCTTCATCAGTTGAGGGTGGCCACTCCTTGTTGAGGAGGGGTGGGTGGGCACCACGCACGTTCCCCGCGAGGAGCGGTTGGCCCGCCCCGCGAGGAGGAGGTACGTACGCGCGGGCACGCCGCACAACGCGCCCTGAGCCCCGGATGAGGGGTGTAAGGATCCTTCTTACCGGACGGAGGGGTGCGCCGAGTAGTCCATTTCGACTGCGGAACGCCGTGGTGACACGACTCATAGCGGCATGTCGGGACAAGTGAGCTATGCGGCATGAAACGTGTCCACAACGCGAGATGAACCGCAGATTTTCCGGCCGGCAAAGGTGAAGCCCGCACATGGTCCGGCCTTGGTGTACCGGCCCGTTGGGGTCGGGGGGTGACCCGTTATCCGATTTTGACATGCGCGCCCCCCTGATTCCGCAGGTCCGAATGGCAAGATGCCGACACAACACGGTCGTGTCGCCCAAGGATGGGCACCACGGCTCACTGTTCACTCACTGGCCACTCCATCACCCGCCGGAGGAACCCGACCATGACCGCAAGCACCACCCGTCGTACGACCGCCGCCTCGTCCCGGATTGCCGCGGTCGGCGCGATCGCGGTCGCCGGTGCCCTGCTCCTTACCGGCTGCGGAGACCAGACGAAGAGCAAGGACAAGGACGGCGGCAGCAGCTCGGCCGCCAGCAGCAAGGCCCCGCTCTTCTCGAAGCTGCCCAAGGCCATTCAGGACAAGGGCGTCATCAAGGTCGGCTCGGACATCGCGTACGCCCCGGTCGAATTCAAGGACAAGGACGGCAAGACCGCCGGTATCGACCCGGACCTCGCCGACGCCATGGGCAAGCAGCTGGGCGTGAAGTTCCAGTTCGAGAACGGCACCTTCGACACGCTCGTCACCGGCCTGCGCGCGAAGCGCTACGACATGGCCATGTCGGCCATGACGGACACCAAGGACCGCCAGAACGGCATCGACTCGGAGACCAAGAAGAAGGTCGGCGAGGGCGCCGACTTCGTGGACTACTTCACGGCCGGTGTCTCGATCTACACTCCGAAGGGCAAGGACCAGGGCATCAAGACCTGGGACGACCTCTGCGGCAAGAAGATCGTGGTGCAGCGCGGCACGGTCTCCGAGGACCTCGCCAAGAAGCAGTCCGAGAAGTGCGGCGACAAGGGCAAGATCTCGATCGAGCCCTTCGACACCGACCAGCAGGCCCAGACCCGGCTGCGCTCCGGCGGCGCCGACGCCGGCTCCTCGGACTTCCCGGTCGCCGCGTACGCGGTGAAGACCTCGGGCGGCGGCAAGGACTTCCAGATCGTCGGCGAGCAGGTCGAGGCCGCTCCGTACGGCATCGCGGTCTCCAAGGACAACACCCAGCTGCGCGACGCCCTCAAGGAGGCGCTCGACGCGATCATCAAGAGCGGCGACTACGACAAGGTCATCGCGAAGTGGGGCGTCGAGGCCGGCGCCGTGAAGGAAGCCAAGATCAACGGCGGCGTCTGAACCTCCCCGCTCCAGGCGCACTCCGCCCCGTCCCCGGGCGGAGGGCCTGAAGGCTTCTGAAAGGCAACACCCGTGACTGTTGACGTCAACAAGACGGAGCCGGCGGACACCCCGCCCCCCGCCGCTCCGGAGAGCATCAAAGCGATCCCGGTCCGCCACTACGGACGCTATGTCTCCGCGGTGATCGCGCTCGCCCTGCTCGCCGCGATCATCTACGCGTTCAGCCAGGGCAAGATCAACTGGGGCGCGGTCCCGGACTACTTCTTCGACGACCGCATCCTCGACGGCGTCGGCCAGACCCTGCTGCTGACCGTCCTGTCGATGGCGATCGGCATCGTGGGCGGCATCCTGCTCGCCGTGATGCGCCTGTCGAAGAACCCGGTGACCTCGTCGATCGCCTGGTTCTACATCTGGTTCTTCCGGGGCACCCCGGTCCTGGTCCAGCTGATGGTCTGGTTCAACCTGGGCCTGGTCTTCGAGTACATCAACCTCGGCCCGATCTACAAGGACTACTGGTCCTCGTTCATGACGCCGCTGCTCACGGCGCTGCTCGGGCTCGGGCTCAACGAGGCCGCGTACATGGCGGAGATCTGCCGGGCCGGTCTGCTCGCGGTCGACGAGGGCCAGACCGAGGCGTCCCACGCGCTCGGCATGAGCCACGCCAAGACGCTGCGCCGGATCGTGATCCCGCAGGCGATGCGCGTGATCGTGCCGCCGACGGGCAACGAGGTCATCAACATGCTGAAGACCACCTCGCTGGTCTCGGCGGTGCAGTTCTACGAGCTGCTGCGGCAGGCGCAGGACATCGGCCAGACCTCCGGTGCCGCGGTGGAGATGCTGTTCCTGGCGGCCGCCTGGTACCTGATCCTCACCACGGTCTTCTCGATCGGCCAGTACTACCTGGAGCGCTACTACGCCCGCGGCGCCAGCCGTGCGCTCCCGCCCACCCCGTTCCAGCGAGTGAAGGCCAACCTGGTCTCGCTCCGCAGCACCCCCAAGGTGGTGAGCTGATGACCGCCATGGTGAAGTCCGAAGGCGTGCACAAGTCCTTCGGCGCGACCGAGGTCCTCAAGGGCATCGACCTGGAGGTGGCCGAGGGCGAGGTGTTCTGCCTGATCGGCCCGTCCGGCTCCGGCAAGTCGACCTTCCTGCGGTGCATCAACCACCTGGAGAAGATCAACGCCGGCCGGCTGTACGTGGACGGCGAGCTCGTCGGCTACCGCCAGAAGGGCGACAAGCTCTACGAGCTGAAGGACAGCGAGGTCGCGCTCAAGCGCCGCGACATCGGCATGGTCTTCCAGCGCTTCAACCTGTTCCCGCACATGACGGCCATGGAGAACGTCATGGAGGCGCCGATCCAGGTCAGGGGCGAGTCCAAGGCCGTGGTGCGCGAGCGCGCGCAGAAGCTGCTCGACCGGGTCGGCCTGGCCGACAAGGCGCGCAACTACCCCTCGCAGCTCTCCGGCGGCCAGCAGCAGCGCGTGGCGATCGCCCGCGCGCTGGCCATGCAGCCGAAGCTGATGCTCTTCGACGAGCCGACCTCCGCGCTCGACCCGGAGCTGGTCGGTGACGTCCTGGACGTCATGCGGGGCCTGGCCGAGGACGGCATGACCATGATCGTGGTCACCCACGAGATGGGCTTCGCCCGCGAGGTCGGCGACTCGCTGGTCTTCATGGACGGCGGCGTGGTGGTCGAGTCCGGCCACCCGCGCGACGTCCTGACCAACCCGCAGCACGACCGGACGAAGTCGTTCCTGTCGAAGGTGCTGTAGGCGCCGCGGCGGCAGGAGTACGGACGGGGGCGGTACGGGCCGAGGAGCCCGTACCGCCCCTTTCGGCGTAGCGGGGTTCCGTCCCCGTCGAGGCGATTCACGTAATACCCTCGGACAGCGCACAGCCGTTACTGCTGCCGTTACTGTCGCCGTAAGGATTACACGTGGAACTGGCCTATTACTCGGACTACGCCGTGCGCCTGGTCAACACCGAGGAGCCGGCCCGTAACAAGGATTCCCTGACGACGGTCGAGGTGATCCGCGAGCTGTTCGGCGCCGAGTCGACGACGGCCCGGCGGGCGACGGAGGCGGACGTGCCGCGCCTGCGGGCGGTCCGGGCCCGGCTGCGGGCGGTGTTCGAGGCGGCGGACGCGGGCGAGGAGGTCCAGGCGGTGGATCTGCTCAACTCCCTCCTCCTGGAGTTCCCGGTCAGCCCGCAGGTCTCCGGGCACGACCACCGGGACGAGGACGACAGCCCGCTGTGGCACATGCACCTGGCCGACCACACCTCGAACGCGACCGCGGGCTACGCGGCGCTCGCCTCGATGGGCCTGGCCTTCCACCTCACGGAGTACGGCGTGGACCGCCTCGGCCTGTGCCAGGCGGCGCCGTGCCGCAACGCCTACCTGGACACCTCCACCAACCGCTCCCGGCGCTACTGCTCGGACCGGTGCGCGACCCGGGCGAACGTGGCCGCCTACCGGGCGCGCAAGCGCCTGGAGACCGACCGGTCGGCGAACACTGGCCGCACCGCGGAGACCGCCCAGGAGAGCAGCACCCCGAGCGAGCGCTGACGCCCGGGGGTGAGCGGCCGGTAGCGGCCGCGCACCCGCCCGAGCACGAGCTCGCACGGCACGGTCCCGAAGGCCCGGCTGTCGACGACCTCGTCGTCGGGGTTGTCCCCCAGCACCCACCACCCGCCCTCGCGCAGCTCGATGAGCCGCTTGACGATGAGCAGATCCTGCTGGAGCGGGTGCCGCAGCACGGCGATGTCACCCGCCCGCAACTCGGTCCCGTAGTGCACCAGCAGCTGGTCCCCGTGGAGCAGCGTCGGCACCATGGAGGTCCCGGTCACCTCCGCGATCCCCAACGGCACCCTCGGCTCCCGCCCCTGATCCGTCATCCGCCACCCACCTCCCGGTACCCGGCCCACTCCCACGGTACGTTCCGCCACGAGTCCCATGGTGACCCTGGACTTTTGTCCTAAGCCCCCGGGGGCACTCGCGAAATCGGCTCTCTCACCGAGTAATGTCCCACCTGAGAAGACGATCACGAGGAAGGACCGCTCAATGCTTTCCCGCCTGTTTGCCCCCAAGGTGAAGGTCAGCGCCCACTGCGACCTGCCGTGCGGCGTGTACGACCCGGCCCAGGCCCGGATCGAGGCCGAGTCGGTCAAGGCCGTCCAGGAGAAGTTCCAGGCCAACGAGGACCCGCACTTCCGTGCGCGTGCCGTGGTCATCAAGGAGCAGCGTGCGGAGCTCGCCAAGCACCACGTCTCGGTGCTCTGGAGCGACTACTTCAAGCCCCCGCACTTCGAGAAGTACCCCCAGCTCCACCAGCTGGTCAACGACACCCTGAAGGCCCTCTCGGCCGCCAAGGCGTCGACGGACCCGAAGACCGGCGAGAAGGCGCTCGAACTCATCGCCGAGATCGACCGCATCTTCTGGGAGACGAAGAAGGCGTAACGCCTCCTTCGCCGTTTCGGCAGCAGCACACGACAGCACCCGGCATCCGCGCGGAGCCGGGTGCTTTCGGCATTTTCTCGTCCAGCGGCCCGGCAACGACACCGTCCAAGCGGCGTGTGAAGGAGCTGGGAAGGCGGGACCCGACCGGCGTGCTTCCGGGTAAGCATGGGGGTACTGCCGGGCAGGGGGAGGGGCATTGGGGATCCAGGTCGCGCGTGGGGGGAGTGTTCGGTCCGGGGTCGACATCGTTCGGGTCGGGGGGCTGTGGCGGGTCACCCGGGCATGGCATCCGGGGTTGCGGCCCTTTCTGCGGAGTTACGCGGGGTACTGGGACTCGGGGCTCTCGCCGTACGAGGTGCGGGTCGTGCCGACCGGGCGGGCCGTCGTGGTGGTCAACCTCGCCGAGCCGTTCGCCCAGGTGCGCCGGATCGGGGCGCCCGGCACGGGCAGCGGGCGGATCGGGTCGATGGTCGTGGGACTGGAGGACAGCCCCACGCTGTGCGCGCACCACGGCGGCCAGGAGGCGATCCGGCTGGAGCTGACGCCGCTGGGCGCGTACCGCCTGTTCGCCCTGCCCATGGGCGAGTTGGCCCAGCACGTGGTCGAACTCCACCACGTCCTGGGCCCGGGGGCCGAGCTGCTGGTGGAGCGGCTGGCGGCCACCCGCGACTGGGCCGAGCGGTTCGACCTGCTGGACGGCGTACTGCTGGACCGGCTCGCCCGCGGCCCGGACCCCGCGCCGGAGGTCGCCCACGCGTACCACCTGCTCGCCCGCACCGCCGGGACGATCCCGGTGGCCCGGCTCAGTTCCGAAGTCGGCTGGAGCAAGGGCTACTTGATCCGCCGGTTCACCGAGCAGATCGGGCTCACCCCGAAGACGTACGGCCGGGTGCTGCGCTTCGACCGCGCCGTACGGATGCTCGCCCGCGGCGATGTCACGCTGGCCGAGACCTCCGCCGTCTGCGGCTTCTACGACCAGGCCCACCTCAACCGCGAGTTCCGCGCCCTGGCCGACACCACACCCGGCCGGATGCTGTCGGCCCGCCGGGTGGAAGGGGCCCTCACCCTCCAGGGGAGGACGCCGAGGTGAACTTTCTCCAAGACCCTTCCGGCCGCCGCCGCTATCGTCCACCCGCGTCACACCCACTGACTCGGGGCAGGGGGCCCATATGACGGCGACGGGACCGAAGCACGGCGACGGCGAGGCCACCCGGCTGCTGTGCGCGGGCGTCCACCTCGACAGCGACTTCCGGCGCCGGGTGATCGAGGAGCTCGTCCAGCACGAGGAGCGCCCGGTCGCCCTCTCGCTCGGCATCGACGCGCTGCCCGTCCTCGCGCACGCGCTGCGCGCCCGCCGCCGGGAGGCCGAGACCGCGCTCGCCCTGCTGTGCCTGTGGGGCGTGTTCATCGGGCTCGGGGTGGCCGGGGTCGGTTCGGAGACGGTGTTCCCCGTCCCCGGCTGGCTGGCGTACGCCGTCGTCTGCGGCGTCTTCGGGAGCGTGCGCGCCGGGTCCGGGCTCGGCCTCGCGGTGTTCACCCTCGACCGCACCATGGTCAAGGAGGCCACCCGCGGACGGCTGCGGATGCTGCTGCCGCTGGTGCCGTTCGTGGTCGCGGTCGCCTACTGGGCGGGCGCGCTGTTCACCCTCTTCAGCGGCGGCGACGGCTGGACGGGCGTGGTGTTCCCGCTGCTGCTCGTCCTCCCCGTCTGGGCGTACCGCGCCCATGTCACCGCCGTGATGCGCGACGAGCTGGGCGCCGAGTCGTTCGCCCGGCGCCCCCGCCCGACGCTGCCGTACCGCTACCGGCGGATCGGCCAGGCCATCGACCGCGAGCAGCACGCCTCGCTCACGATCTACGACCCGTTCCGGCCGTTCATCGGCGCCGGGCGGCCGTACGACGAGCAGTGGTCGCTGGTGATGGAGCTGAAGCGGCGCAAGGGCGCGGCGCCCGAGGCCGGGCCGCTCACCGGACGCGAGGTCATCGACCTCATCAAGCCGCAGCTGGAGTCCCTGCGCACCTCGGCCGCGGCCACCAGCCGGGACCGGCTGCGCGCGCTCGAAGTGGACGAGTTCGTCTACCTGCCGACCGGGGTGGCCCGCTGGAAGGTCGCCTACGACCCGTCGACGGTCCGGCGGCACCTGGACGAGGCCGTGGGCGAGGGCGGCGAGGCGCGCCGCCACTTCCTGCGCATCCGGATCGGGACGTGGGACGAGCAGGTCGTGGTCTCGGTCCTGGTGCGCGTCCACACCCAGGGCGGGATGCTGGTCCTGGAGGTCGTGCCACACGTCCTCATGCCCGTACGGCACGAGTTCCGGGCCGTGGACGTGATCGAGGCGCGCGGCGAGGGCGATGTCCTGCGGGACACGGTCCGCGGTCTGCTCGCGGCCCCGACCGCGAACTTCGCCGCGGCGACGTCCCTGGTCAGCACGGCCGTCGCCGAGTTCCGCACCTGGCTGGCGAACCCCCGGCACGCCCTGCCGGACGGACCGGCCACGTCGGTGCGGGAACTGGGGAGCACGGACGACCTGTCGGTGTTCCAGGAGATGGACGTCAAGCGGTACGTACGGACGGTGCAGGACCGGATCGCCAGCGGGGTCCGCGAGGCCCTGCGGGCGAAGGACTACGAGACGGGCGACTTCGAGCAGCAGATCGTCACCGTGAGCGGGGGCGGGGTGTTCATCGGGGCGATGAGCGGGGGCGCCGTCGCGACGGGGGAACGGTCGTCGGCGTCGCACACGGAAGGCGGGAAGTGATGGCGGTGGACGAGGAAGGCCGGGAGACGCCGGAGACTCCCGAGACTCCCGACGAGGAGACCACCGCCGGGGGTTCGCCGTCCGGTGGCATCTCCATCGGCGTGATGACCGGCGGTGCGGCGGCGGCCGGGGACCGCGCGTCCGCCGAGGACCGCTCGCGGCGGGCGGGCACGCCGCTGCCCCCGCCCCCGTACGCGGGTGCGGCCCCGCCCACCGCCGTCCCCGGCGGCATCGGCATCGGGGTGATGACGGGCGGCGCGGCCGCGGCGGGCGCCGACGCCCGGGCCGCGGACGCCTCGGCCCAGCTTCTCGACGCGCCACCTGAACTTGCCGCCGCCGTACGGACGTTGCGCGAGCACCTCGGCGTGCTCCGGCGGACACCGGAGATCGCCGAGCTGGACGCCGGGCTGAGCGAACTCGACGAGGCGATGGCCGGTACCGGTCAGGTGCGGCGCGACCGGCTCCAGTGGCTGCGCGACCGGCTGACCCTCGGCGCGACGACCGCGGCGGGGCTGGCCTCGGCCGCGGCCGTCGTCGACACCATCGTCCAACTGACCGGCTGAGAAGCGCGGGTGACATGAGCTACTGGGACGCGGACGCGCAGCGCTGGGTGCAGGGCCCGACGGCCGCCATGGGCGACGGGGGACCCGGGCAGCCGCCCCCGGACGACGGGCTGCGGCGCGTGCTGATCGTGGTGTTCGTGGCGGTGGTGCTGTGCGCGGCGGCCGGCACCGGCATCTGGGCGCTGGCGCGCGACACGGGCGGCGGCCCCGCGGCGGCGCGCTACCTCCCGGCCCCGGGCATCGCGACGGACACGGCGACGGCGACCCCCGACTACCCGGACACGGCGTTCCCGGCGACCACGGACGAACCGACCGCGGCCGCCGAGCCGACCTCCGACACCAGCAGCCCGTCCAGCACCCCGGGCCCCCGGAACACGATCACGACCTACTACGCCGCCCTCAACAGCGGTGACTACGAGACCGCGTGGAGCCTCGGCGGCAAGAACCTCACCACCAGCTACTCCGACTACGTCGCGGGCTTCGCCGACACCCGGCGGGCCGACGTCACCGTCCTGTCCGTCCAGGACGACACCGTCTCCGTGGACATCGACGCCCGGCAACGGGACGGCAGCACACGCACCTTCACGGGTACGTACACCGTGCACGACGGCGAGATCACCTCCGCCTCGGTCCGCCGGACGGGGTAAATTCGGGCCATGGCACCTCTCGAACCTCCGTACCCCCGGCTCCTGGTGGAGCGATACGAGCCGACCTTCCGCTTCTACGCGGCCGTGCTGCCCAAGCTGAGCGGGTGCTCGCTGGCGCGCGGGACCGAGGGCTCGGGGTACGCGAGTTGGGACGACTGCGAAGGGCGTACGACGTTCGCGCTGTTCTCCCGGGCCGCGATGGCCGCGGCCGTCGGGGAGGAGAACGTGCCCGTGGGGGCGTCCGTCGTCATCCGCGTGGACGGGCCCGAGGCGCTGGACGCCGGGGTCGAGCTCTGCACCTCCGCCGGCGCCACCGTGATCGCCCCGGCGCAGGACCGGCCGCAGTGGGGTCCGACCATGCGGGCCGCCCATCTGCACGACCCCGACGGCAATCTGGTGGAGCTCCAGACGTACTAGGCGCTCCGCTGGAAGGGCGGGTATGCGACTGCGGGCCGTCTGTGGCTGGTCGCGCCCACGCGGCGGAGCCGCATATGTCACAGCCCCGCGCCCCTTTGGGGCCGCGGCACCGCACCGGACTTCCGCAAGACCGCTCAACACGTCAGTGGAGGCCCGTGCGGACCAGGTCGACCAGCTCGTCTTCCGTCAGGCCCAACCTCCGTGCCTCCTCCACCAGTTCGCGCACCCGCACGAGCAGCCCGGCCCGGGCGCGGGACGAGGTCGCCTCGACCACCACCGCGCCCCGGCCCCGCCGCAGCTCGATCAGGCCCTCCTCGCGCAGGCGCTGGTAGCCGCGCAGCACCGTGTGGACGTTGACGCCCAGCGAGTCGGCGAGGACGCGGGCGGCGGGCAGGCGCTCGCCCGGCTCCACCGTGCCCTCGGCGATGGCGCGGCGCACCGACGCGGCGATCTGGTCGCCCAGCGCCACCGAGGACGCCGGGTCCACCCGGAACAGCATCAGCGCACCGCCGCGCGCTCGGCCAGCGTGTTGAGCAGGGCCGCGGCCGTCGCGGAGTCGGCCACCGTCACGGCGAACTCCCGCCCGCCCGCGCGCCGCACCACGATCGCCTCGCCCGAGCGCAGGATCAGCCCCGAGCGCCCGGGGCGCACCCGGTAGCCCCAACCGCCGTACTCCGGGAGTGCCTTCACCTCCCGGCTCACCGCCCGGTCCACGTCCGCCAGCGGTATCCGCACCCGGGGCCAGGGCAGCACCGTCGGGCGGGCGGTCAGCCCGTGCCGGTCCACCGTCACGTACGGGCAGGAGCAGGCGAGGGTGAGCAGCCCGCACGCCAGCGGCGCTGCGGCGCGCCCCCAGCCGTACACGTACGTCAGCAGGCCGCCGGCGACGAGCAGCGCCAGGCCGACCGCGCACAGCGTCCGCGACGGGGCGCGCCGGGCCCAGCCCGCCACCTCGCCCTCCGCGAGGTCGAGCCGTTCGACCGTGCCGGGGCCGGGCGGCGGCACGGCCGCGGGCAGGTCGAGGAGCCGCAGCAGCAGCGCCCCGGCGCCCGCGGCGAGCGCGGCCACCGCGAGGCCCGCCGCGAGCTGCCACAGCGGCAGCCGGACCCCGCTGCCGTCGGCGGCGTCGAGGTTCGCGTACAGCGCGGCCGCCATCACATAGCCGGTCAGGCCCGCGGCCGCGTATCCCCCGCCGATCACCCAGCGCGCCCCGCGCACCGCGAAGTCGGCGGTGACCGCGATGACCGCCCAGACGGCGGCGAGCCCGGCCGCGAGGCCGATGTTCACCGTCACGTACGAGCCCCGGTCCGCATAGCCGTCGGCGGTGCCGCCGCCGCTGAAGTGGGTGGCCAGGCGCGTCGGCAGCCGGTCGCGCAGGGCCGCGAAGAGAAGCAGGTCGACGGCGAGCGCCAGCAGGAAGGGCAGCACGGCGACGGCCACCAGGCGGTACCGGACACGGTTCATCGAAACCTTCATTGTTCGCACAGTAGTAGAACAATGAGGCTGCGGCGACCTTCAACTGCTGCTTCTTGACGGCTTCCTGACGGGAGGACAGAGAGAAGAAAAGAAGAAGCGGCCGTTACGTACCTGGTCTCGGTACGCAACGGCCGCTCGCGGGTCAGATGCTTTCGAGGACGGACGGCTGGAGGTGCGCCCCGCAAGGGAGTTGGCGGCGGATGTCGTCGAGCACGGACCCGAAGTCGACCTCGGCGCGCCCCGACGCGTACACCGCTCCCCCGAGGTGCAGCGCGAGCCCCAGATCGGGCTCGGGCGGCTTGAGGGAGAGCAGACAGCTCAGGGTGGCGTGGTGGACCGCGCCGTCGTCGGAGGCGACCGGTACCGTCATGTCCCATTCCAGGACGAAGTCGCGCAGGGTGCCGCCGTCGAGCGCGAACGAGCCCTCCGTCGGTATGCCGGGCACCGGGCCGAGCGAGTCGAACCCGGCCCCGGCGAAGTCGACCCCCCTGATACGGGTGTGCAGTTGGGTCCCGTCGGCGGTGATCGTCAGCGCTTCGGATCCATGGCGGTCTCGGTACCAGCCCGCCCAGGACTGTGTGGTCATGGGCGGGAGATTAGCGCCGCAGCCTGCCGTTCGTCACAGGGCGTGACCGAAATGGGAGTTAGCGCTTCCTTGCGTAAGTGGTGACGACTGTACCGTTTTCGAAGGAACGGCTGCCCGTCGGCACGAAGGAGCGGGGCATGAACTCGGTCCGGAACAAGGGGATTCCGGCGCCCATCACGATCGGATAGCTCTTGACCACGAGCTCGTCGATCTCGTCGACGAGCTGCCCGGCGAGGTCGGCACCGCCGCACAGATAGATGTCGGCGCCCTCCTCCTGCTTCAGCGCGCGGACGAGCGGCACCGGGTCGCCGCTGACGACCTCGACCGCCGGGTCCGGGGACTCGCCGAGGCTGCGCGAGAAGACGATCTGGCGCAGATGGGCGTACGGGCTGGTCATGCCCGCCTTGATGCCGGGCTCGTACGTACCCCGCCCCATCAGCACGGTGTCGTACCGCCGGTTGGGCACCCCGTCGACACCCAGGGCCTGGCGGGCGGGGGTCGGCAGGGCCTCGGGGAAGTCGGAGCCCATGAAGCCGAAGAGCTCGTCACTCAGGGGATAGAAGTCGTACGACCCGTCCGGGGCGGCGATGAAACCGTCGATGGAGAGAGCGATGTAGTACGAAAGCTTGCGCAAACTGGCCTCTTCTGGCTCGGGAGGTGGTCGGTCGATCAACCACTGCACGTAAAGTACTTTGTGCGTAGTGGTTGCGCAAGGCCCTTTGGGCGCGGGCTTTCGAAGGAAGCAGGAGAAGGAACTCAGATGGTCAGGAACCCGGAACGCAGAACCGCGCTCGTGGACGCGGCGATCGAGGTGCTGGCGCGCGAGGGCGCGCGAGGGCTGACCTTTCGCGCCGTCGACACCGAGGCCAAGGTGCCGCCCGGCACCGCCTCCAACTACTTCACCAGCAGGGACGACCTGTTCACCCAGGCGGGGCGGCACATCCACGTACGGATGACACCGGATCCGGCCGAGGTGAGCGAGGCGATGCGGCCCGCGCCGTCACGCGAGCTGGTCGCCTCGCTGATGCACTGGCTGCTGCGGCGGATCGTCAAGGAGCGCACCGGCTACCTCGCGCTGCTGGAGCTCCGCCTCGAAGCCACCCGCAGGCCGGAGCTGAGGGAGGCGCTGACCGGTGCCATCCGCGCCGACCTCGACGCGAACATCGCGTTCCATCTGGACGCCGGGCTGCCGGGCGACGCGGACACGGTACGGCTGCTCTACTTCGCCATGACCGGGCTGCTGGTCGAGCACCTCACCCTGCCGGGCGTGCTCGGCGAGGACGAGGACACGGCCGAGCGGCTGGTGCAGATGATCGTGGACCGGGTGCTCGGAGCTGACCCCGACCCGGCCCGGTACGGCGGAGAATCGTTTCAGCCGCGCGGCTCGCGCCATCGGGTACATCAGCGGCCCGTCCGGCAGCCGCAGCGGCTCCTCGAGGTGCGCGAAGCCGAGCCGCTCGTACAGCAGGGAGCCGCGCGCGCTGCTCGCCTCCAGATAGGCGGGCAGGCCCTCCCGGTCGCACCGCTCCAGGACGGGCGCGATCAGCGCGGCCCCGCTCCCCTGGCCCTGGCGGTCCGGGGCGACCGCGATCAGCAGCAGATACGTGTGCGCCCGGCCGTGCGGGTGGACGGACCCGGTGAGCCGTCCGATCAGCTCGACGCGCTCGTTCTCCGGGTCGACGGCGGCCCGCAGTTGGGCCGGCCGTCCTCGTCGCCGTCCTCCGGCTGCTCGGCCGGGACGTCGACCCACAGGGCCGTCGCCGTGCCGTCCTCGGCGAGGTCGACGCGGCCCTCGGCGAGCGAGATCTCCAGGAAAGCGCGCATGAGGTGACGGTGCACCTCGCGGCGGCGCGCCGGGTCCGGGAAGACCCAGCTGCTCACCGGGTCGTCCTGGAACGCCTCGTCGAGGAGGCGCACGGCCGTCTCCACCGCCTTCTCATCGTCCCGCTCGACCCGCCGTATGCCCGTGCCCGGTCCCGTACCCATGTCGGCCGCCCTTGTCGCGTTCCGTTCATCCTCAACTGATCGGAACGATCCGAGAGTTGCCTCCCCGAGCCAGGGGACGAGGTGTCCCGGAGGCAGCCCCGGGCACCTCGCCCCTGCTCCCCCTCGGGCCCCCGTCAGCGCGAGCGCCGGGTCACGAACTCCGCCAGGGCCAGCAGGTCGCCCGCCGCCGCGAGGTCCGGGACCGCCCGGGACAGCTGGTCCACCGCCTGGGCCATCCGGTCGCCCGCGTGGATCTGCGCCCAGTCGCGGCCGCCCGCCCGGTCCACCGCTCCCGCCGCCCGCCGCACCGCGGCCGCCCCATCGGGCCCCGGTACAGCTCGGCGAGTCGGCCGCCGCCGGGGTGCCCGAGGTCAGGGCGGCCACCACCGGCAGCGACTTCTTGTGCGAGGCGAGATCGGCGCCGACGGGTTTGCCGGTACGGCCGGGGTCGCCCCAGATGCCGATGAGATCGTCGATGAGCTGGAAGGCGAGCCCGGCCTCGCGGCCGAACGCGTCGAGCGCGGCCACCTCCTCGGGCCCCGCCCCGCGTACAGCGCCCCCAGCGAGCAGGCGCACCCGAGCAGCGCCCCGGTCTTGGCCATCGCCATGTCCAGGCACTCGTCCAGGGACACCTCCTGCGGGCCGCGCTGCTCGAAGGCGCAGTCGGCCTGCTGTCCGGCGCAGAGCTCGATCACACAGGCCGCGAGCCGGGCCGAGGCGGCCGGGGCCGCCGGGTGGCGGTCCTCGGCGAGCAGCCGCAGCGCAAGCGCGAGCAGCGCGTCCTCGACGATGATCGCGTCCGGGGTGCCGAACACGGTCCAGGCGGTGGGCCGGTGGCGCCGGGTGGCGTCCTCGTCGATCACGTCGTCGTGCAGCAGCGTGAAGTTGTGGACGAGTTCTACGGCGGCCGCGGCCCGCAGCGCGTCCTCGGGGTCGCCGCCGAGCGCCCCGGCGGTCGCGAGCACGAGCGCGGGCCGGATCGCCTTGCCCGCCTGCCCGGCGGCCGGGGTGCCGTCCGCGTGCTCCCAGCCGAAGTGGTACATCGCCACCCGCCGTATCGAGCCCGGCAGCGACTCCACGGTGGCCCTCAGCCGCGGATTGACCGCCACCCGGGTCCGCTCCAGCAAGTCCACGGCCTCGCGCCCCTCGACGGCTTCCCCATGACCAACTCGACATTCCTCTCGCCGTGTTCGATACGTGGTCTTCCCTACGTCGTGGCCGGTGCGCGCGTTCACGCGGCGCCCGCGGGTACGCGGTTCCGCGCGGGCGGCCGGCGGACCTCCCCGGCCGCCGACCGCCCGCGCGGGGTCTGCCTGCGAGGTCAGCGCCAGCGGCTCACTTCCACGTTCTCAAGGACGCCGAGGGCGTCCGGCACCAGGATCGCGGCCGAGTAGTAGGCGGTGACCAGGTACGAGATGATCGCCTGCTCGTCGATGCCCATGAACCGCACCGACAGGCTCGGCTCGATCTCGTCCGGGATGCCGCTCTGCTGGAGCCCGATGACGCCCTGCTCGGCCTCGCCGGTACGCATGCAGATGATCGAGGTCGTACGGGCGTCGCTGACCGGGATCTTGTTGCACGGGAAGATCGGCACACCGCGCCAGGTCGGGATGCGGTTGCCGCTGATCTCCACGCTCTCCGGGACCAGGTCGCGCTTGCTGCACTCGCGCCCGAAGGCGGCGATGGCGCGCGGGTGGGCGAGGAAGAGCTTGCTGCCGCGCCGCCGGGAGAGCAGTTCGTCCATGTCGTCGGGGCCGGGCACGCCGTCGTGCGGCTGGAGCCGCTGTCCGTAGTCGCAGTTGCTGAGCAGGCCGAACTCTCGATTGTTGACGAGTTCGTCCTCCTGGCGCTCGCGCAGCGCCTCCACGGTGAGCCGCAACTGCTGCTCGGTCTGGTTCATCGGCTGGTTGTAGAGGTCCGCGACCCTGCTGTGGACCTTCAGGACCGTCTGCGCGACGGAGAGTTCGTACTGGCGGGGCGCGCCCTCGTAGTCCACGTACGTGTGCGGGATGACCGGCTCGCCGACGTGGCCGGACGCCAGGTCGATCGCCGCCTCGCCGTACTTGCTGGTGCGCTGCTCCGGGATCAGCGCGTACGCCGCGAGGTGCTCGCCGAGCGAGGACGCCCGCTCCGCGAGGTTGAGCACGTCCGCCCGGCTCAGCGCCAGGACCGTGCACGCCGTCGCCGCCCGGGCCGTGGCGTCCCAGGTGGTCTCGCCGGAGACCAGCGCCTGCTCGCCCAGGTGCGCCCCGTCCGCCAGGACCCCGAGCACCGCCTCGTCCCCGTACGGCCCCGTGCCGATCTGCTCCACGCGGCCGTGGGCCAGCAGGTAGACCGTGTCCACCGGGTCGCCCTGGGTGGCCAGCACTTCCCCGGCGGCGAACTCGCGCTGCTCGCACCGGTTCGCCAGCTCGGTCAGCGCGGACTCGTCCTCGAACCCGGCAGCGCGGGCAGCTCCCCCAGCTCGGCCGGGATGACGGCGACCCGCCCACCGGTCTGCCAAAGGTGATCTTCCCGTCGCCCACCGAGTAGCTCAGTCGCCGGTTGACCCGGTACGTACCGCCCTGCACCTGGACCCATGGCAGCATCCGCAGCAGCCACCGGGAGGTGATCTCCTGCATCTGCGGGGCGGACTTGGTGGTGGTCGCCAGATTCCGCGCGGCTGCGGTGCCAAGACTCTGCTGCGCGCGGTTCCCGGGCCCGCCTCGACCGACATGTGTTTCCTCTCGATCTTCCGATCGTGAGTTGACCTGCGCGAGAAGCCTTCCAGCACGGACCGTGCGGGCGCCATTACACAAACGAGTGGGACTAGAACGGCCCTCGGCGGGGCAGGTTGCGCTCTCCGTCGGGGCACCTTCGCAGTTCCGGCCACAAATTTGCATGGCATATGCAAGTTATCTACGCTGGCCCCATGCGGCTGACGAGATTCACGGACCTGGCGCTTCGCGTACTGATGCGTCTGGCCGTCGCCGACGAGGGCGACCGGGAGTCCCGCCCACCACCCGCGAGGTGGCCGAGACCATGCGGGTGCCCTATACGCACACCGCGAAGGTGGTCGCCGGGCTCCAGCACCTCGGCCTCGTCGAGGCGCGGCGCGGCCGCGGCGGCGGGCTCGCACTCACCCCGGCGGGCCGCCGGGCGTCGGTCGGCGGCCTGGTCCGCGAACTGGAGGCCTCGGCGATGTGGTCGAGTGCGAGGGGGCCGTGCCGTGCCCGCTCAACTCGGCATGCCGGCTGCGCGGAGCGCTGCGCCGGGCCCAGGAGGCGTTCTGCGCCTCGCTCGACCCTCACCGTCGCCGACCTCGTCACCTCGCCCACCGGTCCGCTGCTCATCGGCCTCACGGGCGGACGCCGGACGGACGGCTGAGGCACCCCCGGCCCGCTCGCGGGCTTGCTTCGCAGCCAAAAATACGAGTATTAGATTCCAATTAAGAGGAGTCCCCTTGCTGTCCGAGAAGTCGGCCGCGACCGTCGCGCCACCCTGCCCGCCGTCGGCGCGGCCCTCCCCGCCGTCACCGAGCGGTTCTACGCACGGCTGTTCGCGGCCTGTCCCGAGCTGCTGCGCGACCTGTTCAACTGGGGCAACCAGGCCGCCGGGGTCCAGCGGCAGGCGCTCGCCGGGTCCATCGCGGCCTTCGCGGTCCACCTCCTGGACCACCCGGACGAGCGCCCCGACGTGATGCTGGGCCGCATCGCCCACAAGCACGCCTCGCTCGGCATCACGGTCGAGCAGTACGACGTGGTCCACGAGCACCTGTCGCGGCCATCGCCGAGGTGCTCGGCGAGGCCGTGGCGCCCGAGGTCGCCGCCGCCTGGGACGAGGTGTACTGGCTGATGGCGAACGCCCTGATCGCCGTCGAGGCCCGGCTCTACGCCGAGCGGGGCGTGGCCGCCGGGGGCGTGTGGCGCGAGTGGACCGTCGAGGGGCGCACCGAGGAGACGGCCGACGTCGCCACCTTCCGGCTGCGGCCCGCCGACGACGCCCCGGCGCCCGGCTTCCGCCCCGGCCAGTACGTCTCCGTCCAGGTCGAACTCCCCGACGGCGCCCGCCAGATACGCCAGTACAGCCTCGCGGCGCCCCCGGCACCGCCACCCGCTCGATCACGGTCAAGCGGGTCCGGGGCGGGGACCGGGCGCCTGACGGAGAGGTCTCCCTCCACCTGCACGCGCGCGTGCGCGAGGGCGACCGGCTGCGCGTCTCGGCCCTGTACGGCGATCTCGTCCTCGACGAATCCGTCCTCGACGGCAGCGGGGCGCCCCTGCTGCTCGCCTCGGCGGGGATCGGCTGCACCCCGACGCTGTCGATGCTTGAGCACCTGGCCGACGCCGGTCACCGCGCCCCGGTGACCGTGGTGCACGGCGACCGCTCCCCCGCCGACCACGCCCTGCGCGAGGACCACGCGGCGCTGACGGCCAAACTCCCCCACTCCTCGGCCCACTTGGGTACGAGCGGCCCGAGCCGGGCCACCCGGGCGACCGCACGGGCCTGGTGGACCTCTCCTCGGTCACGGTGGCGCCGGCACGCGCGCGTACCTGTGCGGTCCGCTGCCGTTCATGCGGCGGTGCGCGGCCAACTGCTCGACAAGGGGGTCGCGGCCGCCGACATCCACTACGAGGTGTTCGGCCCCGACCTCTGGCTCGCACACGACCGACCGTGATCGGGCGATCTGTCCGGACCGGCCCGCACGCCGCCCGAACAGATCGCCCCCGCAGGGAAGTTCCGGTAGAAGCGGTGGCGAGCACTCCGCCTCAACCGCACCCGGTGCCGCGATCCGGGGTACCGCAAGATCGAAGGAGTCGGCCATGGCCCCACCCATGTCCGCTGACCAGTTCCTCTCCGCCCTGCGCGCCGAAGGCCTCCGGGTCGTCGAGGTCGACGGCTGGCGCACCCACAACCGGGCCGGGCACGGCGCCTGGGGTCCGATCAACGGCGTGATGATCCACCACACCGTCACCCAGGGATCCGACACCACCGTTCGCATCTGCTACGAAGGCTACGACAGCCTGCCCGGCCTGCTCTGCCACGGCGTGATCACCAAGGACGGCACGGTCCACCTGGTCGGCAACGGCCGCGCCAACCACGCCGGCGCGGGCGACAGCGACGTACTGCGCGCGGTGATCGCCGAGAAACGCCTGCCGCCCTGCGGCAAGGCCGAAACCGACGGCAACGCGCGCTTCTACGGGTTCGGGTGCGAGAACCTCGGCGACGGCGAGGACCACCGGCCGGAGGCCCAGCTCCTGGCGATCGAGAAGGCCGCGACGGCCGGTGCCGCCACTACGGCTGGGGGAACGGTCGGTGATCGGCCACAGGGAGTGGCAGCCCGGCAAGGTCGACCCGCGCGGCTTCGGCATGGACTGGCTGCGGGAGCGGGTCCAGGAGCGCCTGAAGTGGGGCGCCGGTCACCATGGACAGGTGACCGAAGAAGCGCTCGACCTCGCCGCCGCCCTGCGGCCGCGCATCCCTTCGCCCCTGCAACCGGTCGAGGACGAGCGCTTCACCCGCCACGGCGTCCGGCGCAGGACGACGAGACGACGCCGACAGCGCACGAGCGTGATCTACGGGGCGCGCCCAGCGAGAGGACTGACGGTCCGCGAGGTCTGGAAAGAAGAGCTGTCCGCCTTCAAGGCGGGGATCAAGCGCGAGGAGTTCGACAACGCGATCTCGGCCGTTCCGGCCGGAGAGGTGCGGCATCTCCTGGTGTGGAAGCTCGACCGGCCGAGCCGCCGGGCACGGGCCAAGTCGGTCGGGTTCTCGACCGGTTCGACGGTCAGGGGCTCGCCCGCCCGCTCATGTGGACGGCCTGGACAGCTGTCCTCCCAGGGCCTGTCTCACGTTCGGAACATGTTGCGGGACGGGGGCTGCGGAGCCGGACGAGCGCTCCGCGGAGGTGGAGTCCGGCGAGAGTCGCCGCCCCGCGGACGCATTGGCTCATTCGTGTCTCCCCGGGGGAGTGAAGCGCCCAGGGCGGTGCGACAGGGTGGGACTGCTGCGGCTCGGTGAGGGTGTACCGCGCCAACTCCCGGACACCAAGGAAGGGTTGGAGCCCATGGTGGAGAAGCAGTGTGGTGGGACGTTCGAGTCCTACATCGGGACGTTCAAGGGGACGGGCAAAAGCGAGCCGGTCCGGCTCGCGAACGGAATGACCGAGTTTCAGATGGCCAAAGCCGCGATGACGGCTCAGGCCGACTCCATGAGCCGAATGGTGTTCGGCTCCAAGGGGTCCGCCGGGGACGGGGCTCCTCCTCGCGGACTTCATGTTCGGCAGCGCCGAGGCGGCGGCGACCGAGAGCTTCGACGTCACGGCCCGCTTCTACATGGACGAGCGCTGGCAGCGCCTCGTGGAGGTGACGACGCTCAAGCACGAGCCCGGGGCCAAGCCCTACACCGGCGTGTGCGGCTTCAGCCTGGAACTGAGGACCAAGCCCGCGCGGGCAGTGTTCTACGCACGCAGGAGTCCCGCATCTACTACCCGCAGGACTCGGAGAAGTACGTGGACGACAACAACAAGGACAGGGAGAGCGAACGCGGTGCCTACGCCGTCCGGCACCTGATCGACTTCTCCCTGTCGGCGATGGACTGCCGGCCCGGCACCGATGCAGTGCAGCGGCTGTACGAGAACGTGACCAAGAAGGGCGTGAAGATCGTCACCGAACTCCACCGCGAGCAGTGAGAGGGGCGCCAAGACCGCGTCACAGACGGACGTCGAGACGATCAACGTGCAAGAAGGACTGGTCATCGTCAGCCGGTTCACCAAGGAGCAGGTCCAGGTCACACAACTGGGCCTCGCGCCCGAGTTACTGGCGCCTGTCGGCCAGGCTCTCAACGGCTTGAAGCTGGACAAGCTCAATGCCGGGGAGAAGGTGACCCTGGTCTTCATGAACCCCGGGGACATCTACGAGTTCGCCCCCGTTACGGCGGACTCCGCGCCCCAGGAGATGGTGCCGTACAACCTGTCCCTGGACACCACCCGGCTGGACGCACTGCGACAGCTGGTGACCGGCACGGCAGGCACGAAGACCGTGAACGTCGAGCCCGGCGCGACCATCCGGGTCGTCGCGCAGAAATAGACCGCCTCCGCCCCGAATCCCGCGCCCGGGGTGTCGGCCGGCAGGCCGGCCCTGCGTGGACCTGTTCCGGGTTCGTATCACCGTTCGGTCAATCCGGCCTGTCAGGTGGCCTCGAAGCGGCCGACGCCCTGCTGTCACCGTTGATCACCTCCGTGTGGCCGCCGTGCCGGTGCTCCCGATGCGCACCAGGCAAGCAGCAGCAGAGGCTCTGAGCAGCCACAATGGACTGGTGAGCCAGCCCGTAGACCTTGCCACCGCCTTGCAGCCCCGGCCGCCCTCCCCGCTCCAGGAAGCCCACGACGAGCGGTTCGAGCGCCGGGGCGTGCGGCTGCTGCTCAAGCGGGACGACTTGATCCACACCACGCTGCCGGGCGGCCCCGGTGCGCTCGGACCAGTGGAGCTGTACCCTCCGGGCAACAAGTGGCGCAAGCTCGCGCTGAACCTGCGCGAGGCGGCCGGGCGGCCGGTGCTGACCTTCGGCGGTGCCTACTCCAACCATCTGCGCGCCACCGCCGCCGCGGGCCGCCTCCTCGGCTTCCCCACCATCGGCGTGGTCCGGGGCGACGAGCTCGCCGACCGGCCCCTCAACCCGTCGCTCGCCCGGTGCGCGGCGGACGGCATGCGGCTGCACTTCGTGGACCGCGCGACCTACCGGCGCAAGGCCGAGCCGGAGGTGCTCGCCGCGCTGCGCGAGCGGTTCGGCGAGGCCGCGTACGTCGTGCCCGAGGGCGGCAGCAACTCCTCGCCGTGCGGGGGTGCACGGACCTCGGACGCGAACTGCACGGCCTGGCCGACGTGGTGGCCGTGGCCTGCGGCACCGGCGGCACCTCGCCGGCCTCGCCGCCGGCCTCGCCCCGGGGCAGCGGGCCGTCGGGTTCCCGGTGCTGCGGGGCGGGTTCCTCGCGCGCGAGATACGGGAGTTGCAGCGCGAGACGTTCGGGGCGCCCGGGGACAACTGGTCCCTCGACGAGCGCTTCCACTGCGGCGGCTACGCCCGCACGACCCCGGACTCGACGCCTTCGCGGACGACTTCGAGGCCCGCCACCAGTTGCCCGTGGAACGCCTCTATGTGGCCAAGATGCTGTACGGGCTGCTGACCCTCGCCGAGGAGGGCGCGTTCCCCGAGGGCACGACGGTCTCGGCCGTCGTCACCGGTCAGCCGTTCTAGTCGCTACGACTCGCTCTCCCGGTACGCCGCCGCCTCCTCCAGGTCGAGCCTGCGCAGCGGCGTCCGCAGCATCTCGTCGTCGATGCGGCGCGCGTCCCGCAGCTGGACGAACACCTCGCGCTCGGCGCCGATCATCTCCCGCGACAGCCTGCGGTAGGTGGCGTCGGCCGACTCGCCGGTCACCGCGTTCACCCCGCCGAGGCGCTCCCACACGGAGTTGCGGCGCTGCTCCATGACCGTGCGCAGCCGGTCGGCCAGCGGCGGCGGCAGCGCGTTGGCCTCGTCCGCCAGGAGCTCGTCCAGGCGGCGCTCGGCGGCCAGCGAGGCCTCGTTCTGGGCCTGCGCCTCGGCCAGCGTCTCGGCCCGCGCGTCCCGCCCCGGCAGCCTGAGCGCCCGGATCAGCGGCGGCAGCGTCGGCCCCTGCACCACCAGGGTGGCGATGACCGTGGTGAAGGTCAGGAAGAGCACCAGGTTCCGGGCCGGGAAGGGGCGGCCGTCGTGCATGGTCATCGGGATCGAGAAGGCGATGGCGAGCGAGACCACCCCGCGCATCCCGGCCCACCCCACGATCACCGGCGCCGTCCAGTCCGTGTCCGGCTCGCGCGTGCGGATCCGCTCCGAGAGCGCCCTCGGCAGGAACGTGGCCGGGAAGACCCAGACGAACCGCATCGCGACGACCGCGGCGAAGACCCTGGTCGCGTACAGCACCGCCTCCCCCACCCGGTACTCGCCGAGCCCCTTGAGCACCACCGGCAGCTGCAGCCCGATCAGCGCGAACACCGACGACTCCAGGACGAAGGCGACCATCTTCCAGACCGCCGCCTCCTGGAGCCGGGTGGCGAAGTCCACCCGCCAGGAGCGGTGGCCCAGGTGCAGCGCGACGACCACCACCGCCAGCACCCCGGACGCCCTGACCTGCTCGGCCGCCGCGTACGCCACGAACGGGATGAGCAGCGAGAGGGTGTTCTGGAGCAGCGCCTCCGTCAGATGCGTGCGCAGCCACTGGATCGGCACCATCAGGACGAGCCCGATCCCGATCCCGCCGACGGAGGCGAGGGCGAACTCCCCGGCCCCGCCCGCCCAGGTCGCCCCTCCCCGACCGCGGCCGCGAGCGCCACCTTGTACGCGGTGATCGCGGTCGCGTCGTTCACCAGCGACTCGCCCTGCAGGATGGTGGTGATCCGGCTCGGCAGGCCGAGGCGGCGGGCGATCGCGGTCGCCGCGACCGCGTCCGGCGGCGCGACCACCGCGCCGAGCACCAGCGCGGCGGTGAGCGGCAGATCGGGCACCACCAGATAGGCGAGCCAGCCCACGGCCACGGTCGCGAACAGGACGTAACCGACCGAGAGCAGCGCGACGGGCCGCAGATTGGCCCGCAGATCGAGGTACGAGCTGTCGACGGCGGCCGTGTACAGCAGCGGCGGCAGCAGCAGGGGCAGCACGATGTGCGGGTCGAGCGTGTAGTCCGGGACGCCCGGCACATAGGCGGCGGCGAGGCCCGCCGCGACCAGGAGCAGCGGGGCCGGGACCGGGGTGCGGCGGGCGGCGCCGGCCACCACCGCGCTCCCCGCGACCAGTGCCACCAGCGGCAACGCGTCCATCCCAGCCACCTCACACCCGGACCGTCGTAACCTGGCAATCGCGAGCGAGTGCCCGCACGTTGCCGAACTGCCGCGCCCCGAGCCCGCGCCGCTGACCGGGACGTGCCCGCAGTGCCTGGCCGCGGGCACCCACTTCGTACAGTTGCGGCAGTGCCTGGTCTGCGGCTATGTGGGTTGCTGCGACTCCTCGCCGATGCGCCACGCGACCGCCCACCACCAGGAGACCGGGCACCCGGTGATGCGCACCCTGGAGGCGGGCGAGGACTGGCGCTGGTGCTTTGTGGACAACGTACTGGTGTGACGCGGGAGGTCAGGAGGATCCGGACGGTTCGACGGCCCGCGGCCTGGTACGTCAACCCGGCGTCGGTTCACAGCAATTGGGCACCGCACACCTCTAGCCACTGTCCGTGCTCATATGCTTACCATGAGTGACACCTGCCGGGAGGGGTCCCGGCGACACGACACCATGGATCGCGATAGCGTCGCCCTTCCGAGCACCACGATCGCGTGGACGACGCACGATCACCGCATTACGTACCGCATGGCCCCGGAGGCGTCCCCTCCGCCGGGGCCCGAGAGAGCTTGTGCCACCTTGGAGGTGAGGGTGTCCCAGATCGCAGGCGAGCCCGGGAATCAGGACTTCGTGGAAGTCCGGCTGCCGGCCGCAGGTGCCTACCTGTCGGTGCTGCGTACGGCCACGGCCGGTCTCGCGGCACGTTTGGACTTCACCCTCGACGAGATCGAGGATCTGCGTATCGCGGTCGACGAGGTCTGCGCGATCCTGCTTCAGCAGGCCGTTCCCGGCTCCGTACTGAGCTGTGTCTTCCGCCTCGTCGACGACTCCCTGGAGGTCACGGTCTCGGCCCTGACCACGGACGGCCGGGCGCCCGAGCGCGACACCTTCGCCTGGACGGTGCTCTCCGCGCTCGCCGGCAAGGTCGACTCCTTGGTCGCCGACGACCGTACGGTCTCCATCAGCCTGTACAAACAGCGCGGCGCGGGACCCGGACCGGCGTGAGCGGGGACGGTCCGGTGCGGGACGACAGGGCATCCCCGAGACGCACCTGGAGGTGCCGCGCTCCGTCGGTATTCCGGAGCAGCAGGCCCGGCCGCACCCGGTGGACGGACTTGACGGCCTTGAGGCCGTGGCGGAGCAGACGCGGCAGGCAGAGCGGGCGGCCCACATGAGCGAGCACATCGAGCACACGCAACACCAGCACGATCCGCAGGACCGCAGCGGGGCGCGGGCGATGTTCATCGAGCTGCGCAAGCTTCCGGACGGCTCGCCGGAGAAGGCCGAGCTGCGCAACAAGCTGGTCCGGATGCACCTGCCGCTGGTCGAGCACCTGGCCCGGCGGTTCCGCAACCGCGGCGAGCCGCTGGACGACCTGACCCAGGTCGCCACCATCGGCCTGATCAAGTCGGTGGACCGGTTCGACCTGGAGCGCGGCGTCGAGTTCTCGACGTGCGCGACCCCGACGGTCGTCGGCGAGATCAAGCGGCACTTCCGCGACAAGGGCTGGGCGGTCCGGGTGCCGCGCCGCCTCCAGGAGCTGCGGCTGGCCCTCACCACGGCCACGGCCGAGCTCTCCCAGCAGCACGGCCGCTCGCCCACGGTGCACGAGCTGGCGGAGCGCCTGGGCATCTCCGAGGAGGAGGTCCTGGAGGGCCTGGAGTCGGCGAACGCGTACTCCACGCTCTCGCTCGACGTCCCCGACACGGACGACGAGTCGCCGGCGGTCGCGGACACGCTGGGCGCGGAGGACGAGGCGCTGGAGGGCGTCGAGTACCGGGAGTCGCTCAAGCCGCTCCTGGAGGACCTGCCGCCGCGCGAGAAGCGGATCCTGCTGCTGCGCTTCTTCGGGAACATGACCCAGTCGCAGATCGCGCAGGAGGTCGGCATCTCCCAGATGCACGTCTCCCGGCTGCTGGCCAGAACCCCGGCCCAGCTGCGGGAGAAGCTACTGGTGGAGGAGTAGGACGGGCGCGCCCCGCAAGGGGCGCGGGGAACTGCGCGGCCAGCCTCCACCGGCCCGCAGCCGAACTCACCGCACCCCGCGAAGCGCTACCGCGCCCCGCCCGCCCCGCGCACACCCAGCGCCTCCGCCGTGGCCGGATTGACCAGCAGGACAAGCCCGGCCACCGCGACCACGGCCATCACGATCCCCGCGGGAATCGCCGCCCTGTCCGCGTTCAGGAACATCCAGGCGACCGGCAGCGCCGGATCTGGGTGATCAGCGCGGGCCCCCGGCTCCAGCGGCGGCGCAGCAGCAGCCCGCGCGCCGCGACCAGCGGGATGATCCCGAGGACGATCAGCGTCACGCCGCCCGTCTCGGCCTGCCGCGGCTGGTCGGGCTTGCCCATCAGGCCCATCACCAGCATGAAGAGGCCGCCGCCGACCAGGGCCAGGCCCTCGATCGCGGCGATCGCGGCGGCCGCGGTCAGCCGCCCGGGCGCGGCCCCTCGGGGTGCCGGCGCCGCTCTCGCTGTCAGGGTGCTGCTCAGTACTCACCCCAGCAGGGTAGCCCTCGGCGGGAGCCCGCTCCGGGGCCTGGGAGAGGGGGCTGGACTGTGCCCGGTACCGCCCGGTAGGTACTCTGGCGCCCATGCGTGCACTTCTCGTGGTCAACCCGGCGGCTACCACCACCAGTGCCCGCACCCGTGATGTCCTCATCCACGCGCTGGCCAGCGAGATGAAGCTGGAGGCCGTGACGACGGAGTACGGGGGCACGCCCGCGACCTCGGGCGGCGGGCGGCGGAGAGCAGCGACATCGACCTGGTCGTGGCGCTCGGCGGCGACGGCACGGTCAACGAGGTCGTCAACGGTCTGCTGCACAACGGCCCTGACCTGGAGAACCTGCCGAGCTTCGCGGTGGTCCCCGGCGGCTCCACCAATGTCTTCGCGCGCGCGGTCGGACTGCCCAACGAGCCCGTCGAGGCGACCGGCATACTGCTGGACGCCCTGCGCGAGGACGCGGCCGCACGGTGAGCCCCGGCCTGGCGGCCGGCACGCCGGGCAGCGAGGACGAGGGCGTCCCGGACCGCTGGTTCACGTTCTGCGCCGGGCTCGGGTTCGACGCCGGGGTCGTCGGCCGGGTCGAACAGCAGCGGGAGCGCGGCAGACGCTCCACGCACAGCCTCTACATCCGCCAGGTGGCCCGCCAGTTCTTCGCCGAGCAGCACCGCCGGCACGGGACGATCACCCTGGAGCGCCTCGGCCAGGACCCGGTCGAGGACCTGGTGATGTCGATAGTCTGCAACACCTCCCCTGGACCTACCTGGGCAATCGCCCGGTGTACGCGGCCCCGGAGGCGTCCTTCGACACGGCCCTGGACGTGCTCTCCCTCTCCGGCTCTCGACCGCGTCGGCGGCCCGCTACGCCACCCAGCTGCTGACCTCGACCCCCGAGAAGGGTCCACACGGCAAGCACGCGGTTTCACTGCACGACCTCACGGACTTCACCTTGCATTCCAAGGCCCCGCTGCCCTTCCAGATGGACGGCGACCACCTGGGTCTGCGTACGAGCGTGACGTTCACAGGCGTACGCCGTGCACTGCGTGTGATTGTGTGAGTGGAAGGGCCGAAAGTCCTTTAACTCGAACGTTTGGGCTGGGCCCCACCCCATAGAAGTACGACTGTGACCCAGTCGACACCGAGGAATCAAAAAAACTTTCCGGAAGGGGTTGTATCCGCCGCCGAGGTTTGCGAATCTCTACATGGCGATCGGGACGGCCCGCAACACCGGCCTCCGTGAGAGCCAGAACCCTCCTCAACTCAGGACCACAACCAGTCCAACTGGAAGTCGGCCCTTCCTTGCGGGGGATTCGTGAAAGCGTTCACATTCACAAGCAACCCGCACGTAATACCAAGAGAGGTAGCAGCCATGGACTGGCGTCACAACGCCGTTTGTCGTGAGGAAGACCCCGAGCTGTTCTTCCCCATCGGCAACACCGGTCCTGCGCTGCTGCAGATCGAGGAAGCCAAGGCCGTCCGCCGCCGCTGCCCCGTCATGGAGCAGTGCCTGCGTGGGCGCTCGAGTCCGGCCAGGACTCCGGCGTCTGGGGTGGCCTCAGCGAGGACGAGCGCCGCGCGATGAAGCGCCGTGCCGCTCGCAACCGGGCGCGCAACGCGACCGCCTGATCCCCCACCTGCCTAGGCCTGCGCGGCGCGTACAGCGAGTACGCACTCACCGCCCCCCGAGCCGCAGCGCGCCGCAGTAACCCACAGCATTCGAGCCCCGGACCGTTCGCGGTCCGGGGCTCGCTGCTCTTTCCGCCCGTGTCGCAGGCGTGCGGGCTATTTGTCCGCCCGCACCGGTACGTCGAGCACCACCTGGGTGCCCTGCCCCGCGCCGCCACCATGTCGAAGGCGCCGCCCAGCTCGCCCTCGACCAGGGTGCGGACGATCTGGAGGCCGAGGTTCCCGGCCTTCTGCGGGTCGAAGCCCTCGGGCAGCCCCCGGTCGTCGTCGCGCACCGTGATCAGCAGCCGGGCGTCGTCGCGGGTGCCGCCGCGCACCGCCGAGACCTCCACGGTGCCCTGCTCCCCTGGGCGAAGGCGTGCTCAAGGGCGTTCTGGAGGATCTCGGTCAGGACCATCGCGAGCGGGTGGCGACCTCGGCGTCCAGGATGCCGAAGCGGCCCGTACGGCGGCAGCTGACCTTGCCCGGGGAGATCTCCGCCACCATCGCCAGCACCCGGTCGGCGATCTCGTCGAACTCGACGCGCTCGTCCAGGTTCTGGGAGAGCGTCTCGTGCACGATCGCGATCGAGCCGACGCGCCGCACCGCCTCGTTGAGCGCCTCGCGCCCCTGCTCGGAGTCGATCCGCCGGGCCTGCAGGCGCAGCAGGGCCGCGACCGTCTGGAGGTTGTTCTTCACCCGGTGGTGGATCTCCCGGATGGTGGCGTCCTTGGTGATCAACTCGCGCTCGCGGCGGCGCAGTTCGGTGACGTCCCGCAGCAGGACGAGCGAACCGATGCGGATGCCCTTGGGCTTGAGCGGGATGGCCTGCAGCTGGATGACCCTGCCGCTGCCCTCGACCTCGGTCTGCGCGGGGCGTAGCCGCTGGCCAGCTTGACGATGGCCTCGTCCACCGGCTCGCGCGAGGGCGCGAGCTGGGCGGTGAGCTCGCCGAGGTGCTGGCCGACCAGGTCGGAGGCGAGCCCGAGGCGGTGGTACGCGGAGAGGGCGTTGGGCGAGGCGTACTGGACGATGCCGTCCGCGTCCAGCCTGATCAGCCCGTCGCCGGCGCGCGGCGACGCGTCCATGTCGACCTGCTGCCCCGGAAAGGGGAAGGACCCGGCGGCGATCATCTGCGCCAGGTCGGAGGCGGACTGGAGGTAGGTGAGCTCAAGCCGGGAGGGTGTACGCACGGTGAGCAGATTGGTGTTGCGCGCGATCACTCCGAGGACGCGGCCTTCCCTGCGTACGGGGATGGACTCGACCTGCACCGGCACCTCCTCGCGCCACTCCGGGTCGCCCTCGCGCACGATCCGGCCCTCGTCGAGCGCGGCGTCGAGCAGCGGGCGGCGGCCGCGCGGGACGAGGCGGCCGACCATGTCGTCCTGGTAGGAGGTGGGGCCGGTGTTGGGCCGCATCTGCGCGACCGAGACGTACCGGGTGCCGTCGAGCGTGGGCACCCACAGCACGAGGTCGGCGAAGGAGAGGTCGGAGAGCAGTTGCCACTCCGAGACCAGCAGATGGAGCCACTCCAGGTCGGATTCACCGAGAGCGGTGTGCTGACGTACGAGGTCGTTCATGGAGGGCACGTCAGCGAGGGTACTCGCGCGGGCTACGGCGCCGGGGCGGGACCCTCGGCCCGTCCGGCACCGCAGCCCGGAACTGCCGGCCGACGGGTGTGCGGTGCCCCTCGGCCTTACGGGAGGTGCTCGGCGCTGTCAGGGCAGAGAGCGCCGCGTACCTCTGTCCGGCCTCCTGTGCGGGGAGGCCGGAGGCCTGCTCGGGCCATTGTGGACTCGACCATTCCTCGCTGTCCATCCGTTTACCGGCCCTGCTCCGGCCAGTGCCGAGCCTGCCACGTCCGGCCGTTGCAGGCCTAGTCCCGTTCCTCCGGCCAGCCGAGCATGGCCTGTTCGGCCACTGCCGCCAGCTCCTCCTCCCCTGCCCCGTCCCTGGCCTGCTGGGACATGCCCTGGAACACGCCCGCGCTGAACCGGGCGAGGGTGCGGGCGTCGGTTCCGGCGGGGAGCACACCGGCCGCGACATCGGCGGCGATCAGGCGCTCGAACTCGGCGAGGTTGGCGTTGCGCACCTCGCGCAGGGCCTCCTCGACCTCCTTGCTGGTGCAGTTGACGGCGGCGCTGAGCACCAGGCAGCCGCGCGGGCGGCCCGGCCGGGTGAACTCGGTGGCGGCCTCGCGCAGGATCCGCCCGATCGTCGCCCGCGCACCGGACTCCTCGGCGACGGCCCGGCCGATGAACGCCCCGTACGTCTGCCCGTACGCCCCCACGACCTCGTCGAACAGGGCCCTCTTGTCGCCGAAGGCCGCGTACATACTGGGCGCCCCGATGCCCATCGCCCGGGTCAAGCCTGGCCACGGAGGTCGCCTCGTAGCCGTGCTCCCAGAAGGTCAGCGTGGCCTTTTCGAGCGCGCGGGCACGGTCGAAGGAGCGGGGGCGGCCGCGCTGTCCGGTGGTCATGGACGAATTCTATAGCGACCACTAGAGAATGTGTTACGTTTCGTTCTGCAGCGAGCGCTACAGATTTTCATCCACGGGGAGGACATACGTCATGGGCGCACTCACGGGCAGGACGGCACTGGTCACCGGCGGCAGCCGCGGCATCGGCCGGGGCATCGCGGAACTGCTCGGCCGGGACGGGGCACGGGTCGCCGTCCACTACGGCAGCAACGAGGTGGCCGCCAAGGAGACGGTCGCCGCGATCGAGGCGGCCGGCGGCTCGGCCTTCGCCCTCGGCCAGGAGCTGGGCGTCCCCGGCGACGCCGAGGCGCTGTGGGCGGCCTTCGACCGGCACGCGGACGGGGTGGACATCCTGGTCAACAACGCGGGCATCGGCACGGTCTGGACGTTCGGGGAGATCGCCGAGGACGAGTACGAGCGGCTGTTCGCCGTGAACACGAAGGCGCCGTTCTTCCTGGCGCGGCTCGGCCTGGAGCGGATGCGGGACGGCGGCCGGATCGTCAACATCTCCTCCGGCGCCTCGAAGTCGGCGATGCTGCCGGACCTGATCGCGTACGCCATGACCAAGGGCGCGCTCGACGTCTTCACCCGCAACCTGTCCAAGATCGTGGGCAGTCGGGGCATCACGGTGAACTCGGTGGCCCTGGGCATCGTCGACACCGACGTCAACGCGGACTGGCTGCGCACGAGCGACGAGGCGTGGGCGGGCGCCGCCGCGGTGTCGGCGCTCGGCCGGGTGGGCGATCCGTCCGACATCGCGGACGTGGTGGCGTTCCTCGCCTCGGCGGACGGTCGCTGGGTGACGGGGCGTGGGTGGACGCCACGGGCGGCTCGCTGGCGTAGGCCCGGGTATCAGCGGGTTTCCGTCACCTTAGCCAGGGCGCGCGGTGCGTCGGGGTCCTGGCCGCGGGCGATGGTCACCTCGTACGCGAGGAGTTGGAGCGGGAGGATCTCCAGGATCGGCTGGAGCTCCTCGGGGACGCCCTCGACCGGCAGGACGAACCCCGCCGAGGCCGCGTCGACCTGCGGCTTGGGGCCGACGACGAAGAGGTCGGCGCCTGGCCGCGCAGCCGGTCGAGCACCGGCTGGAGCGCCTGGCCGCCGCGCCCGTCGGTGACCACCGCGATCACCGGCGAGATGTTGTCGACCATGGCCAGCGGGCCGTGCAGCAGGTCGGCGCCGGAGTAGGAGAGGGCGGGGATGTAGCTCGTCTCCATCAGCTTGAGGGCGGCTTCCTTGGCCGTGGGATAGCCGTACCCCCGCGAGGTGATGACCATCCGCTCGGCGAACCGGTAGCGGGAAGCCAGCGCCCTCACCTCGTCCTGCCGGGCCAGGATCCGGTCCGCCAGCTCGGGCAGCGCCCCGCGGCCGAGACGTCGCCGTCGCGCAGGCCCTCGACGAAGAGGTAGAGGGCGAGCAGCGAGGCGGTGTACGTCTTGGTCGCGGGCAGCGCCTTCTCCGGCCCGGCCAGGATGTCGATGTGGTGCTCGGAGACGGCCGCGAGCGGCGAGTCGGCGTTGTTGGTGACGGCCAGCGTGATCGCGCCCGCGGCGCGGGCCGCCCGGGCGGAGTCGACGAGGTCGGGCGAGCCGCCGGACTGGCTGACGGTGATGACGAGGACGTCGCTGAGATCGGGCCGGGCACCGTACGCGGTGATCGTCGACATCGAGGTCAGCCCGCACGGCAACCCGAGCCGGATCTCGATCAAGTACTTCGCGTACAGGGCGGCGTTGTCGGAGGTGCCGCGGGCGGTCAGCAGGACGAAGCGGGGCTTGCGGGCGGCGATCGCGGCCGCGACCTCGCGGATGCAGGGCGCGCCGTCGGCGAGGATCCGCCGCAGTACGGCGGGCTGCTCCGCCATCTCGCCGTGCATGATCCGGCCGGGCTGCTCGCTGTGCGCCTCACGGTACGTCGACGACATGCGCGATGCCTCCAAATGGCGGTCTGTGTACGCGTTGCCGAAACCCCTCCAGTCGACCATGGGAGAAGGCGCGACCGCCAGCCGGAGCGCCGCCCGCTCTGCTAGATTGGTCTATACCACCCTGGTTAGTTTACGTCTCCAGATCGGCAGGCCCACGTGGAAGTTGTCATCGTCCCGGACGCCAAGGCGGGCGGCGAGCTCATCGCGGAGTCCATCGCGGCACTGTGGCGCCGCAAGCCCGACGCCCTGCTCGGCGTGGCCACCGGCTCGACCCTGCTGCCCATCTACGACGCGCTGACGGCCAAGGTCGCGGCGGGTGCGGTGGACGTGTCGCGGGCCTGGGTCTGTCAGCTCGACGAGTACGTCGGGCTGCCGGTGGGGCACCCCGAGTCCTACCGCGCGACCGTGATCCGCCAGGTCGTGGAGCCGCTCGGGCTCGGCGCGGACTCGTTCATCGGGCCGGACGGCTCGGCGGCGGACGTCCAGGCGGCGTGCGAGGCGTACGACCGGGCGCTGTCTTCGGCCGGGGGCGTGGACCTCCAGATCCTGGGGATCGGCACCGACGGGCACATCGGCTTCAACGAGCCGTGCTCGTCGCTGGCGTCCCGTACCTGGATCAAGACGCTGACGGAGCAGACGCGGGTGGACAACGCGCGCTTCTTCGACGACGACATCGAGCAGGTGCCGCACCACGTGATCACGCAGGGGATCGGGACGATCCTGGAGGCGCGGCATCTGGTGCTGCTGGCGACGGGTGAGGGGAAGGCGGAGGCGGTGGCGGCGACGGTCGAGGGGCCGGTCGCCTCTGTCGTGCCCGCCTCGGCGCTTCAGCTGCACCCGCATGCGACGGTGGTGGTGGATGAGGCTGCTGCGTCGAAGCTGAAGCTTGCGCACTATTTCCGGCACACGTACGCGAACAAGCCGACGTGGCAGGGCCTGTGGAGCCCCCACCCCGCCCCTTCCCGCCCCTCCGGGGGTGGGAGGGGCCGGGAGGTGACGCGGGGGCGGGGCCCCGGACCCCGTTCGTCTGCGGATCGTGCTGGTTTGTGCGCAGTCCCCGCGCCCCTAGCCACCTAGGGGCGCGGGGAACTGCGCGGCCAGCCCCCACTGGCTCGCAGCCGGCGGACCCGGCCGCCCGCCAGAGGGCTTTAGGGAAGGGGTGGGTGGGGGTCAGGGCCCGGCGGCCGCCCGGCCGCAGACCCGCGCCGCCCCGTGCGTGGCGATGTGCACAGCACCCCGCGCCGCAGCCTGCGGCACCCCCATCTCGATCACCGCCGTGTCGGGCCGCGCCGAAAGCAGCGCGGACAGGGCCGCGGACATCCACGGGTGCCGGTGCTCGTCGCGGACGACGGCGACGATACGGCGCGAGCCCGCCGCGGCCAGGACCGCGGCCGGATCCGCCGACGGACCGTACGTACCCGTCGACGTCCCCGGCAGCAGAGCGGACAGACCCGCCGCCACCCCCACGGTGTCTCGTCCCCGACCGCGATGTTCGCGACGGGGTGAAGGAAGCCACGTAGGGCGGGGACTGCAGCGGCGCGGCCGAACCCGTCACCCGCAGCGCACGCCGCGCCGCCACCAGGCCGATGTCGGAACCGGGCGCGGTCCCCTCCTGCTCCTCCGCGCCCGGCCCCGCCACGTTCCCCCTGGCCTGCCGCGTCCAGGACGCGAGGGCGCGTACCTGGGCCGCCGCGTCGGCGAGGCGCGACTCGGGCAGTTCACCGGCCCGTACCGCCGCGACCAGCGCGTCCGCAGCCGCAGCACGGTGTCCTCGTCGGCCAACCCGCCGCCGACGCACAGCGCGTCGGCACCGGCCGCGATCGCGAGGACCGAGCCGCGCTCGATCCCGTACGTCGAGGCGATGGCCTGCATCTCCACGGCGTCGGTGACGATCAGCCCGTCGTAGCCGAGTTCCTCGCGCAGCAGTCCGGTCAGGACGCGCGGGCTCAGCGTCGCCGGGCGGGTCGGGTCGAGCGCGGGAAGAAGGATGTGCGCGCTCATGACCGACTTGGAGCCCGC
This sequence comes from Streptomyces sp. BPTC-684, assembly GCF_030028635.1. Taxonomy (NCBI): domain Bacteria; kingdom Bacillati; phylum Actinomycetota; class Actinomycetes; order Kitasatosporales; family Streptomycetaceae; genus Streptomyces; species Streptomyces sp. BPTC-684. Next base: position 1,623,396 of record NZ_CP124863.1, read on the forward strand.
GGCGATCGCGGCGCGGAACGGCACCAGTTCACGGGCGTGGAGCGTGTCGAGGTCCACGTCGATGCGCGGCAGCGCGTGGTGCGAGTCGACCGCCGTGTCGCCGTGGCCCGGGAAGTGCTTGGTGCAGGCGGCGACCCCGGCGGCCTGCAGCTCCTCGATGTACGCGGCGGTGTGCCGCGCCACGAGCTGCGGGTCGGCGCCGAAGGACCGTACGCCGATGACCGGGTTGTCGGGATTTGAATTCACGTCCGCCGACGGGGCCCAGTTGAGGTCCACCCCGCAGGCCGCCAGGCGGCGGCCCAGCTCGTGGGCCACCGCTCGGGTCAGGTCCGTGTCGTCCACCGAACCCAGCGCCAGGTTGCCCGGGAACGACGAGCCCGTACGGACCTCCAGGCGGGTGACGTCCTCGCCCTCCTCGTCGATGGCCACCAGGACGTCGTCCCGCTCGGACCGCAACTGGGCGGTCAGCGCGGCCAGTTGGTCGGCGGTGGCGATGTTGTGGCCGAACAGGCCCACCGAGGTGAGGCCTTCGCCGATCCGACGCAGCAGCCAGTCGGGGGCGGTGGTGCCGACGAAACCGGGCTGCAGGACGGTCAGGGCGTCGCGCGTGAGTGTGTCTGTGCTGCGTGCGATCGTCGTCATGAGGCGGCGTTATCCCTTCACTGCGCCGGCCGTCAGACCCGCGGCCATCTTGCGCTGGACGAGGAGGAACAGAGCCACGATGGGGACGGCCATCATGGTGGAGCCGGCCATCATGGGGGCGAACTCGGTGCCGTGCTGGGTGGTGAAGCTGGACAGCCAGACGGTGGCGGTCTGGTGGTTCTGGCTCATCAGCATCAGGGCGTAGAGGTATTCGTTCCACGCCTGGATGAAGCCGTAAACCGAGGTGGCCACCATGCCCGGGGCCAGCAGCGGGAAGACCACGCGGATGAAGGCGCCGGTGCGGCTGCACCCGTCGACCATCGCCGCCTCCTCCAGCTCCTTGGGGACGTTGACGATGAAGCCGCGCAGCGTCCAGACCGTGAAGGGGAGGATGAAGGTGAGGTAGGTGAGGATCAGCCCGGACAACTTGTCGTACTGACCGAGGTCGTTCAGGAGCAGGAAGACCGGGATGATCATCGCGACCAGCGGGACCATCTGGACCGCCAGGATGCCGACGATCACGATCTTGCGGCCGCGGAAGGCGAACCGCGAGATGGCGAGCGCCGCGAGCAGGCCGACCACGATGCCGATCAGCACGACGACGACGGAGACGATCAGCGAGCGGCCGATCGAGCCCCAGAAGTCACCGATGTCCAGCGCCCGGCGGAAGTTCTCCAGGGTGAAGGACCGGGGGAAGAAGTGCGGGCTCCGGTCGATCACGTCCTTGGCGGGCTTGAGCGCCGTGTTGAGCATCCAGTAGACCGGGAAGCCCGCGGTGGCGAAGACCAGCAGGCCGAGCAGGTTCCAGCCGAGCTTGGACTTCTTGCGCTTGGGGCGCGCGAGCGCCTGGGTCGAGGTAGCCATCGGTTACTCCACCTCTCCGATCTTCAGCATCTGGCGCATGTACACGGCGATCACACCGAGCAGCAGCAGCACGGTGAGCAGCGCGATCGCGGAGCCCTGCGAGTAGTCGTTGACCACGAACGCCTTGTCGTACGAGTACGTGGTGAGGAGCTGGAACTCGGGCTCGGGGTGGTTGCCGCGCATCACGAAGACCTGCGGGAAGACGCCCATGTCCCAGATGACCGAGAGCGTCGCCAGCATCACGATGATCGGCTTGAGGATCGGCAGGGTGACGTGCCGGAACACGCCCCAGGCTCTGGCGCCGTCGAGCCGCGCGGCCTCTTCGAGCTCCTTGGGGACCTGGGTGAGGCCCGCGCTCAGCGTGATGACGACGAACGGCACCGCGCCCCAGACCACGAGCAGCATGATGACGGCGAGGCCCTGGGTGCCACTGGCGAACCAGTTGTGGCCGACCATGTCGACTTCCGGCACCTGGCTGAGCAGCCAGTTCAGTACGCCGAAGTCACCGTCGAACATCCACTTGAAGATGGTGATGCGACGACGATCGGCATGCCCCAGCTCGCCACCAGGGCGATGTTGACGAGGGTCTTCACCCAGCCGGAGACCTGCTGGAGCAGCAGGGCGATCAGCATGCGAGCACCATGGTCAGCACGACCGCGGTGAAGGCGAACAGGACCGTACGGACGACGACGGTCCAGAACTCGCCGTCGCTCAGGACGTTGGTGAAGTGTCGAAGCCGACCGACTCGGGGTCCTTGAACCCCCAGAGCTGCGGCTGGCCGAACTTCTGGAAGGACAGGGTGACCAGGCGTACCAGCGGATAGCCCAGTACGAGGGCGAGCGCCAGGAGGCAGGGGGCGAGCAGCGCCCAGGGCACGGCCGCCTGTCCCGCACTGCGCTTTCTGCCCGGTCCCTTCGGGGGCTTCCCGGATCCCCACCCGGTCGGGGTCGCGCTGCGCCGGCGGCACCTTGGCGGTGGTTGTCCCTGCGGCACTCATCGCGCGCTCCTACGGTCCCTCTCCGGTAGTGGCCGGGCGAGGGCCCCGTCGCTGTCCGACGGGGCCCTCGCCCACAGGTCACTTGGTGTTGATGACCTTGTCGATCGCGGCGTCCGCGTCCTTCGCCGCCTGCTCGACCGACTTCTTGCCGGTGCCGATGGCCTGCAGCATGTCCTGGAGGACCTTGGCCTTCTCGACCTGGCCCCAGCCCGGCGCCATGGGCACGAACCAGCTGGACTCGGCCGCGGTGGCCGCGACGGCCGTCTTCGGGTCCGACTTCAGCGGAGCGAGGGCCGTCTTGTTGTTGGGCAGGTTCTGCTTGGCGATCAGGCCCTTCTGGCCCTGGGTGCCGGTGAACGCGTTGATCCACTCGGCCGCGAGCGCCTGCGCCTTGGACTTGACCGGGACGGCCAGGTCGGAGCCGCCGAGGAAGACCGGCATGGCCTTGCCGGACGGGCCGGGCATCACGAACGACTCGAGCTTGTCGGTGAGCTTGCCGACCTTGTCGTTCTCGGGCAGGCGGCGCTGCCACCCTCCCAGGCGGCGCTGAAGATCAGGCCGGACTTGCCCTGGCCGTAGACGATCGGGCGGTCGGCCTCGTCCTTCGTCTTGTCGCCGTGCATGTACTTGCCGAGGATGTTCTTGTACTCGTTCAGACCCTTGAGGGACTCCGGCGAGGACAGGTTCGCCTTGAACTTGCCGCCGTCCTCCTTGGCGATGGAGCCGCCGGCGTCGTACACGTACGACATGGCCGCGTACCAGTCGCGGGTCGGCTGGTACCAGGCGCTGAACTTGTCGCCCTTCTTCTCCTGGATCTTGTCCAGGTCGGCGGTCAGCTCGGTGTACGTCTTCGGGGCGGCGGTGACGCCGGCCCCGGCGGCGATGTCCTTGCGCCAGGTCGCCGTGCGGCCACCGGCGTAGTAGGGGACGCCGTAGGTCTTGCTGTCGTACGTGACCGAGGCCTTGAGGCCGTCGAGCCAGGCGGAGGAGTTGTCGAACTTCGACGGGTCGATCTCGGCGAAGGCGCCCTGACCGAGTAGGCGAGCATCTCGGTGTTGCCCATCTCGACCACGTCGGGGGCCTTGTCGGTGGCGAGCACCGCGTCGAGCTTGGCGTTCTTGTCCGGCCAGCCGTAGTACTCGTGGTTGATCTTCAGGCCCGGGTGCTTGGCGACGATCGCGTCGTCGGCCGCCTTGACCAGGTCCGGCCAGTTCTTCTGGGCGTCGACCGTCAGCCAGACCGTCAGCGACTTGGCGTCGCCCTTCGCGTCGTCGCCCTTCTTGTCGTCGTCGCCGCACGCCGCGATGCTGACCAACATGCCCGCGACGCCGATCGCCGCGATGAGCTTGCGCTTCACGCCACCCTCCTCAGGGATGCTGCAACCCCCGCCCACCGCGAAGCCATACGACGTGTACTGCCTGTGGGGCTGGACCTGGTCTTTAATGGTTTAGACCAGTACCGGGAGCTTGGCCTAGACCTTTAGGGGTGTCAAGGGTGTATAAGAAGGGCTGTCGCGTCCGTTATCGGACCGACACCAGAGGGAGGGCGACGACCCGTGACCGGTCCGTGCCACCATGTGAGCCGCGACAGACGGAGGAGCCGGTGACGGCAGCAGCGCAGCACTCGGGAAGGCGGGCCATGACCACCGACGGGAGCGGTACGGAGACAGAGGCGGGCGCCGGCGCCCGTACCGCTCGCGTGCCCAAGTACTACCGCCTCAAGAAGCATTCCTCGACATGACGGAGACCCTTCCGCCGGGCACCCCGGTGCCGCCCGAGCGCACCCTGGCCGCCGAGTTCGACACCTCCCGCACCACCGTGCGCCAGGCCCTCCAGGAGCTGGTGGTCGAGGGGCGTCTTGAGCGCATCCAGGGCAAGGGCACGTTCGTCGCCAAGCCCAAGGTCTCCCAGGCGCTGCAACTCACCTCCTACACCGAGGACATGCGCGCCCAGGGCCTGGAGCCGACCTCCCAGCTCCTGGACATCGGCTACGTCACCGCCGACGACACACTGGCGGGGCTGCTCGACATCGCGGCGGGCGGCAGGGTGCTGCGCATCGAGCGGCTGCGGCTGGCCAGCGGCGAGCCGATGGCGATCGAGACGACCCATCTGTCGGCCAAGCGCTTCCCCGCGCTGCGCCGCTCGCTCGTCAAGTACACCTCCTCTACACCGCCCTCGCGGAGGTGTGCGGGGTGCAGCTCGCCGAGGCCGAGGAGACGATCGAGACGTCGCTCGCCACCCCGCGCGAGGCCGGGCTGCTCGGCACGGACGTGGGCCTGCCGATGCTGATGCTCTCCCGCCACTCCCTGGACGGCGACGGCGAACCGGTGGAGTGGGTGCGCTCGGTGTACCGGGGCGACCGGTACAAGTTCGTCGCGCGGCTGAAAAGGCCGACGGACTGACATAGCCGGAAATAGCCTCCGGCCTGCACCGACTTCCTTCGCCACGTCCGCTATCCGGACGGGGTGTTGCGACGGTTATCCGTCCCCTGGATTTCCTGCGCATTACACAGGTGAAGTGAGGGGACGGAGCCAACGTATGCCGGAATCAACGCAAGAGCGGAGACCGGTGATCACGCCCGCGCGCGTGGTCATCGCCCTCTGCCTGATCGCGCCCTTCGTGGCGATGCTCTGGGTCGGTTCGTACGCGAAGGCCGACCCGGCCCTCGCCGGGATCCCGTTCTTCTACTGGTACCAGATGCTGTGGGTGGTCATCTCGACTGCGCTCACGATGCTCGCGTACAAGCTGTGGCAGCACGACCAGCAGGGCCGCAAGGCGGGTGAGGGCAAGTGACTCTCGCAGCCAACGACGGGGTGAACGGCGTCGCGCTCGGCGTCTTCATCTTCTTCTTCCTGGCCGTCACGGTCATCGGCTTCATGGCCGCCCGCTGGCGCCGCGCCGAGAACGAGCAGAGCCTCGACGAATGGGGGCTCGGCGGCCGCTCGTTCGGCACCTGGGTCACCTGGTTCCTGCTGGGCGGCGACCTCTACACGGCGTACACGTTCGTCGCGGTTCCGGCGGCGGTGTACGCGGCGGGCGCGGCCGGGTTCTTCGCCGTGCCGTACACGATCCTCGTCTATCCGCTGATCTTCACGTTCCTGCCCCGGCTCTGGTCGGTCTCGCACAAGCACGGCTATGTGACGACGTCCGACTTCGTGCGCGCCGGTTCGGCTCCAAGGGCCTCTCGCTCGCGGTCGCGGTCACCGGCATCCTCGCCACGATGCCGTACATCGCGCTCCAGCTGGTCGGCATCCAGGCGGTGCTCGACGTGATGGGCATCGGCGGGTCGGGCAACTGGTTCGCCAAGGACCTGCCGCTGCTGATCGCGTTCGCGGTGCTCGCCGCGTACACGTACTCGTCGGGTCTGCGCGCCCCCGCGCTGATCGCGTTCGTGAAGGACACGCTGATCTACATCGTCATCCTGGTGGCGATCATCTACATCCCGATCAAGCTGGGCGGCTTCGACGACATCTTCGCGGCGGCCCGGCACAAGTTCGAGACGCCCAACGCGCCCGGGAAGCCCACGGGCGCGCTCGTGCCCCCGAGGCCGGGCAGTGGACGTACGCCACGCTCGCCCTCGGCTCGGCGCTCGCGCTCTTCATGTACCCGCACTCGATCACGGCGACCCTCTCCTCCCGCAGCCGCAACGTCATCCGCCGCAACACCACGATCCTGCCGCTGTACTCGCTGATGCTGGGCCTGCTCGCGCTGCTCGGCTTCATGGCGATCGCGGCCGGGGTCAAGGTCAAGAACGGCCAGCTGGCGATCCCGCAGCTGTTCGAGGACATGTTCCCGGACTGGTTCGCGGGCGTGGCGTTCGCCGCCATCGGCATCGGCGCGCTCGTCCCGGCGGCGATCATGTCGATCGCGGCCGCGAACCTCTTCACCCGCAACATCTACAAGGACTTCCTCAAGCCGAACGCCACGCCGGCGCAGGAGACCAAGGTCTCCAAGCTGGTCTCGCTCCTGGTGAAGGTGGGCGCGCTGGTCTTCGTCCTGACGATGGACAAGACGGTCGTGATCAACTTCCAGCTGCTCGGCGGCATCTGGATCCTGCAGACCTTCCCGGCCCTGGTGGGCGGTCTGTTCACCCGCTGGTTCCACCGCTGGGCGCTGCTCGCGGGCTGGGCGGTGGGCATGGCGTACGGCACGCTCGCCGCGTACGGGGTCGCCTCGCCCACCCAGAAGCACTTCGGCGGCAGCTCCAAGGAGATCCCCGGCATCGGTGAGATCGGCTACATCGGCCTCACCGCGTTCCTCCTGAACGTCGCCACCACCGTCGTCCTCACGGTCGTCCTGCGAGCCGTGAAGGCCCTCGACGGCGTCGACGAGACGTCCCCGGAGGACTACACGGCGGACGCGGGCGACCCGGGCGTACAGACGAAACTCCCGGCGGCGACACACTGACGCAAGCCGCAGAAAAACCGGCCGCCGGTGAAACCCGGCGGCCCGTTCCTGGGGAATGCCCACGACCGCCAGAAGGTTCGGTCTACGGCGCTCCCAACCCCCTTGAGGGCGCGGGGGTGTGACATGTGCGGCTCCGCCGCGTGGGCGCGACCAGCCCAAGACGGCCCGCAGTCAACCGACTACCCAGCAACACAACATGTGGGGGCACCACACAGCCCGGCACAAGATGTATGCTCGTGCTCGCTGTCGCCGCAGGGGAATCCGGTGCAAATCCGGAACTGTCCCGCAACGGTGTACTCGTACGCATTTGCGTACCTGGTCAGTCCGAGGACCTGCCGACAGCGCGCCCTGGCCGTCCGGCCCGGGTGCCAGACGTCCAGGCCTCGCGGAATGGGCAGTGGACGCGGCGTACCCCCGAGGGGGTGTGTCCGTGTGCCCGCACCTCCCCAAGGCCCCGTGCCGAGCGAGTGCCCCCACGTGACCATCGCCCCTGCGGATCCCGCCTCAGCGATCGCCGAAGAGCCGGCCGATGCCCCCGGGACCGCCCTGCTGCGGACCCTGACCGACCTCACCGCCGATCTGCCGGACACCGACCCCGGCCGTGTCGCCGCCGCCGCGCTGCGCGGCCGCAACGCGCGCTCGGACGAGGCGGAGCTGCGTGGGCTCGCCACCGAGGTCGCCGCCGGTCTGATCTCCGAGGACCCGGCGTACTCCCGCCTCGCCGCCCGGCTGCTGACGCTCACGATCGCCGAGGAGGCCGCGACCCAGGGCTCGGTCTCGTTCTCCGAGTCGGTCGAGGTCGGCCACCGCGAGGGCCTGATCGCGGACCGCACCGCCGACTTCGTACGGCTGCACGCGGCCCGCCTGGACGCGCTGGTGGCGGACTCCCTCGCGGACGGCGCCGACGACCGCTTCGGCTACTTCGGCCTGCGCACGCTCTACTCGCGCTACCTGCTGCGGCACCCGATCACCCGCATGGTCATCGAGACCCCGCAGCACTTCATGCTCCGGGTCGCGGCGGGCCTGGCCGAGGACGACTCGGTGCGCGCGCTCGACGAGGTCGCCTCGCTGTACGGCCTGATGAGCCGCCTCGACTACCTGCCGTCCTCCCCCACGCTCTTCAACTCCGGCACCCGCCACCCGCAGATGTCCAGCTGCTACCTGCTGGACTCGCCGCTGGACGAGCTGGACTCGATCTACGACCGCTACCACCAGGTGGCCCGCCTGTCGAAGCACGCGGGCGGCATCGGCCTCTCGTACTCCCGCATCCGCTCGCGCGGCTCGCTCATCCGGGGCACCAACGGCCACTCCAACGGCATCGTCCCGTTCCTGAAGACGCTGGACGCCTCGGTCGCGGCCGTCAACCAGGGCGGGCGGCGCAAGGGCGCGGCGGCGGTCTACCTGGAGACCTGGCACTCCGACATCGAGGAGTTCCTGGAGCTGCGCGACAACACCGGTGAGGACGCCCGGCGTACGCACAACCTGAACCTGGCGCACTGGATCCTGGACGAGTTCATGCGCCGCGTGGACGCGGACGGCACCTGGTCGCTGTTCTCCCCGCCGACGTGCCCGAGCTGGTCGACCTGTGGGGCGACGAGTTCGACGCCGCCTACCGCAAGGCCGAGGCGGCCGGTCTCGCCCAGAAGACCATCCCGGCCCGGGACCTGTACGGCCGGATGATGCGCACCCTGGCGCAGACCGGCAACGGCTGGATGACCTTCAAGGACGCCTCCAACCGCACCGCCAACCAGACGGCGGAGCCGGGCCACACGGTCCACTCCTCCAACCTCTGCACCGAGATCCTCGAGGTCACGGACGACGGCGAGACGGCCGTCTGCAACCTCGGCTCGGTCAACCTCGGCGCCTTCGTCCTCGCCTCCGGCGAGATCGACTGGAAGCGCCTGGACGAGACCGTCCGTACGGCCGTGACCTTCCTGGACCGGGTCGTCGACATCAACTTCTACCCGACCGAGCAGGCCGGCCGCTCCAACGCCAAGTGGCGTCCGGTGGGCCTGGGCGCGATGGGCCTCCAGGACGTCTTCTTCAAGCTGCGCCTGCCCTTCGACTCCCCGAGGCGAAGGCGCTCTCCACCAAGCTCGCCGAGCGCATCATGCTCACGGCGTACGAGGCGTCCCGCGACCTCGCCGAGCGCTCGGGCCCGCTGCCCGCGTGGGACAAGACCCGTGCCGCGCGCGGCGTGCTGCACCCCGACCACTACGACGTCGAGCTGAACTGGCCGGAGCGCTGGGCGGCGCTGCGCGAGCGGATCGCCTCGGTGGGCATGCGCAACTCGCTGCTGCTCGCGATCGCCCCGACCGCGACCATCGCGTCCATCGCCGGTGTCTACGAGTGCATCGAGCCGCAGGTCTCCAACCTGTTCAAGCGCGAGACGCTGTCGGGTGAGTTCCTCCAGGTCAACGGCTACCTGGTGGAGGACCTGAAGAAGCTCGGCGTGTGGGACGCGCAGTCCCGCGAGGCGCTGCGCGACGCCAGCGGCTCGGTGCAGGACTGCAGCTGGATCCCGGCCGACGTGCGCGCGCTCTACCGCACGGCGTGGGAGATCCGCAGCGCGGCCTGATCGACATGGCGGCGGCGCGCCCCGTTCCTGGACCAGTCGCAGTCGCTGAACCTGTTCCTGGAGACGCCCACCATCGGCAAGCTGTCGTCGATGTACGCGTACGCCTGGAAGCAGGGTCTGAAGACGACGTACTACCTGCGCTCGCGCCCGGCGACCCGGATCGCCCGCGCCGCCCAGGCCACCGCCCCGATCCCCGTCCAGCAGGCGGCCCCCGACGCCGACGCGATCGCCTGCTCCCTTGAGAACCCCGAGTCCTGCGAGGCCTGCCAGTAATGAGCTCCACCGAAAAGAACCTGCTCGACCCGGGCTTCGAACTGACCCTGCGTCCGATGCGCTACCCGGACTTCTACGAGCGCTACCGGGACGCCATCAAGAACACCTGGACGGTGGAGGAGGTCGACCTCCACTCCGACGTCGCCGACCTCGCCAAGCTGTCGCCGGGCGAGCAGCACATGATCGGCCGTCTGGTCGCGTTCTTCGCGACCGGCGACTCGATCGTGGCGAACAACCTCGTGCTGACGCTGTACAAGCACATCAACTCCCCCGAGGCGCGGCTCTACTTGAGCCGTCAGCTCTTCGAGGAGGCCGTGCACGTCCAGTTCTATCTGACGCTGCTCGACACCTATCTGCCTGACCTGGACGACCGCGCGGCGGCGTTCGACGCGGTCGAGAACATCCCCTCGATCCGCGAGAAGGCCCAGTTCTGCTTCAAGTGGATCAACGAGGTCGAGAAGCTGGAGCGCCTGGAGACGAAGGCCGACCGCCGCCGCTTCCTGCTCAACCTGATCTGCTTCGCGGTCTGCATCGAGGGCCTGTTCTTCTACGGCGCCTTCGCGTACGTGTACTGGTTCCGCAGCCGCGGTCTGCTGCACGGCCTCGCCACCGGCACCAACTGGGTGTTCCGCGACGAGACGATGCACATGAACTTCGCCTTCGAGGTCGTGGACACCGTCCGCAAGGAGGAGCCGGAGCTCTTCGACGACCAGCTTCAGCAGCAGGTCACCGACATGATCAAGGAAGCGGTGGAGGCCGAGCTCCAGTTCGGCCGCGACCTGTGCGGCGAGGGCCTGCCGGGCATGAACACCGAGTCGATGCGCGAGTACCTCCAGTGCGTCGCCGACCAGCGCCTCCAGCGCCTCGGCTTCGCCCCGGTGTACGGCTCGTCGAACCCGTTCTCCTTCATGGAGCTCCAGGGCGTCCAGGAGCTCACGAACTTCTTCGAGCGCCGCCCGTCCGCGTACCAGGTCGCGGTCGAGGGCTCGGTGGGCTTCGACGAGGAGTTCTAGTCTTTTAGGGGCGCGGGGAACTGCGCGACAAGCCCCACCGGCCCGCAGACGATCTAGAAAGAAAGGGGCCCCGCACCAGAAGGGTGCGGGGCCCCTTTCAGCGACCGGAAATCAGGCGTTCGGCACAACCTCGTACCGAGGCGTACCCTCCGCCATCTGCTTCAGCGCATCCTTGCGATCCCGCTTGGAGAGCCGGTCGATGTACAGGTACCCGTACAGGTGGTCCGTCTCGTGCTGCAGGCACCGCGCGAAGTAGCCCGTGCCGCGCACCGGATCGGGTTGCCCTCGGCGTCCTGGCCGCTGACCACCGCGTAGTCGGGGCGGGCCAGCTCGGCGTAGGCGGTCGGAACGGACAGGCAGCCCTCGTTGGACTCGTCCAGGACCCGGCGGTCGGCCGGCAACTCCTCCAGGACCGGGTTGCACACGACGCCGACGTGGCGCACGCCCTCGTCGTCCATGCAGTCGTAGACGAAGACCTTGAGGTCGACACCGATCTGGTTGGCGGCCAGGCCCACGCCCTCGGCGGTGCGCTGGCTGGCGAACATGTCGTCGATCAGCGCGGCGAGCTCGTCGCCGAACTCGGTGACGTCCTTGCACTCCTTGTGCAGCACCGGGTTGCCGACGACCGTGATCGGCCGGGACGTGCCCCGCGCGCGGTACGCCTCCTCGCGCTCCTCGCAGTCCTCCGTGTCGACGACGAACCCGTCGTTCTCGACCTGCTGGTCCGTCTCCTGCTGCGACATGTCCGCCGTACGCCTTCCTGAAAAACCCGATTCCCAACCCGTACAGCCTACGGGCAGGGTCAGCAGACTTCTTCGAGATCCCGCCACTCGCGGCTGTCCAGGCTGTCCGCGACCCAGCCGTCGAGCAGGCCGCGCACCGGCCGGGCGGCGCCGCGATGCCGCACTCGCGCTCGGGCACCCACAGCTCACCGGCCGTGCGGTGGCCCAGCGGGCCCGGGTGGCCCGGCTCGCTGTGGTCGTGCGGGTCGAGGTGCTCGCCGTCGCCCTCGTCGCTGGGCATCCGCGACTCCGAGCAGGCCCGGCACAGCAGCCGCACCGACGAGGACCAGTCCTCGGCGGCGAAGCCCGCGTCGGCCGCGAGCCGCTCAAGCGCGTCCCGGTCGGCCTCGGTGGCCGCCTCCAGGAGCACCACCCAGGTGGGCACCGGCGAGGGCGCCCAGAGCTCGATCTCGTCGAAGACCGGGAAGGAGGGCCCGGCCGCGACCGTCCGCTCGCCGTGCGGCACCCCGTCGTGCAGGACCACCTCGCCCCAGCGCCGCCCGGAGGACGGCAGCGGGATCGACAGGACCTCGATCCGCGCAGGGTCGAGCCTGCGGCCCCACACCACCTCGGCCTCGCCCTCGGGCGAGAGCCGCACGGCCGCGCTGCCCAGCTCCATGCCGGACGGCTCGCCGGTGCCGGTGGCGGTCTCCTGGTAGCCGCGCACCTTGAGGCCGTACGCCTGCCAGGCGCGGCGGGCCAGCGGCCAGTCCTGGAGCGCGGTGGCGGCGATCCCCACGTTCCACCAGTCGGGGGCCCCGGTCTCCTTGTCGAGCAGCGCGACGGCCCGCAGGCCGCGGCCCGCGCCTGCTCCCAGTCGTGCCGGAACTTGTGCAGCAGCGCCAGGTTGAACCAGGACTCGGAGAGCCACGGTTCCAGGTCCGCGGCGCGCGTCAGCAGCGCGCCGGCGTCCTCGTACCTGCCGTCGCCGATCAGCGTGAACGCACGGTCCGTGGCCTGCCGCCACGAGGCGGAGGGCCGGTGCCGTCCCTTGCCGAAGATCCTCACGATTCCCGCCTGCCCAGACCGGCCTGCCTCCGAGCCGGTCTTTCGGTCTCCCAGTTTTCTGGGTTCTTTCGCATCCAACCATGCCCGGCCGGAAGGCCGCTCGGTACTCCTGGGTTACCCAGGTGCCACCAGGGTCAGACAGCCCCTGGCCAGGACGCGTGCGAGTGATTCGACGACCTCGGGCTGGTAGTCCCGGCCGGTTCCGAGGCGCAGCTGCTCCAGGGCGCTCAGGAGCCCCGGGGCCGCCCGGGGAGCCCGCCAGGTCGTCGTAGGCGTTGACCGCGCGCACGATCCGGGCGGGCAGCGGCTGCTCGCGGTACGGGTCGGCCTGCCGCTCCACGATCACCGCGACCTCGGCGGGCACCCCGGTCTGGCGCACCACGGCCCCGCCGAGCAGGGCTATCCGGCGCTGCTCGGCGGCGGGCAGCGGCGCGGTGGCCCCGGCGGCACCGGGTCCACCAGCGAGAGCTGCCCGATGTCGTGCATCAGGGCCGCGTACTCCAGGACGGTCAGCTCGGACTCGGAGAGCCCCAGCTCGCGCCCCACGGCCCGGCTGAGCACCGCGACCCGGCGGGCGTGGCCCGGCTGGGTGTACCCGGCGATCTCGGTGGCGCGGGCGAGCGAGGTGATGGTCTGCCGGTAGGTGGTGCGCACCGCCGCGTACCGCCGCAACGCCAGCTGGGTGAGGAGCAGCGGCACGCAGAACAGCGGCAGCGCCCACAGCCCCGCCACCGCGACCGCGAGCGCGATGACGGCCCCGGTGGCGCAGACCGCCGAGCCGACGCCGACCAGCGCGCGCAGCTCGTCGCGCAGCAGCGGGCCGTACGGGAAGGAGGTGCGGGCCCGCAGCAGCGCGGCGGCGACGACCGCGTCGCACAGCGCGGTGAGCACCAGGACGAGGAGCAGGAAGAGCGCGTAGTACGGGCCGTGCCCGACCCGGCGCTCCAGGGTGCCGGAGTTGTAGAGCGGCTGGAAGCAGGCGGCGGCGAAGGCGACGGTCAGCACCCGCCGGGCCACCTGGTCCAGGGTGGGGCCGCGGCCGAGGGCCACGTGGGGACGGCGCCGACCAGGGCGGCGGCGAGGACGACGGCGACGGCCTCGAGGACGCCGTGGTGGGTGGCGTGCCCGGCGTTCTGGCCGAGCAGGGCGTACGCGAGGGCGCCCGCCGAGCCGAGCGGCGCGGACTCCCGCTCCTCACCCGGGGAGCCCCAGCGGACCAGCTCCCCGACCGCGACGAGAGTCCCGAAGGCGAGCGCGACACCGGGCTCGTCGACCCCGTACCAGAGGGTCCGGGCCAGCGCCCAGACGGTGAGCGCGGCGGCGGCCCCGTAGACCCCGGCGACGGTGACCGGCAGCGGACGCGCCCCGGCCCGTCTCATGCGTGCCCGGCCGGGGCGGCGTCGCAGGCCGGGACGTTTCCGCTGCCGGCTCCGCCGCCCCGGTCCGGCTCGTCCGCCGTCACCGCGGGGTGCCAGCCGTGCCGGTCGAGCGCGCGCGCCAGCGCCCGCACCATCGCGGGGTCGAACTGGCGCCCGGCGCACCGCTCCAGCTCCTCGACCGCCGCCCCGACCGGCCGGGCGCGGCTGTAGGAGCGGGTCGAGGTCATCGCGTCGAACGCGTCGGCGACGGCGACGACCCGGGCGAACTCGGGGATCTGGGGACCGGCCAGGCCGTACGGATAGCCGCTGCCGTCGAGCCGTTCGTGGTGGTGCAGGATCGCGGCGCGCGCCTCGCCGAGGAAGCCGATGCCGCGCACCATCTCGTGGCCGTACTCGGGGTGCAGCTCGATCACCGCGCGCTCCTGCGGGGTGAGCGGCCCGTCCTTGCGCAGCAGCCGGGTCGGCACCCCCAGCTTGCCCACGTCGTGCAGGATCCCGGCGAACCGCAGCACCTCCAGCCGGCTCTCCTCCATGCCGAGTTCGCGGGCGATCAGCACGGAGGCGAGGCCGACGCGCTCGCTGTGGCCGCGCGTGTAGGTGTCCTTGATGTCGACGGCCTGCACCAGGGCCCGGATGGTGGCCTGGTGGGCGGCGTGCTCGCGGTGGTACTGGGCGAAGACCCAGCACGAGATGTACATCGGCAGCAGCACCAGGAGGGCGGCGGGCGGGCCGTACGGGCTGCGCCAGAGCACGGCCATCATCAGCCCGGCGAGCCCGTGGACGCAGTACGGGGCCAGGGAGCGCAGGAACAGTCCGCGCCAGGCGGTGCGGGCGGGCAGCCGCTCGGCGGTCCACAGGATCAGCCCGTCGAGCACGGCCAGGACCGCGCAGAAGACCAGCGCGGCGGCCCCGGCGGGCAGCAGGACGTACGGGAAGTCGGGGGCGAGGGCCCCGAGAGCGGCGGCCCCCCCCGAGCCGTCCGTGCACCTCGGCGGCGGCGCCCACGGCGAGCGCCAGCTGGGCGGCGCGCCAGACGCGGCGTATGGACCGGGGCGGCTGTTCGACTGGGCCGAGGAGCGCGCCCGGGACGGCGGCCAGCGCGGCGGCGGCGGGCGGCAGCAGGAACGCGGCGGCGAGCAGGACGGGGAAGAAGGAGCCGGAGCCGGTCGGGACGGTGACCCGGCCTGCGAGGAAGGGGCAGCGCGCGGGCCATTCGCAGAGCGCGTACAGACCGGCGAGCAGCCCGAACGCGCCCCAGGGGATGCTTCCGCGCGCCACGGGTAACACGCACGCCCCGGCGGCCACGACGGCGCCCAACAGAACGGCGCGCGCCCCCAGGGCAGGCTCCGCCGCCGCGGTCCGTCCATGGCACGCCTCCCTCCAGCTCCGGATCGGGAGGATAGGCCCGCGCGGGACGGCGAGTAGGCGCATTGTCGGATTGAACCGTTTCGGTCCCGCCGGATTAGCACCTTCGAGTGACGTGGGAGGAACCTTCGAGAGAGGAAAAGGGCCGCGACCGAGGTCGCGACCCTTCCGTGGAACCGCCGGCGGCTCAGCTCTCGGCGACGATGTCCTGATCGGGCACGGCCTGCCCCGAGCGGATCAGATCGATCCGGCCCATGACCTTGGAGCGCAGGTCGGCGGGCACGTCGTCCGACCCGCAGCACCGCTTGACCAGCTTCTTCACGGCCTGCTCAAGCCCGTACTTCTCCAAGCACGGCGAGCATTCCTCAAAATGCACCTCGAACTTGTTGCAATCACTGTCGGGCATCTCGTGGTCGAGGAACTCGTAGAGATGGTCCAGGACCTCAGAGCAGTCCGTCTCGTGCGGCTCTCCGCAGCTCATGAGCCCGAGCCTTTCGCTTCGTCCGACTCGCCGGCGCCGGCCGGGACGAGCCCGCGGTCACGGGCGTAGTCCTCCAGCATTCCGCGCAGTTGGCGGCGGCCCGGTGCAGCCGGGACATCACCGTACCGATGGGTGTACCCATGATGTCCGCGATCTCCTTGTACGCAAAGCCCTCTACGTCCGCCAGATACACGGCGATACGGAACTCCTCGGGGATCGCCTGGAGCGCTTCCTTCACGTCGGAGTCGGGCAGGTGGTCCAGCGCCTGCGACTCGGCCGACCGCAGTCCGGTCGACATGAGCGACTCCGCGCGCGCGAGTTGCCAGTCCTCGATCTCCTCGGCGGCGCTGCGCTGGGGTTCGCGCTGCTTCTTCCGGTACGAGTTGATGAAGGTGTTGGTGAGAATCCGGTAGAGCCAAGCCTTGAGGTTCGTCCCCTCCCGGAACTGGTGGAAGGATCCGTACGCCTTCGCGTAGGTCTCCTGCACCAGGTCCTCGGCATCGGCCGGGTTGCGCGTCATGCGCAGCGCGGCCGAGTACATCTGGTCGAGGTAGCCGAGGGCATCCCGCTCGAAGCGCGCGTTTCGCTCGGCGGTCGACTCTTCCACGTGGCCGTCGTCGGTCCCTGTGACCGGACCCACCTCCTCGAACGCTGTTGCGGGTCCGAAGCTGGACCAGCTCGAATCGGAGGATAGACGACGATCCGGTCCGCCCGCCGCTCGAATAGGAGCGGTCTTGGCCGCCGACAGCACCGTCCACTCGAGGTCAGCGGCGCGCGAGCGGCTGGGGCAGATGGTCGAACCCATGCGACGGACTCCCTCTCCACGAAATACCAGGCCTACGGATGTTTACGTCCGTCACAACAGCGGCCCGGTACGCGGCATTCCCTAGAGCGTGTCGGCCCACTGCCCGACGCCTTCGGTGATGATCCCGAGGGCGTCCTCCTGGCTGAGGGAGGCTCGCTTGGGGACGGCGAACCCGTGGTCACCGAAGGGCACTTCGATGAGCCCGTAATTACCGTGATCACCGTCCGGGAACTCCCCGGGCCGCCCGAAGGGATCGTTCCCGCCCTGTACGACCAGGGTGGGTACGCCGGCGCCGAGCAGCTCGTCCGCGCGGGACTTCTCAGGGCGGCCGGGCGGGTGGAGGGGAAGCTCAGCGCGAGGACGGCGTGCGCGCCGAGCTCGGCGGCGGTGCGGCGGGCGACCCGTGCCCCGGCGCTGCGTCCCCGGCGACGATGGGCAGCCCCTCCGCTGCGAGGGCGGGCCATACGCCCCGCCACCCCACGTCGAGCGTCTTGGGCGCGGGCGCCACTTTCTTCCCGGCCACGCGCCAGGGCTGCTCGACGAGGGCGACGCTCACGCCCCGGCCGGGCAGCGCGGCGGCAATGGCCTGAAGATCACGGGCTTCGATGCCACCGCCGGCACCGTGTCCGAGAGCGAGCACCAGCCGCGCCCCCGCCGCCCGATACCAGGTGATCCGGGCGGCCCGGGGGGGGTCTCGATGAGATGGGTTTGAGTCACAGGTCCATGGTGCCGGGCATGGGGTTCGCCTGCGGGTGGGTGGGGGCTGGTCGCGCAGTTCCCCGCGCCCCTAAAAGCGCCCCTCCGGGGCGCCCCCGGATGCCGCGCAGCGGCATTTCAAGGGCGCGGGGAACTGCGCGACCAGCCACCGACGGCCCGCAGACGAACGGGGCCGGGGCGCAAGCCCCGAAAGTGCAGGGCGCAGGCCCCCCCAGGCGTCCGGGGCGTAGCCCGGAGAGCCCCTCCACCCCACCCACCCCGGAGGGCCAGGTGAAGGGGCGGGGTGGGGCTAGAACAGCGTCGGCTCCTCCGGTGCCGCCCGTTCCTCCACCAGCTCCGGCCCGTTGTTCCGGACATTGCTGACCGCCGTCGAGACGGCGTACGCCCGCATCAACCCCTCCGGCGGCGCCGACAGCAACCCCCGCACCTCCTCCACCGAGGAGAGAGACGGATCCAGCCAAGATGACCACCGAGCACGCGGCAGCATCGCGGCATCCGAGGATGGATCGCCGCCAGCGACGACAGGCCCTCCGCCGGAGCAACCCCCAGCGGCCCCGTCTCCGCCTCCGTAGTGATCACCGAACACGTAGCCCACCACGCCCCCGGATGGTCGTCCGGCAGCGACCGGTCGCGCCAGAACTCGTACAGCCCGGCCATGGCGAACACCGACCCGTCCACCGGCGAGATGAAGTACGGCTGCTTGCGCGCCCGCTTCTTCTTCCCCTCGACCTCCAGCTCCCGCTCGTCCGCCCCGGTGACCCACTCGTAGTAGCCGTCCGCCGGGATGATGCAGCGGCGGGCCGCGAAGGGCCGGCGGAACGACGGCTTCTCGTGCACCGTCTCCGCCCGCGCGTTGATCATCCGCGCCGCCCCGTCCGGCGAGCTCGCCCAGGACGGCACGAGCCCCCACTTCAGCTTGCGCAGCTGGCGAACCGGACGGCGGTCGTCCGCGTCTTTCAGTGGACGCTCCAGGACCGCGTAGACCTCTTTGGTCGGGGCAACGTTCCAGTCGGGCGCCAGCGTCTCCTCCGGATCCCGGTCCCACTTCTCTATTTCGAAGATTTCCGCGAGATCCTCGGGCCCACGACTCGCTGCATACCTACCGCACATGACCGTCACACGCCACGCGGCAGCCGATCCAGAGGAGCCGTCCCGGAAATGGCCGACGAAATGCCCGACCTGCACATCTTCGGCACCCAGGCCGCACCCGCCCAGTGGCTGGTTCTCGTCACCGGGATAGCCGCCCTCGCCGTCGTCCTCCCGCACGGCGTCTGGCGGATCTCGCGCAACGCGATCACCATCGCCCACGAGGGCGGCCACGGCCTGGTCGCCCTGCTCACAGGCCGCCGCCTGGACGGCATCCGGCTGCACTCCGACACCAGCGGCCTCACCGTGAGCCGGGGCCGCCCGACCGGCCTCGGCATGATCCTGACCGCCGCCGCCGGCTACACCGCTCCCCGCTGCTCGGCCTCGGCGGCGCCTGGCTGCTCGCCGCCCACCACGTCACCCTGCTGCTCTGGCTCGCCACCGCCCTGCTGATCGCGATGCTGGTGATGATCCGCAACGCGTACGGCGTGCTCACCGTGGTCCTCAGCGGCGCCGCCTTCCTGCTGGTGTCCTGGCTGACCTCGCCCGATGTGCAGTCGGCGTTCGCGTACGCGGTGGTGTGGTTCCTGCTGCTCGGAGGCGTACGGCCGGCCTTCGAGCTCCAGGGCAAGCGTCGGCGGCACAACAGCGGAGACTCCGACGCCGATCAGCTGGCGCGACTCACGTCCGTACCACCGGCGCTCTGGCTGTTCCTCTTCCACGCCGTCTCGATCTGCTCGCTCATCGGCGGCGGACGGTGGCTGCTCGGACTCTAGGTTCTCCCCCACTAAAGTGAGAGCCATGACCGAAACGCCCGTGCACCCCGCCCTCTGGCCCGCCCCCGTCGCGAGCGGAGCCGTCGACGCGACGGTCACCGTGCCCGGATCCAAATCGGTCACCAACCGTGCGCTGGTGCTGGCCTCGCTCGCCGCCGAGCCCGGCTGGCTGCGCCGCCCCCTGCGCTCCCGCGACACCCTGCTGATGGCCGAGGCGCTGCGCGCCCTCGGCGTCGGCATCGAGGAGACCGTGTCGTCCAGCTCCTCCGCCGCGGGGCCCCGACGCCTCCGGCGAGGCCTGGCGCGTGATCCCGGCGGGTCTGCACGGCCCCGCCACGATCGACGTCGGCAACGCCGGTACGGTCATGCGCTTCCTGCCCCCGTCGCCGCCCTCGCCGACGGCCCCATCCGCTTCGACGGCGACCCCCGCTCGTACGAACGGCCCCTGAACGGCGTGATCGACGCGCTGCGCGCGCTCGGCGCCCGGATCGACGACGACGGCCGGGGCGCGCTCCCGCTCACCGTGCACGGCGGCGGCGCCCTCGACGGCGGCCGGGTCCGCATCGACGCGTCCTCCTCGTCGCAGTTCGTCTCCGCCCTGCTGCTCTCCGCGCCCCGCTTCAACCAGGGCGTGGAGGTGCGGCACACCGGCGCCTCGCTGCCGTCCATGCCGCACATCCGGATGACCGTCGACATGCTGCGCTCGGTCGGCGCGCAGGTGGACGAGCCGGAGACCGGCGGCGAGCCGAACGTGTGGCGGGTCTCGCCGTCCGCGCTGCTCGGCCGCGATCTCACCGTCGAGCCGGACCTCTCCAACGCCCAGCCGTTCCTGGCGGCCGCCCTGATCACCGGCGGCAAGGTGACGATCCCGGACTGGCCGGAGCGCACCACCCAGCCGGGCGACCAGCTGCGCCGGATCTTCACCGAGATGGGCGGTTCCTACGAGCTCACCGAGCGCGGCCTGGTCTTCACCGGCTCCGGCTCGATCCACGGCATCGACGTGGACCTGAGCGAGGTCGGCGAGCTCACCCCGGGCATCGCGGCGGTCGCGGCGCTCGCCGACTCGCCCTCGACGCTGCGCGGCGTGGCCCATCTGCGCCTGCACGAGACGGACCGCCTGGCGGCCCTCACCAAGGAGATCAACGAGCTCGGCGGCGACGTCACCGAGACCGCCGACGGTCTGCACATCCGCCCGCGCCGGCTGCACGGCGGCATCTTCCACACGTACGACGACCACCGGATGGCCACGGCCGGGTCGATCATCGGCCTCGCCGTCGAGGGCGTCCAGATCGAGAACGTGGCGACGACCGCCAAGACCCTGCCGGACTTCCCGCGGATGTGGACCGACATGCTGACCGGGGCCGGAAACTGAGCGGGGCCTGAGCAGATGCGCCGCTACGGCAAGAACCCCGACGAGGACGACATCCGGGTCCGCCCGAACCGCAAGGGCAACCGTCCCCGCACCAACATCCGCCCCAAGCACGAGGACGCCTCGGAGGGCATGGTCCTCACCGTCGACCGGGGCCGCCTCACCTGTCTCGTCGAGGACCGTACGATCCACGCCATGAAGGCCCGTGAGCTGGGCCGCAAGGCCGCGGTGGTGGGCGACCGGGTCATGATCGTCGGTGATCTCTCGGGCGACAAGGACACCCTGGCGCGCATCGTGCGCATCTCGGAGCGCACCTCGGTGCTGCGCCGCACGGCCGACGACGACGACCCGTTCGAGCGGGTGATCGTCGCCAACGCCGACCAGCTGGCCATCGTCACCGCGCTCGCCGACCCCGAGCCGCGCCCGCGCATGATCGACCGCTGTCTGGTCGCGGCGTACGACGCGGGCCTCTCGCCGCTGCTCGTGCTCACCAAGTCGGACCTCGCCCCGGCGGACGAACTCCTGGAGATGTACGGGACGCTGGGCGTCCCCCATGTCGTCACCTCGCGCGAGGAGCTCTACAACGGCGACGCGGCGGACCGGGTGCGCGAGCAGCTCGACGGCAAGGCCACCGCCTTCGTCGGCCACTCCGGAGTCGGCAAGACGACCCTGGTCAACGCGCTGGTCCCGGAGGACCGGCGCCGCATCACCGGCCACGTCAACGCGGTCACCGGCCGCGGCCGCCACACCACCACCTCCGCGCTCGCGCTGCCGCTGGCCAGCGAGAACGGCGGCTGGGTGATCGACACCCCGGGCGTACGGTCGTTCGGCCTGCACCACGTCGACCTGTCCCGGGTCATCCTCGCCTTCCCGGACCTGGTGCCGGGCACCGAGAACTGCCCGCGCGCGTGCAGCCACGACGAGGCGGAGTGCGCGCTCGACGCCTGGGTGGCGGAGGGCCACGCCGACCCGGCCCGGCTCTACTCGCTGCGCCGCCTCCTCGCCACCCGGGAGCGACACGAGGGCGACTGACAGGAACCCGGGTGCCCGTCCGGGCGCGAGGGATCCGGCCCCCGTGCATAATCGCATCCAGCAATGACGAGCAGTCACTTAGGCGTTGTGGGAGGCCCTGGACATGGCGTGGCTGCTGGTGGTGGTCGCCGGAATCCTGGAGACGGGGTTCGCCGTCTGTCTCAAGCTGTCGCACGGCTTCACCCGGCTCGGCCCGACCATCGCCTTCGCGGTCTTCGCGCTCGGCTCCTTCGGCCTGCTGACCCTCTCCCTGAAGAAGCTGGACGTGGGTCCGGCGTACGCGGTGTGGACCGGCATCGGGGCCGCGGGCACCGCGATCTACGGCATGGTCTTCCTCGACGACGTGGTCTCCACGCTGAAGCTGGTGTCGATCTCGCTGGTGATCGTGGGCGTGATCGGCCTCCAGATCTCGGGCTCGGCGCACTGACGCCGCGCTTTTGTCGTTACGGCACCGGCCGCATCGGCGTGCGGGCGAGCACCGCGCGGACCTGGGCCGCGTGCCCGCCCCGCCGTGCGGCCCGGGCAGGCTCGGATCCGGCGCCAGCACGTACGACAGGGCGAGCCGCACCACCGTCTCGCAGCAGCGCGCCAGCTCCACCGGCTCCACCGCGGGCAGCTCCTTCTCCAGCACCGCGAGCGAGCGGTCCTGTACCGTCGCCACCAGCTCGGACGGACCCGGAACCCCGGCGTCCGCGCGCCGCTGCGCCGGTACCGGAGAGTGCGCGCCGAGCGTGCGGTGTGCGCGCGGGGCGGGC
This sequence comes from Streptomyces sp. BPTC-684, assembly GCF_030028635.1. Taxonomy (NCBI): domain Bacteria; kingdom Bacillati; phylum Actinomycetota; class Actinomycetes; order Kitasatosporales; family Streptomycetaceae; genus Streptomyces; species Streptomyces sp. BPTC-684. The sequence continues at coordinate 1,645,724 of NZ_CP124863.1, forward strand.
AGCCGCTCGCCCCAGCAGCCGGTGAGCAGCGCCCGGATCAGCGCGCTGGTGCGGGCCGAGCGCACGGTCCACTCGGCGAGCGCGACCAGCCGGTCGGCCGGGACCGCCCGCTCGGCGAGGACGCGGTCGACCCCGCGCAGATAGACGTCGGCCTCGCGCCGCACCAGGGCGCGGGCGAGGCCCTCCTTGCTGCCGAACTCGTTGTAGAGCGTCTGCCGGGACACCCCCGCGGCCGAGGCCACGTCCACCATCCGCACCGCCGACCAGGGCCGTGCGGAGAGCGCCGCGACAGTGGCGTCCAGTAAGGCTTCCCGCGCTGTGGGCATCGCGCCTCCTCGAGCCGTGCGAGCGGCTCGTCCTCAGGGTTGACGCGCACCCCGCACTGTCAATAGCCGCGGCGGGCGGTACGGGACACCGCCGGTGTCCGCATCCCGGGCCGTGTGGTCGCCGGAGGTGCTGGTCGATACGGTGGTGGCCATGCCCGACTACCACGATGATCTGCGTCTCGCCCACGTCCTCGCGGACGCCGCCGACGCCGCCACGATGGACCGGTTCAAGGCGCTCGACCTGAAGGTCGAGACCAAGCCGGACATGACGCCGGTGAGCGAGGCCGACAAGGCCGCCGAGGAGCTGATCCGCGGCCATCTCCAGCGGGCACGGCCACGGGACGCGATCCTGGGCGAGGAGTACGGCCTGGAGGGCACGGGTCCGCGCCGCTGGGTGATCGACCCGATCGACGGCACCAAGAACTACGTGCGCGGGGTGCCGGTCTGGGCGACGCTGATCGCGCTGATGGAGGCGGGTGAGGGCGGCTACCGGCCGGTGGTCGGCGTGGTGTCGGCGCCCGCCCTGAACCGGCGCTGGTGGGCGGCGAAGGGGCACGGCGCGTACACCGGCCGCAGCCTGTCGCAGGCGACCCGGCTGAAGGTCTCCAGCGTGTCGAAGCTGGCGGACGCGTCGTTCGCGTACTCCTCGCTGAGCGGCTGGGAGGAGCGCGGCAAGCTCGACGACTTCCTGGATCTGACCCGGGCGTGCTGGCGCACGCGCGCGTACAGCGACTTCTGGCCGTACATGATGGTCGCCGAGGGGTCGGTGGACATCTGCGCCGAGCCGGAGCTGTCGCTGTGGGACATGGCGGCGAACGTGATCGTGGTGCAGGAGGCGGGCGGCGTCTTCACCGGTCTGGACGGTCAGGAGGGCCCGCACAGCGGCAACGCGGCGGCCTCCAACGGCCTGCTCCACGACGAGCTGCTGAACCACGTGGGCACGGCGGACTGAGGCGGCGGGCGGGGCGGACCGGGGCGCGTCCCCGGCGCGGTCGCGCCGCTGGGGCGCGAGAGGGGCGTGGGTCGTAGTTTTACGCGCCCCTCAACTGACCTCTACCACCCTCTTGTTGACGCGCACCCCGTGATGCGACTCTAGGAGTCCCCCCACTTGTGAACTTGTGAAACCGTTCTCGTTCCCGTACTTCCGTACGGGCCACGGGGTTCACCAAGGAGGTGGCTCCATCCATGCTCGTCCGTGACGCCATGAGCACGGTGGTCCTCACCATCGGACCCGCCCACACCCTCCGCCAGGCGGCCCGGCTGATGGCCGCGCGCCGCGTCGGAGCGGCCGTCGTCCTCGACCCCGACACCAGCGGGCTCGGCATCCTCACCGAGCGCGACATCCTCATCTCCCTGGGCCAGGGCCAGGACCCGGACCGCGAGACCGCGGGCACGCACACCACCACCGACGTCGTGTTCGCGGCGCCGGGCTGGACCCTGGACGAGGCCGCCGACGCGATGTCGCACGGCGGCTTCCGGCACCTGATCGTCCTCGACGGGGCCGGCCCGGTCGGCGTGGTCTCGGTCCGCGACATCATCCGCTGCTGGGCCCCGACCCGGCGCCACCCGGCCGAACTGGTCGGCTGAACCGTCCGGCGCCCGCGCACGCGCGGAGGGCCGGCCCCGCGGGGATCCGGCCCTCCGACTGCCTACGACAAGCGATCCAGTGCTGTTCAGCCGCGCAGGGCCTGGACCGCGGCCTCCAGCCGCTTGCCGAAGTCTGTGTCCGCCTTGCGGAAGTTCTCGATCGCGCGCTCGGCGATGTCGTCGCGCGAGACCTTGGCGATGAACCCGGAGAGGTTCTCGATCAGACGGGCCTTCTCGTCCTCGGAGAACATCCGGTACAGGGTGCCCGCCTGGACGAAGTCGTCGTCCTCGGCGTGGACCGGGGCCGCGTGGTTGCCCGTCGCGTCGGCGACCGGAACCGGCTGCCACAGCGGACGGCCCGTCTGGTGCGGGCCGCCGAAGCTGTTCGGCTCGTAGTTCTTCGCGCCCTTGTGGCGGCCGTCGTACAGGAAACCGTCACGGGAGTTGGTGCGCGCCTCGGTGGCGTGCGGGCGGTTCACCGGCAGGTGGTCGGCGTTGATGCCGACGCGGTAGCGGTGGGCGTCGCCGTACGCGAAGAGGCGGCCCTGGAGCATCTTGTCCGGCGAGGGTCGATCCCCGGCACGAAGTGCGCGGGGCTGAAGATGGACTGCTCGACCTCGGCGAAGACGTTCTCCGGGTTGCGGTTGAGCTCCAGCTTGCCGATCTGATCGGCGGGTAGTCCTCGTGCGGCCACACCTTGGTGAGGTCGAACGGGTTGAAGCGGTAGGCCGCCGCGTCGCCGCGGGCATGATCTGCACCTGGACCGTCCAGCTCGGGAACTCGCCGCGCTCGATGGCCTCGCGCAGGTCGCGCTGGTGGCTGTCGGGGTCCTCACCGGCGAGCTTGTTGGCCTCGGCCTGGGTGAGGTTCTTGATGCCCTGGTCGGTCTTGAAGTGGTACTTGACCCAGAAGACCTCGCCCGCCTCGTTGTTCCACTGGTACGTGTGCGAGCCGTACCCGTTCATGTGGCGCAGCGTGGCCGGGATGCCGCGGTCACCGAAGAGCCAGGTCACCTGGTGCGTCGACTCGGGGCTCAGACCCCAGAAGTCCCAGACGTTGTCGGCCTCCTGGGAGCCCGTGTACGGGTCGCGCTTCTGGGTGTGGATGAAGTCGGGGAACTTGATGGCGTCCTTGATGAAGAAGACGGGCGTGTTGTTCCCGACCAGGTCGTAGTTCCCCTCCTCCGTGTAGAACTTCAGCGCGAAGCCGCGCGGGTCGCGCACGGCGTCGGCCGAGCCGAGGCTGCCGGCCACGGTGGAGAAGCGCAGGAACGTCTCGGTCTGCTTGCCGACCTCGGAGAGGAACTTCGCGCGCGTCCACTGCGTGACGTCGCGAGTGAGCGTGAAGGTACCGTACGCGCCCGCACCGCGCGCGTGGACTATGCGCTCCGGGATGCGCTCCCGGTTGAAGTGCGCGAGCTTCTCCAGGAGCAGCTGGTCCTGGACGAGCACCGGGCCGCCGACGCCGGCGGTCTCGCTGTTCTGGTTGTCGGCTACCGGTGCGCCGGCCTCCGTGGTGAGCGGTCCCTGCGTCACGTGCGCCTCCTGCGTCATTACCTGCAAGTCCTGTCCCTTGGCGTTTACCCTTCCCGATCCTACAATGGACATTGTCTAAGTCAAGTGACCATCCAAAGTCACACCCGTTCGGGATAGCGCTCCCCCGACTGTTAGGCTGGCCCTTATGAGTGACCTCCTGGAACGACTTCGCGGACGCGGCTGGCGCATGACCGCACAGCGGCGTGTCGTGGCCGAGGTCCTCGACGGGGACCACATGCACCTGACGGCGGACGAGGTCCACGCGCGTGCGGTGGCCAAGCTGCCCGAGATCTCCCGCGCGACCGTCTACAACACGCTGGGCGAGATGGTGACGCTGGGCGAGGTCATCGAGGTCTCCACGGACCGCCGCGCCAAGCGGTACGACCCGAACGCGCACCGGCCGCACCAGCACCTGGTCTGCGCCCGGTGCGGCGCGATCCGCGACGTCCACCCCACGGGCAACCTGCTCTCCGACCTCCCCGCGACGGAACGCTTCGGCTTCACGATCTCGGACGTCGAGGTCACGTACCGGGGCGTCTGCCCGGACTGCGCGACGGCCTAGAGCGGCCGGCGGGCGCGGATTCCGGGTGCGGACCGTGCGTGGCTGGTCGCGCAGTTCCCCGCGCCCCTTACGGGGCGCGCCATACCCGGAAATGCCTCAGCTTGATCTTTAAGTCTTCAACCGAACGTGCTCTCCGAAGGTGTCAGCCCGTTTCACGGTTTTGCCGACGTCGTGCCTGGTGGCGGGCCGTCTGTTCTTGGATCCGGTCGGCCCGGGCCGGGGTGGGGTTCGGGGCCCGGGCCGGGCATGCGAGGTGCGGGCGGAGGTTCCGAAACCCTCGCCGGACCCGGCCGGGGTAAGGCGGCCGGGCTCGGCGGGCTTCTCCCAGGGACGCCGGAGGTCCGCGGCGGCAGCGCGCAGGAGCCGTAGTTGGGTGTGGGCGGCGATGATGAGCCAGGTCCAGCGGTCGGCGGCCTCGGGAGTGCGGAGCTTGGGGCGGCTCCAGCCGAGCGTTGTCTTGATCATGCGGAAGGTGTGTTCCAGGTCGAAGCGGCGCAAGAACGCCTGCCAGCGGAGGTCGACGTCCGTGCCGGTCAGACCCGTCTTGGAGGACCACAGCCAGACCGGAACGGGGGCAGCGTCGCCGGGCAGGTGGTCGACTTCGAGCCGGATCAACGTGCCGTTGAGTACGGGGAGTTCGCCGTTGTGGTCGATCCAGGCGGACAGGTGACGCAGCCGGGGGTGAATGTGGTCCCAGGCCATGGTGCGGGCCTGTCCGTAGCGTTCGGTGGCCTGTGCGGTGGCTGCGTCCGGCTCGCCCCAGGTCTGCGGCTTGGCCAGGCGGAACTCCGGGCCGTGTTTGGGGATCCTCCCGCCCTGCGGCAGCGCGGTCGTCCGTGTCGGGGGACGACGCATCACGCGGTCCGAGCGCAGTCGCCCCAGTACTTCCACGGGCAGGTCACCAAGGAGGTAGGCCAGGCGCGGGGCGTCGTAGCCGGCGTCGCAGACGATCAGGATGTCCGCATCGCCCTCGCGCCACCGCTCCTGGGAGATCAAGTTCTGCACGACCCTGCGCAGTTGGACGGCGGTGACCTCGGCCGCGTCGTCGGCGGGGCCCAGCCGGACGGCATCCAGGAGCTGGCACCACGAGGTCCGCCCGCTCTCCAGCGCGGCGACGAAGGAGTACGGCCACCCCGGGACAAGCTGGTCCGAGGCGCGGCCGCTGCGGCCGTAGACATGGCAGAACAGACGCTCCGGGCTGCAGGGTGCGTCCGGGCGCAGCCAGTTGGTCACATCCACCGCCAGCACGAGGCGTCCGTCCGCGGCCTGTGGCTGCGGCAGCGCGGCCAGCAGTCGGCCGAGCCGGGCAGTGTCGATCCGCCCGCGGTTCAGCGCGTCAACATGGCGCCGTGCCCACGCCGGTGCTCGGCGGTCAGGGTCAGGTCCACCGGTGTGGTCACCGGGCCCCTCGACGCACAGCAGCGCGTCGGTGAGCTCGAAGAGCGCGTCGCCCCGCGCAGTCAGCATGGAAGATGTCCCGGAAGTGTGACGCCCAGGCGAACGCGTCCCGCCGGACCCCATGTTGCAGCACACTCATGTCCACGGCCTTCGTACTGGTCCCATGTGTTTCTTGATCCGGGACACAGGATCAGGCGAAGCCGCCCTGACATGCGGGAAATACCCAGCCGAGCGAACGCGTACCAGAACCGTTCGACAGCAGCACTTAAAGATCAAGTCAGGGCCCGGATCCATTGGATCCGGGCCTGAATACTGTAGCGGGGACAGGATTTGAACCCGCGACCTCTGGGTTATGAGCCCAGCGAGCTACCGAGTTGCTCCACCCCGCGTCGGTGAACCCAACAGTACGTCACCGCGCGGACCAGCGCAAACCTGATCGGCGCACCTCGGCTTGCGCGACGCTCAAGCCGTCAGCTCCTGATGCAGAGCCTCCCGCAGCCGCGCCGCCTGCTCCGCCACCTCCGCCGGCCCCAGCTCCACGGCCCGGGCGCACCACCGCTGCCCCTCCGCCAGCTCCCCGCACCGCGCGGCCAGCAGCGCCAGCCGCAGCGCCGCGCGCCCGTGCCCGCGTGGGCGGCCCGGGTCCACCACAGCGCGGCCTCCCGCTCCCGCCCCTCGCGGGCGAGCAGCAGCCCGAGGTTGAAGGCGCCGTTGCGGCTGCCCGCCTCGGCCGCCTCCCGGTACCAGCGCGCGGCGCCCTCCTGGTCGCCCCGGGCCGCCGCGAGCATGCCGACGGGACCTGGGCCCGCCGGTGCCCCTGCCCGGCCGCCCGCTCGTACCACTCCTCGCACTCCGTCTCTCGGCCACCGGCTCGCCGAGCACCGGCGCGCCTGGCGGCGGCTGGCGCGCGTCGAGCACGGTGGCGAGCCGGAACGCCGCCTCCGCTGCCGCCGCCCGCCGCGCACCGCAGGTGCTGCTCGGCGGCCGCCTCCTCGCCGTCCCCGAGCAGCGCCATGCCGACCTGGAGGGCCGCCTCGGTGTGCTGGGCGCCGCCGCCCGCTCGTACCACTTCAGGGCGGCGCGGTCGTCGTCGCGGCTGGCGAAGAGGATGCCCAGGTTGAAGGCCGCGTCCATGCCCGCCTCGGCCGCCTTGGAGAACCACGGCTCGGCCCTGGTCGCGTCGCCGGCCTGGAGCAGCAGCACGGCGAGCGCGTTGGCCGCCTCGCGGTGCCCCGCGCAGGCGGCGCGCCGGACCACTGCTCGGCCCGCGCGGTCCGCTCCTGGGCGGCGCACGCAGCGCCAGGTTGTACGCCCCGTTGTCGTCCTCGGCGTCCATCGCCGCCCGGTACCAGCGCTCGGCGGTCGGTGTCTCGCCCTGGGCCGCGTGCAGCGCGCCCAGCGCGTTGGCGGCGTTGCCGTCGCCGTCCTGGGCGGCCTGCAGCCACCACACGGCCGCGCTCTCCTCGTCGCCCGCGTCCCGCAGCAGGAACCCGAGCGCGCAGGCCGCCTTGGCCTCGCCGTCCTTGGCCGAGGTCAGGTACCAGCGCCCGGCCTCCTTCAGCTCGCCGCGCTTCTCCAGGATCGCGCCGAGGTGCAGCGCGGCTCGCCGGTGGCCGCGCGCGGCGGCCTGGCGGTACCACTGCTCGGCCTCGGCGCCCTTGGCCTCGGCGTCCGGCTCGGCCTCGACAGCGATGTCGGACTTCCCGCTGTCGCGCTCGGCGCGCTGGTCGATCAGCCGGGCGAGGCGGTACGCGGCTTCCCGGTGGCCCTGTTCGGCGGCGGCGCGCAGCCAGCGCTCGGCGCCCACGTCGCTGCGGTGCTCCAGCAGGTCCGCCAGGGCGTACGCCCCCAGTGCGTGGCCCTGCTCGGCGGACTGGCGCAGCCAGTACTCGGCCGCCGGCTCGTCGCCGCGCTCGCGGTAGTGCCGGCCCAGCGCGTGCGCCGCGGCGGCGGCCGCGACGGCGGCGATGCGCCACCATCCGGCCGCCTCGTCCGCGTAGCCGCGCCGGTGCAGCAGCACGCCCAGGTTGTTGGCCGCGGCGCGGTCGCCCTCGGCGGTGGCGCCGCGCAGATAGGGCTCGGCGCTGTCGAGGTCGCCGCGGCGCAGCAGCAGGGATCCGAGAACGCTCATGGACGCGGCGTCGCCGCCGTCGGCAGCACGCCGGTGCCGTGCCTCGGTCTCGGCATCGGCGGCGTCATCGGAGCGCATCTGCGCAAACCGCCCTGTCTCCACCAGAGTTGCCTTGTCCCCCATAAATACCATCGTCGCACCACCCGCAACCGCCGTACACCTGGTATACCGCAGCCAGTGAGGTCACTTCAGCGTTTTGTCGACATGCCCACAGAGAGATAAGCCAAACGCAGCAGGGCACATCCCGGACACGGACGAGGGCCCGGATCCTGATGCCGGGCCCTCGTCCGTGAGTAGCGGGGACAGGATTTGAACCTGCGACCTCTGGGTTATGAGCCCAGCGAGCTCCGAGCTGCTCCACCCCGCGTCGGTGAATACAACGTATCACGACGCGGAACGGAGCCTTGACCGGTTTACCCGCCGCTGCCGGACCCCCGGTCGCCCCCTTGGCCTTGGCCCGGCGTCGGCGGCCCGCTGGAGCGCCGCCTGGAGCTCCTGCTGGGCCTTGCCGTACGCCGCGAAGTCGCCCTTCTGCAGCGCCTTCTGGCCGTCGTCCCAGGCCTTCTGGGCGTCCTTGATGGCCTGCTCCACCGTGGCGTTCGTCCCGGTGGACGGCGGCTTGGTGGTGTCCGTCGGCGGCTTGGTCGCGGGCGGCGGCTCGGGCCTTCCACGCCGAACACCGCGTTCAGCGCCTGCGCCAGGGTGTCCTTGAAGACGGTCTTGTCCCCGTAGGAGACGCCGACCTTCTTCAGGAGCGGGTAGTTGGCGGAGCCACCGCGCGCGTACACCGGCTCGATGGCAGGAACCCGCCGCCCAGCGGCACGGTCAGCAGATTGCCGTAGTCGATCTCGGAGTCGCTGCCGCGCAGGTTCCGTACGAACTCGGCGACCTCCGGCAGACCGTTCAGCTTGCTCTGCACCTGTTGCGGGCCCTGGACGTTGTCCGTGACCCTGAGCAGTCTGATCGTGCCGTAGTCCTTGCTGGCCGCGTCCGCGTCGATCGCCATGAACCCGCCGAGGTTCGGCCGTCCGTTCGGCGTGAACGTCGTGGTCAGGGAGAACTTCTTCCCCTGCGTCTCGGCGCCCGGCATCTTCATCGACAGGTAGTACGGCGGAACCGCGACGCCGTCCTTGTTGGTCGGGTCGTCCGGCACCTGCCAGGCGTCACTGCCGCTGTAGAACTGCGCGGGGTTGGTGACGTGGTAGCGGGTGAGCAGCTCGCGCTGGACCTTGAACATGTCCTGCGGGTACCGCAGGTGGGCCAGCAGCTCCGGGGAGATGTCGGTCCTCGGCTTCACCGTGCCCGGGAACGCCTTCATCCAGGTCTTCAGGACCGGGTCCTTGGTGTCCCACTGGTACAGCGTGACCGTGCCGTCGTACGCGTCGACGGTGGCCTTCACCGAGTTGCGGATGTAGTTGACCTGGTTCTGCTGGGCCACCACCGCGCGCTGGCGGGTGGTCAGCGAATCCGCCGTCGTCTCACCGAGCGTCGTACGCGAAGCGTACGGATAGCCGTTGGTCGTGGTGTACGCGTCGACGACCCACTGGATCCGCTTGCCGATCTTGGCCGGGTACCGGTCGCCGTCGATGGTCAGCCACGGGGCGACCGCCTCCACGCGCTGCTTCGGGGTGCGGTTGTAGAGGATCTTCGAGCCCTCGCCGATGGCTCCCGAGTACAGGATCTGCGGCTCGCTGAAGGCCACCGCGTACGCGGCGCGGTTGAAGGGGTTGGAGAGGCTGACGCCGCCCTTGCCCTTGAAGCTCGTCGTCTCCTGGCCCTTGCCCTCGGCCTCGTAGTCGAGCTCCTTCTGCGGACCGCCGACGATCGAGTACTGCTCGGTCTTCTCGCCGTAGTAGATCCGCTGCTCGTAGCCGTCGAACAGGCCTGTGGTGGGCAGACCGGACTCGGTGAAGTCCGGCGAGCCGTTGGAGTCCACGCTGGTGCCCTTGGCCGCGATCACCGGTAGCCGTGGGTGTAGGTGAAGTGGTCGTTGATCCAGTTGCGCTTGTCGATGCCGTTGAGGTTCAGCTCGCGCAGACCGACGACCGTGTCCTGCTCCTTGCCGTCCTTGTCCGTGTAGCGGTCCACGTCCAGCGGTACGGCGAACTGGTAGTACTTGCGCTCCTGCTGGAGCTGCTGGAAGGCGGGGGTGACGACATTGGGGTCGATCAGCCGGTAGCTGGCGGCCGTGTCGGCGTCCGCGCGCAGCTTGGCGTTGTCCTCCGCCGCGGTCGTCCCCTTGTAGTCCTTCACCTCGGTGGCGTCGATGCCGTACGCCTTGCGCGTGGCGTCGATGTTCTTCTGGATGTACGGCGCTTCCTTGGCCTGCTCGTTCGGCTGGACCTGGAACTTCTGGACGATCGCCGGGTAGAGCCCGCCGATCAGGATCGCCGAGAGGACCATCAGGCCGAAGCCGATCACCGGGAGCTGCCAGGTGCGGCGCCACAGCGTCGCGAAGAAGAGCAGCGCGCAGATGACGGCGATGCAGAAGAGGATCGTCTTCGCCGGCAGATAGGCGTTGGCGTCCACGTACCGCAGGCCGGTCCAGTTGCTGCTGGCCTTGAAGTCGCTGGACTTCACCGCGAGCCCGTACCGGTCCAGCCAGTACGCCACGGCCTTCAGGGCGACGAAGACGCCGAGCAGCACCGACAGGTGGCCGGTGGCCGCGCCGGTGGCGCGCGCGCCGGGGCTGGTGATCCGCAGCCCGCCGTACAGGTAGTGCGTCAGGGCGGCGGCGATCAGGAACAGCACGGTGGCCGCGAAGCCGAAGCCGACCAGGAACCGGTACCAGGGCAGGTCGAAGGCGTAGAACGACACGTCCAGGTGGAACTGGGGGTCCTTCTGCCCGAACGGCACCCTGCTGACCCACAGCAGCCAGGTGCGCCACTGCCCGGAGGCGGAGGCGCCGGCGATCAGGCCGACGAGCGCGGTGATGCCCAGGAGCAGCCACTTCTTGAACGGGGCGATGCCCATTCGGTAGCGGTCCAGGCTCTGCTGCTCCAGCGACATCGCGCTGAGCGGCGGCCGCAGCCAGTGCGCCAGCCAGATGTTCAGGCCGACGGCCACGGCCATCAGGAGACCGAAGACCGAGAACAGGCCGATCTTGGTCCACAGGGTGGTGGTGAAGACGGACGAATAGTGCACCGAGCGGTACCAGAGCCAGTCCGTCCAGAACCCGGCGAACATGACGAACGCCATGGCCAGCACGGCCAGGATGCCCAGTGTCATGAGCAGGGTCCGGACCCGGCGGGACGGCCGGCCGACTCTGATCCGTGGCCCGGACGGGCCTCCGCCGCGGTCCGGCATCTGGAAAGCCAAGGTGCGCACCTCGAAGTTCGCTGTGGATTGAGCAGGCCCCGCGATCGTAGGGCCCACTCATGCAACTTACTGAGGCTTTACTCAGTTCCCGATCCCGGGGTGAAAGAGGGCGGATGCTGGTCATGTCCAACGTTTCCCCTCCGGCCCCCGATGGCCGCGAGCCCCTCACCCGCGCAGTGCTGGAAATCGACGAGTACGCGTCCGGCCTCGGCTGGGACCAGCCGGCCCGCCTGTTCGCCCTCGTCGACACCGCCAAGCTCCGCAACCAGGAGCCGGGGCTCGCCGCCCAGCTCGGCCTCGACCAGGGCGACACGGCCGCCCAGCTGACCCCGATCGAGCAGGACGAGATCCCGGCCGGCACGGCCCTCGACCAGTTCCTGGGCACCATCGCCTGGCCGGACGCGGTGGTCGGCTGCGCGCTGACCGTGGAGCGCCTGATGCTTCCGCCGTCGGCCGAGACGTCCGTGCCCGAGGGCATGAACGACAAGCAGCTGGCGAAGTGGGTGGCCAAGCACCCGGACCGCCAGGAGGTCCGGATGACCGTGGCGGTGCTGCGCGACGGCGCCCGCGAGCCGGCGGTGCGGCTGCGCGAGAAGGACTCGCCGACCGAGGTGCTCACCGGCGCCGGTCTGGTCCCGGGCCTCGCCGAGGCGCTGGCCGCGACGTTCGCCGAGTAACGCGAGCCGCTGACGCTACGAGACGGGTGCGCCTGCGCGCGAGTGACGCGCAGACACAGTCACGCGCGCGTAGGCGCGGCCGACCCCTTACTTCTACTTCGCCGAGCAGCTCGGCAGACCGGCCGTGTCGCCCTTGCGGATCTTCTCCAGCGCCTTGGTCGCGTCGTCGATGGTGGAGACCTTCACCAGGGTCAGCCCGCTGGGCGTGTCCGAGGCGGCCGCCGCGCAGTTCTCGGCGGGCGTCAGGAAGTAGCGGGCGCCCGCGCCGCGCGCGCCGATCAGCTTCATCTCGATGCCGCCGATCGGGCCGACCTTGCCCGCGTCGTCGATCGTCCCCGTACCGGCGATGAACTTGCCGCCGGTCAGATCGCCGGGCGTCAGCTTGTCGACGATGCCGAGGGCGAACATCAGCCCCGCGCTCGGCCGCCGACGTCCGCGAGCTTGATGTCGATGGAGAACAGGAAGGTGTGGTCGGTCCCGACTGGATCCCACGACCGCCCGGTCGCCGTCCTTGGCCTTCTCCGTGGTGATCGTGACGTTCTCGCTGCCCTCGGGCTCCTTGCCCGCCTTCTCCGCCGCGGCCGCCTCCTTGGCGAGGACGACGGCGAGGACCACGTTCTGGCCCGGGCGGTGCTTGGTGACCAGCTTCGCCACGTCGGCCGGCTCCTTGACGGGCGAGCCGTCGACGGACCTGATCACATCGCCCGCGTGCAGCTTGTTCTCCGCCGGGCTGCCCTTGACCACGGACGCCACGACGACCTGGGACTTCACCGGGATCTTCAGCTCGTTGAGCGCGGCGACCTTGGCGCTCTCCTGGGACTGGCTGAACTCCTCGGCGTTCTCCTGCGAGGACTGCTCCTCGGTCTTGCCGTCCGGGTAGAGCGTGTCGTGCGGCACGACCTTGTTGTCATGGGCCAGCCAGCCGTAGACGGCCTCGACCAGGTTCATGTTGTAGTCCGCACCGGTGACCCTGACCGTCGTCATGTTGAGGTGACCGGTCGTCGGGTAGGTCTTGTGCCCGGAGATCTGCAGCACGGGCTCGCCACGCGCCTCGCCGAGGGTGTTCACCGTGGGGCCGGGCGACATCTCCGAGTACGGCACTTTGATGAGGACGCCTGCGCAGAGCAGCGCGATCAGGATCAAGGTGGAGGCGAGCATCGTCGCGGTGCGGCGTGGCATGGAACGACAGTACGGGACGTGCCGTCAGAGCACTGCCGGGGCCGGTCCGTACGGGGAGGGTCGGCATCCGCGTACCGGAAGGGCGCGAGGAGCGCGCCGGAGGGTCAGGCGGGCTCGGTTCCGGAGTGGGATTTCTCCATCGCCTCTCGGAACCGGCTGTAGCCGGCGAGTTCCGCGACGTCGCCGGTCGTGCGATTGCGGGCGGCCCAGCTCGCCCATATCGCCGCGCCGACAGCAGCGAAAAGCGGAATCAGCAGCCAGGTGAGTGCAGCCATTCCGTCCTCCGTCCCCAAATGAGCGACCACAGCTGACAGATCAGCAGATTAACCATCTGCGAGATCAACGCTCGCGCCAGGGGTGCGGTTACGCAAATCGGGGCGGATCCCCCGACAGGGTTTCAGACACCCTGACCGGGCGGCCCGTTCACCCGTTGGGGGCACCCCGGGTTCAGCAGGCGCCGACCCACTCGTCGGTTCCGTCCGAGAACTTCTGGTGCTTCCAGATCGGGACCTCGTGTTTCAGGTCGTCGATCAGCTTGCGGCACGCCGCGAAGGCCTCGCCGCGGTGCGGGCAGGAGACCGCCACGACGACCGCCAGATCGCCCACGGCCAGTTCGCCCACCCGGTGGACGGCCGCCAGCGCGCGGACCGGGAACTCGGCGACGACCTTGTCGGCCACTCGGCGCATCTCCGCCTCGGCCGTCGGATGGCACGAGTACCCGAGCGCGGCCACGTCGGCGCCGCCGTCGTGATCGCGCACGGTGCCGACGAAGAGCGCGGTGCCGCCCGCCGAGGGTCTCCCACGGCGCGGAACACCTCGTCCAGGGAGAGCGGGGTGTCACGGATCTCGAGCAGCCGGATCGGGTCGTCCGCCGCCTGCTCGCCGGGGTGGTCGGGGTGCGTCTGTGCCATGGATCCATCGTGCCGTACCGCACTGACATCGCGGTATAGCTCTTTCACCCCGTCACCGAAACCCTCCGTAGGAGGGTCCCACAGACCCCGGCGCTTGCGCGCCCTGCGGACCACCGCGGCCGCGCCCAGCAGGGCGACCGTCGCTCCGGCGGCTCCGGCGGCGGTGGCGTCCTTCCGGCCCAGCCGGCGCCCCGCCACGGTGTGTCGTCCCGCGACCTCCTCCAGGAGCTCCGCGAGGACCTCCTCGTTGGTCCACTGCGGCCGCCAGCCCGCGTCGTGCAGCCGCCCCACGCTGACCACCCAGGGGTGCATCGTGTACGCCAGGTCGCCCGCAGGGGACGGGGTGAGCCCGATCCGGTGCAGCCGGGCCGCGGCGCCGAGCGCGACCGCCGAGGCAACTCCATCCGCCGGATGCCGCTGAGCTCCTCGACCTCCTCCTGTTCGAGCCACCTGTCGCAGCCGACCGCGAACTCCCCGTCGGCCTTCTCCAGCGCCGCGTACTCCAGAGCGCTGCACAGGTCCTCGACGTGGCAGAACTGCCAGGTCGGACGGGACCCGGCGACCACCAGGAGGCGCGGCGACTCGAAGTACCGGGTGAGCGCGGTGTCGGTGCCGCCGACCAGGACGGCGGGCGACCACCGTGACGTTCAGGCCGGGGTGGGCGCGCCGGGCGCGGCGGCCCAGGCGCTCGATCTCCAGCAGGTCGCCGACGCCGGTCGCCTCGGCGGTGGCCCGCAGCTCGGCGTCCTCGGAGAGCGGGATGTCGTTGTCGGGCAGCGCCCCGTAGACCATGGCCGAGGTGCACAGCACGACCCGGTGGACCCCGGCCGCCGCGGCGGCCGTCGGCACGGTCTGCGTACCGCGTACGTTGTACGCCGTACGGGCGGCCGCGTCGGTCTCCAGGTCGAGGTCGAGCGCCAGGTGGACGACGACGTCGGCGCCGCGCAGCTTCTCGGCGATGGCCGGGTCGCGCACGTCCAGGATGTGCCAGGTGGCCTCGGACACCTCGCCCCGGCGCTCGTCGATGGCGATGACCTGCTTGATCTCCTCGGACGCGGCGAGCCGCGCGGTGAGCAGCGCGCCGATTCCGGCCGCGGCACCGGTGACCGCGACTACGGGACCCCGCGCGGCTGAGGGGGAATGGTTTCGCGCTGCGCGAACCTGCGGATCTGGGGAACTCACCGGGCGTCTCCAGCGGTTGTCTTCAGTACGTACACGAATGACGCGTACGGACCAGGTGACGTCCATCCTGCCGCAGGCCAAGAGTCGGCGGAGCACCGAGCCCTTATCCGGCCCGGATGTCTACGCTGGTGGTGTTGGTGGGCAGTCGCCGTCGGCAGGAGCCGGCGGCCCTAGGAGCCGAGGAAACCCGTGAGTGACAACCCATTCGATTCGGCCTTCCGCCGGAGGAGCCGGAGAACGGCGACGAGGGCAAGGAGAAGGGCAAGGGCAACCAGGGCGGCCCGGCGAATCCGTTCGGGTTCGGTACCGGGGCCGGCGGCGCGGACAATCCGTTCGCGGCGATGTTCAGTTCGCTGAACCCGAACGACCTGGGAGCGGCCTTCCAGCAGCTCGGCCAGATGCTCAGCTACGAGGGCGGTCCCGTGAACTGGGACATGGCCAAGCAGATCGCGCGCCAGACGGTGGCCCAGGGCACCGCCGACGGCACCAAGGACGAGAGCGTCGGCCCGGCCGAGCGCGCCGCCGTCGAGGAGGCCGTCCGCCTGGCCGACCTGTGGCTGGACAGGGTGACGTCGCTGCCCTCGGGCGCGTCGACGGCCGTGGCGTGGAGCCGCGCGGAGTGGGTCGAGGCGACCCAGCCGACCTGGAAGGAGCTCGTCGACCCGGTCGCCGAGCGCGTCGGCGCGGCCATGGGCGGCGTGCTGCCCGAGGAGATGCAGGCCATGGCGGGCCCGCTGATCGGCATGATGCGCTCGATGGGCGGCGCCATGTTCGGCCAGCAGATCGGGCAGGCCGTGGGCGTCCTCGCGGGCGAGGTCGTCGGCTCGACCGACATCGGCCTGCCGCTCGGCCCGGCCGGCAAGGCCGCGCTGCTGCCGCTGAACATCGAGGCGTTCGGCAAGGACCTCGGCGTCCCGAAGGACGAGGTCAGGCTCTACCTGGCCCTGCGCGAGGCGGCTCACCAGCGTCTCTTCGCCCATGTGCCGTGGCTGCGCTCGCACCTGTTCGGCGCGGTCGAGGGCTACGCGCGCGGGATCAAGGTCGACACGGCGAAGCTGGAGGACGCGGTCGGCCAGCTCGACGTGTCCAACCCCGAGCAGCTTCAGGAAGCCCTTCAGCAGGGCATGTTCCAGCCGGAGGACACCCCGGAGCAGAAGGCCGCGCTGGCCCGTCTGGAGACGGCCCTGGCGCTGGTCGAGGGCTGGGTGGACGCGGTGGTCCACGAGGCCGCCAAGCCGCGCCTCACCTCGGCCGACGCCCTGCGCGAGACGCTGCGCAGGCGCCGGGCGTCCGGCCGTAGCAGACCTTCGCCACCCTGATCGGCCTCCAGCTGCGGCCGCGTCGGCTGCAGGACGCCTCGCGCCTGTGGGCCTCGCTCACGGACGCGCGCGGGGTCGACGGCCGCGACGGCCTGTGGGAGCACCCGGACATGCTGCCGACCGCCTCCGACCTGGACGACCCGGACGGCTTTGTCCACCACGAGCAGCTGGACTTCTCGGAGCTCGACAAGATGCTCGGCGAGGCGGCCTCCCGCAAGGACGAGCCCGACGAGCCCAAGGACAAGCCCCGGGACAGCGGCGACGGCAAGGACGACGACAGCAAGTGAGCCTGTACGAAGACGCGGTCCTCGTCCTGAAGGCGTACGAGGACCAGCCCGAGCTGCGCCGGACGTACCTCGACCATCTGTCGGCGCACCCGGACGGGATGTGGAAGGCCTGCGAGGCCGGCCACCTCACGGCGAGCGCGCTGGTCATCGCTCCGGAGCGCGGACAGGTGCTGCTGACGCTGCACCGCAAGCTGAACATGTGGCTGCAGATGGGCGGCCACTGCGAGCCCGAGGACGTCTCGCTGACGGCCGCCGCCCTGCGCGAGGCGACCGAGGAGTCCGGTGTGTCCGGTCTCACACTGCTGCCGGGCCGGCCGGTCCGGCTCGACCGGCACCCGATCCCCTCGCCCTGCAACTGGCACCTGGACGTCCAGTACGCGGCGCTGGCCCCGGTCGGAGCGGTCGAGGCGATCAGCGACGAGTCGCTGGACCTGCGCTGGTTCGGCTACGACGAGGTGGCCGAGGTCGCCGACGACTCGGTGGTCCGGCTGATGGAGGCCGCGCGGGCCCGTCTGTGACGGGCTGACAGGCCGGCCGATCGCCGGGCGGCAACGGATGGACGGGTAAGGGGGCGGTCGCCATGGCGACCGCCCTGTACCGATGACCGCTTGCAGATGCCCGGTCAGCTCCAGGCGTTGCCCTGGTTCTGGGCGTGGGCGCCCTGCTGGCCCACGCCGTACTGGGCCCGCAGGCCCTGGCCGATCACCGCGCTCTGCGGCGGCAGCACCTCGCTGGGCTGGACGAGCGCGAAGCCCTGCCCGAGGAAGCTGAGCTCCCAGCCCTCGCCCGTGTTGCCGCGCCGCCGCCACACGCCCGTGGAGTGCGTCTGCGCCTGCATCTGCACCCTGAGCGAGGTGGACCAGGCCACGATGGCGTCGGCGTCGGCGTTGACGTACTTGTCGGGGGTGACCTGGAGCATCAGCGGCTGGCCCGAGGTCATCAGGACGACCTTGCCGGTGCCGGTGATGTTGAGCTGGAACTTGCCGGTGCCGGAGATGCCGTACTGGCTGTCCACGGCGATGACCTCGTAGTGCAGCGAGGAGTCCATGGCCAGGACGTAGCCGCTGTCCACGGTCAGCCGTCCCGGTCCACGTCCACTACGTGGACGTACTGCGCGAGGTTGGCGAGGTAGACGGTGCCCTGGCCGGAGACGCGCATCAGGTCCAGGCCCTCGCCGGTGTGGGCGCGGGCGCGCTGGTGGCCGTTCGACTGGTACTCGCCGTCGAACTCCATCGGCCCCTGGTAGGCGACCATCGAGCCCTTGCGGGCGAGGATGTCGTCGTGGCCGGTGAGCACCACCCGCAGCATCTGCGCGTTCTGCGCGCTGTAGCGCTCCTGGGACTGCTGCTCGGTGTAGCTGAAAAGCGGGCTCTGCATGGTGTTCTCGCTCCCCCTCAGCCCCGGGCCCGCAGGCGGTCGGTGCTGTCCTCACTCGGCTGTACGACGACGATCCCCTGGCCCGAGAAGGCCATCTGGTAGCCTCTCCGCTGCCCCGGCCGATCAGCGAGGACGCCTTGAAGCTGCGCTTGCCCTTCACCTTGAGGTTCGGGGACCAGGCCACCAGGGCGTCCGGGTCGACGTACGTCTCGTCCTCGCCACTTCCGCAGTCGACGACGACCGGGGTGCCGCGTGAGGTCAGGGCGACCCAGCCGGTGCCGGAGATCTTCACGTTGAACAGGCCCTGACCCGCGAACTTGGCGAGGCCCTTGACCCGCTCGACGCCCCACTGGAGGCTCGCGTCGAAGGCCAGCACATTGGTGCCGTTGACGGACAGCGCGTCGTTGTTGAGCTGGACGACGACCACATTGGCGCCGTAGTCGGCGAGGTAGAGCAGTCCGTCGCCGGTGCACTTCATCAGCGGGGCGCCCTCACCGGTGATCCAGTCGCGGGCGATCTGGCGCACGGCCGGCAGGTTCGGCTCGTACTGGATGAAGCCCTCGTAGGCGACCATCGAGCCCACGCGCGCGAAGAGGTCCTGTCCGGTGGCCATGGCCACCTTGAGCATGGCGCTGCCGTGGTTCTCCATCCGGGCGGCGACGGGGGTGGGGGCATAGCCCGCGAGCTGCTGGTTCATTGTCCGGGCTCCCTCAGACCTCGTACGGCTGGACGACGATGAAGTTCCCGGGCGCGCCGCGGAACTGCAGGTTGACGGACTCGCCGCTGTGGCCGGGGTAGGCGTTGCGGCGCAGCCGGACCTGGCTGGAGACGATCACCTGCGAGGCGGACGACCAGGCCACGATCGCGTCGCTGTCCGCGAAGGTGGTCGGGGTGACCGGGAGGACCACCGGGGTGCCGTGGGTCATCACCACGAGCGTGCCGGTGCCCTGGAACTGCATGGTGAACAGCGCGCCGCCGGGGATCCCGTGGCCCTCGATGCGGCGGACCTCGTACTGGAGGGACTCGTCGAAGGCCAGGACGTGCTCGGCGGAGACGCAGATGCCGTCGCCCTGAAGCTCGATGGGGTGCAGATGGGCGCTGTTCTCGGCGAGGAAGACCTGGCCGCGGCCGCTGCAGCGCATCAGCTGCATCTCCTGGCCGGTCGCGTTGCCGACGATCCGGCCGGCGAACCCGGCGCCCTTGTAGCCGAAGTCGACCTTGCCCTGGTACATCACCATGCTGCCCTGGCGGGCCAGCACCGGGGAGCCGCCGACGCCGAGGTCGACCCGGACGAGCTGCTTGTTCTGCGGGGTCCAGCGCTGTCCGGTGGGCAGCTCCTTGTACTGCTGGATGGCGCCCGCGAGGCCGCCGCCCTGCGACATCCCTGGACACCGGGCTGCTGACCGTACGGGGTGGGCTGGCCGTACGGGCGGGCGCGCCGGGCGGCTGGGCCTGGCCGGGGTACTGGCCTGGACCTGGCCGTACGAGGGCTGCTGGGGCGGCTGTCCGTACGGGGCCGGGGCGGCCGGGGCGGGACGGTGCCCGGCGGCGGTCATGGGCGCGGCGATGGTGGGCGCCGCGTGGATCTGCGGGCTGGGCGCGGGCGCCGGGGGCGGCGTGGATCCCGGCGGCGGCGGTGCGTAGTGCTGCGCGGGAGCCGGGGCCGGGGCGGGCGCGGGCGTGCCGAACTGCGGGGCCGGCTGCGGGGGCTGGCTGCGGTGCGGCCGGGGCGCCGAACTGGGGCGCGGGGGCCGTCTGGGCGGGCGGGGCGAAGCCCGGGGCGGCGCCCTGCGGCTGCCGCGGCGCCGCGGGCTCCTCCTCGGCGACCTCGCCGCCGAAGTTCTTCAGCAGGGCCTCCAGGCCGCCGTCGAAGCCCTGGCCGACGGCCGCGAAGCGCCAGACGTCCTTGAGGTAGAAGTCGCCCAGCATCACCGCGCGCTCGGTGCTGAACTCGGCGCCCGTGAAGGCG
Organism: Streptomyces sp. BPTC-684; assembly: GCF_030028635.1. Taxonomy (NCBI): domain Bacteria; kingdom Bacillati; phylum Actinomycetota; class Actinomycetes; order Kitasatosporales; family Streptomycetaceae; genus Streptomyces; species Streptomyces sp. BPTC-684. The sequence goes on from NZ_CP124863.1 coordinate 1,665,482, forward strand.
TATTCGACGACCTCTTCGCCGCCGGCGACGACTTGATGTACCCGGGGCCGACCTGTGACATCTGGCCGGCGCCGTCGATCGTCGCGGTGAACGAGAGCTTGTGGACGTGCGCCGGGATGCGGTCCAGGGTGACGCGGAACGACTCGGTGTCGCCGACCTGGGCGCCCAGGAGCTGAATGGACTCCTCGGGCGACTTGGGCTGGTTGAAGAAGATGAAATACTGGTCGTCGGACAGCTGCTCGTTGGCGTCGAGGCCGAAGCAGCTGATGTCGAAGGACAGCCCGGGGGCGCCGATCTGCACGCCTACATGCAGATCGGTCCCCGCTGTCAGGTCACTGATCTTGGCCTTGTGGCCGCGCTGGAATTCCCTGGCCATGCGTAACGACCGTCCCCCATCCCGAGTGTGATTGGTCGCGCCAGGCCAACGGCTGGCCACGACAATCGGCCAAGCCGGTACGCATTCGGTACACGATCGCCGAGATCACTCTCCGCGTGCGGCGGGCAGATGGGGCAGCCGGTCGGCCGCCACCACCCCTTCGAGGTAGCCACGCGCGCGTTCCGTACGGGGATAGGCCTCCAGCAGCCGCCAGAAGCGCGGCCCGTGGCCCGGCACCAGGAGGTGGGCCAGCTCGTGGACGAGGACATAGTCGACGACGTACTCGGGCATGCCCTGGAGCCGGTGCGAGAGGCGGATGCTGCCCTCCGCCGGGGTGCACGAGCCCCAGCGGGTGTTCTGGTTGGTCACCCAGCGCACCGAGGCGGGACGCGCGCGACCGTCGAAGTACAGCTCGGACAACCGCTCGGCGCGCTCGGTCAGTTCCGCGTCGCCCAGCATCCGCTTGCTCTCCTGGGCGGCGAGCTTGTCGAGCATCACGCTCACCCAGCGCTGCTCCTCGGCCCCGGACATCCGGGCCGGGATCAGCACGATGGTGCGGTCGCCCTCGCGGTACGCGGAGACCGTCCTGCTGCGCCGGGCGCTCCTGCGCACCTCGACCGCGCTCGTCGAAGGACCGCGGGGCGGCGGACTTGTCGGACTGCGGGGCGGGCTTCCGGCACTCTGTAGTGGGTCGGCGGGCACGCCCCGACGTTACCCGCTGTCAGTGGGGAAGTCCCGCCTCCGGGAGGGCTGGCCCATGATCCATTCAGGGCGTGCACCATTTGAACGACTAATGCCCCGCCTGTGGACAACTTTCCGCACGAGTTCGCCGCACCCGGCATTCTGGCAACGGGATCACACGACGGGGGTGGAAATGCATCCGATGCTGAAACCGGCACCGCGCCGGGCATGGCGGGACCGGCAGACCGTGCAATTCGGGGTGACACCGGCGCGGGCGGTGGTGGTCTCGCCCGTGGACACGGCGACGGGGGCTCCTGGATCTGGACGGCACCCGCGGCCTGCTGCTGCTGCACGAGGAGGCCAGGGCTCTGGACCTGTCGCCCGGCCAAGTCGACGCGCTGGTGGAGCGGTTGACCGAGGCGGGGGTGGTCGACGACCTGACGGCCGGCGGCCCGGCGGCGCGGCGCCGCGCGGGCGGACCGAGGCGTTCGACCGGACCAGATCCGATCTGGCCTCGCTCTCCCTGGTCCATCCCGAACCGGGCGGCGGGGCACGGCGGTTGGCGGCCCGCCGGTCCCTGAGGGTGCAGGTGCGGGGCGCGGGGCGGGTGGGGGCGACGATCGCCTCGGTCCTGGCCGCGTCGGGGGTGGGGCGGGTGGAGGTGCTGGACGGCGGGACGGTCCAGCCGTGGGACGTGGCGCCGGGCGGGCTGCCCGAGCAGGCGGTCGGTGAGCGCCGGGTCCCGGCGGCCCAGCAGCTCGTGCGGGCTTCGGCGCCGGGCCGTCCGCCCCGGTCCGGCGAGCGCGACGGGCCGACCGGGCTGTCACTGATCGTGGTGGCCCCCAGGGACGGGCTCGATGTGTACGCACCGGATCCGGTGACCGGCGGGGAGTGGGTGGCAGCGGGCATCCCCCATCTGTACGCGGGAGTTGTGGAGACGACCGGGCTCGTGGGGCCGCTGGTCCTGCCCGGTGGCACCGGGTGCGCGGGCTGTTCGGCGCTGGAGCGGGCCGAGCGCGATCCCGGCTGGCCCCGGATGCTGGCGCAGTGGCGCTCCGGCCGCCGCCAGGGTGCCGTACCGGCCTGTGATCTGGCGCTGGCGACCGCCGTGGCGGGGCTGGCCGCGGCGCACGCGCTGGCCTTTCTGGACGGCGACCTCCCCGCGAGTACGGGCACGCGCTGGGAGGCGTCGCTGCCCGCGCTCCGCTGGCGGGCCCGGCGCCTCGGGGCCCGGCTCGACTGCCCTGCGGCGCTGGTGGGAACAGTGAAGGGGAGGACACCTCGGGGGGCGCACGGCCGCAGGACACAATGGCCCGGTAACCGCTGTCAACGACGCACTGCCGCGAGGCGCGCGGCACGGCCGGCTGGGAATTGGAGGGGCGCATGTCCGATCTTCCCGGAAGGCGGTCACCCGGACCGCCAAGTTGGCCGCGCTGCCACTTGGTTTCGCCGGGCGTGCCACCTGGGGCCTGGGCAAGCGGATCGGAGGCAAGTCCGCGGAGATAGTCGGCCGCGAGCTCCAGCAGCGCACCGCCGAGCAGCTCTTCAAGGTCCTGGGCGAACTGAAGGGCGGGCGATGAAGTTCGGGCAGGCCATGTCCGTCTTCGAGTCGGCGCTGCCCGAGGAGGTCGCCGGTCCCTACCGGGCCGCGCTCACCAAGCTGCAGGAGGCGGCGCCGCCCATGCCGACCCGTACCGTGCACGCGGTGCTCACGGAGCGGCTCGGGGAGGAGTGGCGCGAGCTGTTCCTGGAGTTCGACGAGAAGCCCGCCGCGGCGGCTCGATCGGGCAGGTGCACCGGGCGGTCTGGCACGACGGGCGCGAGGTCGCGGTCAAGGTGCAGTACCCGGGCGCCGGGGAGGCGCTCCTCTCGAACCTTGACGCAGCCGAGCCGGTTCGCCCGGCTGCTCGGGCCGCTGATCCCCGGCATGGACATCAAGCCGCTCATCTCGGAGCTGCGCGACCGGGTCTCGGAGGAGCTGGACTACGAACTGGAGGCGCGCGCCCAGCGGGAGCACGCGGCGGAGTTCGCGGACGACCCGGACGTGGTGGTGCCCGATGTGGTGCACCAGCGCGACCAGGTCCTGGTGACCGAGTGGATCGAGGGGACCCCGCTGTCCGAAGTGATCGCGGACGGTACGGAGGAGGAGCGCGACCGGGCGGGTCAGCTGCTTGCGAGATTCCTCTTCTCGGGCCCGGCGCGGACCGGGCTGCTGCACGCGGACCCGCATCCGGGCACTTCCGGCTGCTGCCGCCGGAGGAGGAGGGCGGCGCGTGGCGGCTGGGCGTACTGGACTTCGGGACGGTGGACTGGCTGCCGGGCGGGCTGCCCCGGACGATCGGCGACTCGCTGCGGATGACGCTCGACGGCGACGCCGAGGCGGTCTACGCGCTGCTGTGCGAGGAGGGCTTCGTGAAGGAGTCCATAGACCTCGACCCGGACGCGGTCCTGGACTATCTGCTGCCGATCATCGAGCCCGCGCAGGCGGACGAGTTCACCTTCACCTGTGCCTGGATGCGCGGGCAGGCGGCCTGGATCGCCGACCCGCGCTCCCCGCACCAGTTGGGCAAGCAGCTCAACCTGCCGCCCGCGTATCTGCTGATCCACCGGGTGACGCTCTCCACCATCGGGGTGCTGCGCCAGCTGGACGCGACGGTCCGGCTGCGGGACGAGCTGGAGCGGTGGGTGCCCGGGTTCCTGCCCGTGGCCGCGGAGGAGCTGGGCGGGCTGGAGAACCTGACGGTCCTGGAGGCCGGGGAGCCGGACGAGGAGGAGGACGAGCAGCCCGCCGGGGCGTGAGGTCCGGGCGGTCCGGCGGGCCTGGGGCTCCGCGCGGGTCACCACCACACGGAGTCGAGTCTGCTCTCGATCGCCTGGATGTTGGCGCGCGCACAGGCGTCGCAGAAGTAGAGACGCTCGCCGTTCTCGACGGAGTAGGTCCAGGTCGGCGGAGTGCTCTCGGCAGGGCGCCGCAGCTCGAGCACACAACGGTCTCGGCAACCGGCTGGGTCGGGTCGTCCATTTCGTGACGATACCGCCGCGGCCGGTGGTTGCGCATAGACCGCGGGGGGCCGGTCCGGACCGGCCCCCGCGCGCTCATTCATCACTTCGCGCACTGGCCGACGGTGCGGCCGTTACTGCATGACGGCCATGGCCAGGGCGCGGCGGGCACGCATCGACACGCGCTCGGCGCGGCGCTGCATCCGCCGGGCGGCGATCAGGCGCATGGCCTGCTGCTCGGCCTCGGCTTGCCGCAGGCGCTCGTGCATATGGGCACGGGCGAGGGCTTCTGGCATGAGTTGCATTTCGAGGGTCCTGTTCTGACGCGAGGCGTTCGCGCCGGTGGTGGTGAAGTCTGGGGTCGCGGAGCCCATGGGCTCGCTGGCGGACGTCGTCATCGGGCCTGCTTCTGGGGGTCGTTCGTGAGGGGGCGGTCGATGGTTCCCGGGCGGTTCATGCCGCGACCGGGTTCTTGCGCGGGCGGCCACGCGGCCGCTTGCGGGCCACGACCACGCCCTGGACGAAGAGCTCGCCGCCCCAGACGCCCCAGGGCTCGCGCCGCTCCTTGGCCCCGGCGAGGCGGGCCCCGACCAGCGGGCAGGTGCGGCAGAGGGACTTGGCGTACTCGACGTCCGCCGGGGACTCGGCGAAGAAGACCTCCGGGTCGTACGAGCGGCAGGGGACGGGTACGCCGGGTTCTCGATGGCGTCGTCGAGCGCGGTGCGCGGTGAGGGGTCAAGGCGGGGTCCTCGACCGGGCGGGGGATCGTCTGGGGCGGTACGGACGGGGCGTGCGCTTCGAGTTGCACGGTGTTTTCTTCCTCGTCTTGTTGTCGGTCCGGCCGGTCGGCCGGGTTTCGGCTGGTACCGAGACCCTTCGCGCTGTCGTCCCCGTTCGGGGACAAACAGAAGGGCCGCGGATCCCCGGTGGGGTTCCGCGGCCCTGAAGGCGCCCGCCTGATCCTGGATCAGGCTGGATCACTCCAGGGTTCGAGCCCACGGAAGGCCCACATCGTGTGGTGCTGCGTCGTCGCTTCTCGGCTCCGGCACCGGCCGCCGCGAAGACATAGGCCTGGGCCTGTCCCTTCACCACTGCTGCTTCCGGTGCCTGGGTCGGTCGCTCATTGCCGTTCCGCACGGGGAGGCTCGCCAGGGAGGACGGAATGACGACCGAGAGGCCGAGCAGACCGGAGACACCGGTGGACAGACCGGTGCCCTGGAACGAGGAGCCGAGCGGGCAGGTGGCGACGACCGAGCGATCGGTCATTTTGGCGGTGCTGATGCCGGTGAAGTTCATGAAGCTGGTCACTGGTCTCGCCTCCTCTCGGCGTCTCGGGGAGCTGGGGCCCGGGGGCCTTGATCCCATGCGTATTCGGATAAGTACGGCAAGTAGAGCACGGCCGCAGGGCCTCTGAGAAGCCGCTGTTTCCGTGGTTAAGAACCTATGGGGATTCCTGGGGCGGGCGCAAACTATTTTTCCCACGAGTTTTCAAGAGGGCTCCTCATCGCTTCCGCCAACCTCCTGGCCTGCGCAGATGGCCAGGACATCGGTGCCGAAGCGGTCCAGCTTGCGGACCCTGACCCCGAGATCACCGCGAGCTCCCCGCCGCTGGACGGCACGGCCTCCGCGATCGCCATCAGGGTCTTGTCGGTGAAGACGCAGTACGGCGGCTGCCCCAGCAGGCTCGCCTGGCCCGCCCGCCAGTCGCGCAGCCGCTCGTGCAGACCCTCGTCCATGTCGGAGGGGCAGTCCTCGCAGCGCATCAGCTTCATCTCACCGGCTTCGGTGAGCGTCTTGCCGCACACCCGGCACAGGACCGGGCCGCGCCGGGTCCTTCCGCGGGCGGCGCCGCGCTCGACCCCGCCCGTGGAGCCCGCCGACGAGGAGCGGGCGCCGAGGGCCGCGGAGCCCGGCCGCAGGCCGTTCAGGAAGCGGCTGGGGCGTCGCGACGGCCGACCGCCGGGAGAGCGCGAGAGCGACCAGGACAGGGCCAGGTGCACCCGGGCCCGGGTGACGCCCACGTACAGCAGTCGGCGCTCCTCCTCGACCTGCTCGTCGGTCTTCGCATATGTGATCGGCATCAAGCCCTCGGTGAGACCGACCAGGAAGACCGCGTCCCACTCCAGACCCTTCGCGGCGTGCAGCGAGGCCAGGGTGACGCCCTCGACGGTCGGCGCGTGCTGCGCGGCCGCGCGCTCGTCGAGCTCGGCCACCAGGTCGGAGAGCGTCGCGCCGGGCTTGGCACGCGCGAAGTCCTCCGCCAGCCGGACCAGCGCTGCCAGCGACTCCCAGCGGTCGCGGACCGCGCCGGAGCCCGCCGGGGGCGCGGACGTCCAGCCCTTGGTGCCGAGGACGGCCCGGACCTGGGACGGCAGGTCCACGGCGTCGTCGAGGAGCGAGTCGTTGCCCCCGCGCGGGCCGCGCCGCGCAGGGCGACGCCCGCCTCCTGACCTCGGGCCGCTCGAAGAACCGCTCGGCGCCGCGCAGCTGGTAGGGCACGCCCGCGTCGGCGAGGGCCTGCTCGTAGATCTCCGACTGCGCGTTGATCCGGTAGAGCACGGCGATCTCGCCGGCCGAGACCCCGGAGGCGATCAGGTCGCGGATGCGCCGGGCGACGCCCTCGGCCTCGGCCTCGTCCCCGTACTCCGTATAGACCGGCTCGGGGCCCGCCTCGCGCTGGGAGACGAGTTCGAGGCGGTGCTCGGCGGCGCGGCCGCGCGCCTGGCCGAGCAGGCCGTTGGCGAGGTGCACCACCTGGGGGTCGAGCGGTAGTCCTGCACCAGCTTCACCACCGTCGCGTTCGGATGGCGGGTGCGGAAGTTCAGCAGGTGGTCGGGGTGGCGCCGGTGAACGAGTAGATCGTCTGGCTGGCGTCGCCGACGACGCAGAGGCTGTCCTGCTCGCCGAGCCACAGCTCCAGGAGGCGCTGCTGGAGGGGGCTGACGTCCTGGTACTCGTCGACCACGAAGTGCTGGTACTGGCTTCGATCTGCTCGGCGATGTCGTGCCGGTCCTGGAGGACGCCGACCGTGAGGAGCAGCACGTCCTCGAAGTCGATCATCCCTCGGTCGCGCTTGAGCTCCTCGTACGTCCCGTAGATCTGGGAGATCTCGGCGGGGTCGCGCGGGCGTCGCGCTGGGACTTGGCGACCGCCGCCGGGTAGTCGGCGGGAACGGTCTGGGTACCTTCGCCCACTCGATCTCGCCCGTGACGTCCCGCAGCTCGCCCTGGTCGAGCCGGACGCGGCAGCGGGCGCCCGCCTCCGCGACCAGCTGCACCTTGCGCTCGACCAGCCGGGGCAGCCCACCGCCGACCGCCTTGGGCCAGAAGTACTGGAGCTGGCGCAGGGCGGCCGAGTGGAAGGTGCTGGCCTGGACGCCGCCCGCGCCGAGCTGGGCCGGCCGCGCATCTCGCCCGCCGCGCGATTGGTGAACGTGACGGCCAGCACACCGGGCTGCAGGATCCCGGCCCGCACCCCGTACGCGATCCGGTGGGTGATCGCGCGGGTCTTGCCGTCCCGGCTCCGGCCAGCACGCACACCGGTCCGTGCAGGGCCGTCGCGACCTCGCGCTGCTCGGGGTCGAGGCCGTCGAGCACCGCGTCCGCCGAGTCGGGGACCTGTGGGAAGAGGGAGGAGTGCGTTGCTGATGTCACCCCGCCATGCTGCCAGGTCGGCGGGGGCGGACGGGACGCGTTGTCCACAGGGGGCGGGATTCGTCGTACCAATGCCTCCCGCTGCCGCCCCGCTGTCTCCCCGCGTCGCTCGGGAATGGCGGCCCGATCGCGTACGTTCAACCCTTGGCGCTCACCCGCTGAGCGCCACCGACCGAGATCCACCCATCGAGCCGAACATGAGGAGTGCGAGAGCATGCCGGGCACTGTGACGATGTACAGCACCACGTGGTGCGGCCCGCCGTCGGCTGAAGAGCCAGATGGACCGCGAGGGCATCACGTACAACGAGATCAACATCGAGCAGGACCTGGAGTCGGCGACCTTCGTCGAGAAGGCCAACGGGGCAACCAGACGGTGCCGACCGTGCTCTTCGCCGACGGCTCGACGCTGACGAACCCGTCGCTCGCGCAGGTCAAGCAGAAGATAGGCGTCTGAGCCTCCGCACCACGCGCGGTAGAGGGCCCCCACCGGCGCGGTGGGGTCCTCCGTGTGCCGGGGCCCGTGGGCGCCGGGCTCAGTGCGTGGGCCTGGGCGCGGCTTGCCGTACCAGAGCTCGATGAGGCGGGCCGCGATCGAGATGCCGTACGGCGCAGGACCTCGCCCGACTCGAAGGCGGCGCGCAGGTCCTCGCGGGAGAACCAGCAGGCCTCGTGGATCTCCTCGCCGTCCACGTTGATCTCGGACGACGTGGCGTGCGCCATGAAGCCGAGCATCAGGCTGGACGGAACGGCCAGGGCTGGCTGGCCACGTACTCGACCTCGCCGACCGTGACGCCCGCCTCCTCGAAGACCTCACGGCGCACCGACTGCTCGATGGACTCGCCGGGCTCGACAAAGCCGGCCAGGGTCGAGAAGCGGCCCTCCGGCCAGTGCACCTGGCGGCCGAGCAGCGCCTGGTCCTCCTCGTCCGTGACCAGCATGATCACGGCCGGGTCGGTGCGCGGGTAGTGCTCGGCGCCGCACGCCTGGCAACGGCGGATGTGGCCGGCGGCCGCGATGACCGTGCGCTCGCCGCAGCGGGAGCAGAAGCGGTGCAGCCGCTGCCAGTTCTCCAGGGCGACCGCGTGGACCATCAGGCCCGCGTCCCGGGGCGACAGGAGCAGCCCGGCCTCGCGCAGGCCCGCCGCGCGCGCTGACTGGTCCATCCGGCCCGGCAGGGAGTCCTTCTGGAGCGCGAAGTAGCTGACGCCGTCGTCGTCGGTGCCCAGGAAGTAGCGGTGGGTCTCGGTGACGGGGGCCTCGAAGGCCGGGGTCATCACCAGTTCCGTACGGCCGTCGGCGGTGTCGTCGATCAGGACCTGTCCGCCGGAGACCACGAAGACCCTGGTCGTCGGGTGGCTCCAGGCCGCCGCCAGCCAGGCCTCGTCCAGGCGGTGGTGGGCCGCGCGGTCATGCCGCTCGGCTCGGTGAGGCTGATGGGTGTGGCGAGGCCGATCGGCCGGTCCGCGGTGGCGTCACTGCTGGTGGTGCTGGTGGTGCTCACAGGTGCTTCCAACTCCCCGGGTGGATGGGTTCAGCGGTGTTCGTTCGGCGGTGGTGCGTCGGGCGGGGCCCTTCACCGCCGTACGGCGGCGAGGTCGCCCCACAGGTGGGCGGTGGTCTCGACGCCCTTGAGGAGGAGGTCGACCTCGACCTTCTCGTTGCGCGCGTGCCAGCCGTCGGACGGGACGGAGATCCCCGGGAAGAGCACCGGCGCGCCGAGCACGTCCTGGAGGTCGGCGACCGGGCCGGAGCTGCCCTCGCGCGTGAAGCGGATCTTCTGGCCGAAGGCGCGGCCCATGGCCCGTACGACGGACTGCAGGGCCGGGTGGTCCAGCGGCGTCAGACAGGGCGGGTGCCCGCGCTGAAGGCGATCTCGTGCCGGATGCCGGCCGGGACCTGCGTGGCGACCCACTCCGTGACGAGCTTCTCGATCCGTTCCGGATCCTGCCCGGCGACCAGCCGGAACGACAACTTCACCATCGCCGACGAGGGGATGACCGTCTTGCCGCCGGGGCCCTGGTAGCCGCCGCCGATGCCGTTGACCTCGGCGGTCGGCCGGGCCCAGACGCGCTCAAGGGTCGATCCGGCTTCGCCGTGGGCGGCGCGGGACTTGGCGGTACGCAGCCACTCGGCCTCGTCGAAGGACAGCTCGGCGACGAGCTCGCGCTCGGCGTCCGTCAGCTCGGCGATGCCGTCGTAGAAGCCGGGCACGGCGACCCGCTCGTCGGCGTCGTGCAGCGCCGCGACCAGGCGGGCGGCGGCGGTGGCCGGGTTGGGCACGGCGCCGCCGAAGGAGCCGGAGTGGATGTCCTGGTCCGGTCCGTACAGCCGGATCTCGCATTCGGCGAGGCCGCGCATGCCCGTGCACACCGTAGGTGTGTTCTCCGACCACATGCCGGTGTCGGAGACGATCACGGCGTCGGCGGCGAAGCGGTCCGCGTGCGCCTCGACGAGAGCGCGGAAGTTCGGCGAGCCGGACTCCTCCTCGCCCTCGACCAGGAGCTTGAGGTTGACGGCGGGCGCGGTGCGGCCGGTGGCGGCGAGGTGCGCGCGCACGCCCAGGGTGTGGAAGAACACCTGGCCCTTGTCGTCAACCGCGCCCGCCCGTACAGCCGGCCGTCGCGCAGCTCCGGCTCGAAGGGCTCGGTGTGCCAGCCGTCCTCGCGCGCGGCGGGCTGCACGTCGTGGTGGCCGTAGACGAGCACGGTGGGGGCCTCGGGGTCGCCGGAGGGCCACTCCGCGTAGACGGCCGGGGCACCCGGCGTCTGCAGGACCTCGGTGACCGGAAGCCGGTCTCCTTGAGTTTGGCGGCCAGCCAGTCGGCGCTGCGCCGTACGTCGCCGTCGTGCTCGGGCTGGGCCGACACGGACGGGATCCGCAGCCACTGCGCGAGGTCGTCGAGGAAGGCGGCGCGGTGCTGCTCGATGTACGCGCGCACGGTGTCGTCGGCTGCGGTCTGGACGGCGCTGTCCGGGGTCTCGCTCATGCCATTGAGCCTATCCGGCCGGTGGTGGGGGATGTCCGCCGGTGTCCCGGCCGGGTGGGGTGGGGATGCGAGGGCGGCCTCCTCGCGCACGTGCCCGTGCTCGGCCCCGCCGTCGCCCTCTCCCCTGCTCCCCAGCAGGATCCGCTCCAGCTCGGCGCGGCCCGGGAGGCGGGCGGGGCGGACGTGTCCCCTGTACGTACGTACGGAAGGCGGCCGTGACGGATTCCAGCGGGACGCCGTGCTGCTCGGCCCACGCGAGCCGGTAGACGGCGAGCTGGAGCGGGTCGCCGGTGGCACCGCGGCCCGTCTTCCAGTCGACGATCTCGTACGTGCCCGGCCGCTCGCCCGGGTACACCGCGTCGATGCGGCCGCGGATGACCCGGCCCGCCAGCGTGAGCTGGACCGGCGCTTCGGTGCGGAGCGGGGTGCGCCGGGCGTACGGGGAGCGCTCGAACGCCTCCCTGAGGGCCGCCAGGTCGCGCTCGTCCGCGATGTCGGCGTCGCTCTCGTCACCGCCGGGGAGCTCGTCGGGGCCGAGCATGGGCAGCGGCAACTCCTCGAAGCGGACTCCACCCAGGCGTGGAACCGAGTGCCGCGGCGGGCGGCGGGCTGCGGCGGCTTCGGCATCGGGCGGGCCAGCTCCTGGGCGAAGCCGTCCGGGTCCGCGGCCAGCCTCAGCAGGTCGGAGGCGGTGAGCGAGGGCGGCACCTGGACCTCGCGGCTGGTGGCGCGGGCGCGGCGGAGCTCAGTGGTGAGCGCCTCCAGGTCGCGGTCCCAGGAGGCGATGGCGCGGCGCTCCTCGGGGGTGAGGACGGGTTGCGGGGCGGAGTCGGTACGGGAGTCAGTACGGGGGCGGGAGGGCTGGGCGGGCGTCGGCGCGCGTGGGCGTCGGCCGGGGCGGGACTCCGCCGGTGCCCGGCGCTGGGTCGGTGCCCGGTGTTCCGCCGGTGCCGGGTGTTCCGCCGGTGCCGGGCGCTGCGTCGGTGCCAGGTGCTCCGCCGGTGCCGGGCGCTGCGTCGGCTGGCTCTCCCAGCCGTCCTCCAGCGCGGAGAGGGCATCCAGGTCGTCTGCCAGGTCGTCCGCGTCACCGAAAGCGTCGAAGCCGTCGAAGTCGTCGGGCGGGAGCGGGTCGTCCTCGTAGGGCCCGTCCTCGTAAAGGAAGTCGGCCTCGTAGAGGAAGCCGTCCTTCACGCGCGCGTGAACCGAGTCCTCGTCCTCGCGCGCGTAGTACGGCTCTTCCGCACCCGCCGCCCCCGTCCAGGTACGCCAGGACCGTCCCGCCGCCGCCCGTCGGCGTGCCAGGGATGTGGGGTCGAGCAGGAGCGGCCACGCGTGTGTGGCGGCCGACTCGCTCAGGGCCGGGTTCTCGGCGTCCTCGGCCGGCTCGTCCGCCCAGGCCTCGATCTCGCCGTGGCCCGCCTCGCAGTGGGCGTACAGCGCGTGCAGGAACCCGGACGGGCCGCGCGGCTTCTTCTGGCTCAGGCCCCACCAGTGGCCCGAGCCGAGGAGCAGCGAGCGGGGGCGTGTGAACGTGACGTAGCCCAGGCGCAGTTCCTCGGTGTGCTGGTGCTCCTTCAGCTCCTCCTTGAAGGCCTTGAGGCCCTTGGCGTCCCACTCCGAGTGGCCGGGAGGGTCTGGGCGTCGCCGCGCAGCGCGTGCGGGAGGGCCTTGGCCTGGGCCGTCCAGGCCTCTCGTGACTGGGTGGAGGAAGGTTCCGGTGACCGGCCGGGGACGGCGACCACGTCCCACTCAAGTCTTTGGACTTGTGGGCGGTGAGCACCTTCACCGTGTTCTCGCCGCCGGGCAGGGCGTTGTCCAGGCCCTTCTCGTACTGGGCGGCGGTGCGCAGGAAGCCGAGAAAGGCCAGGAGCGAGGCCTCGCCATCGAGGGCCGCGAACCCCGCCGCTATGTCCAGGAAGTTGGCGAGGGTCTCGCGGCGGCGGGCGGCCAGGGCGTGCGGCGAGGCCGAGAGCTCGACCTCCAGGCCGGTGGTGGTGAGCACGCGGTGGAGCACGTCCATGAGCAGGTCGGCGAGCGAGCGGCGCGGATCGCGCAGCTCGGCGGCGAGCCGGGCGAAGCGGACCCGTGCCTCGGCCGAGAACGGCAGCTCGTCGTCCTCGCCGTCGCCCGACTCCAGGAAGGTGTCGAGCGCGTCCGCGAGGAGATCACCTCGCCGGGTCGACGCCCTCCACGGCGTCCGCGAGCCGCTGGTCCGGGTCGTCGGACCCGGCCCTCTCGCGCCGTACGAGATGGCGGGCGCGGCGGCCGAGCAGGGCGAGGTCGCGGGGGCCGATGCGCCAGCGCGGGCCGGTCAGGACACGGACCAGCGAGGCGTTGGCGCCCGGGTCCTGGAGGACTTCGCAGACCGCCACGAGGTCGGCGACCTCCGGGAGGTGGAGCAGCCCGGAGAGGCCGACGACCTCGACGGGGATGTCGCGCGCGACGAGTGCGCCCTGGATCTGCGGAAGTCGCCCGCGGTCCGGCACAGGACGGCGATCTCGCCGGGCTCCTTGCCGGTACGGACGAGGTGTGCCAGGGAGTCCGCGAGCCAGTCGATCTCTTCCTGGTGGGTGTCGAGCAGCGCGATGCGGACCGTGCCGTCGCGCTCGGCGCCGGGGGCGGGGCGCAGCGCCTCCACGCCCGCGTGCATCGCGCGCAGCGGCGCGGCCAGCGAGTTGGCGAGGTCGAGCAGACGGCCGCCGCTGCGGCGGTTCTCGCCGAGCGAGTGGCGGGTGGCGGGGCTGCCGTCCTCGTACGGGAAGTGGCGCGGGAAGTCGTCGAGGTTGGCCACCGAGGCGCCGCGCCAGCCGTAGATGGCCTGGCAGGGGTCGCCGACGGCGGTCACCGCGTGTCCGGTCCCCTCGCCGAACAGGGCGGCGAGCAGCCGGCGCTGGGCGACCGAGGTGTCCTGGTACTCGTCGAGCAGCACGACGCGGAACTCGTCGCGCAGGATCCGGCCGACCTCGGGGCGGGTGAGGGCGAGCTCGGCGGAGAGCCCGATCTGGTCGCCGAAGTCGAGCAGGTCACGGGATTTCTTGGCATCCCGGTAACGGACGGTGAGGTCGAGGAGTTCCAGCCGCCCCTCGGCCGCTTCGGGCACCTTGCGCAGATCCGCGTTGCTGAGCCTGGCGCCCTCAAGGGCGCGGAGCAGCGCCCGGTCGTACGCCCTCAGCTCCTCCGGTCGTACGAGGTGCTCGGCGAGCTCCGCGTCCAGCGCCAGCAGGTCGCTGACGAGGGAGGCGAAGGATTTCGTCAGCGCGGGGTAGGGGCCGGGCGCCTCGCGCAGCACGCGGGCCGCGAGCTGGTAGCGGGTGGCGTCCGCGAGCAGCCGGGAGGTGGGCTCCAGCCCTATCCGCAGGCCGTGATCGGTCAGGAGCTGTCCGGCGAACGCGTGGTACGTCGAGATCAGGGGCTCGCCCGGCAGGTTGTCCAGGTCGATCGCGTCCGGTCGGTGATGCCCGCCCGGACCAGGGCGGTCCGGACCCGCTCGGCGAGCTCGCCCGCGGCCTTGTTGGTGAAGGTCAGGCCGAGGACCTGCTCGAGGGCGACCTGCCCGGTGCCGACCAGCCAGACCACCCGGCCGCCATCACGGTGGTCTTCCCGGACCCGGCGCCGGCCACGACGACCTGCGGGGCGGGCGGGGCGGTGATGCACGCCGTCTGCTCCGGGGTGAACGGGATGCCGAGGAGCTCCTTGAGCTCTTCGGGGTCGGTGAGGAGGGAACACCCAGAGAGGCTAACGGGGGCCACTGACAACCGTGGTCCCCGTCGGCGTCGGTGTGACGCTCCCTGCACCCCGCACGGGGCGCGCCCCGTGCGTCAGACCTTCAGCTCGTCGGTCCCGCCCGAGCCGGAGCCGCCGCCCGGCTTCATGCCCAGCTTCTCCAGGTCCATGATCTGGTCGGCGGGCAGCGGGGTGATCGTCACCGGCTTGTCGTAGTCACTGAAGGTGACGGTGCCCGGCTCGTCGCCGCCCGTCTCGGCGACCTTCAGCAGACGGGCCGGCCCCTGCTTGGCGACGTACATCGTGACGGAGCCGTCGCTCTTCTTCTTGGTGAGCGTGACCGCGGGCACACCGGCGACGACGGTGTCGGCGCCCTTGGTCATCCCGGTGCGGTCGGCCTTGTCGTCGTCCATGCCCGCGACGAGCTCGGAGAGCACGCAGAACTGGCCCATGTCGTCGCCGGACGCCTTGCCGCGGCGCTTCTTGGACTTCTTCAGGGCGTCCGCCGGCATCTTCATCCAGCGGCCCTTGAGGACCTCGATCATGGCGTCGGCCTCCCGCTTGGGGGTGCCGTCCTCCTTCGCCATGGCCCGGTAGAACTTCTCGTCGCCCTTCACGTAGTAGGACTTGGCATCGGCCTTGAGCACGCTGACCGTGCCGCCCTTGACGGTCGCCTTGCCCGAGCAGTTGCCCTGGCGGGTGACCGTGACCTGCATGGTCATGTGCTCACCGTCGGAGATGCCCGCGCCGGCCACCTTGACGGTGTTCGCCGCCTTCGTCACGCCGACCGCCTTGTCGGCGATCGCGTCGGGGGTCATCCCCGCGAACAGGTCGGCGGGCGTCGGGGACGCCGTGGCGGACGGCTTCTTGGCTTCGGAAACGCCCTTGGCCTTGGTGTCGCCGTCCTTGCCGCAGCCCGCAAGACCGGCGACAGCGGTCGTACAGACCACCGCGACGACCAGAACCTTCCGACTGACCCGCATGCGTCTCTCCTCACAGACCGATGAACCCGCGACGTGGGCGACTGTCGTGGCCCCATCAATACAGCGCCCCCACCGCCGCATCCGTCACTCCAGCACCTGCCGCCCCTCCGGCTGGGCCGAGCACGACGTCGGAATGTGCAGTTCGTGCAGTGCTGGCCCGGGTTCGGGGTGAAGTGCTCGTCCAGGACGCGGCCCGCCGCCGTGGCGAGGAGGTCGCCGACCCACTCCCCGCCAGCGGCTCCTGCGCCTGGACCTTCGGGTACGCCTCGCCGCCCTCCTTCTTGGGGGCGCTCTGGCGCAGATGGACCAGCTCGGCGCCGCCGGGCGCGGGGCGCCCGCCCGCGAACGCCTCGTCGACCGCGCCCCGCTCGACCGCCAGCTGATAGACGGCCAGCTGCGGATGCGCGGCCACCTCGTTCGCGGTGGGCGCCTGCTTGCCGGTCTTGAAGTCGACTACGTAGGCGCGGCCCGCCTCGTCCGCTCCACCGGTCCATGGAGCCGCGGATGCGGACCTCGTACTCGCCCGCCTCCAGCGTCACGTCGAAGTCGTGCTCGGTGGCCACGGGGGTGCGGCCCGTCCGGTCGAGCGTGTGCCAGCGCAGGAACCGCTCCAGCGCCA
This sequence comes from Streptomyces sp. BPTC-684, assembly GCF_030028635.1. Lineage (NCBI taxonomy): Bacteria > Bacillati > Actinomycetota > Actinomycetes > Kitasatosporales > Streptomycetaceae > Streptomyces > Streptomyces sp. BPTC-684. The sequence continues at coordinate 1,681,503 of NZ_CP124863.1, forward strand.
CGCGCGCGTTGTTCTTCTCCTGGGCCGACTTCCAGGGCGCGTCGAAGGCCAGCGCGTCCCACACCGAGTCAAGCCGTTCCATCAGCACGGCCAGGTCGGCAGGCGTACGTCCGGAGGCGACCTCGTCCGCGAGGACGTGCACCACGTTGCCGAAGCCCTGCGCGGCGGTCGCGGGCGCGTCGGCCTTCACCTCCGGCCCAGGAACCACTGCAGCGCACGGGTGTTGGCGAGCTGGTCGAGCGCGCTGCCGGAGAGCACGACCGGGTGATCGCGGTCGCGCAGGGGAACCGCGGAGCGCGTCGGCTCGTTCAGCCCCCACCAGCGGTACGGGTGGGCCGCGGGAACCATCGGCTGGCCCTCGTCGTCGGTGAGGGCGGCGAGGCGGGCGAGACGGCGGGCGGCGGCGTCCAGCAGCGCCGGACGCCTCCGGGTCGACGGTGGTGGCGCGCAGCTCCGCCACCAGCGCGGCGACGGCCAGCGGGCGGCGGCCGGCCCGTTATGTTCGGCTCCTCGCCGAGCTCGGCGAGGAAGCGGGGGCTGGTCGCCGTCGTCGGCCGGGGCCTTGACCGCCGTCACGACGAGACGGTCGCGCGCGCCGGTGGCGGCGACGTAGAAGAGGCGGCGCTCCTCGGCCAGGAGGGCGCCGGGGTGAGCGGTTCGGCGAGGCCGTCGCGTCCGATGCGGTCGGCCTCCAGGAGCGAGGCCGGCGGCGCAGATCGGGCCAGAGCCCTTCCTGGACGCCCGCGACGACGACCAGGCTCCACTCCAGGCCCTTGGAGCGGTGGGCGGTCATGAGGCGTACGGCGTCGGGGCGCACGGCGCGGCGGGTGAGGGTGTCGGCGGCGATGTCCTGGGCGTCGACCTCCTCCAGGAAGTTGAGCGCGCCCCGGCCGCCGGTGCGCTCCTCGGCGCGCGCCGCGGTGTCGAACAGCGCGCACACCGCGTCCAGGTCGCGGTCGGCGTTGCGTCCGGCCGTGCCGCCGCGCAGCGCGGTGCGCTCCAGGCGCTGGGGCCACGGGGTGCCGCTCCACAGCTCCACAGGGCCTCGGCGCGGTGCCGCCGCCCTCCAGGAGCTCGCGGGCCTTGCGCAGCAGCGCGCTCAGGCGCTGGGCGCCCCGGCGTACGCGGGGTCGTGCGCGACGAGCCGCTCGGGCTCGGCGAGCACGCGCGAGGAGGACGTCCGAGGGCGGCGGCACACGTTGCCCGCCGCCCGCTCCTCGTCACGCAGGGCGCGGCCGAGGCGGCGGATGTCGGCGCTGTCCATGCCTCCGAGGGCGAGGTGAGCAGGTCGAGGGCGGTCTCGGGGTCGAGCCAGGTGGGCGGGGTGTCACCGGCCGTGTGACCGTCGGCGGCCACGTCGCCGACATCTGCCGTGGCGACGTCATCTGCCGCGTCGGACTCACCTGCCGAGCCGCCGCCCCCTGCCACGCCGCCATCGGCCGTGTCACTGTCGGCAGCAACGTCCCCGTCAGCGGCCGCACCCGCCCTCTCCTCGCCCCCTCCGCCGGGCCGAGCAGCGCCGCCGTCGCCACCGCTCGCAGGGCCGTCAGCAGGGGCGTCACCGCGGGCTCGTGGCGCAGCGGGATGTCCGTGCCGTCCACCTCCACCGGGACGCCCGCCGACGTCAGGGCGCGGCGCAGGGCCGGCAGGGCACGGGTGCCCGCGCGGGTCAGGACCGCCATGTCGTGCCACGGAACGCCCTCTTCCAGATGGGCGCGCCGGACGATGTCCGCGATGTTCTCCAGCTCCGTGGAGGCCGTCGGGTAGGTGTACGCCTCGACGCGCCCGCCCGCGCGTACCGCCGCGAGCTCGCGGTGGGCCCGTACCTTCTCGGACGGCAGGCGCGGCATCGGCATCCGCCGGGTCAGCAGCCGGGTCGCCGCCAGGAGCGCCTCGCCCGAGCGGCGCGACGTCGTCGGCACCTCGACCGGCGCCGGAGTGCCGTCGGAGCGCCGGAACGTGTCCGGAAAGTCGAGGATCTAGCTGACGTCGGCGCCCTGGAACGCGTAGATCGACTGGTCCGGGTCGCCGAAGGCGCCGCGTGCGGCCACCGCCCGCGAGGGCCCGCAGCAGGCGGACCTGAGCCGGGTCGGTGTCCTGGTACTCGTCCACGAACACCGCGTCGTACGCATCGGCCAGAGCGGGCCCGTACGACGGGGCGGAGGAGGAGACGTGGGACGACGTGCCGGAGTGCGGGGCGCGCTCGGCGAGCAGCACCGCCCGGTGGACCAGTTCCGCGTAGTCCAGTACGCCCTGGAGGTCGAGGACGTCGAGATATTCGGCCAAGAAGGCGGCCGCCGCACGCCAGTCGGGCGGCCGGTGCGCCGGGCGAAGTCGGCCAGCGCGTCAGGACCGAGGCCCAGCTCGCGGCTGCGGGCGAGCACCGCGCGCACCTCGTCGGCGAAGCCGCGCGTGGTCAGACAGGCGCGCAGCTCGTCGGGCCAGCGGACGGGGCGAGCCCTCGCGCTCCAGGTCGAGCTGACCGGCCAGCAGACCGCGCACGGCCACGTCCTGCTCGGGGCCGGACAGCAGGCGCAGCGGCTCGGCGAACAGGTCGGCGTCCTGGTGGGCGCGGACCAGGGCGTAGCAGTAGGAGTGGAAGGTGGTGGCCTGCGGGCCCCGGGTGCCGCCGAGCCGCAGCGCCATCCGGTCGCGGAGCTCCACCGCCGCCTTGCGGCTGAAGGTGAGGACGAGGATCCGCTCGGGGTCGGTCCCGGCGGCCACCCTGGCCGCGACCGCCTCGACGAGCGTCGTGGTCTTGCCGGTGCCGGGCCCGGCGAGGACGAGCAGCGGCCCCCGGCCATGGTCAACCACCGCCCGCTGCCGTGCGTCCAGCAAGGGGTCCACCTGGCTCACGGGGTACGTACCAGTCGGTACGCGCCGGCGGACTGCCGTCGTACCTGGGGGTACGTCGTACGCCCGGTGAAGGAGGAGGAGCTCACGTGGATCGCCGGTCCTGGTGGGTGGTGCTGGTGATGGGGGTACGGACGGGGGCCGTGCCGACTGTCGACGGTACGCCGAAGCGCGCCCGGCACGCCGCGAGTCATCCGTACGGGCCTGCGGCCGCCCCGGGGACGCCCGATGGCCGAAGCTGTCAGATATGAGCCGCCCGCCGCCGACCTCGCGCTCCGCGCCCGCCGCACGCGCGGCCGGTATGTCCCCGGCGCGCCGGAACGGCTCTCCGCGCCCCCGGCGCCTTCCGCGCCGCCGTCCCAGCGCGCCCGGCGCATGTCGAGGCGCGGCAGATGCCCCTCGGCGGCCCGGCTCGCCTCGCGCAGCGGCGTGGACTCCTCCCGGTAGTGGCCGAGGGCGCGCAGCTCATGGCCGGGCAGCAGCGCTCCGTCCGCGCGCACCACGCGCCACCAGGGCGCGGCGCCGCCGTACAGCGCCATGACGCGGCCGACCGCGGGGGCCGCCCTCGCCCAGCCATTCGGCGACGTCCCCGTACGTCATCACCCGGCCGGGCGGGATCTGCTCGGCGACGTCCAGGACCCGTTCGGCATACTCCGGGAGTTCCGGAAGCTCATCGCTCACCCTGTCCATCCTGCCGTACGCCACCGACAGTGGACCGGGGAGCAGGCGCCCCCTCACCGCGCGCACCATGGCCACAGGGCGCGTACCGCACGGCGTACGCCCTCTCGACGCACCCTGATGCCCCCTGCGGAGCCTGGTCAGGCCACCATCATGCGGGCGGTGACCGGTGTACGAGAGCACGAAGACCAGACCGAAGGCCAGACCGGCGGACAGCGGACCAGACGGCGAAGGAGCGGGCGGTCAGCCACCCGAGCGGCGGCCGGCACCCCCGGAGACGGGGGCGCGGTCCGACGTACCCGCTTCCGGCACGAAGGCCGCGCCCGGCGCCAGGGCCTCGTCCGTGGCCCCCTCCGGCGACGGCCGCCTCCGCTGCGCGGGGCGGCGGAGAAGGAGTCCGGGTCCGGCTTCGAGGCCTGTGAGGGTTCGGCCTCCATCGAACGCGTCTCCGTGGACGAACCGCCGCTCCCCGCGCGCGTGCACCGCCCCTCCGACCTCGTACGGCTGATCAGCGGTGTGCTGGCCATCGCGATCGTGCTCACCATCGCCGCCATCGCCCACCACACCACGTCCGGCCTCGAACAGGACATCAGCAAGGGCCTCGACCAGGCGCCGGACGTACTGATCCGGCTGGCCGGTCTGGTCTCCTCCATCGCCGTGCTGATCCTGCCGGTCGCCTTCGCCATCGAGCGGCTGATCAAACGCGACGGGCTGCGCATCGCGGACGGTGTGCTCGCGGCCGTGCTCGCCCACGGCGCCGCCCTCGCCACCGATCTCTGCGTGGCCAAGTCGGCACCCGAGTCGATCACCAGCGCGCTCACCCAGCAGTCCGGCTCGGGCGGTCTCACCGACCCTGTGCACGGCTACCTCGCCCTGGTCATCGCCTATATGACGGCCGTCGGCATGGCCCGCAGACCGCGCTGGCGGGTCGCCCTGTGGGCGGTCCTGCTGCTCAACTCGTTCGCCGTGCTCGTCGGCGGCCAGACGACCGCCTTCTCGATCCTCGTCACGGTCCTGATCGGCTGGACGGTCGCCTACGGAACGCTGTACGCGGTGGGCTCGCCCAACGTCCGGCCCACCGGGCAGACCCTCCTCGCCGGGCTGCGGAACGTGGGCTTCCGGCCGCTCACCGCGATGCGCGCCGAGGACGTCCCGGACTCCATGGAGCAGGGCGACCGGGGCCGCCGCTACTTCGTGACCCTGGAGGACGCGCCGCCGCTCGACGTCACCGTCGTCGACCGCGAGCAGCAGGCCCAGGGCTTCTTCTACCGGGTGTGGCGGCGCTTGACCCTGCGCTCCATCACCACCCGCCGCTCCATCCAGTCGCTGCGCCAGGCCCTGGAGCAGGAGGCGCTGCTCGCGTACGCGGCGATCGCGGCCGGGGCGCACGCGCCGAAGCTCATCGCCACCTCCGAGCTCGGCCTGGACGCCGTGATGCTGGTGTACGAGCACACCGGCGGGCGCCCCTGGACTCGCTGGACGACGAGGAGATCACCGACGAGCTGATGCGCAGCGCCTGGCGGCAGGTGCGCGCGCTCCAGTCGCGGCGCATCGCCCACCGCCGGCTCGCGGGGGACGCGATCCTGGTGGATCGTTCCGGCACGGTGATCCTCACGGATCTGCGCGGCGGCGAGATCGCGGCCGGCGATGTGGTCCTGCGGATGGACATCGCGCAGCTCCTGGTCACCCTGGGGCTGCGGGTCGGCGCCGAGCGCGCGGTGGCCGCCGCCGTGGACGTGCTCGGCCTGGACACCGTCGCCGACAGCCTGCCGCTGCTCCAGCCGATCGCGCTGAGCTGCTCCACGCGCGCGACGCTGCGCCGCCTGGCGCGCGAGCAGGCGCAGCGCGAGCGCGAGGCCGTCATCGAGGCGTCGCTCGCTGCCAAGGAGGCACGGGCCGCCGAGGTGGCGGAGGCCAGACAGCGCGACGCCGAGGTGCCGAGCGCCCCCGAGCAGCCGTCGGCCGCCGGGGAGGAGCGCAAGGCCGTACGGGCCGAGAACAAGGCCGTGCGCGCCGAGAAGAAAGCCGAGAAGGAGGCCATCGACGAGGCCCTGGAGAACGCGCGCGAGGACGATCTGCTCACCCAGATCCGCGCCCAGGTGCTGCTGATCCGCCCGCAGGCGCCGGTGGAGCCGGTGCGCCTGGAGCGCATCAAGGTGAAGACCCTGCTGACGTTCGTCGCCGGTGCCATCGCCGCGTACTACCTGCTGGTGCAGATCACCCACATCAAGTTCGGCGATCTCGTCGCGAACGCGCAGTGGGGCTGGGTGGCGGCGGCCGTGCTCTTCTCGGCGCTCTCCTACCCGGCGGCGGCGGCGAGCCTGCTGGGCTTCGTACCCGAGAAGGTGCCGTTCGGACGGGCCGTGATCGCGCAGGTCGCGGGCTCGTTCGTGAAGCTGGCCGCCCCGGCGGCGGTCGGCGGTGTGGCCCTCAACACCCGCTTCCTCCAGCGCGCCGGGGTCCGCCCCGGGCTCGCGGTGGCGAGTGTGGGCGCCTCGCAGCTGTTCGGGCTCGCCTCGCACATCTCGCTGCTGCTGGTCTTCGGCTATGTGACGGGCACCGAGAAGACGCCGGACCTGTCGCCGTCCCGGACCGTGATCGCGGGTCTGCTGACGGCCGCGGTGCTGATCCTGGTGGTCACCGCCATTCCCTTCCTGCGGAAGTTCGTCGTCACCGGGTCCGGTCGCTGTTCGCCGGAGTGGTGCCGCGCATGCTGGACGTGCTCCAGCGGCCGCAGAAGCTGCTCACCGGCATCGGCGGAATACTGCTGATCACCGGCACCTTCGTGATGTGCCTGGACGCGTCCATCCGGGCGTTCGGCTCCGGCGACAACACCCTCAGCTACGCGAGCGTCGCGGTGGTCTTCCTCACCGCCAACGCGCTGGGATCGGCCGCCCCGACGCCGGGCGGTGTCGGCGCCGTCGAGCTGGCGCTCTCCACGGCCCTGACCATCGCGGGCCTGCCGGCCGAGACGGCGGCCTCCGCCGTGCTGCTCTACCGGCTGCTCACCTTCTGGCTGCCGGTGCTGCCGGGCTGGCTGTGCTTCAACTATCTGACCCGCAGGGGCGAGCTTGACGGGCCCGCGCAGGGCGGCCACCCGCATGGCCTGCGGTTTCGCGCGGGTCCCGGCTGACAGGGCCCACGATGGAGGGCATGGAGAACTCCGCCGCCCTGCGTGCCGCCTCTCTCGCCACCGCCACCGCCGCCCTGCTGCTCGCCGCCACCGGGTGCTCCGACAGCGGGACCAAGGAGTCGTCCCCGGCCAAGGCGTCGGCGCTCGCCTCCCAGAAGCTGAACTGGAAGAAGTGCGGCGCGCCCTCCCAGGCGGAGGGGAGCGGGGACGCGCCCTCGCCGCCGCCCGGCGGTGGCGAGTGGAAGTGCGCCACCATGCGCGTGCCCCTCGACTACGACAAGCCCGACGCCGGGTCGGTCGAGCTCGCGCTCATCCGGGCCGAGGCCCGCGAGAAGGACAAGCGCATCGGGTCGCTGATCTTCAACTTCGGCGGGCCGGGCGGCTCCGGGGTGACCACCCTGCCGCCGCCGCGGGCGACTACGACGACTCCGGGCCCGCTACGACCTGGTGAGCTTCGACCCGCGCGGGGTCGGCTCCAGCGCGCCCGTGGAGTGCGAGAGCAACAGCCAGCTGGACCGCTACTTCGCGCAGGACTTCACTCCGGACGACGCGGCCGAGGAGAAGTCCCTCACCGACAACATGAAGTCGTTCGCCGCGACCTGCCGGTCCAACTCGGGGCGGGTCCTGCCCCACGTCGGCACCACCAGCGCCGCGCGCGACATGGACCTGATGCGCCAGGTTCTGGGCGACGACAAGCTGTACTACTTCGGGATCTCCTACGGGACCGAACTTGCGGCGTGTACGCCCACTTGTTCCCCAAGAACGTCGGCCGGGCCGTCTTCGACGCCGTCGTCGACCCCACCAGCACCGCCGAGCAGGGCGCGCTCGGGCAGGCCAAGGGCTTCCAGCTCGCCCTGGACAACTTCGCCCAGGACTGCGTGGACCGGGGCGACCGGTGCCAGCTGGCCGGGTCGAACGCGAAGGAGGTCGAGGACGTCATCGTCAAGCTGCTCGCCGGGCTCGACAAGCAGCCCATCCCGGGCAGCGGCACCGCATGCTGACGCAGACCGAGGCGACCAACGGCATCGCCCAGCCCTCTACTCCAAGGGTACCGGCAGCTCCTGGAGCAGGGCGTGGACGAGGCGGAGGGCAGGAGCGGCGCGCTCCTCCTCGCCCTGTCCGACGCGATGAACGGCCGGGCCAAGGATGGTACGTACAGCAACATCCAGGCGGCCAACACCGCCATCAACTGTGCTGATTTCAAGGACCGTTACTCACTGGACCAAACGAAGGCCAAGCTGTCGAGTTCCGCAAGGCGTCCCCGTTTTCGGCGACTTCCTCGGCTGGGGTCTGCTGGGCTGCACCGCCCGGCCTGTGCCCGGCCAGTGGAGCACCCCGGACGTGAGCGCTCCGGCGCCGATCGTGGTCGTCGGCAACACCGGCGACCCGGCCACGCCGTACGAGGGCGCCAAGCACATGGCGGAGCTCGGGCCGGGCGTCGGCGTGGAGCTGACGTACAAGGGCAGGGGCACGGGGCGTACAACAGCGGCAACAAGTGCGTGCAGGACGCGGTGAACACGTATCTGCTGGACGGCAGGGCCCCGGCGTCCGGGACGGTCTGCCAGTAGCCCGGGCGAGCCCCGGCCCGCGCCGGCAGGCTCGGTGGCCGGTGTCGGGCGACCTCCCGGCCCGCGCCGGGCAGGGCTCTGGGCCGGTGCCGGGCGGCGCCCGGGCCGGTGCCAAACGGGCTCGCGGGGCATTGTCCGTGGGCCCGCCTACGATGACTGGACTTGATTCACTCGGCCTGCGGGGGCGTTCATGAACGGTCTTGTACGTGTACGGGCAGGAGCACTGGCCGCGGTCGCCGTGCTGGCGGCCGGGCTCCTCGCAGGCTGCGACTCCGGCGGGAAGGACCCGGGCGCCACGGCCCGCCGAAGAGCACGGCATCCGCCGCGCCGACGCGGAGCACGGACGACAAGGCGCGGGCGCTGCCGGACGCACTCACCGGGCAGCGGCCGCGCTGGAGTTCATGCAAGAGCTCGGGGTGGCAGTGCGCCGAGGTCAAGGTGCCGCTGGACTACGCGAAACCGGCCGGTGACACCATCTCCGTCGCGCTCGTGCGCAAGCAGGCGCGCGACAAGGACAAGCGCATCGGCTCGCTGCTCTTCAACTTCGGCGGCCCCGGCGGCTCGGGCGTCGAGATCCTGCCGCAGGCCGCGAACACCTTCCGCTCCCTCAACTCCCGCTACGACCTGGTCGGTTTCGACCTGCGCGGCGTCGCCAAGAGCTCCGGCGTGGTGTGCCGCGACGACAAGGAACAGGCGGACGCCGAGCGGCGGATCGACGCCACCCGGACACCCGGCCGAGGAGGCCTTCCTCAAGGACGGCGCCGACTTGGCGCGGGCTGCGCACGCCGCCGGGAAGGTCCTGCCGTATGTGGGGACGAGCAACGCGGCCTGGGACATGGACCTGCTCCGCCAGGTCCTCGGCGACGCAAGCTCAACTACTTCGGAATATCGTACGGAACCGAACTGGGCGGCACCTACGCCCACTTGTTCCCGCACAACGTGGGGCGGACCGTCCTGGACGCGGTGGTCGACCCGACCGCCGACACGGTGGGCCACGCCCGGAACCAGGCCACCGGCTTCCAGCGGGCGCTCGACGACTACCTGAAGTCGACCGGCCAGGACCCGAGGCGGGCACCGAGCGGATCGCGAAGCTCTGTCGCGGCTCGACGAGCGGCCGCTGCCCACGTCGAGCGGGCGGGGGCTCAACCAGACCCTGGCACTGACCGGCATCGTCATGCCGCTGTACTCGAAGGAGAGCTGGCCCTACCTCACCCAGGCGCTCACCGAGGTCCAGGAGCGCGGCACCGGCAATCTGCTGCTCGCGATGGCCGACTGTACAACGACCGCTCCAAGAGCGGGCGTTGCAGGACGCAGAGCCACTCGCAGCGGGCGATCTCCTGCGACGACAGCAAGGCCCGGCCGACCGCCGCGCAGGCGAGGGCGCTGCTGCCGGAGTTCCGGAAGATATCGCCGGTCTTCGGGGAGTTCCTGGCCTGGGACACGGCCGGCTGGTGCGCGAACCGGCCGGTGCCGGGCGAGCAGGACGTGCCGGGCGAGCGCCCCGGGGGCGGGTCCGGTCCTGGTGGTGGGCACCACTGGCGACCCGGCGACCCCGTACGAGGGCGCGAAGAGGATGGCGGACAAGCTGGGCGCCAAAGTGGGGGTGCTGCTGACCAACAAGGGCGAGGGCCACGGCGCGTACACCGAGGGCAACACCTGTGTGGTGCGGACCGTCGACGCGTATCTGCTGGAGGGCAAGGTCCCGGCGAACAGGACCGTCTGCTCGTCCCAGCGGACGCGGACCGGGAGCGGCCGGGCTCGGGTCCGGTCAGGTGGCCGTCAGGCCTGGGCGCGCTTGAGCGTGCGCAGGATCAGCCACTGGTCGCCCCAGGCCATCGCCGTGCCCAGCACCGCCATCACGATGCCGACGACGAGGCCGCCGCTCGCCGCGCCCATCGCGAGGCCGGCGAAGCCCAGGCCGAAGCGGACCGCGAAGCGCACACCGAGCAGGTCGAGGGCGAGCAGGCGGGTGCGCTTGTTCTTCCAGAGCGCCTGCATGTAGCGCATCCGGGCGCGAAGCACGGTGAGGGTGAGGGCGATGTTCAGGGCGGCCACGACCGGGATCAGCCAGTAGACCACCGGGTACGCGCGGGCGATGTCGAAGACCCCGGCGAAGCAACCGACCAGCGGGAAGTACCAGGTGGGCAGGCCCTTGATCTCCGGCTGCACCGTGGTCCCGGCCTGTACCGAGGTCCCGGCCTCGGTCTCCGCCTGGGCCTCGGTTCCACCCGTGCGGACCTGGTTCTCGATTGCCACCGTGCTCATCACAGTGCCCCCTTCGCTCGCGCTCTCTCGCTGACAACAGAGAGCTTCGCTCAGGGGGCACCGACCACGGCAGAGATGACTGTCCCGGGTCCCGCAGGACAAATGTCCTACGGCCCGGGACCGCTATCAGTAGACGGGCTTCTCCGGCTCGATCTGGTTGACCCAGCCGATCACGCCGCCGCCGACGTGGACCGCGTCCGCGAAGCCCGCGGACTTCAGGACCGCGAGCACCTCGGCCGAGCGGACGCCCGTCTTGCAGTGCAGCACGATGCGCCTGTCCTGCGGCAGGTCCTGGAGGGCGTTGCCCATCAGGAACTCGTTCTTCGGGATCAGCTTGGCGCCCGGGATGGAGACGATCTCGTACTCGTTCGGCTCGCGGACGTCGATGATCTCGATCTTCTCGTCGGCGTCGATCCACTCCTTGAGCTGCCGGGGAGTGATCGTCGAGCCGAGCGCCGCCTCCTGGGCCTCCTCGGAGACAACGCCGCAGAAGGCCTCGTAGTCGATGAGCTCGGTGACGGTCAGGTTCGCACCGCGAGCCGCGCAGTCGGGGTCCTTGCGGACCTTCACCTGGCGGTACTGCATCTCCAGGGCGTCGTAGATCATCAGTCGGCCGACCAGCGGCTCGCCGACGCCCGCGAGGACCTTGATCGCCTCGGTGACCTGGATGGAGCCGATGGACGCGCAGAGCACGCCCAGGACGCCGCCCTCGGCGCAGGAGGGACCATGCCCGGCGGCGGGGGCTCCGGGTAGAGGCAGCGGTAGCAGGGGCCGTACTCGGACCAGAAGACCGAGGCCCGGCCGTCGAACCGGTAGATCGAGCCCCACACGTACGGCTTGTTGAGCAGCACGCACGCGTCGTTGACGAGGTACCGGGTGGCGAAGTTGTCCGTGCCGTCGACGATCAGGTCGTACTGGCTGAAGATGTCCATCACGTTCTCGGCTTCGAGCCGCTCTTCGTGCAGGACCACGTTCACGTACGGGTTGATCCCAAGCACCGAGTCCTTGGCGGACTCGGCCTTGGAGCGGCCGATGTCGGCCTGGCTGTGGATGATCTGGCGCTGCAGGTTCGACTCGTCGACCTCGTCGAACTCGACGATGCCGAGCGTGCCGACACCGGCGGCGGCCAGGTACCAGGGCCGGCGAGCCGAGGCCGCCGGCGCCCACACAGAGCACCTTGGCGTTCTTCAGCCGCTTCTGCCCGTCCATCCCGACATCGGGAATGATCAGGTGGCGCGAGTACCTGCGGACCTCGTCTACGGTGAGCTCGGCAGCCGGCTCTACCAAGGGTGGCAGCGACACGGAAGCTCCGTCGGTCGGTATGTCAGTACGGTTGTTCTTGCCGTAACACTGCCACGCCACTTCTCATTCCGAGATACCTGGTCCGATACGCGAGACGATTTCGTCCCAGTAGCCGGGCAGTGTCTCGAATGGGTTCATTTGTCCCCCGGCGTCGCCCCGGTCGGTGAAGTAGATCGTGCCCGCGCCCTGCCAGGCGATCCGCAGGGCCTCGTCGAGGTGGCTGCGGGGCACCCCGTGGACGAAGTGGCAGAAGCGCTCCGCCGGGTAGGTGGCGGTCCACTCGGCCACTTGCGACCACCGGTACTCGCTCCACGGCCCGGTGAAGGTGACCAGTTGGTCGGCGGTCTCCGCGTTACCCGGGCAGGTGGGCACCTGGCCGAGGACCAGGTGGGCGCCCTCGCGCAGGGCTCCAGGGTCGACACCGTGCGCCGCACCTCCGCCAGCGCGTCCCGGTCCGTGGGACAGCGGCCCAGCAGGAAGCCGTCGACGCGGTACCAGTCGAGGAAGCGGTGCGCGTCGGAGATCTGCTCGCCGAAGGAGCGCGTCCCGTACGCGGTGTCGAGGTGGCCCAGGACCCGGATGCCCGCGTTGCGCAGCTTTCCGGCGGCCTCCAGGCGGTGCGGGTCGGGCCGGGTGCCCGGGCCGTCGGCGACGTTCAGGACCGCCCAGTGCAGCGGGTGCCCGGGCGGGTCAGCTCGGCCCACTCGACCAGGGCGACCAGCAGGTGCGCGCAGCCAGGGACGCCGAACCCGAGCCGTCCCGAGGTCGCCGCGCGCGGGACGCCGGTGGTGGTCAGATGCGGCACGCCGCCTCCATCCAGATGTCGGCCAGCGACTCCTCCAGGTTGATCCGCGGCCGCCAGCCGAGCCGGTCGCGCGCGGTGCGGACGTCGGCCTGCTGCCAGCTGCCGCAGCCGTCGGGGAAGGGCCGGGGAGGCCGCCAGATGCTCCAGTACGGCGTCGGCGGACGGGCGGGCGCCGATGACGCCCGGCCGCAGCCCCGGCCCGGCGTCCACCTCGTGGAGCGCGCCGCCGTACCCGGCGACCCGGGCGAGGACGGCGGCCGCGTCGCGCAGCTTCACCGAGCGGCCGGTCCCGATGTTGACGACGCCCTGGGCGGCGGAGGAAGGCGGCGTGCACGGCGCGGGCGACGTCGCGGACGTCCACGAAGTCGCGCTGCACGCCGAGCCCGGCGAGCTTGAGCTCGCCGTCGCCGGACTGCATGGCCCGGCGCATCGCCTCGGCGAGGCGGCCGAGCAGGGAGCCGGCGGGCGTGCCGGGCCCGACCGGCGAGAAGACCCGCAGCACGATGGCGTCGAGGCGGAGCCGAGGCCAGCTCGGTCCCGGCGAGCTTGCCGCCGTACGGGCCGCCGGGGCGCGGCACGGCGTCTTCGGCGGTGGAGGACCCGGGCTGGGAGGGCCCGTATTCGGAGGCGCAGCCGAGCTGTACCAGGCGGGCCCCGCGCCGCTGCGGCGCAGGGCCTCGCAGACGGTGGCGACGGCGACCGTGTTGTGCCGGGTCAGCTCGCGGGCCCCGCCGCGGGTGGCGCCGGCGCAGTTGATCACGACCCCGGGGTGGACGGCGTCCAGGAAGCGGGTGAGGGCTCCCGCTGCCGGAGGCGGGGTCGAACCGTACGTCGGCGTCGTCGCCGCGCCCGAGCGCGGTGAGCTGGACGGCCGGGTCGGCGAGCAGGCGGTCGGCGACGAAACGGCCCAGATATCCGTTGGCACCGAGCAGTAGCACCCTCATCGCACGGCCTTTCCGTGCGGTCGGCAGGAGGCAGGGCGGTCATGTGTCTCGTTCTCCTTCGGGCATCAGTGCGCGTCAATGCGTGTAGTGCTGTTCGGGGGTCGGTGGGCGTACGGAGTGGGCCGAGGCGCGGCGAGGACCGTGGTCCGGACGAGCAGGGCGAGGGCGACCGCGCCGCAGACGGCGGCCGGGACGGCCCGCGCCGCCTCCTCGACGGCGGCGGTCACCGGGCGGGCGAGGACTCCGCAGCCCGGCAGACGGCCGGCGAGCACCAGGGCGAGGGCGGCGCCTCGGCGCAGGCCGCCGCCCGCAGTCCGGCGGCGGCGGCCGGTGCGAAGCCGTGCAGGGTGAGCAGCCGCGCCAGGAAGAGCAGCGCGCCGGGTGCGGCGGCGGACGCGAACGAGCCGTGCCCGTACGCGGGTCGGCCGGTCAGCAGGATCGCGGCGAGGACGGCCAGGAACAGGGCGACCGCGCCGAGCAGGAGCGGGCGGGAGCAGCCGGTGAACTCCTCCAGGCCGCGGCTGGTGGCGAGGACGCGCCGGGCGCGTACGGCGAAGAGGCGGGCGCACCAGGTGGCGGGGGCGACGGCCAGGGTGAGGCCGACCGCGGCCGCCGGGTCGGCGGCCCAGCCGCTCGGGCTGCCGGGGCCGCCGTCCGGGCCGCCGCGACCAGCGCGTCCAGGAGGCCGTTGCCCGCGACGGCGTAGGCGGCGAGCCAGAGCGCCCATGGCAGCCCGGCGCCGCGGCGGGTCCGCAGGGGGCGGCGGACGGCGTACGCGAGTGCGGCGCCGACGGCGGCGGCCCCGGCGGCGATCGCGGCGAGCCGTGCCCCGCCGACGGTGATCCGGCTCCGTCGCGGTGAGGGCGCACAGCGCGCCGGGCAGCGCGCGCAGCACCAGGAACGGCCGCCCGGCGGGCTGGGGTTGCGCTCCAGGTCGCGGCGGGGCGGTTCGGTGCCGCGCGGCACGCGCGCGTAGAGCTCCTCGGCGAGCGAGAACACGTCCCGGTGCCGGAAGCGGGCGGCGGTCAGGTCGGTCACCCCGTGCGCCTCAAGGCCGGCGGCGATCTCCAGCGGGTCGACGGCCCGCTCGCACAGGTCCCGGTGCCGGTGCATGAGCGCCTTGACTGGGTCGGCGGGGCCACGACGGGGGCGGGGGCTGCCGCGCGGGGCTGGTCCGGGGCGCGGACCGCCGGGGTGCGGGGCTCTTCGGCCTCGGTGGGCTCCTCGACCGCGACGGGCTCCTCGGCCGCGGCGGAATCACGGGGCTGCGGGTCTTCCTCGGGTGCCGGGGACTCCCAGGGCGAACCGGCCGCGGGGCGGGCGGAGTTCGCGGTGCTGGACTCCGTACGCGTGGCGCTCGACGCGCCCCCTCGAACTCCCCTCCACCGAAGACGAGTTGACCCTCGGGATCGGAAGGCGCTGGCCTCGTACGCCCGTGGGGCGCTTGGGGGCCGGGTCGGCCAGCAGGGCCTCCGAGCGGATGTCCCAGGCGCCCGAGCTCTCGGGAGCGCGCGGGATGTCGTTGTCGGCGGGGCCGTCCGTCGGCCGGGTCGTCGGGGGCGGGTCATCGGGTCGCCTCCTCGGCGTGGGCGGAGCCGGAGCGGCCGGTGCCGGGCGGGCCGATCGGGTCCGAGGGGGAGAGGCCGAGTGTCCGTACGCGGTACGGGAGGGGCCGGAGTGCCCAGTTGTGCGGTGGCCGGATCCGGCGGGAGCGCCGGGGTCGGCCGCCGGGACCCCACCTGGTCCGGGGCCGTGCCCCGGCAGTCGAGCGGGCCGGGCCCGTACTCCTCGTCCCGCCGCGGTACGCACCCGCCTCCGGGCCGGAGGCGGGTGCCGACGCCCCGGCCCGGGGCCGCCCCGGGCGGTCGCGCCCGGGCCCGTGCTCCTCGTACCGCCGCCGCGCGCACCCCGTCCGCCCAGCTCGGGGCGTGCCCGGCGGCCTTGGACGGGGGCCATGGCGGCCCAGTTGCCCGGGACGTGGGCCTCGGCCGGGTGGGCGAAGGGCACCGGGTCGCCGCTCTCGTCCACGGCATCCCGGTGCACCGGGCAGTGGGACATCAGCTCCAGGTAAATGCCGCGAAATGCCGCGAGGTTCTGCTCGACGGTGAAGAGTTCGAGCGCGCGGGCGCGGGCGGCGGCGCCGAGCCGTTCGCGGCGTTCGGGGTCGCACAGCAGCGCCACGCACGCGTCGGCCAGCGCGCGGGTTGCGCGGCGGCACCACGAGGCCCGTGCCGCCGATGACCTCGACCACCGCGCCCGCGTCCGTCGAGACCGTGGCCCGGCCGCAGAACATCGCCTCCACCAGGCTGACCGGGAAGCCCTCGACGACGCTGGAGAGCACGACGACGCTGCCGCTGGCGTACGCGTCGGCCAGCTCCGGCGCCTGGCCCGCCGATCTCCTCGAAGGAGACCGGGTTGTCGCCGACCGCGTGCGCGTCCACGGCCTCGTCGGGGAAGAGCTGGGCCGCGAGGGCGCGGCAGTGGGCGAGGTAGGCGGCGGACTCGGGCGACAGGGGGGAGGCCGTGGGAGCCGTGCGCGGGGCCGTAGCCGGGGCCGCCGCGTATCCCGGGCTGACGCCGTATCCCGGGCCGTCGGCCCCGTAAGCCGATCCAGCGCCGTAAGCCGATCCGGCGCCGTACCCCGAACCAACCCAAGGCCCACCCAGGCCCGTACTCGAACCGCTCGCGTACGCCGAACCGCCCGACCTGCCAGCGGCCGCACCGACCCCGTGGCCCGTGCCTTCGCACCCGACCGAGCCGATCCCTCGGCCACCACCACCGTCGACGACCCCGGCCCCACCTCCACCGCGCCCCCACCCGGCGCGTCCCCGTACAAGCCCGGCCCCACCCCGTACGACTGCGCGGCGCGGACCCGGACGCCTGGCCCGCGTAGAAGATGCGCAGGCGGGCGTCCGCTCCGCGCGGCGGGAGCAGGGCGATGAGGTCCTTGGTCGGGTCGATGCGGCCGACCCAGACCAGCGTGGTGGGGTCGCCCCCGTTCGTGTCCTCGCCGACCGTCTGGAAGCGGTCGGCGGCCATGCCCGGGTACCACCGTGCGCAGCTTGGCGCGGTCGGCGCCGCACTTCTGCCAGCGGCGGGTGTGGGTGTTGCCGGGGGTGATGAGCGGCCCGCTGTACACCTCGGCGGCGAGCCGCCGGTGGAACGCGGCCATCAGCGCCCGTACCGGCACGCGCGCGTCGCTCGCCGCCAGGTACTGCGCGCGCAGCTGCACCCCGTACTCGGTGACCAGCAGCGGAACCCTGAAGAAGCGTTTGGCCAGCAGGCCCGGGAGGGCGGCCGAGCCGCCTCCGGCCGCATGGCAGAGGTCGACGTCGCCGAGGCCCGCCGCGTCGTACCAGTGAGCGAGCGAGGCGCAGGGCGCGTTCCAGGAGGTCGGCGAAGGCCAGGTAGTCGGGGACGCGCGCGGCCTGCACCGCGCGGCTCGCGCGGGGGTGCGGCAGGCGGCCTCCAGTACGCGCACGGCCGTCTCGGAGCGCAGCGCGCCGGAAAGCCCGCCGCACTCGCGGGCGAGGTCGGCCAGCCCAACGCCTCGGCGAACCGCGAACAGCCGCCCGGGGCAGCGGCAGCGGCAACCGAAGCCCGCCCCCCGGCCGCCGTACCGACCACCACCAGCCCCTCCATGGCGAGCGCGTCGAAGGAGACGGTCAAGTCGGTGATGGTCAGGGCGTTCGGGTCCGGCGCGCAGCCGCTCCGCCGAGGCGCTGCCCGGGCACCCTCGACAGCCCTCCCCGGCCGGGCACCGCGTCCGGTCCCGAAGACGCGCTGCCGCCGTCCGCCGCCCCGCCCGGTCCGGCCATGCAGATCGCTCCGGCCAGTTTATGGCGAAAGCGCGTGGCCAACAGACGGCGGGTGGGCGGTCGTGCGGGAGTGCGCCCACTCCTGCGGGGACCAGAGCGGGGCCGTGCGCACCCGGCGGACCTGGGGCGGCAGGGCCACCCAGCCGCGCTCCTCCTGGGCCGCCGTGCGGCTCAGCGCGTATATGTCGAACTCGTGCCGCGCGAGCCCGCGCCGAGCCGGTCGCACCACAACCTGGACTCGCCGGTCGTGTACGGATAGCCGCCGTCGGTGAGCAGTCCGATCCGCATGTACGCACCCCCGATCTCCCTGGTGGGCGGCCGCCGTTGCACCGGCGACTCGCAGCGGGAAGAACGTAAGCGGATAGACGGTGGCGCGATGGACGGTTGTCCATCGCGCCACCGAAAGGTGAATGCACGACTTTCCCACCCCGGTCGCGTTTTGTCGCGCTACGGGGCGGGGAGGACAGAGCGTCAGGCTGCGGCCACTCATCGCGGTCAGCGCCGCGCGCCTGCTCGCGGAGCTGCTCGCGCAGCCCCTTGCGGGCGGCGCGGCGCACTGCCGCGAGCACCGGGTCGACGGTCGGAACGGCCGCCAGCAGTTGCCGGGTGTACGGGTCCTTGGGCGAGCCGTACACCTCGTCCACCGCGCCCTCCTCCACGATCCGCCCCGCCGCACCACCGCGACCCGGTCGCTGACCTGCCGTACGACGGCGAGGTCGTGCGCGATGAAGACGAGCCGAGCCCGAGTTCGCGCTGCAGCTCCGCGAGGAGTTCGGTGACGTGGGCCTGGGTGGTCACGTCGAGCGCGGACACCGGCTCGTCGCAGACGATCAGCTGCGGTTCGGCGGCGAGCGCGCGTGCGATGCCGACGCGCTGGCGCTGGCCGCCGCTGAACTCGTGCGGGTAGCGGTCGTAGCGGGTCGAGGCCGACCCGCTCCAGGAGTTCGCCCACGCGCGCGCGGCTTGTCGTCCTGTACGCCCGAGGCGCGCAGCGGGTCCGCGACCGACTCGCCGATCGAGCGCCTCGGTTGAGGGAGGCGACCGGGTCCTGGAAGACCATCTGGACGGCCGTGCCGTCGCGGCGGATCGTGCCGGACGTGGTGTCGAGCAGGCCCACCAGCATCCGGCCCAGCGTCGTCTTGCCGCTGCCGCTCTCCCCGACCACGCCGAGCGTCTCGCCGCGCCGCACGGTGAGCGAGACGCCGTCGGCGGCGGTGAACGCCGACTTGCCGCGCCCGAAGACCTTGCGCAGGGCTTCGAGCAGCGGCTCTCCGGCGGTGGCGGCCGCCGTCTTCGCGGTGTCGAGGCGCGGCACCGCCGACAGCAGCTCCTTGGTGTACGCGGCCTTCGGCGCGCCGAGCACGTCCCGTGCCGGCCCGCGCTCCACCGCGCGTCCCTGCCGCATGACCAGGACGTCGTCGACGCTCTCCGCCGCGACGCCCACGTCGTGGGTGACGAGCAGCAGCCCCATCCCGGTCTCCTGGCGCAGCCCGTGCAGCAGGTCGAGGATCTGGGCCTGGACGGTGACGTCGAGGGCGGTGGTCGGCTCGTCCGCGATCAGCAGCTTCGGCTCGCAGGCCAGCGCCATCGCGATGAGCGCGCTGGCGCATGCCGCCGGAGAACTCGTGCGGGCGCGAGCGCCCCTTGCAGGCCGCGTCCGGGATGCCGACGCGGTCGAGCACCTCGACGGCACGCGCGCGTGCCGCCTGGAGCCGCCCCGGTGCACCCGGTAGACCTCGGCGATCTGGTCGCCGATGGCGCAGTACAGGTCGAGGGAGGAGAGCAGGTCCTGGAAGACCATCGCCGCCACTCCCCGCGCAGCCGCCGCAGTTCGGCGTCGGACGCCCGCTGCACATCGGTGCCCGCGACCCGGACGGTCCCGTCGACCACGGCGCCGGTGCCCCGGTGCAGGCCGAGCAGGGCGTACGCGGACGCGCTCTTGCCGGAGCCGGACTCGCCGACGACGCCGAGCGCGGCGCCGGGCGCCAGGCTGAAGGAGAGCCCGTCCACGGCCCGGGTCTCGCCGAAGGAGATGCCGAGGTCGGCGACCTCCACCAGGGCCTCAGTCGTAGCCTCGGTCACTGGAGCACCACCCGTCGGTCCGCCACCGCGTACAGCGCGTCCGCGACGGCATTGGCCAGTACGACGAAGAATCCGGTCGTCATGACGACGCCGACCACGATGGGCAGGTCGACCTGGCGGACCGAGTCCACCAGGAGCTTGCCGATGCCCTGGAGGCCGAAGAGCGACTCGGTGAGCACCGCGCCGCCGACCGCCGAGCCCGCGTCCAGCGCGCCGAGCGCGATCACCGGGGCGAGCGCGCCGCGCAGGGCGTGCTTGCCGACGATGGCCCGCTCGGTGAGCCCGTACGCCCGGAAGGTGCGTACGTGGTCCTCGGCGAGGGTCTCCAGCATCGAGCTGCGCACCAGGCGCGCGTACTTGGCGCTCTCGATCAGCGCCAGCGAGATCCACGGCAGCAGCAGTCCCCAGAACCACTGCTCGGGGTTGTCCGAGAACGGGGTGTACTGCGGGAACGGCAGCCAGCCGAGCGTCGAGCAGAAGACGATGATCAGGACCAGGCCGATCACGAAGACCGGGGTGGAGACGCCGATCAGGGTGATCCCGGTGAGCGTCCGCTCGACCACCCCGCCGCGCTTCCACGCGGAGAGCAGGCCGGTGCCGACGCCGAGCAGGATCCACAGCACGAACGCGCCGAGCACCAGCGAGCCGGTGACCGGCAGCTTGTTCAGGAGGATGTCGGTGACCGGCGAGTCCTGGCGGTAGGACAGGCCCAGGCACGGCGCGTCGCAGTGGACGACGCCGACGCCGGAGGAGAAGTCGCGGCCGGCGAAGAGTCCCTGGAGGAAGTGCCAGTACTGCACGTAGATGGGGTCGCCGAGCTGGAGGCGGTCGTGCACCTGGGCGACCTGCGCCGGGGAGCAGCGCTCGCCGCAGACGATCTGGGCGACGTTGCCGGGAGCGGCGTAGAAGACGAGGTAGACGACGACGGAGAGGGCGAGCAGCACGAAGACCGCGCCGCCGAGCCGCCGCAGCAGGAAGCCCGTCACTTCGAGGCCTCCTTCAGAGTCTTACGGGACTTGACGCCGACCTTGAGCCGGGAGGCGGCCCGGGGGTCGAGCGCGGTCCGCACGCCCTCGCCGACGACGGTGAGGGAGAGCACGGTGACGAACAGGAAGCCCGCGGGCAGCAGCAGATAGGTCGGCGCCGACTGGTACCAGGTGTTGGCATCGGTGAGCATCTGCCCCCACGACGGGGTCGGCGGCTTGATACCGACGCCGAGGAACGACAGGGCCGCCTCGACAGAGACGTTCGCGGGTACGAGCAGCACGCCGTAGGTGATGACGGGCGCGCCGAGCGCGGGCAGCAGCTCACGCCGGGCGACGGCGAGCTTGCCCCAGCCGCTGAGCCGGGCCGCGGCGACGTAGTCGAGCGACTTCAGGCTGAGCGCCGACGAGCGCACGATCTTGGAGATGCCGGACCACTGCACCAGCGAGATGACGACGGTGACCAGCACCGGCCGCGGCACGGACTGCGGCACGACCGCGATCAGGCCGAGCCCGATGACCAGCAGCGGCAGCGCCACCATCACATCGGTGATACGGCTGACGACCTGGTCGGCCCACCGCCCGCCGAGCGCGGCGAGCAGCCCGAGGCCGACCCCGATGAACACCTGCACCAGCGTGGCGATGAAGGCGACGCCGAGGGAGACCCGGGCGCCGTAGACGAGCCGGGCGAACAGGTCGCGGCCGGTCTGGGGCTCCACGCCGAGCCAGTGGTCGCCGCTGATCCCGCCGAAGGAGCCCTTGGGCACGCCGCCGGCCGCCGAGTCCACCAGAGCGGGGTGGAAGGCGTTGGGGTCCTGCCCCTCCAGGGCGGTGAGCAGCGGCGCGGTGAGCGCGACGAGCACCAGCAGCGCGAACACGACGGCGGCGACGGTCACCGCGCGCTGGGCGCGCAGCCGCCGCCAGAACTGACGGGCCCCCGAAGCGGGAGCGGCCACCTGGGCCGCTCCCGCCTCCGGGGCCAACAAGGCCTCGCCCATGGCTACTTGACCGCGACCTGGGAGATGTCCAGCACACCGGTCCAGTCGCTGATGACGACGTTCTTGATGTCCTTGCCGACCAGCCGCTTGTAGACCGGGTGGAAGAGCGGGACCACGACGGCCTGCTCGCCGATCTTCTTGTCGAGGGCACCCCAGCGCGGCGCGGCCGCGGCCAGGTCGGTCAGCTTGTTGATCTCGTCGACCTCCTTGTTGACCGAGGGGTCGTCCAGGAGGCCGGTGTTGAAGTTGGCGCCGTCCTTGACGATCTGGCGGCCGTCGAAGATCGGCGCGAGGAACGGGCCGCCGGACGGCCAGTCGGCACCCCAGCCGCGCAGGAAGAAGCCGGGCTCCTTGCTGACGCTCTGGATGGTCTCGTTGTAGTCGTTGGCCTCCAGGCCCTGGAGCTTGACCGTGATCCCGGCCTTCTTCAGGGCGTCCTGGAGCGCGGTGGCGACCTCGGGGCCCTTGGGGCCGCCCTTGGTGTTGGAGTGGGTGAGCGTGACGGTGAGGCCGTCCGCGTGGCCCGCCTCCTTCAGGAGCTCCTTGGCCTTGGCGGCGTTGCCGGAGGCGCCGGCCGGGAAGTGGTCGAACTCGGTGTAGCCGAACGCCTTCTGGTTGGGCAGGAAGGTGGTGGCGGGCTCGGCGAGCGAGGAGCCGCCGACCGCGTTGACGGCCGAGCTGCGGTCCACCGCGTACGCGATGGCCTGGCGCACCTTCGGGTCGTCGAACGGCTTCACCTTCGGGTTGAAGGCGATGTAGTTGGTGTAGCCGAAGTGGCCGGTGCCCACGCGCGCGGCGAGCGCCTTGTCGCCGCCGACCTTGGCCAGCTCGGCCGGGCCGAGGTTGGTGTCGGTGGTGACGGCGGCCGAGTCCGGGCCCTGCGAGGCGGACAGGCGCTGGTTGATGACGGAGCCGTCGAGGCCGGAGCGCACGTCGATGCTGTCCGGGTACGCCTTGCGCTCGGCGTCGGTCGCCTCGGACCAGTTGGGGTTGCGCTCCAGGACCAGGTGCTCGCCGTCGTTCTCGTTCTTGACGACCTTGTACGGGCCGGACGAGACCGGGTGCGACTCGTACTTGGTGCCGGTGTCCTTGGCCTTGGGGACCGGCGCGAACTGGGTCTGGGTCGCCAGGTACGGGAACTCGCCCTCGGGCTTGTTCAGGTGGAAGACGATGGTCTTGGCGTCGGGCGTCTCGATCGAGGCGAGGCCCTTGCCGCCGTCCTTGTAGGGGCCCTCGTACTTGTCGCCGCCGACCAGCCAGTCGCGCAGGTAGGGCGCGCCGCCGGAGAGCTCGGCCGCGAAGGACCGCTCGATGCCGTACTTGATGTCGGCCGTCGTGATCGGCGAGCCGTCCTCGTACTTGAGGCCGTCCTTGAGGGTGTACGTCCACACCGTGGCGTCGGCGTTGGGCTTGCCGGTGTCGGTGGCGAGGTCCGGGACGACCTTGGTGCCCTCGGCGCCGGCCTCGCGGTTGCGCGTGGTGAGCGTGCGGAAGACCAGGGACGGAACGTTTCCGCCGCCGGAGGTGTAGAGCCGCGCCGGGTCGAAGTCGGTCTGCGGCTCGTTGTTGAGGACGGAGAGCGTGCCGCCCTTCTGGGGCTTGCCGTCCGAGCTGCCGCCGGCGTTCTTGGCGCCGCTGTCATCGGGGCCGCAGGCGACGGCGCCCACGGCGAGAACCACGGCTATCGCTGCCGCTCTTGCGACGTTTCCGGACATCTGACGCATCGGAATGAAGACCTCTCGGTGACTGCACGTACAGGGCAAAGGGGACGCGGGCCTGCGTCTCGGCCCATGACGACGTCATGGTCTTCGAACAAGAGGGAGTGCTGCGCCCGCGCGGATGAGCAAAGACGGAAGTACCCGGGCGCAAGAGAAAGAAAACTGCGCGCGAGTGGGCGTCAGCAACAGTGAATGTCGGCTACGCAGAGCCCGGTCACGCCGATCAGCGCCAGCTCGATGGCGGCGCGTGCGGGGGTGACGGGGCGGTGCGGCATGCCGAGAACTATGCAAAGCCCCGCTGTCCACTGTCAACCGAGATTGGGACGGTTGTCCCACACTGTGGACAGCAGGGCCCGGCCGGTCTCAACCGGTCGGGTAGACCCAGGGGTTGGGACGGCACTTGATCCCGTCTATGTCCAAGGACTTGGTCTGCTGCTGCATCACCGGAGCGAGCGCCCCGGGAGTGCGACAGCTCACATGGCTGTGGCCGAGCCGGTGTCCCACCTCGTGGTTGATGAGCATCTGCCGGTACGCGTACATCGCCTGGGCGCCGAAGGTCGTGGAGCCCTGCGCCCAGCGGAACGCGTTGATCATCACGCGGTCGGTGGCGGCCGAGTCGCAGGAGACGTTGTCGACGGTGGTGTCGAGCCCCGACTTGCCGCACCAGGTCGCCGTGGTGCCCGGGCTGGCCAGGGTGATCACGAAGTCGGGCTTGCCGGAGGAGATCCGCTCGAAGGTCATCGCCCCGGCGTGCGCCCAGCTGCGGTCGTCGTTGAGGGTCTTCTGCACGGCCTCGGCGAAGAGCCCGCCGTCCAGGCCGAGGCCCTTCTCGACGTCCACCCGGTAGCGGTACTTGCGCCCCTTGCCCGGTGCCGCCGCGAACCCGGGCACCGCCTCGAACTCGCCGGAACCTTTCAGCTTCGGGTCGATCGGGTACTGGAGGGCCATCTTCTGCTCGTACGAGGCGGGCTTGGCCGGGGCCGCCTGCTCGGGCGTCGCCCGGTCCTTGGAGCGGGAGGCGGGCCCGTCCCCGCCGCGGCCGTTGTCGTCGGCCGACTGGGCGCCGGTCCTGTGGCCGCCGTCGGCGGTGACCTGACCGGCCACCACGACCGCGAGCACGGTGGTGACGGCCGCCGCCGCGATCCCGGTGAGGGTACGGCCCTTGGAGCCCTTGCCGGACTTCCCCGCCTTGGCCGTCTTGGCCGTCTCGGTCTCGGGGGCCGACTCGACCCGCTCGGGCACGGGGACCGGCCGCGGCGCGGGGGGCACGGGGGCGACCCGGCGGTGGGAGCCGGTATCGGTCTGGTCCACCCTGCGGTGGGAGCCCGTGTCCATCGGGTCCACCCTGCGGTGGGAACCGGTGTCGACGGGGGCGACCCTGCGGTACGTGCCCGTGTCCGTGGGCTCCGGCCTGCGGTACGAGCCCGTGTCGCCCGGCTCGGCCACGCGGTGCGTGCCGGTGTCCGTCCAGTCGGCGCCGTCGAAGGCGTCCACGTACTCGCGCCTGGGTCCCGGTATTCGGACACCGGGCCCGGACACGGCCTGCCGGTCGCCGGGGTGCGGCGCGGCGGGCTCGCCCCAGCCGCCCCCGCCCTCGTGGTGCTCGGGGTGGCCGCCGCGCACCTGGGGCACGCCGTGCGCGGGGGTGCCGCCGTAGTGCTGCGGGGCGGGGTCGCCCGGGACCGGGCGGATCCGCGGCACCTGGCCGGTCGGCGGGCCGTCGGCGCGGCGGCGTCCGCCCGCCGTATGCACGCCCTCCACGACGGGCACGGGCCCGGTGGTGTCGGCGGTGCGGGTGGACTCGGGAGTGCCCGAGGCGCCCTTGGGTCGGCTGTGTCGTCCCACGCCCCGGATCAGCTCCTGTTTCCGCAGTCGTCGACCAGGTCCCGGAAGGCCTGCGCGACCACCTCCGGGTACTCCATCATCGCCACGTGCCCGGCGTCGGGCAGGGTCAGCAGTCTCGACCCGCGGAAGGCCGCGGCCGCTCTGCGCGCCATCCGGAAGCCGACCAGCTGGTCCCGGCCGCCGTAGACCAGCAGCGTCGGGGCGAGCACCCGCTCGGCCTGCCGCCACAGCCCGTGCTGCCCGCCCAGGGTGTACGCGTCGACGACGCCCCGCGCCGAGCGGGCCATCGCGTCCCAGAAGTACGGCAGCCGCAGCCGGCGCTCCATCTCCTCGACCGCGGCCCGGAACGCCTCGGGGCTCACCTTGCCCGGGTCGCCGTAACAGAGGGCCATCACCCCGCGGGTGCGGTCCTCGGCCGTCCAGTCCTTGGTCATCCGCGTGAACAGCGAGGCCACGCCGGGCACCGCGAGCAGGGCGGTCGGCCAGGCGGTGCGCTGGGCGCGGAGCTCGGGGAGCGCGGGCGAGACCAGGGTGAGGGTGCGGACGAGGTCCGGGCGAACCGCGGCGACCCGGGTGGCGACGGCGCCGCCCAGCGAGTTCCCGAAGAGGTGGACGGGCCCGCGCTCCGCCGAGTCGAGCAGCCGGATCACCGCGCGCGCGTGGCCGGTGACCGAGTAGTCGCCGTCGTCCGGCGGCGCGGAGTCCCCGAAGCCGGGCAGGTCCACGGCCTCGCAGTCCAGCGTGTCGTCGAGCAGCGGCATCAGGGCCGACCAGTTCTGCGACGAGCCGCCGAGCCCGTGCACGAACAGCGCCGGGTCGAGACCGGATCTCGTACTCGGACGGGTGCGGATGTTCAGCGTCAGCCCGGGCAGACTCACCGAGCGCAGCTCTTCGCCGTCCGCCACCCGGACCGCGCCCACCCGGGGAGCCGGGGCGACGGCGGCGGCAAGGGTTTCCGGCGGCTCGGTCGAAGACATGCGGCAATGTTACGAGACGATCACACCGTGGTTCATGTGTTCGCCGTCACAGATCGCATAGCGGTGCGCAGAGCTAGCCCATAGGCTCGTAACCAAGCCCTCCAAAAGGGAGCAATCATGCCCCTCGACCCCAGTGACCCCGAAGTGTTCCAGGAAGACGACGACGCCGTGGAGCTCGCCCAGGAGACTCCCGAGGCGGACGCCGCCGAACAGCACACGGACGTACGGCAGGAGCGCGACGAACCGCTCAGCCACGTCCACCCGGACGCCGCCGACGAGGCCGACGCCGTCGAACAGACCCGGGTCGTCTCCCTCGACGAGGACGACTACCGCTGATTTGTTCGGATAAGCCGGTGTATCTCCAGCTACCCAGCGCGTCCGGTCCGTGAAATTCTGCGTGCGCGCCGCGCACAGCCGGGTTACCCAAAAGTACGATGGCGGCGCGCGTACATCGCGCACGAGATCAATTTTTGGGAGGCGGCGTGACAGCCATCGAGCAGACCGAGGCAGCGCGCCCGCGAGGCACGCGCCTGCCCCGCCGGGCCCGCCGCAATCAGCTTCTGGGCGCGGCCCAGGAAGTCTTCGTCGCACAGGGGTACCACTCGGCCGCGATGGACGACATCGCGGAGCGGGCCGGCGTCTCCAAGCCGGTCCTCTACCAGCACTTCCCCGGAAAGCTGGAGCTGTACCTGGCCCTGCTCGACCAGCACTGCGAGGCACTGCTCCTGGCGGTGCGCACGGCGCTCGCCTCCACCAGCGACAACAAGCTGCGCGTCGCCGCCACCATGGACGCCTACTTCGCGTACGTGGAGGACGAGGGCGGCGCGTTCCGCCTCGTCTTCGAGTCCGACCTGACCAACGAGCCCGCCGTGCGCGAGCGCGTCGAGCGGGTCAGCCTCCAGTGCGCCGAGGCCATCTCGGACGTGATCGCCGAGGACACCGGCCTGTCCAAGGACGAGTCGATGCTGCTGGCCGTCGGCCTCGGCGGGGTCTCCCAGGTGGTCGCCCGCTACTGGCTCTCCAGCGAGTCGGCGATCCCCCGCGAGAAGGCGGTGCAGCTGCTCACCTCACTGGCCTGGCGCGGTATCGCGGGCTTCCCGCTGCACGGCTCCGAGGTGCACTGAACAGCGCTTGCGGGGTGCGGGTGTTCGCTCGTAGCGTGCGGCGCCGCGCCCGACCGGGTCCCCTCTCCGGGCTAATGTGTGCGGGGTACGGCGCGGCTGACCGCGCACCGCAGACCGTCGGAGGGACATAGCCGTGGAGGTCAAGATCGGCGTGCAGCACGCGCCCCGGGAGATCGTTCTGGAGAGCGGGCAGTCCGCCGAGGAGGTCGAGAGCGCCGTCGCCGACGCCCTCGCCGGCAAGGCGCAGCTGCTCAGCCTCCAGGACGACAAGGGCCGCAAGGTCCTGGTGCCGGCCGACAAGATCGCGTACGTGGAGATCGGCGAGCCGACGGTTCGCCGGGTGGGCTTCGGCCAGCTGTAGCCCCGAGAGCACGCGGCAAGGGAGCGGCCCGGCGGTCATCGACCGCCGGGCCGCTCCGCTGTGTCCGGGCCGTGCCCTCGCTGTGCTCCACACGGTGAGGGGAGGATTGCGCTCCGCAAGCGTCGGGTAGGACGGCTGTTGACCTGATACGCCTGGCCACACCGCGGGAGGGACGCAGATGCTCCTGGAAGCGCTCGGCTCCGTACTGCTCGGAATCGCCCTCGCCTGGACCGCCGCGACCCGCCTGCCGCACCGTCTGCCCGAGCGCCGGACCGTCTTCGCGGTGGGCACGCTCGGCGCCCTGTTCGGCGCCTTCCTGACCCACTCGGCGGTCGGCCCCGGCCATGCGGTGACGACGGTCGTGGGCGCCACGTGCATCGCGGTGGTCGCGCTGTCGCTGCTGCTGCGCCCGGCGGGCCGCCTGCGCCGCTCAGCGGCGTAGGCGGCACCCCCTTCGACTAGGCCGCGAGGCCCAGCGCGGCCATCCGCTTGGTGTGGGCCTTGGTGATCCGGGTGAACATCTCGCCGACCGCGGCCAGGTCGAAGCCGTCCGCCATCCCGCCGACCAGCATCGTCGACAGCGCGTCACGCTCCGCGACCACGCGCTGGGCCTGCGACAGGGCCTCGCCCATCAGCCGGCGCGCCCACAGCGCGAGACGGCCGCCCACCCGCGGGTCGGCCTCGATCGCGGCGCGCACCTTCTCGACGGCGAAGTTGCCGTGGCCGGTGTCGTCGAGGACCGCGAGCACCAGACCGCGCGTGTCCGAGTCGAGCCGGGCCGCCACCTCGCGGTAGAAGTCACTGGCGATCGAGTCGCCCACGTACGCCTTGACCAGGCCCTCCAGCCAGTCCGACGGCGCGGTCTGGTGGTGGAAGTCGTCCAGCGCCTTGGCGAACGGCTCCATGGCGGCGGTCGGCTCCGCGTCGATCTCCGCGAGGCGGTCGCGCAGCCGCTCGAAGTGGTGGAACTCGGCCGAGGCCATCTTCGCCAGCTCCGCCTTGTCGGCGAGCGAGGGCGCCAGCTTGGCGTCGTCGGCGAGGCGCTCGAAGGCCGCCAGCTCGCCGTACGCGAGCGCGCCGAGCAGATCCACTACGGCGGCCCGGTACTGCGGCTCGGCGGAGGCCGTCGCCCAGTCCTGGGCGGCGATCCCGGTGGGTTCCACTGTGTTTTCTCCGGCGTGCGCGTCGGCTTCGGTTCCGGCCGCGTTGGCGTTGTCAGGCGTCTCCATGGAGCGCACAATAGCCCGCTCCCGGCGGGGAGGAAGGGCCTGGTCAGCCAGAGCGTGTGACCGGTTCCCGGGAATTCGCCCAACACACATGCGCGAATCCGGGGTACAGTGGTAATGAGCCTGCCGAGGATCATGTATTCGGCGGGCGGCTTGATGAATGAGGATGCCCGGTCGGTCGCCCGGTCGGCTCCGACCCGACAGCCCTCCAGTGCGGCACGTGACAGTGCGTAACCGCAGACGAGGGACCCTCAGCGGCACGAGCGCTTGAGCGACGGCAGTGGTCCCGCGCCACCCGGCCCGGTTCGATTCCCGACTCCGGCCGGATGTACCCGGCACGGTACGACCCGCCGCGTTCGCCTCCGTACCGCGTCTCACAGAAGAGGCAGCACCCTGACTACGTTCCGAGAGCTCGGGATCCTTCCCGAGACCGCCGAGGCCCTCGAAGCCGTCGGCATCGTGTCCCCGTTCCCCATCCAGGAGATGACGCTCCCCGTCGCGCTCTCCGGCTCCGACGTGATCGGCCAGGCCAAGACCGGCACCGGCAAGACGCTCGGCTTCGGTCTGCCGCTCCTTGAGCGCGTCACCGTCCCCGCGGACGTCGAGGCGGGCCGGGCCAAGCCCGAGCAGCTCACCGACGCCCCGCAGGCGCTCGTCGTGGTCCCCACCCGCGAGCTCTGCACCCAGGTCACCAACGACCTGCTCACCGCCGGCAAGGTCCGCAACGTCCGCGTGCTCGCCATCTACGGCGGCCGGGCGTACGAGCCGCAGGTCGAGGCCCTCAAGAAGGGCGTCGACGTCATCGTCGGCACCCCCGGCCGGCTGCTCGACCTGGCGGGCCAGCGCAAGCTGGACCTCTCCCACGTCCGCGCGCTCGTCCTCGACGAGGCCGACGAGATGCTCGACCTGGGCTTCCTGCCCGACGTCGAGAAGATCATCAACATGCTTCCGGCGAAGCGCCAGACCATGCTGTTCTCGGCGACCATGCCGGGCGCCGTCATCGGTCTCGCCCGTCGCTACATGTCGCAGCCCACGCACATCCGCGCCACCGCGCCGGACGACGAGGGCGCGACCGTCGCCAACATCTCGCAGCACGTCTTCCGCGCCCACTCGATGGACAAGCCGGAGCTCGTCGCGCGCATCCTGCAGGCCGAGGGCCGCGGACTCGCGATGATCTTCTGCCGTACGAAGCGGACGGCCGCCGACATCGCCGAGCAGCTCGCCAAGCGCGGCTTCGCCTCCGGCGCGGTCCACGGCGACCTCGGCCAGGGCGCCCGCGAGCAGGCGCTGCGCGCGTTCCGCAACGGCAAGGTCGACGTGCTGGTCTGCACCGACGTCGCCGCCCGCGGCATCGACGTCGAGGGCGTGACGCACGTCATCAACTACCAGTCGCCCGAGGACGAGAAGACCTTCCTGCACCGTGTCGGCCGCACCGGCCGCGCGGGCAACAAGGGCACCGCCGTCACGCTGGTCGACTGGGACGACATCCCGCGCTGGCAGCTCATCAACAAGGCGCTGGACCTGAAGTTCCACGACCCGGTCGAGACGTACTCGACGTCGCCGCACCTGTTCGAGGAGCTCAGCATCCCGGCGGGCACCAAGGGCATCCTGCCCCGCGCCGAGCGGACCCGTGCGGGTCTGGCGGCCGAGGAGCTGGAGGACCTGGGCGAGACGGGCGGCCGCGGCCGCAAGTCCGCCGCCGCGCCGGTCGTGACCGAGGAGCGCCCCGAGCGCACCCGCACCCCGCGCCAGCGCCGCCGCACCCGCGGCGGCTCGACGGTCGAGGCGGACGCTCCGGCGCCCGTGGCCACGGAGCCGGCCGATGCGGCTGCCGCGGACACGGAGCCGCGCACCCCGCGCCGTCGCCGCCGTACCCGGGTGGTCCCGGTGGAGGCGGCTCCGGTGGCCGAGGCCGTCGCCGCTCCGGTGGCCGTGGCCGTCGCCGAGCCCGTCACCGCTCCGGTCGCCGAGGCCGTGGTGGAGGCCGAGCCCAAGCCGCGCCGCACCCGGGCCCGCAAGGCCGTCGCGGCCGTGGCCGAGGCGCCCGTCGTCCCGGCACCGGCCGAGCCCGTCGCGGTCGCCGTCGCCGAGCCGGTGGCGGCCCCGCGCCGCCGCACCCGCAAGGTCGCGGCGCCGGTCGTCGAGGCCGTCGTCGAGGCTCCCGCGAAGCCGCGCCGCCGCGTCCGCAAGGTGGCGGAGTCGGCCGAGGTCGGCTTCCTGACGCCGGAGTCGGCCGCGCTGGAGATCGCCGCCGCGAAGGCGGCGGAGGCCACCGCGAAGCCGGTGCGTACGCGCAAGAAGGCGGTCGCCGCCGAGCCCGACGCGTCGGTCGCCGCCGAGCCCAAGCCGCGTCGTACGCGCGCGAAGAAGACGGTGGAGGCCGCCCCCGAGGCGACCGAGGCCGAGCCCAAGCCCCGCCGCACGCGCACCCGCAAGGTCGCGGCGCCCGAGGCGTAAGCACACCGCTCTTTCGGCCCGGCATCCCCACGGGGGTGCCGGGCCGAAGTGCGTCCGGGCCGCCGCTCCGAGCCCCACGCACCCCCGTTACGCTCGGCATATGAGCAAGCCCCGGTCCCTGGCCCTGCCTTCGGGCACGCGCGCGTACGCGCTTGTGACACCGCGCGGCCGCTTCGCCGTGCTCGACGCCGAACCCGTCGGGCCCGCGCTCGGGACCGCGCTGCTGCTGCCCGGCTTCACCGGCAGCAAGGAGGACTTCCTCGCGCTCCTGGAGCCGCTCGCCCGGGCCGGGTACCGGGCGGTGGCGGTCGACGGGCGGGGCCAGCACGAGAGCCCCGGGCCGCGCGGCGCGGCCGGGTACACGCCCCGCACCCTCGCCGAGGACGTGATCGCGCAGGCGGCGGCGCTCGGCGACGGGCCCGTGCACCTCGTCGGCCACTCCTTCGGCGGTCTGGTGGCCCGCTCGGCCGTCCGCCTCGCCCCGCGCTCCTTCCGCTCGCTGACGCTGCTGTCGTCGGGGCCGGGCCATGTCGGCCCCGAGCAGCGGGCCAAGATCCGGCTGCTGCGGGCCGCGCTGCCGGTGCTGCCCCCGGCGGCGGTGTGGGCGGTGACGCGCTGGCTGGACAGCCGCGATCCGGCGTACGAGGCGGACGCCCCGGACATCGCCGCGTTCCTGCGGCAGCGGTGGTTCAACACCCGGCCGGGTCAACTCATCGCCGCCGGGCGGCAGTTGAGGACGGAGCCGGACCGGACGGAGAACATCGCCGCGCTTCCCCTGCCGCTGCATGTCGCGTACGGGGACGGGGAGTCGGTGTGGACGGTCGAGGAGCTGGCCGCGCTCGCCCGCGACACCGACGCCCGCCACACGGTCATCCCGGGCGCGGGCCACTCCCCCAACGTCTCGCACCCCGAGCAGTTGGCCACGGCCCTGACGGAGTTCTGGCGGCCCCGCTGATTGTTCGACTGCGGCCCGTCGTGGGCTGGTCGCGCCCCTAATCGGCCCGGTGTCCGTCTGCGGGCTCTGTGTGGCTGGTCGCGCAGTTCCCCGCGCCCCTTAGGTGGTCCGCCGCAGCCGGAGAACACAGCTCAGCCACAGCCCTTCAGGGGCGCGGGGCTGTGACATTTTGCGGCTCCGCCGCGTGGGCGCGAGCAACCCAGCACGGCCCGCAGACGAACGGTGGTTTTCAGGGGCGCGGGGAACTGCGCGACCAGCCCACGACGGCGCGCGGCCGAACAACCGCTAGTACTGGGACTGCAAGTGCTGCCAGAACCCGTCCCGCAGCGCCCGCCGCAGATCCGCGTGCCCCCGCAGCGACCGCTGGAGCAGCCGTTCCGCCTCCACCAGGAGGTCCTGGTCGACCGGGCCGGGCAGATACGGGTGGCCCGGCAGCAGCTGCGCCAGGGCCGCCCGCCCCCGCGAGGAGAGCCACGTCGCGGCGATCTGCGCCCCCACGAACCGCACGTCGTCCCGCGTCGGCGCGGGCCCGCTGTCCTCGTACATCGTCACCGGCCGCCGAGTGACGTACGGCTTGCAGAAGTCCAGGTCGAACGTGCGCTGGCTGTCGACCTCCCACAGCAGCGGCTCCGCCTGGTTGCGCCCCTCCGCCGCCTCGATGCCCCAGAGGTGGACCCGGGCGCCGTACCCCTGCGCCGCCTCGACCGCCGAGACCAGGTCCTCGTCGCCGCCGATGAGTGCCGCGTCGCTGATGGCGCGGTGGCGGGCGAGCGACTCCAGGTCGGAGCGGATCAGCGAGTCGACGCCCTTCTGCTGGTTGTTGGCGTTGAGGTTGCCGAGGCGGACCTTCACGTCCGGCAGCTCGGCGATCGACTGCTGCTCGGAGGTGTGGATGCGCCGGCGCGCGCCGTCGTACCAGTACACGCGGAGCAGCCGGCTGTCCGCGAAGATCGTGCGCGCCTTGTCGATGAAGGCCTCGATCAGCCCCTCGGCGTCGAGGTCGAAGGACCGGCGGTCCTCCGTCCCGGCGACCAGCAGGCCCGCCGCCGCGTACACATAGCCCGCGTCCACGAAGATCGCGTGGGTGGAGGGCGTCTTGGCCACCTCGGCCAGCATCCGCCGCAGCAGCTGGTTGGTGCGCTCCAGCTGCGCGCCGATGTCGGACGCCGCGGAGCCGCCCGCGTCGGTGGGGTAGCCCGGGTCGGTCGGGCCGTCGGGGATGCCTGGGATGTCGCCTGCTTCGCTCATTGCCCCCCATTCTCCGCGGCGTGACCGATCCCACACAACCGGTGCCTTACCTGCCAGTATTTAGCCCGTGAAAAAATTTCCTTAGCGTAGGGAATGTTTGCCAAGGGCAACCCGTTGAACAGTCGTAACGGGCGGGCAATCGTCCGGACTCCGTGAGGGTGCAGGCTGAAGAAGCCGAGCCCCCCGCACCAGTAGTTCTCCTCCAGGAGGATCAGACGAAGGGAGAAGCCATGCGCTTCGAAATCATGCGCCTCAACGACGTCGACGGCTCCGCCGTGGACAGCACCGTCGTGGACGCCGCCTCCGTCAACCGGATCGTGCAGCAGGCCGCCGCAATCGGCCAGCGCATCTACATCCGCCCGGCCGACAGCCCGGCTTCGTAACGCGTAAGGATCTTCTACGCGGCAAGCCGAAGCGCCCCCGCACCGATCGTCGGTGCGGGGGCGCTTTCTGCTGTGCCTGGTCTGCTGTGCGTGCGGCAGGCGGCGGTCAGGTGCCGTGGATGACCTGGGTGACGCCGTTGATGATCTGCTGCACCGCGAGCGCGGAGAGCATCATGCCCGCGAGCCGCGTCACCAGGACCACACCGCCGTCCTTGATCACCCGGATGATCAGCAGCGAGTACCGCATGGCCAGCCAGAGCACGATGTGCATCGCGAGGATCGCGGTCCACACGGCGACCTGCCCGGAGAACGTGTCGTGGTTCTGGACCGCGAGGATCACCTGGACGATCGCGCCGGGCCCGGCGAGCAGCGGCATGCCGAGCGGCACCAGCGCCACGTTGACGTCCTTGGTCTGCTTCGGCTCGTCCGTCTTGCCGGTGAGCAGGTCGAGCGCGATGAGCAGGAGCAGCAGACCACCCGCGATCATCAGCGCGGGGACGTCGATGTGCAGATACGCCAGGATCTGGTGACCCACCAGACCGAACACGGTGATCACACCGAGGGCCACGGCCGCGGCCTGCCACGCCATCTTGCGCTGCACCTTGGCGGGGCGGCCGGAGGTGAGCGCGAGGAAGATCGGCGTGATCCCGGGGGGATCCATGATGACAAAAAGGGTGAGGAACAGGGAGCCGAAGACGGCAGCGTCGAACACGGTGGTGCCTTGCAGGAAGAGGGGTGTACGGAGCAGAGGGGGACCCCGCCAGGCGGAGTCCTCTGAAGAGGGGAAGCGAAGGGGCCGGGGCCGCCCGGGGCTAGCGGCCGGTTCCGCCCGCGCCGGGGACGGGGAACGCGCCCGTCGCACGGCGGGTGATCTCGCCGTAGATCTCGGGGTCGGTGGTGCACTCCCCGAGCCGCACGGCCTTGCGGCCGCCGTGGTAGTCGCTGGAGCCGGTGGTCAGCAGACCGAGTTCGGCGGCGAGGGAGCGCAGCCTCTCGCGCGTGGGCGCGTCGTGGTCCGTGTGGTCGACCTCGATGCCGTCGAGGCCGGCCGAGGCGAGCTCGGCTATGACCGTCTCGGGCACGACCCGGCCGCGCTTGACGGCGAGCGGGTGCGCGAAGACGGTGACCCCTCCGGCGGCCTTGACCAGCCGGATCGCGTCGAACGGGTCGAGCTCGTGCTTGCCGACGTACGCGCGTCCGCCGTCCGCCAGCCACTCGGGCACGAACGCGTCCGACACCGAGCCGACGACGCCCAGTTCGACCATCGCCTCGGCGACGTGCGGGCGGCCGACCGAGCCGTCGCCCGCGATCCGCGCCACCTGCTCCCAGGTGACGGGGACGCCCAGCTCCTGGAGCTTGGCGACCATCCCCCGGGCGCGCGGCACCCGGTCGTCGCGGACCAGCTCGCGCTCGCGCGCCAGCTCCGGCTCCTCGGGGTCGAAGAGGTACGCCAGCATGTGCAGCCCGATGCCGTCGACCCGGCAGGAGAGCTCGGCGCCGGTCACCAGGGTCAGGCCCGCGGGGAGCGCGGCGGCCGCCTCGGCGTGGCCCCGGGTGGTGTCGTGGTCGGTGAGCGCGATGACGTCGAGACCGGCGGCAGCCGCGTTGCGGACCAGCTCGGCCGGAGTGTCCGTACCGTCGGAGGCCGTGGAGTGGGTGTGCAGATCGATGCGCACGCGTGACTCCAGGGCGTAGAACCGGCAGGGGGGACAATCAAGGATAACTGCGCGTAGCCCCTGTCCCGCCCGTAACGGCTGTGGCGGTCACCGCACTCGGGGCGCTCCGCCACGCGCGCGTCACGACAGGATCCGCGGCGACAGCGCCCCGCACGGCACCAGCTCGACCTCGGCGCCCGCGTCGCGCAGATCGGTGAGGACCAGCTCGTCGTAGAGCAGCAGGCCCGACTGCTCGGGCCAGACGATCGCCCACAGCCACAGCCCGCGCGCCTCGCCCGCGAAGACCGCGCGGTCGTCGGGCGTGCCGGTCACGTGCCACAGCGGGGTGGGGCGCCCGGCCGCGAGGACCTTGGCGTGCGGCGGTTTGTCGACGCTGATGTACGGGCCGGGGTCGGGGCCGTCGATGCCCGCGTACCGCGCGCCGAGGCCGACGCCCAGCTCCTCCGCGACGAGCAGCAGCTCACCGATGCCGCCCAGCGGTCCTGGGCCCGAGCAGGCCACGGCGGTCGCGCGCCCGCCGCTGCGGTCGTCGCCCGCGCACGCCACGCCCGTGAAGAGCCAGCCGATCGGCAGCGGCCACGGCATCCAGACGGGCACCTTCGACCGGTGCACCACGACGCCGAGCGCCTCGACGCTCGGGGGGACCACCGGCTGGAGCGGATGCACCGTCCCGTGCACGTCGCACTGCCAGGAGTCGGCAAAGAGACCGGGCGCCCTGACCCGGCCTCCGCACTTCGGGCAACTGGGTTCGCCCCTCATAAATGCCCACGGTCCTCCCCGTCCCGCGCCGCGTCAAGGACGATCACCCGTCCGGCGTGTGGGGACCGGGAAGGATCGGGGTTGCTGGGCATGCCCCATAAGGGGCGCGGGGCTGTGACATATGCGGCTCCGCCGCGTGGGCGCGACCAGCCCAAGACGGCCCGCACCCGAAGGACCGCACTCCTGGCGGAACGCTTAATCCAGCCGCACAGACGTCCGCAACGGATCCCGCAGATCCGTCCCGTTCGCCAGCCACCGCTCCTCCAGCTCCTGCGCCCCCCGCACCCGCTTCCACGCCGCCTCGTTGGTCGTCATCGGCAGCAGCGGCAGGAAGCGGACCGGGTCCATCGGGTCGTCGAGCTCCAGGTCCTCGACGAGGCCGCCCGGCTCGGCGACCAGGACCGAGCTGAACGGCGCCCCGGGCCACAGCGGTTCCCCGATGTCGAGCGAGGCGCCGGGGGCCACGATCACGCCCTCGACCTGCGGGGTGGAGGCGAGGACGGCGAGCGGCCGCAGCACCTTGTCGGTGTCGGCGAGCCCGGCCCGTACGGACAGGACCAGCTCGGCGCGCGGGCCCTTGACCGGGTCGGCGAGGGCGGCGGCCGGGTCGGTCATGGGCTGGGCCGACATACCGAGCGTGGCGTAGCGGACGATGTCCCCGTCGGCGAAGCGCAGCACCTCGATGCGGTCCGTGCCGAGGAAGGTCACCGCGGCGCGCGCGTCCGGTTCGCCGAGGGCGGTGCGCAGCCTGGCCTCGACGAGAGCAAGAACATCAACCATGTGTTGAGCATAGAAGCCGTATCGAACGAGCAAAGTACGGACTTGACACTTGCGTCGGCTGATAGTCTTGGCCGCTGTTCAGGGCAGCAGGACGTCCCTCACGGGGGACCGGCCGGAGGAGGTGGGGCTGCGATGGATCGAAGTCGGCCTGGCAGTACCAACCGCTCTTCCGTGCGCCTTCGTTGTTCCCTGTGATCGAGACCTCCCTACCCGGCCGTTTCACCGGGAAACCTCTGAGTCTCATGGCATTTCGCACGACGGAAGAGCACATCGCCTCGCCCAGTCCGTTTCAGTAGCGAACGCCGTCACCGCACCCGCGGTACCGCCCGCTTTGCGGACGTACGCAGATGTACGCAGTCGTCGCGTCACGTCCCCATTCCGGGCAGTGCCACGCCCGCCGGCGGCCCCTCCGTGAAGGAGTCCTGCCATGTCCATGATCCGTGACCTGCGCGCCGCGGTCCGCCCCTCCCTGCGTCCGTCGCTGCGCAAGAGCACCGCCCCGTACAACTCGTACGACCCCACCCGCGACCCGTCCGCGAGCAGCGCGGTCGTCGACTGCGCGGTCTACCGCGACGGGCTGCGCACCCAGGCCGACTCGTGCCTGTCGCCGCGCGAGGCGATGCGGCGCGTACGGGAGGACGGCGGCTTCGCCTGGATCGGGCTGCACGAGCCGACCGAGGCCGAATTCGCCGGTATCGCGGCCGAGTTCGGGCTGCACCCGCTGGCCGTGGAGGACGCGGTCCACGCCCACCAGCGGCCCAAGCTGGAGCGGTACGACGACACGCTCTTCACCGTCTTCAAGACGGTCCACTACGTGGAGCACGCCGAACTCACCGCGACCAGCGAGGTCGTGGAGACCGGCGAGGTCATGTGCTTCACCGGCCGGGACTTCGTGATCACCGTCCGGCACGGCGGCCAGGGCTCCCTTCGCGCGCTGCGCAAGCGCCTCCAGGACGACCCCGAGCTGCTCGCCAAGGGTCCCTCGGCCGTGCTGCACGCCATCGCGGACCAGGTCGTCGACGGGTATCTGGCGGTCGTGGACGCGATGCAGGACGACATCGACGAGGTCGAGATCGACGTCTTCTCGGCCCCCTCCAAGGGCAGCCCGCGCGGCACGGACGCCGGTCGGATCTACCAACTGAAGCGCGAGGTGCTGGAGTTCAAGCGGGCGGTCGCGCCGCTGCTGCGGCCGATGCAGCTGCTCAGCGAGCGGCCGATGCGGCTGGTCGACCCGGACATCCAGAAGTACTTCCGGGACGTCGCCGACCACCTCGCGCGCGTGCAGGAGCACGTCGTCGGCTTCGACGAGCTCCTGAACTCGATCCTCCAGGCCAACCTGGCCCAGGCGTCGTTCGCGCAGAACGAGGACATGCGCAAGATCACCTCATGGGCGGCGATCATCGCCGTACCGACGATGGTGTGCGGGGTGTACGGCATGAACTTCGACCACATGCCGGAGCTGCACTGGAAGTACGGCTACCCGCTCGTACTGGCCGCCATCGCCGGGAGCTGCCTCGTCATCCACCGCACGCTCAAGCGGAACGGTTGGCTCTGACGACGAGCGCGAGCCCGGCGAGGATCACCACGAGCGCGGGCCAGGCCAGCGCGGGCGGCTGCTGGCCCAGCCAGAGCGCCGCGATGAGGGCGGCGCCCGGCGTCTCCAGGAGGATCGCCGTGGACGTCACGGACGCCCCGAGGCTGCGCACCACCCGGTTGAGCAGGGAGTGGCCGAGCAGCTGGGCGGCGACGGTGAGCGCGGCCAGCTTGGCCCAGGTCTCCCCGGAGTACGAGGTGAGGTCCGCGCCGCTCGCCAGACAGGCGGCGAGCAGCCCGGCGGCGGCCGTCCCGTAGCAGAGGTACGTGTACGGGACCGTGTCCACGGTCCGCCGGACCTCGGCGCCGAGCAGCACGTACCCGGCGGCCGCGATGCCGCCGCCGAGCGCGAGCGCGTCACCGGCGAGGGCGCGCGGCGAGGTGGTCATGTCGACGCCGGTGAGCATCACCAC
This sequence comes from Streptomyces sp. BPTC-684, assembly GCF_030028635.1. Lineage (NCBI taxonomy): Bacteria > Bacillati > Actinomycetota > Actinomycetes > Kitasatosporales > Streptomycetaceae > Streptomyces > Streptomyces sp. BPTC-684. The sequence continues at coordinate 1,720,447 of NZ_CP124863.1, forward strand.
GCCCGCGCAGGCGACCAGCGTCCCGGCCCACACCATCGCGGGCGGCCGGTGGCCGCGCAGGCGCAGCGCGATGGTGGTCCAGATGGGCGTGGTGGTGCACAGCGCGGTCGAGGACGCCACCGACGTCATCCGCAGACTCGGCAGCCAGAGCCCGAAGTGCAGCGCGAGCAGCGCCCCGGCGGCGACCGCCAGGCCCACCTCGCGCCGGGTCAGCCCGCGCAGCTGCGCCCGGTACTTGACCGCGGCCAGCGGGGTGAGCGCCCCGACGGCCATGGCGTTGCGCCAGAACGCGATGGCCAGCGCGGGGGCCGCCGTCGCGGCGATGAGCGGCGCGGAGAGCGACACGCTGGTGATGGCGACGGCGAGCAGCGCGAAGTCCACCCGGGGGACGGCCGGAGCGGCGGTCAGTGCCGGGGTGGCGGCGGGCGCGGTGGTGGTAGGCACGACAAGAGAGTAAGGCGCTAAACATATTTACGGAACTGTCGGTCCATGCGGTGGACAACGCCGCCGCACCCGTCCCGGCCGTCCCATAAAGTGACCCCATGACACCTGCGCTGCTCGACCGGGCCCTCGTCGAGGAGGCCACCAAGAAGTCGGGGCTGATCTGGGTGCGGGGCACCGGGACCGCCGACCGCGCACTGTGGCACGTGTGGCACGACGGCGCCGCGTACGTGGTGGGCGGCGGCCCCGGCGAGCAGCCCCTCGAAGGCCTGGCCGACGGCGGCACCGCCGAGGTGACCGTCCGCAGCAAGGACAAGGGCGGCCGCCTGGTGGCCTGGACGGCCGCGGTGAGCGAGGTCGCGCCGCACAGCGAGCTGTGGGAGGCGGTGGCCGCCGAGCTGAAGGCGAAGCGGCTGAACGCGCCGGACGGGGAGGCGGTGACGGGCCGCTGGGCGCGGGAGTGCCGGGTGTTGTGCCTGGCGCCGGTCGAGGTCCGTACCGAGATGCCCTCGGGCTCGCTGGCCGCCCGCCCGGTGGAGACGTCGGCCACGACGCGGCAGCCGGTCCCGGCGGGGTTGCCGCGGCTGCTGCTGAAGCGCAAGCGGAAGCGGGCCTGAAGGGCGGCTGTTCGTCTGCGGGCCGTCTGTGGCTGGTCGCGCAGTTCCCCGCGCCCCTAGGTGGCTAGGGGCGCGGGGAACTGCGCGAGCAACCCACGAACACCTGCAGCCGAAGAACGCGCGCGGGCCCTACGTCTTCGGGAGCTGGCGGCCGTAGTCCACCGTCGCGTCCTTCGACGGCGGTGCCAGCGCGAAGTCCTGGTTCCAGTCGCCCAGTTCCAGCACGCCCGCGCCGCCCGCGCGCTCGAAGCGCAGGGGGTACGGGGTGCCCTGGAGCGACACGTCGAGCGTGCCGCCCTCGCCGTCCTCGCCCGCCTTGACGCGGATGGTGCGCACCTCGCCCACCTTGGACCGGTCGCCCTTGGAGAGCTCGCCCTGGAGCCCGAGCATGCCCTTCAGGAGCGCGCTCTTGTCCGTGAAGCCGCGCAGCTCCTGGTAGGAGGGGTCGCCCGACGGCACCTTGACGTACTTGTCGTCGAGCTGCTTGCCCGCCGCGGCCGCGCTCCCCGAGTCGCCGCCCTTGTCCTTGTGCGACCAGAACCCGGCGTCGGCCTTCAGGAAGAGCTCGTCGCCCACCCGCAGCAGCCCGAACGTGCTGTTCTTCGAGGTGACCGTGCCGGTCGCGCCGGTCCCCTTCAGCCGCATGTCGATCCTGTACGAGCCGCCCTTGCTGACCAGCGTGCCGCTGAGGTGCACCGCGTCGGCGCCGTCCGCCGCCGTGCGCGCCTTGCCCTCGATGTCGGTCGCGGAGAGCTTGCCGACGCCGTTGGTGCCCTCGTCCGGGTCCGCGGAGCACGCCGTGACGGCCGTGGCGAGCCCCGCGCAGAGCGCGACGGGGAGCGCGGCCCGGCGGGCCCGTACGGACAGGGAGCGAGTGGTCACCGGCACACGGCCTTTCGTCGGAGCGCGCGGGGTGGGGGGCGCGAAGTCGGGGTCGGCAGACCGCACCCTACCCGGGCCGTCTACGCTGCCCGGCAGAGAGCCGTACGGACGCCCCTCAAAGGCGCACCGGATGGTCACCGGCTAGCCTGAATCAGATATTCAGCGCCAATTTCAGGCCACGACAAGGTCGGATCACGCCCAAGAGGAGGCGCTCAGCATGGCGGCAGGCGCCCCCCGGATCTTCGTTTCGCACCTCTCCGGCGTCGCCGTCTTCGACCCCAACGGCGACCAGGTGGGCCGGGTGCGCGACCTCGTCGCCATACTGCGGGTCGGCCGCCGCCCGCCCCGGCTGCTAGGCGTCGTCGTCGAGGTGGCCGGCCGCCGGCTGATCTTCCTGCCGATGACCCGGGTCACCGGCGTCGAGTCCGGCCAGGTCATCACCACCGGCGTCGTCAACCTGCGCCGCTTCGAACAGCGCCCCACCGAGCGGCTGGTGCTCGGCGAGCTGCTGGACCGCCGGGTCACCCTCGTCGAGAAGGGCGAGGAGGTGACGGTCCTGGACGTGGCCATCCAGCAGCTGCCCGCCCGCCGCGACTGGGAGATCGACAAGGTCTTCGTACGGCGCGGCAAGGGCGGCGCCCTGCGGCGCAAGGGCGAGACGCTGACCGTCGAGTGGTCCGCGGTCACCGGCTTCTCCCTGGAGGAGCACGGCCAGGGCGCCGAGAGCCTGCTCGCCACCTTCGAGCAGCTGCGCCCCGCCGACCTCGCCAACGTGCTGCACCACCTCTCCCCCAAGCGCCGCGGCGAAGTGGCCGCGGCCCTCGACGACGACCGGCTCGCGGACGTGATGGAGGAGCTGCCGGACGACGACCAGGTGGAGATCCTCGGCAAGCTGAAGGACGAGCGGGCCGCCGACGTCCTGGAGGCGATGGACCCGGACGACGCCGCCGACCTGCTCTCCGAGCTGCCCGAGGAGGACAAGGAGCGGCTGCTGACCCTGATGCAGCCGGACGACGCGGCGGACGTGCGCCGGCTGCTCAGTTACGAGGAGCGCACCGCGGGCGGTCTGATGACCACCGAGCCGATCGTGCTGCGCCCGGACGCCACGGTCGCGGACGCCCTCGCGCGCGTACGCCAGCAGGACCTCTCGCCCGCGCTCGCCGCTCAGGTGTACGTGTGCCGGCCGCCCGACGAGACGCCGACCGGCAAGTACCTGGGCACGGTGCACTTCCAGCGGCTGCTGCGGGACCCGCCGTTCACCCTGGTCTCCTCGATCGTGGACAACGACCTGCCGCCGCTGTCCCCGCAGACCCCGCTGCCCGCCGTCACCGCGTTCCTCGCCGCGTACAACATGGTCGCCGCGCCCGTCGTGGACGACAGCGGCTCGCTGCTCGGTGCGGTCACCGTCGACGACGTGCTCGACCACCTGCTGCCCGAGGACTGGCGCGAGGCGGAGTTCCACGCCGCCGAGGGGGGCTCGCATGGCTGACCGCACCGAGGAGCGCGACCGCACGCGCGCGTCGGGGTCGAGCGCCGTGCCGCGCGGCCCGCGCACCCGCCTCGACCTGCCGCGCGCGCCCCGGCCGCGCCTGCTGCCCGAGTACGACCCGGAGGCGTTCGGCCGCTTCTCCGAGAAGATCGCCCGCTTCCTGGGGACCGGGCGGTTCATCGTCTGGATGACCCTGGTCATCATCCTGTGGGTGGTCTGGAACATCTTCGCGCCGCCGTCGGTGCGCTTCGACGAGTACCCGTTCATCTTCCTGACCCTCGCCCTGTCCCTCCAGGCCTCGTACGCGGCCCCGCTGATCCTGCTCGCGCAGAACCGGCAGGACGACCGCGACCGGGTCAACCTGGAGCAGGACCGCAAGTCCAACGAGCGCTCCATCGCCGACACCGAGTACCTGACCCGGGAGATCGCCGCGCTGCGGATGGGCCTCGGCGAGGTCGCCACCCGCGACTGGATCCGCTCGGAGCTACAGGACATGATCAAGGAGATGGAGGACCGGCGCGTCGTATTCCCGCCGGAGGCCCCGTACGGAAGTGACGAATCAGACCGCCGTTAGGGCTTTCCGGGGGCGGGACCCGGCGCCGTACCATCTCCATATGGTTACGGATGACGCGGTGCGCGAGGCACTGGCGACGGTGAACGACCCAGAGATCCACCGACCGATCACTGAGCTCGGCATGGTCAAGACGGTCGAGATCGGGACGGACGGGGCGGTCGCGGTCACGGTGTACCTCACGGTCTCCGGCTGCCCGATGCGCGACACGATCACGAAGAACGTGACCGAGGCGGTCGAGCGGGTCGAGGGCGTCACGCGCGTCGACGTCACGCTCGACGTGATGAGCGACGAACAGCGCAAGGAGCTCGCCACGTCGCTGCGCGGCGGCACGGCCGAGCGCGAGGTGCCCTTCGCCAAGCCCGGCTCGCTGACCCGCGTCTACGCGGTGGCGTCCGGCAAGGGCGGCGTCGGCAAGTCCTCGGTGACGGTGAACCTCGCCGCGGCGATGGCGGCGGACGGGCTGAAGGTCGGTGTCGTCGACGCCGACATCTACGGGCACTCGGTGCCCCGCATGCTGGGCGTGGACGGCCGTCCCACCCAGGTCGAGAACATGATCATGCCGCCGTCGGCGAACGGTGTGAAGGTCATCTCCATCGGCATGTTCACCCCGGGCAACGCCCCGGTCGTGTGGCGCGGCCCGATGCTCCACCGCGCCCTCCAGCAGTTCCTGGCCGACGTCTACTGGGGCGACCTGGACGTCCTCCTGCTCGACCTGCCCCCGGGCACCGGCGACATCGCGATCTCGGTGGCCCAGCTGGTCCCGAACGCGGAGATCCTGGTCGTCACGACCCCCCAGCAGGCAGCCGCCGAGGTGGCCGAGCGGGCGGGCTCGATCGCGGTCCAGACCCACCAGAAGATCGTCGGCGTCGTCGAGAACATGGCGGGCCTGCCCTGCCCGCACTGCGACGAGATGGTCGACGTGTTCGGCACGGGCGGCGGCGAGAAGGTCGCGGAGGGCCTGACCAAGACGACCGGCGCGAACGTGCCGGTGCTCGGCTCGATCCCGATCGACGTCCGCCTGCGCGAGGGCGGCGACGACGGCAAGCCGGTCGTCCTCTCCGACCCCGACTCCCCGGCGGGCGCCGCCCTGCGAGCGATCGCGGGCAAGCTCGGCGGCCGCCAGCGTGGCCTGTCGGGCATGTCACTGGGGATCACGCCGCGCAACAAGTTCTAGAGCAGCAGATACGAGTAAGGGGCGCCCAGCAACTGTGGGCGCCCCTTACTAATGGCTGCGGCACGAACGGCTAGGGGCGCAGGGAACTGCGCGAGCAACCCATCACAACCCGCAGCCGCAGGACGCCCCCGGCCGAAGCGGACCTAGGCGTATGACGTGATGTCCCGCACCACGGCGAACCCGAGCCCGTACGCGCTCAACCCACGCCCGTACGCCCCCAAATGCACCCCGCCTCCGGCGGGCCCGGCGGAGCCGGCCAGCACCCACCCGAACTCGGACTCCCGGTAGTGGAACGGCGTGGCGACCCCGTCCACCGGCAACGACAGCGTCGTCCAGTCCGGCCCGGCCAGATCGTCCGCCAGCTCCCACGCCGCCTCGGTCTGCTGGTCCAGCCACTCGCCGCGCAGCACGTGGTCCATCTGGGCGGGCCAGGTGAACGAGAGCAGCCCGGACCCGGCCAGCCAGGCCGCGGAGGAGACCGAGGTGGCCTCCAGCACTCCCGTACCGTCGCCGCTGCGGCGCGTGGGGTTGGCGGGCACGCTCACGACCACCGCGAAGCGCTCGCGGTCGGCGGCGGAGCGGTCGGCCGCGTCGGGCCGTATCGACGGCTCGTCGCCGTGGCCGGTGGACCCGTGCTGCACGGTGCCGTCGGCCGCCGTGGCGACCTGCATCAGCCAGCGCGGCCCGCTGAAGGCCTCGTCCAGGCCGTACCAGGCGAACGGCGCCCGCAGATAGCCGTCGACCGCACGCCGGGCCGCCGGCACCCCTTCCGGTGTGGACGGGGTGTCCTCGGCGGGCCCCTGTGCCGCTACCCGACTCGTCGTCTCCACTGCCCGGCCGCCTCCTCGATCCGTAGGTGTCCGGAGCGGCCCGCCCCCCTCGGGCGTCCTGGCTGCCGGACCTATGGAGGATAGCCACCCCTGCCCCGCCCACCGGGAATGACGGTGCTGACGTGGCTCAGATTGACGCCCTGTACGAAAGCCGGGGGGTTGTGTCAGGTCGCGTCGGCGTCGTACGGGGGGCGCTCGCCGGGGTCGAGCTTGTCGCGCTTCTTGAGGAGGTCGGGCGTACCCGACACACCCGCGGCCGAGCCGTTGGCGGCCGTCGTGGACCCGGCGGACCCGGCGGGCGCGCTCTCGCGGCCGTGCACCGCGTCCGCGACCTCTTCCATGTCCTTGCGCAGGTCGAAGCTGTTGCGGATCTCCTTGAGACCCAGGTCGTCGTTGTCCATGAGCTGCTTGCGTACGAACGTCTTCGGGTTCAGGTCCTCGAACTCGAAGTCCTTGAACTCCGGGCCGAGTTCGGCACGGATGTCCGCCTTGGCGGTCTCCGAGAAGCTGCGGATCTTGCGGATGAAGCCGGAGACGTCCTGGATCAGCTTGGGCAGCTTGTCCGGGCCGAAGATGAGCACAGCGAGGACCACGAGGGTGACGAGCTCCATGGGCCCTATGTCGTTGAACACCTGCTGCTCCTCGTGGCTCTGCTCCCGGGTCCAGTCATGGACCGCTCCACGGTACCCGCCGAAACTGTCGAAACGGTACCTACCCGGTGACCTTTGGCCGCCGCTTGCCCCCCGGGTGACCGATAGGTGACCCGGGGGGCGGGGCGCGGCTGGCCCTGCGGGCGGCCGAGGGGCACGTCAGGAGCTCGGCAGGGGCTCGTCAGGCGCTCGTCAGGACGTGGCGGAGCCGAGCGTGAGGGTCAGCCGCTGCTCCCGGCCGCCGCGCTTGAGCGTCAGCTCCAGTCGGTCGCCGGGGCGGTGCGAGCGGATCTTGACGATCAGCTCCTCGGCGCTGTGCACCCGCTGGCCGTCGACCTTGGTGATCACGTCCTCGGGCTTGATGCCCGCGGTGGCGCCGGGGCCGCCGGGGGTCACGGACGGCTTGCCGTCGACGGCCTTGGCGCCGACCCGGGCACCGTCGCCGGTGAACTTCATGTCGAGGGTCACCCCGATGACCGGGTGGGTGGCCTTGCCGGTGTTGATCAGCTCCTCGGCGACCCGCTTGCCCTGGTTGACCGGGATCGCGAAGCCCAGGCCGATGGAGCCGCCCTGGCCGCCGCTGTCGCTGTTGCCCGCGGCGCGGATCGCGCTGTTGATGCCGACGACGTGGGCGCGCGAGTCGAGCAGCGGGCCGCCCGAGTTGCCCGGGTTTATCGGGGCGTCGGTCTGGAGCGCGTCGACATAGCTGACGTCGCTGCCGTCGCCCTTCTCACCGCCCGCCGTGATCGGGCGCTCCTTGGCGCTGATGATGCCCGAGGTGACGGTGTTGGAGAGGTCGAAGGGGGCGCCGATGGCCACCACCGGGTCGCCGACCTGGACGTTGTCGGAGTTGCCGAGCGGCAGCGGCTTCAGCCCGGAGACACCGGTGACGCGGACCACGGCGAGGTCGTACCCGGAGTCCCGGCCGACCACCGTGGCACGGGCGGTCTCGCCGCCGCTGAACGTCACGCTGATGTCGCCGGACGAGCCCGCGGGCTCCACGACGTGGTTGTTGGTGAGGATGTGCCCGGCGTTGTCCAGCACGAAGCCCGTGCCGGTGCCGGACTCGCTCTCCCCGCTGACGTGCAGCGTGACCACGCCCGGCAGGGCGCTCGCGGCGATCCCGGCGACGCTGTCGGGCGCGCGCCCGGTGGGCCCCTTGCCGGCCTGCGGCAGATCGACGTGCGTGGCGCCGGTGCGCTCGATGTACGCGCCGACCCCGCCGCCGATGCCGCCCGCGACCAGCGCGAGGACGACGGCCCCGAGGACGAGCCCCCCGCGCCGCGGCTTCCGCTTCCGCGGCACCCCGGCCGTGGTCAGCGGCTGCCCGGCCGCGCCCCAGGGGTCGTACTGCACCCACTGGGACGAGGGCGGCACCGGCGGCACGCCTTCCGGTACGGGGTACGGGGCCGGGGCCTCCGGTGCCGGGTAGGCCCCCTGGGGCGGGACCGACCCGGCGGGCGGCGCCGGAAGCTGCACGGGCGGCGCGGGCGCCCACGGCCCCGGCCCGCCGTACGGCGGCGTCCCGTACGGATCGGGGTCGTGCAGGGGCTGCCGAGGGGCCGCAATGCCCTCGCCCTCGGGTAGGGCGGGGTCCTGGACGGGCTCGTCGACCGGCGCGGCAGGTGCGGGCCGAGCCGACGCGGGCTCGTCGGCCGGAGCAGGCTCGGCGGGAGCAGGCTCATGAACAGGCTCGGCCGGCGCGGGCGGCGCGAGCCGATACGCGGACTCGTCCTCGACGGGCTGCCCCGGAGCAAGCGGGTAGGGCTCTTCCCCGTCGCCGGAGCCTTCCACCGCCCCGGAAGCCCGCACGTCCGTCGCACCCGGAACCACCGACTCGCCCTGAACCGGCTCACCCGGGACCGACCCGTCCCCGCCCACCGACTCACCCGGTACCGGCGCCTCCGGCGCCATCCCCTTCGGCCCGGTGGGCTTCCCGTCGTTCATGCTCTCCCCGCAACTGTCCTGCGTGCCCCCGGGGCACCCCTCCCAGGGATTCAACCAGGTTTGCCGGGAGGAGCGCAGGGCACGGTCAGTGCCGGGGAGCCGCCAGCTGCGTCGGCGGTACGGACGGGGTCGCGCCGGGGAGCGCGGACGGCGGTGGGACCGGCCGCATCGCCAGGGTGGCGACCGCCGGACGTATCAGCGGAGGCAGGGACGAACTGCTCAGCAGAGCCGCACGGAACGGATTGCCGAACTGCTGCGGGGACGGCTGGGAGGGGATTCCGTTGAGCCCGGCCAGGCCCATCGGGACCGGTGCCGTGGGCTCCGGGGCCAGCGGTGCGCTCGCCGCGCCGCCGCGTCTGCGCTCCGACTCCACGGACAGGGACGTCCCCGAGGCCGGACCGGCCGACGGGCTCTGGGCCCGCAGCGGTGTGACATTGCTGCCCGAGCCGTCGCCCCGGGCGCTCGTGTCCGCTCCCGAGTCCGACGGGACCGCGCCGCCGAGCGCGATCGCCGCGAAGGAGACCGCGCTGGCGGCGGCGAAGGCGATCCTGCGCCCGCGCCACGGCGAGCCCGAACGCTCCTCCGGGCGGCCCACTTCGTGGATCCGGAAGCCCCGCCCGGGCAGCCCGCCGCCGAGGACGGCAGCGTGGGCCCCGCCGGGCGCATAGCCGAAGCGCCCGCCCGGGTCGCGCGGATCGCTCAGGACTCCGGGCGAGAAGACCCCGTCGGCAAGGCGGCTCCCGCCGAGTGGTCCCCGACCGTCGTCGTCACCTCCGGGCCCCCCGGGCAGCCCCTGGAGCCGGGCCAGCAGGCCCTCGGAGGGGGCGGGCGGTGCCGTCTGCGCGAAGACGCTCTTCACGCGGCGCTGTGCGTCGGCCTCGGCCTTGCACTTGGGACAGGTGGCCAGATGCGACAGGACGCGCTCGCGCGCGTCATGGCTGAGCTCGCCGTCGACCAGGGCGGCGAGGCGGTCCCCCAGATGCTGCTCTGCGGGAGTGGGACTGGTGCCGGTCACGCGGTCCCCTCTCCGACCGCCCCCGGGGCGCCGGGCGCCACCCCCGCGAGGGCACGCTGCTGCTCGGCGCGGGCCTCGGGCGAGCGGTGCTGGAGGGCCTTGCGCAGATGCGAGCGGCCGCGGTGGATCCGGCTGCGCACGGTGCCGAGCTTCACGCCGAGGGTGGCGGCGATCTCCTCGTACGACAGTCCCTCGATGTCGCAGAGCACGACGGCGGCGCGGAACTCGGGCGCGAGGGTGTCCAGCGCCTGCTGGACGTCGGCGTCGAAGTGCGCGTCGTTGAAGACCTGCTGGGGGGAGGGGTCGCGGCTGGGGAGGCGCTCGGCCGCGTCGTCGCCCAGGGCGTCGAAGCGGATGCGCTGGCGGCGGCGGACCATGTCCAGAAAGAGGTTGGTGGTGATCCGGTGCAGCCAGCCCTCGAACGTGCCCGGCGTGTAGGTCGACAGCGAGCGGAAGACGCGGACGAAGACCTCCTGGGTGAGGTCCTCGGCGTCGTGCTGGTTGCCCGTCAGGCGGTAGGCGAGGCGGTAGACGCGGCCGCTGTGCGTGCTGACGATCTCCTCCCAGGTGGGAGGGGTCCACGCCGGGGAATCCGCGTCGGCGAAGGTCGCGGTGGCTGCGGAGTCTGCGGCGGTGGAACGGTCAGCGGTGTAGGTCACGGATTTCGGCTCACCCGCCGACCTGAGAAAGCGCCGGAGCACTCCTCCCCGATCCACAGGCGCAGCCGCACCTCCCCTGTCGGCTCTGGTGGTGTCCAGTGGAGCCCCTACCATAGCCACCTCGCCCGTTAGCTCCGGATAAGAATCTTTACGCGCATTTGGGACTGGCTTCGTGTCCCTCGAACCGCGCTGCTTCCCGGACCGCTCGGGGACCGGGATTCCGTACTCGGCCGTCTCGTCCATGTATCCCCCCGCCCTTCATAACGCCCGGTCCCATCTGCGGGTTCCCGGGTGCAGCGGATACAGTCACCGTTGCGCGCCAACTACGGGGACAGGAGAGGGCCATTACCGCCAACCGGCAGACGAGCTGGGCGTTCGCCGACGCCTTTGTCGCCGAGGACGACGCGCTGCGCTGGGCCCGCGAGCGGTCCCGGGAGGCAGGACTGCGTTCGGTGTCCCCGGGGACCGGCGCGGCGCTGCGCCTGCTCGCTGCCACCGCCGACGCGAAGGCGGTCGCCGAGATCGGCACCGGAACCGGCGTCTCCGGGATCTATCTGCTCCAGGGCCTGCGGCCGGACGGCGTGCTGACCACCGTCGATCCCGAGGCGGACCGCCAGCAGTTCGCCAAGCAGGCGTTCCGCGCGGCGGGCTTCGCCGGGAACCGGGCGCGCTTCATCCCCGGGCGCGCCCTGGACGTACTGCCTCGGCTGGCCGACGGCGGATACGACCTGGTGTTCTGCGACGGCGACCGGCTGGAGTCCCTGGACTACCTCGCTGAATCGTTGCGCCTGCTGCGGCCCGGCGGAATCGTCTGCTTCGAAGGGGTCTTCGCCGACGGCCGTACGGTCGACTCCGGCGTCCAGCCCGCCGAGGTGCTGCGGCTGCGCGACCTGCTGCGGGCCGTGCGCGAGAGCCAGGAGCTCGTCGGGTCGCTGCTGCCGGTGGGCGACGGGCTGCTCTGCGCCGTGAAGCGCGGCTGACGGCCTTTTACGGGGCTCCGTGGCCCCGGAAACCACTCCGCGTGGCCCCGGAAACTACTCCGCCCCGGGCCGGTACGTGCGTACCGGCCCGGGGCGGGGGCAGATTGGGGGTCAAGCCCGCTGAATCAGCCGACGACCTTCTTAAGAGCGTCACCGAGCGCCTCGGCCTCGTCCGGGGTCAGCTCGACCACAAGCCGACCGCCGCCTTCGAGCGGAACGCGCATGACGATGCCCCGCCCCTCCTTGGTCACCTCGAGCGGGCCGTCGCCCGTCCGCGGCTTCATGGCCGCCATGCTGTTTCCCCTTCCTGAAACCAGCTCATCGCAGCCGGCGGCCCCATGACAGGCACCGTGTTACCGGCATCGAACACATTGCTTCCAGGTCATTATCCCGCATCGCAGGACCCGATGACCAACATCGGTCGGCATCGCTTGCGCAACGCGCTCTATCAAAACCACCCAATTCGGCGATCCGCCTGCGATACTTCGCCACCCCCGGTCCGGGTGGTGGCCGGGATTGTTTGACGCAGGTCACATGTGCGGCGCCGATGATCTCCGCCATGCTGGGCGGACACGACACCGCAACGGAGGGGATCCATCCCAATGGCCGACACCGTGCTCTACGAGGTGACCGACGGGCTCGCGACGATCACGATCAACCGTCCCGACGCCATGAACGCCATGAACACCGAGGCCAAGGTCGCCCTGCGGGACGCGGCGCGGGCCGCCTCGGCGGACCCCTCGGTACGGGCGGTCCTGCTCACGGCGACGGGCCGGGCGTTCTGCGTGGGCCAGGACCTCAAGGAGCACGTGGCCCTGCTCGCGGCGGACCGCGCGGCGGGCACCGGCTCCACGATGAGCACGGTCCGCGAGCACTACAACCCGATCGTGAAGGCCCTCACCGAGATGCCCAAGCCGGTCGTGGCCGGGGTGAACGGGGTCGCGGCGGGCGCGGGCTTCGGCTTCGCGCTGGCCGCCGACTACCGGGTGGTGGCGGACACGGCCGCCTTCAACACCTCGTTCGCGGGGGTCGCCCTGACCGCCGACTCGGGCGTCTCCTGGACGCTCCCGCGCCTGATCGGCCACTCGCGCGCCGCCGACCTGCTGCTCTTCCCGCGCTCGATCTCCGCGCAGGAGGCGTACGAGCTCGGCATCGTCAACAAGCTGGTCCCGGCCGACGCGCTGGCGGCCGAGGCGGCGGCCGTGGCCCGCGCGCTGGCCGACGGCCCGACGCTGGCGTACGCGGCCCTCAAGGAGTCCCTGGCGTACGGGGCGGGGCACTCGCTGGCCGAGGCGCTGGAGAAGGAGGACGAGCTCCAGACGCGGGCGGGGGCGTCCGAGGACCACGGGATCGCGGTGGCGGCGTTCCTGGCGAAGGAGAAGCCGAAATATGTAGGGCGCTGAGCCATCCGGGGCCCGTACCCCCTAGGGGGTACGGCCGCCCCGGGCCGTGCAGTCCGCCAAGTGGTCGTCCACCAAGCCGCACGCCTGCATCAGTGCGTACGCCGTCGTGGGGCCGATGAAGCGGAGGCCTCGCTTCTTGAGGGCCTTGGAGAGCGCCGTCGACTCGTCGGTGACCGGGGGGACGTCCGCCAGGGTGCGGGGGGCCGGGCGGGAGGCGGGGTCCGGGGCGTACGACCAGATCAGCTCGTCCAGCTCGCCGGGGGCCCAGTCGGCCAGTACGCGCGCGTTGGCGAGGGTCGCCTGGATCTTGGCGCGGTTGCGGATGATCGATTCGTCGGTCAGCAGCCGCGCCGCGTCCTCGTCGGTGAAGGCGGCCACCTTGGCGATCCGGAAGTCCGCGAAGGCACGGCGGAACCCGTCGCGGCGGCGCAGGATGGTGATCCAGGAGAGGCCCGACTGGAAGGCCTCCAGGCACAGCCGTTCGTAGAGGGCGTCGTCGCCGTGGACCGGGCGGCCCCACTCGGTGTCGTGGTACGCGACGTAGTCGTCGGTGGACAGCCCCCACGGGCAGCGCAGCCGGCCGTCCGGGCCGGGGATGGCGGTGCTCACTTGCGGGGCTCCTCGTCGCGGGGTGCGTGGGCGGCGCTGAGCGCCTCCTGGAGGTCGGCGATCCGGGCGTCGCGCTCGGCGAGCTCCGCGGCGAGGCGGCTCAGCACGTCGTCGACGTCGGCCATCCGGTAGCCGCGCGCGGCCACCGGAAGCCGCAGGGCGTCGATGTCCGCGCGCTCGACGGGGCGGCCCTCGGGCAGCGGGTCGGAGAGCCGCTCGGGGCCCGTCTCGGGCAGTACGGCACCGTCGCCGCCGCCCACCACGGCGAGCGTGACCGCGGCGACCACCACGACCATGGCGATCAGCAAGAACCAGAACACGCGCGAAGCCTCTCCCCGGCAGCCGGAAACCGTCGGGTCCGATCGTGCCATGCGCGGCTGGGAGTTAGGGTCTGTCGGGCGGCGCAGGCCGGGCCCGCCGGACACGGAACCTGAGGTCACGGGCGTCTTACCCGAGGAGGAAACAGCGGATGCTGCGGCTGGGACGGCGCGAGTTCGACGCGCACGAGCCGGTGATCATGGCGATCGTCAACCGGACCCCGGACTCGTTCTACGACCAGGGTGCGACGTTCCGCGACGAGCCCGCGCTGGCCCGTGTGGAGCAGGCGGTGTCGGAGGGGGCTGCCATCATCGACATCGGCGGGGTCAAGGCGGGCCCCGGCGAGGAGGTGACGGCCGAGGAGGAGGCGCGGCGCACGGTCGGTTTCGTGGCCGAGGTGCGGCGGCGGCATCCGGACGTGGTGATCAGCGTCGACACCTGGCGCCACGACGTCGGGGAGGCGGTCTGCGAGGCGGGCGCGGACGTGCTGAACGACGCGTGGGGCGGGGTCGACCCGAAGCTGGCGGAGGTCGCGGCGCGGTACGGGGCGGGGTTGGTGTGTACGCACGCGGGCGGCGTGGAGCCGCGCACCCGGCCGCACCGGATCGCGTACGAGGACGTGATGGAGGACATCCTCCGGGTCACGGTGGGGCTCGCCGAGCGGGCGGCCGCGCTCGGGGTGCGGCGGGACGGGATCATGATCGATCCCGGTCATGACTTCGGCAAGAACACCCGCCACAGCCTGGAGGCGACGCGGCGGCTCGGCGAGATGGCGGCGACGGGGTGGCCGGTCCTGGTCTCCCTGTCCAACAAGGACTTCGTCGGCGAGACGCTGGACCGGCCGGTCAAGGAGCGGGTCCTCGGGACGCTGGCCACGACGGCGGTGTCGGCGTGGCTGGGGGCGCGGGTGTACCGGGTGCACGAGGTCGCGGAGACCCGGCAGGTCCTTGACATGGTGGCGTCCATCGCGGGCCACCGCGAGCCTGCGGTGGCCAGGCGCGGGTTGGCGTAGCCGGGCCCTCGCTTTCGTCTGCGGCCCGGTGGGGGCTGGTCGCGCAGTTCCCCGCGCCCCTTGAATGCCGCTGCGCGGCACCCCCCAGGGGCGCGGGGAACTGCGCGAGCAACCCACCGCGGTCCGCGGACGAACTACCGGCCCACTTCCTTCGTCACCAGTGCCACCGCCTCCTCCACGCTGTCCGTGACGTGGAACAGGAGCAGGTCGCGCTCGGAGGCCTTGCCGCCGCCGACCACCGTGTCGCGGAGCCAGTCGACCAGGCCGGCCCAGTACGCCGAGCCGAACAGGACGATCGGGAAGCGGGTCACCTTGCCGGTCTGGACGAGCGTGAGCGCCTCGAAGAGCTCGTCCAGCGTGCCGAGGCCGCCGGGCAGGACGACGAAGCCCTGCGCGTACTTCACGAACATCGTCTTGCGGACGAAGAAGTAGCGGAAGTTGACGCCGATGTCGACGTGCGGGTTGAGCCCCTGCTCGAAGGGGAGCTCGATGCCGAGGCCGACCGAGACGCCCCGCGCCTCGCGCGCCCCCCGGTTGGCCGCCTCCATCGCACCCGGACCACCGCCGGTGATCACCGCGAAGCCCGCCTCGACCAGCGCGTGCCCGATGGCCACGCCCGCCTCGTACTCCGGCGAGCCCACCGGCGTACGGGCCGAGCCGAAGACGCTGATGGCGCTGGGCAGTTCGGCGAGCGCGCCGAAGCCCTCCACGAACTCGGACTGGATGCGCATCACCCGCCAGGGGTCGGTGTGCACCCACTCCGAGTCGCCCTCGGTGTCGAGGAGCCGCTGGTCGGTGGTCCCGGCCTGGACCTGGTCGCGGCGGCGCAGCACCGGCCCGAGCCGCTGCTCAAGACGCTGTTCGCCCGGAAACTCTCCCTCGGGGTTGGCCATTGCGTGCTCCCTCCGCTGACTGAGTCATATGACGCGTCCGGCCAGGGTAGGACGACTTACGTTACGAATGACGAAATTCAGGCAGTCAGCCAGGCGTGAAGTCGCCGTTCGCAGTGGGTGATCCGGTCCACGGCCACGTGCTCGTCCCGCTTGTGCGCGTAGAGCGCGTCGCCGGGACCGTAGTTGACGGCGGGCACGCCGAGCGCGCCGAAGCGGGAGACGTCGGTCCAGCCGAACTTGGGCTGCGGGGTGCCGCCGACCGCCGCCATGAAGGCCGCGGCGGCCGGGTGCGAGAGCCCCGGCAGGGCCGCGCCCGAGTGGTCGTCGACGGTGAACTCGGTGATCTGGCAGTCCGCGAAGACCTCGCGGACGTGGGCCAGCGCCTCCTCGGCGGTGCGGTCCGGGGCGTAGCGGTAGTTGACGGTGACCGCGCAGGCGTCGGGGATGACGTTGTTGGCGACGCCGCCCTCGATCCGTACCGCGTTCAGGCCCTCGTGGTACTCCAGACCGTCGATCACCGGTCGGCGCGGCTCGTACGCGGCGAGCCTGGCCAGGATCGGGGCGGCCGCGTGGATGGCGTTGGACCCCATCCAGCTGCGCGCGGAGTGGGCGCGCTCGCCCGCCGTGTGCAGGATGACCCGCAGCGTGCCCTGGCAGCCGCCCTCGACCTGGGCGTCGGACGGCTCCAGGAGGACCGCGAAGTCGCCCTCGATCCAGTCAGGGTGTGCGTCTGCCACTTGGCCGAGACCGTTGAGGTGTGCGGCGACTTCTTCGTTGTCGTAGAAGACGAAGGTGAGGTCGCGGTTGGGCTCGGGGACGGTCGCGGCGATGCGCAGCTGGACGGCCACGCCGGACTTCATGTCCGAGG
This sequence comes from Streptomyces sp. BPTC-684, assembly GCF_030028635.1. Classification (NCBI taxonomy): domain Bacteria; kingdom Bacillati; phylum Actinomycetota; class Actinomycetes; order Kitasatosporales; family Streptomycetaceae; genus Streptomyces; species Streptomyces sp. BPTC-684. The sequence goes on from NZ_CP124863.1 coordinate 1,736,808, forward strand.
TGCCGCAGCCCCACAGGACGCCGTTCTCGTCGAGCCGGGACGGCACGTTGCCGGCGATCGGGACGGTGTCGATGTGCCCGGCGAGGACGACCCGCTCGGCCCGGCCCAGGTTCGTACGCGCGACGACGTTGTTGCCGTGGCGGTCCACGGTCAGATGCGGCAGCGTACGGAGGGCCGCCTCGATCGCGTCCGCGAGCGGCTTCTCCGTCCCGCTCTGAGACGGGAAGTCCACGAGCCACGCGGTGAGCGCGGGGCCGTCCAGGGTCAGGTCGAGTGCGCTGTCTGCCATGGACCCGACCCTAGCGCGGCCGTCCCGAGCTGGGCCGGGGTGTCCACAAGGGCATGGCCGGGGGCAGCCGTCCTGCCCTCCAGTACGGTGGTCCCCGTGTCCCAGCCCGTCATCCCCGACCGACCCGTAAGGCGCGGCCGCCTCTTCCGTATCGTGGCCGCGGCCGTCGTGCTGCTCGCCGTCGCCGGATATCTGGTGGTGCAGTACGTGAGCGGGGGGCCGGGGGCGCCGAGATGCACGGTGGGGTCCGGGGACGACACCTTCCGGCTCAGCCCCGAGCAGGCCGAGAACGCGGCGACCATCTCCGCGGTCGGCACCTCGCGCGGGATGCCCGAGCGGGCGGTGACGATCGCGCTGGCCACCGCGCTCCAGGAGTCGGGTCTGCGCAACATCACGCACGGCGACCGCGACTCGGTCGGCCTCTTCCAGCAGCGGCCCTCGCAGGGCTGGGGCACCGTGCAGCAGATCATGGACCCGGTCTACTCGGCCGGGAAGTTCTACCAGCGCCTGGCCGAGGTGCCCGGCTACTCGCGGCTGCCGCTCACCGTCGCCGCGCAGCGGGTCCAGCGCAGCGGCTTCCCGCAGGCCTACGCCAAGCACGAGCCGGACGCGGCGCTGCTCACCGCCGCCCTCACCGGCCGCACCCCCGCCTCGCTGACCTGCACGATCGCCAAGGACGCCCACCCGGGCGACCCGGCGAAGGTGCGCGCCGAGCTGGCCCGGGCGTTCGGCGCGGGGGTGGCCCCGGACCGGGGCGACGGGCGCGAGGTCACGGTCCCGGTGCGCACGCCGGCGCGCGCCGGCGCCAACGCCGAGGGCGGCGCCGAGCAGCGCGGCTGGGAGCTGGCCCACTGGGCGGTCGCGCACGCCGCGGCGTTCCGCGTCGAGCAGGTCTCGTACGCCGGGCGCACCTGGCGCGTGGACGGCTCCCGCAAGGGCTGGCACAAGGACGACACCGCGGCCGACGCGACCGCCACCAGCCAGAACGCGGGCGGCGAAACGAGCGGCGCGGAGAATTCCGGCGCGTTCGGCCAGGTCCGGATCCAGCTCGCCGGATAGCGCGCGACACCCGTTCGGACGGCCACCCGTGCGGGGCACAGATGGCTTTCGCGTACACCGTTTCGTACACCCACCCCCGCACCCGTCGGAAGAATCGTCAATTCCCTTGGGAACAAAGGGACCCGGCGGCGTTCAGCGTATTGTCACGGCGGTTCTTTTGCCCGTTTTTATCCGAAACCGATAATGCGACGCATTGCGAACTCTTTACCTGGGGCCTCCGCAACCTCCGCCGCACCCCGAGGAGTTGTCACAGCGTCCGAACGCCGTTCCTCCCGTCTCAAGGAGCATCATGTCCCTCCCCCTGACCCGTCGGATCGCCCGTGCCGCGCTGCTCATCGCGGCGGGTGCAGTTCCCGTGGTCGGCGCGGCCGGCGCGGCGAGCGCCGCGGCCCTTCCGGAGACCCCGAACCTGGGCGGTCTGACCGCACTCGACGGCGCCAACCTCGGCAACACCGTCGACGGCGCCGCGCAGAAGGCCACCGGCCTGGCGGGCGAAGCAGGCAGCAAGGCGGTCAAGCAGGCGGTCCCGGCCGCGGGCAAGGCCGTCGGCAAGGCGGGCAGGACGGCGACCCCGGCGGCCCAGAAGACGGCGGGCGACGCCGCGGGCAACGCGGGCGACCTCCTCGGCTCCACCACCAAGTCGGCCAGCCTGGACGGCCTCCCGGTCGGCGCCCCGCTGCCCACCGACGGCCTGCCCTCCACCGACCAGCTGCCGCTCAAGGGCCTGCCCGTCGGCTGAGCCGCGCGGCCGCGCCCCGCGCGGCAACACGGCCGAAGGGGCCCCGGGATCCTGTCCCCGGGGCCCCTTCTCGTACGTAAGAGCCCGTACTACTCGTTCAGCTGACCCAGCCGCTTGACGGCCGCCTCGACGCGCTCGTCCGTCGCCGTGAAGGCCACCCGCACGAACCGCTCGCCCGCCTCGCCGTAGAAGTCGCCGGGCGCCACGAGGATGCCCAGACCGGCGAGGTACGCCACGGTCTCCCAGCAGCCCTCGTCGCGGGTCGCCCACAGGTAGAGGCTGGCCTCGCTGTGCTCGATCCGGAAGCCGTGCTTGACCAGCGCGTCGCGCAGGGCGGTGCGGCGGGCCGCGTACCGCGCCCGCTGCTCCTGGACGTGCACGTCGTCGCCGAGCGCAGCCACCGTGGCCGCCTGGACGGGCGCGGCCGTCATCATCCCGCCGTGCTTGCGGATCTGGAGCAGCTCGCCGAGCACGGCCTCGTCGCCCGCGAGGAAGGCCGCGCGGTAGCCCGCGAGGTTGGACCGCTTGGAGAGCGAGTGGACGGCGACGATGCCCTCGTACGTACCGCCGCAGACGTCCGGGTGCAGCACCGAGACCGGCTCGGCCTCCCAGCCCAGCTCCAGGTAGCACTCGTCGGAGAAGACGAGGACGCCGTGCTCGCGCGCCCAGGCGACGATCCGCACCAGCTCGTCCTTGGCGAGGACGCGACCGGTCGGGTTGGACGGCGAGTTCAGCCAGAGGAGCTTGAGACCGGCCGGGTCGAGCTCGGTGGGGTCGTCGTAGACGACGGGCTCGGCGCCGCAGAGCCGGGCGCCCACCTCGTACGTCGGGTACGCGAGCCGCGGGTAGGCGACCTTGTCGCCCGCGCCGAGGCCGAGCTGGGTCGGCAGCCAGGCCACCAGCTCCTTGGACCCGACCACCGGCAGCACGTTGCGGTGGCCGACGCCGACCGCGCCGAGCCGGCGCCCGACCCAGCCGGTGAGCGCGTCGCGCAGCTCCGTGGTCCCCCACACCGTCGGATAGCCCGGCGAGTCCGCGGCCTCGACCAGCGCTTTCTGGATCAGCGCCGGGACCGGGTCGACCGGAGTGCCGACGGACAGGTCCACGATCCCGTCCGGGTGGGCCGAGGCCGTCGCCTTGTACGGCTCCAGCTTGTCCCAGGGGAAGACGGGCAGGCGTGCGGAGACTGCGCCCACGGAGGTGCTCACTTTCTCGTGCTCGGTCCCGTACTCAGTCGCGTACGGACGAAACGCCTCGGTCCCGTAGGGCGGTGGGCGCCGTACGGGACCGGGGGGACACGGGGTGTCAGTGTCAGTGCTCGCTGTCGGCGTTGATATCGGCGGGCAGCGCGGCGATGAAGGGGTGGTCGCGGTCGATCAGGCCGAGCTTGGAGGCGCCACCGGGCGAACCGAGCTCGTCGAAGAACTCGACGTTCGCCTTGTAGTAGTCCTTCCACTCCTCCGGGGTGTCGTCCTCGTAGAAGATGGCCTCGACCGGGCAGACCGGCTCACAGGCACCACAGTCGACACATTCGTCCGGGTGGATGTAGAGGGACCGCTTGCCCTCATAGATGCAGTCGACCGGGCACTCTTCGATGCATGCCTTGTCCTTAAGGTCGACACAAGGCTCCGCAATGACGTAGGTCACGCTGTCGTTCCTCCTCGATAGGGCGCGGCGGGCCGGTCTGCGGCTCCGTCCACGTGGCGCGCGGGAGCGCGGCGTCGTCGATGCCCACACCTAGTATCTCCGTTCCGGGGCGCGATCCGAACAGGAGGGGCGAAGAGAGCTGTGGAGTTCACCACCGGCGGACGGCTGGTCGTCAGAATCACGCCACAAGATCAGGGCAAACGCGTATCAGTCAGGCACCTGGCAATGACCGGGGAGTGGGGCGAGAAGTTCACCGACACGGTCGGCGTTCTCACATCGTGGGACGCCGGGGTGCTGTCGATCGTGCGCAGGAACGGGGAGACGGTCCGTATCCCCGAGCGCGAGATGGTCGCGGGCAAGGTCATCCCGGCCGAACCCGCCCGGCGCCGCGGGCCGGCCGCCACCTTCCGGGAGTTGGCGCTGGTCAGCGCACGCTCCTGGCAGCCCGTGGAGAGCGAGGCGCTGGGCGACTGGACGCTGCGGGCGGCCGGCGGATTCACCCGCCGGGCCAATTCGGTGCTGCCGCTCGGCGACCCCGGGATGCCGCTCGCGGACGCGCTGGCGTACGCGCGCGCCTGGTACACGGCCCGCGGTCTTCCCACGTACGTACAGGCGTCCACGGGCGCCGAGGGGACGCAGGAGGGCCTCTGTGTCGATCTTGAAAACTTTGGGTGGATTCGCGAGATAAGCGCCCAACTGCGGATCGCCGCACTTGCCCCGATCGGGGACCTCGACGCGGACGTCTCGCAGGTCGAGCTGTCCCGTTCCGTCGGTTCCGCCTGGCTCGCCCGCTACCAGCGCACCGGCACGCCCGGACCCCATGTGCTGAAGGTACTGGAGAGCGGCCCGTCGACGTGGTTCGCGACGGTGGCCGGGGACGCGGGCGGGGCACCCGCCGCGATCGGCCGGTGCGTGGTCGACGGCCGGTGGGCGGGGTTCATGGCGGTCGAGGTGGACCCGGGGCAGCGGCGCCGGGGCCTCGCGACGGCCGTGATGACCGCGCTGGCCCGGCAGGCCCTCGCCGAGGGGGCGTCGGCTGCGTGGCTCCAGGTGGAGACGGACAATGAAGGGGCCCGGGCCCTCTACGACGCCCAGGGCTTCGCCACCCACCACACCTACCACCACTTCCGGCACGGGTGAGCCCGCGGCGGACGTTGCGATCTCCATGAACGGGTACGAGGCGGATATGGATCCCGAGAGCCCCGGCGCCGAGGACTGGCGGCGGCAGTTCACCGAGGAGGCCCGGTCCGAGCGGCCGGACCTCGCGACGCTGTGCCTGCTGATCGGCGCGGTGGCCGATCCGGAGCTCGGGCAGCGGGGTCTCGACGACGCCCAGATGGAGCTGGACCGCCTCGCGGGCATGCTCCCGTACGGCGTCACCGGGGCCCGCGCCTGGGCGCTGGCCCTGGCCGAACTGCTCGGCTGCCGCTGTGAGTTCCGGGGCACCCCGGCCGAGTACCAGCGCCTGGAGTCCTCGCTCCTGCCGGAGGTCCTGCGCCGCCGCCGGGGCCTGCCGATCCTGCTCTCGGTGGTCTGGATGGAGGTGGCCCGCAGGGCCGGGGCGCCGGTGTACGGGGTGGCCCTGCCCGGCCACTTCGTGGTGGGCTTCGGGCGCCCGGAGGAGCGGGTGCTCGCGGATCCGTTCGACGGGGGCAGGCCGCTGACGGGCGCGGACGCGGAGCTCCTGGTGGCCGGGGCCACCGGCGCCCCGCTCGACCCGTCGATGCTCACCCCGGCCGACCCGCTGGCGATCGTGCTGCGCATCCTCAACAACATCCGCGCCTGGGCGGCGGCCCGCCCGGAGCAGAGCGCGGTCGCCCTGTGGGCCCTTGACCTCTCCCTGCTGCTGCCCACCCACCCGGCCCGGCTGCGCTACGACCGCGCCCAACTCCTGGTCCAGCGGGGCGACTTCCTCGCGGGTGCGGCGGAACTCGACCTGTACGCGGACGTCCTGGAGCCGGTGGAACCCCGCACGGCGGAGACGATCCGGGGGCGGGCGCGGGCGGCCCGGGCGATGCTGAACTGACCCCGGGCCCGTAGGAGTCCTACAACCAGCCCTTCTCCCGCGCGATCCCGACCGCCTCCGCCCTGTTGCGGGCCGCCAGCTTCTGGATGGCCATGGAGAGGTAGTTGCGGACCGTGCCCTGGGAGAGGGAGAGGGTGCGGGCGAGTTCCGCGTTGGTGGCGCCGTTCGCCGCCGCGCGCAGGACGTCGCGCTCGCGGTCGGTCAGCGGGTTGGCGCCCTCCGCGAGCGCGGCGGCGGCCAGCGTCGGGTCGATCACCCGCTCCCCCGCGAGCACCTTGCGTACCGCGGCCGCGAGCTGGGCGGCGGGGGCGTCCTTCACGAGGAAGGCGTCGGCGCCGGACTCCATGGCGCTGCGCAGATAGCCGGGGCGGCCGAACGTCGTCAGGACGACGATCTTGAGGGCGGGGAGCTCTTTGTGGAGCTCGGCCGCCGCCTCGATGCCGGTCTTGCCGGGCATCTCGATGTCGAGCAGCGCCACGTCGGGGGTGCAGGCGCGGGCTGCGCCCAGCACCTCGTCGCCCCTGGCCACCTGGGCGACCACCTCGAAGTCCGGCTCCAGGCCGAGCAGGGCGGCGAGTGCTTCGCGGACCATGGACTGGTCTTCGGCCAGGAGTAGGCGGATCATGCGGGGATTCTAGGCGCGGTTCTGGGTGCGCCGTTGTTTGGCTGCGGGTGGGTGGGGGGCTGGTCGCGCAGTTCCCCGCGCCCCTTAAATGCCGCTGCGCGGCAAGCCCCTGGGCGCCCCGGAGGGGCGCTTTTAGGGGCGCGGGGAACTGCGCGACCAGCCACAGACGGCCCGCAGACGAACACCGGGCTACAGAAGGGGCACCCTCGCCGTAAGCGTGAAGCCCTTGCCCTTCTGTGTCGACGGTTCCAGCTTGCCGGCCACCTCCGACAGGCGTTCCGCCAAGCCCGTCAAGCCGTTGCCCGCCGTCACGGCGGAACCCCCTCGGCCGTCGTCCGCGACCTTCAGCTCCAGGAAGCGGCCGTCCAGGGTCTGGCACTCCCCGAGGGTGATCACGCATCTGCGGGCGCCGCTGTGGCGGACCACGTTGGTGACGGCCTCGCGGACCACCCAGGCCAGGGCCTCCCCCGCGCCCGGGGGCAGGCCGGGCGGGAGTTCGGCCGCCACCGGCAGGTCCGCGGCCACCCCCGCCGCCGTCAACGCCGTGCGCGCCCCCGCCAGTTCCCCGGTGAGCGTCGCGCGGCGGTAGCCGGTGACCGCTTCCCGTACGTCCACCAGGGCCTGGCGGCTGACCTGTTCGATGTCGGCGACCTGCTGGGCCGCCTGGTCGGGGCGGTCGGGGAGCATCCGGCCCGCCAGCTCGCTCTTGAGCGTGATCAGGGAGAGCGAGTGGCCGAGCAGGTCGTGCAGATCGCGGGCGAGGCGCAGCCGCTCCTCGTTGGCCGCCAGCTGGGCCACGGTCGCGCGGGCCTGGCGCAGTTCCACGGTCGTACGCACCAGATGGCGCACGCCCGTCATGGCGAAGCCGCCGAGCAGGGCCGGGATCGCCAGGCCGGGCACGAAGTCGCTCCAGTCGCCCCTGGTGGTCAGGCCGATCAGGGCCATCGCGGCCGTCGCGCCCGGGATCGCCCAGCGCGCTAGCGGCAGCGGCAGCACCGCCCCGCAGCCGACCGACACGTACACGAAGAGCACCAGCCAGGGCGCGTCCAGGGTCAGCGAGGTGACCACCGCGATGGAGGCCAGGAAGACCAGTATCGAGGCGACCGTGGCGCGGGCGAAGGGGCGGGCGGTGTGGCGGAAGACCAGGGCCAGATAGACCGCGACGAACGCCACCAGGGCGAGCCAGCCGAGCACGGTCGCCCACGCCGTGTGCTCGCGCTTGAGGAGGTCGGAGACGGGGGCGCCGAGGAACGCCAGCCAGATGCCGATCCACAGCAGCTTGCGCAGCGCCTCCTGGCGGTTCTCCGGCGGGCGGCCGAACCCGGCCACGGGCTTGTGGTCTTCCGTCACCATCGTCACGCCTTCAGGGTGTCCTTCCGGTACAGCCAGGCCGCGCCGCCCGCGAAGAGCAGGAAGTAGACGGCGAGGACGGCCACGTCCAAGGCGCGCGGGGCGTTGCCCGCCTCGATGGCCTGCCCGAGCGCAGCGTACGCGTGGGTGGGCAGCCACTTGGCGAGCGACTGGAGCCAGGGCGCGAACGTCGTGGTGGGCATCCACAGGCCGCCCAGGATGGACAGGCCGAAGTAGATGATCATCGTGATCGGGCGGACCGCGTCACCGCTGGCGAGGTAGCCGATGGCCACGCCGAGCGCGGCGAAGCAGAGCGAGCCGGCCCAGATGGCGCCGGTCAGCGCCAGCCACTGCCAGGCGTCGAACCGTACGTCCTTGACGGTGGCCGCGACCAGGAAGACCACCACGATGCAGGGCAGGGTGACCACGGCGGCGCTGGCGATCTTCGCCAGGACGTAGCCGCGGCCGGGCAGCGCGGTCAGCCGCAGCTGGCGCACCCAGCCCTTCTCGCGCTCCTTGGCGATCTTCTCGCTGTTGCCCATCAGGACGGCGGTGATCGCGCCGAACGAGGCCATCGAGACCATGAAGAAGACGGGGAAGGTCAGATCGGTGCCGCCGATCCTGTCCGTGGTGTTCTGCGAGCCGGAGATCAGCAGGTAGAGCGCCGACGGGTAGATCACCGAGAAGAACATGAACTTCTTGTTCCGCAGGGTGCGGGTGATTTCCAGCTTGATCAGGGTGTTCATGCGGTCCTTGCCTCCTCGGCCTCGGTGATGGCGACGAAGGCCTGCTCCAGGCCGAGGCCCGCGACTTCGAGGTTGCGGGGGTACAGGCTCAGCCCGTAGAGCGCGTGCACGGTGGCGTCGGCGTCGGTGGACTGCAGGCGGACCGTGCGGCCCGAGACGTCGAACGAGGTCAGGAAGGGCAGCTCGCGCAGGACGCCCTCGTCGATCGGGCCCTCCAGGTCGAAGGCGATCCGGCGGGCGCCGGCCTTCGCCTTGATCTCGGACGCGGTGCCGTCGGCGAGCAGCCGGCCCTTGTGCAGGACCAGGACGCGGTCCGCGATCGCGTCCGCCTCCTCCAGGTAGTGGGTGGCGAACAGGACCGTACGGCCCTGCTGCGCCTGCTCGCGCATGGTCGCCCAGAACGCCTGGCGGGCGGTGACGTCCATGCCGGTGGTCGGCTCGTCCAGGACGATCAGGTCGTTGGCGCCGGCGGTGGCGAGCGCGAAGCGGACGCGCTGCTCCTGGCCGCCGGAGAGCTTGTTGACCATCCGGTCGGCGATCTGCGCGATGCCCGCGCGGTCCAGGACCTCCTCGACGGGGTGTGGACGCGGGTGCAGATCGCAGGCGAGCTTGACCAGCTCGCGGACCTTGGCCTCCTCCATCAGACCGCCGCTCTGGAGCATCGCGCCGACCCGGCCGTCCTTGATGGCCTGCTCGGGCGTGGTGCCGAAGAGGCGCACCGCGCCCGAGTCGGCGACCCGCAGCCCGAGGAGCAGGTCGAGCGTGGACGACTTGCCCGCGCCGTTCGGCCCGAGGAGCGCGACCGTCTCGCCGGGGTGCAGCTCCAGGGAGAGGTCGGCGACGGCGTGGACGTCGCCGTAGCTCTTGTTCACGTGCGCGAAGCTCACCACGGAGGTGGGGGTGGAGGTCGTTGTGGTCATGCCCCAAGGTTCGCCCGCGGGGCCCGGCCCGGGGCAGTGCCGGGTGTCGTGAGTGTCGGATGACAGATGTCATGCGGACGGCATGACACGGCCCCCGTACGCGTAGGACGTACGGGGGCCGGGAACGAAACCGCAGGTCAGCTCGGGTTCATCGATGAATCAGCTCGGGTTCAGCTCGATCGTCACGATGCGCTCCGCCGGGGTCTTGCCGCGCAGGGCGCCCTGCATCGCCTTGGCCACGTCGTCGGACGTCAGCTGGTGCTTCTGGCCGTCGCCCTTGGTGATCATCACGCCGTTGAAGGTGCTGCCCATGAGCTGCTCGATGGCCTTCTTGTCGTAGACCTCGACCAGCTTGCCCTCGATCGGCTTCATGGAAAGGATCTTCGGGAGCGACTTCTGCGGGCCGAAGTTGATCTGCTTGCCGCCCGCCTTGACGGTGATCAGGCCGGACATCGCGGGCTTGGCGAACTCGTTCATCGCCCGGTCGATCTCGGCCTGGGCGATGGTCGGCTGGCGGCTGGTGACCGGCAGCTGCACCTCGTTGGGCCTGCCCGTCCCGACCTGCGCCCGGTAGGCGTCCTTGACCGAGATCACCGAGCGGTCGACGTCGAGCGCCTTGCCCGCCTTGCCGGGTACGGCGACGGCCTTGCCCGGGACGAACTTGATCGTGCCCTCGACCGCCGAGCCCGAGGCGCCCGCGAGGTCGGTCAGCGCCACGCCCAGCTTCTCCTCGTCGACCGGGATGACCGGCTCGGCGACGCGCTTGCCGCCGAAGAGGGAGGAGATGACGGAGACCGGGTTGTAGTCGCTGCCCGCCGCGTTGCGCACGGTCGCCTGGCTGTCGAAGGTGAGGCCCGCCTTGTCGGCCGCGAGCGTCTCCTTCTTGCCGTCGACGGTGAGCCGCAGCGGCTGGGCCGCGCGCTTGCCGAGCGTGGCGTCGAGCTTGGCGACGGCCTGCTCCTTGCTGCCGCCGCCGATGTCGACGCCCAGGACCGTGGTGCCCTTGGGGACCTCGGAGTGGTTGAGCAGCAGGCCCGCGCCGTACGCGACACCGGCCAGGGCGAAGGCCGCGACGCCGAGCAGGACCAGCTTGGAGCGGCCCTTCTTCTTGGCGGGCGCGGGCGCGCTCGTACGGGCCGGGGCGGGCGGCTCCTGTGCCGCGCGCGGCCCGTCCGGCAGCCGGGGCGTGAGGTCGGGACCCGTGCCCGCGCCGCCGGGCGCGAACGGGGACCGGCCCTCCGCCGGTACGACCGGGATCCCGCTGGTCAGCGTGTCCCCGGAGACATGCCCGGCCGGCGGGGCCGGATTGCCCCCACCGCTCCCGGCACCCGGCACCGGGGCCGGGGCCTGCGGGGTCAGGATCGCCGTGTCGTCGGACATCTGGGGCACGGGCGGCGCCACGGGCCCGGGCCGCACGCCCTGGCCGCCCGGCACCGGGGTGCCGTGACTCGGCGTACCGCCGGGACCCTGCGCGCCCAGGACCGGGGTCCCGTGGCTCGGGGTGCCGTGCGGGCCGCCCGGCGCGCCGCCGAGCCGCTGCTGGCCCTTGCGGCTGCCGACCGGGCGGGTGGGCAGCGCGGCGGTGCCGGTGACCGGGCCGGTGGTGGGCCCGGCGGGACCGCCGTTGCCGGCGAGCGCGGAGCGGGCCGAGCCGTTGGCGGAGGCCGTACCGGGCCGGAAGCCGTTGGCGTCGGGGCCGGGCGCGAAGCCGTTGGAGCCGTTGGCGGAGGCGAAGTCCCCGCCGTTGGTGCCGGTGCCGTTGCCGAAGGCGTCCGCGCCCGTGGCCGGGCCGTCGGCGGGCGCGCCCTGCGGGCCGTCCGAGAAGTACGGGAGGTTCGCGCGCGGCGTGCCGGACGGCGGGGTCGCGCCGGAGCCCGCCTTGCGGGGCGCGAACCAGTCGCTGGCGGGCTTCTCCTCGGCCGCGGGCGCGGCGGCCGCGGCCGCCTCCTGGGCCTCGGCGGCCTGTGCGCGCTCGCTCTCGGCGGCGGACGCCTTGTCGGCGTCGCTCACCGGCGTTCTCATCACGACCGGCGGAATGGGCCGGGACCCGGGGATGTTGATCCGGATACGCGTCGTCAGCGTGGTCTCGGTCTTCGGCTCGTCCGGCTCGGCGACGGCGGCTTCCGGGGCGTCGTGCGCCGGAGAGTGCGGCGTTCCGTACGGCGGGGTACCCGACGGGTACGCAGCTCCGCCGCGCCCCTGGGGGCCGGAGGTCGAACTGTCAGTTTCACGACTCAAGGCAGGTTCTCTCCCGATCGGCTCCACCACCCGCTCTTGTCTCGAATTCCTCTGTGCGGGCGGCTCGGCGGCGCGCACCACCATACTGGCCGCCGCCGAGAAGCACCGGACGGCCCGGGGAAGCGGGGCACCACACCCTGTACTGCGCCGCCGCGACCGCGCACGTCACTTGCCAAGTCGGACCGAATCACGGGGCGGTTGCACCAGGACGCCGACCGTGGCGCAGATCACAGCCGCGGCCATCCCGCCGAGCAGGAAGACGTACGAGCCGAGCCCCGCGCCGAAGACGAAGTCGCCCTCGGGCCGGGTGGCGGTCAGGAACAGCACGGCGACCAGCCATCCCGCGCCCGCCGCACCGACCCCGGCCCGGCTGCCCGTCAGGTTCGTACCGACGTAGAAGAGTCCGCCCGCGGCGGCCAGCGAGAGCAGCAATCCGCCGGGGAACCAGGCGGCTTGGACGAGCGCGCCCGCGGCCCCGGTGAGCGCGCCGAGCACGAACAGGCCCACGAAGGCGGCGATCCGCCCGGGGCGGGCGCCCGCCGTACGGGAGTTGACGGACGGAGCGGACGTACGGGACGAAGTGCTCATCGCGCGTCCACCCCGGCGAACAGGTCGTGCTCGCGCTCTCCGGCCGGGGCCCCGGACTCGCCGTCGACCAACTCGTAGTACTCGACGGAGAAGAGCGGCTGGCCCAGGTCGTTGGAGAGCGCGAAGAACGGGCCGTCCACGGCGATCTGCGTGACGTGCGCCCGCATCGCGGCGGCCTTGGCCCCGGCGTGGGCGGCGCCGTCGATCTCGGCGGTGATCCGCCCGTCCTCGACGACGCCCGGGATGTCGCCGACGTCGGCGATCCCGGGGAAGGAGACCCCGGAGGCGCGCAGCCGCGCGAAACCGGCCTCGGCCACCGAGCGGGGCACCCGGTTCCAGTAGGTCTTGGCGATGGTGTGCGGCTCGCCCAGGTCGGGGCGGTAGGTGGGCTCGGCGGCCAGTTCGGCGGCGCGCATCGCCACCCGGTGGGCCTGGATGTGGTCGGGGTGGCCGTACCCGCCGTTCGGGTCGTACGTCACCAGGACCTGCGGGCGGACCTCGCGGATCACCTCGACCAGATGGGGGGCCGCGTCGTCCACGTCGGTGTTCCAGAAGGCGCCCGCGCGGCGGTTCTGCTCCAGGCCCATCATCCCGGAGTCGCGGAAGCGGCCGGGGCCGCCGAGGAAGCGGTGGTCGGTGACCCCGAGCTCCTTCATCGCGGCCGCTAGTTCGCCGACCCGGTGGGCGCCGAGGCGGTCCTCGCGGTCGGCGGCGAGGTGCGCCAGGTCGGCCGGGATGACCTCGCCCTCCTCGCCGAGGGTGCAGGTCACCAGCGTGACCAGCGCGCCTTCGGCGGCATAGCGGGCCATGGTGGCGCCGTTGTTGATCGACTCGTCGTCGGGGTGCGCGTGCACCAGGAGCAGCCGCCGGGCGGGGAGATCCGTCATACGGGACAGCCTACGAGGCATGCCGCGCGGCGGCATGCCTCGGATCCCCCGGCCGTGCCGGGCGGCGGCACGGCCGTCAGAACTTGATGTCGCTGATCATGCCCGCGACGTTGTTGGAGAGGTCGTTGATGGTGGGGGCCATGGACGAGCTGGCGAGGTAGAAGCCGAGCAGGGTGCAGACCACCGCGTGTCCGGCCTTCAGCCCGGACTTCCTGACCAGCAGGAAGACGATGATCGCCAGCAGCACCACCGCCGAAATCGAGAGTGCCACGGCGGTTCACCTCCATCTGTCGGTCGGGCAGAGCCAGTCGGTAGGGGCAGAGCAGCGTGCCAGGGGGCATGCAGAGTCATACCCACCCCCCACTATGGATCATAACTATCCGGCGGAACGCATTGATCGGTGCACGGGCGCACAAGGGGCGCACACCCCCCACGTACGAGCAGGTGCGGGCGGGTGCCGCTAGGTTCGCCCCATGACCTCAATTGCCCCCGGAAAGACCTCGTTTCCCCGTCAGTACGCCAGGACCCAGCGCTTCACGCTCGGTGCGCCCCGCGCCTTCACGGTGGCGCCGGACGGCAGCCGGGTGGCCTTTCTGAGGGCGCCCGGGGGTACGGATCCGGCCAACAGCCTGTGGGTGCTCGATCTGGAGGACGGCGCGCGCGAACGGCTCGCGGCGGACCCCCGGGCGCTCCTCGGCGGCGCCTCCGAGGAGCTGTCGGAGCAGGAGAAGGCGCGGCGCGAGCGCAGCCGCGAGGGCGCGGCGGGCATCGTCGGCTATGCGACCGACGCGGCCGTCGAGTTGGCCGCGTTCACGCTCTCGGGCCGGCTGTTCACGGCCGAGCTGCGGGCCGGGACCACCCGTGAACTCCCCGTGCCGGGCCCGGTGATCGACCCGAGGCCCTCGCCCGACGGCCGTCTGGTCGCCTATGTGGCGCGGGGCGCCCTGCGGGTCACCGGAGCGGACGGCGAGGGCGACCGGGCGCTGGCCGAGCCGGAGTCGCCGGAGATCGCCTACGGTCTCGCGGAGTTCATCGCGGCCGAGGAGATGGGCCGCCCGCGGGGTTACTGGTGGTCCCCCGACGGGGACGCGCTGCTCGTGGCGCGGGCCGACGAGAGCCCCGTGCGGCGCTGGTGGATCTCCGACCCGGCCAACCCCGACCGCGAGCCGCAGCGGGTCGCCTATCCGGCGGCGGGCACGCCCAACGCCGAGGTGCGGCTGTTCCTGTACGGGCTCGACGGCTCCCGGACCGAGGTCGTCTGGGACCGGGTGCGCTACCCGTACCTGGCGCGGGTGCACTGGTCGGCGGCGGGTGCGCCGCTGCTCCTGGTGCAGGCCCGGGACCAGCGGGTGCAGCTGCACCTGGCCGTCGAACCCGCCTCGGGGACGACCCGGACGGTCCACGCGGACGAGGACGCGGTGTGGCTCGATCTTTTCCCCGGTGTCCCGGCCTGGGCGCCGGACGGCCGGCTGGTGCGGATCGCGGACGAGGGCGGGGCGCGCGTGCTCGCGGCGGGCGACCGTCCGCTGACCGGAGGGCAGCTGCAGATCCGGGCCGTGCTCGACATCGGGGACGACGACATCCTGGTCTCGGCGTCGGCCGGCGAGGCGGCCCGTGCTCCCGAAACCGGGGAGATCCATGTGTACCGGGTCAATGAGCTGGGTATCGAGCGGGTTTCGGAGGGTGTCGGGGTGCACTCGGCGGTCCGGGGCGGACCGGTGACGGTTCTCACTTCGGCCCGTCCGGACAGCCCGGGCACCACGGTCCGGGTGGAGCGGGACGGCAAGACGGTCGCGGTGGTCGACTCGTACGCGGAGACTCCCGTGCTCACGGCCCGGGTCCGGCTGACCGAGGGGGGCGCACGGCGGATCCCATGCGCCGTACTGCTCCCCGCCGACTACTCGGAATCGGACGGTCCCCTTCCTGTGCTGATGGACCCCTACGGCGGCCCCCACGGCCCGCGGGTCCACGCCGCCCACAACGCCCATCTCACCTCGCAGTGGTTCGCGGACCAGGGGTTCGCGGTGATCGTGGCGGACGGGCGCGGCGCCCCCGGCCGCTCCCCCGGCTGGGAGAAGGCGATCCGGGACGACTTCACGCTCACCCTCGACGACCAGATCGAGGCGCTGCACGGCCTCGCGGGCACCTTCCCGCTGGATCTGGGCCGGGTGGCGATGCGCGGCTGGTCCTACGGCGGCTATCTGTCGGCGCTCGCGGTGCTGCGTCGGCCCGACGTCTTCCACGCGGGGATCGCGGGCGCGCCGGTGACCGACTGGCGGCTCTACGACACCCACTACACCGAGCGCTACCTCGGCGACCCGCAGGGCAGCCCCTCGGTGTACGAGGCGAACTCGCTGGTCACCGACTCCGGGCTGTCCCAACCGGCCGAGCAGCACCGGCCGTTGATGCTCATCCACGGTCTCGCGGACGACAATGTGGTGGCCGCACACACCCTGCGGCTCTCCTCGGCCCTGCTCGCCGCCGGACGCCCCCATGAGGTGCTGCCGCTCACGGGCGTGACCCATATGACCCCGCAGGAGCAGGTGGCGGAGAACCTTCTGCTGCTCCAAGTGGACTTCCTGAAGCGCTCGTTGGGGATCTGAGCCCCGCTCCCCGCCGCTCGCGCACCTCACCAGCCGGGTGGCGGGGAGGAGGGCGGCGGGGGCGGCCCGAAGCCCCGGGGCGGCGGGCCGAAGCCGCCGTGGCTGTCCTGCGGGCCCTGCGGCGAGTAAGGCGTGTACGGCGGGTAGGCCGGCGCCCACGGCGTCCCGGGCGCGCCCGCCGGGTCCTCGGGGCCGCGCCGGGCGAGCACCGGGATCAGGGCGAGACCGGCGGCCAGCTGGAAGAACCACGTCACCACCTGCAGCTGGGCGCTGGCCTCCAAGTCCCCGAAGCGGTCGAGCAGTTCGAACCGTACGGCCAGGCTGATACCGGTGGCGCCCGAGGCGGCGAGGACGGCGGCCGCCACCAGGCCGAGCGGCCGTACGTAGACGGCGCGTGCCAGGCCGCCGCCCGCGGCCGTCAGCGCGATCGCCGCGAGGACGAGGGACGCCCAGCCGCCGGGCAGCCACAGCAGCGGCAGGTGCTTGCCGGTGAACCGCGTCCTGTACAGGTCGCCGGAGAGTTCCACGGACCAGTAGATCTCCCAGGCCACCGCCACCAGGCCGGCCGCGCCGAGCAGCAGGAACGCGGTGGTGCCGGCGCCCGCGCCGGGCCGGGTCCGCGGCCTCGGGCCCGGGGCCGCGTCGGGTCTGCGGCCGGCGGCGGCCGTGATCACCAGGGCGAGCCCGGCCGCGAGCGCCGCGAAGGTGCTGAGCAGCGCCCGCCGGTGCAGATCGTGCAGGGCGGTCGAGTCCGTCCAGTCGTCGTGCAGCACCCACAGCGAGGAGACCCGCAGCGCCGCGGTGACCGCGCCGACGCAGCACAGCACGGCCGCGGCGGACGGTGAGCGGGGCACGACCGCGGCCGCCACCGCGTAGACCACGAGCAGGACGGGGTCGAGGATGCCGGTGGTCAGCGGGGCGCGGCCGCCGCGCTTGGGCGCGCCGGTCCAGAACCACCAGAGGTCGCCCAGGCTGCGGGCGGCGTGGATGTCACGGGCGACCCAGGCGGCCGCGAGCAGCGCGAGGAAGGCGCACAGGACGGCGCCGGTCAGCCGGGCTCCGGCCGTGAGTGTCTGTGGCTGCGTCATGCCCCTTGCCGTCCCCCCGGTTGGCGTGGCGAGCGCCTGCTCGGGCGAATCTTCCACCCGCGGTGCTCGGATGGACAAGAGGGGTGCGTGACCCGGGCGTGGCGTGGGCGGCCGACCGGGACGACTTGACCGCCCCGGCCGGCCTACGGCACCCGCACGGCCGTACGGTGTTCAGCGTGACGCGTTCGTATATCGGTGTTGCGTCAGTCAAGTTGCCTGCTTGTTAACGAAATTGATGGGCATTTATGGAGTCATGTCGCCCGCTCCGCCGCCCTGTCAAGCACGCAGTCGCCTCGATGTGCGAAATCTTGTGCCAAGTTCTCCCGTGATCACACACAAGCATGCTCAAACCTCTTGACGCACAAGGCCGGGCCCATGAATGTTCCGGTCAATCAATGACGCCTTCGGGCGCCGTTCGACTCTCTCGGTGCGGGGGCTATGCGCGATGACGAGTTCAACCCAGGCCGCCACAGAACCAACTGATCCCCTTCCGCCCGGCGGGGATTCCGGAACGGGCACGGGACTGACGGCGACCGAACTCATTGGACGCTCTCCCGGCAGTCTCGCCTGGACGAGATTCAAACGCGACCGGGTGGGCATCGCCTGCGCGGTCACGGTGCTCGCCTTCATTCTCATCGCCTTCGCGGCACCCTTGATCGCGAAGCTGTACGGCAAAGATCCTTATCAGCTCTACGGTCAGGACCGCGGGCTGCTGAACAGCTACGGCATTCCGCTGAAGCCCAACGGCGGCGTCGACGGGGACTTCTGGTTCGGCGTCGAGCCGAACCTGGGCCGCGATGTGTTCACGCTGCTGATCTACGGGATCCGGACCTCGCTGTTCATCTCGCTGGCGGTCACCATCGTCTCGGTGGTCACCGGGGTGCTGATCGGCCTGGTCCAGGGCTATATGCACGGCAAGGTCGACTACTTCCTCGGCCGGTTCTCGGACCTGATGCTGTCGTTCCCCCAGCAGTTGTTCTTCATCGCCTTCACCCCGGTGATCGTGGCGCTGTTCGTCTCGCCCCGGGACGAGGAGCCCACGTACGTGCGGATCGTGGCACTGATCCTGGTGCAGTTCCTGCTCGGGTGGATGGTGGTGGGCCGGCTGGTGCGGGCCCAGGTGCTCTCGCTGCGGGAGCGCGAGTTCATCGAGGCGGCCAGACTCAGCGGCGCCTCGAACTGGCGGATCATCCGCAAGGAAGTCCTGCCGAACATCTGGTCGACCGTCCTCGTCCAGGCCACACTCCTGCTTCCGGCCAATGTCACCGCGGAGGCGGGACTTTCCTTTCTGGGTGTCGGTATCCAGCCACCGACCCCGGACTGGGGGCTGCTTTTCCAGTCGGGCGCCTCGTACTTCGAGTCCGACGTCACCTTCATGTTCTTCCCCGGCATCGCGATGCTGATCTTCGTCGTCGCCTTCAACCTGCTCGGGGATTCGGTCCGGGACGCACTCGACCCCAAGACCGTCCGCTGAACCGTCCACATCCTGACAGGCAGGAATCAATGAGAATTCGCAAGGCGCGCTACGCCTCCGCGTTTCTGGCGGTGGGGGCTTTGACACTGTCTGCTGCGTGCAGCAGCGGCGGAGCCGACGACGAGAAGAAACCCGCGGGCGACGACAAGAAGGCGTCGGTGCAGAACTTCGGCATCGGCTCCAAGGCCGACTCCACCGGACCGGCGGTGCCCGTCGAGGGCGCCAAGCCGGGGGGCACGGCCTATGACCTGGACCAGGCGGGCTTCGACTATCTGGACCCGGGCCAGCAGTACGTCAGCGACATGCTCTCGCTGCAGCTGCTCTACAACCGCTCGCTGACCGGCTACAAGATCGACGCCAAGACCGGCAAAACGATTCTGGTGGGCGACCTCGCCACCGACACGGGCACCTCCTCGGACGGCGCCAAGACCTGGACGTACACGCTCAAGGACAACCTGAAGTTCGAGGACGGCTCGCCGATCACGTCCAAGGACATCAAGTACGGCATCGAGCGGCTCTTCGCGGACTACCAGACGCAGGGCCCGCAGTACGTCCAGAAGTGGATGCTCGGCGTCGACTACCGCAAGGCCTACAAGGGCCCGTACGACGGCAAGGAGCTGCCGGACACGGCCCTGGCGACGCCGAACGACAAGACCATCGTCTTCCACTTCAAGGAAGCGCACGCGGACGCCCCGTACGCGATGTCGATGCCGAACGTCTCGCCGGTGCCC
Organism: Streptomyces sp. BPTC-684; assembly: GCF_030028635.1. Classification (NCBI taxonomy): domain Bacteria; kingdom Bacillati; phylum Actinomycetota; class Actinomycetes; order Kitasatosporales; family Streptomycetaceae; genus Streptomyces; species Streptomyces sp. BPTC-684. The sequence continues at coordinate 1,755,818 of NZ_CP124863.1, forward strand.
AAGGCCAAGGACGACAAGCAGAAGTACAACAACCACCCGGTCGCCTCCGGCCCGTACAAGATCGCGGACTACAAGCCGGGCAAGTCGCTGTCGTTCGTGCGCAACACCAACTGGGACCCCAAGAGCGACCCGATCCGCAACGCCTACCCCGACAAGTGGGAGTTCCAGCTCGGCATCGCCGAGCCGGGCCTCACCAACCGGATGGCCGCCCAGTCCGGGCCCGACAAGTACGCCGTGAACATGTCCGGCTCCGCGGACCCGTCGAAGATGCAGACGCTGACGACGGACTCGCAGTACAAGCCCCGGATCGTCAACGAGTACCAGCCGTACGTCGAGGTCATCAACATCAACACCAAGCGGATCACCAACCCCAAGGTCCGCCAGGCGCTCATGTACGCCTTCCCGATGCAGCAGGTCCAGCAGGCGTTCGGCGGTGGCGCGCAGGGTGAGCTCGGCACCACGCTGATCAGCCCGACGGTGGCCGGCTGGCAGAAGTTCGACCCGTTCGGCAAGCTCGCCAAGCCCATGGGCGACCCCGAGAAGGCCAAGGCGCTCCTGAAGGAGGCCGGGGTCACCGGACCGGTCAAGCTCTCCTACGCGTACGCCAACACCCCGCGCTGGCAGAACGTCTCGCTGACCATCCAGAAGGCGCTGGAGAAGGCCGGCTTCCAGGTGGAGCGCAAGGCCATCGACCCGACCTCGTACTACACGGTGGTCGGCAAGGTGAACACGCCGTACGACATCTACCGCACCGGCTGGGGCGCCGACTGGCCCAGCGCCTCGACCGTGGTGCCGCCGACCCTGGACGGCCGCAACCTCCAGGACGGCACCAACAACTACTCGTTCCTCAACGACCCCAAGGTGAACTCCGAGATCGACCGGATCATGGCGCTCACCGACATCACCAAGCAGAACGACGAGTGGCGCAAGCTCTCCGAGTACGTGCTCCAGACCGACACGTCGCAGATCCCGTTCATCTACGACAAGTACTTCAACCTGCACGGCGACGGCCTCGGCGGCGTCACCTACAACCAGGTGTTCGGCACCATCAACCCGAGCACCATCTTCGTGAAGCAGTAGCCGTGGCGGCCCGGTCCCCGGCCCGCCTCACGGGCCGGGGACCGCATACAGACGGAAGAGTCCGATGCTCCGCTTCCTTGTGCGACGACTGCTCGGCGCCGCGGTCATCCTGCTGCTGATCAGCGCCATCACGTACTTCCTCTTCTTCTTCCTGCCCTCCGACCCCGCGCTGCTCTCCTGCGGCAAGAACTGCGACCCGCAGAACGTCGCGCTGATCCGCAAGAACCTGGGGCTCGACCATCCGATCTGGGTCCAGTACTGGCACTTCATGGTGGGCATCTTCGCCGGGCGCGACATGCCCGTCGGGCACTGCCCGGCGCCCTGCTTCGGCTACTCCTTCGCCGACCAGCAGCTGGTGTGGAACACCATCTCCGACCGCTATCCCACGACGCTCTCGCTGGGCGTCGGCGGCGCCGCGATCTTCCTGACCGTCGGCGTCGGCCTCGGCATGGTCTCCGCCTGGCAGCAGGGCAAGCTCTTCGACCGGATCGCGAGCGCGGCCTCGCTGCTCGGCCAGTCCGTGCAGATCTACTTCATCGGCCCGATCGCCATCCTGCTGCTCTCCACCAAGACGCACGTCTTCAACCGCGGCCACGACCCCGACTGGACCGGCGACCCGGCCGGCTCGGCGGCCGGCCTGCTGCTGCCCTGTCTGATCCTGTCGGTGATCTTCTGGTCCAACTACAGCCGCCAGACCCGGTCGTTGATGGTCGAGCAGATGTCGGAGGACCATATCCGCGCGGCCCGCGCCAAGGGCATGAGCTCGCGCTACGTCTTCCTGCGGTACGCGCTGCGCGGCGCGATGGCCACCGTCATCACCATCTTCGGCGTCGACCTCAGCGCGGTGCTCGGCGGCGCGATCATCACCGAGGTCACCTTCGGCCTGCACGGCCTCGGCTCGCTCTCGGTGCAGGCCGTGCTCCGCAGCGACCTGCCCCTGGAGATGGCCGTGATGCTCATCGGCGCCACGATCATCGTCCTCTGCAACATCGTCGTCGACATGGCGTACGCCTTCATCGATCCGCGGATCCGGCTCGCCTGAGAGCTCGTCGTCCCTTCCGATCCCGCACCCCCGGGATCCCGGAACTCTGAGGAGAACCCTCCGTGAGCACCCTCAGCCAGACCGAGGCCGCGCCGGACACCGCGGCGTCCCGAGGCTTCCTCTCGGTCCGTGACCTGTACGTCCACTTCGCCACCGAGGACGGCATCGTCAAGGCGGTCGACGGGCTCTCCTTCGACCTGGCGCGCGGCTCGACGCTCGGCATCGTCGGCGAGTCGGGCTCCGGCAAGTCCGTCACCAACCTCGCGGTCCTGGGCCTGCACAACCCGCGCAACACCACGATCCGGGGCGAGATCCTGCTCGACGGGCAGGAGCTGACCGGCGCCTCGGAGCGCCGGCTCTCCCAGCTCCGCGGCAAGAAGATGGCGATGATCTTCCAGGACTCGCTGGCCGCGCTCTCGCCGTACTACACGGTGGGCCGCCAGATCGCCGAGCCGTACATGAAGCACATGGGCGCCTCCCGCAAGGAGGCCCGCGAGCGGGCGATCCAGATGCTCGGCAAGGTCGGCATCCCCCAGCCCACACTGCGGGTCGACGACTATCCGCACCAGTTCTCCGGCGGCATGCGCCAGCGCGCGATGATCGCGATGGCGCTGGTCTGCGACCCGGAGCTGATCATCGCGGACGAGCCGACGACCGCGCTCGACGTGACCGTCCAGGCGCAGATCCTCGACCTGCTCAAGGACCTCCAGCGGGAGACCGGCTCCGCGATCATCATCATCACCCACGACCTCGGCGTGGTGGCGAAGACCGCGGACGACGTGATGGTGATGTACGCGGGCCGCTGTGTGGAGCGCGGCACGGTGCGGGAGATCATGCGCACCCCCCGCCACCCCTACAGCTGGGGGCTGCTCGGCTCGATCCCCCGGCTCGACTCGCCCGTCGACCTGCCGCTGGTGCCGATCCCGGGGACGCCGCCGAGCCTGCTCGCACCGCCGCCGGGGTGCCCCTTCCATCCGCGGTGCGCCTTCCCGGACCAGGTCGCGGGCGGCGCGTGCCGCACCGACCGCCCGGTGATCCCGGAGGACGAGCCGCACGGGGCCGCCTGCCATCTGACGTCCGATCAGAAGTCCACCATCTTCGCCGAGCAGATCCGGCCGCGGCTGCGCTGACGCCGACCAGGAGTCGAGAACACATCATGAGCGAACAGCTGAGCCTCACGAAGGTTCCGGGGCCGCGCGACGACGACGGCCCGGAGCCGTCCGCCCCGCTGCTCGAAGTGGCCGGGCTCGTCAAGTACTTCCCGATCAGCAGCGGCCTCGTCCTCAAGCGCCACGTCGGCGACGTACGCGCGGTGGACGGCGTCGACTTCACCATCGGGCAGGGCGAGAGCCTGGGCCTGGTGGGCGAGTCGGGGTGCGGCAAGTCGACCACCGGTCGGCTGATCACCCGGCTGCTCGAACCGACCCGGGGCACCATCACGTACGACGGCCGGGACATCAGCCACGCCTCGCGCAAGGAGCTGGCGCCGATCCGGTCCGAGATCCAGATGATCTTCCAGGACCCGTTCGCCTCGCTCAACCCGCGCCAGACGGTCGGCGACATCATCTCCAACCCGATGGTCGTCAACGGCGTCAATCCGCCGGGCGGGCGCGAGAAGCGGGTGCGGGAGCTGCTTGAGATCGTCGGCCTCAACCCCGAGCACTACAACCGCTTCCCGCACGAGTTCTCCGGCGGGCAGCGCCAACGCATCGGTGTGGCGCGGGCGTTGGGGCTCAAGCCGCGGCTGATCGTGGCGGACGAGCCGGTCTCCGCGCTCGACGTGTCGATCCAGGCGCAGGTGGTCAACCTGCTCCAGAACCTCCAGCGGGAGATGGGGATCGCGTTCCTGTTCGTCGCCCACGACCTGGCGATCGTGCGGCACTTCTCGCAGCGGGTCGCGGTGATGTACCTGGGCCGCATCGTCGAGATCGGCGACCGGGCCTCCATCTACGACCGGCCCCGCCACCCGTACACGCACGCGCTGCTGTCGGCGGTGCCGGAGGCGGTGGTGGACGACGAGGGCGAGGGGCGCGAGCGGATCCGGCTCGCCGGTGACGTGCCGTCCCCGATCGACCCGCCGTCGGGGTGCCGGTTCCGTACGCGGTGCTGGAAGGCGGCCGAGCGCTGCGCCTCGGAGACACCGCCGTTGGTACGTCTTGAGGGAAACCGGGAGGGGCATCTGACCGCGTGCCACTTCCCCGAGGAACCGACGGTCGCGGCGCGGGACGAGGATGTCGTGCTCGATCCCGCGCTCGCCGCGATCGAGGAGGCGACGGACACAGCCCATTGACCCGAGTTCGTGCTGCCTCCGCTCGGAGCCGGGGCCCGCGTCCGTACACCCCGTTACACCACGGACGCGGGCTTCGGCGTGCCGACCTTTATCTGCGGGTGGGTGGGGGCTGGTCGCGCAGTTCCCCGCGCCCCTTAAATGCTCGGCTTCGCCATCGCCTTCGGCCGTACCCCCTAGGGGCGCGGGGAACTGCGCGACCAGCCACAGACGGCCCGCAGACAAAGACCGGGCCATGAAGGGGCGCGGGGAACTGCGCGAGCAACCCACCACCGGCCCGCAGACGAACACCGGGTCACTCCGACGGCACCACCCGCTTCTCCTCCGCGAAGTGGCAAGCCGACGGGTGGTGGGCCGGGCCCTCCAGGAGTTGGAAGACCGCCGGGACCGCCAGCTCCGGCACCTCCAGCGTGCAGCGCTCCTGCGCCTTCCAGCACCGCGTGCGGAACCGGCACCCCGAGGGGATGTTCGCCGGGGACGGGACATCCCCGGAGAGAATGATCCGCTCCCGGTGCTCCCGTGCCGACGGATCCGGCACCGGCACCGCCGAGAGCAGCGCCTGCGTGTACGGGTGCGTCGGATGGTCGTAGATCTCCGCGTCCCGCCCGATCTCCACGATCCGGCCCAGGTACATCACCCCCACCCGGTCCGAGATGTGCCGCACGATCGACAGGTCGTGCGCGATGAAGACGTACGACAGGGAGAACTCGTTCTGCAGGCGTTCCAGCAGGTTCACCACCTGCGCCTGGACCGAGACGTCGAGCGCGGAGACCGGCTCGTCCGCCACGATGATCTCGGGCTGGAGCGCGAGGCCGCGCGCGATGCCGATGCGCTGGCGCTGGCCGCCGGAGAACTGGTGCGGATAGCGGTTGATGTACTCCGGGTTGAGCCCCACCACGTCCAGCAGGTCCTGCACCTTGCGGCGCCGGTCGCCCTTGGGAGCCACCTCGGGGTGGATCTCGTACGGCTCGCCGATGATGTCCCCGACCGTCATCCGCGGGTTCAAGGACGTGTACGGGTCCTGGAACACCATCTGGATGTTGCGGCGGACGGATCGAAGCGCCTTGCCGGACATCTTGGTGATGTCCGTGCCTTTGTATTTGATCTGACCCGCCGTCGGGCGCTCCAGATTCACCAGCATCTTGGCGACCGTCGACTTGCCGCAGCCGGACTCCCCGACGATGCCCAGGGTCTCGCCGGCCACCAGGTCGAAGGAGACCCCGTCGACCGCCTTCACCGCGCCGACCTGCTTCTTGAAGAGGATGCCCTGGGTCAGCGGGTAGTGCTTGACCAGGTCGCGCACTTCCAGAATCGCCTCAGCCATTCAGGCACTCCTTCCAGAAGTGGCACGCGCTCCTGCGGCCCTCGGAGACGTGTCCCAGCGGCGGGACGTCGGTCCGGCACACGTCCTGCGCCATCGGGCAGCGCGGGTGGAAGGCGCAGCCCGACGGGATGTGCATCAGATTGGGCGGCAGGCCCTTGATCGCGTACAGCTCCTGGCCCTTCTGGTCCAGCCGCGGGATCGAGTCGAGCAGGCCGCGCGTGTACGGGTGCGCGGGGGCCTTGTAGATCTCGTGGACCGGGGCCTCCTCGACGATCCGGCCCGCGTACATCACCGCGATCCGGTCCGCGACGTCCGCGACCACCCCCAGGTCGTGGGTGATCAGGATCAGCCCCATGTTCATCTCGCGCTGGAGCTCCGCGAGCAGGTCCATCACCTGGGCCTGGACGGTCACGTCGAGCGCGGTGGTCGGCTCGTCCGCGATGATCAGCGCGGGCTCCAGGGCCATCGCCATGGCGATCATGATGCGCTGGCGCATACCGCCGGAGAACTGGTGCGGATACTGCCCGACCCGCTCCTTGGCGGCCGGGATCCGCACCCGGTCCATCAGCTCGACGGCCTTGGCCTTGGCGTCCGCCCGGGACATCCCCCGGTGCACGGAGAACATCTCACCGAGCTGCGCGCCCACGCTCAGCACCGGGTTGAGGGAGGACAGCGCGTCCTGGAAGATCATCGCCATTCCGGACCCGCGGATCTTGCGCCGCTCGTCCTCCTTGAGCTTCAGCAGGTCCTGGCCCTGGAAGACGATCTCGCCGCCGGTGATCCGGCCGGGCGGCATGTCGAGGATGCCCATCACGGCCTGCGCGGTCACCGACTTGCCGGAGCCGGACTCGCCGAGCACCGCCAGCGTCTCCCCGGCCGCCACCGAGTAGGTGACCCCGTTGACGGCCTTGGCGATCCCGTCCCTGGTCTTGAACTCGACCTGGAGGTCGCGCACTTCGAGCAGCATGGTGTCCAACTCCTCAGCGCAGCTTGGGGTCGAGGGCGTCGCGCACCGCGTCGCCGAGCATGATGAACGCGAGCACCGTGACCGCCAGCGCCCCGGCCGGCCACAGCAGCATGTGCGGCGCGTTGCGGATGTACTGGGAGGCGGCCGAGATGTCGATGCCCCAGGAGACGGACGGCGGCTTCAGCCCGACGCCGAGGTAGGAGAGCGTGGCTTCGAGGGAGATGTACGTACCGAGCGCGATGGTCGCCACGACGATCACCGGGGCCACCGCGTTGGGCGCGATGTGGCGCAGCAGCATCCGGGAGTTGGTGGCGCCGAGCGCGCGGGCCGCCTGGACATAGTCGTTCTGTTTGGCGGTGATCACCGAGCCGCGCGCGATCCGGGCGATCTGCGGCCAGCCCAGCAGGACCATGAAGCCGATCACCGGCCAGACCGTGGTCGAGGTGACCACGGACAGGAACACCAGACCGCCGAGCACCACCGGGATGCCGAAGAAGATGTCGGTGATCCGGGAGAGCAGCGCGTCCCAGCCGCCGCCGAAGAACCCGGCGAGCCCGCCGAGGACCGAGCCGAAGAGCGCGACCCCGAGGGTGGTGCAGACGCCGACGGTGACCGAGGTCCTCGCCCCGTAGACGGTCCGGGTGTAGACGTCGCAGCCCTGGCCGTCGTACCCGAAGGGGTGGCCGGGCCGGGAGCCGAGCTGGGCCTTGGAGAGGTCGCACTTGAGCGGGTTGCCGGAGGCGATCAGGGACGGCCACAGCGAGATGACGACCAGGAAGAGGATGATCAGGCCGGAGATGATGAAGACGGGGTTGCGCCGCAGGTCCCGCCAGGCGTCGCCCCACAGGCTGCGGGGCTTGCCCGCCGGGCCGGTGCCTTCCGGGCCGCCCGGAGTCTTCCCCAGGGTCGCGCCCTCGCTTATGGCGAGGTCCATCGCGGCACCGGTGCCGGTGGGGGCGATGGCTCCCTGGCCGACGCCGCCCGCGCCGGTCGCGGAGATCGCGGCACCTTCGTCGAAGTCGGGCTCAGGCATAGCGGATCCTCGGGTCGAGTACGGCGTACAGGAGGTCGACGACGAGATTCGCCACCAGGAACACCAGCACCAGAACGGTCACGAAGCCGACGACGGTCTGGGTGCTCTGGCGCAGGATGCCCTGGTAGAGCTGGAAGCCGACGCCGTGGATGTTGAAGATCCGCTCGGTCACGATCGCCCCGCCCATCAGGGCGCCCACGTCCGTACCGATGAAGGTGACCACCGGGATCAGCGAGTTGCGCAGCAGATGGCGGGTGATCACCCGGCGTCTGGGGAGGCCCTTGGCGACGGCGGTGCGGACGTAGTCGGCACGGGAGTTCTCCGCGATCGAGGTCCGGGTGAGCCGGGTGACGTACGCCAGCGAGACCGAGGCGAGGACCAGGCCGGGGATCAGGAGCTTGTCGAAGGGCGCGTCCGGGGGCACCGAGGGCTTGATCCACTGCCACTCGACGCCGAGCACCAGCTGGAGCACCAGACCGGTGACGAAGGTCGGGATCGCGATGACGACGAGGGTGAGGATCAGCACCGCGGTGTCGATCGGGCGGCCGCGCCGCAGACCGGTGACCACGCCGAGGGTGATGCCGATGACGATCTCGAAGAGGATCGCGATGATCGTGAGCCGGATGGTGACGGGGAAGGCGGTCGACATCAGCTCGGTGACCTTCTGGCCGTTGAACGCGGTCCCGAAGTCACCGGTGAACACGTTCCCCATGTACGTCGCGTACTGCTGCCAGACCGGCTTGTCGAGGCCGAACTCCTGCTTGAGGCGCGCGGCGGTCCCCGGGTCGCACGCCTTGTCGCCGCAGAGGCCCGCGATGGGGTCGCCCATCACGTTGACCATCAGGAAGATCAGCAGCGTGGCACCGAAGAAGACCGGGATCATCTGCAGCAGGCGCCGGATCACATAACGTCCCATGAACCGCTCCGAGAGTCTGGGAAGGGGTCCGGCCCGGCGCGGGGCGCGCCGGGCCGCACCTCCGCCGGCGTCAGCTGACCTTGATCTCGTTGTAGACGGGGACGCTGAACGGGTTCAGCGCGACGTTGGAGACCCGGGTCGAGTAGCCGGCGCTGCCGTTCTGGTACCAGAGCGGGATGGCGCCCATCTGGTCCCGCAGCACCCCTTCGGCCTTCTGGAAGAGGTCGACCGCCTTGGCCTTGTCCGTCTCGGCGTTGGCCTCGTTGACCAGCTTGTCGAACTCGGGGTTGGTCCACTTGCCGTCGTTGGACGAGGCGTTGGTGTAGTACAGCGGCTGCAGGAAGTTCTGGATCAGCGGGTAGTCCATCTGCCACCCCGCCCGGAACGGGCCGGACATCTTGTTCTGGGTGATCTGGTTGCGGAAGTCGGCGAAGGTGCCGACCGGGTTGCCCACGCACGCCCTGTCGTTGCCCAGCGCGTTGTTGACGCTGTTGCAGACGGCGTCGACCCACTCCTTGTGCGAGCCGGTGTCCGCGTTGTACGAGATCTTCACCTGGCCGCCGGGGATCCCGCCGCCCTCCTGGATCAGCTTCTTCGCCCCGGCCGGGTCGTACTTGCAGGCGTCGCCGCAGAGCCCGTCCTTGTAGCCGCCGTCCGCGCCGAGCACCGGCGAGGTCCAGTCGGTGGCCGGGGTGCGGGTCTTCTGGAAGATCGTGTCGGTGATCTGCGCGCGGTTGATCGCCATCGACAGGCCCTTGCGGACCTTCACCGCGCCCGGGGTGTTCCAGGCCTCGTCGTAGTACGGGAACGCGAGCGTCTGGATGATGCCGGCCGGGGTGTTGATGTACCGGTCGCCGAGGTCGGCCTTGACGTTCTTGAGCTGGGAGGCGGGCACGTCGTCGACGAGGTCGAGGTTGCCGGCGGTCAGATCGGTGTAGGCGGTGTTGTTGTCGGTGTAGACCTTCAGGTCCACCCCGCCGTTCTGCGCCTTGTCCGGGCCCGTGTACCCGTCCCACTTGCGCATCTCCAGCTTGGAGCCCTTGGTGTACGAGTTCACCGTGTACGGGCCGTTGCCGATCGGCTTGGACAGCCAGGCGGAGTGGCTGTCGAAGAACGCCCGGGGCAGCGGGGCGAAGGCGGCGTAGCCGAGGGTGTCGGGCCAGGTGGAGAACTTCTGGTTGAGCTTGACGGAGAAGGTGCGCTCGCCGGTGACCTTCAGCCCGGAGAGCGTCTCCGCGGTCGGGTCGCCCTTGTCGGGGTGGGTCTTGTCGTACCCCTCGATGTACCCGAAGAAGTACGCGTTCTTCTGGTTGTTCTTGAGGTTGGCGCCGTAGTTCCAGGCGTCCACGAAGGACTTCGCGGTGACCTTCTCGCCGTCGGAGAAGGTCCAGCCGTCCTTGACGGTGACGTTGAAGCTGGTGGAGTCGGTGGTCTCGATCTTCTCGGCGAGCATGTCCTTGGCGGCGCCGGTCTTCGGGTCGTACCGCTTGAGCCCCCGGAAGAGCATGTCGAGGACCTTGCCGCCCTGCACCTCGTTGGTGTTGGCGGGCTCCAGCGGGTTCTGCGGATCGCCCCAGGACGAGCTCACGATGCCGGAGGCACCGCTGCCACCGCCGCTGTCTCCGCCCCCGCAGGCCGTCGCCGCGAGGGCGACGCCCACCGCACATGCGGCCCACTTGGCATGCGTGGCTCCGCGCATGGAGTCCTCCTAGAGTCCTAAGTCTCACTTAGGCCCAAATATCACCTCAGGAGGGGACAGAGCGCACCTTCACCGCACCCGTATGGGCGCACGGAATGAGCCGTGCGGCCTCATACCGCCAGCCGCACCTCCCACGTGTCCACCGCGTAGTGCACGCCCATGCCGTGCGACTCGTACAGCCGCAGCGCCCCCGTGACGTTCTCCGTGTCGACGCCCAGGCCGATCGTGTCGCGGCCGCGGAGTGCGTATACGGCGAAGGCGTGGCGCAGCAGGTGGCTGGCCAGGCCGCGGCCCCGGGACTGCTCGCGGACGCCCAGCGTGCGGATCCAGCCCATGCCCTCGCGATCGTCGCGGGTGATCAGGACCGCCGCGTCGCCGGCGCCGTCGACGGACGCGATCCACACCAGCGGCCAGTCGGGGGCGACCTGCCGCAGCCACTCCTCGTAGCCCTGCGGGCGGAAGTCGAAGTGGTGGGCGAACGTCTCCTGGTGGAGGCGGTGCGCGGCCCGGCGGTCGGCCTCGTCCGCGCAGGGGCGCAGCCGCACCCCGGCGGGCGGCTCGGGGACCGGGTCGGCCTCGGGGGAGATCGGGCGGGTCAGGACGTTGTAGCGGCGCACCGTGCGCCAGCCGCGTCCGGTGAGCAGCGCGGTGTCGATGGTGGGGGTCGCGTTGAGGTGGAGGTGGACCACCGCGTGGTCCGCGCCCGTCTCGGCGGCGAGCTCGCGCGAGCGCGCCTCGGCCAGGTCGAGCAGGCGGATCCCCGCGTCCTGGCGGTCGGGCAGTACGTAGTGGTCGATGTCGACGCCGCCGTCCGCGCCCGCGTCGAGGATCGCCGCGTACGCCACGGTGCGCCCGTCCTCGACGGCCACCCACGCGTCCCGCGCCTTCGCCAGGTCCTCCTCGACCTCGTTCAGCGCGGTCTCGGCCGCCCCGATCTCGTACTCGTCGACGGCGTTCAGCAGCGCGCAGACCGCCTCCGCGTCGTCGGTCGTGGCGGCCCTTACCCCGGTCCCGTTGTCCATCCGGCCACTGTCGGGCCCAAGTCGCCCGCGCCGCAAAGGAATTACATGCGTACCGCGGCGCCTGCAGCGACAAACGACAGCCCGTCTAGGCGTACAGGAGCGGGTTCTGGTCCCGCTAGCGCAATCACTGGCGCGGAATAAGAAAATCCACAATTCCACGAAGATGGATATTCACTCGAGTCAAGTCAACAACCAGCCAAATCACCTAGGCAGCCAACCTCAAATCTAGCTCAATCTTCGAACGAAATGATGCCATGCCGTCGCCACTCGACTACCGTCCTCATCAACGGCCAGAACACTTACAAGTTTCCAGTACACGAGCCCCTCATTCCGGATTGACTGCAAGCTTCACGGCAGCGAGGAAACGCGCAAAGGAATTCGGAAGTCAATCGACTTGCAACATGAAACCCCGATCCTCGGGATTTCATCTGGACTACACTAGCAAACAGCCCAGCCGCCCCTCATCACGGTCACGCCTACCTCTCTACGATGCCGTTGATTTGGATTCTAAAATCCGAGTCTCAGACCCGGATAACGCGCTCTCCCAGCCAGCCTCACACTGAAATAACCCCTTTCGGGATCCCTCCCTGGCCGCTTTCAACAGCGGAAGCAGGAGCGACTGTGTCCGAAGCGCTACTGCGCAGGTATGCGAGAACCCGGCTCAGACCTGTCGGCTCACCCAGCCAGGTGGGCGTGACTGCCCAAAGACAGGGCAGCGACTCTCTGCCGCTGCGAATTCCACAGAGAAGGATATTCCATCATGGCGACTGCCACCCTTTCCGTCGATGTCGACCTCTCAGATTTTGACTTGGACATCACCATCAGCCCCACCGGTACGCCTGGGTTCCAGGACCCCGAAGGTGGGTTCACGAACGTGAACTGCACTCCTTGTATTGCCACTTCGGGTAGCCGGGGGTTCATGCCCGACGAGGCCCGACCGGTGTGCTGCGCCTAATCAGCACTAGCAGGTGACCAGGTAGTCGTCCTACATCTTCCCGTAGGACGACTACCTCTAGCCGTTCCGTTGACAGACGCATGTGAGGAGATCCCATTGGAGCCGACCAGAAGCTTCCGCGGCACTGAGCCGATCCTCGTGAGAGTCGCCTCACGGCCCAGGGCTGCGCTTGCCGACGCGGCCCTTCGCTACGACTCTGATGACATTCCGTCGAGCGAAATAATTGACTATATCAATGTCCTGTCGCAAGATCCGGTCATTCGGGAGGCCCTCGCGGTCTCCAGCCGCCACTTGTCCTCAACCATCAAGAAGATCAGCAGCGGCGGGGAGATCAGCCCGCGCAGGCTCCTCAGCGCGGCGGTCTCGCTCACACGCTACGCGCTGCGGATAACAGGCAGGCCCACCCCCTTTGGACTAAACGCCGGCGTAGCACGAGCGTCCATAGGGCAGACCGCCCAAGCCTCCTTCCCGGGCGTGGGTACGAAGCTGGTCCGGCCCGACTCGGGATGGTGCAATGAGCTGAGAAAAACGCTGCTGCGCCATACGGAAGTTCGCCACGAGACCGAGGTTGTCATGAACGATCTCTGTTTCACTCGCGGAACGAGACTCGTTCTTCCCTACGTCACCGAGGCCGCGGAAGAGGAACGCATCGGAAAAGCCAGGAAAACTGGAAACGAACTATCGGTCCGAAATACTGCAGTGATCGCCTTCGTGCGAAAAGAGGCCCGAAACCCTGTCCGATACGCGAACCTTCTCAGGGGCATCCTGGAAACATTCCCACACGCGGACGAAGAGAAGATCGATGCGCTGCTTTCTGATCTCATCCATAGCGAGATACTTCTGACCTCATTGCCCCATGCATCGATCGATTCAGACTTCATCCGGGTGGCGATCAAGTCACTTGCCGACTCCTCCCCACTCGGCACAAGCCTCCGAGAGGTCCAGCGCGCACTGGACGAATATGCTGAACAGGAAGTCGGAGGAGGGACTCCCGCATGGGAGGATCTGGAAACGTCCGGCCGTTCGGTAGTCCCTCAGCGATTTCATACCACAGCCCAGGTCGACCTGAGAGCCCACGCCGAAATCACACTTCCGCAGGCGGTCGTGCGAGAGGTTGAATCGTATGCGACTGCACTGTGGAGAATTTCACCATTGGAGCAAGCATACTCCTCACTACATGAGTACTACGAAGCGTTTGTCGAGAAATATGGTACCGGTCGTACCGTGCGACTTCCCGAACTCATTGATGCACACTCCGGGCTCGGCTTCCCGCGCGGTTATCTGAATCCGAGGGTGAGTCACAGCGCCCGCCTGGCTTTGCACGAGCGGAGCACCAGCGGCAGAGATGAGGACAGACGGCTGCTGCTGATGGGAGAGGTTTTCCATCAAGCCACTGTGAGTTCTGAACGTGAACTCATTGTCGATAAGAGCCTTATCGACATGCTTGCCGAAGAAGATCCTCAGACTGTCCCCCCCCATTCACTTGAACTCTGTTTCCAACTGCTGGCAAGTAGCACTGAGCGAATTGACGCGGGTGATTTTCAACTTCTGGCCTCGCCCCTGGTCGGGTCTCCGACAGCCGGCGCAGCCATGGGGCGGTTCGCGCACATGCTCGGGATCACCGATGAAGTGGCCCGCTCGGTCGACCGGAGTGAAGGCTTCGGAATCCCGGCGGCGGTGACCTTCCAGCCCCGGACTCCACGCATGCTGAACGTCGCCCAGGTGCCGGGCGTCCTGCCGTTCGAGATACCGATCGGTCACTTTCCACACGACGCCCGGAAAAGCATAGATTGGCGCGACCTGCTGGTCCTGGCAGACGATCGAGGCTTGCGCGTTGTCTGGAGCAAGACGGGAGAGGAAATCCATCCCGTGGCTCCTCATCTCCTCACACTCGAGACAGAGGCACCCAATCTCGCTCGATTCCTCCATGAAATCCGATACACGGCGGAGCGGAGAATCTGGCAGCCGTGGAATTGGGGAAGGTACCGATTCCATCCCGTTCTGCCCCGCGTGCGGGTCGGAAAGGTAATAGCCTCACCTCTCTCCTGGCGCCCCAGTCAAGCCTTGATCGCTTCCGCCAATAATTCATTTGACTGGGAGCACTGCATAGCGAATTGGCGGCGTGATCTGAATGTATCCGATCAGGTGAGGATATCGGTCCAGGACAAGGTCTACGAACTCGACCTGCGTGACCGATTCCATCGCGAGATCCTACGTCGTGACATGGCGAAGACTGCGGTAACCATCAGTGAGGATCCGAGGAATTTCGGCGGATCCTACGGGTGGTCAGACGGCCGGAGCAACGAGATCATCTTTCCGCTCTTCGGGAATTTCAGAGAAAAGCATACGCCAATTACGAAAATTGTCGACACCGTCATGTCGGAGCAGATTGTCCACTCTCTCGATAGCGAGTGGATCTACCTGCAGATTTCCGCAGTACCGGAAGCGCATGATGACCTAATCCGTGAACTTAATCGGTTCATCCAGGCCGTGGACCAGAATGTCACCGGATGGTTCTTCATGCGTTACTTTTCCCCTGAGCCGCACATACGGCTTCGCCTCCGAACCAAGTCGAGGGAACTACGGGCGACTGTGTGGGAGTGTCTGACCGACTTCCTGGCCACACTCCGCGACAGGGGATTGTCGCGCGGCTTTTCGCACTGTGAATACGAACCAGAAGTGGGCAGATATGGGGGTACGGAAGCGCTGCGGCTGACCGAGTCGGTGTTCTGCGTGGACAGCCAGATCGTCCTCGCCGAACTGGCTCGTGCCGCTGAGCTCAACGGCAGGCTAGGCCAGCCCGTCCTCATGGTCGCCAACTACGCGGCCCTACTGGACTCCCTCGGTCCCTGGGAGTGGGCCTCCTGGGCAGGGGCCACGTTCCCGAAGGCGACTGGGCGGTCCGTAACAAGGGACGTCATCCGGGCAGCAGCAGAAATTGCCGTTCCCGGACGCGCCGCAGCACTCCTGGAAGAGGCAACAGGAATCGTCGGAATACACGGGCTCTGGACCCAGCAAGCAGAGGTTAGGGAACTAGGGGCACTTCTTTGCGAGGGGCCCATGACAGCGGCCCGGACAGGACGACGAGACGTGGCACTCAACAGTCTGCTTCACATGCAACACAACCGGCTCATAGGCGCGGACCGTGAGAGCGAGCGGAGGAGCCTCACGCTTCTGGGGCATGTGGCCAGGCTCCATCTGGATCGGGCCCGAAATGGTGTTTGAACCGTCGGGACTGGCTCATCGAAAGGAATCTGCTGGCAAGCTGGCCACCCAGATAGCCGAGCGGTTGGCCTCCCCAGATGATGTGCTCAGCCTAACCAAACTAGCTGGCGATCCGTCATCGGTCAGCCTCGTGTGGACAGCTTCCTCTCTCGCCCGCGGCTACCCAGGGATCGCACTGCTCTTCCTGAATCGCGTGGGCGAAGATCCTGCCAATGCGGCCATCGGGCACCAGTATTTGCAGCGATCTGTCGAGGCACTGATGAACAAAGAGGCAGCGGACTTGGGTTTGCTCGACGATCTCTGCGGGCTCGCGTTCTCATTGGAGACAGGTCGACAAGTAACACACGGTGGTTATGAGAAAGCCTTGGAAACACTCAACCGCGAGATCGTGGCCCGAACAAAGGCCATGTGCGAATGGATCGCCGCTGAGCCTACCGGAGAAGTCAGCCGCTACGACGCAATCAGTGGCCTGGCCGGTGCAGGCAGATATATGCTGCTCAGGCCGGAACGCTTTGAGGAAGACCTACGGAGAGTCCTTGACTGCCTGGTTGTTATGGCAGATGGAATGGCCTCGATCAACCCGGGGTTTTGGTCGCCTTCAACGCCGGAATATTACTCGACAGATCCAGACCTCCTAAATCACGGGCATCTGAATCTCGGGCTTGCTCACGGAATCGCGGGGCCGCTGTCCCTACTCTCCCTTGCCTACAAAGAGGGCCTCGATGTTCCAGGGCAACACGAAGCGGCCGAGAGAATCGTGAGTGTCTACAGCGAGCGGGCCCTCCACGACGAATACGGTGTGTTCTGGCCCGGATATCTTTCCCGCAGACAATGGGATACCGGCATTGTCACGGCGAATCGGAGCCGGGCATCTTGGTGTTATGGCCTCCCCGGAGTCGCCAGGGCATTGCAGCTTGCCGCCCGTCACTTCGATCGCAACGACTGGCGACAACTTGCCCAAGGCGCCATAGCCTCATGCGTCCAAACGCCGCGCGCTTCCTGGCAGATAACCGATGCAAGCCTCTGCCATGGCTGGGCCGGCGCTCTCCACCTGTTGGGCCTGTTCCAAGAGGATCACACCGTGCCAGGTATAGATGAGTTGAGGGCCGAGGTATGCGGCACCATCCTGGATGAGTTCAAGGGTGACTTCCCCTTCGGATTTCGCGCCCCGGTGGTCAACCACCCTGAAGGCGCGGACTACCCAGGCTTGCTCGAGGGGGCAGCAGGCATAGCCCTCGCCCTCGATTCCTACTCACATGGTACGGATAGCGCAAACACCTGGGGCGCGGCGCTTCTCGTCTCCTGACGCCCTAATACATCGCAACTAATGCAGGAGTCACCACCGTGGATGCCGTCACACTCACCACTCGCAACCTCGACATTCACCCCGTGCGGATGAGCGATCTCGACGCCATCGTCACGGCATGGTCAGACCCGGCCATCAGGAGATGGACTGTTGTACCCGAACCCGGGAACCTGGCTCAGGCCCGCGAGTTCGTCGAGTCCACCTGTGCGGGTGGCTGGAGCGCGGACAGACACTACATATTCGGTGCGTACGCAAAAGATTCCGGCTCATTGGTCGGCTGCTTCGGCGTCTTCGGCATCGACACCGTGGGCCGCAGTGAGGACTTCGCGTATCTGGGCTGTTGGGTCGCCAAGGAGCATAGGGGCAAGGGCTACGCCACAGAGGCCCTCCGTGAGATAGCACGATGGGCCTTCACCGATTTGAAGCTGGATCGCTTGGAGGGCGTCGGTGAAGTCGGAAATGAGGCCTCGCTCGCTTTGGTTCTGAAGACTGGATTCCAGATGGAGGGAACGTTGCGCGGGCGCACGCTCCAGGACGGAATTCGGCGTGACGCTTGGCTGGTCTCTCTGTTGCCGCACGATCTCGGCCTGACACCGACCATCCCGTATGCGGCATCGAACGATGTCGCGAAGAGCTGAATCCAATCCGCCGCCTGATGAAGCCAGCCCAGAGGAAACATATCAGCGTGGTACATTTCTTCCAGTCGCCCCGTGCCACCCGACCTGCAGACAAAAGAATCCGAATCCGCTCTGAACTTTCCACGCATTGGGGCCAGTTTATTGTCGGGTTGCTACTCGCACTTGTCTCGACCGCCGCGACTTTGGCTGTGCCGTTCTGCGTAAAAGTGATCATCACTGGATTCACCGAAGATAGACCCACCCCCACACCTGTCCTGTGGATGTGCCTCGCGGTAGTCGTCGGCTCGGTATCTCAAGCTGCATCCGGTTTCATGCTTACGCGGACCGGCGAGCTCATCGTCTTCAAATTGCGCAGCCGGATGATAGCGCATTCCTTGCGCCTGCCACTGTCGACCGTCACCCGGGAGGGTGCGGGCACTGTCTCCTCCCGCATCACCTACGATGTCTCTCAGCTGCGCCACATAACCGATGTCGCCGCACAGATACCTCTGGCCACTCTCACCCTGCTGTCCATCCTGGCGATGATGATCTGGATCGACTGGCTACTCACCCTGGTCACCCTGGCATCCATGGCTGCGGCGTTCGGAGTGATCACTGCCGTACTCAACCGCGTGAAGCTCAACTTCTCCGGCCAGCAAGCTGCTGTGGGAGGGCTCAACCACAGAGTCATGTCCAACCTGGAGTCCCTCTCCACAATCAAAGCATTTCAAGCAGAGACGCTGGTCTCCTACACGCTCGATACGGACGCCGCGGAACTGCGTGCTCTTTCGCTTAAAGGTGCTCGCCTTGAAGCGCTTATTCCCACGGTCATCGCACTCGGCAACCAAGTCGCCATGGTGGTCGTCATCCTCGTCGGCGGAGCCCGCATGGCTTCGGGAAACCTCGAGATCGCGGCCTTCGGGGCATTTCTGATGTACCTCTTTCAGGCCTTCTCGCCCGCAACCGCATTGACTGGCGCGTTCACCAAACTGCAGGAGGGGCGAGCAGCCCGCGAGCGCTGCGACCAGTTGCTCGCGCTTCCACCGGAGGCAGACCAGGCAGCGGAGCTACCTGCTCCGCTGCCCACCCCGGGTGCGCCTTCGGTCGTCTTCGACAACGTGTCGTACACACATCCCGGAGCCAACGAGGCAACGCTGCACGATGTCACGTTCTCCGCCCCGCGGGAGGGGCTCACCGCCATCGTCGGCGCTTCTGGTGCGGGAAAGACCACGGCCCTCTCGCTCATCGAGCGTTTCGTCCAACCGAATTCGGGAAAAGTCACGATCCTGGGCCACGACACCAGCATCTGGCCCCTTCAGGCGCTTCGAGCCCGCATCGCCTATGTCGACCAAGCCTTCACTCTCGTGGAAGCCACGGTGCGGGAGAACCTTCAGCTGGGCCGGACCACAGCGGCACCGGACGCCGAACTCAACGCAGCACTTAACGCGGTCGGTCTCGCGGACGGTATACGTGCACTGCCTCAGGGTCTTGACACCCTACTCGGGCGCGAGAGCGATCTCTCCGGCGGCCAGCGACAGCGTCTGGCGTTGGCTCGTGTCCTGCTCTCCGACGCGGAGATAGTAGTCCTGGACGAGCCGACCAGTCAGCTCGACGGCATCAACGAGCACCGGTTCCGCACCGTCATTGACGACCTCGCCATCACGCGGTCAGTGATCGTGGTGGCACACCGTCTGTCGACAGTGCAGCATGCACACCATGTGGTCTTGATGGATCAAGGACGAGTGGTCGATGCCGCCGATCATTTCGCGCTCATCGAGCGCTGTCGGCCCTATCAGGAACTGGTCGCCACTCAGATAGGCGCGACTTCCTCCGCGTCGACCGCTTCGTAAAGCGTCATGAGTCCCACGGAGGCGCGTCGCTCGCGAATGAGGAACGGGGAGATTCGGCCCCTGCCGCCCGCCTGACAGGCGACAGCTCAGCCCTACGGCCTTCCCTGGTGTGGAACGATCAAGGTCATGACAGACCTGACCATCACTACGCTGGCCGATCGGCCGGAACTCATCGAGCGCGTCTACGACATCGAGAACACCTGGCCCGCATTCATCGATGGCGACACCGTGGCCAACGCTCTGCTCCACCGAGTGGCGGCGGACTTCCCCGAGTTCTGCGTGATGGCCACCGATCAGGACGGCACCCCAGTCGCGCGCGGACTGAGCATCCCGTTCCGTTTTGGTGTCCCACAACGCGAGGAGCTTCCGGACGGGGGCTGGGACCGCGTTCTGACCTGGGCCTACAACGACAAGAAGGCGGGCTTGCAGGTCAACACGGCGAGCGCCTTGGAGATCATGATCGCGCCGGATCGGCTCGGCAGCGGCCTGTCCTACCGAATGCTCACGGCTATGCGGGAAGCCGTGGTGAAACAAGGCATGGAGACGCTGGTGGCACCGGTCCGCCCCAACGAAAAGCACCTGGCTCCGCTATCCCCGATGCACGAGTACATCAAGCTCACCCGGCCCGACGCGCTCCCGCAGGACGCCTGGCTCCGGGTCCACGTCCGCGCGGGCGCGACGATCGAGAAGGTCGCTCCGGCCTCCATGGTGGTCGCCGGCTCGCTGGCTCAATGGCGCACTTGGACCGGCCTGCCGTTCGACAAGGACGGTGACGTCGTTGTGCCGGGCGCACTCGTCCCGGTGAACTGCAGCGTCACCCACGACCGCGCCGTCTACGTGGAACCGAACGTCTGGGTGCGCCACAACCTGACCTGATGCGGATCGGCCCGTCTGAGGGAAAGGGGGTGGGCCCCGGCCGGACACATCCGGTCGGGGCCCACCCTCGTCGACTGCGGCTACTGCGCCGCGCCCACGACGTCCTTCTCCTCGGCGAAGTGGCACGCCGAGTCGTGAGCCGCCAGGGTGTCCAGGCCCTGGAAGCGCTCCGGGACCGCCAACAGTGGGACCTCGGTGGAGCAGCGCTCCTCCGCCTTCCAGCAGCGGGTGCGGAAGCGGCAGCCCGACGGCGGGTTGGCGGGCGAGGGGACGTCACCGGTGAGGATGATCCGCTCCCGGTGCTCGCGCGCCTCCGGGTCCGGCACCGGCACGGCCGAGAGCAGCGCCTGGGTGTACGGGTGCGTCGGGTGCTCGTAGATCTCCTCGTCCGTGCCGATCTCGGCCATCTTGCCGAGGTACATCACACCGACGCGGTCCGAGATGTGCCGGACGATGGAGAGGTCGTGCGCGATGAAGATGTAGGAGAGGTTGAACTCGTCCTGGAGCTTCGCCATCAGGTTGATGACCTGCGCCTGGACCGACACGTCGAGCGCGGAGACCGGCTCGTCGCAGATGATGATCTCGGGGTTGAGCGCGAGGCCGCGGGCGATGCCGATGCGCTGGCGCTGACCGCCCGAGAACTGGTGCGGGTACCGGTTGATGTACTCCGGGTTGAGGCCCACCACGTCCAGGAGCTCCTGGACCTTGCGGCGCCGGTCGCCCTTGGGAGCCACCTCGGGGTGGATCTCGAAGGGCTCGCCGATGATGTCGCCGACCGTCATCCGCGGGTTCAGGGACGTGTAGGGGTCCTGGAACACCATCTGGATGTTGCGGCGGACGGCCTTCAGCGCGCGCCCGGACAGCTTGGTGATGTCCTGGCCCTTGTAGAAGACCTCGCCGGCGGTCGCCGTCTCCAGCGTCATCAGCAGCTTGGCGACGGTGGACTTGCCGCAGCCGGACTCGCCGACGATGCCGAGGGTCTCGCCCTGGTAGAGGTCGAAGGAGACCCCGTCCACGGCCTTGACCGCGCCGATCTGCTTCTTGAAGAGGATGCCCTGGGTCAGCGGGAAGTGCTTGACCAGGTTGCGCACCTGGAGGATCGGCTCGCCGCGGTCGACCTGGACGTCGAGGAGGGCCTCGACCTCAGTGGTCGTGGAGGCGTCCTTCTTCACGACGTCGACGACGCTCGCGGTGGGGGCGTCCACGGCCTCGTCCTTCTTCTCCAGCTCAGCCATGGATCGTCTCCTTCCAGAAGTGGCAGGCGCTGCCGCGGCCGCTCAGGTCGCTGCCGTCCTGCTCGGTGACCGGAGCGAGCTTCGGCACCTCGGTACGGCAGATGTCCTGCGCCTTCGGGCAGCGCGGGTTGAACGCGCAACCGCCGGGGATCTTCAGCAGGTTGGGCGGCAGACCCTTGATCGCGTACAGCTCCTGGCCCTTCTGGTCCAGGCGCGGGATCGAGTCGAGCAGACCCCGGGTGTACGGGTGCGCCGGGCGCTTGTAGAGCTCGTGCACCGGTGCGGTCTCCACGATCCGGCCCGCGTACATCACGGCGATCTTGTCCGCGACGTCGGCGACCACGCCGAGGTCGTGGGTGATCAGGATCAGGCCCATGTGGTACTCGCGCTGGAGCTCCGCGAGCAGGTCCATGACCTGCGCCTGGACCGTCACGTCGAGCGCGGTGGTCGGCTCGTCCGCGATGATCAGGTCGGGCTCCAGGGCGAGCGCCATCGCGATCATGATGCGCTGGCGCATACCGCCGGAGAACTGGTGAGGGTAGTCGTTGACCCGCGCGGCGGCCGCAGGGATCTTGACCTTGTCCATCAGCTCGATGGCCTTGGCCTTGGCCTCCTTGCGGGACGCGCCCTGGTGCACCCGGAACATCTCGCCGAGCTGGTAGCCGACGCTCAGCACCGGGTTCAGCGCGGAGAGCGCGTCCTGGAAGATCATGGCGATCTTCCGGCCGCGGATGGCGCGGCGCTCCTCGGCGGTCATCTTCAGCATGTCCTCGCCGCGGAAAAGGATCTCGCCCTGCGGGATCCTTCCGGGCGGCATGTCGAGGATGCCCATGATCGCCTGCGCGGTCACGGACTTGCCCGAGCCGGACTCGCCGAGGACGGCGAGGGTCTCGCCCGCGCTGACGCTGTAGTTGACGCCGTTGACCGCCTTGGCCACACCGTCGCGGGTGTGGAACTCCACGTGCAGGTCACGGACTTCGAGCAGGGGTCCGTTGTGGTCCCCGTCGGCGCGGGGCGCCGGAACGCTTGCGGTCTTGTCGATGATGCTCACGTCGTACGCCCTCCTCAGCGCAGCTTGGGGTCGAGGGCGTCGCGCACCGCGTCGCCGAGCATGATGAAGGCGAGCACCGTGAGGCTCAGCATGGCGCTGGGGAAGAACAGCACGTGCGGAGCCGTACGGATGACGGTCTGGCCCGAGGAAATGTCGTTGCCCCACGAGACGGTGGACGGCGGCAGGCCGATACCGAGGAAGGACAGCGTCGCCTCGGTGGCGATGTATCCGCCCAGGGCGATGGTCGCGACGACGATCACCGGTGCGACGGCGTTCGGCAGGATGTGCCGGATCATGATCCGGCTCGTGCTGGCGCCCAGGGCCTTGGCGGCCTGGACGTAGTCGGCCTGCTTGACCGTGATCACCGAACCGCGCATGACACGGGCGAGCTGGGTCCAGCCAAGGAGGCCCAGGCCCACCACCACGGACCAGACGGTGCGGTTGGTGAAGGCGTTCAGGATGACGATCGCGCCGAGCAGCAGCGGGATGCCGAAGAACACATCGGTCAGACGGGACAGCAGCGAGTCGAGCCAGCCGCCGAAGTAGCCGGCCAGCATCCCGACGAAGCCGCCCAGGAGCGTCACGAAGACCGTCACGCAGACGCCGACGATGATCGAAGCACGGGCGCCGTACAGGACGCGCGAGTAGATGCTGCGGCCCTGGACGTCGTAACCGAACCAGTCCTCACGGAAGACATGGCCGTAGTTCGGGTCGCCCAGGTAGTGCTTGGCGAGGTCCGCGTGGTCCGGGTCGACCGAGGTGAAGAGCCCCGGAGCGGCCGCGACCAGCGCCAGGAAGACGATCAGCAGCGCGGAGACGATGAAGAACGGGTTGCGGCGCAGATCCCGCCAGGCGTCCGACCAGAGGCTGCGCGGCTTCTCCGACACCGTGGTGGCAGCGGCGACGACCGGGGTCTCGGTCCCGGCCTCAACCTTCTTGAGGGTCTCAGGCATAGCGGATCCTCGGGTCCAGAGCGGCGTACAGCAGGTCGACGGCAAGGCTGGAGAGCAGGTAGACGATCACGAGGATCGTCACGATGCCGACCACCGTGGTGTTGTCCGACTGGTTGATCGACCGGTACAGCGTGTTGCCGATGCCGTGCACGTTGAAGATGCCCTCGGTGACGATGGCGCCGCCCATGAGCGCGCCCAGGTCCGTACCGAGGAACGTGACCACCGGGATCAGCGAGTTGCGCATCAGGTGGATGCCGACCACGCGCCGGCGCGGCAGGCCCTTCGCGACGGCGGTGCGGATGTAGTCCGCGCGCAGATTCTCTGCGATCGAGGTCCGGCTGAGCCGCGCGATGTACGCGAAGGAGAGCGAGCCGAGGACCACACCGGGCAGCAGCAGCTGCGTGATGTCGTCGGAGTTCTGAACGGTCGGGGTGACCCAGCCGAGTTGGTCCGCGAAGACCGTCTGGAAGATGAAGCCCAGAACGAAGATCGGGATCGAGATCAGCAGCAGGGTGACCACGAGGACGAGCTTGTCCGCGATCTTGCCGCGGTTGAGACCGGCCAGGAGGCCCAGCACGATGCCCACGACGATCTCGATGGTGAAGGCGATCAGCGCCAGCCGGATCGTGACCGGGAAGGTCTCCGACATGACGTCGATCACCTTACGGCCGGTGACGAAGCTGGTGCCGAAGTCCCCGGTGATGACATTGCTGATGTAGTGCCAGTACTGCGCGAGCAGTGGCCTGTCGAACCAGTACTCGTGGCGCAGCCGCGCCATCGCCTGCGGGTCGGCAGGTCTGTCGCCCCACAGTGCCCGGACGGGGTCGCCGGGGAGTGAGTACACCATCAGAAAGATGAGCAGAGTGGTCCCGATGAACACCGGGATCATCTGGAGCAGTCGCCTCGCGACGTAGCGCCCCATCGAGCCTCCATAGTCAGCCGCTGCAACAGCCGGCCCGCCCCGCTCCTCGCGGGAGGGGCGGGCTGGCTGCCCTGCGCGAACGGTGTGGCGCCGACGCGATGCCGGAACGCCTGGGTGAATCGACCGTTAGCGGCCTGTAGCTACTTCTTCACGACCTCGACAGCGGTGAACACCGGCTTGCCGAAGGTGTCGTACGTGACGTTCTTGACGTTGGCCGAGTAGCCGGAGTTCGTCTTGTAGTACCAGAGCGGGATGGCCGGCAGGTCGGCGTACAGGGCCTTCTCGGCGTCCTGGTACAGCTTGACGGACTCGTCCAGCGTCGCGGCCTTGTCCGCCTTGGCGGACAGGTCGTCGAACGTCTTGTTGGAGTACTTGCCCTCGTTGCCCGCGGCGGTGGTGCCGTACAGGTCCTTGAGGAAGTTGGCGTTGATCGGGTAGTCCTGCACCCAGCCGGAGCGGAAGAAGCTCTGGACCTTCTCACCGGTGCGGATGTCCAGGACGGTCTTGAAGTCCGCCTTGGCGTCGCTCTCGCACTTGACGCCGGTGGCCTGGGTGATGTTGGCGCAGACCGCCGTGACCCATTCCTTGTGGCCGCCGTCGGCGTTGTAGAGGACGGAGATGGCGGCGTTGGCGCCACCGGCCTCGGTCACGAGCTGCTTGGCCTTGGCCGGGTTGTACTTGCAGGTCTCGCCACAGGCGTCGGCGAGGTAGCCCTTGACGGCCGGCGGCACGAAGCCGGTGGCCGGGGTGCGCGAGCCCTGGAGCACCGTCTTGGTGATGGTGTCCCGGTCGATCGCCATCGACAGGCCCTGCATGAACTTCGCACGGTCCTTGACAGCCTTGATCGTCGGCGAGTAGGCCGCGACCGCGATGGTCTGGATCGAGTTCTGCGGGACGTCCACGGCGCGCTTGCCGAGGTCCTGGTGGTACGTGGCCATGCCGCTCGGGGGGACCAGGTCGAGCACGTCCAGGTTGTTGGAGACGGTGTCCTTATACGCGGCCTCAGAGGTCGTGTAGAACTTGAAGTCCACACCACCGTTCTTCGGCTTGTCCGCACCCGCGTACTTGTCGTACGCCTTGGTGAGGAAGTTCTGGTTGTGGTTCCACTTCACGAACTGGTACGGGCCGTTGCCGATGGGCTCCTGGCCGTACTTCTTCGGGTTGGTGAAGAAGACCTGCGGCAGCGGCGCGTAGGCGCTGTAGCCGAGCTTGTAGGTCCAGTACGGAGCCGGGTTGCCGAGCTCGACCTTGATGGTGTAGTCGTCCGCGATGGACAGACCGGACATCTTGTCGGCCTTCGGGTCACCCTTCGCCGGGTGGACCTCGTCGTAGCCCTTGATGTCCGAGAACCACGAGGCGTTCTGCTGCGCGTTCTTGGCGTTGGCGCCCCAGTTCCAGGCGTCGACGAAGGACTTCGCCGTGACCTTCTCACCATTGTGGAAGGTCCGGCCCTGCTTCACCTTGATGGTGTAGTGGCTGGCGTCGTCCTGCTTGATCGAGTCCGCGACGTCGTTGACGATCGCGCCCGTCTTCGGGTCGAAGTCGACCAACTTCGAGAAGAGCACGTCGGTGATACGGCCACCGCCGGTCTCCATCACGTTGGCCGGCTGAATCGGGTGCTGGGGTTCGCTGCTCTGGTAGCTGAAAACACCGGCCGGGTTGGCCGCAGCGCCCGAGTTGTCCGTGCTGTCACCGTCGCCGCCACCACAGGCAGTCGCAGCCAGGGCGACGACCGCCGCACCCGCGACCCACTTGGCGCTCTTGGCACCACGCATGGGTTCCTCCTCATGAGTCCACTTGTCACAACAAGAGGGGCACAAAAAGATCGCCGACACCCCTGACGGCGATCGATCAAGCGCCCCGAGTGTGCTCGTGAGTCGGCACTCCCCACAGTGCGTGACCCATTGACCCGAGCTCAATGGAGCCAACTATTAAGTACGGCCGGGCTGTAAACCACACTTAAAGGGTCTCGTTTTGACAACATCAGGTCAGGCCAACAGTCCGAAATCCGGACAAACGGATCACAGACAGACACGCCCGAAACGGACCGTTAACACATCTTCCGGAGAGCAACGCTCGATATCCGAACAGGATGTAGGAGAAAACGACTTGACCGCGCGACCGGCGGAAGGCAGTGCGCGGGACCCGCGCGGACCCCACCGTACGACAACGGCCCGGCTCCCCGCGAAGATCGCGGGGAGCCGGGCCGTGGAGCTCAACCGGACTGAGCTCAGCCGTGCTTGGCGCGCGAGGCCGTGCGGCCGCGCTCCTTCTGGTCCAGGACGACCTTGCGGATGCGGACGGCCTCCGGGGTCACCTCGACGCACTCGTCGTCGCGGCAGAACTCCAGGGACTGCTCCAGGGAGAGCTTGCGCGGCGGCACCACGTTCTCGGTGTTGTCCGCCGAAGCCGCACGCATGTTGGTGAGCTTCTTCTCCTTGGTGATGTTCACGTCCATGTCGTCGGAGCGCGAGTTCTCACCGACGATCATGCCCTCGTACACCTCGGTGCCGGGCTCGGTGAACAGCACACCGCGCTCCTGGAGGTTGATCATCGCGAACGGCGTGACCGCACCGGCGCGGTCGGCGACCAGGGAGCCGTTGTTACGGGTCACCAGGTTGCCGAACCACGGCTCGTGGCCCTCGTGGATCGAGTGGGCGATGCCCGTACCGCGGGTGTTGGTCAGGAACTCCGTACGGAAGCCGATGAGGCCGCGGGACGGGACGACGAACTCCATGCGGACCCAGCCGGAGCCGTGGTTCGACATGTTGTCCATGCGGCCCTTGCGGACGCCCATGAGCTGCGTGACGGCGCCCATGTGCTCCTCGGGCACGTCGACGGTGAGGCGCTCGACCGGCTCGTGCGTCTTGCCGTCGACCTGCTTGGTGACGACCTGCGGCTTGCCGATGGTCAGCTCGAAGCCCTCGCGGCGCATCTGCTCGACCAGGATGGCGAGCGCGAGCTCACCACGGCCCTGGACCTCCCAGGCGTCCGGACGGTCGGTGTCCAGGACGCGCAGCGAGACGTTACCGATGAGCTCGCGGTCGAGGCGGTCCTTGACCTGGCGGGCGGTGACCTTGCGGTCCTTGACGGCGGACTTGGCGTCCGCGCCCTTGCCCGTGCCACCGCGGCCGACGAGCGGCGAGGTGTTGGTGCCGATGGTCATGGAGATGGCCGGCTGGTCGACCGTGATCAGCGGCAGCGCGATCGGGTTCTCCGGGTCGGCGAGGGTCTCGCCGATCATGATGTCGGGGATACCGGCGACGGCGCAGATGTCACCGGGGCCCGCCACCTCGGCCGGCTTGCGGGTGAGCGCCTCGGTCATCATCAGCTCGGAGATGCGGACGTTCGCGATCGTGCCGTCGCGCTTGATCCAGGCCACGGTCTGGCCCTTGCGCAGCTCGCCCTGCTCGACGCGGAGCAGCGCGATGCGGCCGAGGAAGTTGTCGGCGTCGAGGTTGGTGACGTGGGCCTGGAGCGGCGCCGCGTCGTCGTACGTCGGGGCCGGGACGTGCTCCAGGATGGTGGAGAAGAACGGCTCCAGGTTGGTGGAATCCGCCGGGACCGTGCCGTCCTCCGGCTTGGTCAGCGAGGCGATGCCGTCGCGGCCGCAGGCGTAGACGATCGGGAACTCGATCTGGTCCTCGTCCGCGTCCAGGTCCAGGAACAGGTCGTACGTCTCGTTGACGACCTCGTCGATCCGGGAGTCCGGGCGGTCCGTCTTGTTGATGCAGAGGATGACGGGCAGGCGCTGCTGAAGGGCCTTGCGCAGCACGAAGCGCGTCTGCGGGAGCGGGCCCTCGGAGGCGTCGACGAGCAGGACGACGGCGTCGACCATCGACAGGCCGCGCTCGACCTCACCGCCGAAGTCGGCGTGGCCGGGGGTGTCGATGATGTTGATCGTGATCGGGGCCCCGCCGTCCTTGGGGTGGTACTTCACGGCGGTGTTCTTCGCCAGGATCGTGATGCCCTTCTCACGCTCCAGGTCGTTCGAGTCCATCATGCGGTCGTCGAGGTGCTGGTGCGCGGCAAACGCACCCGCCTGCTTGAGCATGGCGTC
Organism: Streptomyces sp. BPTC-684; assembly: GCF_030028635.1. NCBI lineage: Bacteria > Bacillati > Actinomycetota > Actinomycetes > Kitasatosporales > Streptomycetaceae > Streptomyces > Streptomyces sp. BPTC-684. The sequence continues at coordinate 1,784,238 of NZ_CP124863.1, forward strand.
GACGATGGTCGTCTTACCGTGGTCGACGTGGGCGACGATGGCGACATTGCGGATGTCGTGGCGCGTGGGCATGCTGGCTGGCGCTTCTCTCGATCGGGAATCAGGCGTCTGACGGTCGAAGCCTCGTCCGCCCGCCGGGCGCGGACACGCCACGGCTAGTCCTATGGTACGGGGCTGGCGCGCCGGAGGCCTCCCGGGCCGAACCTATGATCGTTTCGCGGGGTGCGAGGAGCGGTGAGGAAGCCCTGGTGGAGGCAGCCTCGGGGCCGGGTCAAGGGCAGCTACGACCTTGCCCGCCGGCGGACCGGCGGGCAAGGGACTTGAGCCAGTTCTGAGGTTCTGACCTGCGAATTCTCCGTACGATCGGTGAACGTTCACCAATCTTTCCCGCTACTTCTTCGACCCCTTCGGTCCGCTTTCCGCCTTCTTGAAGCCGATGTCCTGGAAGTGCGGGGCGGCGAACCCGAATGCTCCGGCATTGGCGACGTTCGGCTTCACCGCGACCAGCTGGGGGCGCTGGTAGAGGGGGATGGATCCGGCCGCCGCCCAGATCCTGGCGTCGGCCTTGCGCACCAGATCGCGGGCCTCGTCCTCGTCGAGCTCCCCGGCCGCCTGGTCGAAGAGCTGGTCGATGTGGTCGGTGCCGACCCGGGTGTAGTTCTGCTCGACGACCAGCGAGCCGTCCGAGGCGGGCTCCGGCTTGGCGAAGACCGGCCGGTCGTCGGTGGCCGGGTAGGCGGTGCCGGGCCAGGAGTACAGCGCCAGATCGAAGTCGCCCGAGGCGATGTGGTCCTTGAAGTAGCTGTCGTCCGCCACCTTGGTGATCTCGGTGCTGATCCCGACGTCCTTCAGCATCTGGGCGATCCGGTCGCCCACCGCCCGCAGCTGCTCGGAGCCCGCGCCCGAGGGGAGCACGAAGCGCAGCGTGAGCGGCTTGCCGTCCTTGCCGAGCGGGCCGCCCGCCGCGGGGGCCGCGGTGCCCTTGGGGGCGTACGCGCCGGGGGCGCCGCCCTGGCGCTGCGCCTCGGTCCTGCGGGCGTCCTCCCCGTCCCCCCTCTTCCCGGCCTCGTCCTTGTGGCCGTGGTCGGCGTCCTCCAGCGCGTCGGCCTGGCGCATCAGGGCGATCTCCTGGAGGGCCGCGGCCCGGGCCGGGGCGAGCACATGCGTATCGGCGCCCGGACCGGAGCCGCCGGGCCGGTCGTCGCTCGCGGCCCCGCCCTCCTGGTCGTCCCGCGCGCCCGAGCCCGACCGGGGCTTCTCCCCGTCCACGTAATAGGGGCCCTCGCCGACCTTCGCGCCGTCCAAGGAATACGGGCCGGACCCGAACCTCCTGCCCTTGTCGTCGCCGACGATGTACGTACCGTCGTCGTTCGAGCCGCCCGCGTCGCCCGCGCTCTCCCGCTTGGCGTCGTCGTCCGCGTTGGCGCCGGACGCCTTGCTGCCCGCCTTGCTCGTGCCGGGCTTCTGGCGGGCGCCGCCGGGGGTCCAGCCCGCGTCCGCGAGCAGGGCCTGGGCCTCGTGGGTGTCGTGGCCGCCGAGCGCGTCGCTGTTGTCGGCGTACGCCGGCTGGCCCGCCAGCGCCAGATGGCTGCCGGGCGGCCGGGCGGGCAGCCCCAGCGGCTTGAGCACGATCTCCGCGAGCTCCTGGCGGTCGAGGGCCCGGGCCACCGCCCGGCGCACCCGCTCGTCGGCGAGCGGGCCGGAGCCGCCGTTGAGGGCCAGCTGGGTGTAGGCGGGCTCCAGGGACTTGCGGATGGCGAGCCCGGCCAGGCCCGCCTGCTCCTCCGCGTACCGCTCGACGGCCTCGCGGGTCTGCTTGCGCGCCCGCTGCTCGGTCTCGGCGCGCTCCTCGTCGGAGCCGTGCGCGATCGCCCAGGAGCGCAGCGCGGCGGCCGGGGTGATGGCGGCGCCGGGGCCGTGGGTGAGCTCCGGGCCGTCGTTGCCGCGGCCCGCGCCCTTGTCGCGCTCGGCCAGGGTGATGCGGTCGGCGCCGGACCGGTCGATCTCGGCCACGTCCAGGCTGCCGTCGGCGAGGGCGGCGACCCGCTTGTCGCGCGGGACGGTCCGGAAGACCAGTTCGTCGAGCTTGCTGGGCCGGCCCCACCAGCGCGGGTTGCGGGCCAGCGTGAAGGTTCCCTTGTCGCGGTCCGACGCCTTCAGAAGAAACGGTCCTGCGGTGGCTTTCAGCCTGGTGCGTGCGCCGTCGTTGAAGGCGTCCGGCGTCCCGGTGACGTCCTTCGGGTAGAGCGGGCTGAACAGGGCGCGCCAGTCCGCGTACGGCTTGGCGAAGGTGACCTTGACCTCCAGGTCGTTCGCGCCCTTCTCGATCTTCTCGATGCGCTCGTACCCGGCGTTGCGCGCGGTCCAGTACGCCGTGTCGCGGCCGCTGAGCGCGCGCCACTGCGCGACGAAGTCGGGCGCGCCGACCTCTCTGCCGTCGCTCCACACCGCCTTCTGGTTGAGCTTGTAGAGCACCACCTGCTTGGGCTCGCGCTGCACGATCTCCGCGCGCTCCAGATAGTCCGGATTGCGCTCCGGCCGGCCGCGCTCGTCCAGGGTGAAGAGGGACGGCAGCACCGCGCCGGTGATCCTCGCCGTCGCGGCGTCGGCGTCGGCCTGGAAGACGTTGAGGGTCTGGGGCATCGCGTCGACGGCCCAGCGCAGGGTGCCCCCGTCGGCCACCTCGGGCCGGGCCGCCGCGCCGATGTCCTGGGGGACCGCGACCGCGCCGGCCGCGTCGTCGTCCGAGGAGCAGCCGGTCAGCGCGGGGAGCGCCAGCACACCGGAGGTGAGCAGCGCGACGGACCGGAGCGACGCGACGGTGCGGATCGCGGCGACGATACGGATCGCCCGGGATGCCCTCCCGCGCTGGACGCCGACGTGGGGCATGTTCGTACCTCTTCGTCAGTTTTTGTTCACTTGGTGGCATTTCGCGATGATCACACGTATTGCCCACCTACTGAAGAGGACACCTCCCCCGCCCGTGCGGCGACACGGCGCGGCGGCGGCCGGATTCCACCCGTGCGGCGCAATGACGGCGCGTACGCGTAGGTACGCGCCCCCGGAACCCGGTGCACACACCTTCACAACCACGCAAGTGACGCGCGACACTCTCAGGCGCATGACCTTTCGGGGGGATCCGGAGGTCGCCCTCCGGCACGACCGGTCACCGCCCGCCACTGCGGAAGGTAGGGCACGTCATGTCCCTGCACGACGAGTTGACGTCGGTTCAGCGCTGTCTCGACGACCTGGTGAGGTCGGTGGGGCGGCTGGAGAAACAGGTCGGCGACGGCGGCCTGGACATCCGGCGGGTACGGACCGACACCGACCATCTGCGCGAGAGCGTCGCGCTGCTGCGCGAGACCGCTCCCCGTACCGCCGAGGCCCGCCCCGACCTGGTCACCATCCCGGACACGCCGTACGACGCCTCGCTGTGGACGGACTCGGACGACGAAGGTCTGGGCGCCCGCGACCGGCGCGCCCCCTGACTCACGCGACTGGAGCCACTGTTGGCCACAGGCACCGAACCCCAACCGCTCACCGGCGTTCACGACGCCTCGCGCGCCGCCATCGCGCCCCGCCATCTGCGCACCGACCGCTGGTGGCTGGCGCCCGCCGTGACCGCCGCCGGACTGCTCGCCTTCGTCGTCTACTCGACCTGGCGGGCCTTCGTGAACGACGACTACTACGCCGCTCCGTACGTCTCGCCGTTCTACTCGCCGTGCGTCGCCGACAACTGCGTCCCGATGCGCGGCGGCCCGAACGCCGATCTCATCGGCAGCTGGTGGGGCCTCTCCCCCGCCCTGCTGATCCTGATCTTCCCGCTCGCCTTCCGCGGCACCTGCTACTACTACCGCAAGGCCTACTACCGGGGCTTCTGGGCCTCGCCGCCCGCCTGCGCGGTGGCCGAGCCGCACAAGAAGTACTCGGGGGAGACCCGCTTCCCGCTCGTCATCCAGAACATCCACCGGTACACGTTCTACTTCGCGCTGCCGGTCGCCGCGTTCCTCACGTACGACGCGGTGCTCGCCTACCGCGACGAGCACTACCGGTGGGGCCACATGGGCCTCGGCACTCTGATCTTCACCGTCAACATCGTGCTGATCTGGGCGTACACCCTCTCCTGCCACTCCTGCCGGCACATCGTCGGCGGCAAGCTGCGGCACTTCTCCAAGCACCCGGTGCGCTACCGGCTGTGGGGCTGGGCCGGACAGCTGAACCGCCATCACATGCTGCTCGCCTGGGCCTCGTTGATCAGTGTCTCGCTGGCCGACCTGTACGTGTACTTCCTCGCCACCGGGGCGTTCGACGATCCGAGGTTCTTCTGATGACGCAGCTCGAACGGCAGCAGTGGGACGTGGTCGTGGTGGGCGCGGGCGGTGCGGGCCTGCGGGCCGCCATCGAGGCCCGGGAGCAGGGCGCCCGTACCGCGGTGATCTGCAAGTCCCTCTTCGGCAAGGCGCACACGGTGATGGCCGAGGGCGGCATCGCCGCCTCCATGGGCAATGTGAACTCCGGCGACAACTGGCAGGTCCACTTCCGCGACACCATGCGCGGCGGCAAGTTCCTCAACCAGTGGCGGATGGCCGAGCTCCACGCGCGCGAGGCGCCCGACCGGGTGTGGGAGCTGGAGACCTGGGGCGCCCTCTTCGACCGTACGGCCGACGGCCGGATCTCCCAGCGCAACTTCGGCGGCCACGAGTACCCGCGCCTCGCCCACGTCGGCGACCGCACCGGCCTGGAGCTCATCCGCACCCTCCAGCAGAAGATCGTCTCGCTCCAGCAGGACGACAAGCGCGAATTCGGCGACTACGAGGCCCGGCTGAAGGTCTTCCAGGAGTGCACGGTCACCCGCGTGCTCAAAGAAGACGACCGGGTGTCGGGCGCGTTCTGCTACGAGCGCGAGTCCGGCCGGTTCTTCGTCCTGGAGGCCCCGGCCGTGGTCCTGGCGACCGGCGGCATCGGCAAGTCCTTCAAGGTGACGTCGAACTCGTGGGAGTACACCGGCGACGGCCACGCGCTCGCGCTGCTCGCCGGGGCCCCGCTGCTGAACATGGAGTTCGTGCAGTTCCACCCGACCGGCATGGTCTGGCCGCCCTCGGTCAAGGGCATCCTCGTCACCGAGTCGGTCCGCGGCGACGGCGGCGTGCTGCGCAACTCCGACGGCAAGCGCTTCATGTTCGACTACGTGCCGGACGTCTTCAAGGAGAAGTACGCGGAGTCCGAGGAGGAGGGCGACCGCTGGTACGAGGACCCGGACCACAACCGCCGCCCGCCCGAGCTCCTCCCCCGCGACGAGGTCGCCCGCGCCATCAACTCCGAGGTGAAGGCGGGCCGCGGCTCCCCGCACGGCGGCGTCTTCCTCGATGTGTCGACCCGGATGCCCGCCGAGGTCATCCGGCGCCGGCTGCCCTCCATGCACCACCAGTTCAAGGAGCTGGCGGACGTCGACATCACGGCCGAGCCGATGGAGGTCGGCCCGACCTGCCACTACGTGATGGGCGGCATCGCCGTGGAGTCGGACACCGCGGCCGCGCGCGGGGTGCCCGGTCTGTTCGCCGCGGGCGAGGTGGCCGGCGGGATGCACGGCTCCAACCGCCTCGGCGGCAACTCCCTCTCCGACCTGCTGGTCTTCGGCCGCCGCGCGGGGCTGCACGCCGCCGAGTACGCCTCGGCCCTGGCGGGCGCCCGCCCGGCCGTCGACGAGGCGCAGGTGGACCTGGCGGCGGCGGAGGCGCTGCGGCCGTTCAGCGCCGAGCCCCAGGAAGGCGCGGCGCCGGAGAACCCGTACACGCTCCACCAGGAGCTCCAGCAGGCCATGAACGACCTCGTCGGCATCATCCGCCGGGACGCGGAGATGCGGCAGGCCCTGGAGAAACTGGCCGAGCTGCGCGTACGGGCCCGGCGGGCCGGGGTGGAGGGGCACCGCCAGTTCAACCCGGGCTGGCACCTCGCCCTCGACCTGCGGAACATGCTCCTGGTCAGCGAGTGCGTGGCGCGCGCGGCCCTGGAGCGCACCGAGAGCCGGGGCGGCCACACCCGCGAGGACTGGCCCGCGATGGACCGGAGCTGGCGGCGGGCGAACCTGCTGTGCCGCCTCGCCGACCCCACCGAGGGGCTCGCGGCCACCGACCCGGTCCGGGGCCAGATCCGGCTCGTACGCGAAGAGACCGAACCCATCCGTGCCGACCTGCTCGCCCTCTTCGAGAAGGAGGAGCTGGTCAAGTACCTCGCCGAAGAGGAGCTCTACGAGTGACCACGTATGACGCGAGCTTCCGGGTCTGGCGGGGCGACACCGGCGGCGGCGCCCTGGAGGACTTCACGGTGGAGGTGAACGAGGGCGAGGTGGTCCTCGACATCATCCACCGGCTCCAGGCGACCCAGGTCCCGGACCTGGCCGTGCGCTGGAACTGCAAGGCGGGCAAGTGCGGTTCGTGCTCGGCGGAGATCAACGGGCGGCCCCGGCTCCTGTGCATGACCCGGATGTCGGTCTTCACGCGCGAGGAGACGATCACGGTCACCCCGCTGCGGGCGTTCCCGGTCGTCCGCGACCTGGTGACCGACGTCACCTTCAACTACCAGAAGGCGCGGGAAGTTCCCGCCTTCGTTCCCCCGAAGGGGGTCGCGGCGGGCGAGTACCGGATGCAGCAGGTCGACGTGGAGCGCTCGCAGGAGTTCCGCAAGTGCATCGAGTGCTTCCTGTGCCAGGACACCTGCCATGTGGTGCGCGACCACGAGGAGAACAAGGGCGCCTTCGCGGGCCCGCGCTTCCTGATGCGCATCGCGGAGCTGGACATGCACCCGCTGGACGCGGCGGACGAGACCGGCCTGGACCGCAAGCGCACCGCCCAGGACGAGCACGGCCTCGGCTACTGCAACATCACCAAGTGCTGCACGGAGGTCTGCCCCGAACACATCAAGATCACCGACAATGCGCTGATCCCGCTCAAGGAGCGGGCGGTGGACCGCAAGTACGACCCGCTGGTCTGGCTCGGCAACAAGATCGGCCGCCGGTCCGGGAGTTAGGGACCATACGGGACGGGGCCCGGCATCAGTGGATGCCGGGCCCCGCCGCCGTATGGCCGTGCCTCAGTTCCAGTCCTTGTCGTACGCGGCCCAGTCCCGGTCGCGCGCGGTGAAGTCGACGTAGAGCGCCACGCCGAAGTGCTCGCGGTGGCGGTCGGTGCGGCCCAGGCCGAGGCGCACGCCGCGCACGGCCGCCTTGACCGTCTCGGCCGAGGCGTGGTGGCCCATGGTCTCCGTCTGGAAGAACGGCAGCCCCATCAGCAGATCGGTGTCCTTGGGCGTCACTTCGAGCGCCAGCGAGGCCTGCTGGGCGACATAACCGCCGTACAGGCTTTCCAGCGGCATCGAGGTGTCGTACGACATGACGGCGATCTGGTCGACGCGCTTGGCCACCTGCCCGAAGTACGCCTGCGACCACCACTTGGGGTGCCCGGCGATCTTGCCGGCGGCCGAGTGCAGCTTGGGCACCGGGTCGATCTGGTGCGCGGCGACCGACAGCGTCGCGTTGTGCGCGCGCGTCATCGGCCGCACCGCGTCGAGCAGTTCGAGGAAGTGACGGTTGCCCGAGGGCATCGGCTCCAGGTCGAAGTGGACGCCGTCGAACCCGCCGCCCGCCAGCACCTGGCGGGACGAGTCCACCATCGCGGCCCGGGTGGCCGGGCGCTCGAGGCGCAGCCCCTTGGGGCCCTCGGTGGCGAGCTTGTCGCCGAGCCAGGCCTGCACGCGCACGCCGGGCAGCCTGCGGTGCACGCCGTCGACCAGCCAGCGCGCCTTGGGGTAGCGGGCCGCGGGCAGCGTCCCGTCGTGCTCCAGGGGTCCGGCGTGGACGTACAGGTCGTGTATCCCCGTCTCCCGTACGCGCGCGGCGAAGGCGTCCAGGTCGCTCTCGCCCTTGCGGCCGTCGACCCAGGCGTGGCCGAGCCAGATGGCGTCCCGGCCGCGCGTCCTGGTGCCGTCGCCGGGGTCGCCCGCGTAGCTGCTGCGCAGCGCCACCGCGCCGACCACCATGGGCGCCATCACCAGGAGCACGGCCGCCAGCACGGCACGCCGCACCCACGTCCGCGCCGGGCGCCTGAACCACCGGCGCACGCCGTCCACTCCGGCCGATATTGCTGTCCGCACGAGTACCCCTGACTGTCAGTGTGCCGTGGAAGTATGACCTCCCGGTGGCCTGCTGCCTAACGAGCGGGGCACGGATTCCCCGGTCCGGCGGCTCCCGCCCGGTCGCGGACCGGCAGATACCGCCATACGCTCACAAATGTGACGCCGCGTGTCAGTCGCACCGGGCCCCGCATCGCCGTCCGGGCCGTCCGGGCCCTCGTGGCCGTGCTGCTGGCCACGTGCTGGGCGGCACTGCCCGGCGCGGGACCCGCGCACGCCGAGGACCCGGTGGACCTCGCCGGGAGCGGGCTGATCACCGACCGCGCGCACGCGCTGGGCGACCGCGCGCCGGAGGTGGCCGCCGCGCTCGACCGCCTCCACGAGGACCGCCTGGTCCAGCTCTTCGCGGTCTACGTGGACGACTTCTCCGGCCGCACCGCCCAGGACTGGGCCGACACCACCGCGCAGAAGAACGGGCTCGGCCGCGACGACGTCCTGCTGGCCGTCGCCACCGGGTCGCGGCAGTACGCGTACTCGGTCGACCAGGGCTTCCGGCTCAGCGACCAGACGCTGGGCGAGGTGGCCCGCGAGTCGGTCGAGCCCGCCCTGCGGCGCGGCGACTGGCCGGGGGCCGCGATCGGCGCGGCCGAGGGCCTGGACACCGCCCTGGCCGAGCCCGCCCGGCGCGACGGCTCCACCTCGGCGAGCGACTTCGTCCTGCCGGTCGCCGTCCTGGTCGTCGCGGGCGCCGTGGCCGCGTACGCGTACGCGCGCAGGAAGCGGCGGACGGCCACCCGGACCACGCCCGCGAGCGCCCAGGGCGCGGGGGCGCAGGGCGGGGAGCGGGCCGCGGGCCCACCGCAGGACAGCGCGCCGGACGACCTCGCGGCCCTGGAGGCAGAGGCGGACCGGACCCTGGTCGCCACCGATGAAGCCATTCGTACGAGTGACGAGGAACTGGGTTTCGCCCTCGCCCAGTTCGGGGAAGAGGCGGCCCGGCCGTTCGCGCGGGCCCTCGCGTACGCCAGGTCCGAACTGGCCACCGCGTTCCGGCTGCGCCAGCAGCTCGACGACGACCCGCCGCCGGAGGGGCTCGCCCTGCCGGAGGGCCCTGCCCCGCCCGACGAGCCGGAGCTGCCGGAGGAGGGCGGGGCGGCACGGCGGCGGATGCTGCGGGAGATCGTCTCGCGGTGCGCGGCGGCCGGTCGTCGGCTCGACGCCGAGTCGGAGGCCTTCGACGCGCTGCGCGCCCTGGAGCACGACCCCCAGCGGGCGCTGGAAGCCGTCGAGACGGCCTTCCGCACGCTCACCGGGCGTACGGCCGCGGCGGACTCGACGCTGACCGCACTGCGCCAGCGGTACGCGGAGTCCGCGACCGCGCCGGTCGCGGGCCATGTCGAGGAGGCCAAGGAACGCCTGGTCGCCGCCACGGCCGCCCTCAACGCGGCCCGCCAGGCCCTCGACACGGACGACCGGGGCGAGGCCGCGGCGCAGGTGCGCGCGGCCGAGGGCGCCGTCGCCCACGCGGCCGCGCTGGTGGACGCGGTCGACCGGCGGGGCCGGGAACTCGCGGACGCGGAGGAGCTGTTGCCCGCCGCGCTCGCCGGGGCGGAGTCGGCGCTGACGGAGGCGCGGGGGCTGGAGCTCGGTGTGGAGCCCCCTGCCGACCTGCGCGAGCCGGTCGCCGGGGCCGAGACGGTGCTCGTCGGCGTCGGGCGGGCGCGGGCGGCCGGCCCGTACGACCCGCTCGACGCGCTGCGCCGGGTCGGGGAGGCGGAGGCGGACCTGGAGGAGGCGTTGGACGAGGCCCTGGCGGGCGTACGGGAGCGAGAGGGCGGCGCGGACCGCTCGCGCGCGCTCCTGGACCGGGCGGCGCTCACCGCCCGCTCGGCCGTCGCGGCGGCGGACGACTGCGTCACCACCCACCGGGACGCGGTCGGCAGCGCGGCCCGCACCCGGCTCGCGGAGGCCCGGCGGCACCTCGCACAGGCGGAGGCGGAGGAGACGGCCGGGCCGGACGCGCCGGACGCCCTCGCCGAGGTGCGGCGGGCGGACACCCTGGCTCAGCAGGCGCGCGGCCTCGCGGAAGCGGACGTACAGGCCTACGAGCAGGGTGATGAACAGGCCGATGTACAGGCCGACGAGGGCGGCCCGGAAACCTTCGGGAAGTTCGGGAAGACCGGGAACGCGAACGGGCCGGGCGGTGTATCAGAAGCAGGAACGGGCGGTGTTCCAGGAACAGGGGCAGGGGCAGGAAGCGGACCGGCGCAAGGAGAAGAGCCATGAACGACAGGCAGTCGGTACTGGGCCGGGTCGGCCGGCTGGCGAAGGCCAACGTCAACGCGCTCCTCGACCAGGCCGAGGACCCGCAGAAGATGCTGGACCAGCTGATACGGGAGTACACGAGCAATATCGCGGAGGCGGAGCAGGCCGTGGCCGCGGCCGTCGGCAACGTGCGGCTGATGGAGCTGGACCGGGTGGAGGACCTGGCCGCCGCCAAGGAGTGGGGCGACCAGGCGGTCGCGGCCAGCAGGAAGGCCGACGGGCTGCGCGCGGGCGGCTTCGCGGACGAGGCCGACCGGTTCGACCGCCTCGCCAAGGTGGCGCTGGGCAGACAGGTGCAGTCGGAGAACGAGGCGCGGACGGCGGAGCCGACGATCGCCGCACAGGTGGAGGTGGTGGACAGGCTCAAGTCCGGCCTGGCACGGATGAAGTCCCAGCTGGACGTACTGAGGGCGGAGCAGGGCGAGTTGGCGGCCCGGGCCGACTCGGCGGGGAGCCGGCTGCCGGACGGCCTTGAGGGCGTCGATCTGCTCGACCCTACCGGTGAGATACCCCGCTTCGAGGACAAGCTGCGGCGCGAGGAGGCGCGGGCGCGGGGCGGTCGGGAGCTCGCCGCCTCGTCCCTGGACGCCCAGTTCGAGCAACTGGACGCCCCGGGCGACACGGCGGAGGTGGAGGCGCGGTTGGCGGCGTTGAAGGCGACAACGTAGGGCGGCACACCGGCGGCCGAGGGCACGCCCTGGGGGTGAGTGCCCCGGGGTATGGGCGCCCGGGTCAGAACATGCTGAGCAGTTGCTCCTCCGTCAGTTCGGCGACGGGTGCGGACTCCCCGTCCGGAAGGGCGAGTTCGAACCAGACCGTCTTGCCGCGCGGGGTGCGGCGCGAGCCCCACGCCGCGCTCAGCAGGCCGACGAGCTGGAGCCCCCGGCCGCCCTCGTCCGTGTCCCGGGCCCGCCGGCGTCTCGGCTGGACCAGACCCGCGTCCCACACCTCGCAGACGAGCGTACGGTCGCGCAGCAGCCGGAGCCGCACCTCGCCCTCGCCGTACCGCAGGGCGTTGGTGACGAGTTCGCTGACCAGCAGCTCGGTGGTGTCGACGAGGTCGTCCAGGTCCCAGGCGAGCAGCTGGGTGCGGGCGAGCTCACGGGCGCGGCCGACCGAGCGCGGTGAGCGCGGCAGCCGCCAGTCGCCGACGGCGTCCGTGGGCAGGCCCTGGATGCGGGCCATGAGCAGGGCGATGTCGTCCTCGCCGTGGCGGGTGTCGAGGGTGTTGAGGACCTGGTCGCAGACGTCCTCCAGGCCCGCGACCGGGTCGCTGATGGCCTTGCGGAAGGCCCGCAGGCCCTCGTCCAGGGGGTGGTCGCGGGACTCCACGAGGCCGTCGGTGTAGAGCGCGAGCAGGGCGCCCTCGGGGAGGTCGACCTCGATCTCCTCGAACGGCTCCCCGCCCACGCCGAGCGGCAGCCCGGGCGGCATGTCCAGGAACAGCGCGGGCTCGCCGGGCTCGACCAGGACCGGCGGCAGATGGCCCGCGTTGGCGATGGAGCAGCGCCGCGTCACCGGGTCGTACACGGCGTACACACAGGTCGCCAGGTAGACCTCGGAGAGGTCGGCCTCGCGGGACTTGTGGGCGGTGCGCGAGCCCGGGCGGCCGCGCCGGTTCCCGCCCGCCTCGCGGTCGGGGCCGCCGGGGTCGCCCAGGCCCCGGGCGATCTCGTCCAGGTGCGAGAGCACTTCGGCGGGCTCCAGGTCGAGCATGGCCAGGGTCCGTACGGCGGTGCGCAGTTCGCCCATGGCGACGGCGGCCCGCAGACCGCGGCCCATCACGTCGCCGACGACCAGGGCGGTGCGGTGGCCGGGGAGTTCGATGACGTCGAACCAGTCGCCGCCGACCTCGGTGGCGGCGTTGCCCGGCAGATAGCGGCAGGCGATGTCCAGCCCGGCGGCCTCGGGGTCGCCGGGCGGGAGCAGGGAGCGCTGCAGTATCAGCGCGCGCTCGTGCTCCCTCCGGTAGAGGCGGGCGTTGTCGATGCAGACGGCGGCGCGGGAGGCGAGTTCGGTGGCGAGGGCGCGGTCGCGCTCGCCGAAGGGCTCGCTGCCCTTGGCGCGGGAGAACTGGACGAGGCCGACGACGGTGTCGTGGGCGACCATCGGGACGGCGAGCGTGGTGTGCACCAGGCTGCCCTCGGCGCCCGGTACGGCGTGCAGACGGCCGGTGCGCAGGGCGTCGGCGCAGGGCGAGTGGAAGGAGTAGCGGTGGACGTCCCCCACGGAGACGGACGCGGTCGGGGCGGTGCCGCCGGTGAGGGTGGGCGGCGCGTCCGAGACGGCGCTGGCGAAGGCGACCCGGCGCAGCTCGGCGCTGCCGTCGGCGCGGCTCTGGATGGCCTCGTCCCCGGCGAGCAGCGCCTGGTAGAGGTCGACGGAGGCCAGGTCGCAGAAGCCGGGGACGGCGACGTCGAGGAGCTCGCGGGCGGTGGTCTCCAGGTCGAGGGAGTTGCCTATGCGGTTGCCCGCCTCGTTGAGCAGGGCGAGGTTGCGGCGGGCGTCGGCGGCCTCCCGGGCGGCGTTGTGACGGCGGGTCACGTCGATGCCGAGGCTGGCGACGCCGATGGGCCGGCCGGTGCCGCTGTGCACCCGGTAGAGGTTGATCGACCAGTGGCGGCGGGCCGGGTCGCCGGGCGCGGTGCCGACGAGCTGGAGGTCGGTGACGGCCTCGCCGGTGTCGAGGACGCGCCGGAGGGCGGCGGCCATCCGGTCGGCCTCGCCGCGGCCCAGATAGTCGTGGACGGTGCGGCCGCGGTGCTCGTCGGGTTCGCCGCCGAAGACGGTGGCGAAGCGCCTGTTGGCGCGCAGGACGGTAAGGTCCGTACCGAACAGCAGGAAGCCGAAGGGAGATTGGCCGAAAATGGCCTGCGAGGCGGCAAGATCCGTCTCTATGCCGCGCAGCGCCCGGACGTCGACGACGATACAGAGCGCGCCGCGTTCCCCGGCCGCGGTCTCACTCGGCATCACATAGAGCTCGGCGAGCCCGTGCCGCCCCTCCCGCTCCGGCGTGCGAAACGGGACCAGGCCGGTCCACTCGCGCCCGTCGAGGATCTCGGCGACCCGGCGGTGACCTTGGGAGCGCAGCTCAGGGGGCATGAAGGCGTCGACCGGGTCGATTCCCACGACCTCGCGGGCGGACAGCCCGAACTGCTCCTCGGCCCGCAGGCTCCACTGCTCGATCAGCCCGTCGGGCCCGATCGAGAACGAGGCGACCCTGATGTAGTCATAGATCGAGCCAGGCGGGCTGCTCTGCCACACGACGCCGCCAGCCGTCTCAGGTATCTCGCTCACGCGACCGTCCCCTCCAGCTCACCGCACCGGACCGGCCTTGACCGCAGTATTCAGTACTACGGCCCCCACCGACACGGCGTTCACGATCACATCCCGGTCTCGTTCTTTTCCGGCCGTCTTCCGACCTGGCCGTCCGAACGGGTCGTGATCGTTCGTCCCTCCCTCCTTCTAACCCGGCAGGGCCAGCTCGAACCACACGGTCTTGCCCGTCCTGCCGCGTCTGGTCCCCCAGCGCCGTGCAGAACAAGCCACCAACTGAAGGCCCCGGCCCCCTTCGTCGTCCGGTCCGGCGTCCCGCTCGACGGGCTCTTCCGGCAGCGGGTCGGAGACCTCCACCAGCAGGGCGCCGGGGTCGTGGCGGGCCAACCGGACGCCGATGGGGCCCGATGCGTACCGCAGGGAATTGGTCACGAGCTCACTGACCAGCAGCACCGCCACATCGCTGACCGCAGGGTCCAGCGCCCAGCTGCGCAGGGTGTCCCGGACGGCGTGACGCGCGGTGCGCACGGCGTTGGCCTCCGCCGGGAAAGTCCACTCGGCGCAGCCACCGGAGGTGTCGATCACACCGCTCACCCGCATCCGACTCTTCGGGGGGTTTAGAAGGATTAATAGCCACATACCCGATATTTGGGGTCAGCTATCCCCTGATGGGACGCGTGGTGCCACGAACGGAGTAGGGGCGTACACGGCCACCGCTGTGGGCATACGTGCCGCTGGGGCGATGGGGGTCCCCCCTGCTCGAGCGAAGCCGAGAGCTTGGTGGAGGGTGGGCACAGCGGCACCCTGTGTGCGCCGGTAAGCACCTTCCCCGCCCCGAGCCCCCCTCGTCCCGGGGTCAGTACCCCGCCCGGCTCTCCCTCGCCGCCAGCATCCGCGCAGCCTCCCCCACCGCAGGCCGATCCTGCGGCAGCCAGTCGACCTCGTCGGTCTCGTCGGGGGCGAGCCAGCGCAGGGCGTCGTGGTCCTCCAGGGGACGGGGCTCGCCGGAGAGCAGGCGGGCGGTCCACACCCGCAGCACAAGCCCGGGCTTCAGCGGCCACTCCCCCGGGATCCGCTCCAGCGGCTCGGCCTCCACGCCCAGTTCCTCGCGCAGCTCGCGCACCAAGGCGTCCTCGGGGCGCTCACCCGGCTCCACCTTGCCGCCGGGCAGCTCCCAGCGCCCGGCCAGCTCGGGCGGGGCGCTGCGGCGCGCGGCGAGCAGCCTGCCCCTGTCGAACACGGCTCCGGCCACCACCACACGAACGTCCATGCGCCGGAGCGTAACCCGCGCCCGGAGGCGTCCGGTCCGGCGGGCCGCCGTCCGGCCCCGCCTCCCCGTCCACACCCGCCGGGCGCCCTGCTACTGCGCCGGCTGGGCGATCCTCTCGACCCAGTAGAGCCGGTGATGTCCCAGGTCATCGAGGCTGTCGACGATCTTCTGGGCCTCGGCCCGGGTGGCGTACCTGCCGACGCGGTAGCGGTTGCCGTTGTCGTCCTGCCGTATGACCTGCCAGGAAAGCACCACGCCACCGTCGTTCATCGCGCCCCTCCCGCTGTCGGCGTGCAGGTCGGTGAAGATCCCCAGGAAACCGCATTCCGCATATGCCCGAGCCTACGCCTGACCTTCACTCAGCGGATCCGCGTTTACACAAAGAGATACGGATCCGGCCACGCGAGGGCAAGACAACGGGGGCGCACTCCGTCGAGTGCGCCCCCGTCAAGGGAGTTGACCCTGGGTCAGCCCGCCGCCGACACCGCTACGGCGACCCGGTTCACCCACCCCACCTACTTCACCGGCAGGTGGTACGCGATCCGGTACCGGTCGGCGGGGACGACCACGTCGGCCGTCTCCACCGCGCGCCCCGACGCGTAGTACGTCCGCTCGATGGCGAGCACCACATGGCCCGGGACGCCGCCGAGCGCCATGAGCTCCTCCGCCAGCCCCGGGCGCGCACCGACCTCCTCCACGACGTTGTCCACGATCACGTCGATCGCGGCCATCCGCTCGACGACGCCGCACCCCCCGAGCGGCCCCTCCTCGGGCAGCATCACGGGCGTGCGCCCGGTCACCGCGAGCGGCTCCCAGGAGGTGGAGAGCATCATCTGCTCGCCCGCGTCCCGGTACACGTACCGGGTGCGCATCACCCGGTCCCCCGGGGCGATGCCGAGCCGCCCGGCGATCTCGGCGGACGCCGCCTCCTGCTCGCTGCTCGACTCCCAGGTGCCCCGGGTACCGTCCTCGGCCTGCTCCTGGCGGAACGGGCTGGCCCCCTTGGCCGGGCGGAACCCGGAGCGGGCCACGCGGCGCGGGACGGGGCGCTCCCTCACGTACGTACCGGACCCGGAGCGCCCCTCGACCAGGCCCTCGGCCATCAGGACCTTGCGGGCCTCCAGGGCGACCGTGTCGGAGACCCCGTACTCCTCGCGGATGCGGGCCTGTGAGGGGAGGCGGGTGTGCGGTGGCAGTGAACCACTGACGATCTTCTGCCGGAGATCGCTGGCTACGCGCAGATAAGCCGGCTGCTCACCGAAAGTCACTGGCCACTCCCATCAGGTTGACAGACTGCAACAGCGTGGCAACCGTGGGTTGTGCGCCGCAAGCCAAGGCCAGAGTTTCACTCGAAGTGATGACTTGCCCGTGCCCAGGGAATACCGCGGGTACGACTACCCGTCCCGGACCGCTCTCAGACCGCTTTGGAACCTTCGCTTCCGGTTCCGCTGCCCGTTCCGGAGCCCGGCTCCTCCGTGCCACCGCTGTCCGTGCCGCCGTCGGCGCCGCCCGAACCGCCGCTGCTGCCCCCGGAGTCGGTGGCGGGCGGCGTGGTGGCCAGGTGCAGGGCGCCCCGCGCGGCGACCTCGGTGGCCTGCCGCAGGGCGCGGTCCGCCGCGCCCGAGTGGAGGTAGAAGGCCTCGGCGTCGGCGGCGCCGGCCGCCTTCGCCCACTCCTTGCCCGCCAGCTCGGCCTCCTTGGCGCGGTCGCGCACCCGCGCCTCGGCAGCGGCGGGCCAGCTGTGCTCGCGCAGCCGGGCGCTCTCCTGGCCCAGCACCTGGGAGACCTGCCCGGCCCACTTCTTGAAGGCGGGGAGGTCGTCCTCGACCCGGTCCCGGTCGGGACCGGCGGCCAGCACCCGGTCATAGGCGTTGGAGGAGCGTAGATACGTCATCTGGTCGGCGTCGAGGCGGCGGGCGTCGTTGCGCACCGAGCCCTTGAGCTTGCCGCTCGTGGTGGCGAAGGAGCAGGTGACCGAGTGGTCGCCGAGCCGCCAGCTGCGGCTGCTCGGCGTGTAGTAGTACGACTCGGCCTCGACCGGCAGCGCCCAGCTGTCCATCGCGTACTCCTGCTCGACGGCCCAGCACTTGCGGTCGGCGAGCGCGGTGATCGCCTTGTCGCCGGGGAAGGAGGAGCCGTCCAGCTTGAAGGAGCCGGAGACCTCGCCGTCGTGCGGCTTGGCGCACGACACGATGGTCACGTTCACGACCTCGCGCTCCAGCTCGCCGCCGGGGACGTCGAAGCAGTCGCCCTTGCGCAGGTCCATGGTGCTGCGCGTGCTCTTGACCTCGTCGATGCCGTCGCGGAACCCGTCCCAGAACGCGCTCGCCGCGCCGCTCACGACGAGGACGACGGCCAGGACCGTACTGATCGCGGAGAGCACCACACCGGTGATCGCCATGCCCTTGCCGCGCTGCCCGTGCTTCCTGATCCGCCCCAGGGCGACGGCGCCCAGGACGAGACCGAGCGGCGGCACACAGCAGACGATGCCGGTGACCAGCGAGGCGATGGCCAGACCACTGGTCTTGGCCGGCTCCTGGAACGGCTGCGGATACGGCTGCGGATACGGGTACCAGGGCTGCTGCGGCCCCGGAGGGGGCGGCGGCCAGCCGGGGCCGTGGCCCTGGCCCGGCTGCGAAGGCGGCTCGGGCGCGGGCGGCGGCGGTATGTCCACGGGTGAGGGCTCCTCGTCGAGGTCAGCGAACTGCTGCGCGAATCGTACGCGGGACCCGACAGGGGCGGCCGCCGAAGCGGACCGCCCCCTTCCTCAGCCGTTCGGGGTGGGACGGCGGGTCAGAACTGGAGCGCCCAGGAGTCGATCTTCCCGGTGTCCAGGTCGGCGTTGTCGCTGACCCTCAGCTTCCAGGTGCCGTTGGCCACCTCGGAGGAGGCGTCGACGGTGTAGGTGGTGTTGATGTCGTCGCTGCTGCCGCCGGTCCCGTACCCCTTGAGGGTGTAGGCGGAGCCGTCGGGGGCGATCAGCTGGACCTGGAGGTCGCCGATGTAGGTGTGCTTGATGTGGACCTCGACGGCGAGGGCCGAGGGCGCGTTGCCCGTGACGCCGCTGACGGTGACCGGGGACTCGACGGTGGAGTTGTCGTTGATCGCGTAGTCGGCGGTGTTCTCGAACCGCTTCCCGGGCGGCTGGGTGGAGGTGCCGACGTTCAGCAACCGGTTCGGCGAGCCGGAGCCCGGGTTGCCGACCACGCCGGTGGTGGCCGCCGCCACCAGGCCCGAGGCGACCTGGGCCGGGGTGGACGAGGGGTGGTCGGCCAGGTAGAGGGCGGCCGCACCGGTGACGTGCGGGGTCGCCATCGAGGTGCCGGAGATGGTGTTCGTGGCGGTGTCGCTGCTGTTCCACGCCGAGGTGATGGAGGAGCCGGGCGCGAAGAGGTCGAGCAGGCTGCCGTAGTTGGAGAAGCTGGAGCGGGCGTCCGTGCTGGTGGTGGCGCCGACCGTGATGGCCTCGGGGACGCGCGCCGGGGAGTGGTTGGAGGCGTTCTGGTTGTCGTTGCCGGCGGCGACGGCGTAGGTGACGCCGGAGGCGATGGAGTTCTTGACGGCCTGGTCGAGTACGGAGTCGACGCCGCCGCCGAGCGACATGTTGGCGACGGCGGGCTTCACGGCGTGCTGGGTCACCCAGTCGATGCCCGCGACGACCTGGTCGGTGGTGCCGGAACCGGAGTTGTTCAGCACGCGCACGGCGACGATCTTCGCCTTCTTGGCGACGCCGTACGAGGTGCCCGCGACGTTCGCGGCGACGTGCGTGCCGTGGCCGTGGCCGTCCTGGGCGGTGTTGTCGTTGTCGATCGCGTCATAGCCGTACGACGCGCGGCCGCCGAAGTCCGTGTGGGTGATGCGGACTCCGGTGTCGATGACGTACGCGGTCACCCCGGACCCGGCCGAGTCGGGGTACGTGTAGCTCTTGTCCAGCGGGAGGGCCTTCTGGTCGATGCGGTCCAGGCCCCAGGAGGGCGGGTTGGGCTGGGTGGTGTCGACGTGGAGGACGCGGTTCTGGACGACCGACCGCACGGCCGGGTCGGCGGCGAGCTTCCTGGCCCGCGCCTCGTCGAGCGCGACCGCGTAGCCGTTGACGGCCCGGTGGTACGTGCGCTTGACGCTCGCGCCGTACCGCTCGGCTATCGCCCGCCCCGACGCGGAATCGGCGCGCGCCGCCGAGTCCTTGAGGGTCACGAGGTAGCTGCCGGGAACGGCGTCGGCGGCGCCCGCGTTCTCGATGCGGGCCTGCGGGGCGGGGGTGGCTGCGGCCGGGACGGCGAGGGACGCGCCGAGCGCGAGGGCGGCGGCGGTCACGCCGACCGCGCCGGCTGCGGCGATTCTTCGGGACGTACGCATCACGGACATGTGAGGGGTCCTCCTCATCAGGTGGTGCGCCGGTGGGGGGGGTGTGCCGTGTGGTGCGGGTGGTACGCGTTGTGCGACAGGAACATGACAAGGCAGCGATTGCGGCCCGCCCTGCACCTCTGCGGTGGAGATTGGCGGACGCACAGGAAACCCACAAGAGGTGCGGCGACGGTGTAACACGAGCGCCATGCCACTGACATGACGTGCCGTCATAAACGACGTTCTAGGGTCGCTGTATGACACATACGAACACGCGGTATCCCGAGCGGCCCGAGCCCTCCGGACGTCCGGGTGCCGTCCTGGGGGCGTACCGCTGCCCCCAAGACGGCACCCGGGTCCCCGTCGAGGCCGCCGCCCCCTGGCGCTGCCCGGCCTGCGGGGGCCCGTGGGACCTGGACTTCGCCGCCGGGGCCGTGGACCTGAAGTCGCTTGCCGGGCGCGTCGGTTCGCTGTGGCGGTACGCGGAGGCCCTGCCGCTCGACGGCCCGCCACCGGTCACCCTGGGCGAGGGGCGCACACCGCTGGTGCCGCTCACCGACACGGTCTCGGCGAAGCTGGACTTCCTGATGCCGACGCTGTCCTTCAAGGACCGGGGCGCGGTCGTGCTCGCCGAGCTGGCCCGGCGCCTGGCGCCCGAGCGCGTGGTCGCCGACAGCAGCGGCAACGCGGGCACGTCGTTCGCCGCGTATCTGGCCCGCGCCGGGCTGCCGTGCACGGTGTACGTGCCCGAGGCCACCTCGCCGAAGAAGGTCGAGCAGATCGGGGCGCACGGGGCCCGGGTCGAGCGCGTCCCCGGCGACCGGGAGGCCACGGCCCGCGCGGCCAGGGCGGCCGCCGACACCCCCGGCACGTTCTACGCCTCGCACGTCTTCAACCCGTACTTCCTGCACGGCACCAAGACGTACGTCTACGAGCTGTGGGAGGACCTGGGCGGCCGGCTGCCCGGCGCGATCGTCGTCCCGGTCGGCAACGGCACCCTGCTGCTCGGCGCCGCGCTCGCCACGGCGGAGCTGTACGCGCACGGCCTGATCCCCGAGCGCCCCGCCCTGATCGCGGTCCAGGCGGAGGCGGTGTCGCCGCTGGCGACGGCGTTCCGGGCGGGCGCGGACGATCCCGCGGACGCGGAGGCCGCCGACACCCTGGCCGAGGGCATCGCGATCCCCCGCCCGCCCCGGGGCCGCCAGATCCTCCGGGCGGTACGCGAATCCGGCGGCACGTTCCTGACGGTGACGGAGGACCAGATCCGCGCGGCGCAGCGCGACCTCGCCGGACGCGGGCTGTTCGTCGAGTCGACGGGGGTGGCGTGCTGGGCGGCGGTCACCGCGTCACCGTCGGCCCTAGTAGGGCGTGACGCGGTGGTTCCGCTGTGCGGGGCGGGGCTGAAGACGGGGTTGGCGGCGGGTTAAGCGTGCGGTACGGGTGGTGTCGCCGCCTCCACCCGTACGACACGCCTGGGCATCACTGACGTATCCCGCAGATCGCGCAGCATCGGCTCGGCCTCGCGGGCGGCGTGCAGGGCGGCGGGGTCCAGGTCGGCGAAGACGATCTCTTCACCGTCGGGCCCGGCTTCCGCCACGACGCGTCCGTCCGGCCCCCACACGGCACTGCTCCCGCAGGTC
The DNA here is from genome assembly GCF_030028635.1 of Streptomyces sp. BPTC-684. Lineage (NCBI taxonomy): Bacteria > Bacillati > Actinomycetota > Actinomycetes > Kitasatosporales > Streptomycetaceae > Streptomyces > Streptomyces sp. BPTC-684. Next base: position 1,805,220 of record NZ_CP124863.1, read on the forward strand.
TCCCACTCCCCCGTCCGTCCGACGTGGTTGGCGAGGACCGCGTACACCGTGTTGTCCAAGGCCCGCGCGGGGAACCAGATCCGCGACTCGTGGTACCCGTTGCCGACACCGAACAGCGCGCCCACCACGTACGCGTGGCAGCCGTCCAGCGCCGCCGCCCGCGCGTGCTCGGGGAAGCCGGAGTCGTAACAGACCCCGAGCCCGAGCCGCCAGTCGTCCACATCGAGGGTGAGACCGGCGGAGCCGTGCCGGTACACAGCACGTTCGGCCTTGAACAGCGTCTGCTTGTCGTACCGCGCGCGGACCCCGTCCCCGTCGACGACCAGGGCGGATACGAACAGCTCGCCGCCGTCGTACACCGCGGCCCCGACGACCGCGACCACCCCGCTCTCCCGGCAGGCGGCCACGACGGGGGCGAGGCGGGGGTCCCCGAGCCCGTTCACGGCACACCGCTCGGGATCGGCTCGGATGAGCTCGGGCTCGTACCCGCTGAGGAACTTCTCGGCAAGCACGACGACCCGCGCCCCACCATCCCCGGCACCCCGGACGAGCCGGGCGGCGGTGGCGGCGTTGGCGACGACGTCACCGGGGGCGACGGGCGCCTGGGCGGTGGCGATGCGGAGGGGGCGGGAGGGTATGGCGAAGGCAGTCACGTATGGAATTCGATCACAGCCGACACCTGACTCCGTCACGCGGCGCTTGAAGGTGCACCGGCGCGAATGAGGGGTTCGAGCTCACAACAACGGATATGGACGGGGACAGTGCATTCCTGGGACTCCCTGCCCCTCACCGAACAGACACTGGTGCGCCGGGCCCTGTCCCAGGGGCCGTTGGTCGGGGCGATCCAGGCGCACGGCATCGCCCTGCGTTGGGCCGGCGCCGAAGACGCCCCGCCTCCGCGCAGCTACTCCGAGGACGAGCAGCGGGAGCTGGTACCGCGACTCGGAGCTGTGGTTCAGGGGCTCGTCGAGCGCGGGCTGATCCTCGTCCGGGAGGGGCAGGCCGATTGTCAGTGGCGGCTGCTTCCATCACGAGTCGATGGCTGCCGTCGCCGTCGGCATCTCGTCCAGGACGAGAATGACGCCCCAGGATCCATGACGGCCAGCCTGAACGCAGAAAAGCCCCGTACCGGTTACCGGTACGGGGCTTTTCCCAAAATTTGTTCGGCGGTGTCCTACTCTCCCACAGGGTCCCCCCTGCAGTACCATCGGCGCTGAAAGGCTTAGCTTCCGGGTTCGGAATGTAACCGGGCGTTTCCCTAACGCTATGACCACCGAAACACTATGAAATTAACGAAACCGGGCAACAACACGGCCGTTCGTTATTTCAGAACTAACACAGTGGACGCGAGCAACTGAGGACAAGCCCTCGGCCTATTAGTACCAGTCAGCTCCACCCCTTACGAGGCTTCCACATCTGGCCTATCAACCCAGTCGTCTACTGGGAGCCTTACCCACTCGAAGGTGGTGGGAGCCCTCATCTCGAAGCAGGCTTCCCGCTTAGATGCTTTCAGCGGTTATCCTTTCCGAACGTAGCCAACCAGCCATGCCCTTGGCAGGACAACTGGCACACCAGAGGTTCGTCCGTCCCGGTCCTCTCGTACTAGGGACAGCCCTTCTCAAGACTCCTACGCGCACAGCGGATAGGGACCGAACTGTCTCACGACGTTCTAAACCCAGCTCGCGTACCGCTTTAATGGGCGAACAGCCCAACCCTTGGGACCGACTCCAGCCCCAGGATGCGACGAGCCGACATCGAGGTGCCAAACCATCCCGTCGATATGGACTCTTGGGGAAGATCAGCCTGTTATCCCCGGGGTACCTTTTATCCGTTGAGCGACGGCGCTTCCACAAGCCACCGCCGGATCACTAGTCCCGACTTTCGTCCCTGCTCGACCCGTCGGTCTCACAGTCAAGCTCCCTTGTGCACTTACACTCAACACCTGATTGCCAACCAGGCTGAGGGAACCTTTGGGCGCCTCCGTTACTCTTTAGGAGGCAACCGCCCCAGTTAAACTACCCATCAGACACTGTCCCTGATCCGGATCACGGACCCAGGTTAGACATCCAGCACGACCAGAGTGGTATTTCAACGACGACTCCCCCTGAACTGGCGTCCAGAGTTCACAGTCTCCCACCTATCCTACACAAGCCGAACCGAACACCAATATCAAACTGTAGTAAAGGTCCCGGGGTCTTTCCGTCCTGCTGCGCGAAACGAGCATCTTTACTCGTAGTGCAATTTCACCGGGCCTATGGTTGAGACAGTCGAGAAGTCGTTACGCCATTCGTGCAGGTCGGAACTTACCCGACAAGGAATTTCGCTACCTTAGGATGGTTATAGTTACCACCGCCGTTTACTGGCGCTTAAGTTCTCAGCTTCGCCCCACCGAAATGGAGCTAACCGGTCCCCTTAACGTTCCAGCACCGGGCAGGCGTCAGTCCGTATACATCGCCTTACGGCTTCGCACGGACCTGTGTTTTTAGTAAACAGTCGCTTCTCGCTGGTCTCTGCGGCCACCCCCAGCTCACGGAGTAAATCCGATCACCGGTGATGGCCCCCCTTCTCCCGAAGTTACGGGGGCATTTTGCCGAGTTCCTTAACCATAGTTCACCCGAACGCCTCGGTATTCTCTACCTGACCACCTGAGTCGGTTTAGGGTACGGGCCGCCATGAAACTCGCTAGAGGCTTTTCTCGACAGCATAGGATCATCCACTTCACCACAATCGGCTCGGCATCAGGTCTCAGCCTTAACGTGTGACGGATTTGCCTACCACACGGCCTACACCCTTACCCCGGGACAACCACCGCCCGGGCTGGACTACCTTCCTGCGTCACCCCATCGCTTACCTACTACCACCTCGGGTCGACGGCTCCACCACTTTCCTTTCCCCGAAGGGTCCGGAACGGCTTCACGGCCTTAGCATTAATGGATTCGATATTGGGCGTTTCAAAGCGGGTACCGGAATATCAACCGGTTGTCCATCGACTACGCCTGTCGGCCTCGCCTTAGGTCCCGACTTACCCTGGGCAGATCAGCTTGACCCAGGAACCCTTAGTCAATCGGCGCACACGTTTCTCACGTGTGTATCGCTACTCATGCCTGCATTCTCACTCGTGAACCGTCCACCACTAGCTTCCGCTGCGGCTTCACCCGGCACACGACGCTCCCCTACCCATCACAGCGGGCGTTGGCCCTCATGCTGCAATGACACGACTTCGGCGGTACGCTTGAGCCCCGCTACATTGTCGGCGCGGAATCACTTGACCAGTGAGCTATTACGCACTCTTTCAAGGGTGGCTGCTTCTAAGCCAACCTCCTGGTTGTCTCTGCGACTCCACATCCTTTCCCACTTAGCGTACGCTTAGGGGCCTTAGTCGATGCTCTGGGCTGTTTCCCTCTCGACCATGGAGCTTATCCCCCACAGTCTCACTGCCGCGCTCTCACTTACCGGCATTCGGAGTTTGGCTAAGGTCAGTAACCCGGTAGGGCCCATCGCCTATCCAGTGCTCTACCTCCGGCAAGAAACACACGACGCTGCACCTAAATGCATTTCGGGGAGAACCAGCTATCACGGAGTTTGATTGGCCTTTCACCCCTAACCACAGGTCATCCCCCAGGTTTTCAACCCTGGTGGGTTCGGTCCTCCACGAAGTCTTACCTCCGCTTCAACCTGCCCATGGCTAGATCACTCCGCTTCGGGTCTAGAGCGTGCAACTCAAACGCCCTGTTCGGACTCGCTTTCGCTACGGCTTCCCCACACGGGTTAACCTCGCTACACACCGCTAACTCGCAGGCTCATTCTTCAAAAGGCACGCAGTCACGACGTTGAGTACAAGTACTCAACGCGACGCTCCCACGGCTTGTAGGCACACGGTTTCAGGTACTATTTCACTCCGCTCCCGCGGTACTTTTCACCATTCCCTCACGGTACTATCCGCTATCGGTCACCAGGGAATATTTAGGCTTAACGGGTGGTCCCGCCAGATTCACACGGGATTTCTCGGGCCCCGTGCTACTTGGGTGTCTCTTAAACGAGCCGTTGACGTTTCAGCTACGGGGGTCTTACCCTCTACGCCGGACCTTTCGCATGTCCTTCGCCTACATCAACGGTTTCTGACTCGTCCTGTCGCCGGCAGACGACAGCAAAGAGATCCCACAACCCCCACGACGCAACCCCTGCCGGGTATCACACGTCGTAGGTTTGGCCTCATCCGGTTTCGCTCGCCACTACTCCCGGAATCACGGTTGTTTTCTCTTCCTGAGGGTACTGAGATGTTTCACTTCCCCTCGTTCCCTCCACATGCCCTATGTGTTCAGGCATGGGTGACAGCCCATGACGACTGCCGGGTTTCCCCATTCGGAAACCCCCGGATCAAAGCCTGGTTGACGGCTCCCCGGGGACTATCGTGGCCTCCCACGTCCTTCATCGGTTCCTGGTGCCAAGGCATCCACCGTGCGCCCTTAAAAACTTGGCCACAGATGCTCGCGTCCACTGTGCAGTTCTCAAACAACGACCAGCCACCCATCACCCCGAACCAACCGGTTCGAGTGCACTGGGGCCGGCATACCGAAGACCAGCGGGGCTATGCCCGTGCCTTCAGACACCCAACAGCGTGCCCGGCCCGGCTCCCTCAGACCCACGTTCCACGCCGAAGCAGTACTAGTGAACCCTTGAAAACCGTGCCGAATAGTCAACGTTCCACCCATGAGCTGACCGTGCAGAACATTTGCCTGCAATCGGTACTGTGCTCCTTAGAAAGGAGGTGATCCAGCCGCACCTTCCGGTACGGCTACCTTGTTACGACTTCGTCCCAATCGCCAGTCCCACCTTCGACAGCTCCCTCCCCGCAAGGGGGTTGGGCCACCGGCTTCGGGTGTTACCGACTTTCGTGACGTGACGGGCGGTGTGTACAAGGCCCGGGAACGTATTCACCGCAGCAATGCTGATCTGCGATTACTAGCAACTCCGACTTCATGGGGTCGAGTTGCAGACCCCAATCCGAACTGAGACCGGCTTTTTGAGATTCGCTCCGCCTCACGGCATCGCAGCTCATTGTACCGGCCATTGTAGCACGTGTGCAGCCCAAGACATAAGGGGCATGATGACTTGACGTCGTCCCCACCTTCCTCCGAGTTGACCCCGGCAGTCTCCTGTGAGTCCCCATCACCCCGAAGGGCATGCTGGCAACACAGAACAAGGGTTGCGCTCGTTGCGGGACTTAACCCAACATCTCACGACACGAGCTGACGACAGCCATGCACCACCTGTATACCGACCACAAGGGGGCGACCATCTCTGGCCGTTTCCGGTATATGTCAAGCCTTGGTAAGGTTCTTCGCGTTGCGTCGAATTAAGCCACATGCTCCGCTGCTTGTGCGGGCCCCCGTCAATTCCTTTGAGTTTTAGCCTTGCGGCCGTACTCCCCAGGCGGGGAACTTAATGCGTTAGCTGCGGCACCGACGACGTGGAATGTCGCCAACACCTAGTTCCCAACGTTTACGGCGTGGACTACCAGGGTATCTAATCCTGTTCGCTCCCCACGCTTTCGCTCCTCAGCGTCAGTAATGGCCCAGAGATCCGCCTTCGCCACCGGTGTTCCTCCTGATATCTGCGCATTTCACCGCTACACCAGGAATTCCGATCTCCCCTACCACACTCTAGCTAGCCCGTATCGAATGCAGACCCGGGGTTAAGCCCCGGGCTTTCACATCCGACGTGACAAGCCGCCTACGAGCTCTTTACGCCCAATAATTCCGGACAACGCTTGCGCCCTACGTATTACCGCGGCTGCTGGCACGTAGTTAGCCGGCGCTTCTTCTGCAGGTACCGTCACTTGCGCTTCTTCCCTGCTGAAAGAGGTTTACAACCCGAAGGCCGTCATCCCTCACGCGGCGTCGCTGCATCAGGCTTTCGCCCATTGTGCAATATTCCCCACTGCTGCCTCCCGTAGGAGTCTGGGCCGTGTCTCAGTCCCAGTGTGGCCGGTCGCCCTCTCAGGCCGGCTACCCGTCGTCGCCTTGGTAGGCCATCACCCCACCAACAAGCTGATAGGCCGCGGGCTCATCCTTCACCGCCGGAGCTTTCCACCCACCGAGATGCCTCGGCGGGTCGTATCCGGTATTAGACCCCGTTTCCAGGGCTTGTCCCAGAGTGAAGGGCAGATTGCCCACGTGTTACTCACCCGTTCGCCACTAATCCACCCCGAAAGGCTTCATCGTTCGACTTGCATGTGTTAAGCACGCCGCCAGCGTTCGTCCTGAGCCAGGATCAAACTCTCCATGAATGTGTACCGGTCATCCGGTGCGCACACACGAAAGAGCGGAACAACCAGGCCGGAATAAGGCCGGTTATCCTCAGCGTCCTCGCTGTGTAATTGCCACCCGCAAGCGGATGGACTTTTCAAAGGAACCTCCAACCCACCACAAGGGATGGGCCGGGGTTGTCAATCTGGCGTTGACTTTTGGCACGCTGTTGAGTTCTCAAGGTACGGACGCTTCCTTTGTTCCCGTTTCCGGGCCCTCCGGGCGCTTCCTTCGTTTCCGACTCTATCAGATCCTTTCGGCGTCTGATTCCCAGTCAGAGGGGGTTGTCTTCCGGCTGTTGGGCCGTTCCGACGAGTGAGACTTTAGCGGAATACCTCCCCCCGAGCTAATCGGGCGGCTCGCGCTCAACCTTCGGACGCGGATTCCTCATTTCGCGAAAGCGCACGGAAGGCGGAACGGCACGACAAAGCACCGTCAGCTTCTGTGGATCTCGCGGAATGACTGCCCGGGGCCGACCGGAGTCGGTGCTCACGTCGAACAGCTCGAAGGACTGTACGGATCGGGGAACCCCGTGTCAACTCTGGTCCTGGGGCGTACCCCCCCGGGCACGTTCTCGACGGACGCCTCACGCTCGGCGAACGAGTCCGACGCCATCCCCACTGGGGATGACACCCCCGGCCGGCCCTCGGCCCACCGGCCCGCATCACGGGGTCGAGGGCTTCCCGCGGACAGACGCATGTGCCCGACCCGCCAGCACGCGGATCGGGCACATGTGTCGACGTATCGTCAGACGTTGAAGCGGAACGTTCAGCACAGGGCTCCGACCTGCGAAAACGCGGTTTTCGAAGTGCCCATCCAGCACCGATCCAGCACGGTGCGCGTTCATCCAGCACATCCATCACACGACCGCGCCGCGGTGGGTCCGCCCAGCACCATGGCCCATTGTGTACACATGGGACACTCGGTACGCTTGAGCGCATGACACAGCCGCTGCCCATAGAGTCCATCCGCGACGTGCGCGCGCACTTGGCGGAAGTCGTGGAGCGCGCAGACCGCGACGACGTTCCCACGGTAATCACCCGCCGAGGCAAGGAAGTCGCCGCCGTCGTCTCCATCGAGGTACTGCGCAAGTACCAGGAGTGGGAAGAACGCGAGATCAATCGGATCATCGACGAGCGCATGGCCAACCCCGCGCCCGGCATCCCGATCGAGGACATCATGAGGGAGACGCTGGCACGCGGTGAGTGAGTACCGAACCGTCTTCCGCCCCGAGGCGCAGGCCGAGCTTCGCAAGATCCCCCGCGACATGGCGCTGCGCATCCTGGCCAAGCTGACCGAGCTGGAGACCGATCCTCTCGGCTTCAACACCACCGCACTCGTGTCCCAGCCCGAACGACGCCGTCTGCGCGTCGGCGACTACCGCGTCGTCTACACGATCGACAACGGGGAGCTGGTGGTCTGGGTCGTTCACGTGGGACACCGGTCCACTGTTTACGAGACCTGATTGCGGCTGAGCCCACGTCAGAATATCCAGCACCCATCCAGCACGGCGACGACGAAGGGGTCGGACTCGACAGAGTCCGACCCCTTCTGACCTGCATGTTTGCCAAGTCAGCGACGTGGTGTTATTTCATCCGCTCACACGTTGAACCGGAACTCCACCACATCCCCGTCCTGCATCACGTACTCCTTGCCCTCCATCCGCGCCTTCCCCTTCGCGCGGGCCTCGGCGACCGAGCCCGTTTCGATCAGGTCGTGGAAGGAGATGACCTCCGCCTTGATGAAGCCCTTCTGGAAGTCGGTGTGGATGACACCGGCCGCCTCAGGAGCCGTGGCGCCCTTCTTGATGGTCCAGGCGCGGGCTTCCTTGGGGCCTGCCGTCAGGTACGTCTGGAGGCCGAGGGTGTCGAAGCCGACGCGGGCCAGCGTGGCCAGGCCCGGCTCCTCGGCGCCGACGGACTGGAGGAGCTCCAGGGCGTCCGCCTCGTCGAGCTCGGCGAGGTCCTGCTCCAGCTTGGCGTTGAGGAAGATCGCCTCGGCGGGGGCGACCAGCGCGCGCTGCTCGGCCTTGAAGGCGTCGTCGGTGAGCTCGTCCTCGTCGACGTTGAAGACGTACAGGAACGGCTTCGTCGTCAGCAGGTGCAGGTCGTGCAGGAGCTCCGACTTCTCCGTGCCCTGGACGATGCCCTGCGAGAACAGCGTGTCGCCCTTCTCCAGGATCTCCTTGGCCGCCTCGACCGCCGCCACCTTGGGGGCGACGTCCTTCTTGATCCGGGACTCCTTCTGGAGGCGCGGCAGGACCTTCTCGATCGTCTGGAGGTCGGCGAGGATCAGCTCGGTGTTGATCGTCTCGATGTCGTCCTTCGGGGACACCTTGCCGTCGACGTGGACGACGTTCTCGTCCTTGAAGGCGCGGATGACCTGGCAGATCGCGTCCGACTCGCGGATGTTCGCGAGGAACTTGTTGCCCAGGCCCTCGCCCTCGCTGGCGCCGCGCACGATGCCGGCGATGTCGACGAAGTCGACCGTGGCGGGGAGCTCGCGCTGCGAGCCGAAGACCTCGGCCAGCTTGCCGAGGCGGGCGTCGGGGACGCCCACGACGCCGACGTTCGGCTCGATGGTGGCGAACGGGTAGTTGGCCGCCAGCACGTCGTTCTTGGTCAGGGCGTTGAACAGGGTCGACTTGCCGACATTCGGCAGACCGACGATTCCGATCGTGAGCGACACGTTGGCGACTTCCCGGTACGAGGGTGATGGTCCGTCCGCCCCCGGGCCGGGGGCCGACGCCCCCGCGGATGGGGGCCGACTCACCAGTTTACGGGCGCGTCGGGTCGTCGGCGACGGCCGTCACCGGGTCGGGCCCCGGCCCCTCATTACCGCCTCCAGGGGCGGTTTCGCGTCGAACGCAACGCCAAGCTCACCCAAAGGGCGTGTCCCACGGGTGGTTCTTCCCCTGTCGCGACCTACGTTGGTGCGGTGGAGCAATACAGGACGCGCACCCCGCAGCCCGGACAGCGAGCACGCACGGCCGGCGGCCCGGCCGGACGCGCGCCCGGCCGTACCTCCGGGCGGGCGCCGCTCGGGCCGCAGGCCGCCGCCGGGGAGGCGGCCGCCGTGTACCGGGCGGCGGCCCGGCCCGCCCCTCCGTTCGTACTGGCCCTGCGCCGGCTTCCCGAGCCCCGGCTCACGGGGCTCGGCGGCGGGCTCTTCGCGGCGGCCGTCATGTTCCTGCTCGGCTGCCTGGACTGGCTGATCTTCAACGGCTCGCCCGCCGTGTACGGCGTGCTGTTCCTGCCGGTGAGCGCCGTCACCGCGCTCTGGGTGCGCCCCGCCGACCTGGTGAGCGCGCCCATCAGCGTCCCGATCGCCTTCGCGTTCGGCATCGTGCCCATCGCGGGCGGCTCCGGCGGCCTCGGCGGTCAGGCCATGGCCGTGGTCACCGCCCTCGCCCTGCACGCCGGCTGGCTGTACGGCGGCACGCTGGTGGCGGGCCTGATCGCGAGCGTACGGAAGCTGCGGCTGATGGGGCGGCGCAGGGCCCGGCCCGCCGGGCCCGGACCCCGGCGGTAGCCAGTCACAGAGGCGCGCCCCACACGCGCCCGGCCGGTAGTCGCCCGTACAGCTATCTGCTCTGGTGCCGCGACGCGCCACCCACACGCGCCCGGCCGGCAGCCACCGGGGCGCACCCGCCGCGCCCCGCCCGCCCCCAGCCCCAGCCGGGCCGTCTCTACCGGCGGCCGGCCGTCATCGCCGCCCCCACGATCCCCGCGTTGTTCTGCAGCTCCGCCGGGACCATCTCCGCGCGGATCCCCTCGATCAGCGGCAGGAACTTGTCCGCCTTGCGGCTCACGCCGCCGCCGATGATGAAGAGCTCCGGCGAGAAGAGCATCTCGACGTGGGCCAGGTACTTCTGGACTCGGTGGGCCCAGTGGGACCAGGTCAGGTCCTCGTCCTCCTTGGCCTTGGTCGACGCGCGCTTCTCCGCGTCGTGGCCGTGCAGCTCCAGATGGCCGAGCTCCGTGTTGGGCACCAGGCGGCCGTCGAGGAAGAGCGCGCTGCCGATGCCCGTACCGAACGTCAGCAGGATCACCGTGCCCTTGCGGCCCCGGCCCGCGCCGAAGCTCATCTCGGCCACGCCCGCCGCGTCCGCGTCGTTCAGCACCGTCACCGGCAGGCCGCCCAGGCGGTCGGTGAGCAGCCGCGCCCCGTCCACGCCTATCCAGGCCTTGTCGACGTTGGCCGCCGTGCGGATCGTGTTGCCCGTGACGACGCCCGGGAAGGTGATGCCGACCGGGCCCGACCAGCCGAACTGGCCGACCACCTCCGCGACCCCGTCCGCCACGGCCTCGGGGGTCGCGGGGTGCGGGGTGAGGACCTTGTACCGCTCCTGGGTCAGGTCGCCGCGCTCCAGGTCCACGGGAGCACCCTTGATCCCGGACCCGCCGATGTCCACTCCGAACACGTTCATGGACACCACGTTACGGGCGGGCACTGACAGTCACCCATGGAACGCCCGTGACCAGGCCTTGTGCGCCGCTTCAAGGCGGCGCGAGGCCTGCTCCACTACTTCCCGGACAGCTCCGCCGCCTCCGCGCGCAGATCGCGGCGGAGCTCCTTCGGCAGCGAGAACGTGATCGACTCCTCCGCCGCCTTGACGAGCTCGACGTCCTCGAAGCCGCGCTGGGCGAGCCACTCCAGTACGCCCTCGACCAGGACCTCGGGGACGGACGCGCCGGACGTCAGGCCGACCGTGGTCACGCCCCCCAGCCACGCCTCGTCGATCTCGTCGGCGAAGTCCACCAGGTGGGCGTCGCGCGCGCCCGCGCCGAGGGCGACCTCGACCAGGCGGACCGAGTTCGAGGAGTTCTTCGAGCCGACGACGATGACCAGGTCCGCGTCCGCGCCCATCCGCTTCACCGCGATCTGGCGGTTCTGCGTCGCGTAGCAGATGTCGTCGCTCGGCGGGGAGACGAGCAGCGGGAACTTCTGCTTGAGCGCGTCCACCGTCTCCATGGTCTCGTCGACCGAGAGCGTCGTCTGGGAGAGCCAGACGACCTTCGACTCGTCGCGGACCTCGACGTTCGCCACGTCCTCGGGGCCGTCGACCAGGGTGATGTGGTCGGGAGCCTCGCCGGAGGTGCCGATGACCTCCTCGTGGCCCTCGTGGCCGATCAGGAGGATGTCGTAGTCCTCGTTGGCGAACCGGACGGCCTCCTTGTGCACCTTGGTGACCAGGGGGCAGGTCGCGTCGATGGTGGCGAGCTTCCGCTCGGCCGCCTCCGCGTGCACGGTCGGCGCCACGCCGTGCGCCGAGAACATGACGATCGAGCCTTCGGGGACCTCCGCCGTCTCGTCGACGAAGATCGCGCCCTTCTTCTCCAGGGTCTGCACGACGTACTTGTTGTGGACGATCTCGTGCCGGACGTAGATCGGCGACCCGTACTGCTCCAGGGCCTTCTCGACGGCGATCACGGCGCGGTCCACACCCGCGCAGTAGCCACGGGGTGCTGCGAGCAGGACACGGCGGGCAGGCGTTGCAGTCATGCGCTCCATGGTACGGCCGGGGTCCGACACCCCTGCGCTGCCCGGCGGGCCAAAGATCGTCCGGCCGACGAGACTGGCCGCATGAGTGCGCGGAACGAAGAGAGCGGGGCGAGCGAGGAGAGCGGGCGGCGGGTGCGTCGGGACGGCGGGCTGCGGCGCAGCCTGGGGTTCCGTGACCTCGTCGTGTACGGGCTGCTGTTCATCGCCCCGATGGCTCCCGTGGGCATCTTCGGCACGCTCGACGCGAAGTCGCACGGTGCGGTGGCCCTGGTCTACGTCGTGTCAACCGTCGCCATGGCGTTCACCGCGTTCAGCTACGCCCAGATGGTGCGCGTCGCCCCGCAGGCGGGCTCGGTCTTCGCCTACGCGCGCGCGGGGCTCGGCGAGGGGGCCGGGTTCATCGCGGGCTGGATGGCGATGCTCGACTATCTGCTGATCCCGGCCGTCGCGTACCTCTTCTCCGGGATCGCCATGCACTCGCTGGTCCCGGAGGTGTCCCGGTGGGTGTGGACCGCGCTGGCCGTGGTGATCACCACGGCGCTCAACCTCTGGGGCGTACGGGCGGCGGCGCGGGTCGGGTTCGCGGTGCTCGCGATGGAGATCGCCGTCCTGCTGGTGTTCGTGGTCGCGGCGGTGGTCGTGCTCGTACGGGACGGGGCGCGGCGCGACTGGCTGTCGCCGCTCGCCGGGGACGCCGGGTTCTCGGCGGCGGCGGTGCTCGGCGCGGTGTCGGTGGCGGTGCTCTCGTATCTGGGCTTCGACGCGATCGCCTCCTTCGCGGAGGAGGTGACCGGGGGCTCGGAGAAGGTCGCGCGCGCGGTGCTGCTCTGTCTGGCGCTGGCGGGCGTGCTGTTCGTGGCGCAGACGTATCTGGCGGCGCTGCTCACGCCGACTTCGTCGGCCGAGCTCGCGGCCGAGCCGGTCAAGCAGGGCTCGGCCTTCTACGACACCGTCGAGGCGTCCGTGGGCACCTGGCTGCACGATCTGGTGGCGGTGAGCAAGGCGATCGGGGCGGCGTTCGCGGCGCTGGCCGGGCAGGCCGCGGCGGGCCGTCTTGTCTTCGCGATGGCGCGCGAGCGGCGGCTGCCGAAGGTCCTGGCGCGCACGGACTCGGGCGTACCGCGCGCGGCGCTGCTCGTGGCGGCCGTGGTGACGCTGGTGGCGGCGGTCTGGGCGGCCCGGCGCGACGACGGCATGGACCATCTGGTGTCGGTGGTCGACATGGGCGCGCTGACGGCGTTCCTGCTGCTGCACGCGTCGGTGATCGGCTGGTACGCGGTACGGCGCCGCGAGGGCGCGCCCGACTGGCTGCCGCATGTGGTGCTTCCGCTGCTCGGCGCGGCGGTGATCGTGGCGGTGATGTGGGAGGCCACGCGTACGGCGCAGGTGGTGGGGCTCGTGTGGCTGGTGTTGGGAGTGGGGGTGCTGATGGTGCAGGGGGCGGAGAGGTTCGGGCGGGTGGGGTAGCGGGGTGCGCTCGCGGGCCGGTCGCGGGCGCCCGGTCCTGGTCCCGGGGCGCGAGGCCCGCGGCGGCGCGTTCGGGGCCGGTGTCAGTGGGGGCCGTTAGCCTGCGTACATGGGTCTGAATACGAGTGCGCAGGCGCCGCTGCCGGTCGGTGAGGTGTCGCGGCTCATCGGGGGCTGGATCGACCGGCTGGGGGCGATCTGGGTCGAGGGGCAGATCACCCAGCTCTCGCGGCGGCCGGGCGCGGGGGTGGTGTTCCTGACGCTGCGTGACCCGTCGCACGACGTCTCGGTGTCGGTCACCTGCTACCGGCAGGTGTTCGACGCGGTGGCGGACGTCGTCGCCGAGGGCGCCCGGGTCGTGGTGCACGCGAAGCCGGAGTGGTACGCGCCGCGGGGGCAGCTGTCGCTGCGGGCCGCGGAGATACGGCCCGTGGGCATCGGTGAACTGCTCGCCCGGCTCGAACAGTTGAAGAAGTCGCTCGCGGCGGAGGGGCTGTTCGCGCTCGACCGCAAGCGGCCGCTGCCGTTCCTGCCGCAGCTCGTCGGTCTGGTGGTCGGCCGCGCCTCGGCGGCCGAGCGGGACGTGCTGGAGAACGCGCGGCGGCGCTGGCCCGCGGTGCGCTTCGAGGTGCGCAACGTGGCGGTGCAGGGGGTGCACGCGGTGCCGCAGGTCGTCCAGGCGGTGAAGGAGCTGGACGGGCTCGCGGAGGTCGACGTGATCATCGTGGCGCGGGGCGGGGGCAGCGTGGAGGATCTGCTGCCGTTCTCCGACGAGCAGCTGGTGCGGGCGGTGGCCGAGTGCCGTACGCCGGTCGTCTCGGCGATCGGGCACGAGCCGGACTCGCCACTGCTCGACCTGGTCGCGGATCTGCGGGCGTCGACGCCGACGGACGCGGCGAAGAAGGTCGTCCCCGACGTCGGGGAGGAGCTGGACCGGGTGAGGATGCTGCGGGACCGGGCGCGGCGGCATGTCGTCGGCCTCGTCGACCGGGAGGAGCGGGGGCTGGCCGGGGTGCTCGGCCGCCCCTGGATGGAGCGGCCGCACCGGATGGTGGACGACCGGGCGGACGAGGTGGACGCGCTGGTGGACCGCTCGCGCCGGGTCCTCGGCCACCTGCTCGACCGGGCCGACTCCGAGCTGGCGCACACCCGCGCGCGCGTGGTCGCGCTCTCGCCGGCGGCGACGCTGGAGCGGGGGTACGCGGTGCTCCAGCGTGCGGACGGGGCGGTGGTGCGGGCGCCGGGGGAGGTCGCCGGGGGCGAGGAGTTGCGGGCCAGGGTGGCCGAGGGGGAGTTCACGGTTGTCGTCGGGACGGATGCGTAGGGTGACGGGTATGGCAGCGAAGGTTGGTTCGGGTGGGGGCGACGAGGGTGCGGCGGCGGGGGTGAGCACGTCCGGCTCGGGCGCGTCCGCGTCGGGCTCCGGGGCGTCGGCGTCGTCCGAGTCGCTCGGGTACGAGCAGGCTCGGGACGAGTTGATCGACGTCGTGCGGCGGCTGGAGGCCGGGGGGACGACTCTGGAGGAGTCGCTGGCGTTGTGGGAGCGGGGGGAGGCGCTGGCGAAGGTGTGCCGGCGGTGGTTGGAGGGGGCTCGGGCTCGGTTGGATGCGGCGCTGGAGGCCGGGGGGTGAGATTTGCCCCTCCCCGCCCCTTCCCGCTGTGACATTTGCGGCTTCGCCGCGTGGCCTCCGGGGGCGGGGGTGGGTTGAGGCGGAGGTTTCCCTGGGGGCTTCGCCCCCAGACCCCCCTTTCGTCTGCGGACCGTGCTGGGTTGCTCGCGCAGTTCCCCGCGCCCCTGGAAGCGCCCCTCCGGGGCGCTTCCAGGGGATTGCCGCGCAGCGGCATTTTCAGGGGCGCGGGGAACTGCGCGACCAGCCCCCACCGGCCCGCAGGCGAACAGGGGGTCTGGGGGCCCATCCGCACGCTCACCCCGTGGCCGGAAATCACCCGCCCTGTGAGGCCAGTCACCCGAGCACCCCATTAGTTGAAAGTTAACCTAACTCCGTCGTACGGTGGCGTCGCCGCTTGAACCCCCCGCAAGCGGAATCCCCGTAAGTCCGGAAGGTACGTAATGTCTCTCGCCCTTGACTCCGCCGCTCAGGACCTCCTCTTCCGTGAGGCCCGTACTGCCAACACGTTCACCGACGAGCCGGTGAGCGAGGAGCAGGTGCAGGCGATCTACGACCTGGTCAAGTTCGGGCCGACCGCGTTCAACCAGACGCCGCTGCGGATCGTGCTGGTGCGTTCGGCCGAGGCGCGCGAGCGGCTGGTGGGGCACATGGCCGAGGGCAACCGGGCCAAGACCGCCACCGCCCCGCTGGTCGCCATCCTCGCCGCCGACAACGAGTTCCACGAGGAGCTGCCGGCGCTGTTCCCGGCGTTCCCGCAGGCCAAGGACGTGTTCTTCAGCGAGCGCCCGGCCCGTGAGAACGCCGCGGGTCTGAACGCCGCGCTCCAGGCCGCCTACTTCATCGTCGGCGTCCGCGCCGCCGGGCTCGCCGCCGGCCCGATGACCGGCTTCGACGCCGCCGGGCTCCAGAAGGAGTTCCTGGACGGCGACCACACCCCGCTGATGGTCGTCAACATCGGCAAGCCGGGCGAGGACGCGTCGTACCCGCGCAGCCCGCGCCTGTCGTACGACGAGGTCGTCACCACCGTCTGAGCCCCGGCCCGGACGCGGAAGGCCGCCGCACCCCCAGCGGGTGCGGCGGCCTTCGCCGTACGTCAAAGCGACCGTCAGGCAGACGTCAGGCAGGCGTCACGCCTTCTTCAGCTCCAGCGCCGCCGCCATCCGCTCCAGCTGCGCGAAGCCCGCCGTGCCGGTCACCACGGTCGTGGAGCCCTTGTCCTCGCGGACCAGAGCGTCGTACTTGGGGCCCTCCCAGCGGCGCCAGGTCGCGCCCGCGATCTGCTGGGTGTGATCCGTCTTCGCCGCCTTCTTGGCAACCGAACGGACGAACTTGTCCCGGTCGGGCGCCGAGGACTGCTCGATCGCCACGTACTCCTTCTCCGGGTCCAGGAAGCCCAGGTGCCAGGCGTTGTCGGCCTGGCCGTCGTACGTGACCGAGGTCGCCTTCCACTTGTCCTGGTCCGGGAGCCCGACCGGCGCCGCCACCGGATACGGCGCGGCGCGCCGGACCGTCAGGAGCTCGACGCGGTAGTCGACCGCCTTGACGGGGTCCTTCTTGCCGTCGTGCGGGACGAACATGTAGATCACAGCCACGGCGATACCGATCACCGCCAACGACTGCAGCATGTTCCGCACACTCTGCTTGCCACGTGTTCCTGCCACAGCCCCATGGTCTCAGGTCATGTCGCTGCTCATACGTGGCCCCCTCTGCTCATTTTGTCGATGTGACGATAGAGTCCAGGGACCCTCTGAATTTCGACCGGCCGTCGCCGTACAGAAAGGTGCGCTCCGATGACCGAGCACAACTTGCCGCCCCAACTCGAGGTCTCGCCCGAGGCCCCCGATCGCAACCTCGCCCTGGAACTGGTCCGGGTCACCGAGGCGGCCGCCATGGCGGCGGGCCGCTGGGTCGGGCGCGGCGACAAGATCGGCGCCGACGGCGCCGCGGTCAACGCCATGCGCACCCTCGTCTCCACCGTCTCGATGAACGGCGTCGTCGTCATCGGGGAGGGCGAGAAGGACGAGGCTCCCATGCTCTACAACGGGGAGCGCATCGGGGACGGCACCGGCCCCGAGGTCGACATCGCCGTCGACCCCATCGACGGCACCACGCTCAACGCCAAGGGCATGCCCAACGCCATCGCGGTCCTCGCCGCGGCCGACCGCGGGACGATGTTCGACCCGTCCGCCGTGTTCTACATGGACAAGCTCGTCACCGGGCCCGAGGCCGCCGACTTCGTCGACATCAACGCGCCCGTGTCGGTGAACATCCGGCGCGTCGCCAAGGCCAAGAACTCCTCGCCCGAGGACGTCACGGTCGTCATCCTCGACCGGCCGCGCCACGAAGGCATCGTCAAGGAGATCCGGGAGACCGGCGCCCGCATCAAGTTCATCTCCGACGGCGACGTGGCCGGATCCATCATGGCCGTGCGCGAGGGCACCGGCGTCGACCTGCTGATGGGCATCGGCGGCACGCCCGAGGGCATCATCTCCGCCTGCGCCATCAAGTGCCTCGGCGGCACCATCCAGGGCAAGCTCTGGCCCAAGGACGCCGCCGAGCGCCAGCGCGCCCTGGACGCGGGCCACGACCTCGACCGGGTGCTCTCGACCAACGACCTGGTCTCCGGCGAGAACGTCTTCTTCGTCGCCACCGGCATCACCGACGGCGAGCTCCTGCGCGGCGTCCGCTACCGCGCCGAGACCGCCACCACGCAGTCCCTGGTCATGCGCTCGAAGTCGGGCACGATCCGCCAGATCGACTCCACGCACCGCCTCTCCAAGCTCCGCGCGTACAGCCAGATCGACTTCGACCGCGCGAAGTAGAACGTGAAGTAGAACGCGAAGCGGAAGCAGCGGCCGAGGTCGCTGACGTACGTGAAGGGGCGCTCCCGTTGTGCGGACGGGGGCGCCCCTTCGCGTACGTACGCGCGCGTCAGGCGGCGGACGCGGCCTTCTTCAGCTCGACCTCGCGCCGGCGCCGGCGGGCCAGCACCACGCGCCGCTCAGCCGCCGTCAGACCGCCCCACACCCCGTACGGCTCGGGCATCAGCAGGGCGTGCTCGCGGCACTCGACCATGACGGGACAACGGGCGCAGACGCGCTTGGCGGCCTCCTCGCGCGACAGGCGTGCGGCCGTCGGCTCCTTGGAGGGGGCGAAGAACAGCCCCGCCTCGTCCCGGCGGCAGACCGCCTCCGTGTGCCACGGGCCCGCCTGGTCCTCCCGAGCTGGGCCGCGCTGCGGCGGGACTGCGACGGCGACCTGCAGGGACTGATGCGGCGGATGCAGCACGGCCAACTCCTGACGACGGCTGACGACGGCTTCGCGAGCGAGCGACGATGCGACAGTCCCTACCCGCTGTGCGCGCGCCTATGCACTGAGTTCCGGTGTCCGGAATTCCGACCGTGCGCCGATGTCCGGAAGTGTGCGGACGCGACGCGTCAGGAGTCCAGGCGTTTGCGCAGGCGGCCGTGGAGGTCGGCGATCCGCTTGCCGCGCTCGGGCTTGGCCTCGATGTTGCCGAATACCGAGTATCCATTGACGACGACCACGGGCGCCTCGGGGTGTTCGGCCTCCAGCGTGTCCACTTCGAAGTTGCCGAAGACGCCGGTCCCGCTGCCGCGCAGGGTGAGGTTCTCGGGGACCCGGACCTCGATGTTGCCGAAGATCGAGGTGGCGTTGATGACGGAAAGCCGCTGTTCGAAATAGGCCTCGGTGAGATCGATCTCGACGCTGCCGAAGAGCGCGAACGCGTTCGTGCGGCGGCCGATGCGCCAGCGGCCCTTGCGGGTCGAGCTGGAGAAGACGGCGACCAGGTTCTCGGCGGCGACCGGCCCCGCGGCCTCGTCCGGAGCGTGTGCGGTCGCATACGCGGGCGTGGACGACGCGGAGGAGGGCGCGCCGAACCGGTGCGCGCCGTCGGCCGCCGCGGGCAGGTCCCGTACCAGCGGTTCCAGTTCGCCCAGCGTCTTGGCGCGGTAGACGCCGTCGATGCGCTCGGCGTGCTCCTCCGCGTCGAGACGGCCCTCCGCGAGGGCCTCGCGCAGGATGTCGGCGACCCGGTCGCGGTCGGCGTCGGAGGCGCGCAGGGGGGCGGGCTCCACGGGCTGCGGCGGCTTGGCGTCGTGCTTCTCGAGGTCCACGGAGCCAGCGTACCGAAACGCGATAGATCGCGACTAGGGGTACGTGAGCGTGGGCGCGCCACCTGGCCGTGGTCGCAACTGAGCCTTACCTCACAGGATCGGTGCCGTGGCGGCGGCATACGCTTGAGGGTGCTGTGCCAATGGAGGTCAGCCGCTGTCTGCCGAGTGAGGAATGGCCGTACACATGCCAGAGTTCGCGTACTCCGACCTTCTCCCCCTGGGAGAGGACCACACGCCCTACCGACTGGTGACCGCCGAGGGTGTCTCCACCTTCGAGGCCGACGGCCGTACGTTCCTCAAGGTCGAGCCGGAGGCGCTGCGCAAGCTGGCCGCCGAGGCGATCCACGACATCCAGCACTACCTCCGCCCGGCGCACCTCGCCCAGCTGCGGAAGATCATCGACGACCCCGAGGCGTCGAGCAACGACAAGTTCGTGGCGCTCGACCTGCTGAAGAACGCGAACATCTCGGCGGCGGGCGTGCTGCCGATGTGCCAGGACACCGGCACGGCGATCGTGATGGGCAAGCGCGGCCAGAACGTGCTGACGTCGGGCGGCGACGAGGAGGCCCTCTCGCGCGGCATCTACGACGCGTACACGCAGCTCAACCTGCGCTACTCGCAGATGGCTCCGCTCACCATGTGGGAGGAGAAGAACACCGGCTCGAACCTGCCCGCGCAGATCGAGCTGTACGCGACGGACGGCGGCGCCTACAAGTTCCTCTTCATGGCGAAGGGCGGCGGCTCGGCCAACAAGTCGTTCCTGTACCAGGAGACGAAGGCCGTCCTGAACGAGGCCTCCATGATGAAGTTCCTGGAGGAGAAGATCCGTTCGCTGGGGACGGCGGCGTGCCCGCCCTACCACCTGGCGATCGTGGTCGGCGGCACGAGCGCCGAGTTCGCGCTGAAGACCGCGAAGTACGCCTCCGCGCACTACCTCGACGAGCTGCCGACCGAGGGCTCGCCGACCGGGCACGGCTTCCGCGACGAGGAGCTGGAGCAGAAGGTCTTCGAGCTGACGCAGAAGATCGGGATCGGGGCGCAGTTCGGCGGCAAGTACTTCTGCCACGACGTGCGCGTGGTGCGGCTGCCGCGCCACGGCGCGTCGCTGCCGGTCGCGATCGCCGTGTCCTGCTCGGCGGACCGCCAGGCGGTCGCGAAGATCACGGCCGAGGGCGTGTTCCTTGAGGAGCTGGAGAAGGACCCGGCGCGGTTCCTGCCGGAGACGACGGACGAGCACCTGGACGAGTCTTCTGATGTCGTCAAGATCGACCTCAACCAGCCGATGGACGACATCCTGGCGGAGCTGACGAAGTACCCGGTCAAGACCCGTCTCTCGCTGACCGGTCCGCTGGTCGTGGCGCGCGACATCGCGCACGCCAAGATCAAGGAGCGGCTGGACGCGGGGGAGGAGATGCCGCAGTACCTCAAGGACCACCCGGTGTACTACGCCGGGCCCGCCAAGACGCCCGAGGGGTACGCGTCGGGGTCGTTCGGGCCGACGACGGCCGGGCGCATGGACTCCTACGTGGAGCAGTTCCAGGCGGCCGGTGGCTCCAAGGTGATGCTGGCGAAGGGGAACCGGTCGGGGCAGGTTACGCGGGCGTGCGACGCGCACGGCGGGTTCTACCTGGGCTCCATCGGCGGCCCTGCCGCGCGTCTCGCCCAGGACTGCATCAAGAAGGTCGAGGTCGTCGAGTACGAGGAGCTGGGGATGGAGGCGGTGTGGAAGATCGAGGTCGAGGACTTCCCGGCGTTCATCGTGGTCGACGACAAGGGCAACGACTTCTTCCAGGCGCCGGCTGAGCCGCCTACGTTCTTGAACATTCCGGTACGGGGTGCGGCGCAGCAGTAAGGGGTTTTGGCCCCACCCCGCCCCTTCCCTAAACCCTCCGGGGGTGGGTGGGGGTGAAGGTGGTTTTCCCGGGGGCTACGCCCCCGGACCCTGTTGCGGGGCCTGCGGCCCCTGCACCCCGCCTCGGGGCTCCGCCCCGGACCCCGGCGTGGGGTCGGGGTGGGAGGGTAAGCCCGTTCGTCTGCGGACCGTGCTCG
This sequence comes from Streptomyces sp. BPTC-684, assembly GCF_030028635.1. Lineage (NCBI taxonomy): Bacteria > Bacillati > Actinomycetota > Actinomycetes > Kitasatosporales > Streptomycetaceae > Streptomyces > Streptomyces sp. BPTC-684. Next base: position 1,826,319 of record NZ_CP124863.1, read on the forward strand.
GTTGCTCGCGCAGTTCCCCGCGCCCCTAAAGGGCTCGGCTTCGCCATCGCCGTCGCCCGTACCCCCTAGGGGCGCGGGGAACTGCGCGACCAGCCCCCGCCGGCCCGCAGACGAACAGGGGGTCTGGGGGCGTAGCCCCCAGCAGCCCACCCCGGCCCACCACCCGGCCGCCCGCCCAGGGCTTCAGGGAACGGGCGGGGTGGGGGGCCTCTCCAGGAAAGCCAGGCGCGCCCGCTTCTCCGGCTTCTCCACCTCCTCCCCCAGCACGAACCCCGACCGCACCATCCGCTCGATCGACTTCTCGTTCCGTACGTCCGGTTCCACCACGATCCGCTGGTGGGAGGGGTCGGAGAGGACGTAGTTGATCAGGGACTTCATCAGCGCGCCCGTGAACCCGGGGCGCGCCGCGCCCGGCGCGGGGGCCACCAGGATGTGGACGCCGACGTCGCCCGGGCGCACCTCGTAGCACTCCCCCAGCGGATCCGCCGCAGGCTCGTACGTCTGGAACAGCCCCACCGGCTCGTCGTCCAGCAGCAGCAGGAACGCGTGGTGCGTGGGGAGGGAGTCCACGTACGCGTAGGTCTCCTCCACGTACGCGCGGTCCGCGTCCAGCATCCCCCAGAACCGCGCCCGCTCCTGGGTGACCCACGAGTGGACCAGGTCCGCGTCCCCCGAGGGGTCCAGCCGGCGCAGCCGGACCGTGCCGAAGTCAGCGACCTTCTCCTCGTACGCGTAGGTGCTCCGCTCGTACACCGTCTCTCTCCTCAGCTTGCTCCAGTCGGTCACGACCTCCGCCAGCTCCCCTTCCGCCCACAGCCGCAGCTGGTCCCTGTGGTGCGGGCTGTCCGGTGACCCGGACGCGCCGAACGGGACCACCCAGAGGCTGTCCTCGCGGCGGGCCAGGTCCCAGACGTACCGCGCGGCCGGGCCACGGGCGCTGCGGTGCGTGAGGCCGGGGACGCTGCTCGCGGACAGGACGCAGTCGTGGTCGCCCGCCAGGCCCGGCCACTCCTCCGGCACCGGCAGCGCCTGCCACGGCGCCAGCCGGTGCGCCTCGCCCCACGGGCCGAACTCCGCCCCCTCCGCCGCCACTTCCTCCAGCGCCGCCCGCACCAGCTCCACCCGGTCGAGCTCGGGCAGCATCGACGTCGTCAGGATCGTCTCCAGCGCGAACGCGATCCTCGGCGTCAGCGCCAGCCAGGGCAGGAACAGGTCGGGCAGGGGCGGGAGTTCGGCCAGGTCCGCGAAGGACGGGTGTGCCGCCAGGCCCCGTACCACCCGCTCCCGCACCGTCGCGTACGCCATCGCGTCCGTCGAGTCCGCCTCCATCCGGCGGTCCCAGTCCGTCGTCAGTCGGTCGCGGAGGGCCTCTGCCCCGGGGGTCAGGCCATTGAGCGTCGCCAGCAGCCTCAGCAGCGGGCGTGCCGACGCCAGGTCCGTGTCCGTGTGGATCGCCGACATCCGCGGAGCCGTCCAGGCCCGCGAGGCGGCCAGCAGGGCCGCTATGCGGTCCGCGCGGTACGGGGGCGCGAATTCCACGCCCAGCGGCCCCGCCAGGCCCCGCTGGTTGGCCATCACGGCTGTCCCGGACACCTCCTCGCGCGGCATCGGAGCCCAGCCCGTCCACGCGTGGGCCGCCTCCCACGCCGGTACGACCCGTACGCGGTTGGTGTCGTGGCGCAGCGGTACGCGGCCCGCCACGCGGTGCAGACGGCCGCCCCGGGTGTCGGCGGCCTGGACCACGTTGACCGGCTCGACCCACTCGTCGAAGGCGCGGTCGACGTCGTCGGCGGTCCGGGCGCGCAGCAGCGCCGGGAGCGCGGCGAAGCCGAGGGCGGCGGTGACGCGGGGCGGGTGGCGCAGGCTGATGGCGTCGGCCGCGTCGGGGCCGCCGATGATCACCGGGCCCCGGTCCGTCTCGATCACCTCGACCGTCACCGGGGCCGCGCCCGCCACCTCGACCGTCTCGACGTGGACGGACGCCGGACCCCAGCCGTCGGGGCCGAGCGCGGTCACGTCCGTACCGTCGCGGCGCAGGCGTTCGCGGTAGAGGTCCTGGTAGTCGGCCATGGCGTTGGTGATGGCCCAGGCGACCGAGCCGGTGTGGCCGAAGTGGGCGATGCCGGGGACGCCGGGGACGGCGAGGCCCACGACGTCGAACTCCGGGCAGGAGAGGCGGATCTGCTGGTAGACGCCGGGGTCCTCGATGAAGCGGTGCGGGTCGCCCGCGATGATCGCGGCGCCGGTGGCGGTGTGCTCGCCGGTGACCAGCCAGCCGTTGGAGCCGGAGGTGCCGGGGCCGTCGGTGGCGAACAGCTCCACCGCTTCCGGGCCGAGGACGGCGACCGCGCGCTCGCGCCAGAGCTTGGTGGGGAAGCCCGCGAAGAGGATGTGGGTGGAGAGCCAGACGCCCAGCGGGGTCCAGGGCTCCCAGCGGCCGGGCGCGAGGCCCGTCTCCGCGAAGCCGGGCTGCTCGGCGGAGCCTTCCACCAGCCCGTCGTTGACCCCCGCCACGTACGCCGTGACCCAGTCCGCCGTCTCCGCGTCCAGCGCCTCGAAGCACCGGCGGGCCGTGTCGGCCAGGCGGGCGCGGCGGGCGAAGACGTCCCAGCCGACCGCGTCGGGGCCGAGGAAGGCGGCCGTGGTGCCCTGCACCCGGTGCCGTTCGACCTCCAGCTGCCAGGCCCGGTCCACGGCGGTGGCCCGTCCCTGGGCGTACGCCAGCTCACGGGCGTCGGTCGCCCGCAGGTGCGGGACGCCCCAGGTGTCGCGATAGACCTCGGCGCTCACGCCCGATCCCCTCCCTGTAAGTTAGGGCAGCCTAACCTAAAAGGTCCTGACCTGAAGGGAGGGGCCGGTTACGCGGTGGCCGCCGTTACGCGAAGCGCTGTGACGGGGAGCCGTCGCACGGCCGCAGCGTCAGCGGGTCCTTGGCCGCCGCCAGCGTGGCGCACAGGCCGGTGGCCGCCGCCGGGCGCAGGGTGGAGCCGTCCCGGACGAACTCCTGGTTGGCGCCGCCGTGGCAGTTCCAGACGATCAGCTTGGCCCCGGCCGAGTAGTTCGCGCCCGGCACGTCCAGGCAGCGGTCCTGGGTGAGCTGGGTGTGGAGCGACTTGCGGGCGCCGTCGTACCACCAGCCCTGGTTGCGGCCGCCGTGGCAGTCCCAGCCGATGACGGCCGTGTCGTTGGCGCTGGACGCGCCGCTCACGTCCAGACAGCTGCCGGTCGCCGCGCCCTTCAGCGGCTGGTACGCGTCGTCCCAGGCGAGCGGGTACAGCACCGGCGCACCGGTGGACGCCGGGTCGGCGCAACTGGCCTCGCGCACACCGGAGTTGTAGATCTGGGTGAGGCAGGACGCGAAGGCGCCGTGGCCCCGGTAGTTGGGGTGGAAGGACTGGCGGACCGAGTTGGAGTCCGGCAGGCCCGGCTTGGACAGGTCGATGTAGAGGCCGCGCGCCCAGGTGTCCTCCATGCACACCTCGTGGCCGTGGAAGAGCCGCGAGTTGTCGAGGTAGACGGCGCCGGTGTCGGCCGCCGCCTTGCGCATCCCCCGCTCGAAGGCCGGGACGGCGGTGTTGCGGCCCCAGACGGTGTCGGAGTCGTAGCCGAGGCCGCCGCAGACGAGCTTGCCCGGGAAGTTCGGGTTGTCGTGGAAGTCGGGGCCGATCGGGCTCGGGTAGCCCATCACGACCAGCTTGTAGTCGCCGTCGGCGTACCCGGCGTCGCGCATCACGGTCTTCAGGTCGGTGACGGTCTGCTCGACCTTGGGCACCAGGCCGTCCACCCGCGCCTGCCAGCCCGGCGCGTACTTGGACTCGCACGGGCCCTGGAGCAGCAGGTACCGCTCCACGCAGTCGGTCATCACCGGGCCGAACTGGAGGTCGTCGTTGGCCCCGGCGACCAGCAGCACCATCTTGATGCGGGTGTTGCGGGCCTTGATGGCCAGGCTGTCGCTCTGCACCAGCTCGTCCGCGTACTGCTTGGAGCCGCCTATCCGGATGTTGCCGGTGTACGCGCCCGAACAAGCCACGTTGTACGTCTCGTCGGCGGGGATCCCGGTGCGGTGGATCGCGGAGTCGGGTGCCCGGTGGCACCAGTTGTCGGGGCCGTTGGTGCCGGCCTCGTAGGTGCCGACGCCCTCGCCGGAGATCTCGCTGTCGCCGAGCGAGATGAGCCCCGTCTTGCGCTGGTCCATGGGCCGCTCGGCGGAATCCCCGTACAGCTTGAGCGCCTCGGCGGCGCGGATCTTCTCAAGGTCGGGCGGAAGGGGGGTGGACTGTACCGTCGCCGCCGATGCGGCCGTGGCCGTCGCCGCCATGCCCCCGAACGCGGCCGCCGCGGCCACGGCGGCCGCGAACGTACAGCGAAGTCTGCGCCTGGTGCGCCTCATTGCGCCTCCCCGGTGATGAGTTACCACCGGTATTTACCGGCCAGTAGGGGCGATGGGGAATAGCTAGAACCAGACAAGTGCTCATTTTTTTCGGGGGTCTGGGGGTCGCTCCCCAGATGGCTGCAGCAAGGAGGTTCATGGATATGAACGAAACTGAGTACCGCGTCGAGCGCGATTCCATGGGCGAGGTGCGGGTCCCCGCGCACGCCAAGTGGCGGGCCCAGACACAGCGGGCGGTGGAGAACTTCCCCGTCTCCGGACAGCGTCTGGAGCGCGCCCACATCGAGGCGCTGGCCAGGATCAAGGCGGCCGCTGCCAAGGTCAACGCCGAACTGGGCGTGCTCGACAAGGACATCGCGGGGGCCGTCCAGGAGGCGGCCGCGGAGGTCGCCGAGGGGCTCTGGGACGCGCACTTCCCGGTCGACGTCTTCCAGACCGGCTCGGGCACCTCGTCCAACATGAACATGAACGAGGTCGTGGCGACCCTGGCGAGCGAGCGCCTCGGCCGGGACGTCCACCCCAACGACCACGTCAACGCCTCGCAGTCGTCCAACGACGTCTTCCCCTCCTCCATCCACATCGCCGCCACGGCCGCCGTCACCGGCGATCTGATCCCGGCCCTGGAGCACCTCGCCGAGGCCCTGGAGCGCAAGGCGGCCGAGTTCGCGGACGTGGTGAAGTCCGGGCGTACGCATCTGATGGACGCCACCCCCGTCACCCTCGGCCAGGAGTTCGGCGGCTACGCGGCGGCGATGCGGTACGGGGTGGAGCGGCTGCGGGCCTCGCTGCCCCGGCTCGCCGAGCTGCCGCTCGGCGGCACCGCCGTCGGCACCGGCATCAACACCCCGCCCGGGTTCTCCGCGGCCGTGATCGCGGAGGTGGCGCGGGCGACCGGCCTGCCGCTCACCGAGGCCCGCGACCACTTCGAGGCGCAGGGCGCGCGGGACGGCCTGGTGGAGACCTCCGGCCAGCTCCGCACGGTCGGCGTCTCGCTCACCAAGATCTCCAACGATCTGCGCTGGATGGCGTCCGGGCCGCGCACCGGACTGGCCGAGATCAGCCTGCCCGACCTCCAGCCGGGCTCCTCGATCATGCCCGGCAAGGTCAACCCGGTGATCCCGGAGGCCGTGCTGATGGTCGCGGCGCAGGTGACCGGCAACGACGCGACGGTGGCGGCGGCGGGCGCGGCCGGCAACTTCGAGCTGAACGTGATGCTCCCGGTCATCGCCAAGAACCTGCTGGAGTCGGTGCGGCTGCTCGCCAACGCGTCCCGGCTGCTCGCGGACCGTACCGTCGACGGGATCACCGCGAACCGCGAGCGGGCGCGGGAGTACGCGGAGTCCTCGCCCTCCGTCGTCACCCCGCTCAACAAGTACATCGGGTACGAGGAGGCGGCGAAGGTCGCCAAGAAGTCGCTGGCCGAGCGGAAGACCATCCGCGAGGTGGTCCTGGAGGGCGGTTACGTGGAGCGCGGCGACCTCACCGAGGCGCAGCTGGACGAGGCGCTGGACGTGCTGCGGATGACCCGGCCGTGAGGCGCGGGGGCGTGCGTCGCCGGGGCCGGGCGCGATGACCGGGCGGTGACCGCGGCCGTGACGCCTGTCGCAGCGCGGTCTTGACCGTGCTCCTAAGATCTGCGCATGACAGGTACCGGAGGCATGCACCACTGGGCGCCGGGGGACCAGATCCTCTGGCGCTACCGCGGCAATGCCCCCGACCTGAAGAGCCGCGTCCACATCTGCCGCCCGGTGACCGTCGTCCAGGACACCGACGAACTGCTCGCGGTGTGGATGGCGCCGGGCACCGAGTGCGTCAAGCCCGTGCTCGTGGACGGCACCCCCGTCCACGAGGAGCCGCTGGCGACCCGCTACACCGCCCCGCGCACCACGGAGCGCGCGCGCTGGTTCGGCACCGGGGTGCTCAAGCTGGCGCGCCCCGGCGACCCCTGGTCGGTCTGGCTGTTCTGGGAGCGGGGCTGGCGCTTCCGGAGCTGGTACGTGAACCTGGAGGAGCCGCGCACGCGGTGGTCGGGCGGGATCGACTCCGAGGACCACTTTCTCGACATCTCCGTCTACCCGGACCGCACTTGGCAGTGGCGGGACGAGGACGAGTTCGCGCAGGCCCAGCGGGTGGGACTGATGGACGCGGCCCAGGCCCGGCGGGTGAGGGCGGCCGGGGCGGCGGCGGTCGAGGTGATCCGGGCGTGGGGCAGGCCGTTCTCGGACGGGTGGGAGGAGTGGCGGCCCGATCCGCGGTGGCCGGTTCCGGCGCTCCCGGCGGACTGGGATCGCACCCCGGCGCATATGCCGTCGTGAGACCCTTGATGCGCCCCCGGGGTTCAAACGTAGGATCGTCCTCCGCAAGGCTGCGCATCGACAACGAGGGAACCCAGGGCGCAAATTGACCGTATGTCACCTCAAGGGGGGTCGGGACGTGAGGGGTGTCGCGGCCGCCCATGGAGCGGGTATACCGCACGAAGCGACTGCCTCGCGCATCCCTGCCCTGCCTCCAGCACGGTGGATGTCTCACTCCGGACGGACGGAACCCGACGCGTGACGGAGCACCAGCCCACTTCGCACGAGAGCCGGCACCAGGAGCAGCTGGCCCGGCCTCCTGAGGCGGCCCGGCCGCGCCCGGACGAGCCGGGTGCGGGCTCCGCCGCGCACTCCGCCGTGCCCGCCCGGCGCGGCCAGGCCCGCGCGGCCACCGCGTCCGTGCCCGGCCAGCCCGATCCCGGCTCGCGCGACCTCGCCCGCGACATGGGCGCGGCGGCGACCGCGAGCGCGATGGGGGTGCCGCCCGGCCGGGGCCCCTCGGAGTCCCCGGGCGACGGCCTGCCCGGCGGTCCGGCCTCCGGTACTCCCGGGGCGGGCAGCGGCGGCGAGGTCCCCGGTGGCGGGGACGGCGCGGCCGTGGCCCGCCGCGAGGGCGACCGGCTGCGGTTCGTGGGCGCCGCGACCCGCAGGATCGCGCGCGGCATAGACCTCGACGAGATCGTGCTCGGGCTGTGCCGGGCCACCGTCCCGACCTTCTCGGACGCGATACTCGTGCATCTGCGCGACCCGCTTCCGGTCGGGGACGAGCGGCCCGCCAGCCCCTTCGTGCTGCGGCTGCGCCGAACCGACCGGTTGCGTTTAGTGGACGAGTCCCTGCAGGAGCCGGAGGCGATCGACGCCCTGTCCCTGCTGAACGCCCAGACCGACCTGACCCCGGCCGCCGAGCTCTGCGAGGTGCGCACCGGCGGCGCCCTCGCCGAGGTGCTGCGCGGGGTGCGGCCGGTCTTCGGCGACTCCGTGCCCGCCCGGCTCGCCCTGGCCGAGCTGCTCGGCCCCGACCGCCCGGTCCCCGGCGGCCACCGGACCATACTCGCCCCGCTCCGGGGCCGGCGCCGCGTGATCGGCGCCGCCGTCTTCGTACGCGGCCTGGAGCGGCCCGCCTTCGAGGCGAACGACCTGCTGGTGGCGGCCCAGCTGGCCACCCACACCGCGCTCGGCATCGACAAGGCCGTGCTGTACGGGCGCGAGGCGTACATCGCGGACGAGCTCCAGCGGACCATGCTGCCGGACTCGCTGCCGCAGCCGACCGGTGTGCGGCTCGCCTCGCGCTATCTGCCGGCCGCCGAGACCGCCCGGGTGGGCGGCGACTGGTACGACGCGATCCCGCTGCCCGGCAGCCGGGTCGCCCTGGTCGTCGGCGACGTCATGGGCCACTCGATGACCTCGGCCGCGATCATGGGCCAGCTGCGCACCACCGCGCAGACCCTGGCCGGGCTCGACCTGCCGCCGCAGGAGGTGCTGCACCACCTCGACGAGCAGGCCCAGCGGCTGGGCACCGACCGGATGGCGACCTGTCTGTACGCGGTGTACGACCCGGTCGCCCACCGGATCACCATCGCCAACGCCGGGCATCCGCCGCCAGTGCTGCTGCACCTGGGCGGGCGCGCCGAGGTGCTGCGGGTGCCGCCGGGCGCGCCGATCGGCGTGGGCGGGGTCGACTTCGAGGCGGTCGAGCTGGACGCCCCGGCGGGCGCCACCCTGCTCCTGTACACCGACGGCCTGGTGGAGTCCCGGCTGCGGGACGTGTGGACCGGCATCGAGCAGCTGCGCGAGCGCCTCGCCGCCACCGCCCAGCTGACAGGCCCGGACCACCCGCCGCCCCTTGAGGCGCTCTGCGACGACGTCCTGGACATGCTCGGCCCCGGCGACCGGGACGACGACATCGCGCTGCTCGCGGCCCGCTTCGACGGGATCGCGCCGAGCGACGTGGCGTACTGGTTCCTGGACCCGGAGGACTCGGCGCCCGGCCGGGCCCGCCGGCTCGCCCGGCGCGCCCTGGACCGCTGGGGTCTGGAGGAGCTCACGGACTCGGTGGAGCTGCTGGTCAGCGAGGTCGTCACCAACGCCGTGCGGTATGCGGAGCGCCCGGTGACCCTGCGGCTGCTCAAGACGGACGTCCTGCGCTGCGAGGTCGGCGACGACTCGCCGCAGCTGCCGAGGCAGCGGCGGGCGCGGGACACCGACGAGGGCGGGCGCGGTCTGTTCCTGGTGAACCGGCTGGCCAGGCGGTGGGGCGCGACCCGGCTCTCGGGCGGCAAGGTGGTCTGGTTCGAGCTGGCGACCCGCCCCTGAGGGCGGGCCGCCGGGCCCCTGTCAACGCGTCGGCCCCCCACCCTGACGGGTGGGGGGCCGACGCGTGTGTCACGGGCGGGGGCTACGGCGTGGTGCCGCCGCCCTGGACGGTGCCCTGGGTGGTTCCTCCGTCGGCCGTGCCGGTGGTCGTGCCGCCGTCGGTCGTGCCGGTGGTGGTGCCGCCGTCGGTCTGACCCGTGGTGGTACCGCCGTTGGTCTGACCGGTGGTCGTGCCGCCGTTGGTCTGGCCGCCGTTGGTCTGCCCCCCGGTGGTGGGGGGCTTGCCGCCGGTGGTGCCGCCGGTCGTCGGCGGACGCGACGGGGTGTGGCTCGGCGTGTGCGAGGGCGTCCGGCTCGGGGTGTGCGACGGGGTGCGCGAGGGCGTGTTGGACGGGGTCCCCGACGGCGTGTTCACCGGGGTCTCGTCCGGCTGCTTGGCCGCGCCCTGGTCGGTGTCCAGGTCGAACTTGGAGTCGTCGCTGCCGACCGCGTCGAAGGTGTACGCGGCCCAGATCCTCGCCGGGATGGAGCCACCGGCGACCCGGCCGTCGATGTCGGCGACGTTGGTGAGGGAGACCTGGCTGCCCTTGCCGACCGTGGTCTCCTTGCCGTCGATCTTCACCGTACGGGGTCCTGCGGCCTCGCCCCACAGGCCGACGGAGGTCACAAGCGACGGCGTGTAGCCGGTGAACCAGGCCGACTTGTTGTCGTCGGAGGTACCGGTCTTGCCCGCGACCGGCTGCCCGTCGCGGTTGGACGCGTCCCGCACCGACCGCTTGGCCGTACCGTCGTCGACCACGCCGGTGAGCACCGAGGTGACGGCGTCGGCCGCGTCACGGCTGATCACCTGGTCGCCGATCGGGTCCGGCCTGTTGTACTTGGCCACCTTGTGCTGGGCCGACTTGACGATGGACGGCGTGACCTTCTTGCCGTGGTTGTCGAGCGTGGCGTACGCGGCGGCCATCTCCATCGGGCTGGCGCCGTAGGAGCCCAGGGTCATGGCGGGCTCGGCGCCGACGCCCTTCATGTGGTTGAGGCCGAGCGCGACGGCCGTGTCCCGCAGCTTGGGAAGCCCCACGTCGACGCCCATCTGCGCGAAGACGCTGTTGACGGACTTGTTCATCGCCGTCTGGACGGTGATGGGCCCGTAGCTCACGTCGTCCTCGTTGGGCGGCGCGTAGCCCTTGCCGCCCTCGCCCTTCACCGGGCGCTTGTTGTCGCCGTTGTAGACGGTGTTGGCGCGGATCTCCTTGCCGTCCTGCGTCTCGGACTTCTCGTTGAGCGCGGCGGCGAGGATCAGCGGCTTGAAGGTCGAGGCGGGCTGGTAGGTCCACGTCTTCGCGTTGCTGATCTGGTGCTTCATGTAGTCCTGGCCGCCGTACAGCGCGACGACCGAACCGGTCTTCGGGTCCACCGAGACGGCGCCCGCCTGGACGTCCTGATCGACCTTCTTCTTCTTGTCCAGCTTGCTGGTCAGCTCCTGCTTGACCGCCTTCTCAAGAAGGTCCTGCTTCTTCGGGTCGATGTTGAGCGTGATGGTCCAGCCGCCCTTGGCCAGGTCCGCCTCGCTGATGCCGTTGTGCACCAGCTCCTCCTTGGCGGCCCGGACCATGTAGCCGGTCTGGCCCTCCATGCCGGGGTCCGGCTTGGGCTCGATCGGCACCGGGAACTTCATCGCCGCCCGCTGGGCCGCGTCCAGCTCCTTCATCTTGACCATGTTGTCGAGGACGTAGTTCCAGCGGTTGGTCACCAGCTTCTTGCCGGTCTCCGAGGCCACCGCCCAGTCGTACTGGCTGGGCGCCTGGAGCAGCGCCGCCAGATAGGCGCCCTGCTCGACGGTGAGCTTGGAGGAGTCCACCCCGTAGTACGCCTGCGCCGCGGCCTGGATGCCGTAAGCGTTGCGGCCGTAGAAGCTGGTGTTGATGTACCCGGCCAGGATCTCCTTCTTGGAGTACTTCCGGTCGACCTTGAGGGAGATCACCAGCTCCTTGAGCTTGCGGGTGACCGTCTGGTCCTGGCTCAGGTAGAAGTTCTTGACGTACTGCTGGGTGATGGTCGAGCCACCCTGCTTGCCCTTGCCGGAGAGGGTGTTCAGCAGGCCTCGGGTGGTGCCCTTGAAGTCGACGCCGGAGTCCTTGTAGAAGGACATGTTCTCGGCGGCGACGAAGTCCAGCTGGACCTTCTCGGGGATCTTGTCGAGCCCGACGACCTCGCGGTTGAGCTGTCCCGTGCGGGCGATGATCTTGCCGTTGGAGAGCTTGTAGACGTTGCTCTGCAGCTGCGCCGCGGCGTTCGCCTCAGGGATCGGCGTCATCGCGTAGATGATGTAGAAGCCGCCCATCGTGAGCAGGACGAGCCCGAAGAACGTGCCGAGCATCTTCTTCCAGGTGAAGAGCCTGCGTATCCGCCCGCCCTTCTTCTGCGTGGTCCGGCGCGCACCGCGCTGCCGGGCCCGCCGCTCTTCCGCTCGGCCCATAACCTCAGTCGCTCGCCTTCTTGACTCGCCAGATCAGCTCAGAAAACTAACACCGCACGTGTGGACAAAGAGGAGCCGATCACGTCTTTTCCGTACGTGAGAATCAGCACCCGGCCCATGGGAACCGACTGACAAAAGGCCCTGAGGGTTGCCGGAACCCAGGATCCTGCCCGTTTTTGCATAGGAATGTCATGTTCCCCGGATCTCTATGCACCAGACGTATACACACCGCGTATACCTGGTGCGTATAGTCCTCCTCATGTCACTCGGCTCGTCATCCGGACCCCTGCTCAGCGCGAGCGGGCTGCGCAAGGCCTTCGGCTCCACGCCCGCCCTGGACGGCGCGGACTTCGCCCTCTCCCCCGGCGAGGTCGTCGCCGTCATGGGCCCGTCGGGGTCCGGGAAGTCCACGCTGCTGCACTGTCTCGCCGGGATCGTCCGGCCCGACGCGGGGACCATCACGTACGACGGGCGCGAGGTGACCGCGATGAACGACGCCCGGCGCTCGGCCCTGCGCCGCCGTGACTTCGGGTTCGTCTTCCAGTTCGGCCAGCTGGTGCCCGAGCTCACCTGCGCCGAGAACGTGGCGCTGCCGCTGCGGCTCGACGGGGTGCGCCGCAAGGACGCCGACCGCGCGGCCATGCACTGGCTGGAGCGCCTGGAGGTCGACTCGGTGGCCCGGCGGCGGCCCGACCAGATATCCGGCGGCCAGGGCCAGCGCGTCGCCGTCGCCCGCGCCCTGGTCACCGCGCCCCGCGTGGTCTTCGCCGACGAGCCGACCGGCGCCCTGGACTCGCTCAGCGGCGAGCTGGTGATGCGGCTGTTCACCGAGGCCGCCCGGGACACCGGCGCGGCCGTGGTCCTGGTCACCCACGAGACCCGGGTCGCCGCCTACTCGGACCGCGAGATCACCGTCCGCGACGGCCGCTCCCGCGACTTCACCCTCGCCCCGGCCGGTGCCCGGTGAGCCGCCGCGTCCACGAGCTGGTGCTCGGCGCCAAGTTCGCCTTCACCGGCGGCCGCGAGGGCTGGATCCGTACGCTGCTGACCGCGCTCGGCGTCGGGCTCGGGGTCGCGCTGCTCTTCGCGGCGGCGTCGATCCCGCACGTCAACCAGGCGAGCAGCGCGCGCGGGGACGCCCGGGTGCCCGCCGCCTCCGGCAGCAAGAAGCCGTTCGAACGCACCGACAGCTCGGTGCTCTTCAACATGGTGGGCACGGATTACCGCGGCGAGTCCATCGGCGGACTCCTGCTGCGCCCCGAGGGCGAGCACCCCGCCGTGCCGCCCGGTCTGAGCGCGGTGCCCGGCCCCGGCGAGATGGCCGCCTCGCCCGCCCTGCGCGATCTGCTCGACTCGCCCGACGGCGAACTGCTGCGCGAGCGGCTCCCGTACAAGGTCACCGCGAGCATCGGCGACGCCGGGCTGCTCGACCCCACCGAGCTCTTCTTCTACGCGGGCAGCTCCACCCTGAGCCGGGCGAGCGGGGCCACGCGCACGAACGCGTTCGGCGGCGAGGTCGTGAAGCTGCCCCTCAACCCGGTCCTGGTGGCGCTCACCGTGGTGGCCTGCGTGGTGCTGCTGCTGCCGGTGATGATCTTCATCGCGACCGCCGTACGGTTCGGCGGCGAGCGCCGCGACAAGCGCCTCGCGGCCCTGCGCCTGGTCGGCGCGGACACCGGGATGACCCGGTGGATCGCGGCCGGGGAGGCGCTCGCGGGCTCGGCGCTCGGCCTGCTCCTCGGAACGGTCCTCTTCCTGCTCGGCCGCGAACTCATCGGCGGCGTCCGGTTCTGGAGCTTCGCGGCCTTCCCCGCCGACTTCACCCCGGCCCCGGCGCTCGCCGCGCTCGTGCTGCTCGCCGTGCCGCTCGCGGCCGTCGCGGTCACGCTCTTCACGATGCGCTCGGTGGCCGTCGAGCCGCTGGGCGTCGTACGGGCCGCCAGACCCCGCGGGCGCCGGCTGTGGTGGCGGCTGCTGCTGCCCGCGGCCGGGGTCGCCGTCCTCGCCCTGTCCCCCAAGGCGGGCGTGGACGAGGGCGTGACCGACCCGAACCTCGTCGCCCTCGGCGCGATCCTCACCCTGACCGGCATCGCGACCCTGCTGCCGTGGCTGGTGGAGGCGGTGGTCGCGCGGCTGCGCGGCGGGCCGGTCGCCTGGCAGCTGGCCGTACGCAGGCTCCAGCTCGGCGGCGGCACCGCGAGCCGGGCCGTCGCGGGCATCACCGTGGCGGTGGCGGGCGCGATCTCGCTCCAGATGATGACCACCGGCATCCACGCCGACTTCGTGCGCACCACCGACCAGGACCCCAGCCGCGCCCAGATCGACGTCACGGCGGACTTCCCGAGCGGCGAGCGCGCCCAGCGGATGATCCACGACTTCCGCGCCACCAAGGGCGTCGAGGCGGTCATCGGCACCGTCGAGACCTATGCGACCCGGCCGGGCGCCTACACCGGGGACCAGGTCCGGCCCACCACCAGCCTGACGGTGGGCGACTGCGCCACCCTCAAGGAGCTCGCCCGCATCCCCTCCTGCCGGGACGGCGACACCTTCGTGGTCCACCCGGCGGACGACAAGCGGCTCAGCTCCTGGGTGGACAAGACGGCGCGGCCCGGCGAAGCGGTCAACCTCGACACCACCGCCGACTACGACTCCTCGGTCAAGCCCGTCCTGTGGACGCTGCCGAAGTCGGCCCGCCAGGTCCTCTCCCGGCCCGACCCGATGGGCGAGAACCGGCACGGCATCTTCGCCACCCCCGGCGCCGTGGACGTCACCAAGCTCCCCTCGGCCGAGACCAAGGCCATGATCAGGGTCGACCGCAAGGTGCCGGACGCCGCCGAGTACGTACGCAACACGGCCGCCGCCATCGACCCGGCCATGAACGTGCGCACCATCGACGACGTCGAGCGCGACAAGCAGTACGCCAGTGTCCAGAGCGGGCTGCGCACCGGGGCCGTCGCCACCATGCTGCTGATCGCGCTGAGCCTGCTCGTCTCGCAGATCGAGCAGCTGCGCGAGCGCCGCAGGCTCCTCTCGGTCCTGGTGGCGTTCGGCACCCGGCGCTCCTCGCTGGCCCTGTCGGTGCTGTGGCAGACCGCCGTGCCGGTCGTCCTCGGGGTGGTGCTCGCCATCGCGGGCGGCACCGCGCTGGGCGTGGCCCTGCTCGACATGGTCGGCAAGGAGGTCACCGACTGGTGGCTTTTCCTGCCGCTGGCGGGCACCGGTACCGTCGCCGTCCTGGTGGTGACGCTGCTCAGCCTGCCCCCGCTGTGGCGCCTGATGCGCCCCGACGGCCTCCGTACCGAGTGACCCGACCACCGTCCGCAGACGTCCAGCAGAAAGGCATCTGAGCATGTCCATCGGCCACACCCTCCTCGGACTCCTTGAGTCGGGCCCGCGCCATGGGTACGACCTCAAGCGCGCCTTCGACGAGAAGTTCGGGCACGACCGCCCGCTGCACTACGGGCAGGTCTACTCGACCATGTCGCGCCTGCTGAAGAACGGCCTCGTGGAGGTCGACGGCGTGGAGGCCGGCGGCGGCCCCGAGCGCAAGCGGTACGCGATCACCGAGGCCGGCATCACCGATGTCGAGGCCTGGCTCAAGCAGCCGGAGAAGCCCGAGCCGTACCTCCAGTCGACCCTCTACACCAAGGTCGTCCTCGCCCTGCTCACCGGCCGCAGCGCGGGCGACCTGCTGGACACCCAGCGCGCCGAGCACCTGCGGCTGATGCGCATCCTCACCGACCGCAAGCGCCGCGGCGACCTCTCCGACCAGCTGATCTGCGACCACGCCCTGTTCCACCTGGAGGCGGACCTGCGCTGGCTCGAACTGACCGCCGCCCGCCTCGACCAGCTCGCCACGGAGGTACGCGCATGACGCCCGCCGGCTCCCTGCTCCTCGCCAAGGACCTGCGCAAGTCGTACGGGTCCACGCCCGCGCTCGACGGCGCGGAGTTCTCCATCCACCCCGGCGAGGTCGTCGCCGTCATGGGCCCGTCCGGCTCGGGCAAGTCGACGCTGCTGCACTGCCTCGCCGGGATCGTCACGCCCGACTCGGGGTCGATCCTCTACAACGGCCGCGAGCTGTCGTCGATGAAGGACGCCGAGCGCAGCGCGCTGCGCCGCAGCGAGTTCGGCTTCGTCTTCCAGTTCGGCCAGCTCGTCCCCGAGCTGACCTGCACGGAGAACGTGGCCCTGCCGCTGCGCCTGACCGGCGTGCGCCGCAAGGAGGCCGAGCGCACGGCGCTGTCGTGGATGGAGCGCCTGGAGGTCGAGGACCTCGGGAACAAGCGGCCCGGCGAGGTCTCCGGCGGCCAGGGCCAGCGCGTCGCGGTGGCCCGCTCGCTGGTCACCTCACCGCGGGTGATCTTCGCGGACGAGCCGACCGGCGCCCTCGACTCGCTCAACGGCGAGCGCGTGATGCAGCTGCTCACCGAGGCGGCCCGGTCCGCCAACGCGGCGGTCGTCCTGGTCACCCACGAGGCCCGGGTCGCCGCCTACTCCGACCGGGAGATCGTCGTACGCGACGGCAAGTCCCGCGACATGATGCTGGAGCACTCCGTATGAACGGCCGCGCGATATGAACAGGCTCCGTGACCTCACCCTGGGCGCCAAGTTCGCGCTCACCGGCGGCCGCGAGGGGTGGACGCGCACGCTGATGACGGCGATCGGCGTCGGGCTCGGCGTGGCGCTGCTGCTCGCCACCACCGCCCTGCCGGGCGCGCTCTCGGCGCGGGACGCGCGCGACAACGCGCGCAACGACTACGGCGCCGGGCAGGAGACGCCCGCGGCCGCCGACACCATGCTGATCGCCCGTACCGACACGGTCTTCGGCGGCGACGACATCCGCGGCCGCCTGGTGCAGCCCGAGGGCGACCGGGCGCCGGTGCCGCCGGGGCTTTCCGCGCTGCCCGCGCCCGGCACGATGGTGGTCTCGCCCGACCTGCGCGACCTGCTGGAGTCGCCCGGCGGCAAGCTGCTGCGCGAGCGCGTCCCGTACGAGATCACCGGCACGATCGGCGACGCGGGTCTGCTCGGCCCGCACGAACTCGCCTACTACGCGGGCAGCGACGGCCTCAAGGGCCACAAGGCGCTGACCTCGGACCGGATCGACGTCGAGCGGATCAAGACCTTCCCGGACAAGAAGGCGGGCGAGCCGATCGACCCGATCCTGGCGCTGCTCATCGTGATCATCTTCGTGGTGCTGCTGCTGCCGGTCGCGGTCTTCATCGCGGCGGCCGTCCGCTTCGGCGGCGACCGGCGCGACAAGCGCCTCGCGGCGCTGCGGCTGGTGGGCGCGGACAGCAGGATGACCCGCTGGATCGCGGCGGGCGAGGCGCTGGCGGGCTCGCTCCTGGGGCTCGGCCTCGGCACGGTGTTCTTCCTGATCGCCCGCCAGTACGTGGGTGAGGTCACGATCGCCCGGCTCAACGTCTTCCCCTCCGACCTCAACCCCAGCGCGGCGCTGGCGCTCCTGGTGGGCGTGGCGGTGCCGGCGGCGGCGGTCGGGGTGACGCTGTTCGCGCTGCGCGGAGTGGTGATCGAACCGCTGGGCGTCGTACGGACGTCGGTGCCGCGCCCGCGGCGGCTGTGGTGGCGGCTGCTGCTGCCGGTGGTCGGACTCGGCCTCCTCGTGCCGATGTTCGACAAGGGCCGCGACACCGGCTTCTACAACCAGACGCAGGTCATCGGCGGTACGGTCCTGCTGCTCATCGGGGTCACGGCGCTGCTGCCGTGGCTGATCGAGACGGTGGTGCGGCGGCTCGGCGGGGGCGGGGTCGGCTGGCAACTCGCGGTCCGCCGCCTCCAGTTGAACTCGGGCTCCGCGGCCCGTCTGGTGAACGGCATCGCGGTGGCGGTGGCCGGGGCGATCGCGCTGCAGATGCTCTTCAGCGGCATCGAGGGCGACTACGTGACCTCCAGCGGCGAGGACACGGCCCGGGCCCAGATGGTCGTCCCGATGTCCTCGAACCTGTCCAAGGCCGAACAGCAGCGCCGCGAGGAGAACGTGAAGGCGGTGCCGGGGGTGACGGGCACGACGACGCTCGGGAACGTCGGCCTGCACACGCCGAACCCGGACGACCAGAAGTACGTCGAGATGGCGGTCGGCGACTGCCGCGCCCTGCGCGAGGTGGGCGAGCTGCCCTCGTGCAAGGACGGCGACGTGTTCGTGACGACGGGCGGCGAGTTCGGCGGGGAGGGCGCGGTGCCGGGCGCGAAGCTGTTCTTCGAGTCGACGTGGGTCGGGGACCGCAAGGGTCCGGAGATCCCGTACACGGTGCCGCGCGAGGCGCGCACGGTCCCGGCGAGGGTGGACCCGCTGGGCACGAAGCGGGGCGGCCTGCTGGCCACGCCGGCCGCGATGCGCAAGTTCACCAACGTCTCGGTCTACTACACGACGTACGTGACGACCCGTCCGGGCGACGCGCTGGTGGCCGACCGGGTGCTGAACGCGGCGTGGCGGGCGGACCCGTTCACGCGGGCGCGGGCGCTCAACGACGTCAAGACGGCCACGAAGTTCTCCGGGGTGCGGCGCGGGCTGTACATCGGGGCCGCGGCGGTCCTGATGCTGATCGGGACGAGCCTGCTGGTGTCCATGCTGGAGCAACTGCGCGAACGCAAGCGCCTGCTCTCGTCCCTGGTCGCCTTCGGCACCCGCCGCGCCACTCTGAGCTGGTCGGTCCTGTGGCAGACGGCGGTCCCGGTGGCCCTGGGCCTCACCCTGGCGGCGGCCGTGGGCCTCGGCCTGGGAGCGGTCCTGCTCCGCATGGTCGGCCACCCGATCCACATCGACTGGCCGTCGGTGGCGGGGATGGTGGGGATCGGCGGGGGCGTGGTCCTGCTGGTGACGGCCCTGTCCCTACCACCGCTGTGGAGGCTGATGCGGCCGGACGGACTGCGAACGGAGTGACGGCGGTGTGGGGCGCGGTTTCGTCTGCGGGCCGGTGAGGGCTGAGCGCGCAGTTCCCCGCGCCCCTAGAAGGATGCCGCGCAGCGGCATTTAAGGGGCGCGGGGAACTGCGCGAGCAACCCAGCACGGCCCGCAGACGAACGGGACCTGGGGCGGAGCCCCAACGGCGGGGTGCAGGGGCCGCAGGCCCCGCCCAGGGGTCCGGGGGCGTAGCCCCCGGGAGAGCCGCCTCCACCCCCACCCACCCCCGGAGGGTTCAGGGAAGGGGCGGGGAGGGGCACAACCGCACCGGCAAGACGCCGAGCGCACCCCGCAACACCCCCGCGAACTCCTCGAACTCCCCCTGCCGCGCCGCACCCGACCGAATCGCCAGGGCCACCCGCCGCGAGGGGGCCGGGTCCGCGAAGTACCCGGTGGCCAAGCGGTCGTTGCGAGACGTCTCCACCCGCAGAGCCGTACGCGGCAGCAACGTCACCCCCAGCCCACCCGCCACCAACTGCACCAGCGTGGACAGCCCCGCCGCCGTCGTCGTCACGGCAGCCCCCTCCTCCCGCCCCGCCTCCCGGCAGACGTCGAGCGCCTGGTCCCGCAGGCAGTGGCCCTCGTCGAGCAGCAGCAGGTCCAGCTCGCGCAGGGCCTCGCGCGGCACGTCCGTACGCCCGCCCAGCCAGTGGTCCTGCGGCATCACCAGCACGAAGTCCTCGTCGAAGAGCGGGAGTTCGGTCACCCCGGGCACGCCCAGCGGGACCGCGAGCAGCAGGACGTCCAGCCGCCCCGCCGCCAGCCCGTCGAGCAGCGACGACGTCTGCTCCTCGTGGACCTGGAGGTCCAGCTCGGGATACCGGTCGTGGACCAGCCGCAGCACCGTCGGCAGCAGATACGGCGCCACCGTCGGGATCACCCCGAGCCGCAGCACCCCGGTGAACGGCGCCCGTACCGCCTCGGCCTCCTCCAGGAGCGACCCCACCGCGTCCAGGACCGCCTTCGCCCGCACCGCGAGGCGCGACCCGGCGGGCGACAGGAGCACCCGGCGCGTGGTGCGCTCCAGGAGCTGCACCCCCAGCGCCTCCTCCAGCGCGGAGACCGCCCCGGAAAGCGCGGGCTGGCTCATCCCGATCGCCGCCGCCGCGTCCCGGAAGTGCAGGTGCTCGGCCACCGCCGCGAACGCCCGCAGCTGCGCCAGGCTCGGCTGTTTGACGGGCTTCACCGCCATCCGGCCCCGCTGCCCGCCCGCGCCACCCGCACCATTACCTATAGCCACTGATAAGCACCTCCGATCACGATGACCGAGTCTAGCTATTTCACTGATCAATGCCTCCTGTGACACCATCCGTAATCCGTCCAACCCCCAGGGAAGCCCCCAAAAAGGACCCTTCCCGATCGCAAGGAGAGCGCGTGCTCACTGTCGGTGACAAGTTCCCCGAGTTCGACCTGACCGCCTGCGTGTCGCTGGAGAGCGGCAAGGAGTTCGAGCAGATCAACCACAAGACCTACGAGGGCAAGTGGAAGATCGTCTTCGCATGGCCCAAGGACTTCACCTTCGTGTGCCCGACCGAGATCGCCGCGTTCGGCAAGCTGAACGACGAGTTCGCCGACCGTGACGCCCAGATCCTCGGCTTCTCCGGCGACTCCGAGTTCGTGCACCACGCCTGGCGCAAGGACCACCCGGACCTGACCGACCTGCCGTTCCCGATGATGGCCGACTCGAAGCACGAGCTCATGCGCGACCTCGGCATCGAGGGCGAGGACGGCTTCGCGCAGCGCGCCGTCTTCATCGTCGACCAGAACAACGAGATCCAGTTCACGATGGTGACCGCCGGTTCCGTGGGCCGTAACCCCAAGGAGGTCCTGCGGGTCCTCGACGCCCTGCAGACCGACGAGCTGTGCCCCTGCAACTGGACCAAGGGCGAGAACACCCTGGACCCGGTCGCGCTTCTCTCCGGCGAGTGAACGGACTGACCTGACATGGCTCTCGACGAACTGAAGTCCGCCCTGCCGGACTACGCCAAGGACCTGAAGCTGAACCTCGGCTCGGTCATCGGCAACAGCGAGCTCCCGGCCCAGCAGCTGTGGGGCACGGTCCTCGCCTGCGCCATCGCCGCGCGCTCGCCGAAGGTCCTGCGCGAG
Source organism: Streptomyces sp. BPTC-684 (assembly GCF_030028635.1). NCBI lineage: Bacteria > Bacillati > Actinomycetota > Actinomycetes > Kitasatosporales > Streptomycetaceae > Streptomyces > Streptomyces sp. BPTC-684. The sequence goes on from NZ_CP124863.1 coordinate 1,846,847, forward strand.
CTGGAGCCCGAGGCCAAGGCCAACCTCTCCCCCGAGGCGTACACCGCCGCCAAGTCCGCTGCCGCGATCATGGCGATGAACAACGTCTTCTACCGCACCCGCCACCTGCTCTCCGACCCGGAGTACGGCACGCTGCGGGCCGGTCTGCGGATGAACGTCATCGGCAACCCGGGCGTGGAGAAGGTCGACTTCGAGCTGTGGTCGCTGGCCGTCTCCGCGGTCAACGGCTGCGGCCAGTGCCTGGACTCGCACGAGCAGGTCCTGCGCAAGGCCGGTGTCGACCGCGAGACGATCCAGGAGGCCTTCAAGATCGCCTCGGTGATCCAGGCGGTAGGCGTCACCCTGGACGCGGAAGCGGTGCTGGCCGAATAGGTCCGTGGGTCGCTGCGGGTCCGCTGTGGCTGGTCGCGCAGTTCCCCGCGCCCCTAAAAGCGGCACCACGTAGCGCTGTACGTACGTAGAAGGGCCCCCGACGATGCCGTCGGGGGCCCTTCTACGTACGGGCGCGGCCGTAATGCCTTTAGGGGCGCGGGGAACTGCGCGAGCAACCCAGCACGGTCCGCAGACGAACCACGGCGCTACTTCTCCTCCGGCTCCGCCGCGCTGCGAAGCGCGTTCTCCTTCGCCGTCGCCCGCAAATACCCCACCACCGTGTTCGTCACCGCCACCAGCGGTACGGCCACCACCGAGCCGCCGATGCCGCCGATCAGGCCGCCCGCGGCGACCGAGAGGACCACGGCGAGCGGGTGGACGCGGACCGCGCGGCCCAGGATGAACGGCTGGAGCACGTGCCCCTCGATCTGCTGCACCAGGAGCACCACGGCCAGCACCATCACCGCCGTGAACACACCCTCGGTGACCAGCGCGACCACCACCGCGAGCGCGCCCGAGATCACCGCGCCCACCAGCGGGATGAAGGCGAACAGGAAGATGAAGACGGCGAGCGGCACCGCCATGGGCACGCCCAGGAAGTAGATGCCGACGCCGATGCAGATCGCGTCGATCAGGGCCACTATCACCGTGCCGCGCACATACGCGGTGAGTGTGCGCCAGGCGCGCGGCCCGGCTCCCTCGATCGCCGGCCGGGCCTGCTCCGGGACCAGCCGCAGCACCCACCGCCAGATGTTCTTCCCGTCGTACAGGAGGAACAGCGTCGAGAACATCGCCAGCAGGATGCCGGTGAGCACCTCGACGAGGACGGTCACGCCCTGGAGGCCCGCCGAGGTGATCTCGTTGGTGTTGTGGCCGATGGTGTCGCTGAGGTTCTTGGCGACCTGGTTGATCTGGTCCTCGGTGACGTGGAACGGGCTGTTGAGGAGCCAGCGTTTGAGCTCCTCGATACCCGCCCTGACCTTGTCGGAGAGCGTGTCCAGGTTGTCCATGACCTGCCAGACCACGAACCAGCCGATCAGGCCCATCACGATGAAGCCCAGGATCGCGGTCACGGCGGTCGCCAGGCCCCGGGGCAGGCCCTTCCGCGTGAGCCGGGAGACGGTCGGCTGGAGCAGCGCGGTGATGAACAGCGCGGCGACGAACGCGAGGACCACGAGCCGTACGGCGCTGATGACCCGCATCAGCACCCAGAGCGTGCCCGCGAGCACGAGCAGGCGCCACCCGATCTCGGCGGCGACCCGCATCCCCCACGGCACGGCGGCCACGGGGTCGGGCCGCGCGGCGACGGCAGGAGCGTAGGCGGGGGGTGCGGGCACGTGGTCGGGGGCGACCTGGCGGGCGGGGGCGGTGCCCTCGGCATCGGAGGCGTCAGGAGCGGCGGGCGCGGCGGGCGCCTGCGAAGGAACCGCTGCCGCCGCTGCCGAATCGTCACTGCTCGCCGGGTTGCCGGGCCCGTCCAGACCCGCGTCCGCGTCCGCGCGTGCCTCGGTCTCGACGCGGCGTTCGTCCAGCCGCTCTCCCATACGGGTCAGACCGGCACCCAGCGCCCCGAGCAGCCCCGGCACTTTCGACATGATGCTGCCGTTTCCCTTTCCCCCGCTGCGCGTCCCCACCACTCCCCCCACCCGGAGTCGTCGCCTCCGACCGTACACGGGCAAAGCCCCTCACCGAAGGACGGCGAGGGGCTCAGAAAGGTTGAGTTGCCCAGGGCAAAGATTCTGCCCCTAGTACCAGCTGTTGGCCTGCCAGAACGACCAGGCGCCACAGGGGCTGTGGTAGCTGGAGTTCATGTAGTTCAGGCCCCACTTGATCTGGGTGGCCGGGTTGGTCCGCCAGTCCGCGCCCACCGAGGACATCTTGGAGCCGGGCAGCGCCTGGACCAGGCCGTACGCGCCGGAACTGGAGTTGACCGCGAGGTAGTTCCAGGTCGACTCGTGGTTCACGATGTTGCTGAAGCACTGGAACTGGTCCGCCGGCACGATCTGCCGGGCGATGGCCTTGACCTGCTCCACCGTGTAGGAGCTCTGCTGCGGGAACGAGGAGGGGTCGCGGGTCTCGGAGCGGCTGGCGATCTGCTCCTGCTCGCGCTCCTTCGCCTCCTTCGCCTTCTCGTCCGCCGACTCCTTCTTGGACTTGGCGTCCTTGGCGGCCTGGAGGCGGGCGGCCTCCTCGGCGGACTTCTTCGCCGCGGCGCTTGCCTGGGCCGACTGGGCGTCCGCCTGCTGCGTCAGGGACGCGGTCTGCACCTGGGCCTGCTGGCCCGCGGGTATGTCCGCGAGAAGCGTCGTGTCGGCAGCGGTCGCCTCGACGTTGTCGTTCGAGGTGGTCTGCGGCGCGCCCGAGGCAACGCCGACGACGGCACCGACGGTGGTGACCGCAGTGGCTGACGCCACCGCGAATCCCCGGACCGAGATCCGGCTCACACGGTTTCCTTCCAGCAGCGCCCGCGCTGGTGACCTGACGGACGCAATCGTGCCCCTGGCTCTCTCCTCCCAACTGCTCAGGTCACGGGAGGAACTGACCCGGTGGGCAACTCCCTTGCGGGAGCGCCGCGTGGTGCTCGGGCGGCATACGGCGACGCTATTGAGTTACGAGGTACAGGTGTGCCGTATGCGGGGCCTGACGGATGCAAGACTCTGCCGGAGAGCGACGCCGCAAGGCAATTCCCCGTTGCGTGTGAAACCTCACATCCCCTCCGCCCCAGGGGTTTTGCCGGATCGGGCACACAAAGAGGCGCCGCCCGGCTAAGCTCAACGGCTTCGCGGGCGGCGCCGATTGGGACGTACGGGATCAGATCTGGCCGTCCTCCAGCATTTCGGTCACCAGTGCGGCGATCTGCGACCGCTCGGAGCGGGTGAGGGTGACGTGCGCGAAGAGCGGATGGCCCTTCAGCTTCTCGACGACGGCGACCACTCCGTCGTACCGGCCGACCCTCAGGTTGTCCCGCTGGGCCACGTCATGGGTGAGCACCACCCGTGAATTCGCCCCGATCCGGGACAACACGGTCAGCAGGACGTTCCGTTCGAGCGACTGGGCCTCGTCCACGATCACGAACGCGTCGTGCAGGGAGCGGCCGCGGATGTGGGTGAGCGGCAGGACCTCCAGCATGCCGCGCGACGTCACCTCCTCGATCACCTCGCGCGTGGTGACCGCCGACAGCGTGTCGAAGACCGCCTGCGCCCAGGGGCCCATCTTCTCGGCCTCGGAGCCGGGCAGATAGCCGAGCTCCTGCCCGCCCACCGCGTACAGCGGGCGGAAGACCATCACCTTCTTGTGCTGGCGGCGCTCCAGGACCGCCTCCAGGCCCGCGCAGAGGGCCAGCGCGGACTTGCCGGTGCCGGCCCGGCCGCCCATCGACACGATGCCGACGTCCGGGTCGAGCAGCAGGTCGAGCGCGATGCGCTGCTCGGCGCTGCGGCCGCGCAGGCCGAACGCCTCCCGGTCGCCCCGTACGAGCTTGACGTTGCCGTCGGCCGTGACGCGGCCCAGGGCCTTGCCCCGCTCGGACTGGAGCACCAGGCCGTTGTGCACCGGCAGGCTCGCGGCCTCCGGCACGTACAGCGTCTCCTCCTCGTAGAGAAGGTCCACCTGCTCGCCCGAGAGCGACAGTTCGGACATTCCGGTGAAGCCCGAGTCGGTGATGGCCAGTTCCGCCCGGTACTCCTCGGCGAGCAGGCCTACCGACGACGCCTTGATCCGCAGCGGCAGGTCCTTGGAGACGACGGTGACGTCGTACCCCTCGGCCTGGAGATTGCGGGCGACGGCGAGGATCCGTGAGTCGTTGTCCCCCAACCTGTAGCCGGCGGGCAGCACGCCGGGATCGGAATGGTTGAGCTCGACGCGGAGCGTGCCGCCGAGGTCGCCCAGCGGGATGGGTGCGTCGAGGCGTCCGTACCGGACCCGGAAGTCGTCGAGCAGGCGCAGGGCCTGACGGGCGAAATAACCGAGTTCCGGATGGTGCCTCTTCGCCTCCAGTTCCGTGACCACGACGATCGGGAGCACCACTTCGTGCTCGTCGAACCGGGCCATGGCGTTGGGGTCGGCCAGCAGGACGCTGGTGTCGAGGACGTAGGTGCGCCGGTCGGGCATGCGGCGCTTCGAGCTGGTCACCACGGAAGGACGTACCCCCTCGGAAGAGGTCGGGGTGCGACGGCGTCGCGGGGGTGGGGGCCGGGCTGTGGCCACGATGCGCGGGCCGAGCGCCGGCCCTCCGCTCCGTCCGTGCACTGTGCACGTGCGTCCTGGTGCAAAGGGCCTCCCGGGTGAGCGGCCACTTCTGGCCGTTCAACTGGAGGGGGTATTCCCTCGAACAAGCGCAGCCATGCACAGGCATATGCGCTTGGTGGGGACCAAAGGGATTGACTCCCGGTCAGGACCCGTCGGAACGGATCGTGACGTGGTGGGACATGACGGGACGGATCAGGTCCCGTAGCGCCGGTGGCGCGCCGCGTAGTCGCGCAGCGCGCGCAGGAAGTCCACCTTGCGGAAGGCGGGCCAGAACACTTCGCAGAAGTAGTACTCGGAGTGGGCGGACTGCCACAGCATGAATCCGGACAGCCGCTGCTCGCCGCTGGTGCGGATCACCAGGTCCGGGTCGGGCTGGCCGCGCGTGTAGAGGTGCTCCGAGATGTGGTCGACATCGACTATTTCGGCCAGTTCCTCGAAGCTCGTCCCCTTGGACGCGGCGTCGAGGATCAGCGAGCGGACCGCGTCCGCGATCTCCTGGCGGCCGCCGTAACCCACGGCGACGTTGACGAGTATGCCGCCGACGTCGTGGGTGGCCTGCTCGGCCTCCTTGAGTACGGACTGGGTCCGCCCGGGCAGCAGGTCCATGTTGCCGACGTGGTGGACGCGCCAGCGCCCGTCCGCCGCCAGGTCGCGCACCACGCCCTCGATGATGCCCAGGAGCGGGACCAGCTCGTTGTCGGGCCGGTCCAGGTTGTCCGTGGACAGCATCCAGAGCGTCACGACCTCGACGTCCGTCTCGGCACACCAGCCGAGCAGCTCGTGGATCTTGCTCGCGCCGGCCTGGTGCCCCTGTTCGGGGCTGCCGCCGGAGGCCTTCGCCCAGCGCCGGTTCCCGTCCAGGATGACGCCGATGTGCTTGGGCACCTGGTCGTGGTCGAGGCGGCCTTCCACCCGGCGTGCGTAGAGCCCGTACACCAGGTCGCGCAAGTTCACCGATTCCACCCTCTCGATTGCTTCCGGGGGCCGCCGCAGCGCCGCATACGGCCCGGCCCCAGGGAAGGCACAGTACTGCGGACGGGTCACAGCGGCCCAACTCGGCCTGTCACAAGTCCGTGATAAGCAGGGAAACGTGACTGAATCACTCCCCCTCCACTACCTCGCCGCCGACGACCGCTACGACTCCATGGAGTACCGGCGGACCGGCCACAGCGGCCTCAAGCTGCCCGCGCTCTCCCTGGGCCTGTGGCACAACTTCGGCGACGACCGCTCCCTGGAGTCGCAGCGCGCGATCCTGCGCCGCGCCTTCGACCTGGGCGTCACCCACTTCGACCTGGCCAACAACTACGGGCCGCCGCCCGGCTCGGCCGAGCTCAACTTCGGGAAGATCTTCGGCCAGGACTTCCGGGCGTACCGGGACGAGCTGATCATTTCCACCAAGGCCGGGTATCTGATGCACCCGGGGCCCTACGGCGAGTGGGGCTCCCGCAAGTACCTGCTGTCCTCGCTGGACGCCTCGCTCGCCCGGATGGGCCTCGACTACGTCGACATCTTCTACTCGCACCGCTTCGACCCGGAGACCCCGCTGGAGGAGACGATGGGCGCGCTGGCGTCCGCCGTCCAGCAGGGCAAGGCGCTGTACGTGGGCGTGTCCTCGTACAGCAGCGAGCAGACCGCCGAGGCGGCGCGGATCCTCAAGGAGATGGGCGTCCCGGCGCTCATCCACCAGCCGTCGTACTCGATGATCAACCGCTGGACCGAGGACGACGGCCTGCTCGACACGCTCGAAGAGGCGGGGATGGGCTGCATCTCCTTCGTGCCGCTGGCGCAGGGGCTGCTCACCGACAAGTACCTCAAGGGCATCCCGGAGGGCTCGCGGGCCACCCAGGGCAAGTCGCTCGACCCGGGGCTGCTCAGCGACGAGGTGACGCGGCGGCTCAACGGGCTGAACGACATCGCCGCCCGGCGCGGCCAGTCGCTGGCCCAGCTGGCGATCGCCTGGGTGCTGCGCGACCCGCGCATGACGTCGGCGCTGATCGGCGCGTCCAGTGTGAACCAGCTGGAGGAGAACGTGGCGGCGCTCGCCGGACCGCCGCTGACGGCCGAGGAGTTGAAGGAGATCGACGCCTTCGCCGTGGACACCGCGGGCACCAACATCTGGGCCGGGCGCGGCTGATCACCCCGGTGGTCGCCAACTGACAGCGGATCCACAGGAACCGGCGCCGGAGTGGTGGCGAGAAAAAACGGGCCGGTCCGTGGGGGGGATACGGACCGGCCCGAGGGGGGGTTTCCACCATAACCCTTCGTAAGTGGTCCTGGGTGCCACGGCGTGCCGAAACTACGCTCCGAAACCGCCCGGGCACGGCGGAGGCACTGCCGCCGGGCACCCCCAAGGGGGACCCGGCGGTGGAACGCTTCTTTGACCGTGCAGGTCAGAGCGGTGCGAACCGGCTCAGGCCACCTTCCGTGACCCCGACTTCACATCCAGGATCCACTCCATGTGTGCCGCACCCCACTCACCCAAGGGGGTGAGTGCCGTGTTGAGCGCCTGGCCGCGCGGGGTCAGCGAGTACTCCACCCGGGGCGGCACCTCCCCGTAGACCTCGCGGTGGACGATCCCGTCCGCCTCCAGCTCGCGCAGCTGCTGGACGAGGACCTTCTCGGTGACGCCGTCGACCAGGCGCCTGAGCTCGCCGAAGCGGTACGTGCCGTCGTGCAGCGCCCACAGGATCAGCGGCTTCCACTTCCCGCCGACCACGTCGACCGCCGCGTCAAGCCCGCAGCTGTAGCTGATGTCGCCCTTGGTGTGCCTGCCCATGGCTCTCCCTCGTCTCGTACGTCCGTCGCCGTCCTCAACGTCTGAGCAGGGTGATTCCGTCCCGCTGGGCGACGATCCGGTATCCGTAGGCCTGTTCCGCCTTGACCAGCTCGGCTTCCTGACGGTCCTTCGGGTAGGGCCAGTAGCCCGGCGGGTAGGGCCAGGACTCGGCGGGCACCCGGTCGTAGACGATCCACTGGGCGGTCGGCGGGGGCACCGGCGCGCCGGTGTCGTACAGCCGCCAGTGGACCGGGTAGGTCGGGAACAGCACCACGTCCGTACGCGAAGTGAGCTGGGGCACCAGGCGGTTGGAGGCGGCGACGGTGGCGCCGTCGGGGATGCGGCGCAGCAGGTCGCGGGCGGCGGCGACGTGCGCGGTGGAGCGCCAGGTGGAGCGGTGGACGAGCTGGGCGAGCGGGAAGGACGGGATCAGGACCAGGGTGACGGCCGCGGTGGTGGCGAGCGAGGCGCGTACGTGGCGGCGGGCGAGGGCGTCGCCGGAGCGCCGGTAGGGGGCGAGGGCGTCGGTCATGGCGGCCAGGACGACGGGCATCAGCACGGCCGTGTAGTGGAACGAGGTGCCCCAGTGGAAGACGTTCTGGGAGAGCATCCGCCAGCCGAGCGTCGGCACGGCGAGCCAGGCGAGCGGCGAGCGCAGGGCGATCAGCGCGGCGGGGGCGAAGACCAGGACCAGCGTGGTGGCCTTCACCTCGGGGCGTACGGCGTCGAGCGGGGCGAAGGCGAGGGTGGCGAGCAGGGAGCCGTGGGCGGGTTCGAGGTTGGCGGCGTGGGCATAGGTGCCGGCCGGGCTGAAGAACGGCATCAGCACCTTGAACTCCAGGGCGCTGCCGAGCAGCCCGGCGGCGGCGGTCGCCAGGCCGAGGCGGCGCCGCCCCTTCCAGGCGATGTACCCGCCGATCGCGGCGAGCGTGAGCCCCAGGTCCTCCTTGACCAGCAGAAGGGGCGCGGCCCAGGCCACGGCGGCCCGCCAGCGCCGCAGGGCCAGCGCCTCCAGGGCGTACGAGACGAGCGGGACGGCGAAGCACACCTCGTGGAAGTCGAACGCCACGGCCGAGGCGATGCCCCAGCTCAGCCCGTACGCGAAGGCGACGACATGGGCGGCGCGGCGGCCCAGCGCCTGCCGGGCGCGACGGGCGAGCGGCACGACGGCGAGGGCGAGCAGTGCGGCCTGGGCGAAGAGCAGGGTGTACGGCGACGGCGCGATCCGGTACAGCGGCGCGAGGACGACGAGCACGGGGTGGAAGTGGTCGCCGAGGAGGTTGAACCCTTCGCCGCGCAACGGGGCCACGGGGGGCCGCAGTTGGGCGTACGCCTTCACGGCCTGCTCGAAGATGCCGAGGTCGTAGCCGGTGGTGCGGACCAGCGCCTGGCGGCGGGCGCCGACGGCGGCGTAGAGCAGGAAGAGCACGGCGGCCCACCCCCACCAGAGGAGGGCGGGCGGCGCCGTACGGGTGCCCCGGCGACTGGGAATCGCGGCGACGCCTCGCAGTCGCAGCGAGGACAGTTCGGCAGTGATTGTCCACATCCGTTCCATATGCGCGGATGCTAGGCGTCTCACGTGGAGCGCAGGGGCTTCCGCGCCTCGATGAGGAAACGTGTCGTGTGCGCGACGAAGGGGCCGTCGGTGCGGATCTGCTCGTCCAACGCCGCCAGCTTCTCCTCGTACTCCTCGACCGTGAAGCCCGGCACCATCCAGATCACCTTGCGCAGGAAGTAGACGACGGCGCCGATGTCGTGGAACTCGGTGCGCAGCTTCTCCTGGCGCAGGTCGGCCACCTGGAGCCCGGCGGCCTCGGCCTCGGCGCGGGCCTTGCCCGGGTCGCGGCGGCCCCGGACGTCGGCGGACTGCGGGCCCAGGAAGTACTCCACGAGCTCGAACACACTGGCGGGTCCGACCTGTTGGGAGAAGTAGGTGCCGCCCGGGGTGAGGACCCGGGCGATCTCCGGCCACCAGGTCTGGACGGGGTGGCGGCTGGTCACCAGGTCGAAGGCGCCGCCCCCGAACGGCAGCGGCGGCTCGTCGGCGTCGGCCACGACCGCGACGCCGCGCGGGTGCAGCAGGGCGGTGGCCCGGGCGACGTTCGGCGGCCACCCCTCCGTGGCGACCGCGAGCGGCGGCAGCTGCGGGACGGCCGCCAGGACCTCGCCGCCGCCGGTCTGCACGTCGAGGGCGGCCGTGGCCCGGGCCCAGCGCGCGGCCATGGCACGGGCGTACCCCCAGGACGGCCGCTCCTCGGTGGCCCGTCCGTCCAGCCAGGAGAAGTCCCAGCCGTCCACGGGGGCGGCCGCCGCCTCGGCGATCAGGTCCTCGAAGGTGCGGGTGTTGTGGTTGCGGATGGTTTGCGCCATGTTGCGGACCCTACGCGTCTTGTACGGCGGAGGGCCCGCACATTCACGCGGCGAGGCCGCCGAGGAGCAGGCCGAGGTACGCGCCGCCGAGCATGAAGGGGCCGAACGGGATGGCCGCGCGGCGGTCGGCGCGACGCGCGAGGATCAACCCGAGGCCGTACGTGCCGCCTGCCGCGAACCCCGCGAAGGCGCCGGTGAAGAGGGTGCCCCAGCCGTACCAGCCGAGCACCACGCCGAGGCCGACGGCGAGTTTGACGTCGCCGAAGCCGAGGCCGGCGGGGTTGATCAGGAAGAGCACGAAGTACGCGCCGCCCAGGGCGAGTCCGCCGAGCAGGGCGTGCCGCCAGGACCCCTGGTGGTGCGGGGCGAGGGCGGCGGCGCCGAGGAGGGCGGCGGCGGTGGCGGCGAGGGGGATCGTGAGGACGTCCGGCAGCCGGTGCACCCGGGCGTCGACGGCGGCGAGGAGCCCGGCGGGCGGCAGGAGGAGCAGCCAGACGGCGAGTTCGGGGCGGGGGCCGGTGGTGGTGGCGAGGGTGGCGGCCGCGGTGGCGGTGGCGGCGGCCCAGCGGCGCGCGCCGCGCTGTCGGCAGACGGGGGGGCCGAGCCAGCGGGTGAGGGCGTGCCCCTCTGGGCAGGCGCCCCGCCACGGCTCGCCCGCCTCGACGGCGAGCCGGTACGCCACGCGCGGCACCAGCCACCCGAGGGTGGCGCCCCAGGCGGCGGCGAGCAGGGGGAGGTACACGGGGTGCACCCTAGGGTGCGGCGCGGGTTTTTCCCCACCCCGCCCCTTCCCGGCTGTGACATTGTGCGGCTCCGCCGCGTGGCCTGGGCGGGCGGCCGGGTGGTGGGCCGGGGTGGGCTGCTGGGGGCTGCGCCCCCAGACCCCGCTGCGGCCCCCGGTTTGTCTGCGGGCCGGTGGGGGCTTGTCGCGCAGTTCCCCGCGCCCCTCTTTGGCCCGGTGTTTGTCTGCGGGTCGGCGGTGGTTGCTCGCGCAGTTCCCCGCGCCCCTGAAGACGCCCCTCCGGGGCGTCCCCTGCCGGTCGCGCCCGCGCGGCGGAGCCGCACATGTCACAGCCCCGCGCCGCTTAAAGCGCTTGGCTTCGCTCGTACCCCCTAGGGGCGCGGGGAACTGCGCGAGCAACCCAGCACGGTCCGCAGACGAACGGGCCTACCCTCCCACCCCGACCCCACGCCGGGGTCCGGGGCGGAGCCCCGAGGCGGGGTGCAGGGGCCGCAGGCCCCGCAACGGGGTCCGGGGGCGCAGCCCCCGGGAGAACCACCTCCACCCCCCACCCACCCCCGGAGGGTTTAGGGAAGGGGCGGGGAGGGGGCTCTGTAGCGTGGGGGCATGCGATGGCGGGACGGGCTAGGGCAGTTGGTGGTCGAGGGTGGGCGCCTAGTCCCCCTTGAAGTCGCCGCGTCCTACAGGGCCCGCACCCGGGGGCTCCTCGGGCGGGACGGGGTCGAGGGGGCCGTCCTGCTCAGCCCGGCCACCTCCGTGCACACCTTCCGTATGCGCTTCCCCCTGGACGTCGCCTACCTCGACCGCCACCTCCGCGTCATCACCCTCCACACCGTCCCCCCGAATCGCCTCACCGCCCCCCGCCTCCGCGCCCGCCACATCCTGGAGGCGGAGGCGGGCGCAATGGCGGAGTGGGGCATCCGCCCCGGCGTACGGGTGCGCGTAGAACTACATGGCGGCCACACGTAAGCCGGAAGTCGCCTTGCCCGCCCCGCGCGCCCCTGCCTACGATCACGACGACGGCATCGCGCGTTGGTCACCGGCCGGGTGAGCGTGGAGGTGCCCGTGAGATGCCTTTTGGAGGCATTCCACCGTGTCAGTCGAGTTGAATCACACCATCATCCACTCCCGCGACAAGCGGGCTGCCGCCGAGTTCCTGGCGGACATCCTGGGGCTGCGGGTCGGCGACGAGTGGGGACCGTTCATCCCCGTGGAGACCGGAAACGGTGTCACCCTGGACTTCGCCACCGGCGACCCGGACAAGATCGTGCCGCAGCACTACGCCTTCCTCGTCTCCGAGGAGGAGTTCGACGCGGGCTACGAGAAGATCAAGCAGTGGGGCGTACGGCACTTCGCCGATCCGCACATGAAGCGCCCCGACGAGATCAACCACAACGACGGCGGCCGGGGCGTCTACTTCCTCGACCCGTCCGGCCACGCCATGGAGATGATCACCAGGCCGTACGGCAGCGGCAGCAGCTTCTAGGGCCTGGACCTACTCTTCCGGCCGGGCCAGCGCCGCGAGCAGTGCCACCGCCTCGCCCACCGGCACCGGCCGGAAGAACTCCGCGTCCACCGCTTCGACCGCCGCGATCGCCCGCGGCGCGAGCTCCGCCCCGGCCTCCGTCACCCGCAGCCGCTTGGCCCGGGTGTCCGCCGGGTCGGTCTCGCGGACGAGTAGGCCCTTGCCCTCCAGCGTACGGACGACCTGGGACGTCATCTTGACGTCGGTACCGGCCTGGCGGGCGACCGCCAGCTGGTTGGGGTGCTCCCCCTGCCCGTTGAGCCACCAGGTGCACGCGAGCAGCACGAACTGCACATGCGTGAGGCCCAGCGGCGTCAGGGCCGCGGTCACCCCGCGCTGCCAGCGCAGCGTGGCGTGCCAGAGCAGGAACCCGGGGCTCTCGCCGGGGGTGAGCGCCATCAGCGACCCGCCTCCGCGAGCCGGACGAGCGCGGCCATGGTCTCCGGCCAGTCGGCGGTGACGGCCGGGCCGATCTCCGGGCCCAGCTCGTCGGCCGCGGCTCCCGTGATCTCCATCCGGTACACCACCCGGGTACGGTCCGGGACCGGCCGGTCGAGCCGGTGCGCGGTGCGCAGGACCAGGCCGTCGAAGCGGGCCTCGTCCACGAACAGCTCGTTCTCAGCCACTTCGGTGATCCGCAGCGCGATCGGGTCCTGCCCGTCCGCGGCGCAGACTATCTGTCCACCCTTAGCCCTTGGCCGTATGGGCGATTCCCAGCCGTCTCGCGTCGACGTGCGCTTTTATCCAAGTCCCGGGTACGCCCCCGCTGGCAGTCTCTGTGGTGCGCGGGAGCGTCACTTCCAACGGACGTTGACGGGGGCCCGCGCGCATACGGGGCCCGGCCGACCGCACCTCCACCCGGCCGGCCGGGCCCGCCCTCGCGCCCGGCCCGGCTTCAGCCGGTCGCCCCGCGCGGGAACGAAACCTCCACCCGGCGGTTCTTGCGGCGGCCGTCCTCCGAGGAGTTGTCCGCGATCGGGTAGTCCTCCGCGTACCCCCGGATGTCGAACGTGACCGCGCCGCCCACCGCCTGCGAGAGCGCGCCCTGGACGGCGTCCGCGCGCTGCTTCGACAGGACGACGCCGTGCTCGTGCGTACCGAGGTTGTCGGTGAAGCCGAACACGCGGACGTTCGTGGCCTTCTGCTTCTTGATCTCGTCGGCGATCGCCTGGATGCGGCCGGTCGCCTCGGCGGAGAGCGCGGCGCTGTCCTTGCCGAAGAGGACTTCGGCCTGCAGGGCGAAGGAGATGTCGGCGTTGGTGTCGGAGCGGCGCTCCTCGCCGCCCATGTCCTCGACGACCGACTTGATGTCGATGACCCTCGGCGCGGCGAGCGTCGCCCCGTCGGAGAGCTTGAGCCCGGGCGCGTTGGCGTCGACCTTCACGGGCGGGGCGGCGGCGGGCACGGCGGTGGGGTTCGGATCGTCGGCGACGGCCGCGCCGGGCCCCGCCGCGACGAACAGCAGCACCGCGGCGGCGAGGACCGCGGGGCGGGCGTGACGGCGTCGGCTGCCGGGGGCCGGGGTCGCGGGTGTTGCCTGGGTGGCCTGCATGGGGTGCCTCCGCCTCAGCCGGAGATCTTGATGGTGGCGGTGGGCATGGTGGGGAGCTGGAAGTCGACTTCTGTGACGGGGGCGGGGGGTGCGGGGAACTGGGCGTAGAAGGGGATCTTCTGACCGGCGGTCAGGCCCGTCGGGAAGCGGGTGCACAGGCACCGGCCGTCGGTGTCACGCAGGATCAGATAGCGCTTCTTGCCCGTCTTGTCGACCAGCGAGGCACCCGCCATGGAGGCCCCGTTGTCCCGCAGCTCCTGCTCGCTCCCCTGCCAGCCCGGTGCCGTGAAGCCCTGCGAGGAGTTGTTCGCGACCACTCCCTCGACGGTGACGAACCCCCCGGTGTCGCGCTTGGCGCTGTTGACCACGATCTCGATGCCGTCGCCGCCCCGGACGGTCGCCAGCACTTCGGTGCTCTGCGCCGTGGGCGCGTTGGTCTGCGGCCGGGACTGTCCGCCGGATGCCGCGGCGGGGGTGGAGGGCTTGTCGTCCGACTTCTTGCCGCCGTCCCCGCCGCAGGCGGTCAAGGTGAGAGCCAGGGCGACGGCTGCCGTCACGGCGGCCGCTCCTCTCGCCCAGGCTCTGTTCTCGGCCCTGTCCATCACTCAGTCCCTCGCTTCTTCCTGCGCTTACTTCTTGGCCAGGTGCACGGCGAACAGGTCGGCCGCGTCGGGGAGCAGGTCGAGCCTGCCCGGGTCGACGTCGAAGTCCCGCTTGTCGCAGACGAGCCGGTAGGCCTTCTTGTCCTCGCCGCCAGGGGTGGAGCTGGGGTCGGGGCTCGGGCTGCCGGTGCTAGGGGGCGCGGAGGTCTGCGGGGCGTCGCTCCCCTCGATGCGGCACCGGGGTTCGATCACAGCGGTGGCCTTCGCCGTGCCCTTGCTGTTCTCCGTGGCGGCGATGACGGACTTGCCCGCCGTCGCGTTGGTCCGTACGGACACGGTGTAGCCGGGCCAGTCGCCCGGCACGCAGCTCTCCACCGAGGCGTCGTTGCTGGCGGCCAGGGTGTCGGCGGCCGCGCACGACGCGGCGGCGGCGCCGCCCCGCAGGCCGTGCAGCACGTCCTTCCACACGACGGGGTCGAAGCCGTCGAGGAGCTTGTCGCGGAGCCGGTCGCGGTAGTCCTGCGCGGCCGCGAGCGCCGCCGCGTCCGCCGCCGTCCCGGCCTCGTTGCGCTTGACCGCCGCCTGGCCCACCGCGAAGTACGCGAACGCGAGGAAGAGCAGGCCCGCCACCACCGTGATGTAGACGGGGAAGGCCTGCCCCCGGTCGCCTCGGAGGCGACGGGACGTCAGGGGTTGATCTTGTTGATCGCGGCGGTGATCTTCTGGGCGATGGCCGTGCCGAAATTCGTCTGCGTAAGTACCAGAATGATCGCCACCACCACGATGATGATCCCCATGTACTCGACCGCGCCCTGCCCCCGGTCCCCCCGCCGCCGCAGCGCCGTCGCCGTCGTGTTCAGCCAGCCGTGGACCCGGATCCTGGCGGCGGTCGCGGGCTTGAGGAGCTTGTCGTTCATGGTGGTCCCCTCCGGGGTCTACGGCGGTGCCGCGCTCGACAGCCGCACCGTACCCGGGCCCTCCGGTTCCGGCACAGGGCCCCTGGGCCCAATTCCGGGCCCGGAAGGCGAGTTGACGTCGGAGGATCCTCATCCCGCCGCCCCCCGCGCACCCAGCCACGTCACGACCGCCTGGGTGCGGCTGTTGCTGTGTAGCTTCGCGAAGATTCGGTTGATGTGGTTCTTCACCGTCTTCTCGCTGATGAAGCAGGCGGCGGCGATCTGCTGATTGCTCATGCCCGCCGCGATCAGCTCCATCACCTCCACCTCCCTCCTACTGAGCCGGTGTACCCCAAGTCCCTTGCGGAGGACCGGAGTTTCCCTCCGGCGCCCCGGTGACGACTGTCCCACATCCGGTTGCATCCGCGAAGCCTCTTCGTTCGGATTTAATGAAATCGACCGGGGCATGACACCCGGAGGGAGGGCGGCGCAGCCGACGGGGCCCACCCCGCCCGCCCCCACGTCCCGTACCGCGCCGACCAGTTGCTCCACCGTGAACTCGCCGTGGACGAGATAGCCGCGCGCGCCGAGCCGCAGCGCCTCGCGTACGGTCTCGGCCTCGCCGCTGTACGTCAGCATCATCACCGGCGCCACCCGCACCAGGCGGGGCAGCGCCGCGAGGCCGTCCACGCCGGGCATCCGCACATCGAGCAGGACCACGTCCGGCCGGTGCAGTAGCGCCGCCTCGCACGCCTCGCGGCCGTCCGCCGCCTCGGCCACCACCTCCGTACCGCCGCGGCCGTCGAGCAGCGCGGTGAGCCCGGCCCGTACGACCGGGTTGTCGTCCGCCACCAGCACCCGGGTCACACCCCGCTCCTCTCCACGGTCCGCGACGGCCCCAGCGCCGCCAGCGGCAGGTCGAGGCGGACCTCCGTGCCCCTCGCCGCCCCGCCCCGGCCGATGCGGATGCGCGCGCCCAGGTCCGCCGCCCGCTCGACCATGCCGACCAGGCCGAAGTGGCCCGCCCGGCGCAGCCCGTCGAGCGTGGTGCCGGGGGGCAGGCCGCGCCCGTCGTCGTACACGCTGATGCGCAGTACGTCCCCGACCACGCCCGCCGACACGTCCACCCGGGCCGGGCCCGCGTGGCGGTGGGCGTTCTCCAGGGCCTCCGAGGCGATGGTGAGGAGCTGGCGGGCGACCGGATGCGGGACCCTCATCGCTTCCAGGGATAGGGGGCGGTAGGTCACGCCCGACTTCTCGCTTCGCTGCGCGAAGTCCCTCACCCGCGCCGCCAGTTCCGCCAGTACGTCCACTCCCCCGTCCGGGCCCGGCTCGCGGCGCAGGTCGGCGAGGAGTTCGCGGGACTCGGCGGCGGCGCGGCGGGCCGAGCGGGCCACCAGGGTCGCGCCCCGGCGTACCGTCACCGGGTCCGTGCGGTCGGCCGAGGCCGCCAGGCCCTCGGCGGCGAGCGCCACGCCGTACAGGGTCTTGGCGACCGAGTCGTGCAACTCCCTCGCCAGCCTTGCCCGTTCCTCCTCCACCGCCAGCCTCGCCCGCGCCTCGGTGAGCGCCCGCGAGGCCACCCCGAACCGCAGCAGCAGGCCCCGCAGCGCGACCCCGGCCGCGCCCGCGAGGACGCAGAAGCCGGGCAGCAGCAGGGCCGGGGCGAGCGGCTGGGGGTGGTGCTGACGCTGGGCCATGTACGCGAGCGCCAGGATCACGCACTGGAGCCCGGCGAAGACGCCCGCGCCCCGCCACCCGTACACCAGACCGGCGAGCAGCGGGGTGCAGACGACGACGTAGCCGAGCGGGGAGTCGGGGGTCGCGGTGAACAGCAGCAGTGCGCCGAACGCGGTGTCCACGCCGAGCAGCCACGGGTGGCGCAGCAGCAGCGGGCCGAAGCGCTCCCAGTCGCGGTAGAGCGCGTACGAGCCCATGAAGGTGATCAGTACGGCTCCGGAGACCAGCCAAGTGGCGATGCCCCGGGCCGAGTTGGCCAGGGCGAAGGGGGTGCCGAGCCCTATCATCGCGAGCCGGAACAGGAAGACCTGGCGGCAGAGCGCCTGGAGGGCGTTGAGCTGGAGGGAGACCTCGGGCTCGGGGGACGGGTCGGACGGCTGCGGTGGCCTCGGCATCGTGGACCCCTCACTTCCCCGTGAGCGAGCCGATGTCGGCCTCGGACCCGAGCAGCATCGCGGACGCCATCAGGATCATGGTGGCGGGCACCATGAACGTGGTGACCATCAGCGTCGCCTTGGGCACCGCCTTGGCGGCCTTGCGGCGGGCGTTCTGGGCGTCGGTGCGGCGCATGTCGGTGGCGATCGCTATCAGCGTGTCCACGATGGGCGCGCCCAGCTCCTCGCCCTGCTGGAGCGCCGTGACGAACATGGCGACCTGCTCGGAGTCGTTGCGGCGGCGCAGGTCGTCGAAGGCCTGGCGGCGGCTGACGCCCATGTCCATCTGCCGCAGCGCGATCCGCACCTCGTCGGCCCAGGGCCCCTCGTACTTCTCCGCGACCCGCTCCAGGGCCTGGCGGAAGCCGAGCCCGGCGGAGACCACCACGGCCAGCACGTCGAGGAAGTCCGGCAGGGTCCGCTCGATGTCGTCGCGGCGGCGGCGGACGGCCGCCCAGATGCCGACCTCGACCCAGTAGTACGCGAACGCGACCATCAGCAGGGCCAGCAGGTAGTTGCCGCCGGAGACCATCACCACCGCGCCGACCGCGCCGAGCGCCCCGTACACCGCGCGCCGCGCCGCGTACCGGTCGATGGTCAGGCCGCCGGGGTTGCCCGCCATGTCGATCTTGCGGCGCTTCTCGCCGACGCGCTTGGGGCCCATCAGCCGCAGGACGAGCGGGGCGTAGCGGATGCCGAGGCGGTCGATGGCGCCGCCGGTCCGGGTGGTGCGGGTGGCGCCGACCTCCAGGGCGAGGGCCAGGTCGCCGGGGAGCTTGGCCTCGGCGCGGTACATCCGTACGCCCTCGAAGGCGCCCAGGACGCTGAGCCCGCCGATGAGTCCCAGGATCAGTTCCATGCCCGCCCCCTCAGACGTCGATCTTCGAGATGCGGCGGATCGCGACGAAGCCCAGCGCGTACAGCCCGAGCGCGACGACGACCGCGGCCTGGCCCAGGAACGTGCCGGTCATCTTGGCGAGCGAGCCCGGTGCGATCTGGTTGACGAGCAGCATGGCACCGACCCCGATCGCCGGGACCGCGTACGCCGTGGTGTTCACCTGGGACAGCTGGGTGCGCACCTCGCGGCGGGTCTCCTTGCGCTCCTCCAGGGTGGTGGTGAGGTTGCGCAGCGAGTTGACGACCGCGCCGCCCGCCCGGTTGGAGAGGATCAGCGTCGACACGAGGACGACCAGTTCGCGCGAGGGCAACCGGTGGGCGAGCTCGCCGAGGGCGTCGTCGAGGGTGCGGCCGACGGCGAGCTGGTCGGCGACCGTCTTGAGCTCGTCGCCCGCCGGGGCCTCCAGCTCGTCCGCCGCCATGGCGATCGCGGTGCGCAGGGCGAGCCCGGCCTGGGTGGCGTTGGCGATCACCCGGGAGATCTCGGGGAGCTGGTTGATGAACGCTTCCGTACGCCGGGTGCGCTGCCAGTTCAGGAAGGTGTTGGCGGCCCAGAGACCGGCCAGCGCGGCGAGCGGGCCGAAGAAGGAGGCGAGCACGGAGGCGGCCACCACCCACAGCCCGACGACTCCGGCGAGTACGTAGACGAAGAACTCGCCGGGGGTGAGGTCGAGGCCGGTCACCGCGAGCTTGCGCTCGATGCGCTTGCCGACGGCGGTGCGGCGCAGCCTGCGGTCCACCCCGGCGAAGGGCCGCCGGCGTCCGGCGGGCGGCAGCTCCCCGGCGGTGGAGAGCCGTTCGACCAGGGCCCGGCGCTGGGCGCGGCCCGTGGCGTACGCGTGCACACCGACGACCGCCGCCGTGCAGGCGAGCAGCGTGACCCCGATCGTCAGCTGGGTGAGTGCGGACATGGGCGGTGCTACCTGGCCTCTCGGGTGGCGAGCTGTTCGTCGAAGGAGGCGATGCCGAACGCCTGCGGGACGGGCTGGCCCGCGAGGTAGAGCCGTTCGGCGACGCGGCGCGGGAGCGGGAAGTGGCGGAACTCGCCGTGGACGCGCCCGTCGGCGGCCATCGGGCGGGGGTCGAACCGGGCGACGGTGGCGAGCCGGTAGGGGTCGCGGCCGTGCGAGTCGAGCAGGGCGATCTCGGTGACCCGGCGGGAGCCGTCGGCGTGCCGGGTGAGCTGGACCAGGACGTCGACGGCCGAGTTGATCTGGTCGTGCAGCGCCTCGAACGGGATCTTGATCTCGGACATGGAGGCCAGCGTCTGGAGCCGCATCAGGGCGTCCTCGGCGCTGTTGGCGTGGACCGTGGCGAGCGAGCCGTCGTGGCCGGTGGACATCGCCTGGAGCATGTCGAGGGACTCGCCGCCGCGCACCTCGCCGACCACGATCCGGTCGGGGCGCATGCGCAGCGAGTTGCGGACCAGGTCGCGGATGGAGACGTGGCCCTTGCCCTCGACGTTGGCCGGGCGGGCCTCCAGGCGGATCACATGGGTCTGCTGGAGCTGGAGTTCGGCGGAGTCCTCGATGGTGATGATGCGCTCGTGCTCGGGGATGAGGCCGGAGAGCGCGTTGAGCAGGGTCGTCTTGCCGGTGCCGGTGGCGCCGGAGACGATCACGTTGAACTTCGCCTGGATCAGCCCGGCCAGCAGCATCAGCATGGACTGGTCGAGCGAGCCGAAGGCGATCAGCTCGGGGAGCGTGAAGGAGCGCGGGAAGCGGCGGATGGTGAGGGTCGCGCCGGTCAGCGAGAGCGGCGGGATGATCACGTTGACGCGCTCGCCGGACGGCAGCCGCGCGTCGACCATCGGGTTGGACTCGTCGACCCGGCGGTTGACGGTCGACACGATCCGCTCGATGGTCTGCATCAGCTGCTCGTGCGAGGCGAACCGCATCGGCAGCCGCTCGACCCGCCCGCCGCGCTCCACGTAGATCTGGTCGGGGCCGTTGACCATGATCTCGGTGACGGAGGCGTCCTCCAGGAGCGGTTCCAGTACGCCGAGGCCCAGCGCCTCGTCGACGACCCGGCGGATCAGCTGGGCCCGCTCGCCGGTGGACAGCACCGGGCCCTCGCGGCTGAGGATGTGGCCGAGGACGCGTTCGAGCCGCGCCCGGCGCTCGGCGGCGGCGAGCGAGGACATCTCGGCGAGGTCGATCTCCTCCAGGAGCTTGCCCCGGTAGGCGGCGACGAGATGCGCGTCGCCCTCGCCGCCCCGGGTCTCCTCGGGGGCGGTGATACGGGCCCGCAGGCTCATGTGGCGTGCCTCCTCGGTCAGTTGCTCTCGTCGCAGGGCATGGTGGCGCTCTTGTGGACCGGGCCGAAGTGGTCGATGCCGGGGAAGACGGACGGGATGGAGACGGTGACCGTGGCGGTCACGGTGGCTCCGGGGCAGCCCGCCACACCGATGTCGGCGCGCTTGCCGACCCAGTCGCTCACCGCGGCCTTCCCGGCCTGGGCGGCTCCGCCCGCCCGTTCCGTCTGCGCGCCGGTACGGGCGGCGGCCCGGGCGGCCGTGCCCGCCTGCTGGGCGGCGTACGCGGCGAGGCCCAGCTGGACGCCGGCGAGCGCGACGAGGAGCAGCAGCGGCAGGAAGCCGAGGTATTCGACGGCGGCGGAGCCGCGGTCACTCTTGTGTACGCGGCTCCGCGCGCGGCCCGCTCCCGTAACACCCGCTCCCGGGCGCCTCACGGCGTCTCCTCCCGCGCCGCCCCCGCACGCCCGTGCACCGTGAACGGGAACGACAGCGCCCCCGGGAAGAGCACCGGGACCTTGATCGCGACGGTGGCCGTGAAGACGTCGGGGTCGCCGCCTCCGCCGCAGCCCGGCCCGACGTCCCACCCGTCCGGGGCGGCCGCGCGCATCGCCGCCTCGCAGGCGCCGGGCCCCCCGCCCTTCGCCGCCCCCGCCCGCGCCCCCTCGTCCGCCACGTGCCCCGCGACGGTGTACGTGTAGCCGGTCAGGACCAGTTGCCAGATCGCGGCGAGGGTCACCAGGATGATCGGCACCATCCCGGTGAACTCGACGACGATCTGCCCCCGGTCCCGGTCGGCCCGCGTCCGTATGCCCCTCATCCGTGCCCCCGGCGCCGCAGCACGAGGGCGCCACGGCCGCTCTTCTCCGGCGCCGGGCCCACCCCCTTGACCAGGCCGAGCTCGCCCGCGAGCGTCCACAGCGCCTGCTTGACCGTGGACTTGGCGTCCAGGTCGTGCAGGCGGCCCGCGTCGACGACGGCTTGCAGCTCCTTGAAGTTGGCGGGGACGGAGGTGCGGGTGATCCGGGTGCCGGTGACCTTCTGCACGAGCGCGGGCTGGATCTCGGTGGCCCGGGTGTGCCGGTTGACCACGGTCGTGGTCTCCTCGGCCTTGCGGATCTGGAGGCGGTCCCACATCCGTACGATCCGCTTGGCGGCCCGTACCGACACCACGTCCGGGGTGGTGACCAGGAGGGCGGTGTCGGCGAGCTCGACGGCGGCGGCGTTGGCGCCGTTCATCTGGGTGCCGCAGTCCGCGATCACCACCTCGTAGCGGTGGCGCAGGGCGGAGAGGATCTGGCGGGCCGTGCGGTCGGTGACCTCCTCGGCCCGCTCGCCGTCGCCGGGGGCGAGCAGCAGGCCGACGCCGGTGGAGTGGGTGAACAGGGCGTCCTGGAGGACCCGGGGCGAGATGTCGGTGATCGCGGCGAGGTCGGCGATGGAGCGGCGGAACTGGACGTCGAGGTAGGAGGCCACGTCCCCGGACTGGAGGTCCATGTCGACCAGGGCCGTGGTGCGGCCCGACGCCCGGGCCGCGAGGGCGAGGTGGACGGCGGTGACGGTGGCGCCGACCCCGCCCTTGGCGCCGGTGACGGTGACGACCGTGCCGCCGGGGCCACTGGAGGCCTCGCCCCCGCCGCCCAGGTGGCGGCGGACCCCGACCGACCACTGGGCGGCCACCTGCACCCGGCTGACCAGCTCCTCGTAGTGCAGCGGCAGGGTGACCAGGCCGCGCGCGCCGGAGTCCATGGCGGCGGCGAAGAGGCCGGGGCCCGCGTCGGAGGTGATCAGGACGACGCCGACGGCGGGGAAGCGCAGGGCGACCTCGCGGACGAGGTCGAGGGCGGGGACGGGACCGATGCGCTCGTGCACGAGGACGACCTCGGGCAGCTCGTCCAGGGAGTCCCCGGCGAGCCGGGCCAGGGTGTCCAGGAGCTGGGTCGAGTCCGCGACGGGCGCGGCGGGTTCGGCGTCGGGGAGCTGGCTGAGCAGGGTGGTGACGGACCGGGCGGCGTCGGCGTCGGCGACGGCCGGGAGGATCCTGGTGGTCATCCGAACCTCACTGGTCCTTTTCGAGGCGGTACGTACGGTCGCCGGGCGGGACCGAGGGGTCGCTGCCGGGGGCGACGAGCGCGAGCCGCACGTGCTGGGCGAAGGACTCCGCGTACGCGACGCGCTGGGCGTCGAGGGTGCCCAGGGCGAAGGTGATCGGGACCGCCTCGGTGCTCTTGTTGCGGTCGTCGCGGCCCGGGTCGAGGGGGGTGAGCTTGCCGACGTCGAGGACCTTGGCGCCCGCCACGATGATCTTCGACTGGGGGGTGTCGCCCTGCTTGGCGGCGGCGAAGGTGGCGAAGATGTTGACCGAGGCGCCGCGCTGGATCTTGCCCGCGACCCCGGTGGACGCGTCGATCATGATGGCGATCTCCTGCTGCCCGGGCCGCAGTTCGGGGCGCTGCGCGGCCATGTCGGACTGGAGCAGCGAGCCCTCTCTGAGCGTGGTGACGGCGACCTTCCCGCGGATCGTGGCGAGGTCGGTGACGGCGTTGTCGGAGAGCCACCGTTTCGGCATGCTCGTCCTGCTGAACTGACTCGCATTCAGTTCCGTGTTGGGCGCGATGTCCTTCTTCACCCGGTACGCCGTCACCTCGGGGCCGACCTTCGAGTTGGCGTCATGGATCACCGAGAGGACCCCGGCGAAGGCGCCGGCGGCGCACAGGACCGAGACCAGGAGAAGGATGACGCCACGGCGCTGACGGGAGTTCATTGACCGTACGACCTCGTTCGATGACGTGGGACTGAGCGGACAAGGGCCACCGGGCGGGCTGCGCGGCGGCTAGCTGTACGTGCCTCCCGCGGGCAGCTGGAGCTCGGGGGCGGCGACGGGGGAGGTGCAGAACCCGCAGCGGTCGCCGATGAGTTCCATGCCGCACCACCGGCACGACTCCCGGCGCACGGACGCCACGAGCTGGTAGAGCACGGACAGGTCGGACAGATGGGCGGCGAACTCGGTGAGCTTGGCCGTCCCCCACCACCCGGGCGAGTACCCCGGCAGCGGGGCTTCCAGTACGGCCCCGACCTGCCAGCCGGCGGCGAGCGTGGCGGTGACCCACTCGGAGGGCGCCGCCGCGCTCGCCACCAGCAGGTGGCAGGCGTAGTCGGGCCCCTCCAGGTCGCCCGTGCCGATCCTGACCAGCTGCGGGACCGGGTGGGCGAGCACCGCGAACTGGCTGCCGGGCAGCCAGGACTTGGCGTGCGTCTTGAGTCCGACCGGGACGCGGTCGAGCCGGGTGACCGAGTTCAGCACGGCGCCCGCGTGGACGTAGTGCGCGAGCAGGCGGGCGGCCGAGGCGAGCACGCCGGGGCTGAAGTCGCACACCGACAGCTGGCACAACTGGCGCGCGAGCACGGCCAGGCCGAGCGGCGGCAGCGGCGATCTCAGCAGCGCGATCCGGTCGCTCTCCAGGATCGAGCGGACGGTGTGGAGGCGCTGCTCGTGGGCGGCCGGGAGCGACTCCGGGTACAGGACGACGAGATGGCCGTGCAGGTCGAGCAGGCGGTGCGCGTGGGCGAGCGCGTCGTCGAGCGGCTGGACGTCCGGGGACGAGAAGACCGCCGCCGGGGGCGTGTGTGGATCGGCCGCAGGTAACACCAGGTCCGGGCTGGTGACGGCTATCGCGGTTGGCACATCAAGTCCCCGTTCCCTCGGCCCGTGGCGGGCCCCCTCAGCCGTAAGTGATCACCGCACTTCCCTCCTGAAGCAGCACTGTATCCAGGAGATAGCTGCGGGTGAACAGTCTTCTCGTTTCTGTGATGCCACGAGGGGCGCCAGAGGTCTTGACAAGCCGATTGGTCTGGACCAGTTTGTACGCAGGTCTGGACCAGCTTGTCCGCACAGCGCGCGCCCCACCTCCCCACCGACCTCCCAACTCCCCCACCGGAGGCAGCAAGTGAAACGAGCAGGCGGCAGAATCGGCGTGGCCGTGGCCGCGGCCGGCGCCCTGTCCATAGCCGGACTCACCGGCACCGCCCACGCGGCGGACGTCAACAACGCCAAGAACGCGGGCTTCGAGTCGGGGCTCGCCAACTGGAGCTGTACGGCGGGGAGCGGCGCCGCCGTCTCCTCGCCGGTGCACGGCGGAGCCGCCGCCCTCAAGGCGACCCCGTCCAACTCCGACACCGGCCAGTGCGTCCAGACGGTCGCCGTGAAGCCCAACTCGACGTACACACTGAGCTCCTGGGTCCAGGGCTCGTACGTGTACCTCGGCGCCACCGGGACCGGCACCGGCGACGTCTCCACCTGGACGCCGGGCACCGGCGGGGGCTGGAACCAGCTCTCCACCAGCTTCAGGACCGGCGCCTCCACCACGTCCGTGCAGGTCTACACGCACGGCTGGTACGGCCAGCCCGCCTACTACGCCGACGACATCTCGGTCTTCGGCCCGGACGGCGGCGGGGGCGGCGACCCGGCCCCGACGATCCCGGCGGCCCCGGGCGGCCTCGCGGTCGGCTCGGTGACGTCCTCGTCCGTGGACCTGTCCTGGGGCGCGGTCTCCAACGCGACCGGGTACAACGTCTACCGCGACGGCGCCAAGGTGCAGTCGGTGAGCGGGAGTTCGGCGACCGTGACCGGACTGAGCGCCTCGACCGCGTACCAGTTCCAGGTGACCGCGACCAACGCGGCGGGCGAGTCGCCCAAGTCGGCGGCGGTCACCGGCACCACCTCCGGCGGTGGCGGCAACCCGGGCGGCGGCACCGTGCCCAAGCACGCGGTGACCGGCTACTGGCAGAACTTCAACAACGGCGCGACCGTCCAGAAGATCAGCGACGTGCCCGCGAACTACGACATCATCGCGGTCTCCTTCGCGGACGCCACCGGCACGCCGGGCGGGGTGACCTTCAACCTCGACACCAACGGGCTGGGCGGCTACACCGTCGACCAGTTCAAGGCGGACATCGCCGCCAAGCACGCGGCGGGCAAGTCGGTGATCATCTCCATCGGCGGCCAGAACGGCACGGTGTCGGTCAACGACTCCACCTCGGCGACGAACTTCGCCAACTCGGTCTACTCGCTGATGCAGACGTACGGCTTCGACGGCGTCGACATCGACCTGGAGAACGGCCTCAACTCCACGTACATGACGCAGGCGCTCAAGTCCCTGTCCTCGAAGGCGGGCAGCAAGCTCGTCATCACGATGGCGCCGCAGACGATCGACATGCAGTCGACGTCGAACGAGTACTTCAAGACGGCGCTCAACATCAAGGACATCCTGACCGTCGTCAACATGCAGTACTACAACAGCGGTTCGATGAACGGCTGCGACGGCAAGGTCTACTCGCAGGGCACGGTCGACTTCCTGACCGCGCTCGCCTGCATCCAGCTCCAGGGCGGCCTGGACCCGTCCCAGGTGGGCCTCGGCCTGCCGGCCTCGACGAGCGGCGCGGGCAGCGGCTACGTCTCGCCGTCGGTGGTGAACGCGGCCCTCGACTGCCTGACGGCCGGCACCAACTGCGGCACCTTCAAGCCGTCGAAGACGTACCCGGGCCTGCGGGGCGCGATGACCTGGTCGACGAACTGGGACGCCAAGTCGGGCAACGCCTGGTCGAACGCGGTGGGCCCGCACGTCCACGCGCTCCCGTAAACGGGAGGTTCCCCGCGCCCCGTGAACAGGGGGCGCGGGGAACTCATCGGTTACGGCTTGGGCAGGGTGCACCCGGGCCGACCGAGGTCGAACTTATTGCCAGTCCCGATGCAGGGGACGATGGTGTACGTCTCCTGGGCATAGTTGATCTTGTAGCGGACGGTGACCTTGCCGTTCTGGTCCACCTCGCACGGGTTGTTCTCGGTGCAGCGCTGCCCGTCCTCGTTGCCGGTGTTGTTCACCGCGACCACCTTGCCGGTGGCCGTGTCGATGACCGGGGAGCCCGAGGTGCCGCCGATGGTCTGGCAGGCGGAGGTGTAGCGGACCGAGTCCTTCCAGGTCCAGTCGCCCTCCTTGAGGCGGTAGACGAACCCGTCGATGTTGCAGCTGTAGGTGCGCTTCCAGTACCCGGAGACCACCTTGATGGCGGTGCCCGCGACCGGGTGCTGGTCGTTGAGCGTGAGCGCGCCGATCCCGTACTGGCTCTGGATCTGCGCGTACGTCTTGCTCAGCTCGTAGACCGTGATGTCGGTGTCGGTCATCGTCGCGTACGAGACCTTGGTGGCCCGCAGCGTGCCGACCTTGCTGCCCGACCCGTTGAGCAGCGAGAAGCTGCGCGAGGAGGGCTGGTCGGTGATGACCTCGCCGGCGGCCGGGAATCCGGTCTCCAGGCAGTGGCCGTTCGAGAGGATGAGAGCGGGGTCGTTCGGCTGCGAGTTGGGCGTGCGGATCAGCGACCCGGAACAGTTGCTGAGCGCGACCGTTCCGGCGAAGTCGACCGCCTTGACCGTCGCCTTGGCGCCGCTGTGGGTGTGCGGCGCCGCGACGACCGGTGCCGCACCCGCTCCGACGAGCAGGAGCGCGAGCACCGCGCCGACGAGAGGCTTCTTCATGTGGGGGTTCCCCTCCGAAGGGATTCAGGAATGGGTTTTCCTGAAGTTGTCATGCGCATTGTTGGGCGCGCCAACCCCTGTGGGCAACCGTTGAGTTCAGGCCAGTTGGATCAGACGTCCGGGACCCGTTCCAGGTGGATCGCGAGAACCCCGAGGGCTTCTTTCTCCGGCGGGTAGATCTCCCGGCAGGCGGCGATGAGGGCATCGCTGCCCATGTCGCCGCCGATGGCGGCCGGGTCCTCCGCGTCCACCATGGCCTCGAAGGACGGGTACTCGACGACCTTGACGACACGAGTCAGGCAGGAGTCGTCACCGGAGACGAACCGCAGCAGCTGCCCGGCGGTGATCTTCTTCATGCTGGGGTAGCCCACACGGACTTCGATCGTCTTGGTGCCGTCCTGGATCAGCCGCAGGTAGGGCTTGCGGATGGTGATGTGCCGCTCGGTCACGGGGCGCCTCCACGGATGAGTTGCGGTTGGGCGGTGAGGCGTTCGGTCAGTCCCCGCGCCGCGTCCATGCGGGGGTAGCGGCGGGTGAGGAAGTCCGCCAGGTCGTGGGCGCGTTTGCGGACGGAGTCCACCACGCGCGTGCTGTCGAGGGCCTGGTGGCCGAGGGCGAGGGCGTCGTCGGGGTCACCGAGCAGGGCACGGGACAGGGCAAGGTCGATCCGGGCGATCGCTTCGCGGCTCGGGGACCGGGTCGCTGCGGGGGCGGTCCGGTAGATGGCGAGCGCGGATTCGGCGGCGCGCTGGGCCTGCTCGGCGTTGCCGAGCCAGATATGGGCGCTCGCTGGATAGGAGGTCAGCGCGTAGT
The DNA here is from genome assembly GCF_030028635.1 of Streptomyces sp. BPTC-684. NCBI lineage: Bacteria > Bacillati > Actinomycetota > Actinomycetes > Kitasatosporales > Streptomycetaceae > Streptomyces > Streptomyces sp. BPTC-684. Next base: position 1,874,600 of record NZ_CP124863.1, read on the forward strand.
CCGCGAGAGGCAGGGTCGGCATACCGAACCGGCGTGGGGGGCGGGGCGGCAGCAGCTGGTAGGCGTCCTGTGCCTGGTTGAAGGAGACGGTGAAGCCGTCGTGGTTTCCGTCGGCCGCTGCCGCTCGGGCGGACTGGGCATGGAGGCGTACGGACAGCGGGTGTGTGGTGGGAGCTTGGGTGAGGCCGCGTTCGGCGGCGTGGCGGGCCTTGTCGGGACGGTGCTCGTAGAGGCTGATGGACGCGGCGGCGTCCATCGCCCATCCGCACAGCTCGCCGTGTCCGGCCTGTTCGGCGTGCGTGTAGGCGTCGGTGGCGAAGGCGAGGCCGACGCGGGCGTCGCCGAGGTCGTGGGCGAGCCAGGCCAGCAGCTCGGACAGCCATCCGGCGCAGGCCAGCAGTTCGCGTTCCTGGCAGTGGGTGTGCGGGCCTCGTAACAAGGCGTCGACCTTGCGGCGGTAGTCCATGACCGCGTCGAACACGACGTGCGGGGGCTTGAGGGAGTACGCCTCGTTGAAGCCGGTAATCGCGAAGTCGAGGTGTTCGAGGGTGCCGGTGCCGAGTGCGGTCGCCTCGGCCTGCCGGGTGAACTCGGCGACCTCGTCGGCAGCACGGTCCAGGACGGCAGCAACGGACGCCGGGTCGAGCACCGTCAACCCGGCGATCTTCAGCGCGTTCCGCCGCTTCGTGTCGTCCTCCGGATCCGATGCCTGTACGCCCAGCGTATCGGTCCGAGTCCCCCTGATCTCGGGGTCCAGGCCCAGGACCTGGGCCACGTGAGGCCACCAGTAGTCGGGGGTCCTGGTCCCGGTGATCCAGCGGCGGGCGTTGGCGCGGTGGACGCGCGCCGGGTCGCCGGATTCGGCGACCCCCACGGCCCGCGCGAGGTCGCTCGGACCCCAGCCGCGTTCCACGCACGCGAGGCGGATCAGGTCCGCGAGTTCAGGGTTCGTAGCCATCGTGTTGCCGCCTTCCTGGACTCCACGGGACTACGCGGGACTCCATCCTGGCCCCTCCCCACGACCCGTACCCGCGCGTTCACTGAACACCACCCGGCCTTCCCCCACTACGCCCGCACAGACAGGGTCCGGGAGTTGGTCATGAGTCCGACGCTGAAACGGGAGTGGCCATGAACGGCACAGGAACTGACCGAATCAGCACCTCCGCTCACCTCCCCCTTGAGGAGCGCATGGTGAACGCACCCTTCCCGGTTCCGGAGAACGTCTTTGCCTACGTCAGCGGCCGGATCGAGCAAGCGGCCCACTCCCTGTGGCCGGGCGCGACGGTGGGGCTGGGCCCGCACGTACCGTCCGTGACCGGGTACGTCCGGCGGCTCGACGTGGACGACCGGCCGATGTTCGCGAAGGTGTCCCTGCTCGGGTCCTCGCTCGTGTCCGTCCTGCGCGGCACGCTGGGCGACTGGGCGGCTGTGAAGGCCAAGCAGGACGCCTACAGTGCGACGCCGGGAGGTCTGCTGGAACGGGAGACAATCCAGTACGGCATCCTGCACACGGCCCGGTTGCGGGCGCCGAGGATCGCCGGATACGCGGGCGGGGTGCTGTTCACCGAGCCGGTCGTCGGGCCGACGCTGGCCGATCTGATCGCGAAGGACCCGTACCGCACCGCCGAACTCCTCACCACCGTGACCGGTGAGCTGGGCGCCCTGCACCGTGCGGACGTGACGGCGCTGGTGACGGCGGCCGCGATCCCCGAACGGTCGGTGCACGCCACGTTCGCCCGGAAGTTCAACGGCATCAGCGGCCACGCCTACCTGACGCTGACCGGCAACCACGCGCCGGTGCTGGCCGAGGTCGTGGCCCGGCTGCGGAAGGTCCGCCTGACCGGCGCCCCCGCCGCCGTGGTCTACGGCGACCTGAAGCCCGAGCACATCGTGTTCCCCGACGGCTCGGACGGCCGCCCGGCGTTCCTCGACCCCGGCATGTCGCTGGGACACCCAGAATCAGACCTGGGAAAGCTCGTCTCCCGCCTCGTCCTCGGCCTGCTCGCCGCCCCGCATCAGGGGGCCGGGACGGCGGCCGTCCTCGGCGGGATCGGCCAGTTCGCCGACGCGGCCGGCCAGAGCATGGAACGGGAGACGCGGGCGGCGTGGCTGCGGCAACTGGTCGTGCTGTGGCTGATGGACACCGCCAACATCCTGACCACCTACCTGACCGCTCCCGCCGGACTGCCGCTGCCCGAGCAGGCGAGGCAGGTCATCGACCGGGCCGGGGCGGTGTCCGCGATGCTCGACCGCGCCTCGGCCGCGCTGGAAGAGCGGGCGGACGGCCCGGCCGTGTGGCGGCTCGCCCTCGGGCACGCCGGGACGGCGGCCGGGCGGTGACCGGCCGGATCGACGCGGTGGGGATCATCGGCGCCGGGGCCGTCGGCCACACCGTGGCTACCCTGCTGACCGCCGCGGGATGGTGCGACCGTCTCCTGATCGCCTCCGGCAGCGAGCGCTCCGCCATCGCGCTGGTCACCGATCTGGAGGACATGCGCGAGGTCATCGCCTCCTCCGTACGGGCGGAGACCACTACCGTGCCCGCCTTGCGGGCCTGCGAGGCGGTGGTGGTGTGCCCGAGGGCGGAGTTCACCAACACCGCCGACCACGACATCCGCATGGCCGGACTGCACGCCAACGCCCCCGTGATCGCCTCCCTCGGCCGCCGACTCGTGGGGTACGACGGTGTCGTGCTGGTGGTCACCAACCCGGTGGACGTGATGACCCGGCTGTTCGCCGCCGCGTCCGGCGCGGCCCGGGTGTACGGAGTCGGATCGGCGACCGACACCGCCCGCTACCGGCTCGCCCTCGCCCACCTCCTCGCCGTCCCCGTCGACTCCGTCCAGGGACAGGTGATCGGCGAGCACGGGGACGCCGCCGTGGTGTGCGCATCCGCGACCCGGGTCGGCGGGCTCCCGACCGCCGTGCCCCTGCGGGCCATCCACGACGAACTGACGGACCGGCCGCGCCGCATCAACCAGTGTCTGGGCCGGGCCCGTTCCGGCCCGGCCGGGGCCGTCCTGGCCGCCCTGCGGGCCGCCCTCGGCCTGGCCGACACAGTGGTGGAGCTGTCCGTCGTCAACCCCGACGGCACCTGCCTGGGAACCCCGTTGCGGTTCAAGGGCGGCGCCCCCACGGTGGTCCTGCCCGACCTCGACCCGGTCGAGCGGCGGCTGCTCGCCACTGCCGACCGCAAGATCCGTACCGCCTACCGCCTGATCGAGCACCACCTGGAAGGGGCCACTCCGTGAGCCACGCAACCCGCATCACCAGCGCCGGCCGCCAGGTGACCGTCACCAGCAACACCACATCGGTCACCGACTGGGCGCTGAGCTACTTCGGCCCCTGGTGGAACGCCGGCGCCGCCTCGGCGCCGTTCTCCGGTCCGGTCGTGGCCGCCGACGTCGCCCCGGCCGAGACCGCCGAGATCGCCCGGCAGGTCGCCGGTCACCCCCATGAGGAGGTCGTCTATGCGAACTCGCCGATGCTGTACGCCGCGGACGGGCCCACCGTGACAGCCATCCAGCCCGCGGACAACCTGGCCTACCGGTACGAATCCGGCCACCTGCGGATCACCGGCCACGATGAACTGCCCCTCGCGCTGGCCGCCGCCCGCTTCGCCCGCGAACTCCTGCGCTCCAAGCTCCTGGTCGACGGCTGGACGATCCTGCACGCCTCGGCTGTCGTCAAGGACGGCCTGACCGTCATGGCTCTCGGCGGGAAAGGGTCGGGCAAGACCACCACTGCCCTCCTGCTGGCCCGATCCGGGTGGCAGCTGCTGGCCAATGACCGGGTGTTCGTCCGCCCGAGTGCGGAGCGCGGTGTGGACGTCCTGCCGTGGCCCGCGGCCGCCGCCGTCGGCCTCGGCCTCCTGGACGCGCTCGGCCTGTACGACGGCGTCCGCGAACGCACCCTCCGGGGCGAGCACCTGCACCCCACTCAGGCCCAGGCCGTGACCGACGCGCTCATCGAAGGACGCCGACTGCCCCTGTTCAGCGACTCGGGCAAGGAGTTGAAGCCCCAGTTCGCCCCGTCCCAGCTCGTCACCTGGCTCGGCCTCGCCCTGGCCACCGAGGGCAGGGCGGCCAGGCTGCTGTTCCCGTCCATCGACCCGGCCGCCACCCCCCGCATCGAGAGCGAAACACGCGTGGTGGCCGACAGCGACCACTTCAATGCCCGCACCGAGGACCGCTACCCGGACGTCTTCAGCCTCACCCCGCCCGAGGCGGGCACCGGCTGCGTCCAGCGCGCATCCCTCACCCAGGCCCTGGACAGGCTGCCCCGGCACGCGATCACCCTCGGCCACGACGTGAAGGCGAACGTCGACTTGCTCACCGAACTGGTCGACCGCTAGCGCGCGGCGGGTGGGCTGGAGCCACCTGCGCGGACCGCGCCCGCGCCACGCTCGCCGCCCTCGACCCGACCCCCATCCGCAGCCAACGCATCAGCGGCCGCCTCGCCACCCTGCGGCGCACCCTGACGACCTAGGAGGACCACACCTGTGACCAGCGGGATCGACATACGCCACTACGACCACCACCACGCCCGCGAGCTGCGCCCCCTGCTCCTGGAGGTCTATGCCGAGGTCTACGAACAGGCCGCCGAGAGCCACCCGTTCGCCACCGTGGAGCGCTTCGCGCAGGGACTGGACGGCTGGTCGGCGAGGCCCGGCTGGAGCTGCGTCGTCGGCTACGCGAGCGACGGTCGGGCAGTCGGCTATGCCTACGGCGCCCCGCTGCCCGAAGGCGCCCGCTGGTGGGGCGGTCTGCTCACCGAGGTGCCCGCCCACGTCACCGCCGAGACCGGCACCCGCACGTACGCCCTGTCCGAACTCATGGTCCGCGAGCCTTGGCGCGGGACCGGCATCAGCCGTCGGCTGCACGACGCGCTGCTGTCCCCGCGCCCCGAGGAACGCGCCACCCTCCTCGTCGACCAGACCCACCCCAAAGTACGTGCGCTGTACGAGAGCTGGGGCTGGCGCATCCTCGGCGACCTGCGGCCCCGCCTGGAGAACGCTCCCCCTGTTCCACGCGATGCTGCTGGCACTGGACCACGAGGACTAGGGCCTGTCCGAGGGGGGTCGGGCTCGCGGGGGTGCTGTGCGGCGGCGGTCGGCGGCGGCCTATACGCCAGCCGCCGCGCACCATTCGGCGGTGCAGGTGCCCTGGGAGGGCTTACCAGTCGCTGTCCTGGAGGGGTTCCAGGCGCCACTTCTGGTTGTCCCAGTCGACCCAGTCCCACTGCTGGGCGGTCGTGCCGTTGTCGTTCTTCGCGGCGCCGCCGTCGATGTCGAGGACCTTGCCGCTGTGCTTGGCGATCAGACGGTAGTAGCCGTCGCCGACGGGTTCGATGCGCCATTTCTGGTTGTCGCCGTTCACCCACTCCCACTGGTGGACCCGTGCGCCGTTGCGGGTCTCGCCCGCACCTCCGCTGACGTCCAGGACCTTGCCGCTGTGCTTGGCCTTGAGGCGGTAGTAGCCGTCGCCGACCGGCTCGATGCTCCACTTCTGGTTGTCACCGCCCTTCCACTCCCACTGGTGGATGCGCGCACCATTGTCGTTCGTCCCGGCGCCTCCGGCGACATCCAGCACCTTGCCGCTGTGCTTGGCCACCAGGCGGGCCCGGGCGGGAATCCGCGCCCGTAACACCCCGGTCCGGGGCAGGTGGGTGTCCAGGTCCTCGGCCAGCTGTCGCGCCGTATCGATCCACCGCGGGTCGTCGTTCGCGGCTCCCCGGGCGGAGCCCCGAACGACAGGAGCGTTGGCGCCGTCGTAGCCGTAACGGCTCAGCAGGTCGCGGATCTCGCCCTCGACCAGATCCAGCAGCTCCGGATCATCGATCTCATCGCACTTGTTGAGGAGGGGGACGATCGCGGGCACGCCGGCCGCACGGGCCTCGCTCACCTGTTCCCGGGTCTGCGGCATGATGCTCTCCCCTGCGTCGACGACCAGGACGGCCCCGTCCACGGGCCCGGTCTTCAACAGGCCCGGAACGTCACCACTGGGCGCATCGAGGTGGGTGTAGCGGCGCCGGGACGTCTCGTACCCGAAGCGGCGGACACCGCTGCCCGGGGTCGTCTCCGGCTCCCTAGCCTCCGTCCTCGCGGCCCTCCACAGCCACCTGTTCAGCGCATCGGCCGTCGTGGTCTTGCCGTGCCCGGCATGCCCCAACGACACGATCGTCAACTCGGGCTTGTCACCCTCGAAATCACTGGCGGCCACAGCCGCTCCTCCCCGCCCACCGCATCCACAGCGGCAGGCCGCGCCATGATCCCCAGCACGCACGACGCACACAAGATCGCCGGGCCTTTTCAAGCCACCGCCCGGTACGCCCCAGCCCCGCCGAACCGCACCCAGGCAGCAGGCGCGGCCCCCGTCAGTCCTCCATGAACACGATCCGCCGAGCCGGCCCCGGCACCCCCTGTGTCGCCGCCCCCGCCGTGCGGCCCGCCGCCACCGCTCGCTCGCGGCCCCACGCCCGGATCTCCTCGATCTGTTCGGGGTTGTTGCGGCTCAGCGGGATCGTGTTGGCGAAGGTGTCCATGACGAAGGACGGGCGCAGGGCCTCCGCGCCGCCGCCGAGGTAGACCTCCGCGCCCACGTCGTGCAGCGCGCCCTCGATGTCGGAGCCCGCGAAGCCCTCGGAGAGGTCGATCAGGCGGGCCAGCTGGTCGGGGTCGGGCTCGGCCTTCACGTAGCGGCGGTAGTAGAGCTGGATGATCTCCTTGCGGTCCTGCGCGTCCGGCAGGTCCACGAAGAACAGCTCGTCGAAGCGGCCCTTGCGCAGCAGCTCGGGCGGCAGGCTGCGGACGTCGTTGGCGGTGGCGACCACGAAGGCGCGCGAGCGGGACTCCTGGAGCCAGAACAGGAACTGCCCGATGATCCGCTGCGGCACGCCCGTGCCGTCGTCCCGGCCCGCCAGGCCCTTCTCGATCTCGTCGATCCACAGCACGCACGGCGCCACCCGGTCGGCGGTCTCCAGGGCCTCCCGGAAGCGGCCCTCGGACTCGCCGAGGTACTTGCCGTGGATGGCTCCCATGTCGAGCCGGTAGAGCGGCAGCTTCCACTCGGCGGCGATCGCCTTGGCGGAGAGCGACTTGCCGCAGCCGGGGACGCCGACGAGCAGCACCCCGCGCGGCGGCCGGATCTCGGTGTGGCGCAGGTCCGCCTGCATCAGCTGGTTCTTGCGCCGCAGCCAGTCGCGCAGGTTGGAGAGCCCGCCGACCGTGTAGTCGGCGTCCTTGAGCTGGACCTTCACCAGGCCCGTCAGATCGCTGAAGATGCGGTCCTTGGACTGGGCGAGCGCGGGCACGTCGTCCTTGTCGACCGAGCCCTTGGCGGCGACCGTCGCCATCAGGTTGACCGCCTCCGCCTCGGTGACCCCGAGCAGCGTCTCGGCGGCCCGGCGGGCGTCGTCCTCGCTCCAGGCGATCGGGATGATCCCCTGGTGGTCGGTGAGGAAGCCCGCGAGCACCCCGTACATCTCGTCCGCGTCCGGCAGGTCCAGCTGGAGGCTCATGCCGAGCCGCTGGAGTCCGCTCCAGACCGGGGTGTCGGTGAGCAGGATGATCGAGCCGGAGTTGTTGCCGGCGAGCCGGGCGACCTCGGCGATGTGCCGGGTCAGCGGGGTGTCGCCCTCCAGGTCGTCCGGGTCGACCAGGACCAGCGTGGCGTTGGGGCGGGCGGTGAACTGCGACGCCGCGTACTCCATCGCCCCGGTGAGCGAACGGTCCTCCTGGAGCGGCGCGTTGGTGCGCAGGTCCCGCAGGCCCGTCGCCCGGGTGTAGATCCAGAACGGCATGCTGCTGCGCCGGGGGTGCGTCGCCACCTCCCGCACCAGCCGCAGCGCCCGCTGCTGCTCGATGGTGCGCATCCCGATGACCGGCACCCGGGCGGAGATGTAGCTGTCGAGGTCGCGATGGCTTTCGGCGTAGTTGGGCATGCGGGGGCTTCTCCGGTCGGATCGGTTGCGTACGTATACGAAAAGGTCAGCGGGCGCTCGGACCGGATCAGTCCGTGACGATTCTGCGGCGCGGTGTCGCCGTCGGGTCGTACGCCCACGGCTGCGGGGCCTCGGTCGCGCCGGGCGCCGCGCCGCCCGTCAGCGGGTTGTCGCGCAGGGTGCGGCGCCTCGCCTCGATCCAGCGCGGGTCCGCGCCGGTGCGGCCGAGGCGGTCGAGCTGGGTCTCCAACTGCCGCTGGAGGTCCGCGATCTGGCCGTCGACGAGCCCCAGGAACCGGGTGCGCAGCTCGGGCGTCAGCGAGGGGTGCCCGGCCAGGGCGCGCACCGCGTGCAGCCCCGACCGGGCCTGGACGAGCGCGCGGGCGGCCGCGAACTCGTCCTGCTCCGCGTTGAGCGCCCGGGTCAGGTCGTCCGCCCAGCCCTGGAGCCGGGTGGAGAGCGCCCGGGTGAGCTGGTCGGTGAGCCGCACCCAGGTGTCCTGGTGGTAGTCGCCCCGCTCCAGCGCGGGCAGCCCGCGCCCGTCGACCCGCTCGCCGCGCGACCAGCGGGCCAGATGGTCCGTCCACGTCTGGTAGTTGCCGCCGTGCCCCCACATCGTGCTCACAGCCCTCCGGGGTCGCGTCGGCGGCGCACCAGCGTCTCGCCCGGCGGCAGCGGGGACCAGTCGGGCAGGCCGTCGACGATCCGGCGCAGCCGGGTGGTGACGCGCTCGCCGGGCTTGGCGGCGGTGGCCGCCCACGGCGAGGGCGCGGGGCGGTCCGGCGGCGGGGGCTGGTGGGGGACGGTCATGCGTTGCTGCCTTCCTTGCGGACGGTACGGCCGTCGAAGGGGGAGGCGCCGTCAAGGGCGGCCCCCAGCGAGTCGATCAGTTCGCGCAGCCGCGGCTCCACGGCGTCGGCGGCGCGGTAGGACTCGTACCAGTCGGTCAACTCGGCCGATCCCGCCCGCAGTTGGTGCAGTGCGTCGCGCCTGGACTGGTCGAGCAGGGTCTTCGCGGCGTTCTCGACCTTGCGGGCGGCGCTCAGCCCCTGGTTGATCACCAGGCCCCACACGGCGGCCGTGATCGCCATGACCGTGAGCGTCACGCCCGCGCTGATGCCGAAGCCGATCACCAGGATCCCCAGCAGCACCAGCGCCAGCGGGGTCACCTTGCGGGCCAGCGGATAGGCGAAGGAGGCGAGGAAGGAGCGCGCGTGGGTGTCCCAGTGCGCGGCGAGCTGCTGCTCAAGGCCCGGCAGCGGCTGGGTGTACGAGCCGGTCCACGGCGGGAGCTGGAAGGTGCGCCCGGCGATCGGGTACGCGCCGCCGAACCTCGCCTGCACGTCCTGCGGCACGGCCCCCCGGTAGTCCGCCGAGAACTGCTGGTGCGCGTGGCGGAACCACTCCCGGCAGGCGGCGACCGCGAGCCGCTGGGTGGCGACCGAGGTGCCGATGGCCTCCGGGCTGAGCGCGGCCGTGGTCTGCACGGTCAGATAGTCCAGCGTCTCCTCGTACGCGGCCGAGTCCGTGTCGACGGCGCCCTTCGCGGCGGTGAGGTCGCCGCCGTGGTCGATGACGGCGTGGTTGAAGGCGAGGTCGCGCCGCAGCGGCAGCTCCTCGTTGTCGTACTCGGAGACGAGCCGGTCCAGGATGTCGTCGACGGCGTCCTCGATGCGGTCCGATGTGGTGAACTCCCGCTCCAGGAGCGCCCGGTACTTGTCGTGCGCCACCCGCTGGACGCGGGCCGACGACAGGACTCCGGCGAGCTGCGGCCCCTGCGGGGAGACCTGGGCGAGCACCGGGTACTCGCCCTGCGGGGCGGCCGGGCGCAGCGAGTCGAGCTCGGCGCGCCAGCGGGTGATCTGGGCCCGCTGCGCCGCGTCGTCGTTCAGCATCGTCTCGCGCCAGCCGTCGAGCGTGGTGCGCAGCAGCTCGCGGCCCGCCGGGCCGAACGCGCCCTGCGAGATGGACTCCAGGATGACCGCGAACTCCCGGCCGAGGTGCGCCGGGTCCTGGGCGAGCAGATAGTGGCGCAGCCAGCGCACCGACTCGTCCCGGCGGTTCTGGCGGCGCAGCACCAGGGCGAAGAAGAGCGAGGTGCGGTGGGAGGAGCGGCGGAACGCCTCCTCCACGGCGCGCCCGCACAGGCCCGGGTCGTCGGCCGACCAGGCCGCCAGCGCGACCAGGGCCGGGGCGAGCCAGTAGCGGGGCGTCTGGATCATCAGCTGCTCGCTGACCGCGCGCACGGTCTCCTCGGAGACCAGGCCCACGTCGAACGCCTGGAGCATGCCGACGGCCGTGCGGCGCACCACCTTGTGGTGCCCGAACTCGTGGTCGACCTGGTCCTGGATGACGCCGACGCGGGTCTCCGCGCGCTGGACGTTCGCGGTGAGCTGGGCCTGCTGGACGAAGGCGCGGAACTCGTCGCGCAGCTCCTGGAGTTCGGTGCGGGTGCGCTGCTGGTTGGCGTCGACGGCGGCCACCTGGCCGCCCACGGCTCCCACCTGCTCGCTGAGCCGGACGACGAGGCCGCTGACTTCCTGCACCTTCCTGTGCAGGGAGTAGTCGACGTCAGCCATGCGGTGTCTCCGATCGGGGTGCGTCAGATGTACGTGTACGGGTGCGCGTCTGCGGGGGTGCTCACGGGTGGACGACCGAGCCGTCCGGCAGCACGGGCAGCACGAGCCCGTCCCCGTACACCTCGACACAGACGTACGAGCCGGAGCGGGCCAGCATCCGGCCCGCCGTGAAGGGCTCGGGCATGGGGGTGCCGGGCGCGTAGTGCTCCACGATCGCTCCGGCGAGGTCGAGGATGTGGTCCACGAAGGGGGCGCCGAGGTAGCACTTGGTGACGAACCCGACGGGGATCGCGGTGTGCTGGACCTCGTACTCCTTGCGGATCCAGTCCGCGAGCTGCCTGCGCGCGGCCTCGTCGACCTGCGCGTCGAGGCGCGACAGCGCCTCCCGCAACTCCGGCGAGCGGTCCCCGTACAGCGCGTGGCGCAGGGGCGGGGCGGTGGCGCCCCGGCGCTGCGAGGTCTGCTCCTTCGGCGCGGGCTGCCACGGCTGGTGGCCGGTCCGCGCCGGTGCGCCGTGCTGGAGCGGCTGGACGGGCCCGGTCGCGGGCGGCTGCACCACGCGGCGGGGTCGTTCGATGGGTCCCATGGTTCCCCCGGAGATCATGGGTCGTGCGGGCGGACTCAGGCAGACTAGTGAGTCAGCGTCAATCGTGGGTACCGGAACGGGAATTGTGGCCCCGGCGCCCGGACCGCGACCGGGGTACGACCTGTTTCCGGCCAGGTTCTGCTGCCAGACTCCCGCCCATGCGAATGATCTACGCCCTGCTCGTCGGCATCGACGCCTACCGCGGCCCCCGGCATGCCCGGCTCTCGGGCTGTGTGAACGACGTCCTGGCGGCCCGGCGGGCCCTCGAACACCGCGTCGGCGACCGGCTGTCGGTCCGTACGCTGCTCGACGGCGAGGCCACCACGGCCGCCGTCGAGTCCGCGCTCCGCGACCACCTCGGGCAGGCCGGGCCCGACGACACGGCGCTGCTGTGGTTCTCCGGGCACGGCACCGAGCTCGTCCTGGGCACCGCCGAGGAACTGGCCGTGGAGGCGACCGGCCGCAGCCAGGCGCTGGTCTGCGTGGACGGGCCGCTGCCCGACAAGCGCCTGGGCGCGCTCCTGGACGGGCTCGCGGCGGGCGGCGCGCACGTGGCGGCGGTGCTCGACTGCTGCTTCTCGGGCGGCGGCACCCGGGATCCACGACGGGCCGCGCGCTTCACCCCGCCCGACCCGTCCTGGCTCCCGCCCGCCGCACCCCGGGACACGGGCGGCCCCCAGCGCGCACCCGGCCACGTACTTCTGGCGGCGAGCCGCCTCAACCAGCTGTCGTACGAGGCGGATTACGCGCCCGAGGACCCCAGTGCGTCCGGCCCTCTCGTCCGGCGCGGGGTCTTCACCCACGCGCTGCTCGACGCCCTGCGCACGGCGGGCCCGGACGCCACCTACCGGGAGCTGCTCGCCGCCGCGCACGCCCGGGTGCGGCGCGCCCGGTTCGAGCAGCACCCGGTGCTGTTCCCGGCCGACGCGGGCGGCCTCGCGGACACCCCGTTCCTGGGCGGGGCGCCGCGCACGCCGAGCCCGCACCTGCTGCGGTTCGGGGCGGACGGCTGGGAGGTGGACTGCGGGCGGGTCCACGGGCTGCCCGGCGGCCCCGGCACCGAGTTCACGGCGACCGGTCCGGGCGGGGGCTCGCTGGCGGCCCGGGCCGTACTGGCGGACCGCACGCTGGTGGACCCTGACGGGTGGGCGCCGGAGGCCGGGCGGGTGCATCCGGTGGCGCTGACCTCGACGCCGCTGGCGTCGGCCGCCGTGACGGTCGCCGGGCCGGAAGGTTTCGCCAAGTCGCTCGCGGATCACCTCACTTCACCGGTCGTACGTCTGGTGACGGGCCCGGAAGCCGAGTCCGCCGGGCTGCTCCTCCGCGTCGAGGCACACGGTGACGGGCAGGTGCGGGTGCTGCGGCGCGACGGCTCGCCGTTCGTGGCGCCGCTGCCGCTGTACGACCCGGCGGACACCGCCCGGGTCGCGGACTGCCTCACGCATCTGGCCCACTGGCACGGCATACGCGACCTGGAGGCGCGCACCTCGCCGCTGCGCGGGCACGTGCGGGTGGAGGTCGTGCCGTGGGGCGACGAGGAGCCGCTGGTGCCGGACGGCGACGGCGAGATCGTCCGCGCCTACGACGGGCCGCGCGAGCCGTGGGTCTCCGTCCGGCTGCGCAACGTGGGCGACCGCCCGCTGTGGTGCGTCCTGCTCGACCTCAACGACCGGTACGCCATCAACTCCACCCTCTTCCCCGGCCACTTCATCGCCCCGGGCCACACCGGATACGCCCTCGACGGCCAGCCCCTACAGCTGAGCCTGCCCGCGACCCGGGCGCCGCGCCCGGGGGCGTACGCGCGCGACTGGCTCAAGCTGATCGTGGCCGAGGGCGAGCTGAACACGGTGCCGTTCCGGCTGGGGGCGTGGGATCCGTATGGGCCGGGGGCACGCGGCAGCGGCGCCCCGGACGGTGTGCTGCGGCTGGCCGGGCCCGGGGGCCGGGACGTCGGCCCGGCTCTGGCGGCCGGGCCCGGCCAGTGGGCGACGCGCACGATCGCGCTGCGGACGGTCGTGCCGGGGCCGGACGTCACTGGCCCAGGTGCGTGAAGCCCGCCCAGGCGCTGAGGTCCGCCGGGTCGATGGCGCCGGCCCGGGCCGCGAGCACCGGCGGCAGTTCGGGCGGCAGCTCGCGCGCCGGGTCCAGCATCCACAACTGGGCGCGGCGCAGGGCCCGTACGGGCGTCTCGTCCTCGCGGCGCAGGAAGTAGTGGGTCATGAACATCAGCACGGAGGTGGCGTCGTCCGGGACCGGCCAGAGCGAGCCGACGACCGAGCGGGCGCCCGCCACCAGGAAGGCGGCGGCCAGGCTGTAGGCCTCGTTGTGGCCACGGCCTGAGACATGGCTGCGGCAGGCGGCGAGCAAGACGAGGCCGAGCTGGCCGCGCAGGGTGCCGGTGAGCTGCTCGGCGGCCAGCTCGCCGCCCTTGAGGGAGAGGTAGGCGCTGCTGCTGCGGCTCTCCTCGACGGCGGCGTGGCAGGCCAGGTGCAGCACGGCCCCGCCGTCGCCGCCCTCGCGCAGCCAGTGCGCGACCTCGTCCGGGGTGCCGTCGCCGGTGCGCAGCCCGAGGAAGCGCGCGTCCGGGTAGAACGCCCGGCACACCGCGTCGGCCTCCTCGCCCGCGTACCGCAGGTCGCCGGTGGGGTTGCCCACCACCAGGGCCGAGCCGGTGTGCGGGGTGCGGGGGCGGGCGGCGACCTCGCAGAGCAGCCGGGCCGAGGCGGCGTACGAGATCTCCGCCTCCTCGATGGCGTGCCGCCGCGCCCCGTCGCCGTCGGGCGCCCACGCCGCGTGCCAGGGCACCAGGCCGAGCGCCCCCATCGGGACGAGGACGAGCCGGGGCACCCGGCCGGGCCGGTCGGGCACCACGAAGAGGTCGAAGAGCGGGCGCACGGCGGCGTACCAGGCCCAGGAGCAGAGCCGGTCGAGCTGGTCGCGCAGGGGCCGCGCCGGTGCGGCCCCGCCCCAGCCCGGCACCGGCCCGACGTCGCGCCCGGCGGCCCGGGCCGCCGGCTCGTACTCCCGCAGCGGCCCGGCGTCCTCGGTGAGCCGGGGCAGCGGTACGTGGTGCACGTCGCCGCGCGAGGTGACGAGGACGGCGATGCCCCCGCCGTCCTCGGACCTGGGCACCAGATAGACCAGCGCGTCCTTGCCGAGCGCCTTCAGGGCGTCGCCGATCTCGCCGGGCGCGGGCGTGTCGAGGAGCCGGGCGGCCCCCGCGCCGTCCCCGGTGGTGCCGTCCGCCGTCAGCGCCGAGAGGGCCTTGCGGCGCAGAGCGCTCGGCACCAGGTCGGCGCTCGCGCCCGTGGCGCGCCACTCCCGGGCCAGCGCGTCGTGGCCGCCGCCCTCCAGGAGTTCGGGCACCGAGGAAGAGGTGGTGGCGGCGTGCAGGACCAGGCCCCGGCAGGAGTCGAGGGCCTGCACGGCCTCCTCGGGCGCCCCGTCCGCCAGGCACCACGCCGCCACCTCCAGGGACATGGCCGTGGCCAGACGTGCGGCCTCGGCGGCGTCGGCCGTGCCGGACTGGAGCAGCGCCGCCCAGGCGTGGCCGCGCAGCGCGTCCAGGCCGTAGCGGCGGCCCGCCGCGCGGTCCCCGGTCCGGCCGCGCGTGCGGTACGCCCGGCCGAGCGCGAGCGCCGCCTGCGCCCAGAGCCGGTGCCCGGGCCCGGCGGCCTGCCGCGTCGCCGCCTCAAGGAGGCCGATGCCCTTGGCGAGGAGCTCGGTGCGGCGGTACGGCAGCCGCTCCCCGGAGGCGAGCCCGCAGTACACGCTGCCCGCCGTGTGCGAGTAGCGCAGCCAGCTGTCGCTGCCCTCGTCGCTGAGCGCGAGCCCCTCCTCGATCAGCGCGAGCGACTCCCGGATCCGCTCCACGTCCCCGGCGAGCCCGGCCCGGCGCACCCGCGCGATGCCGCCGTCGCCGAGCACCCAGGCCCGGTGGTCGCGGCTCAACCGGGCGGCTCCCCGGCGCAGTTCGGCGGCGGTGGGCCGGCCGGCGAGCGGGGGCGCGGGCGGGGCGCCGAGCCGCTCGGCGAGCTCGTCGCGGGCCGAGCGGGCGTTCTCCAGGAGGGTCCACAGCTCGATGCGGGAGGTGTCGTCCTCGGCGAGCGTGCCGATGGCCGCGTGCAGCGCCGCGATGTGCCCGTCCGTGGCGGCCAGATCGCCGCTGCGGGCCGCCTGCGCCGCGTCGTAGCCGGACTGCTGGGCGTCCATCAACCGCCGTGCGTACGGCGGCAGTTCCGGGTTCTCGCGCAGCTGCCGCCAGGCCTGCGCGCCCGCCGCCATGTCGTCGGCGGTGCCGCTCATCTGGCCCCGGTGCACGGTCGCCATCATCCGCACCAGGCCCAGGTCGGCGCCGACGCCGGGACCCTCGTCGGCGCTGTCGAAGTGGGCGAGGACCTCGTCGAGGCGGGCCCCGGCCCCGGCCGCCAGCTCCTCGGTGAGCAGCGCGCCGCCCGCCACGGCGTGGGCCCGGCGCCGCCAGTCGGGGTCGTCGTCGGGGCCCGGCCGCAGCACGGCCCGGGTCAGCGCGTCCTTCTGCTCCTTGGTGACCTGGTCGCCGTGCGGGTCGAACATCGGCAGGTGCGCGAGGAGGGCGGCCGCGCCCCGGGTGTGCTCGACACTGCCGGGCTCCAGCTCGCTCCACTTGGCGAAGACGTGGTCGAAGCCGTGCTTGGCGCGGTCCGGCGAGGCGGCGTCGTTGATCAGCGCGAAGTAGCCCTCCTCGCCGTAGTCCAGCTGGTAGGTGCCGTCCTGGACGCCGTCCATCATCGACTTGTAGACGCTCCGCACCTCCTCGAAGGAGACGTCCGGCCCCTCGCTGTCGTCACCGAGCCCGTGCTCGGCGAGCATCTGGCGGGCCCAGCCGAGCATCAGGACAGCCATGTCCCGCAGCTCCTTCTCCGCGTCCTCCTCCCCGATCACCGCGCGGGCGGCGAGCGCCACGTCGCGCAGCCGCTCCGGGTCGGGGTCGTCGCGGTAGCGGGTCTGCTGGGCCACGCAGAGCAGGGTGGCGGTGGCCGCGAGCCGCCCGTCCCGCTCCGGCTCCCACTCCAGGAGCCCGCGCCGCAGCAGCCGTACGCCACGGTCCTTGGCCGCCGCGTCCCCCCGGACGACCCCCCGCTCGTACAGCACACGTCCGAAGAAGTCGAGGTACTGCGGCAGCAGTCGCTCCTCCACTCCCGGGTCGGCGGCGAAGAGGGTCCCCAGCTCGGCCTCGGCGGCGGCCGCCTGCGCCTCGTCCTGCCACATCGTCCAGATCAGCGCCCGGCACAGCACCAGCTTGTACTCGGCGTCCTCCGCCCAGGACGGCCGCTCGCCGCCCGCCCGCCGCGCCTCGCCGGCCGCCGTGTCGAACTCGGCGCGCGCCTCCTCCAGTTCGGTCCGGGTCCTGGTGGCGCGGCCGTGCAGCATCAGCGAGACGGCCCGGCTGTAGCGCACCAGCGGGAGGTCGCTGTCGGGGTGGGCGGCGTCGAGCACGGCCGCGTAGTGGCGGGCCGAGAGCAGCAGGTCCTCGCCCTCGTCGCTGAGCAGCGCCCGCTGCTGGCGGAGGAACCCGAGCGCCTCGTGCAGCTCCGGGGCCTCCGGGGCGTCGTCCGCGAGCGCGTCGAGCAGCGCCTCGTGGTGGCGTACGGACTGGTCGAGCAGGGCGAGCCGCTCCTCGGCCGTCCCGTCCGAGTCGATGAACGCGGCCCGCTCGGCCCACAGTTCGTTGAGGTTTGCCTTCAGGTCGTCGTTCTCGGGCACGCGGAGTCCGGATCTCATCAGGGCGCGAGGCGCGCGTGGTAGGGCAGCAGGACGGAGTTCAGCCACTCCTCGCCCGCCGGGGTGGCGAACTCGACGGAGTCGTCGGCGGTGGCGGCGAGCGCGTCCGGCGGGCAGCGGTCGCCGAAGAGCACCACCGCCCGGTCGCCCGGCTCGCGCTTGGAGGCCCACAGGAAGCCCTGGGCCCACGGTTCGGTGTGGCGGCGGATCCAGTGCGCCCAGTCGCGGGTGTACGGATAGTCCCGCGACTCGGCCTGGACCAGCCAGCTGTCCTGGTGGACGGCGGCGAGCTCGTGCCCGGTCACCAGGGAGACCACGTCGATCCCGGTGGTCAGCCGCAGCACGGTCAGCCGCCGCCCCGCCACCGCGACCTTGGGCACCAGGCGGGCGCCCCCGGCCGGGTCGAACGGCAGCGAGTGCAGCAGCGTCTCGCTCACCGCCGACTCCGGGCTGAGCCCGGCGTACAGATAGCCGTACGCGTCGCAGCCCGTCGAGTCGAACCGGCCGCCCCCGTAGAGGCAGTGCGCCGGGACGGGGTTGAAGGAGTGCCCGGCCCGGCGCGCGGCGTGCACCCGGTACAGCACGGTCCCGGCCGCCAGGGTCACCTTGGCCGGAGTCCCGGCCATCGCGGCGGGCGGCTGGTAGTTCGGCACGGGCTACTCCCCCTCGACGAGATGGCGGGCGGTCGCGGCGAGCCGCCGGTCGTCGGGGGTGCCGAGCAGCCGTACGGGCTCGGTGCCCAGCCAGGCGTTCTCGGACAGCCACCAGTCGGCGGCGCCCCATGGGTCGGTGTCGGCCCGCAGCACCTCGTTGACCTCCAGGACGGTGAGCCAGGGCAGCGTGCCCTCGGAGAACTGGAAGGCGGGCAGCCGCAGCACCCCGCCCTCGCCGCGCAGCCGCACCAGCCCCGGTGCGTACGGGTCGCCGCCCGCGCGCAGCACGGTGTCGCCGTCCACCGCCGGGGCCGCGAGCAGCCGCTCCCGTACGGCGCCGAGCACCGGCCCGACCATCCGGTGGCCGTCGAGCAGCAGGACGGCGAGGTCCTCGGCGCGAAAGCCCAGATAGGTGGCGTCCAGTTCGTCCGCGTCGGGCAGGAACGCGGTGGGGGCGAACCGGCCGGGCCCGAACCGGTCGGGCAGCCGCGTGCGCAGCAGCTCCACGGCGCGTTCGGCGGTACCGGCGGGATCGGCCTCAAGCCGGGCGGCGGCCCGTACGCGCGCGAGCAGTACGGCCAGCTCCTCCCGTACGTCGGCGTCGAGCCGGGGCCCGACGGTGTCCCACTCGGCGGCGGCCGCCGCCAGCACGGCATAGGGATTCACGCGATCTCCGCCCCCAGCAACTGCTCGATCAGATCGGCGCGTTCGGCGCGCCGCACCACGAAGTGCAGGTCCCAGCGGGCGCCCCGGGCCAGCTCCGCCTCGACGGCGGCCCACACGGCGGCGAGGCTCTCGGCCGGGGCGAGCCCGCCGCGCCCGGCGCCGAGCAGCGGCAGGCACAGGGAGGCGAGCGGCGGCCGGTGGCGCCCGGCCTCCTCGCCGAGCAGCGCGAACGCGCGGGCCACGGCGCGGGTGACGTCGGCGGGCAGCACGTCGTAGTCGTTGGTGCCGGCCCGGGGCACGGCGACGGCCGCGTGGTAGAGCCGCCGCACGCCCTGCCGCTCCATGGCCCCGGCGCCGGTGACGGCGACCGTGCCGGGGGCGACGGCGCCGCCGGGCCTGCCGTGCCGGGCGACCCAGGCCCGCAACTCGTCGTGTATCCGGTCCTCGACGAGCCCGCCGGCCGGGTCGCGCAGGGCGCCCGCGCGGCGCAGCGAGGCGGCGACGGAGGACTTGTAGGCCTCGGGGAGCGCGAAGTACGTGTTGGAGGGCGAGACCACCACGTCGACGTCGCGGAGCAGGTCGGCGGGGTGGACGTGGACGGTGATCCGCGTGGACCGGACCCGCAGCCGCCGGTGGGCGGGGGTGAGGCGGGGTGCCGCGCGGCGGGTGCCGGGGAAGATCACGACGGGGGCATCTTGTACGACCGTACGGCCCACCGGGGCCATGCGGACGATCTGCTCGGCGACCTCGCCGAGCACCATCAGCTCATGATGCTTGCGGAAGCGCTCGACGCTGATGCCGTAGACCTGCGCGGCGCGCTTGCGGCGGTCGGCGGCCGGCCAGTCGCGGGTGCCCTGGGCGAGCCCGAGGCTGTACTCGGCGGCCTCCTGGAGCGTGCCGCCGCCGATGCGGGAGACCGCGAGCCGCAGCAGCCGCTCGACGGCGGGGAAGTGCGGTGCCCCTGGGGCCGCCGCCTCCAGGCCGTCCGCTATCGCGGCGAGAGCCGGTACCCGGAGCTCCCGCAGTCGGACGACCCCGGCCCGCCGCACTTCCCTCACCTCCGCGAGGACCGCCCCGTGGTCGGGCAGTTGAGTGTGCGGCATGGCGCAAAGAATCGCACCGCACGCGCAGGCATCACAACCCCGCTCCGGTCCTCGGGTTCCCATTGTCCGCCGGGGGCCGGTCGCACTCGGGTCGCGGCCAGGTCGCTTCCAGGTCGAACCGGCGGTGGCGAAAAGGTTCTTGACGAGATATCACCTATGCCCGGACGGATGAAGGACAAGCCATCTTGACGCTGACATGCCATAAGCAGATGCTCGGGAGGCGAGCCGAGAACCACCCCACAGCAACGTCGACATGAACACCCCCACCTCCACATCCCCAGGAGAATTCATGCGACTCCGTACGCGCACGCGCGGCACCGCCAGACGCTCGGCGGGCCTCGCGGCCCTCCTCGCGATGGCCCTGGCCGCACCCCTGACCGCCCACGCCACCGCGTCCCCCGCGCCGTCACCCCGCGAACGCGCGGACGTGGCCGCCGACGAGGCCACCACCCAGTACGAGATCCACGGCCCGGCCACGCCCGCCGCGCGCACCGCCATCGCCGCGACCGGGGTGGCCATCGACGAGGTGCACGAGCACACGGTCGTGGTCAGCGCGGACGCGGCGCAGGCGAGGAACCTGCGCACGCTGGGCTACAGGCTCAAGGCGCTGCCGGGACCGTCGAAGCGCACCAACGGGGTGGAGGCCCAGCCCTTCGACTTCCCGCCGGCGGACTCCAGGTACCACAACTACGCCGAGATGACGACGGAGATCGACCAGCGCCTGGCGGCCTACCCCTCGATCATGAGCAAGCGCGTGATCGGCAAGTCGTACCAGGGGCGGGACATCGTCGCGATCAAGGTGAGCGACAACGTGGCGACGGACGAGAACGAGCCGGAGGTCCTCTTCACCTTCCACCAGCACGCGCGCGAGCACCTGACGGTGGAGATGGCGCTGTACCTGCTGCGCGAGTTCGGGGCGGGCTACGGCAAGGACTCGCGCATCACCAACATGGTGAACAACCGCGAGATCTGGATCGTGCCGGACCTCAACCCGGACGGCGGCGAGTACGACATCGCGACCGGCTCCTACCGCTCGTGGCGCAAGAACCGCCAGCCCAACTCCGGTTCCTCGTACGTCGGTACGGACCTGAACCGCAACTGGAACTACAAGTGGGGCTGCTGCGGCGGCTCCTCCTCCAACAGGGGCTCCGAGACGTACCGCGGCACGGCCCCCGAGTCCGCCCCCGAGGTGAAGGTCGTCTCCGACTTCGCCCGCAGCCGGGTGGTGGGCGGCAAGCAGCAGATCAAGGCGGGGATCGACTTCCACACGTACAGCGAGCTGGTGCTGTGGCCGTACGGCTACACCTACAACAACACGGCGCCGGGGCTGACGCAGGACGACCACGACGCGTTCGCGGCGGTGGGCGGGAAGATGGCGGCGTCCAACGGGTATACGCCGGAGCAGTCCAGCGACCTGTACATCACGGACGGCACGATCGACGACTACCTCTGGGGCACCCAGAAGATCTTCAGCTACACGTTCGAGATGTATCCCGAGTCGGGCAACGGCGGCTTCTACCCGCCGGACGAGGTGATCGAGCGCGAGACGTCCCGCAACAAGGACGCGGTGCTGCAGCTGCTGGAGAACGCGGACTGCATGTACCGGTCGATCGGCAAGGAACAGCAGTACTGCACGGGCTGACCCGAGATTCCGCCCCACCCCGCCCCTTCCCTAAACCCTCCGGGGGTGGGTGGGGGTGGAGGTGGGTTTCCCGGGGGCTACGCCCCCGGACCCCGTGGCGGGGCCTGCGGCCCCTGCACCCCGCTTCGGGGCTACGCCCCGGACCCCGGGCAGGGGTGGGTGGGCTGCCGGAGGCTTCGCCCCAGACCCCGTTCGCCTGCGGACCGTGCTGGGTTGCTCGCGCAGTTCCCCGCGCCCCTAGAAGCGGATGCCGCGCAGCGGCATTCAAGGGGCGCGGGGAACTGCGCGACCAGCCCCCACCGGCCCGCAGACAAACCAGGGACCCGGGGCGGAGCCCCCGCTCGGGGGTCCGGGGGCGTAGTCCCTGGTGACCGCCTTTCGCCCCCTCACCCCCGGAGGGTCTCGGGAAGGGGCGGGGTGGGGCTAAATCAGCAAGCTCAGGAGCGCGGCCACCCCACCCCCCACCACCGCCAGCACACTCTCCAGCACCGTCCACGACCTCAACGTGTCCCGCTCCGTAATGCCGAAGTACTTCGACACCATCCAGAACCCCCCGTCGTTGACATGCGACGCGAAGATCGAGCCGGCCGAGATCGCCATGATGATCAGGGCCAGGTGCGCCTGGGAGTAGTCCGCGCCCTCGACCAGCGGCACCACGATGCCCGCAGTCGTGACGATCGCGACCGTCGCCGACCCCTGGGCCACCCGCAGGGCCACCGAGATCAGCCAGGCCAGCACGATGACGGGGAGGCCGACGTCGTGGAAGGTCCTGGCCAGCGCGTCCGCGATCCCGGACGCCTTGAGGACCGCGCCGAAGACCCCACCCGCACCCACCACCAGCAGAATGTTCCCCACCGGCTTGAGCGACGCCGTCGACACCGTCTCCAGGGACTTGCGGGACCAGCCCCGCCGGATGCCGAGCAGGTAATAGGCGAGCACCAGCGCGATCGTCAGCGCCACGAACGGGTTGCCGAAGAACTCGATCACCGAGCGCCCGCGCGAAGGGTCCAGGGCTATCGACGAGAACGTGGCCGACAGGATCAGGAGCAGCGGCGTACCGATGATCGCCAGGACCGTCGCCAACGAAACCGGCTTCTCCGGCGGCGTCACCCCCGCCGCCTCCTGCTCCGCCGCCACCGCCGCCCGCGCCTCCTCCGCCGCCTCCACCATGTCCTGCGGCACCTCGACGAAGATCCGCTTGCCGATCCACGCGGCGTACGCCCAGGCCGCCACCACCGACGGGAGGCCGACCACCGCGCCCATCAGGATCACCCAGCCGAGCGAGACGTGGAACAGCCCGGCGGCCGCCACCGGGCCGGGGTGCGGCGGCAGGAAGGCGTGGGTCATGGACAGGCCCGCGAGCAGCGGCATGGCGTACAGCAGGATCGACTTGCCGGACCGCTTCGCGGCCGCGTACACGATCGGCGCCAGGACGAAGATGCCGACGTCGAAGAAGACCGGGATGCCGAAGACCAGGCCGGTCAGGCCCATGGCGAGGGGCGCACGCCGCTCCCCGAACAGGGCCAGCAGCCGGGCGCTCAACACCTCGGCTCCGCCGCTGACTTCGAGGATCGCGCCCAGCATCGTACCGAGCCCGATGATGATCGCCACGTGCCCGAGGATGCCGCCCATGCCGGACTCGACCGTCGAGACGGCGGCGGACTTCTGGACCGTACCGAACAGCTCGGTTACAGAGAGACCGGCCCCGAGGCCGACGGCTATGGAGACGGCGAGCAGCGCCACGAACGGCTGGAGCCTGACCTTGATGATCAGGTAGAGGAGGAGGGCGATCCCCAGGGCGGCGACGGTCAGCAGACCGGTCGTGCCGCCGACGAGGGGGAGGATCCCGCCGGTGTGCGGCGGGGGCGGCGGGGGCGCGGTGGCGGCGAGCGGGTACGACATGCGAGGACTCCCAGGGCTGGCAGGGCTGTTCCAAGGCGTGGGGGACCGCGGGGCGGCGCCCCGGCGGTCCGGGGCGCCGCTCCGTGCGGCCTGTGGAGCGGTCGTACTAAGGGCAAGATCAGGCGTCCAGCACAGCCAGCGCGTCGATCTCGATGAGCAGGCCCTTCGGCAGGCCCACGTACACCGTCGTACGCGCCGAGGCGGGCGCCTTCAGGCCCTGCTCCTCGAAGTACGCGTTGTAGATCTCGTTCATCTCGGCGAAGTGGCCGACGTCGGTGAGGTAGACGCGCATCATCATGACGTCGTCCCAGGTGGCGCCGCCCTCCTCCAGGATCGCCTTGACGTTGGCGAAGGTCTGGAGGGTCTGCGCGCGCAGGGTCGGTCCGGCGGTCGTGGGCGGCTTGCCCTCCTCGGCGGGCAGGAACCCGACCTGCCCGGCGACCTGGAGGATGTTCCCCTTGCGCACACCGTGCGAGAACTTGGCGGGCGGGGCGGTGTGAGTGGCGGGGGTAAGAGCGACTTTCTCGTTCTTCTCGGGCTTCTCGTTCTTCTCGGTCATGAACTGCCTTCCTTCTCAGGGATGTTGCCGGAGTACTCCCGGCTGACGGCGTCCGCGGTGCGGCGCACCAGCGGGAGGAGGCCGAGGAGTTCCTCGGCGGTGACGACGACGTTGGGGGCGGAGACGGACATCGCCGCGACGACGCGGCCGTCGGTGCCGCGCACGGGCGCGCCCACGCAGTTGATGGACTCCTCGTGGCCGCCGAGATCGGTGGCCCAGCCCTGTTCGCGTACGGCCGCGAGCTCCTTCAGGAACGCGGCTGCGTTCGGCGTCGAACGGGACGTGTACATGGGGTAGTCGAGCTTGTCGGCCACCGCGCGGCGCTCGGCGTCGGGCAGGTCGGCGAGGAGCAGCTTGGCGACGGCGGCGACGGTGATGGCGACGGGCTTGCCGACCCGGGAGTACATCCGCACCGGATAGCGGCTCTCGACCTTGTCGATGTACAGCACCTCGCCGTCCTCGTACACGGCGAGGTGGACGGTGTGTCCGATCCGCTCGTTGAGCGCGACGAGGTGGGGGTGCGCGATCTCCCGTACGTCGAGGTTCTCGACGGCCTCCTGGGCGAGCGCGAAGAGGCGGGCGCCGAGGCGGTAGCGCTGGTCCTCCTGGCGGTAGACGAGCCCGTGCTCGTGCAGGGTGCGCAGCAGCCGCAGGGCGGTCGACTTGTGCACCCCGAGCCGCTCGGCGACCTGCCCGAGGTCGGCGGGGCCCTGCGCGAGCAGCGGCAGAATGCTCAGCGCCCGGTCGACGGTCTGGCTCATGACGTACGTACCTCCTGCTCCTCCCCCGTCCACCCGGGGCCGAGACGAAGTCTCCCCCAGGCGTCGTCGTCCAGAGCGGCAAGCCGGTCGGCGTGCGCGCGGGGCGGCGGAGCCGCGTGGTCACCGGGGACGGTGAGCGCGGCGGCGGCGAACAGGTGCCCGAAGCGCGCCCGCTCCCGTGCGGGGAGCCCTCGCAGGGTGCCGTGCAGAAACCCGGCGGCGAAGGCGTCCCCAGCGCCGGTGGGGGCGACGACGCGGACGCGGGGTGCGGGAACGGCTGTCGTCCGGCCGTCCGTCGGTGGGGGTTGCTCGCGCAGTTCCCCGCGCCCCTTAATGGGCCCGGAGGGCCCTCCTAGGGGCGCGGGGAACTGCGCGAGCAACCCACCACGGTCCGCAGCCGAATCGCTCCCTCGGAGAGTTTCGGGAAGGGGTGGGGTGGGGGACTCAAACACGGTCACCCCCCGCGCACCCCCCTTGACCACCAGCACACCCGGCTCCGGCAGCGCCTCCCGGATCGCCGAAGGCCCCCGCAACCCCCACGCCTCCTCCGCCTCGTCCTCACCGACGAACACCACGTCCGCACCCCGGGCCAGTTCGAGCAGCACGCGCGGCCCCGTCGCGTCGCGCCACAACCCCGCCCGATGGTTGACGTCGAACGACACCAGCGGACGCCCGACCCGACGCGCGACCAGCGCACGCATCAGCTCCAGGCACCCAGAAGACAACGCCGCCGTGATCCCCGACAGATGCAACACCCGCCCCGCCCACACCTCACCCCACGGCACATTCGCCACCGACATCGCGGAAGCGGCCGACCCGGCCCGGTAGTACGCGACCTCGTGCGTCCCGGCCGCCCGGTCGTCGGCGGTGCGAAAGTACACGCCGGTGGGGCGACCGGGGTCGCGCCGCACCCCGGACGTGTCCACCCCGTACGCGCCCACCGCCTCGACCAGGTGGTCCCCGAAGCCGTCCGCCCCCACCCGGCTGACCCACTTCACCGCGTGCCCGGCGGCCGCCAGCGCGCACGCCACGTTGGACTCGGCGCCGCCGATCCCCCGGGCGAAGGACGGCACGTCGGCGAGGCGCCCGGGCCGGGACGGCAGGAAGGTGACCATGGACTCCCCGAGACAGACGACATCCACATCCACCACGCGCCCACACTCCCCGCACCTCGCCCCGGCGCACCATTGACCCGGCGTTGGCCCGGATGTTAGACAGCAGTAAGCGACACACGCAACGGGCGTTGCATATAGTGCAACGCATCACGGGAGGCTTCCATGGGGTTCCTGGCAGGACTGGCCGAAGAGCGCGTCGACCACCGCTTCAAGGGGCTCCCCCCGGACGCCGACGGCCTGACCGTCGGCGAGCTGGCGGCCCAGCGCCGGAACCTGTTCACGGACGGCTTCACCACCCCCGTCCTCGCCCTCTCCGCCGAGCGCCTGGAGCACAACCTCGCGCTGATGGAGACGTACGCGACCCGGCACGGCCTCGCCTTCGCCCCGCACGGCAAGACCACGATGGCCCCCGAGCTGTTCGCCCGCCAGCTCGACCACGGCGCCTGGGGCATCACGCTCGCCGTGCCCCACCAGGTGCGCGTGGCCCGCGCGTTCGGCATCCGGCGGATCTTCCTCGCCAACGAGCTGGTGGACGCGGCGGCCCTGAAGTGGATCGCCGCCGAGCTGGCGCGGGACGCCGAGTTCCGGTTCATCTGTTACGTGGACTCGGTGCGCGGGGTCGAGCTGATGGACGCGGCCCTTGTCGGCGCGGCCCGCCCGGTGGACGTCGTCGTCGAGCTGGGCGCGGGCGAGGGCGCCCGCACCGGCGCCCGCACCGAGGCCGAGTGCACGGCGGTCGCCGACGCCGTGGCCGCGACCCGCACCCTGCGCCTGGTGGGCGTGGCGGGGTACGAGGCCGAGGTCCCCGGGGCCACCCCGGAGCGGGTCGCGGCCTGGCTGCGCAGGCTGACCGCGCTGGCCTCCGAGTTCGACAAGGCGGGCCGCTTCTCGGGGGCGGGACTCGACGAGATCGTGGTCAGCGCGGGCGGCAGCGCCTGGTTCGACGCGGTGGCGGACACCTTCGCGGAGATCCCCGAACTCTCCCTTCCCGTACTGAAGTTGCTGCGCTCGGGCGCGTACGTCTCGCACGACGACGGCCAGTACCGACGGGTCACACCGTTCAACCGCATCCCGGAAGAGGGCGCCCTGCACCCCGCCTTCCGCCTGTGGGCGCAGGTCGTCTCCCGGCCCGGCCCCGACCAGGCGTTCGTGAACGCGGGCAAGCGGGACGCGGCGTACGACCTGGACCTGCCCGAGGCGCAGGTGGTGCGCGGGGCGCGGGACGGCGTCGAGCGCCCCGCGACCGGCATCGAGGTCACCGCCCTCTCCGACCAGCACGCCTGGCTGCGCACGGCCCCGGACGTGGACCTGGAGGTAGGCGACTGGGTGGGCCTCGGCCTCTCCCACCCCTGCACCAGCTTCGACAAGTGGCCCCTGATCCCCCTGGTGGAGACGGACGGCACGGTGACGGACTACATCCGTACGTACTTCTAACCCTGCGGACAGTGGATGGCTGGTCGCGCAGTTCCCCGCGCCCCTAACCCCCTAGGGGCGCGGGGAACTGCGCGACCAGCCATCCACGGTCCGCAGACAAAGAGGGGGTCTGGGGGCAGCCCCCAGCAGCCCGCCCCAACCCCCACGCGGCCGCCCGCCAGAGGGCTTTCGGGAAGGGGCGGGGTGGGGGAATCGCCCGCGACATCAGCCACCGCACACGGAAACCGGACCATGAACCTGGACCTCGTCATCCGCGACACCCTCGTCATAGACGGCACCGGCACCCCACCCCACCGCGCCGACGTCGGCATCAAAGACGGCCGCATCACAGCAATCCACCCCGAGGGCACCCCACACCTCACCGGCACCCGCACCCTCGACGCCCACGGCCTGGCCCTAGCCCCCGGCTTCATCGACATGCACGCCCACTCCGACCTGGCCCTGCTCCGCGACCCGGACCACAGCGCCAAGGCGGCCCAGGGCGTCACCCTGGAAGTGCTGGGCCAGGACGGCATCTCGTACGCGCCCGTCGACGACCGCACCCTCACCGAGGTCCGCAAGGCGATCACCGGCTGGAACGGCGACGGCTCGGACATCGACATCGACTGGCACACCGTCGGCGGCTACCTCGACCGCCTCGACCACGGCTTCGACGGACAGGGCATCGCGGTCAACGCCGCCTACCTGATCCCCCAGGGCACAGTACGGATGTACGCCATGGGCTGGGAGGACCGCGAGGCCACGCCCCAAGAGCTGGACCGCATGCGGCAGTTGGTGGCCGAGGGGCTGGAGCAGGGCGCGGTCGGGATGTCCTCCGGGCTCACGTACACCCCCGGCATGTACGCCCCGGACGCCGAGCTGACCGAGCTCTGCAAGGTCGTCGCGCGGTACGGCGGCTACTACTGCCCCCACCACCGCTCCTACGGCGCCGGCGCCCTCCGCGCCTACGAGGAGATGGTCGAGCTCACCCGCGCCGCCGGCTGCGCCCTGCACCTGGCCCACGCCACGATGAACTTCGGCGTGAACGAAGGAAAGGCACCCGAGCTCCTCGCCCTCCTCGACCGGGCGCTCGCCACCGGTTCGGACATCACGCTCGACACCTACCCGTACACCCCGGGCTGTACGACGCTCGCCGCGATGCTGCCGAGCTGGGCGGGCGAGGGCGGGCCGGAGACGGTCCTCGCCCGGCTGCGGGACGACGCGACGGCCGAGCGGATCCGCCACGCCATGGAGGTGGTGGGGGCGGACGGCTGCCACGGGGTGCCCATCGACTGGGAGACGGTCGAGATCTCGGGGGTGAGCGACCCGGGGCTCGCGCCCTTCGTGGGCCGGACGGTCGCCGAGTCGGCCCGTGTACGCGGCGAGGCGCCCTGGACCACCGCCCGCCGCCTCCTGATCGACGACGGCCTCGGCTCGACGATCCTCCAGCACGTGGGCCACGAGGAGAACGTGCGGACGATCATGCGCCACCGCGTCCACACCGGCGGCAGCGACGGCATCCTCCAGGGCGCCAAGCCCCACCCGCGCGCCTACGGCACGTTCCCCCACTATCTGGGCCACTACGCCCGCGACCTGGGCGTCCTCCCCCTGGAGGAGATGGTCGCCCATCTGACCTCCCGCCCGGCGGCCCGCCTGCGCCTCCCGGACCGGGGCCTGGTCAAGGCGGGCTACCGCGCGGACGTCGTCCTCTTCGACCCGGACACGGTCGCGGCGGGATCGACGTTCGAGCACCCCCGCACCCTGCCCACCGGCATCCCGTACGTCCTGATCGACGGCAAGTTCGTCGTCGAGGACGGCCGGCGCACGGACGTGCTGGCGGGGCGGGCGGTCCGCAGAACGCCTACCCCGCCAGCAACCTGACGTACCGTCAGAACACGCGTACGTTAGGGGCAGTGTCCCAGTACATGTCCGCCGACGGGCCGCCGACGCCGCCGCGGCCGGTGCCGTGGTAGATGTGCAGCTGCCAGACGATGGGCATGGGCCGCATGATGTCGGAGATCCCGTCGCCGTTCACGTCTCCCGTGGCGAGGACGGGCGCGTCGGCGGACCAGGCGTACGGGAGCTTCGTGCGCGCGCCGAAGTTGCCCTGCCCGTTGCCCGGGTACAGCCACAGCGTCCGCGAACCGTCGCGGGCCAGCAGGTCGGCCCTGCCGTCGCCGTTCAGGTCGCCCGGCGCGGCGAGCTGGTTCATGGCGTTCCAGCCGCCGCCGACGAGCTTGCGGTCGCCGAAGGTGCCCCGGCCGTTGCCCGGGTACAGCCACAGGGTCCCGGCGGTGTCGCGGGCCAGCAGGTCCCGGCGGCCGTCACCGGTCAGGTCCCCGGCCGCGCTGATCTCACGCATGCTGTTCCAGCCGCCGCCGACCTTGACGCGGTCCTTGAAGGCGCCGTCGCCCCGGCCCGGGTAGGACCACAGCACGCCGGACCTGTCGCGGGCGTAGACGTCCTCCTTGCCGTCGGAGTTGTAGTCGCCGTGCCGGACCAGCTGGGTCATGGAGTTCCAGCCGCCGCCGACGAGCTTGCCCTTGGTCGCCCAGTTGGCGTCGCCGACGCCCGACAGGAACCACAGCCTCCCGTCGTCCGCGCGCTCCAGGAGGTCGGGGTGGTTGTCGTTGTCCATGTCGCCGAACTGCGCCACCGCGGGCAGCCCGGCGGGCCGCTTCTCCTGGTCCTGTACGAACCAGTCCATCCACGGCACGCCCAGGGTGGCCTCGTACTTGGTGGTCGCCACGCGGATCGAGCTGATGGTGTTGTCCCATCGCCGTCCCAAGGAGCCGCCGGTGAGGTCGTTGGGGGGAGTGTGCGGGTCGATGAGGTAGCTCTCGCCCTCGTAGTTGGACTCCGGGGTCAGCGAGACGTAGAGGTCGCTGTTGTTGACGAGGGACGAGATCGAGTTGTTCCAGATGCCCAGGGTGGGGCGGCTGGACGAGATGATCTCCATCTTGCCCTTGAAGTCCCCGTACTGGAACACGCAGAGCTTGCCCGCCGGGCAGCGGTCGTAGCCGCTCGCGGCCTGGGCGGGCGCGGTCGTGACGGTGGCGGCCAGCCCCGCCGTGGCGGCGGCCGCGAGCCCGCCGCGTATGAGGCGCGAAGACATGGAACGCACGTGGTCCCCCCGGGTATGTGCGGATGCTGTGAATACGTCGAAAGTCAGCGGATCATAGCCGCCCGTCGAGGATCAGTTCGAACCAGACCGTCTTGCCGATTCCGTACGGTCGGGGGTTGGCGCCCCACGCGTCGGAGAGCGCCTCCACCAGCGCGAGCCCGCGCCCCGACTCGTCGTCCGGCCCGGCGGGCCTCGGACACGGCAGGTCCACGTTCGCGTCGATCACCTCGACGCGGAAGATGTCCCCGCCGAGGACGCACCGCGCGACGACGTCCCGGCCGACGGGCACGCGCGCGTGCCGGACGGCGTTCGTCATCAGCTCGCTGAGCAGCAGGACGGCCGTCTCGGCCAATTCGTCGGGCACCTTCCAGGCGTGCGCCTGCTCCGCCAGCAGCACCCGCGCGCGCGAGACGCTGCGCGGGCCGCGCGGAAATTGCCACTGAACGTCCTTCGGGAGGGGGGAAGTTGTGCGATCCATGGCTCATACGGTGGCGGGCCGGGCATAGTTTCTGGGAGTGACAGCGTGGGTACAAACTGTTGCTGTACCCGCTGTGTACCTAGAAGGGCGGGTGCAATGACCGAGGCGAGTTCACATCCGCCTGGCCTGGTGCTACTGCGGCGACCAGGTAAAGCTCTGGCGGGAGAGCGCGGGAGTGAGCCGCGAGGAGCTGTGCAAAGCGACGGGCTACCAGTACGAGTACGTCAAGTCGATGGAGAACGGCCGCCGCAAGCCGACCCTGCGGCTTCTGCAAGTCGCTGACGAACTGTGTGATGCCAAGGGGAAGTTGCTGGCCGCGCACAGCTATCTGAAGCCGGAACCGTTCCCGGCGAGGTCGCAGGAGTACATGCAGGAAGAGGCCGAAGCAATCGCGGTCCACTCGTACCAGCCGGTGCTCATTCCGGGGTTGTTGCAAACGGAGGAGTACGCGCGGACGCTGATCAGCGAGAGTTGTCCACCGCTGGACGACGAGACGGTTGAGGAACGGGTGAACGCACGGCTGCGCAGGCAGGACGCACTGCGTGCGCGGCCGTCGGTGATGTTCGGGTTCATCATGTACGAGGCCGCGCTGCGCACCATGGTCGGCGGGCCGCAGTGCATGGGACGCCAGCTCCACCACGTACTGGAGGCAGCTGCATTGCGGAACGTGTCGGTGCAGGTGCTGCCGATGGGCCGATGCAGCGGACTTGCCCTCTCCGGCTCGGTGGTCCTGCTGGAGAGCCCCGATCACGAGCACTACGCATTCGCCGAAGGCCAGACAACCAGCGCGCTTTACGCCGACCCCAACAAGGTCAGCGAACTTACGCAACGCCATGGCATGATCCGCATGCACGCCCTCAGTGTCGAGGAGTCGGCGGAGTTCATCAGCAAAGTGGCGGAGGAGCTATGAGCGACGAGCTCGTATGGTTCAAGTCCAGTTACAGCGACGACCAGGGCAGCGAGTGCATAGAAGTCGCCCTGGACTGGCGCAAGTCGAGCCACAGCGACGACCAGGGCGGCGCCTGCATCGAAGTCGCCACCTGCCCCCACACCGTCACCGTCCACGTACGGGATTCCAAGCTCGGCGGGGACAGCCCGACATTCGCCGTCCCCGCCTCCGCCTGGGCTCAGTTCACGGCCGGGATAGCCGGGAGTAGGTAGCCGAAGACCGTGTCGGCCGCGGTCCGGTCGTCGATCTGGACGCGGCCCGCGCGTACCGCCGCGTCGAAGTTCGCGGCGAAGTCCGGGCCCGGGGCGAGGAGTTGGTCCAGGGTCTCGCGGGTCAGCGTGATCGTGGCCTGGGGCTTGTCCACGCCGGGCGGCATCGTGTCGCCGCGCGTGTCGGTGTAGACGAGGACGCCGTCGCGCAGCACGGTGACGCCCGACTGGCCGGTGTTGGTGAAGTGCCACAACAGGACGACCGGGTCGCGCAGTTCGGCGGCCCGGGGGCCGTCGAGGCGGGCGGCCACGGCGGCGAAGTACTGGGCGGGGTTGGCGTAGCGGACCAGGTCGGCGACGACCGGGCGGGAGCCGGGCGGCTGCGGGCCGGGGCGCAGGTCGCGGGCGGCCGTCAGATAGGCGTTGCGCAGCGGGCCGTACTCGGCGAGGTAGCCGAGCTGGGTCAGGGCGAGGGCCTGGAGCGAGGTCGCGGCCTCCAGGACCGCCGCCGACACCGTCGCCCGGTCGCAGGCGGCGGCCACCACGTGGTCGAGGAGCTCGACGACCCGCTCGTACCGGGGCGTCTCGGCGTCGTACTCCTCGCGCGCGGCCGCGAGCACCGCCTCGGCGCCGCCGAGGGCCACCACGTACCGCTGGGCGGTCGCGGCGGAGGCGGGGGTCACGGCGACGGCGTCGGTGGCGGCGACGAACTCGTGGCCGAGCAGGCGCAGCCAGGTCTGGCGGGCGGCCTGGGTGGCGGTGCCGACGTAGCCGGGGGCGTAGAACGGCCGGTTCGAGGGCTGGCTCTGGCGCCGGACCCAGGCGTCCCGCCGCGCGGCGAGCCGGGCGGAGACGGCCTTGTCGCCCCAGCCGGGCCACTCGTACGCCCCGGCCACGATCTCCGCGACCCCGCCGAAGGCCTTCAGGGTCTCGTCGAGGTGGCGGGCGCGTACGTCGCCGAGGCCGCCGAGCAGGCCGGGGGCGGTGAGGTAGAGGACCTTGCGGTCGGGGAGGTAGACGTTCATCTCGGCCGGGGACTGGAGGCCCGCGGCGGGCTGGAGGACGAGGCGGACGCCGTCGGCCTCGACCTCGCCGGAGAGCTGGTGGGTCGGCGGTACGAGGGTGGCCTCGCCGGCCGAGACGGTGAGGCCGGGGCCGCTGTCGATCAGCCCGTACGGCCCGGCTTCCAGGCGGGTGCCGTACGTGTGGTCGACCAGGCACGCCGTGGCCAGGCCCTCCACGACGTGGCGGCGGACCGCGTCGTCGAGGAAGCCGTCGGGCGCGTACACGGCGAGGTCGTCGGGGACGGTGTCTCCTTGGTCCGCGAAGAGGCCGCGCGAGCCGCCGAAGTGGTCGACGCAGCTGGCGGTGTAGACGATCGCCTTGACGGGGCGGTGGTCGTCGGTGGCCGCGCGGTAGAGGCGCAGGGCGTACTGGGCGGTCTCGTACGAGCCGAGGGGGTCGATGACGATCAGTCCGGTGCGGCCCTCGACGATCGTCATGTTGGCGAGGTCGTAGCCGCGGACCTGGTAGACGCCGCCGTCCTCGGCGCGGGTGACGAGGTAGAGGCCCGCCATGGCGTTCATGCGGCCCTGGCGCCAGACGCGGGCGTTGACGGCCGTCGGGATCTCGTCCGCGTCCCGCAGGAAGTCGAACCGGTCGAAGTCCCAGGCGGCGCCCTGGCCGTCGCGCGTGGGGATCACGGGCACGTCCGGCGCCGCGAGCAGCCCCTGCGAGGCGTTGCGGAAGTCCGAGACGTCGGAGGGGACGCCCTGCTCGGCGGGGCGGTTGCTGCGGACGACGAACGGGGTCGGCTCGACGGGCTCGTGGGCGGTCCTGCTGCCGTTGGTCATGTTCCTGCCTCCTCGGGGTGCGGGGCGGGAACGTAACGCCGTGCGGCGCGAGCGGGAAGGGTGCGGGTGTCGGCCTTGGCCGACAATGCCCCGCGCTGAACCGGCCATGCCGGCTGCGGGCCGTGCGCCCTTCTCGGCCCGGTGTTCGTCTGCGGCCCGGTGGGGGCTGGTCGCGCAGTTCCCCGCGCCCCTGAAGGGGTCCGTTGTCGTCTGCGGATCGTGGCGGGTTGCTCGCGCAGTTCCCCGCGCCCCTAAATGCGCCCCTGCGGGGCGCCCAGGGGATGCCGCGCAGCGGCATTTAAGGGGCGCGGGGAACTGCGCGACCAGCCCACGACCACCCGCAGACGAACTCCGGGCGAAGAAGGGGCGCGGGGAACTGCGCGATCAGCCCCCACCGGGCCGCAGACGAACACCGCGCCGTGGCGCATCTCACCCGCCCCGGACGGCCCGCGCGCAATCCAAGCCCGCACCCCGCCCCCGCCCGGCAATCCCACGGCACACACCGACCACCGCATTCCGATGGAAGCCGAGGCTCCGCCCAGAACGGCCCGCCCGGGCGACCCGGGCCGCAAACACCGCGCGTCCCCCGAAACGCGCCCGTAAGGTGACCGTCATGCAGGTGATCCAGTCGACCAAGCTCGCCAATGTCTGTTACGAGATCCGCGGCCCGGTTCTCGAAGAAGCCATGCGGCTGGAGGCGGCAGGTCACCGCATCCTCAAGCTCAACACCGGCAACCCCGCCGCGTTCGGCTTCGAGTGCCCCCCGGAGATCCTGGAGGACATGCTCCGCAACCTCTCCGGGGCGCACGGGTACGGCGACGCGAAGGGCCTGCTCTCCGCGCGCCGCGCGGTCATGCAGCACTACCAGACCAAGGGCATCGACCTCGACGTCGAGGACATCTACCTCGGCAACGGCGTATCCGAGCTGATCCAGATGTCGATGCAGGCGCTGCTCGACGACGGCGACGAGGTGCTGGTCCCGGCCCCGGACTACCCCCTGTGGACCGCCTCCGTCTCGCTCGCCGGCGGCACCGCCGTGCACTACCGCTGCGACGAGCAGTCCGACTGGATGCCGGACCTCGCCGACATCGAGCGCAAGATCACCGACCGCACCAAGGCGATCGTGATCATCAACCCGAACAACCCGACGGGCGCGGTGTACGACGAGGAGATGCTGCGGTCGCTGACCGAGATCGCCCGCCGCCACAACCTGATCGTCTGCTCGGACGAGATCTACGACCGGATCCTGTACGACGGCGCCACGCACACGCCGACGGCCACCGTCGCCCCGGACCTGATGGTCCTGACCTTCAACGGTCTGTCCAAGAACTACCGCGTGGCCGGATACCGCTCCGGCTGGCTGGCGGTCTGCGGCCCGAAGGCGCACGCGTCCTCGTACATCGAGGGCCTCACCATCCTCGCCAACATGCGGCTGTGCGCCAACATGCCGTCGCAGTACGCCGTGGCCACCGCGCTCGGCGGGCGCCAGTCCATCGAGGACCTGGTGCTGCCGGGCGGGCGCCTGCTCGAACAGCGCGACACGGCGTACGACCTGCTCACCCAGA
Organism: Streptomyces sp. BPTC-684; assembly: GCF_030028635.1. Lineage (NCBI taxonomy): Bacteria > Bacillati > Actinomycetota > Actinomycetes > Kitasatosporales > Streptomycetaceae > Streptomyces > Streptomyces sp. BPTC-684. The sequence goes on from NZ_CP124863.1 coordinate 1,909,461, forward strand.
TCCCCGGCGTGACCTGCGTGAAGCCCAAGGGCGCGCTGTACCTCTTCCCGCGTCTGGACCCGGCGGTCTACAAGGTCAAGGACGACCGCCAGATGGTCCTGGACCTGCTGCGGGCCGAGAAGATCATGGTCGTGCACGGCACCGGCTTCAACTGGCCCGAGCCCGACCACTTCCGCATCGTGACGCTTCCCTCGGCTCAGGACCTGGCCGGGGCCGTGACACGGATCGGCAGCTTCCTGGACGGTTACAGCCAGATGTAGCGGGCTGCTGACATCGGCTCAACTTTAGACAGAATCTAAGATAGGATGGTCTCCTGCGACGGCGAAGGAGGCCATCTCATGTACGAGCCGATACGGACGAAGTCGGTGCACAGCACGATGGCCGCCGACGCCGACGCGCGCGTTCCGCACCGGTCGCGTGAGGAGGAGCTGGACATCCAGCTCGCCGGGCATCTGGCTGCGCTGCTCGCGGTGACGGACGAGCTGGGGCTGGCCTCGGCCGGTGACGCGATAGCGCGGCAGATCGCGCGGCTGCGGGGCGGTATGCCGCCGGTGCGCCACGCGGGCCTTCGCGGTACGTCTGCGACCTCGCTGCACGGCCGCGCGCACGCTTTGGCGGGCCGCGCCCTCGTCGTCGCGGCCTCTCGCGCCGACACGGCGGCCGCGATCCTGGCGGCGGAGCGCATGGACGCCCACGCGCTGGCGCTGGCCCCCTGATCGGCCCCGGTCCGCGCGCCGCGGAGGTCCGCGGACCGGGGTCCCCTTCTTGGCCCGGCCTTCGTCTGCGGGCCGGTGGGGGCTTGTCGCGCAGTTCCCCGCGCCCCTGAAGGGGTCCGTTGTCGTCTGCAGATCGTGCTGGCTTGCTCGCGCAGTTCCCCGCGCCCCTCAAATGCCGCTGCGCGGCAATCTTGAGGGCGCCCCGAAGGGGCGCATCTAGGGGCGCGGGGAACTGCGCGAGCAACCCCCACCGGCCCGCAGACAAACACCGGGCAAAAAAGGGGCGCGGGGAACTGCGCGACCAGCCCCCACCGGCCCGCAGACGGTCATCCCACCGACAGGATCAGCACCAGCAACACCAGCAGCACCAACCCCACCAGCAGAGCCGTCCGCATCCCCGACGGCGGGGGCGGCGCGGCCGGGACCGGGCCGAGGTTGAAGACGTCGTGGCCGGTCACGGACGCCCGGCCGCACCACGGGCACCCCGAGAGGTGCGACCCGTACGTGTGCATCGGGCGATCCGGGCAGACTCGTACCAGCGAACGCTCTCGGTCCAGCGCCCGCAGCCAGTCCTCCGCAGAGGGGCGGGCCGCCGGGTCGAGGACGCCCGGGCCGAACGCCGCCCGGGACAGGCCGAGCAGCTCGGGCGGGAGCACGGACGGGTCCACGGTCCCGCGCGGCACCACGACCTGCTCCGGCCGCACCACGTACGAAATGCTCGCCGCGATGTTGTCCTGGACCGTCGACTCCGGCGCACTGTCGTGCGGGACACCCCCGAAGGGGTGGTTCCCGGCCGTCAACAGTTGATACACCAGCACCGCCAGCGCGAAGTCGTCGCTCGCCCGCGTCGCCGGCCCCCCGGCCAGCCGCTCCGGCGCCGAGTAGTCCGTCGTATGCATCAGACACGGGAACAGCTCCCCCGTGACCGCGTCGGTGAAGGCGATCGAGTCGCAGTCCAGGAACGTGATGAAGCCGTTCGCGTCGACCACCACGTTGCTGCTGGAGAAGTCCCCGATGACCAGGCCCTCGTGATGCATCCGGGCCGTCATGAACGCGAGGTTCCACGCGACGCCAAGCAGGAACCGCCAGTCGGCCCGCTGGTGGAAGAGCCGGATGCGCTGGGCGCGCGTGAACAGGCCCACCAGCTGGACGTGTTCGGGCTCGCCGAACCGCTGCATCGCGTACCCCAGGAACGCCCCGCCCGGCGCCCGCGCGGGCGCGGTCGGCCAGGCGAGCTCGGGCCGCTGGGAGCGGTCGGTGGGGCGCCCGCCGAGCGGGGACATCGTGAGCATCCGGGTCAGCCGCCGCTCCTGCTCGGGGCCGGGCGGGTCCCGGTAGAGCTTGACGACGACCCGGTCGTCGCCCTCGACGGGGTAGACGGCCGCCTGGCCGCCGCCCTTGAGCGGGGCGGCCGCCAGGACCACCGGCACCCCGCCGAGCAGCACGGTCCGCCCGCCCGGCCCGCCACCGCTGCCGTTCGCCTCGCTCATGTGCCCCCTCCCGTACGCACCGCCCGCAGCAGCGTCTTGTCGTCCCCGTTGAGCGCGGTCAGCCGGTCGGACCTGAGCAGCGCGGCCAGCCGGTCGTCCTCGTCCCCGGATCCCACCGCCTCCGTGTCGAGGGAGCGCAGCACGGCCGCCGCGAAGGACTCGTTGGGCGCCTGCGGGGCGCCTCCCGACCAGGAGAGCGCGGCCTGGGCCAGGCCGTCGGTGGAGAGCAGCACGCCGTCGACGCCCTCGTCCCGTACGCAGTCGGTCCGCACCCAGCGGGCGGCGTCCGGCGTGCTGAGGAACACCGTCTCGTTGCTGTACTCGCTCACCGCGGCGGGCTGCGGCAGCAGATGGAACTGCCGCTCGCCGTCCTCGGTCCCGGCCCGCAGCACCACGAAGCCGTCCCCGACGCTGACGTGCCCCAGCCAGCCGGGCGCGAGCACCACCACGGTGAGCGTGGTCGCGTGGTCGCCCGCCGCCTCGCCCGTACGGTCGAGGAAGTCGTCCACGACCCGCTGGAAGCCCTGGCGCAGCAGGCGGTGCGCGGCGGGGCCGTCCGCACCCGAGGCGGGCAGCCGGCCGAAGTGCTCCACCGCCAGGCGGACCGCGAGCAGCGAGCCCTCGCCGGAGCGCGGCCTGCTGCCCGCGCCGTCGGCGACCGCGAGGACCGTGACGGGTCCGTCCGTCGCGCACCGCCAGGCGTCCTGGCAGGCGACGCCGTCCCGGCGGTGCCGGTAGCCCTCCACGCTCAGTCCGTGCACCCGCCAGCTCCCGTGCGCCCGCGCCCCCATGGCCCGCTCAGGCTTCCCAGGCCGGGCGCTGCGTCTTGAACTGGCTGAAGATCTTCTCGAAGACCTCGTCGCCCGCGCCCTTGGTCTCGGCGTTGGCGCTCGCCGACATCATCTGGAGCAGCTGGCGGAACGGGAAGCCCTGGAGCCGGGCGTTGAACTTCGGCGCGTACGCCTGGAGCACCTGCTCGGCCAGGTCGGTGAGCCCGCCGACCCCGATCGCGTACAGCCGGAAGCGCCGCGCGGCCTGCTCCTCGGCGAGCACCGGGACCAGCCGCTGCCAGGTGCGGCTGATGTGGCCGGTGCCGTCGGTCGGGAGTCCGTCGGTGACCAGGCAGATCTGCGGGCGGTAGTACTGGAAGCCCTGGGAGCGCAGTTCGGTCTTGCGGGCGGCGACCACGTGCATGGCGAGCTCCAGGGCCTCGGTCATCAGGGTCACCCCGGAGGCGGCGAGGCGCGGTGGCTCGAACATGTGGGCGGCGACGAACGGGCCGACCGGGGAGCCCGGTTCGAGCGGCTGCGCGCCGCGCCAGGCGGTGACGCCCTGGCCGCCGAAGGTGATGACGGCGACCTCGACGCTGTAGCTGAGGCTGACGTCGTCGTGGAGTTCGCGGGTCCATTCGCTCAGCGCCGTGTTGAGCGCGTCTATGGGCGGGCCCGCCATCGAGCTGGAGGTGTCGAGGCACAGCACCAGCGGCAGCCGTTGGGCGTTGTTCTCGAACTCGATGTCGGCGTACTCCGCCGGAAGTGTCCTGGGTGGCTGCTGCCTGCGCATCTGATCTCTCCCCGTTCCCGGTACTTCGCTCGCGGGTCAACTGCCGTGCTGGGCACGGTCGATGACGGTCCTTCCGTTCTCGGCGTACGCGTGGGCGTACAGGATCCCGGCGTCCTTGCCCCGGCCCTCGCTCACCTCGACACGGGCGCCGGGGGCGGGCGCGGGCGTCCCCGGCTCGGCCCAGACCGCCCGGCGCAGACACTGGTCGAGCTCGACGTATCCCTGCGGGTGCAGCGCGGTGCGTACGACGGCGACACGGCCGGGGGCGGTCGGCCTGCGGACGTCGCGGCCCGGCGCGGCGCGGTGCCTGCCGGGCGCCTCGGCCATGCCGGCGGTGCTCGCCGTGCCCGTACGGCCGGTGCGCGCGGCCGGAGGGCGCCCGGCGGCGGGTACGGCGAACGCGAGGCGCGGACCTCGCGAGCGGCGTACGGCGAGGACCAGCGCGGTCACCAGGAGCAGCAGCAGGGCGGCGACGCCGAGCGCGGGGACCAGGAGCGAGGAGCCGCCGCCGGAGCCGCCGACGCTGTCGGAGTTGCGGTCGAGCTCGGCGGCGAGACCCGCCTCCACGAGCTCCTTGCCGCGCAGGGGCTTGTCCTTGCCTTTCGCCGCCGCGACCGCCTCGCACAGCTTGCCCTCGCAGGCGCCCGCCTCGCGCAGGGCGCCCACCGTCTTGTCGTCGAGCCGGGTGATCTCGGCGTCCGGGTCGACGAGCCGGTCACCGGCGAGGACGAGCAGCAGGGTGCCGCCCGCGCCGGTCGGGTGCCCGGCCGGGACCATGAGGACCAGCGGGCCGCGGTCGAACGTGGCCTTGCGCTGGGAGAGCTTCCAGTCGGCGGCCTTCCCGTCGAGCGCCAGCGGCTTGCGCAGGGTGACGAGCACGGACGCGTCCTGCGCCCCGACGCGCCCGGCCCAGCAGTCCAGCCGTTCGGCCAGGGACCCCGAGCAGGACCGGTCGTCGGCGGCGGCCGGAAGGACCACGGCCGACAGGGCCAGGGCCACCAGCCCGGTCACCACCCACAGCCGCCGCGCAGCGCGCGGCCAACGGAGCTGCCCCATGTGCGAAAACCTCCCCGCCCCCCGGAAAAGCACATCGCAAATATGACGGCACCGGCGCCCTTCCGTAAGGGTTTTGGCCATTCCGGGCCATTCCCACTAACCCCACCTACAACTGGAACACCTGGTGGCACCGGAGGAACATCTGTCTCGCCTGTTCCACCCAATCCCCGGCCAGGGAATCGAATTCGGGTTGGTTCATCCGGCAGTTGAGCGGCAGGGTGCAGACCCCGGCGATACAGGGGCGCGGCCCCCGTACGTCCCACACCGACAGCATCGGGACCAGCTGTTCGGTGTTCCACGCGTTGGCCGCGGCGGCGGCCGTCGCCAGTTGGTCGCCGCGCAGGAACCGACCATCCGTCATGAACGCGACCAGCAGCTTGGTGGTGGTCATGAACCGGACGGTGACGGCTCTTCCGGCGTCCGTGAGGTCGAAGCGCAGCGAGACGGAGACCGTGTCCTCCTCGCAGCGCAGATGGCGCCCGGCCGCCCACCCGTGGACCAGCGACCGCCACTGGACGCCCAGCTCTCTCCCGTCCGTCGGCGTCCCCTCAGAGTGCCGCACGGCCCACCGCCTCGATCACCATGGCGTCGCTGAGCCCCGCGTCGAGCAGCGTCTGCGCGTGCAGCAGCAGACAGGACGGCAGCGACGCCTTGGCCCCGGACGCCTGGCGGACCTTCAGCTCGCCGGTGCGGACCCGGATCCGCCGGGCCACCGTGGGCGGCGGCCAGGTGAGCGCCCGCGCGGCGTCCGCGTCCGGGCCGATCAGCCCCTGGAGCAGCGCGTCCAGACCCGGCCGGTCCTCGGGCCGCTTGGCCAGACAGGCGGCGACCAGGTCGATCAACTCCCCCGGTACGTCGTCGAGTTCAGGCTCGGCGTGCACCACCCGGTAGGCCACCCCGGCGCCGTGCCGGAACGGCGCGTACCCGGCGACGGCGTAGACGAGCACCCCGCCGAGCGAGAAGACGTCACTGGCGGGCCCGGCGTGCTCGCCGGTCATCTGCTCGGGCGACATGTACGGCGGCGTCCCCATCAGCTGCCCGGCCCGGGTCAGCCCGGTCGCCCCGGCCACCGCCGAGATGCCGAAGTCGATGACGCGCGGCCCGTCGGCGGCGAGCAGCACGTTCGACGGCTTGAGGTCGCGGTGGACCACTCCGGCACCGTGGATCGCCTGGAGCGCCTCCACCAGACCGGCCCCGAGCCGGCGCGCCTGCCCTCCGGTGAGCGGCCCGTCCGCGCCGACGGCCTCCGACAGGGACGGCCCGGGTACGTACGCCGTGGCCAGCCAGGGCAGTTCGGCCTCCGGGTCGGCGTCGACGACCGCCGCCGTGAACGCCCCGCCGACCAGCCGCGCGGCGGCCACCTCGCGGGCGAAGCGCCGCCGGAACTCCTCGTCGGCGGCGAGTTCGGGACGTACGACCTTGACCGCGACGGCCCGGCCCGCGGGCGAGCGTCCCAGGTACACCCACCCCATCCCGCCCGACCCCAGCCGCCCGACTATGCGGTACGGACCCACCCGCAGCGGATCACTCACCGGTGTGCGCACGCTCCGCGCCCCCCTCACTGGCCCAACGCGCTCCGGGTCCGAGTGTCCCGCGAACACCCGCTCCCGGCAGCCGCCCCGGCGAAAAACCATCCCGGGAAAACGATCCGGCCCCCGGAGCCGTGAGGGGGCTCCGGGGGCGGATCATGTCGTGGCGGACCGTCGTGACCCCACTGGTCAGGGCGGTGTTCGGGGCAGCCCGCCACGAGTCTTTGGCGGGCGGGTCAGCCCAGGCGGGCGACCAGCGAGCGGTACTCGTCCCACAGCTCCTTGGGCGTGTGGTCGCCGAAGGTGTTGAGGTGCTCGGGGATCAGCGCCGCCTCCTCGCGCCAGACCTCGGGGTCGACCTTGAGCAGGAACTCCAGGTCGGCCTCGGCCAGTTCGAGGCCGTCCGTGTCCAGGGACTCCTTGGTCGGCAGGATGCCGATCGGCGTCTCGACGCCCTCGGCCTTGCCCTCCAGGCGCTCCACGATCCACTTCAGGACACGGCTGTTCTCGCCGAAGCCGGGCCATACGAACTTGCCCGCGTCGTTCTTGCGGAACCAGTTCACGTAGTAGATCTTGGGCAGCTTGGCGGCGTCCGCGGTGGCGCCGACCTTGACCCAGTGGGCCATGTAGTCGCCCATGTTGTAGCCGCAGAACGGGAGCATCGCGAACGGGTCGCGGCGCAGCTCGCCGACCTTGCCCTCGGCGGCGGCGGTCTTCTCGGAGGCGACGTTCGCGCCGAGGAAGACGCCGTGGTTCCAGTCGAAGGACTCGGTCACCAGCGGTACGGCGGAGGCGCGGCGGCCGCCGAAGAGGATCGCGGAGATCGGGACGCCCTTGGGGTCCTCCCACTCGGGCGCGATGATCGGGCACTGCCCGGCCGGGACGGTGAAGCGGGCGTTGGGGTGGGCCGCCGGGGTCTCGGACGCCGGGGTCCAGTCGTTGCCCTTCCAGTCCGTGAGGTGCGCGGGCGCCGTCTCGGTCATGCCCTCCCACCACACGTCGCCGTCGTCGGTGAGCGCGACGTTGGTGAAGACGGAGTTGCCCCACATCGTCTTCATGGCATTGGCGTTGGTGTGCTCACCGGTGCCGGGAGCGACGCCGAAGAAGCCGGCCTCGGGGTTGATCGCGTACAGCCGGCCGTCCTCGCCGAACCGCATCCACGCGATGTCGTCGCCGATGGTCTCGACGGTCCAGCCGGAGATCGTCGGCTCCAGCATGGCGAGGTTGGTCTTGCCGCAGGCGGACGGGAAGGCCGCGGCGACGTACTTCGACTCGCCCTGCGGCGGGGTCAGCTTGAGGATGAGCATGTGCTCGGCGAGCCAGCCCTCGTCGCGCGCCATGACGGAGGCGATGCGCAGCGCGTAGCACTTCTTGCCGAGCAGCGCGTTGCCGCCGTAGCCCGAGCCGTACGACCAGATCTCGCGGGCCTCGGGGAAGTGCGAGATGTACTTGGTGGAGTTGCAGGGCCACGGCACGTCGGCCTCGCCCGCCTCCAGCGGGGCGCCCAGGGTGTGGACGGCCTTCACGAAGAAGCCGTCGGTGCCGAGCTCGTCGAGGACCGGCTGCCCCATGCGGGTCATGGTGCGCATGGAGACGGCGACGTAGGCGGAGTCGGTGATCTCGACGCCGATCGCGGAGAGGTCCGAGCCGAGCGGGCCCATGCAGAAGGGCACGACGTACATGGTGCGGCCGCGCATCGAGCCCCGGAAGATGCCCTTCTCACCCGCGAAGATCTCCTTCATCTCCGCCGGAGCCTTCCAGTGGTTGGTCGGCCCCGCGTCCTCCTCCTTCTCGGAGCAGATGAAGGTGCGGTCCTCGACCCGCGCGACATCGGTCGGGTCGGAAGCGGCGTAGTACGAGTTCGGGCGCTTGATCGGGTCGAGCTTCTTGAACGTGCCCTTGGCGACGAGCTCCTCGCAGAGGCGCTCGTACTCGGCCTCGGAACCGTCGCACCAGACCACCCTGTCCGGCTGCGTGATTGCTGCGATCTCGTCTACCCAGGAGACCAGCTCCTGGTGGTTCGTCGGGACAGAGGTGGGAGCCGCGATGTCGCGCGCCACGATCGCTCCTTGTTGAGGGTTCGGTATCCCCTTGTGGGGGAATTTCGTTCGTTGCCCCGTGGGGGCTGCGACCCGGACGCTTCTTTTGGTACCTGGCGCTCATCCGGTGCCGACCGCACTCATCTGATCATCCGCGTCAATCGCCCATATGTCCAGGGGCACTCTCACGTGAGCATCGCCACTCGCCACTCCTCGTTCATCTGGGGTGCATGTGGCCGGGGCATACGGTTACGGGCCGCCCCTATCCGTAACTTACGGAGGCGTAGGTAGCATGCGGGACATGACTGATCAGGTGACGGCCCTCGCGCCGGCAAGGCCCCTGAAGCCCAAACTGCGCGGCTGGCTGCATGCCGGGATGTTTCCGGCGGTGGTCGTCTCCGGCCTCGTGCTCACCGCGCTCGCCCACTCGACCCGGGGCCGCGTCGCCTGCGGGATCTACGTCCTGACCGCCTGTCTGCTGTTCGGCGTCAGCGCCCTCTACCACCGGGGCGACTGGGGCCCGCGCGGCGAGGCGATCCTGCGCCGGCTCGACCACGCCAACATCTTCCTGATCATCGCGGGCACCTACACCCCGCTCACCCTGCTGCTGCTCCCGGACGCGAAGGGCCGGGTGCTGCTGTGGGCGGTGTGGGCGGCGGCGCTCGCCGGGATAGCCTTCCGCGTCTTCTGGGTCGGCGCGCCGCGCTGGCTCTACACCCCCTGCTACATAGCCATGGGCTGGGCGGCGGTCTTCTTCCTCCCCGACTTCATGCGCACCGGCGGCATCGCGGTGCTCGTCCTGGTCATCGTCGGCGGACTGCTCTACAGCGCGGGCGGCGTGATCTACGGCATCAAGCGCCCCAACCCCTCGCCGCGCTGGTTCGGCTTCCACGAGGTCTTCCACTCCCTGACGCTGGCGGCGTTCGTCGTCCACTACGTCGGCATCTCCCTGGTCGCCTACCAGCATTCTTGACGCCGACCCTCTTTTGAGAGTTACTGTCACTTGACGGTAACTCTTACGGAGGTGTGCCATGACACAGGTGTCCGGTCCCGATCCACGGCGCTGGTGGGCGCTGGGGGCGATGGTCGCGAGCATGCTGGTGCTCGGCTTCGACATGACGATCCTCAATGTCGCGCTGCCGACGATGGCCCAGCAGCTCGGCGCCACCACCGGCCAGCAGCAGTGGATGGCCGACGCCTACGTCGTGGTCTTCGCCGCCCTGATGCTCCCCGCCGGACTCCTCGGCGACCGCTTCGGCCGCCGCCGGATGCTCATCACCGGCCTCGGGATCTTCCTGGCGGGCTCGCTCGTCGGCGCGCTGACCACCAGCGTCGGGGCGGTCATCGCGGCCCGCGCGGTCATGGGGATAGGAGCCGCGTTCGTCATGCCGCTCGCCCTGGCCGTACTGCCCTCGCTCTTCCCCGCCGAGGAGCGCACCAAGGCCGTCTCGATCGTCACCGCCTCCTCCGCGCTCGGCCTGCCGCTCGGCCCGATCATCGGCGGCTTCCTGCTCAACCACTTCTGGTGGGGCTCGGTCTTCCTGATCAACGTCCCGATGGTCGCGATCGGCATCGCCGCCTGCGCCTTCCTGCTCCCGGAGACCAGCGACCCGGCCTCGCCGCGCGTCGACGCCCTCTCCACCGCGCTCACCGCCGCCGGTCTGGCCTCGTTCATCTACGGGATCATCGAGGCGCCGACACGCGGCTGGGGCGACGCGCTGGTGGTCGCCACGCTGGCCGGCGGCGCGGCGCTGATCGCCGCCCTGGTCGTACGGGAGCGGCGGGTGCCGCGTCCGATGCTCGACATGAAGCTGCTCGCCCACCGGCCGTTCCTGCTCAACACGCTGGCGGCCACGCTGGTGATGTTCATCCTCGCCGGGCTGATGTTCGTCCTGCCCCAGTACCTCCAGGCGGTGCTCGGCAACGACGCCTTCGGCACCGGGCTGCGGATGCTGCCCCTGATGGGCGGCCTGATGATCGCCGCCAAGGCGGGCGAGCCGCTGGTGCGGCGGTTCGGGGCGCGCGGAACGATCAGCGCGGGCCTGATCGTGCTCGCCTTCTCGGCCTTCCTCGGAAGCCGTACGACGGTGGAGAGCGGATACGGCTTCACCGCGCTGTGGCTGTCGCTGACCGGGCTCGGCTTCGGCTTCGCGATGGTGCCCGCGATGACGGCCGCGCTCGCCACGCTGCCGCCGGCGCGGGCGGGCAGCGGATCCGGGCTGCTGATGACCGTACGTCAGGTGGGCAGCGCGGTCGGGATCGCGCTGCTCGGCTCGCTGCTCGCCGGGGTGTTCACGGACAAGCTCGACACGGCCGGGCTGCCGGGGCCCGTCGCGGACCGGGCCGGGGACTCGGTGGTGGCCGCGCACCTGGTCGCGGCGAAGCTGGGCGACTCCCGGCTGGCCGCTTCGGCCGACTCCGCGTATGTGCACGGCATGGACACGGTGCTGCTCGTGTGCGGGGTGGCGGCGCTGGTCACCGCGCTGCTCGCGGCGGCGCTGCTGCCGGGTCGGGAGGAGCCGGAACCGGCCGCGCGGGACGTGGCGGGCGTGCCCGTTGATGCCATGAACGCCATGGATGCCTGAGAATGTCGACATGTCCGCCGCCACGCCACGCACCCGGTCCCTCGACTCCCTAGCCGAGGACATGCAGCCGCAGCTCGGGCTGCGCGAACGCAAGAAGCTCAAGACGCGCGTCGCGATCCGGCGCGCGACGTACCGGCTGATCGCCGAGCAGGGGTACGACGCCACGACGGTCGAGCAGATCGCGGAGGCGGCGGAGGTGTCGCCGTCGACGGTGTTCCGCTACTTCCCCACGAAGGAGGACATCGTCCTCACGGACGAGTTCGACCCGGTCATAGTCGCCGAGCTGCGCGCCCGCCCGGCGGGCGAGCCGTTCCTGGACTCCGTACGCCACGTCCTGGTCGAGGCGACCCGGCTGATCCTGGAGCACGACCACGAGGAGACGATCCAGCGGACGACACTCCTCGTCCAGGTCCCGGCGCTGCGCGCCCGCATGATGCAGTCGATGGCGACCAGCAGCCGCCGCCTGTGCCAGGTGATCGCGGAACGCACGGGCCGCGACGAGTCCGAACTGGAGGTACGGGCGTACGCGATGGCGATCCTAGGAGCGGTCTACGAGGCGTCCCTGTACTGGGCGGAACGGGACCACGAGGACGACTTGGCGGGGTTGGTGGAGCGGGCACTGAATGCGATCGGGGATGGGCTGCGGACCTGAAGTGCGGGCCGGTGGGGGCTGGTCGCGCAGTTCCAGGGGGGTTAGGGGCGCGGGGAACTGCGCGACCAGCCACACACCACCCGCAGACAAACACCGGGCTCAAAAGGGGCGCGGGGAACTGCGCGAGCAACCCAGCACGATCCGCAGACAAACACCGGGCCGGGGCCGAGGGGCGCTACCCCCGGCCCCCAACCCCTTACCGCTGGCGGGCCGCCAAAGCCTTCGCCGCCCGCACCCGACCCGGGGCCAGCACATCAATCGTGCCCGCGCCCGAACCCGGCATCTCGTCCCAACCCCGCAGCTTCGCTGCGACCCGCCGCAGCCCCGAGTCACCAGGACGGACGTCGATCTGGAAGTGGGACTCCTTGGGGGTCGACTCGTCGCCGCCCCACTTCACCACGCCCTCCAGCTCCGCCAGGATGTCGCGGACGACCACCAGCTCCTGCGGGAAGAACCCGTCGCGCGCCCGCACCGGGTACAGCAGCGGCCGGATCGCGAGAGCCGTGCCCGAGAGGCAGTTGCTCTCGTACGGCGCCGCCACCGCCCGCGCGCCGGTGTGCCCGGTGACCTCGCCCGCGCCGAGCGTGTGGATCTCGTAGTGGTAGCGGCGCACCACGTGGGTGAGCACGGTCGCCACGTCGCCGTCCAGCGCCGTGAAGTGGACGCCGCCCGCGCCCTCGACGCGGTGCGACGGGGCCGTACCGACGATCGGCCAGCCGTTGGCGGAGGTGCGCCCCTGCCACTCCTTCGCCGCCGGGGCGGCGGGGACGGCCGGAGCCGGGGCGGCCGCGGCCGTGCCGGACATCCCGCCCGCGACCAGCGCCGCGCCACCGGCGACGCCGACCCCGGTCACCAGGAAGCGGCGGCGGTCGATACGTACCGCCTGCGTCATGACATCACTCATGGTTCGGTTCCTCATCACTCTCGTACCGGACCTACAGGCCCTTGGCGTTGGCTTCCTGGAGGGCGCGGTCGTGCAGTACGTCGGCGAAGCCCCGGCAGAAGTCCAGGAGCTCCTTGTCGCCCAGCAGCTCGGGCGGCTTGATCCCGTCCCCGCCGGACATCTGGGTCAGGAACGCGCGGCCGCCGACGATGACCGGATCGCTCATCGTCGTCAGCATCCCCTTGGCCATGGCCACGACGTTGTCCACGCTGCCGCCGAACCGCATCTCGAAGAAGTCGCGGAAGCGGGTCAGGGCCCCGGCGTCACGCTCGCCCTGCCCGTAGTGCTCACGGACGGCGTCGAGGAGGTGCGCCCCGTTCTGGACCCGGCGGCCCAGCAGATATCCGTCGGCGTCCTCGATCAGGTCGTTGAACCCGAAGCTGGAGATCACGCCGAGCTTGGCGCACCTCGCCTGGACATAGTCGTATCCGGAGGGGTAGGCCTTGATGTCCCGGCGCCACTCGCCGTACAGCGTCATGAGGTCGCCGCCCCATCCGCCCACGTCACCGGCGCCGACCTCGCGGATGTTCTTCGTGCTCTGCGGCTTCGTGTAGTGGCCGTTGGCCGTCGCGAGCAGGTGCTGGGCGTCCAGCATGTAGCCGGAGTTGGAGTCCTTGAACTCAAGGAGGAGTGCCGCGCCCCTCGCGTTGGCGAACTTGATGAAGTCGGGGTTGGGCCAGCCGATGAGCGCCGCCCAATCGGGGCCGCCGTACTTCTTCTGACGGCCGTACTGCATGACCAGCTCGACCGGGTCGCCCTTCTCGGCCGTGAACTGCAGGGCGAGGGGGAACAGCTTCTCCAGGTACTTGACGAACTCGGCGGACGGGTAGACCTGCTGGTGAACGCTGTTCTGGCCGGTGTCGCTGCCCGCGCGGTGCGCGTCGTTGTCGAGGTCGAACGAGTCACCGCTGTAGATGAACTTGAACTCCTTGATCTGGTTGAAAGCCCAGTTCGGCGGCAGCGGGAAGCCCAGGTTCCCGGAGAAGCCCCAGGACATGCCGGAGACGAACGAGTAGCGCGCGTCGGTCTTCTTGCTGACCTGCGTGCACACGTTCCGGGAGCCGTAGACGCCGTGGACGTAGCGCCCACTGCGATTGGCGAGTCCGGCCTGGACGCCCTTGAAGTACGGCACGATGTTCGACGCGATCTCGTCCGCCGTCGCGTCGTAGTCCACCGCGAAGTAGATGACGGTGCCCCGGTTGAAGCCGTAGCCCTCGGCGCACGCGTGCGCGTTCAGCGCGTGCTGGAATCCCTGCTCGTACGTGAAGTCCGCGAGGCGGCGGGCGTTGTCCTGGTAGATCGGGAAGACGCTCAGCCCGGCGGCGAAGATGTCGTCCAGCTCACCGGTCTTGATCTGCTTGTCCAGTGTGCTGCCCGGCGGGTCGAACAGGTAGCGGCCGACCTGGCGGTAGCCCGCTTTGTAGAGGGCGTCGGCGCGCGGGCGGGTGATCTGGAAGCGGGTGTCGCAGGCGCTGGTGGAACGGTTGGGGTCACCCGTGGACACCAGCAGCTGCGCCCAGGTGAGGTAGTCGCCCCTGCCGTCCCGCGTGTCCAGCTCCGAGAAGGCCTGGAACGCCTTGACCCACTGCGTGAGCTTCGAGTCGAAGGTGCTCCGGAACGTCGTCTCGACGTTGCTCTCGCCCGTGGGGTCGGGGATCGGCGAGTTGAACACGCACGCCGCCGAGAAGAGCTGCGCCCAGATCCCCGAGTCGCCCTCCTTCACCGTGTGGTTCTTCAGACCCGCCTGGGTGCCGGGGCCGAACGCGCCGGTGGCCTGGTCGTCGGCTATGCCCAGCTCGTACTGGATCGCCTTCATCAGCGACTTCTGCACATCGCGGGAGTACACGCCGTCGGCGGGGCCGATGAAGAACGAAGAGCGGCTGAAGTAGCGGCCGTTGAGCCAGCGCTGGACCGCGCGGACCGTGTCGGTACCGCCGGTGGGCGACGAGATGTACGCGTCCATGCTGAGCAGCGCCTTGAAGACCTTGGGCGACACGAAGCCGTTGGAGGCGTCGACACCGGCGTCGTTCTTCAGCGCCATGACCGACTTGCCGGTGGCGAGCCCGTACGAGCCGGTTCCGTCACCGCCCCAGTACCCCTTGCAGAACAGGGCGTGTTCGACGATCTTCTTGATGTTGACGTTCGGCTCGGCCGCGTTGATGTCGGGGCGCTTCGCGAGCGAGGCGAGCGTCCCCGGGCCGAAGCTCGCCACCAGCGGGGCCATGCCGAGCTCGGCCTGGAGCGCCATCGTCAGCGAGAACATCGTCGACCAGCCGGTGCGCCCGTCCTCGGGGCACTTCGTGTAGCCGGGAACCATCGAATAAGTGGCGTTGACCCACTTCTGGGCAGCAAGGACCTTCTCGTCCGCCATGTTTCTCTCTCTGGTGAGCGGGGCTCGGGACTCGGGGGTGCGTGAATCCTGATGGCGGAAGGAGTTGTTCCGGCGTGGTCACGCGGTCGGCCGCGGCCCGGGTGGGCATGGCGATCCGACCGGTCTCCGGAAGCTGGTTCCCCGCATCACCTCGGCGTCGGTTTCCCCCGTCGACTGCCGATGATGCGGTGATCATAACTGACTGATCACCCGGTTACGGCTGAGTACGTGCATGCCCCGACGTGTCGTACGATCTCCCCGCACATGATCATTTGAGCTTCACCAAGGGGGAACAACTCATGGGTACGGGCAAGAAGTTCGCCATGGCCGCGGCGACCGGGGCGCTCGCCGTCGCCGGTGTCGCCGCGACCAGTGGGACCGCGTTCGCGGGCACCGACGGGCAGCAGATCGTCATCCACGACGACACGCGCAAGGTCGAGTCCATCAAGATCGACGGTCTTGACCAGAAGGGCCGCCCCGCCCACGCGTGCCTGGCCACGCCGGGCTACGAGACCCGCTTCGGCGGCTGGTGGTGGCGCGACTCCATGCACTTCAGCAAGTGGACCGACAAGACCTGCGGCCAGAGCGGCGGGTCTTGGCTGGGGTCGCAGGACGAGTGGGTCCCGGCCTGGCAGGCGCCGGACCGGGGCGACTGGTACTACATCGGGATCTTCAAGAACGACTAAGCGCCTCTGCGGCTTGGCGGTTCGGTCGGCTGCGGGCCGTCTGTGGCTGGTCGCGCAGTTCCCCGCGCCCCTAAAAGCGCACGGGGCTGGGCGGGAAGTTCAACCCCGCCCAGCCCCCGTCACGTACTCAGGACAGTGCCCTCGCCAAATCGTCCACGCCTGTCACCGGTGCCTCGCACGTGAAGTGGCGGCATACGTATGCCGCCGGGCCGCCGTCGACCAGCGGCCGGTCCGCGAGCAGGGGGAACTCGGCGCCGCCCGACTCCCCCACCGCCACCACCGCACCGGGCGCGCGGCCCAGCAGTGCCGCGCGGTGGAGTTCGCCTCCGGGCGGGCCCACCACGGCCACCTCGCGG
This sequence comes from Streptomyces sp. BPTC-684, assembly GCF_030028635.1. NCBI lineage: Bacteria > Bacillati > Actinomycetota > Actinomycetes > Kitasatosporales > Streptomycetaceae > Streptomyces > Streptomyces sp. BPTC-684. Next base: position 1,925,447 of record NZ_CP124863.1, read on the forward strand.
GGGCCGTCGAGCAGGGCCTCGGCCGTCGCCAGGCCCCAGCCGATGAAGCGCGGGGCACGCGGGCCGAGGGCCTTCACCACGCCCAACGCGCCCTCGGCGGCGGCCCGGTGGGCGGAGGAGCCGGTGTGCGCCGCGTACGAGAGCAGCGCGCCGGCCGCCGCCGTCCAGCCCGACGGCGTGGCGCTGTCCGTGGGGTCCTGCGGACGCCGGATCAGCCGTTCGGCGTCGTGCGCGGTGTCGTAGAGCACCCCGCCCTCGGCGGTGAACTGGTCCAGGACGATGTCGAGCAGGAACCCGGCGAACTCCAGCCAGGCCCCCTCCCCCGTCACCCCCGCGAGCACCAGGAAGCCCTCGGCGACGTCGGCGTAGTCCTCCAACACGCCGTCGTTCTGGCCCACTTGGCCGTCCTTCGAGGTACGGGCCAGACGGGCCCGGTCGTCCATGTGGACGCGGACCAGCAGGTCCGCCGCCTCGGTCGCCCGCTCGATCAGGTCGGGGCGGTCGAAGTACGCGCCCGTCTCCGCGAGGGCCGCGATCGCCAGGCCGTTCCAGGCGGCGACGACCTTGTCGTCCCGGCCGGGGCGGGGGCGCCGCTCGCGCGCCGCGAAGAGCCGGTCCCGTACGTCCGCCGACACCGGGCCGCCGTCCGAGGGGAGTTGGAGGACGGAGGCGCCCTCCTCGAAGGTGCCCTCCTCGGTCACTCCGTAGTGGCGCGCGGCGGCCTCGCCGTCCTTCTCGCCCAGCGCCTCGGCCAGCTGCGCGGGCGTCCACACGTAGAACGCGCCCTCGACGTGGCGCCCGCTGCCGTCGTCGCTGTCGGCGTCCAGCGCCGAGGCGTAGCCGCCCTCGTTGGTGCGCAGCTCGCGGACCATGAAGTCGGCGGTCTCCAGGGCCACCCGGCGCGCCAGCTCGGAGCCGGTGGCCCGCCACAGGTGCGCGTACACCCGGCACAGCAGCGCGTTGTCGTAGAGCATCTTCTCGAAGTGGGGCACCACCCACTCGCGGTCCACCGAGTAGCGGGCGAAGCCGCCGCCCAGCTGGTCGTAGACACCGCCGCGCGCCATCTTCTCGCAGGTGTCGGCGGCCATCTGGAGCGCGCCCTCGGCGCCCGTGCGGGCGTGGTGGCGCAGCAGGAACTCCAGCGTCATCGACGGCGGGAACTTGGGCGCGCCGCCGAAGCCGCCGTGCCGCTCGTCGTAGTCCCGGGTCAGCCCGAGCAGCGCACCCGCCAGCTCCTCCTCGCCGGGCACACCGGCGCCCCCGCCGTACACCAGCTCGCGCTCGGACAGGTCCCGTACGACCTTCGCCGCGACCTCGCCCACCTCCTCGCGCCGATCCGTCCAGGCGGCCCGCACCCCCTCCAGGACCTGCGGGAACGACGGCATGCCGTGCCGGGGCTCGGGCGGGAAGTAGGTGCCGAAGTAGAACGGTTCGGCGTCCGGGGTCAGAAAGACGGTCATGGGCCAGCCGCCCTGCCCGGTGGCCGCCTGCACCGCCTCCATGTAGACGGCGTCGACGTCCGGCCGCTCCTCGCGGTCGACCTTGACGTTGACGAAGTGCTCGTTGAGGTACGCGGCCGTCGCCTCGTCCTCGAAGGACTCGTGGGCCATGACGTGGCACCAGTGGCACGCCGAGTAGCCGACCGACAGCAGAACGGGCACATCACGCCGCCGCGCTTCCTCGAAAGCCTCCGGCGTCCAGGGCCACCAGTCGACCGGATTGTCAGCGTGCTGAAGCAGATAAGGCGAGGTCACACCAGCCAACCGGTTCATACGACCCAGCCTCTCACAGCGCCCATCCCTGTCGCGGAAACCGCACGGACACCGTCTCGCTCGGCCGAACCGCACGGAAACAGAGAGCGCTCCCCACCAAAGACGGAGGCCTCGGGACCACCGGACTATAGGCTGAGCCCAGCAGCGCTGGAATGTGGAAGCCCCTCGAAGGAGGCACACCATGACCGCCGAGATGGTGGCGCCCGCGTGGATGCACACGCAGATCAGCGCAGAGCAGTACGACTCCTGGTCCGATGAGCAGTGCGCCGGTATCGAGGTCGTGGACGGGATGGTCGTCGTGAGCCCGAGCGCGTCCAAGCGGCACAACCGGCTGGCCCGGGTTCTGGCCAATGCCCTGGACGCCGCCGCGGGCCCGGACTGGAACGCCGACACGGACTTCGACGTCCGCCTGCAGGACGTCCCGCTCACCAACCGCCGTCCGGACGTCATCGTCTACCGGGCGGAGAGCATCGACGTCACCCCCACTCGCCCCGAACACGTACTCCTGGTCGTCGAGGTCGTGTCGCCCGGCTCGGAGACCACCGACCGGATCGTGAAGGTGGACCAGTACGCGAAGGCCGGCATCCCCTTCTACTGGCGGATCGAACAGGCCGCCACCGGCGTCCCCATCATCTACACCTACGTTCTCGACCCCGCCACCAGGGCTTACAGAGACGGCGAGATGTTCACCGGCACGATCAAGGCTGCCGCGCCCTTCTCCGTCAGCATCGACCTGGGCGCCATCTGACAGCGCTGGAAGACCATTTCCTCAACAGGAACATCCACTCCGGGGCCGGGCATCCATTGCCACCGCATCGTCGTCACACTTGATCGCTGAGCTACGCCCCGACGCCGAGCAGCACCAAAAGCCCCCGCTCGCGTGCCTCGGGCGAGATGATCCGCCGACTCCCTCGCGCCGACGCGCAGCACGCAGGACACTTGACACCGACGGCACACTCGACCAGGACTCAAGTCGCAGCGGACGCTCTCGGAGGGGGACGCACATGCGGGACGGCCATCGGGCGGAGGCCGAGCGGCTGTTGGTGCGCGCGGTCGAGGAGGAGGTGCGGCGCTCCGGCGGCCGGGCCGACGCCAACGCGCTGCTGACACGCGGACGGGCGGCACTGGACGCGCTGGCGGCGAGCGCCGAGGAGGAGTACGCGGCGTACACCCGGGCGCTGGACGAGGCGGCGGCCGGGCAGCCCACGCTGGGCGCCCGGTTCGCGAGCGAGAAGGCGGGCACGGCGTTCCTGGTGACCGGGGTCGCGGCGGTCGCCGCCGCCGTCGCGGACGCGGCGCTCGGGACCGGCGCGGGGCCCGCCGTCGGCGCCGGGGCGGCCGTGGCCGTCGCCGGGGCCGCGACCACCGTCGTACGGGTGACCGCGGCGCACTGGCCCGCCGCCCACCGGCGCGCGGGCGAGCTCGGCCGTCCGGGCGGCGCCGAGCAGCTGCGCCTGCAGTGGCTGACGGCCCTGGACGTACGGGGCATCCGCCCGTTCCTGGACCAGCAGCGCATGACGGCCCCGGCGGCCCGTACCGGCAAGAAGACCAGCGCCTCCGTGCCCGCCCAGCTGCGCGGCACGGACAAGAGCGCGGCGGCCCGGCGCCGTTCGGTGCTTGAGCAGTCGTTCGGCCATCTGCCCGAGCCGCAGGGGGTGTTCGCGGGGCGGCGCGCGGAACTCGGCAGGATCACCCAATGGGTGCAGTCCGCGCGCGCCGCGACCGAGACCCGCCCCACGGTGGTGGTGCTGCACGGCCCGGCGGGCGTGGGCCGCACGACGCTGGCCGTACGGGCCGCGCACCAGCTGCGGGACCAGTTCCGGGGCGCGTGCCTGGTGGACCTGCGAGGCGGCGCCCAGACGCCGCTGCCCACCCGGGACGCGCTGCTGCACCTGCTGAACCGGCTCGGCGCGCCCCGCGAGCAGCTGCTCTTCCGCGAGCGCTCCTCGGCCGACCAGCAGGTGCGCCGGCTCGCCGATCTCTACCACCAGCATCTGACGGGCCTTCCGGTCACGGTGGTGCTGGACGACGCCTACGACGCCGAGCAGGTGCGCACCCTGGTGCCCGAGCGGTCCGACAGCCTGGTCCTGGTGACGGCCGCGCGCCCGCTGGAGCTGCCCGACGACTTCCCGGCGTGGGTGCACCAGCTGGCGGTGGAGCCGCTGGACGAGGCGGGCGCGGAGGAGCTGCTGCGCGCGTCGGCCCAGGAGGACTTCAAGGAACCGTACGACGGTGAAGCCGCCGTTCTCGTACGGGAGTTGTGCGGCGGGCTGCCGCTCGCGCTGCGGATCGCGGGCTCCTCGCTGGGGTCGCGGGACGCCCGGGCGCTCGCCGCCGACCTCGGGGCGTACGGCCCGGTGGCGCCCGTCGAGCGGGCCCTGTGGCTGCGCTACACCGACCAGTCCGAGCAGCCGCGCACCCTGCTGCGGCGCCTGGCGCTCGCCGGGCGCGCCTCGCTGGGCGCGGCGGCCGCGGCCGCCCTGCTCGCCACGAGCGAGGCGGAGGCGGGCCGACTGCTCGCGGACCTGGCGCGGGCGGGCCTGATCGACCAGGTCCGCGCCGACCGCTACCGCCTGCACGACACCGTACGGACCTTCGCGCGGGCCCGGCTCCTGGACGAGGAGGAGGCCGCCGAGCGCACGGCCGCCCAGGAGCGGCTCATCCAGAACTACGCGGACCTCGCCGACGCGGTGATCCGTATGGTCGACGGCAAACTCTCCACCCGCGCCGGGCAGTTCGGCGGCCACGGCTTCACCTCGCTCGACGCGGCCCTGCGCTGGCTCGACGACGAGTCGAGCTTCATCACGGCCGCGCTGCGCGACGCGGAGGACGTGAACCAGCAGGCGGTGCTCAATCTGCTGGGCGCGCTGTGCGACTACTGCCTGCTGCGCGGCGACCTCTACCGCCTGGGCGAGATCAGCGAGCTGTCCCAGGCCGTCGACCAGGGCCTGCTCGAACGTTCCGTACGGTGGCGCACCGGCATCGCGGCCCGCCAGCTGGGCGAGCTCGACACGGCCCGTACGACGCTGTCGTCGGTCGTCGGCCTCTACCGGGAGGCGCAGAACGACGCGGGCGCGGCACTCGCGCTCTGCTCGCTCGGCATCACCCTGCACCACCAGGGCAACCTCACCGAGGCCGCCGCCAGGCTGCGCGAGGCGATCGAGCTGCAGTCCTCTCCCGCGCAGGACGAGGACCGGGCGTGGTCGCTGCACGCGCTGGCGGCGGTCGAGCGCGACCGGGCGAACCTGGCGGGCGCGCTGACCCTGCTGGACACGGCACTCACGCTGCACCGCGAGGGCGAGTCGCTGCACGGCGAGGCCTGGACCCACTTCCAGCTCGGCCAGGTGTGTCTGCGGATGGGCGACGTGCCGCGCGCCGACGAGGAGCTGCGCACCGCGCTCGATCTGTACGGCCGCACCCGCGACGGCCGCGGCGAGGCCTGGGCGCTGACCCAGCTGGCCCGCGCCCGCCTCGTGGACGGCGACCCGAACCCGGCCGTCGACGGGCTGCGCCAGGCCCTGTCCCGCCACCGGGAGATGGAGGACGCGCGCGGCGAGGCGTGGACGCTGTACTACCTGGGCCAGGCCCTGGAGGAGCGCGGCGACCGCGACCAGGCGGTCCGCGAGCTGGAGCGGGCCCGCACGATGTTCTCGCGGATGCGGGACGTGTACGGCCTTGCCTGCGCCCGCCACCACTCCGGCCGGGTCACCCGGGACCAGCGCGCCGCCCAGACCGGCAACCTGCGCAACTCCGGCTTCGCCCGCCAGCTCCTGGTCGACGCCCGCGCCGACTTCCACCGCATCGGGGTCGCCCACGGCGAGGGCTGGACCTGCCTGGAGCTGGCCCTGATCGACGCGGGCAACAACCGCGCGCCCCAGGCGCTGCGGCTGTGCGACGAGGCGGTCGAGCTGTTCGACTCGTACGGGGACCGCAGGGGCGGCGACTGGGCCCGCTTCCTGCGCTGCACCCTGCTGCCGTACGCCTCGGCGGGCGGCTCGGAGATCGGGGTCGCGGTGGCCCAGGAGGAGCTGTCCCAGCTCATCCGCGCCCACCACGCCACCCGCGACAGCAAACTGGAGGACTGCGCGGAGGCGTACGCGCTGATGCTGGAGCGCGGCGTGGAGCTGGAGGACGGCTGGCAGGCCTGGCACCTGGGCATGGTCCCGACCCGCCACTCCCGAGAGGTGATGGGGGTGCCGGTGGGCGCGGGCCGGTGACCCGGTCGGGCCCGGGCCCTCTTCGGGGCCGGGCCCCTACCCCTTAGGGGCGCGGGGCTGTGACATATGCGGCTCCGCCGCGCGGGCGCGACCAGCCCCACCGGCCCGCAGACAAATCACGACACCCCAGGCGGGGCGCCTACGCCCTTTTCGGGTTGCCCTCGCCGGAGGCCGCCGCCGGGGAAGTCTGTCCCGACTCGGGAACCTCCTCGAAGTCGACCTTCCCCATGTGCCGGTTCATCGACTTCATCAGCAGCCACACCCCCGCGGCCAGCGCCGCGAAGACGATGAAGCCGAGGACGCCGGGCGTCACCTTGTCGTTGTCGATGTCCTTGGCCAGCGGGACCAAGTGCGTCAGTGCCAGGCTTGCGCTCATATCAGGCATTCTCGCGTACGCCCGCGAAGAGGTCGTCCTCGGGGAGGGAAGTGTCCACGAGCGACTTCGCCAGCTCGTACTCCTCCGTCGGCCAGACCTCCTGCTGGATCTCCATCGGGACCCGGAACCAGCCGCCGTCGGGGTCGATCTGGGTGGCGTGCGCGATCAGCGCCTTGTCCCGGATCTCGAAGAAGTCCCCGCACGGAACGTGCGTGGTCAGCGTGCGCTCGACGCGCTCGAACTCCTTCCAGCGCTCCAGCCACTCGCCGTACGGGGACTCCATGCCCCGGTCGAGCAGCGCGTGGTGCAGCGCCAGGGTGCGCGGCTTGTTGAAGCCCTGGTTGTAGTAGAGCTTCCGCGGCTGGTAGGCCGGGCCGTACTCGGACTCCGGGAACTTCTCGGTGTCGCCCGCCCCGTCGAACGCCACCATGGAGATCTTGTGGGTCATGATGTGGTCGGGGTGCGGGTAGCCACCGTTCTCGTCGTACGTGGTGATCACCTGCGGACGGAAGGCGCGGATCTTGCGGACCAGCTCGCCCGCCGCCTTGTCCACGTCCTCCAGGGCGAAGCAGCCCTCGGGCAGCGGCGGCAGCGGGTCGCCCTCCGGCAGGCCGGAGTCGACGAAGCCCAGCCACTCCTGCTTGACCCCGAGGATCTCGCGGGCCTCGTCCATCTCCTTCTTGCGCACCTCGTGGATGTGCTCCTCGATGTACTTGTCGCCCTGGAGCTTCGGGTTGAGGATGGAGCCGCGCTCGCCTCCCGTGCAGGTCACGACCAGCACGTCCACCCCCTCGGACACATACTTCGCCATGGTGGCCGCGCCCTTGCTCGACTCGTCGTCGGGGTGGGCGTGCACGGCCATCAGTCGCAGCTGCTCAGTCAAGACAAGATCCTCAGTGATTCGGCGCCCTGGGTGTTGCCCTCTGTGATCCGGCGCGATGGGCGGCTTCTATAGTGACCGAATCGGGGGGCGGAAAATTCCGGGCACCCCCAGCAGCAGGAGGACGACCATGGCCGCGGCAAGCCAACCGCTTCCCGAGGGGCGCTACGGGCGCACCGCGGACCAGCGCGCCGACCGCAAGCTGAAGATCATCGGCTCGGTCCTCGGCGTCGGCCTGCTCGGCGTGGTCGGCTGGATCGGCTACGACTACGTGGGCGGCCAGTCCGTGTCGGCCGAGGTCATCAAGTTCAAGGTGGTCTCCGCCAAGGCCGTCGAGGTCCATCTGGAAGTGCGCAAGGACAAGGGCGAGACCGGTGTCTGCACCCTGCGCGCCCTGGAGACCGGCGGCGACGAGGTGGGCCGCAAGGACGTCCGCTTCGAGCAGCGGAAGGGCCGCATCGACGAGCTGATCACGGTCCAGACCACCTCGCGGGCGACCGCCGTCGACCTCGTCGGCTGCAAGTCGGTCTGACCCAGCGCTCGGCCCGGCTCGGTCCCGCACCGCGCGCCCGGCGGCCCCGCCGGTCGACGACCCCGCCTCGCCCGCGCTGACCTGCGCCGACGATTTCCCTACGGTTTTCGTCCTCCCCCTTGGCGCCCTGAATTGTTAGGCTCGTGGTTTCGCCCGCCCGAGAAGGCACATCCTTCTGGGTAGGGCGATGCGCTTGTATTCCCAGTACCGACGAGGAGCACCTGTGACCCAGACCAGCGACAACGTCACCTGGCTGACCCAGGAGGCGTACAACCAGCTCAAGGCCGAGCTGGAGTATCTGTCTGGTCCCGCGCGCACGGAGATCGCCGTAAAGATCGCGGCGGCCCGTGAGGAGGGTGACCTCCGGGAGAACGGCGGGTACCACGCGGCCAAGGAGGAGCAGGGCAAGATGGAGCTCCGGGTCCGCCAGCTGACCCAGCTCCTTGAGCACGCCAAGGTCGGCGAGGCGCCCGCCGCGGACGGCGTGGTGGCTCCCGGCATGCTCGTCACGATCGCCTTCGACGGCGACGAGGACGACACCCTGGAGTTCCTGCTCGCCTCGCGCGAGTACGCGTCGACCGAGATCGAGACGTACTCGCCGCAGTCCCCGCTCGGCTCCGGCGTGAACGGCAAGAAGATCGGCGAGGACGCCGAGTACGAGCTGCCGAACGGCAGGAAGGCCTCGGTGAAGATCCTCGCGGCCACGCCGTACACGGGCTGAGCCCTTTCCGTACGTGAACGAAGCCCCCGGCGGCCCTGGAAAGGGCGGCCGGGGGCTTCGCCGTGTGCGGCGGGGCCGGGTGCGTACGTCCGGGTTGCCTCAGGCCGTCGCCGAGCGGTACTTGCGCACCGCCAGGGTCCGGAACACCACGATGATCAGCAGCGACCAGAGCAGCGAGGCGATCACCGGGTGCTGCATCGGCCAGGCGTTGGACGGCACCACGCCCGGGTTGCCGAAGAGGTCCCGGCAGGCCTGGACGGTGGCGCTGAACGGGTTCCACTCGGCGACGTGCCGCAGCCACGGCGTCATCCCGGAGGTGGCGACGAACGCGTTGGACACGAACGTCACCGGGAAGAGCCAGATCAGCCCGCCGGAGGTGGCCGCCTCCGGCGTACGCACCGTGAGGCCGATCAGGGCGCCGATCCAGGAGAACGCGTACCCAAGCAGGAGCAGCAGCGCGAACGCGCCGAGCGCCTTCGGGATGCCGTGGTGGACGCGCCAGCCGACCAGCAGGCCGACGACGGCGAGCACCACCACGGTCAGCGCCGTCTGCACCAGGTCGGCCAGCGTGCGGCCGGTGAGGACCGCGCCGCGGGCCATCGGCAGCGAGCGGAACCGGTCGATGAGCCCCTTGTGCATGTCGTCCGCGATGCCCGCGCCGGCGCCGGCCGTGGCGAAGGTGACGGTCTGGGCGAAGATGCCCGCCATCAGGAACTCTCGGTAGGCGGCGGGGTCGGTGGACCCGGCGATGTTGACCGAGCCGCCGAACACGTAACTGAACAGCACCACGAACATGATCGGCTGGATCAGGCCGAAGATGATCATCTCGGGGATGCGCATCATCCGGATCAGATTGCGCTTGGCCACGACCAGCGAGTCGTTGACCGACTGGACGAGGCCGCCGCGCGGCTGCGGGGCTATGAGGTGCGGGGTTTCGACGACGGCGGTCACTTGGAGCCCTCCTTCTCGTTCTCGTCCTCGTCCTTCTGCTCGGCCACATGGCCGGTGAGGGAGATGAAGACGTCGTCGAGGGTCGGGCGGCGCAGCCCGATGTCGTCGATCTCCACTCCGCGGTTGTCGAGCTCGCGGATGACCTCGGCGAGCAGCTTGGCGCCGCCGGTGACCGGCACGGTGAGCTTGCGGGTGTGCTCGGCGACGGCGACCTCGCCCTTGCCGAACCCGGCGAGCACCGCGCGGGCGGGCTCGATCTCCTCGTGCTGGTGCACCACGACCTCGACGCGCTCGCCGCCGGTGCGGGCCTTGAGCTGGTCGGCGGTGCCGCGCTCGATGACCCGGCCGTGGTCGACCACGCAGATGTCGTGCGCGAGGTGGTCGGCCTCCTCCAGATACTGCGTGGTGAGCAGCAGGGTGGTGCCGCCCGCGACGAGCTCCTGGATGACCTCCCACAGCTGCTGGCGGTTGCGCGGGTCGAGGCCGGTCGTCGGCTCGTCCATGAACATCACGGGCGGCGACACGACCAGGGCGGCGGCCAGGTCGAGCCGGCGGCGCATACCGCCGGAGTACGTCTTGGCGGGGCGGTCGGCCGCGTCGGCGAGGTTGAACTTCTCAAGCAGCTCGCCCGCCCTGGCCTTCGCCTCCTTGGCCTTCATCTGGTAGAGCTGGCCGACCATTTGGAGGTTCTCGCGGCCGGTCAGATACTCGTCGACCGCCGCGAACTGACCGGACAGACCGATCGCGCGGCGTACCTCGTTGGGATGCTTGAGAACGTCGATGCCCGCGACCGTGGCCCGGCCGCTGTCGGGTTGGAGCAGGGTGGTCAGGACGCGCACGGTGGTGGTCTTGCCGGCGCCGTTGGGGCCGAGCAGGCCCAGAACCGTGCCCTCGGGGACATCGAGGTCCACGCCGTCCAGAGCCTTTACGTCGCCGAACGTCTTCACCAGGCCTTCGGCATAGATGGCGCCTGGCATGTTGGGTACCCCCAGAGTTTGGGTGTCGCTTCGTTCACAAATCCTAGATTTGCCGGGCATGTGATGCCCGGTGGAGCTGTGGCGCGGAACACAGACTAACGCGATGTATCGCGTTTACTCAAGAGGTACGACGGCTTCGGTGCGGGCATCGGGAAAGGCCTGGCGCCGCCCGATCCGGAGTGACCCGGCCCCCGGTCCGGAGCGGCCCCGCCGACCGGCCGGGGATCACCCGGCCCCCGGTCAGGAGATGGCCTCGTACCCGATCAGGAGATGACCTGGTACCCCTCTTCCCGCAGCGCCGCCCCGACCTCCAGGCAGTGCTCCGGCCCCTTCGTCTCCAGGTGCAACTCCACCTCCACTTCCGTGAGTCCGAGCCGCGGATCGGTCCGTACGTGGCTCACATCGAGGACGTTAGCGTCGACCACTGACAATGACCCGAGAAGCGCCGCGAGCGCCCCCGGCCGGTCCGGCAGGCGCAGCCGCAGGCTCAGATAGCGCCCGGCCGCCGCCATCCCGTGCCGCAGGATCCGCTGGAGCAGCACCGGGTCCACGTTGCCGCCCGACAGCACCGCCACCACCGGGCCCCGGAACGCCCCCGGATCGCTCAGCAGCGCCGCCACCGGGCTCGCCCCGGCGGGCTCCACGACCAGCTTGGCCCGCTCCAGGCAGAGCAGCAGCGCGCTGGAGAGCTCGTCCTCGGTGACCGTGCGGACCTCGTCCACCAGCTCCCTGATCAGCGCGAACGGCACGTCCCCGGGCCGCCCCACCTTGATCCCGTCGGCCATCGTCGGCGCCGGGTCGATCGCCACGGGGTGCCCGGCGGCCAGCGAGGGCGGATACGACGCCGAGGCCGCCGCCTGCACGCCGATCACCTTCACATCGGGGCGGACCGCTTTCACCGCGACCGCGATGCCCGCGGCCAGGCCGCCGCCGCCGATCCCGACGAGGATCGTGCGCACCTCCGGGCACTGCTCCAGGATCTCCAGGCCGACCGTGCCCTGGCCCGCGATGACGTCCGGGTGGTCGAAGGGGTGGATGAAGACCGCGCCCGTCTCGCGCGCGTACGCCTCGGCCGCCTCCAGCGTCTCGTCGACGACCGTGCCGTGCAGGACGACCTCCGCGCCGTACTCCCGGGTCGCGGCGACCTTCGGCAGGGGCGCGCCGACCGGCATGAACACCGTGGAGCGCACGCCCAGGAGCGAGGAGGCCAGTGCCACGCCCTGCGCGTGGTTGCCCGCGCTGGCGGCCACCACCCCGGCCGCCTTCTCCTCGGGGCGCAGCCCGGCGATCCGTACGTAGGCGCCCCTGAGCTTGAAGGAGCCGGTGCGCTGGAGGTTCTCGCACTTGAGGTGGACCGGGGCGCCGACCAGCTGCGTCAGATGCCGGGAGCCCTCCATCGCGGTCATCCTGGCGACCCCCGCGAGCATCTTCTGCGCGCCGCGGACGTCATCGAGGATCAGGGGACGCAAGGGGTCAGGCGTACTGAAGCTCATGACCGCAAGTCTCGCAGCTCATGGGCCCGGCGGCCGCTCCGCGCCGGATCCTCCCGGCAGTTGTCCACAGCTTTGTGCAGGGCCGGTACGCGTACCGGCCCGGCCGCGTACTCTGTCCCCCACCACACCGACCGCCGCACGAGAGAGCCCCGGCCATGCCCACTACTCAGGACATGACTTCCCATCTCGACCCAGGCCTCCTCGATGCCCTCCAGCACCAGGTGGCCATCTTCGCGCGCCGCGCGGAGCAGACCCGTCTCGGCGGCGTCGGCCAGGTCCGCAACTCGATGGACCGCGCGGCGTACCTGCTGCTCAACAGGCTGGACCAGGAAGGCCCGATGGGCGTCAAGGCGCTCGCGGCCGGCATGGGCATCGACTCGTCGACCGTCACCCGCCAGGTCGCCCCGCTCGTCGACACCGGCCTGGTCAAACGGACCTCGCACCCGGAGGACGGCCGCGCGGTCGTGCTCCAGCTGTCCCCGCGCGGCCAGACCCGCCTCGAAGAGGTGCGCTCCTCGCGCCGCGAGCTCATGGCGCAGGTGACCGACGGCTGGTCCGAGGAGGAACGGGAGTCCTTCTGCACCCTCCTGACCCGCTTCAACTCCGCTCTGTCGGCCCGCCAGTCGGCCGCCCAGGACCCGGCCGCACCGACCTCTTGACCTGCCGCTCGCACGGGCTTCATATGAGGCCATGCGCGAGCGGCAGACGGAACGGCAGCGCCGCAGCGCCCGCGAGTTCGAGGCGTTCGTGGCGGGCGCGGGGGGCCGGCTGCTGCATGCGGCCACCCTGCTCACCGGCGAGCCGCCCGAGCGCAACGACCGGGCCCGGCGCCTGCTGACCGCCGCCCTGGCGCGGACGTACGCGCGCTGGGACCCCGAGCACGGCGAGGACCCGTACGACCGCACCCGCCAGGAGCTGGTGGCCAGGTTCGCGAGCACCGCCTGGCGCTACCACCGCCACCGCGACCGGGCGACGGGCGTACTGGCCCGGCTCACCCCGCAGGAGCGGCTCGTGCTGGTGCTGCGGCTGTCCGAGGGCGTCGCCGAGGAGCAGGTCGCCGCGCTGATCGGCCTGCCGTGCGAGCGGGTCCGGGTGATCTGCACGCGCGCGATCGCGACGATGCGCAGCGCCCCGGCGGGCGCCCGCCACCCGCGCCCCCGCACGACCGCGGAGGGGGTGTCATGAGCCTGCCCGACCGCAAGGAGGCGGAGGTCCGCCGCCTCCTTGCGGGCCCGCACCCGCCGGTGCCGACCGAACTCGCCGTACGCGCGGCCGAGTTGGGCCTGCGGCTGCTGCGCCGCCGCCGGGCCGCGCGGCGGCTGATGTGGCTGGTGATCGTGGCGGCGGCGGTCGTCTTCACGGTGTGGGCCGCGCGGGTGCATCCGTGGGTGGCGCCGCCGTCGACGGTGGCGCCACCGGTGGAGGGCCTGTGAGGGGCCCCGGGCGACCCGGGACCCCTACGGGGTCGTAAGCGTGGCTTACGGAGCTCAGCCCAGCGCCTGCTGGAGGTCGGCCAGCAGGTCGTCCACGTTCTCGATGCCGACCGAGAGCCGCACCAGGTCGCCCGGCACCTCCAGGGCGGACCCGGCGACGCTGGCGTGCGTCATCCGGCCCGGGTGCTCGATCAGCGACTCGACGCCGCCCAGCGACTCACCGAGGGTGAAGACCTTGGTGCGGGCGCACAGGTCGACCGCCTCCTGCTCGCCGCCGGTGACCCGGAAGGAGATCATGCCGCCGAAGGCGCGCATCTGCTTGGCCGCGACCTCGTGGCCGGGGTGCTCGGGCAGCCCCGGGTAGAGCACCTGCGACACCTTGGGGTGGCGGGTCAGCATCTCCGCGATCTTCCCGGCGTTCTCGCTGTGCCGGTCCATGCGGACGGGCAGCGTCTTGATGCCGCGCAGCACCAGCCAGGAGTCGAACGGCCCGGCGACCGCGCCCATCGCGTTCTGGTGGTACGCCAACTCCTCGCCCAGTTCGGTCGAGTTGGTGACGAGGGCGCCGCCCACGACGTCCGAGTGACCGCCCATGTACTTCGTCAGGGAGTGCACGACGACGTCCGCGCCGAGCGCGAGCGGCTGCTGGAGGTAGGGGCTCGCGAAGGTGTTGTCGACGACCAGCTTGGCACCGGCGTCCTTGGCGACCGCCGCGACGGCCGCGATGTCGGTGATGCCGAGCAGCGGGTTCGAGGGCGTCTCGACCCAGATGGCCTTCGTACGGTCGGTGACCGCGGCCCGTACCGACGCCGGGTCGGAGGTGTCGGCGACCGACCACTCCACGCCCCACCGGGAGACGACCTTGGCGAAGAGGCGGAACGTACCGCCGTACGCGTCGTTGGGGATGACCACGTGGTCGCCGGGGGCCAGCAGCGTACGCAGCAGGCAGTCCTCGGCGGCCAGGCCGGAGGCGAAGGCGAGCCCGCGGACGCCGCCCTCCAGGGCCGCCAGGTTCTCTTCGAGGGCGGTGCGCGTCGGGTTGGCGCTGCGGCTGTACTCATAGCCGCCGCGCAGCCCGCCGACGCCGTCCTGCTTGTATGTGGAGACCTGGTAGATCGGGGGTACGACCGCGCCGGTCAGCGGATCCGCGGTGTTACCGGCGTGGATCGCGATGGTCTCGAAGCTCTTGTCGAGGTGCTCGTGGCTCATGGTCCAGAGCCTAGTTCGCCGGTGGCGGGGTGGGGTGCGCTCGCCGTTTCCTGAGATCCGGGTCGCCGCTTCGTGAGACCGGACGCGGCCTCGGCGGTCGGGCCGACCGCGGAACGGGGTGCGCGGCCGACGCGGGTTATCCACAGGTCCCGGCGCGGGTTGGCCAGAAGTCGGTGGGGTCTGCTTCGCTTGAGGCATGGAGATTCTCTGGATCCTGATCGCCGCGTGCATGCTGACGATGGCCCTGGGCCCGTGGGTGATGCGGCGCCGCCGGGCCGGCATCCAGCTGGCCGAGCCGGGCGCGCCCGACGCCGCGGACCCGGCGGAGTACGGCTTCGCGCGCCAGGAGGAGCTGGACGTACGGCTGCCGGGCCCGGACCAGGACCTCCTGGACGTACTGGACGTGGTGCAGGCGACCCAGGAGTGGCGGGCGGCGGCGCAGCTGCTCGCGGGCACGCCCAAGGAGGGCGAGCTGCGCTGGCAGCGCGTCCAGGCCTTCGCGGGCGCGGCCTCGCTGGAGCTGGCGCAGCGCCCCGGCGTCGGCGGCGCGTGGCTGCGCAAGTGGCGCTCGGAGTCCCCCAAGGACGCGGGCGCGGCGCAGGTGCACGCGGAGTTCCTGGTCCAGCAGGCGTGGCGCTCGTCGTCGGCCGGGCAGGACGACTTCCGGATCATCCTGGAGGAGGCCCGCGCGGTCTGCGCGGAGGCGGCGCTGCTGGCCCCGGGCGACCCGGTCCCGTACATCACCGAACTGGCGGTGGCCCGTGGACTCGCCTACCCGCACCCCGAATTCGAGCAGCTCTGGGCCAAGGTGATCGACCGCGCCCCGCACCACATGGGGGCGCACCTGTCGGCCCTCCACTACTGGTGCGAGAAGTGGCACGGCTCGCGCGCGCTGGCGGACGAGTTCGCGACGTCGGCGGCGGCGCGGGCGCCGCGCGGCTCGCTGCTCGCCGCGCTGCCGCTGTTCGCGGTGTACGAGCACATGCCCGACATCGTCCTGGTCACGGACTTCCACCGCACGATGGTGGTGAGCCGCGCCCTGGAGGGCGCCCTGCACGCGGTCCACTCGGCCCGCCCCGACGACCCGGTCCTGGCCCACGTCCGCCATCTGCTGGCGTTCTTCCTGGTCCGCGCGGAGCGCTGGTCGGAGTCGATGGACCAGTTCGTCCACCTGGACGGCTTCGTGGGCGCCCTGCCGTGGACGCTGTCCGAGGACCCGGCGGAGCAGTACGCGATATACCGGGCGCTGGCGGTGGCCGGGTACGAGGCGAACGGGGGGAACCCGGCGACGCTGCCGCGCTGAGGGCGGGCTTCGAGGCCGGGGGAATCCCACTCTGCCCCCGAACGTTGCAGGGGGTGGACCCGAACAGCCGCCGCCACCGCCAGTACCACTGCCATCGGAGCCCAGCATGTTCCTGAACAGCCGCACGCCCGTCCTCCCCGAGCCCGAGGAGGCCCTCAAGGGCCGCCCCGAGCCGGAATTCACCGTCCCCGACCGCCACACGGTCCTGGGCAACCCGCTGCAAGGCCCCTACCCCGAGGGCCTGGAGGTGGCGGACTTCGGCCTGGGCTGCTTCTGGGGCGCCGAGCGCAAGTTCTGGCAGACGGAGGGCGTGTGGACGACCCTGGTCGGCTACCAGGGCGGCTACACGCAGAACCCGACGTACGACGAGGTCTGCTCGGGCCTGACGGGCCACACGGAAGCGGTCCGCGTGGTCTACGACCCGAAGGTCGTCTCGTACGCGTCCCTCCTGAAGCTCTTCTGGGAGTCCCACAACCCCACGCAGGGCTTCCGCCAGGGCAACGACGTGGGCACGCAGTACCGCTCCGCGATCTACACCCACTCCGCCACGCAGGAGGCGGCGGCCACCGCGTCCCGCGAGGCCTACCAGAAGGTCCTCACGGCCTCGGGCCACGGCGAGATCACGACAACAGTCCTGCCGGCGGAGGGGCGCGTCTTCTACCCGGCCGAGGCCTATCACCAGCAGTACCTGGACAAGAACCCGGGCGGGTATTGCGGGATCGGGGGGACGGGGGTCAAGCTAGACGACCCGTTCGAGACGAACTGGGGGGCGTCTTGCCCGACGGGTATCGCTCCTGCGGAGGACTGACCTGGCTGGGTGCCCGCCGGACCGCCACGGTCAGCTCGCTCTGCGACCGATCACGGAAAGGTGAGCTCGGGCCGACTCCGAGAAGCTGTCCAAGATCGCCTTGCCCTTGGTGGCGCTGGCCAGTGACGGCTGGCCGATGATCCCGTTCGTCGTGTACCCGGCCATGCCCAGGGTCAGCAGGTGCGGGCGGCGGGGGGCTGAGTGGTCGTCTTGCTCGATGCCGTCGTGGACCAAGTGGGGCGCGCCGTGCAGGAGTAGCGAGACCTCGAACTCTCCACCGTGCATGTCATCGGCTCCGGTGCTCTCCAGCCCGGCGTCAGCGCGGGCCCGCGCTCGGTCTTCCGAGACGGGGAAGAGGGCGACGCGGGGGCCGTCGACGTTCAGCTCCTGGGCGACGTTGGACAGGACGTAGTTGCCGCCGTGGCCGTTGACGATCAGTAGGCCGGGGACACCGGACGCCTTCAGCGATCGCCAGATGTCGTTGACCATCGCGTACAGGGTGGTCGCGCTGATGCTCACTGTGCCTGCCATCGGCGCGTGCTCGTGGGAGCAGGAGATCGTGATCGGTGGCAGGAGGAAGAGACCGTGATCGTCTGCGATCCGCTTCGCGATCAGGCAGGCGATCGCCGTGTCCGTGATCAGTGGGAGGTGATCGCCATGCTGCTCGAAGCTCCCCACAGGGAGGACGGCGACGGCCGGTCCTCTGGTGCGCTCGTCTCCGGACGTCGCCTGCGTGATCAGTTCGTCCATGCCCCCAGCTTCCCTCATCGTCTGCGGTCCGACTAGGTAGCGAGTCGGTCGCGAACGATCTCGAAGCGCTCGATGAACGTCGCCACAGCGGGCACGTTCCGCTGTGGCCCGGCAGCGTGGGTCACGGCCTCCAACTCGGCGAGCGTTCGTGCCGACCCGGTCTGAGTGACGATCGCTAGAGCCTTCGTGGCGGCCTTGGCTCCCTGTTCGGGCTCACCGGCTTTGGCGTACGCACGGGCGAGCCGCGCGAGATAGACACCTCGATCGTTCCGGTAGATCTGCGGCAGGGCGGCGATCTCGTCCTCGAAGAGCTGGACGGCACGCAGGGGTTCGCCTAGATCGATCCAGCAGTTGGCCCGCTGGATTTCGATGTACGTAGGGGTGCAGTACGAGGTGTCGAGCGTGGTCGGTGGGTCGTTCACCGTGGGCTGTGACGCGTACTCGTGTGCCTCGTCGAACTTCGCCAGCGCCGCTCTGGGGTTGTGCTGCAACGCGTAGCCCGCGGCCTCTTGTTGAACGGCCAGCGCGGTGATTCCCGACGTCAGGTTCGGCACCCGCTGGGCCGCGCGCGCCAATCCGATCGCCCGTTCAGCGTTCGCCTGCGAGGCGGCCTGGTGGCTCTTCCGGAAGAGTACGTACGACTGCATGTGATCGTCGGCCGCCTCCTGGGCCCATTCCATCGACCGGTCAGACCAGTATCCCGCTGTGGGGAAGTCCCCGAGATCTTGGTACAGCCAGCCGAGGAATTCGGCAATCCGGCTGCCGAGCCGAAGTAACTCGTCCCGGGTTGAACCATTGGCATCCCGCAACAGGCGGTCGATCGTCTGTGCATGGTGGACGACCGTGGCAAGTGGTTGACGTGCGCCGAAGTAGTTGGCGCTCTTGTAATGCAGCGGGAGTTGGCTCTCGATGAGAGTCGTGGCGAACTGAGGGTCCGTGATGTCCTCGCCCGGGGACGCCACCCAAAGCTCGTCCGGGGTCGGGGCCAGACTCGAATCACCGACTGTCAACGACGTGGACAGGGAAGCCCGTTCGTCGCCCTCCCACCCCCGCCGCATGAGGCCGAGCATGTGGCCAGGGATGCGCAGGCCGTCAGCAACTCGCTCGATCACCGCTATGTCCTTGATGACCCGCTGCCCTTTGATCACCTCACCGACACGGCTCGGCGTCAGCTCGCAGCGACGGGCGATGAGAGCGGGGTAGATACCGGCCCGCTTCACCAATTTGAAGATCTCCGAGAAGTCGCGTTCGCGGCAGGCTTCGATCATCTCGGCGTCATTCAACAAGCGCACCGGGAGATCTTGTGACGCCTCGGTCTTGGACATGAGCGACGCTCCGGGATCGGCTCCGTGGATCGCTGTGGCGTGTCCCAGTGATGTTACCCACCGTGGGTAATCGCGCTGAGGTCGTTCGGGCGATTGCTCGCCGCAACTCTGGTGCCATGAAGACGAATGCGGCAGTGACGAACGGGACGACGGTAGTTCGCCGTTGGGCCCGTAGCGCTCGCAGCGTCGGTAGGGCGCGGTCCGTGCTACGGGAGACCCTGGCCGGTTGGGACCTGGGCGTCGTCGAAGACACGGCGCTGGTGGTGCTCTCCGAGCTGATCACCAATGCGGTCCGGCACACACATGTGCCACTTGGGAGCCAGATCCAGACGCGGTATCAGCGTGAAGGAGACGGCGTCCGCATCGAGGTCCACGACGCGGACGACGAGCTTCCCGCGGCGCGCGTACCGGGAGAGACCGGCGGATGGGGACTCATCCTCGTCGACAGCCTCGCCGCTCGCTGGGGCGTCGACGACCGGGACGGGATCGGCAAGTCGGTGTGGGCCGTGGTGAACGCGGCAGGGGATGAGGCGTGATGGCTCGGGTGCTTGCGCTGCGGGTTCAGCGCGGTGACTTGGTCCACACGCGCGGTCAGTGGCGAGAGGTCAAGTCGATCCGCGCCGACCGACACCCCTCCAGCGGGTCGCAGGTGGTGTTGCTCTTCCGCTCCGGCCCAGCGCTACGGGTGAAGGCTCGTGACGTGCTGACGGTGAGCCGGAGCGGCCCGGCTGCGCGAGGGAAGTCGAGAAGGGGGCGGCCATGACGACCCCTCGGGCGGTCTGGCGGTTCGCGGACTGGGTGTTGCAGCTCGACACCTCGGGTAGCAGGCCGATCTTCGAGAGCCAGTGCACGACATGCAACGACTCGTCCGAAGCCTCGGACGGCAAGGAGGTGCCCGAACTGTGGTGCCTGCGGCACGCGGGCGCCACCGGCCACACCGGATTCCGGGCCGTGGCGACGTCGTTCTTCAGGGCGACGTTACTTGAGCGCGACGGGGCGGGCTGATGCGTCAGCGACTGTTCGCCTTCGGGATCGTCATCTTCTGGATCACTGTCTATGTGCCGTTGGCGGTGATCAGCGATCCGCATTTGCACGGCTGATGACTTCTGGCCCTCCGAGGCCAGAAGTGGGCCGGGCCACCCCATGCCCTGGTAAGCGAAGGGTGGCCCGGTTGGGGACACTGCGGCCCCCGGTGCCAGATGGTATCCGGGGCCGCTGTGCTGCGCTTCTGTCTTGGCACACAAGGGAGTTGATCCGGTACTACCCGAGACTGGACAGAGGTGGACTGTCGTGAGCGGCATGGAGGGCGAGGGTCTGTACGACGGCCTGGACGCGGTGGAGATGGACGTCGGGCTGTGGTCGCCGGGGGTGGATTACCTGGCGGGCTGGCGTGAGGCGCGGGTGGCGGCGGACCGGTTGAACCGGGCGCTGCTGGCGGCGGGGTTCGAGCTGTCGGAGCTGCGGGCGAGTGCGACGACGACCGGGGACGGGCGTGGGGTGGTGCGGCTGGCGGGCTGGCCGGGTGTGGTGGACCGGCTGGCGCGGTGCCTGGAGCGGGCCGCCGACGATGATGGTGACGCGGCGCCGTGAGGGGCGTTTCGCCTGGTGGGTGGCGCGCGTGGGCACGTCGCCGACCGCAGAGACTTTGGGCGGTAGCTGCCATGGGGCGAGTGAACAGGGGGCCCTACGCTGGCCCGGCGAATCGGGCGGGCACCTGCCCTGCCCGCGTCTGCGCCCGATGGGCCCCCTGTTCTTCGAGGCTCGCCCCATGGGAGCTGCCTAAAGTCTCGGAGGCCGTCGACCCCCAGCCCCGTGGACACCGGCCCTCGTCGGCCGGTCGGCGCTCTACATCCTTGGGCGTGTGGTGTGGGGCGTCGGGCGTCCGGCCGGGACCGGCGGTCACGCCGCATGCCCGGCCGGGGCGGCCGGGCGGCCCGGCGCGCCGCAGGCGCGCCCTTGAGGAAGTGAAGACTGTTTCGACCGATGGCCGTTGGCGCTCAGGTGCGGGTGCGCCGGGCGGGTTGCTGGTCGGCGGTGATCTTGTAGGCGAGTTCGGCCCGGTCCGCGCCGACGCGCAGCTCTTCGAGGATCAGGGGCCGGTCGTCGGTGCCGTGCGTGACGCGGCTGGTGTGCAGGACCGGGGTCGCGTCAGGCAGGTGCAGGGCGGCGCGCTCGTCGGGCAGGGGCATGCGGGCGCGCACCGTCTCGGACCACCACAGCTTGTGCCCGGCCTTCGTCAGCAGGGCGTAGATCGTCGGTGGGGGCGTGTCCGGTGCGTCGGCCAGGCCAGAGATCGCCTCGGCGGTCGCGAAGGGGATCAGGGTGCGGTGCATCGTGCGGGTGCCGGTGGCCGGGTCGGTGAGCAGGCGGTCGCAGCCGAAGAGGGCTTCTTCTTCCCCGAGTTCGAGCAGGGCGCCGGTGGCCTTGGTGGTGTGGGAGCGGTAGGTCTTGGGTTCCTCGGCCTCGTCCCAGGCCTCGCCGTTGTGGGTGGTGAACCGTCCGCCGGTGGTGCGGCTGATGCGGCGCTCGATCGTCACGGCGGGCAGGCCGCTGGAGCGGACGAAACTGCCCTTGCCGTGCCGGACGTCGATCAAGCCTTCCGCGCGCAGTGCGGCAATCGCGTTGCGGACGGTGGGGCGCGAGACCTGGTAGCGCTCGATGAGCTGGGCCTCGGAGGGGAGCGGTGCGTCGGGGGTGAACTCGCCGGAGAGGATCGCTTCGCGGATGGCGGCGGCGACCTGCTGGTAGA
This sequence comes from Streptomyces sp. BPTC-684, assembly GCF_030028635.1. NCBI lineage: Bacteria > Bacillati > Actinomycetota > Actinomycetes > Kitasatosporales > Streptomycetaceae > Streptomyces > Streptomyces sp. BPTC-684. The sequence goes on from NZ_CP124863.1 coordinate 1,946,943, forward strand.
GGGCTCCGGGGCGCTGGATCTCGCTCATCTGGACACCTTTGTCGTGGGTGTGGTGGGGACATAGGCACGTCGCACGCGCGACATCACTCGTCAGCATAAGTACTTGACCCTGCGCCGTACAGAGCCTCATAGTCATCACTCGTAAGGACAAGTGACGTCAGTATCTGGCTGGCGTCGTGAGCGGCCTAGGAGGCCAAGATCATGCAGTCCATTCCCGTGGACACGACACGACTCGGCGTACTGCGGTGCGCCATCGCACCCGAGAAGAAGATCACCAACTCCGAGACCGGGGAGGTGAAGAGGGACCGCGACGGCAACCCGATGTACACCGTGGCCGTCACGGTCCGCCAGGACGCCCGCAGGATCTCGGTGATCGAGATCGCGATGAGCGGCGAGCCCAAGGGCATCGAGGAAGGAATGATCGTCAAGGTCACCGGGCTGCTCGCGTTCGCCTGGTCGATGGGTGACCGGCACGGGATCAGCTTCCGGGCCGATGCGATCACGCCCGTCCCTGCCTCGGCTCCGAGTGCCTTACCGAAGGCGGGTGGTGCGTGATGGGTGCCATCCTGCTCGCGCTGGCGCTCGCCGCACTCGCCTGGGCGCTGGTCCTCGGTGATCTGCTGCGGCGGACTCGTCCAGCCTGGCACTGGTACGTGACCGGCTACCCGCTCACCGCATGCCGGGTGATCTTCACCTGGCGCAAGGTCGCGATGCTCAACGACCTGTCCGTCTCCCGCCGTCCGCCGCGCGGCCTGATCGGTGACATCGTGGTCAAGGGTGACCCGCTGCGGCCCATCGCGCCGCGCCTCTCCTTCCCGCGCGCCACCCGCATGGGCCTGACGGTGATCGTGCGCCTGCATCCGGGGCAGACCCCCGCCACGTACCTGAAGGCGGCCGACGCGCTGATGCACGCCTGGAGGGTCCACGCGGTACGCGTCACCTCGCCCGAACGTGGCCGCGTGCTGCTGACCGCAACGGCTGTTGATCCTCTGGAGCGGCCGGGCCTGGCAACGGCACCCGCAGTCCTGCTGTCGGCGCTGATCGGCGCACTGGAGAGTGGCGGCGCCTGGGTCATGGACCTGCGCCTGGTGCCGCACTGGCTCATCACCGGCGCCACCCGGTCCGGCAAGTCGACGCTGCTGGCCCGGCTGATCACGCAGCTCGCGCCGCAGCCGGTCGCCCTGGTCGGTATCGACTGCAAGGGCGGCATGGAACTCGGTCTGTTCTCCCCCAGGTTGAGTGCCCTGACGACGTGCCGACGTGAGGCAGTCGCCGTGCTGGCCGCGCTCGTGACCGACATGCAGGAGCGCATGCTGATCTGCCGGGCGGCGGGGGCCCGCTCGATCTGGGAACTGCCCGACAAGCTCCGGCCCGCCCCCGTCGTCGTGATCGTCGACGAACTGGCCGAGCTCTACCTCTCAGACGGCACCCGCGAAAGCAAGAGTGAGGCGGAGCAGTGCTCCGTCCTGCTGCTGCGCATCGCCCAGCTCGGGGCCGCGCTCGGGATGCACCTGGTCGTCGCCGGACAACGCGTCGGCTCCGACCTCGGCCCCGGCGTCACCGCACTGCGCGCCCAACTCGCCGGACGCATCTGCCACCGCGTCAACGACCCCGGCACGGCGGAAATGACCCTCGGGGACCTCAACAAGGACGCTGTCGCGGTCGCCCAGTCCATCACCGCCGAAGAACAGGGCGTGGCCGTCTGCACCGCCCCGGACGGCGGCTGGTCCCGGGCCCGCTCGCACCTCACGCCGACCGAGGAAGCCACGGCGACCGCACGCAAGTACGCGGCCATGACGCCTCACCTGCCCGCCTTCGACCGCGCCCTCGCCGCGCAGGCAGGGGGCGCCCGATGATCAGCGAATCATCCGCGCTGCCGCTCGTCGTGGTCTTCGGGATCATCAGCGTCCTGCTGGTGCGCTCCCGCGATGTGCGGGCCTGGGAAGCGGTCTGCATCGGCCTGTTCGGCATGTACCTCGGTCAGACTCCGGTCCTGTTCACCATCGACGGGCTCGTGACCTGGTTCCTGCACGGCTTCACCTCACCCTGACCCGAGCAGGAAGGAGCTACGTCATGCCCATGAGCCGCGTGCGCTGCCCGGCCTGCAAGGGCGAAGGGGCCCGCACCACGTGGACCGGACGACGCCGCCGATGCCGCGTCTGCCGGGGCACCGGCACCATCCGCTGAACCACCCCACACCCCACCTGACCACCCGAAGGAGCACCTGCATGGACAACGCCACCCCGCCCACCATCCACCCGGCCGCCACGGCGGCCCCCTGCGGAAGGTCCCCGCCATCACCCCCGAGTCCACCCCGAACCCGGCTGACAGGCGCGCCCACCTCAACCGTGCGGCGCGCCTGCGTCAGCTCTCCGAAGCAGACCGCGACGCGATACGCCTCGCCCAAGACCCCCAGTTCGCCCGCTGGCTCGACCAAGTACGCGCCACCGGCGGCTGTGCCCACCCGATCCACCTCTCCGGCTCCACGACCACATGGAACGAAGCGACCGGCGAGATCCTGCACCACTACGACACCCGCACCGAACCCGGCGGACGCCTCCTGATCCGCTGCCGCAACCGCCGCGCGACCGTCTGCGGTCCGTGCTCCCGACTCCACGCCGGAGACACCTTCCACCTGGTGCGCGCGGGCCTGGTCGGCGGCAAGAACGTTCCCCCGGCGGTCCGCGACCGGCCGCGCCTCTTCATCACCCTGACCGCCCCGTCCTTCGGGCCCGTCCACCGCGCTGGGGAACGGTGCCGACCACGCCGCGACGGCAGCACCTGCGAACACGGGCACCCCCTCGGCTGCGGCGCCATCCACGACACGGACGCTCCCCAGGTCGGCCAACCGCTCTGCGCCGACTGCTACGACTACCCCGCCCACGTGCTGTGGCACGCGCACGCGGGAATGCTGTGGGACCGGTTCACCCGCGACGTCCGGCGCCGCCTCGCCACCTCGGCCGGGCTCGTACAGTCCCACTTCCCCCAGCACGCCCGGCTGTCCTTCGCCTGCGTCGCCGAGTACCAAAAGCGCGCCGCCGTCCACGTGCACGCCGTCGTGCGCCTCGACGGCCCGGCCGGACCCGCCGACGAACCCCCGCCCTGGGGCACCGCCGACCGCCTGGCCGACGCCGTACGCGCCTCTGTCCACCGGGTCGTGGTCCGCACCCCGTACAGCCCTGCCGTCGGTGAACTCGCCCTGCGCTGGGGCGTCCAGATCGACATCCGCCCGCTACGCGCCGACGGCGGCGGACCAGACGACGACGCAGTGGCCGCGTACATCGCGAAGTACGTCACCAAGAGCGCCAGCGACACCGGAGCCGGAACCGACTACCCGCTCACCACCCGGCACGACATCGACACAGCCCGCGTCACCGACCACGTCCGCACCCTCATGCACACCTGCTGGCACCTCGGCAGCCTCCCCGAATACGCACCCCTGCGCCTACGCCCCTGGACCCACACCCTCGGCTACCGAGGCCACATCCTCACCAAATCCCGCACCTACTCCACCACCTACACCGCCCTACGCGCCGACCGCGCCCAACACCAGGGCCACCACGAGATGCCGGACGGCATCACCGAAGCCCAGTGGCGCTACACCGGCTCCGGCCACACCCCCGGCGCCTCCCTCATTGCCGCAGGCACCGCAGAGGACTTGGCCGCGAGCAGGGAAGCGGCGCGGGATGCCATCGGCACACCGGATGGGGGCGCCCTTGGTGCCGGATGAGCTCAGAGAGCGAGTCACGGCCTCTCGCGCCAGGCAAGGGCTTCCGCCAGTGATCGAGGACCTTGCCGTGATCGAGAAAGTCGCACAGGTCTTCACCCTCATCAACCCCGCGCGGCCCGTCGGGACTGACCGCGCTACGCGACCCAGTCGAAGACGAAACGGTCGGGGTCCCACCGTTTGTGCGGGTTCGCCGGACGTACCTCTATCGACCGGACGCACGCCTTGATGATCGCCCGTCGCTGGGAGTTGTTCATCCTCTTCCAACGAGCCTGCATGTCCTCGAAGCTACCGACGAACCCCATGAGCACAGCTACCCGCGAGACCTTCGCATGCTTCGCGCGGTTCCGCTCCAGCCGCTCCTCGATCGGTTCGCGTGCGATCATCCACTCCTTGCGGCTGATACGCCGCTCCCCCATGTCCCGGGCCAGTTCTTCGAGTTCCTGCTCATCGGTCCGGATCTCGTCGTACAGGTCGTTGCCTGCCGTGTCCTGCCCCCGCAGTCGCTCCATGAGGGCGCCCGACTCCAGAGCCGCGAGCACCATGTCCCGAATGTGATCGTCCGTACGCTCGGTGTTGGTGGCCGTACCGGCGCAGGCGTCTGTGCCAGGGGTGTTGGGGCAGACGTAGCGCCGAACTCCGCTCCTCGGGCGGCCGATCATCCCCCACCCGCACGGCTTGCCATCTGCCTTGGGCTTCCCGCAGCGGAGTACACCGGAGAGCAGGTAGCTTCGCCTCGTCGAGCCCTCGACAGTCGTCCGGCGGGCCGGGTCGCTCAGGACCCTGCGCACCCGGTCCGAGTCCTCATGACTGATGATCCCCGGCCATACCGCATCGGCAACGATCTCCCCCAGTAAGGGCTTGGTGCTCTCCCACGAACTACGCGGCGTGTGCTCCCGGCGCCCGCTGATCCGGGCCGATGCCAGCAAGCGCCGCAACCCGCTGGGCTTCCACGACTTGCCCGCCACACTGACGATCTTCCGCTCCTGCCAGTCCCGGCAGATGCTCGCCAGGCTCTCGTTCGCCAGTACGCGCCTCACTCCCTCGCGTATGTACTTGGCCTCTTTCTCCCGGATCGTCATCCGGTCGTCCTCATAGCCGAACGGCCGCTTACCGCCTCCGGCGACCTTGCCCGCCTCGGCGGCCTGGCGCCTCTGGCGTTTCTGACGCTCGGACTTGTGCTCCGCCTCGTGTCGCGCGGCAGCCCCCAGCATGCGCGCGATCATGCGACCGGTCGGCGTGGCCAAGTCGATCTCACCTGTGACAGTGGCCAGTTCGAGGCCGCACCGGTCCGCGAGATCAATGACGTCTTCCAGTTCGCGGGGAGATCGGGTAAGACGGTCGACGTGCCAGCAGACGACCGCGTCGACCACGCCCCCGTTGATGTCCCCCAGCAGCTCCTGCCACTTCGGCCGGGGAGCTCCCGAGTACGCACTCACGTCGTTGTCCGGGTAGACGGCCACCACGTCCCACCCCTTGCGCGCACACAGCGCCCGGCAGTCCTCCTCCTGGCGCGCGACGCCAAGCCCGGCGCCGCCCCTGTCCTGACTGATCCGAACATAGATTCCGGCTCGTCGCGTCATGGGTCACATTGCTACACCCTCGTAGGGACGGGGGTTTCTTGCCCGATCGGGGTGGCGAAGGCGGACGGCTGACGGGCTGAGCCAGTGGCAACCGAGCGGCTAGGCCCTTGTGCACGACACGGGTTTATGCCAAGACGCGCATAGTCGCGTTCGCGCATGGACGGCTGTGCCCGCCCCTCGTACCGTCGTGGTGAGCAGGCCCCAACCAGGGCCCCGACACAGGGGGTTTGGCAATGGCGCGCGAAGAACTGACCCGGCTCACCGGTAACGGCAACGGCGGCCCGTGCGGAGAAGAGGACTGCCCGAATGTCCACCGCACCGCCTCCGGCTCCATCGTCGTCCAGGGCGACCTCTCCCGAACGTTCACACCACCGGCCGGGGAAGGTCTCGTCGAGATCCCGGAAGAGGTACTGCGGGAGGCCGTGCGTGCTCTTGGATGGTGATGAGTGGCGAGCGATGTTCCGTGACTTCCACACGGAAGCCTGGCGACTCGAAACACTTCCGCAATACCTGATGCCACAGGAAGAGACAGAGATCCAGGCATTCAGGGACGGTAAGCGAATCTACCCACAGGCCTACAGGTCCAGCTACACCGACCGCATTAAGGGGCAGCGCGCGGAAGGCAGGACGAACGGACGCGTTCGCATCCTCACCCGCCCGCTCTCCGAGTATCTGCGGTTTGAGTTCTCTCGATACTACGAGCCTCACGTCTTGGCCGGAGAGGATATTCGTATCCTTGATGTGACCGACCGAGAGAACCCATTGGCCGACGTTCAGGATTTCTGGCTCTTCGATCGCTCCACGGTGGTGCTCATGAACTACGCGCCGAACGACAGGCAGATCAGTCGCGAACTGTACGAGGGTGATCCCGCGCCGTTCATCGAGTACCAGCAGATCGCGGTAGCCGAGTCGGCGCCCTTCTCGGAGTATGTGAGCGGGTGACGTTCGAGCCTGAACAGCTCGGCCGGTCAACAGAAGAGTTGGCGGCCACGCTGAAAGGGTTGCGCAAAGCGGCCGGTCTCTCCGGGGACCGGCTTGCCAAGCGAATGAACATCTCTCAGTCCAAGGTGAGCCGGATCGAGAAAGCCAGGGTGCGGCCGTCCATCGTGGACGTGGAGCAGTACCTGAGGGGCGTCGACGCTCCGCCGGAAGCAATCGACCGGGCCCTGTCCCTGGCTCGGCTCGCGAACACCGAGTGGCGGAACCTGCGAAATCTGCGACGCACAGGGCTGGGGACTCGGCAAGCGGAGCTGAAGGCGCTGGAAGCCTCCTCCGCGCACATGCGGTACTTCCTGCTATCAATGATCACTGGTCTGCTCGCCACTCCGGAATACGTCCGGGCCAGCTTGGCCCATTCACCAGCCGATACCAGCAAGGCCGTCGCGGGGAAATTGGAGCGCCAACAGATTCTCTACGACACGTCGAAACGGTTTACGTTCATCCTGACCGAGCAAGCCGTACGGTTCCCACTCGTCGGCCCTCACGCCATGGCCGTACAGATTGACCGGCTGACCTCACTCACCCACCTGCCGAACGTGCGGCTGGGAGTCATCCCTGTCGGTACACGCACGCCAGGACTCCCGTTGAATACGTTCACCATCTATGACGACAGGATGGTCACGGCCGAGCTGACCACTGGGTCCATAGTGTTCAGGGACGCACGGGACATCAGGACCTATCTCGACGAGTTCGCCGGATACGAAGAGCGGACCCTCTTCGATGAAGCAGCCAGGGGGAAGTTGCGGGAGTGGTCGGCGGCTTGCCGCGATGATCTTTAGTCCACAACGTGAATGAAGCTGGGATGCCGTTATGGCCGGGCGGATCATTGCCGTGTCAGAGACAACGGCAAGGAGACCACATGAAAACGCAGCAACCGCAGGGATACGGACTGACGGAACCACCGACCGAACCCTCTGCCGCACCCGGCTGTTCCCATTGCCTGTCCGTCGTGGTCGCGCGAGAGAATGCGCGCTCGCGGGGTGACTACAGCGGAGTCTCCGACCGCAATGTGGAGTTGCGTCAGCATCGAGAGGCGGCGCACTGATGGAGATGCAGGAATGGCGCGGTGGCTGGGATCGGGCTCAGGAAGCCACGCAGGCGTTGAAGGTGGCTCTTGAGGGGTTGGGGGTGCCTGAGGGGCAGGCTGTTCGGCTGCGGCCCAGCGTGAGTGGCCGGGGTACGCCCTGGGTGGACGTGGGGATGGTCCCGGCGCACGTGGCCGTGCGGATCGCGGAGGCCGTGGCGGCTGGGGCGCCCTGAGGGGGCCGGGCGCGGGGACGCTTCCGTGAGGATCGCGGGGACGCCGGGGGAGCGGCTCGCGCCGCCTCCTGCTTCCCGTCCCGCCCCCGGATGAGTACCCCCCGCTCACCTCTTCGGCCAGTGCCACAGCGGCTCGTCCAGCATTCCCTGGCCCTCCACCACCGTGCGGCCGAACTCCTTCACCAGTTCTATGACGTTCGCCCGGCGCGACAGGGCCTGGGCCAGGGGGCGGGCGTGGGTGACGACCACCAGCTGGGTGTGGGCCGTCGCCGTACGGATCAGGTCGGCCAACGGGTCCAGGAGGTCCGGGTGCAGGCTCGTCTCCGGCTCGTTGAGGACCATCAGGGCCGGCGGGCGCGGGGTCAGCAGGGCGGCCACCCAGAGCAGGTAGCGCAAGGTGCCGTCGGAGAGTTCCGCCGCCGTCAGGGGGCGCAGCAACCCGTGCTGGCGGAGCCGGAGTTCCAGGCGGCCGCCCACCAGGTCGATCTCCACCCGGCTGCCGGGGAAGCCCGCGTCCACCGCCGCGTCCAGCGCCTCCCGGTCCCCGATCTCCCGGATCGTCTGGAGCGCGGCGGCGAGGTCCGCGCCGTCCCCGCTCAGGACCGGGGTGCGCGTGCCGATGTGCGTCCCCCGCGCGGGCGCGTGCGCGTCGGTGCGGACGTGGTCGTAGAAGCGCCAGGCGCGGATCTGCTCGCGCACCGCCAGCACGTCCGGCGCCCGCTGCGGGTCGGCCAGCTCGCCCAGCATCGAGTCGTACGGCCGGATCTCGCCCGACGAGCGGTGCCACGTGCCGTCCGCCGCGCGCACCTTCACCGCCGGCCCCGCCCGCTCGGAGAGCACCGACGCCGGGCGCAGCACCGGGCCGCTCCAGATCGCCTCGCGCTTGATCTCCGGGTCGAGCGTGAACAGGGAGTCCGGGTCGCCCGCCGCGCCTCCGGGGTGCCCGAAGTCGACCGCGTAACCGAACTCGTCCCCCGCGAAGCCGAGCCGCAGGCTCACCGGTTCGGTGCGGACCGTTCCCTGGAGCGGGCGCAGGCCCTCGCGGACCGCGCGGCTCGTCTTCTCCGGGCCCGCCCACAGCGTCGACGGCAGCCCGCCCTCGCGCGCGAGGGCGGCGACCGCGCCGCCGCGCGCGGAGTCCGCGAGCAGCCGCAGGGCCCGGTACAGGGACGACTTCCCGGTGCCGTTGGCGCCCGTCACCACGTTGAGGCGGTCGAGGGGCACGACGAGGTGCCGCAGGGACCGGTAGTTCTCGACGGCGAGTGTGGTGATCATGCCTTCGAGCGTAGGGAAGGGGTCTGACAATCGCCGTCTGACGATCGCCCGTCTGCCAGTCGCCGGGCGATCGACCGGCGATCGACCGGCGGCGGAAATTGTTCACCGGGTGTGTCAGTGCGGGATCGTAGGGTGGGCGGGTGGGCACCAGCAGCCAGGTCCTGGGGACCGACGGGACCGACACCGCCAGCGACGTAGCCGCCTCGCCACTGCGCGGGAGGTGGCTGCGGCCCGAGTCGCGCGTGCCCGCGGTCGTGACGCTGACGGTCCTTCCGCTGTACGTGGTGTGGGCGCTCGTCCTCGCGACCGGCGGCGGCGATCTCGCGGCCCAGCTCGCCTGGGCGGGCTTCGCGTCCCGGCACCCGGGGTCCGCGTACAACCTGTCCTGGTACGGCGGCGCGCACACCGCCAACTACAGCCTGCTGACGCCGTGGCTGATGGCGGCGTTCGGGGTGCGCACGGTGTCGGTCGTGGCGGGTGTTTCCAGTACGTGGCTGATGGCCCTCCTCTTCGTACGGGCGGAGGGCGCGCGGGGCGGGCGGCTCGGGGGCGACGGGCCGTGGCGGGGGGTGTGGCCCGCGCTGCTCGCGGCGGCGGCGCTGTGGTGCAACGTCGTGTCAGGGCGGACCACGTTCGCGGTGGGGATCGCGTTCGCGCTGGCGGCGTGTCTGGTGGCGCAGGGGCCCGTGGGGGCGACGGCCGCCCCGATCGAGAGCGCCGCTCTTGGTTCGGTGCGGCGATCCATAACCAGGCTGTCGCTCGCATCCGTGAGCACTGCTCTCGCCACCATGGCCAGCCCCGTCGCCGGGCTCTTCCTGCTCGTCGTCGGCGCCGCGTACGGGCTCGATCGGCAGTGGCGCAAGGCCGCCGTTCTGAGCGTGCCGCCGTGCGTGATCGTCACGGCCACCACCCTCCTCTTCCCGTTCGAGGGCGAACAGCCCATGGCGGTGGGCAAGTTGTGGATGCCGCTCGGCGTCTGCGCCGCGCTGCTGGTCGCCGCGCCCCCGTCCCGTACGTGGCGGGTCGTTCGCGCCGGGGCCGCCGTGTACGCGGTGGGGGTCGTCCTCACGTACGTCGTCGCCTCCCCGATCGGGTCGAACGTGGAGCGGCTCGTCGGGCTTGCCGGGCCGCCCGTGCTGCTCGCCGCGCTCCTCGCGCCCGGGCTGGACCGTACGCGGCGGGTCGTGCTGGCCGTGGTCCTCCTCATCTCCGTCAACTGGCTGCGGGACAAGACGCTCGACGACACCGGGGTGTCCACGGTCACGCCCGCGTGGGCGTCGCACACCGACGGGCTCGTCGACGAGTTGCGCCGGCTCGGGGCCGACCGGACGCGGGTGGAGGTGGTGCCCGCGCGCAACCACCGGGAGGCGGCGGTGCTCGGCGCGTACGTCAACAACGCGCGGGGCTGGAACCGGCAGTTGGACGTCGAGCGGGGGCGTCTGTTCTACGACGGGTCGTTCTCGGCGGGGGCGTACCGGGCGTGGCTCGACCGGTGGGCCGTCGGGCTCGTCGCCGTCCACGACGGGCTGCCGGACGGGCCCGCCACGGCCGAGGCCGCGCTCGTGCGGAGCGGGGTGCCGTGGCTGGAGCGGGTGTGGGGGGATGCGCACTGGACTGTCTACCGGGTGCGGGGGGCTGTGCCGTTGGTGTCTGCGCCGGGTGTGGTGGTGCGGGGGGATGATGCGGCGCTGGTCGTTCGGATGTCGCGGGCGGGGTCTGCGACTGTGCGGGTCGCTTACTCGCCGTGGTTGCGGGCGGAGGGGGCGTGTGTGGCGCGGGACGGGGAGTGGACGCGGCTCACTGTGCGGCGGCCTGGGGTGTACCGGTTGGACTCGCCTTACCGGTGGCCCCGTGGGGGCGGGTGTTGAGCGAGTCGGGCTGGGGGTGCGGTGACTTCGCCTGCGGGCCGGTGGGGGCTGGTCGCGCCGTTCCCCGCGCCCCCAAACCCTCTGTCATCTGCAGACCGTGCGTGGCTAGTCGCGCAGTTCCCCGCGCCCCTAAACCCCCGGTCGTCTGCGGACCGTGCGTGGCTGGTCTCGCGCCGTTCCCCGCGCCCCTCTAAACCCCCTGGCCCCTGCGGACCGTGCGTGGTTCTCGCGCCGTTCCCCGCGCCCCTTAAGCCGACCGGCTGGTCGCGTCCGCGTGGCGGAGCCACACAACGGCACAGCCCCGCGGTCCTAAAGCGCCGCCTCCCGGTACCGCCTCGCCGTCTCCCCCGCGTCGTAGTCCGGGCCCACCCCGTCGACCAGGACCAGGTCGCCCGGGATGTGGGCCGTGCGGAGGGGGAGGAGGGCCTGGTAGGCCGGTGACTCGTACCAGGCGCGGGCCTCCGGCATTCCCGGGAAGCCGACCATGACCAGTGCGCCCGGCCACTCCCCCTCGCGCACCTCCACCGTCGTCCCGTGCACCAGGAAACGACCGCCGAACGGGGTGAAGGTCTCCTGGATGCGCTCCATGTAGACGAAAACGTCCTCGGGGACGGGGCCGTCGGTGGGGCGCAGGTGGGCTATGGCGTAAGCGGTCATGACAGCCTCCGGGTCAGCGATGCCGTTGGGATGCCTTGATCCTGCCGGGGGCGGGGAGGGGGGTCGATTACCCGGCAGGTAAGCGCCCCCCAACCCAAACCCCTCAGATCGTCGCCGTGTCGATCACGAACCGGTACCGCACATCACTCGCCAGCACCCGCTCGTACGCCTCGTTCACCTCGTCCGCGCGGATCAGCTCGATCTCCGCGCCCAGGCCGTGCTCCGCGCAGAAGTCCAGCATCTCCTGGGTCTCCGCGATGCCGCCGATCATCGAACCGGCCAGGATCTTGTTGCCGCCGATCAGACCGAACATGTTGAGCGCGTTGGGCTCCTCGGGGGCGCCCACGTTCACCAGCGCGCCACCCGGCTTCAGGAGCGAGAGGTACGCGCCGAGGTCCAGCGGGGCCGAGACCGTCGAGACGATCAGGTCGAGGGAGCCCGCGAGCTGCTCGAACGTCTTCGGGTCGCTCGTGGCGTGGAAGTGGTCGGCGCCCAGCTTCAGGCCGTCCTCCTGCTTGCGCAGCGTCTGGCTGAGCACGGTCACCTCGGCGCCGAGCGCGTGCGCGATCTTGACGCCCATGTGGCCGAGGCCGCCCAGGCCCAGGATCGCGACCTTCTTGCCGGGGCCCGCCTGCCAGCGCTTGAGCGGCGAGTAGAGGGTGATGCCCGCGCACAGGAGCGGCGCGGCGGCGTCCAGCGACAGGGCGTCGGGGATGCGGACCGCGAAGCGCTCGGAGACGACGACGTGGGTGGAGTAGCCGCCGTAGGTGGGCTCGCCGTCCCGGCCGACGGCGTTGTACGTGCCGACGGCCCGGGCGCAGAACTGCTCCTGCCCGGCCGCGCACTGCGCGCACTCGCCGCAGGAGTCGACGAAGCAGCCGACGCCGACCCGGTCGCCGACGGCGTACTTGGTGACGCCGGGGCCCACCTCGGTGACCACACCGGCGATCTCGTGGCCCGGGACCATCGGGAAGATGGCCTCGCCCCAGCCCTCGCGGGCCTGGTGGATGTCGGAGTGGCAGATGCCGGCGTACTTGATCTCGATCAGGATGTCGTGCGTGCCGACGGCGCGGCGCTCGATGGTGGTGCGCTCCAGCGGGGCCTTGGCGGCGGGGGCTGCGTAGGCGGCGACGGTGGTCATTGCCTTGACTCCTCGGGATTCTCGGGTACGCCGTCCACGGTGCCGCAGCCGCAGCCCGCCACCCAGCCCCCTGTTCTGCGTACGTCCGCCGTGCGTACGCCTCGCGTGCGTACTACTGGCAGGGTCAGGCTGACGGTCGTACGACAGCGGATACTGGGGTGTCATGGACCAGCGTGCCGAACTCAGCGAATTCCTCCACTCCCGCCGGGCCCGGCTCAAGCCCGGGGACGTGGGCCTGCCCGACTTCGGGCGGCACCGCCGGGTGCCGGGGCTGCGCCGGGAGGAGCTGGCCCAGCTGGCCGGGGTGTCGGTCGCGTACTACACGCGTCTGGAGCAGGGGAACGGGCAGAACGTGTCGGCCGAGGTGCTCGACGCGATCGCCCGGGCGCTGCGGCTGACCGACGCCGAGCAGCAGCACCTCACCCACCTGGCCAAGCCGACGGCTGCCAAGAAGAAGAAGGCCGGGGCCGGGCGGCAGGCGGCGGTGCGGCCGCAGCTGCACCATCTGATCGACTCGATGGAGGCGGTCCCGGCGTACATCCTGGGCCGCCGGCTCGACCTGCTGGCCTGGAACCGGATGGCCGCCGCCCTCATCGGCGACTTCGTCGACCTCCCGCCGGAGGAGCGGAACTTCGCCCGCCACATATTCCTCGACCCGACCGCCCGCGAGCGGTACGTGGAGTGGCAGGACAAGGCGGTCGAGGTGGTGGGCGTGCTGCGGCTGTGCGCGGGCTGCTATCCGGACGACCCGCTGCTGACGGCCCTGGTGGGTGAACTCTCGGTCAAGAGCGACGAGTTCCGTACGCTGTGGGCCGCCCACACCGTCCGCCAGAAGGGCCACGGCACCAAGCGGCTGCACCACCCGGTGGTGGGCGAGCTGACGCTGTCGTACGAGACGCTGAAGCTGCCCGAGGAGCACGACCTGTCGCTGGTGACGTACTACGCGGAGCCGGGCTCGCCCTCGGCGGACTCGCTGCGGCTGCTCGCGAGCTGGGCGGCCGCCCCGGACCCCTCCGGTCCCGGCGGCCGCCCGGCCCCCGTCACACCGCCGACGCGCTCCCGGCCGTCCTCGTGATCACGCCGCCGACGCGTTCTCGGTGATCGTCACCTTCCCCTTGCGGATGACGGCGATGCGCGGGGCGCGGCGGGCCAGGGCGGTGTCGTGGGTGACCATGACGAAGGTCAGCCCGTGCTCCTTCCACAGGCCCTCCAGCACCTCCATGATCTCGTCGCGCATGCCCTCGTCGAGGTTGCCGGTGGGCTCGCCGGCGAGCAGGACCTTGGGGCGTTTGACGACCGCGCGTGCGATGGCCACCCTCCCCCAGTGCTCGCGCCGGTCGGCGGCCTTCAGGCCGAGCGGGACGAGGGCGGTCTCGACGTTCTCCTGGGCGGTGAGCGTCGGGATCAGGTTGAAGCTCTGGAAGACGAAGCCGATGGACTCGGCCCGCACCTTGGTGAGCCGCACCTCGGGCAGGCTCGCCAGGTCGACTCCGTCGAGCACGACACTGCCCTCGGTGGGCCGGTCGAGCCCACCGAGCATCTGGAGCAGGGTGGACTTGCCGCCGCCGGTGGGGCCCTGGATGACCAGGCGGCCGCCGTCCTCGATGGTCAGATCGACTCCGGCGAGCGGCTTCTCCGACGACCTGGCGGGTGACCCGGCCGCTCTTCCAGCCGAGCGCCTTGAGCGTGCCGAACTCCCGCACCCGGCGGCTGACCGCCAACCCCGAGGCGACGACCTGCGCCGCCTTTCCGCGGCGGCGCAGCTCGCGCCGAGGTAGGTGAGGAACATGGCGCGAAGGTAGGGGGGCGCGGTGATGGTGGGTTACGGCGACGATGAGAGGCGAATGAGAACGCCGAAGGGGGCGCCCCCGGTACGGGACGCCCCCTCGTGGTGCCGCGCCTTTAGGGGCGCGGGGAACTGCGCGACCAGCCACGGACAACCCGCAGCCGGCCGACGGCACAAACCTCAGACCGCAGAACCGGCCTTCCAAGCCGCCCAGCTCATGTTCCAGTCACTGAACCCATTGTCAGGCGCGATGGTCTTGTCACCGGTGTTCTTGACGACGACAACGTCACCGACGATCGAGTGCTCGTAGAACCACGCGCCCGCGGTACCCGAGTCACCCGCCCCCTTCGTGTCGGACAGCCCCACACACCCGTGGCTGGTGTTCGCGCTACCGAAGATGGACTTCGCACCCCAGTAGTTGCCGTGGATGAACGTGCCGGACGCGGAGAGCCGCATCGCGTGCGGAACGTCCTTGATGTCGTACTCGCCCTTGCCGTCACCGTCGGTGAAACCGACCGTCGCACCGTTCATCCGGGTCTCCTTGAACTTCTCGGAGATCACCATCGTGCCGTTGTACGTCTTGTGGTCGGGCGCGCCCGCGGAGATCGGGATCGTCTTGACGGTCTTGCCGTCCTGCGTGACGGTCATCTGGTGGGTCTGGGCGTCGACCGTGGAGACCTGGTTGCGGCCGATCTTGAAGGTGACCGTCTTCTCCTGGACACCGGTGACGCCGGGCTTGGCCTCGACGCCGTCCAGGTCGAGCTTCATGGTGACGGTCGAGCCGGACTTCCAGTAGTCCTGCGGGCGGAAGTCCAGGCGCTGCGCGCCGAACCAGTGGCCCACGACCTCCTGGCCGCTGCTGGAGGTCACCGAGATGTGGGACTGGACGTCCTTCTTGTTGATGACCGCCTTGTCGAAGGTCACCGACACCGGCATGCCCACGCCGACCGTGGAGCCGGACTCCGGCGTGAAGTTGCCGATGAAGCTGTTGGCGGGCGAGACCGTCGCGAACGAGGTGTTCTCGTGGGCCTCGCGGCCCTTCGCGTCCTGCGCGGTCGCCGCGATCTTGTACTTGGCGGAGCGCTTGAGCTGCTTGTCCGGCACCCAGCTCAGCCCGTCCGCGGAGATCTTGCCCGCGACCGGCGTGCCCTCGGCGGACGTCATGACGACCGAGGTCAGCTTGCCGTCGGCGACGGACACCTTGGTGTCGTTGTTGATGCCGACGTTGTCGGCGCCGTTCTTGGGCGTGATGGTGATCTTCGCGTCGGAGGTGTCCTTCTCGGCCGCCTTGTCGACCTGGGACTGCGACGTCTTCGAGGCGTCGGCGCCGCCCTTGTCCTTGCCGTCGTCGTTGCATGCCGACAGCAGCAGTACGCCGCCGAGCACCGCGGACGCGGCCACGAGACCCTTGCGACGCTTACTCTCCGTTATCACACGCTTCTCCATCGTTGCCGGTCCCCCAAGCCATCGACCAAGCCGTCGACTGAACAACATAGCCACTGAGGCTGTGGTTCCTTTTGCGGAGGAGATGTGGGAAACACCACCCGGGCCGGACAAACCGGCCCCGTGGCTCCTCGGACGTCACGGCCTCGGGCCGTCGTCTCCGTCCTCCTCGTCGCCCTCATCTTCCTCGTCGAGGTCCCAGTCCTCGTCGTCGGGGTCGTACTCGATCTCCTCGCTGCTCCAGGAGGCCTGCGCGAGCTCGACCCCCGGCACCTCGGCGACCAGGTCGAAGGGGTCGACCAGATACGCCAGGGCCTCCGCCTCGTCTTCCCGGACCGCGGACTGCGCATGCGCGCGCTCCCGGTCCGGAAGGAGCTCGTCCGCCGCGATGCGCTCCAGGGCCGCGCCGGTCAGCGCCTCCGGGTCCTCGATCTCCAGTACCAAATCCACCCGGAGGCGGACATAGCGCGGTGTCTCTTCTGTCGTCATGCGACGGAGCGTAGGGCTCGGGACCTCCGCGACTTTCCTGCGACCCGCTGCTTTCACTAGCATCGGTCCACACCACCAATTCGCCGTATCCACAAGGGGGATCGACTAGGTGTCCGTCGCTCGCCGGCCTCTGCTCACCGCCACCGCGGCGGGCTCGCTGCTCTGCGCTCTGTGGTTCGTCCCGTCAGCCAACGCCACGGACGGGAAGCCACCGTCGGCCCCGGCCCACTCGACGGCCGCCGCCGCGGGCACGGAGGCGGATCTCGCGCTCGCCGACACGGGCACCGTGGACACGTCCCCGTACCTCTTCGGCGGCACGCTGTTCCTGGGCCTGGGCGCCGGGTTCGTCGCCTTCTCGGTGCGGCGGGCGCGGCAGCAGTACTGACGTAACCGACGTACGCAGTACGTATACGAATCGGGGCGCCCGGGAAGTTCCCGGGCGCCCCTTCGCGTACCGCGTACGGGTCAGGCCAGCGGGCCGGTCACCGGCTCCACCGCGGCGACCAGCTGCCCGCTGCGCACGAACGCGTCGGCGGCGGCCAGGTCGGGGGCGAGGAAGCGGTCCGGGCCGGGGCCGCCGACACCGGCCTCGCGGGCGGCCTTGATGGCGGCCCGGGAGGCGGGCGCGGGGGTGAGGCCGTGGCGCAGCTCGATGCCCCGGGTCGCCGCGTACAGCTCGACGGCGATGATCCGGGTCAGGTTGTCGATCGCGGTCCGCAGCTTGCGGGCGGCCGACCAGCCCATGGAGACGTGGTCCTCCTGCATGGCGGAGGACGGGATCGAGTCGGCGGACGCCGGGACGGCCAGCCGCTTCATCTCGCTCACCAGGGCGGCCTGGGTGTACTGGGCGATCATCAGGCCGGAGTCGACGCCGGCGTCGTCCGCGAGGAACGGCGGCAGGCCGT
Source organism: Streptomyces sp. BPTC-684 (assembly GCF_030028635.1). Lineage (NCBI taxonomy): Bacteria > Bacillati > Actinomycetota > Actinomycetes > Kitasatosporales > Streptomycetaceae > Streptomyces > Streptomyces sp. BPTC-684. The sequence continues at coordinate 1,964,076 of NZ_CP124863.1, forward strand.
GCGAGCGGTTCTTGTCGAGGAGGCGGTCGGTGCGGCGCTCGGCGATGGAGCCGAGGTCTGCGGCGGCGATCGCCAGGAAGTCCAGGACGTAGGCGACCGGGGCGCCGTGGAAGTTGCCGTTGGACTCCACGCGTCCGTCCGGCAGGACGACCGGGTTGTCGACGGCCGAGGCGAGCTCGCGCTCGGCGACGGTGAGGGCGTACGCGATGGTGTCCCGGCCGGCGCCCGCGACCTGCGGGGCGCAGCGCACCGAGTACGCGTCCTGGACGCGCGGGGCCTCGTCCTGCTGGAAGTGCCCGGTCAGGCCCGAACCCTTCAGCACGGCCAGCATGTTGGCGGCGGAGGCGCCCTGGCCGGGGTGCGGGCGGATGGCGTGCAGCTCGGGCGCGAGCACCTTGGCGGTGCCGAGCAGCGCCTCCAGGGAGAGCGCGGCCGTGATGTCGGCGGAGGTGTAGAGCTTCTTGAGGTCCGCGAGGGCCATGACCAGCATGCCGAGCATGCCGTCGGTGCCGTTGAGGAGGGCCAGGCCCTCCTTCTCGCGCAGTTCGACGGGCTCGATGCCGGCCTCGGCGAGCAGCTCACCGGCGGGCCGTACGACGCCGTCGGGGCCCTCGGCGTCGCCCTCGCCCATCAGGGTCATCGCACAGTGCGAGAGCGGGGCGAGGTCGCCGGAGCAGCCGAGCGAGCCGTACTCGTGGACGACCGGGGTGATGCCGGCGTTCAGGATGTCCGCCATCGTCTGGGCCACGGAGGGGCGTACGCCGGTGTGGCCGGAGGCGACGGTCTTCAGCCGCAGGAACATCAGCGCGCGCACGACCTCGCGCTCCACGCGCGGGCCCATGCCGGCGGCGTGCGAGCGCACGATGTTGCGCTGGAGCTGGGCGCGCAGGTCCGGGCTGATGTGCCGGGTGGCGAGGGCGCCGAAGCCGGTGGAGACGCCGTACACGGGCTCCGGCTTGGCGGCGAGGGCGTCGACGATCTCGCGGGCTCTGGCGAGGGCGTCTCGGGCTTCGGCCGAGAGTTCGACGCGGGCGCCCTGGCGGGCGACGGCGACGACGTCCTCCGGGGTCGTCCCGGACGTCCCCACCACGACAGTGTGCATATCCATATTCAGCAGCGTACGGATTGAATCGGCATGTGTCACTAGCCGGAGTCCCCCCACCCCGCCCCTTCCCGGCTGTGACATTTGCGGCTCCGCCGCGTGGCCTCCGGCGGGCGGCCGGGCTCGTCGTCTGCGGACCGTGGCGGGCTGGTCGCGCAGTTCCCCGCGCCCCTGAGATGCGCCCCTTCGGGGCGCCCCAGGGGATTGCCGCGCAGCGGCACCTTTAGGGGCGCGGGGAACTGCGCGAGCAACACAGCACGGTCCGCAGACGAACGGGGCCGGGGCGCAGCCCCGCAACGGGGAAGTCACCCCCGGCCCCGGAACCGGCGTCGTTCCGCCCGTTCCGGCTGCGGCGTATCCGCGAGTTGGACGACCGCCCCGTCCCGCCCCGCCACCACCGGCGTCGCCGAGCGCGCGGCCTTCGCCCGGTACTGCGCCGCGTCCGCGAGACGGAACAGGCGGCGGGCCGAGCGGACCGGGCCGATGGGGTCGCCCGTGGAGGCCACTCCGCAGGCGACCCCCTCCCCCAGCTCCAACTCGCCCGCCCGCAGGCACAGTTCGGACGCCACCCGAACGACGTCGTCCGGCGGCGGCCCCACCGACAGCAGGCAGAACTCGTCACCCCCCAGCCGCGCCGCCAGCGCGCCGGGCAGCTTCGCCCCGCACAGCGACAGCACCGACCCGAACCGCTCAAGCAGCCGGTCCCCCACCGCGTGGCCCCGCGTGTCATTGACCCGCTTGAGCCCGTTCAGGTCGCACACGACCAGGCTCACCACCGACCCGTCCCGGCGATGGCTCTCGACCGCCTCGTCGAGCCGTACGTCCACCGCCCTGCGGTTGGCCAGCCCCGTCAGCGGGTCGGTGAAGGCGAGGCGCCGGACCTCCTCCAGGCGTTCCGTCTGGGCGATCCCGGCCGCCGCCACCGACGCCAGCACGGTCGCGAAGTCCGCGTCGGCCGCGTCGAAGACGGGCGCGCCCACCGGCCGGGCCACATACAACTCGCCCCACGCCCGCCCGTGCAGCACGATCGGCGCGACCACGCAGCAGCCGCGCCCGCGCCGCCGCAGCGCGGTCACCCGCTCGTGGCAGTAGCCCGCCGCGTCCCCGGGCCCCGCGGCCGTCTCCACCCAGGCGTTGGGCTCGCCCCCACCCGCCCACCGCTCGTGCAGGAACTCCGTGATCTCGGGGAACCGGTGCACCGGATACGTCTCGTCCTCCGGGAACTCCTCCTCCCCCTCGGCCCGTTCGCCCGCGTTCACCAGGACCCGCAGCCGCCCCAGCTCCCGCTCCCACGTGGAGAGCGCGGCGAAGTTCCCGGCGAGCGCGTCCCGCGCGCCGAGCGCCGCCGCGCGCCAGGACTCGCGCGGGGTGTGCGCCGCCGCCATGGCCTGCGCCAGCGACACCACGGCCCGCAGCCGTACGTCCTCGGTCCCGCCGACACCCTCGCCCTCACCGCGCATCCCTCCAGCTTAGGGAGGTTTGCCCCGTTTTGATCAGTTGGCCGGGCACGGGCCGGCTACAAGATCAGCTCACTCGCCCGGCCACTGCGGCTTCCGCTTCTCGTTGAACGCCGCGACGCCCTCCGCCCGGTCCCCGGAGAACGCCACCGACCGCCACGCCGCGTCCTCGACCTCCAGGCCCGCCCGCAGGTCGAGCCCGTGCCCCAGCCGCATCGCCCGCTTGGCCGCGCGCAGCCCGACCGGCGAGTTCGCGGCGATCCGCCCGGCCAGCGCCAGCGCCTCGTCGCGGTCCTCGCCCTCACCCACAAGCACGTCGACCAGGCCGAGGTCGCGCGCCTCCGACGCCTCCACCCGCCGTGCGGTGAAGACCAGTTCGGCCGCCCGGGCCGCGCCCACGCGCCGGGGGAGCAGCTGCGTACCGCCGCCGCCGGGGATGACGCCGACCGAGACCTCCGGCAGGCCGACGACGGCCGTCGCGTCCGCCACGATCAGGTCGCAGGCGAGCGCCAGCTCGAACCCGCCGCCGAGCGCGAAGCCGTGCACGGCGGCGACGGTCGGCATGGGCAGATCGAGGACGCCGGTGTAGCAGGCGCGCGCGGTGGGGCGCTGGCGCACCAGCTCGGCGTCGGTGAAGGAGTTGCGCTCCTTGAGGTCGGCGCCCACGCAGAAGGCCCGCTCGTGCGTGGAGGTCACCACGACCGCCCGAGCGGAGGGGTCGGCGGCGAGCGCGTCGCAGGCGGCGGCGATCGAGCGGGCCATCTCGGTGGACACGGCGTTCATCGCCTTGGGCCGATCGAGCACCAGCTCGGCGACGCACCCGTGCCGCTTCACGCCGACGAACTCCCCGTACCGCTGCTCATCCGTGCCCATGAGACCCTCCCGACGACGTTAACGAACGTTACGTCGGGAGATCCTAAGTGGGCGCGTCAGCGCCCCGAAAGGGGCGCGGGGCTGTGACACATGCGGCTCCGCCGCGTGGGCGCGACCAGCCCCCACCGGCCCGCGGACGAATCACCGCACCGGCTCAGGCTCCACGCCGGTGCAGCATCCACGGCTCGACCACGCCAAGGCCGCGCACGGGCCGCTGCCACATCGGTTGCAGCGCGAAGCGGTACTTGGGGGCCTCCTCGCCCTCCTTCTCCGCCTTCGCCGCCTCCTCGGCGGCCTGCGTCTCCGACACCGGCGCGTCGCCCGTACGCGCCAGCTCCTCCGCGAACGCGCCGTCCACCAGGACCGAGTCCTTGGGCGCTATCGAGGTGAGCCGGCTGGCCAGGTTCACGGTCGTACCGAAGACATCGCCCATCCGGGTGGTGACCGTGCCGAAGGCGATGCCCACGCGCAGCGCGGGCATCGTCTCGTCGTGGCCCATCGTCTCGATCAGCCGGAGCGATATCTCGGCGGCCGTACCGGCGTCGTCGGCGGCGAACAGGACCTCGTCGCCGAGGGTCTTGATGAGGCGGCCGCCGTGCGCGGCGACCAGGTCGGCCGCGGTCGTCTCGAAGGCCTCGACGAGCTCGCCGAGCTCCTCCTCCTCCAGGCGCCGGGTGAGCCGCGTGAACCCGACGAGGTCGGCGAAGCCGACGGCGAGGCGCCGGTCGACCATCTCCTCGTCGTCGGCGGCCTGCACCACGCGCCCGGTCGCGGCGGCCAGCTGCCGCCGCCACACGTACACCAGGAACTCCTCCAGCTCCGGCAGGAGCAGCTCCACCAGCGGGTACGTGACCTCCGTACGGGTCATGCCGGGCTCGGGCGGCTCGGTCAGGCCCTCCAGGAAGGAATCGATCTGCCATTCGGCCAGCCGGGCGGTGGTCTGCCCGGTGGAGCGGGCCACCTGCACCGCCATGGGCTCGCTGAGCAGCCCCGCCTCGACCAGACCGGCCAGGCGCCGCAGCGCCAGCACGTCGGCCTCGGTGAGCGCCTTGGCCTGCCCGATGTCCGCGAACCCCATGGCCCGCCAGAACCGCGAGGCCAGCTCCATGGAGACGCCGGCGGTCCGGGCCGCCTGGAACGGCGTGTACCGGCGGTCCGCGCCCAGGATCAGCTGCTCCAGGCGGATGGCGAGCGGATCGGCGGTGGGCTCGGCGGTGTGGTCCACGACGTGGTGCGGGGTCGGGTACGCGGAGGGCGCCGGCTCCGAGGGGGGGCCGGCACCCTCACCGGACTGCGTGTCGTCGACGGTCACCAGCCGCCTCCTGCCCGTTCCCTGCGCACTTCCCTGCCGATCTGTCGCTGGATCGGGCTCCACGATACGGCAGGTGTGCCGTAGCTCACGTCCTCGCACCCATTGCCTTGTCACTCGAAGTCACTCGGAGGCGGTGCGGAGGCCAAACCACCGGCTCAGCCGGCCGCCGGGCGCAGGTGGACGATGTCGCCCGCCGCCACGGGCTCGCGTCCGCCCCCCTCCGTGGCGAGCACCAGACGCCCGTCCGCGTCCACCGCGACCGCCTCGCCGATTACGGCGCGGTCGCCGGGGAGCTCGGCGCGCACGGTCCGGCCGAGCGTGGCGCAGCCCGCCGCGTACGTCTCCTGGAGCCGGGACGCCGCCGGGTCGCCGCCCGCCTCGCGCCAGTCCACGTACCACTGCTCCAGGGAGCGCAGCACGGCCCGCAGCAGGGTCTCGCGGTCGGTCGAGACCGCGTCGGCGAGCGCCAGCGACCCGGCGGCGGGCACCGGCAGTTCGTCGGCGCGCAGGGTGACGTTGAGGCCGATGCCGACCACCACCGCGTCCTCGCCCGCCCGCTCGGCCAGGATCCCGCCCGCCTTGCGCTCCTCGCCGCCGACCGTGACCAGCAGGTCGTTGGGCCACTTCAGCGACGTGTCGACGCCCGCCGCGCGGGACAGGCCGGTGGCGACGGCCACCCCGGTGAGCAGCGGCAGCCAGCCCCAGCGGTCCACCGGGACGCCCGCGCCGGGCCGCAGCAGCACGGAGAAGAAGAGGCCCGAGCGGGCCGGCGCCGACCAGCTGCGGTCGAGGCGGCCGCGCCCGGCGGTCTGCTCCTCGGCCACCAGGACCGCGCCCTCGGGGAGCTCCTTGGCCCGGGCGGTGAGGTCGGAGTTGGTCGAACCGGTCTCCTGGACCACGTCCAGGGAGGTCCACAGGGCGCCCGGCCGCACCAGGGCGTGGCGCAGGGCTGAGGCGTTGAGAGGGGGCCGGTCGAGGTCGGACCAGCGGCTTTCGGATGCGTCCTGGGGCGTCATACGAGCCAGGTTAGGCGCGCGGGCGCAAGCGCACCCCGGTGTGGCAAACGACGCACTGCCGAACGGTATCCGCGCCACTACCCTACGAGTCAGTAGCCAGCCGAAACCCGTGACCAGGCAGGGAGCCGCATCCCGATGTCCGAGCCGGAGCACCAAGACGTGACTGACATCCACACGACCGCGGGCAAGCTCGCGGATCTGCAGCGCCGCATCGGGGAGGCGACGCACGCCGGCTCCGAGCGGGCTGTGGAAAAGCAGCACGCCAAGGGCAAGTTGACCGCCCGTGAGCGGATCGACCTGCTCCTCGACGAGGGGTCGTTCGTCGAGCTCGACGAGTTCGCCCGGCACCGCTCGACCAACTTCGGGATCGAGAAGAACCGCCCGTACGGAGACGGTGTCGTCACCGGTTACGGCACGGTCGACGGGCGCCCGGTGTGCGTCTACTCCCAGGACTTCACCATCTTCGGCGGCTCGCTCGGCGAGGTCTACGGCGAGAAGATCGTCAAGGTCATGGACTTCGCGCTGAAGACCGGCTGCCCGGTCATCGGCATCAACGACGGCGGCGGCGCCCGCATCCAGGAGGGCGTGGTCGCGCTCGGCCTGTTCGCCGAGATCTTCCGCCGCAACGTGCACGCCTCGGGCGTGGTCCCGCAGATCTCCCTGATCGTCGGGCCCTGCGCGGGCGGCGCGGTCTACTCCCCCGCCATCACCGACTTCACGGTGATGGTCGACCAGACCTCGCACATGTTCATCACCGGCCCGGACGTCATCAAGACGGTCACCGGCGAGGACGTCGGCTTCGAGGAGCTGGGCGGCGCGCGCACCCACAACACCACCTCGGGCGTGGCGCACCACATGGCGGGCGACGAGAAGGACGCCATCGAGTACGTCAAGTCCCTGCTGTCGTACCTGCCTTCGAACAACCTCAGCGAGGCGCCGGCCTTCCCCGAGGAGGCCGACCTGGAGGTCTCGGACTCCGACCGGGAGCTGGACACGCTCATCCCGGACTCCGCGAACCAGCCGTACGACATGCACACGGCCATCGAGCACGTCCTGGACGACGGCGAGTTCCTGGAGACCCAGGCGCTGTTCGCGCCGAACATCATCACCGGCTTCGGCCGCGTCGAGGGCTTCCCGGTCGGCATCGTCGCCAACCAGCCGATGCAGTTCGCCGGGTGCCTGGACATCAACGCCTCCGAGAAGGCCGCGCGCTTCGTGCGCACCTGCGACGCCTTCAACGTGCCGGTGATCACCTTCGTGGACGTGCCGGGCTTCCTGCCGGGCGTGGACCAGGAGTACGGCGGCATCATCCGGCGCGGCGCCAAGCTGATCTACGCGTACGCCGAGGCGACCGTCCCGCTGATCACGGTCATCACCCGCAAGGCGTTCGGCGGCGCGTACGACGTCATGGGCTCCAAGCACCTGGGCGCCGACCTCAACGTGGCCTGGCCGACCGCGCAGATCGCGGTGATGGGCGCGCAGGGCGCGGTGAACATCCTGCACCGCCGCACGATCGCGGCCGCGGAGGACGCCGAGGCGACCCGCGCGGAGCTGATCGCCGACTACGAGGACACGCTCCTCAACCCGTACATCGCGGCCGAGCGCGGCTATGTGGACGCCGTGATCATGCCGTCCGAGACCCGTGCGCACATCGTGCGGGGCCTGCGTCAGCTGCGCACGAAGCGGGAATCCCTCCCGCCGAAGAAGCACGGCAACATCCCCCTGTAAGGAGCCGCTGTGATCAAGGTCGTACGAGGCAATCCGACCCCCGAGGAGCTGGCCGCCGCACTGGCGGTGGTCCGGGCGCGCGCCGCGGCGACGGCGTCCGCGTCGTCCGGTGCGCCGCTGCCCCCCGAGGAGTGGTCCACCCCGGCCCGCATCGCCCGCCACCCGGTACCGCGACCGGGTCCGCGGTCATGGGCGCGGTCGTACTGGCCCTCGTAGGCACTGCGCCGACGGGGCCGCAAGTGGCACAGCCCCGCGCCCCTGGGGGTCCCTGGGGGGTGCTTGAGTACCCGTACTCAGGCGCCCCCGCCCTCGCGGCCGCAGTATCGAAGGCATGCTGTGGTCCGACCCGAAGAACGAGCCGCCGAAGGAACTGCGCGACGCCCAGGCGATGATGCGGCGCGCGGGCCTGGTGCTGGCGCTGCTCATGGTGCTGGGGATGTTCGTGGTCAGCCTGCACTGACGTATGCCCCCGGCCGGGCGGTGTCCCGCGCTGTCTACGATGACCCGTATGACTGCCCCCGCTCGCCGCCTCGTCCTCGCCTCCGCCTCGCCCGCCCGGCTCGGTCTGCTGCGCCAGGCCGGCCTCGCCCCCGAGGTCGTCGTCAGCGGGGTCGACGAGGACGCCCTCACCGCCCCCACGCCCGGCGAGCTCGCCCTGGTCCTGGCCGAGGCCAAGGCCGACGCGGTCGCCGCCCGCCCCGAGGCCGCCGGGGCCCTGCTCATCGGCTGCGACTCGGTCCTGGAGCTCGACGGCGAGGCGCTGGGCAAGCCCGCCGACGCCGAGGAGGCCACGGCCCGCTGGAAGTCCATGCGCGGCCGCGCCGGGGTGCTGCGGACGGGCCACTGCGTCATCGACACGGCGAACGGCCGCCGCGCCTCGGCGACGGCGTCCACCACGGTCCGCTTCGGCGAGCCGAGCGACGCGGAGATCGCCGCGTACGTGGCGAGCGGCGAACCCCTCCACGTGGCGGGCGCGTTCACCCTGGACGGCCGCTCGGCCCCGTTCGTGAACGGCATCGACGGCGACCCGGGCAACGTGATCGGCCTGTCCTTGCCACTGCTGCGCGAACTGCTGGCGGAGCTGGGAATCGGGATCACGGATCTGTGGGTGGCCCCGTAGGGGCCTTTAAGGGGCGCGGGGCTGTGTCATTGTGCGGCTCCGCCGCGTGGGCGCGACCAGCCACGCACGGTCCGCAGACGAAATCGCTCAGGCGGCAACAGGTTCAGGCGGGCTGCCATCACCCGACGGGGCGGCATCCGCCGGCTCCGCCGGCAGGCGCGGGGCGTACATCAGCAGCACAAGCACGATCAGCGCCAGCACAACCATCATGAACGCGAACGCGATCCACCCCACCAGCCCCACCGTCAACGCCCCCAGCACCCCGTGCATCACCGCACAGGTGATGAGCACGATCCGCCCGAACCGCCCGGGCGCCCGGTCGCGTACACCCGTGAGCAGCAGGACAACCCCGCACACCGCCAGGTAGAACCCGAAGACCCCGCCCATCGCGTACGTCGTGTTCGACATCGTGTCGGAGTCGATCCCGCCGAGGGACATGTTCTGCCGATGGACGGCGTGCCCGAAGAACCAGTTGATCAGGACGATGCCGACGGCTTCGGCCAGAAGAACGATCGCGGCCACCACAGCCACCGGTCTGCGCGCCACGGCGCACCACCCCCTGCTTACAGCCAGCCCCTGTTACCGGTAGTACGTCTGACATCGCAAACGCTACTAACCGGTAAACCCTTGGGCAAGGGTCCCGACGACACGGTGAGCACGATCGTCCGCTCGCACCTCCACTCGCGCTTCCGCTCGCAAAGAATCATTCGGCCATTCGTAGGGACTCCACAAAGAATGTGAGGGACCCGCTGGCCTCAGGGACAGAGACCTTGACCACACCAGAAGGCTAATGTGCCGAGCAGGGACCCGGCGTACCGTGGTGCGACAAGGGATTTCGCGACATGAGCGAGCCGCGGATCACACTCCGTGTGGGCAAGCTCACCACGGGGGACGGGTCGTGGGCCGGTGTACGGCTTCCCTAAACTCAGCTTGTTTTTCAAGGAGGGAGCCATCGTGCGCAAGGTGCTCATCGCCAACCGTGGCGAAATCGCTGTCCGTGTCGCCCGTGCTTGCCGGGATGCCGGGATCGGGAGCGTAGCGGTCTACGCCGATCCGGACCGGGATGCTCTGCATGTCCGGGCGGCCGACGAGGCGTTCGCTCTGGGCGGTGACACCCCGGCCACCAGTTACCTGGACATGGGCAAGGTCCTGCAGGCGGCCGCCGACTCGGGCGCGGACGCGATCCACCCGGGTTACGGCTTCCTGTCCGAGAACGCCGAGTTCGCGCAGGCGGTTCTGGATGCCGGTCTGGTCTGGATCGGCCCGCCGCCGCAGGCGATCCGCGACCTGGGCGACAAGGTCGCCGCCCGCCACATCGCCCAGCGTGCCGGCGCCCCCCTGGTCGCGGGCACCCCGGACCCGGTCTCCGGTGCCGGCGAGGTCGTCGCCTTCGCCGAGCAGCACGGTCTGCCGATCGCCATCAAGGCGGCCTTCGGCGGCGGCGGCCGCGGCCTCAAGGTCGCCCGCACCCTGGAGGAAGTCCCCGAGCTCTACGACTCCGCCGTGCGTGAGGCGGTGGCCGCGTTCGGGCGCGGTGAGTGCTTCGTGGAGCGCTACCTGGACCAGCCGCGCCACGTCGAGACGCAGTGCCTGGCCGACAGTCATGGCAACGTGGTGGTCGTCTCCACCCGCGACTGCTCGCTGCAGCGCCGCCACCAGAAGCTGGTCGAGGAGGCCCCCGCCCCGTTCCTGAGCGAGGCGCAGAACGCGGAGCTGTACGCCGCCTCCAAGGCCATCCTCAAGGAAGCCGGCTACGTCGGCGCCGGCACGGTGGAGTTCCTGGTCGGCACCGACGGCACCATCTCCTTCCTGGAGGTCAACACCCGCCTCCAGGTCGAACACCCCGTCACCGAAGAAGTCACCGGCATCGACCTGGTGCGCGAGATGTTCCGCATCGCGGACGGCGAGGAACTGGGCTACGGCGACCCCGAGATCCGCGGGCATTCCTTCGAGTTCCGCATCAACGGCGAAGACCCCGGCCGGGGCTTCCTGCCCGCCCCCGGCACCGTCACCACCTTCGCCCCGCCCACCGGCCCGGGCGTGCGCCTGGACGCCGGGGTTGAGTCCGGCTCGGTCATCGGCCCCGCCTGGGACTCCCTCCTCGCCAAGCTGATCGTCACCGGCGCCACCCGCGAACAGGCCCTGCAGCGCGCCGCCCGCGCGCTGGCCGAGTTCAAGGTCGAAGGCATGGCCACCGCCATCCCCTTCCACCAGGCCGTCGTGGTCGACCCGGCCTTCACCGCCGACCCGTTCCGCGTCCACACCCGCTGGATCGAGACCGCATTCGTCAACGAGATCAAGCCCTTCACCGCCCCGGCCGACGCCGAGACGGACGAGGAGCCGGGTCGCGAGACGGTGGTGGTCGAGGTCGGCGGCAAGCGCCTGGAAGTCTCCCTGCCCTCCTCGCTCGGCATGTCGCTGGCCCGTACCGGCCTGGCGGCCGGGGCCAAGCCCAAGCGCCGCGCCGCCAAGAAGGCGGGCTCGGCGGCCTCCGGCGACTCGCTGGCGTCCCCGATGCAGGGCACGATCGTCAAGGTCGCCGTCGAAGAGGGCCAGGAAGTCCAGGAAGGCGACCTCGTCGTCGTCCTCGAAGCCATGAAGATGGAACAGCCCCTCAACGCCCACCGCTCCGGCACCATCAAGGGCCTGTCCGCGGAAGTCGGCGCGTCCGTCACCTCCGGCGCACTGATCTGCGAGATCAAGGACTGAACTCCCTTAGCGGCATGAGCAGTTGAGGCCCCCGCCGGATCACTCCGACGGGGGCCTCGCCGCTGCGTACGGCGGTACGCTTCGGCCGTGCCGGAGCAACCACCGTCTCTCACTTGGCAGTTGCTGGCCGGAGTCCATCTGGACGCCCGGTACCGCGACGCCGTCATCAACGAGCTGTACGAGCACGAGGAGCGGTACAGCGCGCCGTCGTACGACGTCGACACGGCCGCCGTGCTCGCCGAGGCGCTGGACGCCCGCAGGACGGCGCTGCGCTGGGCCGCGCCGATGGCACTCCTGTGGATCGCCGGATTCCTCTTCGCGGGCTGGCTGTTCGCGCTGTACGCGGCCGGGTGCGCGGCCCTGTTCGGCGCGGCGGCCCTGCGCCCGGTGCGTCGCCCGGCGGGCCGGGTCACGGCAGGCGCCCTGCGGGTGTTGGGCGGCTCGGTGCTGGTCGCCTCCGCGGCACTCGCCGTGGCGACCGCCCGGACCGCCGACTGGCCGGAGGTCACCGCCGCGTTCGGGGGTCCCGTACTGATGGCCGCGGTGGCCGGGGCGCACCGGGCGGCGGTCGGAAGGCGTCTGCGGTTCATCGACTCGGCCGCGTACAGAGGCCGGGCGCAGCCCCATCGCTTCAACGTGATCAGGGCGCTCCTCCATGCGGACCAGATGTCACCGCTGGTGGTCCACCGGGAACCGACCCCGTTCCTCGGATCGGGGCCGGTACTGGACTCGCTGGCGCTGGCGGTCGAAGTGCGCGGCGCCACCGCCACGTTCGAGGTGTCCGACGCGCTGGAACGCGTTGCGCGGGCCGTGGAGGCCGTGCCCGGTCTCACCACCCAGGTCGACGAGTGCTTCCTCCTGCCGGAGGAGGAGGTGTCTCCCCGGTCGCCGTCCTACCCGCTCCCCGGCCTGCTCCCCAGCTCCACCCGCTGGCTGCGGATCGCCTCGCGCGGCCTCGGCTCCCGGCTGACCACCGTCTTCGTACAGATCCGGCTGGACGGCCCGATCCTCTTCGTCCAGCAGGTCACCTGCGCCCTGCCGCCGGTGCGCCGGGAGTTCACGGCGGCGGACCTGCCCGGGGCCCGGCTCGTCCCGCTGGGCACGGCACTGGCGGCCCCCGCGGCCCTCCCGGCCGAGCTGGCCGCCTGGCCGCTCCGGCGGGTGCGGCGGCTGTCGTCGCCCCCGAGCGGCCGTCCCCCGAGCGGCCCCCACGCCTCCGTACGCGAACTGGCCGCCGAGCCGGACCTCCCGCCGCTGGCCGCCGCCGAGGCCAGGCGGATCTCACGGACCGTGCACCTGCTGGTCCTCGACGCCCTGCGCGCCACCCTGCGCGACCGGGGGCTGTCCGCGCCCGGCCTCGGCGAGCCGCAACAGGAGTCGTCCCGGGTCTTCGAGGGCGGCATCCACATCGGCAACATCTCCCCCGGCGCCCCCGCCCGCACCGGAGACATCACCCGCCACACCTCCCCCGGCCCCACCACCAACCCCGACGACGACTCCTGGGAAGACGATCTTGGGTGACATCGCCAAGGGGGTGCTCGGGGGCGCCTGGACGTTGCTCGTGGGGTGGATACTGCCGACCGCCCTCAACCTCGGGGTCCTCGCGCTCGCCGTCGCGCCCAGTCTGCGCCGGACCGCCGTCGCCCGGCGGCTGTGGCCGGACGCGGCGCCCGGGCCGATGCTGGTGCTGCTGACCGCGACCCTGCTGTGCGGCCTGGTCCTCAACGCGCTGCAGAACCTCCTCTACCGGCTCCTGGAGGGGTACGCGCTGTGGCCCGCCCGCGCCTACGAGGCGGGGTGCCGGCGGGCGCGGGCCGCCCGCAGCGCGCTCGCCGACCGGACGCAGCTGCTCGGTCTGGAGCGGCGCGCCCGCGACGGGACCGCGCTCGGCCCGCTCGCGTCCGCCGATCTCGTACGCGTACGCAGCGATCCGCACCTCGCCCGGGCCGTCCGCAAGGACCGGCGGCGGACCTCGGCGCAACGCGGGCTGCTCCAGGAGCGGCTGAGCCGGTACCCGGTGGATCCGGCGCAGATCGCCCCGACCCGGCTCGGCAACGCGATCCGCCGCTTCGAGGAGTACGGGCAGAACCGGTACTGCCTGGACACCCAGCTCCTGTCGAACGAGCTGACCGGCGCCGCGCCCGACAAGCTCTGCCGCCAGGTCGAGCTGGCGCGCACCAGCGTCGACTTCTTCGTGGCGCTGCTCGCCGGGCACACCGCGGTCGCGGTCCTCGCGCTCGCCACCCTCCCGGCGGCCGCCGCGGACGTGCCGCTGCTGCTGACCGCGGCCGGGGGTCTGCTGGTCCTGGTGCCGCTCTGGTACCGGGCGGCGGTGGCCGCGACGGACGAGTGGGCGGCGGCCGTGCGCGCCCTGGTGAACGCGGGCCGCAAGCCGCTCGCCGAGTCGCTGGGGCTCGTGCTGCCCAAGGAGCTCGCCGAGGAGCGCCGGATGTGGACCTTGGTGTCGCGGTTCTCGCGCATCCCCTTCCATGAGCGGGCGTCCGCACTGGACCGGTACCGGGCCGCCCCCTGAGCGCGCGGGTCGGGCATCCTTGGGGTATGACGACGAGGCCCATGCGTGCCGACGCGCGCCGCAACTACGAGCGGCTCCTGGGCGTGGCCAGGAGCGCGTTCGCGGAGCACGGGACGGACGCCTCGCTCGAAGACGTGGCCAAGCGCGCGGGCGTCGGGATCGGCACCCTCTACCGGCACTTCCCGAACCGGCACGCGCTGATGAACGCGATCTTCCAGAGCGAGGTGGACGTACTCCTCGCGCGCTCCCGGGAGTTGCTCGACGCCGAACAGCCGTGCACGGCGCTCGTGGAGTGGCTGCGCGCCATCATCACCCATACAGGTGAGTACCGCGGGGTGGCCCGCGCCCTCATGTCGGCCTCGCACGACGACAGTTCGGCCCTGGCGCAGTGCAGCGTGCCGATGCGGGAGGCGGGCAGCGCCCTGCTGGAACGGGCCCAGCTGGCCGGTTCCGTACGCGTGGACGTGACCATCGGCGATCTGCTGCAGCTCACCAACGCGATCGCCCTGGCGGCCGAACAGGCGCCGGACGACCCGGAGTTGGCCGACCGGCTGCTCGCCCTGACCCTGCGCGGACTGCAGCCGTGACCGAGGCCGTGCCGGGCCCCGACCACCGCGGCGGCGTCCGCCGCCACGACTGCGGCGCCTGGCCGAATACCGTCTAGCGGCGGCGCAGATCGGCCACTCTCGCCCGCTCTCCGGGACCCTGCTGGTCACCCAGCGCGGCCGCGCTGCGCAACTGCGGTCCCGCGCCCGGCACATGGCTGCGCCGCTGGCCGGGGAGCGGCACGTCCCGGCGGGGCTGGCGCCCCGGCGGGACGCCCTCACCGCCGGCCCCGGTCCCGGCCACCGCGATCTGCACGCCCTGGTCGGCCAGGGCCTGGAGCTCGGTGGCCGCCCGGTCGTCGTGACCGGGGGGCTCGTCGGTGACCAGGCGGGTGATCACGTCCGTCGGCACCGTCTGGAACATGGTGTCGGTGCCGAGCTTGGTGTGGTCGGCGAGGACGACCACCTCGGCGGCCGCCTGGACCAGGGCCCGGTCCACGCTCGCCGAGAGCATGTTGGACGTGGACAGGCCGCGCTCGGCGGTCAGTCCGCTCCCGGAGAGGAAGGCGCGCGAGACCCGCAGCCCCTGGAGGGACTGCTCGGCCCCGCTGCCCACCAGCGCGTAGTTGGAGCCGCGCAGGGTGCCCCCGGTCATGACGACCTCCACGCGGTTGGCGTGGGCGAGCGCCTGGGCGACGAGCAGGGAGTTGGTGACCACCGTGAGGCCGGGGACGCGGGCGAGCCGGCGGGCCAGCTCCTGCGTGGTCGTCCCCGCGCCGACCACGATGGCCTCGCCCTCTTCGACGAGGCCCGCGGCGAGGTCGGCGATGGCCGTCTTCTCCGCGGTCGCGAGATGGGATTTCTGCGGGAAGCCGGACTCTCGCGTGAACCCGCCCGGCAGTACCGCACCGCCGTGCCGGCGGTCGAGGAGTCCTTCGGCCTCCAGTGCCCGCACGTCTCGCCGTACGGTCACTTCGGAGGTCTGGACGACGCGGGCGAGCTCCCGGAGCGATACCGCCCCGTTGGCGCGCACCATTTCGAGGATCAATTGGCGACGTTCTGCAGCGAACACGAAACTGACAGTAACCTGAGCGGCCGATTGTTTTCAGCAGTTTGCGCCGAATAACAGAAGGTGTGCACAGAGGTGTCCACGAAGTGGTATAGGCGCCCTCCCGGGCGCCTTGTCCCGCGCCGTACCCGCTCCCGCGCGCCGGTTTACGCCTCTCCGGCCTTCTTGCGCGTGTGCAGCTGGCGCGCCACCTCGGCGATCGAACCCGACAGGGACGGGTAGACCGTGAACGCGTTCGCGATCTGCTCGACGGTCAGGTTGTTGTCGACCGCGATCGAGATGGGGTGGATCAGCTCCGAGGCACGCGGCGAGACGACCACGCCGCCGACCACGATCCCGGTGCCGGGGCGGCAGAAGATCTTGACGAAGCCGTCCCGGATGCCCTGCATCTTGGCGCGCGGGTTGCGCAGCAGCGGCAGCTTGACGACCCGGGCCTCGATCTTGCCCGCGTCGACGTCGGCCTGCGAGTAGCCGACGGTGGCGATCTCCGGGTCGGTGAAGACGTTGGAGGAGACCGTCTTGAGGTTGAGCGGCTGCACCGCGTCGCCCAGGAAGTGGTACATCGCGATGCGGCCCTGCATGGCCGCGACCGAGGCGAGCGCGAAGATGCCGGTGACGTCACCGGCCGCGTACACGCCCGGCGAGCTCGTCCGCGAGACCTTGTCGGTCCAGATGTGGCCGGACTCAAGGAGCTTGACCCCGGACTCCTCCAGGTTCATCCCGGCGGTGTTGGGGATCGCGCCGACCGCCATCAGGCAGTGCGTACCGCTTATGACGCGGCCGTCGGAGAGCGTGACCTCGACGCGGTCGCCGACGCGCTTGGCGGACTGGGCGCGGGAGCGGGCCATGACGTTCATGCCGCGGCGGCGGAAGACGTCCTCCAGGACGGCGGCCGCGTCCGGGTCCTCGCCGGGCAGCACCCGGTCGCGGGACGAGACGAGGGTGACCTTGGAGCCGAGCGCCTGGTACGCGCCGGCGAACTCGGCGCCGGTCACGCCGGAGCCGACCACGATCAGCTCTTCGGGCAGCTCGTCCAGGTCGTACACCTGGGTCCAGTTCAGGATCCGCTCGCCGTCCGGCAGCGCGTCCGGGATCTCGCGCGGGTGCCCGCCGGTGGCGATCAGGACGGCGTCGGCGGTGAGGATCTCCTCGCTGCCGTCGGCGGCCGTGACGATGACGTCCCGGGTGCCGTCGATGCCCTGCGGCCCGCCGAGCTTGCCGCGGCCGCGCAGCACGCGGGCGCCGGCCCGGGTGACGGAGGCGGTGATGTCGTGGGACTGGGCGAGCGCGAGGCGCTTCACACGGCGGTTCACCTTGCCGAGGTCGACGCCCACGACACGGGCGGACTGCTCCTCGGGCGGAGTGTCGTCGGCGACCAGGATGCCCAACTCCTCGTACGAAGAGTCGAAGGTGGTCATCACCTCGGCCGTCGCGATCAGAGTCTTCGACGGTACGCAGTCGGTGAGCACCGACGCCCCGCCCAGACCGTCGCAGTCGACGACGGTCACCTCCGCGCCGAGTTGGGCGCCCACCAGGGCCGCCTCGTATCCGCCGGGTCCGCCACCGATGATCACGATCCGGGTCACGAAAAGTTCCGCCTCGCATTGTGGAATGCAGTACGTAGCTCATTGTCCCGCACGCTTCAAGATGCTTCGCCCCCCGGGGCGCCATCCGGCTGTCACACCCGTGTGCCATTCTCGCGCGGGGACCCGTGGGCCGCTGTCGTACCCTCGACACCATGTCGCTCTACGCCGCGTACGCCGGCAACATGGATCCGCGGCTGATGACGCGCCGCGCACCGCACTCCCCGCTGCGCGGCACCGGCTGGCTCAACGGCTGGCGGCTGACGTTCGGCGGGGAGCAGATGGGCTGGGAGGGCGCGCTCGCCACGATCGTGGAGGCCCCGCGCTCGCAGGTGTTCGTCGCCCTGTACGACATCGCGCCGCTCGACGAGGACTCCATGGACCGCTGGGAGGGCGTCGGCCTCGACATCTACCGCCGTATGCGGGTGCGGGTGGACACGCTGGACGGGGAGGAGCCGGCGTGGGTGTACGTCCTGAACGCGTACGAGGGCGGGCTGCCGTCCGCGCGTTATCTGGGCGAGCTCGCCGATGCCGCCGAGTCGGCAGGGGCCCCACATGACTACGTCATGGAACTGCGGAAGCGGCCCTGCTGAGTCCTTGTTCGACTGCGGACCGTGCGTGGTTGCTCGCGCCCCTTCTCGGCCCGGTGTTTGTCTGCGGACCGTCGCTGGTTGCTCGCGCAGTTCCCCGCGCCCCTAAATACGCCCCTGCGGGGCGATCCCTGCGACCCCGGCGACCCCAACCCCCTAGGGGCGCGGGGAACTGCGCGACCAGCCCAGCACGGTCCGCAGACAAACCCGCGTTTCGCGCTGTCGTCGGAAACGACAAGACAACGATCCAACCCTTGTGCGCCAGTCATCTACGCGCGTAGGAATCCAACGGTTACCCTCGTCGCGTGAACGCATCTGTTATTCCGGACAACATCCAGGGCGACCCCCACGCCGCCGCCGACGCCGCCGCCGCCCGCCTGCGCGAGCTGACCGGTGCCGAGACCCACGACGTCGCCCTCGTGATGGGCTCCGGCTGGGCGCCGGCCGTCGACGCGCTCGGTGAGCCCGAGGCCGAGTTCCCGGTCACCGAGCTGCCCGGCTTCCCGCCGCCCGCCGTCGAGGGCCACGGCGGCAAGATCCGCTCGTACCGGATCGGCGAGAAGCGCGCGCTGGTCTTCCTGGGCCGTACGCACTACTACGAGGGCCGCGGCGTCGCCGCCGTCGCGCACGGCGTGCGCACCGCCGTCGCCGCCGGCTGCAAGACCGTCGTGCTCACCAACGGCTGCGGCGGTCTGCGCGAGGGCATGCGCCCGGGCCAGCCCGTGCTGATCAGCGACCACCTCAACCTGACGGCCGCGTCCCCGATCATCGGCGCCAACTTCGTGGACCTGACCGACCTGTACTCGCCGCGGCTGCGCGCGCTGTGCAAGGAAGTCGACCCGTCCCTGGAAGAGGGCGTGTACGTCCAGTTCCCCGGCCCGCACTACGAGACCCCGGCCGAGATCAACATGGTCCGCGTGCTCGGCGGCGACCTCGTCGGCATGTCGACCGTCCTGGAGGCCATCGCGGCCCGCGAGGCCGGCGCCGAGGTGCTGGGCATCTCCCTGGTCACCAACCTGGCCGCGGGTCTGACCGGCGAGCCCCTCAACCACGAAGAGGTGCTCCAGGCCGGCCGTGACTCGGCGGCGCGCATGGGCTCGCTGCTGACCCGGGTACTCGACCGCATCTGACCCTGTTCCGACCCGGAAGGGATTCATCGACGTGACGCAGGACCTGACGCAGGACCTGATCGCGCGGGCCAAGGCCTGGCTGGCCGAGGACCCGGACGGCGAGACGCGCGAGGAGCTGGCCAAGCTCATCGACAACGAGCAGCTCGACGAGCTGGCCGCCCGGTTCGCGGGCACGCTCCAGTTCGGCACCGCCGGACTGCGCGGCGAGCTGGGCGCCGGGCCGATGCGGATGAACCGCGCGGTCGTCATCCGCGCGGCCGCCGGGCTCGCCGCGTACCTGAAGGCGAAGGGCCAGGGCGACGGCCTGGTCGTCATCGGGTACGACGCGCGGTACAAGTCGGCCGACTTCGCGCGCGACACGGCCGCCGTGATGACCGGCGCGGGCCTGAAGGCCACCGTGCTGCCGCGCCCGCTGCCGACGCCCGTCCTGGCGTACGCGATAAGGCACCTGGGCGCCGTCGCGGGCGTCGAGGTCACCGCCAGCCACAACCCGCCGCGCGACAACGGCTACAAGGTCTACCTCGGCGACGGCTCGCAGATCGTGCCGCCCGCCGACGCCGAGATCGCCGCCGAGATCGCCGCGGTCGCCTCGCTGAACGACGTGCCGCGGCCCGAGGACGGCTGGGAGACGCTGGGCGACGAGGTCCTGGAGGCCTATCTGGCGCGTACGGACGCGGTCTTGACCCCCGGGTCCCCGCGCACCGCCCGCGTCGTCTACACGGCCATGCACGGCGTCGGCAAGGACGTCCTGACGGCGGCCTTCGCCCGGGCGGGCTTCCCGCCGCCGGCGCTGGTGGCCGAGCAGGCCGACCCGGACCCCGCGTTCCCGACGGTGGCGTTCCCCAACCCGGAGGAGCCGGGCGCGATGGACCTCGCCTTCGAGGCGGCCCGCGCGGTGAACCCCGACATCGTCATCGCCAACGACCCGGACGCGGACCGCTGCGCGGTCGCCGTGCCGGACGCGTCGGTGGAGGGCGGCTGGCGGATGCTGCGCGGCGACGAGGTCGGCTCGCTGCTCGCCCAGCACCTGGTCGACCGGGGCGTCAGCGGCGTCTTCGCCGAGTCGATCGTCTCGTCCTCGCTGCTCGGCCGGATCGCCGAGGCGGCCGGTCTGGGTTACGAGGAGACCCTGACGGGCTTCAAGTGGATCGCCCGCGTGGAGGGCTTGCGGTACGGGTACGAGGAGGCGCTGGGCTACTGCGTCGACCCCGACGGCGTACGCGACAAGGACGGCATCACCGCCGCCCTGCTCGTCGCGGAGCTCGCCTCCGTCCTGAAGGAGCAGGGGCGCACGCTCCTGGACCTCCTGGACGACCTGGCCGTACGGCACGGGCTGCACGCCACCGACCAGCTGTCGGTGCGGGTCGAGGACCTGTCGGTCATCTCCGACGCGATGCGGCGCCTGCGCGAGAAGACGCCGACCGCGCTGGCGGGCCTGGCGGTCACCAAGGCCGAGGACCTCACCGAGGGCACCGAGGAACTCCCGCCGACCGACGGTCTGCGCTACTACCTCGAAGGCGCCCGAGTGATCGTCCGCCCGAGCGGCACCGAGCCCAAGCTCAAGTGCTACCTGGAGGTGGTGGTCCCGGTGACGTCGCGCGACGCGCTGGGCGAGGCGCGCGAGAAGGCGACGGAGCTGCTGGCGGGCATCAAGCGGGACTTGGCTGCGGCCGCGGGTATCTGAGCCCGGAGTTCGTCTGCGGGCCGTCCGTGGCTGGTCGCGCAGTTCCCCGCGCCCCTGATGCATAAGGGGCGCGGGGAACTGCGCGCGCAACCCAGCACGGTCCGCAGCCGAAGTGATCACGCTCCCCGCCCGGGGCCCGGCACCCCGAAAGCGTGAACCCCCTACGGCGTCCGGCGCAGCCGCCCGCGCCCTTTCCGGATCATCCGAGAAAGGGTGGCCCGGAACCGCTCGCCGAGCCCAGGAGCACCGCCGTGCCCCCGATCACCTCACCGGAGGCCCGTACGGGCAGCCGTGCCGTCCCCGCAGCCCGCAGCCCGCAAGGGCACGGCGGGGACGGTCCGCGTCTACGCGACCGGGCACGGGAAGGGTTCGGCAGGGCCGCCCCCGCCCTCCTCGGCCACCTAGCCGTACGGCTCCTGGGCCTCGCGGTCCTCACCAGGTGGGCACACCTCCAGCACCACGGCGTGTGGACGACGCTCGCCACCTCCTGGGACTCCCACTGGTACCTCGGCATCGCCGACCACGGCTACGACCACGAGCTCGGCACCCGGTTCAACCACAACAGCCTCGCGTTCTTCCCGCTCTACCCGGCCGTGGTCAAGGCCGTCGCCGCCGTCACGCCCGGCTCGCGCGCGAGCGTGGGGCTCGTCGTCGCGGTGCTCTGCTCGTCGGCCGCGGCCTGGGGGGTCTTCGCGGTCGGGGACCGGCTGTACGGGCGGCGCGCCGGGACCGTCCTCGCGGTCCTGTGGGGCGCGCTGCCGGTGGCCGTCGTGGAGTGGATGGGCTACACCGAATCGCTGTTCACGGCGCTCGCCGCGTGGTCGCTGTACTGCGTCCTGACCGGCCGCTGGGTGGCGGCCGGGGTGCTGGCCGCGCTGGCGGGGCTGACCCGGCCGACGGGCATCGCGGTCGCGGCGGCCGTCGTGGCGGCGGCCCTGGAGGCGCTGTGGCGCGGCGGATCCGTCCGGGGCCCGCTGACCGGGGCGCTGCTCGCCCCGCTGGGCTGGTTCGGGTTCGTCGCCTGGGTCGGGGCCCGGCTCGGCCGCTGGGACGGCTACTTCGCGGTCCAGCGGCTGTGGCGCAACGAGTGGGACGGCGGCGCCGACACCCTGCGCGAGCTGCGCACCCTGCTGGTCTACGACCGCTCCCCTGCGCTGTTCCTGGTGGTCGTCTCGCTCGTGCTGATCCTGGCGGGCGTGCTGTTCCTGCTCTGCCTCGCCGACCGGCAGCCGCCGGCGCTGCTGGTCTTCTCGGGCGTGCTGCTGATCGTCGTCCTGGGCAGCGGCGGCGTCTACTTCCCGCGCGCCCGCTTCCTGCTCCCCGGCTTCCCGCTGCTGCTGCCGCTCGCGGTGGCGCTGGCCCGGGCGCGGCGCCACGTGGCCGTGCTGATGCTGGGCGCGGCGGCGCTGTCGTCGGCGTGGCTGGGCGCGTACATGCTGCTGGTGTGGCCGGGGGCGCCGTGACGCGGCGGCCCCGTACCGTACCGGCGTATCAGCCCGTACCGGCGTATCAGCCGATGGCGAGGAGCACGATCAGCAGGACCGCGCCCGTGGCGGCCGGGGCGATGACCTCGTAGGCCCAGCGCACGCTCGGCCCGCCCTGCGCGCCCTCGCGCCCGGCGTTGCGCTCGGCCAGCTCGCGCAGCTCGCGGATGGTGCGGTCGGCGGGCGCGAGGCGGGAGTTCTCGTCGGCGCCGGCGGTCGGCGAGGTGCGGCCGGACGGGTCGGACGCGGAGTCGCGCACCTGGGCGCGGGCGGCGCGCTTGCGCTGGCGCAGCGAGACGGGGATCGACCACAGCTGGTACTTGGTGCCGCTCTGGTCGAACACCTCGCTGGAGTACCCGGCCCGTACGTCCGCGACCGCCGCCCACGGCAGGGTGATGGTCCGGAACGGGTTGCGGATCCGCATCCGGTCGTCGCCCGCGAACACGGCCGGGCGGATCGTGAACGCGAAGAGCAGCGGCACGGCGCAGAGCAGCCCGGCCAGGGCCAGCCAGGGTGCGCTGCCGTGCCCCCGTACGATCGCGTCCCCGGCGAGCCAGAGCCCGAGCGCGAGCAGCAGCGCGCCTCCGGCGATACCGCCGGGAGAGCGGTAGACGCGGTCGGCGTAGGTGGGCTCGGCGGGCGGCGTGGGGCTCGTCATGGGGCCGATTGTGCACTACGTGTTCGAGCGGGGCCGAGAGAGGGCGCGGACGCGCCCGGCCGACCGGGTACGGCCCACGCACACGGGGGTGCCGCCACGGCCGTGGCGGCACCCCCGGTGGGTGACGGACGTCAGCGGCGGGCACCCACCCGGCGGCGCAGGGCGGCGAAGCCGAGCCCGGCCACGCCGACGGACGCCAGGCCCGCGCCGCCCGCGACGAGCGCGGTGTTGCCGCCCTTGCCGTCCTCGACCTCGGCCCCGGCGGCGACGGCGCCCTGGGGGACGATCTGCACGCCGGTGGCGGCGGTCTGGGTGGTGGTGCCGGTGCCGGTGGCGGTCTTGGCGCCCGGGGTGGTCGCGCACTTGACCGGCTTCTTCGGGAACTTCACGGTGTCCCACGGGATCCGGCCGCCGTGCACGCGCATCTGGAAGGTGGGCCGGCCCGGCTCCAGGTCCTTGACCCGGGCACCGCCCAGGACGCCCTCGCGGTCGGCGGTGGACAGGGTGTCGTAGACGGAGCCGTCCTTGGCGTTCAGGACCTCGGCGACCGCGCCCTTGGGGCCGTTGGAGAGCCGCAGGCTCAGTCCGGCGAACGGGGTGCCGCTGGTGCGGTAGGCCGTGCAGCCCTTGGTGTACTCGATGTCGCCCGCGTCGAAGCCGCCCGACTTGTTGAGCCAGGAGCCCACCTTGCCCGCGTTGTTGAGGCCGACCCACATGCCGCCGACCTGCTCGCCGTTCTCGGCCCAGCCCTTCGGGCCGCCCGCGGTGACGGAGCCGCGCGGCTTGCCGTCCTTGGTGGAGAGCTCCAGGACGTACCAGCCCGCGCTCTTCTTCCACAGCTCGCCGTACGTGCCGTCGGCCAGCTTGCGCTTGCCGAGGTCCGTGCCGACCGGGGTGACCGGGCCCTGGCCGTCGCTGCCCTGGTCCTGGACCGAGGTGACGTTGCCCTGGAAGTCGAGGGTGACCTGGATGCCCGCGAAGACCTTGGTGTCCTTGAGGGCGTGGCCGCCGCCCGCCGTGAGGTGGCCGATCTCCTCGTTGTCCTTGCCCTTGAGGATGGTGGCCCCGTAGTAGACGTGCTGGTCGCCGTAGCGGTAGACCATCGCGGTCAGGCCGCCCTTGAGCGGGACCGTCCGCACGAGCACGCCGTCCACGTCGTTGCGGCGCTCGGGGAAGTAGACCGTGGTGTTGATGCTGCCCGCGCCGGAGACGACCAGCTGCGGCAGGTCGCCGTCGGCCCGCTCCAGACGGAGGCTGATGCCGTCGACGGTGGCGCCGGCGTGCTCGCGGTCCAGCTTGGCCATGACCTTGAACATGTAGTTGTCGCCGGGCTTCCAGTCCGGGCCCACGGAGCGGATCCACGCCTCGGGGCTGCCGTCGGAGACCACGTTGCGCAGCACGGCCACGTAGCCCTTGCCGATGTAGACCGGCGAACCCGAGTAGCGGTCGGCGGTCGACGGGGCCGCCTGGGAACCGATGGACGGCGCGGCGAGCGCGGTGGTCGCGGTGACGACCGGGGTGAGGGCGACACCGGCGACGACGGCGGTGGCGAGGGCGGTGCGGAGGGCGTTACGCATGACGACTCCCAGGGAGACAAGTGGTGGAGGAAGGGAAGAGCCGCATGCCGCTGTGTTCTCGTTCGGGTGGGGCCGTTGAGCTTTCGGCGGGCTGCATCAATGAATTTAGTGATCTTGTTCGCCGGAGCTGTCCGCTCCTTGTCACAGCGGCGTGACAGGGACCGGAGGCTTGCGTTCCGAAGCAGCCCAGGTCAGAGGCCCTGTACAGGACGCTACGCGCGTAGATATGCTCATCTGGTGACCATGCCCACCAATGCACCCGCAGCTGCCCTCGCCGACGCGACCGCGTCGGACGCGGCTCTGCGCCGCTTCCTCCACGGGCTCCCCGGCATCGATCCGGTGGGCCTGGAAGCGCGCGCCGCGTCCCTCGGCACCCGTTCGATCAAGACGACGGCCAAGGCGTACGCCATCGACCTGGCCATCTCGATGATCGACCTGACGACGCTCGAAGGCGCGGACACCCCGGGCAAGGTCCGGGCGCTCGCCGCCAAGGCCGTCCACCCCGATCCGCTCGACCGCACCACCCCGGCCACCGCGGCCGTCTGCGTCTACCCCGACATGGTGGCCACCGCCAAGGAGGCCCTGAAGGGGTCGGACGTGAAGGTCGCGTCCGTCGCCACCGCCTTCCCCGCGGGCCGCGCCGCCCT
This sequence comes from Streptomyces sp. BPTC-684, assembly GCF_030028635.1. Classification (NCBI taxonomy): domain Bacteria; kingdom Bacillati; phylum Actinomycetota; class Actinomycetes; order Kitasatosporales; family Streptomycetaceae; genus Streptomyces; species Streptomyces sp. BPTC-684. The sequence continues at coordinate 1,988,893 of NZ_CP124863.1, forward strand.
CCCGGTCAAGCTCGCGGACGTGCGCGACGCGGTGGCCGCCGGCGCCGACGAGATCGACATGGTGATCGACCGGGGCGCGTTCCTGGCCGGTCACTACCTCAAGGTGTACGAGGAGATCGCGGCCGTGAAGGCCGAGTGCGGTGACAAGGCCCGCCTCAAGGTCATCTTCGAGACCGGCGAGCTCTCCACGTACGACAACATCCGCCGCGCCTCCTGGCTCGGCATGATGGGCGGCGCCGACTTCATCAAGACGTCGACCGGCAAGGTCGCGGTGAACGCGACGCCCCCCAACACCCTGGTCCTGCTTGAGGCCGTGCGCGACTACCGCGCCCAGACCGGCGTCCAGGTCGGCGTGAAGCCCGCCGGCGGCATCCGCTCGACCAAGGACGCCATCAAGTTCCTGGTCCTGGTCAACGAGACCGTGGGCGAGGACTGGCTGGACAACCACTGGTTCCGCTTCGGCGCCTCCTCGCTGCTCAACGACCTGCTGATGCAGCGTCAGAAGCTGGCGACCGGCCGCTACTCCGGCCCTGACTACGTGACGGTGGACTGATCACCATGGCATCTGTATTCGAGTACGCACCGGCGCCCGAGTCGCGTTCCGTCGTCGACATCGCGCCTTCGTACGGCCTGTTCATCGACGGCGAGTTCGTCGACGCGGCCGACGGCAAGGTCTTCAAGACCGTCAGCCCGTCGTCGGAGGAGGTCCTGTCCGAGGTCGCCCAGGCGGGCGAGGCGGACGTGGACCGGGCCGTGAAGGCCGCCCGCAAGGCCTTCGAGAAGTGGTCGGCGCTGCCGGGCTCCGAGCGCGCCAAGTACCTCTTCCGCATCGCCCGGATCATCCAGGAGCGCAGCCGCGAGCTGGCCGTCCTGGAGACGCTGGACAACGGCAAGCCGATCAAGGAGACCCGCGACGCGGACCTCCCGCTGGTCGCCGCGCACTTCTTCTACTACGCGGGCTGGGCCGACAAGCTCGACCACGCGGGCTACGGGCCGAACCCGAAGCCGCTGGGCGTCGCCGGTCAGGTCATCCCGTGGAACTTCCCGCTGCTGATGCTGGCGTGGAAGATCGCCCCGGCGCTGGCCACCGGCAACACCGTGGTCCTCAAGCCCGCCGAGACGACCCCGCTGACCGCCCTGTTCTTCGCGGACATCTGCCGCCAGGCGGGCCTGCCCAAGGGCGTCGTCAACATCCTCACCGGGTACGGCGACGCGGGCGCGGCCCTCGTCGAGCACCCGGACGTCAACAAGGTCGCCTTCACCGGTTCGACGGCCGTGGGCAAGAAGATCGCCCGCCACGTCGCCGGCACCGACAAGAAGGTCACGCTGGAGCTGGGCGGCAAGGGCGCCAACATCGTCTTCGACGACGCCCCGATCGACCAGGCCGTCGAGGGCATCGTCAACGGCATCTTCTTCAACCAGGGCCAGGTCTGCTGCGCGGGCTCGCGCCTGCTGGTCCAGGAGTCGATCCAGGACGAGCTGCTGGACAGCCTGAAGCGCCGCCTTTCGACGCTGCGCCTCGGCGACCCGCTGGACAAGAACACCGACATCGGCGCGATCAACTCGGCGGAGCAGCTCGCCCGCATCACGGCGCTGGCCGAGACCGGCGAGGCCGAGGGCGCCGAGCGCTGGTCCCCGGAGTGCGAGCTCCCGTCCGCGGGCTACTGGTTCGCCCCGACGCTGTTCACCAACGTCACCCAGGCGCACACCATCGCCCGCGACGAGATCTTCGGCCCGGTCCTGTCGGTGCTGTCGTTCCGTACCCCGGACGAGGCCGTCGCCAAGGCCAACAACAGCCAGTACGGCCTGTCGGCGGGCATCTGGACGGAGAAGGGCTCGCGGATCCTCGCGGTCGCCAACAAGCTCCGGGCCGGTGTCGTGTGGGCCAACACGTTCAACAAGTTCGACCCGACCTCGCCGTTCGGCGGCTACAAGGAGTCGGGCTTCGGGCGCGAAGGCGGCCGTCACGGCCTGGAGGGCTACCTCGATGTCTGAGTCTTCTTCTTCGACGCGTCTGAGCGTCTTCAAGACCTACAAGCTGTACGTGGGCGGGAAGTTCCCGCGTTCCGAGAGCGGCCGGGTGTACGAGGTGTCGGACTCCAAGGGCAAGTGGCTGGCCAACGCTCCCCTGTCCTCCCGCAAGGACGCGCGTGACGCGGTCGTCGCCGCCCGCAAGGCGTTCGGCGGCTGGTCGGGCGCGACCGCGTACAACCGGGGCCAGATCCTCTACCGCGTCGCCGAGATGCTGGAGGGGCGCCGGGAGCAGTTCGTACGGGAAGTGGCGGACGCGGAGGGCCTGTCCAAGTCGAAGGCGGCCGCCGTGGTGGACGCCGCGATCGACCGCTGGGTCTGGTACGCCGGGTGGACCGACAAGATCGCCCAGATCGTGGGCGGTGCGAACCCGGTGGCGGGGCCGTACTTCAACCTGTCCACGCCGGAGCCGACGGGTGTCGTGACCGTCCTCGCCCCTCAGGACTCGTCCTTCCTGGGGCTGGTGTCGGTGATCGCGCCGGTGATCGCGACCGGTAACACGGCCGTGGTGATCGCCTCGGAGAAGGCCCCGCTGCCCGCGCTTTCGCTGGGCGAGGTGCTGGCCACGTCCGATCTGCCGGGGGGTGTGGTCAACATCCTGTCCGGCAGGGCTTCGGAGATGGGGCCGCATCTGGCCGCGCACCAGGATGTCAACGCGATCGACTTGGCCGGGGCGGATGCGGAGCTCGCGCGCGAGCTGGAGGTTGCCGCTGCGGACAACCTGAAGCGCGTGCTGCGCCCCGGTGCGGCCGACTGGTCCGCCGACCCCGGTACGCACCGGATGACGGCGTTCCTGGAGACCAAGACGGTTTGGCATCCGACGGGGTCGCTCGGCGCGTCTGGCTCCGCCTACTAGGCCGCCCGGGGTTTGTCTGCGGGCCGGTGGGGGCTGGTCGCGCAGTTCCCCGCGCCCCTGCTTGGCCCGGTGTTTGTCTGCGGGCCGACTCTGGCTGGTCGCGCAGTTCCCCGCGCCCCTTAGGGGGTTGCATCAGTACCCCGAACGGCGCCCCGGGCCCCCACCTGTGGCGCCGTTCGGTTTTTTGGTCAGCCCGGGAGTAGGCGGGTGGCCGTGCCGATCGCCGGGAAGTCCTTGAGGGCGCCGCTCTCGTGGAGGGGGGCCGTGGCGATCGCCGTCGAGATCGGCTTGAAGTCCGCGATCTGGGTGCCCACCGCGTTGCCCAACGGGTCCACCGGCGTCTTGGCGAGCGGGTTGAGGCTTAGCGTCTTGGCCGGGGCGAGGCTGTTGCTCAGCCCGGCCGGCAGGTCGCCCGGGGCCGCCTGGGCCGCGCCCGTGGCCCCGGCCAGCGCCGCGCCCGCGGCGGTCGCGGTGAGCGCGGCGCGCAGCAGTGCACGGCCGCGACGGGCCCCGCCGGCTTGGTTTCGTGCCATGTCGTTCCACTCTCCTGCGTATCGATGCGCGCACGCAGCGTAGTTGAGGTGTGATGCTCGATACCAACGGGCTCCCCGAGTGGTCCACCTCCCGGGTGGATGCCTCAGACTGGTGTCCCGTGACCGCACACGCCATCCCCACCCGCGTCGTTCTCCTCACGGGCCCCTCCGGTTCCGGAAAGTCCTCCCTCGCCGCCCGCACAGGCCTGCCCGTGCTGCGCCTGGACGACTTCTACAAGGAGGGCGACGACCCGACCCTGCCGCGTGTGCCCGGCTCGGAGGACATCGACTGGGACTCCCCGCGGTCCTGGGACGCCGACGCGGCCGTGGCGGCCGTCGTCGAGCTGTGCCGTACGGGGCGTACGGCCGTACCGGAGTACGACATCGCCACCAGCTCGCGGACCGGGACGAGCCTGTTCGGCATCGACCGCACGCCGCTGTTCGTCGCGGAGGGGATCTTCGCGGCCGACATCGTGACGCGGGTGCGGGAGCACGGCGTGCTCGCCGACGCGCTCTGTCTGCGCGGGCGGCCCTCGACCACGTTCCGGCGCCGGCTCGCGCGGGACCTCAAGGAGGGGCGCAAGTCCGTGCCGTTCCTGTTGCGGCGGGGGTGGCGGCTGATGCGGGCCGAGCGGGGGATCGTGGCCCGGCAGGCTTCTCTGGGTGCGCACCCGTGCGGCAAGGAGGAGGCGCTCGGCCGCCTCGCGGCGGCGGCCGCGGGACGCTGCCGCGCGTCACAGGAAGCGCCGACCGCCCAGGTCTGAGTGCGTCGTCAGGCGTCTGCGGGCCGGTGGGGGCCGGTCGCGCCCACGCGGCGGAGCCGCAAATGTCACAGCCCCGCGCCCCTAGGGGGCTCCGCCAAAGAAAAAGCGGGACCGAGTGGGCCCCCCAGCCCCGTCGGTCCCGCCCTGTTCCCCCGTTACCCGTACGCCCGACGTATCCCCCGAGACGCCGGCCCCCGTACGCTCCCCCCTGATCCCCGCACCCCGGCGGCTGCCACCGCCGGGCCGGACCTTCAGGCCACCAGCTCGCCGAAGGACTCTTCCTCGTCACGGCCGAAGGCGAGGACGTCGTCCTCGCGCAGCCGGCGGAGCGACCGCCAGATGCTCGACTTCACCGTGCCGACACTGATGTCCAGTATGTCCGCGATCTCCGGGTCCGTACGGCCCTCGTAGTACCGCAGGACCAGCATGGTGCGCTGGAGTTCGGGCAGTCGCGCCAGCGCCTGCCAGAGCACCGCGCGCAGTTCCGTGCCGCGCATCGCGTCCGTGTCGCCCGCCGTCTCCGGCAGCTCCTCGGTCGGGTACTCGTTCAGCTTGCGGCGGCGCCACGCGCTGATGTGGAGGTTGGTCATGGTGCGGCGGAGGTAGCCCCCGACCGCGGCCTTGTCGCTGATCCGGTCCCAGGCCCGGTAGGTCGAGAACAGCGCGCTCTGCAGCAGGTCCTCGGCCTCGAACCGGTCGCCGGTCAGGTGGTAGGCGGTGGCGTACAGGGAGGCCCTGCGCTCCTGCACATAGGCGGTGAACTCCGCCTCGGACCCGGAGCGCTCCCCCGTGGCCTCCCCGTACGCCGCATCCCCGCTGGCCCCCACGCCCTTGAGGGGCGAGACCGGCACCGCGTCGAGCACCGTCATGTACGTCTGGTGCTGACGCCCGGTGCCGCGAGCGCACCCCCGTCCGCTCACGGCACCGGACTTCTCGCTCCGCACGACGTCGTGGAGACGCGTGACAACTGCGCTTGAGGTGGTGCTGTGCAGTGCGTTCATCTCGCGCCCCCCGTCGGTGGAGTCTTGTTTCGGTCGGTACGAGGAAGAGCTTGCCCGGCCAGTTTCATCGCGGTGTCCGACGACTGTCACAGGCCTGTCACAGCGGCCTGTGCACAGTGGAGAAAGCCGGCTGTGCACAGCGGAGGAGGGGCGATGTCCACAGGAGGTCGAACTCCGCTCCCCCATGGGTCAGAATGACCTCCGTGCCTTTCCTGTTGCTGATCGAGGACGACGACGCCATCCGCACGGCGCTCGAACTCTCCCTGTCCCGCCAGGGCCACCGTGTGGCCACCGCGGCGACGGGAGAGGACGGCCTGAAGCTGCTCCGTGAGCAGCGGCCGGATCTGGTCGTGCTGGATGTGATGCTGCCCGGGATCGACGGCTTCGAGGTGTGCCGCCGCATCCGGCGCACGGACCAGCTGCCCATCATCCTGCTGACCGCGCGCAGCGACGACATCGACGTGGTCGTCGGCCTGGAGTCCGGCGCCGACGACTACGTGGTCAAGCCGGTGCAGGGCCGGGTGCTCGACGCCCGGATCCGTGCGGTGCTGCGCCGGGGCGAGCGCGAGGCCACCGACTCGGCCACGTTCGGCAACGTGGTGATCGACCGCGCCGCGATGACGGTCACCAAGAACGGCGAGGACCTGCAACTGACGCCCACCGAGCTGCGGTTGCTGCTGGAGCTGAGCCGGCGGCCCGGACAGGCGCTCTCCCGCCAGCAGCTGCTGCGCCTGGTGTGGGAGCACGACTACCTGGGCGACTCCCGCCTGGTCGACGCGTGCGTACAGCGGCTGCGGGCCAAGGTCGAGGACGTGCCGTCGTCCCCCACCCTGATCCGTACGGTGCGCGGCGTGGGCTACCGTCTCGACACCCCGTCGTGACCCCGCCCTCGCGGACGAACCCAAGAAAGCAGCGATTCGGAACGTGAAGAAGGCGATACTCGCCGGCCTCCGCTGGACCAGTCTGCGCCTGCGTCTGGTCGTCGTGTTCGCGCTCGTCGCGCTGACCGCCGCCGTCTCCGCGTCGGGGATCGCGTACTGGCTCAACCGCGAGGCCGTGCTCGTGCGCACCCAGGACGCGGCGCTCGGCGACTTCCGGCAGGAGATGCAGAACCGGGCGGCCTCGCTGCCGCTCCAGCCCACCGCCCGCGACCTGCAGACCACCGCCCAGCAGATGGCGGCCAGCAGCCGCTCCGGCTACCACGTCAGCTCCGGCTACCAGGTTCTCCTGGTGGACCAGCGCGACCCGGGCAAGCCGATCGTCGGGGCGTCCGACGTGGACCGCTTCACCTTGGACGACGTACCCGAGTCGCTCCAGGAGGCGGTGAACAAGAAGCAGAAGGTCACGGACAGCAACAACTATCCGTACCACCTGTTCTGGCAGCGCCGGACCCTGCGCGGGAAGCCGTACCTGGTGGGCGGCACCAGGATCATCGGGGGCGGCGCCACCGGCTACATGCTCGCCTCGCTCGACCAGGAGCGCCAGGACCTCAACTCCCTTGCCTGGTCGCTCGGCATCGCCACCGGGCTCGCGCTGCTCGGCTCCGCGCTGCTCGCGCAGGCCGCCGCGACGACCGTGCTGCGGCCGGTGCAGCGGCTCGGCGACGCGGCCCGCCAGCTCGGCGAGGGCAAGCTCGACACCCGGCTGCGGGTCTCGGGCACGGACGAACTGGCCGATCTTTCCCGGACGTTCAACAAGACGGCCGAGAGCCTGGAGAAGAAGGTCAGCGACATGAGCGCGCGGGAGGAGGCGAGCCGGCGGTTCGTCGCCGACATGTCGCACGAGCTGCGTACGCCGCTGACCGCGCTGACGGCCGTCACCGAGGTCCTGGAGGACGAGGCGGACAGCCTCGACCCGATGATCGCGCCGGCCGTGCAGCTGGTGGTCTCCGAGACGCGGCGGCTCAACGTCCTGGTCGAGAACCTGATGGAGGTCACGCGCTTCGACGCCGGTACGGCCAGGCTCGTCCTGGACAACGTGGACATCGCCGACCAGATCACCGCGTGCATCGACGCGCGGGCCTGGCTGGACGCGGTGGACCTGGACGCCGAACGCGGCATCATGGCGCGGCTCGACCCGCGTCGCCTGGACGTGATCCTGGCCAACCTGATCGGGAACGCGCTCAAGCACGGCGGCTCCCCGGTGCGGGTCTCGGTGCGGGTGGAGGGCGAGGAGCTGGTGATCTCGGTACGGGACCACGGGCCCGGCATCCCGGAGGAGGTGCTGCCGCACGTGTTCGACCGGTTCTACAAGGCGAGCGCGTCCCGGCCCCGGTCGGAGGGCAGCGGTCTCGGCCTGTCCATCGCGATGGAGAACGCGCACATCCACGGCGGTGACATCACGGCCGCGAACTCGCCCGAGGGCGGCGCGGTGTTCGTGCTGCGGCTGCCGCGCGGTGGGGGTGAGGAGGCGTGAGGGCGAAGCTGCTGGGCGCCGCCGCGCTCGTGTCACTGGGTGCCGCTCTCACCGGGTGCGGCATCCGGCCCACCGCGGTCCCGGTGGACGCGGGGCCCGCGCCGTCGCGGGTGCCGTGCGAGGTGCCGGGGAACTCGGTGACGCCGCAGTTCGAGGGCGTGACGGTCCGGGTGTATCTGGTGTGCGGGGCGCAGCTGGTGTCGGCCGAGCGGTCGGTGCGGATCCCGGAGGGCCGGGCCTCGGCCGACCGCCTCCGGTTCGCGGAGGCGCTGCTCACGGAGCTGGAGGTCACGCCGTCGGGGGACGAGAAGGCGGCGGGGTACACGACGGATGTGCGGGGGCCGTTGACGGTGACGGGGGCGCGCCGCGGGGACCCGGCGGGCGCGCTCCGTCTCTCGCGCCGCCCGGAGGATCTGCCGGCCCTGGCGCTGTCGCAGATCGTCTGTACGTACGCCGAGAACACGCCGACGTCGTCGGGGACACAGCAGGTGGTGCTCGGCGGGCCTGGCGAGGACCCGGCGCGGGGCTACGCGTGCACGGCGGAGATGAAGTCCCGCCCGGACACGTCCCCAACCCTGGGCGACGCGCTCCACCCCACCGGGGGAAGCTCCCCCACCCCGCCCCTTCCCGAAGTTCCAAAGTAGGGGTTCTGTCCCGCCCGGCGGTGTCGGCTCGGGCGGGACGGCGTAGGACGTGAGGGTTAGCTGTTCATGGGCGTACGGCGGGAAGCTCGCCCCACCGTGCACGCGGCGGGTACTGGTGGACGTGGTCCGGGCACGCGTACTGAGTGAACCCGGCCCCGCCGCTCATGCTCTGGACGTCGCCGACGATGACGGGCGCGGTGGTCCAGCATCCACAGAGAGCCAGGATGGGCTTACGGGCGGGCGCGGGCTCGGAGGTGATCGCATCGCGGGTCATGCGCCCACCCCCGCCGTACGGAACGACTCTGCGGGGAACGGGGCACCCGGGAAGGTGTACGGGATGTCGACACCCTGTGTGGCGTAGTAGAGGGCCCGGCGCCGCTCGTGCTTGATCCGGAGTTCTAACGTGTCGTCGGCTCGCTGCCGGGACAGGGTTCGGGGCTCTTCCCGGGTGAGGAACCACGGTCCGATGCGGTGCCCCCACGGGGAGGGAATCGACCGCGCGAGGACATGCGACGAAATGGGAGTGCAGGGCGCACAGATCACGAGCGGGACGGGCTCGGAGGCCGGGACGGGAACCGCTGAGTGCCGCCCCCGGGCGGGCAGTAATAGGCGCAGCACCCACAGCAGGGCACGGGCGATAACATCGCGCATACGTCGTTCAGCTCCTAGATAGCTGTCTCGGCGGAGCCCCGATGGACCGGGCCTAATCGGTCTGTCGGGGCGCTTTCGTGTTCGACGTTAAGGGAACTCCTCTACCCTCGTCTACCCACGTATGGAAACGGGCGCCGCCGTGGCCGGTTGTCTACGCTCTTCGGTATGAGCCCGACCATTGATTACGACGCCCCGACTCCGCCGTATCAGCAGATGGCGGCCGAGATCATCCGGGATATCGAGTCGGGCACGCTCGCGGTAGACCGCCCGATTCCCTCGGAGTCCGCTCTCATCCAGCGATGGGGTGTGGCCCGGGACACCGCGCGGCGAGCGGTCAAGCATCTGCGGGAACTCGGTTACGTCTACACCGTGCCCCAGCGGGGTACCTACGTTCGCGATCGGAGCGCCGAGGGCGAGCATCAGGGCGACGAGTAGGCCCCGGCCGACACACGGGGGAACGTGCCGACCGGGGCCGTAAGTCAGGTGCGGGTGCGCTCACGCTGGCAGTGCTGGCACACGTAGCCCGTGCGCAGCACCAGCTTCATGGCGTCGGGGTCCTTGTGGGTCTGGCACAGCCACGACAGTTCGGAGTTCTCCGGGAAGTCGCGTTTCAGGAACCTGCGGGCCGTCGCGCGGGCGCTGCCGTCACCTGATCCAGGGGTGCTACTGGTCATCTCCGTTGCCGTTCTCGTCAGGCTCCGGCTCCGGCTCGGGGGCGCTGATGATCTCCTCGCCCGCCACGTCGTAGCCGTTCACTTCGTCCCTGCCCATAATGAGCCTCCTTCGGTTCTGTCGTTGCGAGTTGAGCCGAACAGTCCGCCCCAGCGCCTGAGCCCCCACTGAGCCGATGGGGCGGACACCTCGCCCCGCTGCCCGCGTTGGACCTCACATCACGACGCAGACAGCGGGAGCTGAACCCGACCCCCGGCCGGAACGGGGCTGCCCAATGCACGGGGGCGCCTCGCCGGGGGCCGGGAGTCTCAGGGGTGGCCAGCCCTCGCGTGTTCCTCGGAGGCCGCCAGTTCCAGTTGGTTGACCGCCAGTCGGCGCGTCTGCTCCTGCGAGCTGTTCAGCACCACACACGCCATGTCTTCCACAGTGCGGGCGAAGATCGCGTGACCCGTGGCGGCCGTGTGCTCGATCATGGCGACGCTTCCGGCCTTGAGGTCCGCCGTTGCGTCCAGCGTCCAGAGGCATCCGCCATCGGCGCCGGACATGCAGCGGGCCGACAAGGTCACTTCGCTCGACGGGTGTCGTAGCACCTTGTAGACCACGGCGCGCAGCGTGCTGCGGGCGCTCATGACCGAACCGCTGGGCGGAACGCGTCGGTCTCCCAGGGTTCCCCGCCGTCCGGCGGCACCAGCGTGACTACGCGCGTCTCGCCATCCCACGCGACGGCCCTCCCGAGCCGCCCGCGCGCTGTGTCCTTGACCAGCACGCCGGGAGCGGGAATCCACGGCAGTCCGGGTACGACAGCCCACATCAGCGCCGACCCCCAATCGGAGTGTCGAAAACGCGGGCCCGTGCCATCTCCTCCGGGGTGAGGTGCCGCAACGCTTCTGGCGCTGTTGCCCACTCGGTCCCGCCGCCGGGCGGTCGCAGGTACACGCTCCCCGCGTAGCGCCACTGGACCACGCCGATCTTGTTGTCGTTCGCGGTGTCCACTACGTACTGCGGGCCATCCATCGCGTCTCACCGTCCCCAAGAGGAATGCCGACTCATCAGATAGCCAACATCCGCTGTGCGCTGGCGGGTAGCTTCATGAGAGGTAGTGAATAGTGGTGAATGCAGCTCACCCTTTGATCAAGGGCGGTCGTGGTGAAAGATCCAAATGCGAAGCTCGCTGACTGGCTCGAACGGTCGGGGTGGAGCCGTGGCGAACTCGGACGACGCGTCAAGACCATGGCGGCCGAATGGGGACACCCGCACGTCTGCTCGGACACGTCCAGCGTTCGCCGCTGGGTGGCCCTTGGGGAGGCGCCCCGGCATCCTGTCCCGGCGATCCTGGCCGATCTGTTCTCGGCGCGCTTCGGGTACCGCGTCACGACTGACGACCTGGGACTAGGCGAGTCGCCCGACATTGACCGGGCGCTGACCTACAACTCATCGTTTGCTGTGACGGTCGAAGCAGTCGCAGAGCTAGGGAGAGCGGACGTGGACAGGCGAGCATTCCTTGTGGGGGCGCCTTTCGCGGCGGTGGCCGCAGTCGGGCCGTCCCGTGACTGGCTCCTCAACGCCCTTGATCAGCAACCCGAACCGGGTCGTCACGTGCGCCTGGAAGACGTGGCATCCGTGAAGAACATGTTCAGCGCGTTTCAGGAGATGGACATCTTCCAGGGGGGCGGGAGCGGCCGACTCGCGCTTGCCGCGTACATGAACGAGCATGTCTATCCCCTGCTTCGCCGGACGAACAGCGAAGAGGTTCGTCACGCCCTGTGCCAAGCCACTGCCGAACAGGTCTACCTGTTGGGCTGGATGGCCTTCGACAACGGCGAACATGGCACGGCGCAGCGGTACTTGGTTCAGGCTTTGCGGTTCGCCGAGGAGTCGAAAGACCCTGCCCTCGGGGCTCACGTGCTTGCAGGCATGGCAGACCAAGCAACACTGCTTGGGCATCCGGAGGAGGGGCGGCGACTCGCCCAGTCCGGCCGACAGGGCCTCGGGCGTACCGAGTCGAACGCCTGCCTCGCTGACCTCTGGACGCTCGAAGCGCGCGCGCTCGCCGTTCTCGGTGACAAGCCAGCGACGGTCAAGGCCATCACCAACGCGGAACGCGCCTTCGACAAGGTTGACCCCCAACGCGAGCCGGAATGGGCAAAGTTCATCGACCCTGCGTATCTTGGCGGCGAATGGGCCAACGCCTTCCGGGACATCGACGAGCCAAAGCACGCAGAGGAACACGCCCGTGCGTCGATCGCCCACGCACGCAAGCAGAACAGGGCCCGACGCGGAGCCATGTCCCAAGCAGCCCTCGCCGTCACCCACTTGCAGCGCAGGGACCTTGAGGCCGCGCATTCGGCGGGAGTCCGGACGCTCGACCTTGCCCGCCGGGTGAAGTCGTCCCGCAGCGTGGAAGCCGTTCAGGATCTACAGCGGCGCATGATCCCCTTCGGGCAACACCCGCTCGTCGCCGACTTCAACGAGCGGGCTCGCGTCCTTCAGGCCGCCTGACGGAACGCCCAGCCAGACCAACGACAAGAACCCCCGCACCCGCCGCCCCGAAGGGTGACGAGCGCGGGGGCTCGGTGGTGTGGGTCAGCCGGCGAGGGCGTTGGTCAGTCGTGCGGCGGCCTTTCCGCCGAACAGGGCGAGACCGCAGTAGAAGTCGATGCGGGTGCGGTAGACGGGCTTGTCGTGGGACTCGCCCAGGTCGGTGGTCTGTACGCCGCCGTTGGTCAGGCCGGTGACTCCTGCGTCGGCCTCGGTGGAGCCGAAGCGCACGGCGTAGATGTCACCCGTCTGCTTGCCTCCGGTCCCGGATGTCAGCGGGAGTACGTCGGTGCCGTCCAGCTTCTGCCCGGCGTCCAGGAGCGGGATGCCCTTCCAGACCGGGGCGCGCTTCCCGGCGATCTCGGCCGAGAGGAGTTCGGCACCGCCGAGCCGCCGGAATCCGGACTCGATCTTCGCCCGGAGCGCGGCGTTCATGTACAGCGCTCCGTTCGTGCCGCTGATGCCCCGCACCTGAGCAACGAGCGCGTCCAACGCATCGAAGAAGTCATGGCCGTTGGCGACTGGACCGACGCCCTTGGCATCCAGGATCTGACCGCCGAGCAGACGCTTGCGCAGTCCGTCGAACCCCTTCGGGTTCACCTCCACATCGCCGTTGAAGAACTGGTCGGCGAAGTGGACGGAAGCGGCCTTGACCTTCATAGCGGTCTGTACGGCCCGCTGGTCGTTCAGGTTGCCCCGGGTCTGCACGATGAACTTGTCCACGTCGGCGTCGCCACCGAGGATGGCGAGCGTCTCGATTCGCTGGTTCAGCGTTCCAGTGCTTTCCGGGTACGCCTCATTCACACTTCGGAAGGAAACCCCGGGAAGGGTGGATTCCTCGTTGTATCGGTAGGCGTTGCCCGCCACCTGTATCAGTGGAAGTCGGTCCAGGATCGGCGATTCCTGAACGAACGTTTCGATAACACCGCGCTGAAGCTGGTCAAGAGAGAGCTTCGCAGATTCAGCAAGGGTAAGAGACATAACTGTTTACTCCTGAAAATAGAGAAGAAGGCATTCGGGGTCAGTCCCAGATGTCTGAGTCGTCGCCCTCGGATTCCGGCGGGACGATGCCGGTTCGGGCGCTCGGTGAGAGGCCGAGTTCTCGTATGTAGCGCGCTAGTTGGGTGCGGTACTGCCCGGCGATGGTCGCGGCCCCGTTCTTCACGGTCCCGCGCTCAGCCGTCACGATCAGTCCGCGTTCAGAAAGGTCCCGCTCCGCCTGGTCGATGCGGGCAACGCACACGCACAGGTCTTTCACCGTGGTGTGATCCACTTCGCCGATCCCGGCCGCGACTTCGAGAATGGGGACGATGCGTCGCCACTCCTCCGAGGCGACTTCCCGGCATCGGACGTTCGTCGACTCAATAGCGGGATCGGACGAGCGCGGGAACACCCCGGACCAATCCGGCTCGGCGAGGATCGCACGCGGCACGATCACCCCCTCTTTGATCGCTACCTTTGAGGGGTTGCCCTCGCGGGCCCGTTGAACGGCTGGCTTGGGCCGGTATCTGTCTGCCATGCATTCTCACTTCCTCTTTCCGGGGCGGTTTCGGGCCTTCCAAAAACGTCCGCAGCTCCGGCGCGAGTTTTTTGCCTCCCTGCCGATCTTTTGGGCGGGAGGAGGGGAGTCCCCGCCTGGTCGGCGGTGCTCTATGTCCGAATTGGCTTCGCATTCGCGGCAGCCCAACCGCCCGGTTGCCGCTTCGCCGTCTCGCGGTTGTGACAGTGCGTGCACAGCGGACGGAGACGATTGAACGCGTCCGGATCGGCTACGCCTTGCGCTGTCAACTCACGCCGAGACAAAGGGAAATGGTCCGCGACCGTGGCCGTGCGACCGCACAGCAGACACCACGGGTTGCGGTACAAGTACGCCTTACGGATGCGCTGCCAACGCGTCGCGTAGCCCCGTTCAGCGCTCGTCCCGCGCTGTTGCTCGGCCTCGCGTCGGTGAGCCTCACAGCGGCCACCAGAGGTCAGCTCGGGGCACCCGGGGACAGAGCAAGGGGGGCGGGGCTTGCGGGGTATGGGGGATCGCCTCCCGAGGGGTGGGGTAGTGAAGTCGAGGGCCACATGGGGGATGTCATTCGCGCCACCAAGTCGATTCCCAGCCGTTTAGCGAAGAGTCATTGCCCGGTAACGTTTGGTGATGCAACGCTCTGGCCTGGTCGGCAAGGGGCCGACCTGGGAGGGGCACAGCCATGTCTTACGAGCAGGCAATTTCCGAGGCGCCCGACGGGAGCACCATCTCGGCGCAGATCACCGTGACTCAACCCCGCGCCGTCACCGAGACCCGTAACGCATTGCTCGCGGCCATTGCTCGCGAAGCCGAGCTCGTCACGGAGCGGTCCGAAGGCCGGTCATCGGCTGCACTTGTTGAACTCGTGCGTGCCTTCGAGTCGGTGTCGGTGCCAGAGCGGCGGCTTCGCGACGCCGGAATCGACGCTGGCAGTATCAACGACGTGATTTTGGTCGGCGGCCAAACCCGGATGCCCCTGGTCCAACAAAAGTCCGGCCGGATCATGCCGGTAACCGAGGTCAACCCCGAGGACATCGGCACGCTGGCGATCGAGTACCGCGACGACCAGCCCGTCGTTGTCGTCAGCGGCGGAAAGTACATTCCGGCGAGCCTGACGGTTGTAGACAACTCCGGTGAGCCACGTGCAATGTTCACCGCTCGCGTCAAGTACAACATCGCGCCTCTGGCATTGTTCGAGATGCCAGCGGATGAGGTTCAACGGCGATAGCCAACTTGGGCGAACCTACGACTCCAATCATGCGAGCGGCCCCGAACTCTGTTGCGGTCTTGAGGGCATGGCAGCCGTGGCACAAGACCTGAACGTTGCTGTCAACGTCCTCGCCGCCGAGGGACAGCGGACGTACGTGGTCGACATCCACCCCGTCCGCGGGGAAGTCGCCCAAGCACCAGTCGCACCAGGCCGAGCCCCGTTCCCGCACCCGTCTGCGGAGTCGAGCCGCAGCGTCGTACCGCTTCGCTCTGCGCCTACCGCGCTCACGTCGGGACCGCACCGCGGGACGCTTCTCGTGCGCCCGGTCGTGAACGTCGCAGCGTCCACGGCGAGTTGCCGCCTCACTGCACTCGATACAGCTCGTCATCAGTCACCGCCTGGTGTTCGTTGTTGTCGAGTGCCCGCCCCCGGATTCGAACCGGGATCACCGCGGGTTTGAATCGCGGGGCCTCTGCCGTTGGGCTAGGCGGGCTTGCCGTCCCCGCCGGCGAGGCAGGGACCGTGGGGACTGCACGCGCTTCGACCCCTTTCGGCACACCCCGAAGGGCGGGTTACTCGTGGGCGGTGCAGTCCCCGCGCGTTGCCTCACGACCCCTGCGGCCACCCCGGTAACGCGGGGCGCGTGGTGCACGGGCAACGCTTGTTCCGAGAGTCGGGCACTCAGTCCGCCTGATGTCCCCCTGTAGGGCGGGTGCGCGGTAGTCCTGCTCTCGGAAGTAGTGGAGGGCAGAGGTTTCCCGACGTCCTTCCGGACGCTGGACCGTCTGTCTTCCCCAGTAGTGGAGGGCAGAGGTTTCCCGGGGTGGTGAGGTGGTGGACGGAGCCCAAAATCTGTTTTCTCTAGAGTTTTCTTATACGACCTAGGAAAAGGGTCTAACTCACCACCTCACCACCCCTCGCTCCGCTGGTGGCCCTCGCCGGCGGGGAGTGGTGCGGCGAGAGGGGCGCTGTGCGCCTGCCTGCGGACGTGGGAAAGCCCCGGCGGTCCGAAGGGGACTACCGGGGCGAGACAGGGCGGGTGTACTGCATTCTCGGCTCGTGAGTCGTGACATGCACCGCCCCTGACCCACACGCCCATTTCGGTGTGGGGTGGGGCAAGCCTATCCGCCACTCGGGGTACGCCGAGAGTCCCGGCGGCAGTGGCCAACCGGAACATGCTCGGGCTCGTACGCCCTGTTATGCAGCCGTGGCGAGTGCCTGCGGGGTCAGGTTGCGGTGTGCGGTTGCTCCGGGCGTGGGCGCGTGGTTCGGATTGTTCTCGGTGGCGAGTTCACCGGCCACGGTCACGTTCGCTTCAATGGCGGGGTCGAGGTCCCCGGTGATGGTGAACTCCACGCGCCGAAGGTCGAGCTTGCGCCACCCACCCCGCGTTCCGCGCTTGACTATGAGCCGTGCTCCCGCGTCTATGAGCATGGTGCGGCGTGCCATGGTGTCCGCGTTGTTCCAGTCGTCGCCGTAGGTGCGGCCGGTCGACAGGACTTCTCGGCGGGGCTCGGTCTTCTCCCGTGCTTCCAGTTCTGCCAACCGGGTTTCCAACGCGTCGGCGCGCTTCTGCCAGGCTGCCATGCCCGCCTTGGACTTACGGCGGCCCTTCTGCTCGTCGTGCTCTTCCATCTCCGCCACGGTGGCGTCAATCTCGGGCTGCGGGTCATAGCCCGGTATCTCCGTGACACGGGTGATCTGCACGGGGCCGACGAGCCGCAGGAACTCGCTGCTTGCGTGCTCGTCCACCCAGTCGGCGCGCACGGTGGACGGGGCGGGGCAGTTCGCCCCGTACTTGTAGGAAGAGCACTGGTAGTAGCCCTTGTTCAGGTACATGCGGCCCTCGCAGCCGTCGCAGTGGATCACGCGCAGCAGCAGCGCCCCGGAGTCCTTGCGGACGGGCGGACGCTCGGCGACAGGCTTCGGGGTGAGCAGCGCGCCCACCTGGTCGAACTCTTCGCGGGTGAGGATCCCCTTTTCGGCAGCCATGACCGGGGCGCCCTGGTCGTCGCGCACGGGGTTCCCCCGGTGCATCTTCCAACCCATGATCGCGGGGCTGGTGAGCATCTTGACGATGGTCTTGTCCCGCCACTGCGCGGGCTTCCGCTTCGGCCTGTTCGTCTCCTCGGGCTCCGCGCCGCCGTTCTTCGTGCGGGCCCGGTAGGCGGCCCAGTGAGCGGACGGGGACAGCACACCGTCAGCGTTCAGCATCCGGGCGATAGTGAGCGGGGCGAGCCCGGCCACCAGAGCGGCAATAATCCGCTCAATGACGGTGACCGCTTCGGGGTCCGGGACGAGCGTCCAGCCCACCCCGCCATGTTCGGCGGGCATCGGGGCGGGGAGGTAGCCGTACGCGGGCTGTCCGCCGCCACGCCACCGAAGCGGCATCTTCCGCATGGCTGCCTGTGCGCCGGTTACGCGGTCGCTGGTGGACTGCGTCTCGACCTGCGCCGCGAACGCGAACATCATCATCATGAGTTCGCTCATGGGGTCCATCGGGTTGCGGAAGTCGAAGACGAGCCGACCCGTACCGCCCAGACCCTCGGCGAAAACGATCATCTTGCGGTGCTTGCGGGCCCACTTCGCAAGCTCGTGCATGTCGCCCATGGACCGGATAGCGCGGTCGAAGCGCCAGAAAACGAGGGCGTCGAAGTCGTCGGGGCGCTTCAGCCACGCGCCGAGCTGCGGACGCTCGAAGGGGCCGACCTTGGACGCGGACACGTCCAGGTCGACCGCTTCGCGCAGCTTCTCACCCGAGCCGAAGTCGATACCGAGGGCTGCCGCCGCTATGTCGTCGGCCTCGCGCTGCCGCTCGGGGCTGGTGGTCTCATCTGTACGGACCGACAACCGGATGCACCGCACCCCGCGCAGGGTCTCGGTCGGGGCGGCCCCGACCGTTGTGTTCGTCTTGTGCTTGACCAGCGCTGATGCGGCCATGACCCGAGGACTCCAGAACTGTCAGTCTGGAACTTCGGGGCTTCCCTGAACCCTCCGGGGGTGGGTGGGGGTGAAGGCGGCTCTCCCGGGGGCTACGCCCCCGGACCCCCCGGCGGGGCCTGCGGCCCCTGCACCCCGTTCGTCTGCGGACCGTGCTGTGTTGCTCGCGCGGTTCCCCGCGCCCCTAGAAGCGGATGCCGCGCAGCGGCATTTCAGGGGCGCGGGGAACTGCGCGACCAGCGCCCACCGGCCCGCAGACGAATGCGCGAGCGGCCGCCCGGCCGCAGGCCGAGAAGGGGTCCGGGGGCCCCGCCACCGGGAACACGGAACCGATCGCGCAACCCCACGCGTCTTGGGGGACGTGCAACAGCGTCATGGTGCAGGCGGCCGCGCCGCCATCCGGTTCCGCGTGGCGGGCTGCGCGATCCTCGTGGCTCACATGGCGCTCGTCGCGTGGCTCACGCTGAGACCCCGCGACGTCATGTGGGTGACCGCACCCAACCTCACCCCGCTCGCCGGAATCCGCGCCGACCTGGCACTGGGGTCCCTGGAGGCCGCACACCGCATCGGGGAGGGGCTGCTGCTGCTCGCCCCGCTCGGCGTGCTGCTGCCGCTCGTCGGGGGGCGGCTCGACGTCTCCCCCGTCGGCTCCCTGCTCCGTACGACCGCCGCCGCCGCACTCGTCTCGCTCGGCATCGCCCTGCTGCAGACATCCGTGCCGGGGCAGGTGGCCGACGTGGACGCGCTGCTCCTGAACACCGCGGGCGCGGCCTTCGCCCACATCGCCGTCGTCCCCGCCGGGCGCACCGCGCTGCGGCGGCGCCAGGACCGGGGCGAAGGCGTCCCCGTACCGGCGGCTCAGGGTCGTACCCCGACGATTCCCAGGGTCGGGATCGCCCCGTAGTCCGACGCTTTGCCCGGTTCGGGGCGGGAGGATCGAGGCATCGGAGCACAGCCTCCCCGAACCGAAGGAGCACCTCATGGCCACCCTTGCCCGCCCCCGCGACGGACGGATGATCGGCGGAGTGTGCGCGGCGCTGGCGCGGCGCTTCGGCACCTCGGCCACCACGATGCGCGTGATCTTCGTGCTCTCGTGCCTGCTGCCGGGCCCCCAGTTCCTGCTCTACATAGCGCTGTGGATCCTCTTCCCGAACGAGAAGGGCTCCGGCACCCGGAGCACCCCCAGCACGGCCTGGTGACCCCCTAGAGGGCCGACAGCACCCGCCGCACCTTCTCCAGCTGCTTGTCCGCCACGTCCCTCGGGACTTCCACCAGCTCCTGCGCCCTGCCCTGGACCGGCGCGCCGAGGTTGATCGTCATGAACCGCACGATCGTGGCACCCTGGCGCACCACGACGATGTGGACCGGCGTCTCCACGTTCACCTGCGTGGACGACGCGGACCAGCTCACCGACTCGTCGCCGCCGATGCGGTACGGCCGCGCCTTCACGCGCGCGTACGTGGAGCTCGTCCCGCCCAGCTCGGCCTTGAAGCCGGAGCAGGCGGCGACCGCCGCGCGCAGGTCCTCGATCAGCTTCTCGGCGTCGGCGCGCGCGTACGTGCTGAGCGACGCCGCGACCGCGAGGCCGAGCTTGCGCTGGGAGCCCAGGCCCCGGTTGACCGTCTCGCGCGCCTGCGGGTTCGGCTGGTCGCCCATGACGTCGGCGAGCGGCTGGCACGGCCTGCGGTCGGCCTGCGGGCGGGCCCGGCCCTGGGCGGTGGTGTCGGCGGAGACCTGGTAGCCGGGCACGTCGCCCTGTTCGAGGGCCGCCCGCTGGAGCTGGGTCCGGGCGGCCGCCGAGGAGCCCTTCGAGGCGGGTGCGGAGGCCTTGCCGTCGGACCCGCCGCCCGACGAGCACGCGGTGGTGAGGAACAGCGCCGACGCCGTCACCAGTACGGCAAGTCCAGTCGCCTTCACACGCATCGTCGGAACCCTACTCACCTGTCAATTACCAGCGTACGAGCCGCGATCCTGACACAGACGCGGTGGGGCGCACACCCGCGACCGGGTGTGCGCCCCACCACAACGCCTCAAAGCACCGCCAGGCGGTACGTTTCGGCCGTCAGCCGCCGAGGCCCGACAGGCCACCGGGCAGGGCGCTCCCGACCGGCAGGCCGCCGAGGAGGCCCTTCACCGGGTTGGGGTCCCCGATGGCGGACGTGCCCTGGGCAAGGGCGTTCTGACCGGCGGCCAGCGACTCAGGGCCACCCATCGGGAGCTTGTCTGCGACGCCCTCGACGGGCAGCGTCTGGGTCAGGCCCGAGAGGGCGGGGAGCTCGGGCACCGCGGCAACGGCGGGCGCGGCGGAGGCCGTACCCGCGGCAGCGGCGGCGAAGGCGGCACCGACAGCGGCGGCACCGAGTGTCTTTACGGCAGACTGCTTCATCTGGAATTCATCCTAGGGAAGGGGATGTGAGCGGCTCTGCAAGCTAGTCAGGCCGCCACTCGCCCCGCAAACACGTGAAACCACGGAAAACGGCCGGGAATTACCTCTCCCGGCCGTTCCGGCGATTTACCCGATCAGCCCATGGGTGGGGTAGATCCGCTGGTCGCAGCGGTCTGCTTGAACAGCCATTCGGATTTCAGCTCGGCATAGCCCGGCTTGATGACGTCATTGATCATGGCGAGGCGTTCGTCGAAAGGAATGAACGCTGATTTCATCGCATTGACGGTGAACCACTGCATGTCGTCGAGCGTGTAGCCGAACGCCTCGGTCAGCCGCTCGAATTCCTCGCTCATGCTGGTGCCGCTCATCAGCCGGTTGTCGGTGTTGACGGTGGCCCGGAAGTGGAGCCGGCGCAGCAGTCCGATCGGGTGCTCGGCGTACGAAGCGGCGGCGCCGGTCTGGAGGTTGGACGTCGGGCACATCTCCAGCGGGATGCGCTTGTCCCGTACGTACGAAGCGAGCCGCCCCAGCTTCACGCTGCCGTCCTCGGCGACCTCGATGTCGTCGATGATGCGCACCCCGTGGCCGAGCCGGTCGGCGCCGCACCACTGGAGCGCCTGCCAGATCGACGGCAGGCCGAAGGCCTCGCCCGCGTGGATGGTGAAGTGGTTGTTCTCGCGCTTGAGGTACTCGAACGCGTCGAGGTGGCGGGTGGGCGGGAAGCCCGCCTCGGCGCCCGCGATGTCGAAGCCGACCACGCCCGAGTCCCGGTAGGAGTTGGCGAGTTCGGCGATCTCCAGGGCGCGGGCGGCGTGCCGCATGGCGGTCAGGAGCGCCCCGACGCGGATCCGGTGCCCGTTGGCGCGGGCGCGCCGCTCGCCCTCCCGGAAGCCGTCGTTGACGGCCTCCACGACCTGCTGGAGCGTCAGCCCCTTCTCCAGGTGCTGCTCGGGCGCGTACCGCACCTCGGCGTAGACGACCCCGTCCTCCGCCAGGTCCTCGGCACACTCGGCGGCGACGCGGAACAGCGCGTCGCGGGTCTGCATGACGGCGCAGGTGTGCGCGAAGGTCTCCAGATACCGCTCCAGGGAACCGGAGTCGGCGGCTTCCCGGAACCAGATGCCGAGCTTGTCGGCCTCGGTCTCGGGCAGACCGGAATACCCGGTCTCTTGAGCGATCTCGATGATGGTGCCAGGACGCAGACCGCCGTCGAGGTGGTCGTGGAGCAGCACCTTCGGGGCGCGGCGGATCTGGTCCGTGGTCGGTACGTCGGTGGTCTGGCTCGTCATCTGCGCATGCTAGCCCCTACGCGCGTAGATCACCGGGAGTCGCCCGGTTGCCGATACGTAACAGTGACCGCGCGGACGGGTGGAGTACACCTCGGCTTCTGAGACTGTTCTGCCATGGCACAGCATGCGACTTCCCTGCCTGCTGCCCGGCTCGGACGGGCCGTCGGTGCGACCGGCGCCGGCTCCTCGGTCGGCGGTGTGGTGCTGGTGCTGCCGGACGGCGACCCCGTCTCGGCGCGCCGCCCTTCGCCCGTCTCGTACGCCTCGGCGCTGCCGTTGGCCCGGCGGCTCGCCCGGTCGGGGCGGGACGACGGGCTCGTGGCACACCTCGTCCACTACCGGGGGCGGGGCTGGAACGGCGGCGACGCGCGGCTCGCGGCCGACGCCGAGTGGGCCGCCGAGGAGGTGGTGCGGCGGTACGGGGACGTGCCCGTGTGCCTGGCCGGGCACGGGATGGGCGGGCGGGCGGCGCTGCGGGCGGCGGGCCACTCGGCCGTCAACTGCGTGCTCTCACTGGCACCTTGGCTGCCCGAGGAGGACGTGGCGGCCGAGCCGGAGCCGGTGAAGCAGCTGGTGGGACGGCGGGTGCTGATAGTGCACGGCACCAACGACGCCCGCAGCGACCCGGAGTTGTCGTTCCGGCTCGCCGCGCGCGCGAAGAAGACCAACCGCGACACCTGCCGCTTCGAGGTCCACTCGGACGGGCACGGGCTGCGCCAGCACCGGGCCGAAGTCCTGGCCCTGGCGGCCGACTTCGTGAACGGGTCGCTCTTCACGCACCCGTACGCGCGTCCCGTCGCCGACGCCCTGGCCGCCCCGCCGCCGCTGGGGCTGCGGATGCCGCTGGCGGCCGGGTTCGGGAAGTCGCTGCACGTGTGAGGCGGGCCGTGGGTCCCGTACGGCTCACACCGGCAGCAGCTGCCCGCGCCGCGACAGCAGGAACGCCTTGAAGGCGGCCACCGGCGGGGTGTCCGGGTGGCCGTCCAGCCAGGCCACGCCGATCTCGCGCGCCGCGCGCGGCGCCGTCACCGTCAGCTCGACGACGCCCGGGCGGGCGAACGCGGGCGGCGGCAGCAGGGCCACGCCCAGGCCCGCCGCCACCAGGCCGCGCAGGGTCTCCGCCTCCTCGCCCTCGAAGGCGACCCTCGGGGTGAACCCGGCCTGCGCGCACAGGTCGTCCGTGATGCGCCGCAGCCCGTAGCCGGGCTCCAGGGTCACGAACGTCTCGTCGGCGGCCTCCGCGAGCCGGACCCGCTTGCGGGCCGCGAGGCGGTGGTCGTCGGGGACGACGAGCCGCAGCCGCTGCTCGTCCAGGCGCCGGGCCACGAGGTCGGGCGCGTCGGGCACCGGCGAGGTGAGGCAGAGGTCAAGCTCCCCCGCGCGCAGCCGCTCGATCATCGCCTCGCCGTAGTTCTGCACGAGCGTGAAGCGCACCCGGGGGTGGGTGACCCGGAAGGCCCGGATGAGGGCGGGCACGGTCTCGGAGCCCATGGTGTGCAGGAAGCCGAAGGCGACCTTGCCGGTGGCCGGGTCCGCGTCGGCGCGCACCGACTCGGCGGCCCGCTCGACCCCGTCGAGGGCGCGCTCGGCCGAGGCGAGGAAGGTGCGCCCGGCCGGGGTGAGCGAGACCGTACGGCCCTTGCGGGCGAACAGGGCGACGCCGAGGTCCTCTTCGAGCCGGACCACGGCCCGCGAGAGCGTCGACTGGGGCACGCCGAGCTCCTGCGCCGCGCGCGTGACGTGCTCGTGGCGGGCGACCGCGGCGAAGTACGCGAGGCGGGGCGCGAGCATCGTGACAATGTCTTCTTCGTTACTGTTCAATGACAGACACCCGCCTGAGCTGTGCTTATGCGTATGTGGATCGATTATGCGCGCGCCACGCATTGGACGCATAAATCTCCCGGGCCTACGGTCGAACCATGCCTCCTGCCAGTACCGGGGCACCCACCACCGTGGGTGCCTCCACCGCGCCGTCCCCCGACCAGCTCTTCCCGGGTGCTCCCGGCTACCGCCGGATGAGCTTCGCGCTCTTCGCCGCCGGGGTCGCGACCTTCGCCCTCCTCTACTCCACCCAGGCCCTTCTCCCGCTGATCTCGGGCGACTTGGGGGTGTCGGCCTCCGCGGCGAGCTGGACCGTGTCGGCGGCGACCGGCGCGCTGGCGCTGTGCGTACTGCCGCTGAGCGCGCTGTCCGAGCGGTTCGGCCGGTCCCGGACGATGACGGTCTCCCTGGTGGTCGCGGTCGTCGTGGGGCTGCTCGTCCCGTTCGCGCCGAACGTGGGCTGGCTGGTGGCGCTGCGGGCGGTCCAGGGCGCGGCGCTGGCCGGGCTGCCCGCCTCCGCGATGGCCTATCTCGCGGAGGAGGTGCGGCCCAAGGCGCTGGTCGCGGCGATCGGCCTGTTCGTGGCGGGCAACTCCATCGGCGGCATGAGCGGCCGCATCCTGACCGGCTGGGTGGCCCAGGCGTGGGGCTGGCGCGCGGCGCTTGCGGCGGTCGGGCTGCTGGCCGCCGGGTGCGCGGTGGCGTTCCGGCTGCTGCTCCCCCGGTCCCGCCACTTCAAGGCCGCGTCCCTGGACCCGCGGGCCCTGGCGGCGACCGTGCGCGGCCACCTCGCGGATCCGCTGCTCGTGCGCCTGTACGCGATCGGCGCGCTCTTCATGACGGTGTTCGGCGCCGTCTACACGGTGATCGGCTACCGGCTCACCGCCGCGCCCTTCCACCTCCCGCAGGGCGTGGTCGGCTCGATCTTCCTGGTCTACCTGGTCGGTACGGTCTCCTCGGCCGCGGCCGGGCAGCTGGTCGCCCGGCTCGGCCGCCGGGGCGCGCTCTACCTGGCCGTGTCGACCACGGCCGCCGGTCTGGTGCTGAGCCTGCTCGACGCGCTGGCGGCGGTCCTGGCGGGCCTGGTGCTGATCACCGCGGGCTTCTTCGCGGGCCACGCGGTCGCCTCCTCCTCGGTGAGCCGCACCGCGAAGACGGGCCGCGCCCAGGCGTCGGCGCTCTACCAGTCGGCGTACTACCTGGGCAGCAGCGCGGGCGGCACGCTCGGCGCGATCGCCTTCCACGCGGGCGGCTGGCCCGCCACGGTGCTGCTCGGACTGCTGGCCGTCCTCGGCGTCGTCTCGGTGACGCTGTACGGCAGCCACGCCGCCCGGGTCGAGCGGCGCTTCGCCACGACCCACGCGACCTGCTGAAACGCCACCACGGGGCGCGATTGTCAGTGGCCTCCGGTAGCTTCCGAAGGGCTGGGGCACTGAAAGCGCACGGTCGATCTGGGGTGGACGCGATGAGTGATCTGTCAACGGCGACGGACCTGGACTCCCGCCTGGAGAAGCACCGGGTCGAGCTGACGGGGTACTGCTACCGGATGCTCGGCTCGGCCTTCGAGGCGGAGGACGCGGTGCAGGACACGCTGGTCCGGGCCTGGCGGAGCTACGAGAAGTTCGAGGGCCGCTCCTCCCTGCGGTCCTGGCTGTACCGGATCGCGACCAACGTCTGCCTGGACATGCTGACCGCGAGCGGCAAGCGGGCCCGCCCGATGGACCTCACGGCCCCGCAGACGGCGTCCTCGGCCGTACTGCGCTCGCGGCCGGAGGTGACCTGGCTGGAGCCGGTGCCGGACGCGCGGGTGCTGCCGACGGCGGTGGACGACCCGGCCGAGACGGCGGTCGCCCGCGAGAGCGTGCGGCTCGCCTTCGTCGCCGCCCTCCAGCACCTGCCGCCCAAGCAGCGGGCGGTGCTCATCCTGCGCGAGGTGCTCGCGTGGAAGGCGAGCGAGGTGGCCGAGCTGCTCGGGACGACGGTGGCGTCGGTCAACAGCGCGCTCCAGCGGGCGCGTTCGACGCTGGCGGAGTCGGAGCCGCGCGCCTCGGACGCGGCGGACCCGCTCGACGAGGAGCAGCAGAAGCTCCTGGCCCGCTATGTGGCGGCGTTCGAGGGGTACGACATGTCGGCCCTGACGTCCCTGCTGCACGAGGACGCGACGCTGTCCATGCCGCCGTACGACCTGTGGCTGCGGGGTCCCGAGGACATCGTGGCGTGGCATCTCGGTACGGGGCATGGGTGCCGGGGCTCACGCCTGGTGCCGACGGTGGCCAACGGCACGCCCGCGTTCGGGCAGTACCGGCCCGGCCCTGGCGGGCGGCATGAGCCGTGGGCGCTTCAGGTCGTGGAGATCGCCGACGGGAAGATAGTCGGGCTCAACGCGTTTTTGGATACGGCGCGGTGGTTTCCGATGTTCGGGTTGCCGGACGGGCTGTCGTAGGGACGGTGCGGGCCGGTGGGGGCTGGTCGCGCAGTTCCCCGCGCCCCTGAAAGATCTCGGGGCCGAGCTGAGTTCTCCGGCTGCGGCCCACTACCTAAGGGGCGCGGGGCTGTATCGATTTGCGGCTCCGCCGCGTGGGCGCGACCAGCCACAGACAACCCGCAGACGAAGACCGGGTCCTAGAGAAGCTCCGCCAGGCCCGCGAGGTGCAGCAACGCCACCAACCCCGGCCCCGCGTTCCGTATCGAGAGGCGCCCGCCCGCCCGGTGCGCGGTCAGGCGTAGGCGGGCCACCGCCTCCACCGCCGCCAGGTCGGCCCGTACCAGCTCCCGCAGGTCGCACACCACCTCCCGCGCCCCGGCCGCGTACAGCTCCCGCAACCGCTCGCAGAGCGGTGGTACGTCGGCGAGGGTGACGGGGGCGGGGACGACCAGGTGGGCGGGTTCGGTGGGGGTCACACGGAACAGACCCGCCCCGGCCGGGAAAGTCATCGGCCGAGTGCGGGTCTGCGGGGTGGTGCGGAGGCGTCAGGCGATCCGGTCGAGGACGATCGGGTTCGCGGTGAACGACGTGCCCGCCGGGGCGATGTCGTACGAGGCGCCCAGCGTCTGGAGGGCGTACTCGAACTTCTCCGGCGTGTCCGTGTGCAGGGTGAGCAGCGGCTGACCCGCCGTCACCGTGTCGCCCGGCTTGGCGTGCAGCTCGACGCCCGCGCCCGCCTGCACCGGGTCCTCCTTGCGGGCCCGGCCGGCGCCCAGGCGCCAGGCGGCGACGCCGATGTCGTACGCGTCGAGGCGGGTCAGCACGCCCGACCGCGGGGCGGTGACGACGTGCTGCTCGCGGGCGACCGGCAGGGTGGCGTCCGGGTCGCCGCCCTGGGCCGCGATCATCCGGCGCCAGACGTCCATGGCCGAGCCGTCGGCGAGCGCCTTCTCGGGGTCGGCGTCCTTGATCCCGGCCGCGTCCAGCATCTCGCGGGCGAGCGCCAGGGTGAGGTCGACGACGTCCTGGGGGCCGCCGCCCGCGAGGACCTCGACGGACTCGCGGACCTCCAGGGCGTTGCCCGCGGTGAGGCCCAGCGGGGTGGACATGTCGGTGAGCAGCGCGACGGTCTTGACGCCGCTGTCGGTGCCGAGGGCGACCATGGTGGAGGCGAGCTCGCGGGCGTCCTCGATGGTCTTCATGAAGGCGCCGGTGCCGACCTTGACGTCGAGGACCAGCGAGCCGGTGCCCTCGGCGATCTTCTTCGACATGATGGAGCTGGCGATCAGCGGGATCGCCTCGACGGTGCCGGTGACGTCGCGCAGCGCGTACAGCTTCTTGTCGGCGGGGGCCAGGCCGTCGCCCGCCGCGCAGATGACCGCGCCGGTGGTGTCCAGGACGTTCAGCATCTCCTCGTTGGAGAGCAGGGCGCGCCAGCCGGGGATGGACTCCAGCTTGTCGAGGGTGCCGCCGGTGTGGCCGAGGCCCCGGCCGGAGAGCTGCGGCACGGCCGCGCCGCACGCGGCGACCAGCGGGGCGAGCGGCAGCGTGATCTTGTCGCCGACGCCGCCGGTGGAGTGCTTGTCGGCGGTGGGGCGCGAGAGCGCGTCGAAGTTCATGCGCTCGCCGGACGCGATCATCGCGGCGGTCCAGCGGGCGATCTCCGTACGGTTCATGCCGTTGAGCAGGATCGCCATGGCGAGGGCCGACATCTGCTCGTCGGCGACCACACCGCGGGTGTAGGCGTCGATGACCCAGTCGATCTGCTCCGGGCTCAGCTCGCCCCGGTCTCGCTTGGTGCGGATGACGGAGATGACGTCCATGGCATTCCTTCCGGCAAGTGCGGTTCGTCCGTACGGTACACGCGACTCTACGCGCATAGAGAGGGCTGACGGGTGCGGCCCCTCCTTCGCTGATCAGCAACGGAGGGGCCGCGGTGGTTACTTGAGCGGCTGCTTGAGGTGGTCCGGCCCGAAGGCCTGCGGCAGCATCGCGGAGAGCGGCAGGATCCCGTCCGGGGTCTCCACGAGCAGCTCCGGTCCGCCGTGCTCGTACAGCAGCTGCCGGCAGCGGCCGCAGGGCACCAGCACGGCGCCGTGGCCGTCCACGCACACGAAGTGCGTCAGCCGGCCGCCGCCGCCGAGCCGCAGCGCCGAGACGAGGCCGCACTCGGCGCACAGCGCCAGGCCGTACGAGGCGTTCTCGACGTTGCAGCCGGTGACCGTGCGCCCGTCGTCGACGAGCGCCGCCGCGCCGACCGGGTAGCCCGAGTACGGGGCGTACGCCCGGGACATGGCGTCCCGGGCCGCCTCGCGCAGGGCCTCCCAGTCGACGGCGCAGCTGCCGGGGGCGTCCGGCGTCACTTGCCCTGGCCCTTGCGGTAGCGCATGCCGTCGGCCTTGGGCATCCGCAGGCGCTGCGCGGAGAGCGAGAGCACGAGCAGGGTGACCACGTACGGCGTGGCGCCGACGAAGTCGCCGGGCACGTCGTCGGTGACCAGGTACCAGACCAGGATCGCGGCGGCCAGGACCGCGCTGATGACGGCCTGGAGCACGGCCTTCTTGTACGCCTTCCAGGCGGCCAGGGCGACAAGCAGGACCACGAGCAGGAGCAGCAGGGCGTGGACGGTGGTGCCGCCGTTGCGCAGCTGGAGCGCGTCGGAGAAGCCGAACAGGCCGGCGCCCATGGCGAGTCCGCCCGGCCGCCAGTTGCCGAAGATCATCGCGGCGAGGCCGATGTAGCCGCGGCCGCCGGTCTGGCCCTCCAGGTAGATGTGCGAGGTGACCAGCGCCAGGAAGGCACCGCCGAGACCGGCGAGACCGCCGGAGACGGCGACCGCCGCGTACTTGTACGTGTACACGTTGACGCCGAGGGACTCGGCGGCGATCGGGTTCTCGCCGCAGGAGCGCAGCCGCAGGCCGAACGCGCTCTTCCACAGCACCCACCAGGTGCCCACGAAGAGCAGCACCGCGATGACCGTCACCCAGGAGACGTTGGTGACCAGACCGCCGAGGATCCCGGCGAGGTCGGAGATCAGGAACCAGTGGTGCTTCTGGATCGACTCCAGGCCGGAGGACAGGCCCGGGACCGTGAAGCCGGGCAGGGATTCGGCGGGCGGCGACTGCTTGGGGTTGCCGCCCTTGGCCGCCGCGTCGCCCTCGTTGAAGAAGAGCTTCGCCATGTACTGCGTGGCGCCGACCGCCAGCAGGTTGACGGCCACACCGGAGACGATGTGGTCGACGCCGAAGGTGACGGTGGCCACCGCGTGGACGAGGCCGCCCAGGACGCCGAAGCCGATGCCGGCGAGCAGGCCGAGCCAGGGGCTGGCCTGCCAGCCGACCCAGCCGGCGCCGAACGTGCCGAGGACCATCATGCCTTCGAGGCCGATGTTGACCACGCCGGCCCGCTCGGACCACAGGCCCGCGAGACCCGCGAGGCCGATCGGCACCGCGAGGCCGAGGGCCGCGCTGATCTGGCCCGTGGAGGTCAGCTGGTCGGCGCCGGTGATGACGCGCACGGCGGAGACCAGGATCAGCGCGCCCGCGATGATCAGCAGGATCTGCGCCAGGGAGAACTTGCGCTTGGCGTTGCCCTTGAGCCCGGCCGGGGGCGGCGGGGTCTTGGCGGGGGTCGTCGTGACGCTCATGCCGTCACCTCCTGCTTCTTGGCGGCCAGGGCCGCGAGCTCGGCGCCGACGCGCTGCTGCTGGCGCTTGAGGCCGTAGCGGCGGACGACTTCGTACGCGATCACGACGCACAGGACGATGACGCCCTGGATCACGCCGAGGATCTCCTTGTCGTAGCCGATCACTTCGAAGTGGCCGGTGGTGCGCTCCAGGTAGCCCCAGACCAGCGCGGCGAGCGCGACGCCCACCGGGTGGTTGCGGCCGAGCAGCGCGACGGCGATACCGGTGAAGCCGAGGCCGAGCGGGAAGCTGTTGTCGAACTGGTGGCTGTCGTTGAGCAGCGTCGGCAGACCGACCAGACCGGCCACCGCACCCGAGATGATCATGCTGGTGACGATCATCTTCTTGACGTTGGCACCGCTGGCCGCGGCGGCGGACTCGGACTGGCCGACGGCCCGCAGGTCGAAGCCGAAGCGGGTGCGGCCGAGCACGAACCAGTAGGCCAGGCCGACGAGCACCGCGATGACGACGAAGCCCCAGATCTGGCCGGCGTCACCGTTGTCGATGGTGAAGAACCAGGAGCTGTGGGGCAGCGGCTTGGTGGAGACGAGCGTGCCCGCCTGGTCGAGCTGGCCGAGCCGCTCGGGCTGGAGCAGATAGGCGATGATCGCGGTCGCGATGGCATTCAGCATGATGGTCGAGATGACCTCGCTGACGCCCCGGGTGACCTTGAGGACGCCCGCGATGGCCGCCCACAGGGCGCCCGTCACCATCGCCGCGAGGATCATCAGCGGGATGGCGACGATGCCCGGCAGGGAGACCGCGCCGCCGATGACGGCGGCGAGGAAGGCCGCGATGCGGTACTGGCCGTCCACACCGATGTTGAAGAGGTTCATCCGGAAGCCGACGGCCACCGCGATGCCCGCGAGGTAGTACGTCGTCGCCTTGTTGAGGATGTAGACCTGGCTGTCGCTGGCGGAGCCGTACGACAGCATGTCGTCGAAGGCGGGCATCGGGTTCTTGCCGGTGGCCAGAATGACCAGGGCGGTGACGACGAGCGCCGCCACCACCGCGAGCACGGGGGCCGCGATCGCGAGGAGCAGCTTCTCCTTGTCGATGCGCTGGGTGAACTTTTTCATCGGTCCTCTCCCCCGGTGCTGTCGTGGTGCTCCAGATGGCCGGCGGCGGCGCCGGTCATGGCGGAGCCCAGCTCCTCAGGGGTGATCGTGGCGGGGTCGGCGTCGGCGACCAGGCGGCCGCGGTACATCACCCGCAGGGTGTCGGACAGGCCGATCAGCTCGTCCAGGTCGGCGGAGATCAGCAGCACCGCGAGGCCCTCGCGGCGGGCCTGGCGGATCTGGTCCCAGATCTGCGCCTGTGCGCCCACGTCCACGCCCCGGGTGGGGTGCGCGGCGATCAGGAGCTTGGGGTTGTGGCTCATCTCGCGGCCGACGATCAGCTTCTGCTGGTTGCCGCCGGAGAGCGAGGCCGCGGTGACCTCGATGCCCGGGGTGCGCACGTCGTACTCGCGCACGATGCGCTCGGTGTCCGCTCGCGCGGCCTTGTTGTCGAGCAGCCCGCCCTTGGAGTTGGGGCGCTCGGTGACGTGGCCGAGGACGCGGTTCTCCCAGAGGGGGGCCTCCAGGAGCAGGCCGTGGCGGTGGCGGTCCTCGGGGATGTACCCGATGCCGCCCTCGCGGCGCTTGCGGGTGGGCGCGTGCGAGATGTCCGCGGCGTCGAGGGTGATGACACCGCCGTCCGGGTCGCGCATGCCCATGATGGCCTCGACGAGCTCGGCCTGGCCGTTGCCCTCGACACCGGCGATGCCGAGCACCTCGCCCTTGTGGATGGTGAAGGACACTCCGGAGAGCACCTCGCGGACCACGCCGTCGGGGTCGGTGGCGGCCAGCTTGAGCTCGTCCACCTTGAGCATCGGCACGTCGGTGACGGTCGACTCGCGGGTCTCCGGGGACGGGAGCTCGCTGCCGACCATCAGCTCGGCGAGCTGCTTGGTGGTCGTGTTCTTCGGGTCGGCGGTGCCGACCGTGGTGCCGCGCCGGATGACGGTGATGTCGTCGGCGACCGAGAGCACCTCGCCCAGCTTGTGGGAGATGAAGATGACGGTCAGGCCCTCGGCCTTGAGCTCGCGCAGGTTGTCGAAGAGCGCCTCGACCTCCTGCGGGACCAGGACGGCCGTCGGCTCGTCGAGGATCAGGGTGCGGGCGCCGCGGTAGAGGACCTTGAGGATCTCCACGCGCTGGCGGTCGGCGACGCCCAGGTCCTCGACGACCGCGTCGGGACGGACGCCCAGGCCGTACGCGTCCGAGATCTCCTTGATCTTCTTGCGGGCCTTGGCACCGATGCCGTACAGCTTCTCGCCGCCGAGGACCACGTTCTCCAGGACGGTGAGGTTGTCGGCGAGCATGAAGTGCTGGTGCACCATGCCGATTCCGCGCGCGATGGCGTCGGCGGGGCTGTGGAAGACCGCCTGCTCGCCGTCGACGGTGATGGTTCCCTCGTCCGGCTTCTGCATGCCGTAGAGGATCTTCATCAGGGTCGACTTGCCGGCACCGTTCTCACCGCAGAGGGCATGGACGGTGCCCTTCTTGACGGTGATGTCGATGTCCTTGTTGGCGACGACGCCGGGGAATCGTTTGGTGATGCCGCGCAGTTCGACGGCGGGAGGGCTGGACGCGTTGATGGCGCACTCTCCTACGAGAAGGAGGGGGGTGGGGGCAGAGGGCGTGGTGACGCTAGCGCGCCAACTCCCGCCTACGCGCGTAGAGTTGACACATCGTTATGGGCTCGGCGGGGAGGGGGCTCTCCCTCCCCGCCGAGCCCGTCACTGCTTCAGCGCCGTGACGTGGTCCGGCCCCGCTGACGGGGCCGGGTCACGGCGTGGATCACGGGGTCGTCTTGACCTTGATCTGGCCGTCGACGATCTTCTTCTTGGCCGCGTCGAGCTGCGGCTTGATGTCGTCGATGAAGCCGCCGCTGGTGGCGAGGGACACGCCGTCCTTGGCCAGCGGGTAGCTGTTGGTGCCGGTCAGCGGCTTGCCGTCCTTGACCGACTTGATCAGGTCGTAGACGCCGATGTCGACGTTCTTGACGACCGAGGTCAGGATCGAGGCCTTGTACTTGTCCAGCGAGGCCTGGTTGTACTGGTCGGAGTCGACGCCGATCGCCCAGGTGCCCTTCTTGCCCGCGACGGCCTCGATGGCGCCGTTGCCGGAGGAGCCGGCGGCCGTGTAGATGACGTCGATGTTGCTGTCGAGCATGCCCTGCGCGGCAGCCTTGCCCTTGTCGGGGCTGGCGAAGCCGGAGGTGTCCGAGCCGTGCGAGAGGTACTGGGGCTTGACGTCGGCCGAGGGCTTGGTGTCCTTGACGCCCTGGACGAAGCCCGCCTCGAACTTCTTGATCAGCGGAACGTCGACACCGCCGATGAAGCCGATGTGGCCCGTCTTCGACTTCAGCGCGGCGGCGACGCCCGCGAGGTAGGAGCCCTGCTCCTCGGTGAAGACGATGTTGTCGACGTTGGGCGCGCCCTCGACGACCGAGTCGACGATGCCGAAGGTGGTCTTCGGGAACTTGGCGGCGACCTGCTTCATCGAGTTGGCGTAGGCGTAGCCGATGCCGACGACCGGGTTGTAGCCCGCCTGGGCCAGCTGGGTGAGGCGCTCGACGCGGTCGGCCTCGGTGTCCGTGGTCTTGGCGGTCAGCTCCTTGATCTCACCGCCGAACTCGCCCTTGGCCTTGTCGATGCCGCGCGCGGCGGAGTCGTTGAACGAGTGGTCGCCACGGCCGCCGACGTCGTACGCGACACCGACCTTGACGCCCTTGCCGCCCGTGCTGGACGACGAGGAGGTGTCCTTGTCCTTCTCGGAGGACGTGCTGCCACACGCGGTGGCGGAAAGCGCGAGCGCGGCGGTGGCGATACCGGCCGCAGCGATCTTGGATACCCGGCGCACGAGGAGGTCCCTTCAAAACGAACCGAGAGCGCCCCTACCGGCGCTGGTTTCGCGTCGGATCGTAACGCGCGTAGATGTCGCGTAAAGACCTGTTCGGAAGCCGTTATCGAATCGCCGCGAACAGAGTATGAAGTGTCTGGTTACGAACGGTGTCCTTCCAGCAGCGCTGCGGCAGTGAAGAGCTCCACTCCGACCTTGATGGCGGCCTCATCGGCGTCGAAATCACCCCGATGCAGGTCAAGACGGGCGTTGGACCCCGGTGTGCGCACGCCGAGGCGGGCCATCGCGCCCGGCACGTGCTCCAGGTACCAGGAAAAGTCCTCGCCACCCAGACTCTGCTCGGTGTCCTCGATCGCGACCGCCCCTCGGCGCGCCGTCTGAGCCTCGCGCAGGAGTTCGGCCACCGCCGGATCGTTGACGACCGGCGGCACACCGCGGACGTAGTTGATCTCGGACTTCGCGCCGTGCAGAGTGGCCACCTCGTCGATCGCGGCGTGCACCTTGTCGGGCGCGTCGCGCCAGGCGTCCAGGTCCAGGCAGCGCACGGTTCCGGCCAGCTCCGCGCGCATCGGGATGACGTTGCAGGCGTGCCCGGCGTCGATGCGCCCCCAGGTGACGGCGAGCCCGGCGCGGGCGTCGATCCGGCGGGCGAGCAGCGCGGGCACGTCGACGGCCACCCGGGCGGCCGCGGTGACCAGGTCGGTGGTCAGGTGCGGGCGGGCGGTGTGGCCGCCGGGCCCGTCCAGGGTGATCTCCAGACGGTCGCAGGCCGAGGTGATCGGCCCGGCCCGCAGCCCGATCCGGCCCGCGTCGACGCGCGGGTCGCAGTGCACCGCGATGATCCTGCCCACGCCGTCGAGCGCGCCGGACCGGATCGCGTCGGTGGCGCCGCCGGGCAGCACCTCCTCGGCGGGCTGGAAGACCAGCCGGACCGGGTTGGGCAGCAGGCCCTGCCGGTCCAGCTCGGCCAGGACGAGGCCGGTGCCGAGCACGGTGGTGGTGTGGATGTCGTGGCCGCAGGCATGCGCCCGATCGGGGACGGTCGAGCGGTACGGCGTGTTGACTTTGGCGTCCGGAATCGGCAGGGCGTCGATGTCCGCCCTGATCGCCAGCATGGGCCGTCCCCCCTTCCAGGTGCCGACATCGCACAGGAGTCCGGTCCCGCTGTCGAGGACCCGGGGCTTGAGCCCGGCCGCCTCCAGCCGCTTCTTGATCGCCGCGGTGGTGCGGAACTCCTGGTTTCCCAGCTCGGGGTGCATGTGCAAGTCCCGGCGGAAGGCGATGAGTTCGGCGCCCAGGGGCTCGGGGAGCAACCCGGGCAGCGGGGCTTCCCCGGGCAGATCGGCTTCGGGTTCGTCGGAGGCGCGCGACATCAACTGGTTCACCTGTTGAAGAGTAGGCCCCTTCATGGGCCAACTAACCGTCGATCAACAAAAGTTCAGCCCGATAGGGGAAAGAAACCCGGCCGCCCGACGGTTGTCGGCCTCGGTGGCTGGGTAAACTCGCCGCCCGTTTCTCAGGCGTGTCGCAGATGTTTCGCAGTGTTCTCTCAGCGCGCTCTCAGCGCCGTTTCAGGCCGGGGCGCGGGGACGGGCCGCCGGGGTCCCGGGGGCGCCCCGGCCCGGGCACCCGCTCACGCCGCGACCATGCGCAGCCCGTGGGCGTCGCGGGCCGAGCCTGTGACGTCCGCGAGGAAGCCCTGGGCGCGCGGGGAGGCCTTGTCGGTGAGCCAGCGGGGGTCGATGTCGCAGACCAGCAGGCGCACATCGGTGCCCGCCAGGGCGGGCGGCAGGGTGTGCACGACCGTGGAGGGAAAACTGAGGATCGTACGCCCGACGGGCCCTCGGCGGGCGATGAGTTCGAGCGGCAGGTCCGGCCGGACGATCTCCAGGCCGGTCCGCACGTGCAGGGTGCGCAGCTTCTCGGGGGACTCGCGGCGGTGGGCGAAGTACCGGGTCACGCCGTGGGTGCGGGCCAGCGCCGCGACCGCCTCCAGATAGCGGTCCGGGTCGACCACGCCCGTCTCCACCAGCGAAGTGCCCACCATGTCGGCGCCCTTGGTGATCCGCGGCGGGCCGAACCGGGCCCGGGTCCAGCCGAAGGTGTTGGAGGTGACCGTGACGGCCTCCGGGGCCTGTACGGGCATGGCACTGAACACCTCGACCGTACGCCCGCGCGACGGGGTGAGGCGGCGGCGCGCCGAGGCGGCGAAGGGGGCGAAGAGCACATCGCGCGCCCCCGCCCGGCTGCCGCGCCGGTGCCAGCGGACCAGCCGCTCGCCGCTGCCCAGTTGGGCGACGAACTCCATGGTGGCGGTGCCGTCGTCGACGACCACCAGGTCACGGGCGCGGGCCACGGTCAGCAGCAGCTGGACGTAGCGCGAGAACGGGTCGCCGATGACGATCCGGTCGGCGCGGCGCAGCAGCGAGGAGAGCCCGCCGATGGTGCGCAGCGGGGCGGTGGGCCCGCCGCGCGCCTCCTCCCAGCGCACCCGCATGCCCTCCTCGCGGGCCAGCTCCGCCATCCGGCGCAGCTGGCCGCGCGACATCGGGTCGGTGGGCGAGAGGACGACGACGGTGAGGTCGTCGTGGACAGCCGCCGCGTCCTGGGGCCCGGACCGCTGGGCCGGCACGCCGTTAGGGCCTGTCCGACGGATCTTGTCTGGGACGCGGGGGGCTGGCACGCCCATCTGCGGCGTTGTCGTCGGTTGCCGACGCTCCGCGTCGACGCCCTCCTCCGCCTTGCAGCTGGACGCACCAGCCCCCCGCTCACCAGCACCGAAAGCGTCGGGCACCTTGTGGGCGACCAGATCCGCCGGACAGGCCCTAAGCAACGGGCGCGTGGAATGGGCCCACTCCAGCACGTTGAGCAGCTGGACCGGGCTCTCCACGAAGGCGATCGTGGCGGAGGTGTCCCGAGGCACGGCGGCCGGCCGTCTCAGACCGAGACCGGCGCGCGGTCGGCGTCGGCCGCCTCGGCCTCGGCGACGACGCCGGTGACCCGGCGCAGCTTCTTCATCGGGGCGAGCTCCGACTCGTACACCTTCTTGACGCCGTCGCCGAGCGCGGCCTCGATGGTGCGGATGTCGCGGACCAGGCGCTGCAGACCGCCCGGCTCGACGGAGGCAGCCTGGTCGGAGCCCCACATCGCGCGGTCCAGGGTGATGTGGCGCTCGACGAACGCGGCGCCGAGGGCGACGGCGGCCAGCGTGGTCTGCAGGCCCGTCTCGTGGCCGCTGTAGCCGATCGGGACGTTGGGGTACTCGGCCATCAGGCTGTTGATGACCCGCAGGTTGAGCTCCTCGGCCTTGGCCGGGTACGTGGAGGTGGCGTGGCAGAGCAGGATGTTGTCGCTGCCGAGCACCTCGACGGCGTGCCGGATCTGCTTCGGGGTGGACATGCCGGTGGAGAGGATGACGGTACGGCCGGTGGCGCGCAGGGCGCGCAGCAGCTCGTCGTCGGTGAGCGAGGCGGAGGCGACCTTGTGCGCCGGGAGGTCGAACTTCTCCAGGAAGGCGACGGCCTCGGTGTCCCACGGGGAGGCGAACCAGTCGATCCCGCGCTTCTTGCAGTGCTCGTCGATGGTGCGGTACTCCGACTCGCCGAACTCCACCCGGTGGCGGTAGTCGATGTACGTCATCCGGCCCCACGGGGTGTCGCGCTCGATGTCCCACTGGTCGCGCGGGGTGCAGATCTCCGGGGTGCGCTTCTGGAACTTGACCGCGTCGCAGCCCGCGTCGGCGGCGGCGTCGATCAGGGCGAGGGCGTTGCCCAGGTCACCGTTGTGGTTGATGCCGATCTCACCGGTGACGTACACCGGCTGACCCGGTCCGGCGGTACGGCTGCCGAAGGTGCGCAGACGGTTGCTCATGAGGGGGTGTCCTTACTGGGCGGGGGAGTTGTGGAGCGAAGGGGTGTGGTGGAGCTCGGGTCCGAGGAGCCAGGCGGCGATCTCGCGGATCGCGCCCTCACCGCCGGGGGTGGCGGTGACCGCGCGCGCGGCGGCGCGCACGGAGTCGTGGGCGTCGGCGACCGCGACCGGCCAGCCGACGAGGGAGAAGCAGGGCAGGTCATTGACGTCGTTGCCCGCGTAGAGCACCCGCGCCGGGTCGACCCCCGCCTCCTCGCACCACTGCTTGAGGGCGAGGTCCTTGCGGTCGACGCCGTGCAGTACGGGGATCCGGAGCTTGCGGGCGCGGGCGGCGACCACCGGGTTCTGCTCGGTGGAGAGGATCAGCAGCTTCAGTCCGGCGCGGCGCAGGGCCGCGACGCCGAGCCCGTCGCCCCGGTGCACGGCGACGAGTTCGCGGCCCTCGGAGTCGATGAGGACCCGGTCGTCGGTCTGGGTGCCGTCGAAGTCGAGGACGACCGCGTCGACGTCGGCGTGTTCGGGGGTACGGGCCGGGTCGAGCAGCGGCGCGAGGGCACGGGCGCGGGCCAGGTCGTGCGGGTCGTCGATCTCCAGGACCCGCGCGGGATCGGTCCGTACGAGCGCGGTGTGTCCGAAGAAGCGGTGCCGGTGGGTGCGGAAGCCGTCGGCGTCCATGGCGTAGGCGGCGCCGGTCTCCAGGAAGTCCTGGGGGCGGTCCTGGCGGCGCGGGCGGAAGGCCTTGTCGTGGCCCAGGCCCTCGCCGCCCTCCTGTGCGGAGTCGCGCCAGACGAAGCCGTGGAAGGGGGCGACGGTGACGGCGGTGTCGGCGCCGTCCACGACGACGGCCGCGGCGACCCCGTCCACGTCCTCGTGGGTCAGGAAGGGACTGGTGCACTGCACCAGCAGGACGACGTCGGTGTCCGCGTGCCCTTCGAGGGCGTGCAGCACGGCCGCCTCGCTGGTCGCGGTGTCCCCCGCGATCGCGGCGGGCCGCACCACGACGTGCGCGCCGGCCGCGGCGGCCGCGGCCGCGATCGCCGGGTCGTCCGTGGAGACGGCGACGTCGGTGACGTGGCGCGCGGCGAGGCAGGCCCGTACGGCCCGGACGACCAGCGGGACGCCGCCGACCGCGGCGAGGTTCTTGCCGGGGACCCCCTTGGAGCCGCCCCGGGCCGGGATGACGGCCAGGACCTTGGGCCGCGCGTTCGTCGAAGGCCGGTCGTTCATCAGAGTTCTCCCATCCGGCGGATGACCGGGGCCACGCGCTGCACGCCGTGGCGGTAGGCCCCGCGGGCCGCGTCCCGTACGGCGTCGCGCACCAGGCGGCGTACGCCGGTGGCCTCCGCCTCGGGTGCGGCGCCCGGCAGCGGGGTGCCGTCGGGGGCGAGGTGGTGGCGGGCGAGGATGCCGGGCAGATAGCCGGGCGCGGTGGCGGGCGTGTAGTAGGGGCGCACGGGCGGCAGGCCGGGCCGGGCCAGGAGCTCCGCGATGCGGGCGCGGGCCGCGTCGAAGGCGGTGGCGTACGCGTCGCCGGGGGCCACTCCCTGGGCGGCGAGCCAGCCCGCGTCGGGGCTCGGGCGGTGGCCGTCGTCCAGCTGGTCCCAGGAGGCGAGGCAGCCCGAGCCGACGAAGTGGTGGTTGCCGAGGCCCTCGCGCACGCCCAGGTCGGTCAGGACGGCGGTGGGCACCGAGCGGTGCAGGGATTCCAGGGCGGCCGTCGAGGAGACCGTGACCAGCAGGTCGGTGCGGTCCAGGACCTCGCCCATGTTCCCGTACACCAGACGGAAGTTGGGCGGCGGATCGAGGGAGCGGGCGAGCTTCTGGTAGGGCTGCTCCTCGATGTGCGTGGTGTGCTCGCCGGGCTTGGAGCGCAGCTTGAGCAGCACCTCGCGGTCGGGGTGGTGACGGGCGTGGGCGATCAGGCGCCGCAGCAGGTAGAGGCGGTCGGCGCGGCTCTCGGGCACGGACGGCTGGGCCGCGAAGACGACGGTGTCGCGGCCCGGCTCGGGCCGGTAGGGCGCTCCCCCGAGGAACGGCAGGGCGGCCTCGGTCACCGCCGAGGCGTCGGCGCCCACGCCCTCGTACACCGCGCGGAACCGCTCGGCGTCGTGCCGGGAGTTGGCGAGGACCACGTCGGCGCCGTGGCGCAGCAGCAGGCCGTCGGCGAGCTTCTCGTAGACGACGCCGACGTAGCCGGTGACCAGGACGGGCCTGCGGGTGCCGGCCGGCCACAGCCGGGCGAGGCCGTGCAGGGCCGCCTGGGCCGCGCCGCCGACCAGCGCGAGGACCACCACGTCGTACGGCTCGCGCTCGACGGCCCGCAGGAACGCGGCCATCGTCACCTCGCGCAGGGCGTCGGCGTCGACGCCGACCTCGGCGAGCTGGCGCGGGGTGGGGGTGGCCCGGCCGCGCAGCAGGAAGCCGCTGAGCTCGGGCGTGCGCTCGGCGATCCGGCGGGCGGTGAGGGCACCCCATTTCCACCGGGTGTCGGAATCGGCGAGAACGGCGATCCGCGGCGGAGTGTCGGTGGGGTTCGTACGTGATGGCACGTCGAAGAAGCTAGGAATCCATTCCGTTTGGCGGCCCAACTGGACCGCAACAGATGGTTAACAGCGCGTCTACGAAAGAAGAAAGAGCGCGCAAAGCGAACCGGTTAATAAGCCGGTCGCCCAGTGTTCACCCAACATCCCTCGCACGGACAGGGCGAATGACGCGGGGACACTTAGCGTCACCCGGGTGGTCAAGCTCTCCGTGGTCGTGCCGTTCTACAACGTGCGGACCTATGCCCCCGACACCCTGAGAAGTCTGCGCGACAACGCGCGTGACGACTTCGAGTTCCTTCTGGTCGACGACTGCTCCTCGGACGGTACGGCCGCGCTCCTGGCCCGCGCGGAGCGCGAGCTGCCGGGGGCGGTGGTCCTCAGGCACGAGAAGAACGGCGGTCTCGCCACCGCGCGCAACACCGGCATCGACGCGGCGCGCGGCGAGTACGTCACCTTCCTCGACGGGGACGACTGGCTCGCGCCCGGCTACTACTCCCGACTGGTCGCGGAGATCGAGGAGTTGGGCTGCGACTTCCTGCGCACCGACCACGTGCAGTGCACCGGCACCCAGCGCTCGGTGCAGCGGGTGCCGCACGGGCGGCGCGGCGAGGTGCTTGACCCGCGCGCGGCGATCCTGCCGACCACCCGCTCGACCTCGGTGGACTACGCGTTCGCCTGGGCCGGGATCTACCACCGGCGCCTGGTGGAACGGGGTCTGCTGCACTTCACGGACGGTTTGCGCACGGCCGAGGACCGGCCGTGGATCTGGCGGCTGCACCGGGAGGCGGAATCCTTCGCGGTGGTGGGTCTGCTCGGCGTCTACTACCGGCGCGGAGTGGCGACTTCGCTGACGCAGATCGGTGACGTACGCCAGCTCGATTTCATCCGGGCATTCGACCAGGTAATCGAGGAAACAGCTCAAGATCCAAATTCCGCGGAACTGCTGCCGAAGGCGGTACGGACGTACTGCGCCATCATTTCCCACCACCTGGGAAACAGTGAAAGGTTCGAACCGGCCGTGGCACGGAAACTGCGGACAATGAGTGCGGGAGCGCTGAAAAGGATGCCGCAGGACATTCTCAAGGAGGCGCTCGACTCGATGGACTCGGGCCGCGCGTCCCGGCTGCGGCGGCTGCGCGGACGCACGACCTCCCTCGGCTCGGCGGGAGCCGCGGCCTGATGCGTACGACTCAGATCTTCCTGGCGACGACGCTGTACGGGGTGGCGACGCTGGCCGCCGCGATCGACAGCGACTGCTTCGGCCCGGCCGACCGGCGGCTGCTCCTGGTCAGCAACAACGCCCCGGTCCCGGAGACCTCGCCCTCGCTCGACGAGATGCCGGGCTTCGCGGCGCTGCGGGAGCGCTTCGACGGGGTGCTCTCCTGGAACGAGACCATCGCGCCGATGCACCCGGGCGGCTGGGCGCCGCGCGCGGACGACGTCCCACTGTGGGAGCGGCAGCTGCGGCGCGCCTGGGACCTCGGGGACGACCGGATCGAGCTGGCCGTCGAGTCCATCCAGGTCAACCCGGCGGGCGCGATCGCCCAGCTCTTCCCGGACGCGCCGCTGCACGTGTACGCGGACGGGCTGATGAGCTACGGCCCCACCCGCAACAAGCTGGACCCGCTGGTGGGTTCGCGGGTGCGGCGCGTGCTGCACCTGGACCTGGTGCCGGGCCTGGAGCCGCTGCTGCTCGGCGAGTTCGGGGTGCGCGCGGAGGTGGTCCCGACGGCGGCCTTCACCAAGGTGGTGAGTGAACTGGCCGCCCAGGACAGCGAGTTGGACGTGCCCGAGGGCGCGGCTCTGCTGCTCGGCCAGTACCTGGCCGCGCTCTCCATCCTCACCGAGGCGGAGGAGGAGCGGCTGCACCTCGCCATGGTGCGGGGCGCCGCCGCGCGCGGCCACCGCCGCATCGTCTTCAAGCCGCACCCCTCGGCGCCGCCCGCCTGGTCCGAGACGCTGCGCACGGAGGCTCGGGCGCTGGGCGTCGAACTGACGGTCCTGGAGACCCCGCTGCTGGCGGAGGTGCTGTACGAGCGGATCCGCCCGGCCCTGGTGGTCGGCTGCTTCTCCACCGCGCTGCTCACCGCGTCCGCGTTCTACGACATCCCGGTCGCCCGCACCGGCACCGATCTGCTCCTGGACCGCCTCACCCCGTACCAGAACAGCAACCGGGTGCCGGTGACGCTGGTGGACGCGCTGCTGCCGCCGCTGGAGGGCGAGGCACCCGAGCCGCCGCACGACCTGGCGGCGCTGGTGGCGGCGGTCGGCTACGCGATGCAGTCCGAGATCCGCCCCGACCTGCGCCCCACGGCCGAGCGCTACCTCTCCCGCCATCTGACCCCGCACACCTGGCGCTACTTCAAACGCCGCCGCCTGACGACCCTGGCCCTGCCGGGCGCCATCCCGGGCCAGCTCTCCTTCATCCCGCGCAACGCGACGGTACGGAAGCTGGCCCGACGGGCCCGGGCGGCGGCGCGGCGGGCGAGGGCGGCGTAGGTCACCCGGCGGCGGCCCCGGTCCTCTCCAGGTACTCCCCCAGCCCCTCGGCCGTCTCCCCCGCCCAGCCGAGGTAGCCGTCGGGGCGGATCAGGAACAGGCCGCGGCCGTAGGTGGCGTACGGGCTCAGTTCGTGGACGTGGACCTGGTCGCCCAGGTCCGTCGGGGGCTCGGCGCCGAAGGCCAGCAGGGTGAAGTGCGGGCCCCGGAAGAGGTCGAAGAGGCGGCCCTCCGGGAGGACGCCGTCGGGGGCGCGGTCGCCGGGCTCCAGGGCGCCCGCGCGGCCCGAGGCGAGCGGGCCGCCGCGGTAGCCGATGCCGAGCTGCTTGACCTCGTTGCCGCGCTGGGGCTGCTGCCCGAACCTCGCCTCGCGGTGCAGCCTGGTGCTGATGCCGAGGACGTCGGCGGCGACGGGCAGCCGCTCCTGCTCGTACGTGTCGAGCAGCTCGGCCGGCGCGCCGTGCCGCAGCACCTGGCCGAGCTTCCAGCCGAGGTTGTAGACGTCCTGGACGCTGGTGTTGAGCCCCTGGGCGCCGGCCGGCGAGTGCACATGGGCGGCGTCCCCGACGAGGAAGACCCGGCCTTCCCGGAACCGCTCGGCCAGGGCCGCCCACGGCCGGAACTCCGAGGCCCAGACGACCTCGGCGATCTGGTCGGCGGTGACCGGGGTACGGGTGGCGGCCAGCTTCCGTACGCCCTCGGGAGTGGCGTCCGGCACCGCGTCCACGTCGTCGTACTGCGCGTAGAGCTGGAACAGCCGGGGCACGCCCGGCAGCGGGCAGAGCGAGGCGCCGCCGCCGCTCGCGCCCGGCCACATGTGCCAGTGGTCCTCGTCGACGGGCGCGTCCGGGGTGAGGATCACATCGGCCACCAGCATGGGCTTGGGGTCGACCCGCTCGCCGCGCATGGAGACGCCGAGCAGCCGCCGCACGGTGGACTTGCCGCCGTCGGCCGCGACCAGATAGCGGGCCCGGACCTCGCGGCCGTCCGCGAACCGGGCCGTGACCGCGTCCGCGTCCTGGTCGAGCCCGGTCAGCTCGGCCTCGAAGACGACCTCGCCACCGAGGCCGCGCAGATGGTCGTGGAGCAGCGCCTGGAGGTGCGACTGCCCGATCATCAGGGCGTTGGGGAACGGGGTCTGCCCGGTGGGCTCCGCGCACTCCATGATGTCCCACTCACGGCCGCGTACGGTGCCGTCCGGGCCCTCCCAGTTGAGCATCCGCGGGTACTCGCACCCGCCCGCCCGGACCTCGTCCAGGATCCCGAAGTCGTACAGCACCTCCAGGGTGCGCGGCTGGACGGCC
This sequence comes from Streptomyces sp. BPTC-684, assembly GCF_030028635.1. NCBI lineage: Bacteria > Bacillati > Actinomycetota > Actinomycetes > Kitasatosporales > Streptomycetaceae > Streptomyces > Streptomyces sp. BPTC-684. Next base: position 2,032,394 of record NZ_CP124863.1, read on the forward strand.
TTGCCGCGCGAGCCGGGGAAGAGCGCGTCGGACTTCTCGACGAGCAGCGTGGACACGCCCCGCCGGGCGAGGTCGACCGCGAGGGCGAGCCCGGCGGGACCGGCGCCGACGACGAGGACGTCGGCGGCGAACCCGGGCGCTTGCTTAACGTTGTTAAGTGCCATGCCGGGAGCATCCGCTTAACAGTGTTAAGTTGTCAAGGTGGCTACGACGAGAATCGACCGCGCGCAGGTCACCGACACCGCGCTGCGGCTCCTGAACGAGGTGGGCCTGGACGGGCTCACCCTCCGGGCGATCGCCAAGGAGCTGAAGGTCCAGGCACCCGCGCTCTACTGGCACTTCAAGAACAAGCAGGCGCTGCTCGACGAGATGGCGACGGTGATGTACCGCCGCATGGCGGCGGGCGGCGTCCCGGGCGTGACCCCCGACACCCCCTGGCAGGAGCAACTCGCCGCGTTCAACCGGGCGTTGCGGGCCATGCTGCTGAGCTACCGCGACGGGGCGAAGGTGTACGGGGGCGCCCGCTTCACCGGCACCGACCACGCCCAGTCGCTGGAGGCGCTGCTGACCGCGATGCACGCGGCGGGCATCGCGGTCAGCGACGCGGTGCTGGCCGGGACGACCGCGTACGCCTACACGATGGGCTTCGTGGCCGAGGAACAGGGAATGGGCCCCGAGCCCCTCGACGTCGACGCCCGCGCGATCCGGCTGGGCGACTACCCCTTGGCCGCGGCGGCGGGCGCGGACCTCTTCGGGGGGTACGAGGAGCGCTACGAGGCGGGGCTGCGAGTGGTGATCGCGGGGATCGAGACGGTGTTCGCGGGGCGGGGCGGGGGGTGAGCGCGCGTTTCGGCCGCGGGCCGTGTGCGGCTGGTCGCGCAGTCCCTTGCGCCCCTGGTTTTCGTCTGCGGACCGGTGGGGGCTGAGCGCGCAGTTCCCCGCGCCCCTTGATCACGGCCGGTTCCTTGACTGCGGGCCGGTGGGAGCTGGTCGCGCAGTTCCCCGCGCCCCTGATTCCCGCCTGCGGACCGTGCTGGCTCGCTCGCGCAGTTCCCCGCGCCCCTCAGGTCGTCCGCCGCAGCCGGAGAATTCAGCTCAGCCACAGTCCTTGCGGGGCGCGGGGGTGTGACATGTGCGGCTCCGTCGCGTGGGCACGACCAGCCCCAGTCCCCTAAGGGGCGCGGGGAACGGCGCGACCAGCCACACACAGCCCGCAGACAGACACCGGCCCGAAAGGGGCGCGGGGAACTGCGCGCTCAGCCCCCACCGGCCCGCAGGCGACCCACGGCCTCAGAACACCTCGTGAGGGACATGGCTGCCCCAAACCTCCCGGAGCGCCCCGCACACCTCCCCCACCGTCGCGCGAGCGGCCAGCGCGGTCTTCATGGGGTACAAAACGTTCCCCGAACCCCCCGCGGCGGACCGCAGCTCGCCCAGCGCCGAGGCAACGGCCACCGAGTCGCGTTCGGAACGCAGACGGGCGAGCCGGGCCGCCTGCCGAGCCTCGATCGCCGGATCCACCCGCAACGGCTCATACGGCTCCTCCGCCTCCGACCGGAACCGGTTGACCCCGACCACCACCCGCTCCCCGCTGTCGGTCTCCTGAGCGATCCGATACGCCGAGCGCTCGATCTCGCCCTTCTGGAACCCGCGCTCGATCGCACTCACGGCCCCGCCCAGGTCCTCCACCCGCCGCATCAGCGCAAGCGCCGCCGCCTCCACGTCGTCGGTCATGGACTCGACCACGTACGACCCCGCGAACGGGTCGACGGTCGCCGTCACGTCCGTCTCGTACGCGAGCACCTGCTGCGTACGCAGAGCGAGCCGCGCGCTCTTGTCCGTGGGCAGCGCGATCGCCTCGTCGAAGGAGTTCGTGTGCAGCGACTGCGTGCCGCCGAGCACCGCCGCCAGGCCCTGCACGGCGACCCGGACCAGGTTCACCTCGGGCTGCTGGGCGGTCAGCTGCACCCCGGCCGTCTGGGTGTGGAAGCGCAGCATCCACGACCTGGGGTCCTTCGCGCCGAACTCCTCCCGCATCACCTGCGCCCAGATCCGCCGCGCCGCACGGAACTTGGCGACCTCCTCCAGCAGGGTCGTACGGGAAACGAAGAAGAACGACAGGCGCGGGGCGAAGTCGTCCACGTCCATCCCGGCCGCGACCGCCGTACGGACGTACTCGATGCCGTCCGCCAGCGTGAACGCGATCTCCTGCGCGGGCGAGGCGCCCGCCTCGGCCATGTGGTAGCCGGAGATCGAGATCGTGTTCCACTTCGGCATCTCGGCCCGGCAGTACCCGAAGATGTCCGCGATCAGCCGCAGCGACGGCTTGGGCGGGAAGATGTAGGTGCCCCGGGCGATGTACTCCTTGAGCACGTCGTTCTGGATCGTCCCCGTCAGCTCGCTCGCGGGCACGCCCTGTTCCTCGGCGACCAGCTGGTACATCAGGAGCAGCAGCGCCGCGGGCGCGTTGATCGTCATCGACGTGGAGACCCCGCCCAGCGGGATGCCGTCGAACAGGACCCGCATGTCCTCGACGGAGTCGACGGCCACCCCGACCTTGCCGACCTCGCCGTGCGCGAGCGGCGCGTCGCTGTCGTGGCCCATCTGGGTGGGCAGGTCGAAGGCGACCGACAGGCCCGTGGTGCCGTTGGCGATCAGCTGCTTGTAGCGGGCGTTGGACTCGGCCGCCGTGCCGAACCCGGCGTACTGCCGCATCGTCCAGGGGCGTGTCGTGTACATCGTCGGATAGACGCCCCTGGTGAACGGATACGCGCCGGGCTCGCCCAGCTGCCGGGCCGCGTCCCACCCGTCCAGGGCGTCCGGCCCGTACACCGGGTGGAGGGGCAGACCGCTCTCGGTGCGCCGGGCACCGTCCGACTCGCGCGCCATGTTCTCCGCCTCGCTTCCTCGACGGCTTTTTGCAACCGTTCGGGCCGGGAAACAGTCTCTGGGGTCAACCAGAGGGAATCATCAGGGGGGCGACGATGCGCCGGATCCATCTCACCACTGTCATAGCCAGGACGCTCGCCGCGGCCACCGTGCTGACCGTCACGGCCGCGTGCGGGGCCCAGTCGGACAAGGCGTCGGGGGCCGCCGACCAGAAGCCGGCGGCGGCAGCGCCGTCGACGGCGCCGTCCGCCGACACCGCGAACGACAACAAGGCCGACGGCAGCACCGCCAACGGCGCCACCGAGGCCGACCCCGCGTCCGCCCCGTCCATCGCCGCCAAGCCCGCCCCGAAGATCCTGATGGCGACCGGCGCCAAGGGCGCGCAGGTCCAGGAGCTCCAGGCCCGGCTCGCCCAGGTCGGCTGGTTCGACGACACGCCGACGGGTACGTACGGCAGCGTCACCGTCGCCGCCGTCAAGGGCTTCCAGGGCAAGCGCGGACTGCCCACCACGGGCTCCGCCGACACCGCCACCTTGCAGAAGCTGGCGGACATGACGACCAAGCCGACCCGCGACGAGCTCGCCGGGAAGGCCGTCAACAAGCCGAAGACCAAGCTGGACAAGCGCTGTATGACCGGCCGCGTGCTGTGCATCAGCAAGACCACCCGCACGCTCAACTGGGTGGTGAACGGCAAGGTCCTGTCGTCGATGGACGTGCGGTTCGGCTCGCAGTACACGCCGACCCGCGAGGGCACCTTCAAGGTGTTCCTGAAGAGCAGGAACCACGTCTCGTCGATCTACCACACGCCCATGCCGTACGCGATGTTCTTCAGCGGCGGCCAGGCCGTGCACTACTCGTCGGACTTCGCCAAGCGCGGTTACGCGGGCGCCTCGCACGGCTGTGTGAACGTCCGCGACAAGGCCAAGATCGCCAAGCTCTTCGACCAGGTGAAGGTCAACGACAAGGTCGTCATCTACTGGTGATCGGGTCGCCGGGCCCCTGGGGGCCCGGCGAGAAGAGAGAGGGCGCGGGCGGGATCGGGGGAACGTGTCCCGCCCGCGCCGTTTCGCGCCGAGCCTTGGGTACGGGGGGAACCCCGGCTCTGTGCGCCGCCGATGACCAGTCGGCTCACTTCCTACTGCGTCGGCGGGCCGAAAAGTGTCACACCAGTCGGTCGAGCCGGTGTGCGAGCCGCTGGTGGGCGCCCGTCACGGCCGCGCCGAGCAGCGCGAGCGGGTGCTGCTCCCGGACCGCGTGGGAGGTCGGCGGGACGACCGGAACCGCGGGCGGCAGGGCCGGGCCGCCGCTCTGGTCGGCGTCGCCGGCACCCGGGACGCCCGGCAGACCAGGGAGCGCAGGTGAGCCGCTCGTGGGCGGCGTCGACCAGCTCACGGTGGGCAGCTTCAGGACCGAGCCGTCACGGCCGCCGGAGGTGCCGCCGCGGCCGCCATGGCCGTCCCCCTTGTCGTCGCCGGAGCCGCCCTTGCCGCCCGAGTCGCCCGTGCCCCCGGAGCCGCCCTTGCCGCCCCGGTCGGCCTCCTCGATCACGGCGTCGCAGAACTGCTTCACCCGCGCGGCGCCCAGAGCGGCGATTTCCAGCCGCTGCCGACGGTTCTGGTCGAGGCGTCCCGAGCGGAAGTCGCGGCAGTACTCGACCTTCTTGGAAGCCCAGTCGCCCTTCGGGCCCTCGGTGGTGGCCGCCGGGTCGGGCGTCGTCCTCGGGGTCCCGGCGGACCCCGGCGTGGCGGTGCCCGGAGTGGTGGCCTCGCCCGACGGAGTGCGGCCCGGTGCGGGCGACCGCGGGGTGACGGGGGCGCCGGTGCGCGCGGACGGCGAGTCCGAGGCGATCGGCGCCGGGGTCGCGGCGGCCGACACGGACGACACCGGCTCGGGGTCGGCGGTGCCGAGCCCCGGCAGCACACCGGTCCCGGCGGCCACGGCGACACCGCCCAGGGCGCACCCGGCGAGCGCCGCGGCCAGGCCGAAGCGGACGGGCCGCAGCCGTCGGGGCGCGCGGGTGCCACGGGGGGCGCGACCGACCCGTACGACGGTGTCGGCCCGGGCGCCGGAGGGGACGCCGGCCTCGGCGCGGGCGCCGCGGAACGCGGCCAGTGCCGCGGCCTCGCCCGGCAGTTCACGGGCGGCCGTGACATCCATGGTCTGCCGTACGTCAGGACCGGCCAGCGCGCGCAGCACGGCGGAGAGCCGTTCGGCCTGCTCGCGGGCGCGGTCGTCGGCGGGAACGACGCTCTCGCCGCGCAGCAACCGCTCCGCGGCGTCCTCGTCCAGCCATTCGTGGCGCTCGTCGGCCATCACATGTCCTTCTGCGTCGGCGCGCCCGATTGCGTCACACCGCACGACCGGTTCCGTTGCGGCGGCACACCGCCGAGATCCGCCGGGCCGTTCTCCGTACCCAGCAGTTCGGCCAGCCGCTTGAGGCCGCGGTGCGCGGCCGTCCGCACCGCGCCGGGCCGCTTGCCGAGGGTCTCGGCCGCGCTCTTGGCGTCGAGCCCGACCACCACCCGCAGCACCACGGCCTCGGCCTGGTCCTGCGGGAGCTGCGCGATGAGCGCCATCGTACGTCCGGTGGCGAGGGACTCCATCGCCTCGCCCGCGGTGTCCGAGTCGGCGGGGCGGCCGGTCAGCTCGGTCTCGTCGCCGCCCACGGCGGGACGGCGGCCGCGCATCCGGATGTGGTCCAGGGCCCGGTTGCGGGCGATGGTGGCGGCCCAGCCGCGGAACCGGTCCGCGTCGCCGCTGAAGCGCTCGATGTCCCGGGCTATCTGCAGCCACGCCTCGGACGCCACGTCCTCCGCGTCGGCCTCGCCGACGAGCGTGCGGGTGTAGCCGAACAGCCGTGGGTGCACCGCGCGGTACACAGCACGGAACGCGCTCTCGTCGCCGCCCTGTGCCGCGAGTATCGCGGCGGTCAGCTCCGCGTCTTCCCCCTGCACTCCCTGCACCCTGCCCTGGTGTCGCAGCCGGTCATCGCTGCCGCGCCGACCGGCGCGAAGGAGCACGCTACGGCCTGGGTGGCGGTTAAGTCCATTACTTGTACAACCCGCAACAATTCACTGACACAGCGCGGTGTGACAGAAAACGCAGCCATGGCGCTGAGAGGAGTACGGGGTCGCCACACGGCCCCGACGGAAGACGGCCGGGGCCTCTCCTGTGGGGGGTGGCGGCCCCGGCCGTCCTTCCGATCTCTAGCGCTCTCACCTGCGCAGATCTTGTGTGTGATGAGTCCGTGTGACCAACAGCGTGACCAACGGGTCAGGAACCTCATGTGACGTTCCCCAGGCCGATCCGCTGAGCCGTCCCAGATGCCAGCCTGAGAGCGCCCTCGACGCGACGCTTGCCGTACTGCTTCATGGTGTAGCCCGGCGAGGCGTGCCGTACGTTCGCGGAGATCTCTACGGGGTTCTCCCCCGCTTCCAGGTCATTGGTGACCTTGCTGTGCCGCCAGTCGTGAACGCGGAAGTCCTTCGGCAGGTCCAGGCGAGTCCGCACGGTCCGCCACCTGGCGCTGACTTGTCCGGCGTCCTGCGGATCACCGGGCCTGAGCCCGTCGTTGCGGAGCATGTACCCGTCACGGGCGAAGACGAGACCCTGTTCGTTCCAGCGTGAGCCGAGCTGAGACTTCCAAGCCTGCTGCCGCTCCCACTGGATCTTGAGAACCCTCATCAGCGCTTGGTCGACGTAGATGATCGCGTTGTCGTCCCCATCCTCCAGCAAGCCACTGAAGAAGTGGAAAGCGGCCGAGACGTCAGGGCCTTAGTGGTTGAGGAGGAGTGGTCGGAGTCTCTGCGTCGTGCCCGGCGGGATCATTCCTTCACTCCCAACCTGCGGATCGCGTGGGACGGGAAGACTCTGCGGAACACGACCAAGGAAGAGCACCAGGAGGTGAATGGACCGGCTTTGGTGATGCACGGGCACATCACTCCGTCTGACTGGAATGAGTACGTGTCGGTGAAGGAAGCGGCGGGCGGTACCTTCAACCGGTTCCTGCCGGTCGTGATCGGCGCCGTGCCGATGCTCGACGACGACGCTCCGGAGTTTCCAGCGCCGGACGTCGATGACTTGTCAGAGGCGTACGCGTGGGCGACGGCCAAGCCCAGGACCATTGCCCTCGGGCCGGACGCGAAGCTGTTGTGGAGGCTGGTACGCCGGTACGGGCGCATCCTGAACGCCTCCCTCCCGGAGCATCAGGCCGTGTTCGTTCAGCGCACCGAGGAACAGACGTTGCGGGTCGCGGCCTGCCTCGCGGCTTCTGAGTGCTCGACGGTGATCACGGGCGCCATGTTGTCGGCAGCACTGTCGTTCGTGCGTTACAGCGTCCAGTCCGTGACGACCCTGGTTGCGGCAGGCGAGAGCAAGACCCGTACGGCGACTGCGGCCGACAAGGTACGGGCCGTCATCGCACGGCAGGGATCCATCAAGCGGGGTGACCTCATCCGGGCGTCAAAGATTCCGGCCGCCGAACTCGATGCTGTGCTGTCCGGCATGGACGACGTGACGGCGGAGCGGAAGGGCACGAAGGGGCGGCCTGCCACGGTCCTACGCCTCGGAGAACCACAGCGTCGGGAGGTTCACGTCCAGGCGGCGGACATGAATGTGGTGAGACTCCACGAGAGGCGCGACAAGGGCTGGGAGGTCACTGCGGATTCCGCTACTGCGACCGTCACAGAGTCGGCCGGTAGTCCCTGGGCCGTGCTGCGCGCCAACCTGGGGCAGTAGTCGCATAAACAACAAGAGCCCCGGTCAAGTGACCGGGGCTCCATAACTTGTGCACCTGAAACTGTGAGGGACTGATGATGTTGCCTGGGGTGTCCAGCCACGTTCGCCGTCCGTCCCCATTGACGCTCAGCAGACGAAGCAGCGAGACCCCGCCCGGAGACCATCCCAGACTGGGCCTGGTGCGCTTCTAGTAGCCGCCCGCGCCACAAACAGTGCAGGGCACTACGTTGAACTTTTGGATCTTGTTTCCGTGTTCGTCCGTCTCCCAGATCTCACCGACGGATCCGTTGCATCCGGGTGTGGGGCACGCTCGGTTTTCCTGTATCTGGGCCATTGCGGATCACCTCTCCTGCCTTGGTTTCCCCGCAGCTCTGACATGCCTGCCGGTCCACGCTGACCAGGCGTCCGGTGTCGTTGAACGTGTAGACGTCATACACCCAGCCGGAGCAGCGTTCGCGTCGACATGGGGCACCACCGGCGGCCTTCCCTCCAGGGTGCCCGGCCAGCTGGCACATTTTGTTGCAGTGCAGGCAGGGAAACGGGTGCAGGCCGCCTTCGTTTTGGATGTAGGCGACCCCTTCAGGGGTGTTGCAGTGGGGGCAGATCCAGGCCACGGGTCACCTCTCAGGGGGTTAGGAACCATGGACTATCACCTGCATCTGCCAGCGAACTTGAGCTTCGAGCGGGGTTCACTCCTTTGAGCGGAGGAGTCCCACCTCGTGCACTTGCGGACCCGTCCAACCGACTCCGCTTCACGGGAATGAGGGCGTGCGACCGGACAGGCGTGTTGCCCGCCCCTGCCGTGGTCCGAGGGAAAATTGTGGTTCGGCGTTGGCAGGGGCGGAATCTGTGGGACAACGGGTCCCCGGCCGTCCAGGGTCAGGAACGGCCGGGGACCGTCGCTGGCCCGACAGCGCCGTTTCTGATTTCCGGCGCCACAGGTCGGGCCATACCGCACCATTCGCCAACTTGGAGAGCCATGGCGCGGGGGTGGGGCTCCGCCCTTCCCCACGGCCATCCCCGTGCACGTGGATCAGGACTCCTGCGGGAGAGGGCGGAAGTCATCTAGGGCTGTCCCAGCCAGCCCAGAAGCACGGTGGCAGTGATCGCGTTCGTGTACGCGATGGCCAGGAGCAGGCCGCCATCAAGGACGGCGTCCTCGGCGCGGTACCCCAGCCGGATGAGTGACCGCCTCAGCCGGGTGAGTAACCGCCTCACGGGGTCACCTCCAGGCACACGCGCTCCGCCAGGCGCTCCACCACGTTGGCGGGCAGGTGGCCGATGTACACCAGCGCCTCACCCTTGTGGCTGGCAGCGCCCCGGACACTGTTGATCGTCCGGTCCGGCGCGTCCGCCAGTCTCAGCAAGTCGCGGAACGCGTTGGCGGCGTTGTCGGCGGTGGCGGTGCTGTCCCGCCATTCCTGCATGTCCATGGGCATGGGTCAGTTCCCCTTGGTGTGGTGAGTGTGGGGGCGGAGGATCCGGCTATGCGCCCACCACTCCGTGCCCCCCTTGAGCGGCCGGAGCACGACGCGCGACGACCACAACAGGTCCATCACGCGTCCTGTGCGGTTCGTGGCCGTGTCGTAGACGGTGGTGCCGACCTTGATCAGGGTCAGGCGCTGCCGGACCGGCTGAGGGGCGCTCACAGCTTCCGCCTGAGTCCAGCCTCTACGGCGCGAAGGTCCACGGTGTCCCGGTGAGTGAATCCGCCGCGCGGGCGCCACGTCACTAGCCCCCAGGGGCCGAACTCCCGTATATGAGTGACCAGTTCAGTCACATCGTCCGGCGTGCGGGTGCTCCTGGCGGTGTCGCTGGTCACGGTCGGGTGCCGTGCCCTTCGCTGGTCTGCCGATCAACTACCGTCCGTGCTCCAATGGTTGCCCTTCGCGGCTACGCTCGACAGAGATTCATGTCCCAACCTGCGACGCGGGAAATGAGGGATGCACGGTGGTAGCAAGAGCGCGCGAACTGACCCCCGACAGGTCGGCGCATCATCTCTTCGGCTCAGAACAGCGACGGCACCGCGAGGCAGCCGGTATGAGTCTTGAGCGGCTGGCAGGGATCGTGAAGTACAGCAAGTCAGCGCTTGCCCGTTTCGAAACGGCTGAGTCCATGATCCCGCCAGACTTACCCGCCAAGCTGGACGCTGCGTTTGGCACAGATCGCCTGTTTGAGAATCTGTACTCCCTGGCGCGCAAGGAGATTCACCCTGATCAGTTCAGGCGTCGCATGGAGCTTGAGGCGAGAGCGCAGCTCATTCAGGAGTACACCTGCCAGATCGTGCCGGGGCTGTTGCAGACCGAGGAGTACGCGCGGGCGCAGTTCGTTGAGCACAATCCGAAAGCCTCATCCGAGGCAATCAACGAGCTCGTGACAGCCCGCATGGGGCGTCAAGCCTTGTTGGATGGTGAGCCTGCGCCGGACTACTCCGTGATCCTGGACGAAGCGGTCTTGCATCGGGGGTTCGGCGGACCAACGGTGATGCGCGTTCAGCTTGCCCGTCTGGCCAGGTCGGCGCTGACCCCCAGCAGCACGCTTCAGGTCCTTCCGTTCACGCACGGCGGCCATGCCCTTGTTGGCGGGTCGCTCACGCTCATGACGCTGGAAGGCGGTACACAAGTTGCCTACGAGGAGAGCATCACCACCGGAACGTTGCTCGAAGAATCAGAGGTCGTCACGGAGCGACGGCGGGCCTACGATCGGCTTACAGCACATGTCTTGCCGCCGAGAGATTCGGCGGAGTTCGTCCGGTCCGTAATGGAGGCACTACCGACATGAGCAACACCCCGGACCTCTCCCCCATGGAGTGGGTCAAGTCCTCGTACAGCGGCAACGGGGGCGGCAACTGCCTTGAATGGGCCCCAAGTTACGCCATGACTCACGGGGTCGCCCCCGTCCACGACAGCAAGAACCCCGGCCCGATACTCATGCTCCGCCCGGGTGCATGGGCTGGTCTGGTGGAGTACGCCAAGCAGTCCCGCTAGCCCGGCCGCAAGCCCCGCCTTCCCTCCTCTTTGGAGTGGCGGGACTCGACCACCCTCTTACGCCCCGACTTCACTCAGTCGAGGCGTGAACCCCACTTCATCGGCCCTTGGTCACGTGACCAACGCATGACCAACAGCGGTCCGAAGCGGCCAGAAACGCCTGGACAGGGGATGCACAGGACATCAGCGAAGGGCCCCTGATCAGGCAATGAAACACCTGGTCAGGGGCCCTTTTGTGGGTTAGTCGAGCCAGGGGTGGCGGCCCCGGCCGTCCTTCCGCGCCGACTCCCCCGCGCCCGCCGCCCGTTGGGCCGCCCCGCCGCCGTCACGGCCGGTCCGTCTGCGGCCCGAGCCCTTGGGCGAGCCGCCGCAGCCCCCGGTGCGCGGAAGTACGTACGGAACCGGCGCGCTTGCCGAGGACCCGCCCCGCCGCCGCGCCGTCGAGCCCGGCCACCACCCGCAGCAGCACCGCCTCGGCCTGTTCGCGCGGCAGGGTGGCGATCAGCTGGAGCGCCCAGCGGGTCGACAGGAACTCCAGGGCCGCCTCGGCGGTGTCCTGGCCGCCCGGCAGCTCCAGGGCCTCCTGGTCGAGCCCGACGGTGCGCGGTCTTCGCTTCTGGCGGCGCAGGTGGTCCAGGGCGCGGTGGCGCGCGATGGTCGCGGCCCAGCCCCTGAAGCCCGCCCCGTCGCCCCGGAACCGGGCCAGGTCACGGGCTATCTCCAGCCACGCGTCGGACGCCACGTCCTCGGCCTCGGCGGCGACGAGCGCCCGCATCTGGGCGAGCAGCCCCGGGTGGACCAGCCGGTAGACCACGGCGAAGGCCCGCTCGTCCCCCTCCTGGGCACGTGCGACGGCCGCCCCGAGCTCCGCGTCGTCGGCCCGTATCCGGCCATGCCGCCGGCCCCCGTCCCCCATGGTCTGTTCTGCGCGCGGGCGGCCGGAATTGTCACAGCCGGGCCGGGAGTGGGACCTGAAGGAGGGCCCGGGCGGACCTCACCCCAGCTTGTCGGCGAGCTCCTTGAACTCCTCCCACTCCAGGGCCGGAGTGCGCGGGTCCCACAGCTTCTGTGCGGTGGCGGCCAGCGGCATCCGGATGCCCCGGGCCACCTGGTCCTGCGTCTGGGCGTTGGCGTAGTCGCACCAGACGGCGAACCGGGCGCCGAGCACCTGGTCGGAGTAGCGGGCGGCGACGGGCTTGGTGCCGCGCAGCACCAGCGGCGTCCACTCCTGGTAGATGCGCCGGCCGGTGGGGTACTTGAAGGCGTTGGGCTCGCCCAGGACGTAGTACAGGTACTCGTCGTTGAGGTTGACCGTCTTGCGGCCCTCGGCGAGGTACTCCTCCGGCGGGCGGGCGCCGAGCTCCTTGCCGGTCCAGTACTCGACCTCGCGGGCCGGGTCGGGGGCGACGGAGGTGCCCTTGAAGTAGCCGTCGTTCCAGGCCTTGAACTTCTTGCCGTACGGGCGCAGCGCCGCCGCCCGGTCGTTGAGCCAGCCGGTCGCCAGGTCCGCTATGTCGCCCTTGGGGCCGTATTTGGCGCGCGCGGCGGCGGCCAGGCCCGGGTAGGTGGCCTCCGGGTTCTTGGCCATCAGGGCGAGGTACTCGTCGCCGCCGAGGTGCCAGTAGGCGCCGGGGAACAGGTCCGCGTACTCGCGCAGCAGGTCGTCGACGAACCGCGCCGCCTCCGGGTTCGCTATGTCGACCGCGCCCTGGACGGTGCGGCCCGTGGCGCTGCGCAGCCCGAGGGCGGGGTGGGCCTTGATCACCGCGCCCAGGTGGCCCGGCGAGTCGATCTCGGGGACCACCTCGATGTGCAGCCGCCGGGCGAGCGCGACGATCCGCTCGACCTCGCGCTTGCTGAGGTGGTCGCGCGAGACGACCTCGGGGTGCGAGGCGGACTCGATCCGGAAGCCCTGGTCGTCGGAGAAGTGCAGCCCGAGCTGGTTCATCTTCAGGTCGGCCATCTCGCGCAGCCGGGCCTCGATCCAGCCCGCCGTGAACGGCTTGCGCGCGATGTCCAGGTTGAGGCCGCGCTGCGGGCGGTCGGGCCAGTCCTCGACGACGCCCTCGGGCATCACCCCGCCGTCGCGCAGCGCCTGCTTGAGGGTGCGGGTGCCGTAGAAGACCCCGGCCTCGTCGGGGCCGGTGATCCGCACGGTCCGCTCGCGGGCGGTCAGCGTGTACGACTCGGGGGTGGCCTTGGCCTTCGGGTTCAGGGCCAGCTCGATGTCGCCGGGCCGGGGCGCCGCGCCCTGCACGTACTCCTTGTCGAGCTCCTCCGCGAGCAGCTGGGCCTCGTCCGCGAGCGCCTCGCTGCCGGTGGGGACGACGACGCGGGTGGCGGCGACGGGCCGGAAGCCGGGGCCGCGGGCGGGCTCGTGCTGCCGTACGGAGGGGATCGTGCGGGGCGGCGAGGAGATCGGGTAGATCTGGGCGGGCGAGGAGGAGGCACCGGGTTTCGGATCGAGGCGGCCGCCGTGGCCGCCGTGGGTGTCGTCCTCGGGCCAGACCAGCACGGTGAGCACGAGGGCGGCCGCGGCCGCGAGGGCGACGCGTGCCACCAGGGCGCCCCGGCTGATCCGGGCCGTCCGGTCACCACGGGCGCCGTCGGCGCCGCCGGCACTCCTGGACTGCGACATCACTCAGAATCCTCCCATACGGGAACAACCACGGCGAAGGCGAGGCGAGGGACCCGGGAGGCGTCCACCATGCGCACATCACCCCTCACGTCCGGGTGAAATTCGCGCAACCGTCGGGCACCCTCCACCGGGCCTCGATAGCGTGGCGGCACTCCCACCTCTTCTTCACCTCCCGCCTCTCTGCTGTCTCTCCGCCGGCGCCCGCACGAAGCCGTCGCCGGCCGCCGTTCGTCGTTCGTTCGAGGAGCCCACGCTGTCCAGCGAATCCCACGCCGGCCCCCGGAAGCGACCGCCGCCACTTCATCACACTCCCCGCTCCACGGGCCGCCCGGACGTAACGGGCCAGATCCACACCAACCCGATCATCTCGGACCCGTACGAGCCGGTCGAGGACGGTCTGACGCGGTTCAACCACGCTCCCGAGGCGGCGGCCGAAGCCGTGCTGCTCGCCTGCTGCGCCAGCCGCCGCTGGGCCCTGCGGGTGGCCGCCCACCGCCCCTACCCGGATCTGGACGCACTGCTCGCCGCGGCCGACGAGGCCAGCTACGACCTCGCGCACGACGACCTCACCGAGGCGCTCGCCGACGAGCGCTCGCCGGGCCTCGACCGCACGGCCCCGTCGGCGGCCCACACCGCGCTGCGGGCCGCGCACGCCGCGTACGAGAGCCGGTTCGGGCACGCCTTCGTGATCTGCCTGGAGGGGCGGCGACCCACCGAACTCCTGAACGAGATGCTCGGGGGCATCCGGGTGCGGATGACCAACGAGCAGGACGAGGAGCGGGCCATCGCCGCCGAGGAGCTGCGCCGACTCGCCCGTGCCCGGCTCACCCATCTCATGACCAACCATCCGGAACCGGACACGGCGGGCGCGCCCCGCTGATCCCGCCCCCACCACCGGCCCCGTGACGGCCCGTCCGGGCCCTGACGTAGCCCGTCCGTGGCAGATTGATTGCCTGTTTGATCACACCTGAGGACCCCGCGCGAACGAACCGACATCTCGTCGCTACGATGACCGGGGCCGGTGGACCGTACCCGGCCGGGTCAGACCGACAGTCAAGCCGGCCGGCCCTAGTCCCCGCTCCCGGAGGGTTTTTCCGTGCCGGCTGGAACGCTGTACCGCGGCCGGGAAGGCATGTGGTCGTGGGTGGCTCATCGAGTCACCGGTGTCCTCATCTTCTTCTTCCTGTTCGTCCATGTCCTCGACACCGCTCTCGTGCGTGTCTCCCCCGAGGACTACGACAAGGTCGTCGCTACCTACAAGACGCCCATCGTGGCTCTTTTGGAGTACGGCCTCGTCGCCGCCATCCTCTTCCACGCGCTCAACGGTCTCCGCATCATCGCGGTGGACTTCTGGGCCAAGGGCCCCCGCTACCAGAAGCAGATGCTGTGGTCCGTCGTGGGCATCTGGGTCGTTCTGATGATCGGCGCCCTGTACCCGGTGCTCGGTCACGCCGCCCGTGAACTGTTCGGGAGCTGAGGACTGACATGTCTGCCGAAACCACTTCCGCGATCGGCGAGGTCGAGGCCACCGGCCTGTACGACGCCGACAACCCCGCGCCGCTCATCGAGGCCCCGCGCAAGCGGACCAAGAAGACGCCGAAGTCGACCCGCACGAACTTCGAGCTGTACGGCTGGCTCTTCATGCGGCTGTCCGGCGTCGTCCTGGTCGTCCTCGTCGTCACCCACCTGTGCATCCAGCTGGTGCTCGACGGCGGCGTCTCCAAGATCGGCTTCGCCTTCGTGGCGGGCCGCTGGGCCAACCCGTTCTGGCAGGTCTGGGACCTGGCCATGCTGTGGCTGGCGATGCTGCACGGCGCCAACGGCCTGCGCACGGTCATCAACGACTACGCGCAGCGGGACAACACCCGCTTCTGGCTGAAGATGCTGCTCTACACCGCCACGGTGTTCACCGTCCTGCTGGGCACGCTGGTGATCTTCACCTTCGACCCGAACATCCGCTAGGCCACGGGCTGAGGGACTGAGGAATTCTCTGATGAAGATCCACAAGTACGACACCGTCATCGTCGGCGCCGGCGGCGCCGGTATGCGCGCCGCCATCGAGGCGACGAAGCGCAGCCGCACCGCGGTGCTGACGAAGCTCTACCCCACCCGCTCCCACACGGGCGCGGCGCAGGGCGGCATGGCCGCCGCGCTCGCCAACGTGGAGGAGGACAACTGGGAGTGGCACACCTTCGACACGGTCAAGGGCGGTGACTACCTGGTCGACCAGGACGCCGCCGAGATCCTGGCGAAGGAGGCCATCGACGCGGTCCTCGACCTGGAGAAGATGGGCCTGCCGTTCAACCGCACCCCGGACGGCACCATCGACCAGCGCCGCTTCGGCGGCCACTCGCGCAACCACGGCGAGGCCCCGGTCCGCCGGTCCTGCTACGCCGCGGACCGCACCGGCCACATGATCCTCCAGACGCTGTACCAGAACTGCGTCAAGGAGGGCGTGGAGTTCTTCAACGAGTTCTACGTGCTCGACCAGCTCATCACCGAGGTCGACGGCGTCAAGACGTCCGCCGGTGTGGTGGCGTACGAGCTCGCGACCGGCGAGATCCACGTCTTCCAGGCGAAGTCCGTGATCTACGCATCCGGCGGCACCGGCAAGTTCTTCAAGGTGACCTCCAACGCGCACACCCTGACCGGTGACGGCCAGGCCGCCTGCTACCGCCGCGGTCTGCCGCTGGAGGACATGGAGTTCTTCCAGTTCCACCCGACGGGCATCTGGCGCATGGGCATCCTGCTGACGGAGGGCGCCCGCGGTGAGGGCGGCATCCTCCGCAACAAGGACGGCGAGCGCTTCATGGAGAAGTACGCGCCGGTCATGAAGGACCTCGCGTCCCGTGACGTCGTCTCGCGCTCCATCTACACCGAGATCCGTGAGGGCCGCGGCTGCGGTCCCGAGGGCGACCACGTCTACCTCGACCTCACGCACCTCCCGCCGGAGCAGTTGGACGCCAAGCTCCCGGACATCACCGAGTTCGCGCGGACGTACCTGGGCATCGAGCCGTACACGGACCCGATCCCGATCCAGCCCACCGCGCACTACGCCATGGGCGGCATCCCGACCAACGTCGAGGGTGAGGTCCTGGCGGACAACACCACCGTCGTCCCGGGCCTCTACGCGGCCGGCGAGGTCGCCTGCGTGTCGGTGCACGGCGCCAACCGCCTCGGCACCAACTCGCTGCTCGACATCAACGTCTTCGGCAAGCGCTCCGGCATCGCCGCCGCCGAGTACTCCGCCAAGCACGACTTCGTCGAGCTGCCGGAGAACCCGGCGGAGCTGGTGGAGACCCAGGTCAAGAACCTGCTGTCGTCGACCGGCACCGAGCGCGTCGCGGTGATCCGCAAGGAACTGCAGGAGACCATGGACGCCAACGTCATGGTCTTCCGCACCGAGCAGACGATCAAGACGGCCGTGGAGAAGATCGCGGAGCTCCGCGAGCGCTACAAGAACGTCTCGGTCCAGGACAAGGGCAAGCGGTTCAACACCGACCTCCTGGAGGCCATCGAGCTGGGCAACCTGCTCGACCTGGCCGAGGTCATGGCCGTGTCGGCCCTGGCGCGCAAGGAGTCCCGCGGCGGTCACTACCGCGAGGACTACCCCAACCGCGACGACGTCAACTTCATGCGCCACACCATGGCGTACCGCGAGGTCGCGGACGGCGGCAAGGACTCGATCCGACTCGACTACAAGCCCGTCGTCCAGACCCGCTACCAGCCGATGGAGCGTAAGTACTGATGGCCACCCCCACTCTGGAAAAGGCGGAGGCGGGCTTCGCCGACTCCCCGTACATCACGGTCACCTTCCGGATCCGCCGGTTCAACCCGGAGATCTCGGACGAGGCCACCTGGCAGGACTTCCAGGTCGAGATCGACCCGAAGGAGCGCGTGCTCGACGGTCTCCACAAGATCAAGTGGGAACTGGACGGCTCGCTGACCTTCCGGCGCTCGTGCGCGCACGGCATCTGCGGTTCGGACGCCATGCGGATCAACGGCAAGAACAGGCTCGCCTGCAAGACGCTGATCAAGGACCTGAACCCGGAGAAGCCGATCACGGTCGAGGCCATCAAGGGCCTGACGGTCCTGAAGGACCTGGTCGTGGACATGGACCCGTTCTTCCAGGCGTACCGCGACGTGATGCCCTTCCTCGTCACGAAGGGCAACGAGCCGACGCGCGAGCGTCTGCAGTCCGCCGAGGACCGCGAGCGCTTCGACGACACCACCAAGTGCATCCTGTGCGCCGCGTGCACCTCGTCGTGCCCGGTGTTCTGGAACGACGGCCAGTACTTCGGCCCGGCGGCGATCGTCAACGCGCACCGCTTCATCTTCGACTCGCGTGACGAGGCGGCGGAGCAGCGCCTGGAGATCCTGAACGACAAGGACGGCGTGTGGCGCTGCCGCACCACGTTCAACTGCACGGACGCCTGCCCGCGTGGCATCGAGGTCACCAAGGCGATCCAGGAAGTCAAGCGCGCACTGATCACGCGCCGCTTCTAGTTCTTCCTGCGTCTCTCGCACCGCTCGGCCCTTGCGGGCCTCCCGGGCTTCGAGACGCTGCGACGGACTCCGTCCGTCGGTCGTGGCCGAGGCATCGGCCCACGGACGAGGGCCCCGCTTCCCGACCCGGGAGGCGGGGCCTTCGCGTGTCCAGCCTGGGCGCCGCGGCACCGGGCGCCCTACAGGGGCGCGGGGCTGTGACATTGTGCGGCTCCGCCGCGATGGGGGTCCCCCCTGTTCGAGCGAAGCCGAGAACTCGGGGGAGCGACCAGCCCCGACCGGCCCGCAGGTGAAGAGCCGCCCCCCGCGGAGCGGTCAACGCGCCTCCGCGACCACCATGATCCGCCGCAGCATGTCGTTCAGCTGAACGCGCTCGTCTTCCGACAGCGCTCCCAACACCCGCGACTCCTCGTCCCCCAGCATGTCCATCGCACCCCGCCAGGTCGCCCGACCGGACTCGGTCAGCTCGACGTGGACCCGCCGCCGGTCGGTCGTGGAGGGCGTACGGCGTACAAAGCCACGCCGCTCCAGCGCGTCGAGGCGCCCCGTGACGGACGCGGGCGCGAGGTCGAGATCCGTGGCGAGCTGCGACGGCGTCGCCGTACCTCCACGCCCCGCCAACTTGTGCAGCGTGTCGAACTCCGGCCGGTCGAGCGCGAAGTCGACCAGGGACTGCTCCCGTACGCGCTGGAGGTGGACGGAGAGCTTCTTCATCCGGGTCACCGCGCCCTCGACGACCGGGTCGAGCCCCGGCAGCACCGGCAGCCACTGCTCCACGTGCCCGTCGGTCCAGTCCCGCCGCTCCTCGGTCCCGTCTGCGCGCTCCATGCCTTGATCGTACGTACGCGACCGCCCGGCCCGCCCCTTCGGCAGCAAATATTTCGTTGACGAATTATTCGGTACCGAAATAGATTCTCGACATGCCACCACTGCCCCATCCCCTGCGCACGCGCGCGTTCCGGCTGCTCTTCATCGGCCGCTCCCTGTCCCTGCTCGGCGACGCCGTGATCCCGCCCGCGCTCGCCCTCGCCGTCTTCCTGGCGACCGAGTCCACCGCCGACCTCGCGATCGTGCTCGCCTGCTCGATGGTCCCCAAGCTGCTGCTCCTGCCCGTCGGCGGCGTCATGGGCGACCGCTTCAACGCCCGCACGGTCGCGCTCGGCACCGACCTCGTCCGCTGCGCCACCCAGCTCTTCGTGGGCGTCGAACTGCTCGGCGGGGACCCCCGGCTGTGGCAGATCGCGCTCGCCGAGGCGATCGGCGGCTGCGCCTCCGCCTTCGCCATGCCCGCGATGGCGCCGCTGATCACCGGCACGGTCGAGGAGGAGAACCGGCGGCGCGCCAACGCCCTGATGGGCGTGGTCAACAGCGCGACCCGGCTGGGCGGCCCGGCGCTGGCGGGCGTGCTCATCCTGGCCGCCGGACCCGGCTGGGCCTTCGTGCTCGACTCCGCGTCCTTCGCCGTCAGCGCGGCCCTGCTGAGCTCGATCCGGGTGCGGCACGTGCCGCTGGTCCGGCGCTCGCTCGCCGCCGACCTCAAGGAGGGCTGGGGCGAGATGCGCTCGCGGGACTGGTACTGGACCAGCCTGTTCGCCCACTCCGCCTGGAACGGCGCCGCCGCCGTCCTGATGACGCTGGGACCCGCCATCGCCTTCGAGGAGTTCGACGGCAAGACGTTCTGGCTGGTGTTCATGCAGGCGGGCGCGGTGGGCCTGCTGCTCGGCTCGCTGCTCGCCGGGCGCGCCAAGCCGAGGCGCCCCATCCTGACGGCCAATCTGGGCCTGGCCACCTACGCCCTGCCGCTCACCCTGCTCGCGCTCTCCGCCCCGGCGCCGATCGTCATCGCCGCGTACGGAATCGCCCAGCTCGGGCTCGGCTTCCTCTCGCCGGTCTGGGAGACGGCGGTGCAGTCGGCGATCCCCGGCCACGCCCTGGCCCGCGTGACCTCGTACGACTGGCTGCTCTCGCTGGCGGCGATGCCCGTCGGGTACGCGCTCGCACCGCTGGCCGCCGACGCCTGGGGGCCCGAAGTGCCGCTGCTGGCCGCCGCGCTGGTGGTGGGCGGGGCCTGCCTGGCGACGGCGGCGGTGCCGGGGGTGCGCCACTTCGGCCGCCCGGTGGAGGACGCTCCCGCGCTCACCCGGGCCGAAGCCTGAACGCGGCCATGCGCCCGGTCAGGAGGGGCGCGCTCGCTCGACCGGGTGAACGCGCCGTGATCCCCGGCCGGAGCGCGCCCGTCCTACGATGATGCTCTCGACAGCAGCCCAAGGGAGGCACGTGATGTCCGCAGCACCCGCTGAGCAACCCCTTGGCAACTGGCCTCTGATCGATGAGGCCAACCAGATCATGGAGCGGCTTCCCGGCCACCGCGTCGAGATCATCGGAGGCCAGATCCTCGTGTCGCCACCCCCGGACGGCGCCCACGCCCGCGCCCTGACCGACCTCATGGTCCCTTTCCTGAGGGCGGGGCTGCACGGCGAGCGGGTCAAGGTGCTCCAAGGAGTCGGCCTCTGGCTCCAGACAGGCCGCGAGGACTACGCCATCCCCGACCTCGCCGTGGTCGACGCCGACTTCGAGGACCACCACGTCGAGAACAACTGCTACGACCCCATCGTCTTCCGCCTCGTCCTGGAAGTCACCTCCAGCAACTACCAGACCGACCTGCGCACCAAGGTCACCGCCTACGCGAACTCCAAGCTTCCGGTCTACGTGATCGTCGACCGGAAGCACAACCGCCTTCATGTCCTGACCGACCCAGTCGCAGACGATTACGACACCCACCGGATCCACGCCCCCGGCGAGCTCGTCACCCTGCCCGAGTCGATCGGCGCCGAGGTCACCCTTGATGTGACGGCGGTCCTCGCGGCAGCGCAGCGCAAGCAGGAGCCGAAGCAGGACTGATGGCACCGGTGGTTCCGTGGCCGATTAGGCTCTTGGCGTGCCAGCAGAGAACGAGGTCCCCCAGAGCGAGCAGAGTCCCGCCAAGGGCGAGCAGACCCGCACCCTGATCCTGGAGACCGCCATGCGGCTGTTCCAGGAGCTCGGTTACGACAAGACGACCATGCGGGCCATCGCCAAGGAGGCCGGGGTCTCGGTCGGCAACGCGTACTACTACTTCGCGGGCAAAGAGCATCTGATCCAGGGGTTCTACGACCGGATCGCCGCCGAACACCAGGCCGCGGTCCGGGACGTGCTCGACAACGAGACCGATCTGGAGGCGCGCCTGGCCGGGGTGCTCAGCGCCTGGCTCGACATCGCGGCCCCGTACCACGAGTTCGCGGCGCAGTTCTTCAAGAACGCGGCGGACCCGGACAGCCCGCTCAGCCCCTTCTCGCCGGAGTCCGAGCACGCCCGCGAGGCGGCCATCGACGTGCACCGCGAGGTGCTGGCGGGGACGAGGACCAAGGTCCCGGCCGAACTCGTCGACGTACTGCCCGAGTTGATGTGGCTCTCCCAGATGGGCCTGGTCCTCTACTGGGTCTTCGACCGCTCCGAGGGCCGCGAGCGCAGCTACCGGCTGGCCGCGCGCGGCGCCAAGCTCACCACGCGCGGCGTGGCGCTCGCCCGCTTCCGGGTGCTGCGCCCGCTCGTCCACGAGGTGCACGAGCTGTTCACGGACTTCCTGCCGGGCATGGCCCAGGCGGCCACGGCCCGGAAGCGCCCTTGAGGGGCGCGGGGAACTGCGCGACCAGCCCAAGGCGGCCCGCAGCCGAACATCCGCGCCCCGCGAAGCGCCCCCCTCAGATCCAGCCCAGCTCCCACAGCCGCCACACGCCCGTGCCGTCCGACAGGTACTGGAGGCCGCCGACGCTGCGGCTGCTCACCACGTAGTCCTTGCCCTGCCACAGCGGGATCAGCGGCACGTCCTCGGCGACCTTGTCCTGGAGCGCCTTGAAGTCGTCGGCGGTGCGGCCCCGGTCGCTGTACTGCTGGGTGCGCTGGATGATGCTGTCGACGTCCTTGTCCGAGTACCCGGTGTGCAGGCTGTTCCCGGTGCCGACGAGCGGCTGGCTGAAGTTGTCCGGGTCCGGGAAGTCCGCGACCCAGCCCGCGGTGTACGCGTCGTAGACACCGGCCGCGTAGTTCTTCTGCATCTTGGCCCAGTCGGCCTCGGCGAGCAGGTCGACGTCGAACAGGCCGCCGTTCTCCAGCTGCGTCTTGAGCAGCTCGGCCTCGGCGCCGTTGGCCCCGAGCTTGCGGTAGGCGAGCGTGAACCTCAGCGGGGTCTGCACGCCCGCCGACTTCAGCAGCGCCTTCGCCTTCGCCACGTCCACCTTGGGGTAGGCGTCGAAGAAGGCCGTGCTGTGGCCGGTGAAGCCCTGCGGGATCAGCGAGAACAGCGGCTCGACCGTGCCGCCGTAGACGGACGCGGCCAGCGCGGGCCGGTCGATCAGCGCGGCCAGCGCCTGGCGGACCTTGGTCTTGGCCAGCGGGTGGCCGGGCCGGACGTTGATGTTCAGGTTGCGGGTCTCGGCGCCGGGCGTCTCGCTGATGCGGATGTCCGGGTCGCCGGGCGACAGCTTGGCGAGCACCTTGGGCGGCATCTGGCGGTGCGCCACCTCGACCTGCCTGGCCGTCCACGCCTGGTTGAGCTGGTCGGACTCGGCGAAGTAGCGGACCTCGACGGGCAGGCCCTTCTTGCCGACCGCGCCCCGGTAGTCGGGGTTCGGCTCCAGGACCGCGCTCTGGCCCCGCTTGTACGACTTGAGCAGGTACGGACCTGAGCCGACCACGCTGTTGCCCTTGTGCAGCGACTTCTCCGGGTACGTACTGCTGTCGACGATCGACCCGGCACCGGTCGCCAGCTTGGACGGGAAGGTCGCGTCCCTGGTCTTCAGATTGAAGGTGACGGTGTCGCCGTCGGCCTGGACCGACCCGAGGGAGGAGAGCAGCGGGGCCGGGCCCACATCGCTCTTGATCTTCAGCACCCGGTCGAAGGAGAACTTGACGTCCGCCGCGGTGATCTTGCGGCCGGACGAGAACGTCAGCCCGTCGCGCAGCTCGCACTGATACGTCATCAGCTTCAGCCCGATGAACTTGCAGCTGCGGGCCGCGTCGGGCACCGGCACCGCCGAGCCGGGCTTGAAGGTCAGCAGCGACTGGTAGACGTTGCTGTACAGCGCCCAGGATCCGGCGTCATAGGCGCCGGCCGGGTCCAGGGACGTGATCGCGTCCGTCGTCCCGACCGTGATCGGGTCCTTCTTCTGTCCGTCGGACGGCAGCAGCTGCCATCCCCCCACACCGGCGACCACCACTACCGCGCTTATCGCCAGAACCCGCATACGGATCGACCGCATCGCCGTGCTCTCCTCGGAACGCCCCACCCCTTCAGGCGTGCCCGACCCCCCGGACACACCTGTGATGGCGATCACCCAATCACACGGGTTTCACATTCGGAAGAGGAAATCTTCACTGCACAGCTACTCGTTAGCCGCGCGTGACAAGGGGATCGCCCCTACTCGTTAGCGGTCCGTGACCCGGCGGCACCGGCGGCTTCCCCGCGCAGTTGCCGTACCGAACGGAACCCGATGAGGCCGACGCCCGTCCCCAGGAGAAAGGACACGACGGCGAGGGTGAGGTGCACCCAGAAGTACGCCGTCGGGTCGCCCGCGTCGTCGAAGGCCAGCCCGCTGCCGTCCTTCCACAGGTTCTTGACGAAAGTGATCCAGATGATCCAGCTCCACACTCCGAACGCGAGCAGGAACCAGGAGACGCGGCTGCTGAGCTTCATGGAATCAGTATCACCGGGGCGAAGCGGGCGCAGCCGGGCGGGTGGCGGCTCCCGGCGGGTCCCCCCTCCGATGTTCGGATCGGCACCCCGGACCTGTACGTTCTCGTCCGTGTCTGCTGTGAAGAAGCCCGCGAAAATCGCACTGGCGGTCGCCGTCGCCGCGCTGCTGCCCGCGCTCACCGCCGCGCCCGCGTCGGCCCTGCCGAACGATGACAAACCGGGCACGCAGGGGCAGCCCGGCAAGCCGACCGACCCCGGCAGGGCGGGCAAGGCCCGCAAGGACCCCGACCCGCCGCCGGCCACCATGTCGACGGTCGGCGGCGCGCAGCTCGGGCAGCCCGGCACCCAGGTGAAGCTGGGCGCGGGGGCGCCGGTGCTGCCGATGGAGCTGACGGGCCGTTCGTGGATCGTCGCGGACGCGGAGAACGGCCAGGTGCTCGCCTCGCACAACGCGCACTGGCGGCTGCCTCCCGCCTCCACCCTGAAGATGCTCTTCGCGGACACCGTGCTGCCCAAGTTCCCCAAGACCGATGTGCGCCAGGTCGGCCCGACCGACCTCGACGGCGTCGGCGAGGGCAGCAGCCTGGTCGGCGTCAAGGAGAACCAGTCGTACACCGTGCACGACCTGTGGCTCGGCGTCTTCCTGCGCTCGGGCAACGACGCCGTGCACGTCCTGTCGGCGATGAACGGCGGCGTGCCCAAGACCGTCCAGGACATGCAGGCGCACGCCGACGACCTCCAGGCGCTCGACACCCATGTGGTCTCGCCGGACGGCTACGACGCACCCGGCCAGGTCTCCAGCGCGTACGACCTCACCCTGTTCGCCCGCTCGGGCCTGCAGAAGAAGGACTTCCGCGAGTACTGCTCCACCGCCTCCGCCAAGTTCCCCGGCGCCGAGGGCAAGAACAACGAGCGGGACTACTTCGAGATCCAGAACACCAACCGGCTGCTCACCGGCGAGAACGGCCTCAGCCCGTACAAGGGCATCGCGGGCGTCAAGAACGGCAACACCACCAACGCGGGCGCGACCTTCACCGGGGTCGCCGAGCGCGACGGCCGGGTGCTGCTCGTCACCGTGATGAACCCGGACTCCTCCGACGGCCAGGCCGTCTACAAGGAGGCCGCCAACCTGCTTGACTGGGGCTTCGCGGCGGCCGGCAAGGTCACCCCGGTGGGCGAGCTGGTCCCGCCCAAGTCGGCGGTCCCGACCGGCGCCCCGCAGGGCTCGCAGCCCTCGGCGGACGGCGCCGCCCGCGACACCGCCAAGGCGGCGGTCACCACCCGGAAGGGGCCCGGCTCCGGCGGGATCGGCACCGCGCTCGCCATCGCGGGCGGCGTGCTCGTGGTCGTCGCCGCCGG
Organism: Streptomyces sp. BPTC-684; assembly: GCF_030028635.1. Taxonomy (NCBI): domain Bacteria; kingdom Bacillati; phylum Actinomycetota; class Actinomycetes; order Kitasatosporales; family Streptomycetaceae; genus Streptomyces; species Streptomyces sp. BPTC-684. Next base: position 2,057,241 of record NZ_CP124863.1, read on the forward strand.
GGTGTTCCTGCTCAACCGGCGCTGGCCCCTGCCGGAGCTGGTGCGCCGGAAGCGGTGAGCTCGGGATCGTCCGGTTTGGCCGGGGTGGCCGTCCAGGCGGCGCAGAACAGCAGCAGCTTCGCGGTGAAGTTGATCCACAGCAGCAGCGCGATGGGCACCCCGAACGCCCCGTACATGCTCTTGGCGGCGACCCCCTGCATATAGCCGCCGAGCAGCAGCTTCAGCAGCTCGAACCCCACCGCGCCGATGATCCCGGCGGTCACCAGATGGCGGCGCGGCGGGGAGACCCCGGGCAGCAGGGTCAGTACGTACATCAGGACCAGGAAGTCGGCGGCGGCCGCCACCGCGATCGCCGCGATCCGCAGGAACACCCGGCCGGCGCCGTTCTGGTCGATGCCCAGCTGGTCGGCGGTCCAGCCGACGGCCGTCGAGCCGATCGAGGACGCGGCGAACGAGGCGAGCCCCGCGCCGCCGAGGCCGACCAGCACCCCGCCGTCCTTGAGCTTGCGCAGGAGCGGGTTCTCGCCCTCCTCGTCGTCGCGGTCCCACACCACCCGCAGACAGCCGCGCATCGCGCTGACCCAGCCGATCCCGGTGAACAGCAGCAGCGCCCCGGCGACGACGCCGACCGTGCCCGCGTTGCGGGTCAGGTCCTGCAGATCGAGCTGGTCGGAGATGCCGGGGACCTGCTCGGCGAGGGTCTTCTGGAGCTTCTCGACGCGGCCCGGGGTCAGCACGGCGGCGGCGATCGCCGCGCTCACGGTGAGCAGCGGGAAGAGCGCGAGGAAGCTGATGAAGGTGATCGCGGCGGCGAGCCGGGACCAGTGCACGCGGTCGAGCCTCTCGTACGAACGCCACGCGTGCGTCCGCATCAGCCGGACCACCCACGGCCCGACGACGGGAAGATTTTTCAGCCAGTCCATGACGTCCGAGTACCCTCCTCGCTACGGAAGACAAGCGTCCGTGTCCCCCAAAAGCGCAGGCAGGTGGCGAGCGCCATGCCGAACACCGCGCCCGAGAGCGTGTCGGCGCGCGGCGAGGTGAAGCCGAGGCCGTAGTGCGTGACGGCCAGGCAGAGCAGCTGCACCAGCGCCCCCGCGATGTTCACCGCGAAGAACACGGCGTACTCGCGGCCCCCGGCCCGGCTGCCCCGGTACGTACCGAAGGCGTTGCCGAGGTACGCGACGGTGCACCCCGCCACGAACGAGAGGCACTTGGCGGTGACCGGGTCCCACGCCAGGCCCGACCGCAGCCACACGAAGAGGCCGAGGTCGACGGCGTACGCGCAGATCCCGGCCAGCGCGAAGCCGACGAGCTCGGCCCGGCGCACGCCTCCACGCGCCCCGCGCGCCCGCGTTCCCGCCCCCTCCGTACGCCTCACAGGTCGGCCACCGCGAGCCCGTACAGCGCGACCCACACCAGACCGATGACCGCGAGCGCCCGGTCGTGCAGGACGACGTCCTCGGGGGCGCCCGCGCTCCCCCGGTCGGCGAACACGGCGTACCGCAGGATCCCGCCGATGAACGGGACCATCGACAGCTGCCGCCACGGCAGCAGCGAGCCGCCCGCCATGCCGTCGCTCTCCAGCGCCCACATGCAGTACGCGAGGACCGCGACCCCGGCCGCGAGCTGCCAGACGAACCGCAGATAGCCGGTGGTGTACGCGTCGAGCAGCGCGCGGGTGGCGCCGCCGCGCCCCTCCATCTGGACGGCTTCGGAGTACCGCTTGGCCGCGACCATGAACAGCGCGCCGAACCCGGCGGTGATCAGGAACCAGCGCGAGAGCGGGATGGCGAGCGCGACCCCGCCGATCATGGCCCGCATCAGGAACCCGGCGGTGACCACGACGAGGTCGACGACGAGGACGTGCTTGAGCTTGACGCAGTAGGCGAGCTGCATCACCACGTACCCGGTGAGCAGGGTCGCCGTCATGGCGTTGCAGGTGAGGGCCGCGCCGAGCGGGGCGAGCAGCGCGAGCAGCCCCCCGACGGCGTACGCGACCGGCACCGGCACCTGCCCGGTGGCCACCGGCCGATGGCACTTCTGCGGATGCGCGCGGTCGGCGTCGGCGTCGCGCGCGTCGTTGACGAGGTACACGGCGGAGGCGGCGGCCGTGAACAGCACGAAGACCAGGGCGAGTTGGCGCAGGGTGTGGCGCGAGTCGAGCTGCCCGGCGGCGGCGGGCGCGGCGACCACGAGCACGTTCTTGATCCACTGCCGGGGCCGCGCGGTCCTGAGCACGCCCGCGGGCACCCCGAGCGCCCGCCGCCCCGGGTGCCGGGCCGCGCGCTCTTCGAGGACGACGAGGCCGGAGCGGGTCACGAGGGGGCTCCGGTGGTCCGGAGTGCGGGACGCACCGGGAATCGCGGGCGCCCCAGGGGCTGCGGGTTGCCCACCCACCCCGCCCCCAGCCGGGCCGTGACCGCGCCGAGGAGGGCTCCGACCAGCACGTCCGAGGGGTAGTGGACGCCGACGACCAGCCGGGACACGCACATCGCGGCGGCGAGCGGCGGCACGAGCCGCGCCCCGGCGGGCCGCAGCGCGCCGTACGCGACGGCCGCCGCGGCCGCCGAGGTGGCGTGCGAGCTGGGGAACGAGTGCCGCCCGGCGGTGCGCACCAGCGGCTCCCGGGCGGCCAGCCGCGGCCGGGGCCGCCGCACCACCCGCTTCACACCCATGCTGGCCAGGTGCGCGGCCCCGACCAGCGCGGCCCCGCGCAGCCAGCCCCCGCGCCGCTCCCGGTCGACGGCGGCGGCGAGCGCCCCGCCCGCCAGCCACACCGCCCCGTGCTCCCCGGCGAACGAGAACGCACGGGCGACGGCGGCCACCCGTGGCTCCGCCCCGCAGTCGCGCAGCGCCGACAGCAGCCGGTGGTCCGCGTCGGAGTACCGCATCTGCCACCCCATTCCGTGAGACGGCCCCGCCGATCGGCCGTCAGCCGTACGCGACTCTCCCCGGCGGCGACGCCAGATGCGCGTCAATGCCGCTTGACACTCACTCAATCACCCATTTCGGTGAGTATCATGGCGAATAAGGCATAGCACCGCACAGAGAACAGAACCCCCGCTACGGTCGCTCCCATGCCTGCCGCCACTCCCCCGACCCCCGTGACCGGCTGGGGCCGCACCGCCCCGACGGCCGCCCGGCTGGTCCGCCCGCGTACGTACGAGGAGGCGGCGGCCGCCGTCCTCGCGGGCGGGGCGCGCGGATCCATCGCACGGGGTCTTGGCCGGGCGTACGGCGACGCCGCGCAGAACGCGGGCGGCGCCGTCCTGGACATGACCGGCCTCGACCGCATCCGCACGATCGACGCCGAGGCGGGCGTGGTGGTCTGCGAGGCGGGCGTCAGCCTGCACCGCCTGATGGAAGTCCTGCTGCCGCTGGGCTGGTTCGTGCCGGTGACGCCCGGGACGCGGTACGTCACGGTCGGCGGCGCGATCGGCGCGGACATCCACGGCAAGAACCACCACGGCTCGGGCGCGTTCTCGCGCCATGTGCGCGCGCTGGACCTGCTGACGGCGGACGGCGAGGTCCGCACGCTGAGGCCAACCGACGAGCTGTTCGAGGCTACAGCGGGCGGAATGGGCCTGACAGGAGCAATCCTCTCGGCCGAGCTCCAACTCCACCCCGTACAGACGTCGTTGATGACGGTGGACACGGAACGGGCGGCGGACCTGGACGACTTGATGGCGAGGCTGTCGGCGACGGACCACCGCTACCGCTACTCGGTGGCGTGGATCGACCTGCTGGCCCGGGGCGCGAGGACGGGCCGAGCTGTGCTGACGAGGGGGGATCACGCACCGCTGGACGCACTACCACGGCGCGCTCAAGGCGCCCCCCTGCGCTTCAGAACACCCCATCTGCCTCTGGTGCCGCGCCACGTCCCAGAGGGCCTGCTCACCCGGACATCGGTGTCGGCGTTCAACGAACTCTGGTACCGCAAGGCCCCGAGGCACCGCACGGGCGAGCTCCAGTCGATCGCGACGTTCTTCCACCCGCTGGACGGCGTCCCGCACTGGAACCGGATCTACGGCAGGGGCGGCTTCGTCCAGTACCAGTTCGTGGTCGGCCACGGCCAGGAGGAGGCGCTGCGCCGCGTGGTGCGCCGGATCGCGCACCGGGGCTGCCCGTCCTTCCTGGCGGTCCTCAAGCGCTTCGGCGAGGCCGACCCCGGCTGGCTCTCCTTCCCGCTCCCCGGCTGGACCCTGGCCCTGGACATCCCGGCGGGCCTGCCGGGCCTGGGCGGCTTCCTGGACGAGCTGGACGAGGAGGTGGCGGGCGCGGGCGGCCGCGTCTACCTGGCGAAGGACGCGAGGGTGCGCCCGGAGGTGCTGGAGGGGATGTACCCACGGCTGCCGGAGTTCCGGTCCCTGCGCCGCGAACTGGACCCGGAGGGAGTCTTCACCTCAGACCTCTCCCGCCGCTTGAGCCTCTAACAGGCTCTCTCCCCCCTCCCGAGGAGTTACGAGATGAAGGACGCATTCGGCACCCCGCAGTCCCTGCTGGTGCTGGGCGGCACGTCCGAGATCGGCCTGGCGACGGCGCGCCGACTGGTGGCCCGCCGGACCCGTACGGTCTGGCTGGCCGGGCGCCCGTCGCCCGCGCTGGACGCGGCCGCGGCGGAGCTGCGGGAGCTGGGCGCGGACGTGCACACGCTCGCGTTCGACGCGCTGGACGCGGCGTCGCACGAGACGGCCCTGGGCAAGGTCTTCGCCCAGGGCGACATCGACATGGTCCTGCTGGCGTTCGGGATCCTGGGCGACCAGGTACGGGACGAGGGGGCGCCGCTGGCGGCGGTACGGGTCGCGCAGACCAACTACACGGGCGCGGTCTCGGCGTCCCTGATCTGCGCGAAGGCCCTCCAGACCCAGGGCCACGGCTCCCTGGTGGTCCTCTCCTCGGTGGCGGGCGAACGCGCCCGCCGAGCCAACTTCATCTACGGCTCCAGCAAGGCGGGCCTGGACGCCTTCACCCAGGGCCTGGGCGACGCCCTCCACGGCTCGGGCGTCCACGTCATGGTGGTCCGCCCCGGCTTCGTCCGCACCAAGATGACCCACGGCCTCCCGGAGGCCCCCCTGGCCACGACACCCGAAGCGGTGGCGGAGGCGATCGAGACGGGCTTGAGGAGAAGGTCGGAGGTGGTGTGGGTCCCCGGGTCCCTGAGGGTGGTGATGTCGGCACTGAGGCATGTACCGCGCCCGATTTTCAGGAGGCTGCCGGTGTAGGGGGGCGGGGCGGAGCCCCGAGCAAACCCACGCCCCCACCCACCCGCAGGCGGGGCGGGGGCAGGGGGCGAAGCCCCCGCCTTTCAGGGGCGCGGGGTTGTGACATTGTGCGGCTCCGCCGCGTGGGCGCGACCAGCCACAGACGGCCCGCAGACAAGCGGGGGTCGGGGCGCAGCCCCGAAGCGGGGTGCAGGGGGCGCAGGCCCCGCAAGGGGCGTGGGGGCAGACCCCCAGCAAACCCACCCACCCGCAGACGGGGCGGGGTGCAGGGGCGCAGCCCCGCCAGGGGTGCAGGGGGCGGAGCCCCCGCAGCGGGGGTCCGGGGGCGAAGCCCCCGGGAGACGGACCTTCCTCCCCCCCTCACCCCCGGAGGGTTACGGGAAGGGGCGGGGTGGGGAACCCCTCACGCCCGAACAGACGGCTCGTCCCGAGACCCGCCCTGAACCGGCACCCCACTCAACCCAAACCCGTACTCGTACAACTTCCGCCACACCCCGTCCACACCCTGCTCGTACAGAGCGAACCCCCCACACGTCCACTCCGCCTCGAACCCCCCCAGCTCGGCGAACGCCCGGTCCATCCCCTCCTCGGAGATCCCGTGCGCCACGGTCACATGCGGGTGGTACGGGAACTGCAGATCGCGCACGAGCGGCCCCGCAGAGTCCCGCACCCGCTGCTGCAGCCACGCACAGTCCGCCCCGCCCTCGACGACCTGCACGAACACCACCGGCGACAGCGGCCGGAACGTCCCGGTCCCGGACAGCCGCATCGGAAACGCCCGCCCCGCCGCCGCGACCTCGGCCAGATGCGCCCGGATCGCGGGCAGGCACGCCGCGTCGACCTCGGTCGGCGGAAGGAGGGTGACATGCGTGGGAATCCCGTACGCGGCGGGATCCCCGAAGCCCGCGCGCCGCTCCTGGAGCAGGCTGCCGTACGGCTCCGGGACCGCGATCGAAACGCCGAGCGTTACGGTCCCCACGTCGTTCTCCTCCGTCGTTGTCCGGGTACGTCTGTGTCCGTCAGTGTGCAGTGTGGCGGGCGCGCCGCCGTTCTGACCAGAGCCCTTGGCCGGGCCACAGGTCACACGACCCGGAGCACGGCCCGGGCCGCGGGCCACGCCCGCGTGCCGCGCGCCCCCCGTGCCCCGCCCCTCGGCGCGGCTCAGTGCTTGGCGGGCAGGAACCCGACCCGCTCATATGCCGTGGCCAGCGTCTCGGCGGCGACCGCCCGCGCCTTCTCCGCACCCTTGGCCAGGACCGAGTCCAGCGTCTCGGGGTCGTCCAGATATTCCTGCGTCCGGTCCCGGAACGGCGTGACGAACTCCACCATCACCTCGGCGAGGTCCGTCTTCAGCGCCCCGTACATCTTGCCCTCGTACTCCGTCTCCAGCTCGGCGATCGTCTTGCCGGTGAGGGTGGAGTAGATGGTCAGCAGGTTGGAGACGCCCGGCTTGTTCTCGGCGTCGTACTTGATCACCGTGTCCGTGTCGGTGACCGCGCTCTTGACCTTCTTGGCCGTGGTCTTCGGCTCGTCGAGCAGGTTGATCAGGCCCTTCGGCGTGGACGCCGACTTGCTCATCTTGATCGACGGGTCCTGCAGGTCGTAGATCTTCGCCGTCTCCTTGAGGATGTACGGCTTGGGGATCTTGAACGTCTCCCCGAACCGGCCGTTGAAGCGCTCGGCCAGGTCACGGGTGAGCTCGACGTGCTGACGCTGGTCCTCGCCGACCGGGACCTCGTTGGCCTGGTAGAGCAGGATGTCCGCGACCTGGAGGATCGGGTACGTGAAGAGGCCGACGGTGGCGCGGTCGGCGCCCTGCTTCGCCGACTTGTCCTTGAACTGCGTCATACGGGACGCCTCGCCGAAGCCCGCCAGACAGTTCATGACCCAGGCGAGCTGGGCGTGCTCCGGCACATGGCTCTGCACGAAGAGCGTGCAGCGCTCCGGGTCGAGCCCGGCGGCCAGCAGCTGGGCGGCGGCGAGCCGCGTGTTGGCCCGCAGCTCCTTCGGGTCCTGCGGAACGGTGATCGCATGCAGGTCCACGACCATGTAGAACGCGTCGTGGGACTCCTGCAACGCCACCCACTGGCGGACCGCGCCGAGGTAGTTGCCGAGGTGGAACGAGCCTGCGGTGGGCTGGATTCCTGAGAGCACGCGGAGACGTTCAGAGGCCATGCTCATCATTCTCTCAGGTGGCGCCGACCGCTCGGAAACGGTTGTGGATACGAACCGGCGCACGGCTCCCGGGGCGAACCCACGAACGGTTCGAGGACCGGATCCAGGACCGGATCGAGGACTCCACACGAACGAGTCGGCCCAGGTGCCGGGAACGTGTCCTGAACGAGTGGGAACCGATCGGCGCCGGGCGGTGTATGTGAGGTGTGAGGACGCGGGAGGGGGGCCGGATCGACGTCGACGAGGCCGCGGTGATCGCACGCGTACGCGCCGGGGAGGCGGAGGCGTACGCCGAGCTGGTGCGCGCCCACACGGCCCCGGCCCTACGGGTCGCGGCGGCGTTCGGCGCGGGGGCGGACGCGGAGGACGTGGTGCAGTCCGCGTTCTTCAAGGCGTACTGCACGCTGGGCCGCTTCCGGGACGGCTCCCCGTTCCGGCCCTGGCTGATACGGATCGTGGTGAATGAGACGAGGAACACAGTGCGCTCCTCGGCCCGCCACCGCGCCGCCACGGGCCGGGAGGCGGCGCTGACGGAGGCCGAACCGTTGATACCGGAATCGGCGGACCCGGCGGTCGCCGCGGTCGAGGAGGAGCGCCGCGCGCAGCTCACGGCCGCGCTCGACGAGCTGAGCGAGGAGCACCGCCAGGTCGTGACCTGCCGCTATCTCCTGGAGATGGACGAGGCGGAGACGGCGGCCGCGCTGGGCTGGGCGCGCGGCACGGTGAAGTCCCGGCTCAACCGGGCGCTGCGGAAACTGGGCCGGATCCTGCCGCCGGACGTCCTGGGAGGAGGTGAGAGGGAGCATGAGTGAGGGCGCCGACGACCGTCGCGAGAACAGCCGCCGCGAGAACAACCGTCGTGAGGAGGGCGGCCCCGCCGGTGGCACATCGCTGCCGGAGGAGCTGCGGGCGCTGGGCCGCGGCATCCGCGTGCCCGATGTGGACGGCGAGTCGATGGCCGAGCGGGTGCTGGCCCGGATCCTCGCGGAGCACGTGCCGGTGCCGGTGGCCGAGCCGCCGGGCCGCTGGGCACGGGCCCGCGCCTGGGCCCGGCGCCGCTGGCGCGCCCTCGCGGCCGCCCTCTCGGGCCTGCTGGTGATACTCGTGCTCACTCCCCCGGTCCGCGCGGCGGTGGCCGACTGGTTCGGCTTCGGCGGCGTGGCCGCCCGGGTCGACCCCATGGCGTCGGGCGCAGGATCGCCCGGCGGCGGGGCGCCGGAGTGCACGGACGGGACGGGGCCGCTCTCGGTGCTGGAGGCGGCGGCGCGGGCCGGGTTCGATCCGCTGCTGCCGTCGGCGCTGGGCAAGCCGGCGGGCGCCTCGGTCTCGGCGGACCGCCGGATCCTGTCGGTGTGCTGGCACCCGGACGGCGGCCGGACGATCCGGATCGACGAGTTCCGTGCGACGCCTTCCCCACTCTTCTACAAGACGATCCAGGTGCCCTGGGAATCGGCGCGGGTGCACGGCGAGGACTCGGCGCTGTGGTTCGGAGAGCCCCATGAGCTGCGGATGCTCCTCCAGGACGCGGAGGGGAGGCCGTACGCGCCGGTGGTGCGGACCGCGGGCCCGACGCTGGTCTGGCAGAAGCACGGCGAGCTGACCCTGCGCCTTGAGGGCGTGCCGTCGAAGTCCCGGGCGCAGGAGATCGCGGATTCCACCCCCTGAAACCGGGAACCCCGGCGCCTCGGGCGGTGTACCAGAAGTGACGCGGTACGGAGGGCCCGTACCGGGGTCGGCTGGGGGATCCCATGCGGTGGCGAGGAGTACGGACGGGGACGACAGGGACGGGTTCGGCGGTACGGGGCCGGGGCCCGGGCGGGCGGAGGCGCGGCGGATCCGCGGTGCGGGGGATCCTGTCCCTCGGCTTGGCTGTGGCACTGGGGCTGCTGGCCGCACCGGCCGCACACGCGGGCGGCCCGACCAGCGTGCTGATCGTGTCGCCGGAGAGCGCGCAGACGGCCGCGCGCTACAACTCGGACGCGGACTATTCGGCCCTCATGACCCTGCTCGGCCGGCCGAACCAGGGCCAGAAGGAGCGCCCGCCCTCGCTGGACGCGGCGATGCGCTCCCGCCAGATCAATGTGACGTGGATGGTCCACGACATGGCTCCCTGGCGGCTGGACCGCGTCTTCACCAGCGACGACACCACCACGGTCTGGATACACACGGCGGCCGACGTCCCCCGCACCTTCAACGGCTACTGGCACCGCGCCCAGCGCCCCGCCGAACTGCGCGCGCTGCTGAAGAAACTGGGGGTGATGGGCCCGGTCACCGGCAGCGGCTCGACCGGGGTGGCACCGCAGGAGTGGACGACACCGCCGGTCGAGCCGGAGCAGGGGCAGGGGCGGGAGGAGACGGCGACGATAACGGCCGGAAAAAACGTCTCCACCGATTCGACGGCAACCGGCTGGTGGTGGGCCCTGCCGGGCTTGACCATCGGCGCCGCCCTGGCCCTGCTCATACGCCCGTGGGCAACCCGCCTCCCGGCGACCGTCGCCACCTCCTGGCGAGGCCGCGACGACGGGCCGCGCCAGGAGCTACGGGACGTGGACGGTGCCTGAGCAGGTGCGGTACCGCGCCCCATAAGGGGCGCGGGGCTGTGTCATCGTGCGGCTCCGCCGCGTGGGCGCGACCAGCCACCCACGGCCCGCAGCCGCCCGACCACACTTCCAGCAAAGCGCTCAGTCCGTCGGAAGCCCCGGCGCCGGGAACGCGGCCATCAGGTCGGCCACCTCGGCGCGGATGACCGCGAGGGCGTCCTCGTCGCCGGTGCGGGCTGCGGTGACGCCCCGGTCGATCCAGTCGGCCACGGCCGCCATGTGCTGCGTACCGAGACCGCGGGAGGTGAGGGACGGGGTGCCGATCCGGATGCCCGAGGGGTCGAACGGCTTCCTCGGGTCGTACGGGACGGTGTTGTAGTTGACGACGATCCCGGCCCGGTCGAGGGCCTTGGCGGCGACCTTGCCCGGGACGTCCTTGGGGGTGAGGTCCATCAGGATCAGATGGTTGTCGGTGCCGCCCGAGACCAGGTCGAAGCCGCGCGCGAGGAGCTGCTCGGCGAGGGCCCCGGCGTTGGCGACGACGGCCCGGGCGTAGTCGCGGAAGGAGGGCTGGGCCGCCTCGTGGAGGGCGACGGCGATCGCGGCGGTGGTCTGGTTGTGCGGGCCGCCCTGGAGGCCGGGGAAGACGGCCTTGTCGATGGCCTTGGCGTGCTGCTCGCGGGACATGAGCATCGCGCCGCGCGGGCCGCGCAGGGTCTTGTGGGTGGTCGTGGAGATCACGTCCGCGTGCGGGACCGGGGACGGGTGGGCGCCACCGGCGATCAGGCCCGCGATGTGCGCGACGTCGGCGACCAGGACGGAGCCCGCCTCCCGGGCGATCTCCGCGAAGGCCGCGAAGTCGATGGTGCGGGGCAGGGCGGTGCCGCCACAGAAAATGATCTTCGGCCGTTCCTTGAGGGCGAGTTCGCGCACCTCGTCGAAGTCGATGAGGCCGGTGTCGTGGCGTACGCCGTACTGGACGCCGCGGAACCACTTGCCGGTCGCGGAGACGCCCCAGCCGTGGGTGAGGTGGCCGCCCATCGGCAGGGCCATGCCCATCACGGTGTCGCCGGGCTCGGCGAAGGCGAGGTAGACGGCGAGGTTGGCGGGCGAACCGGAGTAGGGCTGGACGTTGGCGTGCTCGACGCCGAACAGCGCCTTCGCCCGCTCCACGGCGAGCGTCTCGACCTGGTCGATGTTCTGCTGGCCCTCGTAGTACCGGCGCCCTGAGTAGCCCTCGCTGTACTTGTTCTGCAGCACCGTGCCGGAGGCTTCGAGGACGGCCTGCGAGACGTAGTTCTCGCTGGGGATCAGCCGCAGGGTGTCCGACTGCAGCTGTTCCTCGGCGGCGACGAGCGCGGCGAGTTCGGGGTCGGCGGCGGAAAGGGCCGGGTGGGAAAGGGGCAGGCTCATGGCGTCCTCCGGGGTCCGTCGTGGTCCCGGGTGCCCAGGCGGGCGGCACCTCGTGCGCATGTCACGCACGGCTTCCCCGGGGTCGCTTCCCCGTGCGCCAGTCGCCGTACGTACCACCCACCCTAGCGGGCGCGCCGAGAATCAAGGTTTCCTCGTCCAGCATCCGAGCGACGAGAGAAACTGGGCGCTACCCCAGTCCCACGCCGCACGATGAAACGGAGACCCCGTGTCTACTACATCGGACGCCATCCGCTCTGCCGAGGCTCACAGTGCGCACAACTACCATCCGTTGCCCGTCGTCGTCGCCTCGGCCGAGGGCGCGTGGATGACCGATGTCGAGGGGCGCCGCTTCCTCGACATGCTCGCCGGGTACTCGGCGCTGAACTTCGGGCACGGCAACCGCAGGCTGATCGACGCGGCCAAGGCCCAGCTGGAGAGAGTGACGCTCACGTCGAGGGCGTTCCACCACGACCGGTTCGCCGATTTCTGCGGGCAGCTCGCCGAGCTGTGCGGCAAGGAGATGGTGCTGCCCATGAACACCGGGGCGGAGGCCGTCGAGACGGCCGTGAAGACCGCCCGGAAGTGGGGCTACCGGGTCAAGGGCGTGCCGGACGGGATGGCGAAGATCGTGGTCGCCGCCAACAACTTCCACGGGCGTACGACCACGATCGTCAGCTTCTCCACGGACCCGGAAGCCCGCGCGGACTACGGGCCGTACACCCCGGGGTTCGAGATCGTGCCGTACGGGGACCTGACCGCGCTCTCGGCGGCCGTCACCGAGAACACCGTGGCGGTGCTGCTCGAACCGATCCAGGGCGAGGCCGGGGTGCTGGTGCCGCCGCACGGATATCTGCCGGGCGTACGGAAGTTGACGCGCGAGCGGAACGTGCTGTTCATCGCGGACGAGATCCAGTCGGGGCTCGGCCGGACCGGGAAGACGTTCGCGTGCGAGCACGAGGACGTGGTGCCCGATCTGTATGTGCTGGGCAAGGCGCTCGGCGGCGGGGTCGTGCCGGTCTCGGCGGTGGTGGGCTCGGCGGAGGTGCTCGGGGTGTTCCGCCCCGGAGAGCACGGGTCGACCTTCGGCGGCAACCCGCTGGCGTGCGCGGTCGGCCTGGAGGTCATCGCGATGCTGCGCACCGGTGAGTACCAGCAGCGGGCGACCGAGCTGGGTGAGCACCTCCACCACGAGCTGGGTCTGCTGGCCGGCACCGGCGCGGTCGAGGCGGTGCGCGGGCGCGGCCTGTGGGCGGGCGTCGACATCAACCCGTCGTACGGGACGGGGCGGCAGATCTCCGAACAACTCATGGACCGGGGCGTCCTGGTCAAGGACACCCATGGCTCGACGATCCGGATCGCCCCACCCCTGGTGATCAGCAAGGAAGACCTGGACTGGGGGCTCGACCAGCTGCGGGCGGTGCTGGCGCAGGAGTAGCTCCGGGCGGGCCGTGCGGGGCTCGGCCGGCCACCGGCACAACCGGCTTCTGGGACAAGACCGTTGACAACAATGATGGTCCAGACCAATGATGCCGCCATGCCGAGACCCCGCACAGCGCGCGTCGCCTCCGTGGCCCGCGCCGCTTTCGCCCTGCTCGTTCCCCTGCTGGTGCTCGCCGGGCCCGCCGGACCCGCGCGGGCGGACTGGCCCGAGCCGGTGCCCGTCGTCACCCACGTCCAGACCGACAAGCCGGTCGTCTTCATCACGATCGACGACGGCTGGAACCACGACCCCGCCGCACAGCGGCTGCTGCTCGAACGACAGGTTCCTGCTTCGCTGTTCGTGCTGCCGGGGGCGTACTCGTATGACGCCGGGTACTTCCGGACGCTCCTCGACCACGGGCCCTCGCGGATCGAGAACCACACGGTCGACCACCCGGATCTGACGACGCTCGACGCGGCGGGCCAGCGGGCGCAGCTGTGCGGGGCGCGGGACGCGCACCTGGCGCAGTTCGGGGCCGGGCCCCGGCTGGCCCGTCCGCCGTACGGGACGTACGACGACACCACCCGGACCACGGCCCGGGCCTGCGGGTCCAAGGCCCTGGTGACCTGGACGTACGACCTCACGACCTGGGGGCAGTGGACGCCGCCGACGCCCCAGTTGAAGGCCGGGGACATCGTGCTGCTGCACTTCAACGACACGGTGGCGGCGGACCTGACGCGGGTGCTGGCGGCGGCCGACGCGGCGGGGCTGAAGCCCGCGCCGCTGCGCGACTACATCGCGGAGTAGCCGCCCGGTCGGACCCCCGCTAGCGGATCACGTGCGGGATGAAGCGCGCGTACTCGTCCGTGATCGGGCCCGAGGACTCGCGGATGCCCAGGCCCGCCGCCTCGTCCTCGACGACCCAGGCGCCGAGGACGACCCGGTTCCCCTCGAAGTCCGGGAGCGGGGAGAGGGCCTGGTAGCAGGCGGGTTCGTTGCGCAGGACGGGCGGTGCGCCCGGGGCGTGGATCTCGACCCCGGCGCCCTCCCGGCCGAGCAGCGGCTTGGAGACGTATCCGGTGGTGTGCGCCAGCTCGCGCGGGCCGTCCAGATACGCCGGGAGCAGGTTCGGGTGGCCGGGGAACAGCTCCCAGAGGATGGCGAGCAGCGCCTTGTTGGAGAGCAGCATCTTCCAGGCGGGCTCGATCCAGCAGGTGCTGCCGGTGCCGCCGCCGTTGTCCAGGGTCTCCAGGACGTGCGGGGCGAACCGGTCCGTGGTCAGCCACTCCCACGGGTAGAGCTTGAAGCAGCTGCGGATGAACCGGAGCCGGTCGTCGACGAAACGGCCGGTCAGACCGTCCCAGCCGATCCGCTCCACCGACAGCGCCGCCGTCTCGATGCCCGCCTGCTCCGCCGTCTCGCGCAGATACGCGACGGTCATCAGGTCCTCGCCGAGCTCGTCGTCGTCCGAGTGGGCGAAGTGGAGCGGGCCGGGCGGGAGCAGCGGGGCCTGCCGCTTCCAGGCGGCGATCAGGCGTTCGTGGAGCGAGTTCCACTGGTCGGCGCCGGGGAAGCGCTCCTCCATCCAGAACCACTGCGGGCTCGCGGCCTCGACCAGCGAGGTGGGGGTGTCGGCGTTGTACTCCAGCATCTTGGCCGGGCCCGTACCGTCGTAGCGCAGGTCGAAACGGCCGTAGATGGACGGGAGTTCGGAGCGGCGGTGCCAGGATTCGGCCACCCGGGCGGCGAGGTGCGGGTCGGTGATCCCGAGGTCCGCGAAACGATTCCGCTCGACGATGTGCGCGGCCGCGGCCAGGCACATCCCGTGCAGCTCCTCGACGACCTCCTCCAGCGCCTCGACCTCGGGGAGCGTGAAGGAGTAGTACGCGCTCTCGTCCCAGTACGGGCGCAGCGAGTCGTCCGGGTAGCGGGTCAGGGGGTAGATCAGGCCCTGGGCCTCGACGGTCTGCTGCCAGCCGGGGCGCGGATCGATGCGGTGCCGCTGCATCCGTCAGCCGCCGCCCGAGCCGGAGTGGCCGCCGAAGCCGCCCCGGTCGACACCGCCGGATGAGCCGGAGGAGGTGGAGGAACCCGAGGTGCCGGAGGAACCGGATCCGGAGCCGGACCTGAAGGAGCCGCCGTAGACGACGCCGTTGCGGGTGTAGCCGCCGTAGTAGTACGAGCCGTGGCCGCCGCTCTTGCACTCGTACTTGGGGAGTTCCTTGTGCGAGACGGGGTCGACGCAGCGGCGGTCCGGCTCGTGGGAGCAGGCCGTCAGCGTGGCGGCGAGCACCCCCATGCCGCCGAGCACCACCGTTGTGGACCGGAATCTGCGCATGCGTGGGCCTCCCCCTCGTGATCTCGTACGTATGTCTGGGACGTGATCCGGCCACACCCTAGTTCCCGGCCGTACGGGAAGCGGAATCCGTCCTCTCCAGCCCCCTGAACTGCCTTCCACTACAGTCCGTCTGTGCTCTTTGGGATGATCTGCGCGCTGGGTTCGGCGGTCTGCTACGGCACCGCGACCGTTCTGCAGGCCGTCGCGGCGCGGGCGGCGTCGGCTGCCGGGTCCGGGGATGCCGGGGTCGATCCCGCGCTGCTGCTGCGGGCCGTGCGGCAGTGGCGTTACGTCGCCGGGCTCGGTCTCGACGGGCTCGGGTTCGTCCTCCAGATCGTGGCGCTGCGGACGGTCCCGATCTACGCGGTCGGGGCGGCGCTCGCCGCGTCGCTCGCGGTGACGGCGGTGGTCGCGGCGCGGGTGCTTGCGGTGCGGCTGTCCGGTACGGAGTGGGCGGCCGTCGGGGTCGTCTGCGCCGGGCTCGCGATGCTGGGGCTCGCCTCCGGCAAGGAGGGCCACGAGGACGGGCCCGCCGCGCTGCCCTGGGCGCTGCTGGCGGTCGCGGCCGCGATCCTGCTGGCCGGGGTGGTCGCCGGGCGGCTGCCGGGACGGGCGCGGGCGCTGGTGCTCGGGCTGGGGGCGGGGTGCGGGTTCGGGGTGGTGGAGGTCGCGGTGCGGCTCATCGACTCCTTCGACCTCGCGAATCCGGCGCTGTACGCGTTGCTGCTGGGCGGGGGTGCGGCGTTCCTGCTGCTGACGTCGGCGCTTCAGCGGGGGGCGGTGACGACGGCTACGGCCGGGATGGTGCTGGGCGAGACGATCGGGCCCGCGTTGGCGGGGGTGGTGTGGCTGGGCGACCACACGCGGGCCGGGCTCGGGTGGCTGGCGGTGGTGGGGTTCGCGGTGGCGGTGGCGGGCGCGCTGGCGCTGGCGCGGTTCGGGGAGGCGCCGCAGGTGGACACGGCGGAGTAGGCCCCTCCCCGCCCCTTCCCTAAACCCTCCGGGGGTGGGTGGGGGTGGAGGTGGCTCTCCCGGGGCTACGCCCCGGACCCCGCTGCGGGGCCTGCGGCCCCTGCACCCCGCTTACGTTCGTCTGCGGACCATGCTGGGTTGCTCGCGCAGTTCCCCGCGCCCCTGAAATGCCGCTCCGCGACATCCCCCTGGGCGCCCCGCAGGGGCGCCTTCAGGGGCGCCGGGAACTGCGCGACCAGCCCCCACCGGGCCGCAGACGAAGCACCGCACCCCGCAGGGCTAAGGCAGCACCCTGCACAGTGCATCCAGCGCCCCCGCCCACCCGCTGTCCGCCGGCGCCGCATAGCCCACCACCAGCGCGTCCCGGGCCGCGGGCGTGCGTGGGTGGCGGAAGGCCGAGAGGCCCTGGAGGGCCAGGCCCTGCCAGGCCGCGGCCTGGATCACCGCGCGCTCGGTGCCGGGCGGCAGCTCCAGGACCGCGTGCAGGCCCGCCGCGATCCCGGAGACGCGGACCTCCGGCGCGCGCTCGGCCAGCGCCGCCACCAGCTGGTCACGGCGACGCCGGTAGCGCAGGCGCATCCCGCGCACATGGCGGTCGTACGCCCCGGAGGACACGAACTCCGCCAGCGTCAGCTGGTCCAGCGCGCCGCACGACCAGTCCACGTCCCCCTTCGCCTCCGCCACCTCCCCCGCCAGCCGCTCCGGCAGCACCATCCACGCCAGCCGCAGCCCGGGCGCCAGCGACTTGCTGGCCGTGCCGAGGTAGACGACGTGCTCGGGGTCCAGCCCTTGAAGTGCGCCCACGGGCTGGCGGTCGTAGCGGAACTCGCCGTCGTAGTCGTCCTCCAGGATCAGCCCGTCCGTGGCCCGGGCCCAGTCGACGACCTCGGCCCGCCGGTCCGGCGGCAGCGCGACCCCGACCGGGAACTGGTGCGCGGGGGTCAGCAGCACCGCCCCCAGGCCCTTCGCCGCACCCAACTCGGCCGTCAGCGTGCCGTGTTCGTCGAAGGGCAGTGGCGGGGTGCGCAGGCCCGCCCGTACCAGCAGGTTCCGGTGCACGTCCAGGCCGTACGACTCGACGCCGATCTCGCGCACCCGGCGCGCCCGCAGCACCCGCCCCAGCAGCATCAGGCCGTGCACGAAGCCCGCGCAGACGACGATCCGCTCGGGGTCCGCGTACACCCCGCGCGCCCGCGCCAGATAGTCGGCCAGGACCGTGCGCAGCTCGATGCGGCCGCGCGGGTCGCCGTAGCCGAAGGCCTCGTGGGGCGCGGCCGTCAGCGCCCGCCGGGACGCCTTCAGCCACTCGGCGCGCGGAAAGGACGCCAGGTCGGGGCTGCCCGCGATCAGGCTGTACGCGGGGGTGCGGCGCGCCGACTGCCGGGGCCCGGTCGGCTGAGGGCGGCGCGGCGCGGTCCGCTGGGCGACCCGGGTCCCGGAGCCCTGGCGGGCGGTGAGCCAGCCCTCGGCGACGAGTTCGGCGTACGCGTCGGCCACCGTGTTGCGTGCGACGCCCAGATCCGCGGCGAGCGAGCGCGACGAGGGCAGCCGGGCGCCGGGGGCGAGCCTGCCGCCGCGTACGGCCTCGCGCAGCGCGTCCATGAGGCCGGCGCGCAGCCCGCCCGCGCCCACCTCCACATGCAGGTCGACACCGAAGACTTCGGCCAGAGTTCCGGAGGAAGTGGCCCAGGATTCCACCATGAAAATGGACCATACCCGTGTGACATGTGCCGCGTACCGTCACTTCCATGACGACGAACGGGAACACGGTGAGCGAGAACGACGAGGGCAAGGACGGCAAGGAAGCGCCTTACGCGGCCGAGCAGACCCCCCGGCTGCACTGGGCCAAGGCCGCCCCCGAGGTCTACAAGGCCATGGTCAAGCTGGAGGCCGCGGCCGGGCGCGGGGTGGACCCGGTGATCCACGAGCTGGTCAAGATCCGTGCCTCGCAGCTCAACCACTGCGCGTTCTGCCTCGACATGCACACCAAGGACGCGCTCGCGGCGGGCGAGTCGGTCGAGCGGATCGTGCAGCTCAGCGCCTGGGAGGAGTCCCAGCACTTCTACACCGAGAGGGAGCTGGCGGCGATCGAGCTGACCGAGGCGATCACCGTCCTCACCGACGGCTTCGTGCCGGACGAGGTGTACGCGAAGGCGGCCGCGCAGTTCGACGCGACCGAGCTGGGCCATCTGATCGCCGCGATCACCGTGATCAACGCCTGGAACCGCTTCGGCGTCACCACCCGGATGACCCCGGGCCACTACACCCCCGGGATGTACAAGTGACGGCCCGCGGCTGGCAGGTTCCGCAGGAGGTCTACCGGGCGCTGGCGGGCGTGAGCGCGGCCGCCAAGAAGGCGCTCGACCCGACCCTGACAGAGCTGGTCATGGTCCGCGCCTCGCAGCTCAACCACTGCGCCTTCTGCCTCGACATGCACCTCGACCTCGCGCGCGACCACGGCGAGACCGAGGGACGGCTGGACCTCGTCGCGGCCTGGCGCGAAGCGGGCGACCGCTTCAGCGAGCGCGAGCGTGCGGCCCTCGCCCTCACCGAGGGCATAACGGTTCTGACCGACGGTTTCGTTCCCGACGAGCTGTACGAGCAGGCGGCCAAGCACTTCGACGAGACCCAACTGGCCCATCTCATCGCCGCGATCACCGCCATCAACAGCTGGAACCGGCTGATGGTGGCCCGCCGCACCGCACCCGGAGAGACCGAATGGCACAGCTGACCCCCGTCGCCTCCTTCCGCGCCCTGCACCACGGGCGCGCCCCGGGCGACCCCCTGATCCTGCCCGGCCCGTGGGACGCGGCCAGCGCCCGGGTGTTCGAAGAGGCGGGCTTCCCGGCGCTCGCCACGCCGAGCGCGGGGGTCGCCGCCTCGCTGGGTTACGCGGACGGCGAGACGCCCGGGGACGAGATGTTCGCGGCGGTCGCGCGGATCGTCCGGGCCGTCTCCGTGCCCGTCTCGGCGGACGTCGAGGGCGGCTACGGCCTCGCCCCCAAGGAGCTGGTGGCCCGGCTGCTCGACACCGGCGCGGTCG
The DNA here is from genome assembly GCF_030028635.1 of Streptomyces sp. BPTC-684. Lineage (NCBI taxonomy): Bacteria > Bacillati > Actinomycetota > Actinomycetes > Kitasatosporales > Streptomycetaceae > Streptomyces > Streptomyces sp. BPTC-684. Next base: position 2,076,367 of record NZ_CP124863.1, read on the forward strand.
GCTGCAACCTGGAGGACTCCGCCGACGGCGCCCTCAAGGACCCGGCGCGGCACGCCGACTGGCTGGCGGAGGTGCGCGCGGAGGCCGGGGACCGGCTCTTCATCAACGCGCGCGTGGACACGTACATCGAGGGCGTCACCGACCTGGACGAGACGATCGCGCGGGCGCGCGCGTACGTGGCGGCGGGCGCCGACTGCGTCTACCCGTACGGGGCGCCCGCCGACCACCTGCCGAAGATCGCCGCCGCCGTGCCGGCCCCGGTCAACCAGGTCGCGCTCGCGGACGGCCCGACCCCGCGCCGTCTGGGCGAACTGGGCGCCGCCCGCGTCACGTTCGGTCCCGGCCTCCAGCGCCGCGCGATGAAGGCGGTACGGGAGATCGCGGAGCAGCTGCGCACGGGCTGAGAGCCGGGGGCCGACCCTTTCTCGGTCCGCCCCTCCCAGTCTCAGTCCGCCCCTCTCTCAGTTCGGCGTGAACGTGCCGAGCACCTTGTTCAGGACGCCGAGCTGGGCGGGCCAGTCCTCGTCGGGGCCGTACACGAGCACCGTGTACGGCACCCCGTTCCCGGCGACGAAGGAGCGGGCGACGCCCTGGACGCGGTCGGTCTGGACGGTGCGGTTGTACGCGTAGACCAGCTCGGCCGCGTCCGTGGTGGTCACCTCGGTCATCCGGCGCAGCGAGATCCGCTGGTACCCGCGGTGGGCGGCGAGATTGTCCGAGGTGATGCGCAGCGCCTCGTACGGGGTGATGCCCGGTTCCGTCAGCCGGAACATCTGGAGCAGGTAGCGCTGGTCGGGCGAGCGGTAGAGGGCGCTGCTGCGCTCCTCGGTGCGGGTCCAGGCGGCCGGTACGGCGACGCGCCAGCCGAGGGGGTCCTCCACCTGCCGGAAGCCGTCCGGCACGGCGGCGGTGCTCGCGTCGGGCGACGCGCTGTCGGTGGGCGTCGGCGTGTCCGTCGGCGTGTCCGTCGCCCCGTCGGTGGAAGTATCCGTGGGCGTGTCCGTGGGCGTATCCGTCGGGCTCCCGGTCCCCGACGCCGAGGCCGAGGTGGCCACCACTCCCCCGCTCCCCGAGCCGCCGTCCCGGCCCCACATCAGCCAGCCGCCCGCCAGCCCGCCCGCGAGGACGGCGGCCGCGACCGCGGCGACGACCGCCCGCTGCCTGCGCCGCCCCGGGTCCAGCGGCGCGTACGGGGGCGGGTGCGCCGGATCGCGCGGCAGCTCCGGCAGGCCGTACGCCCCCTGGGTCTCCGCCTCGTGATACGGCGGCGGCGCGAAGCCCGGCGGCGGGGGCGGCGGCGCCCCGAACAGCGGCGGCGACGAGGGCGGCGGGCCCGCGGGCGGACCCGGTGGCCGGGGAGCCGCCCCGGCGCCCCGGCGCGGCGGGGGTTCGCCCTGCTCCCAGCTCTGCGTCTCGTCGTTCCAGTGGGCGCCCCCACCGCGTCGTGCGCTCATGGCTCAGCCGCCCAGGAGCGAGGCGACCGTCCGGCCGACGGCGGCCGCCGAGGCGAGGACGCTCGTGAGGCCCTCCGCGCCGTCGAGCGCCTGGCGCAGCCGGGCCAGGCGCCCCGGGCTCGCCGCGCCCGCCGAGGCGATCTCGGCCTCCGCGTCGGCCGCGGCGCCGTCGAGCGCCCGGGTGCGCTCGCCCGCGACGACCCGGGCGAGGTCGGTGCGCAACTCCCGTAGCGCTTCGAGGAGTTCGGCCTGTACGGGGTCGGCCGGTGCGCCGCCCTGCTGGTTGGTCACGGTGTTGTGGTCGCCGATGGCCATCGCGCCCACCACACTGCCGATGCTGATCCCGCTGGGCCGCTTGCCCTGCCCGTCATCCGTTGCCACGGCCGCCTCCCGTTCCCGCTCTGCTCGTACTGTTGATCACCGTGTTGCGGTCGCCGATGGCGATGGCTCCCTTGGCGGTCTCGATGAACGTCGCCCCCTCGGCGACGTTGACGATCTTCTGGACGAACTCGTCCGTCTCCCAGCCCGCCTCCTGGAGCGCCAGCCGCACCCCGTTGGCCACCCGGTCCTGAATGGACTTCAGATAGCGGTTGACGTCCATCTCCTGGAAGAGGGACGCCCCGTCACCGGAGCCCAGCTCGCGCACCGAGGTGACCGGCCCCTCCGGCAGCGCCCTGCCGTAGCCGGAGGTGGCGAGCCGCCACAGCGCGGCGGCCCCGCGTACCAGCGCGACCACCGCCTTCGTCCCCGCGCCGGGGGTGCGGGCGAGTGCCCAGGCCGCCTTGCTGAAGCGGTTGTTGCGCTGGTAGCGGTGGGCGACCCGGTCGGCCCCCTCGTATTCCCCCTTGACCGGGCGCAGCACGTGCGGCGCGACCTCCAGCATCAGCATCCCGCCCTGGGTGTGGACCCGTACGTGCACGGTGGTGACGATCCCCTCGCCCCAGCCGCCGACCCGGATCCGCAGGAAGTGGCGCCGGGTCTCGCCGCCCTCCTCGATGGCGTGGGCACGGTGGCGCTCGAACGCGTCCTGGGTGCACGGCGCGTCGGCGCGCGTCGGCAGGCCCTCCACCGGCAGGAACACGACCTCGTCGAGCTCCAGGTCCCGCAGCCGGTCCCGGACCGCCACCGCCAGCTCCGGCGAGCCGTGCGGGGACGGGAAGCGCAGCGCCTCCAGGAGCGGCACGATGCGGCGCAGGATGGCGCTGTTGTCGAGCGGTTCCGGTTCCCGGTCCTTTCCCGGGCGCAGCTCGACCGAGAGGGACCACGGCTCGTACGGGACACCGGCGCCGCAGAACGGGTTGCCCACCTGGTAGAGGACCAGCGGCGCGTGCTGCTCGGCGCGGATGCGGCGGGCCAGGCGCTGAAAGCGCAGCCCCTCCGCGGCTTCCGCCGGATCGTGGGCGAGCTGGGGGAACCGGGCCCGGGACAGCTCACCGACGAGGGCTCTGGCGAACTGGCCGCGCTGCATGGCGACGGCCCACGCGAGGACCAGCGGCAGCAGCAGGGCGACCCACGCCTCGATGCGCCCCGCCCCGAGCGCCCGCTCGGCGATCTCCTCGGGGATCCCGGCCGCGTCGGGCGGGCCGCCTTTCACGGCGGGCACGACGAGCAGCCACAGGACCCAGGCGTAGAGCAGCCAGCCGAGGATGCGCACCACCCAGGCGGCCGTCCGGCGGATCCAGCCCGGCTGCGCGGCGGTCCCCCGGATCGCGGCCGCGAGGGTGAGCAGCTGGAACGCGGGCAGGTAGCAGAACATCAGCCACCGGGTGAGCGGTACGGAGAGGATCCACAGGAGGACGATCGCGGCGGCCCAGCCGAGTTCGATCCGCCGGGCGCGCAGGGCGTGAGCGAGGACCCTGGCCGCGTCGATGCCCAGCGAAGGGGCGGCGATGCGCTCCTCGTGGAGGTAGAGGGTGTCGATCACCGCGTCCCGGAAGCCCTCGTCGATATAGGCGCCCGCGCACAGCAGCCGGGTCGCCTCACTGGTGGCGGGCGTGGGGCGGCGGCCCGCCGTCCCGTCGCCCGGCGGGCCCGGCTGCTGCGGCAGGTAGGTCTGCACCAACGGTCCCCCCGATGAGCGAACTCCCCACGCCTACAGGCGAGTTGCCTGTGACGAAGGCCACAGCGTAGAGGAGGCGCCCCCTCCGTGTCGTACGCCAAAAAGACCACCCCCGGCGGCCTGGCGGGGCTGCCGGGGGTGGTGTTTACAGCGTTACGGCTGTGTCGAGCGGGAGGCTCAGATCAGGCCGAGCGCGCGCACCGCGTCGCGCTCTTCCGTGAGCTCCTTCACCGACGCGTCGATGCGGGCGCGCGAGAAGGCGTTGATCTCCAGACCCTGGACGATCTCGTACTTGCCGTCCTTGACCGTGACCGGGAAGGAGGAGATGAGGCCCTCGGGGACGCCGTAGGAGCCGTCCGACGGGATGCCCATGGAGGTCCAGTCGCCCTCGGCGGTGCCGTTGACCCACGTGTGCACGTGGTCGATGGCGGCGTTGGCGGCGGAGGCGGCCGAGGACGCGCCACGGGCCTCGATGATCGCGGCGCCGCGCTTGGCGACGGTCGGGATGAAGGTGTCGGCCAGCCACGCCTCGTCGTTGACGAGCTCGGCGGCGTTCTTGCCGGCGACCTCGGCGTGGAAGACGTCCGGGTACTGGGTGGCCGAGTGGTTGCCCCAGATCGTCAGGCGCTTGATGTCCGAGACGGCCGCGCCGGTCTTCTTCGCGAGCTGCGAGATCGCCCGGTTGTGGTCCAGACGGGTCATCGCGGTGAAGCGCTCGGCCGGGACGTCCGGGGCCGCCGCCTGCGCGATGAGCGCGTTGGTGTTGGCCGGGTTGCCGACGACGAGGACCTTGATGTCGTCCGCCGCGTTGTCGTTGATGGCCTTGCCCTGCGGCTTGAAGATGCCGCCGTTGGCGGAGAGCAGGTCGCCGCGCTCCATGCCGGCGGTGCGCGGGCGGGCGCCGACCAGGAGGGCGACGTTGGCGCCGTCGAACGCCTTGTCGGCGTCGTCGGTGATCTCGATGCCGCGCAGCAGCGGGAAGGCGCAGTCGTCGAGCTCCATGGCGGTGCCCTCGGCGGCCTTCAGGCCCTGCGGGATCTCCAGGAGACGGAGGTTGACCGGCACATCCGCGCCGAGCAGGTGACCGGAGGCGATACGGAAGAGCAGCGCGTAGCCGATCTGTCCGGCCGCGCCGGTGACGGTGACATTCACGGGAGTGCGGGTCATGGCGATCTCCGTTTAGAACAGCAGGTGGTGGGGGGTTGCCCCTAGTTCCGGCTATCTCTTCACGTCAAGGTCCGGCTCGGTGCTCCCCGGGCTCACGGGGGGGGTGACCCCGAACTGAATCTTGACGTGAAGAGATATCCAGCGGTCAGGCTATCCGACCCCGGCCACCTCGAACCCCCACCCCCCTGTGGGACGCCTCACCCCGTACTCCGGGCGGCTCACTGCCGTACCGTGCAGCCCTTCTTGCCGGACACCAGGGTCGCGCACGCCTTCGCCGACGCCGGGCCGTCGACCGCGAGCATCTTGGTGTACGCCTCCTTGTCCGCGTCGACCGTCCCGGACCCGCCCGGCGTGGTGCCCGCGCTGATCGTCACCTTGTCGCCGGGCGCGGCCTGCTGGATGCGGGCCCAGGCGGCCTGGCAGGTCTGGCTGTAGCGGACCTGGACCAGCGCGGTGCCGATCTTCGCGGACGACACGGTCTTGGCGAACGCGCCGCCGCACCCCATCACTTCCGGGTCCTGCCCGGTGCAGCTGTCGCGGGCGCACTTCACGCCCGCGGGCAGCGAGGGCGCGGAGGTGGTGGGGGTGACCGACGGCTTCGGGGCCGCCTTGTCGTCGCCGCCACCCAGATCGGTGAGCAGGACGGCCGCGGCGATGACGAGCAGGGCGCCGACGACGCCCACCGCGAACATCATCAGCCTGCGCCGCCCGCCGGTCCCCGGGCCGCCCCCGCCGCCCGGCCCCCGGTTCGGGCCCTGCGGCGGCACGCGCCGGCCCGCGCCCGGCTCGGCCACGGGGACGCCGAGCCCGGACGGCCGGGGCGCGGCCGGCAGCGGCTCGGCGGCGCGCTGGGGCGCCGGGCTCTGCGGCCCGCCGCCCCCGGGGGCCGGGCCGAACTCGCCGAGCGCCGCCCGCGCCTGGGATATCCGTATCTGCTCCATCGTCAGGTCGTGGCGCATCTCGGCGCGGCTCCAGGCGCGCTCCGCGAGCTCCCACATGGTGGTCAGATGGATGGGATTGGTGCCGGTGACCTCGGCGAGCGCGACGATCGCGCCCTTGGGTGCCAGCAGCCGCCCGCCCAGGTAGCGCTCCCACGAGGTCTTGCTGTAGCCGGTGCGGTCGGCGACCGCCGCCAGGCTCAGTCCGCTGCGGTCGACCAGTCTGCGCAGCTGGCTCGCGAACTCCCTCACCTGCGGGTCGAGTTCCTCCGGCAGCGCCTTCCAGCGAGGCATGTGCTTCCCCCTTGTCCCCCCATACGTGCCCGATGTGCCCCCGAGACCGGTGCCGCCCCCCACACACCCTTGGCCCCTGTTCCGCCCCCATCCTCCCATCGGCGCGGGGTGCCGTCACCAAGGCCCCCGCCGCCCGGGCGAGGCTGTTGCCCGACGCACACACAGTTGCGGAACGGTCACCTCCGCGCCACAGGCCTCCGGCTTCCCTTGTAGCCGCCTTGGCGCGTCCATGACTCTTACGTCCACGGGGGACGGACGGCGCCCGTCGTCCCACGGGGGAGAGGACGGGCGCCGTTCTGTTTTACGTACGGATGTACGCACCGGGGCGCGCGGGCGTTCACCCGCGCCCCGCTCAGCGCACGGTGAACCGGACCGCGTCCTCCAGGAACGGGATGTCCAGCCAGGGCCTGGGCTGCGCCACCAGCGCGAGCAGCACGATCAGCACGCCGAGCACGCCGTACGTGGTGATGTCGGTGAACCGGGAGCGCACCGCCAGCATGCCCACCGACGGCAGCATCCAGCGCAGCACGCCGCCCGCCAGCAGGGCCAGGCCGATGATGATCAGCCCGACCCGGAACAGGTCCACGGAGACGAGCAGCAGCCCGAGCCCGGTCGACCCGAGCACCGTCAGCAGCGGCCACTGGCGCGCGGGCGCGGGCGAGGCCCCGGAGGCCGCCCGCCCGCCGCCCTCGGGCCGCGCGGTGTCCCGCGTGACCGAGGGGAACCGCCGGGAGGCCTTGCGGGGGGCGGGGGCGGCCGCGGTCCCGCTGACGGGGGCCCCGGCCGGGGCCCCGTGGCCGTTGGCGGAGGGCCCGGCCCCGTTCAGGGCCGACTCGGCCCCCGGGGACGGCTGGGCGCCACTCGCCGACGGCTCCGCGGGGTCGCCCCCGCCGGTGCCGCCGTCCCCCGTACTCGTATCGGCGTCCATGCCTCGGTCCCTTCCGGTCAGCTCGCGGACGCGCCGCGCTCCGCCGCTTCGACGACGTTGACCAGCAGCTGGGCGCGGGTCATCGGACCGACTCCGCCCGGGTTCGGGGAGATCCAGCCCGCCACCTCGGTGACACCGGGGTGCACATCGCCGAGGATCTTGCCGTTCTCGTCGCGGCTGACGCCGACGTCCAGGACGGCCGCGCCCGGCTTGACGTCCTCGGGCTTGACCAGGTGCGGCACCCCGGCGGCGGCCACGATGATGTCGGCCCGGCGCAGATGGGCGGCGAGGTCACGGGTGCCGGTGTGGCACTGCGTCACCGTCGCGTTCTCGGAGCGGCGGGTCAGCAGCAGCGGCATCGGGCGCCCGATGGTGACACCGCGGCCGATCACCACGACCTCGGCGCCGTTGATCTCCACACCGTGCTTGCGCAGCAGCTGGATGATCCCGTACGGCGTGCAGGGCAGCGGGCCCGGCTCGTTGAGCACCAGGCGGCCGAGGTTGGTCGGGTGCAGCCCGTCCGCGTCCTTGGCCGGGTCCATCAGCGTCAGGATGCGGTTCTCGTCGATGCCCTTGGGGAGCGGGAGTTGGACGATGTAGCCGGTGCACTCCGGGTCCTCGTTCAGCTCCCGGACGACCGCCTCGATCTCCTCCTGCGTGGCGGTGGCGGGCAGTTCGCGCTGGATGGAGGCGATGCCCACCTGCGCGCAGTCGCGGTGCTTGCCCGCCACGTACTTCTGGCTGGCGGGGTCCTCACCGACCAGGACGGTGCCGAGACCGGGGTGGACGCCCCTCTCCTTGAGGGCCGCCACGCGGACGGCCAGATCGGACTTGATCGCTGCGGCGGTGGCCTTGCCATCGAGAATCTGGGCGGTCATGTTTCCCATTCTTCCAGGGCGACTCATGATCGCCCAAGTTGCACTTGCACAACACATCCAGCGTCCGGCTGGACAAACTTATGTCTCGTTTAGAACGATGATCTGCGCAGTACCGCGGGCAGTGCCGGGGGGCGAACCGCTCACACACCACCTTTCCTCCGCTCGGGCCGCGTCGTCCCCGCAAGGAACAACGGAGGAAACCCGCCATGAGCTTCGGCGACCCGAACAACCCGTACGGCCAGGCACCCCCGCCGCCGCAGGCGCCGCCCGGCTACGGCTACCCGGCCGCCCCGCAGGGCGTCCCGCCGCAGCAGCCGTACGGCTACCCGCAAGCGCCGGGCTACCCGGCCTACCCCGGCGGCATGGTGATGCCGCCGCAGATGCCGGGCCTGATGCAGACCGCCCGCGTCTTCCTGTTCATCGTGGGCGCCGTCCAGGTGCTGGTCGGCTTCCTGTTCCTGTTCATCGGCGCCGCGGCCAACGACGTGTCGAACGACGCGGACGACACCTTCGGCGACACCCCGTTCGGGGACATCGGCCACGCCGCCGCCGGGATCATGGTCGTCATCGCGCTGGTCTTCCTCGGCCTGTCCGCGCTGTCGATCACGCTCGGCGTACGGCTGTCCAAGGGCCGCCAGGGCGTCCGCATCACGACGATGGTCTACGGCATCCTGGGCGCCGTCGTCGGCGTGCTCGGCCTGGCCGGCTCCGCGGACTCCGGCAGCTCGGCGTCGCTGGTCTGGGCCCTGCTGTGGATCACCTTCGGCGGCATCATGGCGGCGGCCATGATGACCCGGGACGGCAGCGCCTGGTTCAACCGCCCGCGCTACTGAGCCACTTCGCGAAGGGCCGCACCCCGCACCCGGGGTGCGGCCTTTCGCGTGTGCGATCAGTGGAAGAAGTGGCGCGTGCCGGTGAAGTACATCGTCACGCCCGCCTTCTTCGCGGCCTCGACCACCAGCTCGTCGCGGACCGAACCGCCCGGCTGCACGACCGCCTTCACGCCCGCGGCGGTCAGGATCTCCAGACCGTCGGGGAACGGGAAGAACGCGTCCGAGGCGGCGTACGAGCCTCGCGCGCGCTCCTCGCCGGCCCGCTCCACGGCCAGCTTGGCCGAGTCGACCCGGTTGACCTGGCCCATGCCGACGCCGACCGAGGCGCCGTCCTTGGCGAGCAGGATGGCGTTGGACTTGACGGCCCGGCACGCCTTCCAGGCGAACGCCAGCTCCTTCAGCTCGGTCTCGGAGAGCGCGTCCCCGGTGGCCAGCGTCCAGTTCGCCGGGTCGTCGCCCTCGGCCTGGAACACATCGGTCTGCTGGAGCACGGCGCCGCCCGAGACCGGCTTGAGGTCGCCGGGCTGGTGCGGGGTGCCGTCGACCTTGAGGACGCGGATGTTCTTCTTGCGCGCCAGGACCTCGACCGCGCCGTCCTCGTACGCCGGGGCCGCGATGACCTCGGTGAAGATCTCCGCGACCTGCTCGGCCATGGCCACCGTCACCGGGCGGTTGACCGCGATGACGCCGCCGAAGGCGGACAGCGGGTCGCACTCGTGGGCCTTGCGGTGGGCGGTGGCGAGGTCGGCGTCGACCGCGATGCCGCACGGGTTGGCGTGCTTGATGATCGCGACGCACGGCTCGTCGTGGTCGTAGGCGGCGCGCCGGGCGGCCTCGGTGTCCACGTAGTTGTTGAAGGACATCTCCTTGCCGTGCAGCTGCTCGGCGTTGGCGATGCCGCCCGGCTGCCCGTCCGTGTAGAGCGCGGCGGCCTGGTGCGGGTTCTCGCCGTAGCGCAGGGTGGACTTGCGCTCCCAGGTCCCGCCGAGGAAGCCGGGCAGCGCGGCGCCGTCCTCCGGCGCGTACACATTGGTCATCCAGGAGGCCACGGCCACGTCGTACGCGGCGGTGTGCTGAAACGCTTCGGCGGCCAGGTGCTTGCGGGCGTCCAGGTCGAAGCCGCCGCTCTCGACGGCCGCGAGCACGTCCGCGTACCGCTCGGGGCTGGTGACGACGGCCACCGACGGGTGGTTCTTGGCGGCGGCCCGGACCATCGAGGGCCCGCCGATGTCGATCTGCTCGACGCACTCGTCGGCGGAGGCGCCCGAGGCGACGGTCTCCTTGAACGGGTACAGGTTCACCACGACGAGCTGGAACGGCTCGACGCCGAGCTCCGCCAGCTGCTCGCGGTGCGAGTCCAGGCGCAGATCGGCGAGGATCCCGGCGTGCACGCGCGGGTGCAGCGTCTTGACCCGGCCGTCCAGGCACTCGGGGAAGCCGGTCAGCTCCTCGACCTTGGTGACGGGCACCCCGGCGGCCGCGATGCGCCCGGCCGTCGACCCGGTGGAAACGAGCTCGACCCCGGCCGCATGCAGCCCACGCGCCAGCTCCTCCAGCCCACTCTTGTCATAGACGCTGACCAGCGCGCGACGGATCTCCCGCTTGCTACTCACGGCAACAGAACCTTTCGTCCCTCAATGCGATATCCGTCGCGGGCCAGCCGCCCCACGACGTCGACGAGCAGCCTTCGCTCGACTTCCTTGATGCGCTCGTGGAGCGCGTCCTCCGTGTCGTCCGCCCGGACCTCGACCACGCCCTGGGCGATGATCGGGCCGGTGTCGACGCCGTCGTCGACGAAGTGGACGGTGCATCCGGTGACCTTGGCGCCGTACGCGAGGGCGTCACGGACGCCGTGGGCGCCGGGAAAACTGGGCAGCAGGGCGGGGTGCGTGTTGACGACCTTCCCGCCGAACCGGGCGAGGAAGTGCTTCCCCACGATCTTCATGAAACCCGCGGACACGACGAGGTCCGGCGCGTACGCTGCGGTGGCCTCGGCGAGCGCGAGGTCCCAGGCGTCACGGGTGGGGTGATCCTTCACCCGGCAGACAAAGGTGGGCAGACCGGCCTTTTCGGCCCGCTCAAGGCCGGCGATGCCGTCCCGGTCGGCCCCCACGGCCACGATCCGCGCGCCGTACCCGTCCGGGTCGGCGGCGATGGCGTCGAGCAGGGCTTGGAGGTTCGTACCGGATCCGGAGACCAGCACGACGAGGCGTGCCGGAGCGGCGGCGGGGGGCGGGGAGGCCACGGCTGGGCCCTTTCTCGCGTACGGGGTGAGGCGTGGTGGGTCTGTGCCGGTGCGTGCGCCGCACCCCGCCGGGCGGGGCCTGGCGCCCGGCGGGACACCGCCCGCGACGCACCTTTGTATGGTCATACGAACGAGTCGTCCCCCTCGATACGGGGAACCCTACGAATGCGCCGACCGTCAGCAACGATACCGGCACACCGAACCGCCCCCACGGGACGGGGGCAGGCCCGGCAGGTAGCGTCTGGGGAGGCGCGGTCCGAGGACAGCGCCGCGACGACGACATGAGCACGGATATGAGCACGCCGAGCGTCCGGCCGGACTCCCGCGCGGGAACCCGCGGGGAGCCGTTCGGCGCTCGACCTGGATGCTCGACGAATGCGACCCCCTTGGCCAGGGGTCCGAGGGGAAGACGTTCACCAGATGCCGGACCGACGCGACCAGCCGTTCGCAGAACGCCAGTCCCCCGCGACGACGGATTCGACGGACCCGACGAACCCGGGTGCGCGGGGAGAGGATGCCGGGCAGGCGCAGGGCGGCACCGGAGGGGACTCCACCGGCGGGGGCCCGGACCGGGCGCCCGCCGACGACAACCCGTTCGCGCCGCCGCCGGAGGGGCGGCCCGACCAGCCGTGGCGGCCGCGCCGCCCGGCCGACGGCTCGTCCCCCTGGGGCAGCCAGTGGAGCAGCCGCCAGCCCGGCCCCGGCCAGGGCGGTTTCGGCAACCGCCCCGAGGACCCGGAGCGCGGCTCCGGCCCCGGCCCCGGTCCCGGCCAGAACCCGCCGCCGGGCCCCGCCCTGCGCTGGGACCCCACGGACCCGGCCCAGCGCCGGGCGCGCTACGCGCTGCTCTCGGGCATGTGGGCGTTCTTCTTCGCCCTGTTCGACATGACGGAGATCGCGCTGCTGCTCGGCTCGCTGGCGCTGTACTGGGCGATCAGCTCCCTCCGCGCCAAGCCGAAGCCCCCGGAGACGGCCCCGGCCCACCCCGCGTCGGCCCCGCCCCCGCCCCCCGCCAAGCCCCAGACGACGGCGGCGGTCACGGGCCTGGTGACGGCGATCCTGTCCCTGTCGATCGTGGCGGCGACGTTCACGATGCAGCTCGTGTACCGCGACTACTACACGTGCGTGGACGACGCCCTGACGAAGACGGGCTCCCTGGCGTGCAACGACTTGCTACCGGATCCGTTGGTGCCGTTGTTCGGGGTGAAGGAGTAAGTGAAGGAGTGGATGGGGGCGGGTTGTTGACGGTCGGCAGCCGCAGGCGGGTAGCCCCACATCGGGAGGCCTGAGCCGTCCCGGCACGGCTGAACGGGCGGGCGGGATGAGCCTGCCCGGCTCAGGTGGGCGCCGGGAGCGGCGGGGCGCAGCCGCCGATGGCGGGCAACCGGCACGAGGGCCCGAGCCATCCCCATACCGCCGAACGGGCGGGTGGGATGGGCCTGCCCGCCGGAGGCGGGCGCCGCGACCGGCGGGGCGCGGCCGCCGACGGCGGGCAACCGGCCACGGGAGACCCGAGCCTGGCCAGCACGGCTGAACGGGCGGGCGGGATGAGCCTGCCCGGCTCAGGCGGGCGCCGCGACCTGCGGGCCGCAGGCGCCGATGGCGGGCAACCAGCACGAGAGGCCCGAGCCGTTCCAACGCCGCCGGACGGGCGGGCGGGACGTCGCCCTGCCCACCGCAGGCGGGCGCCGGGAGCGGCGGGGTGCGGCCGCCGGCGGGGAGCAACCCACCACCAGAGGCCCGGGCCTCTCCCACACCGCCGAACGGGCGGGCGGGTGGGCATCGCTGCTAGTGGGGGGCCGGGGGCTCGGTCTCGGGGAGGGGGGAGCTCTCGGGCCCGGGTTCGCCCTCGTCACCCGGCGCAGACGCCTCCGGCGCATCCGGTTCCGGCTCGGGCGGCCCGTCCGACTCCAGCAGCACGACGACCTCGGGCCGAACCTCCGCCTCGGGCAGCCCGCCCGGCTCGGGCAGCCCGACGACCTCGGGCCGATCCTCCGGCTCGGGCGGCCCGTCCGGCTCCGGCAGCGCACCCGGCCCCGGCGGTACGGCCGCCCCCGGCGCGATCTCGGGCATCAGGCCCCCCGACGCCTCCCGCAGCGCAGCCCACCGCACCTCCCGCGCCCCGCTGTCGTGCCACGCCCTCATCGGCAGGAAGTCGTACGGCTCGACGTCCACCGGCTCCACCGCCTCGGTCTTCCGGCGCCGCCAGGCGAGGCGCGACCACCACCGCCCTGCGGGCACAACCGGCGGCTCCGCCGCACCCCGGCTCCACCACCACCGCAGCACCAGCGCCCCCGGCACCCCCACCGCCGCCGTCCACAGCAGCGCCGCCCCGCCCGTGCGCCACCACACCGGGCCCAGCGCCGCCAGGTGCTCCGTGCCGAGAGGGCCGCCCGAGAGCGCGGACAGGAGCGCGAGCGCCGCCCCGCACGCCGCCGCGCCGTACGCCGCCGCCAGCGCCGTCTCCCCGCGCCCCCACTCCTCCTCCTCGCCCGTCGCCCGCCGCGCCGTCCACCACCCGACCACCAGCCCGGCCGGCACCGGAAGCGCCGCCACCGACCAGGTCAGCCAGTTCCCGTGCGGTTCGGCCGGTACCGCGCTCAGCAGCGGGAAGTGCGGCACCGCCGGCGTGCCCGCCACCCCCAGCGGCGTCGCCACCGCGCCCGCGCCGAGCAGGAACCCCGGCCCCAGCCCGTACGCCGCCCCCCACACCGCCGCGTTCGGCACCAGCGCCAGCAGCAGCATCATCACCGCGAGCCGCCCCGGCCAGTCCTGCGCCAGCCGCAGGAACGCGTCCTGGGCCGCACCCGCGTGCCACACCAGCGCCGCCCCGGCGAGCAGCGCCCCGCCCGCCAGCAGCACGGCGGCCCCGGCTGACCCGGCTCGTACAGCCGTATTCATACGACGATGGACCAGCACCCGGCGTACGGCCGCGGGCACCCAGCGCGGCAGCGGAGCGCGCGGACGGCCGTACGCGGTCCAGAGCCCGGCACCCACCGCGCACGAGGCCACCAGGGGCAGGTGCAGCGCGGCGCTGAGCGGCGCGGCGGGCAGCGGCCCGCCGGACGCGTACAGCACCGCCGCCGCACCCACCAGGAGATATCCGCAGGTCAACGCCGTGAAGGCAGCCCACGCGGGCGGCAGCGGCGCAAGCTCGCCGCCCTCCTCCACCCCCTCGTCGTCCCCGTACCCCGGCTCCCCCTCGTACGACAGCGCGTCCCGCGCCGTCCGGTACGCCGGCCACACCGGCAGCCCGACGAGCAGCAGCGGCACGATCCCCACCGGAGCGGGCACGCCGCTGAGCGTGTCGGGTCTGACCAGCTGCGTTCCATGGGCGAGCAGCCACAGCGCGGCCGCCGAGCGCAGCGCGCCGCCGGGCCCGCTGTCGGGGTACGGCGAGCTGATCCACACCACCGTCACCAGCACGGCGAGCGCGCCGAGTCCCAGCCCCGCCGCCATCGCCCCGCGCAGCACGCAGGTGGCCAGCACGGACGAGCGGCCCTGGGCCGCCGGCAACATCAGGCCGCGATCGGTCGCTTGTGTCACGCCGCCATGCTGCCAACGACACGCGCTTTCTCCCCGTAAGAGGAAAATGCCCGCCGTGTCGCTCAATATACGTTTATATGCTTTTCTAACCGGGGTAAGACTGCGGGCGGTACGGCCGTCTCGGCCTTCGCGGGGAGTCCTGGGAGCCCTTCATGACAGAGCGCACGTCCGACACCGGTGCCGCCATGTCGCCGCCGCCCCTGCCGCCCCTGCCGCCCCCGGAGGAACGGCCCGGCACGGGCTCCGGCGGGGCCCCGCCCGCCCCGGACGCGGACGTCGGGCCCGGCGCCCCCACCACCCGGGGGAAACCCGGCGCACCCGCCAAGCCCCTGAACACCCGCCGCCCCCGCTCCGCCGCGAAGCGCGCCGCCAAGCCCCGGGCCACGGCCCCGGTCCGCCACGACCCGGCACCGGTCCCCTCGGCCGCCGGGGCGCCCGCGCTACCCGCCGATACGGACGAGGCCGACGAGACGTCACAGGACCCCGCCCCGCCCGAGGAGGCCGAGCCTCCTCGCCCCGTCCCCGACCCCCCCGGCGACGCCTTCGACGCCCTCTACGCCGCCCACTCCACCCCCCTCGTCCAGCAGACGTACCTGCTCACCGGTCGGCGGTGGCTGGCGAAGGAGGCCGTCGAGCGCGCCTTCCACCTCGCCTGGCAGCGGTGGCCCGAAGTCGCCACCGACGCCGACCCGGCGGGCTGGCTGCGGGCGGCGGCGCACGAGTACGCCCTCTCCCCCTGGCACCGGTTCCGCCCCGCGCACAGGCACCCCGACCGCCCCCCGGCCGACCCCGAGCTCCGTACGCTGCTGCGCGCGCTGCTCGACCTGCCGCCCCGCTACCGCCGCACTCTCCTGCTCTACGACGGCCTCGGCCTCGACCTGCCCGAGACCGCCGCCGAGACCGAGGCCAGCACCCCGGCCGCCGCGAACCGGCTGCTGCACGCCCGCGAGGCCGTCGCCGCCCACGTGCCGGAGCTCGCTGCGGCCGCCACCCCCGAGGCGCTGTCCGAACTGCTGCGGCGGCGCATCGGCGAACTCGCCCTCGCCGAGTCCCGGGCCGTGACCCGGCTGCCGGGCCCCTGGCACGTGCGCACCGGTGGCGAGCGCCGCATCCGGATCTGGACGCGCGCCGCCGTCACCCTGACCGCCGTCATCGCCGGCGCGACGGCCTTCACGCTCTCCACCGCGCCCACCCGCTACATCCCGCCGGTCTCCCCGGGTCAGCGCATCGGCGACGTCCCGCTCAACAGCGGCCCGCAGCGGCACGGCGAAGAGGACGAGCAGCTCCACCGCAAGCTGCTCGAAGAGCCCGCCCACGGGCCGGAACGGCTGGTCCCGGAGTCCCGCTGACGCCAGTTGACGCGACGCCGGCTGACGCCTGTTGCGCCCGGAGAAACGCGCGTGGGCCCGCACCCCCGGACAGGGGTGCGGGCCCACGCGCGTACAGAACCGCGGACCTGAAGGTCAGCCCGCGAGGATCTCGCGCGCCAGCTTGGCCGTCTCGGTCGGCGTCTTGCCGACCTTGACGCCCGCGGCCTCCAGGGCCTCCTTCTTGGCCTGGGCCGTGCCGGAGGAGCCGGAGACGATGGCGCCGGCGTGGCCCATGGTCTTGCCCTCGGGCGCGGTGAAGCCCGCGACGTAGCCGACGACCGGCTTGGTCACGTTGGCCTTGATGAAGTCGGCCGCGCGCTCCTCGGCGTCGCCGCCGATCTCACCGATCATGACGATCAGGTCGGTGTCCGGGTCGTCCTGGAACGCCTGGAGCGCATCGATGTGCGTGGTGCCGATGACCGGGTCGCCACCGATGCCGACGGCGGACGAGAAGCCGATGTCACGGAGCTCGTACATCATCTGGTACGTCAGCGTGCCGGACTTCGAGACCAAGCCGATACGGCCCGGCTTGGTGATGTCGCCCGGGATGATGCCGGCGTTGGACTGGCCCGGCGTGATCAGACCGGGGCAGTTCGGGCCGATGATGCGGGTCTTGTTGCCCTTGGCCTTCGCGTACGCCCAGAAGGCGGCGGAGTCGTGGACCGCGATGCCCTCGGTGATGACCACGGCGAGCGGGATCTCGGCGTCGATCGCCTCGACCACGGCGGCCTTGGCGAACGCCGGCGGCACGAAGAGGACGGACACGTTGGCGCCGGTCTTCTCCATCGCCTCGGCGACCGTGCCGAAGACCGGGATCTCGTGGCCGTCGATGTCGACGGACGTGCCGGCCTTGCGCGGGTTCACACCGCCGACGATGTTGCTGCCGTCGCCGAGCATGAGCTTGGTGTGCTTCATGCCCGTGGCACCGGTCATGCCCTGGACGATGACCTTGCTGTCCTTGTTGAGGAAGATAGCCATGGCTGTGGTTTCCCTCGTCCCTTACTTCGCGGCCGCGAGCTCGGCGGCCTTGTCGGCCGCGCCGTCCATGGTGTCCACGCGCTGCACCAGCGGGTGGTTCGCGTCCGACAGGATCTTGCGACCCAGCTCCGCGTTGTTGCCGTCGAGGCGCACGACCAGCGGCTTGGTGACCTCTTCGCCCTTGTCGGCGAGGAGCTGCAGCGCCTGGACGATGCCGTTGGCGACCTCGTCGCAGGCGGTGATGCCACCGAAGACGTTGACGAACACGGACTTGACGTCCGCGTCACCGAGGATGATCTCCAGGCCGTTCGCCATCACCTGGGCGGACGCGCCGCCGCCGATGTCGAGGAAGTTGGCCGGCTTCACGCCGCCGTGGTTCTCACCGGCGTACGCGACGACGTCCAGGGTGCTCATGACGAGACCCGCGCCGTTGCCGATGATGCCGACCTCGCCGTCGAGCTTGACGTAGTTGAGGCCCTTGGCCTTGGCCGCGGCTTCGAGCGGGTCAGCCGCGTCCTTGTCCTCGAGCGCCTCGTGCTCCGGCTGGCGGAACTCGGCGTTCTCGTCGAGCGAGACCTTGCCGTCCAGCGCCAGGATGCGGCCGTCCTTGGTCTTCACCAGCGGGTTGACCTCGACGAGGAGCGCGTCCTCGGCGACGAAGGTGTCCCACAGGGTCACCATGGCCTCGGCGACACCCTCGGCCACCTCGGCCGGGAACTTCGCCAGGGCCACGATCTCGCGGGCCTTCTCGATGTTCACGCCTTCGACGGCGTTGACCGGGACCTTCGCGAGGGCCTCGGGGGTCTTCTCCGCGACCTCCTCGATGTCCATGCCGCCCTGCACCGACGCCATGGCGAGGAAGGTGCGGTTGGTGCGGTCGAGGAGGTACGAGACGTAGTACTCCGCCTCGATCTCCGGGGACAGCTCGGCGATCATCACCTTGTGGACCGTGTGGCCCTTGATGTCCATGCCGAGGATGTCCGTCGCGCGGGCGACCGCCTCGTCGGGGTTGGCGGCCAGCTTGACGCCACCGGCCTTGCCGCGGCCGCCGACCTTCACCTGCGCCTTGACGACGGACTTGCCGCCCAGCCGCTCGGTCGCCTCGCGGGCTGCCTCAGGCGTGTCGATCACTTCACCGGCCAGCACCGGTACACCGTGCTTGGCGAAGAGGTCCCTCGCCTGGTACTCGAACAGGTCCACGCGCGTCCGTCCCTTTTCAGTGGTCTCGCGGTTCGTTTTCTGCGTGGGCGTGCCGCGAAGGGCAACGTGACGGCGCTGTCACTGAGGGAGGCGTACACGGTGTCCGGGTACGCGGCATGTCCGTCTCGCAGGTTATCCCCGCCAGAGCGAGCTCCCTAAATCGCAGATCACACCGGAGCGGTGATACCTGTCACAGATCACCTGCTCACAGCGTGTCAGGTATCGGCAGAGCCCGCTTCTCAATGGCCGCCGCCATACTGCATCTCCCGGGGGACAACCCCCGGACCCCCGGCCGGGAGGCCGACCCCGGCACCGGGTTTCAGCCCGCGTCCGGTATCGGCAGGGCCCGCTTCTCAATGGCCGCCGCCATGATCTCCGGGAAGAGGTCGGGGGTGCAGGCGAAGGCGGGCGCTCCCAGGGCCGACAGGGCCGCCGCGTGCTCGTGGTCGTACGCCGGGGCGCCCTCGTCGGAGAGGGCGAGCAGGGCCACGAACTGCACCCCGGACGCCTTCATCGCCGCCACCCGCTTCAGCATCTCGTCCCGGATCCCTCCCTCGTAAAGATCACTGATCAGTACGACGACGGTGTCGGCAGGACGGGTGATCTGCGACTGGCAGTAGGCGAGGGCGCGGTTGATGTCGGTGCCGCCGCCCAGCTGGGTGCCGAACAGCACGTCCACCGGGTCGTCGAGCTGGTCGGTGAGGTCGACGACGGCCGTGTCGAACACGACGAGCCGGGTGGCGATCGAGCGCATCGAGGCGAGGACCGCGCCGAAGACCGAGGCGTAGACGACCGAGGCGGCCATCGAGCCGGACTGGTCGATGCAGAGGACCACGTCCTTCTTGACGGACTGGGCGGCCCGCCCGTATCCGATCAGCCGGTCGGGGACGACCGTGTCGTACTCCGGCAGGTAGTTCTTCAGGTTCGCCCGGATGGTGCGGTCCCAGTCGATGTCGCGGTGGCGGGGGCGGCTGATCCGCGCCGAACGGTCCAGGGCGCCCGTCAGCGTCGCCTTCGTCCGGGTGGCGAGCCGCTTCTCCAGGTCCTCGACGACCTTGCGGACGACCGCGCGGGCCGTCTCCTTGGTGGTCTCCGGCATCGCCTTGTTCAGCGAGAGCAGCGTGCCCACCAGGTGCACGTCCGCCTCGACGGCCTCCAGCATCTCCGGTTCCAGGAGCAGCGCGGAGAGCCCGAGCCGGTCGATGGCGTCGCGCTGCATCACCTGGACGACCGAGCTGGGGAAGTACGTACGGATGTCACCCAGCCAGCGGGCGACGCTCGGGGCGGAGGCACCGAGCCCGGCACCCCGGTCCTTCGTCGAACCCCGCCCGGCGGAGCCTCCGTAGAGCGCGGACAGGGCGCCGTCCATCGCGGCGTCGCGCCCGGCGAGTGTGCGGCCCGTGCCGTCGGCGCCCTGCTCCCCGCCGAGCACCATCCGCCAGCGGCGCAGCCGCTCACCGGCGGCCGCATCGAGTTGTTCTGTGCTCACTTCCCCACTCCTGCCAGGTGGTCGGACGCCAGGTGGTCGGACGGCTCCGGTGGTGCGTCGGAGCCGTGGGTGCTCGCGCCGAGCAGCAGTCGCAGCAGCGGCTCCACGGCGGCAGCGCGCTCCTCGTCGAGCCCGGCCCCGAAGCCGGAGGCGCCCGCGTCGGCCGGGGCCGGACCGGTGGTGCCGGGGCCGCGCCGGACGAGCTCGCCGAGGGTGCGGCGCACGCCCGGTTCGTACGCCGAGAAGGTGCGGCGCAGCAGCGGCAGTACGTCCGTGAAGGCGTCGGCCGGGACGCCGGTCAGCCAGGTGTCGACCAGGGCGAGCAGCCGCTCGTCGTGGACGAGGAGCATGCCGCCGCCCGACGCGCCCCCGACGAACCCCTCGATCCAGGCGGCCGCGTCGCCGGGCGGTGTCCCCACCGAGAGCGCCAGGCCCATGTGGCGCTCCGCCGCGGTGTCGTCGAGCCGTCCGTCGTCCAGGAGCAGGCGGACGGCGCGGCCCCGGATCTCCCCCGCCACCGAGTCCCGCCCGGCCAGCCTGACCAGGACCGACGCCCAGCGGTCCCGCAGGGTCGTCGTGCCCTCGGGCGCCTGCGGCAGCAGGGCCATGGCCGTGTGGACGTCGTCGATGCGGCGGCGCATCTCGGTGGCGCCGTCCGCGTCCAGGCCCGTGCAGGCAGGCGGCAGGCCGACGCAGATCCGCTCGGCGAGCCCGGTCGCGACCTCCCCGAGCCCGGCCGTCTCCGTGCCGCGCACGTCTCCGTACCGCAGCGTGCGGGCCAGGGCGGGCAGCGCCTGGGCGAGGTGGGCGACGTCCGTGTCGAGCGCGGCCCGGTCGGCGAGCGCGCGCATCACCACCGGGAGCGCGTCGGAGAGCTCGGCGAGCAGACACCGCTCGGCCAGCGCGGTGATCTCGCCCAGGACCGTCGCCCCGGCGGCCTCGGACTCGGCCCGCGCGGTGGCGGCGGCCAGGACCGTGGTGCCCCACACCCCGGCCTCGGCCACCCGCACCGACAGCTCGGGCTCCCAGCGCAGCCGCCAGCTCTCCCGGAACGTGCCGGTGCTGCCCCGGGACGCCGACTGCTCGCCCCAGCCGATGCCGAGCAGGCTCAGCCGGTGCAGCAGCCGGCTGCGCGCGGCGTCGGTCTCCTTGCGCAGATCGAGCTCCAACTCCCGCTCCATCGCCTCCGGTTTGAGCCGCAGGGAGCGCTGGGCGCGGGTGAGGTCGCGCTGGAGCGGGACGGCCGGGGCGGCGTCCGGGACCTCGCCGAGCACATCGCCGACGACGAGGCGGTCCTGGACGAGGGCGAGCGGCACGTCGGAGCCCTCGCACATCACCGCCCGCACCGCGTCGGTCGTCTCGGTCAGGCCCGGCAGCGGGCGGCCGCGCATCGCGGCGAGGGTCCCGGCGAGCCGCACCGCCTCGATGACGTGGGCGGACGAGACCTGCCGGTCCTCCTCGCGCAGCAGCCCGGCGACCTTGGTCATCCAGCGCTCGACGGGCCGGTCGGGGGCGCCGAACAAGTGCCCGTACCAGCCGGGCGAGTCGATGCCCGCGCCGTAGCCGCTGTGCCGGGCGAGGCGGCGGTGGGTCCAGGGCACCCAGGTCAGCTCGGCCTTCACCTTGGGGAGGCCCTTGAGCAGCGCGCGGTCGGCCGCGACCGTGGTCCTCTCGGCGAGCGCGGGCACGTGCCAGGCGCCGCACACGACCGCGACCTCGTCCCCGAACTCGCGCCGGGCTGCGCGCAGTTGCCGGCGCATATACGCCTCGCGGATCAGGTCGCGCGCGTGGCCGCCGTCCCCGTACGCCTCGCGCAGCGCCGTCATGGCTTCGCCCAGGACGGCGAACGGGCCGTACGGATCGGCTCCCGGCGTGCCGTCGCGGTGCTCCACGACGTCCTCCCACCAGGCTTCCGGGTCGTCGTATCCGGCGGTTTCGGCGAGCACGCCGATGGGGTCGATCCGCAGCGCGGGCTGCTCGTCCCGCTCGTCCTGCTCGTCCTGTGGACCGCTCCCGTCCTCCGGTTCGTTCTCAGGCCGTTCGTCGCCCGCCGCCAGGGAATGGGCCGCCGGGAGGTCGATGAAGCGGACCTCCGCGCCCGCGTCCAGGGCCCAGCGCAGCGCCACCCACTCCGGCGAGAACTCGGCCATCGGCCAGAACGCGGCCCGGCGCGGATCGTCCACCACATGGGCGAGCAGCGCGACCGGCGGCCGCATGTCCGGGTCGGCGGCGAGCGCGAGCAGCCCGTCGGCCTCGGGCGGGCCCTCGATCAGCACGGCCCGGGGCCGCGCCGCCTCCAGCGCCGCCCGCACGGCCCGCGCCGACCCGGGCCCGTGGTGCCGCACGCCGAGCAGCCAGGGGCCGGGGGGCACGGCGGCCGCCGGGGCCGTGGCACCGGGCCCGCCCACCTCCGGCACGGACGCATCCGGCGCGGCCGCGTCCGACACGACCGGGGACGGGGCGGTCACGCCGACACCTCGCGGCACGCGCGGTAGAAGTCCTTCCAGCCGTCGCGCTCGCGCACCACCGTTTCCAGGTACTCCTGCCAGATGACGCGGTCCGCCGCCGGGTCGCGGACGACCGCGCCGAGGATGCCCGCCGCCACGTCGCCGGAGCGCAGCACGCCGTCGCCGAAGTGCGCGGCGAGCGCCAGACCGCCCGTCACCACCGAGATCGCCTCGGCCGTGGAGAGCGTCCCCGAAGGGGACTTGAGCTTGGTGCGGCCGTCGCCGGTCACCCCGTCCCGCAGCTCGCGGAAGACGGTGACGACCCGGCGGATCTCGTCCATGCCCTCGGGCGCCGCGGGCAGGTCGAGCGAGCGCCCGAGCTGGTCGACCCGGCGCGAGACGATGTCGACCTCCTCGTCGGCGGTCGCCGGGAGCGGCAGCACCACCGTGTTGAAGC
Organism: Streptomyces sp. BPTC-684; assembly: GCF_030028635.1. Classification (NCBI taxonomy): domain Bacteria; kingdom Bacillati; phylum Actinomycetota; class Actinomycetes; order Kitasatosporales; family Streptomycetaceae; genus Streptomyces; species Streptomyces sp. BPTC-684. Next base: position 2,098,650 of record NZ_CP124863.1, read on the forward strand.
GGCGGCGCAGCGCGCTCGACAGCTCGTTGACCCCCCGGTCGCGGTCGTTGGCCGTGGCGATGAGGTTGAAGCCGCGCACCGCCTGCGTCTCCTGGCCCAACTCGGGGATGGGCAGCGTCTTTTCCGACAGGATCGTGATCAGCGTGTCCTGCACGTCGGCGGGGATACGGGTCAGCTCCTCGACCCGGGCCGTCATCCCCTCGGCCATGGCCCGCATGACCGGGCTGGGCACCAGGGCGTCGCGGCTGGGGCCGTGCGCCAGCAGTTGCGCGTAGTTCCACCCGTACCGGATCGCCTCCTCCGGGGTGCCGGCCGTGCCCTGGACCAGCAGCGTGGAGTCGCCGCTGACGGCGGCGGCGAGGTGCTCGGACACCCAGGTCTTGGCGGTGCCGGGGACGCCGAGCAGCAGCAGCGCCCGGTCGGTGGCGAGCGTGGTGACGGCGACCTCGACGATGCGGCGCGGGCCCACGTACTTCGGCGTGATCACCGTGCCGTCGGGCAGGGTGCCGCCGAGCAGATACGTGGCGACGGCCCACGGCGAGAGCTGCCAACGGGCGGGTCTGGGCCGGTCGTCGGCGGCCGCCAGCGCCTTGAGTTCGTGCGCGAACGCGTGCTCGGCGTGCGGGCGCAGGGCCTCGGCGGCGGCCGCCTCGACACCGCTTCCGGCGGCCGCGGAGTTGATTTCGGACACGGTCATGGATCCCCCTCCAGATCAGTCGACCCGATGTGACTCCACCGTGCACCACGCCACTGACAATCGGCCCCGGCGAGGGGGAAAGCGCAGGTCAGGGCGATTGTCAGTGGGGGCATCTACCTTCGGAACCATGAATCAGCAGGGGGTGCGCTGGACTGCGGAACAGGTGCTGGCCCTGGCTCCTGACGCCGCGTCACGCAAGGCGGGAGCCAAGCTCGGCACGGCCGGGCCGTGGTCGGAAAGCGGCTGCGACAACACGAGCGTGTGGGGCCTGTGCAAGGGCAGCGGCAGCAAGCCGTACCAGACAGTGGTCGACACGGGCGGGCTCGGATACAAGTGCAGTTGCCCGAGCCGCAAGTTCCCGTGCAAGCACGCGCTGGGGCTGCTGCTGCTCTGGGCGGCGGACGAGCGGGCGGTGCCGGCCGTCGCGGACGGGGAGGTGCCCGGCTGGGCCGAGCAGTGGCTGCGCGGGCGTCGGGAGCGGGCGGAGAAGAAGGGGAGCGAGGCGGCGGGCCCCGCCGAGGCGAGGACGGCCGATCCGGAGGCGGCCCGGCGCCGCGCGGAGAAGCGCGCCGAGCGGGTCACGGCCGGGGCGAGCGAGCTGGAGCAGCGACTTGAGGACCTGCTGCGCGGCGGTCTCGCGGCGGCCGAGCGGCCCGGGTACGGGCTGTGGGAGGAGACGGCCGCCCGCATGGTCGACGCCCAGGCGCCGGGACTGGCAGGCAGGGTAAGGGAGTTGGGCTCGATAGCGGGCTCCGGGCCCGGCTGGCCGGTGCGGCTCCTGGAGGAGTGCGCGCTGCTGCATCTGCTCGACCGGGCCTGGCTGGGCCGAGAGGGGCTGCCGGAGCCGCTGGCCGCCACGGTCCGGGCGCGGGTCGGTGTGCCCGCGCCGCCGCAGGGACCGCCGGTGCGGGACATATGGCAGGTCCTCGCCCAGTACGACACGGCCGACGCCAAGCTGACCACGCGCCGGATCTGGCTGTATGGACGGGAGTCGGGCCGCGCGGCGATGCTGCTCGACTTCGGTGCGGCGGGCCGGGCGCCCGAGCTCGCCCTGCCGGTCGGCCTGGCGATCGACGCCGAGCTCACGCCGTACCCCGGCGGCGGGCAGCTGCGTGCCGCGCTGGGCGAACGGTTCGGGGCGCCGCTGGCGGCCGGGGGCCCGCCGCCCGGCGGCACGACGGCCGAGGCGCTGGAGCGGTACGGACGGGCGCTGCGGGACGACCCGTGGCTGGACGCGTGGCCGGTGACGGTGAGCGGGGTGATACCGGTGCCGCCGGGCGAGGGCGGCGGGGCTGGATGGCAACTCGCAGATGATAACGGCGAGTTGGCGCTTCCCATTGCCTCGGGCGCGGCCGACCGGGCGGGCCTGTGGAAGCTCGTCGCGCTGTCGGGCGGTGGCCCGGTGACGGTGTTCGGCGAGTGCGGACACCGGGGGTTCGCGCCGCTGGCGGGGTGGGCGCAGGGCGAGGCGGAGGCGGTGCGGCTGCTGTGAGGGCTGCCGTTTCGAGGACTGCGGGGACTGCGGGGACTGCTGTGAAGGAGGTTGCGCATATGCATGGAGGGGAGGCCACTATGTCCGCTGCCGCGACCAGGACCGGGGACGCGACCAGGACCGGGAGCAGAGGCGGTTCCTGGGAGGAGCTCGTCACCACGGCGTTGCTCGGCACCGAGCGGCGGCCCGCCGCCGGTGGGCCCGCCGCGCTCCTCGACGAGGCCGCGCGGCACACCGTCCGCCGCCGGGCGGGGCTGCTGCCCGCACCCGCGCCCGTACGGCCCGAGAAGGCGCCGGACGACGGGCGGCCGGAGCTGCCGGAGGCCGCGCGGCGCCGGCTGGGGCAACTGCTCGCGGACCGTTCGGCGGCGGCGCACTCCGGGGGGCGGCGGGGAGCCGCGCCGGATCTGGCGGAGCTGCTGCCGCAGTGGCTGAGCGCGGCGGCCGAGCGGGGCTTCCGGGCGCCGCCCGCCCTGCTGCCCGCCCTGCTGGATGCGGCCCGGGCGCGTACGGATCTGCGGCCGCAGGCGCTGGCGTTCGCCGGGCCGCGCGGGACGTGGCTGGCCGGGCTGAACCCGGAGTGGCGGTTCGCGCTGCGCGGCGGGTCGGGCACTGCGGTCCTGCCCGACGCCTCGGACACCGAGGCGGTGCGGCGGCTGTGGGAGGAGGGGCTGTTCGCCGAGCGGGTGGCGCTGCTCTCGACGGTACGGGCGTACGAGCCGGGGGCCGCGCGGGAGTTGCTCGCCACGACGTGGGCGGCCGAGCGGGCCGAGGACCGGCTGATGTTCCTCGACTCGCTGCGGGCCGGGCTCGGCGGGGAGGACGAGCCGTTCCTGGAGCGGGCGCTCGCCGACCGCAGCCGTAACGTCCGTGCCACGGCCGCCGAACTCCTTTCGGCGCTGCCCGCGTCCGCGCTGGCCGGGCGGATGGCGGCGCGGGCGGCGTCGTGCGTCGCGCTCGACCGGTCGGGGGACGGGGACGGGGCGCGGATCACGGTGGAGGCGCCGCACGAGTGCGATGCCGGGATGCAGCGCGACGGGGTGGCGCCCAAGCCGCCGACCGGGCGGGGCGAACGGTCGTGGTGGCTCGGCCAGTTGGTGGAGGCGGCGCCGCTGGGGGGCTGGGCGGGGCGGCTCGGGGGGCGTTCGGCGCGGGAGATCGTGGCGTTGCCGGTCGCCGACGACTGGGGGGACGAGCTGCACGCGGCGTGGTGCCGGGCGGCGGTGCGGCAGGGGGACGCGGAGTGGGCGCGTGCGCTCCTCGGCACCCCGTCCGCCCCGCCGGGCGGGAACGCCGGGACGGTGTCGCTGGCCGAGCGGGCCAAGCTGCTGTCGACGCTGTCGGAGGGGGAACGGGCGGAGTGGGTCGCCGCGTTCATAGCCGCGCACGGGTTGTCGGAGGCGTTCCAGCTGCTGGGGGTGTGTCTGGTGCCGTGGTCGGCGGGGCTGGGGCGGGCCGTCGTCGACGCGCTGGAGATCGCGCGGGACGCCGGGAGCTACCCGTGGAGCTTCAGCGGGGTGATGGGGCTGGCGGAGCGGTGCCTGTCTCCGGGGGAGGCGGGGCGGCTCGATGCGCTGACGGCTGTGCCGGTGGAGGAGGAAGGGGCATCGCCGGGGGCGGGGGGTTACTGGGCGGAGGCGTTTCAGCGGCTGGTGGGGACGTTGCGGTTGCGGGGGGCGATGCTGGCCGAACTCGGCGGTTGATCCCCCACCCCGCCCCTTCCCTGAACCCTCCGGGGGTGGGTGGGGGTGGAGGTGGCTCTCCCGGGGGCTACGCCCCCGGACCCCCGTTCGTCTGCGGACCGTGCTGGGTTGCTCGCGCAGTTCCCCGCGCCCCTTGAATGCCGCTGCGCGGCATCCCCTGGGCGCCCCGGAGGGGCGCTTCCAGGGGCGCGGGGAACTGCGCGGCCAGCCCCCACCCACCCGCAGACGAACCGCTACGCCCCCGCCCCCTCCCTCACATTCGCGTTCACCCACTCCACGATCGACGTCGTCGTCGCCCCGGGGGTGAAGATTTCGGCCACGCCGAGGGACTTCAGCGGGGGGATGTCGGCCTCGGGGATGATGCCGCCGCCGAAGACCTTGATGTCCTCCGCGTCGCGGTCCTTCAGGAGTTCCAGGACCTTGGCGAACAGCGTGTTGTGGGCGCCGGAGAGGATGGAGAGGCCGATCGCGTCGGCGTCCTCCTGGATGGCCGTGTCGACGATCTGCTCGGGCGTCTGGTGCAGGCCGGTGTAGATGACCTCCATGCCCGCGTCGCGCAGCGCCCGTGCGATGACCTTGGCGCCCCGGTCGTGCCCGTCGAGCCCCGGCTTGGCCACCACCACGCGGATCGGACCGGTTACACCCATCACTGCCTCCACACGAGGTGAACAAACTGAAGTGGACGAACTGAAGTGAACGAACGTTATCTACAGCATCGCGCACGCCGCCGTTTCGCGGTGACCGGGGAGGGGGAAATCACACAGTGGGACATGTTTCGTTTTGCGTCGCCGTACCCGATTGTCCGCCGCCCGTCGGCCGGACCGTCGGGTCGGCTGCAAGGGGAGCCGCTCTGAAGGCGCCGGACCACCGTAAGGCGCCGGACCACCGTGCCGTCAGCCGCACGGCACGGAGGTCCGGCCCACGGCGTTCTGGACGAGCGCGTTTTCGCGGGGGCGCCCCATGAGGGCACACGGGGGACAGAGTCGTCCTTCCGGCGTGCCGTTCGGGAGGTCGTCCGTGCAGTTCTTTCCGCTCCTTCCGCTGTGTCTGCGCCGCGCCTGGATCTCCGCCGCGATGCTGCGCGCCACCGCACTCGACCTCGCCGTCCTGGCCGGCCATCTCGTCCTCTATCCATCGGGCATGGCGGCCGAGCGCAAAGACCCCGCCCCCGAAGGGGCACCACAGCTGCCCACGGCCGGGCGCGCCCGGCCGCCCGTCGTGCTGCTGCACGGCTTCATCGACAACCGGTCGGTCTTCGTGCTGCTGCGCCGCGCGCTGTCCCGGCACGGCTGGCGCCACCTCGAATCGCTCAACTACTCGCCGCTGACCTGCGACATCCGCACGGCCGCCGAGCTGCTCGGCCGCCATGTCGAGGAGATCTGCGCGCGCACCGGGCACACCGAGGTGGACATGGTCGGGCACAGCCTCGGCGGTCTGATCGCCCGCTACTACGTCCAGTGCCTCGGCGGCGACGCGCGCGTCCGTACGCTCGTCACGCTCGGCACCCCGCACGCGGGCACCCGCTCGGCGCAGCTCATCAGCGCGCACCCGATCGTCCGCCAGATGTGCCCGGGCTCCGACGTCGTCGAGGAGCTGCGCCGGCCCGCCCCGGGCTGCCGGACGCGGTTCGTGAGCTTCTGGAGCGACCTCGACACGCTGATGGTCCCGGTGGAGACCGCCCGTATCGACCACCCGGATCTGACCGTTCAGAACGTACGGGTGTCGGGGATCGGGCATCTGGCGCTGCCGGTCCACCCGGCCGTCGCGACCGGCATACGTCAGGCGTTGACCGTGGAGGCGGTGGAGGGCGAGGAAGGGGCCGACCCGCGCGGTGCGTTCTCGGTTGCTTGAGAAGTCAGATGCTTGAGAAGTCAGATGCTTGAGGCGTCCGTTGCCCGAGGCGTCCGGACAGGCCGCTCAGCAGCCGTTTTCTCGAACAATTCTCGAACGCAAGACCAAGCCTCTGCCCGCAGTCCGCCGAAAGACGCTGATTGCCCGTTTCCTCATCCAATAAAACCTGCGGAAGATTGTCGCTGTCGCGTACCGCCGGGTACAGTCACGCCACTGCTTCCCCCACGGGAGCCCCTCCCCAGGGCCCCCGGACCCAGGTCCTGTTGCCGAGGCGAGAGAGAAGTTGGTGACTGACCAGCACGCCCACGCCGGATATGCCGGATACGACGGGCATTCCACGGCGGACGCCACCGGCGCCCTCAACACCGACCCGCTCTTCGGTGCTCTGCCCGGCGGTTACGACACGGATCACACCGGTGCGTACGACACGGGCCAGTGGAACGCCTACGGCGCGCAGCAGTACCGGCACCAGCAGACCTCGTACGACACCACCGGGCAGTGGACCATCCCGGCCCAGTCGGCCGGGCCCGACGTCACCGGGCAGTGGGACGCCAGCGCCTGGAACCAGGCACAGCAGACCGGGCAGTTCGAGACCACCGCGTTCGCGTACGACGCCGCCTACGACACGACCGGGCAGTGGACCGTGCCCGGTGCGGGGTACGCGGCCGGTTCGTACGACGAGACCGGGACGTACAACACGGCCGCCTGGAACGTCGGCGTCGAGGCATACGAGCAGCAGCGTTACGAGCCCGCGTACGAGAACGAGCACGTCGAGGCCCGGGCGGAGAGCACCGCCCAGTTCCCCGCGCTCGACATCGACGCGGCCGACGGCTTCGACGCGTCGGACAGTTCGGACAGTTCAGACAGTGGCGAAATCCCGCAGCCCGAGGCCGGGTTCGAGCCCGGTACGGCCCCGGAGGTCGTGGCCGTCCCCCTTCCCCGCCGTCCCGCCGGAGGCAGCCGCAGCCGTCGGCGCAGTCCGGCCAAGCGGTCCGCGCTGCTCACCGTCGCCGTGCCGTCCGTGTGCGTGATGGGCGTCGCCGGGGTCGCGGCCGCGTCCGTCAGCGGGCTCGGCGGCGAGGGCAAGGACGACGGCACGGCGGTCACCGCCTCCGACCCGTCCTCGGTCAAGCCGGTCGCCGCCAACAGCAAGCTGGACACCCAGCTCGCCAACCTCAGTGCGGAGGCGGGCAACTTCGCCGACCGCGCCAGCCGTACGCAGGAACGTCTCGACCTCAAGGCCCGCCAGGACGCCGCGAAGCAGGCCAAGGCCGAGGCGGCCGCGCGCAAGGAGGCCGCGCGCCCCAAGTTCCTGCTGCCGGTCAAGCAGCGGGGCCTGAGCGCGTACTTCGGCCAGGCGGGCGTCAACTGGATGTCGGTGCACACCGGCATCGACTTCCCGGTCTCGTACGGCACTCCGGTGATGTCGGCGATCGACGGCACCATCCGTACGCAGTGGAACAGCGCCTACGGCAACATGGCCATAGTGACCGCCGCCGACGGCACCGAGACCTGGTACTGCCACCTCTCCAGCACCAAGCTGCGGTCCGGCCCGGTCAAGGCCGGTGACGTCATCGCGTACTCGGGCAACTCGGGCAACTCCACCGGCCCGCACCTGCACTTCGAGGTGCGCCCCGGCGGCGGGTCGCCGATAGACCCGCTGCCGTGGCTGCGCAGCCACGGGCTCGACCCGACCTAGGCCGAGCCCGCAGGCCTTCCACAGAAACGATTACAGCTTTTCTACCGGCGCATAGCGAAGCAGCAGCTTCTTGGGGCGCTCGTCGCCGAAGTCGATCGTCGCCTGCGCGTCCGAGCCCGAACCGGTCACCGACACCACCGTGCCCAGACCGAACTGGTCGTGGGTGACGCGGTCCCCGACCGTCAGGGCGATCACCGGCTTGTCGCTGGTGCGCCGGGTCGCGAAGCCCGAGGGGCCCGAGCGCGCCCGCGAGGAGGACAGTCCCCCGCCCAGGCCCTTGCCCGAGACCGGGCCGGCCGGGGCGGCCATCGGGCCCGTCCGCTTCCAGTCCAGGTGCTGGGCCGGGATCTCCTCCAGGAACCGGGACGGCGGGTTGTACGAGGGCTGGCCCCAGGCGCTGCGCATCGAGGAGCGCGTCAGATACAGCCGCTCGCGGGCGCGCGTGATGCCCACGTACGCGAGGCGGCGCTCCTCCTCCAGCTCCTTGACCTGGCCGAGCGCGCGCATGTGCGGGAAGACGCCGTCCTCCAGGCCGGTCAGGAACACCACCGGGAACTCCAGGCCCTTGGCGGTGTGGAGGGTCATCAGGGTGATGACGCCGGAGCCCTCCTCGTCCTCGTCGGGGATCTGGTCGGAGTCGGCGACGAGCGCCACCTGCTCCAGGAACTCGGCGAGGGTGGGCGTGGCGGCGCCGTCGGCACCCTCCGCCTCGCCGCGCGCCTGCTCGAACTCCAGGGCCACGGCGGCGAGTTCCTGGAGGTTCTCGATCCGGGTCTCGTCCTGCGGGTCGGTGGAGGCCTGGAGCTCGGCCAGATAGCCGGTCTGCTCCAGGACCGCCTCCAGGACCACGGCGGGGCCCGCGCCCGAGTCGACGATGGTGCGCAGGTCGTCCATGAGCTGGTTGAAGCGCTTGACGGCGTTGGCCGAGCGGGCCGCCATTCCGTACGCCTCGTCGACGCGGCGCAGCGCCTGCGGGAAGGTGATCTTCTCGCGCAGCGAGAGCGCGTCGATCATCGCCTCGGCGCGGTCGCCGATGCCGCGCTTGGGCACGTTGAGGATCCGGCGCAGCGGGACCGCGTCCTCCGGGTTGGCGAGGACGCGCAGATAGGCGAGGACGTCGCGGACCTCCTTGCGCTCGTAGAAGCGCACGCCGCCGACGACCTTGTACGGCAGGCCGACCCGGATGAAGATCTCTTCGAAGACACGGGACTGGGCGTTGGTCCGGTAGAAGATCGCGACGTCGCCCGCCTTGGCGTCGCCCGCGTCGGTGAGCCGGTCGATCTCGTCGGCGACGAACTGCGCCTCGTCGTGCTCGGTGTCGGCCACATAGCCGGTGATCTGCGCGCCCGCGCCCGCGTCCGTCCACAGGTTCTTGGGGCGGCGGCTCTCGTTGCGCTCGATGACCGCGTTGGCGGCGGACAGGATCGTCTGCGTCGAGCGGTAGTTCTGCTCCAGCATGATCGTCGTCGCGTCCGGATAGTCCTCCTCGAACTGGAGGATGTTGCGGATCGTGGCGCCCCGGAAGGCGTAGATCGACTGGTCGGCGTCACCGACCACGCACAGCTCGCCCGGCGCCTCGTCCTGCCCGGCGGGGCCGACGAGCTCCCGTACCAGCGTGTACTGGGCGTGGTTGGTGTCCTGGTACTCGTCGACCATCACGTGGCGGAAGCGGCGGCGGTAGTGCTCGGCGACGTCCGGGAACGCCTGGAGCAGGTGGACCGTCGTCATGATGATGTCGTCGAAGTCCAGCGCGTTGGCCTCGCGCAGCCGCGCCTGGTACATCGCGTACGCCTGCGCCAGGGTCTTCTCGAAGCCGTCGACGGCCTGGCCGGCGAAGGTCTCCTCGTCGATCAGCTCGTTCTTCAGGTTCGAGATCTTGGCGCTGAAGGACTTCGGCGGGAACTTCTTGGGATCGAGGTCGAGGTCGCGGCAGACCAGCGCCATCAGGCGCTTGGAGTCGGCCGCGTCGTAGATCGAGAACGACGAGGTGAAGCCGAGCTTCTTGGACTCGCGGCGCAGGATCCGCACACAGGCGCTGTGGAAGGTCATCACCCACATCGCGTGCGCGCGCGGGCCGACCAGCTGCTCGACGCGCTCCTTCATCTCGCCCGCGGCCTTGTTGGTGAAGGTGATCGCGAGGATCTGGCCGGGGTGGACGCCGCGGGTGGCCAGCAGATGGGCGATGCGGTGCGTGAGCACCCGGGTCTTGCCGGAGCCCGCGCCGGCCACGATGAGCAGCGGCGAGCCCGCGTGGACCACGGCCGCGCGCTGGTTCTCGTTCAGCCCCTCAAGGAGGGTCGCCGGGTCGACCACCGGGCGCGGGGCGCCGTCCCGGTAGTACGCGTCGTGGCTCGGGAGTGCGTCGAAACGGCCCTGGAACAGGTCGTCCGGCACCTCCTCCCGGACCGGACCGTCCTCGGGCGGCGGCGGGTGCTCCTCCTCGGAGGGCTGGAGGTCCGCCAGGAAGCTGTCGTCAAAGAGGCTGCTCATCGTCTCCCGAGTCTAGGACCCCGCTCTGACAACCCGCTGCCGCCTTCGGAGAGACGAACCAACGACTACGGAGCGTAAAGGTCACGGGAATGTATCGGGCCTGTCGGACATCAACCTTCCCAGCGGCCACACGAGTTGGCTAGCGTGCCGCCTCAACCGGGGAACGCACCCGTCCGGGGACCGCCCCCGTCCGGCACGATCCGGAAGGAGGTGTCGGCCTTGCCCTCCCACCGCAAGCCGCGCACCCGCATACGTACGGCCGCTCCCGCCGTCGGCATCACCACGGCCGCGCTCGCCTCGGTGAGCCTGCTGGCCCAGAGCGCGGGCGCGGCCCCGGGCAGGCCGAAGCCGACGGTCGAGGAGGTCCAGCGCAAGGTGGACGACCTCTACCGGCAGGCGGGCACGGCCACCGAGTCGTACAACCGGGCCAAGGAGGCCACCGACGACCAGCGCGAGAAGGTCGACGGCCTGCTCGACGAGGTCGCCCGGGGCACCGCCCGGCTGAACGACACCCGCCGGGTCCTCGGCAACTACGCCGCCGAGCAGTACCGCACCGGCGGCATGGCCTCGACCGTGACCCTGATGCTCGCGGACGACCCGCAGGCGTTCTTCGACCGCAACCACCTCATGAAGCAGCTGACCGGCCGCGAGGAGCAGGCGCTGCGGGACTTCGAGACCGAGCGGGCGGGCATCGCGAAGAAGCGCGCGGACGCGACCCGGGGCCTGGAGCGGCTGACCGCCTCGCAGGAGGCGCTGCGGGCGGGCAAGAAGGACGTACAGACGAAGCTGGCGGCCGCGCGCACGCTCCTCGGCACGCTCACCGCGCAGGAGAAGGCGCGGCTGGCGGCGCTGGAGGAGAAGAAGCAGGAGGAGGCGCGGAGGAAGGCGGCGGAGCTGGCCGCGCGGCAGGAGGCGGCCCGCAAGGCCGCCGAGGCGGCCAAGGCGGCCGAAGCCGCGAAGAAGCCCCCGACGGTGCCGGGTACCGGCACCGGCACCCCGTCCGCCTCCACCAAGGCCGCCAAGGCGCTCGCGTTCGCCCGCGCGCAGATCGGCAAGCCGTACGTGTGGGGCGCGACCGGGCCGTCCTCGTACGACTGCTCCGGGCTCACCCAGGCCGCCTGGAAGGCCGCCGGGGTCGATCTGCCGCGCACCACCTGGGACCAGGTGAAGGTCGGCACCCGGGTCGCCACGGCCGAGCTGCGCCCCGGTGACCTGGTCTTCTTCTACGACGACATCAGCCACGTCGGCATGTACATCGGCAACGGGATGATGATCCACGCGCCGAAGCCGGGTGCGTACGTCCGCGAGGAGTCGATCTACTACATGCCGATCTACGGGTCGGTCAGGCCCGCCTAGCCGTCGGCGCGGGTCACGTCCACAGCGTCGCGATGAAGATGTTCGCCACGGTGAGGCCGCCCACCGCGCCGAACAGCGCCTTCTCCACCTTCTCGTCGTCCCGCTTCACATAGACCAGGCCGAGGATCACCACCAGGACGGCCAGCTTCAGGCCGATCTTGGCGGTGTTCACGGAGTTGTCGTCGGCCTGGTTGAGGCCGACCAGGGCCACGCCCGTGACCAGCATCGTCAGCGCGCCGTGCAGCATCGCGGGCACGAACCTCGCGGTCCCGGCACCCATCGCCTTCATCTGGGTCAGGAAGCCTCCGAGCAGCGAGGCGATGCCGATGATGTGCAGGGCGACGAAGACATTGATGAGTACGTCCATGGTTCGGGAGCCTAGCCACCTCGTTTCGGGGCGCAGCGGGCAGGTGCGCGTCCGGCTCTTCGGTCAGAGGGGCATCGGGAAGCGGGCCCGCTCGATGATGAACCGGTCGCATGCGGTCGCACGAGCGCCGGAAGAGAACACTTCGCTGCTTTGCTTCACTCCCCCGTGTCACCCAGGTTTAGCGTCCTCCCCCAGGTGACCGACTCCCCATCGCCGCCCCCTCAAGGGCGGTCATCGGTCGCCAAGCCGAGAGATCCGGCGGCGGGCCGTCCCCCCTGTGCGGTCCGTCGCCGGATGTGCACGGAAGGACGTGAAGGCCCTAGTGGCTGCACACCGAAAGCCCAGGCAGCACCCGCTCACCGGCCCTGCCGCCCGCACCGCGGCGACCCTCGCACTGGCCGGAGCCGCCACCGCCACCGCCTTCGAGGGCTCCGGCCACGCCGAGCCCCGCCTGACCCCGGCCCAGGTCAAGGCCAAGGTGGACTCGCTCTACCACGACGCGGAGGTCGCCACCGAGGCGTACAACGGCACCAAGGAGAAGGCGGACGACGCCCGGAAGTCCGTCGCCGCGCTCCAGGACGAGGCCGCGCGCAAGACCGACCGGCTGAACAGCGCGCGCAACGCGCTGGGCTCGATCGCCACCGCCCAGTACCGCACCGGCGGGGTCGCCCCCGCGCTCCAGCTGATGCTGTCGTCCGACCCGCAGCGGTACCTGGACGACGCGGCCTTCGAGGAGCGGGCCGGGGACCGGACGGCGAACGCGGTGGCCGGGGTCCGCAAGCAGCTCGCCGAGCTGAAGCGGCTGCACACCGCCGCCGACGGCAGGCTCGGCGAGCTGCGCGAGCGGCAGGCCGAGCTCAGGCGCCAGAAGGAGACCATCCAGTCGAAGATCGACTCGGCGCAGGCGCTGCTCGCGCGGCTGACCGCCGAGGAGCGGGCCGCGTACGAGGGCGAGGACGGCGCACGTGCCGACGCGAGCGCCACGGGCCGCGCCAGCCGCTCCTCCGCGCCCGGTGCGCCCACCGCGCCCACCGGGCTGCTCCCGGCCCCCAGCGGCCGCGCGGCGGCCGCCGTGGCGTACGCGTACACCGCGCTCGGCAAGCCGTACGTGTGGGGCGCGATCGGGCCGTCCTCGTTCGACTGCTCGGGGCTGACCCAGGCGGCCTGGGGCGCGGCGGGCGTCGCGCTGCCCCGGACCACGTACACCCAGATCAACTCCGGCACCCGCGTGGCCCGTTCCGCGCTCGCCCCCGGCGATCTGGTCTTCTTCTACTCGGGCATCAGCCACGTCGGGCTCTACATCGGCGGCGGCCAGATGATCCACGCGCCGCACCCGGGGGCGCCGGTGCGGATCGCGCCGATCGATCAGATGCCGTTCGCGGGCGCGACCCGGCCCGCCTGACCGAGCTCCTTGGTGAGCCAGCGGAAGACGTCGGGCACCTGGTGCTCCCAGACGCTGCTGCGGTGGCCGCCGCCGTTCAGCCTCACGACGTGGACGGTGGTCGGCGCCTTGGCGGCCTTCTTCAGCGCCAGGCCGTCGTTGTAGCCGTCGCCCATGTCGCCGGAGACGAACAGCGAGGTGTGCGGCGGGGTCTTGGCGGTCTTGAGGATCCACAGCGGGTTGGACTCGCGGCGCAGCTTCGGGTCGTGAGCGGTGATCGAGGCGCCCTCGGCGGCCGGGTCGTTGTAGCCGGAGAGGTCGACGCCGGCGCGGTAGCGGTCGGGGTGCGCTATCGCGAGCTTGGCGGCGCAGTGGCCGCCCGCCGAGTACCCGGCGATGGCCCAGCCCTCGGGCCCGGTGGCGGCCCGGAAGTTGTCGGTGATCATCTTGCGTACGTCCACGCTGATCCAGGTGTCGGCGTTGACGGTGCCCGGCACGTTGGCGCAGCCGGTGTCGCGGCCGTCCAGGAGCGTGGTGCGCGGCGAGACGAGGATGAACGGCGCGACCTCCCCGCGCTGCATCATCGGCGTGAGCTGCCGCTGGGTGTGCAGCGAGCCGAACCAGGCGCCGATCGAGCCCGGGTAGCCGGGCAGCAGCTCGACCACGGGGAACGTCTTGTCCTTGTACGCGGGGTCGTTGTACTGCGGCGGCAGCCAGACCGCGACGTCGCCCTCGACGCCGGAGATCGCGCCCTTGAGCGTGGTCTTCATGACGCCGTTGCCGACCTTGCCCTTGTACTCCTTGAAGTTCTGCTTGACCTTGGGCGCGGAGGCGGCCTTCTTGCCGCCGGTGCCGTCCGGGCCGAGGTCGGGGGCGGCGTTGACGTGGTTGCCGGTGCCCAGCAGGTCGTCCCAGGTGTCGTAGAGCCCGTTGGCGTTGTTGACCATCACGAAGACGACGAGGATGGCGGTGAACTGCGCGAACAGCAGCATGAGCAGCCGTGAGGCCCCGCGCACCACGGCCGGTCCGCCGATCCTGCTCCACAGGAACAGGGGCAGCAGCAGGGCCGCCACCGCCACGACGACGGCGGTCAGCAGGAAGGGGGTACCGGTCAGGCTCATCACGCACGGGAAGAGCCGGTTGGGTGAACCGGAGTTGCCCCGCTTTGCGAGGCCTTTACTTTCCCGGTGCTTGATTCCGCGCCCACCGGGCCCCCGACGACCCCGCTGAGCCAGCGGAAGGCCCCCGGCACCAGCGGCTTCCAGACGGTCATCCGGTGCCCGCCGGTGGAGGGGAGGACGGTGACGCGGGTGGGCGGCTTCGCGGCCCGCTGGATCGCAAGTCCGTCGTCGTACCCGTCCTTGGGCTCGCCGGTGAGGTAGAGCGAGGTGCGGGGCGGGCGGCGGGCGTGGGTGAGTACCCACAGGGGGTTCGCCGTGCGCCGCAGCCGGGGGTCGTGGGCGGCGATGGAGTCGGGCTCGGCGGCGGGGTCGTTGTAGCCGGAGAAACCGACGGCCGCGCGGTAGCGGTCGGGGTGCTCGATCGCGAGCCCGGCCGCGCAGTGGGCCCCGGCCGAGAACCCGGCGACCGCCCAGCCGTCGGCGTCCTTCCGCGCCCGGAAATTGTCGGTGACCGTCTTCCGTACGTCCACACTGAGCCAGGTGTCGGCGTTGACGGTGCCCGGCACGTTGACGCAGCCGGTGTCCTTGCCGGGCAGCAGCGTGGTGCGCGGCGAGACGAGGATGTACGGCGCGACCTCGCCGCGCTCCATCATCGGCTCCAGCTGCGTCTGTACGTCGAGGTTGCCCCACCAGTCGCGGGCGGAGCCCGGGTACCCGGCGAGCAGCTCGACGACGGGGAAGTCCTTGTTCCTGTACGCCGGTTCGCCGTACTGCGGCGGCAGCCACACGTACACCTCGCCCTCGGCGCCGGACAGCGCCCCCTTGAGGTGGGTGAGCCGCAGCCCCGGGCCGACGTCGGGGTCCCCGGTGACGGGCGTGAAGGCCTGCCGGACGCGGGGAGCGGCGGAGATGTCCCGTCCCCCGGTCCCGTCCGCCCCGAGGTCGGGCGCGGCCGCGACGTGGCTCTCGGTGCCGAGCAGATCGCCCCAGCTGTCGTAGAGCCCGTACTGGTCGTTGACGGCGACGAACACCGCGAGGACGGCGCTGACCTGCGCCACGACGACCATCCCGAGCCGCACCCCCGCCCGCACGACGCGCGGCCCCCGCACCCGTCCCCATACGGCCAGCGGCACGAGGACGGCGAGGGCGGTGGCGATGAAGGCGGCTGCGAGGACGGGGGTGCCGGTCAGGTGGGTCAGGGGGGTCACATGGGGGGAGAGGGGTGACGGGAGCGCCCGGGTTGACTGGTTTGCCGGGTTTTTACGTTCATCGCGCCACCGGGCAGTGCAGCGCGCCTGCGACCGCCGTGGCGAACCGGTCACGCAGGTCCTTCTCCGGCAGCAGGCCCGCCGCCTTCCGCTCGGCCGGGTCCCAGGGATACGTGTTGTTGTCGACGGTGGCATAGACGGGCCCACCCGGGCAGTCCAGCCTGGTCGCCCCACTGGTGGACAGGCCCCGGGCCAGCAGCGGATCCCGCACCGCCGCGAAACGGGCATAGGGACCCCGCTTGTCATCGGCGAAGGACAGGTCGCATATCCAGGCCTTGCCGAGGTCCCCGGTGACCTGCGCGCGGCCGGCACGGCCCTTGTCGCCGGTCACTGCCGGGATCGTGAAGCCCGGCAGCGCACAGACCCGGGCGAAGTCGGCCGGGGAGGTCCGGGCGGAGGCGAGCTCGGCCGGGCGGCCCTCGGCGGCGCAGCCGGAACGGGCCGCGGCGGACTCGGCGGCGGCGGAGAGCAGGCGCACCAGCGCCCCTTCCTCCGTCGAACCGCCCGCCAGAGACGCCACAACCGCCACCTCGGCATCCGACTTGTCACTCGGGACACCGGCCGGAATCCGGCACGAGGCAGGCAGCAGCGCCCAGCCGCCGTACCCGTCGGCGCCGCCACCGGCCTGTCCCGTGAACAGCCGCTGAGCCGCCGACGCAGTCCAACTCCCCGTCGCAAACGGGAACTTGCCCGACTCGGCGGCGATCCGGACCGTGACGGAGGCGTCGCCGCCGACCAAGAGGCCTGACTTCTTCACCGTGCACACCGTGTTCGTGCCGGAGCCCGACAGCCGTCCGGGGCCGTCGAGCACCCGCTCCACGTCCGACGACTTCAGCCATCCCCCGCACAGGCTGTCCGGCCCGAACGCATTGGTGTCGAACCCCGTGTAGAGCCCGCCCGCCACCAACACGGCCGACACCGCGCCGAGCACCCATTTCCTCCCCGTGGAGCCGGAGAACAGCCGGACGGCCACGCGCTACTCCCAACCGAGGTACGCGGCGGCGTCACCCCGGGACGATGTGTACGACTGCTTGGCCTCGCGCCTCATCGACTGCCACGCGTCCCAGTTCGGGTTGCCCTTGCTGTTCGTCTCGTCGTTGATGTCCACGCCGTGGGCGGTGGCCCACTGGTCGATGTAGTTGTACGTGCCGGTGACGCCCGACGAGTACTGATGGGAGTTCATCTCCTGCGCCTTGGACTGTGCGGTCGCGATGACGTCCTTCGACCACTCGTAGGTGCCCGCGTCGATCAGGCGCTGCGCCGTGTCGCCCAGCACCGGCAGGCCGGTCACCGGGGCGCCCGCGAAATGGTAGGCGTACTTCGCCATGTCGTTGGCGGCCTGGATCTTGCCACTGCGCTCGTCGAAGATCACATCGGATCCGATGGAGTTCATCGCGCCCATGACCGAGCCCATCTCGCTCGCCGGGTTCTTCCAGCGCTCGTAACCCTCACCGCCGGCATGCGGGGCGTTGGACAACTGGTCGATCGCGTACTGCTGTTGGGTGTCGTACAGCAGCGAGAAGGTCTGCGAGTCCGACGAGGCACCACGCATCACACGCATCAGGGTGCCCTTGCTGACCGTGATCCCCGCGTCGTCGCCCTGGCTCCAGATGTGGTCCAGGCCGTCCGGGCTCCCGTACTTCGAACCGCTCTCGGCCAGGATGTGGTGGGTGTCCTGGACGTAGTCCGCCAGGGCGTGGCCGATGTTCTTCTGCATGTCGGGGTCCAGCTTCTCGCCACTGAGACCCGCGTCGAGCGTCGTCAGCATGTTCTGCATGACCCGCGCCTGCGCCGGGGTGTGCGGGCCGGGCTCACCGCCCCGCTCGCCCTCATGCAGCGGCGGATGCCCCGTTGTGGCTGCCTCCAGCGCCGCGCCCAGCCCGGCTCGGCTCGTCGGGTTGTCGTAGGTCGCCACGCCGACGCCCCCGGAGTACGAGTGGTTCGGCCACTGGCGGGTCCCGTCCCCGTGGCCCGCCAGGTACTTGAGGTGGTCGTTGCCGACGTGGTCGGTGCCCGCGCCGTTGCCTGACGGGTCGAAGAACGCCGTGGCGGCGTCGGGGTTCTTGCCCATCACGCCGAGCAGCGTGTCGATCGGGTCCGGCTCGATGCCCTTGTAGTCGGCGCCCCACACCTTGAAGAGGTTGTGGTCCTTCTTCTCGGCGTCGATCATCTTGTCGCCGAGCGCGTACAGGAACTGGTCGTCGTACGTGGCGTCCGCATGCCCCATGAGGCTGGCCAGCACGTGATAGCCGCTGAGCGGCCGCAGGTTGTCCCCGTAGTTGTGGGCCCCCGCCTTCTCCACCCCCTCCATCCACCCCTTGTAGAACTTCCCGTCGGGGCTGTTCAGCCACTCGTTGTACTTGGCCGAGCCCGGCGGCATGTCCGTGACCTTGCCCGGGACCGTCGTCGCGGTGGCCAGGGACGTGGCGAAGCCGCGTTCCAGGGCCGCGTAGTCGTCCTTGTGGGACTTGTCGGAGAGGGACCAGTCGTTCACGTGCTGGGTGAACTTGATCGCGCCGTCCGGGCCCAGGCCCTGCAGCAGGGTCTGGGTGAAGACCTTGTCGTGGGAGTTGTCCCGGAAGAGCGACTCGGCCTCGGCCAGCTCCTCGGGGGACAGCTTCTTGCCGTCGTTGACCTTGTCGGCCAGCTGGATCATGGCCTGGGCCTCGTAGTGCTCCACGTCGCCGCTGGCCTTGGCGTTGAAGCCGTTCCTCGTGTCGTCGAACAGGTCACTGTCGGCGCCGACCGCCTCCAGGGCGATCTTCACGCCCTGGTCGGCGTCGTTCATGGCGGACACGGCCTGGGCGATGTGCTGCGACCACGAGCTCTCGGTGGTGCGCAGGTCCGGGTCGTGGCGGACCGTGTTGGCCTCCGCCGCGCTGACCTTGCTGTAGTCGAAGGTCGCGGCGCCCGTCTCGGAGACCTTCATCCCGGCCTTGACGGCGTCGTCCCGCGCGGACTCCACCCGCTTCTTCAGGTCCACGAACTGGGCGTGGGCGTCGCGCAGCAGCGAGGCGACGGCCTTGGCCTCGGTCTGCGCGGCGACGTACTGCGTGTGCGTCGCCGCGAAGTTCGGCCGGGAGTAGAGCGAGGCCTGGCCGGTCCAGGTGCCGTCCAGGCTCACGTTCTGGACCTGGGTCCTGTAGCGCTCCTCCAGCTTCTTGAGCTCGCCGGCCATGTCGTCCCACTTGGTGGCGGCCGTGGTGAGCTGCGAGAGGTCCGTCTTCATGATCAGTTCGTAGGTCAGCATTACGGGGCTCCTACGCGTGCGGCGGCGGCGAGAACTGGCTGAGCGAGGACGGTCTGAGGAGCGGCCCGAAGTCGTTGCCGACTCCTATGTCGTTCTTCTGGAAGAAGCCCGTCGTGCCGCGCAGCGCGGACTTCTCCCCGGCCAGCCGGCCGAGCAACGCGGTGACCGACTTGCCCCAGGTCTCCTGGGCCTTCGTCAGCCCGGCCCCGGTCGCCCACCCGGCGAACGCCTTGGCCGCCGTCCCGTTGGCCTCGTCCGCCCAGGCACCGGCCTTCTTCGTGTTCGGCTCGAAGTCGGTCTCGATGTCGTTGGCGGCGGTGTTCTTCCGCGAGGCGCTGGAGTTCAGGTCCTTGTCACCGCCCGGCCCCGACGGCGGGAACGGCCCGTCGTACGCCCCGTCGAGCCGCATGCCCACCGGCTGCCGCGCCGCTGCCGCCTTGCTCGACGCCCACTCTTCGTCAAAGCCCATGGACGACCCCTCCCCCGTGTCCGACGATCATCCCGCATCGTAACTACCGTGCAAGGAGCGCACGTTGAGTTTTGACGCCGTCCTGACAATCCCGGTTCCGCCCCGCCCCCCTTGAGTACCCCAGGGCTCCCCTCAGACCAGCCGTCGAGCCGTGGCCCAGCGCGTCAGCTCATGGCGGTTGGACAGCTGGAGCTTGCGCAGCACCGCCGAGACGTGCGACTCGACCGTCTTCACCGAGATGAACAGCTGCTTGGCGATCTCCTTGTACGCATAGCCGCGCGCGATCAAGCGCAGCACCTCCCGCTCGCGCTGGGTGAGGCGGTCCAGGTCCTCGTCGACCGGCGGCGCGTCCGTCGACGCGAAGGCGTCCAGGACGAAGCCGGCGAGCCGCGGCGAGAACACCGCGTCCCCCTCCTGGACCCGGAAGATCGAGTCGACCAGGTCCGTACCCGTGATCGTCTTGGTGACGTAGCCGCGCGCACCGCCCCGGATCACCCCGATCACGTCCTCCGCCGCGTCCGAGACGGACAGCGCGAGGAAGCGCACCGGATTCTCCGCGTCCGCCATCAACGGGGCCGAACGGCGCAGCACTTCCACGCCGCCGCCGCCCGGAAGGTGGACGTCCAGGAGGACGACCTCCGGCCGGGTCGCCGTGATGACGGTGATCGCCTGGTCCACGTCGGCCGCCTCCCCGACGACCTCCACGCCCGTCTCCTCGGTACGGCCGATCTCCGCCTGGACTCCCGTGCGGAACATGCGGTGGTCGTCGACCAGGACGACCCGCACCCGCCGCTCGGCTCCGCCCTGGGCTCCCTGGGTCTGCTCCGTCGTCATCCGTCCGCCCTCTCCATCTCCAGCTCGACCTCGGTGCCCCCGCCGGGCACCGAACGCAGCCGCGCCGTTCCGCCGTTGCGCTGCATCCGGCCGATGATCGATTCTCGTACGCCCATGCGGTCGTCCGGCACCGCGTCCAGATCGAAGCCGGGGCCCCGGTCCCGTACGGACACGAAGACCGTACGGCCCTCGACCTCCGCGAAGACCTGGACGGCGCCGCCCTCGCCACCGTACTTGGCGGCGTTCACCATCGCCTCGCGTGCGGCCTGCATCTGTGCGGACAGCCGCTCGTCGAGCGGGCAGTCGCCGACGACCACGACCTCCAGCGGCACTCCGTGCTTGTCCTCGACCTCGGCCGCGGCCTTCCGCACCGCCTCGGCCAGGGTCTCCGGCTCCTCCGACTCGTCCTTGCCGGTGCCCTCCGGCTTGTAGAGCCAGGCCCGCAACTCGCGCTCCTGGGCACGGGCGAGGCGGCGCACCTCCCCCACGTTCTCCGCGTTGCGCTGGATCAGCGTGAGGGTGTGGAGCACCGAGTCGTGCACATGGGCGGCGACTTCGGCGCGCTCCTGGGCGCGGATGCGCATCAGGCGCTCCTCGGAGAGGTCCTGGGTCATGCGGACGAGATAGGGGCCCGCCAGCAGGGCTATGCCCGCGATGACCGCGAGCGCGGCCGTCAGGACGTTGCCGAGCTGGGCGGCCGAGCCGCGCACCACCACGAACCCGGTGAAGCCCGCGCCGACCAGCGCCACCCCGGCCAGCCCCCGGGCCACCGGCAGCAGCCGGCTGCGCCGGGCGCCCTCGGTCCAGCGGGCCCGCCGGGCGTTGTCCGCCTGGCGCCACACCAGGATCACACCGGCGCCGACCAGCAGCGTCGGCCAGATGTACGGACTGGCCCAGCCGCCCACGTTCACATTGCCCGCGAAGATCGCCGCGCCGACGCAGAGCGCGATCAGGGCGACGACCTGGCCCTTGTCGGGTTTGCGCAGCCGTCTGCGGCCGTCGGGGCTGACCTCGAACGCCGAGCGCGGCTCGGCGGCCGTACCGCCCAGGCCCAGCGGCACCACGAACCAGAACACCGCGTACAGCAGCGCCCCCAGGCCGTCGATCATGAACAGGCCGAGGAAGACGATCCGCACCCAGACGACCGGCAGCCCGAGGTGTCCGGCGAGGCCGCGCGCCACGCCACCGAGCATCCGCCCCTCGGCCGAGCGGTAGAGCTTGCGCACGGGGGGTTCGTCGGCCTCGGGAGGCGCGGTTCGGGAAGCGGCGACTGGCATGCACCGATCGTCACACGTCCGTGCGGGTGCGGGCATCAGGGCAATCCCCCAGGACGCCCCTGATCCGCGATCCCCGCACGGGGGAGCCGGGATCCCCCGCCCGGGGGAGGCCCCACCTCCGCATCAGGGGCAATCTCAGGGAGAGGCCAGGGTCGGGGCGGGTGCCGGACCCGCGCACCGCCCGTCACCATGGAGTCATGACTCAGCCGACCGAGACCCCCGTCGCGCCGCCGGACCCGGATCCGGACCCGGCGCCCGCCGCGCTGCCGCTGCGCCGCAGCGGTCGCAACAAGGTGATCGGCGGCGTCTGCGGCGGGCTCGGGCGGTACTGCGACATCGACCCGGTGATCTTCCGGATCGCGTTCGGCGTGCTCACCGTCATCAGCGGCCTCGGCCTGGTCTTCTACGGGTTCGCCTGGCTGCTGCTCCCGCTGGACGACGAGGACGAGAACGAGGCCCGGCGGCTGCTGTCCGGGCGGGTGGAGGGCCCGGCGCTTGTCGCCGTGCTGATGGCGCTGGCGGGCTGCGGGATCTTCCTGTCCATGCTGAGCAACGGCTCGGTGATGAGCTTCGCGTCGCTGCTGACGCTGACCGTCGCGGGCATCGGCGTCTGGTCCCAGCGCCGCTCGGTCACCCACCCGGACGCCCCGCCGGACACGGCGGTCGCCCAGACCTCGGCCGGGGCCCCGGCCTTCGGCCCCGGGGCGGCCCCGCCCGAGACCAAGGCGCCGCCCACGCCCGTCTCGCCCTCCTGGTGGCGCGACCCGATCGTCAAGGACGGCACCACGGGCCCGGTCGGCACCGGCTATCTGTGGGGCGCCGAGGGCGCCGACGCGGTGCCCTCGTTCGGGGCCGGGGCGCGCGCCGGGAAGGACCGCGACAAGAAAGCGGCCGACCGGGCCACCCGGGGCCCGCGTTCCATCGGCGGGTTCGTCTTCCTGCTCGCACTGCTCGCGGGCGGCGTCGGCACAGCGGGCGCCTGGGGGCACCAGCCGCTGGGCACCGCGCTCCAGATCGGCCTCACCGCGGCCCTCGTGGTGTTCGGCCTCGGCCTGGTGATCAGCGCGTTCGTGGGGCGCACCGGGTTCGGCACGCTGTTCATGGCGGTGCTCACGGCCGCCCTGCTCGCCGGGGCCTCGGCGATGCCCAAGACCATCACGACCCAGTGGACCAGGACCGACTGGACCCCGGCCGCCGCGGCGGACGTACGGCCGTCGTACGCCCTGGGGTCGGGCGAGGGCACCCTCGATCTGAGCAAGGTCGTGGTGCCCGTGGGGCAGAGCGTGAAGACGCGCGCGGAGGTCGGCGCCGGGCGGCTCAGGGTCGTCGTGCCGATAGGCGCGACCGTGAAGGCGCACATCGTGGTGGGCGTCGGTGACGTCCAACTGCCCACCGAGAAGCCGGAGGACGTCGACATCCAGCCCAACCAGAAGAAGACCGTGACCCTGCCGCCGCCCGCCGGGGCGAAACCGGCCGGGACCCTGGAGCTCGATCTGCACGTCTCCATCGGCCAGGCGGAGGTGGACCGTGCCGCGTCATGAGTTCCGCCCCGGCCGGCTGATCACCGGAACGGTGATGCTGGCGACCGCCGTCCTGTTCGCGGGCGACGCGGCCGACGAGTGGCAGACGCCCTGGTACGCGGTGATCCCGCTGGTCTGCGGCGGCCTCGGCCTCGCCGGGCTCGCCAGCTGGGTCGCCTACGGGGTGCGCAAGCGGCGCCGCGACGCCAGCCAGGCGTCGGCGGACAGCAGCGGCGTCCCGGCGAGCACCAGCGGCAGCCACGCCATCAAGTAGGCCAGGTCGTTGCCGTAGTAGTACGGCGTGGTCGCCCAGCTCACGGTCAGCCACAGGCTCAGCGAGATCAGCGCGCCGCCGGTCGCCGCGAGCCGTCCGAACAGGCCGACCAGGATGCCGAGTCCGACGGCGATCTCGCCGAGGGCGATGGCGTACCCGAAGCCGACCGGGCTCTTGAGGGCGAGGTCGACGAGGGCGGGGATCGCCGAGCTGTCGCGCACCGAGTGCATCAGCTCCCCGAGCGAGCCGGGGCCGCTCGCCTTGAGGGTGGTGGTGCCGCCGGTGAGCTTGTCGAACCCGGCGTAGACGAAGGTGACGCCGAGGAAGACGCGCAGCGGCAGCAGCGCGTACCTGCCGGCCGTCTCCTTCAGGCCCCGCAGGCCCCCGCCGGTGGCGGCCCCGCCGCGCGTCCGGGTGAGATTTCCGTGTGCCATCGCCGTTCCCGCCTTCCGTAACCCCTGTCACCTGACCATACGTACGGAAGCGGCGGGCGGCTCAACCGGTTCACCCATCAACTGGTTTCCCTGGGTGGCGGCGCCGGTTCGATCGGTGACGTCGGTTCGGTGGGGAACGCCGGTTCAGTCGCCGGTGACGTCGATCGCGACCCGGTTCGTCTCGACGCCCGCGGCCGTGACCACCCGTACCTCCACCCGGCCCGGCTCGACGTCCACCGGGACCGGCACGGTCAGCACGGTGTCGCTGGGGTTGGCGAAGCCGCCGGTGACCGGGATCAGCGGCACATGGACATGGACCGCGCCGATCCGCACGACCATCCGGGCGAGCCGGTCGGGGGTGCCCGCTCCGGGCGGCACGAATCCGGCGCCGCGGATCTCGATGTCGTCACCGGTACGGATCGGCGCGTCCAGATCGCCCGCCTCGCGCGCCCGGACCACCGAGAGCACGACGGGACGACCGCCTTCGGCGTACTTCCCGGCGAAGTACGTCAGCGCGGACACGGCCACCAGGAAGGCCAGCGCCCACGGCAGATCGGGCAGCCGGTCGGGCCGCCGGGCCAGGCGCACGGCGGCGAACAGCACGGCGACCGTGGAGACCAGGACGTACTGGACGTCCGCGAAGCTGCCGCGCCCGGCGTCGTCCGTGAGCAGGTCGGCGGCGCGCGGCCGCTCCGCGCGCACCTTCTGCAGCCGCTGCCCCGCGATGCGTACGGCAACGACCCGGCGGACCACCACGGTCACCGCGCTGACCAGCGCGACCACCGCCAGCAGGCCCGCGCCACGGGAGAGTCCGAGGCCCTCGATCAGCGCGTCGCGCTCCTTCGCCCCGGACGCCCCGGCCAGCCGCACGGCGAGCAGGAGCACCGCGAAGGCCACAAGCAGCACCCAGGCGGCGGCCACCGCGCGCGAGGTGGAGAGCCGGTTGTCCTCGCCGACGACCGGCGCGAGCAGTCCGCCGCGCGCCCGGTGCAGCCACGCCGCCACGGTCAGCGCGACCGCCACGACCAACGCGGCGAGCAGCCCGGCGGTCCTGGCGTGGGTCCAGCCGGCGCCGATCGCGGTGAAGGCCTCGGCGAGCGCCAGCACCGCGAGGCTCCCCCACACGGCCACGAGGGTGGCCCGCCAGACCGCGCCCGGCCAGGCGTGCCCCGCCTCCCGGCCGCGTTCGGCGAGCGCCCGGGCGGACTGGGTGAGCTCGTCCGACACCCACTGGCGGGACGCCCCGGCGGAGTGCGCGACGGCGGCGGGCAGCCCTTCTCCGGCGGCCAGCCCGTCGCGCTTGGCCAGGAACTCCGCCACCGCGCGCCGGTGGCCGTCCCGCGCCCCGGGACCGCAGTCACCACCGCATTGCCGAGCCTCCTGCACCGCCACGGAAATCTCGCCCTTCCCTCAAGTCACGTCGACTGTCAGGGAATTGTGCCGTACGAAAACCGCCCCCCGGTCGGCAGGGGCACGCGGCGCGAGTGATTGACGCACCATCAAATTGACGTACTACGACAGCAGTTCGGGCTCCGACTCACTGATCTGGCGCCACAGCGGCTGGTAGTTGATCCACGCGACCAGGTCGCTGCCCAGCTGGTCGCGGGTGGCGACCGCGTCCCGGCGCTCGATCAGCACCGGCTTCCCGGCCGCCCGCGCGGCCAGCTGCACCTCGCTGCACCGCTCCATCGAAAGGAACCACCAGGCCGCCGCGTCCACCGAGTCCCCCACGGTCAGCAGCCCGTGGTTGCGCAGGATCACCGCCTTGTACGGGCCGAGCGCGGCCGCGATCCGGCGCCCCTCCTCGGCGTCGACGACCACTCCCGTATAGGCGTCGAACAGCGCGTGGTCCTCGAAGAAGGCGCACGCCTCCTGGGTGTACGGCTCGATCAGATCACCGAGCGCCGCCAGCGCCCGCCCGTGCACCGAGTGGGTGTGCGCCACCGCGACCACCTCGGGGCGGGCCCGGTGCACCTGGGCGTGGACCGCGAAGGCCGCCTGGTTGACGTGGTAGCGGCCCTCGACGACCTGGCCGTCCCCGTTGACCATGACCAGCTCGCCCGCGGTGACCCGCGCGAACGGCACGCCGAAGGGGTTCACCCAATAGCAGTCCTCGAACTCCGGGTCGCGCGCGCTGATGTGCCCGGAGACCCCCTCCTCGCAGCCGAACCGCGCGAACAGCCGCAGCGCCCCGGCCAGCCGCTCCTTGCGGTGCTGCCGCTCCTCGGCCAGGGTGGGGTGGCCTTGCGGCAGGGCGAAGTGGAGCCGGTCGACGGGTATCGGCGCGGGGGCGGGCAGCTGCGGGAACTCGGTCATGGCCGGAAGTTACCGTGCGGCTTGAAAAGTGAACAGGGTCGCGCAATCGGGTGGTGCTGTCGTTCTTCGACTGCGGGCCGTCGTGGGCTGGTCGCGCAGTTCCCCGCGCCCCTTAGATGCGGCGGCGCCGCCCCGGATTCCCGGGGCGGCGCCGATCAGTCGCTGGGGAGTCCTACTCCCACTCGATCGTGCCCGGCGGCTTGCTCGTCACGTCGAGGACGACTCGGTTGACGTCGGGGACCTCGTTGGTGATGCGCGTCGAGATCTTCGCCAGCACGTCGTACGGCATGCGCGTCCAGTCCGCCGTCATGGCGTCCTCGGAGGAGACCGGGCGCAGCACGATCGGGTGGCCGTAGGTGCGGCCGTCGCCCTGGACGCCGACGCTGCGGACGTCCGCGAGCAGCACGACCGGGCACTGCCAGATCTCGCGGTCCAGACCGGCCGCCGTCAGCTCCTCGCGGGCGATGGCGTCGGCCTCGCGGAGCAGGTCGAGGCGGTCCTTGGTGACCTCGCCGACGATCCGGATGCCCAGGCCGGGGCCGGGGAACGGCTGGCGCTGGACGATCTCCTCCGGCAGGCCGAGCTCCTGGCCGACCATCCGGACCTCGTCCTTGAACAGCTTGCGCAGCGGCTCGACGAGCTCGAACTCGATGTCGTCGGGCAGGCCGCCCACGTTGTGGTGCGACTTGATGTTCGCGGTGCCGGTGCCGCCGCCGGACTCCACGACGTCCGGGTACAGCGTGCCCTGGACGAGGAAGGCGACCTCGGGGCCGTCCTCCTGGAGGATCTCCAGCTGCGCCTGCTCGAAGACGCGGATGAACTCGCGGCCGATGATCTTCCGCTTGGTCTCCGGGTCGGAGACCCCGGCCAGCGCGGTGAGGAATCGCTCCTGCGCGTCGACGACCTTCAGCTGGACGCCGGTGGCGGCCACGAAGTCCTTCTCGACCTGCTCGGTCTCGCCCTTGCGCATCAGGCCGTGGTCGACGTACACGCAGGTCAGCTGGGAACCGATGGCCTTCTGGACGAGGGCCGCGGCGACCGCGGAGTCCACGCCGCCGGACAGGCCGCAGATGGCGCGCTTGGTGCCGACCTGCTCGCGGATGAGGGCGATCTGCTCCTCGACGACGTTGTGCGTCGTCCAGCTCGGCTCGATGCCCGCGCCCCGGTAGAGGAAGTGCTCCAGGATCTGCTGGCCGTGCGTGGAGTGCAGCACCTCGGGGTGGTACTGCACGCCGTACAGCTTCTTCTCGTCGTTCTCGAAGGCGGCGACCGGTACGACGTCCGTGGACGCGGTGACCGTGAAGCCCTCGGGCGCGGCCGAGCAGGCGTCGCCGTGCGACATCCACACCGACTGCTCGGCGGGCGTGCCCTCGAAGAGCGTGGAGCCGACCTTGCTGACGTGCAGCGGGGTACGCCCGTACTCGCGCGCGCCGTTGTCGTCGACCGTGCCGCCGAGCGTCGTCGCCATCAGCTGGAAGCCGTAGCACATGCCGAAGACCGGGACCCCGGCCTCGAAGATCTCGCGCTCCAGGACGGGGGCGCCCTCCGCGTACACGGACGACGGGCCTCCCGACAGGATGATCGCCTTCGGGTTCTTGGCCAGCATCTCGGCCACGGGCATCGTGCTCGGCACGATCTCGCTGTAGACCCGGGCCTCACGGACGCGGCGGGCGATGAGCTGGGCGTACTGGGCGCCGAAGTCGACAACGAGGACTACGTCCGGGTTGGATGCGGGCGCGGCAGCTGGGGACGCTGATGACACTGGCGGCCTTCCGGCGAAGGGAGGGGGTCGGTATTTGTCGATTCTACCGGGGCGCGGGCCGGAAGCTTTCGTCTCACCATCCGAACCGGGATTGGCCCCGCCGGACGGCGCCGGTCCATACTGTCGCCATGCGCAAGCACCAGACCTTCGTCTTTACCTATGGCACCGGCCCGTCCGGCTGCCATGGTCGTGCTGCTTGAGCAACTGACAAGCGACTTCCCAGGCGCCCCGGGCCGACAAGGCCCGGGGCGCTCTGTCATTTCCGGGCCTTGCCGCTCCGGGGCGCCGAACCCCCAAGGAGCCCCACATGTCCGTGACCCGGACCGAGAAGACCGGCGCCCGCACCGACGAGGCCGCCACCCTGATCACCGGCGCCCGGGAGCGCATCGACGCGCTCGACGACCGCATCATCGGTCTGATCCAGGAACGGATGGCCGTCTCGGCCGTCATCCAGGAGTCCCGGATCGCCTCCGGCGGGCGGCGGGTGAACCTGAACCGCGAGATGGAGGTCCTCGCTCACTACCGCGACGCGCTGGGCAAGCCCGGCACCGCGCTCGCCATGACGATGCTGGAGCTGTGCCGGGGCCGGATCTGAGGTCGGCACGTATCCGAGTTCAGTACGTATCCGATTCGGTACAGCCTCACCCGTCCGGCGCCGTGACCGGCCGGTGCCCCACTTCGTTGGTCAGGGTGTCCGTGCCAGCCAGGGGCGGGCCCGAAAAAACCACGCGTGGCTCCGCTGGGGCGTGTGACGTGCTGACGGCACGTCGTGGGACCTCGCCCCAGCGCGCGTGACCGGTCGGCAGGGGACAGCAGCCCGGTCACCCTTAAAAGCGGTCGGCTCCGGGGACGCCCGGGGCCGGCCGCATCCGGTCCAAACGGTTGCGCGGTCCGCAGCCCATCCCTCACGATGCAGAGACAAGTCCCCCCATCACTGCGCAGAGCGACTGCCAGTGGTCGATACCACCCGCGCGCCCCCCGCGCGCCGGGTCGGCCACCCGGCGCTCAGCCACAGCGGCGCTACCCCCCGGCGCCGCCCCCCGCAGCACCGACGCTGCCCTGACGTCGGTGCTGACGGCCAAGGGCCCCGCGGGCCATCCCCAGGACGGATGGCCCGATGCGGGGCCCTTCGCGCATTCCGGACGCGGCCGCTGCCGACCGGTTGCCCTGTCCTCCGCTTTTGGCGTGATTCGAACGGCCCCGCGCCACCGGTGTGACAGGGAGCACATAAAAATCCTGTGAGTCCTGGGACAACCATTGACAGGATTGGCAGGTCATTCATGCGGAACCAACGGCCCCGCCTGCTTGGCGAGCGGCCCACGGACGAGCGGGGAGCGCTGCACTCGGAGGGGGGTGCAGCGCTCCTCGTCTCTCCGTTTGGCCGAAGTCGGACTACTCGGCAGTTGGCCTACTCGGTGTTCTGTCGACCTACTCGGCGTTCTTGGGCGGCACCGCCGGCATCCCCAGGAACGGCAGCCGCAGCGCGCCGAACGCGTCCGCCGGGACCGCCGGAGCCTTCGGCGCCACGGCCTCGACCCGTACGTACGGCTCGCCCTGGGCCGGGCGCGGGTCGGCCTCGCCCTTGTTCGGCCACAGCGACATCGCCCGCTCGGCCTGCGCCGTGATCGTCAGCGACGGGTTGACGCCCAGGTTCGCCGAGACGGCCGAGCCGTCGACCACCGAGATCCCCGGGTGCCCGTAGAGGCGGTGGTACGGGTCGATCACGCCCTCCCGCGCCGACGCCCCGATCGGGCAGCCGCCCAGGAAGTGCGCGGTCAGCGGGGTGCCCATCAGCTCGCCGACGTTCGAACCGGCGAAGCCGTTGATCTCGGCGGCGATCGCGGTCGCCGCCTCGGAGGCCGCCCGGATCTGCTTCGGGTTGGGCGCGCCGTGGCCCTGGCGGGCCGTGAGCAGGCCCTTGCCAACGCCGTCCGGCTTCAGATACGTGGTCAGTGAGTTGTCGAGCGACTGCATCACCAGGCCGATGATGGTCCGCTCCGACCAGCGGTGGTTGCTGAGCGAACGGGCCAGCAGCGTCGGGTGCTTGACCGCGTTCGCCAGCCAGCCAAGGGCCAGCGAGGATCCCTCCGCGTACGGCACCTGGAGGATCGACATACCGCCCATCGCGTTCGAGCCCCGGCCGTAGCGGACCGGCTCGATGTGGGTGTTCTCGTCGGGGTGGACCGAGGACGTGATGGCGACGCCGCGGGTGAAGTCGGCCTTGGCCGCGCCGTGCGCCTTGCGGTAGCGGCGGTTGTTGGTCTGCGCCCCCACCAGCGCCTCGGAGTTGGTGCGGGTCAGCTCGCCGAGCCGCTTGGAGAGGTACGGCAGCCGACCGCTCGAACGCATGCGGTGCAGCAGGGTCTGGGTGCCGTAGGTCCCGGCCGCGATGACCACGCGCCGCGCCTTGAAGAGGCGGCCGGCGTCCTTCTTGCGGTTGTCGGTGGGCAGCGTGGCGACCGCGTACCCGCCCTGCGAGTCGTCGGTGACCGAGACGACCGTCGTCATCGGGTGCACCACCGCGCCCGCCTTCTCGGCGAGGTGCAGGTAGTTCTCGTTGAGGGTGTTCTTCGCGCCGTGGCGGCAGCCCGTCATGCACTCGCCGCACTCGGTGCACGCCTTGCGGGCCGGGCCCGCCCCGCCGAAGTACGGGTCGGCGACCGTCTCCCCCGGCTTCGCCTTCACCGTCCCGTCCGCGTCCTCCCCGTCGCCGAAGAACACGCCCACCGGCGCCATGTGGAAGGTGTCGCCCACGCCCATCCGCTGCGCGGCCGCCTTCAGATGCACGTCGGAAGGGGTCATGGTCGGGTTGAGCCGGACCCCGAGCATCCGCTTGGCCTGCTCGTAGTACGGGGTCAGCTCCTCCTGCCAGTCGGTGATGTCCTTCCACTGCGGGTCGTCGAAGAACTGCTTCGGCGGTACGTAGAGGGTGTTGGCGTAGTTCAGCGACCCGCCGCCGACGCCCGCGCCCGCGAGCACCATCACGTTGCCGAGCAGATGGATGCGCTGGATCCCGTACATCCCCAGCTTGGGCGCCCAGAGGTAGTTCTTGATGTCCCAGGAGTTCTTGGGCAGCGTGGCGGGCGTGAAGCGGCGGCCCGCCTCCAGGACCCCCACCCGGTAGCCCTTCTCGGTCAGGCGCAGGGCCGTCACCGAGCCGCCGAATCCGGAGCCGACGACCAGCACGTCGTAGTCGTAGGCCTCGTCGTCTTCCTGGAGTCCCTGGTTCCGGGCGCGCGTCTCCTGGGGCATCGGCTCTCCTCGTACGAAACAGAAAGGGCGGGGCGGAACGGGGAACGGACGGGGGGTCAGCGCAGGCGCAGGGCCTTCATCGCCTTGAGGCTGCGGCTCATGAACGCGGCGTACTTCTCGTCGTCCATCCCGAAGGACGGCGCGAGCGGCAGGATCCGCTGCTGGGCGACGGTCTGGGCCTCGGTGTACTTGAGGATGCCCTCGGAGCCGTGGCGGCGGCCGAGGCCGGAGTCCTTCATGCCGCCCATCGGGGACTGGACGCTGCCGTACGCCGGGGCGTACCCCTCGTTGATGTTGACCGTGCCGGTGCGCAGCCGGGCGGCGACCTCGTGGCCGCGCTTCGAGTTTGTCGTCCAGACCGAGGAGTTGAGACCGTACGGGGTCGCGTTGGCGGCCTCGATCACCTCGTCCTCGTCGGTGAACCGGTAGAGGGAGACGACCGGGCCGAAGGTCTCCTCGGTGCAGACGGCCATCGGGGCCTCCACGCCGTCCAGGATCGTCGGCTCGTAGAAGAGCGGGCCGATGTCGGGGCGGGCGACGCCGCCCGCGACCAGGCGGGCGCCCTTGGCGACGGCCTCCTCGACGTGCCGGGTGACGGTCTCCAGCTGGCTCTCGCCGACCAGCGAGCCCATGTCGGCGCCGTACGCGAGGGAGTTGCCGAGCCGCATCGCCTTGGTGCGGGCGGCGAACCGCTCGACGAAGGCGTCCGCGATCGACTCGTGGACGTACAGCCGCTCGATCGAGATGCAGAGCTGGCCCGCCGAGGAGAAGCAGGCGCGGACGGCGCCCGCCGCCGCCTTCTCTACGTCGGCGTCGCGCAGCACCAGCATCGCGTTCTTGCCGCCCAACTCAAGGGAGACGCCGACCAGTCGGGCCGCCGCGCCCTGGGCGACCTCGCGGCCGGTGCGGGTGGAGCCGGTGAAGGAGACGTAGTCGGCGTGCTTGACGACCTCGGGGCCGACGACCGGGCCCTCGCCGAGCACCACCTGGAACACCTCGGCGGGAAGGCCCGCCTCGATGAGCAGGTCACGGGCCCACAGCGCGGTGAGCGCGGTCTCGGTGTCGGGCTTCATCACCACGGCGTTGCCGGAGACGAACGCGGGCAGCGCGTCGCCGACGGACAGCTCGAACGGATAGTTCCAGGGCGCGATCTGCCCCACCACCCCGCGCGGCTGGCGCAGTTCGGTGACCTTGGTGAGGGTCGGCACCACACCGGTGTGCCGCTTGGGCCGCAGATACGCGGGCGCCTTGCGGCCGTAGTGGCGCGCGGCCACGGCGACGGCCTGGACCTCCTCGTGCGCGTGGAGGCGGGCCTTGCCGGTCTCCAGCTGGATGAGGTCGAGGACCTCGGCCTGGCGGGCGAGGACCAGGTCGTGGAAGCGCAGCAGCACGGCGGCGCGCTGCCGGACCGGGGTCGCGGCCCAGGCGGGCTGGGCGGCGCGGGCGCGCGCGAAGGCCCCGGCGACGTCGTCGAGCGTGGACTCGGGCAGGTCCGCCAGCTTCTCGCCGGTGAACGGCGTGTGGTTGGCCGTACGGCCGGAGCCGGCCACTCCCCGGGTGAGCTTGGCGACCACCTCCGGGGTGACCACATCGGCGGCGGTGCGGGCACCCGCCGGGGCGGCGGCGACCGGGTTCGTACGGGTGCTGGAGGGCGTGGCCTGCGAGTCCGTCATGGGGCGAGCGTATGCCGGGCACGGCGGTTTGGGTACCCGCCGGTAACACTTTTCGGAACCCTCACCACCGCGCCAGCGACCACTGGCGACATAAGCGCTGATCAGCGCGTTGTGCCTGCAATGGGCCTCTTACAGGCCACGGATCTTGAGCCCGTCACGCACCTGTGCGAACAGCTTTTCGCCGTCCTTCGCGGCCTGCCCCTCGGCGGGCATCCGCACCCGCATCCGCCAGTAGACCGAACCCTTCCCGGGGACGAGCAGCTCGTAGTACTTGAAGCGGTACGGGTCGGTCTCGCTCGTCGACGTGCTGTACGGGACGAAGTCGGTGACGACCTCGGCGGCGTCCTTGCCCTGGAACTTGGTCCTCTTGGAGGTCACCCGGGCGTTCCTCATCTCCGTCTTCTGGTCACCGCCCTCGTTGTAGTGCGCCTCCCAGGCGCCGGCCGAGGCCCCGACCGCGTCCTTCTCGGTGGCGGTGTCGGTGCGCCAGAAGTCGATCTCGAAGATCCCGCTGGGGTCGTAGTACCAGAGTGCGGCGATCTTGTCGGACTGCACCCGCCTGTATTCGCCCGGCACCGCCACGTCCGCGTTGAGCACCTCGTTCTCCGGCCGCACCTGCCAGCCCGACGGCAACCCCTCGCTGCTGAACGGCTGGACGAGGGCCAGTACCAGGGCCGCCGCCACCGCGAGCGCCCCGCCGCCGAGGCCGTACCGGGCGCGCCGGCTGCGGGCCAGGACCGGCGGGACCCAGGCGCGCAGCCCCTCGGCCGCGCCCGCGCCCGCGTCGGCGAGCAGCCGGGTCGCGGCGAGCGAGGCGGGCGCCGGGTGGGCGGCCGACTCCAGGGTCTGGCGGATCTCGGCCGGTCCCGGCCGCGCCGCCGGGTCCTTGCGCAGCAGCTGCATCACCAGCGTGCCGAAGGCGCCCGAGCCCCTCGCCGGCATCTGCGGCTCGGCGGAGAGGACCGCCTGGAGGGTGGCGGGGGTGTTGCTGCGCCGGTACGGGGACACGCCCTCGACCGCCGCGTACAGCACCACGCCGAGCGACCAGAGGTCCGACTCCGGGCCCGGCCGCTGGCCGAGCACCCGCTCCGGGGCTATGTATTCGGGCGAGCCGACGAACGCGCCGGTCTCGGTGAGACCCTGCTCGCCCTCGACCTGGGCGATGCCGAAGTCGGTGAGCACGACCCTCTCGCCGCGCCCCAGCAGGACGTTGGCGGGCTTCACATCGCGGTGCAGGACGCCCGCCTCGTGCGCGGCGGAGAGCGCGCCGAGCACCGCGAGCCCGATCCGGGCGGCCTCGCGGACGTCGAGGGTGCCCTCCTGGAGCCGGTCGGCGAGCGAGTGGCCGCGCACCAGCTCCATGACGATCCACGGCTTGTCGTCCTCGACGACCACGTCGTGCATGGTGACCACGGAGGGGTGGTCGATCCGGGCGGCGGCCCGCGCCTCGCGCTGCATCCGCAGATGGACCGTGGCCCGCTCGCGCTCGCCCAAGTGGTCGGGAACGCGGGGCTCCTTGACGGCCACGTCGCGGTCCACCACCTCGTCGTGGGCCCGCCAGACCGTGCCCATCCCGCCGTGGCCGAGGCGGTCGACGAGCCGGTAGCGGCCGCCGAGCACCCGGCCCGCGCCGGACTCGGCCTTCGCGTCCCCGCCGCTGACCTCCTGCGTCGGCTCGTACTGCTGCCGTACGGCCGACTGCCCGGGCACCGGCGGCTGCTGCGGTACGGGCTGCGGCGGCCGGAGGCCGTAACTGGTGGGCTCGTCCGCCCGTCCCCCATCGTTCGTCATGCACACATCCTGTCGAACGGCTCGTGCAGACACCAACCGGGGCGCATCAGGGGATGCAGAGCCGTGACACGGCCACGGCGGAAAGCGGACTGATCAGGCCGACGGTGTGAAGGAGTCGAGCGCGGTGTCGAAGTGCCGCTTGGCCTCGTCGAGCCGCCCGACCGGCGCCGAGACCCACACGTCGTACATCTTCCCGTTCTCGTCCCAGCACTCGTCGTAGGTGTGCCGGGGGCCCTCGGCCGTGCTGAAGCCGTTCCAGCTGAACTCCCACAGCGCCGCGTCATGGCCCTGGTGGGTGGTGGCGACGACCTTGCCGCCCCGGTAACCGGGGTTGGTGTCGGGCCCGTTGGCGTGGGCGTTGCGCATCACGCCCAGCGGGCCGCCGGAGACGGAGTTCTGCAGCCGGATGCCGAGGCGGAAGGCCCCGTCCGGCGACACGTAGAAGACGCGTCTGTCGTCGGTGGTACGGACGAAGCCCGCCGGGACCGTGAGGCTGAAGCCGTCGGGGTCGCGGACGTGGCGGTACCCGGCGGGCGCCGTGCCCACCGGGGTGGGCTCGTCGGAGCGGGTGACCGTCACGGTGGGGCCGGGCGGCCCGGGCTTCACCGAGGCGGATGCGGACACCGACGCGGTGACCGTCGCCGTCGTCCCGCCGCCGCCCGCCGCGGTCTGCACCCGGCCGCCCTCGTCGTCGCCGCTCAGCAGCACCGCGGCGGTCGCGCCCGCGCCGCCGAGGAGGACGACCAGGGCCGCCGCGATCAGCGCGGTCCGGGTCCGGGACCCGCCCGCCGGCTTCGCCACGGCGACCCGCTCGGTCGGTGTGTAGTGCCTGGGCGCGACGGGGGTGGAGCCGGTCGCCACGTACGCGCGCAGCAACTCCCGCGCCTCGTCGGCGGCGAGCCTGCGCCCGGGGTCGCGCTCCAGGAGGCCGCGCACGACGGGCAGCAGCGGGGCGGCGGCCTCGGGCGGGCGGATCTCGTCGGTGACCACGGCGTGCAGCACACCGCCCAACGAGTCGCGGTGGAAGGGGGATTCGCCGCTCAGGGCGGCGCACAGCAGCGCGCCGAGCGACCACAGATCCGACTCGGGCCCGGCGGCGGCGCCCTGCATGCGCTCCGGCGAGGTGTACTCGGGCGAGCCGACGAACGCCCCGTCCTCGCTGATCGTGGTGGACCCCGGCAGCTGCGCGATGCCGAAGTCGGTGAGCACGACCCGGCCGGTGCCCTCCTCCAGGAGGACGTTGGCGGGCTTGAGGTCGCGGTGGAGCACGCCCTGGCGGTGCGCGGTGCTCAGCGCGCCCAGCAGCGCGATGCCGATCCGGGCCGCCTCGGGGGCGCCGACCGGGCCGCTGCCGCGCAGCCGGTCGGCGAGCGAACCGCCCTCGACCAGCTCCATCACGATGTACGAGCGCCCGTCCTGCTCGACGACGTCGTGGACGACGATGACGTGCGGGTGCTTGAACTGCGCCACGGCACGGGCCTCGCGCAGCGCGGCGGTGGCGGGGGCGCCGCCGTCGGGGTGCAGTTCCTTGACGGCGACCTGGCGGCCCAGGAGCTGGTCGGTGGCGCGCCAGACGGTGCCCATGCCGCCACGGCCGAGCCGGGCCGTCGGCCGGTAACGCCCGGCAATGAGACGGTCCTCGGCCGCGCCACCACGCGGATCACTGGTTGGTGCGGGCACCGCTTCCCCTAGCTGCTCGGTCCTGTGGCCATCATGCCGCACGGGGCCGTGCCGGAGCGGGGCGCGAGGTCACGAGACGGGATCGACCGGGCGGGCGTGGGAAGCGGGGGCGGGCGCGGAGACAGGGCGGGCGCGCGACGCGGCCCGCACGCTGGTCAGTTCGACGGCGGCGGCCGCCAGCCGCGCAGCACCGTGTCGAACTGCTCTCGGGTGGTCGCCCAGTCGGACTCCGGCCCGGACATGTAGATCGCGTACTCGACGGTGCCGTTGTCGGCGAAGTACATCTGGTCGATCGCGTGCCGCTTGCCCGGGAAGCGCGTCTTCTCCACGAAGGTGAACTCCCAGAGCGCGGAGTTCACCTGGTCCCGGAAGGTGTTGGGCTTCAGCATCACCCGCTGGTACGTGGGCACCCGCTTCTTGAGCGTCTTCTCCAGGTCCAGCTGGTGCGTGTACGGGTTCTCGAAGTCGGGCTTGCCGATGCTGATGCGTATGTAGTGGCGGCCGTTGTCCGGCGTGTAGTCGGTCTCCTTCCCGAACATCTGGCGCCGCCAGCCCTCGGGTACGAAGAGGCTGAACCCGGCCGGGTCCTTCACCCGCTTCCAGCCGTCGGGCACGGACGCGTCACCCTTGGCCGTCTTGCCGGGCTTGGCACTCGGCGACTGGGTCGTGGTGGTGGTTCCCGAGTCGCCGCCGCTGTCGCGGTACTTCAGGGCGGCGAGACCGGCGGCGCCGCCGAGGACGGCTGCCAGCGCGACCACCAGGGCGACGGTCCGCCCGCGCCTTCTTCGGGCGGGGCGCACGGGCGCGGGGGCGGGCGCGACCGCTTCGGGGGCGGGGGCGCGGACCGTCCCGGAGGCGCCCGCCGGGGCGGTGGCGGCACGCAGTTCGGACTCGGAGACCTGACGGGTCGGCACGTACTCGTGCGCCGCCTTCGGCTCGCGTCCCTCCATCGCCTCCAGGAACATCCGCTCGGCCTCTTCGGCCGAGGGGCGGTCCTCGGGCTCCTTGCGCAGCAGGGCCGTGATCACCGGCGCCAGCGCGCCCGCGTACGTGGCGGGCGGCGGCTCCTCGTTCACCACCGCCTGCATGGTGGAGATGGGCGAGGAGCGGCGGAAGGGCGACTCGCCCTGGACGGCCGTGTAGAGCGTGGCGCCGAGGGACCACAGGTCGGAGGCGGGACCGGGCTGTCCTCCTCGTACCCGCTCGGGCGCCAGATAGTCGATGGAGCCGACGAGTTCACCGGTCCGGGTGATCGTGGCGTCGCCCTCGATGGCGGCGATCCCGAAGTCCGTGAGCAGCACGCGCGCGTCGCGGGCGAGCAGCACATTGCCGGGCTTGACGTCGCGGTGCAGCACGCCCGCGGCGTGCGCGGCGCGCAGGGCGCCCAGGACGTGCAGTCCGATGCGGGCGGCCTCGCGGGCCTCGATCCGCCCGGTCTCGGAGGCCTTCACGGCGTCGGCGAGCGAGGGCCCGTCGACGTACTGCATCACGATCCAGGGGCGGTTGTCGTGGTCGAGCACGTCGTGGACGGTGACCACGCCGGGGTGGGTGATACGGGCGGCGGCCCGCGCCTCTTTCTGCGTACGCGCGTGCAACACCACGCGGTCGGCCTCCGCCACGTACAGCGCGGCGGTCAGCTCCTTGACGGCCACCGTGCGGTGCAGGACCTCGTCGTGGGCGCGCCAGACCTTGCCCATGCCGCCGCGGCCGATGGTGTCGCCGAGCCGGTAGCGCCCGGCCAGCAGCAGCCCTGTCGCCACCGCTTCCGCGCCCTTGCCGCTCTTGCTCTGGTTCTGTTCCACGTCCCCCGCCCGGCCGGTTCTTAAGGGGCAAGGTTACGGAGCGGATTCCGGCCAGGGAACCTCGGGGGCACCTTGTGACGCACCTACCAAGGGGTATGTGTCTGAGGCAACCTGTGAAGCCTCAACGAGTGGCGCTGTAGGCGGCCGTGGCCTGCGTATAGATCTCCGTCACCTTGTCCCGCTGCGGCTCCGGACCGATGACGACGACGAGGTGATACCGGCCATTTATGATCATGACTTGATTGCGGACGTAAACCGTACGTCCGGTGCTGTCGCGCCAGGTGAACTGCCCCTCGGCGGTGACCTTCCGGCCGATGTCGACCCGCCGCAGCCCCGCCGCGGTGGCCCAGGCCGAGTCCCGGAACGGTTGGAGTTCGCGCTCCTTGTCCCGCTGGTACGCGAGCGGGTCGTCGCCGACGTCCTTGACCGCGTCCCGGCCGGGCACCACGAGCAGAGTGAAGTCACCGCCGACATAACGGACTTGTCCGGCGTCGTTGATGGGCCGCCGCTGGAAGGACGGATCGACCGCGGTCCGGAACCCCTCGGGGTCGGTGCGCAGCACATAGCCCTTGGCGGGCGGCTGTCCGCCGGGCGCGGTGGTCTGCGTCTGCGGCGTCGACGGCGTGCCGGTGCGGGCGGAGGCGCTGGGCTCCGGCGTGCCCGGCGGCGCGCTCGTGCTCGGACGGGCGGACGGGGCGCCCCCGTTGTCGGCCTCGCCCTCGTCCTTCGTCCCGGCCTTGGGCATGAAGAACACGGCGTACGCGAGCGCGGCGGCGAGGAGCAGCAGGACGAGCAGGACGAGGGTGCGGCCGAGCGAGCGGGGCGCGCGCGTACGTGGACGCTTCGCGGACTGGCGGGACTTGGGCGCGGACCTGGGCGTGGACTTGAGCGTGCCGTAGTCGGCCGGGTCCGGGGCGGGCCGCCGGTCGGGCCTGCGGGGCTGCGCACGGCGCTGCTGGCGGTGGCGGCCGTGCTCGCCGGAGGCCGCGCGGCGGCGCCGGACGAGCTCGCCCCGGCGCCGCACGATCGGCAGCCGGGTCGCGTCGGGCGCGGGCAGCGGGACGACCTCGGTGCCCGCGTCCGGCTCGGGCGCGGACCGCACGATCGAGCGCAGCCAGCCGCGCAGCTCCTCGAAGTCCGGGCGCTCGGTGGGGTCCTGGCGCAGCAGCGACTCGACGACCGGCCGCAGCGGGCCGCACTCCTCGGCGAACGCGGGCGGCTCGCCGCACACCATCTGCACCAGCTCTACGGCGCTCTCCTCCGGGTACGGTGCGTGCCCCTGTACGGCCCGGAAGAGCAGCGCGCCCAGCGCCCACAGATCGGTGGCGGGCCCGATCGGCGGCGCCAGACGCCAGTTCTCGTGCACGGGCCCGGCCTGCTCGGGCGCCCACCGCTCGGTGACGGCCCCGACGACGGCGATCCGCGTCTGCCGCGCCCGCTCGGCGGCGAGCCGCGTGGCGGGGCCCCGGTACCCGCCCCCGGGCCGCTGCGGGACGGCCGCCTCCCAGCCGACCTGCCGGGCGGGCGCGGGCGCACTGACGTGCGTCTGCCGCTGGGCATCGGCCCGCAACGCCTCGGCCCCGGCCCCGACGGCGTGCGGAAGCGCGGGCCGCGGCTCGGCGGAGGGCGGCGGCCCGGTGGTGGCCGGGGGCTGGGAGTGCCGATCGGTCCGGGACGCGTCGGGGTGCGTGGGCTGCGCGTGCGGGACTTCGAGGCGCGGGAGTTGGGCGTGGGGGTGCTGGGCGTGCGGGGCCTGGGCGTAGGGGCCCTGGGCGTGGGGGATCTGCGCGCCGGGGCCGTGGGCGTGCCCGGCCTGGGCAGGCTGGACCTCGGCGTACGAGGCCTGGGCGGGTGGGCCCTCCTCGTGCGGGTCCGTCGGGTGGGCGGGGCCGAGTTGGGGCGTCGGGCGGCCGGAGGTTTCGGTGTGCGGGTCCGTCGGGCGGGGCTGCGCGGGGCGCGGGACCCAGCGCCCGGTCACCGGGTCGTACGCACGCCTCGTGCGCCCCGAGTCCGGGCCCTCCTCCACGGCGTACGGGCTCGCGGCCGAGGTCACCGCAGGCGAACGCGGCACCCGGGTCCCGCTCACCGGGTCGTACATGCCGTGGTCGGCGGCGTCGCGCCAGACCCCCTCCAACTCGGCCTGGGCGAGCTCGGACCGCGGCACCGGCAGCACGGCCCCGTCGTCGCCCACGCGCGCGGCGGCCCGCGCCCCGGCCCGGTACGCCGCGATGGCCCCGGCCCGCGTGCCTCCCGAGGTGCCACCACCCTGCTCATCACCGCTCGGCCCCGCCGGAGACCACCCCGCGGGCAGGGCCGGCGCCCTGGTCGAGGGCAGGGGGGCGGGGTGCGGCGCGGGGGCCACCTGGGCGGCCGGGCCGAGGTGCGGGTCGGGGCGGGCACCGGCGGGGCGGTCGAGGCGGTCGGGACGTTCGGGGCCGCTGTAGGGGGCGCCGGGCGTGTCCGGGCCGCCGAAGCCCGGGGAGTCCGGGGGACCCAGGGCGTCCGGGGCATACGGCGAATCCGGGGCGTCCGGGTAGCCCGGGGAGTCCGGCCACGCGGCCTCGGCGGTGTCAGCCGCACCCGCCGCCCCGGGCACGCCGAAGTCGTCGCTCTCCTCACCAGGCGGTGGCGGCACCACCACATAGCCGCACAGCGCCTCCTCCGCCGCGCCGACCGCCAGGCCGGTCAGCATCACGCGGCCGTCGTCGCATATCAACACCGTGCGCTCGGTGATGTTGCGGTGCGTCCAGCCGTGCGCGTGCAGCACGCGCAGCGCGGTCAGTACGTCGGAGGCGACCTCCGCCGCCCGGTACGGCGCCATCGGCTGCTCGGCGAGGAGCGCGGCCAGCGGCCGGGCCATGACGAGCTCGCTGACGATCCAGAGCGAGCCGTCCTCGGCGAAGACGTCGAAGACCTGGTCGAGCCGGGGGTGGTCGGGGATCTGCGCGGCCGCCTGGGCCGCCTCGATCGCGCGCCGCAGGGCGGGGTCGGCGGGCCGCCGCGCGGCTCCCGCGCCGTACCCGTCCCCGTACCGCCCGTCCGCGCCCTGCACCTCCGCGTCCACGACCTCCGGCAACGGCACCTGCCGCACCAGGACTTCCTGTCCGCTGTAGGTGTCGAAGGCCCGGGTCTCGACGGGCTCGTACTCGTCGGAGGAAGGCAGCGGCAGCCGATAGCGGTCGGCGAGCACCCGACCCGCGTAGTCGTCCACGACGCCTCCCCACAGCGCGCTGTTCCCCCGAACCCGTCAATTCCGGTCGATTACCGGCCCATTGTGGCTGCGTACGGTCCGCGAGCTCTCACGATACGTGGCCTGCTCAGTCCTTGGGGCTGAACGTGTCGAACGCCGTCTTGCGCAGCGTCACGCACGCGTCGGTGTCCCACTCGGCCGTCTTGCAGGTGACCATGATCGCGTAGCCGTGCGAACCGTCGACCTTGAAGCCACGGTTCTGTATGCGTACCCGCTCGCCGCTCTGGTCCCGCTCGAACTGCCAGTCGGCGACCGTCGGGTATCCCTTGTAGTCGACCTTCTGGATGCCGAGCAGGTGGTAGTTGCTGCTGCTCCCGGCGACCGCGCCGGCCAGCTCCAGCCAGGCCCGCCGGGCGTCGTCGGTCGGCTTCGAGTTGAAGTCGACCTGGACGCTCGGGAAGCCGCCGTTGGCGCTGTATATGCCGCCGGAGTTGCGCCCGGCTATGCCGGTGCGGTGGAACCCGGCGGGCATGGCCATGGAGAAGTGGAAGTCGGCGTCGGTGAGCATCGAGTACCCGCTGGGCAGCCCGGCGCCCGCTCCGTTGCCCCCCGACGCGGACCCCGGCCCGGGGGTCTGGGGGGACGTGGAGGTCTTGCCGCCGCTCTGGCCCTGGGTCTGGGTCTGCCCCTGGCCCTGCTGCTGGCCGTTGCCCTGGGTGCCGCCGGTCTTGCCCTTGCCGCTGCCGTCGCCGCCCGCGGTGGCGCCGCTGGACGCCTTGTTGTCGCTCTTGCCGCCCTTGCCCTTGTCGTCATCGCCGCCGCTGAGCGCGACCGCGAGCACCGTCCCGAGCACGGCCAGCGCCGCGACGACCGCGATGATCACCAGCGTCCGGCGCGGGACGACATCGGTGAGCGGGGCCCGCACCGGCGCGGGCGGCCCGGACGGCGCCGACGGCGCGACGGGCGCCGACCCGGCGGTGGCGAGCGGCTTGGCGGCCGTCCTGCCCGCCGCCTTGTCCTTCGCCTTCTCCTTGGCCGTGGTCTGCGCGGCCGCTGCCGCGTTCCGCACGGACTTGAACGCGCCGCGCATCCGGTCGGCGGCCGCGTCGGCCACCTCCTTCGCCTTGGCGCCCGCGTCGCCCTTGGCCTCGCCGGGCACGGGGGGCAGCGCGACGACCCGGGTCACCTCGGACGACACCGGCTCCGGCGCCCGCACGGGCTGCTCCGGGGCGTGGAGCACCTCGGTGAGCAGCGCCCGCGCCGCCTCGTTGTCGAGCCGCTGCTCGGGGTCCTTGGCGAGCAGGCCGTAGATGACCTTCTCCAGGAACGGTCCCGCGTTCGTCGGCGGGTCCACCGGCTCGGTCATCACCGCGGTCAGCGTCGCGATCGCGGAGCCCTTGTCGTACGGCGGGACGCCCTCCACGCACGCGTAGAGCAAGCCGCCGAGCGACCACAGGTCGGCGGCCGGGCCGGGCTTGTGGCCGCGGGCGCGCTCCGGCGAGATGTACGAGGGCGCGCCGACGAGCATGCCCGTCGAGGTGATGGAGGGGTCGCCCTCGACCTGGGCGATGCCGAAGTCGGTGAGCACGACCCGGCCGTCCTCGGCGATCAGCACGTTGGACGGCTTCACATCGCGGTGCAGGATGCCCTCGCGGTGGGCGGAGCGCAGTACGTCGAGGATGGCGAGCCCGACCTCGGCGGCCCGGCGCGGCGTCAGCACCCCGTCCTCGCGCACCGCTTCGGCGAGCGACTTGCCCTCGACGAGCTCCATGACGATCCACGGCCGGTCGTCCTCGTCCACGACGTCGTAGACCGTGACCGCGCTGGTGTTGCGGATCCGGGCGATCGCCTTGGCCTCGCGCAGGGTGCGCGTGATCAGCCGGCGCTTCTCCTCGTCGTCGATGCTGCTGGGAAAGCGC
Organism: Streptomyces sp. BPTC-684; assembly: GCF_030028635.1. Classification (NCBI taxonomy): domain Bacteria; kingdom Bacillati; phylum Actinomycetota; class Actinomycetes; order Kitasatosporales; family Streptomycetaceae; genus Streptomyces; species Streptomyces sp. BPTC-684. The sequence goes on from NZ_CP124863.1 coordinate 2,141,518, forward strand.
AGCTCCTTGACGGCGACGGTGCGGCCCAGCGTCTCGTCGACGGCACGCCAGACCGTACCCATGCCGCCACGGCCGAGCACATCCCCGAGCCGGTACCGCTCGGCCAGGAGTCGTCCCTCGGCTTTCCCGCCGGACTCCTTCCGCTCGTCCCGCTGGGGCTCCCGCGACTGCTCCGCCTCCGACATGCGTCCCCTCTGCGATCCCTGATCCGCGCCCCCACCGACCGCGTTCCGGCCGACGGCTCCCGCAACTTGCCTCGTGAGGCGGCCCGGTTCACCGCTCCGACCTGCTTCTCCTGCCGGGGGTCCGGGGGTTGGCCCCCGGGGGAGCGGCACCCGCCCTGGCAGAGCGTCCATTGTCTCTCACGTCGGGACCAATGATTGTCCCGGGTCCGCCGTCCGCCAAGATGGCTCCGGAAGGGGGACCACCACCATGCCGACACTCCGGGCGCTGCTCACCGTGCCCCTGGCCGTGGTGCTCTGCGGCCTGGGCACACCCGTCCTGCCGGGCGATCCGGGCCGCCCGGACCGCACCGGTCTGAAAGACCCGCAGGCCACAGCGCTGGCACGGCTGGTCACCGACGCGGGCGCCCCGGCCGCCGCCCTGCTCACCGACGATGGCCACCGCTCCCGCTTCGGCACGGCCGGATCCGGGCTCGGCCGCGACGACCGTTTCCGGGCGGGCAGCGTCACCAAGTCCTTCGTCGCGACGGTGGTGCTCCAGCTCGCCGCCGAGGGCAGGCTGCGCCTCGACGACACGGTGGAACAACATCTGCCGGGCCTGATACGCGGCCATGGAAACGACGGCCGCCACCTCACCCTGCGCTCCTTGCTCTCCCACACCAGCGGTCTGTTCCCCTACACGGCCGACAGCACCGTCCCGGTTCCCCTCACCCCCTCGCAAGCCGTCCGCACCGCGCTCGCCCACTCCCCCGGCCCGCTCGGCACCTACGCCTACTCCAACACCAACTACGTCGTCCTCGGCATGGTCGTTCAGCAGGTCACCGGTCATCCCTATGCCGCCGAGGCCGAACGCCGCATCATCACCCCCCTCCGTCTCACCGGCACCTCCTTCCCGGGTGCCCGCACCACGCTCCCCACCCCGCACAGCCGCGCGTACTCCCCCGACGGCCACGACGTCACCGACCTCGACCCGCGCGGGGCCGGGGCCGCCGGTGAGCTCATATCGACGCTCACCGATCTGAGCCGCTTCTACGCGGCCCTGCTCGGCGGCGCCCTGCTGCCCGCGCCCCAGCAGCGCGAACTGCTCGACACCGTCGCCACCCACGGTGTCTACGGCCTGGGCGTCTATCCGCAGCGGCTCTCCTGCGGCCTCACCGTCTGGGGCCACAACGGGCATATATCCGGCAGCCTGGTCCGCGCGGCGGCCACCGCCGACGGCCGCCACACCGCCGTTTTCCGTATCAACACGGACATCGCCCTCAGCCCCTCCCTCGAACTCTCGCTGCTCGACGCCGAGTTCTGCCCGGCCACCCCCTAGCCCCGACTTCTCCCTAGATCGGCACGATGTCCGGCGCCCCCAGCCGCGCCGCGTCCGCCGTCAGGTCGTCCGGCTGGCGCTGCGACTCGCGCTCCGCCTCCACCCTCTTCTCGTAGTGCTCCACCTCCTTCTCGATCTGCTTCGCGTCCCAGCCGAGGACCGGCGCCATCAGCTCCGCGCACTCCCGGGCCGACAGGGTGCCCCGGTCGAAGGTCTCGATGGAGATCCGGGTCCGCCGGGTCAAGACGTCGTCCAGGTGGCGGGCGCCCTCGTGCGAGGCGGCGTAGACGATCTCGGCCCGCAGATAGTCCTCCGCCGCGCCGAGCGGCTCCCCCAGCGACGGGTCGGCCACGATCAGCTCGATGAGGTCCTCGGTCATCGATCCGTACCGGTTCAACAGGTGCTCCACGCGGACCACATGGATCCCCGTGCGCGCGGCGATCCTCGCGCGCGCGTTCCACAGCGCCCGGTAGCCCTCCGCGCCGAGCAGGGGCACGTCCTCGGTGACGCAGGCCGCGACCCGCTGGTCCAGGCCGTGCACCGCCTCGTCCACCGCGTCCTTCGCCATCACGCGGTACGTCGTGTACTTGCCGCCGGCGATGACCACGAGCCCCGGCACGGGGTGCGCCACCGTGTGCTCGCGGGAGAGCTTGCTGGTGGCGTCCGACTCCCCGGCGAGCAGCGGGCGCAGGCCCGCGTACACCCCCTGGACGTCGTCCCGGGTCAGGGGCACCGCGAGCACCGAGTTGACGTGTTCGAGGAGGTAGTCGATGTCCGCGCTGGAGGCCGCGGGGTGGGCCTTGTCCAGGTCCCAGTCCGTGTCGGTGGTGCCCACGATCCAGTGGCGCCCCCAGGGGATCACGAAGAGCACCGACTTCTCGGTCCGCAGGATGAGCCCGGTCGTGGAGTGGATCCGGTCCTTGGGCACCACCAGATGGATGCCCTTGGAGGCCCGGACGTGGAACTGGCCGCGCTCGCCGACCATCGCCTGGGTGTCGTCCGTCCACACCCCCGTCGCGTTGACGATCTGTTTGGCGCGGATCTCGTACTCCCCGCCGCCCTCCACGTCGCGCACCCGCGCCCCGACCACCCGCTCGCCCTCGCGCAGGAACCCGGTCACCCGGGCCCGGTTGGCGGCGTGCGCCCCGTAACTCGCGGCCGTCCGCACCAGCGTGGCCACGAAGCGGGCGTCGTCCATCTGCGCGTCGTAGTACTGCAGCGCCCCGACCAGCGCTTCCTTCTTGAGGCAGGGCGCGACCCGCAGGGCGCTGCGGCGGGAGAGGTGGCGGTGGACCGGCAGGCCCCGGCCGTGGCCGGATGAGACCGACATCGCGTCGTACAGCGCCACGCCCGAGCCCGCGTACCACCGCTCCCAGCCCTTGTGCTGGAGCGGGTAGAGGAACGGCACCGGTTTCACCAGGTGCGGGGCGAGGCGCCCCAGGAGCAGCCCGCGCTCCTTCAGCGCCTCACGGACCAGCGCGAAGTCCAGCATCTCCAGATAGCGCAGCCCGCCGTGGATCAGCTTGCTCGACCGGCTGGACGTGCCCGAGGCCCAGTCCCGCGCCTCGACGAGGCCGGTCGAGAGCCCTCGGGTCACGGCGTCCAGCGCGGTGCCCGCGCCGACCACCCCGCCGCCGACGACCAGCACGTCGAGCTCGCGCTCGGCCATCGCGGCGAGCGCCTCGGCGCGCTGCACCGGTCCCAGTGTCGCTGTCCTCACGGGTGCCTCCCGTTGATCGGGGTGGTCTGGCTCACACACTCGATTCTGGACGCGACCACCGACATCGGCCACCGCCTGTGGACAACACTCGGACAACCCCGGGCCTGCAATGCGACATAAGGGTCATATTTACTCTTAGTGTGATATCGCGCGTGCTCATTCTGTCCACAGGGCTTGCGCGCCATGTCCCCTCCGGTTATGGGAAGGACGGTCCCCCGCATGCCCGCAGACCTCGCCGTCATCGGACTCGGCCACTTCGGCCTGCCCCTCGCCCAGGCCGCCGCCGCCGCGGGCATCGAGACCGTCGGCCATGACACCGACCCCCGCGTCCTGGCCGAACTCCGCGCCGGCCGCCCGCCGGTCGACGGCTCCCTGACCGCCGCCGAGCTGCGCCGGATGCTCTCGGGGGGCTTCAGCGCCGCCACCGACCCGGCCGAGCTCGGCCGGGTCCGCACCGCCGTGATCTGCGCCCCCACCCCGCTCGGCGCGGACCGCACCCTGGACCTGACCGCCGTCGCCGACGCGGCCCGGACGCTCGCGGCCAGGCTGCGCCCGCACACCACCGTGATCCTGGAGTCCGCCGCGTACCCCGGCACCACCGAGGACTTCCTGCGTCCGCTGCTCGAAACGGGCTCGGGGCTGCGGGCCGGGCGCGACTTCCACCTCGCCTACTCCGCCAGCCGCCTCGACCCCGGCAACCGCACGCACGGCTTCGCCACCACCCCCAAGGTCATCGGCGGTCTCACCCCCGCCTGCACCGAGTCCGCCGCCGCGTTCTACGGCCGGATCACCGACAAGGTGGTCCGCGCCCGCGGCACCCGCGAGGCCGAGATGGCCAAGCTCCTGGAGACCAACTACCGCCAGGTCAACATCGCGCTGGTCAACGAGATGGCCGTGCTCTGCCACGACATGGGCGTGGACCTGTGGGACGTGATCCGGTGCGCCGAGACCAAGCCGTTCGGCTTCCAGCCGTTCCGCCCGGGCCCGGGCGTCGGCGGCCACGGCGTCCCGCTCGACCCGACCCCGCTGCCGTACACGGGCCTGCGGATGGTGGGGCTGGCCCGGGAGATCAACGCGCACATGCCGCAGTACGTCATCCAGCGCTCCACCACGCTCCTGAACGAGCACGGCAAGTCCGCCCGGGGCGCGCGCGTACTGCTGCTCGGCGTCACCTACAAGCCCGACCTCGCCGATCTGGAGGGCTCCCCGGCCGCCGAGATCGCGGGGCGGCTCATCGACCTCGGCGCGGCGGTGAGCTACCACGACCCGCACATCCCGGACTGGCGCGTGCGCGACCAGCCCGTACCGCGCGCGGACTCGCTCTACGAGGCCGCCGCCCACGCCGACCTCACGGTGCTGCTCCAGCCCCACCGCACGTACGACCTCCAGGGGCTCTCGGTCAAGGCCCAGCTGCTGCTCGACACCCGGGGGGTCACGCCCGGGGGCGCCGCCCACCGACTCTGAAATCCGGTCACCGGCACGCTCACCGGTTGCTACTCTTCGGGTCGCCCACTCGCACAGCCGTGCGCATTCACGGGCTCGTACGTCCACTTACCTCGGGGGGATCCGAAGATGAGCCAGTCCTTTCCGCCACCGCAGCAGCCCCAGCCGCAGTTCCCGGGCTACGCCCCGGTCCCGCCGCCCGCCCCGGTCCGCGACAACTTCGCCGGCGGGCTGCTCACCGCGATCGCGGCCGCCGTCGTCTGCGCGGGCGTCTACGGCGCGATCGTCGGCGCCACCAAGCACGAGATCGGCTACGCGGCCGTCGGTGTCGGCTTCCTGATCGGCTGGGCCTCGGGCAAGGTCGGCGGGCGCAACCCCGCGCTGCCGGTGCTCGGCGCGGTCCTCGCCCTCGGCTCCGTCTACGCGGGCCAGCTGGTCGGCGAGGCCATCCTCATCTCCAAGCACTTCCCCGTCAGCCTCTCGGAACTGCTGTTCCAGCACCTCGACGTCGTGAACGAGGCCTGGAAGTCCGACGCCGACCCGATGACGTTCCTGTTCTTCGCGATCGCCGCGGCCGCCGCGTTCTCCGGCGCCAAGAAGGCCGCCGCGTAACCGCCGTACACGGGAAAGGGCCCGGACCGTCGAAACGGTCCGGGCCCTTTCACGTACGTAGTACGTAGGGGGCGTCAGCGCTTGTGCTGCGCGTCCGCCACCGTCACCTCGACGCGCTGGAACTCCTTGAGCTCGCTGTAGCCGGTGGTGGCCATCGAGCGGCGCAGGGCGCCGAAGAAGTTCATCGAGCCGTCCGGGATGTGCGACGGGCCGGTGAGGATCTCCTCGGTGGTGCCCACGATGCCCAGGTCGACCAGCTTGCCGCGCGGCACGTCCTCGTGGACGGCCTCCATGCCCCAGTGGTGGCCCTTGCCGGGCGCGTCCGTGGCGCGGGCCAGCGGGGAGCCCATCATCACGGCGTCGGCGCCGCAGGCGATCGCCTTGGGCAGGTCGCCGGACCAGCCGACGCCGCCGTCCGCGATCACGTGCACGTACCGGCCGCCGGACTCGTCCATGTAGTCGCGGCGGGCCGCGGCCACGTCGGCGACGGCGGTGGCCATCGGGACCTGGATGCCGAGCACGTTGCGCGTGGTGTGCGCGGCGCCGCCGCCGAAGCCCACCAGGACGCCGGCCGCGCCGGTGCGCATCAGGTGCAGGGCCGCGGTGTACGTGGCGCAGCCGCCGACGATCACCGGGACGTCCAGCTCGTAGATGAACTGCTTGAGGTTGAGCGGCTCGGCCGCGCCGGAGACGTGCTCCGCCGAGACGGTGGTGCCGCGGATGACGAAGATGTCGACGCCCGCGTCCACGACGGCCTTGGAGAACTGGGCCGTGCGCTGCGGCGAGAGGGCGGCCGCGGTGACCACACCGGAGTCGCGCACCTCCTTGATGCGCTGCCCGATCAGCTCTTCCTTGATCGGGGCCGCGTAGATCTCCTGGAGGCGGCGGGTCGCGGCGGCCTCGTCCAGCTGGTCGATCTCGTCGAGCAGCGGCTGCGGGTCCTCGTACCGGGTCCACAGGCCTTCGAGGTTCAGCACGCCCAGACCGCCGAGCTCACCGATGCGGATCGCGGTCTGCGGCGACACGACGGAGTCCATCGGGGCGGCCAGGAACGGCAGCTCGAACCGGTAGGCGTCGATCTGCCAGGCGATCGAGACCTCCTTCGGGTCCCGGGTGCGCCGGCTCGGGACGATGGCGATGTCGTCGAACGCGTACGCCCTGCGGCCGCGCTTGCCGCGCCCGATCTCGATCTCAGTCACGTTGTGTGGGCCTTTCCCTCTACGTCTGCGGTCCCAGTATCCCCGACATGTGTGTCCCCGACATACGGGCGAGGGGCGGCCCCGGGAAACCGGGGCCGCCCCTCACTCGGTCCACGCGCGCGTGGGCGTGGTCAGCGCCTGGTGTAGTTCGGCGCCTCGACCGTCATCTGGATGTCGTGCGGGTGGCTCTCCTTGAGGCCCGCCGAGGTGATCCGGACGAACCGGCCGTTCGCCTGAAGCTCCGGGACCGTGCGGCCGCCGACGTAGAACATCGACTGGCGCAGGCCGCCGACCAGCTGGTGGACGACCGCGGAGAGCGGGCCGCGGTAGGGCACCTGGCCCTCGATGCCCTCGGGGACCAGCTTCTCGTCGGAGGCGACGCCCTCCTGGAAGTAGCGGTCCTTGGAGAAGGACTTGCGGTCGCCGCGGGACTGCATCGCGCCGAGCGAGCCCATGCCCCGGTAGGACTTGAACTGCTTGCCGTTGATGAAGAGCAGCTCGCCCGGGGACTCCTCGCAGCCCGCCAGGAGCGAGCCGAGCATCACCGTGTCGGCGCCCGCGACCAGGGCCTTGGCGATGTCGCCCGAGTACTGCAGGCCGCCGTCGCCGATGACCGGGACGCCCGCGGCCTTGGCGGCGAGCGAGGCCTCGTAGATGGCGGTGACCTGCGGGACGCCGATGCCGGCGACGACACGGGTCGTACAGATGGAGCCGGGGCCGACGCCGACCTTGATGCCGTCGACGCCCGCGTCGATCAGCGCCTGGGCGCCGTCGCGGGTGGCGATGTTGCCGCCGATGACGTCGACGCCCGCCGAGTTCGACTTGATCTTGGCGACCATGTCGCCGACCAGCCGGGAGTGGCCGTGGGCGGTGTCGACGACGATGAAGTCGACGCCCGCCTCGATCAGCGCCTGGGCGCGCTCGTAGGCGTCGCCCGCGACACCGACGGCGGCGCCGACGACGAGCCGGCCTTCCTTGTCCTTGGCCGCGTTCGGGTACTGCTCGGCCTTGACGAAGTCCTTGACCGTGATGAGGCCCTTGAGGATGCCGGCCTCGTCGACGAGCGGCAGCTTCTCGATCTTGTGGCGGCGCAGCAGCTCCATCGCGTCCACACCGGAGATGCCGACCTTGCCGGTGACCAGCGGCATCGGGGTCATGACCTCGCGCACCTGGCGCGAGCGGTCGGACTCGAAGGCCATGTCGCGGTTGGTGACGATGCCGAGCAGCTTGCCCGCCGGGTCGGTGACCGGGACGCCGCTGATGCGGAACTTGGCGCACAGCTCGTCGGCCTCGCGCAGCGTCGCGTCCGGGTGGACCGTGATCGGGTCGGTCACCATGCCGGACTCGGAGCGCTTCACCAGGTCGACCTGGTTGGCCTGGTCCTCGATCGAGAGGTTGCGGTGGAGGACGCCGGCGCCGCCCTGGCGGGCCATCGCGATGGCCATGCGCGCCTCGGTGACCTTGTCCATCGCCGCGGACAGCAGCGGGACGTTCACCTTCACGTTCTTCGAGAGGTACGAGGAAGTGTCGATCTGGTCGGGCGCCATGTCGGACGCGCCCGGCAGCAGCAGCACGTCGTCGTATGTCAGCCCGAGCATCGCGAATTTGTCGGGCACTCCGTCGACGTTTGCAGTCATGACACCTTCCCCATGGCCTTGATCGGTGCGGATGTCCATGCTAACGGGCTGGCGCGGTGTCTCATTCCATGAACAAGATCAACCGAATTCTTTGTACGTTCACACGGACGTGACGCGTACGACTACGCGCGCGTGGTCGCCGTACGCCTGCCGGGCAGCCAGGTACGGCGAGGCGCACCCCACGGCTCGCGGGGTGCGCAACGTCACTGCTCGGCGAGCGCCCGCAGACGGCTGAGCGCCCGGTGCTGGGCGACCCGGACCGCGCCCGGCGACATCCCGAGCATCTGGCCGGTCTCCTCGGCGGTGAGGCCGACGGCGACGCGCAGCACCAGCAGTTCGCGCTGGTTCTCCGGCAGGTTGGCGAGCAGCTTCTTGGCCCACTCGGCGTCGCTGCTGAGCAGTGCGCGCTCCTCGGGGCCCAGCGAGTCGTCGGGCCGCTCGGGCATCTCGTCCGAGGGCACCGCCGTGGAACCCGGGTGGCGCATCGCGGCCCGCTGGAGGTCGGCGACCTTGTGCGAGGCGATGGCGAACACGAAGGCCTCGAAGGGCCTGCCGGTGTCCCGGTAGCGCGGCAGCGCCATGAGCACGGCGACGCAGACCTCCTGCGCGAGGTCCTCCACGAAGTGGCGAGCATCACCCGGCAGACGGTTCAGCCGGGTGCGGCAGTAGCGCAGCGCGAGCGGGTGAACATGGGCCAGGAGGTCGTGCGTGGCCTGTTCGTCGCCGTCGACGGCACGGTGAACGAGTGCACCGATCACCGTTGGCTCGTCGTCGCGCATCGATCCATGGTGCCCCGGCGTCGCAGAATCCGTGGCACCGCGTCCATAGTTGTGCACCGAAGCGTTATGAGCAGGTGCGCCGGAAGTCATCTCCTGCGCCCTCCCCTCCCGCTCGACCGACTCGTCCCCGAGGAACTCCACACCTTCAAGGATGCGGCATCGCGCGCGAAGCGTCACACGCCGCTCCACGGAGCGGGGGTACGGACCCGTCCGCCGACGACGGACGGGGATCCGGCGGACCGCTCCGCGGGCCGGTCAGCGCACCAGGCCCCAGCGGAAGCCGAGTGCCACCGCGTGCGCCCGGTCCGAGGCGCCGAGTTTCTTGAACAGCCGCCTGGCGTGCGTCTTCACGGTGTCCTCCGAGAGGAAGAGCTCGCGCCCGATCTCGGCGTTGGACCGGCCGTGGCTCATGCCTTCGAGCACTTGGATCTCGCGCGCGGTGAGCGTGGGCGCCGCGCCCATCTCGGCCGAACGCAGTCTGCGCGGCGCCAGCCGCCAGGTCGGGTCGGCGAGCGCCTGGGTGACGGTCGCGCGCAGCTCCGCGCGCGAGGCGTCCTTGTGCAGATAGCCGCGGGCGCCGGCGGCGACGGCGAGCGCCACCCCGTCGAGGTCCTCGGCGACCGTCAGCATGATGATGCGGGCGCCGGGGTCGGCGGACAGCAGCCGCCGGACGGTCTCCACACCACCCAGACCGGGCATGCGTACGTCCATCAGAATGAGGTCCGAGCGGTCGGCGCCCCAGCGGCGGAGGACTTCCTCGCCGTTGGCCGCCGTCGTCACACGCTCGACGCCCGGCACGGTCGCCACCGCACGTCGGAGCGCCTCTCGGGCAAGCGGGGAGTCGTCGCAGACGAGGACGGATGTCATGGCCGCCCTCCGCAGCTGATGCGCGTCACCTTGAGCCTCCAGGCTGGTTACGTATCGTCACCTGTGCGATTGACGCTCTCGGACACCTGCCCGAGCGCTTGTTCTCTCAACCGCTCCGCACTCTCAACGACGGTCACTCGAAAGAGTTACGGGTCGGACGGGCACCTTCGGCACTCTACGTGAGGAACCGTGTGCGCCGGGCGCGCATCGCGGGTCACCCGTCGTTCGCTTGGAGCTATGCCCCATTTAGCGGCTTTTCTTCCCTTTTCCTGGTGTCTGTGGCTAGATTCGCAATGAGTCATATTTACATCTACTTACACCGTAGATGTACGTTCGTCGGTACACCCCAGCGATCCGGGGTACCCGGCCCATCCGCCTCAGGCACGGCTTCAAGGGGATATGAGCAATGGCAGATTTCTCCCGCCTTCCCGGACCGAACGCCGATCTGTGGGACTGGCAGCTCCTCGCCGCATGCCGCGGGGTCGACAGCTCCCTCTTCTTCCACCCGGAGGGCGAACGCGGCGCGGCCAGGAGTGCGCGCGAGAACTCGGCGAAAGAGGTGTGCATGCGCTGCCCGGTGCGCGCCCAGTGCGCCGCGCACGCCCTGGCGGTGCGCGAGCCCTACGGCGTGTGGGGCGGACTCACCGAGGACGAGCGCGAAGAGCTGATGGGCAGGGCGCGCAACCGGCTGGTGACGGCGGCGAGCGCGGGAGCGGTGGGCGAGCGGGGCCACGGCTAGCGCCGGAAGCGCCCGGATTCGCAGAAACGTTCCTGCGCCAGCCGGCACGGCACCGGAGAGGGCGGCGTGCGCCCGGCGGCCCGTCGCCGCCCGCTGCCGCTCAGTTGCGGGCGGCGGCTCCGGCCAGCTGGTCCAGGGTGGCCGCGACGGCCGGGACCCGGGCCAGGTCGGGCAGGGTGAGCGCGACGATCTCGCGCTCCACGGCGGGCTCCACCGTGACCGTACGGGCGCCCTTCGGGCGTACCGAGGCGATCGCCAGCTCCGGCAGCACCGCGACCCCGAGCCCCGCTCCGACCAGGCCGATCACCGCCGGGTAGTCGTCCGTGGCGAAGTCGATGCGCGGGGTGAAGCCGGACTCCTCACAGACGTCGACCAGCTGGCGCCGGCAGCGCGGGCAGCCCGCGATCCACGGCTCGTCGGCGAGGTCGCGGATGTCGACCGTGCCGCTCTCGGCCAGCCGGTGCCCTTCGGGGACGAGCCCGACCAGGCGGTCGATCAGCAGCGGCCGTACGACCAGGTCGTCCCACTCCTCCGCGGTGGCCGCCCCGTACCGGAAGGCGAGCGCGATGTCGCAGTCGCCCTCGCGCAGCATCTCCACCGAGCGCGGCGGCTCGGCCTCGACCAGGGAGACCCGGGTGCCGGGGTGGGCGGCGCGCAGTGCGGCCAGTGCGCTGGGCACCAGGGTGGAGGAGCCGCTGGGGAAGGAGACGAGCCGGACCCGGCCCGCGCGCAGGCCCGCGATGGCCGCGACCTCCTCCTCGGCGGCGGTGAGGCCCGCGAGGATGCCGGAGGCGTGCCGCACCAGGACCTCGCCGGCCTGGGTGAGCCGGGTCTCGCGGCCGGTGCGGATGAGCAGCGGGGTGCCCGCGGACGTTTCGAGGGCCTTCATCTGCTGGCTGACGGCGGGCTGGGTGCAGCCGAGCTCGCGCGCGGCCGCCGAGAAGGAGCCGGTGGCGGCGACGGCGCGCAGGACGCGGAGATGGCGGGCCTCGATCACCCTCCGAGCATAAGGGGTGCTTGGAGATCGCGCGGGATATCGAGTAGCTGCTTTGAGACAGTTCGGGTTAGCGTGCGCTCATGAAGCTTCTGTCTGTGAACGCGGGGCGCGCCACGGTCGTCGACTACACCGACGCCGAGGGCGGCCTCACCGGCATCGGCAAGCGCCCGGTGGAGGGCCCCGTACGGATCTTCCGGCCCGGCCCCAAGGGCGTGGGTGCCAGCGGGGTCGCGGGCGACGACGTGTGCGACAAGCGCCACCACGGCGGCGACCACCAGGCGGTCTACGCCTACGCGCGCGAGGATCTCGACGTCTGGGAGAAGGAGCTGGGCCGCGAGCTGCCCGGCGGGATCTTCGGCGAGAACCTCACCACGTACGGCATCGACGTCAGCGACGCCCGGATCGGCGAGCGCTGGCGGATAGGGCCGGACGTGGTCGTGGAGGTCTCCTGTGCGCGCATTCCCTGCCGTACGTTCGCGGGCGCCCTGGATGAGCGGGGGTGGGTCAAGCGGTTCACCCAGGCCAAGGCCCCCGGTGCCTACCTCCGGGTGATCGAGGAGGGCGAGATCCGCGCGGGCGACGCGATCGAGGTCGTCCACCGGCCCGCGCACGAGGTGTCGGTGGCGTTCTGGTTCCGCGCGTTCACCACCGAACGGGAGCTGCTGCCGCGCACCCTGGCGGCGGGCGAGGCGATGCCTCCGGAGTCCCACGACACCGTACGCAAGTACATGGAGCAGCAGGCCGCCCGGCGGGCTTCCTGACCGGACAGGCCGTCACACCGCTGTCACCTGTGGGCATTAACGTGCGCGTATGACGACTGCACTGATTACGGGAGCGACGGCGGGAATCGGGGCCGCGTTCGCGCGGCGGCTGGCCAGGGACGGGCACGACCTGGTGCTGGTGGCCCGTGACGGCAAGCGGCTGCGGGAGCAGGCCACCGAGCTGCACGACCGGCACGGCGTGGAGGTCGACGTGCTGGCCGCCGACCTGTCCACGGAGGACGGCATCGCGGCGGTCGAGGACAGGCTCGCGGAGCCCCGCAAGCCTGTCGACCTGCTGGTCAACAACGCGGGGTTCGCCAACAAGGGCCGTTATCTGGACGTGTCCATGGCCGACGAGCTCAAGATGCTGAAGGTGCACATCGAAGCGGTGCTGCGGCTGACGGCTGCCGCGACCGAGGGCATGCGCGAGCGCGGGCGCGGCGGGGTCGTCAACGTCGCCTCGGTCGCCGCGTTCGTGCCGCGCGGGACCTACGGCGCGTCCAAGGCGTGGATCGCGCAGTTCACCCAGGGCGCGGCGCGCGACCTGGCGGGGTCGGGGGTGCGGCTGATGGCGCTGTGCCCGGGCTTCGTACGGACGGAGTTCCACCAGCGGGCCGGGATGGGCACCGACAACATCCCCGGCTGGCTGTGGCTGGACCCCGACAAGCTGGTGTCGGCGGCGCTCTCCGACCTCGCGCGCGGGAAGACGCTCTCGATCCCGGACCCGCGCTACAAGGCGCTGATGGGTGTGGTGAAGCTGGCCCCGCGCGGTCTCCTGGGCGGCGTCACGTCCCGGACGGGCCGCAAGTACGGCCCTCAGTGAGGCGGTTGTCCCCTGCGGACGGGCCGCCCCCGGCGGTCCCGTCCAGCATGGCCATCTGTGAGCGCGGGCCGGAACGCGCGCGCAGCCGGTTACCCATGGACAACTCCCCCGTGAGGAGCCCGAGTTCCACCATGCGCCACGCCACTGACAACCGCCCCGCCGTCCTCCTCGCCATGGGCCCCGGGATCGCCGAGCGGCTGCTCGCCGAGCGGCACCGCGTCCGCCTCGCCGCGCTCGCCCGTACCGACCCGTACCTGGTCGCCCACGAACTCGCCTCGCCCGCACCGGCCGTGGCGGCGGCGCTCGCCGAGGCGGACGTGCTGCTGACCTGCTGGGGCGCGCCGCCGCTCACCGCCGAGGTGCTGGCCTCGGCGCCCCGGCTGCGGGCCGTCGTGCACGCCGCCGGGTCGGTGAAGCACCACATCACCGAGGCGTGCTGGGAGCGGGGCATCGCGGTGACCTCGGCGGCGGCGGCCAACGCGCTGCCGGTCGCCGAGTACACGCTGGCCGCGATCCTCTTCGCGGGCAAGCGCGTCCTGGCCTCGGCCCGGCGGTACGCGGAGCTGCGCGCCCCGCACGACTGGCTGCGCGAGGGGGACGGCACCGGCAACTACCAGCGGACGGTCGGCCTGGTCGGCGCCTCCCGGATCGGCCGCCGGGTGATCGAACTGCTGCGCCCCTTCGACTTCCGGGTGCTGCTGCACGACCCGTACGTCGACGCAGACGGGGCGGCCCGGCTGGGCGTCGAGCTCGTCGACCTGGGCGAGCTGTGCGCCCGCAGCAGCGTCGTCTCCGTCCACGCACCGCAGCTCCCGGCCACCGAGCGCATGATCGGCGCCCGTCAGCTCGCCGCGATGCCGGACGGGGCGACCCTGGTCAACACCGCGCGCGGCTCCCTGGTGGACGGGGCCGCCCTGCTCGGCGAGCTCCTCTCCGGCCGCCTCCATGCCGTACTGGACGTCACCGAGCCCGAACTCCCGCCCCGCGAGAGCCCGTTGTACGACCTGCCCAACGTGCTGCTCACCCCGCACATCGCCGGCTCGCTCGGCAACGAGCTGCACCGGATGGCGGACCTGGCGCTGGACGAGGTGGAGCGGTTCGCGGCCGGGAAGCCGTTCGCGGACCCCGTCCACGCGGCGGCCCTGCGCCACTCGGCCTGAACGGCCCGGCTTGGTCGAATCACACTAAACTGGACGTATTCCCATGTGGACAGCAGCCCGCCCGCAGCCCGACCACAGCCGAGGGAGACGCCATGAAATTCGCACAGATAATCGACTTCAAGACCGAGCGGTACGACGACCTGGACCGGCTCATGGACCGCTGGGTCGAACAGACCAAGGGCAAGCGGACCGCCACGCGCGGCCTCATCGGCAAGGACCGCGCCGACGGGTCGCACTTCGTCGAGGTCGTCGAATTCGCCTCGTACGACGAGGCCATGGCGAACTCCAACCTCCCGGAGACGAACCGTATCTTCGAGGAGATGGTGGCTCTCTGCGACGGCATGCCCACCTTCACCGACCTCGACGTGGTCCGCGACGAGCAGTTGAACGCCGCAACCGTCCGCCGGTTCTTCCACGAGATCGCCATCGGGGGCAACCTCGACGCCGTCGACGAGGTGTTCGCGGCCGACTACACCGACCACGACATCATCAAGGACGAGGAGACCGTCGTCGGAGCCGACGTCATCCGCCAGGACGTGAGCTCGTGGCGGAACGCGTTCGAGTTCACCTTCTCCCTCGACCGGCAGATCTGCGAGGGCGACGACGTGGTGACGCTGTGGACCTGGACCGGCACCCACAAGGGCGACTTCATGGGCATCGCGCCCACCGGCAAGGTGTGCACCATGACCGGCACCACGGTCTTCCGCTGCAAGGACGGCAAGATCAAGGAAGGCTGGTGGCACTACGACGCGCTGGGCCTGATGAAGCAGCTCGGCGCCGTCTGAGGCACGTACGTACAGCCGCCTGAGACGCGTACGGACAACAGGGAAGGCCCCCGCTCCCGGAAACACCCGGGAGCGGGGGCCTTCACACGTCGTCGGACGTCAGCGTGTCACCGCAGGTCAGTGGCTGTGGCCGTGACCGTGGCCGTGACCGGCGTCGCCCTCTTCCTCGGCCGGCTTCTCGACGACCAGGGTCTCGGTCGTGAGCAGCAGGGAGGCGATGGAGGCGGCGTTCTCCAGGGCGGAGCGCGTCACCTTGACCGGGTCGATGACGCCGGCCTTGACCAGGTCGCCGTACTCACCGGTGGCGGCGTTGAAGCCGTTGCCCTTCTCCAGCTCCGCCACCTTCGAGGTGATGACGTAGCCCTCCAGGCCGGCGTTCTCGGCGATCCAGCGCAGCGGCTCGACGGCGGCGCGGCGGACGACCGCGACACCCGTGGCCTCGTCGCCGGCCAGGCCGAGGTTGCCCTCCAGGACCTTGACGGCGTGGACGAGCGCGGAGCCACCACCGGAGACGATGCCCTCCTCGACCGCGGCGCGGGTCGCGGAGATGGCGTCCTCCAGACGGTGCTTCTTCTCCTTCAGCTCCACCTCGGTGGCGGCGCCGACCTTGATCACGCACA
Source organism: Streptomyces sp. BPTC-684 (assembly GCF_030028635.1). Lineage (NCBI taxonomy): Bacteria > Bacillati > Actinomycetota > Actinomycetes > Kitasatosporales > Streptomycetaceae > Streptomyces > Streptomyces sp. BPTC-684. The sequence continues at coordinate 2,157,160 of NZ_CP124863.1, forward strand.
CGCCGCCGGCGAGCTTCGCGAGGCGCTCCTGGAGCTTCTCGCGGTCCCAGTCGGAGTCCGTGGACTCGATCTCGGCCTTGATCTGGTTGACGCGACCGACGACTTCCTCGTGGCTGCCGCCACCGTCGACGATGGTCGTGTCGTCCTTGGTGATCGTGACGCGGCGGGCCGAGCCCAGCACGTCCAGACCGGCCTGGTCGAGCTTGAGGCCGACCTCCTCGGCGATGACGGTGGCACCGGTGAGGGTGGCCATGTCCTGGAGCATCGCCTTGCGGCGGTCGCCGAAGCCCGGGGCCTTGACGGCCACGGCGTTGAACGTGCCGCGGATCTTGTTGACGACCAGGGTCGACAGGGCCTCGCCCTCGACGTCCTCGGCGATGATCAGGAGCGGCTTGGAGGAGCCGGCCTGGATGACCTTCTCCAGGAGCGGCAGCAGGTCCTGGATCGAGGAGATCTTGCCCTGGTTGATCAGGATGTACGGGTCGTCGAGGACGGCCTCCATACGCTCCTGGTCGGAGACCATGTACGGGGAGAGGTAGCCCTTGTCGAAGGCCATGCCCTCGGTGAACTCCAGCTCCAGGCCGAAGGTGTTGGACTCCTCGACGGTGATGACACCGTCCTTGCCGACCTTGTCCATCGCCTCGGCGATGAGCTCGCCGACCTGGGTGTCCTGCGCGGAGAGCGCGGCCACGGCGGCGATGTCGGACTTGTCCTCGATCGGGCGCGCGGTGGCGAGCAGCTCGTCCGAGACGGCCTTGACGGCCGCGTCGATGCCCTTCTTCAGGGCGGCCGGGGAGGCGCCGGCGGCGACGTTGCGCAGGCCCTCGCGGACCAGCGCCTGGGCCAGCACGGTGGCGGTGGTGGTGCCGTCACCCGCGATGTCGTTGGTCTTGGTCGCCACCTCCTTCACGAGCTGGGCGCCCAGGTTCTCGTACGGGTCGTCGAGCTCGACCTCGCGGGCGATCGTGACACCGTCGTTGGTGATGGTGGGGGCGCCGAACTTCTTGTCGATGACGACGTTGCGGCCCTTGGGGCCGATCGTCACCTTCACAGTGTCGGCAAGCTTGTTGACGCCGCGCTCAAGGGCGCGACGGGCGTCCTCGTCGAACTTCAGGATCTTCGCCATGGGAGCGGTTCAGCCCTCTCGGAAACTCGGTGATACGAAAACTGCGCCCCTCGCCGCCCGGCTGTCAGCGGGGTGGCCAGGGGCGCAGCTCAGAAGCATTCGCTTCGAGATGAATTACTTCTCGATGATCGCGAGCACGTCGCGAGCCGAGAGGACGAGGTACTCCTCGCCGTTGTACTTCACCTCGGTGCCGCCGTACTTGCTGTAGAGCACGACGTCGCCGACGGCGACGTCGAGCTCGACGCGCTTGCCGTCCTCGACCCGGCCCGGGCCCACGGCCAGGACGACGCCCTCCTGGGGCTTCTCCTTGGCGGTGTCCGGAATGACCAGGCCGGAGGCCGTGGTCTGCTCGGCGTCGAGCGGCTGGACCACAATGCGGTCCTCGAGCGGCTTGATGGCAACCTTGGAGCTGGCGGTCGTCACGATCCGACCTCCCCCTTCGGAGATCTCACGGGGTTAACTGTCTGAGGTGGCGACCAGGTGGATCCGTCGTCGCGGGTGCCGGACCTGCCCGTCGCTGTGTTGGCACTCTCCGATGGGGAGTGCCAGAGCCGAGACTAGGACGGCGATTAGCACTCGGTCAAGCGGAGTGCCAAGCCGCGGGCCGTGGCGGCCGAATCCCGACGGGTGCGGGGCGGCCCTCGCGGGCCGCTCCCGATCCGTCCCGACGAAGAATTCACCTGTCCGGTTCGTCCACACCCCTGTGGACTTTGCGACATGAGTTCTTCGGGAGAACCCTCGCCATCCGGGCGAAAGGGTCCTTAGGGTCGGGCCGATGAGGACGATGCGTACGGGTACGGGAGCCGAGCCCGGAACGGACGGCGAATTCGGCCACGCCCCCGTCGAGGGCGGGCCGGGGCGGGCGCTGGCGTCCGCGCGCCGCCGCACCGAGGCGCTGCTGCTCGCGCTGGTCGTGGTCGTCACGGTCGGCGGCCACGCCTGCGTCTCGGCGGCGCTGACCGGCGGGATTCCGCGCGCCACCGCCGAGTTCGCGGTGAGCATGACGCTGATCTCGCTGGCCGGGCATCTGACCGTACGCAGGTTCGCGGCGTACGCGGACCCGCTGATCCTGCCGCTCGCGGTGCTCCTGTCCGGGCTCGGCCTGGTGCTGCTGTACCGGCTCGACCCGGCGTACGCGAAGGCGTTCAAGTCGGCGCCCACCGCGTCGGGGCAGCTGGTGTGGACGGTGATCGGACTGACGGGCTGTCTGCTGACGGTGGCGCTGCTGCGCGACCACCGCCGCCTCCAGCGCTACATCTACGTCTCGATGGCGGTGGCGCTGGTCCTCCTGATGGCCCCGTCGTTCTTCGGCGCGGACACGTACGGCGCCAAGCGCTGGATCCTCCTGGGCCCGTTCTCGCTCCAGCCCGGCGAGTTCGTGAAGATCATGATCACGGTGTTCTTCGCGGGCTATCTGGTGGTCCACCGCGACTCGCTGGCGCTCACCGGCCGAAAGGTCCTGGGCGTCCGGCTGCCGCCGGGCCGCCAGATGGCACCGCTGGTGGCGATCTGGGTGCTGAGCCTGCTGGTGCTGGTCTTCGAACGCGACCTGGGCACGTCGCTGATCTTCTTCGGCCTCTTCGTGGTCATGCTGTACGTGGCGACCGAGCGCACCAGCTGGATCGTGTGCGGGGTGCTGATGGCGGCGGTCGGGGCGTACGTGGTCGGCTCGACCGAGCCGCACGTCAAGGGCCGGATCGTGGCGTGGCTGCACCCCTTCGACGTCTTCCTGCCACCGGAGAAGCGCCCGCCGGGCCTGGTCTCCGACCAGCTGGCGCAGGGCCTCTTCAGCTTCGGCAGCGGCGGGATGACCGGCACGGGCCTGGGCGAGGGCCACCCCGAACTGGTCGGCTTCGCGGGCCGCAGCGACTTCATCCTGACGACGGTCGGGGAGGAGCTGGGCATGGCCGGGGTGATGGCGGTGCTCCTGCTGTACGGCCTGCTGGTCCAGCGGGGCCTGCGGACGGCCCTGGCGGCCCACGACGCGTTCGGCAAGCTGCTGGCGACGGGCTTGGCGGCGGCGCTCGCCCTCCAGGTGTTCGTGGTGGTCGGCGGCGTGACGGGCCTGATCCCCCTCACGGGCAAGGCCCTCCCGTTCCTGGCGAAGGGGGGTTCGTCGCTGGTGGCGAACTGGGTGATGGTGGCGCTGCTGATCCGGGTGAGCGACAGCGCGGGGAGGCGGCGGGCGGGGTGATCCTCGCGGGGGCGTGCTGGTGCGGTGCGCTTCGTCTGCGGGTGATCGGCGGCTGGTCGCGCAGTTCCCCGCGCCCCTTTTGGCCCGGGGCTCGTCTGCGGGCCGGCGGGGGTTGCTCGCGCAGTTCCCCGCGCCCCTTATCGACCCGGTGTTTGCCTGCGGACCGTGCTGGGTTGCTCGCGCAGTTCCCCGCGCCCCTGGAAGCGCCCCTCCGGGGCGCCCAGGGGATTGCCGCGCAGCGGCACTTAAGGGGCGCGGGGAACTGCGCGACCAGCCACAAACAGCCCGCAGACAAACGGGTCCGGGGCGCAGCCCCCGGCAACCCACCCACCCCCTGCACGGGGTCCGGGGCGGAGCCCCGAAGCGGGGTGCAGGGGCCGCAGGCCCCGCCCAAGGGTCTGGGGGCGTAGCCCCCAGGAGAGCCACCTCAACCCCCCACCCACCCCCGGAGGGTTTAGGGAAGGGGCGGGGTGGGGCAAAATGCCGCGCCGGGCTCAGACGTAGTCCTCCAACCGAGCCACCGCATACCCTTTCTCCGTAATCACCCTCATCACCTGCCGAATCATCTCCGGCATCGTCCCCTTCCAGTCCTCCCGCCCCCGAAAGTGCGTGAGCACGATGTCCCCGGGATGCAGATCCCGGTCCCACTCGCGCCACTCCATGTGGTCGGGGAACGCCTCCGCCGCCCACAGCGGCACCGCCTTGACCCCGCACGACCGGGCCGCGCGCAGCGTGTCCTCGTTGTAGTTGCCGTACGGCGGCCGGAAGAGACGGGGCCGCTTCCCCGCCCACTTCTCGATCTTGTCCTGCTGGTCGCAGATCTCGTGCCGCTGCTCCTCGTACGAGAGCCCGGGCATATAGCGGTGGTTGAGCGTGTGGTTGTTGAGCGTGACGCCCAGCCCCTGCATCCGCTTGAAGTAGGGGTAGTCGGTGCGGACGAGGTAGTCGCTGAGGAACGCGCTGTACGGGATGCGCAGTTCCCGCATCATCTGCAGCAGCGCCGGATCCTTCTCGGCCCCGTCGTCGATGGTGAGGAAGACGATCCGGTCCTTGGTCGGCACGGTCGTGAAGACGGGCGGCAGCGAGTCGCCGCCGTCCGTCTCGAAGCCGGGCCGATTGGCGATCTTCGGCTTGACGGCGGGCGGCGCGGGCGCGGCCAGCGGCACCTTGGCCAGCTTCCACTTCTTGGCCGCGACGACCCGCGCGGCCTGCGCCTCCTTGAGCTGGGCGGAGTAGCCGGCGAGCGCGCGGGCGGCGTCGCTGTCGTAGGCCTGCGGCGCCTGCGGCCCGGCGGCCGGGCCGCCGCCGGGCCGGCCGGTGCGGGCGTCCTCGGCGGCGCACCCGGAGGCGAGCGCGGTGACGACGAGCCCGGCCACCAGAACGAGCGGCGCCTTCGGCATGCCGATGCGCCTCAAATATTCCTTTTGTCGTACAAGCTGCATGCCGCCGCATCCTGTCAGTGCGGGGCGGTATACCGGAGGCGACACCGCCACCGGACGCGCACCGTCCCCCGCCTGGCCCACAATGGGGCGGGTGAACGACCTCGACACCTTCCGCGCCCTGCTCACCCCCGAGGGCACGGGCCTGCTGGACTCGCTCCGCGACTACGACCCGTCCCAGGAGCTGGCGGTGGCGACCCGGCTGCGCCGCACGTACGCACCCGAGCTGGTCTCGGCGGCCCTGGCCCAGGCGCGGCTGCGCCAGCGCGCGGTCGCGAAGTTCGGCGCGGACGACGCGTACCGGATGTTCTTCACGCCCAACGGCGTCGAGCAGTCCACGCGCTCCTCGGTGGCCGCCTACCGCGCCCGGGTCTTCGCCGCCCAGGGCGTACGGAGCGTGGCCGATCTGTGCTGCGGCATCGGCGGCGACGCGCTGGCGCTCGCCCGGGCGGGCATCTCCGTCCTCGCGGTGGACCGCGACGAGCTGACGGCGGAGGTCGCCCGCGCCAACGCGGCGGCGCTGGGCCTCACGGAGCTGATCGAGGTGCGGTGCGCGGACGTGACCGACGTGGACACGTCGGGGTGGGACGCGGTGTTCGTGGACCCGGCGCGGCGAGGCGGCCGAGGCCGCATCTTCGATCCCGAGGCGTATTCGCCTCCCCTCTCCTGGGCGGTCGGCGCCGCCCTGAAGGCCCCCTTCGCCGCCCTGAAGATCGCCCCCGGCATCCCCCACGAGTCGGTCCCGCCGGAGGCCGAGGCCGAGTGGATCTCGGACGGCGGCGACGTGAAGGAGGCGGTGCTGTGGTTCGGGGGCGCGCACGCCCCCCTGCACACCCGCACGCCCGGCTCGGTCCGCGCCACGCTCCTGCCCGCCGAGGCCACCCTGTGGACCTCCGCACCGCTCCCGGCACCGCCGGTCGGCCCGGTCGGCCGCTATCTGCACGAGCCGGACGGCGCCGTCATCCGCGCCCACCTCGTCGCCGAGATCGTCGCGGCGTGCGACGGCCGCCTCGTCGACGAGACCATCGCGTACGTGACGAGCGACGAGCCGTACGAGTCGCCGTTCACCACCGCGTACGAGATCACCGACGAACTCCCCTTCAACATGAAGAAGCTGAAGGCCCTGCTGCGGGAGCGCGGGGTCGGCGTCCTCACGGTCAAGAAGCGCGGCTCGGCGGTCGAACCGGAGGAACTGCGCCGCAAGATGAAGCTCCAGGGACGGGCCTCGGCGACGGTGTTCCTGACGCGGGTGGCGGGGGCCCCGACGATGCTGATCGGACGGCCGGCAGCACGGGAGTGACCCCCGCGCGACCGCACACAGCGGTCACTCACGGCCGCCCCCGGCGGCACCCTGGGGAGCGATCCCCCTTCTACGCCAAGTCCGTAAGCTCCTCGGCGAACACCTGGGACAGCGGCTGCGGCCCCACGTACTGCTGGCAGTTGCACTGGCCCGACTCGTAGCGGACCGGGTGCTTGGACTCGTCCCACGCGGTCGGGACCTCGACGCGCTCGTGGCACTTGCCCCGCTTGTCGTGCTTGGCGAGGTGGTGGGTGCAGCCGCAGACCGGCTCCGGGGGGCGGTTGGCCGCCTCAAGGGCGAGGCGCTCCCGCTTGGCCGCCTCAAGGCGTTCGAGCTTGCGCTCGTGGCGGGTGCGCAGGGCCGTGCGGCCCGTGTCGGCCGCCCAGCCGAAGCCTCCCATCCAGAAGACTATGAGGACCCACCAGTACCATTCCATTTTGTCGCCTTTCCCCCTGAGACCGTGCGGCGTACGCACGTGCGTTCAGGATAGGTGCGCGGGCGGCAGGAGTCGTAGGGCCCAGCGGCGGTGGGCCAGCGCCTTGGTGACGGCGATCAGGCCCGTCAGCCAGCACACCAGGCCCAGGCCCATCGTCAGGACCACCGTGCCGTACGTGTCGTCGCCCGGCCGCGCCGCCGCCGGGACCGTCACGCACACGAACAGGCCCAGCGCGCACATCAGCCCGCCCGGCAGCAGCCACGCCAGGCTCAGGCCGGGGGCCCGCAGCCCGGAGTCCGCCACCGGGTGGCGGTCCAACTCGGCCCATTGGGAAAGCAGTTGGCGAATTCTCGCATCCCTGCGCAGGCCCGCCACCATCGCCACCGCCGTCGGCACCACCGCCCCCAACCCGATCACCAGGCAGATCACACCGAACAGCATCGACAGCACGTCCAGCGACTCGGTGAACGCGATCACCGCCGTCCCCACGAACGCCCAGCCGGTGGCGAGCAGCACCGCCCAGCCCCAGTGCGCCGCGATCCGCCCCGGCCCCAACTGCCGTGCCACCAGGTCGTTCAGGACGCCCGCGCGGTCCGCGAGCAGGGCGTTCCGGTCGGGCCAGGCACGGATCTCGACCGGGGGCGGGGGTGGCGGCAGGGGCGTGCGGGGTGACATGAGCACGAGGTTACCGGCGGCTGCCCGGGGCCCCGCCCGCGTACCAACCCGTACGCACTTTTCGGTAAGTACGCACTTAAAAGTCGGTACTTGTCGGCCCCGGCGCGTCCTATGAGACTCGAACCCACGGCGATTCCGCCCCACCCCACCACCCCCTCCAAGGAGACCCCGCCATGAGTTCCGTTTCCGTCGTCGGGCTTGGCGCCATGGGCACCGCCCTCGCCGACGCCCTCCTCGCCGCCGGGCACACCACCACCGTCTGGAACCGCACCCCGGCCAAGGCCGACCCTCTCGTCGAGCGCGGGGCGCTGCGGGCCGGGAGCGTCGCCGAGGCAGCCCGGGACGCCGACGTGGTCGTCCTCTGCGTCCTCGGGTACGCCGATGTGCACGCCCTCGTGGACGCCGCCCGGGACGCCCTGCGCGGGCGCGTCGTCGTCAACCTCACCAACGGGTCGCCCGACGAGGCCCGCGAACTGGCCGACAAGGTACGGGCGTTGGGCGCCGATTACCTCGACGGCGGCATCATGGCCGTCCCCGCGATGATCGGCCGCCCGGAGGCGCTCGTGCTCTACAGCGGCTCCACGCCCGCCTTCGAGGCGCACCGCGAGGTGCTGGAGGTGTTCGGCCGCGCGGTCCACCTCGGCGAGGACGCGGGCCGCGCCCCGCTGCACGACCTGGCCATGCTGACCGGCATGTACGGGATGTTCGCCGGGTTCCTCCAGTCGGCGGCGCTGGTGCGGTCGGCGGGCGCGGACGTGGAGGAGTTCACGACCGCGCTGCTCGTCCCGTGGCTGCACGCCATGACGGGCGTCCTGCCTCAGATGGCGGCCCAGACCGCCAAGGGCACGTACGCGTCGACCGGGTCCAACCTCGCCATGCAGGTCGTCGCCCAGGACACGCTCGAAGGCCTCGGCCGCGCCCAGGGCGTGAGCACCGAACTGCTCGCCCCGCTCTTCGACCTGATGCGCCGCCGCGTCGCGGACGGGCACGGCGACGAGGACCTGGCCGGTGTGGTGGAGCTGCTCCACCGGCCGTGAGCGGCCCTCACTCCCCCTCGTACGCCGCCTTCAGCGCCGCCACGTCCAGCTTCCCCATCTTCATCATCGCGCCCACCATCCGGTTCACCGCCGCCCGGTCCTCGTCCGCGCTGATCCTCTCGCTCAGATAGCGCGGCACGATCTGCCAGGACAGGCCGTACTTGTCCTTCAGCCAGCCGCACGGCCCCGGCTCGCCGCCGTCGGCGGTCAGCTTGGCCCAGAGGTCGTCGACCTCCTCCTGGGACCCGCAGTCGACGGAGAGCGAGATGGACTCGTTGAAGGACCAGTTCTGCTTGCCGCCGTTGAGCGCCGTGTACTGCTGGCCGGCCAGCTCGAAGACGACCGTCATCACCGAGCCGCCCTGGTTCGGGACGGCCTCCGGGTACCGCGTGGTCTCGACGATCCGCGAGTCCCCGCCGAAGACGGAGACGTAGAACCGCGCGGCCTCCTCGGCCTTGTCCTCGAACCACAGGAACGTCGTGATCTTCTGAGCGGACATGGGTGCTGCCTCCCTCTCGACCGGCCCTCCGGCGCGGCTGCCGTCGGGTCCGGAAGGTAGACCGGGGCCGTACGGGAAACTCATCGCCGGGCCCGCGTCCGCCGCCCGGACCTCAGCCCGCCGCACGCGCCCGCAGCAGCTCCCGCTCGCGTTCGTTGCGCGTCAGCTCCGCCGCGCGGGTGAACTCCGCGCGGGCCTCCTCCGTACGCCCGAGGCGTTCGAGCAGGTCGCCCCGGACGCTCGGCAGCAGGTGGTAGGCGCGCAGGGCCGGGTCGGCGGCGAGGGCGTCCACGATCGCCAGGCCCGCCCCGGGGCCCTCGGCCATCGACACCGCGACCGCCCGGTTCAGCTCCACCACCGGGGAGGGGGCGATCGCCGCGAGCCGCCGGTAGAGCGCGGCGATCGCCGCCCAGTCGGTCTCCTCGTACGAGGCGGCCCGCGCGTGACAGGCGGCGATGGCGGCCTGGAGCGCGTACGGGCCGGGCGCGCCGCCGAGTTCGCCCGCGCGGGTCAGCGCCGCGAAGCCGCGCCGGATCAGCAGCCGGTTCCAGCGGGAGCGGTTCTGGTCGGCGAGCAGCACGGGGGCGCCCGTCGCGTCCGTGCGCGCGTTGGTGCGCGACGCCTGGATCTCCAGGAGCGCGGCCAGCGCGTGGACCTCGGGCTCCTCGGGCATCAGCCCGGCCAGCACCCGTACCAGTCGCAGCGCGTCCTCGCACAGCGCCGGGCGCACCAGGTCGTCGCCGGCCGTCGCCGCGTACCCCTCGTTGAAGACCAGGTAGATGACCTCCAGGACGGACGCGAGCCGTTCGGCGCGCTCCGGCCCGTACGGCACCTCGAACGGCACCCCCGCCCTGGCCAGCGACCGCTTGGCGCGGGAGATCCGCTGGGCGACCGTCGGCTCCTGGGCGAGGAAGGCGCGGGCGATCTCGTCCGTCGTCAGCCCGCCGAGCAGCCGCAGCGTCAGGGCGATGCGCGCCTCGGTGGAGAGCACCGGGTGGCAGGCGGTGAAGATCAGCCGGAGCAGGTCGTCGTCGATCGCGTCCGGGTCCTCGGCGGCCGCGAACTCCGGTTCCGCCACGGCCTCGTCGAGGTCGCGGCCGATCTCGGCGAGCTTGCGTGCGTACGTCTCGCGGCGGCGCACCAGGTCGACGGCCCGGTGCCTGGCGGTGGCCGTGAGCCAGGCGCCCGGGTTGTCCGGTACCCCCGTCTCGGGCCACCGCTCCAGGGCGGCGACCAGCGCGTCCTGCGCCAGTTCCTCGGCGATGCCGACGTCGCGGACGATCCGGGCGACGGCGGCGATGACGCGCGGGGACTCGATCCGGAAGACGGCCTCGACCGCGTCCTTTTCTGTGCTCACGGGCAGTCATGAGAGCACCCGCGCGGCCCGGCGGCAATCGGCGCCGGGCCGGGGACGCGGCCTCAGAGCCTGTCGGCGAACCCCCGTCGTCCGCCCGAAGGGCGGGCCGGGCGGCGTCTGGCAGGCGGGGGTTCGCCGACAGGCTCTCAGCCCTCGACGATCTCCCGGAGCTCGGAGGTGACCGTCCAGTGCTCCTCGTGGATCGTCAGGAACCGCTTGGTCCACTCGATCGCCTCGGCCTTGTCCTTGCACTGCATGAGCGCGTAGCCGCCGACGACCTCCTTCGACTCGGTGAACGGGCCGTCGGTCGTCGAGAGCTTCCCGCCGGACCAGGTGACCCTGGTGCCCTGGGCGGTGGGGGCGAGCCCGGCGGTGTCGAGCAGCACCCCGGCCTTGGTCATCTCCTCGATCAGGTTGCCCATCCGCTCCATCAGCTCGGGGCTGGGGCCCTCGGCGGGGGCGTCGGCCTCGTTGATGCGGACCATCGACAGGTAGCGCGGCATGGTGTTCTCCTCGGAACGTCCGGAAGTCCGGAAGGGTGGCGGCGGGGCCGTTCCCCGTGGCTGCGGGGCCGTTTCCCCGCCTCTCACCCTTACGTCGAACGGCCCGGCCCGGATTCGACACGGCGGGAGGAAATCCGCCCCACTTTTTTTCTAGACGTAGTCCTCCAGGCGCGCCACCGCGAAGCCCTGCTCCTGGATGTGGCGGAGCATGTTCGCCGTCATCTCGGTCATCGTGTGGCCCTTGAGCTCGCTCTTGCCCCGGAAGTGGGCCAGGATGATGTCGCCGGGGTGGAGCTTCTTGTCGCCGCGCTGGTACTGCATGTTCTGGATCTGCATCGACTCGCGCCACAGCACGATCGACTGGATCCCGCACGCCTTGGCCGCCGCGCGCGTGCCCTCGTTCCAGTTGCCGTACGGCGGCCGGAAGAGCCGGGGCGCCTTGCCGTACTCCTTGGTCAGCTTCTCCTGCTGGCCGCATATCTGGTGCTGCTGCTGGGCGCCGCTCTCGGTCCGCATGTTGGGGTGCGTCAACGTGTGGTTCTGGATCGCGTTGCCGAGCTGCTGGAGCGGCTTGAAGTAGCCCTTGTCAGCGCTGATCGCCGCGTCGGTGAGGAACATCGTGAAGGGGATCTTCAGGTCCCGCATCATCTCCACGAACTTGGGGTCCTTCTCGGCCCCGTCGTCGAAGGTCACGAAGACGACCTTCTCCTTCGTGGGGATGTCGCTGATCACCGGGACCTCGCCCGGCTTCGCCTGCACCGGCTTGCGCGCGGGCGGCGCCGGAGCGGCGGGCAGCGGCTTGAGGCCCCACTTCCGGTACGCGGCCGCGCTCGCGGCGCCGTCCTCGGCGCCCTGGGCCGGGCCGGAGGCAGGCGCGGAGGGCGTCGGCGCCGTACCGCTGCCGCCGGTCCTGGCCGGGCCGCCGCCGGAGCCGTCCGACGACGAGCAGCCCGTGGCGAGCAGCACCCCGGACAGAACCAGTGCCGCCGCTGCCGCGCTCTTCTTACCCACTGTGTGAACCAACCCCGAACCGCCGACCGATACGCCCTCTGCGTACAGATCGATGCAGAATTCAGGCCGGAGGTTCCACCCCGAGTGACTCGAAGCGCCAGCGGTGCACGGCCCGGGTCACCAACTCGCCGTCCGGCTCGGGCAGTTCGGGCAGCTCCGCGTCGTACGCCGCCTCCCACCAGGTGATCACGAGCACCCGGTCCTGGGGCGCCGCGAAGACCTCCCGGCGCACCGGCGCGTACGGCAGCGGCTGGGCCCGGGCCCAGGCGAGGAGCTCCCCGCCGCGGCCCTGGACCGCCCGCGCCTCCCACATCAGGGCGACCGTCACGGGTACAGGTTCTCCTTGCTGACCTCGTGCACGTGGTCGTGGTCGTGGCCCGTGCCCGGCACGTGCGGGTCCGTCACCGGCAGCGAGGAGTCCGCCGACAGGTCCAGGTCCGAGGCGGGCCGGTTGCGCGCCACCATCTCCGCGCCGAGCGCCGCCACCATCGCCCCGTTGTCCGTGCACAGCCCGGGCCGCGGCACCCGCAGCCGGATGCCCGCCTTCTCGCACCGCTCCTGGGCGAGCGCCCGCAGCCGCGAGTTGGCCGCGACGCCGCCGCCGATCATCAGGTGGTCCACGCCCTCGTCCTTGCAGGCCCGGACGGCCTTGCGGGTCAGGACGTCGACCACGGCCTCCTGGAAGGAGGCGGCCACGTCCCGCACCGGCACCTCCTCGCCCGCGTTCCGCTTCGCCTCGATCCAGCGGGCCACGGCCGTCTTCAGCCCCGAGAAGGAGAAGTCGTACGCCGGGTCGCGCGAGCCGCTCAGTCCGCGCGGGAACGCGATCGCCTTCGGGTCGCCCTCCTTGGCGAGCCGATCGATCACCGGGCCGCCCGGGAAGCCCAGGTCGAGCACGCGCGCGATCTTGTCGAACGCCTCGCCCGCCGCGTCGTCGATCGTCGCGCCCATCGGGCGGACGTCCGCGGTGATGTCGGGCGCGAGCAGCAGCGAGGAGTGGCCGCCGCTGACCAGCAGCGCCATCGTGGGCTCGGGCAGCGGCCCGTGCTCCAGCTGGTCGACGCAGATGTGCGAGGCCAGGTGGTTCACGCCGTACAGCGGCTTGTTCAGGGCGTACGCGTACGCCTTGGCGGCCGAGACGCCGACGAGCAGCGCGCCCGCCAGGCCCGGGCCCGCCGTCACCGCGATGCCGTCGAGGTCCCTGGCGGAGATCCCGGCCGTCTTCAGGGCGCGCTCGATGGTGGGGACCATCGCCTCCAGGTGCGCGCGCGAGGCGATCTCGGGCACCACGCCGCCGAACCGGGCGTGGGTGTCCACGCTGGACGCGACGGCGTCGGCGAGCAGCGTCGTGCCGCGCACGATGCCGACGCCGGTCTCGTCGCAGGAGGTCTCGATGCCGAGTACCAGCGGTTCGTCAGCCATCAGTCAGTCTCTTCTGTTCCTCGGTCGTGTTCCTGGACGATCAGGCGCATCACGAGCGCGTCGACGTTGCCCGGCTGGTAGTAGCCCCGCCGGAATCCGATCGGCTCGAAGCCGAAGCGCTCGTAGAGCTTCTGGGCCCGGGTGTTGTCCACCCGCACTTCGAGCAGGACCTCGTCGCACTCGAAGGCGGTGGCGTGCTTGAGCAGGTCGGTCAGGAGCCGGGCGCCCAGGCCCGTGCCCCACTGGTCGCGGGCCGCGGCGATGGTCTGGACGTCACCGAGGCCGCCCGCGGCCGCGAGGCCCGCGTAGCCGACCAGCCGGCCCGACTCGTCCTCGGCGACCACATAGCGCCGGGTGGCGCCCGGCCCCCTGGCGTGCGCGAGCTCCGACCAGAACATCCCCGCCGACCAGGCGTCCTCGGGGAACAGCTCGTGTTCGAGCGCGAGCACCGGTTCTATGTCCCACCAGCGCATCTCGCGGAGCACCACGCTCACTGGGGGGTGACCACCTTGTAGTTCTTGGGCACCTGCGCGTCCGGGCGGCGCAGGTACAGCGGCACCGGCGCCAGGAACTCCGCGCCCGCCGCGAGCTTCTCCGCCGCCAGCGAGGCCAGCGCCGCCGCCGACTGGTGCTCGGGGCCGCGCGCGTCCGGGAACACCTCCGGGTACAGGCCCGCGCCCGCGCCGACCACCGGCACCCCGGCGACCTGCTCGGCGATGTCGGCGGGCCGGTCGACGGACGGCTCGCTCACCCGGGTGCGGAAGTCGTCGTAGCGGGCCCAGTAGACCTCTTTGCGGCGCGCGTCGGTGGCGACGACGAACGGCTCCTCGATGCCGGAGGCGTAGGCGAGGCCGTCGAGCGTGCACAGGCCGTGGACGGGCACCCCGAGCGCCGAGCCGAAGGTCGCGGCCGTCACCAGGCCGACGCGCAGTCCCGTGTACGGGCCGGGGCCGACCCCGACGACCAGGTCCGTGACGGCGTCGAGCGTGAGCCCGGCGTCCCCGAGCACCTGGTGGACGGCGGGCAGCAGCAGCTCCCCGTGGCGCCGGGCGTCCACCCGGCTGGTCTGGGCGACGACGTCCGTGCCGTCGTGCAGGGCGACGGTCACGGCGGGGGTGGCGGTATCAACGGCGAGCAAGAGCACGCGAACAGCCTACGGCCACGGCGCCGGGGGCACGGCGTCCGTCCCCGGCCGCCCCCGGCTGCTACCGTCAGCCGCAGATATGACCGCAGGCTTGTACACATCCGTAAGCCTGTACGTACGAAAGGGGCCAGCCAGGTGGCAAGGAGCAGCTCGGGATTCGTGGCCGGGCTCACCGCGGCCGCGCTCGCGGTGGTCGGCTTCCTCGCCTACCAGGCGTCGGCGAACGCGCCGTCGAAGGCCGATCTGGCCGCGCCGGGCACCACCGTCTCGCCCGCCCCGAGCTCCTCGGCGGCCGTGCCGCCCAAGGGCAAGGCGCCCGAGAAGAACGTGACGGCGCTGCCGGCGAACTCCGGCGTCGGCCCGCGCGTCGTCTACTCGCTGAGCGCCAAGCGCGTCTGGCTGGTCGGCACCAAGACCCTCAAGGGCCTGCCGCCCAAGACCTTCGAGGTCATGCCGTCGACGGTCAGCCCCAAGCCCGGCAACTACGCGGTGACCTCGCGGGCCGCGTCCGTCCCCGGCTCGGACGGGGTGCCGATCGAGCACGTCGTACGGTTCGCCACCGTCGACTCCGTGACGATCGGCTTCAGCGCCGCGGTCAACGGCAAGGTGGCGAGCCCCGACCCGAGCAAGCGCACCGGCGGCATCCGGATGAAGCGCGAGGACGGCAACGCGCTGTGGACGTTCGCCACGATCGGCTCGAAGATCGTCGTGGTGCCGTAGGGCTCCGCCAGGGGTGCGGTAATTCGGCTGCGGGCCGTCTGTGGCTGGTCGCGCCCACGCGGCGGAGCCGCAAATCGTCACGGCCCCGCGCCCCTGAGGGCGCACTGCCGCACCCGTACCGTCAGTTACACCCGAAAGAGTTAAGCGGCGTCGCGCCGCACGCCTTTCTCCTCGGCCTTGGCCGGCGACCGTTCCTCGTCCGGCTCCGCCGGATTCGGCGGGGTCGAGACGGCGCTCGCTGCCGCGCAGGAGGCCAGCAGATCGCTCATGGACACACCTTGCGCACCCCGCGGCTGCGCTTCGCGCTCCGACACGGTCATGGCGGCCTCCCGGCTCCTGGAGAAGGCGTGGTTAGGCAGACCTAACCAGGTCCCTTCTACCATGTGACCACGCCCGGTGGGACCCGCGCAACATTTTGCCGACAGCTTGTCGGAACGTACGTCTCCCACGCGCCACGGGCGGCTACAGGCCGTCGATCCCGGCTCCCGACCACCGCGTGCCCAGACCTGTCACGGTCACCACCCGGCGGTCGTCGTCCGTCTCGCCGACCACCCGGTCGATGACCACGTGCAGCCGGTCGTCGGAGAGCTCCTCCACCTTGCCGTCGCCCCACTCCACGACCACCACCGACTCCGGCAGCGAGACGTCGAGGTCCAGGTCCTCCATCTCGTCCAGACCGCCGCCGAGCCGGTACGCGTCCACGTGCACCAGGGCCGGGCCGCCGGTCAGGGACGGGTGGACCCGGGCGATCACGAAGGTGGGGGAGGTCACCGCGCCGCGCACCCCGAGGCCCTCGCCGAGGCCGCGCGCCAGCGTCGTCTTGCCCGCGCCGAGCTCACCGGTGAGCAGGACGAGGTCGCCCGGGCGGAGCAGTTTGGCGATCTTGCGGCCCAACTCCTGCATCTCGGCCGGGGAGTCGAGGGTGAGCCGGGTCGTGGCGTCAGTGGCCTGGCTGTGCGGTGCTTCCATACGTGCCAACGTTAGTCGCCTCCGGCACCGCGCCGACCCGCACCAGCAGGTCCGCAAGGCGGTCGGTGACCGTCTCGGGGTGCTCCAGCATCACCAGGTGCCCGCCGTCGGGCACGATGACCAGCTCGGCGTCGGGCAGCAGGTCCGCGATGGACTCGCTGTGCGAGCTGGGCGTGACGAGGTCGCGGTCGCCGGCCAGGACGAGCGCGGGCACCTCGGCGAAGATCTGGAGCGCCGCCTCCTTGTCGTGGTCGTCGAAGGCCGGGTAGAACTCCGCCACCACGTCGATCGGCGTCCCCTCGATCATCCGCTCCGCGAACCGGGCCACCGCCGGGTCCACGTCCTTCGAGGAGAACGAGTACCGCTTGATCATCCCGGCGAAGAGGTCGGCCGTGGCCCGACGGCCCCGCTCCACCAGCTCCGCCTGCGAGCCCAGCGCCTTCAGCACGCCGGGCAGGATGCGGCGCACCGCGTTCACCCCCGCCACCGGCAGCCCGTAGCTGACCTCGCCGAGCTTGCCCGAGGACGTGCCGACGAAGGCGACGCCGACGACCCGGTCGCGGATCAGCTCCGGGTACTGGTCGGCGAGCGCCATCACCGTCATGCCGCCCATCGAATGCCCCACCAGCACCAGCGGCCCCTCGGGGGCGGCCGCGTCGAGCACCGCCTTGAGGTCGCGGCCCAGCTGGTCGATGGTGACGGGCTTGCCCAGCATCTGCGCCTCGCCGCGCGCCGAGCGGCCGTGGCTGCGCTGGTCCCAGTGGACGGTCCGCACGACCCCGCGCAGGGCGGCCCGCTGGAAGTGCCAGGCGTCCTGGCTCAGACAGAAGCCGTGCGAGAAGACGACGGTGACGGGCGCGGGCGCCTTGCGGCCGAACAGCCGCCGCTTGCGCGCCCCGTTGGCCTTGGCGGACGGCTCGGCCTCGTCGGTCTCGTAGGAGAGCTCGGTGCCGTCGTCGGCGTACGCGCGCCCCGGCGTGCCGCGCAGCGCGCCGTACGGCCCCGCCGCGTCCAGCGCGAGGCGGGCCTTCTTGCGCATGCCGCGCCCGACGGTGAGCCGCTCGACCGCGACCCCGGCGGCGGCCCCCGCCGCGACCACGCCTATCGCGGCCCCGGCCAGACCCGCCCGGCGCCAGCTGCCCACGGCCGCCCGCGCCGCGTCCCCCGTGCTGGTCTCGCTCACCGTGCCGCTCCTCGTGGTCCGCGGTTCAGCTGTCGGAATTCTCGTCGAGCTCGTTGAGATAGACGCGCGGCACCCGCGAACCGATCCGGGTGACGATCTCGTACGCGATGGTGTCCGCGGCCCGCGCCCAGTCCTCGGCGCTCGGCTCGCCCCGGTCGCCGGGCCCGAACAGGATCGCGTCCGCGCCCTCCTCGACGGTGTCCCCGTCGAGGTCGACGACGAACTGGTCCATGGCGACCCGGCCCGCCACCGTCCGCACCCGTCCCCCGACGAGCACCGGCCCGCGCCCGGAGGCGTGCCGCGGGATGCCGTCGGCGTAGCCGAGCGGGACGAGGGCGAGGGTCGTCTCGCGCGGGGTGACGTAGTGGTGCCCGTAGCTGACGCCGTGGCCCGCCGGGACCTGCTTGGCCAGCGCCACGGACGCGGCGAGCGTCATCACCGGCCGCAGCCCGAAGTCACCCGGGGCGCCGAGCTCGGGCGCCGGGGAGATCCCGTACATGGCGATCCCGGTCCGTACGAGGTCGAAGTGCGTCTCGGGGAGGGTGAGGGTGGCCGGGGAGTTGGCGATGTGCCGCACCTCCGGCTCGACGCCCTCCTTCTCGGCGTACGCGACCAGCTCGCGGAAGAGGGTGAGCTGAGCGGCGATGGAGGGGTGGCCGGGCTCGTCGGCGCAGGCGAAGTGCGACCACAGGCCCGTGACACGGACCTCGGGGGCGGCGAGGGCGGCCTGGACGAGCTCGGGCCAGTCGGCAGGCTGGCACCCGTTGCGCCCGAGCCCGGTGTCGGCCTTGAGCTGGATGCGGGCCACGCGCCCGGCGGCACGAGCGGCTTCGACGACCTCTTCGAGGGCCCACATCCCGCTCACCGACACATCGATGTCGGCCTCGACGGCCTCGCGCCAGGGCCCGCCGGGCGTCCACAGCCAGCACAGCATCCGCCCGCCGATCCCGGCCGCGCGCAGCGCCAGGGCCTCGTGCGGGGTGGCGGTGCCGACCCAGGTGGCGCCCGCCTCGATCGCGGCCCGGGCACACGGCACGGCGCCGTGCCCGTACGCGTCCGCCTTCACGACGGCCATGAGCTGCGCGCCGGGGGTACGGGCACGCAGCGCACGGACGTTGGCGCGCAGGGCGGCCAGATCGATCTCGGCGCGGGCTCGGGTGTGCACTGTCTGAGTCATCGCGGTCATCGCGCCAAGTCTCTCAGAGCTGCGCCCCCGGCTCAGGCGCCGGGCCTGCGCCCCCAGATGTGGACCGGGTCACCCTGGGCGAGCGCGCCCCACAGCCGCTTGGCGTCCGAGTAGGTCAGATTGACGCATCCGCGCGATCCGCCGGTGGAGTAGATGTTGTCGTAAATGGCGTGGAAGGCCTGTCCGCCGCTGAAGAACTGGGCGTACGGCATGGGCGCGTTGTAGATGGTCGACCAGTGGTTCTTGTGCCGCCAGTAGACGGGGTAGGTGCCGGTACGGGTGGCGTACCCGGGCCGCCCGCTGCGGACGGCGACGGGCCCGAAGGTGACTTTCCTCCCGTTCTGCACCCACATGATCTGCCGGTCGAGGTCGACGCAGGCGATCCGGCTCCTGCGGACGGGGCAGCGGCCGGCGGCATTCGGGTTGGCCCGGGCGGAGAGCAGCCGCATGGTGCCCCAGGTGGTGGGGCCGGCGAAGCCGTTGTTCGGCCGGATGCCGTGGTCGGTCTGGAAGCGGCGGATCGCGGCGCAGTCGGCGGCGGACTGCTTCCCGTCGATCGCCAGCTTCAGCCACCGCTCGACCTGTCGCTGGTACGGGCCCGCCTGCCGGCTGCACGCGACGGCGCCGACCTCGTCGCCGGGCACGTACTCGACGAGCCGCTCCACGCCCGCGGCGGGCTCCGCGGGCTCGACGGCCTCCTCGGCGGCGGTGGGCTCGTACACGAGCGGCGGCAGCACCTGGTCGGGCGTGTCCATGAGATACGCGACCTGCCCCGGCTCCCTCGGCTCCCCCGGGACGAGGACGTCGGCGGGGGCGGGGCTGTCCGGGACGGGCTCCGGGGCGGGGCCGGGGCCCGGGTGCGGGGGGATGGGGTAGGCGGCGCCGCAGAGGGTGAGGGAGGTGGCGAGGACGAGGTAGACGGCGAGGCGTTTGCGGCGGGCGGGGCGGGGGGTGTGGGGGGCGGTGCGGGGGTGTCGTTCGGTCATGGGGTCAGCGAAGCGGTGGGGGGTGGGGTGTGGGGGGTGCCGCGCGGGTGGGCAGGTTTGGTTTCCCCCACCCCGCCCCTTCCCGAAAGCCCTGGCGGGCAGCCGGGTGCTTCGTCTGCGGGCCGACTGTGGCTGGTCGCGCAGTTCCCCGCGCCCCTTAAATGCCGCTGCGCGGCATCCCCTGGGCGCCCCGCAGGGGCGCTTTTAGGGGCGCGGGGAACTGCGCGAGCAACCACCGACGGCCCGCAGACGCACACCGGGCCCAGTACCTGGGTGGCACGGACGGGCGGGATTGGGAAGGGTGGGGCCATGCGTATCGCCTATCGCGTCGAGACCGTCCGCGCCGCCGAGCAGGAGCTGATGCAGCGGCTCCCCGACGGCGCGCTCATGCAGCGCGCCGCCGCCGGGCTGGCCGCAGCCGCCGCGGGCATGCTCGGCCGGGTGTACGGCGCCCGCGTCGTCGTCCTCGCGGGCAGCGGCGACAACGGCGGCGACGCGCTGTACGCCGGGGCCCGCCTGGCCCGGCGCGGCGCGGGCGTCAGCGCCGTACTGCTCGCCCCCGACCGCGCCCACCCCGCCGGCCTCGCCGCGTTCCTGCGCGCGGGCGGACGCGTGGCCGACGACCCGTACGACGTGCTCGCCGCCGCCGACCTCGTCCTCGACGGCATCACCGGCATCGGCGGCCACGGCGGCCTGCGCCCCGACGCCGTCCCCGTCGCCCGCGCGGCCCGCGGCTCGAACGCCCTCGTCGTCGCCGTCGACCTCCCCAGCGGGATCGAGGCCGACAGCGGGGAAGTCCTCGGGGAGGCGCTGCACGCCGATGCGACCGTCACCTTCGGCGCGTACAAGCCGGGCCTGCTCGTCGACCCCGCGCACGCGTACACCGGCGCCGTCCGCCTCGTCGACATCGGCCTCGAACCCCACCTCCCCTCCGTACCGGACTGCGAGGCGCTGCAGCACGCCGACGTGGCGCAGCTGCTGCCGGTGCCGGCGGGCGAGAGCGACAAGTACCGGCGCGGGGTCCTCGGCATCGTCGCCGGGTCCGCGCGCTACCCCGGCGCGGCCGTGCTCGCGGTGGCGGGCGCGCTGCACGGCGGGGCGGGGGCCGTCCGGTACGTCGGGCACGCCGCCGACGACGTCATCGCCCGCTTCCCCGAGACGCTGGTCTCGGCGGGCCCCCCGGCCAAGGCGGGCCGCGTCCAGGCCTGGGTCGTCGGCCCGGGCCTGGGAGACGCCCCCGGAGTCGAGGAGGTCCTCGCCGCGGACGTTCCCGTGCTGGTCGACGCGGACGGGCTGCGGGGCCTGGACCCGTCGGTCGTACGGGCCCGGACCGCGCCGACGCTGCTCACCCCGCACGCCGGGGAGGCGGCGGCGCTGCTCGGGGTGAGCCGGGCCGAGGTGGAGGCCGCGCGGCTCCACTCCGTACGGGAGCTGGCGGACCGGTACGGCGCGACCGTCCTCCTCAAGGGTTCGACCACCCTCGTCGCCGATCCCGGCGGCCGCGCCCCCGTCCGGGTCAACCCGACGGGTACGCCCTGGCTCGCCACGGCGGGCAGCGGCGACGTCCTGTCCGGCCTGGCCGGCTCCCTGCTGGCGGCGGGCCTGACCGCCCGGGACGCGGGTTCGGTCGCGGCGTACCTCCACGGCCTGTCCGCCCGCCACGCCGCGAACGCGGCCCCCCTGACGGCATCAGCCGTCGCGTCGTCCCTGGCGCACGCCTGGCGAGACGTCTACGCCTGAGCCTGGTTCGTCTGCGGACCGGTGGGGGCTGGTCGCGCAGTTCCCCGCGCCCCTTAAATGCCGCTGCGCGGCATCCCCTGGGCGCCCCGCAGGGGCGCTTTCAGGGGCGCGGGGAACTGCGCGACCAGCCACAGACGGCCCGCAGACGCACACCGGGCAGAAGGGACGTCACCCCTCCGCGATCACCACCGCCGACGCCACCCCCGCATCATGGCTGAGCGAAACATGCCACCCCCGAACCCCCAGCGCCTCCGCCCGCGCCGCCACACTCCCCCGCACCCGAAGCCGCGGCTGCCCGCTCTCCTCCACGTACACCTCCGCGTCCGTCCAGTGCAGCCCCGCCGGCGCGCCCAGGGCCTTCGCCAGGGCCTCCTTCGCCGCGAAGCGGACCGCGAGGGACGCCGTGCCCCGGCGCTCGCCGCTCGGCAGCAGCAACTCCTGCTCCACGAACAGGCGTTGGAGCAGGCCGGGCGTCCGCTCCAGGGACTCCCCGAAGCGCTGGACCTCCGCCACGTCGATCCCCACCCCGATGATCATTCGACGGTGACCGACTTCGCCAGATTGCGCGGCTGGTCGACCTCGTTGCCCCGCGCCGTGGCCAGCTCGCAGGCGAAGACCTGGAGCGGGACCGTGGCGACCAGGGGCTGGAGCAGCGTCGGCGTCGCGGGGATGCGGATCAGATGGTCCGCGTACGGCACCACTGCCTCGTCCCCGACCTCCGCGATCACGATCGTCCGCGCCCCCCGCGCCCTGATCTCCTGGATGTTGGAGACGATCTTGCCGTGGAGCACCGAGCGGCCGCGCGGCGAGGGGACCACGACGACCACCGGCAGGTCCGGTTCGATCAGCGCGATCGGGCCGTGTTTCAGCTCCCCCGCCGCGAACCCCTCCGCGTGCATGTACGCCAGCTCCTTGAGCTTCAGCGCGCCCTCAAGGGCCACCGGATAGCCCACATGGCGGCCCAGGAACAGCACCGTGTTCTTCGCCGCCAGCGACCGCGCCAGCTCCCGCACCGGCTCCATCGTCTCAAGCACCTGGTCGACGTCCCGCGCGATCGACGCCAGGTCCCGGATCACCGCCCGGATCTCGTCGCCCCACTTCGTCCCGCGCACCTGGCCCAGGTACAGAGCGACGAGGTAGCAGGCCACCAGCTGGGTCAGGAACGCCTTGGTGGAGGCGACCGCGACCTCCGGGCCCGCGTGCGTGTACAGCACCGCGTCGGACTCGCGGGGAATCGTCGAGCCGTTGGTGTTGCAGATCGCCAGCACCTTCGCGCCCTGCTCGCGGGCGTGCCGCAGCGCCATCAGGGTGTCCATGGTCTCGCCGGACTGCGAGATCGCGATCACCAGCGTGCGCCGGTCGAGGATCGGGTCCCGGTAGCGGAACTCGCTGGCGAGCTCCGTCTCGCAGGGGATCCGCGTCCAGTGCTCGATCGCCAGCTTGGCGATCATGCCCGCGTGGTACGCCGTACCGCACGCGACGATCACGACCTTGTCGACCTCGCGCAGCACCGAGACCGGGATGCGGACCTCGTCGAGCGTCAGCGAACCCTCGGCGTCGATCCGGCCGAGCAGCGTATCGGCCACGGCCTTGGGCTGCTCGGCGATCTCCTTGAGCATGAAGTAGTCATAGCCCCCCTTCTCCGCGGCCGACGCGTCCCAGTCCACGTGGTACGACCGCACCTGTGCGGGAGCCCCGTCGAAGTCGGTGACCGACACACCGTCCCGCCGCAGCTCCACGACCTGGTCCTGGCCCAGCTCGATCGCGGACCGCGTGTGGGCGATGAACGCGGCCACGTCCGAGGCGAGGAAGGACTCACCCTCTCCAACGCCCACCACCAGCGGGGAGTTCCGCCGCGCCCCGACCACCACGTCCGGCTCGTCGGCGTGCACCGCGACCAGCGTGAACGCGCCCTCAAGGCGGCGGCACACCTGCCGCATCGCCTCCGCGAGGTCCTCGGTCGAGGAGTACGCCTCGGCCAGCAGGTGCGCGACGACCTCGGTGTCCGTCTCGGAGGCCAGCGCGTGCCCGCGCTCCTCCAGTTCGGCCCGCAGCGCCGCGAAGTTCTCGATGATCCCGTTGTGGACGACCGCGACCCGGCCCGCGTTGTCGAGGTGCGGGTGGGCGTTGGCGTCGGTCGGCCCGCCGTGGGTGGCCCAGCGGGTGTGCCCGATGCCCGTCGCGCCGCTCGGCAGCGGCCGGTCCACCAGGGCCTTCTCCAGGTTGACGAGCTTGCCTGCCTTCTTGGCCGCGGCCAGCCCGCCGTCGGCGAGGACCGCGACCCCGGCCGAGTCGTAGCCCCGGTATTCGAGCCGCTTCAGCCCGGCGATGACAACATCGAGCGCTGACTGCGCTCCCACGTACCCGACGATTCCGCACATGGCGGCAGCCTACGGCCGTACGGCCGCGAATCGGGGGCACTCGCGCGGCCACGCCCCGGGCGGTCCGCCGCGTGACCCACCCCACCCCCCACATCCGGCCGCCAGCCCCGACAATGGGCCTGTGATCACTTCGCCGCCACGAAGCGCCCAACACCGAGCGGACTCGACCCCCTACGTCGACCTGTCCCGCAGCGAATGGAGCGCGCTGCGCGACAAGTCGCCGCTGCCGCTGACCGCCGCGGAGCTGGAGCGGCTGCGCGGGCTCGGCGACGTCATCGACCTGGACGAAGTACGGGACGTCTATCTGCCGCTGTCCCAGCTCCTCAACCTGTACGTGCAGGCCACCGCCGAGCTGCGGGGCGCCCTCAACACGTTCCTGGGCGACGCGGGCAAGAACGGGCACGGCGCGCAGCGCGGCACCCCGTTCGTCATAGGCGTCGCCGGATCGGTCGCCGTCGGCAAGTCCACGGTGGCCCGGCTGCTCCAGGCGATGCTCGCCCGCTGGCCCGAGCACCCGCGCGTGGAGCGGGTCACCACCGACGGCTTCCTCTATCCGATGGCCGAGCTCCAGCGGCGCGGCCTGATGTCGCGCAAGGGGTTCCCCGAGTCGTACGACCGGCGCGCGCTGACCCGGTTCGTCGCGGACATCAAGGCGGGCAAGGACGAGGTGACCGCGCCCGTCTACTCGCACCTGATCTACGACCGGGTGCCCGGCGAGGTGCTGACCGTGCGCCGCCCGGACATCCTCATCGTCGAGGGCCTCAACGTGCTCCAGCCCGCCCTGCCGGGCCAGGACGGCCGCACCCGGGTCGGCCTCGCCGACTACTTCGACTTCAGCGTGTACGTGGACGCCCGGACCGAGGACATCGAGACCTGGTACCTGAATCGTTTCCGCAAGCTGCGCGAGACGGCCTTCCAGGACCCGTCCTCGTACTTCCGCAAGTACACCCAGGTCTCGGAGGAGGAGGCGCTCGACTACGCGCGCACCGCCTGGCGGACCATCAACCGGCCCAATCTGGTGGAGAACGTGGCCCCCACCCGCGGCCGCGCCACCCTCGTCGTCCGCAAGGGCCCCGACCACAAGGTCCAGAAGCTCTCGCTCCGCAAGCTGTGACGAGCGGACCACAAAGCAAACGGGCCCGCCGGGGGAACTCCCCCGGCGGGCCCGCTCGTTGGGCGTACGGAGTACGCGACCGGCCTAGCCCAGCGCGGACTTCACCACGTCCGCCAGGCGGCCCGCCACCGACCGCGCCTGGTCGATGTCGGCGGCCTCGACCATCACGCGCACCAGCGGCTCGGTGCCCGACGGGCGCAGCAGCACCCGGCCGGTGGAGCCCAGCTCGCGCTCGGCCTCGGTGACCGCGGAGGTCAGCTCGGCCGAGGTGGACACCCGGGACTTGTCGACGTCCGGCACGTTGACCAGGACCTGCGGCAGACGCTCCATGACGCCCGCGAGGTCGGCCAGGGTGCGGCCGGTCGCGGCGACGCGGGCCGCCAGCATCAGACCGGTGAGCGTGCCGTCGCCGGTGGTCGCGTGGTCGAGGATGATCACGTGGCCGGACTGCTCGCCGCCCAGCGCGTAGCCGTGCTCCTTCATCGACTCCAGGACGTACCGGTCGCCGACGCCCGTCTGGACCAGCTGGAGGCCCTCGCGCTCCATGGCGATCTTGAAGCCGAGGTTCGACATGACGGTGCCGACGACCGCGTTGCCCCGCAGGGTGCCCGCCTCGCGCATGGCCAGCGCGAGCACGGCGAGGATCTGGTCGCCGTCGACCTCGTCGCCCCGCGCGTCGACGGCCAGGCAGCGGTCCGCGTCGCCGTCGTGCGCGATGCCGAGGTCGGCGCCGTGCTCGACGACGGCGGCCTTCAGCAGGTCGAGGTGGGTCGAGCCGCAGCCGTCGTTGATGTTGAGCCCGTCCGGCTCGGCACCGATCGTGACGATCTCGGCCCCGGCCCGCGTGAACGCCTCCGGCGAGACCCGCGCGGCCGCGCCGTGCGCCTCGTCGAGGACGACCTTCAGACCGTCGAGACGGTTCGGCAGCACGCCGATGAGGTGGGCGACGTACTTGTCGAAGCCCTCCTCGTACGTACGGACGCGGCCCACGCCGGCGCCGGTCGGCCGCTCCCACGGCTCGCCCGTGCGGTGCTGCTCGTACACGCGCTCGATGCGGTCCTCCAGCTCGTCGGCGAGCTTGTGGCCCCCGCGCGCGAAGAACTTGATGCCGTTGTCGGGCATGGCGTTGTGGCTGGCGGAGAGCATCACGCCGAGGTCCGCGCCGAGCGCGCCCGTGAGGTACGCCACGGCCGGGGTCGGCAGCACACCGACGCGCAGCACGTCGACGCCCGCGCTGGCGAGGCCCGCGACGACCGCGGCCTCCAGGAACTCCCCGGACGCGCGGGGGTCGCGCCCGACCACCGCGGTGGGCCGATGGCCCGCGAAGGTACCCGCCTCGGCCAGTACGTGCGCCGCCGCGACCGACAGGCCGAGCGCGAGCTCAGCCGTCAGATCCGCGTTGGCCACACCGCGTACACCGTCCGTGCCGAAGAGTCGTCCCACTGCTGTCCTCCATTGAGATCCACCAGGCGCCGCACCCGGGCGCCCACCATTGGCAAAAACAACGCCGCCCCGGCAGCACCAAGAGTGCTGCCGGGGCGGACGAGAGCCGTACAGGCGGCAGGCGCGATTTAGCGCTTGCTGTACTGCGGGGCCTTGCGGGCCTTCTTGAGACCGGCCTTCTTGCGCTCGACCGCACGGTCGTCGCGGGAGAGGAAGCCGGCCTTCTTCAGCGCCGGGCGGTTGTTCTCGACGTCCGCCTCGTTCAGCGCACGGGCCACGCCGAGGCGCAGGGCGCCGGCCTGGCCGGACACGCCGCCACCCGCGATGCGGGCGATGACGTCGTAGCGGTTGTCGAGCTCGAGCACCTTGAAGGGCTCGTTGACTTCCTGCTGGTGGACCTTGTTCGGGAAGTAGTCCTCGAGCGTACGCCCGTTGATCTTCCACTTGCCGGTGCCCGGGACGATCCGGACGCGGGCGATGGCGTTCTTGCGACGGCCCAGGCCGGCGGCCGGCTGCGGGTCGCCGAAGCGGGACGCCAGCGACTCGGTGGTGTACTCGCCCTCGACGGGCACCTCCGACTCGAAGGTGGTCACGGCGTCGTAGGTCTCGTCGCCCTCGATGGGGGTCTCGACAGTGGTCTCGGCCACGATGCTCCTCAGATTCTTTTTCGTCTTAGGGGGTGGCCGGAACTACTGCGCGACCTGGGTGATCTCGAACGGCACCGGCTGCTGGGCAGCGTGGGGGTGCTGGTCGCCCGAGTAGACCTTCAGCTTCGAGAGCATCTGACGGCCCAGGGAGTTCTTGGGGATCATGCCGCGGATGGCCTTCTCGACGGCCTTCTCCGGGTTGTTCGCCAGCAGGTCGTCGTAGCGCACCGAGCGCAGACCGCCCGGGTAGCCGGAGTGGCGGTAGGCCAGCTTCTGCTCGCGCTTGTTGCCGGACAGGTGAACCTTGTCGGCGTTGATGATGATGACGAAGTCACCCATGTCCATGTGGGGCGCATACACAGGCTTGTGCTTGCCACGGAGGAGGTTGGCAGCGGTCGTCGCCAGACGGCCCAGGACGACGTCCTGGGCGTCAATGACGTGCCACTGGCGAGTGATGTCGCCGGGCTTGGGGCTGTACGTACGCACGGTCGTAGCCTTCGCTTCTTCAGTGGATGGGGTACCAGACACATTGCACCCTGAAGCGATCATGCAGCTGGGACTCACAATGCCGGGGACGCTGCCCGTATGCGAGCCACTGGTAACTGCTCCAGAGAACCTACGTATACGTAATGGCCCCTCGCGTGAGAACGACCAAGCCAATACGCATAACGAACCAGAAGAATACCCGGGCTGCCCCGTGCGGGTCAAAACCGGTGCGGCGGGGTCGGGGGCCCGGGGTTTGTCTGCGGGCCGGTGGGGGCTGAGCGCGCAGTTCCCCGCGCCCCTGACCACCTAGGGGCGCGGGGAACTGCGCGAGCAACCCAGCACGGTCCGCAGCCGAAGCACCAGGCCGCCCGCCCAGGGCTTTCGGGAAGGGGCGGGGTGGGGGGCTTACCGCGCCCGGGACACCCGGCGCTCGTCCCAGACCGGCTCCGCCGTCTCCCGCACCACCCCATCCGACCCGAACACCAGATACCGGTCGAAGGACCGGGCGAACCACCGGTCATGGGTCACCGCCAGGACCGTGCCCTCGTACACCTCAAGCCCATCCTGAAGCGCCTCCGCCGACTCCAGATCCAGGTTGTCCGTCGGCTCGTCAAGCAGCAGCGCCGTGGTCCCCGCCAGCTCCAGCAGGAGGATCTGGAAGCGGGCCTGCTGCCCGCCGGAGAGCTTCTCGAAGGCCTGGTCCCCCTGGCGCTCCAGCTCGTACCGCCGCAGCACCGACATCGCCCCGCCCCGGTCCTTCGCGTGCTCCGTCCACAGGATGTCGACGAGCGTGCGGCCGAGCAGCTCCGGATGCGCGTGCGTCTGCGCGAAGTGGCCGGGAACCACCCGCGCCCCCAGCTTCCACGTACCCGTGGACGCCACCGTCGGGTCCCCCGCGAGCAGCCGCAGGAAGTGCGACTTCCCGGAGCCGTTCGACCCGAGGACCGCCACCCGCTCCCCGTAGAAGACCTCCAGCGAGAACGGCTTCATGAGCCCCGTGAGCTCAAGGTTCTCGCAGGTCACGGCACGGACGCCGGTGCGTCCGCCGCGCAGCCGCATCGAGATCTCCTGCTCGCGCGGCGGCTCCGGCGGCGGCCCCGCCTCCTCGAACTTCTTGAAGCGGGTCTGCATCGCCCGGTACCGCGACGCCATGTCCGGGCTGATCGCCGCCTGGTTGCGCAGCCGCAGCACCAGCGCCCTCAGCCGCGCGTGCTCCTCGTCCCAGCGCCGCTTGAGCTCCTCGAAGCGGGCGAACCGCTCCTTGCGGGCGTCGTGGTACGTGGCGAAGCCGCCGCCGTGCACCCACACGTCCGTGCCCGCCGGGCTCGGCTCCAGGCTCACGATCTTGTCGGCGGCCCGGGAGAGCAGCTCGCGGTCGTGGGAGACGAAGAGGACCGTCTTACGGGTCTCCTTCAGCTTCTCCTCCAGCCAGCGCTTGCCCGGCACGTCCAGATAGTTGTCCGGCTCGTCCAGGAGCAGCGTCTCCTCCGGACCGCGCAGCAGCGCCTCCAGGACCAGCCGCTTCTGCTCGCCGCCGGAGAGCGTGCGCACCTGCCGGAACTGCGCCTTCTCGTACGGAACGCCCAGCGCGGCCATCGTGCACATGTCCCAGACCGTCTCGGCCTCGTACCCCCGCGCCTCCGCCCAGTCGCTCAGCGCCTGCGCGTACGCCATCTGCGCGGCCTCGTCGTCGACCGTCATGATCAGGTGCTCGGCCCGGTCCACCTCGGCCGCCGCCTCCCGGATCCTCGGCTGAGACACCGATACCAGCAGGTCACGGACCGTACGCTCGTCCCGCACCGAGCCCACGAACTGCGGCATCACCCCGAGCCCGCCGCCCACGGTGACGGTCCCGCCGTGCGGCTGGAGCTCGCCGGAGATCATCCGCAGGAGGGTCGTCTTGCCGGCGCCGTTCGCCCCGACCAGGGCCACCACCGCACCCTCCCCCACCCGGAACGACGCGTCGCCGAGCAGGACCCGCCCGTCCGGCAGGTAGTACTCCAGGTGTGCGGCCTCTACATGTCCCATACGCGGATTGTCGCCCACCCCGTACGCGTACCCACAACCGAATTAAGATGCGCGCCATGAGCTTTGGGCAAGGGGGACCCGCATGGGGCCCGGGGGACAGCGGCGGCACACCCGACTGGGCGGCGCTCGCCGACGAGGCCGCGGCGCGCAGCCGCAAGAAGCGCTGGCTGCTGATCGGCGGCGGGGCGCTGGCCACGGCGGCGGTGGTGGCCATCGTCGCCGTGGCCATCGTCAGCACCGGTGACTCCAAGGACGGCGCCGACGGGAAGTCCGCGAGCGAGCTGCCCTCGCCGCAGACGCTGCCCAGCGGCACCGCCGAGCCGCAGCCGTCGTTCTCGTCGGTGGCGCCGCCGCCCCCGCCCAACCCGCACGACTTCATATCCAGCGCCAAGAAGGACAAGGCGCCGCTGAGCGCCGACACGCTCTTCCCCGGCAAGACGCTGAAGATGGGCGACCGCACCTACACCAAGGGCCCCACCGCCCGCACCACCGACTGCGCCGCCGCGACCCGCGGCTCGCTCGGCTCGGCCCTGACGTCCAACGGCTGCGACCAGGTCATCCGGGCCACCTACGTACGGGACGGCGTCGCCGTCACCATAGGCGTGGCCACCTTCGAGACCGAGGCGAAGGCGCTGCGCGCCAAGCAGCAGGCGGGCATCGGCCTCTCCCCGCTCGCGGGCGAAGGCGTCCCCGGCTTCTGCGACGGCGGCCACGCGGTCTGCCGCAACCTCGCCAACTCGCACGGCCGGTACGCGTACTTCAGCATCAGCGGCTACACCAACGGCAAGAGCGTCACCAAGGGCGACAAGAACGCCTTCGCCGCGGGCGACGACCTGGCCGAATTCACGTTCCGCCAGATAGTCGCCCGAGGCGAGTCCCAAGCCCAGGCGGCAGCGACGGCCCCGCCTGCCTAGGCTTTCGTCTGCGGCCCGTGCTGGGTTGCTCGCGCAGTTCCCCGCGCTCCTAAGGGGATGCCGCGCAGCGGCATTTAAGGGGCGCGGGGCTGTGTCATTGTGCGGCTCCGCCGCGTGGGCGCGACCAGCCACCGATCACCCGCAGACGAACCCCGGGCTCAGCAGCACCCCGCCCCCGCGGAACCCGGCAACGTCCTCATGTTCCGCGCCTCCCGGCTCCGCGCCGCC
Source organism: Streptomyces sp. BPTC-684 (assembly GCF_030028635.1). Taxonomy (NCBI): domain Bacteria; kingdom Bacillati; phylum Actinomycetota; class Actinomycetes; order Kitasatosporales; family Streptomycetaceae; genus Streptomyces; species Streptomyces sp. BPTC-684. The sequence continues at coordinate 2,187,328 of NZ_CP124863.1, forward strand.
AGCAACTCGTCGGCCGGGTAGCCGACTTCCTCCAGGGTGAGCCCGTGCGGCTTGACCACGTGCACCGACGAGTCCCGTACCGCCGCCGCCAGCACCTTGCCCGGCCACTCCACGCCCCGGTGCCCGTCACCGACGTACAGCAGCGCGCCCACCAGCGAGCGGACCATGTTGTGGCAGAACGCGTCCGCCCGCACGGTCGCCGTGACGATGCCGTCCTCGCCGCGCACCCAGGACAGCTCCTGGAGCGTACGGATGGTGGTGGCGCCCTCGCGCTTCTTGCAGTACGCCGCGAAGTCGTGCTCGCCGAGCAGTGCGGCCGAGGCCGCGTTCATCGCCTCGACGTCCAACTCCCAGTCGTGCCACAGCACATGGCCGCGCAGCAGCGGGTCGACGCCGCCGGGGTTGTCGGTCACCCGGTACGCGTACCGCCGCCAGATCGCGGAGAAGCGCGCGTTGAAGCCGCTGGGGGCCTCCGCGACCCGCCAGATCCGGACGTCGTGCGGCAGCCGCCCGGCGAGCCGCCGCAGCAGCTTCTCGCGGTGCTCGGCCCACACGTCCTCCGGCAGGTCGACATGGGCCACCTGTCCGCGCGCGTGCACGCCCGCGTCGGTGCGCCCGGCGACCGTCAGGTCGTACGTCCGGTCCGAACGCGTCACCGTGCGCAGCGCGCCCTCGATCTCGCCCTGGACCGTCCGCCGGCCACTGGGCTGCTTGGCCCAGCCGGAGAAGTCCTTGCCGTCGTACGACAGGTCAAGACGCACCCGGACCCGGCCGGGCTCCACCTCATCACTCACGTAACAGATCCTCTCAGAGCGGCGGGAAAACGGAACGGGCCCGTCCCCCGAAGGGAACGGACCCGTCCGTCGGTCTGCGGAACGCTTACGCGTCCTTCGACTCCTCCGCCGGAGCGGCGTCCTCGACCTCGGCCTCGACGGCCTTGGCCTCGTCGGCCTCCTTGACGGCGCGCTTCGCGGCGGCCTCGGCCTCGGCGACGGTCGCCTTCTTGGCGATCTCGCCCTCGACCAGCTCGATCACGGCCATCGGCGCGTTGTCACCACGGCGGTTGCCGATCTTGGTGATACGGGTGTAACCACCCGGACGCTCCGAGTAGCGCGGCGCGATCTCGGTGAAGAGGGTGTGGACGATGCCCTTGTCGGTGATCGTCTGCAGCACCAGGCGACGGTTGTGGATGTCGCCCTTCTTCGCCTTGGTGATCAGGCGCTCGGCGACCGGACGCAGGCGGCGGGCCTTGGCCTCGGTCGTCGTGATGCGGCCGTGCTCGAACAGCGACTTCGCCAGGTTGGCGAGAAGCAGACGCTCGTGCGCGGCGCTGCCGCCCAGACGGGCACCCTTTGCGGGACGCGGCATTGTTTTCTCCTAGGTGTCTGCCCTGGCCGTATCAGGTACCAAGGTCAGTATCCGAGCGGGCGGTCGCCCGTCGGAGATCCAGGCCCCCGAAGGGTCCTGGAAGGGGCGCGGGGAACTGCGCGACAAGCCACAGCGCACCCGCACCCAAGAACCGGCGATCGGTCCCGAGCTCTTAGTACTGCTCGGTCTCGACGAAGCCCGCGTCCGCGTCGTCATCGGCCCCAAAGGCGTCAGCCGCAGCCGTCGGGTCGAAGCCGGGAGGCGAGTCCTTCAGCGCGAGGCCCATGCCGGCCAGCTTCGCCTTGACCTCGTCGATCGACTTCGCACCGAAGTTGCGGATGTCGAGCAGGTCGGCCTCGGAGCGGGCGACGAGCTCACCCACGGAGTGGATGCCCTCGCGCTTGAGGCAGTTGTAGGACCGAACGGTGAGCTCAAGCTCCTCGATCGGCAGCGCCAGGTCGGCGGCCAGGGCGGCGTCCGTGGGGGACGGGCCCATGTCGATGCCCTCGGCGTCGATGTTGAGCTCGCGGGCCAGACCGAACAGCTCGACCAGGGTCTTGCCGGCGGACGCCATGGCGTCACGCGGGCGCATGGCCTGCTTGGTCTCGACGTCGACGATCAGCTTGTCGAAGTCGGTGCGCTGCTCGACACGGGTCGCCTCGACCTTGTACGTGACCTTGAGCACCGGCGAGTAGATGGAGTCGACCGGGATACGGCCGATCTCCTGGCCCACCTGCTTGTTCTGCACGGCGGAGACGTAGCCGCGACCGCGCTCGACGGTCAGCTCCATCTCCAGCTTGCCCTTGCCGTTCAGCGTGGCGAGGACCAGGTCGGGGTTGTGCACCTCGACACCGGCCGGGGGCGCGATGTCGGCGGCGGTGACCAGACCCGGACCCTGCTTGCGCAGGTACATCACGACCGGCTCGTCGTGCTCCGAGGAGACGACCAGCTGCTTGATGTTGAGGATGAGGTCGGTCACGTCCTCCTTGACGCCCGGCACGGTGGTGAACTCGTGCAGAACGCCGTCGATCCGGATGCTGGTGACAGCGGCGCCCGGGATCGAGGACAGGAGGGTGCGGCGCAGCGAGTTGCCGAGGGTGTAGCCGAAGCCCGGCTCCAGCGGCTCGATCACGAACCGCGAGCGGTACTCGTCGACGACCTCTTCGGTCAGCGAAGGACGCTGAGCGATAAGCATGTGTGTTCCTTCAGTCGTGGGCGCCCACTATTTGACGCCCTCGGGGTACTACGTACTGCAAGGGTACGGGCGGCACGGCCCCGAAGAGCCGTACCGCCCGAAAACCACAGGTCAAGCGCAGTGCGTCAGACGCGGCGGCGCTTGGGCGGACGGCAGCCGTTGTGCGGCGTCGGGGTGACGTCCTGGATCGAGCCGACCTCGAGGCCAGTGGCCTGGAGGGAGCGGATCGCGGTCTCACGGCCGGAGCCCGGACCCTTGACGAAGACGTCGACCTTGCGCATGCCGTGCTCCTGCGCGCGGCGGGCGGCCGACTCGGCGGCCATCTGCGCGGCGAACGGAGTCGACTTGCGGGAGCCCTTGAAGCCGACGTGGCCGGCGGACGCCCAGGAGATCACGTTGCCCGAGGGGTCCGTGATCGAGACGATCGTGTTGTTGAACGTGCTCTTGATGTGGGCGTGCCCGTGAGCGACGTTCTTCTTTTCCTTGCGGCGCACCTTCTTGGCAGCGCCCTGACGACCCTTGGGGGGCATCTATATCTCCTACGGGAGGTGGTCGGTCCTACAGCGAAGACCGTGTGGTCAAGCGTCCGCTGAGGACTACTTCTTGCCCGGCTTCTTCTTGCCGGCGATCGCGCGACGCGGGCCCTTGCGGGTACGGGCGTTCGTGCTGGTGCGCTGACCGTGGACCGGGAGGCCACGACGGTGGCGCAGACCCTGGTAGCAGCCGATCTCGACCTTGCGGCGGATGTCGGCCTGGATCTCGCGGCGGAGGTCACCCTCGGTGCGGAGGTTGGCGTCCACGTACTCGCGGATCTTGACCAGGTCCTCTTCGGCCAGGTCACGAACGCGGGTGTTCGGGTTCACACCGGTCGAGGAGAGGATCTCCTTGGACCGGGTGCGGCCGATGCCGAAGACGTAGGTGAGTGCGATCTCCACGCGCTTTTCGCGCGGGATGTCAACACCGGAAACGCGTGCCATTCAATGGCTCCTGTGTGTTCGGGGGTCTTCCGCAGAACCACTCCCGACCGCCGACCGTCTCTGCTGAGAGGTGGTACGTCCGGGTCCCCGGCCCCCGCCGGAGGTGTCGTCAACCGTGGAAGAACGGCCCGACGGGCTCTGCGTATGTACGTATTACGTGCGTCGCGCGAAGAACTGCGTAAATGCAGGTCGGTCGGCGTGCGTCAGCCCTGGCGCTGCTTGTGGCGCAGGTTGTCGCAGATGACCATGACCCGGCCGTGACGGCGGATCACCTTGCACTTGTCGCAGATCTTCTTGACGCTCGGCTTGACCTTCATGGGATTCAGGTTCTCCGGGTCGTGAGATCTACTTGTACCGGTAGACGATCCGGCCACGCGTCAGGTCGTACGGAGAGAGCTCCACCACGACCCGGTCATCCGGGAGGATGCGGATGTAGTGCATCCGCATCTTGCCGCTGATGTGCGCGAGGACCTTGTGACCGTTCTGGAGCTCCACCTTGAACATGGCGTTCGGGAGGGACTCGATCACGGTGCCCTCGATTTCGATGGCACCTTGCTTCTTGGCCACGCTTCGCCTTTCGAATCGGCTACCTTGATCGACTCCCGCGATCGTGTGCGGACACACGGGTACACGAGAGCCGACGCATCAGTCTACGTCAGGGCACCCGAAAAGACGAATCAGGGGAGTTTGCCCTCAACAGTAGATCGTTAAGCGGACAACACGGGGCAGGTCAGCCCAGCGGGTCGGGCGCCGTCGTCACGCCGTACTCCGCCAGCTTCGCCTTGCCGCAGTCCGGGGAGGTCAGGACGATCGGGCCCGCCTCGGTCAGCGCCACCGAGTGCTCCCAGTGGGAAGACCAGGTGCCGTCGGTCGTGATGACCGTCCAGTCGTCCTCAAGCACCTCGGTGCGGGGCGTGCCCAGGGACACCATCGGCTCGATGGCCAGGCAGAAGCCCGGGACCAGCTTCGGGTTGTGGCGGCCGAGCAGGCGGCGCTTGTCCACGTAGTTCAGGAGGTGCGGGTCCATGTGCATCTCGGAGCCGATGCCGTGACCGCCGTACTCCTCGATGATCCCGTACTTGCCCTTCGGCGGGCGCGGCTGGCGGCGGATGTAGCTCTCGATCGCCCGGGAGACGTCCACCAGGCGGTTGCCCTTCTTCACCGCCGCGATGCCGGCCCACATCGACTCCTCGGTGACCCGGGAGAGCTCGATCAGCTCCGGAGCGTGACCGGAGCCCACGAAGGCCGTGAAGGCCGCGTCGCCGTGCCAGCCGTCGATGATCGCGCCGGCGTCGATGGAGATGACGTCGCCGTCCTTCAGGACGGTCTTCTCGTCCGGGATGCCGTGGACGACGACCTCGTTGACCGAGGTGCAGATGGTGGCGGGGAAGCCGCCGTACCCCAGGAAGTTCGACTTGGCGCCGTGCTCGGCGATCACCTTGCGGGCGACCTCGTCCAGGTCCTTCGTCGTGGCGCCGGGCACCGCCGCCTCGCGGGTCGCCGCGTGGATGGCGGCGACGACCAGTCCCGCCTCGCGCATCTTCGCGATCTGCTCGGGGGTCTTGATCTCCACCATGGCGGCTGACGCCTTTCTCAGTACGGATACGGGGGTTACGTCAACGATACGGGCACCCGGGCCCGGACACGGCAGCGGCCGCGGCGCCCGGAGGGGCGCCGCGGCCGTTCAACTGCGTACCGCGAGTCAGGCGGTCTTCTCGGCCTTCAGGGCGTGCATCGCGCGCTCCGTGACCTCGTCGACCTTGCCGAGCGCGGAGATCGTGACGACCAGGCCCTGGGCCCGGTAGAAGTCGATGATCGGCTCGGTCTCGCTGTGGTAGACCTCGAGGCGCTTGCGGACCGTGTCCTCGGTGTCGTCACCGCGCTGGTACAGCTCGCCGCCGCAGATGTCGCAGACACCCTCGGCCTTCGGCGCGTTGTAGGTGACGTGGAAGACGTGGGCGGAGTCGGTGCGGCAGATGCGCCGGCCGGCGATCCGCTTCACGACCTCGTCCTCGGGGACTTCGAGGTCCAGGACGGCGTCGAGCTTCATGCCGTCCGCCTTCAGCGCCTCGTCGAGCGCCTCGGCCTGCACCACGTTGCGCGGGAACCCGTCGAGCAGGAAGCCGTTCTCGGCGTCCGGCTGCGCCATCCGGTCCTTGGCCATCCCGATGGTGACCTCGTCCGGCACCAGGTTGCCGGCGTCCATGTACGACTTGGCCTGCTTGCCCAGGTCCGTGCCCTGGCTGATGTTGGCACGGAAGAGGTCGCCCGTGGAGATGTGCGGGATCCCGAGGTTCTTGGCGAGGAACGCGGCCTGCGTTCCCTTGCCGGCACCGGGCGGCCCGACGAGGACGATTCGCATCAGCGGAGGAACCCTTCGTAATTGCGCTGCTGGAGCTGGCTCTCGATCTGCTTCACGGTCTCCAGACCCACACCCACGATGATGAGGATGCTTGTCCCGCCCAGCGGGAAGCTCTGGTTGGCCCCGAAGATCACCAACGCCATCGTCGGTACGAGCGCGATCAGTCCCAGATACAGCGACCCCGGCCAGGTGATCCGGTTGAGCACATAGCTCAGGTACTCAGCAGTAGGTCGACCAGCCCGGATACCCGGGATGAAGCCACCATACTTCTTCATGTTGTCGGCGACTTCCTCGGGGTTGAACGAGATCGCCACATAGAAGAAGGCGAAGAACACGATCAGGAGGAAGTAGCTGATGATGTAGTACGGGTGGTCGCCCTTGACGAAGTTGTCCTTGATCCAGGTCGCCCAGCCCGAGGTCGAGTTGGAGAACTGCACGACCAGCGCCGGGATGTAGAGCAGCGACGACGCGAAGATGACGGGGATCACACCCGCCTGATTGACCTTCAGCGGGATGTAGGTCGAGGTACCGCCGTAGGAACGGCGGCCGATCATGCGCTTCGCGTACTGGACCGGGATGCGGCGCTGCGCCTGCTCGACGAAGACCACCAGGGCGACCATGACCAGGCCGACCAGGATGACGGTGCTGAACTCGATCCAGCCCTGCGCCAGGTGGCCCTGCTTCTTGATGGCCCACAGCGAGGTGGGGAAGCTGGAGGCGATCGAGATGAACATCAGGATCGACATGCCGTTGCCGATGCCGCGGTCGGTGATGAGCTCACCGAGCCACATGACGGCGGCGGTGCCGGCGGTCATCGTGACGACCATCGTGATGGTGGTGAAGATCGAGCGGTTCGGCACGATCTCGCTGGCGACCTGGCAGCCGCTGAACAGCGCACCCGAGCGGGCGGTGGCCACCAGGCCGGTGCCCTGCAGGATCGCCAGGGCGACCGTCAGGTAACGCGTGTACTGCGTGATCTTGGCCGTGCCGGCCTGACCCTCCTTCTTGAGGGCTTCCAGGCGCGGGATCACCACGGTCAGCAGCTGCAGAATGATGCTCGCCGTGATGTACGGCATGATGCCCAGCGCGAAGATCGTGATCTGCAGCAGCGCGCCGCCGCTGAACATGTTCACCAGGCCGAAGAGGCTGTTGCCCTGTTGCGCCTGGTCCACACAGATCTGAACGTTCTTGTAGCTCACACCGGGGATCGGGACGTGCGTCCCCATCCGGTAGAGCACGATGATGCCGAGCGTGAAGAGCAGCTTCTTGCGCAGGTCAGGCGTCTTGAACGCCTGGGCGAACGCGGTGAGCACGGTGCCTCCTGCGACCCCCGCGCTTGGTGCGAGGTGACGGTCTTGAGGATCGACGAATACGGAATGAGTCAGAGGAACCGGACGGCATACCGCACGGAAACTTAGACAGTGCACGCCACCTTACCGGCGACCCTGCCCCCCTAGGAACGACCAACCGGGGATGCCCCATTTGAGAGGGCATCCCCGGTCGGATGTTCAGGCCAACGAACTGTCTCAGACGAGCTCGGTGACGGTGCCGCCGGCGGCGGCAATCTTCTCCTTGGCGGAGCCGGAGACGGCGTCGACCGTCACCTGCAGCGCCACGGAGATCTCGCCCTGGCCCAGGACCTTGACGAGGCTGTTCTTGCGCACGGCACCCTTGGCGACCAGGTCGGCAACGGTGACTTCGCCACCCTCGGGGTAGAGGGCGCCGAGCTTGTCCAGGTTCACGACCTGGAACTCGGTGCGGAACGGGTTCTTGAAGCCCTTCAGCTTCGGAAGACGCATGTGGAGGGGCATCTGGCCACCCTCGAAGCGCTCCGGAACCTGGTAACGGGCCTTCGTACCCTTGGTACCACGGCCGGCCGTCTTACCCTTCGACGCCTCACCACGACCCACACGGGTCTTGGCGGTCTTGGCGCCCGGGGCGGGACGGAGGTCGTGGGCCTTCAGCGGCTTGTTCTCCGCCATGTCAGTCGACCTCCTCAACCGTCACGAGGTGGCGGACGGTGTGCACCATGCCGCGGAACTCGGGACGGTCCTCCTTGACAACCACGTCGTTCAGGCGCTTGAGCCCGAGCGAACGCAGGGTGTCGCGGTGGTTCTGCTTGCTGCCGATGTACGACTTCGTCTGCGTGATCTTGAGGCGGGCCATTACGCACCCGCCCCGGCACGCGCACGAAGCAGAGCCGCGGGGGCGACGTCCTCGAGGGGCAGACCGCGGCGGGCCGCGATCTCCTCGGGACGCTGCAGGCCCTTGAGGGCCGCCACGGTCGCGTGCACGATGTTGATCGCGTTGTCGGAGCCGAGCGACTTCGACAGGATGTCGTGAACGCCGGCGCACTCCAGGACGGCGCGCACCGGGCCACCGGCGATAACACCGGTACCGGGGGAAGCAGGCTTCAGCAGGACAACGCCGGCCGCCTTCTCGCCCTGGATCGGGTGCGGGATGGTGCCCTGGATGCGGGGAACCTTGAAGAAGTTCTTCTTGGCTTCCTCGACGCCCTTGGCGATGGCCGCGGGAACTTCCTTGGCCTTGCCGTAACCGACACCTACGGTGCCGTCACCGTCACCCACCACGACGAGCGCGGTGAAGCTGAAGCGACGACCACCCTTGACAACCTTGGCGACGCGGTTGATCGCGACAACGCGCTCAACGTACGCGGTCTTCTCGGCGGCAGCGCCACCGTCACGGCCCTTCCGGTCCCGCCGCTCGCCGCCACCGGCACCGCTTCCGCGGCGCTGGGGTCCAGCCATTGGATTACCTCTCTCTGTTACGTCCGTTAGTCCCGGAACCGGGGCTTAGAACTTCAGCCCGGCTTCGCGGGCGGCGTCAGCCAGAGCGGCAATGCGCCCGGCGTACCTGTTGCCACCACGGTCGAACACGACGGCCTCGACACCGGCGGCCTTGGCGCGCTCGGCGACCAGGGCGCCGACCTGCTTGGCCTGCGCGGACTTGTCACCCTCGCCGCCGCGGATCGAAGCGTCCAGGTTCGACGCCGACGCCAGGGTGTGACCCTTGATGTCGTCGATGACCTGAGCGGTGATACCGCGGTTGGAACGCGTCACGACGAGGCGCGGACGCTCCGCCGTACCCGACACGTGCTTGCGGATGCGGATGTGGCGGCGCGCCTTGGCGGCACGCTTGTAAGCGTCGCCCTTGGCGATCTTCACACCGTATGCCATGGCTTACTTACCAGCCTTTCCGACCTTGCGGCGGATGACCTCGCCGGCGTACTTGACGCCCTTGGCCTTGTACGGGTCGGGCTTCCGCAGCTTGCGGATGTTCGCCGCGACCTCGCCGACCTTCTGCTTGTCGATGCCCTCGACCGAGAACTTCGTGGGCGACTCGACCTTGAAGGTGATGCCTTCGGGAGCCTCGATGGTGATCGGGTGGCTGTATCCGAGCGCGAACTCCAGGTTGGAGCCCTTCGCCTGGACGCGGTAACCGACACCGCTGATCTCGAGCGCCTTGACGTATCCCTGGGTCACGCCGGTGATCATGTTCGCCACCAGCGTGCGGGACAGGCCGTGCAGGGCCTTGTTCTGACGCTCGTCGTTGGGACGGGTGACGTTCAGAACGCCGTCCTCGCCCTTAACAATCTCGATCGGCGCGGCGACGGTGTGGGTCAGGGTGCCCTTGGACCCCTTGACCGTGACCGTGCGGCCGTCGATGGTGACGTCCACACCAGCGGGAACCTGGATGGGGAGCTTGCCGATTCGCGACATTAGCTTTTCCTCCGTTCCCGACTACCAGACGTAGGCGAGGACTTCCCCACCCACGCCCTTCTTCTGCGCCTGCTGGCCGGTGAGCAGACCGTGGGACGTGGAGATGATCGCCACGCCCAGGCCGCCGAGCACCTTCGGCAGGTTGGTGGACTTCGCGTACACACGCAGACCGGGCTTCGAGATCCGCTTGATGCCCGCGATGGAGCGCTCACGGTTCGGCCCGAACTTCAGGTCGAGGACGAGGTTCTTGCCGACCTCGGCGTCCTCGACCTTCCAGCCGGTGATGAAGCCCTCCTGCTGGAGGATCTCCGCGATGTGCGACTTGATCTTGCTGTGCGGCATCACGACGGAGTCGTGGTACGCCGAGTTCGCGTTACGCAGACGCGTGAGCATGTCTGCGATCGGATCAGTCATGGTCATGAATTGGCCTTCGGCCTCTCTCGCCGGGGTTTCCTGTATGCGCCATCCCTCTCCCCACACATGGGCGGGACGGGTGCGGCGCGGGGACCTACGGCGTAGTAAGTCGTACGGGCGGCGGACGCCCAACCCTCCTAGCCTAAGCCATGGAGGGGAGGGCCTCCGCCCACCCTTTGCTTACCGAGAGACTCCGGAAAAACCCGAAATTACGGGGTTTACCAGGAGCTCTTGGTCACGCCCGGCAGCTCGCCACGGTGAGCCATCTCACGAAGGCAGACGCGGCACAGGCCGAACTTGCGGTACACGGAGTGCGGCCGGCCACAGCGCTGGCAGCGGGTGTACGCGCGCACAGCGAACTTGGGCTTACGGGCAGCCTTCGCGATGAGAGCCTTCTTCGCCATCTCGCTTACGCCTCCTTGAACGGGAAGCCGAGGTGACGGAGGAGCGCACGGCCCTCTTCGTCGTTGGTCGCCGTGGTGACCACGGTGATGTCCATACCCCGGGTACGGTCGATCTTGTCCTGGTCGATCTCGTGGAACATGACCTGCTCCGTGAGACCGAAGGTGTAGTTGCCACGGCCGTCGAACTGCTTCGGCGACAGACCACGGAAGTCACGGATACGCGGCAGCGCGAGCGACAGCGTACGGTCCAGGAACTCCCACATGCGGTCACCGCGGAGGGTGACGTGGCAGCCGATCGGCTGACCCTCACGCAGCTTGAACTGCGCGATGGACTTCCGGGCCTTCGTCACGGCCGGCTTCTGGCCGGTGATCGTGGTCAGGTCGCGGATGGCGCCGTCGATCAGCTTGGAGTCGCGGGCGGCGTCGCCCACACCCATGTTGACGACGACCTTGACGAGGCCGGGGATCTGCATGACGTTCTCGTACGAGAACTCCTCACGCAGCTTGCCCGCGATCTCCTCGCGGTACTTCGTCTTCAGACGCGGAGTCGTGGTGGTAGCCATCAGATGTCCTCACCCGTCCGCTTGGCAACGCGGATCTTGTTGCCCTCTTCGTCGAAGCGGAAACCGACACGCGTGACGACCTTGTTGCCATCCTTCTCAACGACCAGCTGGACGTTGGAGACGTGGATCGGCGCCTCGGTCGTGACGATGCCGCCGGTCTGCGAACCGCGAGCGGTCTGGCCGGCCTTCGTGTGCTTCTTGACCCGGTTGACACCCTCGACCAGGACGCGGTCCTCGCGGGGGAAGGCCGCGATGACCTTGCCCTGCTTGCCCTTGTCCTTACCGGTGATGACCTGGACCAGGTCGCCCTTCTTGATCTTCATGCTTACAGCACCTCCGGCGCGAGCGAGATGATCTTCATGAACTTCTTCTCGCGCAGCTCCCGGCCCACCGGGCCGAAGATGCGGGTGCCGCGGGGGTCGCCATCGTTCTTGAGGATGACGGCCGCGTTCTCGTCGAAGCGGATGTACGAGCCGTCCTGACGACGACGCTCCTTGACGGTGCGCACGACGACAGCCTTGACGACGTCGCCCTTCTTCACGTTGCCACCGGGGATCGCGTCCTTGACGGTGGCGACAATGACGTCACCGATGCCCGCGTAGCGGCGACCGGAGCCACCGAGAACACGGATGCAAAGGATCTCCTTGGCACCAGTGTTGTCGGCGACACGCAGTCGCGACTCCTGCTGGATCACGTCTATCTCCTGATCGTCTGCCGGTTCCCGGCCGGGGCTTGATCTCTCAAGCCCCGGCCGAGCCTGGCGGAACTGATCCTGAGCAAAAGCTCAGGAAATTACTTGGCCTTCTCGAGGATCTCGACGATGCGCCAGCGCTTCGTCGCCGACAGCGGACGCGTCTCCATGATGAGGACGCGGTCGCCGACGCCGGCAGCGTTCTGCTCGTCGTGCGCCTTGAGCTTGTTCGTACGGCGGATGACCTTGCCGTACAGCGCGTGCTTCACACGGTCCTCGACAGCGACGACGACGGTCTTGTCCATCTTGTCGCTGACGACCAGACCCTCACGGGTCTTGCGGAAACCGCGCTGCTCAGTCGTCTCAGTCACATTCTTCTCGCTCATCAGGCGCTCTCCACCGTCTCGATGCCCAGCTCGCGCTCGCGCATCAGGGTGTAGATCCGGGCGATGTCCTTACGGACGGACTTGAGCCGACCGTGGTTCTCGAGCTGACCGGTCGCCGCCTGGAAGCGGAGGTTGAACAGCTCTTCCTTGGCCTCGCTGAGCTTGGCAACAAGCTCCTCGTTGCCCAGCTCGCGCAGCTCGGACGCCTTGGTTCCGGCCGACATCACGCCTCACCTGCCTCGCGCCGAACGATGCGGCACTTCATCGGGAGCTTGTGAGCAGCGCGGGTGAGCGCCTCACGAGCAATCTTCTCGTTCGGGTAGGACAGCTCGAACATGACCCGACCCGGGTGCACGTTCGCGATCCACCACTCCGGAGAACCCTTACCGGAACCCATGCGGGTCTCGGCAGGCTTCTTCGTGAGCGGGCGGTCCGGGTAGATGTTGATCCAGACCTTGCCGCCACGCTTGATGTGGCGGGTCATCGCGATACGAGCCGCCTCGATCTGGCGGTTGGTCACGTACGCCGGCGTGAGGGCCTGGATGCCGTACTCGCCGAACGCAACCGTCGTACCACCCTTGGCCATACCGCGGCGCTTGGGGTGGTGCTGCTTGCGGTGCTTGACCCTACGGGGGATCAGCATGTCGGTCAGGCCTCCGTTCCGGTGCTCTCAGCCGGAGCGGCGGCAGCGGCCTCGGCCTTGGGGGCCTCGGCAGCAACAGCCTGCTGCGGCTTGCGGCCGCGACCGCCACGCTCGCCGCCACGGCCACCACGGCCGGCCGGACGCTCGTTGCCACCACGGGCCGGGCGGTTACCCGCACGGGCCGCGGCGTTCTCGGCGCGGACCTCGGCGATGTTCTTGACGTCGCCCTTGTAGATCCAGACCTTCACGCCGATGCGGCCGAAGGTCGTCTTGGCCTCGAAGAAGCCGTAGTCCACGTTCGCGCGGAGCGTGTGCAGGGGCACACGGCCCTCGCGGTAGAACTCCGAGCGGGACATCTCGGCGCCGCCGAGACGGCCACCGCACTGGATCTTGATGCCCTTGGCGCCGGCCTTCATCGTGCCCTGCATGCTCTTACGCATGGCGCGACGGAAGGAGACGCGGGAGGAGAGCTGCTCGGCAACGGCCTGCGCGACCAGCTGAGCGTCCATCTCGGGGTTCTTGACCTCGAGGATGTTCAGCTGGACCTGCTTGCCCGTGAGCTTCTCGAGGTCGCCGCGGATGCGGTCGGCCTCGGCGCCACGGCGGCCGATGACGATGCCCGGACGCGCGGTGTGGATGTCCACCCGCACGCGGTCACGGGTGCGCTCGATCTCAACCTTCGAGATGCCGGCGCGCTCCATGCCGGACGTCATCATCCGACGGATGGCGACGTCTTCCTTGACGTAGTCCTTGTACAGCTTGTCGGCGTACCAACGGGACTTGAAGTCCGTGGTGATGCCGAGCCGGAACCCATGCGGGTTAACCTTCTGGCCCATTACCGGGTTCCTTCCTTGCTGCTGACGACCACGGTGATGTGGCTGGTCCGCTTACGGATCCGGTAGGCACGGCCCTGAGCACGCGGACGGAACCGCTTCAGGGTCGGACCCTCGTCCACAAACGCCTCGCTGATGAACAGCGAAGAGGCGTCCGTGTGGTCGTAGTTGTGCGCGGCGTTGGCGATGGCGCTGTCCAGCACCTTGCCAACCGGCACGCTCGCGGCCTGCGGGGCGAAACGCAGGACCGCCTGAGCCTCCGTGGCATCCATGCCACGGATGAGGTCCACCACGCGGCGGGCCTTCATGGGCGTGACGCGGATGTACCGCGCCTGGGCCCTGGCTTCCATGGTTGTCCCTTCGGTGTAAGTCATAGTCGGTTTCCACCCCGCGTTAGCGGCGCTTCGACTTCCGGTCGTCCTTGACGTGGCCGCGGAAGGTGCGAGTCGGCGAGAACTCGCCGAGCTTGTGGCCGACCATCGACTCGGTGACGAACACCGGGACGTGGGTCTTGCCGTTGTGCACCGCGATGGTGTGACCCAGCATGGCCGGGATGATCATCGAGCGACGGGACCAGGTCTTGATGACGTTCTTGGTGCCTGCCTCGTTCTGTACGTCCACCTTCTTGATGAGGTGTCCGTCGACGAAGGGCCCCTTCTTGAGACTGCGCGGCATCTAAACCCGCTCCTAGCGCTTCTTGTTCGTCTTGCGGCGGCGGACGATGTACTTGCTCGATGCCTTCTTCGGCGAGCGAGTACGACCCTCCTTCTGACCCCACGGCGAGACCGGGTGGCGACCACCGGAGGTCTTGCCCTCACCACCACCGTGCGGGTGGTCAACCGGGTTCATCGCGACACCGCGGACGGTCGGGCGAACGCCCTTCCAGCGCATACGGCCGGCCTTGCCCCAGTTGATGTTCGACTGCTCGGCGTTGCCGACCTCGCCGATCGTGGCGCGGCAGCGGGCGTCGACCAGACGGATCTCGCCGGACGGCATACGAAGGTGGGCCATCGTGCCCTCCTTCGCCAGCAGCTGCACGGAGGCACCGGCGGAGCGGGCGAACTTGGCGCCACCACCGGGACGGAGCTCGATCGCGTGGATCGTGGTACCGACCGGGATGTTGCGAAGGGCCAGGTTGTTACCGGGCTTGATGTCGGCGGCCGGGCCGTTCTCGACACGGTCGCCCTGGCTCAGGCCACGGGGGGCGATGATGTAGCGCTTCTCGCCGTCCGCGTAGTGCAGGAGCGCGATGCGCGCGGTGCGGTTGGGGTCGTACTCGATGTGAGCGACCTTCGCCGGCACGCCGTCCTTGTCGTGACGACGGAAGTCGATCACTCGGTAGGCGCGCTTGTGGCCACCGCCCTGGTGGCGGACGGTCACACGACCGGTGTTGTTACGGCCGCCCTTGCTGTGCAGGGGGCGGACCAGCGACTTCTCCGGCGTGGACCGCGTGATCTCGACAAAGTCGGCGACGCTGGAGCCACGACGGCCCGGAGTCGTCGGCTTGTACTTGCGGATACCCATTTCTCAGTCCTCGTCCGATATTCGGACCAGGGCGCTCCGTTAGGAGGCCTGGCCGAAGATGTCGATACGGTCGCCCTCAGCGAGGGTCACGATGGCGCGCTTGGTGTCAGCGCGCTTGCCGAAACCGGTCTTGGTGCGCTTGCGCTTACCCTGACGGTTGATCGTGTTGACCCCGGTGACCTTGACCCCGAAGACCGCCTCGACGGCCTGCTTGATCTGGGTCTTGTTGGAGCCGGGCGCGACGATGAACGTGTACTTGTTCTCGTCCAGCAGCGCGTAGCTCTTCTCCGAGACGACCGGCTTGATCAGCAGGTCGCGCGGGTCGGTGAAGGTCTTGCTGGTAACGGTCGCCGACATCAGGCGTCGCTCCCTTCGGTCTCAGCGGTCTGGGGGCCAGACACGAAGGACTCGAAAGCGGCCTGGGTGAAGACCACGTCGTCGGAGACGATCACGTCGTACGTGTTCAGCTGGCCCGGCTCCAGGATGTGCACCTGGGGCAGGTTGCGGGCGGACAGCCACGCGGCCTCGTCGGCGCGGTCGACGACCAGGAGCAGGTTCTTGCGCTCCGAGATCTTGCCGAACAGCGTCTTGGCGGCCTTGGTGGACACCGCACCGTCGACCACGCCGGTGACGACGTGGATGCGGGAGTGGCGCGCCCGGTCGGAGAGGGCACCGCGCAGGGCGGCGGCCTTCATCTTCTTGGGGGTGCGCTGCGAGTAGTCACGCGGCTGCGGGCCGTGGACGACGCCACCGCCGGCGAACTGCGGCGCGCGGGTCGAACCCTGACGGGCGCGGCCGGTGCCCTTCTGGCGGTAAGGCTTCTTGCCACCACCACGGACTTCACCGCGGGTCTTGGTCTTGTGCGTGCCCTGGCGGGCAGCCGCGAGCTGAGCGACGACGACCTGGTGGATCAGCGGAACGCTGGTCTTCGCGTCGAAGATCTCCGCGGGGAGCTCGACGGTCCCGGCCTTGTCGCCAGCCGGCGAAAGGATGTCAATGGTGCTCATCGGTTCCTCAAACCCCCTTGGCCGCAGTACGGACCAGGACGAGGCCACCGTTGGGGCCGGGGACGGCGCCCTTGATGAGCAGCAGACCCTTCTCGGCGTCAACGGCGTGGACGGTCAGGTTCTGGGTGGTCACACGCTCGTTGCCCATGCGACCCGCCATGCGGAGGCCCTTGAACACACGGCCAGGGGTGGCGCAGCCACCGATGGAACCGGGCGAGCGGTGCTTGCGCTGGGTACCGTGACCGGCGCCCAGGCCCTTGAAGTTGTGACGCTTCATGACACCGGCGAAGCCCTTGCCCTTGCTCTTGCCCGTGACGTCGACCTTGACGCCGGACTCGAACACCTCGGCAGTGATCTCCTGGCCCAGCGTGTACTCGCTGGCGTCAGGGGTGCGGAGCTCCACCAGGTGGCGGCGCGGGGTCACGTCGGCCTTGGCGAAGTGGCCCTTGAGGGGCTTGTTCACCTTGCGCGGGTCGATCTCGCCGAAGGCGATCTGGACCGACTCGTAGCCGTCGACGTCGTTGGTGCGAACCTGCGTCACGACGCACGGCCCGGCCTTGACGACGGTGACCGGAACAACGCGGTTGTTCTCGTCCCACACCTGCGTCATGCCGAGCTTCTCGCCCAGGACGCCCTTGATGTTCTTGCTCATCTCGGCCCGTCCCTTCAGAGCTTGATCTCGATGTCGACACCGGCCGGAAGGTCGAGGCGCATCAGCGAGTCAACCGTCTTCGGCGTGGGGTCGAGGATGTCGATGAGCCGCTTGTGCGTGCGCATCTCGAAGTGCTCGCGAGAGTCCTTGTACTTGTGCGGCGACTTGATGACGCAGTACACGTTCTTCTCAGTGGGCAGCGGCACCGGGCCCGCGACCGACGCACCAGTGCGGGTCACCGTCTCGACGATCTTCTTCGCCGAGGAGTCGATGACCTCGTGGTCGTAGGCCTTGAGCCGGATGCGGATCTTCTGTCCCGCCATGGCTACCTAGTAGTCCTTTGTCTCGTAACGCTCTGGAACCCGGGGGTTCTACCGACTCTGTCTCCGACCCACGCGGTCGGGCGTGTCGCACTCCCTCTACGCAGAAATCCCATAGGGATTTCCCAACCAAGGGGATGCGGGCCGTGGGACCGCGCTGTGCTCAATGAAGAGCGTGCTCAGTGAAGAGCAGTCGGGGGCAGAACACCCACCGGGCGCCTGGCTGGAGCCCCGCTGACACTTCCCGGAAGATTCCCGTACGTCCGCCCCAGCGCTGCCGCAGGCGGCAGATAGGGCGACGAGTACTGTGGGACTCGCTTCCGGTCCTCCCGGCGGGAGGCGCGCAGCATCGGCACTCAACCGAGCAACCCCGACAGTCTGCCACACGGGGACCTGGCCTGGCCAATCGAGCCGAGGATCGTACCCCACGTCACAGGGGGGCATGCACGTGCGGGGGGCGGGGTGCCGCCCGAGGACGCGTGCGTACGGGGCCGGGACCCCCGCCCGGCATGACATCGGCCCTGCCGCCGCTCACCCGCAGCCGCCGCCCGGCCGCCGTGAGCCGCCGAGGCGCTTTCCGTCCCGGAGGGAAAACACCCCACCCAACCCCTCCAGCCTCCCCCATCACCCACGCGGGTGATCTGCGCCAACTCTGCGCGCTTTAGGGCCAGTTGGGCGGCATGGCCATCCCCACGGACGGCCTGCCCCGGTACGCGTAACGGCGAGCCGTCCGTCCGACCCGTCCGGGGAAAGAGAAAGTGACGAAAAAGAAAACTGCATTCAACGGAATCCTGACCACTATTCACATCGCCCCATAATCGAATTCCCCCGAGCAACCGCCACCCCATTCCCCCCGTCTAGTTCGGCGACCGGACAAAGAGCGCACGGAGACAGCGGACGGGACGGGGAACGCACGTGTTCGGAGCATTCAGGCATCGGCGCCCCAGCAGACGCGCCGTCCTCGGTACCGCCGCCACCGCCGGGCTCGCCGCCGCCGTCGGGGCCTGCTCCGTCCCCTCCAGCCAGCGGCACCGCAGCGACAACCCCACCGCCGCCCCGGGCCAGCCCGTGTCCGCCGGGCGGCGGGCCGTGCTGATGCAGATCGTGGCGCACCCCGACGACGACCTGTACTTCATGAACCCCGACACCCAGCACGCACTCGACGGCGGGGCGAAGATCGTCAGCGTGTATCTCACCGGCGGGGAGGCCAATGGGGACAACCGGGTGGTGAGCGATCCCTCCGATCGGATCTACAACAAGGCCGCTTATTCGTCCGCCCGGCATCAGGGGCTGCGGCAGGCCTATGCCTCCCTTCTCGGGCTGCCTCTCTTCACCCCCTGGCAGAAGTCGGTACTCGACCTGCGCGGCGGGCACCGCGCCGAGGTCAACACCCTCGTCCACAACGGCCGCCACGCCGAGCTCGTCTTCGTCAACACCGCCATGCACACCCTGCGCGGCGGCCGCATGGGGCTGCCCAGCCTCTGGGAGGACCGGGCACTGTCCCTGCCCGTCGTCATCGCCGAGGGGTCGCCGCTGCGCGCGGCCGCCCCGTACACGTACGACGAACTCGTCGAGGTCATCGCGGGGCTGCTCGACACGTACGCCCCCACCCTCGTCCAGACCCTCGACCCCGACCCCGACATCCAGCACAGCACCGAGAAGGCCCGCCAGCACGACAGCGAGCAGCCGGGGTACGCCGACCACGCCGATCACACCGCCGCCGCCTCCTTCGCCTGGGCGGGGATGGTCCGGTACGTCGCTCAGGCCACCCGGGACCGGAAAGGCGTGCCCGGGTTCGCCGTTACCTCCTACCGCGCCTACTACAACCGGCACTGGCCCAAGAACCTCCCTCCCGCCGTCCTCGCCGAGAAGGCCGCCCACCTCAAGCCCTACGGCGGCGCCCCCGACTGGCGGTGCGGCAACCCCGGCGGCTGCGGGGACTACAACGTCGGCGGGAAGCGGCCGCTCACCAACTGGAAGGGGTGGGTGCGCTCCACCCACTACCGCTTCCCCGGGCCCCGGCCTGCCGTCGGCAACGAGCCCGACGGGCGGCTCGCCGCCTACGGGGTGCTGGGGCTGCGTGCCGTGCGGTGGCGGGAGACCGCGCCCGGCAGCGGGCGGTTCGGGGCGGCGGACGACCTCGGCGGCGGGCCGCTCGCGCCCGTGCTCGGCGGGGCCGCGCTCAAGGACGGGCGGCAATTGCTCTTCGGGGTGCGGTTCGCCGCGATAGCCGGGCGCTCCGGCGCCAACACCCGGGAGGTCGTCCTCCTGGAGCAGGCCTCCGCCGGCGGCGCCTTCCGGGCCTGGCGCGGACTCGGGAATCCGGAACTGGGCGACGACCGGGGGCGCCGCATCGGCTCCCCCGTCGCCGTCGCCGCCCCCGACGGCCGCGTCCACCTCTTCGTACGCAACGCCGACAAGGGCGTCAGTACGCGCGTGCGCGAAAGCGGCGGCCAGTGGGGCCCCTGGCTCGCCCTCGGCGGGGAAACCGTGCAGGACGGGCTCGGCGCGACCGTCGACGCCCAGGGACGCGTGCACGTCTTCGCGCCCGGCTACGACTTCGTCCACCACTGGACCCAGGACGCGCCCGGCGAGCCCCTCGCGTACGTCAAGCGCGGACCCCGCCTCCCGCTCGCCGTCGACGCGCCCACCGCCGTTGGCCTGCCCGACGGGGGTGTGCAGTTGCTCTACCGCACGCTCACCGATCCCCGGAAGACCAAGGGCAAGGGGCTGGCCCCCGCCGACCCCCGGCTCGTCTCCGTACGCGCCGACGGGACCGGCCGCTCCCCCGAGCCCTCCGCCTTCGACGGGTACGGGCCCGTCGGCGCGCTCCTGTCGCCCAAGGACGGGCTCGTCGTACTCGGCAAGGACGCCAAGGGGCGGGTGCAGGCCCTCGTAGAGGGTGAGCGGCGCACCCGTACGCAGGGCGCCGTCCCGGTCGACGCCCCGACCCTGCACCTCACCGCGCGCGGGCCGGTCGCCGTAGGCCTCGGTGTGGACGGGGCGCCGTGGGTGTGGGCGCTCGGGTCGGCAGGAGCTCCTCCGGTCCGGGCCGCGGGCTGAAACGCGCAAGAAAAAGGCCCCGCACCTTTCGGTGCGGGGCCCTCTCTTGGTGCTCAGATGTGAGCTACCAGGTCAGAACACGAATTACTTCGTGATCTTGACGACCTGGCCGGCGCCCACGGTCCGGCCACCCTCACGGATGGCGAACTTGAGGCCCTCCTCCATGGCGACCGGCTGGATCAGCGCGACCGTCATGGCGGTGTTGTCGCCCGGCATGACCATCTCGGTGCCCTCGGGGAGGGTCACCACGCCGGTCACGTCAGTCGTACGGAAGTAGAACTGCGGGCGGTAGTTGTTGAAGAACGGCGTGTGACGGCCACCCTCGTCCTTGGACAGGATGTACGCCTGGGCCTCGAACTCGGTGTGCGGCGTGACCGAACCCGGCTTGATGATGACCTGGCCGCGCTCGACGTCCTCGCGCTTGATGCCACGGAGGAGCAGACCGACGTTCTCACCGGCCTGGCCCTCGTCGAGCAGCTTGCGGAACATCTCGATGCCGGTGACCGTGGTGGTGGTCTTCTCGGTCTTGATGCCGATGATGTCGACGGTCTCGTTGACCTTGAGGACACCACGCTCGATACGACCGGTGACGACGGTGCCACGACCGGTGATCGTGAAGACGTCCTCGATCGGCATCAGGAACGGCTTGTCGACGTCACGCTCGGGCTGCGGGATGGACTCGTCGACGGCCTTCATCAGGTCGAGGACGGTCTGGCCCCACTCGGCGTCGCCCTCGAGGGCCTTGAGCGCCGAGACCTTGACGACCGGCAGGTCGTCGCCCGGGAACTCGTACTCGGAGAGGAGCTCACGGACCTCGAGCTCGACGAGCTCCAGGATCTCCTCGTCGTCCACCATGTCGGCCTTGTTCAGGGCGACGACGATGTACGGAACGCCGACCTGGCGGGCCAGGAGCACGTGCTCCTTGGTCTGCGGCATCGGGCCGTCGGTGGCGGCGACCACGAGGATGGCGCCGTCCATCTGCGCCGCACCCGTGATCATGTTCTTGATGTAGTCGGCGTGACCCGGGCAGTCGACGTGCGCGTAGTGACGCGACTCCGTCTGGTACTCGACGTGCGCGATCGAGATGGTGATACCGCGCTGGCGCTCCTCGGGAGCCTTGTCGATCTGGTCGAAGGCCGAGGCCTCGTTCAGGTCCGGGTACGCGTCGTGCAGCACCTTGGTAATGGCGGCCGTGAGGGTCGTCTTACCGTGGTCGATGTGACCGATGGTGCCGATGTTGACGTGCGGCTTAGTCCGCTCGAACTTCGCCTTCGCCACTGGGTCCTCCTGTGGAGTGGTTCTGTACGCCTTGCTTCATCGGCGCCAGGTGATCTTTGCTGGGATGCCGGGGCCGGGGGCATTCGCCGCAATACTCTCGCATTGCGGCGAATGCCCGCCCGGACTCCGGTGACAAGCCTAAAGCGATTGAACTCGGAAGAGTTACTCGCCCTTGGCCTTCGCGATGATCTCCTCGGCGACGTTCCGCGGAACCTCGGCGTAGGAGTCGAACTGCATCGAGTAGCTTGCGCGACCCGAGGTCTTGCTGCGGAGGTCTCCGACGTAGCCGAACATCTCCGAGAGGGGCACGAGGCCCTTCACGACGCGAGCGCCGCTGCGCTCCTCCATGGCCTGGATCTGGCCACGGCGGGAGTTGATGTCGCCGATGACTTCACCCATGTAGTCCTCGGGCGTGGTGACCTCGACGGACATCATCGGCTCGAGGAGCACCGGGGAAGCCTTGCGCGCGGCCTCCTTGAAGGCCTGCGAGCCGGCGATCTTGAACGCGAGCTCGGAGGAGTCGACCTCGTGGTAGCCACCGTCGAGAAGGATGACGCGGACGCCGGTCATCTCGTAGCCGGCCAGGATGCCGAACTGCATGGCCTCCTGCGCACCCGCGTCCACCGACGGGATGTACTCCCGGGGGATGCGGCCACCGGTGACCTTGTTCACGAACTCGTACGACGCCTCGCCGCCCTCGATGGGCTCGATCGCGATCTGCACCTTGGCGAACTGACCGGTACCACCGGTCTGCTTCTTGTGGGTGTAGTCGTGACGCTCGACGGCCTTGCGGATCGTCTCGCGGTACGCGACCTGCGGCTTGCCGACGTTCGCCTCGACCTTGAACTCGCGACGCATACGGTCGACGAGGACGTCGAGGTGGAGCTCGCCCATACCACCGATGATGGTCTGGCCGGTCTCCTCGTCCGAGTGCACCTGGAAGGAGGGGTCCTCCTCCGCGAGACGCTGGATGGCGACACCCAGCTTCTCCTGGTCACCCTTGGACTTGGGCTCGATGGCGACCTGGATGACCGGCGCCGGGAAGTCCATGGACTCCAGGATGACCGGGTTCTTCTCGTCGCACAGCGTCTCACCGGTGGTGGTCTGCTTCAGGCCCATGACGGCGACGATGTCGCCGGCGCCCACCGCGTCGATCTCCTCACGCTTGTTCGCGTGCATGCGGTAGATCTTGCCGATGCGCTCCTTCTTGCCCTTGACGGAGTTCAGCACCGAGGTGCCGGCCTCCAGGCGACCGGAGTAGATCCGGATGAAGGTGAGCTTGCCGAGGTGCGGGTCGCTCGCGATCTTGAACGCGAGGGCCGACAGCGGCTCGTCGTCCGACGGCTTGCGCTTGACGACGACCTCGGCGTCCTTGACGTCGTGGCCCTCGATGGCCTCGACGTCCAGGGGCGAAGGCAGGTAGCGCACGACCGCGTCGAGCAGGGGCTGGACGCCCTTGTTCTTGAACGCGGTGCCGCAGAAGACGGGGGTCACCGTGGTGTCCCCGCCCTTGCCGGACGCGATGGTGATACGACGGACCGCGGCGTACAGCTGCTCCTCGGTGGGCTCGACGCCCTCGAGGAAGAGCTCCATGATCTCTTCGTCGTTCTCCGCGACGGTCTCGACCAGCTTGCCGCGCCACTCCTCAGCGGCCTCGGTGTGCGTGGCCGGGATGTCGACGACGTCGTACATCTCGCCCTTGGTCGCTTCCGCGGACCAGACCAGGGCCTTCATGCGGACCAGGTCCACAACGCCCTTGAAGTCGGCCTCGGCACCGATCGGCAGCTGCATCACGATCGGGGTCGCGCCGAGGCGGTCCACGATCATGTCGACGCAGCGGTGGAACTCGGCGCCGGTGCGGTCGAGCTTGTTCACGAAGCAGATGCGCGGCACGCCGTAACGGTCGGCCTGACGCCAAACCGTCTCGGACTGCGGCTCCACACCGGCGACACCGTCGAACACGGTGACGGCACCGTCGAGGACGCGGAGCGAACGCTCCACCTCGACCGTGAAGTCCACGTGACCCGGGGTGTCGATGATGTTGATGGTGTGGTCGACGTCCTCGAGCGGCCAGTGGCAGGTCGTCGCGGCGGACGTGATGGTGATGCCGCGCTCCTGCTCCTGCTCCATCCAGTCCATCGTGGCAGCGCCGTCGTGGACTTCACCGATCTTGTACGAAACACCGGTGTAGAACAGGATTCGCTCGGTGGTGGTCGTCTTGCCCGCGTCGATGTGGGCCATGATGCCGATGTTGCGCACCTTGGCCAGGTCAAGCGAAGTGGTAGCCATATCGGCTCAGTCTTCTCTCGGTCTCGATGTGGGTTGCGACTACCAGCGGTAGTGCGCGAAGGCCTTGTTGGACTCGGCCATCTTGTGCGTGTCCTCGCGCTTCTTGACGGCCGCACCAAGGCCGTTCGAGGCGTCGAGAAGCTCGTTCATCAGGCGCTCGGTCATGGTCTTCTCGCGGCGGGCGCGGGAGTAGCCCACGAGCCAGCGCAGCGCCAGGGTCGACTGACGACCCGGCTTGACCTCGACGGGAACCTGGTAGGTCGCGCCACCGACACGGCGGGACTTGACCTCGAGGGACGGCTTGACGTTCTCCAGCGCGCGCTTCAGCGTGATGACCGGGTCGTTGCCCGTCTTCTCGCGGAGGCCTTCCATGGCGCCGTAGACGATGCGCTCGGCGGTGGAGCGCTTGCCGTCCAGCAGGATCTTGTTGATCAGCGACGTGACAAGAGGAGACTGGTAGACCGGGTCGATGATGACCGGGCGCTTCGGGGCGGGGCCCTTACGAGGCATTCTTACTTCTCCTTCTTGGCGCCGTAGCGGCTGCGGGCCTGCTTGCGGTTCTTGACAGCCTGGGTGTCAAGCGCACCGCGGATGATCTTGTAACGAACACCCGGCAGGTCCTTCACACGGCCACCACGCACGAGCACGATCGAGTGCTCCTGCAGGTTGTGTCCCTCACCCGGAATGTAGGCCGTGACCTCGATGCCGGAGGTCAGACGCACACGCGCGACCTTCCGCAGCGCCGAGTTCGGCTTCTTCGGGGTGGTCGTGAACACACGCGTGCAGACGCCACGACGCTGGGGCGAGGCCTCAAGCGCGGGCGTCTTCGTCTTCTCGACCTTGTCCTGCCGGCCCTTCCGGACCAGCTGCTGGATCGTAGGCACTACTTCTCCGGTTTCTGTGTGCCGTTGGTGAAACTAACCTGGAACGTCGCCGACCCACGCGGTCGGGTGTGTCGAATACTGCGGGGTCTCGCCGTGGGAACGGAGAGGCGCAGATTGCGGTGGCCGTATCTGGCTCGTCCTGCGGACGTAGGCACGCAGGGGAGCCCAGGCACACCCCAGGCACAAGGTCTGAGCGTACCTACCTCATCGACTTGGGTCAAAACAAATACCCACACGCGGGACACCCCGCGGACCCGGTGAGACGCGTCTCACCCGGGGCCCTCGTCCGGCGACTCGGCGGCTCCCCGGCCCCGTTCCCGCCGGGGCGCGGCCAGCCGGGGGATGGTCGGCACCCGGGAATGCGGACTCTTGGGCACGAGGCCCGGCGTGCCGGGCGGGGCGTCGGGGGGCGGCTCGGGTTCCTCGGCGCCGGACACCTCCTCCTCGTCCGGCGGGGTGCGGGGCCGCAGCGGAATCACCTCGCCCCGGCCGGGCCGGCGGCCCACTCTCCGTAAGCTCCGCGCCCTGGCGGCCGAGGCGGTCTCGTCCAGGGCGCGCTGGTACTGGGCGGCGGCGTCGCGCCAGCCCGCCGCGTACGCCCGCAGCTCGCGCCGCTCCAGCTCGTCGCGGAGCAGGACGACCAGCTCCTCGGCGGAGTGGCGTTCGAGATGGGTCCCCAAGGAGGCGAGCAGCCCGGGAAGGTCGTCCGGCAGCGGCGGCAGGTCCGCGGGCGGCCCAGCGCCCGGGGAGACGCCTTCCGGGCGGTCGTACGGGGTGCGGTGCGAGGGGTCGCCGGGGCGGTCGTCCGGCGGACGGGGGGAGAACCCGTCGCTCTCAGCCATGCACGGCTCTCTCTCGCGTCCCATCGCTGCCAATCCCGCCCATGAGAACTGGGACAGGCCGTGCCAGCTTACTGGGCGGGGCCTCAGGGGCGCGGGGCTGTGACATCTTGCGGCTCCGCCGCGATGGGGGTCCCCCCTGCTCGAACAGAGTTGAGAGCTTGGGGGAGCGACCAGCCACGCACGGTCCGCAGCCGAATCCCCGGCCGCGCCTAGCGGGACTCCACCGACCCCCGGGACGCCGCGTCCGGCAGGAACTGCCCCGCCACCTTGATGAACATGGCCCGCTGCTCCGGCGGCACGCCGAGCCCGACGGCAGCCTCCTCCAGGGTCAGCTGCCACGGCGTCACGGATCCGCCCGCCCGGAGCGACGGCAGCGGCAAGTCGTCCTCCGTGAGCCGCCCGGACCGGATCAGCATCTCCCGTACCGGCACCTCCAGCACATGCGCAAGGCGCCGCGTGGTCTCCAGGTCCGGCATGCTCTGGCGCTGCAGCAGACGGGTGACGGCGGCCCGGTGCACCCCGGCCTCGTCGGCGAGGCGCGACCTGCCACCACCGCGCGGGCTGTCGATGTCGAAGCCGCGCCGACGGATCAGGTCTTCGATCCAGGTCGCGAACCGGTCCAGCTCGCTGGTGGTCATGGTGATCGCCTCCTCCGCGGCAAGGACCAGACTATCGCGCTTGCGCGCAAGGAATTAATGGCTCACCCGGCCAGCGCTGTAAGGATTTTGTGCCAAGATTCCGGGCCTTGCCGCTCTCCTCCCAATTTGCGCGCACGCTCGCACGCGGTCAGCGTGCGCCCCCGCAACTCCCCGGACCCGTACGCCTCACCCCGGAGTGACCTCGCCCTCTCCCCCGCGCACCGGCATCCGCACCACCCGCGCCCCGCCGTCCGCGCCGCCCCCGGACACGAACGCCATCGCCTCCCGCCACCCGCTGGAGAACCCCCGCGCCTCCCCGTCGACGGCGATCCGCGCCCCCACCTTGGCCACGACCGCCCCGAGCGTCCGGCCGACATCGGCGGTGTACGTACCGGACTCCCCCGCCTCGGCGGCCACTTCCACCGCGGCCACCACCACCTCGACCAGCTGCTCCTGGGCGCTCATCACCATGGGCCGGACCGCCTTTCGAATATGCGTTCGACAAGGGCCACCCACGATACGCCGAAGGGCGCCCACCCCGTGTGAAACGGGGTGGGCGCCCTTCGGTTCAGACGTACGCCTTACTGGTTGTACGGACCGTAGTCGTAGTCCTCCAGCGGAACGGCCTGGCCGGAGCCCGTGCCGAACGGCGAGTAGTCGATGTCGTCGTAGCCGACGGCCGAGTACATCGCGGCCTTGGCCTCCTCGGTCGGCTCGACCCGGATGTTGCGGTAGCGGGACAGACCCGTACCGGCCGGGATGAGCTTACCGATGATGACGTTCTCCTTGAGGCCGATGAGGCTGTCGGACTTGGCGTTGATCGCCGCATCCGTCAGGACTCGGGTCGTCTCCTGGAAGGAGGCGGCCGACAGCCAGGATTCCGTCGCCAGCGAGGCCTTGGTGATACCCATCAGCTGCGGACGGCCGGAGGCCGGGTGGCCACCCTCCGTCACGACCCGACGGTTCTCGGTCTCGAACTTCGAGCGCTCGACGAGCTCGCCCGGCAGCAGCTCCGCGTCGCCGGACTCGATGATCGTCACGCGGCGCAGCATCTGCCGGATGATGATCTCGATGTGCTTGTCGTGGATCGACACGCCCTGCGAGTTGTAGACCTTCTGGACTTCGCCGACCAGGTGGACCTGGACCGCGCGCTGACCGAGGATCCGGAGCACGTCGTGCGGGTTGGTGGCACCCACGGTGAGCTTCTGGCCCACCTCGACGTGGTCGCCCTCGCCCACCAGCAGACGGGCACGCTTCGAGATCGGGAACGCCGTCTCGTCGCTGCCGTCGTCCGGGGTGACGACGATCTTCTTGGTCTTCTCGGTCTCCTCGATCCGGATGCGGCCGGCCGCCTCCGAGATCGGGGCGACACCCTTGGGCGTACGGGCCTCGAAGAGCTCGACGACACGGGGCAGACCCTGGGTGATGTCGTCACCGGCCACACCACCGGTGTGGAAGGTACGCATCGTCAGCTGGGTACCGGGCTCACCGATGGACTGGGCGGCGATGATGCCGACCGCCTCACCGATGTCGACCAGCTTGCCGGTGGCCAGCGAGCGGCCGTAGCAGAAGGCACAGGTGCCGACGGCCGACTCACAGGTCAGGACCGAGCGGGTCTTGACCTCCTCGACGCCCGCGTTGACCAGCGCGTCGATGAGCACGTCACCGAGGTCCACGTTGGCCGGCGCGATGACCTTGCCGTCGACGACGACGTCCTCGGCGAGCATGCGGGCGTAGACCGAGGTCTCGACGTCCTCCGTCTTGCGGAGCACACCGTCCTCGCCCTTGACCGCGATCTTCAGCTTCAGGCCGCGGTCGGTGCCGCAGTCCTCCTCACGGATGATCACGTCCTGCGAGACGTCCACCAGACGACGGGTCAGGTAACCCGAGTCGGCGGTACGCAGGGCGGTGTCCGCCAGACCCTTACGGGCACCGTGCGTGGAGATGAAGTACTCCAGAACGGTGAGGCCCTCACGGAAGGACGCCTTGATCGGACGCGGGATGGTCTCGTTCTTCGCGTTCGACACCAGACCACGCATACCCGCGATCTGACGCATCTGCATCATGTTTCCTCGGGCACCCGAGTCAACCATCATGAAGATGGGGTTCGTCTTCGGGAAGTTCGCGTTCATCGCCTCGGCAACCTCGTTGGTCGCCTTGGTCCAGATCGCGATGAGCTCCTGCGTGCGCTCGTCCTTGGTGATCAGACCGCGCTCGTACTGCTTCTGGACCTTCTCGTCCTGCGCCTCGTAGCCCGCGACGATCGCCTTCTTGGCCTCGGGGACCACGACGTCGGAGATGGCCACGGTGACACCGGAACGGGTCGCCCAGAAGAAGCCCGCCGCCTTCAGGTTGTCGAGCGTCGCCGCCACGATGACCTTGGGGTAGCGCTCGGCCAGGTCGTTGACGATCTCGGAGAGCTGCTTCTTGCCCACCGAGTAGTCGACGAACGGGTAGTCCTCGGGCAGCAGCTCGTTGAAGAGCGCGCGGCCCAGGGAGGTGCGCAGCCGGAACGAGTCGCCCTGCTGCCAGGTCGTCTCGCCCTCCTCCTCGACCGGCGGGGTCCAGCCACGGGGCGGGACGGTGCCGATCGGGAAGCGGATGTCGATCGGCGACTGCAGCGCGAGCTCGCCGGCGTCGAACGCCATGATCGCCTCGGCCGTGGAGCCGAACGCGCGGCCCTCGCCCTTGGTGTCACGGAGCTCGCCGTCGGTGGTGAGGAAGAACAGACCCAGGACCATGTCCTGCGTCGGCATCGTCACCGGACGGCCGTCGGCGGGCTTGAGGATGTTGTTCGAGGACAGCATCAGGATGCGGGCCTCGGCCTGCGCCTCCGCGGAGAGCGGCAGGTGCACGGCCATCTGGTCACCGTCGAAGTCCGCGTTGAACGCGGTGCAGACGAGCGGGTGGATCTGGATGGCCTTGCCCTCGACCAGCTGCGGCTCGAAGGCCTGGATGCCGAGGCGGTGCAGCGTGGGCGCACGGTTCAGCAGAACCGGGTGCTCGGCGATGACCTCTTCGAGGACGTCGTACACGACCGTGCGGCCGCGCTCGACCATCCGCTTGGCGCTCTTGATGTTCTGCGCGTGGTTCAGGTCGACCAGGCGCTTCATCACGAACGGCTTGAAGAGCTCAAGGGCCATGGCCTTGGGCAGACCGCACTGGTGCAGCTTCAGCTGCGGACCGACGACGATCACGGAACGCGCGGAGTAGTCCACACGCTTACCGAGAAGGTTCTGACGGAATCGACCCTGCTTGCCCTTCAGCATGTCGCTGAGGGACTTCAGCGGACGGTTGCCGGGACCCGTGACCGGGCGACCGCGACGGCCGTTGTCGAAGAGGGCGTCGACCGCCTCCTGGAGCATCCGCTTCTCGTTGTTCACGATGATCTCGGGGGCACCGAGGTCGAGCAGACGCTTCAGACGGTTGTTGCGGTTGATCACACGGCGGTACAGGTCGTTCAGGTCGGAGGTCGCGAAGCGGCCACCGTCCAGCTGCACCATCGGGCGAAGGTCCGGCGGGATGACCGGGACGCAGTCGAGCACCATGCCCTTGGGGCTGTTGCTGGTCTGCAGGAACGCGGAGACGACCTTGAGGCGCTTGAGCGCACGGGTCTTCTTCTGGCCCTTGCCGGTACGGATGATCTCGCGGAGGCGCTCGGCCTCCTCGTCGAGGTCGAAGGTCTCCAGGCGCTTCTGCAGGGCAGCGGCACCCATCGAGCCGTCGAAGTACGTGCCGAAGCGGTCACGCAGCTCGCGGTAGAGCAGCTCGTCGCCCTCGAGGTCCTGGACCTTGAGGTTCTTGAAGCGCGACCAGACCTCGTCCAGACGGTCGATCTCGCGCTGCGCGCGGTCGCGCAGCTGCTTCATCTCGCGCTCGGCACCCTCGCGCACCTTGCGGCGCACATCGGCCTTGGCACCCTCGGCCTCGAGCTCGGCCAGGTCGGTCTCGAGCTTCTTGGCGCGGGCTTCGAGGTCGGAGTCGCGGCGGTTCTCGATCTGCTGACGCTCGACGGAGACGTGGGCCTCCAGCGACGGCAGGTCGCGCGTACGGCGCTCCTCGTCCACGAACGTGATCATGTACGCGGCGAAGTAGATGACCTTCTCGAGGTCCTTCGGCGCGAGGTCGAGCAGGTAGCCAAGGCGCGAGGGGACGCCCTTGAAGTACCAGATGTGGGTCACGGGAGCGGCAAGCTCGATGTGGCCCATCCGCTCACGGCGCACCTTGGCGCGCGTGACCTCGACGCCACAGCGCTCACAGATGATGCCCTTGAAGCGGACACGCTTGTACTTGCCGCAGTAGCACTCCCAGTCCCGGGTCGGACCGAAGATCTTCTCGCAGAAGAGTCCGTCCTTTTCGGGCTTGAGGGTGCGGTAGTTGATGGTCTCCGGCTTCTTGACCTCACCGTGGGACCACTGACGGATGTCGTCAGCAGTGGCGAGGCCGATCCGCAGCTCGTCGAAGAAGTTGACGTCGAGCACTTGTCGTCAATCCCTCTTTCGGGGTCGATTCTTCAAGATGGTCTGAGGGGGGTCCGGGGACGGTGGGGGGCTCTCAGGGAGAGCCCCCCACCAGACCCGTCAGACCTCTTCGACGCTGCTCGGCTCGCGCCGGGACAGGTCGATACCGAGCTCCTCCGCAGCGCGGAAGACGTCCTCGTCCGTGTCGCGCATCTCGATGGACATGCCGTCCGAGGACAGCACCTCCACGTTGAGGCAGAGCGACTGCATTTCCTTGATGAGCACCTTGAAGGACTCGGGAATGCCGGGCTCGGGGATGTTCTCGCCCTTGACGATGGCCTCGTAGACCTTCACACGGCCGGTCACGTCGTCGGACTTGATGGTCAGCAGCTCCTGGAGGGCGTACGCGGCGCCGTATGCCTCCAGCGCCCACACCTCCATCTCACCGAAGCGCTGGCCACCGAACTGGGCCTTACCACCCAGCGGCTGCTGGGTGATCATCGAGTACGGACCGGTCGAGCGGGCGTGCAGCTTGTCGTCGACCAGGTGGTGGAGCTTGAGGATGTACATGTACCCGATCGAGATCGGGTCCGGGAACGGCTCGCCGGAGCGGCCGTCGAACAGGTTGGCCTTGCCGGACGGCAGGACCAGGCGGTCGCCGTCGCGGTTCGGGATCGTGGCCTCGAAGAGACCGGCGATCTCGTCCTCACGGGCACCGTCGAAGACCGGGGTCGCGACGTTGGTGCCGGGGGCGACCTGGTCGGCGCCGATGGCCTGCAGGCGCTGGGCCCAGTCGTCGGCCAGACCGGAGACGTCCCAGCCGCGGCTGGCGAGCCAGCCGAGGTGGATCTCCAGGACCTGTCCCGGGTTCATTCGGGACGGGACACCGAGCGGGTTGAGGATGATGTCGACCGGGGTCCCGTCCTCGAGGAACGGCATGTCCTCGATGGGCAGGATCTTGGAGATGACACCCTTGTTGCCGTGACGGCCGGCGAGCTTGTCACCGTCCGTGATCTTGCGCTTCTGCGCCACGTAGACACGAACCAGCTGGTTCACGCCCGGCGGCAGCTCGTCGCCCTCCTCACGGTCGAAGACGCGGACGCCGATGACCTTGCCGGTCTCGCCGTGCGGCACCTTCAGCGAGGTGTCACGGACCTCGCGGGCCTTCTCACCGAAGATCGCGCGCAGCAGGCGCTCCTCCGGCGTCAGCTCGGTCTCGCCCTTGGGCGTGACCTTGCCGACGAGGATGTCGCCGGCGACGACCTCGGCACCGATACGGATGATGCCGCGCTCGTCGAGGTCGGCGAGGACCTCCTCGGAGACGTTCGGGATGTCCCGGGTGATCTCCTCGGGGCCGAGCTTGGTGTCACGGGCGTCGACCTCGTGCTCCTCGATGTGGATCGAGGAGAGGACGTCGTCCTGCACGAGGCGCTGCGACAGGATGATCGCGTCCTCGTAGTTGTGACCCTCCCACGGCATGAACGCCACGAGCAGGTTCTTGCCCAGCGCCATCTCGCCGTTCTCGGTCGCCGGACCGTCGGCGAGGACCTGGCCCGCGATGATCCGCGCGCCCTCGTCCACGACGACCTTCTGGTTGACCGAGGTGCCCTGGTTGGAGCGGGAGAACTTGTGCAGGCGGTACGTGGTGTACGTGCCGTCGTCGTTGGCGATGGTGATGTAGTCCGCGGAGACCTCCTGGACCACACCGTCCTTCTCGGCCTTGAGCACGTCGCCGGCGTCGGTGGCGCAGCGGTACTCCATGCCGGTGCCGACGAGCGGCGCCTCGGACTTAATCAGCGGCACTGCCTGACGCATCATGTTCGCGCCCATGAGGGCACGGTTGGCGTCGTCGTGCTCGAGGAAGGGGATCATCGCGGTCGCGACCGACACCATCTGGCGCGGCGAGACGTCGATGTAGTCCACCTCGGCCGGCGGCACGTAGTCGACCTCGCCGCCGCGGCGGCGGACGAGGACGCGGGCCTCGGTGAGCTGGAGCTCGTCGTTGAGCGCGGCGTTGGCCTGCGCGATGACGAAGCGGTCCTCCTCGTCGGCCGTGATGTAGTCGACCTCGTCGGTGACCTGGCCCTCGACGACCTTGCGGTACGGCGTCTCGATGAAGCCGAACGCGTTGACGCGGCCGTACGAGGCGAGCGAACCGATCAGACCGATGTTCGGGCCTTCAGGGGTCTCAATCGGGCACATACGGCCGTAGTGAGACGGGTGCACGTCACGGACCTCGAAGCCGGCCCGCTCACGGGAGAGACCACCCGGGCCGAGCGCCGACAGACGGCGCTTGTGGGTGAGACCCGACAGCGGGTTGTTCTGGTCCATGAACTGCGACAGCTGGCTGGTGCCGAAGAACTCCTTGATGGAGGCGACGACCGGCCGGATGTTGATCAGGGTCTGCGGCGTGATCGCCTCGACGTCCTGGGTCGTCATCCGCTCGCGGACGACTCGCTCCATACGCGCCAGACCCGTACGGACCTGGTTCTGGATGAGCTCGCCGACGTTGCGCAGACGACGGTTGCCGAAGTGGTCGATGTCGTCGGTCTCGACGACGATGTTCCGACCCGACTCGCCGACCGTCTCGGTCTCGCCCGCGTGCAGCTTGACCAGGTACTTGATGGTCGCGATGACGTCGTCCGTGGTGAGGACGCCGGCGTCCAGCGGCTCATCCGCGCCGAGCTTCTTGTTCACCTTGTAGCGGCCGACCTTCGCGAGGTCGTAGCGCTTCGGGTTGAAGTAGAGGTTCTCGAGCAGCGTCTGAGCGGCCTCGCGCGTCGGCGGCTCGCCCGGGCGCAGCTTGCGGTAGATGTCGAGCAGCGCGTCGTCCTGGCCCTGGGTGTGGTCCTTCTCCAGGGTGGCGCGCATCGACTCGTACTCGCCGAACTCCTCCAGGATCTGCTCGGTGGTCCAGCCGAGAGCCTTGAGGAGGACGGTGACGGACTGCTTGCGCTTGCGGTCGATGCGGACACCGACCATGTCGCGCTTGTCGATCTCCATCTCCAGCCAGGCACCCCGGGACGGGATGATCTTGGCCGTGTAGATGTCCTTGTCGGACGTCTTGTCGATGTTGGAGTCGAAGTAGACACCCGGCGAGCGCACGAGCTGCGACACCACGACACGCTCGGTGCCGTTGATGACGAAGGTGCCCTTGTTGGTCATGAGCGGGAAGTCGCCCATGAAGACCGTCTGGGACTTGATCTCGCCGGTCTCGTTGTTGGTGAACTCGGCGGTGACGAAGAGCGGGGCCGCGAACGTGAAGTCGCGCTCCTTGCACTCGTCGATCGAGTTCTTCGGGGGCTCGAAACGGTGGTCGCGGAAGGTCAGCGACATCGACCCGCTGAAGTCCTCGATCGGGGAGATCTCCTCGAAGATCTCCTCCAGACCGGACTTGGTGGGGACGTCCTGTCCGTTCTCCAGAGCCGCCTCGACGCGAGCCTTCCAAGCGGCATTGCCGAGCAGCCAGTCAAAGCTCTCGGTTTGCAGCGCAAGGAGGTTCGGAACCTCGAGGGGCTCCTTGATCTTTGCAAAGGAGATGCGCAGCGGGGCGGTGCTGGCGCCGTTGTTCGTATTGGCGGTCGAGGCGTTGCGCGAGGCGGCCAAGAGGGGGTCCTTCCGAGGGCTCGGACTCACTACGCGCGTACCGGTCCCACGAGGGCACAGAGAGAGACGTTTCCTGATTGAGGCTGAAAGGCCAGGTCAGGGCAGTTCAATCAACGATGCTCAAGCGAGGGCATGCCCCTGGTGACGGGCAGGGGGCAGCTAACAGGCAGCGCAAAGGGACAGTGTAGCCACTCGGCCCACTGATGTCCAGGGCGGATTTTTCGCGACCCTCATTGTTCTTCTCAGTACCTCGGCAAGCCACGCGCCGTGACGGCGCACATCGATACTGCCCTCTTCGCCGTCGATCCATGCCTCGGATCCGGATCGTTGTGACGACGCGTCCTGAGAATTGCGCGCTGCGTGCGGTTCGTCAAGACCCCTCAGCTCCGCGGGGATCGCTCCGCTGCGGCTCGTACGGCTACGAGGCGTACACGGGGCGTACGGCGATGATCACCATACTCCCTGTCGCCCCCCGCGCAAGGACGCCGTCACGGCGATCCCGGGTACGCCGAAGGGCGACCACCCGGATGGATGATCGCCCTTCGGTGTGTGCGCGTTACACGTCCGTGGACGTCACGCGCAAGCCCTGCCAGATTTGCGCCTACCGGCGCGTGGCAGAAGACTCACAAGGTCACTTGACCTCGACGGCCGCACCGGCAGCCTTGAGGGACTCGGCAGCCTTCTCAGCGGCCTCCTTGTTGACCTTCTCGAGGACCGGCTTCGGGGTGCCGTCGACGAGGTCCTTGGCCTCCTTCAGGCCCAGGGAGGTCAGCTCACGCACGACCTTGATGACCTGGATCTTCTTGTCGCCCGCACCGGTGAGGATGACGTCGAACTCGTCCTTCTCCTCCTCGGCCTCGGCGGCGGGGCCACCGGCGGCGGGGCCGGCAACGGCGACGGCCGCGGCGGCGGTGACGTCGAACTTCTCCTCGAAGGCCTTCACGAACTCGGAGAGCTCGATGAGGGTCATCTCCTCGAACTGGGCGAGGAGGTCGTCCTGAGAGAGCTTCGCCATGATGGGCGATCCTTCCACTAATTCGGCAGGTGCCGGTTGTATATAGAGGCGGGCGTAACGGCCCGCTACGACCCGCGCACTAGGCGGCGCGGATCAATGCGCGAGCCGAATTACTCGGCACCGCCCTGCTCGGCGCGCTTGGCGCGAAGAGCCTCCGCAGTGCGGACGAACTTCGACGGCAGCGCCTGGAAGAGCGAGGCAGCCTGGGACTGCTTGCCCTTGAACGCGCCGGCCAGCTTGCTGAGCAGAACCTCGCGGGACTCGAGGTCCGCGAGCTTCTTGATCTCATCGGCGGTCAGCGCCTTACCGTCAAGGACACCGCCCTTGATGATGAGGTTCGGGTTCTCCTTGGCGAAGTCACGAAGACCCTTGGCCGACTCCACCGGGTCACCGGTGATGAAGGCGGCACCCGTCGGACCAGTGAACTGGTCGTCGAGCGAGGTGATCCCGGCGTTGTTGGCCGCAATCTTGGTCAGCGTGTTCTTCACCACGGCGTACTGGGCGTTCTCACCGAGCGAACGACGCAGCGTCTTGAGCTGCGCCACGGTGAGACCCCGGTACTCGGTCAGCACGACGGCGTTGGAGCTGCGGAACTTGTCCTCAAGCTCGGCTACGTCGGCAGCCTTGTTGGGCGTCGGCATAGTGCGTCGGCCTCCTTCCGGGTGATGAGGACCGCTCAAAAGGGGCCGCGACATAAAAAACGCCCCGGCGCAAGTGCACGGGGCGTAGCTCGACCGGAACGAGTCCGGGAACTTTCCACAGTCACCTGCGCGGGTCGTCCGCATGCAGCGGATCCTTCGGCCACCGCCCCTTCTTGCGAAGGCACGGCAACGACCAGCGGTCTTTGGCTTCTGTGGAAGCGTACGCGACAGGTGGCGGATCGAGCAAATCCGGTCGTACGGGACGGCCGGGCGGGGCCGTCAGGCGCCGCCGAGGCCGCCGGTCCCGCCGTTCTTGGCCAGGTCGCCCAGGCCCTTCAGCAGTTCCATCAGGTCCGCGGTCTCGCCCGCGGGCGGGGCCGTGACCTGGGCCTTGGCGCCGTAGTCCGAGTAGTGCGTGGACGTGACGACCTTGCCCTGGGGGCTGCTCATGTTGACGTCCATGCGGACCGGGTAGCCGTCCGCGTTGACCCAGACCTCGGTGTCGTACCCCTGGACCCCGGTCTTCTTCATGTTGGTCAGGAGCTGCTCGCGCTCCTCCGGCTTCAGGGTGTCGAGCATCTTGTTGCTCTTCATCATCTCGGCGATGGTGAGCGTGCCCTTGTAGTGCTCGGAGGAGACGCCGTCGATCTGCTCGGCGCCCAGGTGCTTCAGGTTCGGCGAGTCGAGCAGCAGGGCGAGCTGCTGGGCCGGGTCCTGGTTCATGTTCTCCATGCCGGCCGTCATCTGCTTGACCAGCTGCTCCTTGCCGGACTGCTTGGCCAGCGAGGTCAGGTCGAACTTCATCCAGCGCTTGCCGCCGAACTCCTTGGCCGACTCGCCCATGGAGCCCATGTCCACGTACATGACGTTGTTCACCCAGAGCATGCGGGTCTTCTCGGGAGCACCCGCCATGCCCTTGGTCGCCGAGGACGTCACGGTGAGGTCCATGGCCGTCGGGTTCCAGGCCATGACGCCGGTGGTCTCGGTCTTCTCCGCGCCCGCCCCCATGGAAGCGGGCGT
This sequence comes from Streptomyces sp. BPTC-684, assembly GCF_030028635.1. Lineage (NCBI taxonomy): Bacteria > Bacillati > Actinomycetota > Actinomycetes > Kitasatosporales > Streptomycetaceae > Streptomyces > Streptomyces sp. BPTC-684. The sequence goes on from NZ_CP124863.1 coordinate 2,224,143, forward strand.
CGACATGCTCATCCGGACCTTCGCGGACTTGGCGGCGGCGGTCTTCTTGTACGCCGCCGCGAGCACCTGCGACGCGGCGGTACGGGACTGCGGCGCGGCGGCGGCCTTCTTGGCGCCCCCCGCGCCGTCGGCCTTCTTGTCGTCGCCGCCGCAGCCCGCGGCCCCGGCCACCACCACGGCGGCCGTCGCCGTCGCCAGCGCCGCCCGCGTCCATCCGGACCTGGTCATGTACCCCACCCCTCGTTCCCCCGTGTCGCGTTCTCGATCACCTGCACGGTAACCCAACGCTGTGACAGGTGGGACGGATTATGTCTGCTGTTGTGCGGGTTACGACTGCTGCTGCGACGGCTTGGGCTTGATCAGCGAGGTGAAGTCCACGGTGTCGGAGGCCGCCGGGGCCTCGGCCGAGACCTTGACGCCGTAGTCCGAGTAGAAGGCCGTGGTGTTCATCTCGCCGTTCTTCGTCGCGGCGCGCTCGGTCTTCTTGACCAGGAGGTCGTCCTTGTCCACCCAGATGTCGACCGTGTCGGTGGTGATGCCGCTCTTGGCCATCTGGGCCTTGAACCCCTCCAGCGTCTTCGCGTCCAGGCCCGAGCTGCGGTCCACCATCTTGGCCATGTCGACCGTGCCCGAGTAGTGCGTGGCCTTGACGCCGCGGACCTCCTCGGTGCCGACCTTCTTGACGTCGCCGGAGGCGAGCAGCACCTTCACGCCCTGCTGGGGCGTCGAGTTCTGCATCTGGTCCTTCATGACGGCGCCGGCGGGGCCCATCAGCTTGGCCATGTCGTCGTACCCGTAACGGATCCAGTGCTTGCCGCCGAGGGTCTTGGCGAACTCGGGGCCCATGTTCGCGTAGTAGGCGTCGCGCAGATAGCGGGCGTCGATGCTCTCGGCGCCGATCTGCTTCATGGTCTGCGCCATGGTGCCCTGGGTGTACTTCATCCGCATGGCGCCGGTCGTCCCGTCGCCCCACGCCAGGGTGCCGCCGCCCTCCAGGCCCATCACGGCGCCCATGGACATCGTCATCTCGACCTTGGCCGAGCCCACCCCGTCGGTCTTCTTCTGGACCGCCTGGAGGGCCGCGACCGGGCTGAAGTCCGACCCGGCCTTGTGCTGCTCCTTGGCGGGCGCGCTCTTCTTGTCCCCGCCGTCGGAGCCACCGCAGGCGGCGAGCCCCGAGAGCGCCGCACCGACGGCCACCAGCGAGATACACGTACGCCGTACGGACCTGGTGTTCATGCGTTCCCCCTCGAATACCTTTTCCCTTGCTTCGTCGACGGTAGCGCAGGGGTACGACAACACCGCGCGCGCCCAAGGCTGTTGGGACGCGGTTGCGACAAAAGAAGCCGGGCCCCGCACCTCCGAAGAGGTGCGGGGCCCGGCTTCTTGGATCAGCCGATGCGAGCCGTCAGGCTCAGACCGCGGCCGGGTCCTCCTCGACGAGGAGGTTGCGGGTGCGGTTGGAGTCGAGCTGGATGCCGGGGCCCATCGTGGTGGTGATGGTGGCCTTCTTGATGTACCGGCCCTTGGCGGCGGACGGCTTCAGACGGAGGATCTCCTCCAGAGCGGCGCCGTAGTTCTCCACCAGCTTGGCGTCGTCGAAGGACACCTTGCCGATGATGAAGTGCAGGTTCGAGTGCTTGTCGACGCGGAACTCGATCTTGCCGCCCTTGATCTCCTCGACGGCCTTGGCGACGTCGGGGGTGACCGTGCCGGTCTTCGGGTTCGGCATCAGACCACGCGGACCGAGCACGCGGCCGAGGCGGCCGACCTTGCCCATGAGGTCCGGGGTGGAGACGACGGCGTCGAAGTCCAGACGGCCCTTGGCGACCTCGTCGATGAGCTCGTCGGAGCCGACGATGTCGGCGCCAGCGGCACGCGCGGCCTCGGCACGGTCACCGGTCGCGAAGACCAGGACCCGGGCGGTCTTACCGGTGCCGTGCGGGAGGTTCACGGTGCCACGGACCATCTGGTCGGCCTTGCGCGGGTCGACACCCAGGCGGAAGGCGACCTCGACGGTGCCGTCGAACTTGGTCGAGGAGGTCTCCTTGGCGAGACGGACGGCCTCGAGCGGGGCGTAGAGCTTGTCCGCGTCGATCTTGGCGTCCGCAGCGCGGAGAGTCTTGCTGCGCTTCACTTCTGCTCCTGTGTTTGTTCAGGCGTGGAGTCGTGGTGCGGACCAGCGCTTGGCCCTACCACTGGGTACTACGGGGAAGGCTGGGATCAGCCCTCGACCGTGATGCCCATGGAACGGGCGGTGCCAGCGATGATCTTGGACGCGGCGTCCAGGTCGTTGGCGTTCAGGTCGGCGAGCTTCGTCGTGGCGATCTCGCGGACCTGGGCCTCGGTGATCTTCGCGACCTTGGTCTTGTGCGGCTCGCCGGAGCCCTTCTCCACACCCGCGGCCTTGAGGATCATCTTCGCGGCCGGCGGAGTCTTGGTGATGAAGGTGAAGGAGCGGTCCTCGTAGACCGTGATCTCCACCGGGATCACCCAGCCACGCTGCGACTCGGTCGCCGCGTTGTAGGCCTTGCAGAACTCCATGATGTTGACGCCGTGCTGACCGAGCGCGGGGCCGACCGGCGGGGCCGGGTTCGCCGCACCGGCGTTGATCTGGAGCTTGATAAGCCCCGTGACCTTCTTCTTCTTGGGAGGCATTGCTCTCTCCGGGTCCTAGTGAGAGTGAACCGCCTGGCATCCGATCATCCGGATGCAGGCATACCGCACAACGATAACGGGTATAGCTGCGCGGCTAAAAACCGAGCAGGTCAGACGGGCTTTGAAGAGCCCGTCTGACCTGTTCGGAAGACGTGTGGTCCGGAAGAACTAGTTCTTCTGGATCTGGTCGAAGCTGAGCTCGACCGGGGTCTCGCGGCCGAAGATCTCGACGAGGCCCTTGACCTTCTTCGAGTCGGCGTTGATCTCGTTGATCGTGGCCTGGAGCGTGGCGAACGGGCCGTCGGTGACGGTGACCGAGTCGCCGACCTCGAAGTCGAGCACCTGGACCTCGACCTTGCGGGCCGGAGCCGGCTTGCCCTCGGCCTCGGCGGCCTCGCGGGCGGCCTTCTCCTCGGCCTCCGGGGCGAGCATCTTGACGATCTCGTCCAGGGTCAGCGGGTACGGGTCGTAGGCGTTGCCCACGAAGCCGGTGACGCCCGGGGTGTTGCGGACGACGCCCCAGGACTCGTTCGTCAGATCCATGCGGACGAGAACGTAACCGGGCAGCTTGTTCTGCCGGACGTTCTTGCGCTCGCCGTTCTTGATCTGGACGATCTCTTCCTCGGGCACCTCGGCCTGGTAGATGAACTCCTCGACGTTCAGCGAGACGGCACGCTGTTCGAGGTTCGCCTTCACGCGCTTCTCGTAACCGGCGTAGGTGTGGATGACGTACCACTCGCCGGGCAGGCCGCGCAGCTCCTGGCGGAGCGCCTCGACCGGGTCGACGGGCGCGGCGGGCTCCGCGGGAGCCTCCTCGGCGTCCTCGTCGACCTCGTCCTCGTCAGCGGCGTCCTCAGCCTCGACGGCCTCGTCGGCGTCCTCGTCCTCGGACTCGGCGGCTTCCAGCTCGTCCTCGTCCTCGACGTGGATCGCCGCCTGCTCGGCCGCCTCACCCGCGTCGGCGTCCGCAGCCTCAACCTCGTCCGGGTCCACGGCGTCCGCCGCCTCGACGATGTCGATCTGGTCCTCCACGGACTCCGCCGACTCGATGGCGTCGTCGTTCAGGTTCGGGTCAGACACGTGGCTGCTTCTTCCTGGCTACAGATGGGTGGAACAATGCGAAAAAGGCGCCGGGTGGGCGCCCTTACGCAGCGGATCAGCCGAAGACGTACTTGACGACGTGCTGGAATCCGGAGTCGATCACGGTCACGATGCCGATCATGATGACGACGAACACGATCACCACGGTGGTGTACGTCGACAGCTGGTTGCGGCTCGGCCAGACCACCTTGCGGAGCTCGGCGACGACCTGGCGGTAGAAGAGCGCGAGACGGCCCAGGGGGCCCTTCTTGCCGCGCTTGCCGCCCTTGCGGGCCTTCTTCTTGGAGTCCTGGTCCGCAGACGCGGAGGCCTCGTCCTGGGCATCAGGCATGTCGATGGAGCCCACGGCGTCCGTCACGCTTCTCACCTGATTCCGGGTCGTGGCCGTGCCGCGCCCGGTGGAGCCGCACGGCGGTGCATAGAAGTACGTACATGCGCACACATCCTGGCGAAGGTGTGTGTAGCAGGGCCGGAGGGACTTGAACCCCCAACCGCTGGTTTTGGAGACCAGTGCTCTACCAATTGAGCTACGACCCTTTGTGGTTCCCCCAACCTACCGCATCCGACCGAGTGCACCGAGTGCCCGGAGTGGATCGGTTGGTGGAGGCCAACGACAGGTGAGTGTACGTGGTCCGGGGCCCGGCGTCGAACAGATAGCTCCCGACGGCTCCGCGCGGACGTGCCGAACGGCCTGTGCAACTGCCCCGTCCGGTCCATGAAACCGGTGTGCCCGGGGCACGGCAGGTCTGCGACGATGGGCCGTATGAGCGCTGCAACCTCTCCGACCGAGCGCCGGGTGTCCGCGCGCATCGGCGCGATCTCCGAGTCCGCGACCCTCGCCGTCGACGCCAAGGCCAAGGCCCTCAAGGCCGCCGGGCGCCCGGTGATCGGCTTCGGCGCCGGTGAGCCCGACTTCCCGACCCCGGACTACATCGTCGAGGCGGCCGCCGCCGCCTGCCACGACCCGAAGTACCACCGCTACACCCCGGCCGGCGGCCTGCCCGAGCTCAAGAAGGCCATCGCCGACAAGACCCTGCGCGACTCCGGCTACGAGGTCGACCCGTCCCAGATCCTGGTGACCAACGGCGGCAAGCAGGCGATCTACGAGGCGTTCGCGGCGATCCTGGACCCGGGCGACGAGGTCATCGTCCCGGCGCCGTACTGGACCACCTACCCGGAGTCGATCCGCCTCGCGGGCGGCGTCCCGGTCGAGGTCGTCGCCGACGAGACCACCGGCTACCGGGTCTCGGTCGAGCAGCTGGAGGCCGCTCGTACGGAGAAGACGAAGGTCGTCCTCTTCGTCTCCCCGTCCAACCCGACCGGCTCGGTCTACACCGAGGCCGAGACCGAGGCGATCGGCCGCTGGGCCGTCGAGCACGGCCTGTGGGTGCTGACCGACGAGATCTACGAGCACCTGGTCTACGGGGACGCCGTCTCCGTGTCGCTGCCGGCGCTCCTGCCCGAGCTGCGCGACAAGTGCATCGTGGTCAACGGCGTCGCCAAGACGTACGCGATGACCGGCTGGCGGGTCGGGTGGATCGTCGGCCCCAAGGACGTCATCAAGGCCGCGACCAACCTGCAGTCGCACGCCACGTCCAATGTGGCCAACGTCTCCCAGGTGGCGGCGCTCGCCGCGGTCTCCGGCGACCTGGACGCGGTCGCCGAGATGCGCAAGGCCTTCGACCGCCGCCGCCAGACCATCGTGAAGATGCTCAGCGAGATCGACGGCGTGGTCTGCCCGACCCCCGAGGGCGCGTTCTACGCGTACCCCTCGGTGAAGGGCCTGCTCGGCAAGGAGATCCGCGGCAAGCGCCCGCAGACCTCCGTCGAGCTCGCCGCGCTGATCCTGGACGAGGTCGAGGTCGCGGTCGTCCCGGGCGAGGCCTTCGGCACCCCGGGCTATCTGCGCCTGTCGTACGCGCTGGGCGACGAGGACCTCGTCGAGGGCGTCTCCCGGATCCAGAAGCTGCTGGCGGAAGCGCGCGACTGACCCGCGCCCCGCGAGGAACGGCCACCGACTCACGTGAGTCGGTGGCCGTTCCTGCGTTCGGGCAAGGTCCCGATCGGGGAAAGGGGCTGTCGGACGGGCCGGGGGTGCGGCAAGATCGGCCAATGGAGCACGTTCGCGACGTAACTGACCTGCCGAAGGCCCATCTGCACCTGCACTTCACGGGGTCGATGCGCCCCACCACGCTGCTGGAGCTCGCCGACAAGTATGGGGTGCACCTCCCCGACGCCCTGACCAGCGGCGAGCCGCCGAAGCTGCGGGCCACCGACGAGCGCGGCTGGTTCCGCTTCCAGCGCCTGTACGACATCGCGCGCTCGTGTCTGCGCGCCCCCGAGGACATCCAGCGGCTGGTGCGCGAGGCCGCCGAGGAGGACGTGCGGGACGGCTCGGGCTGGCTGGAGATCCAGGTCGACCCGACGTCGTACGCGCCGATGCTGGGCGGGCTCATCCCGGCCCTGGAGATCATCCTGGACGCGGTCGAGTCGGCCGCCCGCGAGACGGGCCTCGGCATGCGGGTCCTGGTCGCGGCGAACCGGATGAAGCACCCCCTGGACGCCCGCACGCTGGCCCGTCTGGCCGTGCGGTACGCGGACCGGGGCGTGGTCGGCTTCGGCCTCTCCAACGACGAACGCCGGGGCATGGCGAGGGACTTCGACCGCGCCTTCGCGATCGCCCGGGAGGGCGGTCTGCTGGCCGCGCCGCACGGCGGCGAGCTGACCGGCCCCGCGTCCGTCCGGGACTGCCTGGACGACCTGCACGCCACCCGCATCGGCCACGGGGTGCGCGCCGCCGAGGACCCGCGGCTGCTGAAGCGCCTCGCCGAGCGCGGGATCACCTGCGAGGTCTGCCCGGCCTCCAACGTCGCCCTGGGCGTCTACGAGAAGCCCGAGGACGTCCCGCTGCGCACGCTGTACGAGGCGGGCGTGCCGCTGGCGCTGGGCGCCGACGACCCGCTCCTGTTCGGCTCCCGGCTGGCCGCCCAGTACGAGATCGCCCGCCGCCACCACGCCTTCACCGACGCCGAACTGGCCGAGCTGGCACGGCAGTCGGTGCGGGGTTCGGCGGCGCCGGAGGAGACGAAGGCGAAGCTGCTGGCGGGGGTGGATTCCTGGCTGGCGGCGTGAGGCGTCAGGCACCCTTGGCCGAGGTTCATAGGCCTGCTGGCTGAGTAATTACCAATCCACCAGGGGAGGGTGACGCAAATGAAGCTCACGGTTTTCGGTGCGACGGGCAGGATCGGGTCGGAGGTGGTCCGCCAGGCGCTGGCCGCCGGACACCAGGTGACGGCGGTGGTACGGGACCCGGGACGGTTCGCGGTGACGGGCGCGGGCCTGGAGGTGGTCCGGGGGAACCTGGCCGACCCCGAGTCCCTCCGCCCGGCGGTGGCGGGCCGGGACGCGGTGCTGTCGGGCCTCGGCGCGAACAAGCGGGCGGACGCGGCGGCGGGCATCACGGCCCGCCTGACCGGCTCGATCGTGAAGGCGATGGACGCGGAGGGCACCCGCCGCCTGCTGATGGTGAGCGCGGGCCCGGTGGGCCCGGAGGCGCCGGACGACCCGTTCCTCGACCGCCTCACGCTGACGATCGTCACGCGCGTCTTCAAGGACGTCTACGAGGACCTGCGCCGCGCCGAGTCCGTGCTGGCCGCCTCGGCCCTGGACTGGACGGCGGTACGCCCGGTCCGCCTGGTCGACAAGCCGAGGACGGGCACCTACCGCACGGCCGTGGGCGCGACCCCCCGCAGCGCGCGCTCGATCGGGCGGGCGGACGTGGCGGACGCGATGCTGGGAATGATCGACGACCAGGCCACGGTGAAGCAGGGGGTCTGCGTCTCGTACTGACCCGCGTACGTACGGGTCAGATCTCGGCGTTGACGGTCACCGGCTCATTGACGAGCGTCACCCCGAAGGCCTGCTCCACGCCCGCGACGACCTCGCGGGCGAGCGCGAGCAGGTCCTCGGTGGTGGCGCCGCCGCGGTTGGTGAGGGCGAGGGTGTGCTTGGTGGAGATCCGGGCGGGCCCGGACCCGTACCCCTTGGTGAACCCGGCCTTGTCGATGAGCCAGGCGGCGGAGGTCTTGGTGAGCCCACCGCCGAGCTCCCAGGCGGGCGGCGAGACGTCACCACCGAGCCGCTGGGCGGCACGGGCGAGGAAAGCCCGGTACTCGCTCTCCCCCAGAATCGGATTGGTGAAGAAGGACCCGGCAGACCAGGTGTCATGGTCGTCCGGGTCGAGGACCATGCCCTTGCCGGCCCGGAGCTTGAGGACGGTCTCGCGGGCGGTGGCGGCCGGGACGCGGTCGCCGGGCTCGACGCCGAGGGCGCGGGCGGTCTCGGCGTACTTGATGGGCGCGGAGAGCCCGTCGGCGTCTTCGAGCTCGAACCGGACGCGCAGGACGACGTACCGGTCGGGCAGGGCCTTGAACCGGCTGTGCCGGTAGGAGAACTCGCACTCGTCAGCGGCCAGGACGACGGTACGCCCCTCGCCCCGGTCGTACGCGACGACCTCGCGGATGGTGGAGGAGACCTCCTGGCCGTACGCGCCGACGTTCTGGATGGGGGTGGCCCCGGCGGACCCGGGGATCCCGGCCAGGCACTCGATCCCGGCGAGCCCGGCCTCCACGGTCCGGGCGACGGTGTCGCTCCAGACCTCACCCGCGGCCACTTCGAGCCGCGTCCCGTCGAGCTCGAACCCCTTGGTGGCGATCCGCAGGGCGGTCCCGGCGAACCCCTTGTCCCCGATGACGAGATTGCTGCCGCCCCCGATGACGAGCAACGGCGTCCCCGCGTCGTCCGCCTCCCGCACGGCCGCGACGACCTCGTCATCGCTGACGGCCGTCACCAGCCGCTCGGCCGGCCCACCGAGCCGGAAGGTGGTGAGGGGGGCGAGGGGGGCGTCGTGAAGTACGTGCACGGGTCCAGGGTACGGGGAGCCAAACGGGGGTCCGGGGCGCAGCCCCGAAGGCCCCGGCCCGGGGTGGCATTCGCCTGCGGGTGGGTGGGGGCTGGTCGCGCAGTTCCCCGCGCCCCTTGAATGCCGCTGCGCGGCAATCCCCGGGGCGCCCCGGAGGGGCGCTTTTAGGGGCGCGGGAACTGCGCGACCAGCCCAGCACGGTCCGCAGACGAACGGGGGCAGGGGGCCGCAGGCCCCGCCCAGGGGTCCGGGGGCGTAGCCCCCGGGAGAGCCGCCTTCACCCCACCCACCCCGGCGGGGCGGGGCTCACCCCACCAGCGCATCCTCCCGAGCCGCCCCGGCCGAAGCCGCATCCACCCCCGCCACAGAAGCCCGCGGCAGGCACCCCGCACTGACCGCCGCCACCGCGACCACCCCCGCCCCCACCCACAGCGCAGGCCGCAGCCCGTCCACGAAGGCGGACGCCGACCCGTACCCGCCCTGCGCGGAGAACACCGCCGCCAGGACGGCTACACCCAGCGCCCCGCCCACCTCCCGCAGCGCGTTGTTCGCCCCGGACGCGATCCCCTGCTCGGACGGCCGCACGCTCGACATCACCAGATTCGCGGCCGGCGCGAAGTACAGCGCCATCCCGACCCCGCTGACCGCCAGCGCCGGCAGCTGCGCCCCGTACGACACGTCCGGCGACAGGATGAGGGCGAACCACGCGAGCCCGATCGCCTGGAGCGCGAGCCCCACCGTCACCACCGGCCGTCCCCCGATCCGGTCGGACAGGATGCCCGCGACCGGCGCGACCAGCAGCGGCATGGCGGTCCACGGCAGCATCCGCAGCCCCGCCTCGGTCGGCGAGTAGCCGAGGACGCCCTGCAGGAACTGGCTGAGCAGGAATATCGAGCCGAACATCCCCACGTACATCAGCAGGCTGGACAGGTTGATCGCCGCGAACGCCCGGCTCCGGAACAGCCGCATCGGCAGCACCGGCGCCTCGCTGACGATCCCGTGCCACACGAACGCGCCGAGCAGCGCCGCCCCCGCCACGAGCCCCGTCAGCACGACGGGGCTGCTCCAGCCGTCCACGTTGCCCCGTATCAGGCTGTACACGATCCCGAAGAGGCCGCCGCTGGCGAGCACCGTGCCGCGGATGTCAAGGCGGGCCCCGCTCCCGTACGACTCCGCGAGCCGCAGCCGCGCCAGCGGCAGGACGAGCACGCCGAGCGGAACGTTCAGCCAGAAGATCCACTGCCAGGAGAAGTGCTCGGTCAGCGCGCCGCCGATCAGCGGCCCGCTCGCGACGGCGAGGCCGTTGACCGCGCCCCATATCCCGTACGCCAGGCCCCGCTTCGCGGCCGGCACCGCCGCCGTGAGCAGCGTGAGCGTCAGCGGCATCATGATCGCCGCCCCGACGCCCTGGACCGCCCGCGCCGCGACCAGACCGTCGATCCCGGGTGCGAGGGCCGCCGCGGCGGACGCGCCGGTGAAGATCGTCAGCCCGGTGATGAAGAGCTTGCGGCGCCCGAACCGGTCCCCCAGCGCCGCCCCGAACATCAGCAGGACGGCGAAGGTGAGGGTGTACGCGCTGACCGTCCACTCCAGATCGTCCAGCGCCCCGCCCAGGTCCTCGCGGATCGACGGCAGGGCGGTGGTGACGACGAGGTTGTCGAGCGCCGCCATGAACCCGGCGACGCTGGTGATGACGAGTGCCCAGACCGCGCCCCCGCGCCGGGCCGTTCCTTGCTGCCGCTCGGGTACCCGCTGCTCGTGTTCCCGCAGCTCGTGCTCCTGCTCGGACATCACTTTCCCCTGTTGTTAGTTATCAGTTACTAACTTTCGCGCCCATACGGGTGCGCCGCACCCGGCCCCGCGAAGGGGCCTACTTCTCCAGCCGGCCCTTCGCCCGCGCGGACGGATAGATCTCTTCCCACACCCGGTGATCGGGAGGGAACCCGATCGCCACCAGCGTGTTGATCAGCATCCCGTACGCCAGGAACGTCGTGGTGTCCTTGTAGCCCTCCAGCGGGATGCTCACCGCGTCCCACAGCTCCATCCACTCCCGCCGGACGGCCTCGCCGAAGGTGTGGTCGCCCGCCGCCTCGGCCGCGGCGACCGCCACGTACACCTGCATCTGCATGAGCAGCCGCTCCGGCTCCTCCGCGATGACGTTGGTGTACGCGTTCGCCATCGCGTGCACCGCCTCCTCGCCGCGCAGCCCCTCGGACGCCTCGGCGAACATCCGGACGGTGTCCTCCATGCAGCGGTGCATCGCCGCGAGGAAGATCGCCGGCTTGTTCGGGAAGAGCCGGAACAGATACGGCTGCGAGACACCCACCCGCTTGGCGATCGCCTCGGTGGACGTCCCGTAGTAGCCGCGGTGAGCGAACTCACTCATCGCCGCCCGTACGACGCTCTCGCGCCGCTCCTCCGCACTCATCCTGACCATGAATCTAAAGTTAGTGGCCAATAACTAACTTCGCAACCCCTGCGGAACGGCCGCCGGTTTCCCGCCCCGGCGGCCGTTCCACGGGCTCACGCCAGCGCGACCACCGCGCGCGACATGCCGAGCACCTTCTGGCCCGCGCTCATAGCCGTCAGGTCGACCCGGACCGTCTTCGCCTCGTCGTCCAGCTTGGCCGCGACCTTGGCGCTGACCTCGACGAGCGCGCCCGCCTCGTCGTTCGGCACGACGACCGGCTTGGTGAAGCGCACCCCGTACTCGACGACCGCCGCCGGGTCGCCCACCCAGTCGGTGACCACCCGGATCGCCGACGCCATGGTGAACATGCCGTGCGCGATGACGTCGGGCAGCCCGACCTCCTTGGCGAACTTCTCGTTCCAGTGGATCGGGTTGAAGTCGCCCGAGGCGCCCGCGTACTGCACGAGTGTGGCGCGACTCACGGGGAAGGACTGCGCCGGCAGCTCGGTGCCGGTCTCCACGTCCTCGTAACGGATCTTGGCGCTCATCGTCACTCCCCCTCGGCCGCGCGGGCCACGAGCTTGGTGAAGGCGGTCACGACGTGCTCGCCCGCCTCGTCGTGGACCTCGCCACGGATGTCCAGGATGTCGTTGCCCGCGAGGGACTTGATCGCCTCGATGGTGGAGGTCACGGTGAGCCGGTCCCCCGCGCGCACCGGGCGCTTGTACGCGAACTTCTGGTCGCCGTGCACGACCCGGCTGTAGTCCAGGCCCAGCTGCGGGTCCTGTATGACATCGCCGGCGGCCTTGAACGTGATGGCGAACACAAAGGTCGGCGGCGCGATCACATCGGGGTGCCCGAGCGCCTTGGCGGCCTCCGGATCGGTGTACGCGGGGTTGGCGTCCCCCACCGCCTCGGCGAATTCGCGGATCTTCTCCCGGCCGACCTCGTACGGCGCGGTGGGCGGATAGGTCCGCCCCACGAAGGACTGGTCGAGCGCCATGGGCTCGCAACCTCCTGCTTGGTGATCTACGGACTTGCTTGGTGACCTGCGGAACGGGATACGACGAGAGGCCGCCCCCCGTAACAGGGAACGGCCTCTCGTACGAGCCTGAGTGCTAAACCCGTGATTAGCGGGTCTCGCGGTGCGCGGTGTGCGAGTTGCAGCGCGGGCAGTGCTTCTTCATCTCAAGACGGTCCGGGTTGTTACGCCGGTTCTTCTTGGTGATGTAGTTCCGCTCCTTGCACTCCACGCAGGCCAGCGTGATCTTCGGGCGGACGTCGGTGGCAGCCACGTGAGTGCTCCTTGACGGACGGGTAGACGGATGAACGCATAAAAGAGTAGCCGATCGGGAGACCGACCCCACAATCGGCTACTGTTGCTACTTAAAGTAGCGGTGACCGGACTTGAACCGGTGACACAGCGATTATGAGCCGCTTGCTCTACCGACTGAGCTACACCGCTTTGATGATCCGGTCCCCGCTTGTGGGCGGGGACCCTCTCACCAGAGCCCCAATACGGAATCGAACCGTAGACCTTCTCCTTACCATGGAGACGCTCTACCGACTGAGCTATTGGGGCGAGCGATGAAGACATTACACGGTCGGCCGCCGATCGCCCAAATCCGTTTCGCCGGGCCGCCACGGAGCCGTCGGACGGCCGCCGCGGGGCGGCTCCCGCAGGGGGCTCATGGGGGTCCGGAGGCGGGTGGGACCCGATGGCGAACCACTTCCGCCCTCCCCGGCCCCAGGCGTCCCGTACGCCACTCGTGGGCACACCGGTACGACTATTGCGCTCCTCCTCGATGCGCGCGGGGCGCGCCCCTAGGGTCGGTCCGGTGGACCCGGTTGGCTCCGGGGCGCCGTTCCGGTGCTGCTGAGCGGGGTCTGGCGCTTCCCCAAGCTCTCGACTTCGTTCGAGCAGGGGAGACCCCAATGCCGCGAGGCGGAGGAGGGCGCCATGGCCGAGCCATGGCAACCGACGACAACGCGGCCGGGGTCCCCCCACTGGCCCTTCAGGCTTTGGGGGAGGGCGCGCCAACCCCCGCGTGCCGACCAGATCCACCGGGCAGGCCCTAGGCTCGGCTCACGCTGCGTGATCTTGCCCTGAAGGCCCCGCGGGGCCCCGAGGACCACCTGGAGCGCGATGTCCGACAGCCACTCGCAGCCGGCCCACTCCCCCGGCACCGGGGACGGCCCCGCCGAGGCCGCCACCACGCTCCTGCTGTCCGGCGCCCGGCTCGCCGACGGCCGGACCGTGGACGTCCGGCTCGGCGGCGGCCGCATCGAGGCCGTCGGGACGGCGGGCAGCCTCGCCGCGCACTTCTCCAAGGTCGACCTGAACGGCTTCCTGCTGCTCCCGGCCCCCGCCGAGCCGCACGCGCACAGCGACACGGCGCTGACCGCGTTCGGCCCCGAGGGCCCGGTCTCGTACGCGGCGGAGGACGTCCAGCGCCGCGCCACCGAGGCCGCCCTGCTCCAGCTCGGCCACGGCGCCACCGCGCTGCGCTCGCACGTGCGGATCGACGACGTACGGGGCCTGGAGCCGCTGGAGGCCGCCCTGCAGACCCGCCGCTCGCTGCGCGGGCTCGCCGAGCTGAACGTGGTGGCGGTGCCCCGGCTGCTGACCGGCGCGGCGGGCGCGGACGGTCTCGCGATGCTGCGGGACGCGGTGAAGATGGGCGCGTCGGTGGTCGGCGGCTGCCCGGACCTCGACCCGGACCCTGCGGGGTACACGGAGGCGGTCCTGGAGATCGCCGCCGAGCACGGCTGCGCGGTCGACCTGCACACGGACGGTGACGACCCGGCGCGCCTGGCCCGGCTCGCGGCGATGACCGCCGGGCTGCGCCCGAGCGTGGTGATCGGCCCCTGCGCGGGCCTGTCCCGGCTGCCGCACGAGGCGGCGGCGCGGGCGGCGGACCAGCTCGCGGCGGCGGGCGTCGCGGTGGTCTGCCTGCCGCAGGGCGGCTGCGGCATGACTGAGCGTCATGGAACGGCCCGTCAGGGCATGCCGCCCGTAAGGATGCTGAAGGCGGCGGGCGTGCGCGTGGCGGCGGGCAGCGGCGCGCTGCGCGACCTCGCCAACCCGGTGGGCCGGGGCGACCCGTTGGAGGCCGCGTACCTCCTCGCCTCCCAGGCGGGCCTGCGCCCCGAGGACGCGTACGGCGCGGTGAGCACGGCCGCCCGGGAGGCGATGGGCCTGCCCGAGGTCCGCGTGGAGGCGGGCTTCCCGGCGGAGCTCCTGGCGGTCCGCGGCGAACGCATCGCGGGCGTCCTGTCCCTCGCGTACAGCCGCATCGTGATCCACCGCGGCCGGGTGGTGGCCCGGACGAGCGCGGTACGGGAGTACTGCGACTCGGCGGCGGCGGTGGCGCTGGATCTGCCGCGGCAGGGGCGGGCGGATTCCGGGGGGTGAGGGCGGCTGGATGCGGGTTGGTGGGGCGGGGGTCGGGTGGGGGCGGCGCGGGCCCGGTGGGGTCGGCGCGGGCCCGGCGGGGGGCGGCACAGACCCAGCAGGGACGGCGCACAGGCCGGGCGGGGCGGGGCACCCGAAGGGGCTCGCGGGGGCGCGCCGGGCAGCGCACCGGCGTACGGTCGTGAACATGCGCATTGTCATCGCAGGAGGCCATGGTCAGATCGCGCTGCGGCTGGAGCGGCTGCTGTCGGCGCGCGGGGACGAGGTCGCGGGCATCATCCGCAAGCCGGAGCAGGCGGACGACCTGCGGACGGCGGGCGCCGAGCCCGTCGTACTAGACCTGGAGTCGGCGTCCGTGGGCGAGGTCGCGGCCGCCCTGGAGGGCGCCGACGCGGCGGTCTTCGCGGCGGGCGCGGGCCCGGGCAGCGACGCGGCCCGCAAGGAGACGGTGGACCGCGCGGCGGCGGTCCTCTTCGCCGACGCGGCGGAGCGGGCGGGCGTACGCCGCTACCTGGTCGTCTCCTCGATGGGCGCGGACCCGCGCCACGAGGGCGACGAGATCTTCGACGCGTATCTGCGCGCCAAGGGCTCGGCCGACGAGGCGGTACGGGCCCGCCCGGGCCTGGACTGGACGATCCTGCGCCCCGGAATGCTCACGAACGACGCCGGCACGGGCCTGATCACCCTGGCCGCCTCGACGGGCCGCGGCCCCATCCCCCGCGACGACGTGGCCGCGCTCCTGGCCGAACTGATCGACACCCCCGCCACGGCAGGCCTGACCCTGGAGGCGATCAGCGGGTCGGTGCCGGTGACGGTGGCGGTGAAGGACGTGGCGGGGAACTGAGGGGCTCTTGGGGGAGGGCTGGGGTCCGGGGCGAACGACGGGAAGATCACACCGGCCGCACGGCGAAGGCCTCGGATGCCCGCCCCAGGCACAACGAGAAGACCCCCGCCGAACTGCGTTTCCGCAGTTCAACGGGGGTCTCACATCGCGTGGCGGCGCCAGGATTCGAACCTGGGTAGGCTAAGCCGACGGATTTACAGTCCGCTCCCATTGGCCACTCGGGCACACCGCCATGGGATGTCGCCGGTGGAGGTCCCGCTTTCGCGGTGCTCCCTGGCAACGACGTAAACGATACCTGATGCCCGGGGGTGCTTCGCCACCCGATTGATCAGCGCTTCGCGCGGGCATGGGTGGCTAGGCTTTGGGGCAGCGGTTCGGCAGCCAGGCCGTACCCCCACGCACCCGATACAAGGAGCCACAGGACATGGCCGACTCCAGTTTCGACATCGTCTCGAAGGTCGAGCGGCAGGAGGTCGACAACGCCCTCAACCAGGCGGCGAAGGAGATCTCGCAGCGCTACGACTTCAAGAACGTGGGCGCGTCGATCTCTTGGTCCGGCGAGAAGATCCTGATGGAGGCCAACTCCGAGGACCGCGTCAACGCGATCCTCGACGTCTTCCAGACCAAGCTGGTCAAGCGCGGGATCTCGCTCAAGGCGCTGGACGCCGGCGAGCCGCAGCTCTCCGGCAAGGAGTACAAGATCTTCGCCTCCATCGAGGAGGGCATCTCGCAGGAGAACGCCAAGAAGGTCGCCAAGGTCATCCGCGACGAGGGCCCCAAGGGCGTCAAGGCGCAGGTGCAGGGCGAAGAGCTGCGGGTCTCCTCCAAGAGCCGCGACGACCTCCAGGCCGTTCAGGCCCTGCTCAAGGGCAAGGACTTCGACTTCGCGCTGCAGTTCGTGAACTACCGCTGACCCCTCGGACGTGCTGTCCGATTTCCGCCAGCGCCGGCCGGGCGGGGGTCGCAGACTCGGTCTCGTACGTGAGGACTCGTAGACGAGGACTCGTCCGTGAGGACTCGTCGCAAGGAAAGGAACGTGCGATGACGGTCTACGCGACCCTCGACAGCCCGCTGGGCGAACTGCTCCTGGTCGGTGAGGAGTCCGCCACCGCGAAGGGCGGGACCGCGCTGGTCTCGCTCTCCATGCCCGGCCAGAAGGGCGCCGCCGCCGTCCGGGACGGCTGGCGGCGGGCGCCGGAGGCCTTCGAGGAGATCGCCCGCCAGCTGCGGGCGTACTTCGGCGGCGAGCTGACCCGCTTCGACATCGAGTACGCGCCCGGCACGGGCACCGACTTCCAGCGGCAGGTCTGGGCGGAGCTGGACTCCATTCCGTACGGGGCCACCACCTCGTACGGGGAGATCGCCCGCCGGATCGGCGCCTCTTCGGTGAAGGTGCGCGCGGTCGGCACCGCCATCGGCCGCAATCCCGCGCTCGTCGTACGCCCGTGCCACCGTGTCATCGGCTCCGACGGCACCCTGAAGGGGTACGCGGGCGGCCTGGAGCGCAAGGAGCAGCTGCTGGGGCTCGAAGGGGCCCTGGTGGCGGCACTCGGCGGCCCCGACAGTCCCCGCACGCCCCGCTAGCCCCGGCAGATGAGCGACGCCCTGTTCCCCCGGCCGCGCGCCGTCGTCGCACCCGGCGCCGTGCACGTGCCGGGGTGGCTCCCGCCCGAACGGCAGCGGGAGCTGGTGGCCGCCTGCCGGGAGTGGGCGCGGGGGCCCGTCCCCATCCGGCACACCGTGCTGCCGGGCGGCGGAGTCATGTCCGTGCAGACCGTCTGCGTCGGCTGGCACTGGCAGCCCTACCGGTACACCCGCACCGCCGACGACGTGAACGGCCGTCCCGTCGCTCCCTTCCCCGACTGGCTCGCCGCGCTGGGCCGCGCCGCGGTGGCCGACGCGTACGACGACCCCGCCGCCGGGGACGGCTACTCCCCCGACACCGCCCTGATCAACTTCTACGACGGCGACGCACGCATGGGGATGCACCAGGACAAGGACGAGCGGTCCGGCGCGCCCGTGGTCTCCCTGAGCATCGGCGACAGCTGCCTCTTCCGCTTCGGCAACACCGAGGACCGGGGCCGCCCCTACACCGATGTCGAGCTGGCCTCGGGCGACTTGTTCGTCTTCGGCGGCCCCTCACGCTTCGCCTACCACGGCGTACCGAAGGTCCTCCCGGGCACAGGCGACCCGGCGGTCATCGGCCTGCCCGGCGGCCGCCTCAACCTGACGCTGCGCGAGACCGGGCTGAAGGACTGACCTGCCTGCCCGCTGGCAGTTCGCCTCAGCGGCGGTCGCGCGAGTTGCCGAAGACTATGCGGTAGGCGATCAGCAGCACGAGCGAGCCGCCGACCGCCGCCGCCCAAGTGGCGCCGTCGTAGAAGTGGTTGGCGATGGGGCGGTCCAGCCAGCGGGCCGAGATCCAGCCGCCGACGAACGCACCCGCGATCCCTATGACGGTCGTGCCGATCAGACCGCCCGGGTCCCGCCCGGGGAGCAGGATCTTGGCGATCGCTCCGGCGAGCAGGCCGAGGATGATCCAGCTGATGATGCCCATGTCCTGAACCTGCCTTTCGTTCGGTGTCGTCTTATGTCATGTCGTGTTGTACGGAAAGACGTCCTCCGTTCGGGCCGCGGTTGCGCCGGTGGCTAGGGTGCGGCGCATGACACAGGAACTGCGCCGCACCCTCGGCGTCTTCGACGCCGTGGTCATCGGGCTCGGCTCGATGGTCGGGGCCGGGGTCTTCGCCGCGCTCGCCCCCGCGGCGGACGCGGCCGGGACCGGGCTGCTGGCCGCGCTGGCGCTGGCCGCGGCCGTCGCGTACTGCAACGCCATGGCCTCGGCGCGGCTCGCCGCCCGCTATCCCGCGTCCGGTGGCACCTATGTGTACGGGCGGGAGCGGCTCGGGACGTTTTGGGGCTATCTGGCGGGCTGGGGGTTCGTCGTCGGCAAGACCTCCTCGTGTGCGGCGATGGCGCTGACCGTGGGCGCCTATGTCTGGCCGGGGCAGGCCCACTTGGTGGCGGTCGCGGCGGTGGTGGCGCTGACCGCCGTGAACTACGGGGGTGTGCAGAAGTCGGCGTGGCTGACGCGGGCGATCGTGGCGCTGGTGCTCGCGGTCCTCGCGGCGGTGGTGGCGACCTGTCTGGGGTCGTCCGCCGCCGGGCACCCGGACGTCGGGCTGTCCGGGGGCGGGGCGGGGTTGCTCCAAGCGGCGGGGCTGCTCTTCTTCGCGTTCGCCGGGTACGCCCGGATCGCCACGCTCGGCGAGGAGGTGCGCGATCCGGCCCGGACGATCCCGCGCGCCGTTCCCCTGGCGCTGGGCATCGCGCTGGCCGTCTATGTCTGTGTCGCGGTGGCTGTCCTTTCCGTACTGGGCGCGGACGGGCTGGGGCGGGCGTCGGCGCCGCTCGCCGACGCGGTGCGGGCGGCGGGCGCGCCTGCGCTGGTGCCGGTGGTGCGGGCCGGGGCGGCGATCGCCGCGCTCGGGTCCCTGCTCGCGCTGGTGCTGGGGGTCTCGCGCACGGTCCTCGCGATGGCCAGGGACGGCCATCTGCCGGGCACGCTGGCCGCCGTGCACCCCCGGTTCCGGGTGCCGCACCGGGCGGAGGTCGCGGTGGGCGCCGTGGTGGCGGTGCTGGCGGCGACGGCCGATCTGCGCGGGGCGATCGGCTTCTCGTCGTTCGGCGTGCTCGTCTATTACGCGATCGCCAACGCGTCGGCCTGGACGCTCGGTCCGGGCCGCGGCGGGCGGCTGCTCGCGGCCTGCGGGCTGGCCGGGTGTCTGCTGCTCGCCTTCGCGCTGCCGCCGTCGTCGGTGGTGGCGGGCAGCTCGGTGCTGGCCGTGGGGGCGGTCGCGTACGCCGTGCGGCGGCGCTGAGAGTCCGCACCGGCCGCAGCGAGACGCCACGGCACGCTACGCCTGCCGCGGCCTCATATTCGGCCGCTGAACCCCGCGGGGAAAGTCCCGGACGCCATCTCGTTCTCGGTCATGGCTTCATGGTGGACCATGCCGCTGACAATCGACTCGGCGCTCGCCCCGGACCGGTCCTGACCTGCATGTTCTCCGTCGACTGCCTGTGGATAACCTGGTCCGTCTACCGGTAGAACGGCTGGTCCGTCGGCACGATCTGCTTGCCCAGCGGGAGCAGCGAGACCGGGATCAGCTTAAAGTTCGCGATGCCCAGCGGGATCCCGATGATCGTGATGCACAGCAGGAAGCCCGTGACGATGTGGCCGAGCGCCAGCCACCAGCCCGCCAGGATCAGCCAGAGCACATTGCCGATGCAGGACGCGGCGCCCGCGTCCGGCCGCTCCACAACCGTGTACCCGAACGGCCAGAGCGCGTACAGGCCTATACGAAAGGCAGCCAGGCCGAAGGGGATGCCGATGATCGTGATGCAGAGCAGGACACCCGCGAGCAGATAGCCCAGGAACATCCAGAAGCCGCACAGGACCAGCCAAATGACGTTGAGGATTGTCTTCACGGGCGGCGACCTGCCATCTGTTCGAGTCGAGCGATGCGCTCCGCCATCGGCGGATGTGTCGAGAACATCTTGGAGACGCCCTGGCCCGGGCGGAAGGGGTTGGCGATCATCATGTGGCTCGCGGTCTCGATCCGCGGCTCGGGCGGCAGCGGCAGCTGCTTGGTGCCCGCGTCGAGCTTGCGCAGGGCGCTGGCGAGGGCCAGCGGGTCGCCGGTCAGCTGGGCGCCGGACGCGTCCGCCTCGTACTCGCGCGAGCGGCTGATCGCCAGCTGGATGACGGACGCCGCGAGCGGCCCCAGAATCATGATCAGCAGCATGCCGACGATGCCCGGGCCCTCGTCGTCGTTGGACCGGCCCACCGGGATCAACCAGGCGAAATTGACCAGGAACATGATCACGGAGGCGAGCGCTCCGGCGACCGACGAGATCAGGATGTCCCGGTTGTAGACATGGCTGAGCTCATGGCCGATCACGCCGCGCAGCTCCCGCTCGTCCAGGATCTGCAGGATCCCTTCCGTGCAGCACACCGCCGCGTTGCGCGGGTTGCGGCCGGTCGCGAAGGCGTTCGGCGCCTGGGTCGGCGAGATGTACAGGCGCGGCATGGGCTGGCGCGCGGCCGTCGACAGCTCGCGGACCATCCGGTACAGCGCCGGGGCCTCGAATTCGCTGACCGGGCGGGCGCGCATGGCCCGCAGGGCCAGTTTGTCGCTGTTCCAGTACGCGTAGGCATTGGTGCCCAGCGCCACGAGCAGCGCGACGATCAGCCCCGTACGCCCGAAGAAGCTGCCGATGACGATGATGAGCGCGGACAGTCCTCCGAGAAGGACGGCGGTCCTCAACCCGTTGTGCCGGCGGTGCACGGTACGCCCTCCAAATGGTGCGGCAGGGGAACCCTTTGCCTGATGGTCCTTCCACTTTCCAGTGGACGCTCCCGTACTGGTCAACGCCAGACGAGGACCGCTGGTTCCCTTGTGCGCGCTGGAGGGCGCCCTACTCCGTACGGGTGGGTCAGCGCGGCGCGGGCAGCCCCGCGAGCTCCAGGGCCTTCGGGTCGGGCTCCAGCTCGCTGGTGCAGTGCGCGCAGCGGGTGCTGATGCCCGGGACCTGGGTGTAGCAGCGGGGGCAGTCGCGCAGGGCGGCCTTGATGTCGACCGGCTTGTCGCGGTCGAGCCGCGCCTGCACCTTCATCATCGGGACGACAACGAGGAAGTAGAGCACCGCTGCGGTGATCACGAAGGCGATGGCCGCGCTGATGAATTTCCCGTAGGGAAATTCGACGCCCTCGACCTTGAAGGTCGCCGCGGTGAAGTCGCCCGTCGACCGGGTGGCGAGGCCGATGAGCGGGGTGATGAAGGCGGTGCTGAAGCCGGTGACCACGGCGGTGAACGCCGATCCGACGGCCAGACCGACGGCCATCGTCACTATGTTCCCGCGAAGGATGAAGTCCTTGAACCCGCTCAGCACTGCTCGCTCCTAGTCGTCTCCGGCTGCCCGGCCGGCCGTTCGCCGTACGGGCACGCGTGCGCACACGTACGCGCGTACGACACTGCCCTGTCCGGACGCCAGAGTTCAAACCCGCTGCGCGAACCGGTGCCCCGATGGGCCGGCCGGGCATCGGCCGACCGGGTCAGAAGAGGCTGATGGACGCGAAGTGCAGAGCGATCTGGGGCATGACCGAGAGGGCGACGGCCGCCAGGGCGGTGAGTGCGATGGCGAGCGTCAGCGGAGCCGGGACGGCGAGGCGCACGGGGCGCGTGGTGAGGACACCCACCACACCGGTACCCGGGCCCTCGGCCGCACCTTCTGAAGAAGCGACCTCCGCGAGGGCGGCCTCCGGTGCGGCCTCCGCCTCCTCCGGCGCGCGGAACAGTACGGCGGTCCACCGCAGGTAGTAGTACAGGGCGATGACGACGTTGAACGCCATGACGACCGCCAGCCATCCCAGGCCCGCGTCGACCGCCGCCGAAAAGACCGTCACCTTGGCGAACAGGCCGATGATGCCCGGCGGCAGACCGGCCAGGCAGAGCAGGAAGAAGCCGAGCACGAGCGCCGCGAACGGCCGCTCGGCGTACAGGCCGCGGTAGTCGGCGATACGGTTCAGCGGCCGCGTACGGGCGACCAGTGCGGCCACCGCGAAGGCGCCGAGGTTCACCACGGCGTACATCAGGGCGTACGCGACGGTCGCGCCGACCTGGGCGTCGCTGGAGTAGCCCGCGGCCGCGATCGGCACCAGGAGGTAGCCGGCCTGGCCGACCGAGGACCAGGCGAGCAGCCGGATGGCGCTGTACGCGCGCGTGGCCGACTGGCGCAGCGCGCCCACATTGCCGATGGTCATGGTCAGCGCGGCGACGACCGCGAGCGCCGGGCCCCACACGTCCGCGTACGCCGGGAAGGCGATGACGGTGACCAGGATGAGGCCGGAGAATCCGACGGCCTTGCCGACGACCGACAGATAGGCGGCGACCGGCAGCGGCGCGCCCACATAGGTGTCGGGGACCCAGAAGTGGAAGGGGACCGCCGCCGTCTTGAAGGCGAAGCCCACCAGGGTGAGCGCGACGCCCGTCTGGGCGACGGTGTCCAACTGGTAGGGCACGTCGGCGAGACGGTTGGCGATCTCGGTGAGGTGCAGGGTGCCGGTCGCCGCGTACACGAAGCTGACGCCGAGCAGCATCACCGCGGTCGCGGTCACCGAGGAGAGGAAGAACTTGAGGGCCGCCTCCGAGGACAGCCGGTCGCCCCGCTTGAGGCCGACGAGCGCGAAGGCCGGCAGCGAGGCGACCTCCAGGGCGACGACCAGGGTGGCCAGGTCGCGGGAGGCGGGCAGCAGGGCGGCGCCGGCGGCCGAGGAGAGCAGCAGGAACCAGAACTCGCCCGCGGGCAGCTTCTCCTTGCTTCCGGTGGGCTCCGTCACCGAAAGCAGCGCGGTGAGCAGGGCGCCGCCGAGCACCAGGAACTGGAGCACCAGCGTGAAGCGGTCGACGGTGTAGCTGCACGCCTCGGGGTTGGTGGTGAGGCAGAAGGTCGAGCGCGTCGACTTGTGGAGCGGGATCAGGAGGAGCAGCGCGGCGCCGAGTCCGGCGATCGCGAGCCCGCCCAGCAGCGGCTTGCGCTGCTGCGGCAGGAACAGGTCGGCGACCAGCACGATCAGCGCGACGGACGCGGTGATCACCGGCGGGGCGATCGCGAGCCAGTCGACGGACTGGACGACGCTTGCGGCGCCGGTGACGGATGCGGCGCTTGCGGCGGCCACGGTCACGACTTGCCTCCTGCGAGGAGCTTGTGGACGGCCGGATCGGTGAGGCCGAGGAGGACCGCGGGCCAGAGGCCGGCGAGGACGGTGAGGGCGACGAGCGGGCTCCAGGAGGCGACTTCGTACCCCTGGACGTCCACGAGCCGGGGCTCCTGGGGCTGTGCGCCCGGCGTGCCCATGCAGACGCGGCGGACGACGACGAGCAGATACGCGGCGGTGAGCAGCGTGCCGACGGCCGCGATGGCCACGAAGGTGAGGAACGCGGGGCGGCTCAGGCCGTCGGCGGGGTCGAACGCGCCGAACATCGAGAGCATCTCGCCCCAGAACCCGGCGAGTCCGGGCAGCCCGAGCGAGGCGACCGCCGCGAAGGCCAGGAGGCCGCCCAGGCGCGGGGCCCGGCCGTAGAGCGCGGCGCCGGTCGCGCCGGAGAGGGTGTCCAGGTCGGCCGTGCCGTACCGGTCCTTCAGGGCGCCGACCAGGAAGAAGAGCAGGCCGGTGATGAGGCCGTGGGCGATGTTCGCGAAGAGCGCGCCGTTGACGCCGGTGGGGGTCATGCTCGCGATGCCGAGGAGCACGAAGCCCATGTGGCCGACCGAGGAGTACGCGATGAGGCGCTTCAGATCGCCCTTGTTGCCGCGCTTGGCCAGGGCCAGGCAGGCCAGCGATCCGTAGATGATCCCGGCGACGGCGAAAGCGGCCAGATACGGGGCGAACCGGTGCATTCCATCCGGGGCGATCGGCAGAACGATCCGGACGAACCCGTACGTACCCATCTTCAGCAGCACACCGGCGAGCAGCACCGAACCGACGGTGGGCGCGGCGGTGTGGGCGTCCGGCAGCCAGCTGTGCAGCGGCCACATCGGGGTCTTCACCGCGAGCCCGATACCGATCGCCAAAACGGCGATGACCTGCACCGATGTGGTCATGCCCCGGCCGTTGTCAGTGGCGAGTGCCACCATGTCGAATGTGCCGGTCTTCAGCCCGATCAGCAGCAGGCCGAGCAGCATGACGACGGAGCCGAGCAGGGTGTAGAGGATGAACTTCCAGGCGGCGGCCTGCCGTTGGTCGCCGCCCCAGCGGGCGATCAGGAAGTACATCGGGATGAGGACCATCTCGAACGCGAGGAAGAACAGCAGCAGGTCGAGGACGGCGAAGGTGGCGAGGGTGCCGGACTCCAGGACGAGCAGGAGAGCGACGAAGGCCTTCGGGGACGGGCCCGCGGGCATCTTGAAGTAGCTGTACAGCGCGCAGAGGAAGGTCAGCAGCGCGGTCAGGACGAGAAGGGGGAGTGAGATGCCGTCGATGCCGAGGTGGATGCGCACGTTCAGCGTGGGGATCCACTTGATGTCCGTCGTGGCCTGCATCTTCGACGGGTGGTCGCGGTCGAAGCCGAGCGCCAGGACGATCGCCGCGAGCAGGATCGCGCCGGTGACCGTCACGCCGTGGCGGAGCACGGCCTGGCCGGGCGACTTCCCCTTCAGTCCGGGCGGGGCGGGCAGCAGCGCCGCCACCGCGCCGACGAGCGGGCCGACCACGATGAACGCGAGAAGGAACTGCATCACGGACGCGCTGATATCAATCACGGCTCACGATCCGGCGTTGGCGTTGGCAAGGACGACGGCGACGAGCGCCAGGACGGCGGAGCCCGCGAGCAGCGCGCTGAGATAGGTCTGCACATTGCCGGTCTGGGCCTTGCGGACGGCCGCGCCCAGCCAGCGGGGAAGGGCGCCCGCGCCTTGTACGTACGTCTCGACGACCTCGCGGTCCAGGAAGCGGACCAGTGAGGCGGCGGCGAGCACGGGGCGGACGAACAGCGTCCGGTAGACCGCGTCGAGGTGGAAGCCGGTGACGGCGTGGCGGTGCAGCGGGCCGAGCAGCAGTCGGCCCGGGTCGGCGGGGTCGTATGCCGAGGCGATATCACCGTAGGCGGGGGTGTGGCTGGCGATGGCCTCCTCCTCGACCAGGCCTCCGTCCGCCTCCGGGTGGGCGGCGACCGCGCCGATCGGGGTGCGCGCGGCCAGGGCGCTGGTGTGCCGCCAGGTGGCGTACGTGACGAGTCCGCCGACCAGGGCGACGCCGGTCGAGAGCACCGAGGTGGTCAGGGCCGGGGTGAGCGCGTGGCCGTCGAACCAGTCGTCGAGGTAGCCGGTGGTCAGCCCGAAGCCGATGGACGGGATCGCGAGCACCCAGAGCACGGCGTTCATCGCCAGGGGCTGGCGGCCGTGGTCCGGGGCCGGGGCGCCCTTGCCCCGGAAGGCCATCAGCCACAGGCGCGTGGCGTACGCGGCGGTCAGCAGCGCGGTGAGCAGACCGGCGATCAGCACGATCCAGCCGGTGCCCTGCGGGGCGACCGTGCTGTCGCCGAGGGCGGTGTGCTCGGCGGCCGACAGGACGGCTTCCTTGGAGAAGAAACCGGCGAAGGGAGGAATGGCGGCGAGCGCGAGCAGGGCGACGGTCATCGTCCAGTACGCGTCGGGGATGCGCTTGGCCAGGCCGTCCATGCGAGACATGGCCGACAGCGAGTTGGTGCCGGCGGCGTGGATGATCACGCCGGCCGCGAGGAAGAGCAGCGCCTTGAAGGCGCCGTGCGACAGGAGGTGGAAGACGGCGGCGCCGCGGTCGCCGACGGCCAGGGCGCCGGACATATAGCCGAGCTGACCGATCGTCGAGTAGGCGAGGACCCGCTTGATGTCGTCCTGCGCGAGGGCGGCCAGCGCCGAGCCGACCATCGTGACGGCGGCCATCACGGCGAGCACGGTCATCGCGGCCGCCGAGGCCGCGAAGACGGGGAGGAGACGGGCCACGAAGTAGATGCCGGCGGCGACCATCGTCGCGGCGTGGATCAGCGCGGAGACGGGGGTCGGGCCCGCCATCGCGTCGGGCAGCCAGGTGTGCAGCGGGAACTGCGCCGACTTGCCCGCCACACCGGCGAGGAGCAGCAGGGCGATCAGCGTGGGGTGGTCGATCCCGCCGGTGAGGGCGGCCTGGACGACCCCGGTGATCCGGAACGTACCGGCGTCGGTGGCCAGCGCGAACAGACCGATCAGGAAGGGGACGTCACCGAGCTTGGTGACCAGGAAGGCCTTGAGGGAGGCGGCGCGCGCCTCGGGGGTCTCCCAGTAGTGGCCGACCAGGAAGTACGAGCAGATGCCCATGATCTCCCAGCCGACCAGCAGCACCATCAGGTCGCCGGAGTAGACGACGAGCAGCATCGCGGAGGTGAAGAGGGAGACGAGAGCGGCGTACGAGGGGTAGCGCGGGTCGTCGCGCAGGTACCCGGTCGAATACAGCTGCACACAGGTCGCCACCAGGCCGACCAGGACGGCGACGAGCACGGCGAAGCCGTCGAGGTGCAGGGCGAGGTCGATCGGGACGGACCCGGTCGGGGTGAGCCGCCTCGACGCGTCGATCGACTTGCCGCCGCCCTGGTCCACGGCGACGACGACGGTGAGGACGAACGCGGCCAGGGTCGGCAGCACGGCCAGCGGGCGTACGTAACCGGGGGCGGTGCGGCCGAGCAGGAGTCCGGCGGCCGCGCCCAGGAACGGAAGGAGGGGGACGAGGACGGCGAGGGTCGTGGTGGTCACGCGGCGGCCTCAGCCTTCTGTGCCGGGGCGGCCGGGTCGTCGGGGCCGGAGCCCTCGGCGGTGTCGCGGAGCTTGTCGATGTCCGAGGTGCCCCGGTTGCGGTACACCGCCAGGACGATCGCCAGGCCGATGCCGATCTCGGCGGCGGCGATGGCGATGGTGAACAGGGTGAGTGCCTGTCCGGCGTGGAGGGTGTCGCGCAGCCAGACGTCGAAGGCGACGAGGTTGAGGTTGACGGCGTTGAGCATCAGCTCGACGGACATCAGGACCAGGATCGCGTTGCGGCGCGCGAGCACTCCGTACACACCGGTGCAGAAGAGGAGGACGGCGAGCACGGCCGGATAGATCAGGTGCATCAGCGCTGCTCCTTGTCTCTGGGGGCGTCGCCGGGGGCACCGCTCGCGTCGCCGCTCTTGCGGGACATGACGATCGCGCCGACGAGAGCGGCGAGAAGGAGGACGGAGAGCGCTTCGAACGGCAGCACCCAGTGGCGGAACAGGATCGAGCCGGAGACCTTGGTCGAGCCCTGGCCGGGGCCGTCGAGGTTGATCCAGGTCGTACGGAAGGCGTCCACGACGACCCACAGGAGGGAGCCGGCGGCGGCCAGGGCGACGACCAGGGCTGCCCATTTGTTGCCCGAGTCGGCGTCCGGGGAGCGGCCGATCGGCGCCTTGGTGAGCATCAGTCCGAACAGGAGGAGGACCACGACGGAGCCGACGTAGATCAGTACCTGCACCCAGGCGATGAACTCGGCGGTGAGCAGGAGGTACTCGACGGCGATGCCGCCGAGCGCCACGACCAGCCAGAGGGCGGCGTGCACCAGTTGCTTGGTCGTGACCGTGAGGACGGCCGCGCCGAAGGCGACCGCGCCGACGAGGAGGAAGGCGATCTCGACCCCGGTCGGGGAGAGGAAGCCGTGGTGCACCGGGTGGTGACCGCTGGCGAGGAGCATCATGCCTGGCCCTCCCCGGCCTCGGAGGTGGCCTCGGCTGCCGGGGCGGCCTCGGCGGCGGCGAGCTTCTCGGCCGCCTTGCGGGCCGCGGCGAGCTCCTTGGGCTCCTCGGCCGCCGGGTCGAGGGCGGGCGGGGCTGGGACGGTCCACATCCAGTCGCGGAGCTTGTCGCGCTCGTGGGTGAGTTCGTGGATGTCCGTCTCCGCGTACTCGAACTCGGGCGACCAGAACAGCGCGTCGAAAGGACACACCTCGATGCAGATACCGCAGTACATGCAGAGGGAGAAGTCGATGGCGAAGCGGTCGAGGACGTTGCGGCTGCGCTCGCGGCCGCCGGGGGCGGCGGCCGGGATCGTCTCCTTGTGGGAGTCGATGTAGATGCACCAGTCGGGGCACTCGCGGGCGCAGAGCATGCAGACCGTGCAGTTCTCCTCGAACAGGCCGATCACGCCGCGGCTGCGGGGCGGGAGTTCGGGCTGGGCGTCCGGGTACTGCGCGGTGACCGTCTTCTTGGTCATCGTGCGGAGGGTTACGGCGAGGCCCTTGGCCAAGCCGGAACCTGGGATCGGGGGCATCAGTTGATCGCCACCTTCACGATGCCGGTGAGCGCGATCTGCGCGAGAGCGAGCGGGATGAGCGTGGTCCAGGCGAGCTTCTGCAGCTGGTCCTCGCGGAGCCGGGGGTAGCTGACGCGGAGCCAGATGACGATGAAGGCGAGGAGCGCGGTCTTGAGGAGCGTCCACACCCAGCCGAGCCCGTCGGTGCCGAAGGGGCCGTGCCAGCCGCCCAGGAACAGGACGGTGGTGAGGCCGCACAGGACGACGATCCCGGCGTACTCGGCGAGGAGGAAGAGGGCGAAGCGCAGGCCGGTGTACTCGGTGTACGCGCCGAAGATGATCTCGGAGTCGGCGACGGGCATGTCGAAGGGCGGGCGCTGGAGTTCGGCGAGCCCGGCGATGAAGAAGACCAGGGCGCCGACGATCTGCCAGGGCAGCCACCACCACTCGAAGGCGTTGAGGATGCCGGGGAGGGAGACCGTGCCCGCCGCCATCGCCACGGAGGCGGCGGCGAGCAGCATCGGCAGCTCGTACGCGAGGAGCTGGGCGGCGGTGCGCAGTCCGCCGAGGAGGGAGAACTTGTTGGCCGAGGCCCAGCCCGCCATGAGCGAGCCGAGTACGCCGACGCCCATGACGGCGAGCACGAAGAAGATGCCCGCGTCGACCACTTGGCCGACGGCGCCCTCGCTCGGGCCGACGGGGATCGCGACCAGGACGAGGAGGTACGGGAGCAGCGCGACGGCGGGGGCGAGCTGGAAGACGCGGCGGTCGGCGTCGGCCGGGACCACGTCCTCCTTCTGCGCGAACTTCACACCGTCGGCGACGAGCTGGGCCCAGCCGTGGAAGCCGCCCGCGTACATCGGGCCGAGGCGGCCCTGCATATGGGCCATGACCTTGTGCTCGGTCTGCCCGATGACGAGGGGCAGGACGAGGAACACGGCGAAGACGACGAGGAGCCGGAGGGCGACGTCGAGTGCGTCGTTCACGCGGGTTCGCCTCCGGCGGGGGTGTCGGGTTCGGGGTCGGTGGTGTCGGGGTCACGGCCGTCGGATGCGGCGGGCCGGGACCCGGTCGCCTCCGCAGCCTCCGCTGCTTCGGTGGGCTCGTCAGCCCCGGCCTCCGCCCTGGCCTCGGGCTCCGCTGCGGGCGTGGGTTCCGCTGCGGGCGTGGGTTCCGTGCGCTCCGGCGCCGCCGGGGTTTTCGACCCGTCGTCGAACGCCGGGCGCGGGTTGTTCCAGGGGGCGTCCGTGCTGCGGGTGCGCGGCGGGGCCGTGGTCTCGGGCCGGGCCGGCGGCTGGGCCTGCGAGGCCGAGCCCTCGGACACGCTGCGGGTACGGCGCGGGGGGCGCGGCGGCGTACCGGGAGCGTCCTCCGGGGCCGGTGTGGCCTCCGGGGTCTCAGGTGCCGCTGGGGCCTGGGGCGCCTCCGGGGCCTGGGAGGCCGAGCCCTCCGACGCGCTGCGGGTGCGGCGCGGGCGCGGGGTGGGGGCCTCCGGGGACGGGGCCCCGGTCACCGGTGTGGCCTCCGGGGCCCGAGGGGCTTCTGAGGTCTGGGACGCCGAGCCCTGCGACGCGCTGCGGGCGCGGCGCGGGGGCGCGGCGGCGCCCTCGGTTGTCGCCGCCGACGGGGCCTGGGACGCGGAGCCCTCCGTGACCGTACGGGTCCGGCGGACCGGGCGGTCGCCGGCGGCGCGCGGGGTGCGGGCCGCGACGGGCGGGAGCTGGCCCTTCAGGGGTCCCCACTCGTTCGGGTCCGGGACGCCGGGCGGGAGCATCTGGCGGCGCTTGGGACCGCCGTGCTCCGACTCCCCCGGCTCCTTCGCGCCCGGCCAGGCCTTGGCGACCCGCGCCGCGAGGACGAAGTCCTTGCGCAGCGGGTGGCCCTCGAAGCCGTCGGGAAGGAGGAGCGGGACCAGGTTCGGGTGGCCCTCGAACGTGACGCCGAACATCTCGTGCGTCTCGCGCTCGTGCCAGGCCGCGCCCGCGTACACGTCGACGGCCGAGGCCAGGACGGGGGCGGTGTGCGGCACGGTCGTACGGACGAGGAGGCGGCGGACCCGGCGGCCTTCGAGGGAGACGACGTGCGCGCAGACGCGGAAGCCGGTGCCGGGCTCGTCGACCGCGCTGAGCCAGTCGAAGTACGTGCAGCCCAGCTTGTCGCGGGCGATCTCCAGCGCGGGGATCCAGGAGCCGACGGGGACGTCGACGGTGAGGAGGCCGTACGCCTCCTCGGCGGTGGCCTCCTCGCCGAAGATCTCCGTGACGGCGTCGGGCAGACGGTCGTACGCGGTCACTGCGCGGCCCCCGGCGTCGGTGTGTCGCCCTCGGAGGCCCCTGCGGCCCCGGAAGCCCCCTCAGTCCCACCGGACTCGCCAGCCCCATTGACGGAAGCCGCACCCGGCACCGTCGAAGCGGTCCCCGACACCGTCGAAGCCGCCCCCGGCGCCGCCGGAGCCGTCACCAGCCCGCTCGTGAGCTGCGCCGGTGACGCCTGCGTGGCGTAGCGCTCGCTCAGGGACTCGCGGGCGATCTTCTCCTGGAGCTTGAGGATGCCCT
This sequence comes from Streptomyces sp. BPTC-684, assembly GCF_030028635.1. Taxonomy (NCBI): domain Bacteria; kingdom Bacillati; phylum Actinomycetota; class Actinomycetes; order Kitasatosporales; family Streptomycetaceae; genus Streptomyces; species Streptomyces sp. BPTC-684. The sequence continues at coordinate 2,254,881 of NZ_CP124863.1, forward strand.
GGAGGAGCGCCTCGGGACGGGGCGGGCACCCGGGGACGTACACGTCGACCGGGATGATCTGGTCGACGCCCTTGGTCACGGAGTACGAGTCCCAGTACGGGCCGCCGCAGTTGGAGCAGGCGCCGAAGGAGATGACGTACTTCGGCTCGGGCATCTGCTCGTACAGCCGCTTCACCGCCGGGGCCATCTTGTCCGTCACCGTGCCGGAGACGATCATGAGGTCCGCCTGGCGCGGGCCGGGCGCGAAGGGGATCACGCCGAGCCGGATGAAGTCGTGGCGGGCCATCGAGGCCGCGATGAACTCGATGGCGCAGCAGGCGAGTCCGAAGTTGAACACCCAGAGGCTGTAGCGGCGGCCCCAGTTGAGGACCACCTTCATCGGCTCGGGCGCCAGGCGGGAGAGCACGCCCAGGCGCTGGCCCTGCACAGCCGTGGCTCCCACGGGCGCCGTGCCGTTTTCGGCCATCTTCGGCGTGGGCAGGGACGGGGGATCCGGAGTCGTCACGTCCATTCGAGGACGCCCTTCTTCCATGCGTAGAGCAGTCCCACGGCCAGGAAGCCGAGGAAGATGAACATCTCGACCAGCGTGGCCGCGCCGAATCCGGGAGCGGCGAAGACCGTCGCCCACGGGAAGAGGAAGATCGAGTCGACGGCGAAGATCACGTACAGGAAGGCATAGACGTAGTAGCGCACTTGGGTGTGCGCCCAGCCCTCGCCGACGGGGTCCACTCCGCATTCGTACGTGAGCAGCTTCTCCGGCGTCGGGACCACCGGCCGCAGCAGGCGCCCGGCCCCGAAGGCCACCGCGACGAAGAGCACGCCGACGACGGCGAGCAGTCCGACGACCGAATAGCTGTGGAAGTAGTCCGCCGACAGCTGGCGTACGGTCGGTTCCGGCACGTCCGCCCCTCGCTCCCTGACCTCGTTGCGTTCGTTGCAGTGTGTTCGACGATCTGTACGCACGGGAGTCTAGGCCCTGCTAAGGACGGCGTAAGCAGGTGTCTCACGCAGGTTGCACACCTGACGCCCGGGCGGCGGCGTCCCGGCGTACGCCGTTCATGTGTCCGGAAGAAGACCAGGTGCGTGACCTGATCGCGTTGGCGCGCGCCGCCCCGGGATGCCGGGGGCGGCGCCGGGGGTGGGGTTTTCCCCAGGCGAAACCGGCCCAGCTACCCCATGGCGCCGGGCTCCGCGGCCCGGCAGGCTTGCCCTCATGACCAGCACCTTCCGCGACGAGCAGCGGCCGGGCCGCCGATCAGGCCGACGGCCCGGCCGACGGTCCGACCGGCCGCAGAACCAGCCGTACGACCGGCCGCACGACCCCTCGTACGACCAGTACGACGACGAGAGGCTGCCGCCCGCGCGGTTCGCCTACGACCGGCAGACCTGGAAGGAGATCCTCCATCTCCTGGCCAATCTGCCGATGGCGCTCATCGGCTTCGTCTACGTGGCCGTGCTGGTCTTCACCGGCGCCGGCCTCTCGGTCACCGTGATCGGTCTGCCGCTGCTCGCGGTCGGTCTGGTCGGCGCGCGCCAGCTGGGCAAGCTGGAGCGCGCGCGGGCGCGCGCGCTCCTTGGCGTACGGATCGACGAGCCCACGCCGATCCCGGCCCGGGCGCTGCGCAAGGGCGCGCGCGGCGGGGCCCTGCGCTGGCTGTGGACGAGCCTGAAGGACCCGGTGGGCTGGCGCAATGTGCTGTACGAGTTCATCCGGCTGCCCTGGGGCGTGCTGACCTTCGCCGTCACGCTGGTCAGCCTGTTCGTGGCGTGGCCGGTGCTCGGGTTCGTCGCCCGGGTGCTCACCAACGCCGACCGGGCGATGGTGCGGGGGCTGCTCTCGCCCTCGGACGACCTGGAGCGGCGGATCGCCGAACTGGAGTCGGACCGCGGGGTGGTCGTGGACACGGCGGCGGCCGATCTGCGCCGGATCGAACGCGATCTGCACGACGGCGCGCAAGCCCGGCTCGTGGCGCTCGCCATGGGGCTCGGCCTCGCCAAGGAGAAGCTCCTGGAGGACCCGGACGCGGCGGCGGCGATGGTCGACGAGGCGCACGGCGAGGTCAAACTCGCCCTCCAGGAGCTGCGCGACCTGGCCCGGGGCATCCACCCGGCGGTCCTCACCGACCGCGGTCTGGACGCCGCCCTGTCGTCGGTCGCCTCGCGCTGCACGGTGCCGGTGAAGGTGACGGTGGACGTACGGGAGAGGCCCGCGGCGGCGATCGAGGGCATCGCGTACTTCACCGTCTCCGAGCTGCTCCAGAACGTCAGCAAGCACAGCGGCGCGCGGGCGGCCTCGGTGGAGGTGTGGCGGGCGGGCGACCGGCTGCTCATCCAGGTCGAGGACGACGGGCGCGGGGGCGCGCGGCTCGACGGGGGTACGGGCATGGCGGGTCTCGCCGAACGCCTCGGCGCGGTGGACGGGCTGTTCGTGCTCGACTCCCCGCCGGGCGGCCCGACGATCGTCACGGCGGAGCTGCCGTGGCGGGCGCGGGGGCCGAAGGAGTAGGGCCGGGCCGAGGCGCCTTGTATCGGGTGCCTTTGTGCCGGGCGCCTTGTGCCGGGTGCCGGGGTAGGGAAAACCCCCCGTTCAAGACGGTGACCGGCTCCATGGTCCGGGGCGGCCGTGGCCAGCAGTCTTGTACGTACGAGAACGCGGCCACGCGTACATCAGCGGAAACGGAAACGGACGGACCGATGATCATGGAGACGGAGTACGGGCGGCGGCCTGCACGGCAGCACTTCCTTCCGCCGGCGCTGCGCGCGCCGCTGGAGGCCCGGACGTTCCGTGAGTTCGGCTATCTGCTGCTCAGCCTGCCGATCAGCATCGTCATGTTCACCTGGGCCGTCGTCATGGTGTCGCTGAGCGCGGGCCTGCTGATCACGTTCCTCGGCATCCCGGTCCTCGCGGCCGGGCTCGTCGGCTGCCGGGCCTTCGGCGCGCTGGAGCGCAAGCGGGCGCGCGCGCTGCTCGGCGTGGACGTGCCCGCGCCGCAGCCCGTGCGGGGCAAGCGGGGGATGGCCTGGATCGGAGCCGTGCTGAAGAGCGGGGTGTCGTGGCGCCACCTGCTGTACTCGGTGCTGCACTTCCCGTGGGCGCTGTTCTCGTTCGTGGTCTCGCTGACGCTGTGGGTGTACGGGTGGGGGCTGGTGACGTACCCGCTGTGGCAGTGGGTGTTCCCCACCTACACCGGGCAGGACGGGATCCAGCTGTACGGGGACGGAACGCACGACTTCTATCTGGACTCGCCGTTCGAGATCACCCTGACCGTGCTGGTCGGCCTGGTCGTCACGCTCGCCGTGCCGTGGATCATCCGGGGCTTCGCGTACGTGGACAGGGGTCTCCTCTTCGGGCTGCTCGGGCCGTCGCGGCTTGAGGAGCGGGTGGTGGAGCTGGAGTCGGACCGGGGGGTGGTCGTGGACACGTCCGCCGCGGACCTGCGGCGCATCGAGCGGGATCTGCACGACGGCGCGCAGGCGCGGCTGGTCGCGCTCGCGATGGATCTGGGTCTTGCGAAGGAGAAGCTGACCGAGGATCCGCAGGCGGCGGCGCGGATGGTGGACTCGGCGCACGGCGAGGTGAAGGTGGCGCTCCAGGAGCTGCGGGATCTGGCGCGGGGGATCCATCCCGCGGTCCTGACCGACCGGGGCCTGGACGCCGCGCTGTCGTCGGTCGCCTCGCGGTGCACGGTGCCGGTGCAGGTGGAGGTGGATCTGCCGTGCCGTCCCGTGCCGGCCATCGAGGGGATCGCGTACTTCACCGTCTCCGAGCTGCTGCAGAACGTGAGCAAGCACAGTGGGGCGAGCCGGGCCGGGGTGGATGTGTGGCGGGCTCAGGACCGGCTGATGCTGCAGGTCACGGACAACGGGCAGGGTGGGGCGTCGGTCGACGGCGGATCGGGGCTCGCGGGGCTCGCGGAGCGGCTGGATGCGGTGGACGGGATTCTGGTGGTGGATTCGCCTCGGGGTGGGCCTACGACGGTTACGGCGGAGCTGCCGTGGCGGGCGTGAGTTGCCCCTCCCCGCCCCTTCCCTAAACCCTCCGGGGGTGGGTGGGGGCGGAGGTGGTTTCCCGGGGGCTACGCCCCCCGGACCCCGTTGCGGGGCCTGCGGCCCCTGCACCCCGCTCCGCTCGTCTGCGGGCCGGTGGGGGCTGGTCGCGCAGTTCCCCGCGCCCCTAAAAGCGCCCCTCCGGGGCGCCCCGGGGATGCCGCGCAGCGGCATTCAAGGGGCGCGGGGAACTGCGCGAGCAACCCACCACCGGCCCGCAGACAAACACCGCGCCCCTCTTTACCCGCTCCGCCCTCTGGATTTCGCGCAGCTCGGTCCGGATGCTGGGATGCTGGGTGGGCACAGCCGTCGGGTGTGCACAGCCGAGCAACACCGAGCCGGGGGGCTGCAGATCGTGGAGGACAGGGTGCGGGTCGTCATCGCCGAGGATTCAGTGCTGCTTCGGGAGGGACTGACCCGCCTGCTGACCGACCGGGGGCACGATGTCGTCGCCGGGGTCGGCGACGGAAACGCGCTGGTCAAGACCGTCGGCGAGCTCGCCGACCAGAACGCGCTGCCGGACGTGGTGGTCGCGGACGTACGGATGCCGCCGACCCACACCGACGAGGGCGTACGGGCCGCGGTGCTGCTGCGGAAGCTCTACCCCGGCGTGGGGGTGCTCGTGCTGTCGCAGTACGTGGAGGAGCGGTACGCCACCGAACTTCTGGCCGGTTCCAGCCGCGGAGTGGGCTATCTGCTCAAGGACCGCGTCGCCGAGGTCAGGGAGTTCGTGGACGCCGTCGTAAGGGTCGCCCGGGGCGGTACCGCCCTGGACCCCGAGGTGGTGGCCCAGCTGCTGGGCCGCAGCCGCAAGCAGGACGTACTGGCCGGTCTCACGCCGCGCGAGCGCGAGGTCCTCGGCCTGATGGCCGAGGGGCGTACCAACAACGCGATCGCGAAACAGCTGGTCGTGAGCGACGGCGCCGTCGAGAAGCACGTGAGCAACATCTTCCTGAAGCTGGGCCTCTCCCCAAGTGACGGCGACCACCGACGGGTACTCGCAGTGCTGACCTATCTCAATTCCTGAACACCTGACACCCTGTCAGACGAGTCGGCAGGGTCGGAGACCTACAACCAAAGACCGAGCGAGGGGCGTCTTACCAGACGGAGCCGGGGGGCGACTGAAATATGACAAACCAGGGCATTGGACCATCTCAAAAGGGCGTCCAGGATGCGATCCATCCAAGGAAGGCGACCCTTACCGACGTAGGGTGGGCTTTGGAGCGACCGGTTCTCCGGACGCGCCCGAGCAGCCCGTCCCAGGGAGGTCCAGTTCAGTGACCAGCCAGGTCAGTACGCCAGCCGAGCAGGCAGACGGGGCCGATGAGGCCGTCGTCGGTGAGCAGCGCAAACCGGCGGGCGAAAAGGAAGTCAAGCGCCTTGATCGGGTGATCATCCGTTTCGCGGGTGACTCGGGTGACGGGATGCAGCTCACGGGTGACCGGTTCACCTCGGAGACCGCCTCGTTCGGCAACGATCTCTCGACCCTGCCGAACTTCCCCGCCGAGATCCGCGCCCCCGCCGGCACCCTGCCCGGCGTCTCCAGCTTCCAGCTGCACTTCGCCGACCACGACATCCTCACCCCGGGCGATGCACCCAACGTCCTGGTCGCCATGAACCCCGCCGCCCTCAAAGCCAACCTCGCGGACGTGCCGCGCGGCGCGGACATCATCGTCAACACCGACGAGTTCACCAAACGCCCCATGGCCAAGGTCGGCTACACCACCAGCCCGCTCGAAGACGGCACCCTGGACGCCTACAACCTCCACCCCGTGCCGCTGACCACCTTGACGGTGGAAGCACTCAAGGACTTCGGGCTCTCGCGCAAGGAAGCCGAACGCTCCAAGAACATGTTCGCCCTCGGCCTGCTGTCGTGGATGTACCACCGGCCCACCGAGGCCACCGAAGCGTTCCTGCGGCAGAAGTTCGCCAAGAAGCCGGAGATCGCCGAGGCGAACGTGACCGCGTTCCGGGCGGGCTGGAACTTCGGCGAGACCACCGAGGACTTCGCCGTCTCCTACGAAGTCGCCCCCGCCACCCGCGCCTTCCCCACCGGCACCTACCGCAACATCTCCGGCAACCTCGCCCTCGCCTACGGCCTGATCGCCGCGTCCCGCCAGGCCGACCTGCCGCTGTATCTGGGCTCGTATCCGATCACTCCGGCCTCGGACATCCTGCACGAGCTGTCCAAGCACAAGAACTTCGGCGTGCGCACCTTCCAGGCCGAAGACGAAATCGCCGGCATCGGCGCCGCCCTCGGAGCCGCCTTCGGCGGATCCCTGGCCGTCACCACCACCTCCGGCCCCGGCGTCGCGCTGAAGTCCGAAACCATCGGCCTCGCCGTCTCCCTGGAACTGCCCTTGCTCGTGGTGGACATCCAGCGCGGCGGCCCCTCCACCGGCCTGCCCACCAAGACCGAGCAGGCCGACCTGCTGCAGGCGATGTACGGGCGCAACGGCGAAGCCCCGGTCCCGGTGGTCGCGCCGAAAACCCCGGCGGACTGCTTCGAGGCGGCCCTGGATGCGGCGCGGATCGCGCTGACGTATCGCACCCCGGTGTTCCTGCTCTCCGACGGCTACCTCGCCAACGGATCCGAGCCCTGGCGCATCCCCGACACCGACGAACTCCCCGACCTGCGCGTCCAGTTCGCCACCACCCCCAACCACACCCTCGCCGACGGCACCGACGTCTTCTGGCCCTACAAACGCGACCCCCAGACCCTGGCCCGCCCCTGGGCCATCCCCGGCACCCCGGGCCTGGAACACCGCATCGGCGGCATCGAGAAGCAGGACGGCACCGGCAACATCTCCTACGACCCCGCCAACCACGACTTCATGGTCCGCACCCGCCAAGCCAAAATCGATGGCATCCACGTCCCCGACCTGGACATCGACGACCCCGACGGCGCGCGCACCCTCGTCCTCGGCTGGGGCTCCACCTACGGGCCCATCACCGCCGCCGTCCGCCGCCTGCGCGCCCAGGGCGAACCCATCGCCCAGGCCCACCTGCGCCACCTCAACCCCTTCCCGGGGAACCTGGGCGAGGTCCTGAAGCGTTACGACAAGGTCGTCATCCCCGAGATGAACCTCGGCCAGCTCGCCACTCTCATCCGCGCGAAGTACCTGGTGGACGCGCAGTCCTACACCCAGGTCAACGGCATGCCGTTCAAAGCCGAGCAGCTCGCCACGGCCCTGAAGGAGGCCATCCATGTCTGAGGCGCTCAAGCTGGTCCCCAAGGCCGAGGCCCCGCAGTCCATGAAGGACTTCAAGTCGGACCAGGAAGTGCGCTGGTGCCCCGGCTGCGGCGACTACGCCGTCCTCGCCGCCGTACAGGGCTTCATGCCCGAACTCGGCCTCGCCAAAGAAAACATCGTCTTCGTCTCCGGCATCGGCTGCTCCAGCCGCTTCCCGTACTACATGAACACCTACGGGATGCACTCCATCCACGGCCGCGCCCCCGCCATCGCCACCGGCCTCGCCACCAGCCGCCAAGACCTCTCCGTCTGGGTCGTCACCGGCGACGGCGACGCCCTCTCCATCGGCGGCAACCACCTCATCCACGCCCTCCGCCGCAACGTCAACCTCAAGATCCTCCTCTTCAACAACCGCATCTACGGGCTGACCAAGGGCCAGTACTCCCCCACCAGCGAAGTCGGCAAGATCACCAAATCGACGCCGATGGGATCCCTGGACGCGCCCTTCAACCCCGTCTCCCTCGCACTCGGAGCCGAGGCCTCCTTCGTCGCCCGCACCATCGACTCCGACCGCAAACACCTCACCGAAGTACTGCGACAGGCCGCCGACCACCCCGGCACCGCCCTGGTGGAGATCTACCAGAACTGCAACATCTTCAACGACGGCGCCTTCGAAGCCCTCAAAGACAACGACCAGGCCCAGAACGCCGTCATCCGCCTCGAACACGGACAACCCATCCTCTTCGGCACCGACCACACCAAGGGCGTCATCCGCGACCCCGCCACCGGCGACCTGCGGGTCGTCGAGGTCACCCCCGACAACGTCGCCGACGTTCTCGTCCACGACGCACACGCGGCGTCTCCCACCACCGCCTTCGCCCTCTCCCGCCTCGCCGATCCCCAGACCCTGCACCACACCCCCATCGGCGTCCTGCGCTCCGTCGACCGGCCCGTCTACGACACCCAGATGGCCGACCAGCTGGAACAGGCCATCGAGCAGCGCGGCAAGGGCGAGCTCGGCACCCTCCTCGCGGGCAACGACACCTGGACCGTCGCGGGCTGACCCAAAGGGCCGACCGGCCGGGGAGTCTGCGCGGGCCCCCGGCCGGGCACCCGTACTGATATGCCCATGGACCGTCTCGCGTACCGCGTCAAACGGCGGCTGCTCGGCAAGCCGCTCACCACCGAGCGGATCGGCGACGAGAAGCTGGACAACCGCACCGCGCTCGGGGTGCTGGCGTCGGACTGCATCAGCTCGTCCGCGTACGGTTCCGAGGAGATACTGCGGGTCCTGGTGCCGGTGGTCGGGGCGGCGGCGTTCAGTCTGCTGATGCCCGTGACCGGGGCGATCCTGTTCGTCCTGGTGCTTCTGACGCTCTGTTACAGCGATGTCGTCACCATCTACACGCGGGCCGGCGGCTCGTACGTCGTGGCGCGCGAGAACTTCGGGCCGGACGTCGCGCAGATCGCGGCCGTGGCGCTGCTCGTCGACTACATCGTGACCGTCGCCGTCCAGGTGTCGGCCGGGACCAACGCGATCATCTCGCTGGCGCACCTGCTGGGCGGCGGCTGGACCGGCATGGACCACCTCCAACTGCCCATCTCCGTCGGGGTGGTCCTCTTCCTCGCGTACGGGAACCTGCGCGGGGTGCGGGAGGCCGGGCGGCTGTTCGCGCTGCCCGCCTATCTGTTCATGGCGGCCGTCGGGCTGCTGCTCGCCGTCTCCGTCGTACGCGGGCTCACCTCCGGGCTGCCGCGCGCCGATCTGCACGCGGCGGGGGCGATCCCGGTCGGCAGTGCGGGCAGCGGTTGGCTGTACGGGGCGTCGCTGTTCATGGTGTTGCGCGCGTTCGCCAACGGCGGGTCGTCGCTCACCGGGCTCGAAGCGATCTCGAACGGCATCTCGGCGTTCCGCGAGCCGCAGGGCCGGAACGCCCGCCGCACGCTGATCACGATGAGCTGTGTCCTGGGCGTGCTGGTGCTCGGTGTGTCGACGCTCGCGCACTTCACGCACGCGGTGCCGTACAGCGACGGCACCCCGACCGTCATCGCACAGGAGGCCCACTTCGCGTTCGGCGGCGGGGCGCTGGGCACGGCCGGGCTCGTCTTCGTGCAGCTCGCGACCGCGCTGATCCTCTACACCGGCGCCAACACGCCGTTCACCGGCTTACCGTTCCTCGCGAGCTTCGTGGCCGAGGACCGGTTCCTGCCACGGCAGTTGACCCGGCGCGGGCACCGGCTCGCGTTCTCCAACGGGATCATCGCGCTGACCGTCGTCTCGCTGGCGCTGCTGCTCGTCACCCGCGCCAACGTCGACAAGCTGGTGGCGCTGTACGCGATCGGGGTGTTCACCGCGTTCACCATGGCCGGGGCCGGGCTCACCGCGTACCACCTGCGGCGGCGCGAGCGGCACCGGCGGCCGAAGGTCGCCGTCAACGGGCTCGCGGCCGTGGTGTCGGCGGCCGTCGTGCTGATCTTCGCGGTCACCAAGTTCACCGAGGGCGCCTGGCTGGTGGTCGTGGTGTTCCCGCTGGGGGTGTGGGCGCTGACGCGGATCAACCGCGAGTACCGGCGGGAGGCGGCGGCCCTCGGCACCTTGCAGGCGCCTGGCGCCGATCTGCCGCACGGCCGCCGCCATCAGGTCTTCGTGCTGGTGGAGACCCTGGACCTGGCGGCGCTCAAGGCGCTGCGGTACGCGCACGAGCTGCGGCCCGACGAGATCCGGGCGGTCCACTTCGCGATCGACGAGGCGCACGCGCGGCGGCTCTCGGCGCAGTGGGAGGCGACGGCGGCGACCTCGGTGCCGCTGGAGCTGGTGGACTGCCCGGACCGGCGGCTGCGGCACGCCATGCAGGAGCTGGCGGCCCGGACGACCGAGGACGGCCGGACCTGGCTGACGGTGCTGGTCCCGCACCGTACGTACACCGGTTTCCTCGGCAGGCTGCTGCACCGGGGCACCGGCGAGGCGATGGCGAAGGCCCTTGAACAGCTGCCGTCGGTGGCGGTGACGGTGCTGCCGTTCGACGTGTCGCGGGCGCTGCGGTCGCTGGACGCGGGGCGGGAGCCGCAGCCCGATTAGGCCGTGGGCTCGGCTTCTAGGACGTGGGCCTGGCTTCGCGGGCCTCGTCGTAGGCCGCACGGGCCTCTTGCACCTGTTCCATCCGTACGCCGGTCCACTCGGCGAGCGCCCGTACGCGTTCGGCGGCCTCGCGGCCGATCGGGGTCAGCGAGTAGTCGACGCGCGGCGGGATGACCAGCTTGGCGTCGCGGTGCACGAAGCCGTCCCGCTCCAGCGTCTGGAGGGTCTGGGCCAGCATCTTCTCGCTGACCCGGCCGACGTGCCGGCGCAGCTCGCTGAACCGGTACGAACGGTCGAGCAGCGCGAGCAGGACCAGGACGCCCCAGCGGCTGGTCACGTGCTCCAGGACGAGCCGGTGCGGACACATCGCCTCACGGAGGTCCTCGGCGGACCGGGTACTTACTGCCATACCAGTACCTTACTTCAAAGTGGGTACTTACGAAAGGTTAGCGCCAGCCGTACGGTGAGTGGCACGGGTTCCGCACGGGAACCCGGGAGCCAAGGAGTCAGCAGTCATGAGCATCGTCGTCACCGGAGCCACCGGAGCCCTCGGCCGTCTCGTCATCGACGAGCTGCTCGCCTCGGGGGTGCCCGCGAGCGGGATAGCCGCGGTCGTACGCGACAAGGAGAAGGCCGCCGGGCTCGCCGAGCGCGGTGTGGAGCTGCGGGTGGCCGACTACAGCGCGCCCCGGACGCTGGCCGGGGCCTTCCGCGCCGGTGACCGCGTGCTGCTGATCTCCGGCAGCGAGGTCGGGCAGCGGGTGCCGCAGCACGCCGCCGTGGTCGCGGCCGCGAAGGACGCCGGGGTGGCGCAGCTCGCGTACACCGGCATCCTCGGCGGACCGGAGGCCGACTTCCGCCTCGCGGACGAGCACAAGGCCACCGAGCAGCTGATCCTCGACTCGGGGCTGCCGTACACCTTCCTGCGCAACGGCTGGTACACCGAGAACTACACCGCCCACCTGAAGCCGGTCCTGGCGCACGGGGCGGTCGTCTCCAACGCGGGCGAGGGCCGGGTGGCCTCGGCCGCCCGCGCCGACTACGCGGCGGCCGCGGCGGCGGTGCTGACCGGCGAGGGCCACCTGGGCCGGACGTACGAGCTGAGCGGCGACGTGGCGTGGTCGTTCGCGGAGTACGCGGCGGAGGTCGGGCGGGCGACCGGCAAGGAGATCGCGTACCAGGCCGTCGCGCCCGAGGTGCACCTCGACATCCTCACGGGCGCGGGGGTCCCGGCGCCGTTCGCCGAGATCCTGGTCGACGTGGACCTGGCGATCGGGCGGGGGCGGCTCGCGGGCACGTCCGGGGAGCTGTCGCGGCTGATCGGGCGGCCGACGACGCCGATCGCGGAGACGATCGCGGCGGCGGTGGCCTGACGGGGGTGAGCGGGCGGAATCGGGCGGGCGGAATCGGCCACACCGCAGTCAGGACCGTTTTCGGATATAGGGCATGACAGGCGCGGTCACCTGGCGCTACCTTCGACTCCGTCGACGTGCGCGCGTCGACGTGCGCGCACGGGAGGGCCAGTGGCCGAGGAACCGAGTACCGCTGCCGGTGAGCAGCGGGCAGGACTGCTCTACGGGATCGGTGCCTACGGAATGTGGGGGCTGGTCCCGCTCTTCTGGCCGCTCCTGAAACCGGCCGGCGCGATCGAGATCCTGGCCCACCGGATGGTGTGGTCCCTCGTGTTCGTCGGCGCCGCGCTGCTCGTACTGCGCCGCTGGGCGTGGATCGGCGAGCTCGTGCGCCAGCCGCGCCGGCTCGCGCTCATCGGCTTCGCCGCGGCCGTGATCACGGTCAACTGGGGTGTCTACATCTGGTCGGTGAACTCCGGCCACGTCGTCGAGGCGTCCCTCGGCTACTTCATCAATCCGCTGGTCACCATCGCGATGGGCGTGCTGCTGCTCAAGGAGCGGCTGCGGCCGGTGCAGTGGGCGGCGGTGGGGATCGGCGCGACGGCGGTGGTCGTCCTGGCGGTGGGCGCCGGCCGCCCGCCGTGGATCTCCCTCACCCTCGCGCTGTCGTTCGCCACGTACGGGCTGGTGAAGAAGAAGGTGAACCTCGGCGGGCTGGAGTCGCTGGCCGCCGAGACGGCGATGCAGTTCCTGCCGGCGCTGGTGTATCTGGTGTGGCTCGGGTCGCGCGGGGACGCGACCTTCGCGTCCCACGGCGCCGGGCACGGGGCGCTGCTCGCGGCGACCGGGGTGGTCACGGCGGCGCCGCTGGTCTGCTTCGGGGCGGCGGCGATCCGTGTTCCGCTGTCGACGCTGGGGCTGCTGCAGTATCTGGCACCGGTGTTCCAGTTCGGTCTGGGCATCCTGTACTTCCACGAGGCGATGCCGGCGGAGCGGTGGGCCGGGTTCTCGCTGGTGTGGCTGGCGTTGACGCTGCTTACGTGGGATGCGCTGCGGGCGGCTCGACGGGGGAGGGTGGCGCTGGCGGCGGGCCGGCGGGTTGAACCCCTCCCCGCCCCTTCCCGGCTGTGACATTTGCGGCTCCGCCGCGTGGCCTCCGGGGGTGAGGGTGGGCGAGGAGTAGAGGTTCCCTGCCGGGGCTCCGCCCCGGCGCCCCCTCTGGGCTTCGCCCCGGATCCCGGTGGAGGACCGGGTGGCGGGGTCTGCGGCCCCTGCATCCGGCTCCCTTTCGTCTGCAGACCGTCTGTGGCTGGTCGCGCAGTTCCCCGCGCCCCTTAAATGCCGCTGCGCGGCATCCCCCTGGGCGGCCCGGAGGGGCGCTTCTAGGGGCGCGGGGAACTGCGCGACCAGCCCCCACCGGCTCGCAGCCGACGAACCAAGCCGCCCGGCTGAGGGCTTTAGGGAAGGGGCGGGGTGGGGAAGCAATCCGGCCACCATCCGCCCAGCGGACACCTCTGACCGGAATCCGTTCTTGACGGTGAGTCAAACTCTCCCTGAACATCAGGCTCGCGTTTCCGTCCCATCCCCGAACGGAACACGGAGCCCCCACATGCGCACCAAACACACCAACCACCGCAGAAGCGGCCTCGCCGCCACCGCGGCCCTCGCCGTCGCCACCCTCGGCCTCGGCCTCGCCACACCGGCCGCCCAGGCCACGACGACTGCCGCCGCCCCGGACATACCCGTCGCCAACGTCAAGGCCCACCTCACCCAGCTCCAGCAGATAGCCAACGCCAACGGCGGCAACCGCGCCCACGGCCGGGCCGGGTACAAGGCCTCGCTCGACTACGTGAAGGGCAAGCTGGACGCCGCCGGGTACACCACCTCCGTCCAGCAGTTCACCTCCTCCGGCGCCACCGGCTACAACCTGATCGCCGACTGGCCGGGCGGTGACACCTCGCAGACCGTGATGACCGGCGCGCACCTCGACTCGGTGACCGGCGGACCCGGCATCAACGACAACGGCTCCGGCACGGCCGGCGTCCTGGAGACCGCGCTCGCCGTCTCCCGCGCCCAGCTCAAGCCCGACAAGCACCTGCGCTTCGGCTGGTTCGGCGCGGAAGAGCTGGGCCTGGTCGGCTCGAAGTACTACGTCAACAGCCTCTCGACGGCCGACCGCGGCAAGATCTCGGCGTATCTGAACTTCGACATGATCGGCTCGCCGAACCCGGGTTACTTCGTCTACGACGACGACCCGGCCCTGGAGAAGGTCTTCAAGGACTACTTCGCGACCCTCTCCATACCCACCGAGATCGAGACGGAGGGCGACGGCCGCTCCGACCACGCGCCGTTCAAGAACGCCGGGATCCGCGTCGGCGGCCTCTTCTCCGGCGCCGACTACACCAAGACCTCGGCCCAGGCCCAGAAGTGGGGCGGCACGGCGGGCCGCGCGTTCGACGCCTGCTACCACTCCTCCTGCGACACCAGCGCGAACATCGACGACACCGCGCTCGACCACAACAGCGACGCCATCGCGTACGCGCTGTGGCAGCTGTCCACCGGCACCACCACCCCGCCCACCGGGGACACGTACGAGAACACCACCGACGTGACCATCCCGGACTCCCCCGGCGCGGCCGTGACCTCGTCGGTCTCGGTCACCGGGCGTACGGGCAACGCGCCCGCCGCGCTCAAGGTCGGGGTGAACATCGTCCACACCTACAGCGGCGACCTGGTGGTCGACCTGATCGGCCCGAGCGGCAAGGCGTACCGGCTGCACAACTCGTCGTCGGACTCCACGCCGAACATCAACACCACGTACACCGTGAACGCGTCCACCGAGACGGCGAACGGGACCTGGAAGCTGAAGGTGCAGGACAAGGGGCCGCAGGACACCGGCTACATCAACAGCTGGAAGTTGACCTTCTGACCGCCTGACCGCCTGACCGTCCGGCCCCCCGATCCCCGGGCCGGAGTTTCACCTCTCCCGCAATGAGCATGCGCGTGCATATACTGCACGCGCATGCTTTTCTCTGGAGGGGACCATGGCCCGCAACTTCCTTTTCCTGCTCGGCAGTACGCGCTCCGGCGGCAACACCGAGGCGCTGGCCAGGCTGGCCGCCGAGCAGCTGCCGAGCGACGTCCCGCAGCGCTGGCTGAACCTCTCGCAGCTGCGGCTGCCCGAGTTCACCGACCGGCGCCACGACGGCGAGGGCCTGTACGCCGGCCCGACCGGGGACGCCGCGACCCTGCTCGACGCGACCCTGGAGGCGACCGACCTCGTCATCGCCTCGCCGCTGTACTGGTACGGAGTGTCGACCCCCGTCAAGCACTACCTCGACCACTGGTCGGGGTGGATGCGGGTGCCGGGCCTGGAGTTCCGGCCGCGGATGGCCGGGCGCACCATGTGGGGCGTGACCGCGCTCGCCACCGCCGACCGGTCCGTGGCCGATCCGCTGGTGGGGACCCTGCGCCACACCGCCGCGTACATGAGCATGCGGTGGGGCGGCGTGCTGCTCGGCTCGGCGAACCGGCCCGGCACCATCGGGCAGGACACCGAGGCGACGGTCCGCGCCAAGACCTTCTTCAGCTCGGAGCCGGTGCTCGCAACGCACGCATGACGTGCGCCACCAGCGAGGCGATCCTGTCCGGGTCGTGGAACGGCCGCTTCAGCGCGTGCCGGTAGTACAGCGGCCCGTACAGCATCTCCACGGCCAGCTCCAGATCGGCGTCCGGCGGGAGCTGGCCCTGGCGCTGCCCGGCGCGCAGCCGCTCGTGCACCAGCGCCACGCGCGGCCCGACCAGCTCCTCGTTGACGGCCCCGGCCAGCGCCTCGTCGTGGAGCACCTCGGAGAGGATCCCGGTGTACGCGGGGCCGATCACCGGCGAGGTGAAGACCCGCATCACGCTGGTGACGTGCGTCACCATGTCCCTGTCGACGTCACCCGTGTCGGGCAGGGGCGAAGTGCTGACCACGGCCTCGATCACGGCCTCCAGGAGCACCGCGCCCTTCGTCGCCCACCAGCGGTAGATCGTCTTCTTGCTCACCCCCGCACGGGCGGCGATGCCCTCGATCGTGACGCGTCCGTAGCCGTTTTCCGAGCAGAGTTCGAGGGCCGCGGAGAGGATCGCGCGGCGCGATCTCTCGCTCCGGCGCCGGGGGTTGGGGGTGGGACGTGGCGACTCGGTCACGAGGTGAGTCTACGAGGACGGTCCGTAGCGTATTGACAGCGGAATGGTCTGCTCCAAGAATGTGCCAAGGAAACGGCACGTGTCGTGTCGAGCCGCCACGGGGGTCGGCTCGCACGACCGTCCTTTCCCTCCCTTTCCCGGCTCCCGTTCTTCAGGCCGTGATGTCCTTCGCCGTGAAGCGCGCCCAGGCCGCCGAGCCGAACACCGCCACGTACAGCGCCTGCAGCTCCAGGTTCTTCACCAGCTGGTCCCAGTAGACCGGCACCCGCAGCAGATCCGCGAAGGACAGCCAGTAGTGCGGGAAGAGATACGGGTGTATCGCGTGCAGCTGGGGGATCTGGTCCAGGATCTGCACGGTGATCAGCAGGCCGACCGTCGCCGCCATCGCCGCGACGCCGCTGCCGGTGAGGGTGGAGATGAACAGGCCGAGCGCGGCCACGCCGGTCAGCGACAGGGCCACCACCCCGGCGATCGCCAGCGCGCGCACCAGCCCGTCCGCGAACGATATCTGTGTGCCGGAGATCGTCGTGACCTCGCCGAGCGGGAAGAGCAGCGCGCCCACGGCGAGCGCGGACGCCGCCACGACCAGCGTCGCCAGCAGACAGAACGCGAGCACCGACGCGTACTTGGCGATCAGCAGCCGGGTCCGGCCCGCCGGGGCGACCAGCAGATAGCGCAGGGTGCCGCTGTTGGCCTCGCCCGCTATCGCGTCGCCCGCGACCACGCCGATCGCCATCGGCAGGAACACGGGGAGGGTCGCGGCGAGCCCCGCGAAGACGAGGAAGAGCCCGTTGTTGGTGATCTGCGAGATGAAGGCCGGGCCGTCACCGCCGCTGGGACCGGCCGTGCCGCCGCCGCGCGTCTCGATCTTCACGGCGATGCCGATGAGGATCGGGACCGCCGCCAGCACCCCGAGCAGCGCGAGGGTGCGCCACCGCCGCACGACGGTGACCAGCTCGGACCGGAACAGCCCGAGCGTCCAGAGGGGGCTGGGCCGCCGGGAGTCGGTGCCCGGCACGTCCGGGGCGGCCTGGGCTTCTGCAACTCGTGCCGCACCCGGGCCGGGCGGGGCCGCCGACGTCGACACGTCCGTCGACACGTCCTCCGTTGCGTTCACCTCAGCCCGCGACATCGAACCCCTCCCCCGTCAGTGCCACGAACGCGTCCTCCAGCGAGGCCCGTTCGACCCCGAAGGCCCTCACCCGTACGCCGCCGTGCACCAGCGCGGCGTTGAGCTCCGCCAGCTCCACGTCGTCCGGCGGGACTTCGCCCGTCACCCGGTCCCCGTCCACGGTCACGTCCGCGACCCCGCGCTCCTTGAGCAGCCGGGCGGCGTCGGACGGGTCCGGGGTGGTGACGGCGAGCCGGCCCCGGTTGCCCGCCGAGAGCTCGGCGACCTCGCCCTGGACGACCAGTCGGCCCCGGGTCATCACCGCCGCGTGCGTACAGACCTGCTCGATCTCGTCCAGGAGGTGCGAGGAGAGGAAGACCGTGGTGCCGTCGGCCGCGAGCTCCCGCACCAGGGCGCGGATCTCCCGCATACCTTGTGGATCAAGGCCGTTGGTCGGCTCGTCCAGGACCAGCAGCTTGCGGGGCTGGAGCAGCGCGGCCGCGAGCCCGAGCCGCTGCTTCATGCCCAGCGAGTACGCCCGCGCCTTCTTGCCGGACGCGGCGGCGAGCCCCACCCGGTCCAGGGCATGGGCGACCCGGCTCGCGCGGGTGCGGGGGTCGGCGGTCGGGTCGGCCGAGTCGTACCGTACGAGGTTGTCGCGGCCGGACAGGAAGCCGTACAGCGCGGGGCCCTCGATCAGGGCGCCCACCTGCGGCAGGACCGTGCGCCCCGCGCGGGGCATGGGACTGCCGAGGACCCGGGCCGTGCCGGAGGTCGGCTCGATCAGGCCCATCAGCATGCGGATGGTGGTCGTCTTGCCCGAGCCGTTGGGGCCGAGGAAGCCGAAGATGCTGCCGCTGGGGACGGTGAGGTCCAGGCCGTCGACGGCCAGTTGGCCGCCTCGGTAGCGCTTGCTGAGACCGTGGGTCTCGATCACCGATGGAGAGTTCCCCACCCCGCCCCTTCCCGTAACCGGTGCTTCGCCCCAGAGCCCCGTTCGTCTGCGGACCGGTGGTCCCGTGCCCCACAGGGGTGGGGGTTGCGAGGGGGGACCCAAGTCCCCCCTCCCCCTGACTACTTCGACTCCTACGGCTACTTCGCCGCGTTCGCCGCGTTCACCAGCGCGTCCTTGTTGACCGCGCCCACGAACACCTTCCCGTCGTCCGTCACCAGCGCGTTGATCAGGCGGGTCTTGAAGACCGTGCCCGAGCCGAACTTGCCCGTGACCTTGTCGCCCAGGGAGTTGAGGAACTTCTGGGCCTCCGGCGGGACATCACCCTTGCCGCCCTTGCCGGAAGGTGCGGTCGGGATGCCCTTACCTCCTGGAACGTCGAGGCGCGCGATGGAGTTCCAGCCCTTCCCGATGACGTTGACGCCCTTGAACTCGCTGTCCGGCGAGCCCTTGAAGCCCCGGCCGCCCTTGTCGTGTCCCCTGCCGTCGTGTCCCTTGCCGTCGTCCTGGGTGACCTTCGCCCCCTTGGGCGGGGTGAAGTCGAACGTCGAGGCGGACGGCTTGCCGAAGTCGACCTTGGTGAAGCCCGCGTCGATCACGGCCTTGCCCCCGCCGGACGGCGCGAGCGTGAACTTCAGCGGCACCCCGTTCTTCGCGTCCACCGCGATCCGGATCGCGCCGACGGTCGTGCCGGACTGCTTCGGCTTGATCACCAGCTGGTACGCGTCCCGGCCCGCCACGTGGGAGGTGCCGTCGACGGTCACCGAGGTGGTCGGGTCGACCGCCTTCAGGGCCTGCTCGGCCAGCGCCTTGGGCGTGGTCGGCAGGGACTCAGGAGCCTTGCCGGGGTGGCCGTGGCGCTCGGCCGCGTCGCCCCCGAGCTCCTTCTTGCCGTCGCCGGCCCGCTTCGAGTGGTACACCTCGTTCGAGGCGCTGTCGTACGCCCACACGTCGTCCCCGCTGTGGACGACGCTGTACTCCGACGCCTTGTCGAGCACCGACAGCTTCTGCTTGTCCGGGCCGTCGGCCGCGACCCGCAGGGTGTGCGAGCCGGAGGCCAGCTCCATCAGCTTGCTGTCGGGCGAGGCGGAGCCGCCCTTGCCGCCGCCGCCCTTGGGGGCGAAGGAGCCTAGGCCGCCGAAGGACGGGAGGCCCAGGTCCGTGTTGATCTTCACCGTGCCGGAGAGCTGCTGGGCGTCCGACGCGGCGATCTTCTCGATGAGCTGCTGTGCGCTGATCTTCGGCAGATCCGGGTCACCTGAAGCCGCGAGCGCCGGGACCAGCCCGATGGTCGCGGCCGCCACCCCCGCCACCCCGACCGGGACCAGATACCGCGCGGCCTTGCGGCGGCCCGCGACGAGGTCCCTGGCCTCCTCGGTGGTGTGTGCGCTGTCGTTCGGTGCCATGTGTGCCTTACCTCCGTGGTCGGCGGCGTCCGTCCGTAGTGCTGCGCTCTGTCCACCCCGCGCCGCCATTCTCACCCGAATTGGTCAGGAGTGGTGTTCTCAATCTGACCAAATCAGCCGCCGTCAGGCGTCACCCCTCGGGAGCAACCTCGTGTACCTCTCTGGGATGACACCGGCATGCGGAACCTCCCCCGACCAGTAGGGGTTGTACGTCGCGTACCTGTCAGAAGCGTCAACTCCGCCGAGGTCAGGCGGGATTGCTTCCCGCCATCACCAACGGACCTCGGCACGCTCCGACCTGAGCGACCTTCAGGCACACGGCCGAGATGCGGCCGCGAGTCCGGTTCACCACCGTTCCGCCAGGTATGCAAGTGCTTGCGCAATGTCACCGAGCACCCGATAGTGTGACCTGGGTCACACTATTGACAGAGCGGGTGTTCGAGTCGCTTTGGGCCGGAATCCGTACACCTGAGTGAGAGCAACCGGCACCACCAAAGGGGATCGCCATGCTCACCGTCCACCGCATCGCCGTCGGCGCGGCCGCCGGGACAGCCGTCCTCGCGCTGGCCGCCACGGGGTGCGGAAGCAGCAACAGCAGCAGCAAGACCGAGAAGCCGTCGACCGGTACGACGGCCCCCGCGACCCCGAATCCGGCCGCCCCCACGCTCGTCGCCGCCGACATCGACAAGGTCGGCATGGTCGTCACCGACAGCAACGGCTACGTCCTCTACCGCTTCGACAAGGACACCGCGAAGCCGTCCCACTCGAACTGCCTGGCCGCCTGCGCCGCGATCTGGCCCCCGGCCCCCGCCACCGACGCGCTGACCGTCAAGGGCATCGACAAGGCCCTGGTCGGCCAGGTCACCCGCCCGGACGGCACCGAGCAGCTGACCCTCGCGGGCTGGCCGCTCTACCGGTACGCCAAGGACGACGAGCCCCGCGAGGCGTACGGACAGGGCGCCGGAGGCACCTGGTTCGCGATCACCCCGACGGGGGAGAAGGCCACGGCCGACACGGGCGGCGGCACGACCTCAGGTGGTGTCATGACCCCGCCGGGTGGCTCCGGGTACTGAGCGCGGGCCCTACCCCGCCCGGTGCACCACCGCGTCGCACAGCTCCTCCAGGGCCGACTTCGCGTAGCACTCCGGCAGGGGCGCCAGCGTGGTGCGGGCCTCCTCCGCGTACCGCACGGTGTCCCTGCGGGCCTGTTCGAGCGCCGGGTGCACCCGCAGACGGCGCAGCGTCTCGGCGTGCCGGGCGTCGTCCGTCAGGTCGCCGTCGAGCAGCGCGACGAGCTCCAGGTCCTCCGGGCGGCCGTACTGGGCGGCCTGCGCCCGCAGGTGCAGGACCGGCAGCGTGGGGATGCCCTCGCGCAGGTCGGTGCCGGGGGTCTTGCCGGACTCGTGCGAGTCGCTGGCGATGTCCAGGACGTCGTCGGCCAGCTGGAACGCGGTGCCGAGCCGCTCGCCGTACTGCGTGAGGATGTCCACGACCGACTCGTCGGCGCCCGACATCATCGCGCCGAACCGGCCGGAGACGGCCACCAGCGAGCCGGTCTTGCCCGCGAGCACGTCGAGGTAGTGGTCCACCGGGTCGCGGCCGTCGCGCGGCCCCGCGGTCTCCAGGATCTGGCCGGTGACCAGCCGTTCGAACGCCTCGGCCTGGATGCGCACGGCCTCCGGGCCCAGGTCGGCCAGTATGTGCGAGGCGCGGGCGAACAGGAAGTCGCCGGTGAGGACCGCGACCGAGTTGCCCCAGCGGACGTTGGCGCTGGGCACCCCGCGCCGCACCTCGGCCTCGTCCATGACGTCGTCGTGGTAGAGCGTCGCCAGATGCGTCAGCTCGACCACCACCGCCGAGGGCACGACACCCGGCGCGTAGGGGTCGCCGAACTGCGCGGCGAGCATCACGAGCAGCGGCCGGAAGCGTTTGCCGCCCGCGCGCACGAGGTGCTGCGCGGCCTCCGTGATGAAAGGGACCTCGCTCTTGGTGGCGTCGAGCAGGCCCGCCTCGACTGCCGCCAATCCGGTCTGGACATCGGCTTCAAGAGCCTGGTCCCGCACGCTCAGCCCGAACGGCCCGACGACGGTCACGAGGGGTACTCCTGTCTGCTGACGATCACACGGATTGTCGATGTGTCGCTGCCATCACTCAAGTCAGCGTATCCGGTCGCTGTTCGATCACCGCTGGCGCCTTCCCGTCACCCCCCGCGCACAGCCCGATGGACCCCGGTATGTTCGTGATCAGCTCATACGATCAGGAGTGGACCTTTTGTCCGGAACGACCACCGACACCGTGCCCGACCCCGGCTCCGAGCTGCCGCCGCCCGGGGACGACCACGCCTCCCTCGGCCACCCGAAAGGGTTGCTGACGCTCTCCGGCCTGGCGGACCACATCCTCGGCCCGTACCGCGCGGTCCTGTACGGCGGCGTCCTGATCGCCTGCGGCCACTGCACGATGGCCGTCCCCGCCCAGGGGGCCACCTGGGCGGGACTCGGCCCGGGGCGCCTGCACACGGCCGAGTTCGCACTGCCGGCCATCTGGCGTACCGAGCACCGTGATTCGCCTGCGGGCCGTCTCTGGTTGCTCGCGCCCCTGACGGGGCCCGTCAGGGGCGCGGGGAACTGCGCGACCAGCCCCCACCGGCCCGCGGTGAAGGTCTACGGAAGGGTCTCCCACGCCGCCTGCTTCGGCGGCAACGGCGCGATCGCGGTGGCGGCCGGCCTCGCGGTGATCGCGGCCGCGCCCCGGCTCAAGCGCACCATGCACCCCGTCCACTGAGGTCCTGCGAGGCTGCCATGCGGATCCGAACCGACTTCCCGTACGAGACCACCCGCGTGGACGGGCGCATTCCGCTCCCCGACGGGACACTGCTCTACGTACGGATCTGGCGACCGGTGACCGACGAGCCGGTGCCGGCGCTGCTCGAATACCTGCCGTACCGGCTCACCGACTGGACCGCGCCGCGCGACTGGCAGCGCCATCCCTGGTACGCGGGGCACGGCTACGCCTCCGTGCGCGTCGATGTGCGCGGGCACGGCAACAGCGAGGGCCTGCCGGGCGACGAGTACGACGCGCGGGAGCTCGCGGACGGGGTCGCGGTCGTCGAGTGGCTCGCCGCGCAGCCCTGGTGCGACGGCAAGGTCGGCATGTTCGGGATCTCCTGGGGCGGCTTCAACTCCCTCCAGATCGCGGCCCTTTCGCCCGAGCCGCTCAAGGCGGTCGTCACGGTCTGCTCGTCGGACGACCGCTATGACAACGACGTGCACTACCTGGGAGGTTCCGTCCTCGCCGTGGACATGCACGCCTGGGCGGCGACGATGCTGGCGTTCACGGCGCGCCCGCCGGACCCGGCCTACGTCGGCGACCGGTGGCGGGACATGTGGCTGACGCGCCTGGAGTCCATGGAGCCGTACGTCCACACCTGGCTGGCGCACCAGACCCGCGACGACTACTGGAAGCACGGCAGCGTCTGCGAGGACTACGGGGCGATCGGCGCGGCGGTGCTCGCGGTGGGCGGCTGGCACGACCCGTACCGGGACACCGTGCTGCGCCTGGTGGAGCACCTGCCCGCCGACCGGGTGCGCGGACTGATCGGGCCGTGGTCGCACCAGTACCCGGACCGGGGGCTGCCGCCGGGCCCGGCCATCGGCTTCCTCCAGGAGACCCTGCGCTGGTGGGACCACTGGCTCAAGGGCGAGGACAGCGGCGTCATGGACGAGCCGCTGCTGCGGTCCTGGATCAGCGAGTCGCACCGGCCCGCCACGGTGTACGAGGAGCTGCCCGGGCGCTGGGTCGGCGACCCGGCGTGGCCCTCGCCGCACGTCACCCCCGTCGCGTACGCGCTCGGGGGCACCCCGGTCCGGGTCGACTCGCCGCAGCACACCGGCCTGGACGCGGGCCGCTTCTTCCCGTTCGGCAACGACGGCGACCTGCCGCCGGACCAGCGCGCCGAGGACGCGCACTCGGCGGCGTTCGACTTCCCGGTGCCGGACGACGGGCCGCCCCTGGAGGTCCTCGGGCGCCCGGAGGTGACGCTGCGGCTGCGCATGGACGTGCCGTTCGGGCAGGCGATCGCGCGGCTCTGCGACGTGGCGCCGGACGGCTCGTCCACGCTGGTCACCCGGGGCGCGCTCAACCTCTCCGCGCGCGGGGGCCGGGACCGGGCGGACGCCTGGCCGCTGGGCGCCACCCAGGACGTGACGTTTCTCCTCAACGGCATCGGCCACAGCTTCCCGCCGGGCCACCATGTCCGCCTCGCGGTGTCCTCGGCGTACTGGCCGTGGATCTGGCCGCAGGCGGACTCGGTGGGCTTCACGCTCGAACCGGACGGCAGCTCCCTGACCCTGCCGGTCCGGGAGCGGACGGCCGACGCGATCGCCTTCGAGGAGCCCGAGCAGTCGGCGCCGCTCGGCGTGGCCTCCCCCGAGTCGCTGGACGAGCCCCGCCCGGAGCGGCTGGTCGTGCGCGACGTCGCCAAGGGCGAGTGGCGCCTGGAGGTGGATCCGCGCTACGGCGGTACGCGGGTCTACCCCGACGGCCTGGAGTTCACCGAGGACGCCCTGGAGACGTACACGATCGACGAGGCGGACCCCCAGTCCGCGCGCACCCGCTCGGACTGGACGATCCGGCTGCACCGGCCGGAGCTGGCCTGGGACGTCACGATCACCACGCGGTCCGAGATCACCTGCGACGCGGCGGACTTCCTCACCTCGGACGAGGTGATCTGCCGGGACGGCGGGGAGGTCGTCTTCCACCGCACGTGGGAGAAGCGCATCCCCCGGACGGCGGGCTGACGCGCCCCCTTCAGCCCCCCGCCGCCACCGACGCCGCGAGCCGGGGCGAGGCGTACGCGGTACCGCACACGAACCGCATCACCGGCCCGAACGACGACGCGGCCGGCAGGCCCGTGAAGTACAGGCCGGGCACCGTCGACCGGTACCCCGCGTCCAGGACCGGCGCGCCCCGCGAGGTGGACAGCTGGGTGCGCAGGCCCGGGCCGAGGTAGTCGAGGGCGGCCACGTCCATGCGGTAGCCGGTCGCTGCCAGCACGTGGTCGGCGGCCAGTTCGCGCTGGGGGCCGGCGCCGCCGCTCAGCGTCAGGACCGGGCGGCCGGACTCGACGCGCGCGCGGACCACCCGGCGGCCGTCGGTCACCGCGACCCTGCCGGTGAACCGGTCGCGCAGCCACCACGCGCCCAGCGGGCCCAGCACCCTGCGCACCAGATAGTGCCGGGTGGGCGCGGGCAGATGGCGGAAGCGGGTGGCGTGGTACGAGAACGCGTACAGCGACCAGGCGCGCCCGAACGGCGAGTTCGGGCTGAGCCGGGGCTGCCGGTCGGGGGCGGCGCCGAAGCGGACGGCCCCGGTCCGGCGCGCCACGATCCGTACGCTCGCGCCGGCCTCCGCCATCAGCACCGCGCTCTCGATGGCCGACTGGCCCGCGCCGACGACCAGCACCTCGCGCCCGGCGAAGCGGGAGAGGTCGGCGTGCTGGGAGGCGTGCGAGACGGGGCCGGTGGCGGACGGGCCGTCGGGGACCGCGGCCGCCAGCTCGCGGGGCATCCGGGCGAGCCCGGCGAGCCCGGTCGCGACCACCACCGCGCGCGCCTCGAAGGCCTCGCCGGAGTCCAGCTTCAGCTCGAAGCGGCCCGCCCGGGTGCGGTCCACGGAGACCACCCGTACGTCCTCCAGGTCCGGCAGCAGCCTCCGGGCGAACCACTGCCCGTACGCCGCGAAGTCCTCCACCCCGATGAGGTCCCAGTCGGACTCGTACCGCCGGATCCCGGTGTCGGCGCAGAAGTCGACCAAGGTGTGGCCGGGTCGGGGCGCGTCGATGCTGGACGCGGACGGCGTCGATTTGAGGACCATGCCCGCGGGCATGTGCGCGCGCCAGCTCACCATGGGCGAGCCGAAGACGCGGACCGGGAGGCCGCGTCCACGCAGATGCGCGGCGGTGGACAGACCGTAGGGCCCCGCCCCGATGACAGCTACCGGACGAATCACGTGAAGGTCCCCTCCCCAGGGTGATGCGCACAAGTGCTGGTGGTGCCTGTGGTGCTGCTCCCGCTCGGCTACTCGGCGATCGCGCGGCGGGAGCTCCGCCACAGCTGGTACAGGTGCTCGGCCCCCGGTCGTACGAAGCGGGCGAGCATGGTGAAGAACGGCCTCGGGTCGTCCCGGGCGAGCCACGCCAGCTCGGTGCCACGGGGGCGCGCGGGCGCGTGCGGGGTGGTGTAGCCGCTGCTCCGGTACGCCAGGAGCGCGGGCAGGTCGATGTTCTCCACGACATAGCGCCGCCCCGTCCGCTGCTCGCCCTCGGGGACCGCGCGGCCGGTGAGGTGCAGATGCTGGGCGCGGACGACGTCGACGCCCGCCTCGTTCTCGAAGAGGCGGAACTGAGCGCCCATCCGCGGGTTGAAGTCGAGCAGTTTGTACTGCCCGTCGCGCCGGTCGAAGCGCAGATCGAGGTCGACGATCCCGCTGAAGCCGATCCGCTTCACGAACTGCTCGGCGAGCTGGGCGAGTTCGGGGTTGTCGACGACGTACGCGGTGGCGGTCATCCCGGTGTGCGGCGGCCAGGAGCGGACCTTGACGCCGGTGAACAGCGCGAGCGGCGCCGCGTTCTCGTCGAAGTAGGCGTGGACGATCCAGTCCTCGGCGTCCTCGCGCGGCAGGTACTCCTGGAGGATCACGCCCGGCCGCTCACCCCACTCGCGGGCGAGGGCGAGCAGGTGCGCGGGGCTCTGGACGCGGGTGGTGCCGCGCACCGCGGGCCGCTCGCGCCGCACGAACGCCTCGCGGTTCTTGGCGACCAGCGGGAAGCGGGCGTGCCGGGCGAAGTCCTCGACGTCATCGTAGGTGTCGGGGAAGGCGGCCGCGGGCGAGGGCACCCCGTGCTCGACGCACAGCTCGTGCAACCCGCGCTTGCTGGCGAGCCTGCGGGGCAACTCCGGGGCCACGGGCGGGAAGAGGAAGTGGCCGTCGAGCTCCTTCTGGTGCTCGGCGATCAGCACCGCCGCCTCCTCGTCGGTCGGCACGAGGACGGTCGGGCGGCCGATCCGGCGGCCGATCCGCAGCAGCCCGTCGAGCAGGGCGTCCGGGTCCTCCCGACCGGTGGTGGGCCAGGCGAAGGCATGGCTCAAATAGCGTGAATGCGCCGCGGGTGTCCAGCGGTCCTCGGTGATCGCGTACATCGGCACGCCGAGCCTGCCGAGGCTGCGGATGGCGCCGACTCCGCCGTGGTGCAGTGGGTAGTTCCCGATCTTCACGATCAGTGCGGGCACGGTCCGGTCGGCCGTGAACAGGGCATTACTGCTCGACACCAGTCCCCCCTCAGGACGCACGGCCCCCTCGCCGCGTTCGTGTCCCGGCAAGGACGGTAAGGGGGAATCTCCCCTTCCGGACGCGGAGTTTCCGGACATTGCGAACTCTTTAGACACTGCCTACGCAACCATCGCCGACGTAACGTGTCCTCCACACCCGTGGAAAGCGAGGCAGGCACAGATGTCCGAGCAGAGCCCGCTCGACCTGGCCGAGGGCGACCCCTTCGGCCCGCACAACCTTCCGTACGGCGTCTTCTCCACGCCCGACGCGCCCGAGCACCGCCGCGTCGGCGTCCGCATCGGCGATCACGTCCTGGACGCGGGGGCCGCCGCGCACGCGCTCGGCTCCCCGTACGCGGCGCTGCTGGCCAGGCCCACGCTGAACCCGCTGCTCGCGGCCGGGCGCACGGCGTGGCGCGATGTGCGGCGCGCGCTCACCGCGTGGGTGACGGTGCCCGCGCACCGGCCCGACATAGAGCCCCTGCTGCACCCGCTGGACACGGTCACCCTGCACCTGCCGTACGAGGTCTCGGACTACGTCGACTTCTACGCGAGCGAGCACCACGCCACCAACGTGGGCCGGATCTTCCGGCCGGACGGGGACGCGCTCACCCCCAACTGGAAGCACCTGCCGATCGGTTACCACGGCCGGTCCGGCACGATCGTGGTCTCCGGTACGGACGTGGCCCGCCCGCACGGGCAGCGCAAGGCGCCCACCGACCCGGCGCCGGTGTTCGGCCCCTCGGTGAAGCTGGACATCGAGGCGGAGGTGGGCTTCGTGGTGGGCACCCCGTCCGCCCTCGGCCGGCCGGTGGACCTGGCGTCCTTCGAGGACCACGTCTTCGGTCTGTTCCTGCTGAACGACTGGTCGGCGCGGGACATCCAGGCCTGGGAGTACGTGCCGCTCGGCCCGTTCCTGGGCAAGTCCTTCGCCACGTCGGTCTCGGCGTGGGTCACCCCGCTGGAGGCGCTGACGGCCGCCCGGGTGGCGCCGCCGGAGCGGGACTTCCCGCTGCTGCCGTACCTCGACGACGCGGACGCCGAGGTGCCGGGCGGCTTCGACATCCGCATCGCCGTCGCGCTCAACGGCCAGCTGGTGGCCGAGCCGCCGTTCGCGGGCATGTACTGGACGGCCGCCCAGCAGCTCGCCCACATGACCGTGAACGGCGCGTCGCTGCGGACGGGCGACGTGTACGGCTCGGGGACGGTGAGCGGCCCCGAGCGCGACCAGCGCGGCTCGTTCCTGGAGCTGACCTGGAACGGCACGGAGCCGATGGAACTCCCCACCGGCAAGCGCACGTTCCTGGAGGACGGCGACGTCGTCACGATGACGGCGTGGGCCCCGGGCCCGGACGGCGTCCGAGTGGGGCTCGGCGAGGTCACGGGACGGATCGTGGAGGGCTAGCGAGGCGCGCGGGGGCGCCGACGGCGCCCCCGGCTACTCCTGCTCCCCCTTCAGCACCTCCAGCACGCCCTCCCCGTACGTCGCCAGCTTCTTCTCGCCCACCCCGGCGATCGTGCCCAGCTCCTCCACCGAGCCGGGGCGGGCGACGGCGATCTCCCGCAGGGTCGCGTCGTGGAAGATCACGTATGCCGGGACGCCCTGCTCGCGGGCCTGCGCGGCCCGCCAGGCGCGCAGCGCCTCGAAGAGCGGGGCCGCCTCTTCCGGGAAGTCGGCCGGGGACGTCTTCGCCTTGGCCGCACCCCGTGCG
The DNA here is from genome assembly GCF_030028635.1 of Streptomyces sp. BPTC-684. Classification (NCBI taxonomy): domain Bacteria; kingdom Bacillati; phylum Actinomycetota; class Actinomycetes; order Kitasatosporales; family Streptomycetaceae; genus Streptomyces; species Streptomyces sp. BPTC-684. The sequence continues at coordinate 2,283,250 of NZ_CP124863.1, forward strand.
CGGGGCGCGCGCTCCGGCTTCGCCGGTTCCGAGCGCAGCCTGACCTCGCGCTGGCGCCCGAGGACCTCGCCGCTGGTCTCGGTCAGGACCAGCGTCCCGTACTCGCCCTCCACCGCCAGCAGGCCCTGGGCGAGCAACTGCCGCACCGCGCCCCGCCACTGCGCCTCGGAGAGCTCCTCGCCGATGCCGAACACCGACAGCGCGTCGTGGTCGAACTGGATCACCTTGGCCGTCTTGCGGCCGAGCAGGATGTCGATGATCTGGCCCGCCCCGAACTTCTGGCGCCGCTCCCGCTCCAGCCGCACGACCGTGGACAGCACCTTCTGCGCGGCCACCGTGCCGTCCCAGGTCTCGGGCGGGTTCAGACACGTGTCGCAGTTGCCGCAGTTCGCGGCCGTGGCTTCCTGGCCGAAGTAGCCCAGGAGCTGGGCGCGGCGGCACCCGGCCGTCTCGCAGAGCGCCAGCATCGAGTCCAGGTGCGCGGCCGCCCGGCGCCGGAACGCCTCGTCGCCCTCGCCTCCCTGGATCATCTTGCGCTGCTGGACCACGTCCTGCAGGCCGTACGCCATCCAGGCCGTGGACGGCAGGCCGTCGCGGCCCGCGCGGCCCGTCTCCTGGTAGTAGCCCTCGACCGACTTGGGCAGGTCCAGATGGGCCACGAACCGCACGTCGGGCTTGTCGATGCCCATGCCGAACGCGATGGTCGCCACCACGACCAGGCCGTCCTCCCGCAGGAAGCGGGACTGGTGCCGCGCGCGCGTGCCCGAGTCGAGCCCCGCGTGGTACGGCACCGCCGCCACGCCGTTGTCGCTCAGATACTGCGCGGTCTTCTCCACGGAGGCGCGCGACAGGCAGTAGACGATGCCCGCGTCCCCGTCGTGCTCCTCCTTCAGGAAGGTCAGGAGCTGCTTCTTGGGGTCGTTCTTCGGCACGATCCGGTACTGGATGTTCGGCCGGTCGAAGCTCGCCTCGAAGTGGCGCGCCTTCGGCATCACCAGGCGGTCGGTGATCTCCCGGTGGGTGACCCGCGTCGCCGTCGCCGTCAGCGCGATGCGCGGCACGTCCGGCCAGCGCTCCCCCAGCAGCGAAAGCGCCAGGTAGTCCGGGCGGAAGTCATGGCCCCACTGCGCCACGCAGTGCGCCTCGTCGATCGCGAAGACCGCGATCTTGGCCCGGGAGAGCAGATCGAGCGTCGCCTCCACGCGCAGCCGCTCCGGTGCCAGATAGAGCAGGTCGAGCTCGCCCGCGAGGAGCTCCGCCTCCACCGTGCGGCGCTCGTCGAAGTCCTGCGTGGAGTTGATGAACCCGGCCCGCACACCGAGCGCCCGCAGCGCGTCCACCTGGTCCTGCATCAGGGCGATCAGCGGCGAGACGACCACACCCGTACCGGGTCTGACCAGGGCCGGGATCTGGTAGCAGAGCGATTTTCCGGCGCCCGTCGGCATGAGCACCACGGCGTCCCCGCCGGCCACCACGTGCTCGATGACCGCGCCCTGGTCGCCGCGGAAGCTCTCGTAGCCGAAGACCCGGTTCAGCGTCCGCAGCGCCTCGCTCTCGACCGCCGCGCCGACCATCGACTCCTCAGCCTCCACGACCGTCCCTTCCGTCCCGTTCATCCCGCCGTCCCCCACCGTCGTCCCGTTAACTCCGCCACCCCTGCCACGATAGGGGGCCGGGCCGACACCACCTGCCGCCGTCGTGGCAGATCCTGCTCGATCACAGACGAAACCGCAGGTCAGGGCGGGGGAAAAGTTATCCACAGGTGGTGCAACGCCAGGACCCCGGCGCCACTCACCCGCGCCGGGGCCCTTCGCCGTATCGAGCGGCCCGCCTATCGGACGAACACCCCCGCCTGCCCCGCCAGATCCAAGAAGTACTGCGGCGCCACACCCAGCACCAACGTCACCGCGACCCCGACCCCGATCGCCGTCATCGTCAGCGGCGACGGAACGGCGACCGTCGGCCCGTCGGCCTTCGGCTCGCTGAAGAACATCAGCACGATCACCCGGATGTAGAAGAACGCGGCGATCGCCGACGAGATCACGCCCACCACGACCAGTGGCCCCGCGCCCCCCTCCGCCGCCGCCTTGAACACGGCGAACTTCCCGGTGAAGCCGGACGTCAGCGGGATGCCCGCGAAGGCGAGCAGGAAGACCGCGAACACCGCCGCCACCAGCGGCGAGCGGCGGCCGAGCCCGGCCCACTTGGACAGGTGCGTCGCCTCGCCGCCCGCGTCGCGCACCAGCGTGACGACCGCGAACGCCCCGATCGTCACGAACGAGTACGCCCCGAGGTAGAACAGCACCGACGAGATGCCGTCCGCGTTGGTCGCGATGACACCCGCGAGGATGAACCCGGCGTGCGCGATCGACGAGTACGCGAGGAGCCGCTTGATGTCGGTCTGGGTGATCGCGACGATCGCGCCGCCCACCATCGTGACGATGGCGACGCCCCACATCACCGGCCGCCAGTCCCACCGCATCCCGGGCAGCACCACGTAAAGCAGCCGCAGCAGCGCACCGAAGGCGGCGACCTTCGTTGCTGCCGCCATGAAGCCGGTGACCGGGGTGGGCGCGCCCTGGTAGACGTCCGGCGTCCACATGTGGAACGGCACCGCGCCGACCTTGAACAGCAGCCCCATCAGCAGCATCGCGCCGCCGATCAGCAGCAGCGCGTCGTTGCCCATGGTGCCCGCGAGCGCCGGGTCCACCGTCTGGACCGTGCCGTCGACGACGTCCGCGATGGTCGCGTACTGCACCGAGCCCGCGTAGCCGTACAGGAGCGCGATGCCGAACAGCAGGAACGCCGACGAGAAGGCGCCGAGCAGGAAGTACTTCACGGCCGCTTCCTGCGACATCAGCCGCTTGCGGCGGGCCAGCGCGCACAGCAGGTACAGCGGCAGGGAGAAGACCTCAAGGGCCACGAACAGCGTCAGGAGGTCGTTGGCCGCCGGGAACACCAGCATCCCGGAGATCGCGAAGAGCGCCAGCGGGAAGACCTCGGTGGTCGTGAAACCGGCCTTGACCGCGGCCTTCTCGCTGTCGCTGCCCGGTACGGACGCGGCCTGCGCGGCGAACGAGTCGACCCGGTTGCCGTGCGCCTCGGGGTCGAGGCGGCGCTCGGCGAAGGTGAAGATCGCGACGATCGAGGCGAGGAGAATGGTGCCCTGGAGGAAGAGCGCCGGGCCGTCGACGGCCACCGCGCCCATCGCCGCGATGTGCGCCTTCGTCGTGCCGTATCCGTCGGCCGCGAGGGCGACCACCGCGGCGAAGGCGGCGGCGAGCGCGATCACGGAGAGGAACACCTGGGCGTAGTAACGGCTCTTGCGCGGGACGAACGCCTCGATCAGCACGCCCACCACCGCCGCGCCGACCACGATCAGCGTGGGCGACAGCTGTGCGTACTCGATGTGCGGCGCCGGGATCTTGTCCACCTTGCCGTCGGCCGCCGTCGTCCACAGGCTGTGGACAGCTGCTGCTGTGCTCACTGGGCCGCCTCCACCACGGGCTTGGGGTCCTTCTTGTGTACGTCGGACATGGTGTGCTGCACCGCCGGGTTGACGATGTCGGTCAGCGGCTTCGGGTAGACGCCCAGGAAGACCAGGAGCGCGATCAGCGGGGCGACCACCAGGAGTTCGCGGACCTTGAGGTCCGGCATGCCCTGCACCTCGGCCTTGACCGGGCCGGTCATCGTCCGCTGGTAGAGCACCAGCACGTACAGCGCGGCCAGCACGATGCCCAGCGTGGCGATCACGCCGATCGCCGGATAGCGGCTGAACGTGCCCACCAGGACCAGGAACTCACTGACGAACGGCGCGAGGCCGGGCAGCGAGAGGGTGGCCAGACCGCCCACCAGGAACGTGCCCGCGAGCAGCGGGGCCACCTTCTGCACCCCGCCGTAGTCCGCGATCAGACGCGAGCCGCGGCGCGAGATCAGGAAGCCGGCCACCAGCATCAGCGCGGCCGTCGAGATCCCGTGGTTGACCATGTACAGCGTGGCGCCGGACTGACCCTGGGTGGTCATCGCGAAGATGCCCATGACGATGAAGCCGAAGTGCGAGATCGACGCGTACGCCACCAGGCGCTTGATGTCGCGCTGGCCGACCGCGAGCAGCGCCCCGTAGATGATGCTGATCACCGCGAGGACCAGGATCACCGGGGTGGCCCACTTCGACGCCTCCGGGAAGAGCTGGAGGCAGAAGCGGAGCATCGCGAAGGTGCCGACCTTGTCGACGACCGCCGTGATCAGCACCGCGACCGGGGCCGTGGCCTCGCCCATCGCGTTCGGCAGCCAGGTGTGCAGCGGCCAGAGCGGGGCCTTGACCGCGAAGGCGAAGAAGAAGCCGAGGAACAGCAGCCGCTCGGTGTTGGTCGCCATGTCCAGCGAGCCGTTGGCGCGCGCCGCCGCGATCTCGTCGAGCGAGAACGTCCCGGCGACCACGTAGAGGCCGATCACCGCGGCCAGCATGATCAGACCGCCGACCAGGTTGTAGAGCAGGAACTTGACCGCCGCGTACGACCGTTGGGTGGCCGCCGCCTCGTCCCCGTGCTCGTGCGCCCGGTCGCCGAAGCCGCCGATGAGGAAGTACATCGGGATCAGCATGGCTTCGAACAGGATGTAGAAGAGGAAGACGTCGGTGGCCTCGAAGGAGAGGACCACCATCGCCTCCACGGCGAGGATAAGGGCGAAGAAGCCCTGGGTCGGGCGCCAGCGGCTGTTGTGCGTTTCCAGCGGGTCGGCGTCGTGCCAGCCCGCCACGATGATGAACGGGATCAGCAGCGCGGTGAGCGCGATCAGCGCCACCCCGATACCGTCCACACCCAGCTCGTAGCGGACGCCGAAGTCCTTGATCCAGGCGTGGGACTCCGTCAACTGGTAGCGGTCGCCGCCCGGTTCGAACCGTACGAGCTGGACGGCGCCCAGGGCCAGCGTGCCGAGCGAGACCAGCAGCGCCAGCCACTTGGCGGCGGTCCGCCGCTCGGCCGGGACGGCGGCGGTGGCGATCGCGCCGACCGCCGGGAGCGCCGCCGTCGCGGTAAGGAGGGGGAACGACATGCCTTACACCGCCCTCATCAGCAGGGTCGCGGCGATGAGCACCGCCGCACCTCCGAACATCGAGACCGCGTACGAACGGGCGAAGCCGTTCTGCAGCTTGCGCAGTCGGCCGGAGAGCCCGCCGAACCCCGCCGCGGTGCCGTTGACGACTCCGTCGACCAGGGTGTGGTCGACGTACACCAGCGAGCGGGTGAGGTGCTCGCCGCCGCGGACCAGGACCACGTGGTTGAAGTCGTCCTGGAGCAGGTCGCGGCGGGCGGCCCGGGTGAGCAGCGAGCCGCGCGGGGCGACGACCGGGACCGGCTTGCGGCCGTACTGCGCCCAGGCGAGGCCCACGCCGATCAGCAGCACCACGACGGTGGCCGCGGTGACGACGCCGGCGCTCACCGGCGAGTCGCCGTGCGAGAAGCTCGTGACCGGCTCCAGCCACTTCACGAAGGACTCGTTGATGCTGAACAGGCCGCCCGCGAGGACCGAGCCGAAGGCCAGGACGATCATCGGGATCGTCATGGTGCCGGGCGACTCGTGCGGGTGCGTCTCCTCCTCGTTCCAGCGCTTCTCGCCGAAGAACGTCATCAGCATCACGCGCGTCATGTAGTACGCCGTGATGGCCGCGCCGAGCAGGGTGACCGCGCCGAGGATCCAGCCCTCGGTGCCGCCCTTGGCGAACGCCGCCTCAATGATCTTGTCCTTGGACCAGAAGCCGGACAGGCCCGGGAAGCCGATGATGGCGAGGTAGCCGAGGCCGAAGGTGACGAAGGTGACCGGCATGTACTTCCGCAGGCCGCCGTACTTGCGCATGTCGACCTCGTCGTTCATCCCGTGCATCACGGAACCGGCGCCGAGGAAGAGCCCGGCCTTGAAGAAGCCGTGGGTGACCAGGTGCATGATCGCGAAGGCGTAGCCGATGGGGCCGAGGCCGGTGGCGAGGATCATGTAGCCGATCTGCGACATGGTCGAGCCCGCGAGGGCCTTCTTGATGTCGTCCTTCGCACAACCGACGATCGCACCGAAGAGCAGCGTGACCGCGCCGACGATGACCACGACCGTCTGCACGTCCTGCACCTGGTTGAAGATGGCGCCGGAGCGGGTGATCAGATACACGCCCGCGGTCACCATCGTCGCCGCGTGGATCAGGGCCGAGACCGGGGTCGGGCCCTCCATCGCGTCCCCGAGCCAGGACTGCAGCGGGACTTGGGCCGACTTGCCGCAGGCCGCGAGCAGCAGCATCAGGCCGACCGTGGTGTTGCGGCCCCAGCCGGTCTCGCCCACCTGGTTGAAGACCGTCGAGAAGGCGAACGAGCCCCAGGTGGTGAACATGACCATGATGGCGATGGACAGGCCCATGTCGCCGACCCGGTTGACCAGGAACGCCTTCTTGGCCGCCGTCGCCGCGCTGGGCTTGTGCTGCCAGAAGCCGATCAGCAGGTAGGACGCCAGACCGACGCCCTCCCAGCCGACGTACAGGAGCAGGTAGTTGTCGGCGAGGACCAGGAGCAGCATCGCCGCCAGGAACAGGTTGAGATAGCCGAAGAAGCGGCGGCGGTTCTCGTCGTGCTCCATGTAGCCGATCGAGTAGATGTGGATCAGCGTGCCCACACCGGTGATCAGCAGGACGAAGGTCATCGACAGCTGGTCGAGCTGGAAGCCGACGTCGGCCTGGAAGCCCTCCACCGGAACCCAGCTGAACAGGTGCTTGTGCACCGCCCTGTTGTCGGCCGAGCGGCCCAGCATGTCGGCGAAGAGCGCCACACCGAGACCGAAGGACACGGCCGCGAGCAGCGTGCCCAGCCAGTGCCCGACGGCGTCGAGCCGCCGTCCGCCGCACAGCAGGACGGCCGCTCCGAGCAGAGGCGCCGCGATGAGCAGCGCAATCAGGTTCTCCACGATTCAGCGACCCCTCAGAGCTTCATCAGGCTGGCGTCGTCGACCGAGGCCGAGTGGCGGGAACGGAAGAGCGACACGATGATCGCGAGCCCGACGACGACCTCCGCGGCGGCGACGACCATCGTGAAGAAGGCGATGATCTGGCCGTCGAGGTTGCCGTGCATCCGGGAGAAGACCACGAACGCGAGGTTGCAGGCGTTGAGCATCAGCTCGACGCACATGAAGACCACGATCGCGTTCCGCCTGATGAGCACACCGGCCGCGCCGATGGTGAACAACAGGGCGGACAGGTACAGGTAGTTGACGGGGTTCACTTCGCGGCCTCCTCTTCACGGCCGAGCCGCTCGGCGGAGCGCTGCTCCAGCGCCTTCAGGTCCGACAGCGCCTCGCTGGACACGTCGCGGATCTGGCCCCGGCCGCGCAGCGTCTGGTTGACGGTGAGCTCGGACGGCGTGCCGTCGGGCAGCAGGCCCGCGATGTCCACCGCGTTGTGCCGGGCGTAGACACCCGGGGCAGGCAGCGGCGGCAGGTGCTTGCCGTCGCGGACGCGCTGCTCGGAGAGCTCGCGCTGGGTCTTGGCGCGCTCGGTGCGCTCGCGGTGCGTCAGCACCATCGCGCCGATCGCCGAGGTGATCAGCAGGACGCCGGTGATTTCGAAGGCGAACACGTACTTGGTGAAGATGAGGGCGGCCAGGCCCTCCACGTTCCCCCCCGCGTTGGCCTGCTTCAGTCCGTCGAAGTGCTTCAGGGAGGCGTTGGCAATGCCCGCGATGAGGAGCACTCCGAAGCCGATCCCGCAGACCGCGGCCCAGACGCGCTGGCCCTTGATGGTCTCCTTGAGCGAGTCGGCGGCGGTGACACCGACCAGCATCACCACGAAGAGGAAGAGCATCATGATCGCGCCGGTGTAGACGACGACCTGGACGATGCCCAGGAAGTACGCCCCGTTGGCGAGGTAGAAGACCGCCAGGATGATCATGGTCCCGGCCAGGCACAGCGCACTGTGCACGGCCTTCTTCATCAGGACGGTGCACAGCGCGCCGATGACGGCGACGGTGGCAAGGACCCAGAACTGGAACGCCTCCCCGGTGGAGGTCGTCGTGGCGGAGACGGCGAGCTGCATCACGCGTCCACCTCCTCGGGCTGTTCCCCATTGGCGGGCTGCTCGCCCTTGGAGACGGCGACCTGGCGGACCGTGCCGGGCGCGGCCTCGGTGACCAGGCCCCGGTAGTAGTCGCCCTCGGTCATGCCCGGGTAGATCGCGTGCGGCGAGTCGACCATGCCCTCTTCGAGCCCGGCGAGCAGCTGCTCCTTGGTGTAGATCAGGTTCGCGCGGCTGCTGTCGGCCAGTTCGAACTCGTTGGTCATCGTCAGCGCGCGCGTGGGGCACGCCTCGATGCACAGCCCGCACAGGATGCAGCGGGCGTAGTTGATCTGGTAGACGATTCCGTACCGCTCGCCCGGCGAGTAGCGCTCGTCGTCCTTGTTGTCCGCGCCCTCCACGTAGATCGCGTCGGCGGGGCAGGCCCAGGCGCACAGCTCGCAGCCGATGCACTTCTCCAGGCCGTCCGGGTGCCGGTTGAGCTGGTGGCGCCCGTGGAAGCGGGGGGCCGTGGTCTTCTGCTGCTCCGGATACTGCTCGGTCAGCCGCTTCTTGAACATGGCCTTGAAGGTCACGCCGAAGCCGGCCACGGGGTTCAGGAACTTCCCCTCGGACGACTCCGCCGAGCCCGCGGGCTCCGCCGGTTCCGATGACTTAGACACCCTCGTCCTCCCTTCCGTCACGGTCACTCTCAGTATCGGACCCACCACTGACAACCAACTCCCGCTCGTGGCGCGGGCGTCGGCGCGGCACCGGCGGAAGGGTCTGTCCGGGCAGCGGCGGCACCGGGAATCCGCCCGCCATCGGGTCGAACGCGGGTGGCGCGGCCTCGGCCGCCGACTCGTCCTCGCGGCCCCGGAAGACGTCCGCGACCAGCGAGATCAGCAGGACCGCGACGACCGCGCCCCCGACGTACAGCACGATCTTGGAGAAGTCGTGGCCGTCGTTGCGCAGCGCGCGCACGGTCGCCACCAGCATCAGCCAGACGACGGAGACCGGGATGAGGACCTTCCAGCCGAGCTTCATCAGCTGGTCGTAGCGGACGCGGGGCAGCGTGCCGCGCAGCCAGATGAAGAAGAACAGCAGCAGCTGGACCTTGATGACGAACCAGAGCATCGGCCACCAGCCGTGGTTGGCGCCCTCCCAGAAGGTGGACACGGGCCACGGGGCCCGCCAGCCGCCCAGGAAGAGGGTGGTCGACACCGCCGAGACGGTGACCATGTTGACGTACTCGGCCAGCATGAACAGCGCGAACTTGATCGACGAGTACTCGGTGTTGAAGCCGCCGACCAGATCGCCCTCGGACTCGGGCATGTCGAAGGGGGCGCGGTTGGTCTCGCCCACCATGGTGACGACGTAGATGATGAAGGAGACCGGCAGCAGCACGATGTACCAGCGGTCGTGCTGCTGGGCGACGATCTCCGAGGTCGACATCGACCCCGAGTAGAGGAAGACCGAGGCGAACGCGGCGCCCATCGCGATCTCGTACGAGATCATCTGCGCGCACGAGCGGAGCCCACCGAGCAGCGGGTACGTGGAGCCGGAGGACCAGCCCGCGAGCACGATCCCGTAGATGCCGACCGAGGCGCACGCCAGGATGTAGAGCATCGCGATCGGCAGGTCGGTGAGCTGCATCGTGGTGCGGTGGCCGAAGATCGAGACCTCGTTGCCGGACGGCCCGAAGGGGATCACGGCGATCGCCATGAAGGCCGGGATCGCGGCGACGATCGGGGCCAGGACGTAGACCACCTTGTCGGCCCGCTTGACGATCACGTCTTCCTTCAGCATCAGCTTGATGCCGTCGGCGAGGGACTGGAGCATCCCCCAGGGGCCGTGCCGGTTGGGCCCGATGCGCAGCTGCATCCAGGCGACGACCTTGCGCTCCCAGACGATCGAGAACAGCACGGTCACCATCAGGAACGCGAAGCAGAACACGGCCTTGAGGGCGATGAGCCACCAGGGGTCGCGGCCGAACAGGGAGAGGTCCTCGGCCGCGAGGAAGGTCGGGGTCACGCTCGCACCTCCGGTACGTGGACGGCGGCGCCCGGTGCCGCGGGGCGGACGGGGAAGTCGGTCACGGCTGCACCTCCGGTGCGGCGGTGGCGGCGTCCTGTGCCGCCGGGCCGATGCGGACGACCTGGCCCGGGACCGCGCCGGTGTCCGCGTACACGCCGGTGCCGGTCGAGTTGAGCGGCAGCCACACCACCCGGTCGGGCATCTCGGTGACCTTCAGCGGCAGCCGGAGCGCGCCCGCGGGGCCGCTCACCTGGAGCAGGTCGCCGTCCTTGACGCCGGTCTCGGCCGCCGTGGCCGCCGAGAGCCGGGCCAGGGCCGCGTGCCGGGTCCCGGCCAGCGCCTCGTCGCCCTCCTGGAGGGTGCCGAGGTCGAGCAGCAGCCGGTGGCCCGCGAGGACCGCCTCGCCGTCGGAGGGCCGGGGCAGGGCCGGTTGTTGGGGCCAGGCGAAGCCTGTCGATGAGGGGTGGTGGCCGGGTGACGGGCGGGCCTCCAGCGGCTCGGTGGCGCGCGGCCCGTCCCAGTGGCCCAGGCCCCGCAGCTCCGCGCGCGCGGCGCGGTTGTCCGGCAGCGCGAGGTGCACGTCCATGGCGTCCGCCAGCATGTGCAGCACGCGCGCGTCGGCGGGCGCCAGGCGCCGGGTCATCTGCTCGGGCTTCAGCGCGGCCTCGAACATCCGCGCCCGGCCCTCCCAGTTGAGGAAGAAGCCGGACTTCTCGGCGACGGCCGCGACCGGGAAGACCACGTCCGCCCGCTCGGTGACCTCGCTGGGCCGCAGCTCCAAGGAGACCACGAAGGCCCCGGAAAGTGCTTCACGCGCGCGTGCCGGGTCCGGCAGGTCGGCCGGGTCGACGCCCGCCACGAGCAGCGCGCCCAGCTCGCCGGTGGCCGCGGCCTCCACGATCTGGCCGGTGTCCCGTCCGAAGCGGTGCGGCAGTTCGCGTACGCCCCAGGCGGCGGCCACCTCTTCACGCGCGCGTGGATCGGTGGCCGGGCGGCCGCCGGGCAGCAGCGCCGCCAGGGCGCCCGCCTCGATGGCACCGCGCTCGCCGGCCCGGCGCGGGATCCACACCAGTTCGGCGCCGGTCGCGGCGGCGGCCCGTACGGCCGCGGTCAGCGCGCCCGGCACGGCCGCCAGCCGCTCGCCGACGACGATGACGGACCCTTCGGCCCGCAGCGCCGTGGCGGCGGCCGAGCCCTCGCCGTCCAGGCCGACCCCGCCCGCCAGCGCGTCCAGCCACTCGGTCTCGGTGCCGGGCGCGGCGGGCAGCAGCGTGCCGCCCGCCTTCTGCAGGCCCCGGGTCAGATGCGTGGCCAGCGAGTAGGTGCGCTGACCGTGCTTGCGCCAGGCCTTGCGCAGCCGCAGGAAGACGCCGGGCGCCTCCTCCTCCGCCTCGAACCCGACGAGCAGCACCGCGGGCGCCTTCTCCAGGGAGGCGTACGTGACGCCCTCGCCGGTGAGGTGGCCGCGCCCGGCGACCTTCGCCGCCAGGAAGTCGGCCTCCTCGGCGGAGTGCACGCGCGCGCGGAAGTCGACGTCGTTGGTGTCGAGGGCGATCCGGGCGAACTTGGCGTACGCGTAGGCGTCCTCGACGGTCAGCCGTCCGCCCGTGAGCACTCCGGCCCGGCCCCTGGCCGCCATGAGTCCGGCCGCGGCCGCCTCCAGTGCCTCGGGCCAGGAGGCCGGCTCCAGCTCACCGGCCGCGTTGCGCACCAGCGGGGTGGTCAGACGGTCCGGCTTCTGCGCGTACCGGAAGCCGAACCGGCCCTTGTCGCACAGCCATTCCTCGTTGACCTCGGGTTCGTTGGCCGCCATGCGGCGCATGACCTTGCCGCGCCGGTGGTCGGTGCGGGTGGCGCAGCCGCCCGCGCAGTGCTCGCACACCGACGGCGAGGAGACCAGGTCGAAGGGGCGGGAGCGGAACCGGTACGCCGCCGAGGTCAGCGCGCCGACCGGGCAGATCTGGATGGTGTTGCCGGAGAAGTACGACTCGAACGGGTCGCCCTCGCCGGTGCCGACCTGCTGGAGCGCGCCGCGCTCCAGGAGCTCGATCATGGGGTCGCCCGCGATCTGCTCGGAGAAGCGGGTACACCGCGCGCACAGCACGCACCGCTCGCGGTCGAGCAGCACCTGCGTCGAGATCGGCACCGGCTTCTCGTACGTGCGCTTTCGGCCCTCGAAGCGGGTGTCGGGGTCACCGACCTGCATGGCCTGGTTCTGCAGCGGGCACTCGCCGCCCTTGTCGCAGACCGGGCAGTCCAGCGGGTGGTTGATGAGCAGCAGCTCCATCACCCCGCGCTGGGACTTCTCGGCCACCGGCGACGTCAGCTGCGACTTGACCACCATGCCGTCGGTGCAGGTGATGGTGCAGGACGCCATCGGCTTGCGCTGGCCCTCCACCTCCACGATGCACTGGCGGCAGGCGCCGACCGGGTCGAGCAGCGGGTGGTCGCAGAACCGGGGGATCTCGATGCCGAGCTTCTCGGCGGCCCGGATCACCAGCGTGCCCTTGGGGACGCTGATCTCGACGCCGTCGATGGTCAGCGAGACCAGGTCCTCCGGCGGTACCGCCGCCTCTCCGCCGCCGGAGGGAGCGCCAGTCGTCACCGTCATGCGTTCACCTCCGTGGTGCGGTGCGGGCTGTCGGCCCACAGGGTCGACTTGGCCGGGTCGAAGGGGCAGCCCCGGCCCGTGATGTGCTGCTCGTACTCCGCGCGGAAGTACTTGAGCGAGGAGAAGATGGGCGCGGCGGCGCCGTCGCCGAGCGCGCAGAACGACTTGCCGTTGATGTTGTCGGCGATGTCGTTGAGCTTGTCGAGGTCGCCCATGGCGCCCTTGCCCGCCTCGATGTCGCGGAGCAACTGGACGAGCCAGTACGTGCCTTCGCGACACGGCGTGCACTTGCCGCAGGACTCGTGGGCGTAGAACTCGGTCCAGCGGGTGACCGCCCGTACGACACAGGTGGTCTCGTCGAAGCACTGGAGCGCCTTGGTGCCCAGCATCGAGCCGGCGGCGCCTACGCCCTCGTAGTCCAGCGGCACGTCGAGGTGCTCGTCGGTGAACATCGGGGTCGAGGAGCCGCCCGGGGTCCAGAACTTGAGCCGGTGGCCCGGGCGCATCCCGCCGCTCATGTCGAGCAGCTGGCGCAGCGTGATGCCGAGCGGGGCCTCGAACTGGCCCGGGTTGGCGACGTGCCCGCTGAGCGAATACAGCGTGAAGCCGGGCGACTTCTCGCTCCCCATCGATTTGAACCAGTCTTTTCCGCGAGTGAGGATCGCGGGAACGCTGGCGATGGACTCGACGTTATTGACAACAGTGGGGCACGCGTAGAGACCGGCGACCGCAGGAAAGGGGGGACGCAGCCGGGGCTGACCGCGACGGCCTTCCAAGGAGTCCAGCAGGGCGGTCTCCTCACCGCAGATGTACGCGCCCGCGCCCGCGTGCACGGTGAGTTCGAGGTCGAGACCGCTGCCCAGGATGTCCTTGCCGAGGTAGCCGGCCGCGTAGGCCTCCCGCACGGCCTCGTGCAGCCTCCGCAGTACGGGGACGACTTCCCCGCGCAGATAGATGAACGCGTGCGACGACCTGATCGCGTAACAGGCGATCACGATGCCCTCGATGAGGCTATGCGGGTTGGCGAAGAGGAGCGGGATGTCCTTGCAGGTCCCGGGCTCCGACTCGTCGGCATTGACAACTAGATAGTGCGGTTTGCCATCGCCCTGCGGGATGAACTGCCACTTCATGCCCGTGGGGAAGCCCGCGCCGCCCCGGCCGCGCAGCCCGGAGTCCTTCACGTACGCGATGAGGTCGTCCGGCGACATGGCCAGGGCCTTGCGCAGCCCCTCATAGCCGTCGTGCCGACGGTAGGTCTCCAGGGTCCAGGATTCCGGCTGGTCCCAGAAGGCCGACAGAACGGGTGCCAGCAGCTTCTCGGGGCTGCTTCCGTTCCCGTTCCCACTCAGTTCGGCTGCCAAGGTCATCACTCCCCCTCCTCGTCGACCGGGCCCGCCGGGTGCGCGGGGTCGGACGCAGAGGTCTGCTGCGGTGCATCGTGCGAGCTCAAGTGCTCGGAGCCGGGCTGGGGTTCGTCGCGGGGGCCCTCGCCGCGCGGGTGGACCACGCGCGGATGCGGGGCCTCGCCCTTCGCCAGGCGCAGGCCGACCAGGGAGGCCGGGCCCGCGCCGCCGCTCGCCGCGACGGCGCCGGGGCGCTCGTCGGGGAAGCCGGCCAGGATCCGGGCGGTCTCCTTGTAGGTGCACAGCGGAGCCCCTCGGGTGGGCTCCACCGGCCTGCCCGCGCGCAGGTCGTCGACCAGGCGCTTGGCCGACTCGGGGGTCTGGTTGTCGAAGAACTCCCAGTTGACCATCACCACGGGCGCGAAGTCGCAGGCGGCGTTGCACTCGATGTGTTCGAGGGTCACCTTGCCGTCGGTGGTGGTCTCGTCGTTGCCGACGCCGAGATGGCGCTTGAGCGCGTCGAAGATGGCGTCGCCGCCCATCACCGCGCACAAGGTGTTGGTGCAGACGCCCACCTGGTAGTCGCCGGAGGGCTTGCGCCGGTACATCGTGTAGAAGGTGGCGACGGCGGTCACCTCGGCGGTCGTGAGGTCCAGCATCTCGGCGCAGAATCGCATCCCGGTGCGGGAGACATGGCCCTCCTCCGACTGCACGAGGTGCAGCAGGGGCAGCAGCGCGGAGCGGCTGTCCGGGTAGCGGGCGATGACCTCCTTGGCGTCCGCTTCGAGCCGGGCCCGGACGTCGGCCGGGAAATCGGGCGCGGGCAACTGGGGCATGCCCAGGCTCGTCGGCGTGGTCTCGGTCACCGGTCGACGCCTCCCATCACGGGGTCGATGGACGCGACGGCGACGATGACGTCGGCGACCTGGCCGCCCTCGCACATCGCCGCCATGGCCTGGAGATTGGTGAAGGACGGGTCGCGGAAGTGGACCCGGTAGGGGCGGGTGCCTCCGTCGCTCACGACGTGCACCCCGAGCTCGCCCTTGGGCGACTCGACGGCCGCGTACGCCTGTCCGACGGGGACCCGGAAGCCCTCGGTCACCAGCTTGAAGTGGTGGATCAGGGACTCCATGGAGGTGCCCATGATCTTCTTGATGTGGTCGAGGGAGTTGCCGAGTCCGTCCGGGCCGAGCGCGAGCTGGGCGGGCCAGGCGATCTTCTTGTCGGCGACCATGACCGGGCCGGGCTCCAGCCGGTCCAGGCACTGCTCGACGATCCGCAGCGACTGGCGCATCTCCTCCAGGCGCACCAGGAAGCGGCCGTAGGCGTCGCAGCTGTCGGCGGTGGGGACCTCGAAGTCGTAGGTCTCGTAGCCGCAGTACGGGTCGGTCTTGCGCAGGTCGTGCGGCAGGCCCGCGGAGCGCAGGATCGGTCCTGTCGCGCCGAGCGCCATGCAGCCGGTCAGGTCGAGGTACCCGACGTCCTGCATACGGGCCTTGAAGATCGGGTTGCCGGTGGCGAGCTTGTCGTACTCCGGCAGGTTCTTCTTCATCGTCTTCACGAACTCGCGGAGCTGGTCCACCGCGCCCGGGGGCAGGTCCTGGGCGAGCCCGCCGGGGCGGACGAACGCGTGGTTCATCCGCAGACCGGTGATCAGCTCGAAGACGTCGAGGATGAGTTCGCGGTCGCGGAAGCCGTAGATCATGATCGTGGTGGCGCCGAGCTCCATGCCGCCGGTGGCGATGCAGACCAGGTGCGAGGAGAGCCGGTTCAGCTCCATCAGGAGCACCCGGATGACCGAGGCGCGGTCGGGGATCTGGTCGGTGATGCCGAGCAACTTCTCCACGCCCAGGCAGTACGCCGTCTCGTTGAAGAACGGCATGAGGTAGTCCATGCGCGTGACGAAGGTGGTGCCCTGCGTCCAGTTGCGGAATTCGAGGTTCTTCTCGATGCCGGTGTGCAGATAGCCGATGCCGCAGCGGGCCTCGGTGACCGTCTCGCCGTCGATCTCCAGGATGAGGCGGAGCACGCCGTGCGTGGAGGGGTGCTGGGGGCCCATGTTGACGACGATGCGCTCGTCGTCGGCGCGGGCGGCGGTGCGGGCGACCTCGTCCCAGTCGCCGCCGGTGACCGTATATACGGTCCCCTCCGTCGTCTCCCGGGCGGAAGCGCGCGAAGTTGCGCTGTCGGTGTTCATCAGCTGTACGACCTCCGCTGGTCCGGAGCCGGGATCTGGGCGCCCTTGTACTCGACGGGGATGCCGCCGAGGGGGTAGTCCTTGCGCTGCGGGAAGCCCTGCCAGTCGTCCGGCATCATGATCCGGGTGAGGGCGGGGTGGCCGTCGAAGACCAGGCCGAAGAAGTCGTAGGTCTCGCGCTCGTGCCAGTCGTTGGTCGGATAGACGCCGACCAGGGACGGGAGGTGCGGATCGCTGTCCGGGGCGGTGACTTCGAGCCGGATCAGCCGGCCGTGGGTGAGCGAGCGCAGGTGGTAGACGGCGTGCAGCTCGCGGCCCTTGTCGCCGGGGAAGTGGACGCCGCTGACTCCCGTACAGAGCTCGAAGCGCAGGGCCGGGTCGTCGCGCAGGGTGCGTGCCACGCGTACGAGGTGCTCGCGCGCGATGTGGAAGGTGAGCTCGCCGCGGTCGACGACGGTCTTCTCGATGGCGTTCTCGGGGAGCAGGTCCTGCTCCTCCAGGGCGCCTTCGAGTTCGTCGGCCACCTCATCGAACCAGCCGCCGTAGGGGCGGGAGGAGGCGCCCGGCAGGGTCACGGTGCGCACCAGACCGCCGTAGCCGCTGGTGTCGCCGCCGTTGGCCGCGCCGAACATGCCCTTGCGTACGCCGATGACGTCACCGGTGTCGTCGCGCTGGGCGGGCAGGCCGCCGTTCTCCGGCGCCTCGGGAGTACGGTCGTCGCTCACCGCAGCAGCCCCTTCATCTCAATGGTGGGCAGCGCCTTGAGGGCGGCCTCCTCCGCCTCGCGGGCGGCTTCCTCCGCGTTCACCCCGAGCTTGGAACCCTGGATCTTCTGGTGGAGCTTGAGGATCGCGTCGATCAGCATCTCGGGCCGGGGCGGACAACCGGGCAAATAGATGTCAACCGGAACAATGTGGTCGACGCCCTGCACAATCGCGTAATTGTTGAACATTCCGCCCGAGGATGCGCAAACCCCCATGGAGATGACCCACTTGGGGTTGGGCATCTGGTCGTAGACCTGCCGCAGGACCGGGGCCATCTTCTGGCTGACCCGGCCGGCCACGATCATCAGGTCCGCCTGGCGCGGTGAGCCGCGGAAGACCTCCATGCCGAAGCGGGCCAGGTCGTACCGGCCTGCGCCGGTCGTCATCATCTCGATGGCGCAGCAGGCCAGGCCGAAGGTGGCGGGGAAGACGGACGCCTTGCGCACCCAGCCCGCGGCCTGTTCGACGGTGGTCAGCAGAAAGCCGCTCGGCAGCTTCTCTTCGAGTCCCATAGGTGCCCCTCAGCCCCTCAGTCCCATTCCAGGCCGCCGCGCCGCCACACGTACGCGTAGGCGACGAAGACGGTGAGCACGAAGAGCAGCATCTCCACGAGCCCGAAAACCCCCAGGGCGTCGAAGGTGACGGCCCAGGGGTAGAGGAAGACGATCTCGATGTCGAAGACGATGAAGAGCATCGCCGTCAGGTAGTACTTGATGGGGAAGCGGCCGCCTCCGGCCGGCGTGGGAGTCGGTTCGATGCCGCACTCGTACGCCTCAAGTTTCGCCCGGTTGTACCTTTTTGGGCCGATAAGCGTGGCCATGACCACGGAGAAGATCGCAAACCCAGCCCCTAGGGCGCCGAGCACGAGGATGGGCGCGTAGGCATTCACGCTCCTCGCTCCTTCCAGTCGTCCTTGACCGTTGGACCGCACACGGGCGCCGCTGCCGCCCCCTCGCCACGCGAAGATCGCGCACATGTGAGGCAGTTCACAAGCCCGACTGCACCGCATCCTATGCCCGGCGGTCTGTGATCTGCGACACGGGGTACACCAACGGCTTTGTGATCTCCACCACCTGACGAAGGATCATCAAGTCGGATGAGCAGTGATCTTCACACCCGAAGCGGCCGAGTGATCACAAGGCGTAGCATCCACTCCTGTTACCGCTGGTCGCAAGGGGTGCGGCGCTATCAAGACATGGGCCCTACAGGCAAATTGGCGATGGACTCGTTCGAGTGGTAAGGGATCACGGCTCACTCGTGCGGGTGAGAGCTTCGCCCGGGGGTGGACCTGTGCACGCGTTCACGAACTCCGGGTCGGTCCGGGATCGGTCCGGAGTCGGCTCGAAGTGATCTAGAACCGACCCCGGGCCGATCACCCGACGACCCCATCCCCCGCCCCACCCATGCCCCGCTGATCACGGGCCGGTCACGGGACGGCCGACACCCGGATACGAAGTGACCTGCGTCACAGGAAACCGTCACCGATAAAACCGGGCTTGGCCAACGGTGTGAACGGATGGTAGGCGACGGGCAATTCGGACTTTTTATAAAAACCACATGATCACAGCCGTGATCGTGCATGACCGGATTGCCCGTTACGGCGTCAATAAGGGCGCGGAGGAAGCGGATTCGTCCGTTCCGACCGCAACTGTGGCGCAGCACACGTTTCTTGAAGGGAACCGTGAACCCCTG
Organism: Streptomyces sp. BPTC-684; assembly: GCF_030028635.1. NCBI lineage: Bacteria > Bacillati > Actinomycetota > Actinomycetes > Kitasatosporales > Streptomycetaceae > Streptomyces > Streptomyces sp. BPTC-684. Next base: position 2,301,917 of record NZ_CP124863.1, read on the forward strand.
ATAGCGGTTGTCCTCATGTCCCACACCGCTCACATACCCAGCCACCGGAAGCCCCGCCGCAGCGCCTCCAAGCTCGCGCTCCGTGCCGGAGTTGCCGGTGGCGTCCTCAGCACCATCGCGGTGGCAGGCGCCACGGGTCCGGCGCACGCCGCCGAGCCGGTGACCGAGACCATCGAGATGCCCACGCTCACGACCGGGCTCGCGAGCACCGCCGCCGCTTCCGCCGAGGCCACCCAGCAGGTCGCCGCCGACCTCCAGCTGAAGGCCCAGCAGAACGCGGCCGCCTCCAGCGCCGCCAAGGTCGCCAAGAAGGCCAAGGCCGACGCGGACGCCAAGGCCGAGGCCGAGGCGGAGAAGAAGGCCGAGGCGGAGGCCAAGGCGAAGGCGGACGCCGCCGAGCGCGCCTCCCGCTCCTCCGCGCGCACCACCCTGAGCACCTCCTCGACCGGTGGCGGCAGCAACTCCACCACGTCGTCGTCCTCCAGCTCCAGCGCCACGGGCTCCGCCGCCACCATCGTGGACTTCGCGCTGGCGCAGGTCGGCAAGGCGTACGTGTCGGGTGCCACGGGCTCCAGCGCGTACGACTGCTCGGGCCTCGTGCAGGCCGCGTACCGCCAGGTGGGCATCGACCTGCCGCGGGTCTCGCAGGACCAGTCGACCGCGGGCCGCCAGGTCTCGCTCTCGAACCTCCAGGCCGGCGACATCCTTTACTGGGGCGGCGCAGGCTCCGCGTACCACGTGGCGATCTACGTGGGCGGCGGCAAGTTCGTCGGTGCGCAGAACTCCTCGACCGGTGTGGTCGAGCGCAGCCTGGACTGGGACCGGCCGACCGGCGCGGTCCGCGTCCTCTAGTCCCGGCGTTCGCTCCCGGCGCTCACAGACGCGCAGAAGGGCCGGTGCTCCCCGAAGGGGTCGCACCGGCCCTCAGTCGTACAGGAGGGGCCCTCAGGCCTTCGGGGCCACCTTCGAGAGGCCGTTGATGATGCGGTCCATCGCGTCGCCGCCCGTGGGGTCGGTCAGGTTGGCGAGCATCTTCAGGGTGAACTTCATCAGCAGCGGGTGGGTCAGACCGCGCTGGGTCGCGATCTTCATGACCTTCGGGTTGCCGATGAGCTTCACGAAGGCGCGGCCCAGCGTGTAGTAGCCGCCGTAGGTGTCCTTGAGGATCTTCGGGTAGTTGTGCAGCGCCAGCTCGCGCTGGGCCGGGGTCGCGCGGGCGTGCGCCTGGACGATGACGTCCGCGGCGATCTGCCCCGACTCCATGGCGTACGCGATGCCCTCGCCGTTGAACGGGTTGACCAGGCCGCCCGCGTCGCCCACCAGCAACAGGCCCTTGGTGTAGTGCGGCTGACGGTTGAAGGCCATGGGGAGCGCGGCGCCCCGGATCGGGCCGGTCATGTTCTCGGGGGTGTAGCCCCAGTCCTCGGGCATCGAGGCGCACCAGGCCTTGAGGACCTCGCGCCAGTCCAGCTCCTTGAAGGAGTCGGAGGTGTTGAGCACGCCGAGGCCGACGTTGGAGGTGCCGTCGCCCATGCCGAAGATCCAGCCGTAGCCGGGCAGCAGCCGGTCCTCGCCGGGGCCGCGCCGGTCCCACAGCTCCAGCCAGGACTCCAGGTAGTCGTCGTCGTGGCGGGGCGAGTGGAAGTACGTGCGTACGGCCACGCCCATCGGGCGGTCCTCGCGGCGGTGCAGGCCCATCGCGAGGGAGAGCCGGGTGGAGTTGCCGTCGGCGGCGACGACGAGCGGGGCGTGGAAGGCGACTTCCCGCTTCTCCTCGCCCAGCTTGGCGTTGACGCCGGTGATGCGGCCGGTGCGGTCGTCGATGATCGGGCTGCCGACGTTGCACCGCTCGTACAGCCGTGCCCCGGCCTTCTGCGCCTGGCGGGCCAGCTGCTCGTCGAAGTCGTCGCGCTTGCGGACGAGTCCGTAGTCGGGGTAGCTGGCGAGCTCCGGCCAGTCCAGTTGGAGCCGGACGCCGCCGCCGATGATGCGCAGGCCCTTGTTGCGCAGCCAGCCGGCCTCTTCGGAGATGTCGATGCCCATGGCGACCAGCTGCTTGGTGGCGCGCGGGGTGAGCCCGTCGCCGCAGACCTTCTCGCGCGGGAAGGCGGTCTTCTCCAGCAGCAGTACGTCGAGTCCGGCCTTGGCCAGGTAGTACGCGGTCGTGGATCCGGCGGGGCCGGCCCCGACGACGATCACATCCGCGGTGTGTTCGGAGAGGGGCTCGGTCACAGCGGGTTCTCCCGAAGACTCGATTTGGCATGCCGGAAAGCACAGGACATGTGCAGTCTATGGGTGGCTGTTGATCGTTATCGCGAAGGGTTGCCCCGCTATGAGCTCGACCGAGGAGAACTCGACCGAGGAGAAGTCGCTGCCGTCCCCGCCCGTCGTACGGCTGCGCGTACCGACCGAGGAGGACGCGTACGCGTGGCACGAGGTGTTCGACGACCCGGAGGTCATGGAGTTCCACGGGGGCAGGGCGGCGGAGCTGTCGGTGTACGAGGAGTTGACGGCGCGGCAGCGCAGGCACGACGCGGAGCGGGGGTTCTGCCTCTGGACCCTCCTCGGGGAGGACGGCCGGGTGCTCGGCTTCACGGGCGCGCAGCCGTGGCCGCACGCGTGGGGGCCGGTGGGGGAGGTGGAGATCGGGTGGCGGCTGGCCCGTTCCGCCTGGGGCCAGGGGTACGCGACGGCCGCGGCGCGGGCCACGCTCGATCGGGTGCGGGCGGCGGGGGTCGGTGGGGTGGTGGCGATGGTGGACGCGCGGAATGCGCGGTCTGTGGCGGTTACGCGGCGGTTGGGGATGCGGCTGGGGGAGACGTTCGTGACGCCGGTGGGTGGGCGGGAGGGGTATTGCTTCCAGCTGGCCTTGTGAGGGCCCCGTTTTGGCCCGGTGGTCGTCTGCGGGCCGGTGGGGGCTGAGCGCGCCCCTTCTAGGCCCGGGGTTCGTCTGCGGACCGTCCTGGGTTGCTCGCGCAGTTCCCCGCGCCCCCAAACCCCCCTTCGTCCGCGGACCGTCGTGGGCTGGTCGCGCAGTTCCCCGCGCCCCTAAAGGCCCGGCGGAGCCGCAAATGTCGTAGCCTCGCGCTCCTAAACCCCCTTGGGGGAGCGTCTTTCGGCCAAGCTTGGGGGGCAACCCCGCCAGGGGCGCGGGGAACTGCGCGAACGGCCATCTGCGGTCCGCAGTCGCAAGGACTCAGAACACCGACAAGCCGGTCAGGGTGGTGAAGCGGTCCAGGGCTGCGACTCCTGCCACCGAGTTGCCTCGCGCGTCCAGGCCCGGGCTCCATACGCACAGGGTGCAGCGGCCGGGTACGACCGCGACGATGCCGCCGCCTACGCCGCTCTTGCCGGGGAGGCCGACGCGGTACGCGAAGTCGCCCGCCGCGTCGTACGTCCCGCAGGTCAGCATCACCGCGTTGATCTGCTTCGCCTCGCTGCGGGTCAGGAGACGGGAGCCGTCCGCCCGCAGACCGTGGCGGGCCAGGAAGCGCGCCGCCAGCGCCAGGTCCGCGCAGCTCATCTCGATGGCGCACTGCCAGAAGTAGTGGTCGAGCAGCGTCGGCACGTCGTTGGCGATGTTGCCGTACGAGGCCATGAAGTGGGCCAGGGCGGCGTTCCGGTCGCCGTGCGCCGACTCCGACTCGGCCACCACCGCGTCGAAGGCGAGCTCGGGGTTGCCGGTCTCCTCCCGCAGGAACTCCAGGAGTTCGCTGCTGGCGTCCCCCGTGAGGGTCTGGAGCCGGTCGGTGACGACCAGCGCGCCCGCGTTGATGAACGGATTGCGCGGGATCCCGTTCTCGTACTCCAGCTGGACGAGCGAGTTGAACGGGTTGCCCGACGGCTCGCGGCCGACGTGCTCCCAGAGGCTGTCGCCGCCGCGCGCGAGCGCCAGCGCGAGCGTGAAGACCTTGGTGATCGACTGCGCGGAGAACGGCCGCTGCCAGTCCCCCACTCCGTACACCTTGCCGTCGAGGTCCGCGACGGCCATCCCGAAGCGGGACGGGTCGACGTCGGCGAGGGCGGGGATGTACGCGGCGGGGGTGCCGCGCCCGACGAGGGGCGCGACGTCGTCCGCGATCTGGTGGAGGACGGCCTGGTAGTCCACGGTGCTGCTGCCCGCCGGGTTACTGGGGCTTGTAGCCGCGGTGCAGCGCCACCACACCACCGGTGAGGTTGCGCCAGGCGACCTTGGACCAGCCGGCCTGCTGGAGCCGCGCGGCGAGCGCGGGCTGGTCGGGCCAGGCGCGGATGGACTCGGCGAGGTAGACGTACGCGTCCGGGTTGGACGACACCGCCGTGGCGACCGGGGGCAGCGCCCGCATCAGGTACTCGCTGTAGACCGTACGGAACGGCTTCCAGGTCGGCTGCGAGAACTCGCAGATGACCACGCGGCCGCCGGGGCGGGTGACGCGGAACAGCTCGCGCAGGGCCGCGTCGGTGTCCTGGACGTTGCGCAGCCCGAAGGAGATGGTGACGGCGTCGAAGGTGTCGTCCTTGAAGGGGAGCTTCGTGGCGTCACCGGCCGTGAACGGCAGGTGGGGGTGGCGTCCCTTGCCGACCTTCAGCATCCCGATGGAGAAGTCGCACGGGACGACGTACGCGCCGGTGGCGGCGAACGGGAGGGACGAGGTGGCCGTGCCGGCGGCGAGGTCCAGGACCTTCTGGGCGGGGCGCGCGTCGACCGCCTTCGCGACCTCCTTGCGCCAGAGGCGGGCCTGGCCGAGCGAGAGCACGTCGTTGGTGAGGTCGTAGTTCGCGGCGACGTCGTCGAACATCGTGGCGACTTCGTGCGGCTGCTTGTCCAGAGATGCGCGGGTCACCCCCTCATTGTGCCTGGGGGCTCCGCCCCCGGCGCCCACGCCCCCCTGGGACGCCCCCGTTCGCCTGCGGGCCGGTGGGTGGCCGCGCGCCTTCTTGACCCGGTGTTTGTCTGCGGGCCGGTGGGGGCTGGTCGCGCAGTTCCCCGCGCCCCTTGAGATGCCGCTGCGCGGCAATCCCCCTGGGCGCCCCGGAGGGGCGCATCTCAGGGGCGCGGGGAACTGCGCGAGCAACCCCCACCGGCCCGCAGACAAACAAGTGCCCTCGGAGAGTTTCGGGAAGGGGTGGGGTGGGGGAATCAACGGGCGCGGTAGACGAGCCGACCGTCCAGCACCGTCGCCACACACACCGCCCCGTCGAAGACCGCGAACCGAGCCGGATCACCCACCCGGAGCGGCGGCAACGCCGCCCCCGCGGCCAGGGACGGCGTCCCGGACGGAAGGGACGCGCGCGGCAGCACCGCCACGCCCGACCGCCGCACCGCCTCCACCACCGCCCGCACCCGCAACTCCCCCGAAACCGCCACCACCCCGTGCGCCAGCAGCCGCTGCACCCCGCGCCGGGCGCTCGCCCCCAGACGCACCTCGTCCGTGAAGAACACCGGCATCGGATCGACGCCGAGCTCGTCGGCCTCGCGGGGATCCGGGTGGTACGCCTGCTCAAGGAGCTCGGGCCCGTACGGATTGACCAGGCCGGGCAGCAGCACGCCCGGCCACCGCCGCACCCGCGCGGCCGGGTACGCCGCCGCCAGCTCCTCGTACGGCCCGATCGCGGCCACCACAGAGGCCTCGACCACGACCGAGTCGCCCGCCCCGGGGGCGTGAATCGTCAGCACTAGAGCAACCGTCGCGTCAGTTGGACGCGAGCAGCTTCAGCTCCGGGTGGGCCGTGCCGCCCTCGATCGCCGTGGACGAGATGTGCGACATGACGCGCTCGTCGACCGGGTCGTTCGCCGGGTCGTCGTGGACGAGCAGGTGCTCGTACGTCGTGGCGCGCTGCGCCGGAACGCGGCCCGCCTTGCGGATCAGGTCGATGATCTCCATGCGGTTGGAACGGTGCTTGGCGCCCGCCGAGGAGACGACGTTCTCCTCCAGCATGATCGAGCCGAGGTCGTCCGCGCCGTAGTGCAGCGACAACTGGCCCGCCTCCTTGCCGACGGTGAGCCAGGAGCCCTGGATGTGCGCGACGTTGTCCATGAACAGGCGCGCGACCGCGATCATCCGCAGGTACTCGAAGACGCTCGCCTGCGTCCGGCCCTTCAGATGGTTGTTCTCGGGCTGGTAGGTGTACGGGATGAACGCGCGGAAGCCGCCCGTGCGGTCCTGTACGTCTCGGATCATCCGCAGGTGCTCGATGCGCTCGGCGTTGGTCTCGCCGGTGCCCATGAGCATGGTGGACGTCGACTCGACGCCAAGGCCGTGCGCGATCTCCATGATCTCCAGCCACCGCTCGCCGCTCTCCTTGAGCGGGGCGATCGCCTTGCGCGGCCGCGCGGGCAGCAGCTCGGCGCCGGCGCCCGCGAAGGAGTCGAGACCGGCGGCGTGGATGCGCTGGACCGCCTCCTCGACCGGGACCCCGGAGATCCTGGCCATGTGCTCGACCTCGGACGCGCCGAGGGAGTGGATGACCAACTGCGGGAAGGCCTGCTTGATGGCGCTGAAGTGCTTCTCGTAGTACTCGACGCCGAAGTCCGGGTGGTGGCCGCCCTGGAACATGATCTGGGTGCCGCCCAGCTCGACGGTCTCCGCGCAGCGGCGCAGGATGTCGTCGAGGTCGCGGGTCCAGCCCTTCTTGGTGTCCTTGGGGGCCGCGTAGAAGGCGCAGAACTTGCACGCCGTGACACACACGTTCGTGTAGTTGATGTTGCGCTCGATGATGTACGTGGCGATGTGCTCGGTCCCGGCGTACCGACGGCGGCGCACCGCGTCGGCGGCGGCGCCCAGCGCGTGCAGCGGCGCCGAGCGGTAGAGGTCGAGCGCCTCTTCGGGGGTGATGCGCCCACCCGCGGCGGCACGGTCGAGGACGGACTGAAGGTCGGCCTTCTCAGTCACCGGGGTGTCCCTTTCGGCAGGGTTGCGGACGGACCGCCAGCCTACGCCAGCGGGGTGGCCCGGCCTCGGTCCGGGGCCCCGGGGACCCCCGCCGTTCAGCCCGTCCCCCCCTGGCCCGTCCCCTTCAGCCCGCCCCCCCCTTCAGCCCGTCTCCTTGACCAGCGTCGCGTACGGGTTGCCCGCGCCGATCTCCCTCGACTCGTACTTGAGCGTGCCGTCGGAGTTGCGGGTGAAGACCAGGGTGGCCGTGCCGGTGGTGCACAGGCCCACCGTGTTCTCGCGGGTCGTGTCCGTGCGCTCCTCGATCGTCACGCGCTGCGCCGTGCCGGAGACCAGCTTGCCCACCCCGAAGCACTCCACGGTCGTACCCAGGACGGTGATCTTGGAGGAGGTGCGGAGGACGTCCTCGCCGGTAGCGCCCGCCTTGAACACCGCCGTCAGATCGCCGTGCGGCTGTCCGGTCGTGGCCTCCGTCATCGGCCCCTTCCAGGTGCCGAGGAACGCCTTCGGCACCTCCGACACCGCCGGGCCGCCCGTCGCGCCCGGGCCCGAGTCCGCCGGTGTGCTCGACCTGCTCGGGCCGCTCGACGCCGCCGAGTCGTGCTTCTGGTCGCCGCCGCCCGGCATCAGGTCGAAGAGGAACGCGGCGCCGACCGTCGCGGCCGCCACCGCCCCGGCCACGGCCAGTGCGACCGTGCAGCTGATCCGCCGCCCCCGGCCCCGCTCCCCCGGCTCGACGGCCGTCCCGACGGAGAGCGAGACGCGGGGCGGAGTGGTGGGCGGCTCGGGCGTACGCGGCGCGGGCACGGCATCGGCGACGGAACCCGTACCGCTCGTACCGCCGGGCGTACCGCCACTGCCATTGCCGTACGCGTACGAGCCCTGCGAAGCACCAGCACCGGTACCCACACCCGCGCCCGCCCCGTACGACGCGTCCGGCGGCCCGAACACCCCCACCGCCGGGCTGGTGAACGCCACCGGGCCCGAGGCCTGCGCGTCCTGCGCCTCCGGCTCCAGGTCGAGCAGCCGCACCGCCGACCGGCTGACCTCCTCCACCAGCGCCCCCGGCAGCCAGCCGCCCGCGACCAGCGCGGCCGCGCCGTCCGGGGCGAGCCGCCGGGCGAGTTCGGCGGGGGCGGGGCGGGCCGCCGCCGTCTTGGCGAGGCACGCGTCCACCGCCGCCCGCAGCTCCCCGTCGAGCCGCCCGCCCAGCTCGGGCTCCTCGTGCACCACCTTGTAGAGCAGCGCGGCCGAGGAGTCGCCCGGGAACGGGGGCGCGCCCGTCGCCGCGTACGCCAGCACCGCGCCGAGCGAGAAGACGTCGGCGGCGCCGGTGACGCCCTTGCCGAGGATCTGCTCGGGCGACATATAGCCCGGCGAGCCGATCGAGACGCCCGACGCGGTGAGCGAGGCCGTGCCGTCCGTGGCGCGGGCGATGCCGAAGTCGATCAGCCGGGGGCCGTCGAGGGTGAGCAGCACGTTGGAGGGCTTCACATCGCGGTGGACGAGCCCCAGCGCGTGCACCGCCGCCAGCGCCTCCGCGAGCCCGGCGCCGAGCGCGCGCACCGCGTGCTCGGGCAGCGGCCCGTGCGCGGTGACGGCCTGGGCCAGCGAGGGACCGGCCACATAGCCGGTGGCGACCCACGGCACCGAAGCCTCCGGGTCGGCGTCCAGGACCGGCGCGGTCCAGGCGCCGCCGACCCGGCGGGCCGCCTCCACCTCGTGGCGGAACCGGGCGCGGAACTGTTCGTCCAGGGCGAAGTGCGGGTGGACCACCTTCACGGCGACCGTACGGCCCCCGGCGCTGCGGCCCAGATAGACCCGGCCCATGCCGCCCGCACCGAGTCTGCCGAGCAGCCGGTAGGCGCCGATGGTGCGCGGTTCGCCGGCTTCGAGCGGCTGCATCGCGATCTGCTCTCCCCCATGCCGTCAAGTACGGTCGCACAGCAGGGTAGAGCGTGACGTGCGCCGGATCACTCGGCCGGGCCGGATCCGGGACGTACGGCGGCGAACCGATTCGAACGACCGGTCGTCTCTCTCTGCGGAGTTCACACGGAAAACCTCGCAGTTAGTCGGAAAACGCCCCAAGCATCCCAAAACACCTCGGAGCATCGAATGAATCGCCGCACCACCGCACTGATGGCCGCCGCCGTCCTCGGCTCTGTCGCGCTGGTCTCCGGCTGCTCCGACGAGGGCAAGCCGGTGAGCTTCGACAACCCGGGCGCCTCGTCGGCGCCCGCCCCCAAGGGCAGCGGCGGTACGGGCTCCGGGCAGGACAAGGCACCGAACGAGAAGACCTCCGAGGTCACGTCCAAGACCCTGCTGCCGACCGGCCCCAAGGCGCAGTTCACCACGCAGAACACGCTGGAGGACGGCACCAAGATCGGCGTGACCACGCTGCACGGCAAGAAGTCGGGCTTCACGGGCAAGGTATGGGTGTGGGCGCCGAAGCAGTACTTCGACCCCAAGTACGCCAAGAGCGGCTTCCCGGTGCTCATAGCCCTGCCCGGCGGCAACGGCTACCCCAAGAACTACTGGATGGGCACCGACCTCAAGCTGCAGAGCAGCATCACCGAGTGGTCCAAGCAGGGCAAGAGCGTCCCGTTCGTCGTGGTGATGCCGGTCCTCAACCCGGACGCGAAGTACTACTACGACGGCAGTGACATACCGGGCCACCCCAAGATGGGCACCTGGATGACCGAGGACGTGCCGGACTTCGTGAAGGCGAACTTCCGCACCTTCAAGTCCCGCGACGGCTGGGCGTTCATGGGCTCCTCCTCGGGCGGCTTCGTCGGCCTGAAGTCGGTGCTCAAGCGCCCGGACCAGTTCAAGGCCGTGATCGCCTCGGGCCCCGACACCGTGCCGGACTCCCCGCTGTGGGCCGGCCACGAGGCCGAGAAGCAGGCGAACAACCCGGAGAAGCTCGCCCAGGACCTGATCGACAAGAAGGGCCCCGAGGTCGACCTCGCCTTCCAGATCGGCACCAAGGAGGGCGGCATGGCGAACCTGAACGGCTTCATCGCCAAGTACGGCAAGGGCCCGGTGAAGACCCGTCTCCAGGTGATCCAGGGCGGCAAGCACAACGCCCACACCTACATCAAGGGGATGGGCGACGGGACCATGCAGTGGATCAGCAGCAAGCTGCAGGCCCCGATCCCGTCGTCCTGACCGTGCCGGTGCTCACCGGGCGAGCAGCTCCACCGAGACGTCCGCCGGGAACCCCGTGGTCGGCCCGGTCCGGCGGGCGAACTCCCGTACGCCCCTGAGCTGCTCGGCGCCGAAGCGGAAGTCCAGCGTCGTGAAGTAGCGCTCCAGGAGCTCCGCGTCGAAGACCTCCCAGCGGGCGGCCTGCTCGGCGACCTTGGTGACCTCCTCCAGGGAGAGGTCGCGGGAGGCGAGGAACGCCTCGTGGACCTCGCGCACGACCTCGGGCTCGCGGGCCAGGTAGTCCTTGCGGGTCGCCCACACGGCGAAGACGAACGGCAGGCCCGTCCACTCCTTCCACATCGCCCCCAGGTCGTGGACCTGGAGGCCCAGGCGCGGGGCCTCGTGCAGCGAGGCGCGCAGCGCGGCGTCCCCGATCAGCACCGCCGCGTCCGCCTCCTGCATCATCAGGCCGAGGTCGGGCGGGCACGAGTAGTAGTCGGGCGCGACCCCGTACCGCTCGGCGAGCAGCAGCTGCGCCAGGCGTACGGAGGTGCGCGAGGTGGAGCCGAGCGCCACCCGGGCGCCGTCGAGCCGGTCCAGCGGCAGCTGCGAGACGATCACGCAGGACATGACCGGCCCGTCGCAGCCGACCGCGAGGTCGGGGAAGGCCACCAGTTCGTCGGCGTTGCGCAGGAACTCCACGAGGGTGACCGGAGCGATGTCCAGATCCCCCCGGATGAGCTGTTCGCTCAGCTTCTCGGGACTGTCCTTGGTGAGCTCCAGATCCAGCAGGGTGCCCGTGCGGGCGAGCCCCCAGTAGAGCGGCAGACAGTTGAGGAACTGGATGTGCCCGACCCGTGGCCGGGTGGTTGTTTGGTCCACATCGCGAGACTAGACCTGTCCTGTTTGTCCAGCTACGGCGGGTAGGTTCGTCAGCGCGTCAGAGGCCCGTCAAACGTCCGGGTGACGTGATCTTTCCCTCTACCGCAGCCCCAATGCCGCGTGCTACGCTCCTCGCAAGTTGCAGTTTGGTTTCCCTTGCAGTACAGAGCCTGCGGAGCATGTAACCCGCAGGCTTTTGTAGTTTTCAGACTTGTTTGCAGGTTCTGGAGCAGGGCAACCCTTTGGCCCAAGGAGGGCTTATGGCTACCGGAACCGTCAAGTGGTTCAACGCTGAAAAGGGCTTCGGCTTCATCGCCCAGGACGGCGGCGGCCCGGATGTCTTCGTCCACTACTCCGCGATCAACGCGTCTGGCTTCCGCTCCCTTGAGGAGAACCAGCTCGTGAACTTCGACGTCACGCAGGGTCCGAAGGGCCCGCAGGCGGAGAACGTCACCCCGGCCTAAGTCGCCCGGGTCGGCGATCGCTGACTAGCAGTACCCAAGGAGCCCTGTTCCGTACGGAGACGTACGGAACAGGGCTCCTGCCTTTGCCGGGGCGCCGGGATCAGGCGTTGCGGACGCTCTCGTACAGTTGTTCTATTTCTTGTGCGTACCGCTCGGTCACCGCCCTGCGGCGGACCTTCTGGGTGGGGGTGAGCACCCCGCTCTCGACCGTGAAGTCCTCGTCGAGGACGGCGAAGGCGCGGATGCGGGCGGGGCGCGAGACGCGGGCGTTGGCCGCGTCCACGGCCTCCTGGACCAGGGCCCGTACGGCGGCCGCGTCCTTCCCCGCGACCTCGGCCGCGTCCACGGTGATCAGGGCGACGGGGTACGGGCGGCGGTCCCCCACCATCACCGCGTGCGAGACGAACCGGGACCGTTCGATGGCGAGCTCGACCTCGGACGGGGTGAGGTTCTTCCCGGCGGACGTGATGATCAGGTCCTTCTTGCGGCCGGTGATCGTCAGGAAGCCGTCGGGGTCCAGGGCGCCCAGGTCGCCGGTGTGCAGCCAGCCGTCCCCGTCCAGCGTCTCGGCCGTGGCGGTGGGGTTGGCGTGGTAGCCGGGGAAGACGTTCGCGCCGCGCGCCAGCACCTCGCCGTCCTCGGCGATCCTCACCTCGCAGCCGTCGATGGGGCGGCCGACCGTGCCGTGGCGGACGGCGCCCGGGTGGTTGAGCGTGATCACTCCGGCCGACTCGGTCATGCCGTACCCCTCGAACACCTGGATCCCGGCCGCCCACAGGAAGTCGAGGGTCTCGGGGGCGATCGGGGCGCCGCCGGTGAGCGCCCAGCGGAGGTTGCCGCCGAAGGCCGCCCGCACCAGGTCCGACAGCTCCTTCTCGTCGGTGACGTGGAGCTCCTCGGCGAGCGAGAGCACGCCCTGGTGCACCTTCTCGAACAGCCTTGGTACGGACGGGAGGTGGGTGGGCCGAGCCTCGGCCAGCTCCGCCACGATGTCCTCGACGCGACCGCCGAAGTAGCAGAGCTCGCCGCCGTACAGGAGCGTGGAGAACTGGATGAGCTGGGCGAGGAGGTGGGCGAGGGGGAGATAGAGGTACGTCCTGTCGCCCGGGCCGCCCTCGGTGAGGGGGAGGGTGGCGTCCTGGACGGCGCCGAGGTTGCCGTGGGTGAGGCGGCAGCCCTTGGGGGGGCCGGTGGTGCCGGATGTGTAGACCAGGGTGGCGGGGTCCTCTGGGCGGACGGCGTTCGCGGTGGCCAGGAGGTCGACGAGGGTTGCATTTTGGGTGCGGGCCGTATGTGGCTGGTCGCGCAGTTCCCCGCGCCCCTTTAGGCACCACACCGCCTCCAGATCCGCCAGGCCTTGCAACCGTTCCGGCGTCTCGCATATCGCGAACCTCGCCCCCGAATCCCTCAGGACCCATTCCACCTCCTCCTCCCCGGCCGTGGGATAGATCGGGACCACCACCGCGCCCGCAGCCAGGCAGGCCAGGTGGATGTGGGTCCACTCGGGGCTCGTCTCGGCGAGGATCGCCACTCGGTCGCCGGGGCGGAGTCCCCGGGAGAGCAGGGCGCGGCCCAGGTGGCGGACTGTGTCGCGGAGTTCGGTGTAGCTGGTGGAGGTCCAGCCGTCGCCGGAGCGGAACCGCAGGGCGGGGTGGTCCGCGTAGCGGTCGGCGGTCCACTCCGCGAAGAGGGCCAGGGTTGGGGGTCGTACCGGGGATCCCGTCATGTACCCGACGGTAGGGACGCCCTTCGGCCACCGGGGATGACCGGAAACGTCACCCCCGCTGACCGCACCGCTCAATCCCGCTACGGTCGTTGACCATGGGCAAGGGGACGATCACCGTGCACCATGTACGCGCCGTGCTGCGCGGCGCCGAGCGGCGCGGCATCGACACCGTGCCGCTGCTCCAGTCCGCCGGCATTCCGCCGCTGCTGCTCGGGGACGACCGGGCACGGGTCACGCCCGTGCAGTTCGCGCTGCTGTTCCGGGCGCTGTACCGGGCGACCCAGGACGAGTTCCTCGGGCTCGGCTCGGCGCCGAGCCGGCCCGGCACGTTCGCCATGATGTGTTGCGCCTCGCTCGGCTGCCGCGATCTGGGCGGGGCGATGCGGCGCGGGATCGCGTTCTACCGGCTCTTCCCGGGCGGGCCCGACCTGGCCCTGACGGCCGAGGGCCCGGAGGCCGTCTTCGCCGTGCGCAACGACCTCGGCGGGCGGGACGAGGACCGGTTCCTCACCGAGTGCCTACTGATCATCTCGCACCGGCTGTGCAGCTGGCTGGTGGGCCGCCGCATCCCGCTGCTGCGGGCGTCGTTCGGCTATCCGCCGCCCCCGCACAAGGACGAGTACCCGTCGCTGTTCGGCTGCCCGGTCCGGTTCGGGGAGGCGCGTACGGAGGCGGTGTTCGACGCGCGCTGGCTGACCGCGCCGCTCGTACGGGACGAGGCCGCCCTTGAGCAGATGCTGCGGCGCTCGCCCTTCGAACTGCTGAGCCGCCGGGCGTACGGGACGACGGTGGCCGAGCAGGTACACCGCGACCTCGGCCGCGCGCTGCTCGCCTCGCCCCGGCTGCCGTCGCTGGACGAGACGGCGGCCCGGCTCGCCCTCTCCCCCGCCACCCTGCGGCGCCGCCTCCAGCACGAGGGCACCTCGTTCCAGCAGCTCAAGGACGCGGTGCGGCGGGACGCGGCGATCGCGGGCCTTGCCGAGGGGCGCGAGCCGATCGCCGAACTCGCGGCCCGGCTCGGCTTCTCCGAGGACACCTCGTTCCACCGGGCGTTCCGCCGCTGGACGGGGACGACGCCGGGGGCGTATCGGCTGGGCCAGTGAAGGTGAGCGATACGGTCAGCGCCGTACCTACCGGTCAGTTACTACGGTCTCCTCAACTGCCCACACCCCACAGGACATTGGGAGAGCCGCAATGCCCATCCGAACCAAAGTCACCGGCGTGCTCGCCGCCGGGCTCCTCCTCTCCGCAGCCACCCCCACCGCGTTCGCGGCCGACGACTCCGGTGCCGCCCGGCCCGGGGACGTCGTGAGCTCCGCGCCCACCGCGTTCCACCCGCTGCCCGGGCAGTGGACCAACACCAAGGCCTGGCACATCACTTACCGCTCCACCACCGCCAAGGGCGCCCCGAACGTCGTGTCCGGCACGGTGATCGTGCCCAATGACGGCCGCACCGGCCCGCGCCCGCTCGTCACGTACGCCGTCGGCACGGTGGGCATGGGCGACTCCTGCGCGCCGAGCGCCGGCTTCCCGTACGGGACGACCATCGAGGCGACCCTCATCAACCAGATCGTGCAGCGTGGCTGGGCGGTCGCGGTGACCGACTACGAGGGCCTGGGCACGCCCGGGGACCACACGTACACCGTCGGCCGGGCCGAGGGCACGGCGGTCCTCGACGCGGCCCGCGCCGCGCAGCGCCTGGGCATCCCCGGTGTCTCCGGGGACTCCCCCGTCGGGATCATGGGGTACTCGCAGGGCGGCCAGGCCAGCAGTTGGGCGGCCGAGCTGCACAAGTCGTACGCGCCCGAGCTCAAGGTCAAGGGCACGGCGACCGGCGGTGTCCCGGCCGACCTCATGGCGGTCGCCCACTCCAACGACGGCGGCCTCGGCTCGGGCCTGATCTTCATGGCGGCGGCGGGCCAGGACGCGGCCTTCCCCGAGCTGAAGCTCGACACGTACCTGAATACGGCGGGCAAGGCGCTCGTCGACTACTTCAAGTCCAACTGCGTGGCGATCGACTCGACGATCGGCTCCTTCAAGAAGATCACCGACCTGACGGTCAAGAACCCCCTGGAGCAGGCGGACTGGCAGGCCCGCCTGAACGAGTCCCGCCTCGGCACGGTGGCGCCGGATGCGCCGGTGTACCTGTACCACGGGACTCTGGACGAGCTCATTCCGTACGGGGTGGGGGAGGGTCTGCGGGCCGACTGGTGTGGGCGGGGTGCGTCGGTGTCGTGGCACGGGCTGCCGCTGCTCGGTCACATCGGTGGGGTGACCGTTGGCGCGCTGCCTGCGGCCGACTGGCTGTCCGACCGGTTCGCGGGGAAGCCGACGGCTGGCAACTGCTGATCATTCGGCTGCGGACCATGCTGGGTTGCTCGCGCAGTTCCCCGCGCCCCTAAACCCTCCTTCGTCTGCGGACCGTATGTGGCTGAGCGCGCAGTTCCCCGCGCCCCTGACTACCCAGGGGCGCGGGGAACTGCGCGAGCAACCCACCACGGTCCGCAGACAAACACCGGGCCCCCCACCGGCCGCAGGCGAAGCCACCGCCGGGGTGAATCGTCCCGCCGATCCGAGCAGGCGGCGGCGCGGCCCAGCCGTGCGGCGGACGCACCCGCGTCATGCTGCCCCCATGCCCATGGACCCGGAGATCGCAGCCCTGCTGAAGCAGTTCGGGGTCGACGGCCCGCCGCCCGAGACGCCGCCCACCGTCGAGGAGATGCGCGCGGGCAACCGCATGCTCTCGCTCGCCGTGGCGCCGGACCCGCCCCTCGCGGTGGGCTCGGTGACGGACGACCACGTCGCGGGCGTGCCCGTACGCGTCTACCGGCCCGAGGCGTCAGGCCCCGCCCCCACCGTCGTCTTCTTCCACGGCGGCGGGTTCATCGTCGGCGACCTGGACACCCACGACGGGGTCTGCCGCCGGATGTGCCGGGACCTGGGCGCGGTGGTCGTGAGCGTCGGGTACCGGCTCGCCCCCGAGTTCCCCTTCCCCGCCGGGTTCGACGACTGCGTGGCGGTGACCAGCCACGTCGCGGAGTCGCTCGCGGAGTACGGCGGCGGGGTGCTGGCCGTGGCGGGCGACAGCGCGGGCGGCGGGCTCGCGGCGGGCGTGGCCCTCGCCTTCCGTGACGAGGGGCGCCCGCTGGCCGCCCAGTTCCTCGCGTACCCCTGCGTGGACATGAGCCGCAAGAACACCCACCCCTCCCGCACCGAGAACGCGACCGGGTACCTCCTCACCACCGCCGAGGTCGAGAACGACATCCGCCTCTACCTCGCCGAGCAGCCCGCCGCCGCCGACTTCCCCCCGGCCTCCCCGCTCCTGGCCACCAGCCACGAGGGCCTGGCCCCGGCGGTGATCGGCTGCGGCGAGTGCGACCCGCTGCGCGACGAGGGCCTGGCGTACGCGGACGCGCTCATCGCGGCCGCCGTACCCGTCCGCAAACACCGCTACCCCGGCCTCGTCCACGGCTTCCTCAACTTCGACACGAAGTCGAAGGCGGTGAACGCGGCGGTGACGCAGATGCTGGCGGAGTTCGGGCAACTGCTGCGGGCCTAGCGCGGCACGGTGTCGGCGGGCGCGAACGGCGCGCCGTGCCCCGGCACGATCACGTCCGCCACGGCCAGCACCCGCCCCCGCGAGGCCCGCAGCACCTCGCGGTCCGGGGCCACCGGGTCGTCCGCCGGGCCCTCCGCGTGCCACCACAGGTCGCCCGCGAACGCCACCACACCCGCGTCCGTGCCCGCAAGGAGCGTGATGTCCTCGGGGCTGTGTCCCGGGGTGCGGATCAGCCGGAGCGACGGGGTGAGTTCGTAGCCCTCCGCGTCCCGGTTGCGCCACTGGTCGCCCACGTACTCCACCTTGTGGTCGTGGACCCGGGCCCGGCCGAACAGGCCCACGTTCATGGTGTTGTCCGGGTGGTGGTGGCTGAGCACCACGTCGGTGATGTCGTCGGGGCCGAGCCCCAGTTCCGCGAGCGGGCCGAGGATGTCGTCGCGGCTCGCCACCATGCCCGGGTCGAAGACCACGTGCCGGTCGCCGTCCCTCACGTACGAGACGGTGGCGGCGACCCCCGGGCCGGTGGAGCCGACGTAACCGGTGGTCAGGATCGTGTACTTGGCGCTGCGGCCGAGCGGTGCGTCTGTCATGGCTTTGATCCTTCCGGGCGGGCCGACCGCCCACGAGTGGCACTGCTGCCGCTGATCGCAGGATTCGTGCCAGCCGTGCCAGACTGCTCCCGTGCCGCCCTTCACGACCGTCGCCGCGTACGTCCCGCCAGGAGTCGGCATGCTCGCCGTGGGCATCGTGAGCGAGGTGTTCGGCCCGCACGGGGAGGCGCTGCCGGGCTTCGACTTCGCCCTGTGCGCCGACCGGCCGGGGCCCGTCCCCACCGACCTCGGTGTCCCGCTCGCCATCGCGCACGGCCTGGACCGGCTCGCCGCCGCGGATCTGGTGATCGCCCTTCCGGGGGCGGACTTCCGTACGCCGCCCGCCCCCGCCGTACTCGACGCGCTCTCGGCCGCGTACGAGCGCGGCGCACTCGTCGCGGCCCACTGCGTCGGCACCTTCGCGCTCGCCGCCGCCGGGCTGCTCG
Organism: Streptomyces sp. BPTC-684; assembly: GCF_030028635.1. Lineage (NCBI taxonomy): Bacteria > Bacillati > Actinomycetota > Actinomycetes > Kitasatosporales > Streptomycetaceae > Streptomyces > Streptomyces sp. BPTC-684. The sequence goes on from NZ_CP124863.1 coordinate 2,319,603, forward strand.
ACGGCCGGCGGGCCACCACCCACTGGCGGTTCGCCGAGCTGCTGGCCCGCCGACACCCGGACGTCACCGTCGAGCCCGACGCCCTCTACATCGACGAGGGACGGGTGATCACGGGCGCCGGGGCCGCCGCGGGCTTCGACCTGTGCCTGCACCTGCTGCGGCGGGAGTACGGAGCCGCGACGGCCAACGCGGTCGCCCGGGACATGGTGCTGCCCTCCCACCGCGAGGGCGGGCAGGCCCAGTATCTGGCCGCCCCCGTCCCCGAGGACTGCCAGGACGAACGGCTCGCCGAGGTGCTGGACTGGGCCCGCGCCCACCTCCACGAGCCGCTTCCCGTCGCGGAGCTGGCCCGGCGTGCCCTGATGAGCAAACGCTCCTTCGCCCGCCGCTTCACCGCCGCGACCGGCACCACCCCGCACGCCTGGCTGCGCGGCCTGCGCCTCAGCAGCGCCGAGGAGCTCCTGGAGACCACGGACCTGCCGGTCGAGGAGATCGCCCGCCGGGTCGGCTACGGGAGCGCCGCCGTGCTGCGCGAGCAGTTCGTACGCCGCCGGGGAGTGCCGCCCCGCTCCTACCGCCGCTCGTTCACAAGCTCGCCGCATTAGTCCCGTACGCCCCGCGACAAACAAAAAAAGCGGCTGCGCCGACTTTGTAAGTCGGCGCAGCCGCTGTTCCTTTCGAGCCGTCAGGCTAAAAGGCTCAGACGTTCTCGAAGCGCCACTTCTGGTTTTCTCGGCCTTCCCAGGGCTCGATGGTGAGTTGCGTCTTCTCCGTCTCCTGGCGCAGGGTCACCACGCCGTCTATGTACGGGAAGTGGATGCGGAACTGGCCGCTGCCGACCGGCTCGATCGACCACTGCTGCGGATACGGCTGCGTGGCGACGAGCTGCGGGAAGATCTTCTTCTCGCTCAGCGCGAAGAACGGTATACCGAACTCCCCGCCGGAGAGCTTGCTCTTCAGGTGGTACACGTTGCCCGGCAGGAACTCGATCTCCCACTGCTGGTTGTCACCCTTGTGGTACGAGTAACCGATGATGGGCGTGTTGGGCTCGGTGCGGGCGTCGCTGATGTCGATCACGCGGTCGTCGTACGCGACGTTCTTGATCACGTACAAGCCGGGGGTGAGGAAAAACGTCTCGGCCATGAATCCTCCTGGGTGTACAAGGGGACGGCTTCGATCGAGCGAGCCCCAACCTAGGTGGCGTGGGCCCATACCGTAACCGGGACTTCAAGACGTACGGCGCAATTCAGGATGGCCGGGGCGGTATGCCATTCACCCACGTATTTCCGGCCCCGCTGGCCGGGATACTTCTCCACGTTTTCGTAAACCGCGAGCTCGCCGCCGTCAAGGCGGGTAAGCGGAACTGCTCCCGCCCCGGAACCTCTTCGGCCGTCGGCCGTCTTCCGAAACGAAGAGGGGCCCGGCGCCACCCTCGGCGCCGGGCCCCTCACTCGCTCAACCGCCTACACCGCCAGCAGCTCCGGCTTCGGCATGACCGCCGTCGCGAAGACCACCTGGGTGAGGAGCATGATCCCGAACAGCGCTCCCCCGCCGCCCAGTGCCAGTGGCAGCACCGGCATCAGCAGGAGGAAGACCGCCGCCGTGCGGAAGCCGCCCGGTGTTCCGTACCTCTTGAGCACGCCCAGGAGGAGGAGCAGGAACAGCGAGACCGCCGCCACGAACAGCATCAGGTTCACACCGTCCGCCAACTGCTCCCCGAAGGAGAGCGCCCCTCGCGGGGTCAGTGCCATCGCGAGGAACCAGCCGGCCGCGCAGAGCGGAACGTAGCGAGCCGCGCAGCGCGGGAACCAGGGTGCGTGGGTCACTTCGGCGGGTCCTTCAGGCATTGGGCGGAGTTCCAGTACCGCATGTCCTTGTTGCCGTACCCGGGCATCGAGTCCAGACCGGAGACGTTGTCCATCCGGTCGTGGGCCACGACCTGCGGCTTCTGCGACCGACGGTACTGGACGACCTCCATGTCGGGGTAGTGATCGCCCTTCCGGGTCACCGTCACCGAGCCCTTGTTGGCGGCGATCGTCACGTGTGTGTCGACCGAGAACAGGGGCATCAGACTGTTCACCCCCGCTATGCCCAGGTCCAGCTTGGACGAGTTCGAGTGGTACTGGCCGAGGAAGCTGTAGTTCACGATGTTGCGTCCGGTGATGCTCTCCGACGGGTACTCGTTGAGCGACAGCGGGTACGCCGGGATCATCCGCGACGGGGACTCGATGTCGTAGCCCGCGCCACCGCCGCCGCCCTGGCTCAGCAGGTACGAGGAGACGTGCTTGGTCGACGGCTTGGTGTGGGACGGCGAGACCTTGAAGGTCACGTCACCCGTGGCGGTGTCCCAGAACAGGACCATGCGGTAGGCCGCGTCCGGGTCGTTCGAGTACTCGCGGTTGTCGCCCAGCAGCTGGTAGCCCAGGCCCGGGATCTTCATCGCGTCCTTCGTGTGGATGAAGAACTTCATCATGATGATGCCCCGGTCGGGCCCCTTGCCCACGTTGAAGTGGCCGAACTGGGTGCCCTTCTCGCCGTGCGACCACATCGCCCGCAGGGCTCGTGCGTAGGACGACCTGATGTGGTGGGCGACCTTGTGCACGATGTGGCGGACGATCCGCTTGATCCGGTGGAAGATCTTCTTCACCGCGTGCTTGATCTTCTTGAAGATCTTGCCGATGTGGAAGGCGCCGCTCGGGTCGCTGTCGGTGACCGGTGAGTTGTTGGCGTAGGCGTACCCGTTGATCTGCTGCGGGTCGGACAGGTCCATGACCGGGTCCACCGAGGCGAACCGGCCGTTGGCCGCGTCGTACTCGCGCGCCCCCATGTGGGTCAGGCCCGTCGACTTGTCGGCGGTGCCGCCCACGAAGCCCCGGTCGCCCGGCCAGCCCGTCTGCGGCTGGGTGCCGCGCGGGGTGCCGAACGGGCCGGAGGCGCGCCGGGTGACCGACAGGGTCACCGAGTCGACCGCCACCTCGTCGGTGCCCTGGTGGTCACCGAGCAGATAGGTGATCGAGCCGTCCGAGCCGCGCGCGACCGTGGCGTTGCCCGCCGTGTAGTAGCGCACGCCGCTCACCGAATTGCTGGACTTCGTCAGCGTCAGCTCCTCGGCGCCCAGGTACAGCGTCACCGCGCCCGGGTCCCGGCGCAGCAGCCGGGAGCCGTCCGCGTCGTAGAGGAACGTGGACGTCTGGCCGCCGATCGTCGAGGAGGCGAGGTTGCCCTCCGCGTCCCAGGTCAGCCTCTGGTCACCGGCGGACGTCACCCGGCGGGTGGTGTTGCCGGAGGCGTCGTACTCGAACGAGTCGGTGCGCGCCCCGGGGCCGGTGATGCCGACCGAGTCCATGCCGTGCGGCCGGGTCTCGCCCGGCTGCGGGTAGGAGTAGCCGCGCCGGACGTCCTTGCCGGTGTCGCCGGTGACGTCGTGCTGGACCTCGGAGGCCCGGTTGCCGACCGTGTCGTACGTGTACGAGTACCAGTACGGGTCGACGCCGCCCACCTTCGGGCGCACGTCCGTCGACGGTTTCAGCGCGCAGTCGTCCGTGCCGGTCCACGCGTGCGAGAGCCGCGCCGCGAAGTCGTACGTGAAGCACTGCGTGTCGGTGACCGACTTGTCGTCGCGGTCGTTGCGGATGCGGGTGATGTTGCCCGCCGGGTCGTAGCCGTAGACCTTGTTGTCGATGGTCTGCGGGCCCTGCGACTCGCGGTCGTTGACCACGCTGCTGAGCCGGTGGGTGTCCTCCTCGTAGGTGAACGTCTGGACCGTGCGGGCGCCGACCGCGCCGAGCACGGTCTGCAGGATGTCGCCGGACGGCGAGTACTGGTTGCCCAGCGAGTACACGTCCGTGCCGTTGCCGACCGTGGTCGCCAGGCCGTAGTCCGTGTAGCCCTGGCGGACCGTCTCGGCGGGCAGCCCGCCGCCGGCCGGGAAGGCCGTGGTGTTGGCGAGGCCCGTGACCGGCGTGTAGGTGGAGCCGAACTCGTAGGTGCCCTGGAGCTTGCCCTCGGCCGCCGGGACCGTGATCACCGAACCGGTGGCCCGGCCCGCCGCGTCATAGCCCTTCACGGCCGTGGTGTACGCGTTGCCGTTGTCCCAGCGGGTCGACGAGCTCAGCATCTTCTTGCCGCCGGTCAGCGTGTCGTACGTCCACTCGGCCAGCTTGGGGCCGGTGTCGCTGTCCTTGCGCAGGCTGGTGGGACGGCCGATCTCGTCGTAGGTGTACGCGAGGACCGTGCCCCGGGCGTCCTTCGTCGTCGCCGTCTTGCCGTCGGGCGTGAACGTCGTGGAGACGGCGCCCTTGTCCGGGTCGGACGAGGTGATCTGGCGGCCGCGCAGGTCGAACGTGGCCGACCAGGTGTTGCCCGCCGCGTCCACCGCCTTGGTGAGGCGGTTGGCGGTGTCGTACGTGTACTTCAGCGCCTCGTACTTGTCGGCGCTCGCGCCGATGACCGGGTTGCCGTCCTTGTACTGGCGCAGCTCGACCGGCTTGTCGTGGGCGTTGCTGACCACCAGCGTGGCGGTGGCCCCGCTCGGCGGGACGGTCGCCGTCCAGTTGCCGCCGTACGTGGTGGTCGTGCGCCACCGCTCGGTGCCCTTGGTGAGCGCGATGGACGCGGTGGCGCGGCCCATGCCGTCGAACTCGGTCACGGTCTGCGCCGGGACCTGGCTGTCGGCCACCGAGAAGAGGCCCGCCGCGACCGGCTGGTCGTTGTAGTACTCGGCGTTGTCCTTGTAGGTGCGGCCCTGGCTGTCGTAGAAGCTGTCGGTGATCAGCCGGCCCGTGCCGCCGTACGCCTCGGTCTGGATCTGCCGCTTGCGCAGCAGACCGTCGTAGAGGGTGACCGCCTTGCGGTACTTGCCGCTCTCCAGGAGCGTGTTGGAGGTGACGGCGGTGGGGCCGTCGTTGCGCACCTGGTAGGAGAAGGTGACGTCGGCCGAGGCGGGCTTGACCCGGCCCGGCTTCCAGGCGGCGGTGAGCTGCCCGAGCGCGTCGTACTCCTGGCTGGTGACGCGGCCGTTGGCGTCGGTCGCCTTCACCGTGAGCCCGCGCAGCCCGTCGAGGTCGACGCTGGTGGTGAAGCCCTTGTTGTCGGTGGTCTTCACCGTCGTCGGCTGGGCGCCGGTCGGGGGCGTGTACGCCGTGGTGGTCTTGGCGTTGGCGGCGTCGACGGTCTGCGTCATCCGCCCGTACGCGTCGTACAGCGCGGTGGAGGTGGTGACGAACACCGGCAGGCCGGCGTTGTAGCGGTCGAGCTCCTCGATCCTGGAGGCCAGCGCCTTGCCCGCGACGGGCGCGGCGCCGTACGCGCTGGTGTCGTACGTGGTGCGGGTCTCGGCCGTGATGGTGCCCGCCGAGGGGGCCGTGCCGCAGACGGTGGAGGTCTTCTGCTCGGAGGCGATGTAGGAGACCAGGTAGTTGGTGGTGTCCGGGGTCACGTAGCTGGTGCGGGTGCACTGCTCGTCACCGGAGACCGCCAGGTCGCCCTCGTCCGAGGTGGTGAGGGTCTGGCCGTAGGCGTCGAAGGTGTCCGTGGAGCGCGTGGTCTGCCAGCTGCCGTCGTCCATCAGGGACCGGCCGGTGGTGGTCTCGGTGTCCGACTGGTAGGCGTGCAGATCGGTGGTGCCCGGGCGGGTCTGCGTCGCGGTCAGCTTCGACCACGGCTTCTCCACCGACGACTCGACGATCTTGCCGCCGTCCTTGTCGTAGCTGGCGCTCTCCAGCTCCTTGCCGCTGTACTGCTCGGCGTCGGTGTACAGGGTGCCGAAGGAGTCGGCCACCTGGGCGCCGTCGATGCCCCGCAGATACGTCGTCTCCGACAGCGTCCTGTTGGACGTGCCGGTGCGGGTGCGGACCTTGCCGTAGCCCCGGTAGTCGCTGTACGTGCGGTGCTTGTCGAGGGTGAACTCGCTGGTGTCCTTGGCCCAGGCGATGCCGCCCAGGTACTCGTACTCGGTCACCTCCGAGTCGGTGCCCGCGACCTTGTCGTCCTCGGTCACCTTGGTCACCACGTACTTGTGGAACCAGTCCTTGACCGGCTGGGAGCCCCCCTCGGGGGTCCACCAGTTCGGGTAGCAGCGCTTGGTGTTGGTCGCCTCGGCGGGCGGGGCGGCATAGGTGCACTCGGTGGGCGAGTACTCGACCAGGGTGTCGCCGCCGTACTCCGAAGTCACCCGCGTGATGCGGTACTTGTTCAGCGGCGGGCGGCCCTCGGAGGCGTCCACGCGGTTGGGCATCAGCGTGCCGCCGAACGTCACCGCCGGGTTCGACAGGGCGGTGCCGCCCGCCTTGCCGGTGCGCACGATCGAGTCGAGCCACAGGCCGTTGCCGCCGGTGTCACCGGTGCCGGGGAAGCTCTGGCCGAAGGTCCAGGTGTCGATGTCGGAGTAGCCCGTGCCCTTGAGCACCTGGGTGGAGACCGAGGTCAGCCGCTTCTTCGACCAGAACGAGGGCGAACCGTTGAGGCAGTCCGCGCCGACCGTGCAGACCTCGTCGACCGGCGTGTCCGGCCAGTTGGAGGCGTGCGCCTTGTCGAAGGCGCAGTCGGCGGCCGTGCCCAGGCAGCGGTCGGCCATGGCGAAGTTCACCTTGGCGGCGGGCTGGGCCGCGTAGACCTGCCCGGCGCGGTGGCCGTACTCGATGTGGTCGAGGTAGCCGCCGCGCGTGTAGCTCGCGTCCGCCTTGGGCTTGGTGGTCGTGGAGCCGCCGGAGTTCTTGGCGTACGCGTTCTTCTCCTGGGTGTAGAAGAGCGCCATCGCGTTGCCGTGCGGGTCGACCACGTAGTCGAGGTTCCAGCGCCAGGCCTGGTTGCGGACGGAGTCCGTGAAGGCGGTGGCGTGACCGGGCTCGTTGGCGTGGTTCCCGTAGACCGGAACGGTGTAGGTAGAACCCGTCTCGGTCTTACCGGTGGCCCAGCCGGGGAGGCGGTTCTTGCCGAACCAGTACTGGGTGCCGTCGAGCGTGGTCACCTTCCAGTACTCGTTGTCGTCGTCGCCGTTGTTGGTATCGGTGGCGCTGCCCTTGACCCGCTCGATGCGACTGCCGTCGTCGTCGGCGGGCCGCCAGACGTCACCGGTCCCGGTCTTGACCAGCGGGGTCGAGGACCCGTTCAGCGACATCACGGCGTTGTCCGAACGCCAGCACAGGTCCCCGGACTTGGCGGGGGCGTTCGTCCCGGTCCCGTTGTCGTCCTTGCAGCCCATGAACTGCCGCTCGATGAACCCCATCTCCATCGACCAGCCCTCGCCGAGAGCGGAGGGCTGGTTGTTGGTGGCGGCGGTACGGCCGTCGACCCCGGAGGAGGAGTACCCGAGGGCGAGCTTGGGGGTGAGATCCCCGGGCACGGGCGGCACCTGAAGCGGATACTCCCAGGAGAACCCGCCTTCGTTGCCCCCCGCGGCCCAACTCCCTGACGGCGAGAGCGAGGTCGCCTTGAAGTCCCCGTTTGCGCCGTCGGGGGTGGCGGTGGCGGCGAGGACGGTGAAGGCACCCGCGTCCGCTGTGGGCATACGTTCCGCAAGGGCGGAACGGGTGGGCACAGCGGACCCACGGCGTGCAGCCGCTCCACTACCCGCGCCCACGACGGCGTCCGGCGCTACCTCGACCTCGGCGCTGAGCAACCCGGACTTGGAGTCGTTACGCGTCGCCAGCGGCGTGAACGTACGGCACTCGGCCTTCTCCGGCGTCGTCAGCGCACACGCCGGCAGCTGCACGAGCCGCAGCCGGGACGCCCAGTCCGCGCCGTACGCGCCCTGAAAGGCGCGATAGTCGAGCTGCACGGACGCCTGCCCCGGCACGGCCCTGCCGTCGTCGCGCGCGACACCGAGGACAACACCGTCCAGGCCCAGCCGGTCCGCCGCCTTCCGGTCCGCCATCCGCACCCGGACCTTGGCAGGCGCACCCCCCGCGCGGGACTTGGGCGCGAGCGGCGCGACCCCGACCGGACTCCCCGGCGCGACCGCATGACGCGATCCGGCCACACTCCGCCCCGCCGCACTCTTTGCCAACGCATCGGCCGCGACCCCGCCCAGGTCGACCTCGCTGTCCCCGGCCTTCGGCCAGGTCACCTTCGGCGCCCGCCAGGGCCGCCGCGCGGTCTCGCTCTTGGCGGCGGAACCGCCCTTGCCCAGCTCGGAGCCCGGCACCGAGGCCGTCTTCTGCACCGAACGCACCGAGAAATCGACCTTCCCGGCCGCCGCCGCGACGCTCGGCAGCAGCGTGACCAGCACCGCGCTCGCCGTGAGCGCACCGAGCGCCGCCGTGGCGCGGCGGCGTCTGCCCCCTCCCGAGTCCTCGTCGTATCTCAATGTCCCCACCCTTGAACGAGTCACGTGGAACTCTCCAACTCTCCGTATTCAGCTCAAAAGGCGCCCCAAGGGAGGGGCGCCTGGGGGAACTTAACACCAAGGAATTTACGGGCGGAAGAACAATTCGGAGTGCGAACATCGCAGTTGGGAGGGTATATAACGAGAGGAGAACGATCGCCGAACCATACGTACTCAAAGGCGCAGCCAAGGGTGCGAAGGGGCCAGTTCGGACGTTATTCCGGCGTTACGCTCCCGCTCTGCAAGCAGCATTAACTGATACGAGGGTGGGGACTGGTGAGGGGACATCACATGCGCCGGGGCAGACGGCTGCCGGCCGCGCTGATGGCAGCCGCGCTCGGCGCGGGCGGCCTTGTTCAACTGGCCGCGGCACACGCGGCGTTTGCGGACGAGACCGCCGACAGCGGCACGCGGAGCCGGACAAGTGCGCATGGAATCAAGGGTTCCGTGGACGGAATTGGCAATTCCGGAACCGTCATTTCCGGAACTACCACTTCCGGAGCCAGCACTTCCGGAATTGAGAATTCCGGTACGGGCGATGCCCAGGCCCTCGCGCAGGCGAAGAAGTCCGGCCGCCAGGTCGAGATCCTGGACCGTCGCGACGAGATGACGCAGGTGCTGGCCAACCCGGACGGGTCGCTCACCATGCGCCAGTACGTACGCCCCGCCTTCGCCCGCGTCGACGGCGCCTGGCGCACGGCCGACGCCACGCTGGAGCAGGGCGCCGACGGCCGCCTCGCCCCGGCCGCCGCCACCTTCGGCATCTCCTTCTCCGGCGGCGGCACCGGCCCGCTCGCCACGATGACGAAGGACGGCAGGACCCTCTCGGTCTCCTGGCCGGACGCGCTGCCGCAGCCCCGCGTCGAGGGCGACACGGCCCTCTACCCCGAGGTGCTGCCCGGCGTCGACCTCACCCTGCGCGCCGACGTCGACGGCTTCGCCCAGCACCTGATCGTCAAGACCCGTGAAGCGGCGGCCAACCCGCGCCTCGCCGAGCTGTCGCTCGCGCTGCACACGGCGGGCGCCAGCCTGAAGGCGGACGCCAAGGGCAATCTGACGGCCACCGACACCCGTTCCGGCGCCCGGCTGTTCAGCGCCCCCGCGCCGACCATGTGGGACTCCTCGCACCTGCCGAAGCAGGCGGCGGCCCAGCTGGTACGCGGCGCCCGGCCGACCGCCGCCGAGACCGCGCCGCCCAAGCTGGTGGCGATGGGTACGAAGGTCACCGCCGACCGGCTGCGGATCACCCCCGACGCGGCGATGCTGAAGGACCCCAAGACGGTCTTCCCGGTCGTCATCGACCCGATCTTCTCCGGCGGCGGCCGCAACAACTGGGCCATGGCCTACAAGCAGTCGGGCAACTCCTCGATCGCCAACACCGCGTACTGGAACGGCGGCACGTTCAGCGACAAGCTCGCCCGGGTCGGCCACGAGACGTCGACCAACGGCACCGCCCGCTCGTACTTCCAGCTGAACACCAAGGGCCTGGCCGGATCGAAGATCATCTCGGCCAAGTTCAACGTCTTCAACAGCTACTCGTGGTCGTGCACCAAGACCCCGGTGGAGCTGGGCCTGACCGGCCCCATCTCCTCCTCCACCACCTGGAACAACCAGCCCGCCTGGAAGCAGACCCTCCAGGAGAAGACGTTCGCGCACGGCTGGTCCTCGACCCAGTGCGCCGCCGCCGGCGAGGACTTCGACGCCGCCACGATCAAGACCGCCGTGCAGGCGGTCGCGGACGCCGGCGACAACGACATGACGCTGGGCCTGCGCTCACGCCAGGACTTCGAGGGCAACGAGCAGAGCTGGAAGAAGTTCCAGAACGACCCGAGCCTGGAGATCACGTACAACACCGCGCCGAAGGTCGACTCCTCGGCCGCCTACCAGGGCTCCTGGGCGCCCGGCGCGAGCGGGCTCGTACAGGTCGCCTGCGCCACAGACCCGGCCGCGTTCCCGGTCGTCGGCAACACCGGCCTCACCCTCACCGCGAAGATCTCCGACCCGGAGGGCGGCCAGATCACCGGCGCCTTCCAGCTGAAGGACTACGACACGGGCGCGGTGGTCGCCTCGCCCACCTCGACGGTGACCGCGGGCGGCACCGCCCAGGCCCGGATCGACGGCTCCCTGCTCACCACCGGCAAGCGCTACACCTGGTCCGTCCAGTCCCGTGACGGCCTGGACACCTCGGCGTGGACCACGGCCTGCGGCTTCGGCGTGGACAAGACCGCGCCCGCCAAGCCCACCGTCACCGCCACCGACGGCCACGCCCTGGACGTGGCGGAGGTGCCCGCGCGCACCGACCGTACGGTCAAGTTCGCCTCCACCGACACCGACACCGGCGGCGTCGACGGCTTCTGCTACGCGCTCAACCAGCCGCTGTCCGTCTCGAACCTCAAGTGCCCCAACGGTACGTACGTGAAGGCGGCCGCCGACGGCACCGCCACGGTGACCGTCAAGCCGAGCCTGTGGCCCAACAACAAGCTGCACGTGGAGGCGTACGACAAGGCGGGCAACACCTCGGCGTACAGCGGCGGTTCGGCTCCGACCGACACCACCCTGATCGTCACCGACAACCCCGCGTTCGTGCACGACACGGCCGGGCGGGTCCACGGCGACCTGGCGGGCGACCTCGACGGCGACGGGCAGTCGGACCTGCTGGCCACCGCCACCGACGGCACCCTGCGGCTGCTCGGCGGCAAGGGCGACGGCACCCTGAAGACGGCGCGCACGGTCGCCTCGGGCGGCTGGAACGGCGCGCGCGTCGCCCACCGGGGCGACTTCATCGCGGCCACCGACGGCCAGACGATGGACGGGTACGAGGACTTCTTCGCCAAGGTCGGCAACAAGCTGTACCTGTACCCCGGCGACGGCAACGGTGTGCCCGTCACCGGCCAGCGCAAGGAGCTGCTGCGTCCGGCCGGCAAGGACAACGGCCCGCTGACCGGCCCCGGCGGACTCTGCCTCGACGTGAAGTCGGCGAACACCGCCAACGGCACCCCGCTCCAGATCTACACCTGCAACGCCACCGCCGCGCAGGACTTCCAGCTCACCGGCGGCGCCCTGAAGGTGCTCGGCAAGTGCGCGGCCGCCGCGGGCACCGACCTCGCCTCGCCGGTCCAGCTGGCCGACTGCGACGGCGGCCCGGCCCAGCAGTGGCTCGACCGCGGCGACGGCTCCCTGCTCAACCAGGGCTCCGGCCGCTGCCTGGACGTGGCGGGCGGCGCCGTGGTGAAGGCCACGGCCGTCCAGATCCTCGCGTGCGACGGCGACGCGACCCAGGACTGGACGGTCCCGGGCACCTGGGCGGGCACCGGCCAGATCCTCGCCCCGGGCGACGCCGACGGCATGCCCGGCGCCGACCTGATCGTCCAGGAGGGCGAGGGGATGTGGCTGTACTCCGGCACGGCCGAGGGCCCGCTGGCGGCGGAGCCCGGCTCGTACAAGCTGCTCCCGGCGAAGCAGTTCGGCTTCACGTCCTGGGACCGCTTCGACTTCACCGCGCCCGGTGACGTGAACGGCGACGGCATCCCCGACCTGCTCGGCCGCCACGTCACCACGGACCCGGCGAGCACCGACTACGGCAAGCTGTACCTGTACCCGGGCACCCGCGCCACGGACACCTCGGGCAACACGACGTACGGCATCGGCACCCGCACCACCTACGGCCCGAGCGCCTGGCAGTCGACGAACATCCCGTTCTTCGCGAGCGCGGGCAACGCCCAGGGCACGGTCGTCGACACCGGCACGTACCTGAAGTTCGTCCCGACGCCAGGCCAGGAAACCCCGGACTTCTGGGCGGTCTTCAAGGCGACCCCGGGAGGCCTGCGCTTCTACCCGGGCACGGCGACGACGCATGGGACGTCTTCGATCGTGGGGGACGCGGCGCTGGTGCAGGACTTGGTGGGGCTGTTCTAGCTCTCCCCTTGAAACGGCCGTGCGCCCGCCCCCCGGACAACCGGGGGCGGGCGCACGGCCGTTCAGCGGGTCAGGACTTGGGCAGGGTGTTCACGTAGTTCGTACCGGCCCCGGAGAAGCCCGCCGCGGCCTTCTCGGCCTCGGCCAGGGAGACGGCCTGCCCGGCCTTGCAGTAGAGCCAGTCCACCTTCATGTCCCAGGTGCGCTTCCCCTTGAAGGGGAGGTCGACGAGCCAGGCGCTGAAGTGGATGCCCATGCGCTCGCGCGGGAAGTACTTGCCGCCGTGGGTGAAGAGCTTGCGGCCGTCCACCGAGTAGGTGACGTTCCCGTCCGCCGCAGTGATCATCATGGTGTGCCAGCCCTTGAGGCTCAGCTTCTGGGTGCGGGTGGTCCGGTCCCCCTGCTTGCCGCTGCGCCAGCTCGTGGTGTCGAGCCGGGGGCCCGGGGCGCCCCAGCCGCCGTTCGGCATGTACTCGTAGTCGAGCTCGCTGTAGCTCTGCTTCTCCGACTTGCCTATCGAGGAAATGGTGAAGAAGGACTCGTTGATGTGGTCGCCGTTGCGGCCGCTGGTGGGCTTGTCGCTGAAGTAGACCCGGGCGGCGACGGTCCCCGTGAAGAAGTCGGGCTCCGCGCGCTGGAGTTCGGCCTGCTTGGTGCCGCCCTTGGTCCCGTCGCTGGTGACCCGCAGCTGGAGCGCCTGCTCCGCCCTGTCCCCCGAGTCCTTGCCGCCGGTCGCGGCCGGGAAGCTGACGTTGGCGGCCGACCAGGTGCCGCGGATACCGGGGCCGCCGCCGTCGGTGCGCACGCGCCAGCCGTTGGAGGCGAGCGCGGGGTCCGCGGGACCGCTGTAGTGGAAGTCGTCGAACAGGACGCCCTCGGGCGCGGCCGCGACCGGCGTCGGCGCGGCCGGGTCCTGGCCCCCAGTGCGGCTGCCCGGCTCCTCGCCCCAGGCGAGCGCGCCGCGCAGATACGCGGTGACCAGCTTCGAGGGCGCGTAGTGGGTAACCCCGGCGTCGAAGGAGCGGTCGTCCGACTGGTCCAGCGCCTTGTGGTCGAGGCGGTAGAGCTGGAGCCCGATCGCCTCGGTGGTGCCGCCGGGCTTCAGGCTGCCCGCGCCCTCGGTGAAGCCGATCTGGAGGTAGTGGTCGGCCTTGGGAGCCGATCCCGCGAGCGCGCCGATCTTCTGGGTGACGTTGGAGCAGCGCAGGCTCGTCTGGACGCAGTTGGCTCCGTACGCGGCCGCGTCGTTCGCCGTGAAGTAGTACCGCAGGGTGACATCGGTCAGTGCCACGGACTTCTTGGAATTGTTGATGACTTCCAGCCAAGGCTTGGCCGTTGCGCCGGTGGCGGGGGCGTCATTCCGGTAACGAACGGTCAGTTCCGCGGAAGCGGATCCGGAGGGGGAATCTCCATCTCCGGAACCCCACTGGTAATAGGCCGCGGTGCCACCGGCGGCGACTATCGCCATGACGAGCACCATTTTCAGCACGGTCCACCCACGACGGGGAGTGCGGCGGGGACTGCTCACTGACGCTCCGATTCACTGCTGGTCGTATTCCGCACCATCGTAACCACGGCCCCCAACCGGCCGCGCCGCCAATATCGGCCGACCAAAGGTCACGGAATGGCCTCTTCCAAACGTGGCCTTGGTCACCGCTTTACCTGCGGTAAGCAGACAGAGTGCCCCACTTGTCCAGTTTTGCCGGATAGCGATTCGAGGCCCTTCAATTGCGAAACGATGAACAACTGCCTACGTGGCCGAACTCGATCGGGCGGGCGCGCGGACGTGATGTACCTTCTCGTTGAGCTTTCACAGGTCCAGACCAAACGGAGCCTGTACTTTCGTTTCTGAGTGGGGGAGACCTTGTCGGGCACTACTGCGCGCCGCCGCGCGCGCACTGGGGACCCGCGCGCGTCGCGGAGCCGGCACCGCAGAGGTCGCGTCTCCCCCGAAGAGGTGGGCGGCAACGCCCTGTACGACACTGTGATCCTCGTTCCGGCCCGGAACGAGGAGGTCGGCGTCTTCACCTCGCTGAGGTCCCTGGCCGCCCAGAGCCGCCGCCCCGACCTCATCGTCGTGGTGGTCAACAACTCCACGGACCGCACCGAGGAGTACGCGAACCAGTTCGCGGACGACCCGCAGACGCCGCCCACGGTCGTCCTGACCCTCGACGACAACCCGCACAAGAAGGCGGGCGCCCTCAACTACGGCCTGGACTGGCTCAGGGAGGCCGTCGGAGGGCGGCTGACCAGCCAGGTCCGGCACGTCCTGGTGATGGACGCCGACACCGAGCTGCACCCGAAGTTCATCGAGCGGGCCCGCAACGTCATCGCCTCGGACCCGCAGATCGGCGGCGTCAGCGCCGCCTGCCTCGGCCGCACCGACCTGTGGCGCAACCCGTGGCAGCGCTACCTCCTCGGGATGCAGATCATCGAGTACGGCCGGGCCGCGAACGCCCGGTACCGCAAGGACATCCACACCATGTCCGGGGCCGGTTCGTTCTACCGGAGCGAGGCCCTGCAGAGCCTGCTCGACTGGCGGGGCCAGGTCTTCTGGGAGGACCACCGCAACCTGGTCGAGGACTACGAGACCACGCTGGCACTCAAGGAGTCCGGCTGGAAGGTCACGGCCAACCAGCTCTGCATCGCGTACACCGACCTCATGCCCACGCTCCGCGAGCTGATCCAGCAGCGCGAGCGGTGGAGCCGAGGAACCGTGGACACCCTGCGCCGACGCGGCTGGACGAAGTTCACCTGGCACTCCATCACGACACTGATTCTCGGAATCCTGGGCTCCGCCTATGTGCTGGGCTGGGGTTCGACCCACTTGGTGATGGCCGTCAAGCAAGGCTTCACCAACATGCCACTCGTCTTTCTGCTGCTCTTTGCCTTCTGGATCGTCTATCCGGCGCTCCGGGTGAGGAATCTGGGCTGGAAGGCGATGCTCGTCGAGGCCGCGCTCATTCCCGAGCTGGTGTTCACCGTGGTGCGGAGCTACTGGCTTGTCTCATCCATCGTGAAGTCGTATGTGACCCGCGTATCCGCGTGGAAATGAGTCGAGGAGAGAAATGAATTCCCTCAAGGGTTTGGGGGTCTGCGCGGTGCTCGCGGGCATTGCCTACGCGCTGACGCAAGTGGCCGACGTCGACCAGCTGTTGCTGGCGTTCACCGTCGTGGTCATATCCGTATCGCTGTTCACCTACGCGGCATCCGCCCGCCGCCGCCGACACGACCGGCGCATCGCCGCGGGCGAGCAGAGGCACGCCCGCGGCTAGGTGGACGGCGACCAACGCGCCCCGCACATCAGGCTCCCCAACCCCACCCAAGCGAAGTTCATCAGCGTCGCCGCCGCCTCCTTCGCCGAGACGTCCTCCGTCTCGTTGACCCCAGCCGCCAGGGACTCAGCCGCGCCCACCAGGGCCTGGGTGAGGCCTGCCACGTTGGACGAAGAAGGTCCGCAGACCGGCCCACAGCTGGGCGTCGGCGGGCAGTGTCGGCTCGGCCCCGGCCCGTACCGCCTCCACGAGCGCACGGGCCTCCCGCCGGGTCACGGCGGTGAAGAGGTCTTCCTTGGAGTTCAGGCAGAGGTAGACGAGGGGCTTGGAGACTCCGGCCGGTTCGGCTATCTCGTCCCCTGTCCCGGGAAAGAGTTACGTACGCCCCGGCTACTGGACCGCGCCGTCCTCCTGGCTGCGGTTCGCCTCCAGGCGGGACTTTGCCGACTCGACCTTGGTGACGATCTGCGCCGACATCTCGTCGCGCTGCTTGCGCAGCAGCACGAAGCTCAGCGGCGCGGAGAGGACCAGCGCGAGCAGGACCACCCAGATCGCGTTGGCGTCCCCGAGGCCGGCGGGCATGATCCCGAAGTGGACCAGGGCGGCGACGAACACCAGGCAGCCGACGAAGACGGCGACGCGCATCGCGGTGTACCGGACGGTTGCGCTCGGCTTGGCGATGTTCACGGCTGACCTTCTCTCTCGTACGGCGATCCTGCCCGACTAGTGAAGCACGCCCGTTATTCGATCAATTCAGGGGGAGCAGCATCGTGATGTCGTCGCGGTCGTCCCCGTCCGCGACCCGGATGGCGCCGGGCACGCGCCCGACCTCCTTGTATCCGCAGGAGGCGTAGAACCGCTCCAGACCGACGCCGCCCCGGCAGGTCAGCCGTATCGCCTCGATCCCGTCCAGGGACCGGGCGGCGTCGGCCACCGCGTCCATGAGGTCGCGGCCGCAGCCGCTGCCCTGGTGGCGGGGGTGCACCATGACGGTGTACGCCCAGATCCAGTGCCGCATCAGCGCGTGCGTGTTGGCCGCGAGGAACGCGGCCGCGGCGACGGCCCCGTCCCCGTCGCGCCCGACCAGCAGCCGGACGCGTCCCTCGGCCATCCCGACGAGGTGCCGCACGAGCTCGGGCCGTACGTCCTCGGCGGACACCGGCGGCACGAACCCGACGGCTCCCCCGGCGTTCGACACGTCCGCCCACAGCGCGAGCACGCCGTCGCGCAGCTCACGGGTGACCGGCGGGTCGAGCTCGAACATCAGCCCCACAGAGCCGGCCTTCAGAGCCGCATCGCCTGCGGCGACTCGCGCAGCGCCGGGTCCGGGCCGTCGTACTCGCGGATGATCTCGTACCGGGTGTTGCGCTCCACCGGCCGGAACCCGGCCTCGCGGATCAGGTCGAGCAGGTCGTCCCGGGTGAGCTTGTTGGGCGTCCCGTAGTTGTCCGCGTCGTGCGTGATCTTGTACTCGACGACCGAGCCGTCCATGTCGTCCGCGCCGTGCTGGAGCGCGAGCTGGGTGGTCTGGAGACCGTGCATCACCCAGAAGCACTTCACGTGCGGCACGTTGTCGAAGAGGAGGCGGGAGACCGCGAAGGTCTTCAGGGCCTCCGCGCCGGTCGCCATCGTGGTGCGCGCCTGGAGGCGGTTGCGGACCTTGCCGTCCTTCATGTCCACGAAGTCGTGCTGGTAGCGCAGCGGGATGAAGACCTGGAAACCGCCGGTCTCGTCCTGGAGCTCGCGCAGGCGCAGTACGTGGTCGACGCGGTGGCGGGGCTCCTCGATGTGCCCGTACAGCATCGTCGAGGGGGTCTTGAGACCCTTCTCGTGGGCGAGGCGGTGGATCCGCGACCAGTCCTCCCAGTGGGTGGCGTGGTCGACGATGTGCTGACGGACCTCCCAGTCGAAGATCTCCGCACCGCCGCCGGTGAGCGATTCGAGGCCCGCCTCGATGAGCTCGTCGAGGATCTCGGACGCGGTCAGCCCCGAGATCGTCTCGAAGTGGTGGATCTCCGTCGCCGTGAACGCCTTCAGACCGACGTTCGGCAGCGCCTCCTTGAGGGCCTTCAGCGAACGCGGGTAGTAGCGCCAGGGCAGCGACGGGTGGAGCCCGTTGACGATGTGCAGCTCGGTGAGGTTCTCGCTCTCCATCGCCTTGGCGAGCTTGACGGCCTCCTCGATGCGCATCGTGTACGCGTCCTTCTCGCCCGGCTTGCGCTGGAACGAGCAGTACGCGCAGGACGCGGTGCACACGTTCGTCATGTTGAGGTGCCGGTTGACGTTGAAGTGGACGACGTCACCGTTCTTACGGGTGCGCACCTCGTGCGCGAGGCCGCCGAGCCAGGCCAGGTCGTCCGACTCGTAGAGCGCGATGCCGTCCTCGCGGGACAGCCGCTCACCGGCCCGGACCTTCGCCTCCAGCTCGCGCTTGAAGCCCACATCGGCGATGGACGCGGTCATGCGGCGGCCTCCCAAATATCTCCGTACACAGCCTCACCCACGTTACGCCCCCGACTACTCGGGCAATTCGCCGACCCGGTTCTCCCACTTGGTGGAGAGGACGATCGTCGTCCGGGTGCGCGAGACGCCCTTGGTGGAGCCGAGGCGGCGGATGGTCTTCTCCAGTCCGTCGACGTCCGAGGCGCGGATCTTGAGCATGTACGAGTCGTCGCCGGCGATGAACCAGCAGTCCTCGATCTCCTCCAGGTCGCGCAGCCGGCGGGCGACGTCCTCGTGGTCGGCGGCGTCGGAGAGCGAGATGCCGATGAGGGCGGTCACGCCGAGGCCGAGCGAGGCGGCGTTGACGGTGGCGCGGTAGCCGGTGATCACCCCGGCCGCCTCAAGACGGTTGATGCGGTCGGTGACGCTGGGCCCGGAGAGACCGACGAGCCGGCCGAGCTCGGCGTACGAGGCCCTGCCGTTCTCCCGCAGGGCCTGGATGAGCTGCCTGTCCACGGCGTCCATATGCCTGAAGCCTTCCATTGTTCAGCAATACCGCGAGTTTAGGTGTAGAATCTAAGGTACACAGGGTCGAGGCCCTGCGAATCATTCAGCTGCTTGCATCATTTTCCAGCAGATCAAAGACGATCTTTCAGGAGTGTCGACACCGTGTACACGATCGAGATGGCCTACGCCCGTATGCGCGAGCTTCAGGACCTGGCCAACCGCTCGCGTGCCCACCAGCCCACCGCGACGAAGCGCCGCGCTCCGAAGCGCGCCGCCAAGAAGCGCTAACCGGAAGGCCGAGAGCCTCCCCCTAGGTCTCGACTTCGCTCGACCTTGGGGGCACCCCCACCCAGCTCTCCCTCCCAACGGCGGTACAAGCTGTGCGGCACACCCGCCGCATCCAGCACCCGCCCCGCGACGAAGTCCACCAGATCCTGGATGTGCGTCGCCCCCGCGTAGAACGCCGGAGAGGCGGGCAGCACCACGGCGCCCGCCTCGTCCAGCGCCACCAGGTGCTTGAGCGTCTGCCCGTTCAGCGGCGTCTCCCGCACCGCGACCACCAGCCGGCGCCGCTCCTTGAGCGTCACGCTCGCGGCCCGCTGCAACAGGTCCTTCGAAAGCCCCAGCGCCACCCCGGCCACACAGGCCGTGCTGGCGGGCACGATCAGCATCCCCTTGACCGGGTACGACCCGGACGACGGCCCGGCGCCGAGATCACCGGCGCTCCAGTGCCGTACGCGCGCCACGTCCACCTCGAAGGTGCCCGGCTTCCCGTCCGCCCCCCGCGCCAGCCACGTCGCGAGATCCTCGCGCCAGTGCGCGTCACGGAAGGCGATCCCCGTCTCGTCGAGCAGCGTCAGCCGCGAGGCCCGCGAGACCACCAGGTCCACGCTCTCGCCCGCGTCCAGCAAGCCGCGCAGGACGGCGGCGGCGTACGGCGTCCCGGACGCGCCGGAGACCCCGACGACCCAGGGCGTGCGCGGCGCCGCCTCTCGCTGACTGTGTACGTTCACCTGCTCCACGTGTCCGAGCCTATCCGGCCATCCGGGGGCGGTAACGGTCACACCGAGAGCCCGCGCACCAGCAGGTCGAGGAGCGCGCAGACGAAGAGCGAGATCCCGATGAACCCGTTCGTGGTGAAGAACGCCCGGTTGAGGCGGGAGAGGTCGTGCGGCTTGACGATCGTGTGCTCGTAGACGAACGCCACCGCCACGACCACCAGGCCGATCCAGAAGAACGCCCCGGCGTCGGTCGCCAGCGCGTACCAGACGAGCAGCGCCGTGGTGACGACGTGACAGGCGCGCGCCCCGTACAGCGCGGCCGGGACGCCGAAGCGGGCCGGCACCGATTTCACGCCGTGGGCGCGGTCGGCCTGGACGTCCTGGCTGCCGAAGATCAGGTCGAACCCGCCGATCCAGACGCCGACGGCGAGCCCGAGGATCACCGCGTCCCCGGACCACTCGCCGGTGACGGCGAGCCAGGCGCCGACCGGGCCCATCGCCTGTGCGAGACCGAGGATCGCGTGCGGGAAGTTGGTGAACCGCTTCCCGTACGGATAGACGACCATCGGGATCACCGCGATCGGCGCGAGGGCCAGGCAGAGCGGGTTGAGCAGGGCGGCCGCGCCGAGGAAGACGACGACGGCGACGAGCGCGCCGGTCCAGGCCGAGCGCACGGTCACCGCGCCGGTGACCAGCTCGCGCGAGGCGGTGCGGGGATTGCGGGCGTCGATCTCGCGGTCGATGATCCGGTTGCAGGCCATCGCGAACGTCCGCAGCCCCACCATGGCGATGGTGACCAGGAGCAGCTTGCCCCAGTGGATGTCCTTGTCCAGCTGGAACATCGCAGTGAGGGCGGCGATGTAGGCGAAGGGCAGCGCGAAGACCGAGTGCTCGATCATGACCAGGCGCAGAAAGGCTTTGGTCCGGCCCGGCTGCGGAACCGCAGCGGCAGAAGCGCTCATCACTTGAGCCCGTACTCCTTCCAACGGCGGTCGACCTTCGCCGCCGTGTCCGGGTCCGACTCGACCATGTGCGGCCAGCCGCCGTCCCGGGTGTAGCCCTCCTCGGGCCACTTCGCGGTCGCGTCGATCCCCGCCTTGCCGCCCCAGAACTGCTGGTACGAGGCGTGGTCGAGGTGGTCGACCGGGCCCTCGACGACGGTGAGGTCACGGGCGTAGTCGGT
This sequence comes from Streptomyces sp. BPTC-684, assembly GCF_030028635.1. NCBI lineage: Bacteria > Bacillati > Actinomycetota > Actinomycetes > Kitasatosporales > Streptomycetaceae > Streptomyces > Streptomyces sp. BPTC-684. The sequence goes on from NZ_CP124863.1 coordinate 2,340,249, forward strand.
GTTGCCGAGGGCCCGCCAGGACACCTCGTGCAGGTTGTGCACGTCGCAGTCGGCGTCGACGACCACGATGAGCTTGGTGAGCGACATCATGTGCGCTCCCCAGATCGCGTGCATCACCTTCTGCGCGTGCTTGGGGTACTTCTTCTCGATCGAGACGATCGCGCAGTTGTGGAAGCCGCCGGACTCCGGCAGGTGGTAGTCGACGATGTCCGGCACGATCACCTTGAGCAGCGGCAGGAAGAACCGCTCGGTGGCGCGCCCCAGCGGCCCGTCCTCGGTCGGGGGCCGCCCCACGACGATGGACTGGAGCAGCGGGCGCCGACGCATGGTCACACAGTCGATGGTGAGCGCCGGGAACGGTTCCTGCGGCGTGTAGAAGCCGGTGTGGTCCCCGAACGGCCCCTCGGGCAGCATCTCGCCGGGCTCCAGCCACCCCTCGATGACGACCTCGGCGTGCGCCGGGACCTGGAGCGGCACGGTCTTGCAGTCGACCATCTCGACGCGCCTGCCCTGGATGAACCCGGCGAGCATGTACTCGTCCATGTCGCCGGGCAGCGGCGCGGTGGAGGCGTACGTGACGGCGGGCGGGCATCCGAAGGCGATGGCGACGGGCAGCCGCTCGCCCTTCTTGGCCGCCACGGCGTAGTGGTTGCGGCTGTCCTTGTGGATCTGCCAGTGCATGCCGATGGTGCGCTTGTCGTGGCGCTGGAGCCGGTAGAGCCCGAGGTTGCGGACGCCGGTCTCGGGGTGCTTGGTGTGGGTGAGGCCGAGGTTGAAGAAGGACCCGCCGTCCTCCGGCCAGGTGAACAGGGCGGGGAGCGCGTCCAGATCGACGTCGTCGCCGGTGAGGACGACCTCCTGGACGGGGGCGTCCTTCACCTTCTTCGGGGGGACGTGGACCATCGAGCCGAGCTTGCCGAAGGCCTCCCTGACGCCGACGAAGCCGTGCGGGAGCTCGGGCTTGAGCAGCCCGCCGATCTTCTCGCTGATCTCCTCGTACGACGTGAGCCCGAGGGCCTTGAGGAGGCGGCGGTCGGTGCCGTACACGTTCATGGCCAAGGGCATCGCCGAACCCTTGACGTTCTCGAAGAGGAGCGCGGGCCCGCCGGCCTTGTTGACGCGGTCGACGATCTCCCCGACTTCCAGGTACGGGTCGACTTCGGCCTTGATGCGGATGAGGTCGCCCTCGCGCTCCAGCGCCCTCAGGAGCGAGCGAAGATCGTCATAAGCCATGGGGTCAAGTATCGGGCACCGGTTACCCTGGGCCGGTCACCGGGGCTGCCGGACGCCCCGCCGCCGTTCCCTGGGGGGACCACCCGAACATGCTCAGGTATCTGCCGTTCCTGCTGGTCCTGGCGCTGTGGATCTACGCGTTCATCGACTGTCTGAACACGCCGGAGGAGGAGGTGCGGGGCCTTCCCAAGGTGGTGTGGGTCATTGTGATCCTGCTCTTCGGCGAGGTGCTGATCGGCCCGGTCGCCTGGCTGTTCGCGGGCCGCCCTCGCCGCCCGGCCCCGGGCCCCACCTGGACGGCCCCGGACGACAACCCGGAGTTCCTGGCGAGCCTGAACCGGCCCCCGAAGGACGACCCACAGCCGTAGCGGGGTTTTAGCCCCCACCCCGCCCCTTCCCTGAACCCTCCGGGGGTGGGTGGGGGCGGAGGCGTCTCCCGGGGGCTACGCCCCGGACCCCGTTCATCTGCGAGTTGTCTGTGGCTGGTCGCGCAGTTCCCCGCGCCCCTAGAAGCGCCCCTTCGGGGCGCCCCGGGGATGCCGCGCAGCGGCATTCAAGGGGCGCGGGGAACTGCGCGACCAGCCCCCACCCACCCGCAGCCGAAGAACCAAGCCGCGCGGCTGAGCGCTTTCGGGGAGGGGCGGGGTGGGGGATTCGGGCCCGGAGGGCGCAGCCACCCGCACACGGACCCGCCGCCCTAACCCCCCGCGTACTCCCCCCGCAGCTCCTGCCACCGCCCCGACGCCCACGTCGACCACTCCTTCGGGCGGCCCGCCAAAGCGTCCGCCAGGAACTCGAAGTGGTTGTGCCACCCCGCCAGGCAGTCCAGCCGCAGCGCATCGTCCCCGGGGAACTCGTTGGTGAAGCGCAGCACCGTCGCCGACGGGGACGCGGGCTCCAGATGGAAGCGGATCCGGCCATGGAGATCGACCGTGTACTCGGCGACCCGATCGGGGTCCCACGCCGTGACGTGCCCGGAGTGCACCCCCTCCGGCCCCGCGTTCAGCCAGCGCAGCGTCACCGCACCGCCAAGACGCGGCTCCAGCACATCCGCCGCGCAGAGCCACCCGGGCAGGCCCTCGGCGGTGGCCACGGCCGCCCAGACCCGCTCCTGCGGGTGGGGCAGATGGAGCTCGTAGCGGAGGAGCCAGGCGCCGTCGTGGGTCTCACTGGTGCCATGAGGGATCACATCCGTCATGGCACCAGTGTCACCCGAACGGGCGCGCGGCGCCCGCGCACGCCGCGGTGAAGGGCTACACGCCCGCGTACGAGTGCTTGCCGTTCACGAAGATGTTGACGCCGTAGTAGTTGAAGAGCCAGCAACCGAAGGCCAGCAGCGCCAGCGTCGCGGCCTTGCGGCCCTTCCAGCCCGCCGTGGCGCGCGCGTGCAGGTAGCAGGCGTACGCGACCCAGGTGATGAAGGACCAGACCTCCTTGGGGTCCCAGCCCCAGTAGCGGCCCCACGCGTCGCCCGCCCAGATCGCGCCCGCGATGATCGTGAACGTCCAGAGCGGGAAGACCGCCGCGTTGACCCGGTACGCGAACTTGTCCAGGGAGGCCGCGGCGGGCAGCCGCTCCAGGACCGAGGTGGCGAAGTCGCCCGGCTTGCCGCCCTCCGCGAGCTTCGCCTCGTACCGGTCCCGGAAGAGGTACAGGATCGTGGCGACGGCGCCCACGTAGAAGACCGCGCCGCAGAAGATCGCGGTGGAGACGTGGATCCACAGCCAGTACGAGTGCAGGGCGGGAACCAACTGGTCGCTGGCGGTGTACAAGACAGTGACAGCGAGGCCGAGGTCGAGGAGGACCGAGGTGACCAGGGGAAGGCCCAGCCAGCGCACGTTCTTCTTCAGCGCGAGCAGCGTGACGTACACACCGACGGCGACAGTGGAGAAGGTGAGGTTGAACTCGTACATGTTGCCCCACGGCGCCCGCTGCACGGACAGCGCGCGGGTGAGCACACCGGAGAACTCGACGAGGAACGCGAGGACGGTGAAGGACACGGCGATACGGCCGTAGAGGTCGCCCTTCACATCGCCGCCCGCCGCGCCCGGCCCGTCGGGCACGTCGCGGTTGCCGGACGAGGAGCGGGTGACGACCTTGGGCCGTTCCAGCACCGCGGTGCCGCCGCCCTTCTTGGTGACCTGCACCTTCACCGTGCCCGAGTCCGCCGCCGAAGAGGCGTCGGCGGTGAGCGCGGCCGCGGTGCGGGCGACCTTGCTGCGGCTGCCGAGGATCCACTCCGCCATGTGCGCGAAGAAGGCCAGCAGATAGACCGCCATCGCCGAATAGATCAGGTAGTTACTGGTGTGCGCCAGGCTCTCGTTGGTTGTGGCGGCGAGCATCACTTCTCGGCCCCTTCAGCTTCGGCAGGTTCTGCCACCTGGTCCTTGGCGGGCTCAGGTGCGGGATCAGGCGCGGTCGGCGCCTCTGGAATGAGCGTGACCGCGAGATCGGCCAGCTCCTCGGGGAGCTTCGCGGACTCGCTCCGCCCAAGCCCCGCCATCTCGACGACGGTGACGCCGTCCTTACCGGGTACGGCGCGGACCCACACCCGGCGCCGCTGGATGAACAGCGAGCCGGCCAGGCCGGCGATCGCCAGGACCGAGCCGGTCAGGGCGAGGTCGTTGCCGGGCTGCTGGGAGATCTGGAAGCTCGCCCACTGCTTGATCCCGTCCTTGTCGAAGGTGATCGACCCGGCGCCCTCGGGAAGCGTCAGCGTCTCGCCGGGCAGCAGGGTCTTCTTGAGGACCTTGCCCTGGTCGTCCTTGAAGGGCTTCATCTTGTCGGTGTCGAGCTGGTACACGTTCTGCGGCAGCCCGGAGTTGACCCCGAGGCTTCCGTGGTACGCGCCGACGTTGAGGACGGGGAAGTCCAGCGCCGGGAACTGGGAGAACATCGTCCCGTTGCCCTTGCCGCCGTAGGTCGGCACGAAGAACGCGGCGAAGCCCAGCTGGTCCCACTTGCCCTTGGCGTCGGTGTAGCCGTCGTACACCTTGATCGCGCCGCTGGAGGAGATGTTGTTGTCGATGGGCAGCAGCGGCACGGCGCCGTGGAAGACGACCTTGCCGCGGCCGTCCTTGACGGTGACGGTCGGCGCGTAGCCGTGGGCCAGGAGGTAGACCTTGGAGCCGTCGACCACGAGCGGCTTGTTGACCTCGATGTCCTTCTTCTTCGGCTTGCCGTCGGCGCCCTCGGAGTAGGTGACGTGCGCCACGAACTCGCGGGCGGTGCCGAGGTTGGGCCCGCTGCGCTCGTACGTGGCGTCGAAGCGGTCCAGGGTGAAGCTGAACGGCGCGAGGTCGTCCGTCTTGAACAGCGAGCCGGACTTGAAGTCGTCGTACTGGGTGAGCGTGTTGGAGAACCCGTCGCCCTGGACGATCAGCTTGCCGCCCTCGGACTTGAAGAGCTGGCCGACGGCGAACGCCACCAGGATCAGGATCAGCGAGACGTGGAAGATCAGGTTTCCGGCCTCGCGGAGGTAGCCCTTCTCCGCGGCGACCGCGTCCCCGACGACGTGCGTACGGAAGCGGCGCTTCTTCAGCATCGCGGCCGCGGCCTCGCGCACCTGCTCCGGATCGGCCTCGGTGCGCCAGGTGGTGTACGCGGGCAGCCGGGTCAGCATCCGGGGCGCACCCGGCGGGCGGCCGCGCAGCTGGCCGACGAACTGCCAGGTGCGCGGGACGATGCAGCCGATGAGGGAGACGAACAGCAGGATGTAGATCGCGGAGAACCACACCGAGCTGTAGACGTGGAACATGCCGAGCTTCTCGTAGATCGGCGAGATCGTGTCGTGCCGCTTCTGGAAGTCGGCGACCTTCAGCTCGTCCACATTGGTCTGCGGGATCAGCGAGCCGGGGATCGAGCCGAGGGAGAGCAGCAGCAGCAGGACGAGGGCGACCCGCATCGAGGTCAGCTGCCGCCAGAACCAGCGCGCCCAGCCGAGCACGCCGATGCCGACGGGGCCGTTCGACAGGTCCTCGGCCGGGGCCGTGGAGAGCTGCGACCCGGCCGCGCCGAGTTCCTGCTCGTCGGCGGCCCGCTCGGCCTTGGTCGGTTCCGCCACCGTACGCGGCGCCTCTTCCGGGGCCGCTTCGGTCTTGCTCATGTTCAGACACCCACCTGGAAGCCGTTGGACCACACCTGCACCTGCTGGATGAGCTCCGCCCAGGCCCCGGTGAGCAGCAGCAGACCGGTCGCGATCATCATCACGCCTCCGGTGCGCATCACCCACGCGTAGTGCCGCTTCACCCAGCCGAAGGCGCCGAGGGCCTTGCGGAAGGCGACCGCCGCCAGCACGAACGGCAGTCCGAGACCGGCGCAGTAGGCGACGGTCAGTATGGCTCCGCGGCCGGCGCTCGCCTGGTCCATGGCCAGCACGTTCACCGAGGTGAGCGTCGGCCCCAGGCACGGCGTCCAGCCGACGCCGAAGAGGGCGCCGAGTATCGGCGCCCCCGCGAGCCCGGTCACCGGCCGCTTGTGGAACCGGAATTCGCGCTGGGTGAGCCAGGGCATCAGGCCCATGAAGAAGACGCCCATCAGGATCATCAGCACGCCGAGGATCTTGGAGAGCGTGTTGTTGTGGTCCTGGAGCGTCTGGCCGAAGAAGCCGAACAGGGCCCCGCCGGAGACGAAGACGGCGGTGAACCCGAGGACGAACAGACTCGCCCCGGCGACCATCCGGCCGCGCTTGGCCTCCGCGAGATCGGTGCCGGTGACCCCCGTGACGTAACTGAGGTAGCCGGGCACCAGCGGCAGGACGCAGGGCGAGAAGAACGAGATCAGCCCGCCGAGCACGGCGACCGGCAGGGCGACGAGCAGGGCCCCGCTCAGGACCGTGTCGTTCACACCGGGCGTCGCCTGGGCGGCGAGTGTCGACTGCGCGGCGAGTACGGTCAGGGACGCGTCCACGGAATCACTTCTCCGCGATCAGCGGGTCGATCATCTGGTGGAGCTTCTTGTCGTCGAGCGCCATCAGCGCCCGGGCCGCGATCTTTCCGTCCTTGTCGAGCACGATGGTCGACGGAATGGCCTGCGGATTCAGGCTTCCCTTCGGGAAGCGGAGAATGAGCTTGCCGATCGGGTCGTACAGACTCGGATAGTCCGCGTCGAATTGCTTCTCGAACGCGACGGCCGGGCCCTTGTCGGTGTCGCGGGTATTGATTCCCACGAACTCGACGCCCTTCGAGCGGGTTTCCTTGGCGACCTTGCTGAGATAGGGCGCCTCGGCCCGGCAGGGCGCGCACCACGAGCCCCACACATTCAGCACGACGACCTTGCCCTTGAGATCGGCGACGTCGAGCTGCTTGCCGTCGACGGTCTCGCCGGAGAGCTTGGGCGCGGCGTGGCGGCCGCTCTTGGCGACGGTGGAGATGCCGCCGGTTCCGGTGACGAACTTGGTGTCGCCCGAGCCGCCGGACGTGCCACCGGAGCCGCACGACGTGAGGGTCAGCGCACCGGTGGCCGCGACTGCCGTGACCAGCAGGAAGGCGCGGCGACGGGAAAGGGCAGGACTCACGGACATGTGAAAAGTTTCGCATGACCGTTTGGGGGATCTTGGGCACCCCCCTGAGTGCCCGTAAAGACCCTTGTCAAGGCCGCCTAAAGAGCCGCGCCGCGCACGCGTAGTGCCTGCTCCGCGCCTCACGCCTGCTGGAGGAACGTGTTCCAGCCACCGGCGGGCTTCTGGCCGACCCCCAGCGTACGCAGCTTCGCGAGGACCTTCGGGTCCTGGACGTCGAGCCAGTCGCAGTACTGCCGGAAGGAGACCAGGCGTACGTCCTTCTTGCCCGCCATCCCCTTCAGGGCCTCCTCGACGGCGTCCATGTAGATGCCGCCGTTCCACTGCTCGAAGTGGTTGCCTATGTAGAAGGGCGCGCGATTCGTCTCGTAAGCGCGCTTGAATCCCTGGAGATACGCCTCGGTGGCCTGCTTGCGCCAGCCCGGGTAGTTCGCCGGCGGCGCCTTGGTCGAATTCTTCGACTGATTGGCGAGGATGTTGTAGTCCATCGAGAGGACCTGGAAGGAGTGCCCCGGGAAGGGAATCTGCTGGAGCGGCAGGTCCCACATGCCGTGGCGCTTGACCGGCCAGACCTGGGTGCCGCCGGGCGAGGAGGCGTCGTAGCGCCAGCCGAGCTTCTGCGCGGTCGGCAGCAGGTTGTCCTGGCCGAGCAGACACGGGGTGCGGCCGCCCACGAGCTCGCGCTTGTAGTCGAACGGCAGCGGGTCCTCGTCGGTCCAGCCGGTGTTGGTCTTCCAGTTGGTGACGAACGACATCGCCTGGTCGATCTCGCTCTGCCACTGGGCCGGGGTCCAGTTGCCGACGGTGCCGCGGCCGGAGCAGAAGTGGCCGTTGAAGTGCGTGCCTATCTCATGGCCCTCGTTCCAGGCCCGGCGCACGTTGGTGAGGGTCGCCTTGACGTGGTCGTCGCTGAGGTAGCCGATGTCCGAGGCGCCGACCTTGTTGTTCGGCGGCTGGTAGAGCCGCTTCTTCGACTCGGGCAGCAGGTAGAGCCCGGAGAGGAAGAAGGTCATCGCGGCGCCGTGGTCCTTGGCGAGGTCCAGGAAGCGCGGGAAGAGGCCGTTGCCGACCTCGCCGGCGCCGTCCCAGGAGAAGACCACGAACTGCGGCGGGGTCTGACCGGGTTCGAGGGGGACGGGCTTGGCGGGCTGGTGCGGCTGCTTGCCGGTGTCGGCGGTGGAGCCGTCGCCGATGAGCTTGGCGTCCGCCTTCTTGCCGGAGCCCTGGGCGCCCTTGCCGTTGCCGTTGCCGGCCTTGCCGCCGTCCGAGTCGCCGCCGCAACCGGCCACACCGACTGCCGCGGCGGCCCCCAGTCCCAGCCCGAGCATTCCCCTTCGACTGATCCCACGCATAACCGTTCGTCCCCATCGCATCGTCGTCCCCGGTGTCCACACCGGCCACAGCCTGTGGACATCACCTGAGATGCCTGTGGGTGCGCGATGGTTCCGTACGGTCATACAAATCTTCGCAAATCGTACGGGTCGTCAGTTTTCTTGCACGCAGGGTGACAAGGCGGTGACGGCCCCCTGCGCCCCTGGATGCCCAGGGGCGCACGGAACTGCGCGAGCAACCCAGCACGGCCCGCGGACAACGCACTCCGTTCAAAGGCGAAGCCCTAGGCGCCGAACGCCTTCGACTTCCCCTGAACCGGCTTGGCGCCCGCCAGCAAGTGCGCCGGGACCAGATCGCGGGCGGGCTCGCTGTAGCCCACCGAGACGATCTTGTCGCCCCGGTACGTGAACGACGTCAGCGAGGCGAGCGTGCACTGCCGCTTGCGCGGGTCGTGCCACAGCCGCCGCCGCTCCACGAACGAGCGCACGGTCCAGATCGGCAGCTGGTGGCTGACCAGGACCGCCTCGTGGCCGCGGGCCGCGTCGCGCGCCGCGTCGAGGGCGCCCATCATCCGTACGACCTGCTCGACGTACGGCTCGCCCCAGGACGGGCGGAACGGGTTGGTGAGGTGCTTCCAGTTGGCGGGCTTGCGCAGGGCGCCGTCGCCGACGCCGAACGTCTTGCCCTCGAAGACGTTGCCCGCCTCGATCAGCCGCTCGTCGGTGCCGAGGTCGAGGCCGTGCGCCTTGGCGATCGGGGTGGCCGTCTCCTGGGCGCGCTCCAGCGGGGACGCCACGACGTGCGTGATGTCGCGGCCCGCCAGGTGCTCGGCGACCCGGTCGGCCATCTGCCGGCCGAGCTCGGAGAGGTGGTAGCCGGGGCGGCGGCCGTAGAGCACGCCGTCGGGGTTGTGGACCTCGCCGTGCCGCATCAGATGGACGACGGTGATGTCCTCGGGGTGCTGGCTCATGCGGTGGCCTCCGCTGCGGCACGGGCGGCGGCGGGCAGCGCGGCCGCGATGCGCTCGATCGCGCGCTCGTCGTGGGCGGTCGAGACGAACCAGGACTCGAAGGCGGACGGCGGCAGGTAGACGCCGTTCGCCAGCATCGCGTGGAAGAAGGCGGTGAAGCGGAAGGCTTCCTGCTTCTTCGCGTCCTCGTAGTCGCGCACCTCGTCGGGGGTGAAGAAGACGGAGAACATGTTGCTCGCCGTCTGGAGCCGGTGGGCGACGCCCTCCTTGCTCAGTGCGGCCGTGACGAGCCCCTGGATCTCGCTGGAGACCGCGTCGACCTTCTCGTACGCGGCGTCGTCGAGCAGCCGCAGCTGGGCGAGGCCCGCGGCGGTGGCGATCGGGTTCCCGGAGAGGGTGCCCGCCTGGTAGACGGGTCCGGCCGGGGCGAGGTGGGCCATCACGTCGGCGCGGCCGCCGAAGGCCGCGGCGGGGAAGCCACCGCCCATGACCTTGCCGAAGGTCATGAGGTCGGGCTTGACGCCGTCGACGCCGTACCAGCCCGCCTTGCTGGTCCGGAAGCCGGTCATGACCTCATCGGAGATGAAGAGCGCGCCGTTCTTGGCGCAGGCGGCCTTCAGCCCGGCGTTGAAGCCGTCCGCCGGGGGCACGACGCCCATGTTGCCGGGCGAGGCCTCGGTGATCACACAGGCGATCTCGCCCGGGTGGGCGTGGAAGGCCGCGTGGACCGCGTCCAGATCGTTGTACGGGAGCACGATCGTGTCGCCGGCCTGGGCGCCGGTGACGCCCGGGGTGTCCGGCAGCCCGAACGTGGCCACGCCGGAACCGGCGGCGGCGAGCAGCGCGTCGACATGACCGTGGTAGCAACCGGCGAACTTGATCACCTTGGCGCGGCCGGTGAAGCCGCGGGCGAGCCGGATCGCGGACATGGTCGCCTCGGTGCCCGAGGACACCAGGCGGACCTGCTCGACGGGCTCGATCCGGGCGACGATCTCCTCGGCGAGCGCGACCTCGCCCTCACCGGGCGTACCGAAGGAGGTGCCGCGCGCGACGGCCTCCTGCACGGCGGCGATCACGTCCGGGTGCGAGTGCCCGAGGATCATCGGACCCCAGGAACACACCAGGTCGACGTACTCGCGCCCGTCGGCGTCGGTCAGATAGGGCCCCGTACCGGACACCATGAACCGGGGCGTACCGCCCACGGCGCGGAAGGCACGGACGGGGGAGTTCACGCCGCCGGGCGTCACGAGGGACGCGCGGTCGAATAGCGTCTGCGAAACTGGGGCGTCGTATTCGTACGGATAGCTCACACAGGCCATGGTGGCAGAGGCCCGGACGTTCTTGCGGACAGGTGTTTCACCGCACCCCGGCGGGGGAGGTCACTGACACGATGATCGGGTTGCGCGGCGGGGGTCGCGCCGTCTACAAAGCAGTCGGGCTACAAGCAATCGGGTGAAAGATATGCATCGCGGTGGCGGACTGGGCGAGGGGACCGATGACCGGGGTCCCGAGCGCGCCCGTCGGCGGGGACGGCACCGGCGCGACGCGGAGGAACGGATCGAACGGATCGACCGCGTCACGGGTCCGGGAAACGGGAGTGGCCGAGTGGGGGTGACCTACAAGTACTTCGGCGCGCCCGACGGAGCCACCGCGGCCCGGGTGCCGATCTCGATGCGCCCCGAGGAGCTCGGCGGCGACGAGCTGGGCATGGGCGGCATGTTCACCAAGATCAAGCCGGAGACGGTGGCCGCGATGGTCCTCACCGGCATCCAGGGCATACCGCTGCACAAGGTCCCCCCGCTGGAGCTGGTGGTCCTCCACCCCGACTACGCGGTGGTCAAGCTCCCGATGACGGTCGTGGACCCGCTGCGGGGCGTCGGCGAGGAGACGGTGGGCGCGGCGGCCTTCATCTGGTCCACGGTCCCGGACCGCGGCGGCCCGCGCGACGCGTTCAACGTGTACCAGCTGCTGCACGAGTGGCAGGACTTTTCTGTGCGGCTGCATGAGGCTGGGCATCAGCCGTACTGCCTGGTGTGGCCGTAAGGGGCGCCACCGGCTCCCGGTAGCGCCCCTCCCCCACGCGGCATCCGCAGCCGCGGCCCTCAGCCCCGCTTCTTCCGGGGCGCGGACCCGGTGATCCGCTCCCCCGCCCGCAGTCGCGTGCTCGCCGCCCCGATCGCGCCGCCGATCAGCAGGGACAGCCACGTCGGCGCCCCCAGAGCGATGCAGAGCAGTGCCGCGCCTGTCAGGACTGCCAGGAGGAGGGTCAAGTCGACCGCTGCCACCCGACGGTTTCCCGGCTCGCCCGACCAGCCCAGTACCGACCGTCCCCGGCTCATGACAGTTGGCCCATCAAGCAACCCGCCACCGCCACCGACACGTACCCCCACGGGCCGCCCGCGAACTTCACCATCCGCAGGCCCGCCCTCGCGCGCTGGATGTTGACCGAGACGTGGTGGGACTGGACCGGGACGTACGCGGCCAGGGCTCCCACGCCGCACTTCTTCGCGGCGCTCTTGACCTTCTTGCCGATCCGCTTCCAGTTCCAGCTGAACGGGTTCCACCAGGGGTCGGCCACGACCGGGAACGCCGTGGTCGCGTCGAACGAGACCAGTTGGATCAGCGTGTCGCCCTCCACGCGGTACGACGTCGGGACCGGCTTGCCCGTCGCGTCCTTCGCCCACGGCGCGTTGATCGGGGCCACCGGCTCGTCCGGGTTCGCCGGGACGATCACCACCGAGCCGTCCGGCTCCTGGCGGAGCTTCGCGCCCGGGGGGAGGTCCACCGGGACCCGGTACTCGCGGGGCGCCTGGGCGTTCTTGATGATCTGGAGCGTACGGCTGCCGCCCTCCGGGGTGGGCTGGACGACCGTGTCGACCGGGGACGCGGCGTCCGCGTGGACGACGCTGCCGTTGACGTTGACGCCCCGCTGCTTCCGCGCGCCCGAGCCGATGCCCACCGCCGCGATGTCGTCCGGCTTCACCTCGATCCTGCCGTTCGCGTCCCACGGGACGGTGACCGTGCCCGTCGCCGCCTCCGCTATCGCCGCGAAGTCAGAGGTACTCGTCGTCGCCGGGGCCACGTCCGCCGCCTCCAGCGCCGCGTTCGCCGCGCCGAACGCGTCGATCGCCGCGCCCGGCTTCCACGCCGTGTCCACGGTGAACGTCACCGGGTCCGACCAGCCGTTGGCGTAGTGCTGGCGGTCGTACGTCGTCGTACGGAAAGTGTACGCGCGGCCGGTGGCCAGCTTGCCCGCCGGGACCTTGGCCGACGCGGTCGAACCGGAGCGTACGAACGGGGAGTTGAACAGGGCCACGACCTCGCCCGTCGCCTTGTCCTTCACCTCGAAGGTGCCCTGGACCTCGTCGTCCTCGTTCACGTCCTGCGTCGTGAACCTCAGCGTCGGCGTCAGGCTGTTGACCTTGTAGACGCCGCCCTCGCTGTAGAAGGGCGTACCCGCCTGGAGGTTGGTGCCCGTCTTCGGGCGGTAGTTGAAGGTGACCGTGAGCTGCGGGATCTTGTCCTCGGTGGCCTCCGAGGAGTAGAAGCGCTTCCAGGCGTACGTGTCCGACTCGTCGGCCGCCTTCAGCGCCACCGAACCCGTCGCCGCCTTGGCGCTCGCCCAGGTCTTGGCGAGCTCGGTGACATCCGCGCTCACCCGGCCCGCGTTGCCGCACGCGGTGCTGCGGGTCTCCGTCGAGGTCGCCATCTTCTGCTTGAGCGCGGGCTGCTTGGTCCAGCGGCTGCCCGTGTCGGCCGGGTCGGCCGCCCACACCTCCCAGCCGCGCTTCTCGCACGACCAGGAGTGGTAGTTGTACAGCGCCAGCTTGGCGTCGGTGACCAGGGCGTCCGCGAACTGGCCGGTCTCCCAGGTGATGAAGGAGCGCGCGGTGCGCTTGGTGGTGCCCGAGTGGTCGCCGGGCCAGCCCAGCTCGTCGACCTGCGCGTCCCACATCACCGGCGCGGGCATCGTGGCGACCCGCTCGCCGCTCTCGCAGTCGGTGAACGCCACGGATCCGTCCGCCTGCTGAGTGGCCGTCAGACCCGGGATGCGCAGCGGCAGCGTCATCGGCGCGGCGCCGTCGGCGGGCCGCTCCTTGAGGTTCAGATACTGCTCGAAGCCGGTACGGGTGGCGTCGACGACCAGGTCGGCGCCGGGGACGGCATTGGGGTAGGTGGCCCGGGGGCCGTCCAGGACCGGCGCGGGCAGCCCGCCCTTCCACTGGACGCCGATCTTCCGGCTGCCCGCGCCGAGGGTGATCAGATCGCGCGCGGCCGAGGCCGGGGCCTGGGCTGCGGCCTTCGCCGACCGGGCCCTGGCCCCGCCGGGACCGGCCAGACGCAGCCCGCCGGGGTGCGCCTCGGCCTCCACCGCGCCGTCCGCCCGCCTGTTCAGCGTGGCGTCCACGTCGACCCACTTGCCGTCCCGCATCATCCGTACGGGCCCGCCGCTCAGTGTCGTGGTGAGGGTGCCCTCCGGGTTCGCCCAGGTCGTGGACGTCTCGGTCCTGCGGTCCAGGACCTCCACCCGGTGGCCGTACACCTGCGCGGCGAGCAGCGCCGAGTCGGCCGCGACGGCTTCCTTCACCGGAGGTCCGACGGGGTTCTTCGCCCGTACGGCGTCGAGCAGTTCGGCCGGTGTGGCGGCGCCCTCCGGCCCACCCTCGTCGGCCACGGCCGGGGCGGCCGCCCCGAGCAGGGCGAGTGCGGTGAGCGTGGAAATCCCGCCCGCGGCAACGGATCTGGAACGCCCGCGGCGTAGCGACATGCACGGTCCTCGTGATCACGATCCGCCCCCTGAGCGCCCGTCAGTCATCCGCGGGGGCGCGACGGAAGACCAGGGGAGCAAGATCCGGTTTCAACTACCGAGCAAGATCCAAGCGTAGGTAAAGCAATGGCAAACAGAGACTAAAGTCCCCTGTCGGGGGGGCGGTCGTCCCGGGTCGTACTCCCCCTGGAGGTTCCTCCATCGGATATCTCATCTGCGATGTGCATACACCCAAAGCATCTGTAAATGCGGCCTGATCTGGCCTATCTTGTGGCACATGCAGTCCTACACGATCGGCCAGGCCGCCCGCCTGCTCGGGGTCAGCCCCGACACCGCCCGCCGCTGGGCGGACGCGGGCCGCGTCGCCACCCACCGCGACGACAGCAGCCGCCGTCTCATCGACGGCCGCGACCTGGCCGCGTTCTCCGTCGAGGTCGCCCAGAACGGCACCGGCGAGGACGACGTCTCGTACACCTCCGCCCGCAACGCCTTCCCGGGCATCGTCACCGCCGTGAAGCTCGGCGACGTCGCCGCCCAGGTCGAGATCCAGGCCGGTCCCCACCGGCTGGTCTCGCTGCTCACCCGGGAGGCCGTCGAGGAGCTGGGACTCGAAGTCGGCATGCAGGCCACCGCCCGCGTGAAGTCGACCAGCGTGCACATCGACCGCGCTTAAGCACACCGCTCAGGACACACCCACGCGGGGACGTCGCCGTACGTCCCCGCAGTACGTCCACGTCCACGTTCCCAGCGGCGTCGCCGTCACCGGCGCGGCTCAGCACCCAAGGAGATCCGCCCCCATGGCCCCCTTCCTCGCCCGGCGCCGCGCCGCGGCCGCCGTCGTCACCGCCGCCCTGCTCGTCCCCCTCGCCGCCTGCGGCAAGGACGACGACAACAAGAAGAACGACCCGGGCACCGCGAAGAGTTCCACCGGCGCGTCGGCGGCCAAGCTCACGGTCCTCGCCGCCGCCTCGCTCACCGACGTCTTCAAGACGGCGGGCGCCGCGTACGAGAAGGAGCACCCGGGCACCAAGGTGACGTTCTCCTTCGCCGGGTCGCAGGAGCTCGCCGCCCAGGTCAAGCAGGGCGCTCCTGCCGACGCCCTGGTCACCGCCGACACCAAGACCATGGACGGCCTCAAGTCGGACACCGGCGCGGCCACCGTCATCGCCAGGAACCGGCTGGTCATCGCCACCAGCAAGGGCAACCCGAAGAAGGTCGGCGCGCTGGGGGACCTGGCCGACACCAAGCTGAAGGTCGTGCTCGCCGCGCCCGAGGTGCCGGTCGGCCGCTACAGCAAGAAGGTCCTGGACGCGCAGAAGATCACCGTCAAGCCGGTCTCGCAGGAGCCGAACGTACGGGCCGTCCTCACCAAGGTCGAGCTCGGCGAGGCCGACGCGGGCATCGTCTACAAGACGGACGCCGCCGGCGCGACCGGCAAGGTCGACGCCGTGGAGATCCCGGACGCGCAGAACGCGGTCGCCCAGTACCCGGCCGCCACCCTGAAGGCCTCCAAGAACGCCGGCGCGGCGGCCGCGTTCGTGCAGTGGCTCAGCGGCCCCGAGGCGCAGAAGATCCTCCAGGACGCGGGCTTCCAGAAGCCGTAACCCCCCTGCCGGGGCCGCCCGTTCCGAGCGGGGGACGGAACGGGCGGCCCCGCACCACCCCAGGAAGCCCCAGGAAGCCGCGATGAAGAACAGCAGCCGGTCGCACCACTGGAGTCCGGGCGCCCGCTCCCGCGGCCTGCGCGCCCCCGTCACCCTGCTGGTGCCCGCGCTGCTCGCCGTGGCGTTCCTGCTGATGCCGCTCGTCGGCATCCTGGCCCGCACCTCCTGGAGCGACCTCGGTACGCATCTGAGCAGCCCCGGCGTCACCGAGGCGCTGAAACTGTCCCTCCTCGTCTCCTTCTGGGCACTCGGCCTCTCCCTCCTGCTGGGGGTGCCGCTGGCGTGGCTCCTCGCGCGCGTGGACTTCCCCGGCAAGGCGCTGGTGCGCTCGCTGGTGCTGCTGCCGATGGTGCTGCCGCCGACCGTCGGCGGTGTGGCGCTGCTGCTCGGCTTCGGGCGGCGCGGGCTGCTCGGGCCGTGGCTGGAGGACACCTTCGGCATCACGCTGCCCTTCCACACCTCCGGCGCGGTCGTCGCCGCCACCTTCGTGGCCATGCCGTTCCTGGTGATCAGCCTGGAGGGCGCGCTCGGCGGGCTGCGCCCCCGCTACGAGGAGACCGCGGCCTCCCTCGGCGCCTCCCCGTTCCGGGTGTTCCTGACCGTCACGCTGCCGATGGTCGCGCCGGGCCTGGCCGCCGGGGCCGCGCTGACGTGGGCGCGCGCGCTGGGCGAGTTCGGCGCCACGATCACCTTCGCGGGCAACCTCCCGGGCACCACCCAGACCCTTCCCCTCCAGGTCTATCTGCTGCTCCAGAACTCCCCCGAGGCCGCGACCTCGGTCTCCCTGCTGCTGCTCGCCATCGCGATGGCGGTCCTGGTCGCCCTGCGCGGCCGCTGGACGGGCGGCGGAACGCGTTCCGTGTCCGTACGTCCCGTATCCGTACTACGTACGGAAGACAGCCCCGGTACGGAGGAGAGCCGCGCGTACGAGTCCGACGAGCCCGCGCCCACCGACGCGCCCTGGTCCCCCTCCCCCACCGGGAGCTGGGCGCTGCACGCCGAGGTCAGCGGGTTCACCGAGCTGACCCTGGAGGCCAAGCCCGGCACCACCATCGCCGTCGTCGGCGAGAACGGCGCGGGCAAGACCACCCTCCTGCGCGCCCTGCTCGGCCTCACCCCACGCGCGCGTGCCGCACTGCGCCTGGGCGACCAGGACGTCACCGGCCTGGCGCCGCACCGGCGCGGGGTCGCCTGGGTGCCGCAGGACGGCGCGCTGTTCCCGCACATGACGGCGCTCGCCAACACGGCGTACGGGCTGCGCGCCCAGGGCGTCGCACGCGCCGAGGCCCGGCGGGAGGCGCAGGCGTGGCTGGACCGGCTCGGCGTCGGCCGCCTCGCCCAGCGCAGGCCCGGCCAGCTCTCCGGCGGCCAGGCCCAGCGGGTCGCGCTGGCCCGGGCGCTCGCGGCCCGGCCCCGGCTGCTCCTGCTCGACGAGCCGCTCGCGGCCCTCGACCAGACGACCCGCGCGCGCGTGCGCCACACCCTGCGCACCCACCTCGACGGCTTCGGCGGGGTCTGCCTGATCGTCACCCACGACCCGGTCGAGGCGGTGTCGCTGGCCGACCGCGTCCTGGTGCTCGACGGCGGCCGCGCCCTCCAGGACGCCCCGCCCGCCGAGGTGACCCGCCACCCCCGCTCCCCGTGGGTGGCCCGGATGCTCGGCCGCAACGCCTGGCCGGGCGAGGCCGGCGCGGACGGGCTCGCGCTGCCCGGCGGCGGCCGGATCGTCGCGGCCGAGCAACTGCCCGCCGGCAGCCGCGCGTTGGCGATCATCGCGCCGGAGTCGGTCTCGGTCCACCGCGACCGGCCCGGCGGCAGCCCCCGCAACACCTGGCCCGGCACGGTCCGCGAGATCACCGCGACCGGCAGCCGGCTGCGCGTCCTGATCGGCTCGCCCCACGCCCCGGACCTGGTCGCGGAGATCACCCCGCAGGCCGCGGCCGAGCTGCGCCTCGCGGAGGGCGTGGCGGTCTGGTCGAGCGTGAAGGCGACGGAGGTCACGCTCGTACCGCTGTAGAGCGCGCCGCTCGGCACGGGGGCGGGAGCCGACGGCAAGGCTCGCTGTCAGTGGCCCCGCCTAGACTGGCCGCCTGACTTCCTCGCGTACGTGACGTGATCACGAGGGCGAGTACGTACGGAACGGACACGGGCAGGAGGCGCCGGTGAAGAAGCTGACCAGCTCGTCGGGCGACGCGTCCGCCGACCCGTCCGCCGAGGTGCTCGGCGAGGCCGCCGGGGTCTTCGGGCTGCTCGCCTCGCCCGCGCGGCTGCACATCGTCTGGGCGCTCAGCCACGGCGAGTCGGACGTGACCGGGCTCGCCGAGCGCGTCGGCGGGGCGCTGCCCGCCGTCAGCCAGCACCTGGCGAAGCTCAAGCTCGCCGGGCTCGTCCGCTCCCGCCGCGAGGGCCGCCGGGTGGTCTACCTGGTGGACGACCCGGAGGTGGCCGAGCTGGTGCGCTGGCTCGTGGCGCGCCTGGGCGACCGGCGCGGGGCGGGCGCGACCGCGGGACTCGTCCGTGACCTGGGCGCCTGAGCGGCGGACCCCGCTGCAGGTGTTGCGCGCGCTCGAATCCGGGCCGCGCGGCCTCCTTGAGTCCGAGGCCGACGCCCGCCTCGCGCGCGACGGCGAGAACGTGCTGCCCACCCGGCGCACCCCGTCCTGGCCGCTGCGGCTGGTGCGGAGCCTGCGGGACCCGTTCACGGCGGTGCTCGCCTCGCTCGCCGTGGTGTCGGCGCTGGTCGCGGCGTGGGGCACGGCGGCCGTCATCGCGGTCCTGGTGGCGGTGAGCTGCGTCCTGCGGGCGGCCGGCGAGTACCGGGCGGACCGCTCGGCGGCCGGGCTGCGCGAGCTGGTGGCGACCACGGCGACCGTGGTGCGCCGGGCGGGCCCGGACGCGGACCCGGCGCCGCGCGAGATCCCGGTGGACCAGGTGGTGGTGGGCGATGTGGTCCGGCTCGGGCCGGGCGACCTGGTCCCGGCGGATCTGCGGCTGCTGCGCGCGACCGGGCTGACGATGCACCAGGCGGCGCTGACCGGCGAGTCGGCCCCGGTCCGCAAGCACCCGGCCGACGAGCCGTCCCCGGACGGGGCCGGCTTCGACCGCCCGGAGCTGTGCTTCCAGGGCAGCAGTGTGGCCTCCGGCAGCGGTACGGGAGTGGTCGTCGCGACCGGCGCGGACACGCGGTTCGCGACGGCGTACGGCGGGGACGGGGCGGTCCACGGGGAGGCGGCTCGCGGCAAAGTGCGCGGAGGTGACCGCCGTACGACCGCCTTCGACCGTTCCGTGTACGGCATCTCCTGGATCCTGATCAGATTCATGCTGCTCACGCCGCCGCTCGTCCTGATGGCGAACGCGGCGCTGCGCGGGCGCGGCCTGGAGACCCTGCCGTTCGCCGTGGCGGTGGCCGTCGGGCTGACCCCCGAGATGCTGCCGGTGATCGTCACCACGGCGCTGGCCCGGGGCGCGGCCACCCTGGCCCGTACGCACGAGGTGATCGTCAAACGGCTGCCCGCGCTGCACGACCTGGGCGCCGTCGACGTCGTCTGCGTCGACAAGACGGGCACGCTCACCCAGGACCGCCCGGTCCTCGACTGCGCCCTGGACGCGTCCGGCGCCGAGGACCCCGACGTGCTGCGCTGGGCGGCCGCCAACAGCCTGTGGACGCTCCAGCTCGCCGAGGTGCCGGCCGCCGACGCCCTCGACGAGGCCCTCCTCGACGCCGCCGAGCAGCGGCTGCCGGGCGGGCTCGACGCGCTGGAGCACGACCCCGTCGCGGCCCTCCCCTTCGACCCGGTGCGCCGCCTTTCCACCGCCGTCGTCCGCACCCCGGACCGCCTCGGCAGCCACACCCTGATCGTCAAGGGCGCGGTCGAGGAGGTCCTGGAGCGGTGCGCGCTCGGCGCCGGGGAGCGCTCCCGCATCACCGCGCTCGCCGCCGCCCGCGCCGACGACGGGCTGCGGGTGCTGGCCGTGGCGCTCGGCGAACGGCCCGCGCGGACGCGCGCGTACACGACGGCCGACGAGCGCGGGCTCACCTTCGTCGGCCTGGTGGGGCTGCGCGACGCGACCGCCGAGACGGCCGCCGCCGCGCTGACCGCGCTGGCCCGCAGCGGCGTCGAGGTCAAGGTCCTCACCGGGGACCACCCGGGGACGGCCGCGCGCGCGTGCCGCGAGCTCGGCCTGGCGCCGGGTGACGTGGTCACCGCCGAGCGGACCGACGGGTTGACGGACGCCGCCCTGGCCGAACTGGCCGCCCGTACCACGGTGTTCGCCCGCTGTACGCCCGGGCAGAAGGCCCGGATCGTGCGGGTGCTGCGCGAGCGCGGGCATGTCACCGGCTTCCTCGGCGACGGCGTCAACGACCTGCCCGCGCTGCGCGCCTCGGACGTCGGGATCTGCCCGCGCGACGCGGTGGACGTGGCGCGCGAGGCGGCGGACGTGGTGCTCGCGGCGAAGGACCTCACGTCCCTGGACCACGCGATCGCGGCGGGCCGCCGCAGTGGCGGCACGATAGCCAGCTACCTGCGGATCACCTTGTCGTCCAACTTCGGCAACGTCATAGCGATGCTGACGGCGGGGCTGCTGCTGCCGTTCCTGCCGATGCTCCCGGCGCAGGTCCTGGTGCAGAACCTGTGCTTCGACGCGGCGCAGCTGGCGTTCGCGTACGACCGGCAGGACCCGGCGGCCCTGCGCCGCCCGCTGCGGCTGCGCCCGCGCGAGGTGCTGCGCTTCGTCACGGGCTTCGGTCTGCTCAACGCCGCCGCCGACCTCGCGACGTTCGCGGTGCTGGCGTGGGCGGTGCGGGCGGGCAGCGACGCGGAGGGCCAGGCGTCGTTCCACACCGGGTGGTTCACGGAGAACCTGCTCACTCAGGCGCTGGTGATGCTGCTGCTCCGCGCGGGCCGGGGCGGCCGGGGCCCGGTCCCCCTGGCGGCGTCCGCCCTCGCGGCGACGGGCCTGCTGCTGCCGCTGACACCCCTGGGCACGGCTCTGGGGATGGCTGCGCTGCCGGCGGTGTACTACCCGTTGGTGGGAGTGGTGTTGGGGTTGTACGCGGGGGGATTGGGGTGGTGGGGCCGGGTCCGCCGCTGATTTCCCCCACCCCGCCCGTTCCCTTAACCCTCCGGGGGTGGGTGGGGACGGAGGTGGCTCTCCCGGGGGCTACGCCCCCAGACCCCCTCGCGGGGCCTGCGGCCCCTGCACCCCGCTTCGGGGCTACGCCCCGGACCCCGGGCAGGGAGTGGGTGGGTTGCCGGAGGCTTCGCCCCGGGCCCCGTTCGTCTGCGAGGCGTCTGTGGCTGGTCGCGCAGTTCCCCGCGCCCCTGCGGGGCGGGGTCTGCGGCCCCTGCCCCCGCTTCAGGGCTCCGCTCCTCAAACGCCGGAGGGGCTGAAATGTGGCCGGGCCCCGTTCTGTCTTTAGGGGCGCGGGGAACTGCGCGACCAGCTTCGCCCCGGCCCGCAGACGAACGGGGCCCGGGGCGAAGCCTCCGGCCGCCCGCCGGAGGGCTTTCGGGAAGGGGCGGGGCGGGGAAGACCCCCACTGTCACACCCCCCACCTACAGTCGCCCGTCGAGTTCGAGTACCCGCCGGGCCACCCGCTCAAGTCCAACGACTGGTGCCTCGACCTGGGGAAGCAGCCGCTCGGAGAACAGCCTCTCAGGGAGCAGCCGCTCGGAGGGCAGCCCCTCAGCTAGGGCACCGCCAACCCGCCCCTCAGCCCAGCTTCTTGTCGAAGTTGAACGCCGTGACCGCCATCCGCTCACGGAAGTAGAAGCGGTGCGCATCCGTCCGGTGCGTACCGGAGTCCAGGTTCAGGGACGTGCACCCGGCGGCCCGCGCGATCCCCTCGACATGGGCGAGGAGCGCGTGGCCGACGCCCCGCGACCGCGCCCCCTCGGCCGTCACCAGGTCGTCCACGTACAGCTTGCGCACCGCGACCGTCGTGGCGACGATCCGCCACCCGGCCGCGCCCACGCACACCCCGTCCTCGCCGTACGCGGCGGAGAAGCGCAGCCCCTGCCCGTACCCCTCGGCGTAGATCTCGCCGAACAGTTCCTCGGTGAGGTGCGGGCGCAGCTCGCGCAGGACCGGCAGCAGGTCGTCCACCAGGCGCGGATCGCCCGGCTCAAGGTCGATGATCTTCATCAGAGCACTGTAGGCGCGCCGCGCCCCGGCCGACCAGTGCCGCCCCCGGACCGGGCCACCGACCCGCGATCGGCCCTTGTACGGACCGCCGGGCACCCCCTAGAGTCCAAGGGTCCTAATGGAAGCAAGCGACTCAACCATTAGCTCGCGAGCTTACCCAGGTGGCTCACCCGCCACGCGAACCAGGTCAATCAGGTCATCCAGGGGGGATTCCCGTGCTGCTTGCCCACATCAGCGATCTGCACCTCGAAGGGGGCGCGCGAGCCGCCGAACGCGCCGCGCGGGTCGTCACGTACATCAACGCGATGTCCCGCCGCCCGGACGCCGTCCTGGTCACCGGCGACATCGCGGACCACGGCGCCCCGGCCGAGTACGCCGAGGCCGCCGAACTCCTCGCCCGCATCGACGCACCGGTCCTCACCTGCCCCGGCAACCACGACGACCGCGCCGCGTACCGCAAGGGCCTGCTCGACCTGCCGGGCGAGCCGGGCGGCACGGCCCCGGAGCCGTACGCACCGGTCAACCGCCTGCACCGGGTGGGCGGTTACGCGATCCTGATGTGCGACTCGACGATCCCCGGCGAGGACGGGGGCGCCCTGGAGGACAGCACCCTGGAGTGGCTGGCCCGTACGCTCGACACGCTCGGCGACACCCCGGCGCTGATCGCCTTCCACCACCCGCCGACCGTGATCCACCACGAGTACCTGGACTCGATCAACCTCTCCAACGCCGACCGGCTGGCCGAGCTCCTGGCGGGGCGCACCCAGGTGCCCGCCATACTCGTCGGCCATGCCCACACCTCCGCCGCGACCACCTTCGCCGGACTGCCGCTGCTGATCGCGCCGGGCGTGACGTCGACGCTGCGGATGCCGTGGGAGACCGGAGAAGACCTGGTCAACATCGTTTCGCCGCCCGGGGTCGCCTTCCACGTCCTCGACGAGGACCGGCGGATCATGAGCCACTTCCGGGTCGTGGAGCGCCCCGACACACAACCCGCCGAGTAACCCGCGCAGCCACGCGCCGGCGAAGGCCCACCGGAATCCACTTGACCGGTGGGCCTTCTTCGCGGATATTTATCTGCGTGACGCAGATTTTGCGAAACACAGTTCCTGCGAAACGCATCCCACACACCGGGAACCCACCCACCTCCCTCACCCGAACCTCACCCGAACCTCACCCGAAGGCGAACCGAACCCATGACCGTCCTCGTCACCGGCAGCCGCGGCACCGTCGGCTCCACCCTCATCTCCCTGCTCCGCGCCGCCGGCACCCCCGTGCGCGCCGCCTCCGCCGCCCCCGAGAAGCTCGATCTGCCCCCGGACGTCGAAACCGTACGGCTCGACCTCGACGATCCGGCGACCTTCCCCGCCGCGCTCGCCGGAGCCCGCCAGGTCTTCCTGTACGCCAATCCCGCGCACATCGGCGCCTTCCTCGCCGAGGCGAACGCAGCCGGGGTCGAGCACATCGTGCTGCTCTCCTCCAGCTCCGTCCTGTACGCCGGCGCCGAGGGCAACCCGATCGCGCGCCACCACCTCGCCGTCGAACAGGCCCTGAAGGCCTCGGACATCGACGCCACGTTCCTGCGGCCCGGCGCCTTCGCGGGCAACGCGGCCGGCTGGGCCTGGTCGATCAAGTCCACCGGCACGGTCGCCCTCCCCTACCCCGGCACCCAGGCCAGCCCCATCCACGAGGCGGACGTGGCCGACGCCGCGTACGCGGTGCTCGCCGAGCCCCGGCTGCGCGGCGCCGCGTACCACCTGACCGGCCCCGAATCCCTCACCGCCACCGAGCAGATCGCCGCGCTCGCCGCCGCGACCGGCCGCGAGATCGCCGTCGAGACGGTGAGCCCCGAGGCGTGGAAGGAGTCGATGGCCGCGTACATGGACGCCGAGGTCGCCGACGCGCTGCTCGGCTACTTCGCCTCGTACGACGGGCGCCCCGACTACGTCACGCGCGGCGTCGAGGAACTGACGGCCCGCCCGTCCCGTACGTTCGCGGCCTGGGCGGCGGAGAACGCCGACGCGTTCCGCCCGTAGCCCGCCGGTACGCCTCCCCGGCCCGCCCAAATACGTGGCTCCCACCTGCCACCCGATGGCATCCTGGCGTCGTGAACGGACCGGAGATCCACTGTCGATTCGCCCCCGAGCTGCACCTCTTCGTCCCGGCGGAGCGCCGCGCGGGGCGTACGGCCGTGGTCACGGACGGCTCGTCCACGCTCGGCCACGTCGTCGAGTCGCTCGGCGTCCCGCTGACCGAGGTCGGCCGACTGCTCGTCGACGGCCACGAGGTGCCCGTCTCGCACATCCCGCGCGCGGACGAGAGTGTCGAGGTGTACGCCGTCGAGCGCCCCCAGCAGGTCCCCGGCGCCCCGCTCCGCTTCCTCCTCGACGTCCATCTGGGCACGCTGGCCCGCCGGTTGCGGCTCCTCGGCGTCGACGCGGCGTACGAGAGCGAGGACATCGGCGACCCCGCGCTCGCCACGCTCTCGGCGACCGAACGGCGCGTACTGCTCTCCCGGGACCGCGGGCTGCTGCGGCGCCGCGAACTCTGGGCGGGCGCGTACGTGTACAGCCACCGCCCCGAGGAGCAACTCCGGGACGTGCTGGAGCGGTTCGCGCCGGCCCTCGCCCCGTGGACCCGCTGCACCGCCTGCAACGCGCCGCTCCGGGAGGCCGACAAGGACTCCGTCCGCGAGCTCCTGGAACACGGGACGCGCAGTGCGTACGACGTCTTCGCCCAGTGCACGGCGTGCGAGCGCGTGTACTGGCGCGGCGCCCACCACGCCCGCCTGGAGGCGATCGTCGAGGACGCGATGGCGGAGTTCGGCGGGGCGGCGACGGGCCGGCAGTGACGTCTCGTCAGACCCTCTGAGTCGTACGCCGGTTCAGAACCGCCCGCTCCTGAGCCTTTCGATCTGCGCCCCGGAGAGCTCCACCGTCCGCCGCATATGGGCGATGAGCAGCTCGATCTCGCCGTCGCCGTACGCGTCGAACATGGTGAACCACGCCCCGTTCAGCTTCCCCCACACCGCGCCCAGCTCGGCCATCCGCTCGGGCACGGCCTCGACCAGGACCTTGCGCCGGTCCTCGGTGTCGCGCCTGCGCGTGACGTATCCGGCCTTCTCCAGGCGGTCGACGAGCCGGGTGGCCGACCCGGTGGTGAGCCCGGTCAGCTCCGCGATCCGCCCCGTGGTGACGGGCCCGGGCTCCAGGCCCAGCAGGTTGAGGCACTGGAGGTCGGTGGGGTGCAGCCGCAGATGGTCCGCGAGCGCCTGGTTGAACAGGGCGTACGAGGCCATGTAGCGGCGCGACTCGACGCCGAGCTCGGTCATGAGACGGGCCCGGCCGTCCTTCTTCTGCGGCATGCAGAGATTGTACGACGCAGGGGCCTCCGCCGGGGGCCGACCCGACGTACTCCGTTGCCCGCGCGGTGGCGTACGCGCGCGGCGGCGTCAGGGCGTCTCCGCCGTGAGATAGCGCTGCACGGTCGGCGCGAGCCAGGCGACCACCTCCTCGCGGGTCATCTCCACGGCGGGCGGGAACTTCAGTACGTACCGCGCGAGCGCCATCCCGAGCATCTGCGAGGCGGCCAGGGCCGCGCGGCGCGGCGCGTCGGCGGGGTCGGGGCAGACACCGGCCGCGACCGGCCCCAGCTGGTCGCCGAGGACGGCCCGCATCCGCTCGGCCCCGGCCGCGTTGGTGACGCCGACGCGCAGCATCGCGGTCAGCACGTCATCCCCCTCCCACCGGTCGAGGAAGTGGGTGACGAGGACGGCCCCGATGTGCTTGTCCGGCAGTGCGCCCAGGTCCGGGAAGCGCAGGTCGAGTTCGGAGGCGGCGGCGAACAGGCCCTCCTTGTTCCCGTAGTAGCGCATCACCATCGACGGGTCGATGCCCGCGTCACGGGCTATGGCGCGGATGGTCGCGCGCTCGTACCCGTCGGCCGCGAAGCGCTCGCGGGCGGCTTCGAGGATCGCGGCCTTGGTGGCGTCGGAGCGGCGGGGCCCGGCGGCGGGGGCGTCGGTCGTCATGTCAACAACTGTAGGCCAACAGGTGTTGACACGCCAGACCCGACGACTCTACATTTGCCAACAAGCGTTGACCAACAAGCGTTGGCACCGAGGAGGTCGCTATGAACAGCACCACCGACACCACCCCTGTCGATGTTCTCGTCGTGGGCGCGGGCCCGACCGGGCTGCTGCTCGCGGGGGACCTCGCGGCGGCGGGCCTGAGCGTCACGCTCATAGAGCGCCGCCCGCGCGGCACGAGCACGATGACGCGCGCCTTCGGTGTCCACGCCCGCACCCTGGAGCTGCTCGACGCCCGGAGCCTGGCGGACGAGCTGCTCGCCACCGGCACGACGGTCGACCGGATGAGCCTGTTCCGCCACCTCTCCCTCGACCTCGGCCGCCTGCGCTCGCGCTTCCCGTATCTGCTGGTGACACCGCAGTACGAGGTGGAGCGCCTCCTTGAACGCCGGGCGCGGGAGGCGGGGGTGGAGTTCCGCCACGAGACGGAGCTGCTGGGCCTGCGGCAGGACGAGGACGGGGTGACGGCCGAAGTGAGGGGAGCCGAGGAAGGCGGCGACCGCGCCGGGTCCCGCCTCCGCGCCCGCTACCTCGTCGGCGCCGACGGCGTGCGCAGCGCCGTGCGCCACGCCCTGGACCTGCCCTTCCCCGGCACCTCGGTGATCCGTTCCATCGTGCTGGCCGATGTGAAGCTCGCCGAGGAGCCCACCGGATCGCTCAGCGTGGCGGGCTCGGACGAGGCGTTCGCCTTCATCGTCCCCTTCGGCGACGGCTACCACCGGGTGATGGGGTGGAACAGGAAGCACCAGGTCCCCGACAGCGCCCCGATCGACCTCGACGACGTCCGCGAGATCACCCGCCAGGCCCTGGGCACGGACTACGGCATGCACGACGCCCGCTGGCTCTCGCGCTTCCACAGCGACGAGCGCCAGGTCCCCCGGTACCGGACGGGCCGCGTCTTCCTCGCGGGCGACGCCGCGCACGTCCACTCCCCCGCAGGGGGACAGGGCCTCAACACCGGCATCCAGGACGCCGCCAACCTGTCCTGGAAGCTCGCCGCCGTACTGCGCGGCGACACCTGCGAACCCGAGGCGCTGCTCGACAGCTACCACGAGGAGCGGCACCCCGTCGGCGCGGCGGTGCTGCGCACCAGCGGCGCGATCGTCCGCCTCGCCATGGCGCACAACCCCGTGCAGCGCACGGCCCGTTCCCTCGTGACCCGCCTGCTGAACGGGGTGCGGCCCGCGCGGGACAAGGCGATGGGCCGGATCAGCGGCATCGGGATCGCCTACCCGGCGGGGCGCGGCGCCCACCGCCTCACGGGGACGCGCGTCCCCGACCTGGCGCTGGCGGAGGGCCGCTTGTACGAGCTGCTGCGCGAGGGCGAGTTCGTCCTGGTGACACCTGGCGAGGGACACACGTCACCCGCGCGGCGGCTCATACGGGCGCACTGGAACGGCGCCCGCCGCACCACGCTCCTGGTCCGCCCCGACGGGTACGTGGCGTGGGCGAGCGAGAGCCCGGACACCGCCGCCCTAGAAGAGGCCCTGCGCCACTGGACGGGCGAGCGGAGGGCTGTCGCGGCGGGGCGGGCGTAAGCAGCTGGACAGGCCGAGGCCCCCGGAATCCCGCTCAGTACGCGTACTTGTCCCCCGTGGCGGGCGCCAGCACCCGGTGCGTGTTGTTGTCCGGGTTGCGGTCGCCCGCGCCACCGCTCCAGGAGGTGTTGATGTTCACGACGACCTCGGCCGGGCTGCCCGCGACCCGCAGGTCCAGCGCGATCGGCCGCCCCGCCCCGGCGGCCCGCATCGCGCCCGTGGAGCACAGCACGGTCTCCGGACTGCCGCGCAGACACCCCGGCGGCAGCTGCTCGGCGCCGGCGAGCGGCGCGGAGAACCGCAGCCGCACAGTGGTGTCCGGGACGGCGGCGGGCCCGTGGTTCGACGGCTCGACCCACACACCGACGCGCCCGGCCCAGAGGGAGACGTGCCCGTGGTAGGCGAGATCGGCCTCGGCGCCGGGCACGGGCGGTGCGACCGGGGCGCCCCCGGCACCGAGGCCGCCGCGCGAAGCAAGCACGGGCTCGATCCCGACACCCATGCGCCCCACGGGATCGCCCACACCACCGTGCGCGGCGCCGCCATGGGCCACTCCGGCCGACGGCCCGCACACCGCCACCAGCGCGGCGGCGACCCCCACCGAGACTCCCGTGAACGGCTTAAGCCGCTTGAACTGCTCGAACCGCTTCAGCCCCCTACGCATCCCAACCATGCCCGAAAGATACCTTTAACGGCTTATATTCCCGGGTTGCCACCCCGATACGTGCCACGCTGTCCCCATGCTCGTCGCCCGCTCCGTGCTCCTGTTCCTCCTCGCCGCCGTCTTCGAGATCGGCGGGGCCTGGCTCGTCTGGCAGGGCGTCAGGGAACACCGGGGCTGGATCTGGATCGGCGCGGGGGTGATCGCGCTCGGCGTGTACGGGTTCGTGGCGACCCTCCAGCCGGACGCCGAGTTCGGCCGGATCCTGGCCGCGTACGGCGGAGTGTTCGTCGCGGGCTCGCTGGCCTGGGGCATGGTCGCCGACGGCTACCGCCCGGACCGCTGGGACATCACCGGGGCGCTGATCTGCCTGGCCGGGATGGCGGTCATCGTGTACGCGCCACGCGGCCGCTGAGGACAGCACGCCCCTGCCCGGCAACGGGAGACCTCAGCGCCCGGCCCACACCCGCCCGGCCTATCCTGACCGCATTCCGATCATTCGCGCGAGGAGTACGCCATGACCGCCACCGGGACCCCCATCGCCGTCGTCACGGGCGCGAGCAGCGGTATCGGCGCCGCCACCGCGCGGCAACTGGCCGCCGCCGGCTACCGCGTGGTGCTCACCGCGCGCCGCAAGGACCGCATCGAGGCGCTGGCCGCCGAGATCAACGAGGCGGGCCACCAGGCCACGGCGTACGCCCTCGACGTCACCGACCGCGCGGCCGTGGACGCCTTCGCGAGCGCCTTCCGCACCATCGGCGTCCTCGTCAACAACGCGGGCGGCGCGCTCGGCGCCGACCCCGTCGCCACCGGCGACCCGGCCGACTGGCGCCAGATGTACGAGACGAACGTCATCGGCACGCTCAACGTCACCCAGGCCCTGCTGCCCGCGCTCGACGCGTCCGGCGACGGCACCGTGGTCGTCCTCTCGTCGACGGCGGGCCACGCCACGTACGAGGGCGGCGCGGGCTACGTCGCCGCGAAGAACGGCGCCCGGGTCATCGCCGAGACCCTGCGCCTGGAGATCGTGGGCCGCCCGGTCCGGGTGATCGAGATCGCGCCCGGCATGGTGAAGACGGAGGAGTTCGCCACGACCCGCTTCCGCGGCGACGACGAGAAGGCCGCGAAGGTCTACGCGGGCGTGGCGGAGCCCCTGACGGCCGACGACGTAGCGGAAACGATCACCTGGGCGGTCACCCGCCCCCCGCACGTCAACATCGACCTCCTGGTGGTCCGCCCCCGAGCCCAGGCCTCCAACACGAAGGTCCACCGGGAGCTGTAGCCCGCGGGCACCACGGCTGAGGGGGTCGCCGGACCACTGCCCGACGCCCCCCTCGGTCCTTCTGCCCCTCAGCGCCTCAGCGCCTCAGCCCTTCACGCACACGACCTGCTTCAGCTTCGCCACGACCTCGACGAGGTCCCGCTGCTGGTCGATGACCTTCTCGATCGGCTTGTACGCGCCCGGGATCTCGTCCACGACGCCGGAGTCCTTGCGGCACTCCACGCCCCGCGTCTGCTCTTCCAGGTCGCGGGTCGTGAACGTCCGCTTCGCCGCGTTCCGGCTCATCTTGCGGCCCGCGCCGTGCGAGGCGGAGTTGAAGGACGCCGCGTTACCGAGGCCCTTCACGATGTAAGAGCCGGTACCCATCGAGCCCGGGATGATCCCGTAGTCGCCGGAACCGGCGCGGATCGCACCCTTCCGCGTGACCAGCAGGTCCATGCCGTCGTACCGCTCCTCCGCCACGTAGTTGTGGTGGCAGCTGATCACCGGCTCGAAGGCCACCTTCGCCTTCTTGAACTCCTTCCGGACCACGTCCTGGAAGAGCGCCATCATGATCGCGCGGTTGTACTTCGCGTACTCCTGCGCCCAGAAGAGATCGTTCCGGTACGCCGCCATCTGCGGGGTGTCCGCGATGAACACCGCCAGGTCGCGGTCGACCAGGCCCTGGTTGTGCGGGAGCTTCTGAGCCTCGCCGATGTGGAAGTCGGCCAGCTCCTTGCCGATGTTCCGGGATCCGGAGTGCAGCATCAGCCAGACCGAATCCGACTGATCGAGACAGAACTCGATGAAGTGATTTCCGGAGCCGAGCGTTCCCATCTGCTTTACGGCCCGCTCCTCCCGGAACTTGACCGCGTCCGCCACCCCCTCGAACCGCCCCCAGAAGTCGTCCCAGCCCGCCGTGGCGAAGCCGAAGAAGCGGGTCGGGTCTACTGCGGAGTCGTGCATTCCGCGGCCGACCGGGATGGCCTGTTCGATCTTGGAGCGGAGGCGGGAGAGGTCGCCCGGGAGGTCGTTCGCGGTCAGGGACGTCTTGACCGCGGACATGCCGCAGCCGATGTCGACCCCGACCGCCGCCGGGCAGACCGCGCCGTGCATGGCGATGACCGAGCCCACCGTCGCACCCTTGCCGTAGTGGACGTCCGGCATCACGGCCAGGCCCTTGATCCACGGCAGCGTGGCGACGTTGCGCAGCTGCTGCATCGCGCCGTCCTCGACCGTCGCCGGGTCCGCCCACATCCGGATCGGAACCTGCGCGCCCGGCACCTCTACGTACGACATAATTCCTCGTTCCCCCGAGTCTCCCGAGTCTCCACAGTCACCCCAGTTGGGTGATTTGACTGGTTTTCCCGAAACATTCCTTTGCGCCATCATGCGCCTGGTGCGCAAAAACCGTCACCAAAGACCACAAACAGGACAGTGGACCGGCGTTCACGGCAGCGCGTGCGATAGACATTGTGTCCAGCCGCCGCCTTCCGGCGGCAACCGCTTTTCTCCCGAAAGGAGCCTGGGAACCGTGCAGCGAAAGGCGTACGTGCCGGGTGTGGCGCTCCTCGTGGTGCTCGTCGCGGGCTGCTCCTCGGGCTCCGGCACCGACGGCACCGACACGGACTCCAAAGCGGGCGTACCCAAGGCGGCCGCCGCGCCGCCCGGCCGGTACCGCACGCTGCCCGAGCCGTGCCGGGCCGTGAACAAGGGCGTCCTCAAGGACATGCTGCCGGGCGCCGCCG
This sequence comes from Streptomyces sp. BPTC-684, assembly GCF_030028635.1. Taxonomy (NCBI): domain Bacteria; kingdom Bacillati; phylum Actinomycetota; class Actinomycetes; order Kitasatosporales; family Streptomycetaceae; genus Streptomyces; species Streptomyces sp. BPTC-684. Next base: position 2,371,176 of record NZ_CP124863.1, read on the forward strand.
ACCTGCCGGACGACCAGAAGGCGAAGGCGTACGCGGGGGCCGCGGAGCTCACGTACGACACGGACCGGCGCGTGGGCTGCCGCTGGAAGGACGAGGCGCCGGACGGGGTGCACCGGCTGTACGTCGACTTCGAGCGGGTCGTGTCGTACGACCCGGCCGTCAGCGACGACGACCGGGCGAAGGCCGTCTACGGGAAGAAGGAGTCGGCCGCCAAGCTGCCCGCCCCGAAGGACGGCGGCAAGGACACCCCCCGCCCGGGCGGCGCCGGCAAGTCCGCGACCCCCCACGGGAGCCCCAGCGGAACCCCCAGCGGCAAGCCCTCCGGCACCCCCTCCACCGGGCTGCGCGTCCAGAGCCAGGCCGCCTCCCCCGCCGCCCCCACCACCCCGCCCGCCTCCTCCGGCCCGCCCGCCACCACCCCCGACGGGCTCCAGCCGCGTATCCTCACCGGGCTCGGCGACGCCGCGTATCTGGACGACGCGCTCACGGCGAGCGGGTCGGCCGCCCAGCGCCGTACCGTCACCGTCGTCTTCCGTACGTCCAATGTGATCGTGACCGTCGAGTACACGGAACAGCCCGGCTCCCCGGACGCCGCCGCCCCCGACAGCCAGGAACTCCAGGAGAAGACCCAGGCCCTGGCCGCCAAGCTCGCCGAGCTCTTCGGCGACTGAGCCCGCCGGGCCGAGTGAGCGACCTCATGAGCGACCAGCCAGCAGCGACCAGCGAAGGAACGCGTAGAACCATGCACCGACCCGCCCCCGCCACCGCCCCGCGCACGCGGCTCGCCCGTGTGCTCGCCTGCGCCGCCGTCCCCGTGATGCTCGTCGCCGCCGGCTGCTCGTCGGACTCCGGCGGCGACGAGAAGAAGAAGGACTCGGGGTCCTCGTCCTCGGCCGCCACGCCGAGCGGCAAGCAGTCCGCGTCGCCGTCCGTCGCCCCGGCCAAGTACGCCAAGCTGCCCGACCCGTGCAAGGCGCTGGCGGAGAAGACGATCGACAACCTGGTGCCGAAGGCGAAGTCGAAGTCGGGCACGGCGGGCAAGTCGACGGACGTGGCCTCGCAGGGCACCTGCTCGTGGAACGGCCTGGACGACAAGGGCGTGAAGGGCTCGCAGTACCGCTGGCTGGACGTCTCGTTCAAGCGGTACGGCTCGGACGCGGCGATCGGCAGCGGCGACCAGCGCGCGGCGAAGGAGTACGCCCGTCTGCTCACTTCGACGAAGGCGGCGGACGGCGCCAAGAACGTGAAGGCGACGCCGGTCAGCGGCATCGGCGACGAGGCGACGGCCATCAGCTACGACCTGCACAAGACCGACGAGGACTTCAAGTACGCGGTGATCGTGGCCCGTACGGCGAACGCGGTGGTCGTGCTCGACTACAACGGCGCGGGCTACCAGGGCGCGGACGCGCCGGACGCCGGTGATCTGATGAAGGACGCGCAGGGCGCGGCCAAGGAGGCGGTGGCCTCGGTGGTCACGGCCAACGGCGGCAAGCAGTAGCGGCAGCCGGTTTCAGCAGCAGCGGCCGGTAACGAGCCGGGCTCGATACGGAGTCCTGTCCTCCCCTGTGGGCAGGACTCCGTGTTCATGTGCCAGGCTTTGCGCGCCGGTTGTCGACAACGGAGGGGGATCGCGGGTGGCCGCGACGCAGCTGACGCGCACGCATCGCATACTCATCGGGGTGGTGGTCGCGGGTGCGGTGATCATTGCCGGGATCGGGTTCGCGGGTTCTTACGCGGCGGTGCGCGCGCTCGCGGAAAAGAAAGGTTTCGGGAACTTCTCCCTCGTCTTCCCGATCGGCATCGACGCGGGCATCTGTGTGCTCCTCGCGCTCGACCTGCTGCTGACCTGGATCCGCATCCCCTTCCCGCTCCTGCGCCAGACCGCCTGGCTGCTGACGGCCGCGACCATCGCCTTCAACGGCGCGGCCGCCTGGCCCGACCCGCTCGGCGTCGGCATGCACGCCGTCATCCCGGTCCTGTTCGTCGTCGCCGTCGAGGCCGCCCGCCACGCCGTGGGCCGCATCGCGGACATCACCGCCGACAAGCACATGGAAGGCGTCCGCCTCACCCGCTGGCTCCTCTCCCCCATCCCCACCTTCAAGCTGTGGCGCCGCATGAAACTGTGGGAACTGCGCTCCTACGAGCAGGTCATCAAGCTCGAACAGGACCGCCTCGTCTACCGCGCCCGCCTCCAGGCCCGCTACGGCCGCGCCTGGCGCCGCAAGGCCCCCGTCGAATCGCTGATGCCGCTGCGGCTCGCCAAGTTCGGCGTCCCGCTCGCGGACACCGGCCCCGCGGGCCTCGCCGCCGCGGGCATCGAGCCGACGCTGCTGCCCACGGCTCCGCCGGTGACTCCCGTGGTGAGCGCGACCCCCCAGCCGGTCGAGCTCCCGGCGGCACCCACGCCCGAGCCGCAGCCCGAGCCGGTGCCCGCGCCCGTACCCGCGCAGGTCCAGGAGCAGCAGGCCCCGCAGCCGCAGCCTCAGCCGGACGAGACCGTTCCGGCCGAGAGCCCCTGGTTCGCCGCCCAGCAGCTCGGCCCGGAGGCGTACGAGGGCACGTACGACCCCCAGTACGTCGAGGGTCTGGAGCCGACCCCGGTGATGGTCCCGGCGGGCCCGGGCCGCACCCGTCCGCTGGGCAGCGCGCCCGAGCAGCACCTGCCGCACATGGCGCCGACGGCGGCCGAGGAGTCGTGGCAGCCGGAGGACTCCGTGTTCGCCGACATGGCGTACAAGGTCTTCGTCGAGTACGTGAACGAGCTCAGCGACTATCCGAACGTCGAGGCGCTGGAGATACACCTCGCGGACGGGCACGGCGTGACGCATCCGCGCGGGGCGGCGCTGCTGCGCCGTCTGATGCCGGAGTTCAAGCAGCGCTACCACGCGGAGCTTGAGGCGGACCACATCGCGTAGCCGCGGCGCGCTCCGCGGGGGTGCCGTTGTGCGTCTGCGGGCCGTCTGTGGCTGAGCGCGCAGTTCCCCGCGCCCCTAACTACCAGGGGCGCGGGGAACTGCGCGAGCAACCCAGCACGGTCCGCAGGCGAAACTACGCCGCCAGCAGCTTCCTCACCCGGTCCGCGCCCACGGCAAGAAGCAGCGTGGGCAGGCGCGGGCCCGTGTCGCGGCCGACCAGCAGGTGGTACAGGAGCGCGAAGAACGTCCGCTGGGCGGTCTTGATCTCCGGCGGGAGCTCCTTGGGGGTGGCGTCCGGGGAGAACCCGGCCTGGACCTTCGGCACGCCGTAGACCAGGTGGGTCAGGCCGTCGAGCGACCAGTGGTCGTCGAGGCCGTCCACGAGCAGCCGCAGCGACTCGCGGGCCTGGTCGTCGAGCGTGGCGAGCAGCTCGGTGTCAGGCTCCTCGCGCACCACGGTCCGCTGGTCGGCGGGGACCTGCGTGTTGATCCACGCCTCGGCCCGGTCGAGCCGCGGCCGCACCTCGTCGAGCGAGGACAGCGGGTTGGCCGGGTCCAGGTCGCTGAGGATGCGGACGGTCTGCTCGTCGTGGCCGGCGGTGATGTCGACGACCGAGGCGAGCGTGCGGTACGGCATGGGGCGCGGGGTGCGCGGCAGCTCACCGGCGGCGGTGCGGGCGGCGCGCGCGTAGGCGGCGGCGTCGGCGGGCAGCACGGTGCCGTCGGCGACCTTGGCCTCCAGCTTGTCCCACTCGTCGTACAGCCGCTGGATCTCCTGGTCGAAGGCGATCTTGAAGGACTGGTTGGGCCTGCGGCGCGCGTACAGCCAGCGCAGCAGCTGCGGCTCCATGATCTTCAGCGCGTCGGCCGGGGTCGGCACTCCGCCCTTCGACGACGACATCTTGGCCATGCCGCTGATGCCGACGAACGCGTACATCGGCCCGATCGGCTGCTCGCCGCCGAAGATCGAGACGATCTGGCCGCCGACCTGGAACGAGGAGCCGGGGGACGAGTGGTCGACGCCGGACGGCTCGAAGATCACGCCCTCGTACGCCCAGCGCATCGGCCAGTCGACCTTCCAGACCAGCTTGCCGCGGTTGAACTCGTTGAGCCGGACGGTCTCGGCGAAGCCGCAGGCCGAGCAGGTGTAGGTGAGCTCGGTGGTCTCGTCGTCGTAGGCCGAGACCGTGGTGAGGTCCTTGTTGCAGCCACCGCAGTAGGGCTTGTACGGGAAGTAGCCCGCGGAGCCCGTGCCGTCGTCCTCGGCGGCCGCGCCGGAGCCCTCGGCGGCCTCCAGCTCGGCCTCGTCGACCGGCTTCTGGCCCTTCTTGGCGGGGGCCTTCTTGGTGCGGTACTGCTCCAGGATCGCGTCGATGTCGCCGCGGTGCCTCATCGCGTGCAGGATCTGCTCGCGGTAGGCGCCGGAGGTGTACTGCTCCGTCTGGCTGATCCCGTCGTACTCGACGCCGAGCTCGGCCAGGGCCTCGGTCATCGCGGCCTTGAAGTGCTCGGCCCAGTTCGGGTACGCGGAGCCGGCCGGGGCCGGGACCGAGGTGAGCGGGCGGCCGATGTGCTCGGCCCACGACTCGTCGATGCCGGGGACGCCGTTGGGCACCTTGCGGTACCGGTCGTAGTCGTCCCAGGAGATCAGGTGGCGGACCTCGTACCCGCGCCGGCGGATCTCGTCCGCGACCAGGTGCGGGGTCATGACCTCGCGGAGGTTGCCCAGGTGAATGGGGCCGGAGGGAGAGAGGCCGGACGCGACGACGACCGGTTTGCCAGGCGCACGACGCTCCGAGTCGGCAATGACCTCGTCCGCGAAACGGGAGACCCAGTCGGTCTCGGTGCTGCTCTGAGCCACGGTCGGCACGTCCTTCTTTCTCGTACGCCTTGAAGAAGCTGGCCCGCCCATTGTCCCAGACGGAACCACCGCCTCCGGGGTTGCGCGGTTTTCCCGGAGAAACGGAAGACGCCCGCGTGGGAGAATCGGCTTGAACGCATCCCGCCCGCATCCCGGAGCAGATCCGGATATGAGCGGCCAACCGACAGGAAACGGAACCCATGGCTTCGGTCCCTTCCCTCGCTTCCACTGTCCAGCAGCGCCTGGCGGACGCCCTCTCGGCAGCCCTGCCGGAGGCCGGCTCCACCGACCCGCTGCTGCGACGAAGCGACCGGGCCGACTTCCAGGCCAACGGCATCCTGGCGCTCGCGAAGAAGCTCAAGGGCAACCCGCGCGAGCTGGCGACCAAGGTCGTCGACCAGGTCCAGGGCGACGCGATCAAGGAGATCGAGGTCTCCGGACCCGGCTTCCTCAACATCACGCTCACCGACAAGGCGATCACCGAGACGCTGGCGGCCCGCGCCGCCGACGACCGGCTCGGCGTGCCGCTGAAGGAGAACCCGGGCGTCACGGTCGTCGACTACGCCCAGCCGAACGTGGCGAAGGAGATGCACGTCGGCCATCTGCGCTCGGCGGTCATCGGCGACGCGCTGCGCGGCATGCTCGACTTCACCGGCGAGCAGACGATCGGCCGGCACCACATCGGCGACTGGGGCACCCAGTTCGGCATGCTCATCCAGTACCTGATCGAGAACCCGGGCGAGCTGGCCCCGGCGGACCAGGTCGACGGCGAGCAGGCCATGTCGAACCTGAACCGGGTCTACAAGGCCTCGCGCGCGGTCTTCGACTCCGACGAGGAGTTCAAGGAGCGGGCGCGCAAGCGGGTCGTCGCCCTCCAGTCGGGCGACAAGGAGACCCTGGAGCTGTGGCAGCAGTTCGTGGACGAGTCGAAGGTCTACTTCTACTCGGTCTTCGAGAAGCTGGACATGGAGGTCCGGGACGAGGAGATCGTCGGCGAGTCCGCGTACAACGACCTGATGCCGGAGACGGCCCGGCTCCTTGAGGAGTCCGGTGTCGCCGTGCGCTCCGAGGGCGCCCTTGTGGTCTTCTTCGACGAGATCCGCGGCAAGGACGACCAGCCGGTGCCGCTGATCGTGCAGAAGGCGGACGGCGGCTTCGGCTACGCCGCGTCCGACCTCTCCGCGATCCGCAACCGTGTCGGGGACCTGCACGCGACGTCGCTGATCTACGTCGTCGACGTACGGCAGTCGCTGCACTTCAAGATGGTCTTCGAGACGGCCCGCCGGGCGGGCTGGCTCGGCGACGAGGTCACCGCGCACAACATGGGCTACGGCACGGTGCTCGGCGCGGACGGCAAGCCGTTCAAGACCCGTGAGGGCGAGACGGTCAAGCTGGAGGACCTCCTCGACGAGGCCGTCGAGCGGGCCACGGCGGTCGTCCGCGAGAAGGCCGAGAAGGTGGGCCTGACCGAGGAGGAGATCGTCGAGAACGGGCGGTACGTCGGGATCGGCGCCGTGAAGTACGCGGACCTGTCGACGTCGGCGAACCGGGACTACAAGTTCGACCTGGACCAGATGGTGTCGCTGAACGGCGACACGTCCGTCTACCTCCAGTACGCGTACGCCCGGATCAAGTCGATCCTGCGCAAGTCCGAGGGCGACACCGCTGCCGCACACCCGGAGCTCGAACTCGCCCCGGCGGAGCGGGCCCTCTGCCTGCACCTGGACGCGTTCGGCGAGCTGGTCTACGAGGCGTCCGCCGAGTACGCGCCGCACAAGCTGGCGGCGTACCTGTACCAGCTGGCGTCGCTGTTCACGACGTTCTACGACCAGTGCCCGGTGATCAAGCCGCGCCCGGCGCAGGACGTGGTCGAGAACCGGCTGTTCCTGTGCGACCTGACCGCCCGGACGCTCCACCAGGGCATGGCCCTGCTCGGCATCCGGACGCCCGAGCGCCTCTGATCGACCCCGTGTGGGAGCGGCTCACGTGGTGAGCCGCTCCCACACGTTGGTGTCCAACCGGTACTCGTAGGCCGGGCGGCCCTTGATGGCGCTGCTGTGGAACGGCTTGCCGTTGTCGTAGACCGGGATCCTGCCGGAGCGGTCGCCGCTGCTCCAGTCGATCTCCAGGTACCAGGTCACGTCGTGCGCGTCGGTGTGCACATCGAGGTTGAGCACCTGCGGATCGGTCGTGGACACCTTGTACGGGAAGTCCGTGGCGGGCACCTTCATCTCGCCCTGCGTGCCGCCGACCGGCTTGGTGCGCGGCTGGGCCGCGTCCAGGTCGATGTCGAAGAAGCCCGGGGTGACCGCGCCGCCGCACCCCGAACCCATCGAGTACGCGGTCCAGTCGAGCGGCGCCCCGCGGTCCACGACCCGTACGTGCACGGCGTTGATGACGACCGACTCGGCCGTCTTGCCGGTCGCGGTGAGCTGGAGCGTCAGGTGCCCTCCGTCGACGCCGCCGAGCAGCCCCGCCCAAGGGCGGCTCTCCTCGGGGGCGGGCGGCTTCGGCACCGAGCCCGGCTTCTGGTCGAGCAGGTAGAACTTCCCGCAGGGCCCGTCCCACTGGTACGAGCTGACGCCGACGGCGAGCGGGTCGGCGGCGGGCGGGGCGTGCTTGCGGGGGGCGGGCGCCGACGGGGTGCGGGCGGACGGGCTGCCGCTGCCGGACGGGCTCGCGGAGGAGGCGTCCGGGCTGGGCGCGGGGGACTTGGGGGGCGTGGCCTTCGGCAGGGTGCGCCCGGTCTCCTTGGCATCGGCGACGGCCGAGCTCTTGCCACCGTCGTCGTCCCCGGACCCGCCGGAGAGCGCGGCGACGGCCACGGCCGGAACGGCGAGCGCCACGACGGCGGCCCCGATGAGCACGAGGCGGGTGCGCTTGGTGATACGGGACGTACGGCGCGGGGCGCCCGCGTCGGTGACCACGGCGACGACTTCCGGCTCGGCCCCGGGTTCCGGCTCGGGGGCCCCGGCGGCCGCGAGCGGGGACTCCGCCTCGGGTGCGGGGCTCGTTCCGGCCTCGGTCCCGGCGGCCTTCGGCTCGGTCCCGGCGGTCACCGCCGACGCAGCCGGACGCGCCGCCTCCGCCGCTGCCGCACCCCGTGACCGGCGCCGCGCCTCGTCCGCCAGGATCCAGCGGCGGTGGAGCTCGACCGACTCCTCCCGGGTGGCCCCGCAGAGCCGGGCGAGCCGGTCGATGGGGGCGTACTCATTGGGCACGGCGTCACCGTTGCAGTACCGGTGGAGCGTCGACGTACTCACGTGGAGCTTGCCCGCGAGGACTCCGTAACTCCGTCCCGAACGGTCCTTCAACTCCCTGAGCAACGCCGCGAAATCCTCGGACTCAGCCGTAGCCACGAGCCGTTTCCCTCCCCTGTCCGTCCCGGAAACGCGTTCCAGGGGAAGTAAGTTTCCCCAGGTCAGAGCGTGTTCCCCCGTTCCAGCTTCCCCCATTGTCCCCTGCTGATTGCGATCGCCGCCGCCCGGCCCGCAAGGTAGGTGCAGCAACCAGCCACACCGGCACCACCGGGGGAGCAGGCAATGCGATTCCGCATCCGGGTCAACCTGGCGGACTCGATGGCCGCCGCGATGCTGGCCGCTTCGGTGGTCACGGTCGTCGCGCTGGTCCTCAGCCTTCACACCTGACCCACGCCACACACGTACCGCTCAGCACGCACCACTCACGCACCGACCAACGGGGAGCTCGATCCACCATGCGCACCAACCTCCGCATCACCGCCGCCGCGACCACCGCCCTCGTCGCCGCGCTGTCCCTCAGCGCCTGCGGCAGCGACTCCGGTTCGAAGGAGTCGGACAAGGCGGCGTCGAAGCCGTCCGTCTCGGCGCCCGCCACCTCCAGCACGGACGGCGGCCGCCTGGGCGCCACGACCGGCGGCGACTCGGCCGGGACGACGGGCGGCACGGGCGGCACCTCCGGCGGCACCGGCGGGTCCGGCGGGTCGGGCTCGGCCACCGGCGGCCAGGGCACCGCCAAGCCCGCCAAGGCGAACGGCAAGCAGTCGGGCGGCCAGTCGGGCTCGGGCTCGGGCTCGGGCTCGGCCAAGCGCGTCACCTGCACCGGCTCCAACGTCAAGCTGACCGCGACCCCGGTCTCCCGCCCGATCAACCACGTCCTGCTGACCGCGACCAACACCGGCAAGACGACCTGCAACGCCTACGACGCCCCGGCGGTCAAGTTCTCCAACGCCCAGTCGCCGATCCCGGTCGACAAGGACACCATCCCGCAGTCGGTGGTCACGCTCGCCCCGGGCCAGTCCGCGTACGCGATGATCCGCACCCAGGGCGAGCCCGACGGCACCGACCCGTACATGACCAGCCAGGTCGTCGTGTACTTCCGCGGCGCGGTCGGCATGGAGTCCGTCGGCCGCTCGGCCTACGCCTCGCTGGCCAAGCCGGTCGGCGTCGTCGACGCCCAGGCCATGGCCACCTACTGGCAGTCGGACATGAGCGCGATCAGCGCCTGGTAACCGACCCCGTCAGCCCCGCAGCGCCCGCCCCAGCCGCCGCAGCCCCTCCGCGATCTCGTCCGGCGCCGAGGTGACGAAGCACAGCCGCAGCGCGGCCGGGTCGGGCGTCCCCGCGAAGAAGGGGGCGCCGGGCACGTACGCCACGTCATGAGCGACCGCCTCCTTCAGGGAGGCGGTCGCGTCGCTTCCCTGCGGCAGGGTGGCCCACAGGAACATGCCGCCCTCGGGCCGGTTCCACGAGGAGCCCTCGGGCAGCGCGTCCGCGAGAGAGGCGAGCATGGCGTCCCGCCGCTCGCCGTACGCCGCCCGGACCTTGGCGACGTGCGCGTCCAGGTCCCGGTCGGCCAGATAGCGGGCGGCTGCCAGCTGGTTGACGGTCGGGGTGTGCAGATCGGCGGCCTGCTTGGCCACCGCGCAGGCCCGCAGCAGCGCCTCGGGCGCCCGCAGCCAGCCGAGGCGCAGCCCCGGCGCCATGATCTTCGAGTAGCTGCCGAGCAGCACGGTCCGGTCGGCGGCGCCCTCGTACGAGGAGATCCACGGCACGCTCTCGCCCTCGTAGCGCAACTCCCCGTACGGGTCGTCCTCGACCACCCACAGCCCGCGCCGGACGGCGACCTCGGCGACGGCGCGGCGCCGCTCGGCGGTCATGGTGCGCCCGGTCGGGTTCTGGAAGGTGGGCACCGAGTAGAAGAGCTTCGGCCGCTCCCGGGCGACGAGTTCGTCGAGGGCGGCGGGGTCGGGCCCGTCGGCGTCCGAGGGCACGGCGACGATCCGGGCGCCCGCGAACCCGAAGGCCTGCAACGCGGCGAGGTAGCAGGGATCCTCGACGAGGACGGTGTCCCCGGGCTCGACGAGCGCCGCCGCGAGCAGGGTGAGGCCCTGCTGCGACCCGGTGGTGACGAGCAACTGCCCGGCCCCGGTGGGCAGTCCGCGCGCGGTGAGCCGCGCGGCGGTGGCGGCCCGCAGCCCCGGGTCGCCCTCGGTCGTCGAGTACTGCAGCGCCGCCCGCCCCTCGTCCGCGAGGACGGCGTCGAACGCCGCACGCATGCCCTCCACGTCGAACAGCTCCGGCGCGGGCAGCCCGCCCGCGAACGAGATGACCTCGGGCCGCGCGGTGAGCGCCAGAATCTCCCGTACGGGCGAGGAGCCCACGGAGGCGGCGCGCGCGGCGAGGGCGGGTGGTGCGGCGGCGACGGTCATGGGCGGCCCCCAGTCGTTTTAGTAGGACATCCAACTAGCCAGGCAGCGTACGCACTTCCGTGCCGCGTACACATGCCGGTCCGCCTTTTGGTCGGGGAAGCGCTTACTCATCTGCGGCCCGGTGGGGGCTGGTCGCGCAGTTCCCCGCGCCCCTTAAATGCCGCTGCGCGGCAATCCCCTGGGCGCCCCGAAGGGGCGCATTCAGGGGCGCGGGGAACTGCGCGAGCAACCCAGCACGGTCCGCAGACGAAGAACCAGCCGCCCGGTACGCACCCGCCCGGGTGACCCCGCTGCGCGGCTGCCCGCCGAGCCCGTACCGGACTCGCTACCTCTGTGACGACACAGGCGGAACAGCCACACGACCACGTCGGGAGAGCAAGTGAACCGGGCCGAGGAAGAGTGGGACGGAGACGTCCGGGCGGAGCTCCACGTCCACCCCGAGGGGACGTGGCTGTACGTGGGCGAGCCGCACGGCATCCTGCGCGTCCCGCTGGGCGAGGACGGCCGCCCGGAGGCCCCGGCCGAGTGGACCCCGGGAATCAGGCCGTACGGACTGGCGGCGGACGGCACGGGCGCCCGCCTGTACGTCACCGACCCGGCGGCCGAACGGCTGCTGTGGCACGCCCTGGACGCCACCGGCAGGCCCACGCGCGGCGTCGGCTGGCAGGTGTTCACACCGACCGTGGCCGAGCCGGGCGGGACGGTGGCGGCGCACCCGTCCCGCCCGCTCCTCTACGTGGCCAACCGGGACGAGAAGGCGGCCGTCTCGTGCGTACCACTGAGCGAGGACGGCAGGCCCGACGACGGCGGCACGACGACGCTCTGGGTACGCGGCACAGCCCCCTTCCGCAAGGGCCTGGCCGTCCACCCGGCCGGCACCCACCTCTACGTCAGCGATCCCCAGGCGCGTGCCCTGAACGTCTTCGCGCTGGACGCGGATGGCAGGGCCGACTCCGACGGGCCGTCGCTGACCCGGCAGGTGCTCCCCGCCCCGGGCCCGCTCACGGTCCACCCGGCGGCCAGCTGCCTCTACTTCGCCGAAGGGGAGACGGGAGCGGTGTACCGGACCGCCCTGGCGCCCGACGGCCTCCTCGCCCCGGACACCGCGCCCGAGCAGCTGCCGGACTTCACGGCCCCGCACTGCACGGGGATCGCGGTGCACCCCCGGGGCACGTACCTCTACGCGTCCACCGCGACCACGCTCGCGGTGACGGAGCTGAGCCCGCACACGGGCCACCCGTCCGGACGGCCGGTCACGCTCCCGCTCCCCCGCCGGTGACCCCGCCGCCGACGGTGACCGTGACCTCGTGGATCGAGTTGCGCACACCGGGCGGCGGCTGGACGCGCCCGTCGCGGTCGGTGGCGCGGGCGCGGATGCGGTGGCGGCCGGGCGGGAGCCGCAGGTCGAGGGTGAAGGGCTGCCAGGCGGGATCGGCCCCGAGGGGTTCGAGGACGGCGGGCCGCCAGGGCCCCTCATCGACACTCACGTCAACGGCGACGACTTCACCCGTACTCCAGGCCCGCCCGACCAACTCCACGCACTCCCCCGGCAGTTGATCGCCATTCCGGGGGCTGAGGATCTTGCTTCCCACATCCACGGAACGCACCGGCCGGGCGGTCTGCTCGCCGGGATGGACGCGGGTGTAGAAGCGCGTGGTGAACATGTGGTCCGGCCGTTCGTCGGCCAGGATGATCCGGGTCAGCCACTTCACCGAGTTCGTGCCGAACATCCGGGGCACGACGGTCCGCAGCGGATGCCCGTGCCGCACGGTGAGCGGCTCGCCGTTCATCTCGTACGCGAGGAAGACGTCCCGCCGGGCGGTCTCCAGGGGCAGGTCCTTCACGTACGAGAGGCCGTCCTCGCCGTCGAACGCCCCGGTGTCCGCGCCCTCGAACCAGACGTGCCGCGCGGAGGCGAGCGGCACGGCCCGGTCGAGGAGCGCGGAGAGGTCGAACCCGGTCCACACCAGGTTGGCCACGGCCCGGGTCGGCACGTCCGGCTGGAACGGGTTGCCGAAGCACTCGTGGAAAGCGGTGAACCGGCGGGCGGGCAGGGCGAGGACCTCGTCGAGCCGCAGCTGGAACGGCCGCTCGACGAGCCCTTCGACGGACAGGGACCAGGAGTCGAGGTCGAGGTCCGGCACCCCGAGATGGGCGCGCACGAAAACGTTGTCGACGGGCGTGATGAAGTCGACGACGTCGTCGAAGTCCCGTACGTCTAACGCCTGTTCCGCCACCGCTGGACCCCCATCGTCCTACAACCCGCGGGCGACCTCCGTCGCCCAGTACGTAAGGATCAAGTTGGCACCGGCCCGCTTGATTCCCGTCAGAGTCTCCAGGATCGCCCTGTCGCGGTCGATCCAGCCCTTCTCGGCGGCGGCCTCGACCATGGCGTACTCGCCGCTGATCTGGTAAGCGGCGACAGGCACGTCCACGGACTCGGCGACCTTGGCGAGGATGTCGAGGTAGGGGCCCGCGGGCTTCACCATGACCATGTCGGCGCCCTCGTCGAGGTCGAGCGCGAGCTCGCGCAGGGACTCGCGGACGTTGGCGGGGTCCTGCTGGTACGTCTTCCGGTCGCCCCGGAGGGAGGAGCCGACGGCCTCCCGGAAGGGCCCGTAGAAGGCGGAGGAGTACTTGGCGGTGTAGGCGAGGATGGAGACGTCCTCGTGGCCGGTCTGGTCGAGGGCGTCGCGGATGACCCCGACCTGACCGTCCATCATGCCGCTGGGGCCGACGACGTGGACGCCGGCGTCGGCCTGGACCTGGGCCATCTCGGCGTACCGCTCCAGGGTGGCGTCGTTGTCGACGCGCCCGTCCGCGTCGAGGACGCCGCAGTGGCCGTGGTCGGTGTACTCGTCGAGGCAGAGGTCGGACATGACGACGAGGTCGTCCCCGACCTCCGCCTTCACGGCGCGGATGGCGACCTGGAGGATGCCGTCCGGGTCGGTGCCGGCGGTCCCGGCGGCGTCCTTCTTCTCGTCCTCCGGCACGCCGAAGAGCATGATCCCGGCGACCCCGGCCTCGACGGCCTCCACGGCGGCCTTGCGCAGGGTGTCGAGCGTGTGCTGGACGACGCCGGGCATGGCCTGGATGGGGACGGGTTCCGTGATGCCCTCGCGTACGAACGCGGGGAGGATCAGGTCGGCGGGGTGCAGCCGGGTCTCGGCGACCATGCGGCGCATGGCGGGGGTGGTGCGGAGCCGCCGGGGGCGGGCACCGGGGAAGGATCCGTAGGTCATGCACCTACGCTACGCCGGTGGCACCGGGGGTTTTTGCCCCACCCCGCCCCTTCCCGAAAGCCCTCAGCCGGGCGGCTTGTTCGTCGGCCGCAGGCCGGTGGGGGCTGAGCGCGCAGTTCCCCGCGCCCCTAACTGCCTAGGGGCGCGGGGCTGTGACATTTGCGGCTCCGCCGCGTGGGCGCGACCAGCCACAGACGGCCCGCAGGCGAACGGGGGCCGGGGCGAAGCCCGCCCGGAGGGTCCGGGGGCTGCGCCCCCGGGCCGCCCACGGGCTCAGGTGGTACGACGGCGCCGCGCCCCCGGCCGACGCTCGCTCGGGCGCGTCACGTGTTCGCCCGCCTCCACCGCCGCCGCGCGGCGGGCCGCCCCGAACTCCGCCAACGCCTCCGCCAGCTTCAGCACCGACGGCTCGGGAGCCATCACGTCCACCCGCAGCCCGTGCTCCTCGGCCGTCTTGGCCGTGGCCGGCCCGATGCACGCGATCACGGTCACGTTGTGCGGCTTGCCCGCGATCCCGACCAGGTTCCGCACGGTCGACGACGACGTGAAGAGCACCGCGTCGAAGCCACCGCCCTTGATCGCCTCACGGGTGTCGGCCGGCGGCGGCGACGCGCGCACGGTGCGGTACGCCGTGACGTCGTCCACCTCCCAGCCCAGCTCGATGAGCCCCGCCACCAGCGTCTCGGTGGCGATGTCGGCACGGGGGAGGAAGACCCGGTCGATCGGGTCGAAGACCGGGTCGTAGGGCGGCCAGTCCTCAAGCAGGCCCGCCGCCGACTGCTCGCCGCTCGGCACGAGGTCCGGCTTGACGCCGAACTCCACCAGCGCCGCCGCCGTCTGCTCGCCGACCGCCGCGACCTTGATGCCCGCGAACGCGCGCGCGTCGAGCCCGTACTCCTCGAACTTCTCGCGCACGGCCTTGACCGCGTTCACCGAGGTGAAGGCGATCCACTCGTAGCGGCCCGTCACCAGGCCCTTGACCGCCCGCTCCATCTGCTGCGGCGTGCGCGGCGGCTCGACGGCGATGGTCGGCACCTCGTGCGGCACCGCGCCGTACGAACGCAGCTGGTCGGAGAGCGACGCCGCCTGCTCCTTCGTACGCGGTACGAGCACCCGCCACCCGAAGAGCGGCTTGGACTCGAACCACGACAGCCGGTCGCGCTGGGCGGCGGCGGTGCGCTCACCGACCACGGCTATGACGGGCTGGTGGCCGTCCGGCGACGGCAGCACCTTCGCCTGCTTGAGGACCTGGGCGACCGTGCCGAGCGTCGCGTTCCAGGTGCGCTGGCGCGTGGTCGTACCGGCGATCGTCACCGTCATCGGCGTGTCGGGCTTGCGGCCCGCCGCGACGAGTTCGCCCGCCGCCGCGGCCACCGTCTCCAGGGTCGCGGAGACGACGACCGTGCCGTCGCTCGCGCCGACCTCGGTCCAGCAGCGGCCGTCCGCGCCGCGCGCGTCGACGAAGCGCACATCGGCGCCGCCCGAGGTGTCGCTGAGCGGGACACCGGCGTACGCGGGTACGCCCACCGCCGTCGCCACACCGGGCACGACCTCGAAGGGGATGCCCTCCGCGGCGCAGGCGAGCATCTCGTCGCCCGCGCTGCCGTCGAGCCCGGGGTCGCCGGAGACGGCACGGACGACCCGCCTGCCGGAGCGCGCGGCCTCCATGACAAGATTGGCCGCGTCCCGCAACACGGGGACTCCTGCGGTGGCTGACGTCTCGTCAACTACCGTCAGCTGAGGCGTGTCCACACCTGCCCGCGCATGCGCGCGAACCACGTCGAGCACAGCCGGCTCGGCGATCAGGACATCGGCCGACGCCAGCGCTTCCACGGCGCGGAGCGTCAGCAGTCCCGGGTCCCCTGGGCCGGCACCGAGGAAGGTGACGCACCCGTGCGCGGAGACGGCGGGAAGGTTCGAGGAGTTGGTGGGGCTCAAAGTGCTCGCTCCCCCATAAGACCGGCCGCACCCTTGGCAAGCATCTCGACCGCGAGTTCGCGACCGAGCGCCACGGCTTCGTCGTGCGACGCAGGTACGGGACCGGTGATGGACAACTGCACCAGCGTCGAGCCGTCGGTGGTACCGACGACGCCGCGCAGGCGCATCTCATGAACAACCTGTCCGTCGGCCAGCAGGTCGGCGTAGGCACCCACGGGTGCGGAACAGCCGGCCTCCAGGGCGGCGAGCAGGGACCGCTCGGCGGTCACGGCGACCCGGGTGTACGGGTCGTCGAGCTCGGCGAGCGCGGCGGTGAGGTCGGCATCGGCTGCCGTGCACTCGATCGCCAGTGCCCCCTGGCCGGGGGCGGGCAGCATGGTGTCGACCGGAAGGAAGTCGGTCACCTCGCCGATCCTGCCGATGCGGTTGAGCCCGGCCGCGGCGAGTACCACCGCGTCGAGTTCACCGCTGTGCGCGAATCCGATCCGGGTGTCGATGTTCCCCCGGATCGGCACGGTTTCGACGGCCACGCCGTGGCTGCGCGCGTACGCGTTCAGCTGCGACATGCGCCGGGGCGAGCCGGTGCCTATGCGGACCGGACGGCCCTCCGCGGCGGCGGCCAGCTCGGTCAGGGTCAGCCCGTCGCGCGCCACGAGCACGTCGCGCGGGTCCTCGCGGACCGGCACGGCGGCGAGCACGAGGTCGTCGGGCTGCGCGGTCGGCAGGTCCTTGAGCGAGTGCACGGCGAAGTCGACGTCGCCGCGCAGCAGCGCGTCGCGCAGCGCGGTCACGAAGACGCCCGTGCCGCCGATCTGCGCCAGGTGCTCGCGCGAGGTGTCGCCGTACGTGGTGATCTCCACCAGCTCGACCGGACGCCCGGTCAACCGCCGTACGGCGTCGGCCACCTGGCCGGACTGGGCCATGGCGAGCATGCTGCGCCTGGTCCCCAGCCTCAGTGCTTTCTGGGTCATGACCGCCCTCGGTTCTTCGCGTCTCGGTTCTTGACGTCGACGTCGTTCAGATCGGCCCGCGACACGGCGGCGACCGTCTCCGGGTCGAGGTCGAAGAGTGTGCGCAGCGCGTCCGCGTACCCGGCGCCGCCGGGCTCGGCCGCCAGCTGCTTGATCCGCACGGTCGGCGCGTGCAGGAGCTTGTCGACGACGCGGCGCACGGTCTGGGTGACCTCGGCGCGCTGCTTCTCGTCCAGGTCGGGCAGCCGCCCCTCCAGGCGCGCCACCTCGCCGGCCACCACGTCGGCGGCCATGGCGCGCAGCGCGACCACGGTCGGCGTGATGTGCGCGGCGCGCTGGGCGGCGCCGAAGGCCGCGACCTCGTCGGAGACGATCGAGCGCACCTGGTCGACGTCGGCGGCCATCGGCGCGTCGGCCGAGGCCTCGGCGAGCGACTCGATGTCGACGAGGCGCACACCGGGGATGCGGTGGACGGCGGCGTCGATGTCGCGCGGCATGGCGAGGTCGAGCAGCGCGAGCCGGACCGGGCCGGTCTGCGCGGGGATGCGCTGGCGCGCGGCGGGCCGGGCGCCGGTGGCGTTGTCGGCCCAACTGCCGTGCAGCTCAAGGGAGTCGGCGTCGACGCGCTGTTCGCGTACGGCATCGGCCGCGGCGGCGAAGTCGACGGGGCAGCCCTCGGGGGCGGCGGCCGGAGCGTGGCTCGCGGGCGCGGCGGCGACCGGGGCGCCGACCGCGTCGCCGACGGCCTGAGCCGTCAGGACCAGACCGGTCGCACCCGTACAGGAAACCGCCACGTCGACTCGTGTCAGCTCGCGTGCGACATCGGCCATCGCCACGGCGCGGGCGGCCGTGCCCGACTCGTTGAGGATCTCGACCAGGCGCTCGGCGCGGGCGGGCGTGCGGTTGGCGACGATCACCTCGCACACTCCGGCGCGCGCCAGCGTCGCCGCGGCCAGCGAGGACATCGAGCCCGCGCCGATCACCAGGGCGCGCTTGTCCTTGGCCCAGCCCTCCACCGGGACGCCGACGGCCAGCTGCTCCAGGCCGAAGGTGACCAGGGACTGCCCGGCCCGGTCGATGCCGGTCTCGCTGTGGGCGCGCTTGCCGACCCGCAGGGCCTGCTGGAACAGGTCGTTGAGGAGCCGCCCGGCGGTGTGGAGCTCCTGCCCGAGCGCCAGGGTGTCCTTGATCTGGCCGAGGATCTGGCCCTCGCCCACGACCATGGAGTCCAGCCCGCACGCCACCGAGAAGAGGTGGTGGACGGCCCGGTCCTCGTAGTGCACATAGAGATACGGAGTGAGCTCCTCCAGACCGACGCCGCTGTGCTGGGCGAGCAGCGTGGAGAGCTCGGCGACGCCCGCGTGGAACTTGTCCACGTCCGCGTACAGCTCGATCCGGTTGCAGGTGGCCAGGACCGCCGCCTCGGCGGCGGGCTCCGCGGCCAGGGTGTCCTGCAGCAGCTTGACCTGCGTGTCCGCGGAGAGGGACGCCCGCTCCAGGATGCTGACGGGGGCGCTGCGGTGGCTGAGGCCGACGACCAGGAGGCTCATGCCGGCATCACGGCGGGCATGTCCCCGTCGGGTCCCTTCCGGTCCACGGCAGCGCCGCCGCGCACCACGGGCGGCGCGACGTCGGCGGCCTCGGCCGCGGCCGCGTCCTCACCGGCCTTGCGCTGCTCGTGGAAGGCGAGGATCTGCAGCTCGATGGAGAGGTCGACCTTGCGTACGTCGACGCCCTCGGGCACCGACAGGACCGTCGGCGCGAAGTTCAGGATGGAGGTGACCCCGGCGGCGACGAGGCGGTCGCAGACCGGCTGCGCGGCACCCGCCGGCGTCGCGATGACGCCGATGGAGACCCCGTTCTCGCTGATGATCTTCTCCAGGTCGTCGGAGTGCCGCACCGGGATCCCGGCGACGGGCTTGCCCGCCATCGCGGGGTCCGCGTCGATCAGCGCGGCGACCCGGAAGCCGCGGGAGGCGAACCCGCCGTAGTTGGCGAGGGCCGCGCCGAGGTTTCCGATGCCGACGATGACGACGGGCCAGTCCTGGGTGAGGCCGAGCTCGCGGGAGATCTGGTAGACGAGGTACTCGACGTCGTAGCCGACGCCCCTGGTCCCGTACGAGCCGAGGTACGAGAAGTCCTTGCGCAGCTTCGCGGAGTTGACCCCCGCGGCCGCGGCCAGCTCCTCGGAGGAGACCGTGGGTACGGAGCGCTCCGAGAGTCCGGTCAGCGCACGCAGATACAGCGGAAGCCTGGCGACGGTGGCCTCGGGGATTCCTCGGCTACGGGTCGCCGGTCGGTGAGTTCGGCCAGTTGCCACGGTGCTCCTGCGGGATGAGCGAGGCAGGCGGCCATGTGTCCCAGGACCGCCCCGTCGAATGCAGGCTATGTCTTTGTGAACGCGTGCACAAAGATGGTGTCCGCTTTGTCCGAGCAAAGTGACCGGGCTCACGCGAACCGGCGCCGATTTCCGGGAACCGACAGGGAAGTCGGCCCGTTGAGAACCCGAAGGGGGCAAAACCGTACACACCTCTCCACGATGCCACCCCCGAACGCAGACAAAACGACCTCGATGGTAACCACAACTACCGCTGATCACCCACTCGATCACGGGGCCGCGGTCGCACGGGCGGGCACGGCCGCCCCACCCGCCTCACGCGCCCAGCGCACTCCTGAGCCGCGCGGGGTCCACGCGCCAGAAGGTGTGCTGCGCGCCGTCGACGAGGACGACCGGAATCTGCTCCCAGTACTCGCGGTGCAGCGCCTCGTCCTGGGTGATGTCCTTCTCCTCCCACACCGCACCGGTCTCGGCGCACACGCGCTCGACGACGGCGCGGGCGTCGTCGCACAGATGGCAGCCGGGCTTGCCGATGAGCGTGACGAGCGGCGGGGCGGACCGGTCGGCCCGGTCGGGGCTCTGCGGGGACTTCCCCCGCCGAAAGAGAGGACTCATGGATCCATTCTCCGCCCACGCGAAAGCGGCCCACCCCATAAGCGGGGTTTCTGCCGCTCCGCCCGATTAACAGTCCCGCCTCGGAGAGTTCACACCCTCGCATCCCGGCGTGTCGGGCGGGACCGAACAGACTGGCTATGCTCACGACATGGCCGTACTGGGATGGCTCACCCCTCGTAGGCGCTCGGCGACAGCCCGCAGCGTGCTGGCCGGCGAGGCCGCAGCCGAGGCAGCCCGCAAGTCCGAGCAGGAGCTGGCGGAACTGGCGGAAGCGGAAGCCAGAAGGAAAGCCGAAACGGATTCCACATCGCCCTCCGAGCCGGAATTCCCGGTGGTCGGGGACGACCTGGCGGCAGCTTTCTTCGACCTCGACAACACGGTGATGCAGGGCGCGGCGATCTTCCACTTCGGGCGGGGCCTGTACAAGCGGAAGTTCTTCCAGCGCCGCGATCTGGCGCGGTTCGCCTGGCAGCAGGCGTGGTTCCGGCTCGCCGGGGTCGAGGACCCCGAGCACATGCAGGACGCGCGCGAGAGCGCCCTGTCCATTGTCAAGGGCCATCGCGTCTCCGAGCTGATGACCATCGGCGAGGAGATCTACGACGAGTACATGGCGGACCGCATCTGGCCCGGCACGCGCGCGCTGGCCCAGGCGCACCTGGACGCGGGCCAGAAGGTGTGGCTGGTGACGGCCGCACCGGTGGAGACCGCGACGATCATCGCCCGCCGGCTCGGTCTGACGGGCGCGCTCGGCACGGTCGCGGAGTCCGTGGGCGGCGTGTACACCGGCCGTCTGGTGGGCGAGCCGCTGCACGGCCCCGCCAAGGCGGAGGCGGTACGCGCCCTGGCGGCGGCGGAGGGCCTGGACCTCACGCGCTGCGCGGCGTACAGCGACTCCCACAACGACATCCCCATGCTGTCCCTGGTGGGCCACCCCTACGCCATCAACCCCGACGCGAAGCTGCGCAAGCACGCGCGGACGAGGGAGTGGCGCCTGCGGGACTACCGCACGGGCCGGAAGGCGGCGAAGGTCGGCATCCCGGCGGCGGCCGGGGTCGGCGCCCTGGCGGGCGGCACGGCGGCGGCGGTGGCCCTGCATCGCCGCAGACGCTGAGACGGTCGCGTTTCGCCTGCGGGCCGCTGGTCGCGCAGTTCCCCGCACCCCTAAAAATGCCGCTGCGCGACATCCCCGGGGCGCCCCGGAGGGGCGCTTCCAGGGGCGCGGGGAACTGCGCGACCAGCCCAGCACGGCCCGCAGACAAACAAGGGGGGTCCGGGGGCGCAGCCCCCGGGAGACCACCTCAACCCCCACCCACCCCCGGAGGGTTTAGGGGAAGGGGCGGGGTGGGGCGACCCGATCCGGGACTGCCTACCCGCAGGGAACCCCCACCAGTCCCCCACCCCCCACTCGGCCACATCACACCCCCCAACCGATCAACATCGATCACCACCCCGCCACCACCCGCTCACACTCCGCAACCCAATCCGCCCCATAGACGTAACAGAAGCGACGGAATCGACGATTTGAGCAACTGGGTGTAGCGCTCCCTGCACGAAGCGTTATTCTCCTCAGACGCATACCGGAACCCACACATCGCCACGGCGGGTGAACGGTCCCGCACTGCACGTGATGGAAGCTCTGCCTCTGGGAGTCCCGTGTACCCACACGTCGGGGTTGACGCCTCGGGCCTGGCTACGCTGCGCGCAGCGGTCGTCGACCGTCTGCGCGGCTTCGTCCCCACCGCGTACGCCTTCGCCCCCGCCTTCGCCACCGCCTCACCCGTCGGTGCCTGCTACGCGCTGGCAGACGGCGGTGCCGCGGTCGGAAGACGGAGCGGCGGCCGCAGCACGGGCACGTCCGCGACGCCGACCGCCCGCCGCCCCAGCGCGGACAGCGACAGCGCCCGCATGATGGACCTCGTCGAGCGCGCCCAGGCGGGCGAGGCCGACGCCTTCGGACGGCTGTACGACCAGTACAGCGACACGGTGTACCGGTACATCTACTACCGCGTCGGCGGCAAGGCCACCGCCGAGGACCTCACCAGCGAGACCTTCCTGCGCGCCCTGCGCCGGATCTCCACCTTCACCTGGCAGGGCCGCGACTTCGGCGCCTGGCTGGTCACGATCGCGCGCAACCTGGTCGCGGACCACTTCAAGTCGAGCCGTTTCCGCCTGGAAGTGACCACCGGCGAAATGCTCGACGCCAATGAAGTGGAGCGCTCGCCCGAGGACTCCGTCCTGGAGTCCCTCTCCAACGCCGCGCTCCTCGAAGCCGTACGGAAGCTCAATCCGCAGCAGCAGGAGTGCGTCACCCTGCGCTTCCTCCAGGGCCTCTCGGTCGCCGAGACCGCCCGCGTCATGGGCAAGAACGAGGGCGCCATCAAGACCCTCCAGTACCGCGCCGTGCGCACCCTCGCCCGGCTCCTCCCCGAAGACGCCCGCTGAGCCGCTCCCCGTCCAACGGGGCGGCGGCCCCTCTTCGAGGCCCGCATCGAGGCCCTCGACTCACCTTCGGTGAGCGCTCAGCAGTGCCCCGGTCACAGTGTGGTCCGATCATCCTTCGTCCGTAACCCAAGTGCCGCGTCCGTCGTTGTGCCGGATGCAGGCTCCCTGTGGTCACGCCATGTCCACGGCCGCTCACTCGATCGTGTGGATGTGCTCAAGGCGTGCAACCTTCCAGGCCCCTTGGGGAGTCGACCGTGATGACGAGAGGAGGTGCCGCCAGTGATCGCGAACGTATCGGCGCACCGGCGGGCGAACGCCTTCGCCCAGGCCCTGGAAGAAGCCTCGGCGGCCCAGCAGCCACCCGCCACCCCGGCCGCCACGGCCGAACAGGCGGCGGAAGCCGACCTGTTGACCCTGGCGACCGTCCTCGGCGAACTGCCGAAACCGGAGCTGGACCCGCAGGTGAAGGTGGAGCAGCGGGCGCTGCTCGTGGCCGCCATGGAGCAGATGTTCGCTTCGGGTGGCGCCGCCGACCCTCTGGTGCCCGAGCAGCGGACCGGCCGGGGAGCCCACCGGGCGACCCCGCTCCGGAAATTGCGCCCCCGCTCCCGCTGGTCGAAGGGCATCGCTGCGGGCGGCCTCAGCATCGGTGTGGCCGCGGGCGCGTTCAGCGGCGTAGCCGCCGCCAGCTCCGACGCCCTCCCCGGTGACTCGCTGTACGGGCTGAAGCGCGGCATGGAGGACCTCAAGCTCAATCTGGCGGACGACGACGCCGACCGCGGCAGGATCTACCTCGACCAGGCCTCCACCCGGCTCAGCGAGGCCCGCCGCCTGATGGAGCGCGGCCGCGCCGGCGACCTCGACCACGAACAGCTGAGCGAGGTCCGCCGCGCGCTCAGCGGCATGCAGCACGACGTGACCGAAGGCCACCGCCTCCTCCACGCCGCGTATGCCAAGGACGGCTCGCTCGGCCCCATCGCCGCCCTGTCGTCGTTCGCCTCGGCGCACCGCGACAGCTGGAGCAAGCTGCGCGACAAGCTCCCCGCCCAGCTCACCGACGTCGGCGACCAGGTCACCTCCGTCTTCGTCGCCATAGACCAAGAAGTCGAGCCGCTGCGTTCGATGCTCCCGGCGCCCAAGACGAAGACCCATGGGCGGACGGACACATCGCACCAGAGCGAGACGAGCCACACGGCCCGTCCGGCCCCCGCCTCCTCGGCCCCGGCGCACGGCACGGCGGGAAGCGGCGCCAAGCCGCAGCCCTCCGCCCCGGGCACCAAGCCGAACGAGGGCCTGCTCGGCGGCAGCACCGGCGGCCTCCTCACCCCTCCGTCGAAGAGCGCCCCGCCGACGTCCGGCACCACCCCGGCCAAGCCGCCGGTCCCGGACGTCACCCTGCCCCCGCTCCTGCCCGGCCTGCTCCCGGGCCTGGGCATCGAGGGCGAGGACGCGCCGAAGTAACCCGACGCGTTCGGTACGGGTGTGGGGCGCCGGTCACCACCGGCGCCCCACAGAAGAACAGCACGGGTCAGAAAAAGACCGACCGCCGCTGCACCAACAGCTTGTACAGCGTGTGCTGGATCTGCTCCCGCACCTGGTCCGTCAGGTTGAACATCAGCATCGGGTCCTCCGCCGCCTCCGGCGGATACCCGTCGGTCGGGATCGGCTCGCCGAACTGGATCGTCCACTTCGTCGGCAGCGGCACAAGACCGGCGGGCCCCAGCCACGGGAACGTGGGCGTGATCGGGAAGTACGGGAAACCGAGCAGCCGGGCCAGCGTCCTGGAGTTGCCGATCATCGGGTAGATCTCCTCGGCCCCGACGATCGAGCACGGCACGATCGGCGTCCCGGCCCGCAGCGCGGTCGACACGAACCCGCCCCGCCCGAACCGCTGGAGCTTGTACCGCTCGCCGAACGGCTTCCCGATGCCCTTGAAGCCCTCCGGCATCACCCCGACGACCTCGCCCCGCTCCAGGAGCGCCTGGGCGTCCTCCGCGCAGGCCAGGGTGTGCCCGGCCTTGCGGGCCAGCTCGTTGACGACCGGCAGCATGAACACCAGGTCCGCCGCGAGCAGCCGCAGATGCCGCCCCGCCGGATGGTGGTCGTGCACGGCCACCTGCATCATCAGCCCGTCCAGCGGCAGCGTCCCGGAGTGGTTGGCGACGACCAGCGCCCCGCCCTCGGCCGGGATGTTCTCGACGCCCTTCACCTCCACCCGGAAGTACTTCTCGTAGAAGGGGCGGATCAGGGACATCAGGACCTGGTCGGTGAGCTCCTTGTCGTAGCCGAACTCGTCGACCTCGTAGTCACCGGTGATCCGCCGCCGCAGGAACGCGAGCCCGCCCGCGACCCGCCGGTCCCAGCCGCCGCCCGGCCGCTCCCGCACCTCCTCGCCGCCACCGGAAGCACCGGGCGCGGCGAGGTCCTCAGCGGCCCCCTGCGGCCCCCGGCCGCCCTCCGGGTCCTGGGAGACGGTCTGCTGGCCCGGCAGGGCGCTCACCGGGGCGGGGGCCGCCTCCGGGGCCGTACCCCGCCGCCCGCCGGAGCGGCGGCGCCCCGGGCGCTGCGCACCGCCGCGCGAGCGGTCGTCGTCGAACGGAATGACCTTGGCGTCCGCCATCGTGGTTGAGCTCCTCATTCCGCGCCGGGAGTGGACAAGGTGGAGGTGGCCGGAGCGGCGCCCGCGGCGCCCTTGGCGAACGGCCGGAAGGGCAGCGCCGCCACCCCGTCCACGGCCCTCGCCAGGACGTCCGGCGGCAGCAGCCCCGGGCCCCGGCTGCGCGCGAAGTCGGCGAACGCCCCCGCCGTCGTGTACTTCGGCTCGAAGCCCAGCGTCTGACGCATCTGCACGGTGCTCACCACCCTGCCGTGGGTGAGCAGCCTGATCTGCTCGGGCGAGAAGTCGCTCACGCCCACCGAGCGCAGCGCCGAGCCCACCCAGCGGACCGCCGGGAGCAGCACCGGCACCGTCGGCCTGCCCAGGCGCCGCGAGCACTGCGACAGCAGCAGGACGCCCTCCCCGGCCACGTTGAAGGTGCCGCTGTTGAGCGTCCCGCGCCGGGGCTCGTGCGCGGCGATGCGCAGCACGTCGATGACGTCGTCCTCGTGGACGAACTGGAGCCGGGGGTCGTAGCCGAACACGGTCGGCAGCACCGGCAGCGAGAAGTACTCGGCGAGCGGCGAGTCCGCGCCCGGCCCCAGGATGTTCGCGAACCGCAGCACGCACACCGCCACGTCGGGCCGGCGCCGCGCGAAGCCGCGTACGTACCCCTCGACCTCTACGGCGTCCTTCGCGAAGCCGCCGCTCGGCAGCGACTTCGGCGGGGTCGTCTCGGTGAAGACGGCCGGATCGCGCGGCGCCGACCCGTACACGCTGGTACTCGACTTCACCACCAGGCGCCGCACCGACGGCGACTTCTGGCACGCGCCGAGCAGCTGCATGGTGCCGATGACGTTCGTTTCCTTCACGGACGTCCGCCCGCCGGCGCCCAGCGGCGTGCCGGTCACGTCCATGTGCACGACGGTGTCCACGGCGTGCTCGGCCAGCACACGGGCGATGGCGGGCTGCCGTATGTCCGCCCGTACGAAATCGGCTCCGCCCAGATGGTGGCCGGGCGGCACGGCGTCCACGCCGATCACCCGGTCCACTTCCGGATCACGCTGGATGCGCCGTACGAGACGGCCTCCGAGCTGCCGGGCCACTCCGGTGACGAGCACGACCTTCCCCAAGATCAGCGCCTTCCTTTGGCCTGAGGTGCACCCTTGGCGCCACCGTAGCGGCTGGATGTTGCCCGGTGATGACCGCGTCGTCGCGCATGGCCGGGAATTCGGCGCCGAAAAGCCCCCAGCGGATTCTGCTCGGCCCCCGAAAGGGCGTGCGGGATATGCGGCCGGTAAACGCACCGCAGCCCTCCCACCAGGACGGCGGAAGGGCTGCGAGTTCACGTACAGCTGTCGCTTACTTCTTGTTGCGACGCTGAACGCGGGTGCGCTTGAGCAGCTTGCGGTGCTTCTTCTTAGCCATCCGCTTGCGCCGCTTCTTGATAACAGAGCCCACGACTACCCTCGCTCACTTCTCTTCACTCGGTGCGGGGCGTCTGGGCCCACACGACCTACGAGGGGCTAGCCTACCCGCCCGAGCGCAGAGGTCGTAACCGAGGGCACCGTCAGGCTGTCTCCACCCCCACATAGGAGTCTCGGAGGTACTCGTGAACCGCCTGTTCCGGGACCCTGAACGACCTGCCCACCCGGATCGCCGGCAGATGACCGCTGTGCACCAAGCGGTACACGGTCATCTTCGACACTCGCATCACCGAGGCGACTTCCGCCACGGTGAGGAACACGACCTCGTTCAGAGGCCTCTGATCAGCAGCCATGACCCACCTGTACCTTCCGCACCCGACGCGCACCGGCTTCCCCTCCGGTGACTCTTCGTCGCTGTGCGCTCACTCCCCAGACTAGGGGCGGGTGGTGCGAGTGGGGAAGAGGAGCTGCCAACGGCCGCCTACTGTGACAGACACGCTCGATTGAGTACATAGCGAGTAAGCGGCCGGTAGTAATCAGACCGCACAGCGTCATCAAGCGGAACGGCTACGGACACCCGCCCCTCGGCCTCTCCGACGAACAGCGCGGGATCGTCCGTATCGGCCAGGCCGACCGCCTCGATACCCAGCTGACCTGCTCCGCAGACCCATCCGTGATCTCCCACGACCAGGTCCGGCAGCCGCCCCCGGAGGCCCGCCGCAGCCCCCAGGGCGACCCGAACCGGCAGCGGTGAATGGGTGTGTGCGCCGGTCGCACTGCCGGGACCCCGTGCGCCGGGTTCCCGCACCAGCGCGACTCCTCGTACGTAGTCAAGGTTGTACGTACGTACCCCGAACCGGGTCGTTATGTCGACACATCGCCCCTGCGCGGGGGTGAGGACATCACATCCGGCCGCCGACAAAGCGTCCGCGAGGGCGGCGTAGAAGGCGAGCAGCCGGTGCGGATGCCCGGTTCCGAAGAGTACGGCGCCGCGCCGCGCGGCCACGTCCTGGATCCTGGCGGCCAGCGCGTCGAGCCCCGCGAGCGTCCGCTCCGGGTCGATGACGTCGGGCCCCGACACGTGCGCCGGATCCGGACTCACCCCGCACTTGTCCGCCATGAGCCGCAGCAGGTCCCGCTCGTTCCACCCCCATTCGGGGTCGAGCCCGAGCGTGACCCGCGGATCCCGGGCCGCGAACAGCCGATAGCTGCGCAGGCTCTCCTCCCGCGAGGTGGCCACAGGCCCGGCCAGCCGCGCGGCCAACAGATGCGCCCGCAGCGCTCCGGTACTCAACACGGGGACGATGCTCTCGCAGTCGGGGCTTCGGGGGGCCGAATCGGTCCGGAGACCGCACAGTTGGCGTAACGGAGGGGTGAGTGGGGACTGGCCGCGCAGCGGCATTCAAAGGGGCGCGGGGAACTGCGCGAGCAACCCAGCACGGCCCGCAGCCGACGAAACAGGCCGCCCGCCAGGGCTTTCGGGAAGGGGCGGGGTGGGGAATCCCCCCTACGCCAACAACCCCCGCAACGGATAAACCGCCCGCCGAGTCGCCAGAATCGCCTGGTCCAGGCGATCCGCCGGGTCATACCCCGACTCCCAGTCACGCCACCGCACCACCCGCCCATCCGTCATCCGCCCCGGCCCCAACTGCCGCGTACGGGCGAACACTTCGTCCCGCCAGGACGAAGGGATCACCGACGCGGGCGGAACCGGCGCATGCCCCGCCACCCCCACCAGATGCGTCCACGAACGCGGCACCACGTCCACCACCGCGTACCCACCGCCCCCGAGGGCCACCCACTTCCCGCCCGCCACATGCTCGTGCGCCAGCGCGTGGCAGGCCTCCTGCACGGCCCGCTGGGCGTCCAGCGAGACCGCCAGATGCGCCAGCGGATCCTCGAAGTGCGTGTCCGCGCCGTGCTGCGTCACCAGCACCTGGGGGCGGAACTCGGCCAGCAGCTCCGGCACCACGGAGTGGAACGCCCGCAGCCACCCCTCGTCCCCGGTCCCGGCCGGCAGCGCCACGTTGACGGCCGTCCCGTCGGCATCCGTCTCCTCCGGCCACCCCGTCCCGGGGAACAGCAGCCGGGGGTGCTCGTGGAGCGAGATCGTCAGCACCCTGGGGTCGTCCCAGAACGCCGTCTGCACCCCGTCCCCGTGGTGCACGTCCACATCCACGTACGCGACCCGCTCCGCCCCCAGCTCAAGGAGCCGCGCGATCGCGAGCGCCGCGTCGTTGTAGACGCAGAACCCCGCCGCCCCGCCCGGCATCGCGTGGTGCAGCCCGCCCGCGAAGTTCACCGCGTGCGCCGCGTCCCCTCGCCACACCGCCTCGGCGGCCCCCACGGACTGCCCGGCGATCAGCGCGGACGCCTCGTGCATTCCGGCGAACGCGGGGTCGTCCACGGTCCCGAGCCCGTACGCCTGGTCCGCGGCGCCCGGATCCGCCGAGGCGGCCCGTACCGCCGCCACATAGTCCTCGCGGTGGACGAGCCGCAGCGTCGAGTCCCCCGCCGGCGGCGCGGCCACCACGTCGACCGCCTTGTCCAGCCCGTACGCCCGCACCAACCCCATGGTCAGCGAGAGCCGTACCGGATCCATCGGATGGCTCGGTCCGAAGTCGTACGCCGTGACGGCGTCATCCCACATCAACAGTGTGCGGCCGCTCATGCCCGCCACCGTATCGGGCGCCCTCCGCGCCGAACGACCGGGCGTACACGAGCGTCAGCAGGACGAGCACCATCGGTATGAGCATGGCGCCGCGATAGCTCCACGCGCCGCCGACCCCGCCGACCAGCGGCGACCCGAAGAGGTAGCCCACGTAGTTGAAGACGTTGAGCCGCGCGATCGCCGCGTCCGAGGCATTCGGGAACAGCCGCCCCGCCGCCGCGTACGTCTGCGGCACGATCACGCACAGCCCGAACCCCAGCATGGTGAACCCGAGCATCCCCACCCACGGCCCCGGCGCCACCGCGACCACCGCGAACCCGGCGCTCGCGAGCACGGCCCCGGCCCGCACCACGGCCACGGCCCCGAACCGCCGCACACCGTGGTCACCGGCCGCCCGCCCCAGCAGGGTGGTGACCATGTAGACGTTGTACGGGACGGTCGACAGCTGCTCGGAGCTGCCGAGCACGTCCTGGAGGTACTTCGCGCTCCAGTTGGAGACGGTCGAGTCGCCGATGTAGGCGAAGGCCATCACCAGGCAGAGCGGCAGCAGCAGCCGAAAGGCGACGGGCTTGCCGCCCGCCGCGTCGCCTCCGGAGCCGGCTTCCGGGGCGCCGGCGGCCGGCTCCCCGTCCACGTACCCCCGGCTCCCCACCAGACACAGCGGCAGCAGCACGAGGACGACCGGCAGATACGAGACGAGCAGCGACAGGTCCCAGTGCGCCCCCACCCACGCGAGCGAGGCGCCCACGATCCCGCCGAGGCTGAACGCGGCGTGGAAGCCCAGGATGATGCTGCGCCCGTACGCGCGCTGGAGGCTGATCCCCAGCATGTTCATGCACGCGTCGAGCCCGCCGACGGCCAGCCCGAACACCCCGAGCGAGACGGCCGCCTGCCACATCCGGTCCCCGGCCGCGACCCCGAGCAGCGAGAGCAGCACGAGCGGCTGCACCCACCGCAGCGCCACACTGGGCGCCACCCGCTTCACCAGGTGCTCGGTGGTGACGCTGCCGACCCCGGCCAGGATCGGCACGCCGGCGAGGAACGCCGGCAACAGGCCGTCGGATATCCCGTACCGGTCCTGGATCGCGGGGATGCGGGTCACCAGGAGGGCGAAGGCGATGCCCTGCGCACAGAAGCTGAGCGCGAGGGACGCCCGGCCCCTCCGCAGGCGTACGTCTGTCATGGCCGCAGAGCTTAGGCCCGCAAGCTACTCCTGGGTAGACAGGTCACCCGAGCAATTCGCGCAGCTGTGCCATGTCGGAGAAGAGGGCCGTGGCGCCCTGGAGCCGCTCCTCGGGCGTCATGGCGGTGAACCCGTAGACGTCCATCCCGGCGGCCAGCGCGGCCTGCACCCCGAGCGGGCTGTCCTCGACGACGGCACACCGCTCCGGCGCGACGCCCATGCGCTCGGCGGCGTACAGGAACAGGTCCGGCGCCGGCTTCCCGCGCCCGACGTCCTGCGAGGAGAACACCCACTCCTCCTCGAACCACTCGTCGAGCCCGGTCGTGCGGTGCCCGACCCGGATCCGCTCGTGGCTCCCGGACGAGGCGACGCAGTACGGCACCCCGTCCGCCACCAGCTTCGCGAGCACGTCGGCGGCCCCGGCCACCGGCTGGAGCTCCCGCTCGAAGGCGGCGAAGACACGGGCGTGAAAGGCGTCGTCGAAGTCGGCGGGCAGCATCTGCCCGGTCCGCTCCTGGATCAGGTCGTGGATGCGGTGCATGGCGGAGCCCATGTAGTCGCGGATGGATTCCTCGTACGAGGTGGGGAAGCCCAGCTCGGTGAGGTACTCCGCGAGGATGGTGTTCGAGATCGGCTCGCTGTCGACGAGCACGCCGTCGTTGTCGAAGATGATGAGGTCATAGCGCATGGCTCGACCCTAAACGCCGGTAAACGCAGAAAAGCCCCGTACCGGTAACCGGTACGGGGCTTTTCCCAAAATTTGTTCGGCGGTGTCCTACTCTCCCACAGGGTCCCCCCTGCAGTACCATCGGCGCTGAAAGGCTTAGCTTCCGGGTTCGGAATGTAACCGGGCGTTTCCCTAACGCTATGACCACCGAAACACTATGAAATTAACGAAACCGGGCAACAACACGGCCGTTCGTTATTTCAGAACTAACACAGTGGACGCGAGCAACTGAGGACAAGCCCTCGGCCTATTAGTACCAGTCAGCTCCACCCCTTACGAGGCTTCCACATCTGGCCTATCAACCCAGTCGTCTACTGGGAGCCTTACCCACTCGAAGGTGGTGGGAGCCCTCATCTCGAAGCAGGCTTCCCGCTTAGATGCTTTCAGCGGTTATCCTTTCCGAACGTAGCCAACCAGCCATGCCCTTGGCAGGACAACTGGCACACCAGAGGTTCGTCCGTCCCGGTCCTCTCGTACTAGGGACAGCCCTTCTCAAGACTCCTACGCGCACAGCGGATAGGGACCGAACTGTCTCACGACGTTCTAAACCCAGCTCGCGTACCGCTTTAATGGGCGAACAGCCCAACCCTTGGGACCGACTCCAGCCCCAGGATGCGACGAGCCGACATCGAGGTGCCAAACCATCCCGTCGATATGGACTCTTGGGGAAGATCAGCCTGTTATCCCCGGGGTACCTTTTATCCGTTGAGCGACGGCGCTTCCACAAGCCACCGCCGGATCACTAGTCCCGACTTTCGTCCCTGCTCGACCCGTCGGTCTCACAGTCAAGCTCCCTTGTGCACTTACACTCAACACCTGATTGCCAACCAGGCTGAGGGAACCTTTGGGCGCCTCCGTTACTCTTTAGGAGGCAACCGCCCCAGTTAAACTACCCATCAGACACTGTCCCTGATCCGGATCACGGACCCAGGTTAGACATCCAGCACGACCAGAGTGGTATTTCAACGACGACTCCCCCTGAACTGGCGTCCAGAGTTCACAGTCTCCCACCTATCCTACACAAGCCGAACCGAACACCAATATCAAACTGTAGTAAAGGTCCCGGGGTCTTTCCGTCCTGCTGCGCGAAACGAGCATCTTTACTCGTAGTGCAATTTCACCGGGCCTATGGTTGAGACAGTCGAGAAGTCGTTACGCCATTCGTGCAGGTCGGAACTTACCCGACAAGGAATTTCGCTACCTTAGGATGGTTATAGTTACCACCGCCGTTTACTGGCGCTTAAGTTCTCAGCTTCGCCCCACCGAAATGGAGCTAACCGGTCCCCTTAACGTTCCAGCACCGGGCAGGCGTCAGTCCGTATACATCGCCTTACGGCTTCGCACGGACCTGTGTTTTTAGTAAACAGTCGCTTCTCGCTGGTCTCTGCGGCCACCCCCAGCTCACGGAGTAAATCCGATCACCGGTGATGGCCCCCCTTCTCCCGAAGTTACGGGGGCATTTTGCCGAGTTCCTTAACCATAGTTCACCCGAACGCCTCGGTATTCTCTACCTGACCACCTGAGTCGGTTTAGGGTACGGGCCGCCATGAAACTCGCTAGAGGCTTTTCTCGACAGCATAGGATCATCCACTTCACCACAATCGGCTCGGCATCAGGTCTCAGGCTTCATGCTGTCCGGATTTGCCTGGACAACGCCCTACACCCTTACCCCGGGACAACCACCGCCCGGGCTGGACTACCTTCCTGCGTCACCCCATCGCTTACCTACTACAAGTCTGGTCCGTCGGCTCCACCACTTTCCTTTCCCCGAAGGGTCCGGAACGGCTTCACGGACTTAGCATCGCCTGATTCGATATTGGGCGTTTCAAAGCGGGTACCGGAATATCAACCGGTTGTCCATCGACTACGCCTGTCGGCCTCGCCTTAGGTCCCGACTTACCCTGGGCAGATCAGCTTGACCCAGGAACCCTTAGTCAATCGGCGCACACGTTTCTCACGTGTGTATCGCTACTCATGCCTGCATTCTCACTCGTGAACCGTCCACCACTAGCTTCCGCTGCGGCTTCACCCGGCACACGACGCTCCCCTACCCATCACAGCACCCGTTGGGGCTTAATTGCTGCAATGACACGACTTCGGCGGTACGCTTGAGCCCCGCTACATTGTCGGCGCGGAATCACTTGACCAGTGAGCTATTACGCACTCTTTCAAGGGTGGCTGCTTCTAAGCCAACCTCCTGGTTGTCTCTGCGACTCCACATCCTTTCCCACTTAGCGTACGCTTAGGGGCCTTAGTCGATGCTCTGGGCTGTTTCCCTCTCGACCATGGAGCTTATCCCCCACAGTCTCACTGCCGCGCTCTCACTTACCGGCATTCGGAGTTTGGCTAAGGTCAGTAACCCGGTAGGGCCCATCGCCTATCCAGTGCTCTACCTCCGGCAAGAAACACACGACGCTGCACCTAAATGCATTTCGGGGAGAACCAGCTATCACGGAGTTTGATTGGCCTTTCACCCCTAACCACAGGTCATCCCCCAGGTTTTCAACCCTGGTGGGTTCGGTCCTCCACGAAGTCTTACCTCCGCTTCAACCTGCCCATGGCTAGATCACTCCGCTTCGGGTCTAGAGCGTGCAACTCAAACGCCCTGTTCGGACTCGCTTTCGCTACGGCTTCCCCACACGGGTTAACCTCGCTACACACCGCTAACTCGCAGGCTCATTCTTCAAAAGGCACGCAGTCACGACGCACCGAGCAAGCTCGATGCGCGACGCTCCCACGGCTTGTAGGCACACGGTTTCAGGTACTATTTCACTCCGCTCCCGCGGTACTTTTCACCATTCCCTCACGGTACTATCCGCTATCGGTCACCAGGGAATATTTAGGCTTAACGGGTGGTCCCGCCAGATTCACACGGGATTTCTCGGGCCCCGTGCTACTTGGGTGTCTCTTAAACGAGCCGCATGAATTTCAGCTACGGGGGTCTTACCCTCTACGCCGGACCTTTCGCATGTCCTTCGCCTATTCATACGGTTTCTGACTCGTCCTGTCGCCGGCAGACGACAGCAAAGAGATCCCACAACCCCCACGACGCAACCCCTGCCGGGTATCACACGTCGTAGGTTTGGCCTCATCCGGTTTCGCTCGCCACTACTCCCGGAATCACGGTTGTTTTCTCTTCCTGAGGGTACTGAGATGTTTCACTTCCCCTCGTTCCCTCCACATGCCCTATGTGTTCAGGCATGGGTGACAGCCCATGACGACTGCCGGGTTTCCCCATTCGGAAACCCCCGGATCAAAGCCTGGTTGACGGCTCCCCGGGGACTATCGTGGCCTCCCACGTCCTTCATCGGTTCCTGGTGCCAAGGCATCCACCGTGCGCCCTTAAAAACTTGGCCACAGATGCTCGCGTCCACTGTGCAGTTCTCAAACAACGACCAGCCACCCATCACCCCACCAACCATGTGGTGAGTGCACTGGGGCCGGCGACTGAAGTACAAGCGGGCTATGCCCGTGCCTTCAGACACCCAACAGCGTGCCCGGCCCTTCCAGATGAGTTTCCACGTTCCACGCCGAAGCAGTACTAGGGAAAACCTTCTGAAAGTGCCGAATAGTCAACGTTCCACCCATGAGCTGACCGTGCAGAACATTTGCCTGCAATCGGTACTGTGCTCCTTAGAAAGGAGGTGATCCA
This sequence comes from Streptomyces sp. BPTC-684, assembly GCF_030028635.1. Taxonomy (NCBI): domain Bacteria; kingdom Bacillati; phylum Actinomycetota; class Actinomycetes; order Kitasatosporales; family Streptomycetaceae; genus Streptomyces; species Streptomyces sp. BPTC-684. The sequence goes on from NZ_CP124863.1 coordinate 2,405,443, forward strand.
GCCGCACCTTCCGGTACGGCTACCTTGTTACGACTTCGTCCCAATCGCCAGTCCCACCTTCGACAGCTCCCTCCCCGCAAGGGGGTTGGGCCACCGGCTTCGGGTGTTACCGACTTTCGTGACGTGACGGGCGGTGTGTACAAGGCCCGGGAACGTATTCACCGCAGCAATGCTGATCTGCGATTACTAGCAACTCCGACTTCATGGGGTCGAGTTGCAGACCCCAATCCGAACTGAGACCGGCTTTTTGAGATTCGCTCCGCCTCACGGCATCGCAGCTCATTGTACCGGCCATTGTAGCACGTGTGCAGCCCAAGACATAAGGGGCATGATGACTTGACGTCGTCCCCACCTTCCTCCGAGTTGACCCCGGCAGTCTCCTGTGAGTCCCCATCACCCCGAAGGGCATGCTGGCAACACAGAACAAGGGTTGCGCTCGTTGCGGGACTTAACCCAACATCTCACGACACGAGCTGACGACAGCCATGCACCACCTGTATACCGACCACAAGGGGGCGACCATCTCTGGCCGTTTCCGGTATATGTCAAGCCTTGGTAAGGTTCTTCGCGTTGCGTCGAATTAAGCCACATGCTCCGCTGCTTGTGCGGGCCCCCGTCAATTCCTTTGAGTTTTAGCCTTGCGGCCGTACTCCCCAGGCGGGGAACTTAATGCGTTAGCTGCGGCACCGACGACGTGGAATGTCGCCAACACCTAGTTCCCAACGTTTACGGCGTGGACTACCAGGGTATCTAATCCTGTTCGCTCCCCACGCTTTCGCTCCTCAGCGTCAGTAATGGCCCAGAGATCCGCCTTCGCCACCGGTGTTCCTCCTGATATCTGCGCATTTCACCGCTACACCAGGAATTCCGATCTCCCCTACCACACTCTAGCTAGCCCGTATCGAATGCAGACCCGGGGTTAAGCCCCGGGCTTTCACATCCGACGTGACAAGCCGCCTACGAGCTCTTTACGCCCAATAATTCCGGACAACGCTTGCGCCCTACGTATTACCGCGGCTGCTGGCACGTAGTTAGCCGGCGCTTCTTCTGCAGGTACCGTCACTTGCGCTTCTTCCCTGCTGAAAGAGGTTTACAACCCGAAGGCCGTCATCCCTCACGCGGCGTCGCTGCATCAGGCTTTCGCCCATTGTGCAATATTCCCCACTGCTGCCTCCCGTAGGAGTCTGGGCCGTGTCTCAGTCCCAGTGTGGCCGGTCGCCCTCTCAGGCCGGCTACCCGTCGTCGCCTTGGTAGGCCATCACCCCACCAACAAGCTGATAGGCCGCGGGCTCATCCTTCACCGCCGGAGCTTTCCACCCACCGAGATGCCTCGGCGGGTCGTATCCGGTATTAGACCCCGTTTCCAGGGCTTGTCCCAGAGTGAAGGGCAGATTGCCCACGTGTTACTCACCCGTTCGCCACTAATCCACCCCGAAAGGCTTCATCGTTCGACTTGCATGTGTTAAGCACGCCGCCAGCGTTCGTCCTGAGCCAGGATCAAACTCTCCATGAATGTGTACCGGTCATCCGGTGCGCACACACGAAAGAGCGGAACAACCAGGCCGGAATATGGCCGGTTGTCCTCAGCGTCCTCGCTGTGTAATTGCCTGCCCGTCACAAGGACCGGCAGGACTTTTCAAAGGAACCTCCAACCCACCACAAGGGATGGGCCGGGGTTGTCAATCTGGCGTTGACTTTTGGCACGCTGTTGAGTTCTCAAGGTACGGACGCTTCCTTTGTTCCCGTTTCCGGGCCCTCCGGGCGCTTCCTTCGTTTCCGACTCTATCAGACCGTTTCCCGGTCCGACTTCCTCGGCGCTTTCCAGGTTCCCGCTTTCGCGTTTCCCTTTCCGGCGGCTCCGACTCTATCAGATCCTCGCGGTTCCGATTTCCGGTCTCCCGGGTCAAGTCGTTTTGTCTTCCCGGCTGTTGGGCCGTTCCGACGAGTGAGACTCTAGCGGAATCCCGGTCCCCGATACCAATCGGGGACCGCGTCCTTTCGAACGCGATTCCTCATTTCGCAAAAGCGCACGAAAAACGAAACGGCGTGATCGCCGTTCGGATCAAGTGGTTGGTGCGGAATGGCTGTCCGGGGACCGACCGGAGTCGGCGCTCACATCGGACAACTCGGAGAACACTACGTACGGGTCAAGGGCGTGTCAACCCCGACCCGGGGGCCGTTTGGCTGGTTCTTTCGGCCGAGGGAGGGGTGGCAGGACGGCCGATCTGGGGCGGGTGGGTCCGCGCCTAGTTTGGTCTGCATGAGGAGTCTTGTCCGGGTCGCCGGAGTTGTCGGGGTCACCGCCGTCCTGAGCGCCGCGAGCGTGGTCGGGGCCGTGACCGCGTACGCCGTCGACGGCGACGAGCGGGTCGCGCGCGTCCGTGTGCGCATGGTCGATGCCGTCAACCGTGAGACGCGCGACGAGATCGACCGGCTGCGGCGGTGCACGGACGAGGCGTCGCGGGCCGAGGCGGATCGGCTGGAACGGCTGCTTCGGGACTCGTGTCTGTACGCGGAGCAGCTCCATTCCGTACGGACGCCGCTCGCCCGGAACGCGGCTGTGCGGGGTGAGACAGGTTCGTACGGAGTGGAACGCACGTATCGCGTCGTGGGCGCGGAGGCTGTCGAAGCCCCCGGCGATCCCCTGCGGGCCGCCCGTGAGGTGGCCGAAAGCCAGCCCGTCGGGGCCGCCGCGCTGGTGGTGGGGACGTCCGTCCTGCTGGTGGGCGGAGGGGCCGCCGTCGCCTCCGTGCGGTGGCGGCGGGATCAATAGAGGGGTGGCTCAGCCGTTGCCCGAGGCCAGCTCTCGGCTGCGGTCGCGGGCGGCTTCCAGGGCGGCGATCAGGGCGGCCCGTACGCCGTGGTTCTCCAGTTCGCGGATCGCGCTGATCGTCGTGCCCGCCGGTGAGGTGACGGCCTCGCGGAGCTTGACCGGGTGTTCGCCGCTGTCGCGGAGCATCACGGCGGCGCCGATGGCCGCCTGCACGATCAGGTCGTGGGCCTGGGCGCGCGGCAGACCGAGCAGGATGCCGGCGTCGGTCATCGCCTCGACCAGGTAGTAGAAGTACGCGGGGCCCGAGCCGGAGAGTGCGGTGGCCGCGTCCTGCTGGGACTCGGGGACGCGCAGGGTCTTGCCGACGCCGCCGAAGATCTCCTCGGTGTGGGCGAGGTGGGTCGGGGTCGCGTGGCTGCCGGCGCTGATGACGGACATGCCCTCGTCGACGAGGACGGGGGTGTTCGGCATGACGCGGACGACCGGGGTGTTCGGCGCGAGCCGTTCCTCGATGAACGCGGTGGGGATGCCGGCGGCGGCGCTGATGACCAGGCGGTCGGGGGTGACGTGCGGGCTGAGCTCGTCGAGGAGGCGGCCCATGTCCTGGGGCTTCACGGCGAGGATCAGGGTGTCGGCGCGCTTGGCCGCGTCGGCGTTGGTGACGGACTCGACGCCGTAGCGGGTGCGGAGTTCCTCGGCGCGTTCCGGGCGGCGGGCGGTGACCAGGAGGTTCGCGGGGTTCCAGCCGGCGCGGATCATCCCGCTCAGGAGGGCTTCGCCGATCTTGCCGGTGCCGAGGACTGCGACGGTGTGGGTCATGCGGTCACCCTCCGGGTGGTGCGGGGTCTCTCCGTGGTGCGGGTCCTTCGTCGTCATCCTCGCACCGTGCGGGGTGTGGAGGGTGGGGTGTCCGAGGAGCGGTACGGGGTGCCGCGCTGTTTTGTCGTAGGTGCTTGTCGTACGTGCTTGTCGTACGTGCTTCACGCCGTGCGGCGGCGGAGTGTCGCCGCGCCCAGGGCCAGGACCAGGAGCGCGCAGGCGGCGACGATCAGGGTGTCGCGCAGGAACGCCGTGGTCGGGTCGGCGTGGTGGAGGATCTGGGTCATCGCGTCGACCGCGTACGACATGGGCAGGACGTCGGAGACGGCGCGCAGGGCGGGCTGCATGGACTCGCGCGGGGTGAACAGGCCGCAGAGCAGCAGCTGGGGGAAGATCACGGCCGGCATGAACTGGACCGCCTGGTACTCGGAGGCCGCGAAGGCCGAGACGAACAGGCCGAGGGCCGTGCCCAGGAGCGCGTCGAGCAGGGCCACCAGCAGGAGCAGCCACGGGGAGCCCAGGACGTCCAGGCCCAGGAGCCACACGGAGAGGCCGGTGGCCAGGGCGGACTGGACGATGGCGAGCAGGCCGAAGGCGAGGGCGTAGCCCGCGATGAGGTCGCCCTTGCCGAGCGGCATGGCGAGGAGGCGTTCGAGGGTGCCCGAGGTGCGTTCGCGCAGGGTGGCGATCGAGGTCACCAGGAACATCGTGATCAGCGGGAAGATGCCGAGCAGGGACGCGCCGATGCTGTCGAAGGTGCGGGGCGAGGCGTCGAACACGTACCGCAGCAGGGTGATCATCACGACCGGGACGAGGAGCATCAGGGCGATGGTGCGGGGGTCGTGGCGGAGCTGGCGCAGGACTCGGGTGGTGGTGGCGAGGGTGCGGGCGGGGGTGATCGCGGAGGTGTTCACCGGGTTGTCTCTTTCTCGGGGCGAGCGGTGACGTCGTTGAGGTCCGCCTCGTCCACGAGGGTGAGGAAGGCTTCCTCGACGGTGGCCGCGCCGGTGCGGGCGCGGAGGGCGGCTGGGGTGTCCTCGGCGAGGATCCGGCCCTCCCGCATCAGGAGCAGGTTGTGGCAGCGCTCGGCCTCGTCCATGACGTGCGAGGAGACCAGGATCGTGGTGCCGCGGTCGGCGGCGATGGCGTGGAAGAGGTTCCACAGGTCGCGGCGCAGTACGGGGTCGAGGCCGACGGTCGGCTCGTCGAGGACGAGCAGCTCCGGGGTGCCGAGCAGGGCGACGGCGAGCGAGACGCGGCTGCGCTGGCCGCCGGAGAGGCGGCCCGCGAGGGCGTCGGCGTGGGGGGTGAGGGCGACGTCCGCGATTGCTCGTTCGACGGTGGCGGCGCGGGTTTCGCGGTGGGTTCGGCCGGGGTGGAGTACGGCGGCGAAGTAGTCCAGGTTCTGACGTACCGTCAAGTCGTCGTACACGGACGGTTCTTGCGTGACGTACCCGATGAGGGGGCGCAGGGCCGGGGTGCCGGCGGGGTGGCCGAGGACGGTGAGGGTGCCTTCGACGTTGGCCTGGGTGCCGACGATCGAGCGCATCAGGGTCGATTTTCCGCAGCCGGAGGGGCCCAGGAGGCCGGTGATGCGGGCTCGGGGGGGCGGTGAAGTGGAGGTCTTGGAGTACGGGGGTGGGGCCGCGGGTGACTGTCAGGGCGGTGGCGGTCAGGGCGGGGGGTGGGGTGGTCTGGGGGGCGGTTGTTCGGCGGGGTGGCCGGGTCCTTGGGCTCATAATTCATCATGTGTTGAATAATGCGCGCGGAGGGGGTGGGGGTCAAGGATCTGGGCGCCGGTGAGTGGGGGGTTCGTTTCCCCACCCCGCCCCTTCCCTAAAGCCCTGGGCGGGCGGCCGGGTGGGGGTGGAGGTGGTGGGAGGGCGACTACTGGGGGCTACGCCCCCAGCCCCCCGAGCGGGGCCTGCGGCCCCTGCGCCCCGCTACAGGGCTTCGCCCCGGGGTGGGTAGCGGGACTCTGCCCTGGGGTGGGTGGGGGTGCGGCGGCCTTGGCGCCCGAGGCCCGTTCGTCTGCGGGTCGGCTGTGGCTGGTCGCGCAGTTCCCCGCGCCCCTTGGGGGTACCCCGCTCCTCGAACGCCAGGGCGCTGGAGGTGCCGTGCCCCGTTAGGGGCGCGGGGAACTGCGCGAACGGCCCCCACCGACCCGCAGACGAACGACGCACCGCCAGCCCCCTCAGGGGCGCGGGGAACTACGCGACCAGCCATCCACGGTCCGCAGACAAACACCGGGCCGAAAAGGGGCGCGGGGAACTGCGCGATCAGCCCCCCGTCGGCTCGCAGACGAACGCAGGGGCTGGGGGCGGATCCCTCAGTGACGGGCGGGTGGGTGGGTGGGCAGACCTCGGGGTCGGGGGCGGAGCCCCCCGTAACGCGGGTGCTGGGGGCCGAGGGTCCGGGCAGCTACTTGCGCTTGGGGCGCTTGCGGGCCGACGGGGTGGCCCTGCGGCGTTCCCAGCGCGCCCGCGCCTCCTCGTACTCCTTGCGGTGGAGCGTTTCGCCGGGGGCTTCCCGGAGCGCTCGGAAGGCGTACGCCAGGAGGGAGCCCACGAAGCCGATCGCCTTCAGGCCCTGGAGGGAGCGTTCCCGCTCCGGGTCCGTGGGGCGCGCGCTGAAGCCCTCCCAGGTCTTGCGGAACGCCATCGCGCTGCACACCGCGAACATCACCACGACCAGGACGGTCACGAAGCTGCCGGTGTCCGCGATCTGCAGGCCCTCGTACGCGAAACGCAGCACGAAGCACGCCGCCACCGCCGCGGCCAGGGCGCCGATCGCCACCCCGGCGCGGCGCAGCCCGTAGCCCTTGCCGTGGTCGACCCACGTCGTGCCGAAGAAGCGGATGGGCTCGGGCTCGGGGCCGCCCCCGCCGGTGCCCACGCCTTTGCCGTTCTCGTCGCTCATGGGCTTGATTATCCCCCGGCCACGAGCACCGGCTTCAGCCGCAGCGGACCGCCACGTAACCGTCGCTGCCCGTCTTCACGTACGCGTCCGACACGTACTGCCCGTTGGCGATGTTGTCCCAGATGTTGGTCGTCCCGTACGGGCCGGAGACCGTCGTGCCGGGGCACTGGCAGTTGATCGGGACGCTCACCCCGGCGGGCAGCACCTTGACCACCGGGTATCCCGTGCCCGGGCCGCTGCGGACGTTCACCCGGACGCCCGGCGCCACCGGGTACCGCTTCGTCGTCGCCTCGGCCTCTATGCCCGCGAGCTCTTCCGCAGTCATCCCCGGACCTCCCCCATCACCGTCACCGTGCGTACGCCGCGTACGCGACCCGCAGGCTAGCAAGCCCCTCGGGTCTCGCACGCATCATCGACTAGGCTCCGAGCGTCGCGCTCGGGGACGAACACACGGGGGTGGGCGATGCCGCCGCTGCGCAGCACGGGGCCGGGCCCAGAAGCGGAGCATCCGGAGTACGCCGGGCAGTACCTGCTGGAGTCGACGCTCGGCTCCGGCGGCATGGGCGTGGTCCATCTGGCCGCGTCCGCCTCCGGCCTGCGCCTGGCCGTCAAGGTCGTCCACGCCCAGCACGCCAAGGACCCCGAGTTCAGAGCGCGGTTCCGGCAGGAGGTGTCGGCCGCGCGGCGGGTGAGCGGGGCCTTCACCGCGTCCGTCGTCGACGCCGACCCGGCGGCCGCGCGGCCCTGGATGGCCACGCTCTACATCCCCGGGCCGACCCTCGCCGAGGAAGTGAAGCGGAACGGGCCGCTCGCGCCCTCGCAGGTGCGGCGGCTAGGCGCCGGGCTCGCCGAGGCCCTGCGCGACATCCACCGCGCCGGGGTCGTGCACCGCGACCTCAAGCCCAGCAACGTCCTGCTCGCCACCGACGGGCCCAAGGTCATCGACTTCGGCATCTCACGCCCGTACGACAGCGATCTGCGCACCGAGACCGGGAAGCTCATCGGCACGCCGCCGTTCATGGCGCCGGAGCAGTTCCAGTCGCCGCGCGAGGTCGGGCCCGCCGCCGACGTCTTCGCGATGGGTGCCGTTCTGGTGCACGCGGCGACCGGGAACGGGCCGTTCGACTCCGAGAGCCACTACATCGTGGCGTATCAGGTCGTCCACAACGAGCCCGATCTGACCGGGGTTCCGGACGATCTCGTACCGCTGCTGCGGAGCTGTCTCGCCAAGAAGCCCGAGGACCGGCCCACGCCGGACGAGCTGATGGCGGAGCTGCGCTCGGCGGCGTACGGGACCGAGGCCTTCATCCCGACCCAGCGGTTCCGCAACCCGGTCGAGAAGGTGCCGGGGCGGCCCTGGCCGGGCGAGGAGGAGGAGGGGTCCTCCTCCTCCGATGTGCCCACGCACAAGCGGGCCGCCGCCGAGCCGTCCGCCGCTCCCCGGCGGGCGCGCCGGACGCTGCGGTGGGCCGCAGCCGGTGCCGCCCTGGTGGCCGTGGTCGTGGGTGGGGTGCTGGGTGTACGGATGGGAGCGGGTGGGGACGGTGGCAGCGCCCCGCCGACCGGTCAAGTGGCCCGCCGTGCGGACGCGTTCACGCCCTGGGCCGTGCCGCTCGCGGGCGGCGGGGGCGGCAACCGCACCCCGGCCTGCTCGCTCGCCGGGGCGGGCGGGGCGTTGTACTGCGCGGCCCCCGGCGTCACGGCGGCCCGGCTCGATCCGGCGAACGGACGCGTGCTGTGGTCGGTGAAGGCCAAGGGCGCGGCCGGGCGGGTGGCCGACGACGGGCAGCCGCGCGTCTCCGGCGGGCTCGTCCTCGTGGCGCCGCCGGGCGCGGGACGCCTCGAAGCGCTCGACCCGGCGACCGGTGCCAGGCGCTGGTCCCGCCCGGTCCCGGCGCACGCGGCGCTCGCCATCGGCGACACGTCCGTCGTGTTCGCCGCCGACAGCGGCGAGGTGCGCTGCCTCGACAGCGCGACCGGCAAGGAGCGCTGGCACGGGCGGCCCGCCGCCGCGACGGCGCAGTGGGTGGCGGCGCCCGGCGGTACGGCGCTGTACGCCGTGTCGGTGGCCGAGGACGCGGCGACCTCGCTGGTCACCGCCGTCGCGCCGGACACCGGCAAGGTGCTGTGGACCAAGCGGCTGCCGGGCTCGCTGGGGCCCGTCGGGGTGGCGGGCGGGGCGCTCGCCCTGCTCGCGGCGGACGCCGACAGCTTCACGACGGCGGTCGTACGCCTGGACACGGCGACCCGGGCCGTACGCCGTACGCCGCTGCCCGCCCCCGCCGACCAGGCGCAGGCGACGGTCGGCGACGACGGCTCCACGGTGTACGTGTTCGGGGCGGGCGGGTCGCTGCTCGCGGTGGACGCGGGGCGCGGGGCGCAGCTCTGGCGCCTTGAGACGGGGGCGGCGCGTGCGTCGCGGCCCGTCGCGGGCGGGGGACGCGTGTACGTCACCGCTTCGGACGGGCGGTTGCTGGCCGTGGATGCGGGGCGGGGGGTGCTGGTCGGGCAGACGGCCCCGCGCATGGCCTCCGGCCGCGACACGTTCACGGCGAGCCTGGCGTCGCCGGTGCCGGCGGGGGCCGTGGTGTACGGGAGTGCGCCGGATGGGTCGGTGTTCGGGGTGGGGGCGGGGTCCCTGGCGGGTCGCTGAGATGGGCTGGTGCGGGCCGTGCTGGGCTGGTCGCGCAGTTCCCCGCGCCTCCCCTGGAAGCGCCCCTGCGGGGCGCCCCCAGGGGATTGCCACGCAGCGGCATTTTTAGGGGCGCGGGGAACTGCGCGACCAGCCCCCACCCACCCGCAGACAAACAAGGGGGCCGGGGCGGGGCCAGTCGGGCGTCAGCCCAGCTTGGAGACGTCCCGCACCGCGCCCTTGTCCGCGCTCGTGGCCATCGCCGCGTACGCCCGCAGGGCCGCCGAGACCTTGCGTTCGCGGGACTTCGGGGCGTACACCCCGTTCAGCGCTTCGCGACGGGCCGTCAGTTCAGCGGCGGGGACGAGGAGTTCGATCGTACGGGTGGGGATGTCGATGCGGATGCGGTCGCCGTTCTCGACCAGGGCGATCGTGCCGCCGGACGCCGCCTCGGGCGAGGCGTGGCCGATGGAGAGACCCGAGGTGCCGCCGGAGAAGCGGCCGTCCGTGACCAGCGCGCAGGACTTGCCGAGGCCGCGGCCCTTGAGGAACGACGTCGGGTAGAGCATCTCCTGCATGCCGGGGCCGCCCTTGGGGCCCTCGTAGCGGATGACGACGACGTCGCCCTCCTTGACCTCCTTGCGGAGGATCTTGTCGACGGCCTCGTCCTGCGACTCGCAGACGACCGCCGGGCCCTCGAACGTCCAGATGGACTCGTCGACGCCGGCCGTCTTCACGACGCAGCCGTCCTCGGCGAGGTTGCCCTTGAGGACGGCCAGGCCGCCGTCCCGCGAGTACGCGTGCGCGGCGTCGCGGATGCAGCCGTTCGCGGCGTCCGTGTCGAGCGTGTCCCAGCGCTTGGACTGGGAGAACGCGGTCGCCGAGCGCTCGCAGCCGGGCGCCGCGTGCCACAGCTCGACGGCCTCGGGCGTCGCGGAGCCGCCGCGCACGTCCCACGCGTCCAGCCACTCCTTGATGGAGCGGGAGTGGACGGTGTGGACGTCCTCGTTGAGCAGGCCCGCGCGGTAGAGCTCGCCGAGGATGGCGGGGATGCCGCCCGCGCGGTGCACGTCCTCCATGTAGTACGTGGTGGTGGGCGCGACGTTGGGCGCGACCTTGGCCAGGCACGGGACCCGGCGGGACACCGCGTCGATGTCCTTCAGGTCGTAGTCGAGCTCGGCCTCCTGGGCGGCGGCGAGCAGGTGCAGGATCGTGTTGGTGGAGCCGCCCATGGCGATGTCGAGCGCCATCGCGTTCTCGAACGCCGCGCGCGTGGCGATGCTGCGCGGGAGGACGGAGGCGTCGTCGTCCTCGTAGTACCGCTTGGTGATGTCGACGACCGTACGGGCCGCGTTCTCGTACAGGGCGCGGCGGGCGGTGTGGGTGGCGAGGACCGAGCCGTTGCCGGGCAGGCTCAGGCCCATGGCCTCGGTCAGGCAGTTCATCGAGTTGGCGGTGAACATGCCGGAACAGCTGCCGCAGGTGGGGCAGGCGTTCTCCTCGATACGGAGGATGTCCTCGTCGGAGACGTTCTCGTTGACCGCGTCGCTGATCGCGTTGATCAGGTCGAGCTTGCGGACGGTGCCGTCGACGAGGGTGGCCTGGCCGGCCTCCATCGGGCCGCCGGAGACGAAGACGGTGGGGATGTTGAGGCGCATCGCGGCCATCAGCATGCCCGGGGTGATCTTGTCGCAGTTGGAGATGCAGATCAGGGCGTCGGCGCAGTGGGCCTCGACCATGTACTCCACGCTGTCCGCGATCAGGTCGCGGGAGGGCAGGCTGTAGAGCATGCCGCCGTGGCCCATCGCGATGCCGTCGTCGACCGCGATGGTGTTGAACTCGCGGGGGACGGCGCCGGCGGCCAGGATCGCGTCGGAGACGATGCGGCCGACGGGGGCGAGGTGGGTGTGGCCGGGGACGAACTCGGTGAAGCTGTTCGCCACGGCGATGATCGGCTTGCCGATGTCCGCGCCGGCTACGCCCGAGGCGCGCATCAGGGCGCGGGCGCCGGCCATGTTGCGGCCGTGGGTGACGGTGCGGGACCTCAGCTCGGGCATTTCGCTTGCTCCTTAGCGTCCTTCTCAGACAGATGGGGCTGTCTTCGAGCGTACGCTCCGGATCCAAGATCTGGACAGGGCGTCCGGATGGCGGGACGGATGGCTCGGCATCCGGGCGGCCCGGGCACCTGGCGGGGCTTCGCCCCGGACCCCCGTTCGTCTGCGGACCGTGGTCCGTTGTGCCCACCCTCCCCCAAAGCTCTTAAGGAGCAGGGGGGACCCCCACGCCGTGCGGAACGCCTGCCCACAACGGGAGGGGAGGTGGGGAAGGGGCCGGGGTCAGCCCTCGTCCGTCAAGTACCTCTGCAGCGTCGGTGCCACCATCTCGATGATCTGCTCCGGGTCCGTCGACGCCAGGGGTTCGACCTTGAGGACGTAGCGCAGGACCGCGATGCCCACCAGGTGTGACGCCGCCAGTTCCACGCGGAAGCGGGGGTCGGGGACGTTCAGGTCCGCCGCCACCCGTTCCAGGACGCGGCGCAGCACGAACGTGCGCAGGACCTTCGCCGCCGCCTCGTGGGTCAGGGCCGAGCGGAACAGCGCGAGGAGCTGCGCGCGCGTGGCGGGGTTCTCCCAGACCTCGATGAAGTAGCGGGCCATGCGTTCGCCGACGCCGTCGAGGGAGGCGCCGGCGCCGACCACCGCCGGGACCAGCTGGACCGGCTCCAGGGTCAGCTCGACCGCCGCCTCGAACACCCCGTCCTTGGTGTCGAAGTAGTGGTGGACGAGGGCCGCGTCCACCCCGGCCGCCTTGGCGATGCCGCGTACGGACGTCTTGTCGTAGCCGCGCTGGGCGAACTCCGCGCGGGCCGCCTTCAGGATCCGCTCGCGGGCGCCGGGCCCGCTCTCGGCCTCGGCGCGCGACGGGCGGCCCCGCCCCCGGCGCGGGGCGGACGCGGTGCCGGTCACCGGCGCACCTTCGAGGCGAGGTGCAGCCGGGTGAAGGCGAGGGCTTCCGCGAGGTCGGCCTCGCGTTCGGCCGCGGACATGGCCCGGCGGGTGTTGACCTCGATGACGACGTGCCCGTCGAAGCCGGTGCGGGCCAGGCCCTCCAGGAGCTCGGCGCACGGCTGGCTGCCCCGGCCGGGCACCAGGTGCTCGTCCTTGGCCGAGCCCTTGCCGTCGGCGAGGTGGACGTGGGCGAGCCGGTCGCCCATGCGGTCGACGAGCGCCATCGCGTCGGTGCGGGCGGTCGCGGCGTGCGAGAGGTCGACCGTGAAGTGCCGGTAGTCGTCTTTGGTGACGTCCCAGTCGGGTGCGTACGCGAGCATCTCCCGGTCGCGGTAGCGCCACGGGTACATGTTCTCGACGGCGAACCGTACGTCCGTCTCGTCCGCCATCCGCCAGATGCCGGAGACGAAGTCGCGGGCGTACTGGCGCTGCCAGCGGAACGGCGGGTGCACCACCACGGTGGAGGCGCCCAGCTTCTCGGCCGCGGCTCTGGCGCGTTGCAGCTTCACCCAGGGGTCGGTCGACCAGACCCGCTGGGTGATCAGCAGACAGGGGGCGTGAACGGCCAGGATCGGCACCTGGTGGTAGTCCGACAGGCGGCGCAGGGCGTCGATGTCCTGGCTGACCGGGTCGGTCCAGACCATGACCTCGACGCCGTCGTACCCCAGGCGCGCGGCGATCTCGAAGGCCGTCGCCGTCGACTCCGGATAGACCGAAGCCGTCGACAGGGCGACCTTCGCATCCGGGATGCGCACTACTGGTTCTGCCACGGAGACAGCGTAAGGGCACCCACAAGAGGGGCCGCGAGGGGACCGTCCAGGTGGCCGGAACCCGTCGCCCCCGCCGCCGTCGTCATCCCACCGGCAGCTGGTCGAGGTGGCGCAGGATCACGCCCTCGCGCAGCGCCCACGGGCAGATCTCCAGCTCCTCCACCTCGAACAGGTCCATCGCCCCCTCGGCCACCAGCGCCCCCGCGAGCAGCTGGCGCGCCCGGCCCTCGGAGACGCCGGGCAGCGTGGTGCGCTGCTCGGTGGTCATCGCGGCGAGCTTGGGCACCCACTCCTCCAGCGCCTTCCGGCTCAGGGTGCGCTGGACGTACACGCCCTCGGTGGAGCGGGCGGCGCCCGCGATCCTGGCGAGCTGCTTGAAGGTCTTGGAGGTGGCGACCACGTGGTCCGGAGAGCCGGAGCGGGTGAACTCGCCGACCGTACGGGCGATCTGCGCGCGTACGTGGCGGCGCAGCGCCCGTACGTCGGAGGGGTCCGGCGGGTCGCCCGGCAGCCAGGCCGCGGTGAGCCGGCCGGCGCCCAGCGGCAGCGACACGGCCGCGTCGGGCTCCTCGTCGATCCCGTACGCGACCTCCAGGGAGCCGCCGCCGATGTCCAGGAGCAGCAGTTTGCCCGCGGACCAGCCGTACCAGCGGCGGGCCGCCAGGAAGGTGAGGCGGGCCTCCTCCTCGCCGGAGAGGACCCCGAGGTCGACGCCGGTCTCCTCCTTGACCCGGGCGATCACCAGGTCCGCGTTGCTGGCCTCGCGCACCGCCGAGGTGGCGAACGGGAGCATTTCCTCGACGCCCTTGTCCTCGGCCGCGATCAGCGCGCCGCTGACCGTGGCCACCAACCGGTCGACGCCTTCCGGTCCGATCGCACCGTCCTCGTCGAGGAGCTCGGCGAGCCTCAGCTCGGCCTTGTGCGAGTACGCGGGCAGCGGCGCGGCACCGGCGTGCGCGTCCACCACCAGCAGGTGAACCGTATTCGACCCCACATCGAGGACTCCGAGTCTCATGGGCTGAACGCTACTGCGGTTGCGGACATACGCTTGTCCCGTGCCAAAGACGAAAAAGGCGAAGCCGGGCAAAGCCAAGGCCCCCAAGACTCCCAAGCAGCGGGCCGACGAGCAGGGGGTCGACTTCCCGCGCGCGTGGGTCGAGTTCCCGGACCCCGCCGACGACGAACAGGTCTTCCGCTGCGACCTGACCTGGCTGACCTCGCGGTGGACCTGCGTCTTCGGCAGCGGCTGCCAGGGCATCCAGGCGGGCCGCGCCGACGACGGCTGCTGCACGCTCGGCGCGCACTTCTCGGACGAGGACGACGAGAAGCGCGTGGCGGAGCACGTGGCGCGGCTCACGCCGGAGCTGTGGCAGTTCCACGACGAGGGCTCGCAGAGCGGCTGGGTCCAGCTCGACGAGGACGGCGAGCGGCAGACCCGCAGGTGGGAAGGTTCCTGCATCTTCCAGAACCGGCCCGGTTTCGCGGGCGGCGCGGGCTGCTCGCTGCACATCCTGGCCCTCAAGGAGGGCAAGGAGCCGCTGGAGACCAAGCCGGACGTCTGCTGGCAGCTGCCGGTGCGGCGTACGTACGACTGGATCGACCGGCCGGACGAGACGCGCGTGCTGCAGATCTCGATCGGTGAGTACGACCGGCGCGGCTGGGGGCCGGGCGGCCACGACCTGCACTGGTGGTGCACCTCGGCGACCTCGGCGCACGGCGCGGGCGAGCCGGTCTATGTGACCTACCGGCCGGAGCTGACCGAGCTGATGGGCAAGAAGGCGTACGGCGTGCTCGTGGGCCTGTGCGAGGCGCGCCTGGCGTCCTCGCTGCCGCTGGTGGCACCGCACCCGGCGGACCCGGCCCGCTGACGGCCGGACCGGCGGGGCGCTCACGACGGCTGACGGACTCATGAGGGCTGCGGCGACGACGCCGTGTCGCTCGGGGTGTCCGGCGGCGAGGTCGGGGCCGTCGGGGTCGGCGACTCCGAGGTCGGCGTGGGCGACGGGCTGGTCGGCGTCGGGGACGCGGGCGGCGTCGTGGGTGTCGTCGGGGTCGTGGGCGGGGTCGGCTCCGGCGAGGACGGCGTGCCGGGGGCGGGCGAGGCGGGCGGGATGGCCCGCGTCCCCTGCCCGGTCCCGGTGATCCGCACGACCGCGCCCGAGGGCCGCACGCCCACCTGGGCCGACCACGGGCCGCGCGGTTCGCGCGCGTGGTTGACCGACACGTACACGGATACGTTTCCGCCCGCGTCCAGTGTCCCGCCCGTGCTGCTGAAGACGAGCCAGGGCGCGTTCGTCCACAGCGACCAGTGCACCGGCCCGTCGCCCGTGGCGGTGAGCGTGAGGACGGTGACGCCGCCCTGCGAGCGGGCCGAGACGGTGAGGTCGCCAGGGCTCGTCGGGCTGGCGGAACCGGGGCTGACGACCTCCACGGAGACGTCGGCGGGGGTGCGGCCGCCCGCCGTGGAGCGGGGGTCGGGGTCGGTGCGGGCGTTGCCCGCGTTCTGGTAGCGCTCGTACGGGAGCCCCTCGCCGCCGGAGCTGTCGGCCTCGCTGGCGGTGATCTTGGCGCCGTCGTGCGACTCTCCGGTCGCGGGGGCGCCGCGGTAGGCGGCCCAGAGCGCGAAGGCGGGCGCGGCGACGACCGTGGCCACCACCGTGGTCGTCACGGCACGCGCGCGTAGCCGGTCGCGGCGGGCGGCGCGGTCCTTGGGGTCCATCGGGAAGCCGGACCGGTCGAAGCGGGGCGCGCCGCCGCGGGTCCTGGGCACGTGGAGCATCGCCGCGTACGCGGCCGCGCGCGGCGCCTCGGCCAGCGGCAGCGCGGCCGGGGTGACCGAGGAGCCCGGCCAGGGCCCGGCGGCCCCGGCGCGCTCGGCGGCGCGGCGGCAGCGCGGGCAGTCGTCGACGTGCCGGACCAGCTCGCGGCGCAGGGCCGCCGAGAGCAGCACCTGGTGATCGCCGGTGAGCCGGGCGACCGACGGGCAGCCGCCGGTCTCGACGACGGCGAGCGCGGCCCGGGTCCGCTCGACCTCGCAGGCGCCGGCGGCGAGCAGTTCGCGGGCGGCCGGGTAGCTCATGCCGAGGACGGAGGCGACCTCGCGGGGGCCCAGCTGGTGGCGGACGGCGAGTTCGAGGGCCTCGCGCTGCTCGGGTGTGGTTCCGGCGGCCTCGGGCCAGGCGAGCAGGGCCAGTTCGCGCTGCCGCCGCTCGGCCTCCTCGGGGGCGACCGGGGCCCCGGCGCTCTGCTCGCACGCCTGCGGGCGGCCGGTGTGGGCGCCCTTGCGGGAGCGTTTGCGCTCGGCGAGCTTGCGCAGACAGGACCAGCGCGCCAATGCGTACAGCCACGCCTTGCGCTCGGCCTCGGTGTCGGGGCAGCGCGCGTGCTGCCGCTCGGAGACGGCGAGGACGTCACCGAGGACGTGGACGGCCTCCTCGTGGTCGCAGAGCACGGACAGGCAGTACGTGAACAGGCCGTCGAGATACGCCTCGTAACGCGCCGGCGGGCGCTGGGCCAACGTCCCCGGCGCGCGGTGCTGCGCCCGGTGTGCGCCGGTGGTGTGCGTGGGGTGATCCGGACCGCTGCTCTTCACCCGGCGAAGGTAGGCGCAGGATCCCGGGTCCTTCGTGCCGCTTGAGCACATTTACTCCTTACGGGTGAAGGTATCCCTCAAAAGGGGACAGGAACCCGGTCTTCCGTCGCGGAAGCTTGCCTTCCCCGGCGCGGAACGTTGCCTTCCTCCTTGTGGGGGAACGGCCTTCGGCCGTGGATATGCCACCGGCCGACCCCCGAGGACCATCCGCCCGGCGGCGCTGTCAGTGGCCGCCGCTACGGTGACGTCATGGCTACCCGTACGAAATCCGCGAAGGACCGGCCGTCCTACCGCTGCACCGAATGCGGCTGGACGACCGCCAAGTGGCTCGGCCGCTGCCCCGAGTGCCAGGCGTGGGGGACGGTCGAGGAGTACGGCGCGCCCGCTGTGCGCACCACGTCGGCGGGCCGGGTCTCCGCCGCCGCGCTGCCGATCGGCCAGGTGGACGCCCGCCAGGCCACCGCGCGCTCGACCGGCGTCGACGAGCTGGACCGCGTCCTGGGCGGCGGGCTCGTCCCGGGCGCGGTGGTGCTGCTCGCGGGCGAGCCGGGCGTCGGCAAGTCCACGCTGCTCCTCGACGTGGCGGCGAAGGCGGCCAAGGAGGAGCACCGCACCCTCTATGTGACGGGCGAGGAGTCGGCGAGCCAGGTCCGGCTGCGCGCCGACCGGATCAACGCGCTCAACGACCACCTGTATCTGGCGGCCGAGACGGACCTCTCGGCGGTGCTGGGCCATCTGGACGCGGTCAAGCCGTCCCTGCTCGTCCTCGACTCCGTACAGACCGTGGCCTCCCCGGAGATCGACGGCGCGCCCGGCGGCATGGCGCAGGTGCGCGAGGTGGCGGGCGCGCTGATCCGCGCCTCCAAGGAGCGCGGGATGGCGACGCTCCTGGTCGGCCATGTCACCAAGGACGGCGCGATCGCGGGCCCCCGCCTCCTGGAGCACCTGGTGGACGTCGTGCTGTCCTTCGAGGGCGACCGGCACGCGCGCCTGCGGCTGGTGCGCGGCGTGAAGAACCGGTACGGGGCGACGGACGAGGTCGGCTGCTTCGAGCTGCACGACGAGGGGATCACGGGCCTGGCCGACCCGTCGGGCCTGTTCCTCACCCGGCGCGACGAGCCGGTGCCGGGCACGTGTCTGACGGTGACTCTGGAGGGCCGCAGGCCCCTGGTGGCCGAGGTCCAGGCGCTCACCGTCGACTCCCAGATCCCCTCGCCCCGCCGCACCACGTCGGGCCTGGAGACCTCCCGGGTCTCGATGATGCTGGCGGTCCTGGAGCAGCGCGGGCGGATCACCGCGCTGGGCAAGCGCGACATCTACAGCGCGACGGTCGGCGGTGTGAAGCTCTCCGAGCCCGCTGCCGACCTGGCGATCGCCCTCGCGCTGGCCTCGGCGGCGAGCGACACCCCGTTGCCGAAGAACCTGGTGGCGATCGGCGAGGTGGGGCTCGCGGGCGAGGTCAGACGGGTGACGGGCGTCCAGCGCCGGCTCGCCGAGGCCCACCGCCTGGGCTTCACGCACGCACTGGTGCCGTCCGACCCGGGCAAGGTCCCGGCCGGTATGAAGGTCACGGAAGTCGCCGACATGGGGGACGCCCTGCGGGTGCTGCCGCGCGGGCGTCGCACGGAGGCCCCACGGGGGGAGGAGGAGCGCCGGTAGACTTTGCCGTCGAACGTCTGCGACCGGAGGAGTGCAGTGGCAGCCAACGACCGGGCAGCGGGAACCGGCAAGTCCGGCACAGGCTCCGGCAACGAAGCGCTGATGCGTGCCGCGCTGAGCGCCGTCGCGCCCGGCACCGCACTCCGCGACGGCCTGGAGCGCATCCTCCGGGGCAACACGGGCGGCCTGATCGTCCTCGGCCTCGACAAGACGGTCGACTCCATGTGCACGGGCGGGTTCGTCCTGGACGTGGAGTTCACCGCGACGCGGCTGCGCGAGCTGTGCAAGCTGGACGGCGCGCTGGTCCTGGACAAGGACATCACCAAGATCCACCGGGCCGGGGTGCAGCTGGTCCCGGACGCGGGCATCCCCACGGAGGAGACCGGCACCCGCCACCGCACGGCGGACCGGGTCTCCAAGCAGTGCAACTTCCCGGTCGTCTCGGTCTCCCAGTCCATGCGCCTGATCGCGCTGTACGTGGACGGGGAGCGCCGGGTCCTGGAGGAGTCGGCGGCGATCCTCTCGCGCGCGAACCAGGCGCTGGCGACGCTGGAGCGGTACAAGCTGCGCCTGGACGAGGTGGCGGGCACGCTCTCCGCGCTGGAGATCGAGGACCTGGTGACGGTCCGGGACGTCACGGCGGTGGCCCAGCGTCTGGAGATGGTGAGACGCATCGCCACGGAGATCGCCGAGTACGTGGTGGAGTTGGGCACGGACGGGCGGCTGCTCTCGCTCCAGCTGGACGAGCTGATCGCGGGCGTCGAGCCCGAGCGGGAGCTGGTGGTGCGGGACTACGTGCCCGAGCCCACGGCGAAGCGCTCCCGCACGGTGCCGGAGGCGCTGACGGAGCTGAACGAGCTCACCCACGCGGAGCTGCTTGAACTGCCCATAGTGGCGCGGGCGTTGGGCTACAGCGGCTCCCCCGAGACGCTGGACTCCGCGGTCTCCCCCCGCGGCTACCGCCTCCTGGCCAAGGTCCCCCGCCTCCCCGGCGCGATCATCGAACGCCTGGTGGAGCACTTCGGCGGCCTCCAGAAGCTGCTGGCCGCGTCGGTGGACGACCTCCAGACGGTGGACGGCGTCGGCGAGGCGCGTGCGCGCAGCGTCCGCGAGGGGCTGTCGCGCTTGGCGGAGTCGTCGATCCTGGAGCGATACGTCTAGCGAGGACGTGGCTTCGTCTGCGGGCCGTCTGTGGCTGGTCGCGCAGTTCCCCGCGCCCCTAAAGGCGCCCCTGCGGGGCGCCCAGGGGATGCCGCGCAGCGGCATTCAAGGGGCGCGGGGAACTGCGCGAGCAACCCAGCACGGTCCGCAGACGAACGGGGTCCGGGGGCGGAGCCCCGGGGGCTAGTCCTTCGTCAAGGAGAATGGGGCCCGGGCCACCGGCAGGCCCGTGGCCTGGACCTCGAAGAGGTACGTGCCGGGGGCCGGCCCGCCCGGCGGCGGCGTAGCGCAGCGCGCCGCGCTCCGCGTCCGGTCCCACGCCACCACATGCGTGACCGTCGCATTGCCCGGCACCTCGAACAGCACGCTCCCCGACCCGCTGGGACAGTCGTCCGACGCCCACACCTTGCTGTCGCCGGAGCCCGTCACCACGAGCACCGCCCCCTTGGGCCCGAGGTCCGCCTTGCAGGTGGAGGACGCCGTGTTCTGGACGGAGATCTCGACCCGCGGCTTCTCCCCGGGCGCGTACTCGTTCTTCAGGCTCCGGACCGTCAGCTTCAGCTGACCCGGCGCGCAGACCGGCAGCGAGGACCCCGCGGGCACCTGCCGCGCCGTACCGCCCTCGGAGGAGCCGCCGCCGACGGCGCCCGCGCCGCCTCCGGAGGACGAACCCCCGCCGTCCGCGCCCCCGTTGCCGGCGCCGCCGGAGGACGACGACCCGCCCGTACCGCCGCCGGAGGAGGAAGACGACGAGCCGGAGCCGCCCGGGGACTCGTCACGGCCGCCCGGCGCCGTACTGATCGCCGGACCAGAGCTCCCCGGCCCCGGTGTGATCGAGGGAGCCGGGTGGGCGCCCTTGTCGTTGGAGCTGCCCGTACTGCCGCCCCCGCCACCGGAACTGACGGCCCATAGGATCACCACCACGAGCAGCGCGAGCAGGGACAGCGCGACTGCCCTCCGTCGCCAGTAGATGGAGGAGGGAAGCGGCCCGACCGGATTGCGCAGAGATCCCACGGGCGAAACTCTACGAGAGTTCCGCACCAACTCCCGCCCCACCCGCCGCTCGCCCTCCGCAACTTTTCCGGATCATCATTCCGGAAGGCGATGTTCCATACTGTCCGTCACCATGGATAGCGATCTCTACCGCGACATCACCGACTTCGCCCACGACAACCCCTCGTGGCTGCAGCACCTCGTCGAGCTCTGGACGGAGGTGGGGCTGATCCTGTTCGGCGTGCTGTTCGTCGTCTGCTGGTGGCGGGCGCGCCGGGCCGGTTCGACGGCGATGGCCCTGGCGCTGCTCGCGCCGCTGGCGACCGCCGCCGCGTACATCGCCAGCGAGGTGATCAAGTCGCTGGTGGACGAGGAGCGCCCGTGCCGCGCGGTCAAGGGCGCCGCCGCTTCCCTGATCACCTGCCCGGCCAACGGCGACTGGTCGTTCCCCTCCAACCACGCCACCATCGCGGGCGGCGCGGCCGTCGCGCTCGCGCTGGCCTGGCCGCGCATCTGGGCGCTGACCGTGCCGATGGCGCTGCTCATGGCCTTCTCGCGGGTGTACGTGGGCGTGCACTACCCGCACGACGTGGCGGTGGGCCTGCTGCTCGGCACGGCCGTCGCGTTCCTCGTCACCAAGGCCGGCACCCGCCCGGTGCGCTCGCTGGTCGAGTCGATGCGGGCCAGCGGCAACGGCGCGGCCCTCTGGCTGACCGGTCCGGGCGCGCCGCTGCACGCCCGCCGCTGAGCGGCCCGCCGTGCCCGTCGCACCCCCGTTCCGTGCCAGGATCGGGGGTGCCATGACGACGATGCCGACGACCGACCCCGACACGGTCTCCCCCGACGCTCTCCACACCCCCGTCCTCGGGTGGTTCGACCAGCACGCGCGCGACCTGCCCTGGCGCCGCCCCGAGGCCGGTGCCTGGGGGGTGATGGTCAGCGAGTTCATGCTCCAGCAGACGCCCGTGAGCCGGGTGCTCCCGGTGTACGAGCAGTGGCTGGCCCGCTGGCCGCGCCCGGCCGACCTGGCCGCCGACGCGCCGGGCGAGGCCGTGCGCGCCTGGGGGCGGCTCGGCTACCCGCGCCGCGCGCTGCGGCTGCACGGAGCCGCCGTGGCGATAACGGAACGGCACGGCGGCGACGTGCCGCGCGACCACGGACAGCTGCTCTCGCTGCCCGGCATCGGCGAGTACACGGCCGCCGCGGTGGCCTCCTTCGCGTACGGGCAGCGCCACGCGGTCCTGGACACCAACGTGCGCCGGGTCTTCGCGCGGGCCGTCACCGGCGTCCAGTACCCGCCGAACGCCACCACCGCCGCCGAGCGGCGCCTGGCCCGCGCGCTGCTGCCCGACGACGAGGCCCGCGCGGCCCGCTGGGCGGCCGCCTCGATGGAGCTGGGCGCGCTAGTGTGCACGGCCAGGAACGAGGACTGCGGGCGCTGTCCGATCGCCGCGCGCTGCGCCTGGCACGTGGCGGGGAAGCCCGCGCACGACGGTCCGCCGCGCCGCGGCCAGACCTACGCCGGGACCGACCGCCAGGTGCGCGGCAAGCTGCTCGCGGTGCTGCGGGAGGCGGTCGATCCCGTACCGCAGGCCGCGCTGGACGCGGTGTGGCACGAGCCGGTGCAGCGGGCCCGCGCGCTTGACGGCCTCGTCGCGGACGGGCTGGTGGAGCCGCTCGCGGGCGGCGTGTACCGGCTGCCGCTGACCTGACCGAACTTCCCCTCCGGCGGCCCCTGTTGACCGGGGCCGCACCTCTTTCGGATCGCTCTGCGTCACCGCGAGGACACGCCCGTACCCCGTGAAAACACGGGCCAAACCTCCGCTGTTACACAACCGATGGCTCTCCGTGCGCCCCCCGACGGCTGCTCCGCACAGGCCCGTGACAACGGCTCCGTAGCTTCAGTCAGGTAAGTGGGACAGGCAGGGAAAGTCACGGGGACGGAGGCGGTTGGGTATGGCGCACGGCGAGGTGCTCGAGTTCGAAGAGTACGTACGCACCCGGCAGGAGGCCCTGCTGCGCAGCGCCCGGCGGCTCGTTCCGGACCCGGTCGACGCACAGGACCTGCTGCAGACCGCCCTGGCCCGTACGTACGGCCGCTGGGACGGCATCGCCGACAAGGCGCTCGCCGACGCGTACCTGCGCCGCGTGATGATCAACACGCGGACCGAGTGGTGGCGCGCCCGCAAGCTCGAAGAGGTGCCCACCGAGCAGCTGCCGGACGCGCGCATCGAGGACGGCTCCGAGCAGCGCGCCGACCGCGCGCTCCTCATGGACGTACTGAAAGTCCTGGCGCCCAAGCAGCGCAGCGTCGTGGTGCTGCGACACTGGGAGCAGATGAGCACGGAGGAGACCGCCGCGGCCCTCGGGATGTCGGCGGGTACCGTCAAGAGCACGCTGCACCGGGCACTGGCCCGGCTCCGGCAGGAGCTGGAGAGCCGCGAGCTGGACTTCCACGCTCTCGGCAACGCTGAAGGACGCGACGGCCGGGTGGGCCGTCAGGCCGACCGCCGGGTCGGCCGCGAGGAGCGCGACGAAAAGGGGCGGGAGCGGTGCGCGGCCTAGGCAGGGGCAGAGGGGGCGTACTGGCGGCGGGAACCACGGCTATGGCCGGGCTCGCCGCCTTCGGCCTGCTCGCGGCGGGATGCTCGACGGGCGGCACGGGGACGCGCGACGAGGGCGAGGCGCACACCGACAAGGTCGCCTCCCACGCCTCGCCGACGCCGACCGCGACCCCCGAGGCGCCCTTCAAGAAGGTCAACGCCGTCCGGCTGCTCAAGGCCGACCCCAAGGTCAGCGAGCGCGTCAAGGCGGATCTGAAGCCCTGTGTGAAGGACGAGTACCCGATCGACGTCTCCTACGGCCATATGACCGGCGCCACCGGGCAGGACGTCGTGGTGAACGTGATGACCTGCGGAGACGCCGTGGGACTCGGCTCGTATGTGTACCGCGAGGACGGGTCCTCGTACGACAATGTCTTCACCTCCGAGGAGGCGCCCGTCTACGCGGAGATCGACCGGGGCGACCTGGTGGTGACCCGGCAGATGTACGCCAAGGGCGACAAGCCGGCGTTCGCCTCCAGTGAGATCGTGACGACCTACCGCTGGTCGGGTACGAAGTTCACCAAGCACGACCAGGTGGAGAACGACTTCAGCAAGGCGGTCGGCAACGACGAGGGCACCGAGGCGCCGGTACCGGCCTCGCCGTGACCGGGCCTTCCCGGTCACGATCACCCTTGACCGCCCTGACCGCTTTTGAGCCGCATCTGTACGTACGTAAGAAGCGCACGCCGAGGAACTGAGAGCAGCACGATGGCCGAGACCCATGTCCTGTTCGTCGAGGACGACGACGTCATCCGTGAAGCCACCCAGCTCGCGCTGGAGCGCGACGGCTTCACCGTGACCGCCATGCCCGACGGGCTCTCCGGCCTGGAGGCGTTCCGCGCCGACCAGCCGGACATCGCGCTGCTCGACGTGATGCTGCCGGGTCTGGACGGCGTGAGCCTGTGCCGCCGCATCCGCGACGAGTCGACCGTCCCCGTGATCATGCTGTCCGCGCGCGCGGACTCGATCGACGTGGTGCTCGGCCTGGAGGCGGGCGCGGACGACTACGTGACCAAGCCGTTCGACGGGGCCGTGCTGGTCGCCCGCATCCGTGCCGTGCTGCGGCGCTTCGGGCACGCGGGCGGGCCCGGCGCGGGCGCGGCCGACACGGACGGGGAGCCGGAGCGCGGGGTGCTCGCCTTCGGTGACCTGGAGGTCGACACCGAGGGCATGGAGGTCCGCAAGGGCGGTGAGACGGTCGCCCTGACGCCTACCGAGATGCGGCTGCTCCTGGAGTTCTCCTCGGCGCCCGGTACCGTCCTCTCCCGCGACAAGCTCCTTGAGCGGGTGTGGGACTACGGGTGGGGCGGTGACACGCGCGTGGTGGACGTCCATGTACAGCGGCTGCGTACGAAGATCGGGCAGGACCGGATCGAGACCGTGCGTGGCTTCGGCTACAAACTGAAGGCGTGAGCGCGGGCGTGGGCACGGGCGTGAGCGCGGGGTCGGTTTCGGGTTGGGGTACGGGGTCGGTTTCGGGTGCGGGGTCGGTTTCGGGTGCGGGTGTGAGTGCAGTGTGGGTGAGGGGCGCGTGAGGCGGCCCACCCTGCGGACGGGGGTCCGCTGGAAGATCAGCATCGCCATCACCGCGGTCGGTGCGCTGACCGTGATCGCGCTCAGCCTCGTCGTGCACAACGCGGCCCGGGTCTCGATGCTCGACAACGCGCGCGACCTCCAGCTCGACCGCGTGCTGTTCGCGCAGCGCATCTACGAGACGAGCAAGCAGACGCGGTTCGGCGCGAAGCTCAACGACCCGGCGCTGCCGGCCGATCTGAAGGCCAAGACGGACCGGGGCCGCAAGGCCACGTCCGTGGCGGAGGGCAAGAACGGCGTGCCCGACATCTGGGCGGCCGTGCCGGTCGGCAACGGCGACGTCCTGTCGCTGCACAGCACGTTCACCGACCGCAGCTCGAACGTCATCTCCGACCTGGACCGGGCCCTGGTCATCGGGTCTGTCGCGGTCGTGTTCGGCGGGTGCGCGCTCGGCATCCTGATCGGCGGGCAGATCTCGCGGCGGCTGCGGAAGGCCGCGGCGGCGGCGACGAAGGTGGCCGAGGGGCATACGGACGTACGCGTACGGGACGCGATCGGCGGGGTCGTGCGCGACGAGACCGACGAGCTGGCTCGGGCGGTCGACGCGCTGACGGACGCGCTGCAGGAGCGGCTGGAGGCGGAGCGCCGGGTCACGGCGGACATCGCGCACGAGTTGCGTACGCCGGTGACGGGGCTGCTGACCGCGGCCGAGCTGCTGCCGCCGGGGCGTCCTACTGAGCTGGTACGGAACCGGGCTCAGGCGATGCGGACGCTGGTGGAGGACGTGCTGGAGGTCGCGCGGCTGGACAGCGCGTCCGAGCGGGCGGAGCTCCAGGAGATCGCGCTCGGGGAGTTCGTGAGCCGGCGGGTGGCGGTGCTGGATCCGGAGGTGGCCGTACGGGTCGTCCACGAGTCCTGGGTGAACACGGATCCGCGTCGGCTTGAGCGGATCCTGGGGAATCTGCTGGGGAACGCGGCGAAGCACGGGAAGGGGCCGGTGGAGGTCACCGTGGAGGGGCGTGTGGTGCGCATCCGCGACCACGGGCCCGGGTTCCCGGAGGCGCTGCTGCGGGAGGGGCCGAGCCGGTTCCGCACGGGCAGCAGCGACCGGGCGGGCCACGGCCACGGCCTGGGCCTGACGATCGCGGCGGGCCAGGCTCGGGTACTGGGCGCGCGCCTGACGTTCCGCAACGCGGCGGGTTCCCCGTCGGCGCCGGGCGGCGCGATCGCGGTCCTGTGGCTCCCGGAACACGCCCCGACGGCGACGGGGAGCTTCCCGATTCTGCCGCCGCAGGGGTAGGGGGGTCGGTGGTCGGTGCCGGGTGGCTCCGACCGGTGCCTGGCGGTGCCGGGTGGCTCCGACCGGTGCCTGCGGCGCAATGCTGGGGTCCGGTGGGGGTGGCGCCCGTCCGGTGGTGGGGTGGGTGGGGGTGCGGAGGGGTATCTCCTCTTTCGTCGCGCGCTCGGCCCCCACACGCCTTCGGCCACTCATGCGCTCCTCCTTGCGGGGACACCCCTCCACACCCCCACCCACGACCGTGCCAGCGACCCCCCGCAGTCGAGACCCCGGGCTGGCGAAGCCGCCTGGGGCTCAACCCCGGATACCCCCCTCCCCTACCTCACCTCGCCCCCGGCCTGGGGCGAGGCCCATGGCGGGGGGGCAGGGGCCGCAGGCCCCGCCCCTCAGGGGCGCGGGGAACTGCGCGACCAGCCACAGACGACCCGCAGACGAACGGGGCCGGGGCGAAGCCCCGAAGCGGGGGGCAGGGGGCAGGGGCCGGAGGCCAGGCCGGGGGTCCGGGGGGGCGAAGCTCCCGTAAGGCCGACCCGCCCCGGTAGCGCCCACCCGCTCCAGGAGGGGTACAGGGGCGCAGCCCCGCCGGGGGATCTGGGGGCGAGGTCCCCGTAAGCCCACCCACCCCGGTAGCCCCCCACCCCCAGCGGGCGCAGCCCCCACCAGGGGTGCAGGGGGCGGAGCCCCCGCTCGGGTCTGGGGGCGGAGCCCCCAGTAGGCCTCCCTCCCACCCCCCGGCCGCCCGCCCAGGGCTTTCGGGAAGGGGCGGGGTGGGGGAATCAACCCCCCGGGCACCACGAAGGCCTCCGGGGGACAGGGTCCGGGGGCCTTCGGGCGGGGGAGCGGGTCAGACGCGTTGGCGTACCGTCGGCGCCGCAGCCGGCTCGGCCGGGGCCGGGCCGTCAGCCACCTCCGCCGGGGCGGAAGCGTCGGCCAGGGCCGCATCCGAAGGCTTCGGCCCGGCCCCCCGCAGCGGCACCTCCTTCACGAACAGCGAAGCCACCACCGCGCCGAGCGCGACCGCCGCACCGAGGACGAACGCCCCGTGCGTGCCGGACGACACCGCGTGCTGGTACGCCTCCCGCAGCGGCACCGGCAGCTTCGCCAGGCTCGCCGCGTCGAGCTGGGCGGACTGCTGGGTGACCCCGGCCCCGCCCCGCGCGGTCATCTCGTCCTGGACCCGGCTGTTGAAGAGCGCGCCCATGATGGCCACACCGAAGGAGGAGCCGAGCGTACGGGCCAGCGTGCTCGTCGAGGAGCCGACGCCGATGTCCTTCATCTCGACGCTGTTCTGCGCCACCAGCATGGTGATCTGGAGCAGGCAGCCCATGCCCGCGCCGAGGATCGCCATGTACAGGCCGGAGGTCAGCCGCGTGGTGCCCGTGTCCATCGTGGAGAGGAGGTAGAGGCCCGTCACCATGAGGATGCTGCCGACGATCGGGAACGCCTTGTAGCGGCCCGTGGACGTCGTGACCCGGCCCGCGAAGAGCGAGACGACCGTCATCGAGAGCAGCATCGGGAGGAGGAGCAGGCCTGAGTTCGTGGCCGAGGCTCCCTGCACCGACTGCTGGTAGAGGGGGAGGAACAACACCGCGCCGAACATCACGAACCCCGTGATGAACGCGATCGTCGCCATCAGCGAGAAGTTGCGGCTGCGGAAGATGTGCAGCGGCACGATCGGCTCCGCCGCCTTCGTCTCGACGAAGAAGAAGCCGACCAGGGCCGCGACGCCCAGCGCGATCAGCTCCATGATCCGGGCCGAACCCCAGGCGTACTCCGTCCCGCCCCACGTGGTGACCAGCACGATCGCGGTGATCCCGATGGTCAGCAGCACCGTACCGAGGTAGTCGATCTTCGGCTTGGACTTCTTCTTCGGGAGGTGCAGGACGGCCGTCACCATCGCGAGCGCGACCGCGCCGAGGGGCAGGTTGATGTAGAAGGACCAGCGCCAGCCGAGGTGATCGGTGATGGAGCCGCCGACCAGCGGGCCGCCGATCATGGCGATGCCCATGACGCCGGCCATCATGCCCTGGTACTTGCCCCGCTCGCGGGGCGGGATCAGTTCGCCGATGATCGCCATGACCCCGACGATCAGACCGCCGGCGCCCAGGCCCTGGATCGCCCGGAAGCCGATCAGCTGGCCCATGCCC
This sequence comes from Streptomyces sp. BPTC-684, assembly GCF_030028635.1. Classification (NCBI taxonomy): domain Bacteria; kingdom Bacillati; phylum Actinomycetota; class Actinomycetes; order Kitasatosporales; family Streptomycetaceae; genus Streptomyces; species Streptomyces sp. BPTC-684. Next base: position 2,433,349 of record NZ_CP124863.1, read on the forward strand.
TGGGCCATGCCGCTGAGCGCGGAGCCCGCCAGGAAGACGACTATGGAGCTGAGGAAGGCGCCCTTGCGGCCGTACATGTCGCCGAGCTTGCCCCAGATGGGCGTCGAGGCGGCGGTGGCCAGGGTGTACGCGGTGACCACCCAGGACAGATGGGCCATGCCGCCCAGGTCGCCGACGATGGTGGGCATCGCGGTACCGACGATCATGTTGTCGAGCATCGCGAGGAGCATCGCGATCATCAGGGCCAGCAGGACCACACGGGTGCTGCGCTGCTTCGGCCCCGCCTCTGGAGCCGCGGCCGCATTAGCCTCCGGCTGGATTTGTTGTGCCATCTCTCCCACTCCCCGCCCCACACTTACTTGCCGCCCGGCTAGTTACTACACTGGGGAAAGTAGACCCCTTACTAGCCGGGCGTCAAGTAAGTTTTCAGGAGAGCTCGATGGCCAGAGGCAACACCCGCCAGCGCATCCAGGATGTGGCCCTGGAGCTCTTCGGCGAGCAGGGGTACGAGAAGACCTCGCTGCGCGAGATCGCGGAGCGGCTCGACGTCACCAAGGCGGCGCTCTACTACCACTTCAAAACCAAGGAAGACATCCTGGTGAGTTTGTTTGAGGACCTCACCCGGCCGATGGATGAACTTCTGGAATGGGGTCGGACTCAGCCTCAGACCTTGGAATCCAAGATCGAGGTTCTGCGACGTTACAGCGACGCTCTGACCGGCGCCGCCCCGCTCTTCCGCTTCATGCAGGAGAACCAGGCCACCGTCCGCGAGCTGTCCATCGGGGAGAACTTCAAGGACCGCGTCCTCGCGATGGTCGAGCTGATCAAGGACCCGGACGCGCCCCTGACCGACCAGATCCGCTGCTTCACCGCGCTCTTCTCCATGCACGTCGGCATGCACGCCCTCAAGGACCTCGAAGGCGACCCCGAGGAGAAGCGCAAGGCCATCCTCGAAGTCGCCATCGATCTTGTTACCCAGGCCCACGGAGGCGGGCGCTAGCCCCCGGTTACGGTCGTCAGACCGTGACGCCCGCCGTGCGGAGGAACGCCACCGGGTTGACCGCCGAGCCGTAGTTCGCCGTCGTGCGGATCTCGAAGTGCAGGTGCGGGCCGCTGGAGTTGCCGGTGTTGCCGGAGAGCGCGATCCGCTGGTCGGTGGAGATCGTCTGCCCGATGCGGACGTCGATCCGCGACAGGTGCGCGTACTGCGAGTACGTGTGGTCGGCGTGCCGGATCACGACGGCGTTGCCGTACGCCGGGCCGTCGCCGCCGCCGTTGGGGCCGGCCTTGACGACCGTGCCCGCGTGCACGGCCTTGACCGGGGTGCCGACCGGCACCGCGAAGTCCTGGCCGGAGTGCTTGTGCGCCCACATCGAGCCGCCGGTGCCGAAGGTGGCGCTGAGCTTGTACGTGTCCACCGGGTCCACCCACGCCACGGTCTTCTTGGCCGCCGCCTTCCCGGCCTGCGCCGCCGCCTTGGCCTGCGCGTCGGCCTGCGCGGCGACGGAAGCGGCCGCACCGGCCAGCGCCGGGGTCCCCGCCTTGTCGGCGGCGACGGCCGTTCCGGCACCCAGCAGGGCCGTCGCTCCCATGCCCGCGCCCACGGCGGCGGCGCACAGGCGGAGGACGGTCGGGCGGGAAGTGCGGGAAACGGAGCGCTGGGACATGCGGGGACATCCTCCGGGTGGACGACAGGGGCAGAAGCAGGCCCGGCACACGAGCGGCGCGCCGGGCTGCACCCCTTGGTAACCCGCACTCCCACTTAGACCCAAAACGCCCATCTACTAACGAAAGCCGTAACGATCACCGGCGGAATTCGGCCCGGGCACGGGTCATGTGCTGCTATCTGTCGTAGTAGAGGGCCGGGGGCTTGTGCGCCTTGTCACCGCTCGGCCCCGTCCGGCGGGACCTAAGTCCTTCCTTTTCGGGACCAAGGTCCCGTGACCACGGCTACGCTGGCGCGTCGTGGAACCCGGACTCCTCACCGCCAAAGTCGCGTCCGCCGCCATCACCCCGCTGATCCGCAAGCTGTTCGCCGCCGAACCGGCCGGTGCCGGTCTGGCCGAGCAACCGGTCCGGATCTCGTCGTACGTCTCCTTCCGGGGCGAGAAGCGCACGCTCGGGCAGGCGGATCTGCGCGCCCTCGCCGCCAAGCTGGTCAGGGCCGCCCTGCGGTCCGGCGAGCGGCCCATCCCGGCGGACGAGGAGCGGGCCGTGGCCGACGCGCTCGCCCGGACCCTCCACGCACTGGGCGAGCTCACCCTCAGCGACGCCGAGGCGGTCGCCCTGGGCCATCGGGAACTCGCCCGCGAGCTGCGCCGCGCGGGCGACCACCCCGAGCGCCACCTCTCCGCCGACGCCACCCACTTCTACGAACGCCTCCTCGACACCGCCTGTCTGCACATCCTGAACTTCTTCACCCAGCGCTCCACCTTCGTGGCCGCCACCCTCGTCGAGCAGAGCCGTCGGCAGAGCGAACTCATCGCCCGTATGGATGAGTTGATCGCGCGGACGCCCCGCCCGGACGCGGAGGACGGGAAGTTCGAGGCGCGCTATCTCGCGCATCTGGCGAAGAAGCACGGCAAGTTGACGATCTACGGGATCGATCTCGCCAACTCGCCGCGCAAGTGGCCCCTGGACACCGCGTATCTGAGGCTGGAGGTGGTGGGGCGCGCCGCCAGGCCGTGGCGCACCCGCGATGAGCGCGCGCCGGTGCCGGGCGCCGTGAGCGCCGGGGAGGACTTCGCTCCCCGCCCCGCCGACCGCGTACTCGCCGACCACGAGCGCGTACTGCTGCGCGGCGAGGCCGGTTCCGGCAAGACCACGCTCGTCCAGTGGCTCGCCCTGTCCGCCGCGCGCGACGACCTCGACCACGGGACCGCGTACCTCTACGACCGCATCCCCTACGTCCTGCCGCTGCGCACCCTCACCCGCCACGGGGCACGGCTGCCCGCGCCCAAGGACTTCCTGGCCGCCGTCGGCTCCCCGCTGGCGGGCGAGCAGCCGCCCGGCTGGGAGTCCAGGGTCCTGGAGGACGGGCGCGGTCTGCTCCTGGTCGACGGCATCGACGAGATCCCGGACGCCGAACGCGCCCACACCCGGGGCTGGCTGAGCGATCTGATCGAGGCCTACCCCGGCAACCACTGGCTGGTCACCTCGCGCCCCTCGGCGGTGGGCGAGGACTGGCTCGGCGACGAGGACTTCACCGAGCTCACGCTCTGCCCGATGGGCCCGGCGGACGTGGCCGCGTTCGTCCGGCGCTGGCACACGGCGGCGCGGGCCGGGGCGGACGACGACGGCGAGCTCACCGCGTACGAGAGCCAGCTCCTCGAAGCCGTGCGCGCCAAGCCGGACCTCGGGCGCCTGGCCACCAACCCGCTGATGTGCGGCCTGATCTGCGCCCTCCACCGCGACCGGCGCGGCTTCCTGCCGTACGGCCGCAAGGACCTGTACGACGCGGCGCTCTCCATGCTGCTGATCCGCCGCGACCGCGAGCGCGACATGCGGGTGCCCGAGCGCCGCCAGGAGCCGCAGATCCAGCTGCTCCAGCAGCTCGCGTACTGGCTGATCCGCAACGGCCGCACCGAGATGGACCGCACCCGCGCCGAGACGGTCATCGCGGAGCTGCTCCCCTCCGTACCGGAGCTGGCCGAGCTCGGCGACGCGCGGGCCGTCTTCGAGCACTTCCTGCACCGCAGCGGCCTGCTGCGCGAACCCGCCCCCGGGACCGTCGACTTCATCCACCGCACCTTCCAGGACTACCTGGGCGCACGGGCGGCCGTGGAGGCCGGCGACCTCGGCCTGCTCGTCGCGCACTCCGCCGACGACCAGTGGGAGGACGTCATCCGCATGGCCGTCGCCCACGCGCGCCCGCGCGAGCGCGTGGAGCTGTTCGGGGAGCTGCTGCGGTACGGAGACGAGCACGCCGACACCGCCGTACGCACCCGCGTCCACCTGCTCGCGGCCACCTGCCTGGAGCACGCGCCCGAACTCGCCGCCGAGGTGCGGGCCGAGGTCGAGCGGCGCACGGCCGCGCTGATCCCGCCGCGCGACCTGGTGGCCGCGCGGGCGCTCGCGGCGGCGGGCCCGATGATCCTGGACCTGCTGCCGGGGCCGGAGGGGCTGGACAAGTACACGGCCGAGGCGGTCGTCACCGCCGCGTCGTACGTGGAGTCGGAGCGCGCGATCGGATTCCTGGCCCGCTTCGGCCGCCACCCGGCCCGGCGGGTGAGGGCCCAGCTCGTCTGGTCCTGGGGCCGGTTCGACACCCGGCAGTACGCCGACGAGGTCATCGCCGGAATCGACCCCGAGGACATCCTCTTCACCGTCACCTCCGACGAGCAGCTGCGCGCCCTGCGGGCACTCGGCACCCGGCCGCAGCTGGAAACGCGCGGCGACGTCTCGTCGGAGGCCCTGCGGGTGTACGCGGCCGAGGCCTCGCTCACGCGGGTGCGGCTGCGGGAGAACCCGGCCCTGGAGGACCTGTCGTTCCTGGCGGGCCCGCACCCGCTCACGGACCTGAGCGTGCACGACTGCCCCCGGTTGACGGACCTCTCGGACCTGCACGACAAGCCGCTGACGGACCTCTCGCTGAGCGGCATCGGCAACGCGGACCTCAGCACCCTCAGCTCGCTGCGCCACCTCCGCTCACTCACCCTGACCGGCGACGGGCTGAGCTGGTCGTCGGACGCGCTCCCGGCGACGGCCCCGCTGGAGGCGCTCGACATCAGCGGGGCGGCGGCGGGCGGCCTGTGGGGCCTGGCCGCCGCCACCCCGGCCCTGACCGGGCTGTACCTCGGGCCGTGGAGCAGCCCCCAGGACGCCGGGGAGTGGGCGGAAGTGGCCCGTGTCCCCCGTCTGCGCGCCCTGCAGACGACGGGCGCGTCACTGGCCGCCGCCCCCGCGAGGCTCTCCCTGCCGTCCGTGTTCCAGGTGTTCCTGGTCGATCACGTGCCACCGGCCGTCCTCGCCCGCCTCGCGGACCTCTTCCCGCGCCTGCACGTCCTGAACCTCTGGGCGTACCAGCAGGACTACGACGTGAGCCGGCTCGCGGCCCCGCCGACGCTGCTCCAGATCCACGTCCAGTCCGCCCATTCTGTGATCGGGAGGGAACAACTTCCGGAAGGCGTCAAGGTGTTCGCCGGTGGGGTGGAGGTGACCGCGTGATGAGCGACTTCCAGGGCTCCCGGCACGTCGTGGCCGTGTTCGGTGCCATGCAGGGCACGGGGGTGCTGATCGGCTCCGGGCTGGTGCTGACCTGTGCGCATCTCGGGCTCGACGCCGAGGTGACCGTCGCGGTCCCCTGGCTGCGCGGGAAGACCACGTGCCACGTGGTCTGGCAGGACGCGGATCTCGACGCCGCCCTGCTGTCGTCCGGCTCGGGTTGGCGGCAGATCGCGCAGCTCGCCGGTGCCCGGCTCGGCGCGGTCGCCACCGAACGCCCGCTCCCCTACTGCGAGATCATCGGCTTCCCGGACGTCCAGCGGTACGACGGCGGCCGGCTGGAACTCGACCAGCTCACCGGGACCGTCCTGCCCGTCGCGGGCCGCCTCCGCCAGAAGCTGACCTTCGAGTTCGACCGCCCGCCCGCGACCGAGCGGCGCGACGGCACCTCCCCGCTCGCCGGGCTCTCCGGCGCGCCCGTGTTCGCGGGCGGCACGGTGGTCGGCCTGGTCAAGGAGGTGCCGAGGGGGCGCGGACACCGGCGCGTGGAGTGCGTACCGGTGGCGGCCCTCGTGGCGAACGACGGTTTCACCACATGGTGCGCCGACCACGACGCGCCTGTGACGCCACTGCCGGAAGTCACCGCCGAGTACGGGGACGACATCGCGTACGAGGAGGAGTACGCGAAGGCTCTGCGCGCCCAGTACCGCCGCACCCGGATCTTCGGGCTCGACGAGCTGAACCGGCACGACGCGGAGTGGGACCTGGACACGGCGTATCTGAGCCTGGAGGCACAGGCGAAGGGGCCCGGAACGCCCGGCCTTCCGGATGCCGGGGCGCCCCAGCGCATCGACGCGCTGCTCGCCTCCCGTCCGCGCGTCCTGCTGCGGGGCGAGGCGGGCGCGGGCAAGACGACCCTGGTGTGGTGGCTGGCCGCGCACGCGGCGGCGGGCACGCTCGGGCCCCAACTGGCCGATCTGAACGGCCTGGTGCCGTTCGTCGTGCCGCTGCGCACCCTGCGCGCCCAGGGCGGCGCCTACCCGAAGCCCAGCGAACTCCCGTACGCCGCACGGCTGGTGGTCGACGACGCGCCGGACGGCTGGGCGGCGCGGGTCCTGAAGACCGGGCGGGCGATGCTGCTCGTGGACGGGCTCGACGAGGTCCCCCAGGACGACCGGGAGGAGGCCCACCGCTGGCTCTCCAACCTCCTGGAGCGCTATCCGCAGGTGCGGTGCGTGGCGACCGTACGCCCGCTCGCGGTGGAGCCGGGGTGGCTGCGGCGCGCCGCGTTCGAGGAGCTGCGGCTGCTGCCGATGCGGGACGAGGACATCCAGGCGTTCGTGGCCGCCTGGCACCGGGCGGCCCGGCTTGACAGCGACCCGCACGAGCCGCTCGACGAGCTGGAGCGGGACCTCGCCCACCAGTTCCGCACCAACGCGGCACTGGCCGCCCTCGCCCGTACGCCCCTGCTCTGCGCGGTCATCTGCGCCCTGCACCGCCTACGGCAGGGCTTCCTGCCGAAGACCCGCTGGGACCTGTACCAGTCGGCCCTGCGCATGCTCCTCGGCAACCGCGACGAGCGCCGCAAGGTGGGCGCGCCGGAGCGGATCACCCTCACGGTGGAGGAGTCCACGCAGCTCCTCCAGCGGATCGCGGTGTGGCTGGTGCGGGAGGGGCAGACGGAGTTCACGGCGGAACAGGCCAGGCTCCGGATCCTGCGGGCCCTGCCGGGAATGCCGCGCGTACGGGAACAGGGCACCCCGGAGTTGGTCCTGCGCCACCTCCTCAACCGCAGCGGCCTGCTCCAGGAACGCGGCAGCGACGTCTACCAGTTCACACACCGCACGTTCCAGGACTTCCTGGCGGCGAAGGAACTGGTGGAGGACGACCACATCAAGGAGTTGGTCCAGCACGCCACGGAGGAACAGTGGCAGGACGTGATCCTGCTGGCGGCGGGGCATTGCGGACGGGGTCAACTGCCGGAACTGGTCAATGGGTTACTGAAGGCGGGGGGAAAACGAGCCCCCGAGGTCCATGTACTGGCCGCGCTCTGCGCTCAGCACGCGGCGTGGCTCGATGAGCAGACCAGTGAACGGGTGAAACGGAGCATTGCAGCCCTGTTGCCGCCGACGGGCTCACACACGATCGCTTTGCTGTCCCGTCTCGGTCCTGCCCTGCTCACGCAGTTGCCCATGCCGGATGACCTCGGGATCGATTCATCCGGGGCGGGCGGTATTGCCGCGCTGATCAGCAGGATCGGCGGAGCCGAGGCCATCCCCTACGCACGCGCCTGGGCCTCTCACGGCCATAGGGCGGCGGATCAGTTCGCCAGCACATGGGATCGCTACCCCACCGCCGCATACGCGCGCGAGGTGCTCTCGCAGATCTCATGGGCAGACATCCCGTTGCGTGTCACATCGAAAGACCAGCTGGACGAGCTCCGAGCTCTCCCTGCCGTCCAAGAGGCGGTCATCGTGGGCGACTTCACCGCCGAGGAACTGGCGGGCCCTCTGGACAACCTGTCGCTCCGCACCGTAAGCGTGGTGTCCAACGATGCCCTGTCCAGTCTTTCCTTCCTCCATGGTGTCCATGGACTTCGCCGACTGGCCGTCGACCGCTGCTCCGTCCTTGAGGATTTCTCCGCTCTTACGGGGCTCACAGCCCTCGAATCCCTCTATCTCGGCGGGATGGGGGCCGATGGCCTGGCAGCGGTATCGGTGCATACCGGAGTCAGGCACCTGCACATGGGCGTGATGGGAGATCCGAGCGGGCTGGATGCATGGCAGGGGCTGTCGCACTTTTCGGTGCAGGGGGCATCGGACCCGGCCGGCCTCCTCGCTCAGGTGGCGAGAATGCCGAGGCTCACTTCTTTGGACCTCAAGGTGGGCATTCCGCGGGAGCTCCTCAGTGGCCCACCTTGCCCGCAGATCCGCACAGTCCGTCTGGACGTGTCGAACACCGTCGTCGATTACCGGCACCTGCCCCGGGTGTTCCCCGCGCTGGAGACGCTGAGACTCACGTCCTTGACCAGACCGCAGCTGAGCCGTGAAGAGCGCAAAAACCTCCGCACCCTGCCCGGAGTGACCGTCACCGTGAACGGCCGGCCCCTCTGACCGTACGCACGAAAAGGGGCTGCCCCGGCCCGTACGCAAAACCTCTGCGTACAGCCGGGGCAGCCCCTCGAAGCGAGCCCGCGGAGGCTACGCCTCCTTGCTCAGGTTCGGGCCGGCGCCGCCGGCCGCCTGCTCGATCGGCGGGACGTCCGGCAGGGCCGACTTCTCCTCGCCGCGGAAGGTGAACTTCTTCGCCTCGCCCTCGCCCTCCGTGTCGACGACCACGATGTGGCCCGGGCGCAGCTCGCCGAAGAGGATCTTCTCCGAGAGGATGTCCTCGATCTCGCGCTGGATGGTGCGGCGCAGCGGGCGCGCACCCATGATCGGGTCGTAGCCCTTCTTCGCCAGGAGCGACTTCGCGTCCGCGCTGAGCTCGATGCCCATGTCGCGGTCCTTCAGGCGCTCGTCCACCTTGGCGATCATGAGGTCGACGATCTGGATGATGTCTTCCTCGGTGAGCTGGTGGAAGACCACCGTGTCGTCGACACGGTTCAGGAACTCGGGGCGGAAGTGCTGCTTCAGCTCCTCGTTGACCTTGGCCTTCATCCGCTCGTAGCCGGTCTTCACATCGCCCTGGGCGGCGAAGCCCAGGTTGAAGCCCTTGGAGATGTCCCGGGTGCCGAGGTTCGTGGTCATGATGATGACCGTGTTCTTGAAGTCGACGACCCGGCCCTGGGAGTCGGTCAGACGACCGTCCTCCAGGATCTGGAGCAGGGAATTGAAGATGTCCGGGTGGGCCTTTTCGACCTCGTCGAAGAGGACGACGGAGAACGGCTTCCGGCGGACCTTCTCGGTCAGCTGGCCGCCCTCTTCGTAACCCACGTATCCGGGCGGGGAACCGAAGAGGCGCGAGACCGTGTGCTTCTCGCTGAACTCCGACATGTCGAGGGAGATCAGCGCGTCCTCGTCGCCGAAGAGGAATTCGGCGAGCGTCTTGGAGAGCTCGGTCTTACCGACGCCGGACGGGCCGGCGAAGATGAACGAGCCACCGGGGCGCTTCGGGTCCTTCAGACCCGCACGGGTGCGCCGGATCGCCTGGGAGAGCGCCTTGATGGCGTCCTTCTGACCGATGACGCGCTTGTGGAGCTCGTCCTCCATGCGCAGCAGACGGGAGGACTCCTCCTCCGTCAGCTTGAAGACGGGAATGCCGGTCGCGGTCGCGAGGACCTCGGCGATCAGCTCGCCGTCGACCTCGGCGACGACGTCCATGTCGCCGGCCTTCCACTCCTTCTCGCGCTTGGCCTTCGCGGCGAGCAGCTGCTTCTCCTTGTCGCGGAGAGAGGCCGCCTTCTCGAAGTCCTGGGAGTCGATGGCCGACTCCTTGTCGCGGCGCACGCCCGCGATCTTCTCGTCGAACTCGCGGAGGTCCGGCGGCGCGGTCATCCGGCGGATGCGCATCCGGGAGCCGGCCTCGTCGATCAGGTCGATCGCCTTGTCCGGCAGGAAGCGGTCCGAGATGTACCGGTCGGCCAGCGTCGCGGCCTGGACCAGCGCCTCGTCCGTGATGGACACGCGGTGGTGGGCCTCGTACCGGTCGCGCAGACCCTTGAGGATCTCGATGGTGTGCGGCAGCGACGGCTCGGCGACCTGGATGGGCTGGAAGCGGCGCTCGAGGGCGGCGTCCTTCTCCAGGTGCTTGCGGTACTCGTCGAGCGTGGTGGCGCCGATGGTCTGGAGCTCACCGCGGGCCAGCATCGGCTTCAGGATCGAAGCCGCGTCGATGGCGCCCTCGGCGGCACCCGCACCCACGAGCGTGTGCAGCTCGTCGATGAACAGGATGATGTCGCCGCGGGTGCGGATCTCCTTGAGGACCTTCTTCAGGCGCTCCTCGAAGTCACCGCGGTAGCGGGAGCCGGCGACCAGCGCGCCGAGGTCCAGGGTGTAGAGGTGCTTGTCCTTGAGGGTCTCGGGCACCTCGCCCTTGACGATGGCCTGGGCGAGGCCTTCGACGACGGCGGTCTTGCCGACGCCGGGCTCACCGATCAGGACCGGGTTGTTCTTGGTGCGGCGGGACAGCACCTGCATGACCCGCTCGATCTCCTTCTCGCGCCCGATGACCGGGTCGAGCTTGGACTCACGAGCGGCCTGGGTGAGGTTCCGGCCGAACTGGTCGAGGACGAGGGAGGTCGAAGGCGTGCCCTCGGCCGGGCCGCCCGCGGTGGCGGCTTCCTTGCCCTGGTAGCCGGAGAGCAGCTGGATGACCTGCTGCCGGACCCGGTTGAGATCGGCGCCCAGCTTCACGAGGACCTGGGCGGCGACGCCCTCTCCCTCGCGGATCAGGCCGAGCAGGATGTGCTCGGTGCCGATGTAGTTGTGGCCGAGCTGGAGGGCCTCGCGGAGCGACAGCTCCAGGACCTTCTTGGCACGCGGTGTGAAGGGGATGTGACCGGACGGGGCCTGCTGGCCCTGACCGATGATCTCCTCCACCTGCTGACGGACCGCCTCAAGAGAAATCCCGAGGCTCTCCAGGGCCTTAGCGGCGACACCCTCACCCTCGTGGATCAGGCCCAGGAGAATGTGCTCGGTGCCGATGTAGTTGTGGTTGAGCATCCGGGCTTCTTCCTGAGCCAGGACGACAACCCGCCGCGCGCGGTCGGTGAACCTCTCGAACATCGTTAATCGCTCCTCAGAGCGGTCGGGCAGTAAGGGGTCGGTCCCCTCCCTGTCCTTCCGCATGCTAGTCCCGTGGGACGGGACAGCTCATTCCAACTGCCGACATCCGACCCGATCACCCCCGCCCAGGCGGGGAAACTTGCTGCCGAACTGTCGACAACTGCTCCAACTCGATGGTGCGAGACGATGTTCCCGCAGGCCAGGCAGATACCCCTGTCTCCAGTACGCCGATGGCGAACGCGAGACGGCCCGGCGAGCTTCTCGCCCCTCCCCACTAGGAATGTCTTACCCGTAAGCACTGACAGTCCATGCGGCGCGCCCTGGTTCCCTCAGCTACGGGCGAACACACTTGCGCCGCCGAATGCTTCTGCGCGCCCCCGATCCGCCTACGGAACGCATTCGTCCGGAAACTCTGCGTAACTCCAGGACGTTTCAGGAGTTGCTCCGGTCATGGCCCTCACCGTGCCCCCACCCCGCGCCCCGCTCGGCCGGCCGCTCGCCCAGTGGTACGAGCGGGAGCTCGGCTGGGCCGTGGAGGCGGGACCGCCGGTGCGGCTCCTGACGGGGCTGCGCTTCGACGTGCTCGACCTCCCGGCGCCCGCCGGTGCCGCCCTGCTCGGCCGGTTCGGGAGCACGGGCCCGGTCGCCCTCGTGGGGCGCCGGATGCGGTTCCTGGTGGCCGCGGGCAGCGCGGAGGAGCTGCCGGGGCTGCTCGACTGGCTGGAGTGGGGCGGGGTCGGCCTGGACCTGACGGCCGTCGGCGCCGACGGCCGGATCACCGCTCCCGTGCCGCCCGGCTGGGGCGTGCCGCCCGGCCGGGACGGCTCGCGGGAGACCGCCGTGTGGCTGCGGCCTCCCGAGCCGGGGTGCGAGGTAGAAGCATCCCTTCCGGCTTTCACCGGATTCGCCGGACCGAAGGGCGGCGGGGTCGGTGGAGGCACCCCCGACCTCGTCCGGCTGGTGGACGCGGCGGCGACGGAATGCCACCGGGCCCGCTTGTTCCCCACGAAATCGGTAACCGGCTCCGCGCTCGCCCCTCACAGGGCCGGCGCGAAGAGGTCGGGTAACGCGGGAACTCAGCCGTTCGCCTTCTCGTAGGCCTCGCGGATATCGGCCGGGACGCGTCCGCGGTCGTTCACGTTGTAGCCCTGCTCCTTGGCCCACTTGCGGATCTGGGCGGTGTCCTGGCTGCCCGTCGCAGCGCCACGGGCCTTGCCCCGGCCGCCGGCCGCGCGGCCACCGGTGCGCCGACCGCTCTTGGTGTACGGGTCGAGCAGACCCCGCAGCTTGTCCGCGTTGGCGGTGGTGAGGTCGATCTCGTAGGTCTTGCCGTCGAGAGCGAACGTCACGGTCTCGTCCGCCTCGCCGCCGTCGAGGTCATCGACAAGAAGGACCTGAACCTTCTGTGCCACCGGATTTCCTTTCATCGAAAATGCAGTACGCGGAAAGGAAACCGCTTTTGCCTGGAAAACACAAACCCCCGGCAGAGGTTCAGGGGCCTTGCACAGCGGGAAACGTACGCGATTCGGACATAGGGCTCTGCCGGGTTCCCCCGGGTTCCCGCGATCACAGGTGCAGAAGCATCCGGCTGTTGCCCAAGGTGTTCGGCTTCACTCGTTCGAGACCCAGGAACTCGGCGACACCCTCGTCATACGAGCGCAGCAGCTCGCTGTAGACATCTGTGTCGACCGGAGTCTCCCCGATCTCGGTGAAGCCGTGCTTCGCGAAGAAGTCCACTTCGAAGGTGAGACAGAAAACCCTGCGCACCCCGAGCCAGCGGGCGGTCCCGAGCAGCTTGTCGAGCACCAGATGCCCCACTCCGGCGCCCTTGAACTCGCGGTCCACCGCGAGAGTACGCACTTCGGCGAGGTCTTCCCACATCACGTGCAGCGCGCCGCAGCCGACCACCCGGGCATCGGAGTCGCGTTCCGCGACCCAGAACTCCTGGATGTCCTCGTAAAGCGTCACGGTCGCTTTGTCGAGCAGGATCCCCGCACCGACGTACGCGTCGAGAAGGCGGCGGACCGCCGGGACATCGCTGGTCCTGGCCCGGCGGACGGTGACGGCATTTGCTGGGGCATAAGACATGACCGGACGCTATCGCCCCGCGTCGGCGGCGGTCCCACGGGGTTCATCGGGTTCCGCGGGTTGTGCGCTCTCTTCCGGATCGGCCGGATCCGGGTTGTCCTCGGGCGGTCCCACCATCCGTACGGCATCGCGCAGGGACTCGCGCTGCTCGGGCGACATCATGCCGAAGAAGGCGACCAGTGCGGCGGCGGGGTTGTCACTCTGCGACCACGCTTCGTTCATCAGTGCGGCCGCGTAGGCGGCCCGGGTGGAGACCGCCGTATATCGATAGGCACGTCCGTCGACTTCCCGGCGTACCCAGCCCTTCTGATGGAGATTGTCCATTACGGTCATCACGGTCGTGTACGCGATGGACCGTTCCTGCTGAAGGTCTTCCAGGACTTCCCGGACGGTGACCGGACGGTTCCACTGCCAGACGCGCGTCATGACGGCGTCTTCCAGCTCTCCCAATTGGCGAGGCACATCTGCACCATAGTGGGAGATGTCCTGAATGGCTGGTTATTTACGGTGGTGAACAGCAAAAAGAGCGCGCGCCCCTGATATGGGTCGCGCGCCCTTGACGCGTGAAACGCGCCCTGCGGCCGGGAAGGGCCGCAGGTCCTGTCGCGGTCAGACCTGGCCGGTGGTCGGCCGCTGCCGGGCGGCCTCGGTGCGGGCGAGCGCGGCGTCCACGGCCGCGTCCTCCTTGCCCTTGTTGGGGCCGCCCTGGCTCTTGACGATCGTCACGATGAGCCCGATGAAGAAGACGGCCATCACCACGGGGGGAAGGAGCGCGGAAACGTAGTCCATGCCGACCAGAGTAGCTACCCGGCGGCGCGGGCGGCGGGCGGGGGCAGGGGCTTGCGGCGCGGCGGGAACACCTCGCCCGGGGTGGGGACGGGCCGGTCCGGGCGGGGTGCCTTGGGCTGCGGCCGGGCGGGCGCGGGCTCGGACTTGGGCTGGGGGCGGGACTGCGGCTTCGGATCCTGCGCGGCGGCGCGCCCGCCCGGCAGGGCGAGGAGCCGGGTGCGCGGGCCCGGGGTCACGGCGGCGAGCCGCGCCCGTACGGAGTGCTCGGCCAGGCGCCGGCACCGTTCGAGCAGGGCGGCGGCCACGGGGAGCGCGCGCAGCCCGCGCAGTGCGGCCAGGTCGTCCGGGGTCGGGGCGTAACCGGCCGCCAGGGCGTCCTGGAGGAGCTCCAGATAGCCCCGGGCGGAGCCGGGCAGGGCGGTGCGGTAGCGGGCGAGATCGGCCAGCAGGAAGGCGTGCAGCCGGTTCGCCTCGCGGACGGCCTCGTCCACGGAGCCGGCTAGCCGTAGGCAGTCGTGGACGTCCGCGTCCGCGAGGGGGGCAGGGTGGAGGGCGACGGCGAGAGCACGTCTGAGCACACGCAGCTCGTCTGCGCTGAACGCCATTCCGCCGCGGGATCCGTAGGGCGTGGGCATGACCCGACAATACGTCGTAAATGGACAAAATCCGTTTAATGGGGTTTCGCCGGGCGAGTTGAATTCCCCACCCCGCCCCTTCCCTGCTGCGACATTTGCGGCTCCGCCGCGTGGCCTCAGCCGGGCGGCTTGGTTCGTCGGCTGCGAGCCGGTGGGGGCTGGTCGCGCAGTTCCCCGCGCCCCCAGGTGGTTAGGGGCGCGGGGAACTGCGCGAGCGACCCAGCACGGTCCGCAGACGAACAGGGTGGGGGCTGAGCTACATGCGGGAGATGTTGCGTTCGTACACCAGGCGCAAGCCGATCAGCGTCAGCCACGGCTCGTGTTCGTCGATCACGTGCGCCTCGCCCAGGACCATCGGGGCCAGGCCGCCCGTGGCGATCACCGTGACGTCGGCCGGGTCGCCCCCGGGGCCCACCAGCTCGCGGGCCATCCGGGTCACGACCCCGTCGACCTGCCCGGCGAACCCGTACACGATCCCCGCCTGCATCGCCTCGACCGTGTTCTTGCCGATCACCGCCCGAGGCCGGGCCAGTTCGATCTTGCGGAGCTGCGCGCCCTTGACCCCGAGCGCCTCGACCGAGATCTCGATGCCGGGGGCGATCACCCCGCCCGCGTACTCGCCGCGCGCGCTCACCGCGTCGAACGTCGTCGCCGTGCCGAAGTCGACGACGATCGCCGGGCCCCCGTACAGCTCGACCGCCGCGACCGCGTTGATGATGCGGTCCGCGCCGACCTCCTTGGGGTTGTCCATCAGGATCGGGACGCCGGTCTTGATGCCGGGCTCGACCAGGACCGCCGGGACGTCGCCGTAGTAGCGGCGCGTCACCTCGCGCAGCTCGTGCAGCACCGACGGCACCGTCGAGCAGATCGCGATGCCCTCGATGTTGTCGCCCAGCTCCGCCCCGAGCAGCGGGTGCATGCCCATCAGACCGTTGAGCAGGACCGCCATCTCGTCCGCGGTGCGGCGCGGGTCGGTGGAGATGCGCCAGTGCTCGACGACCTCCTCGCCGTCGAACAGGCCGAGGACCGTGTGCGTGTTGCCTACGTCGATCGTCAGCAGCATCGGTTACGCCGCCTCGCGCAGATCGAGCCCGATGTCGAGGATCGGCGAGGAGTGGGTGAGCGCGCCGACCGCCAGGTAGTCGACGCCCGTCGCCGCGTACGCCGCCGCGGTCTCAAGGGTGAGGCGGCCCGAGGACTCCAGGAACGCCCGGCCGGCCACGGTCTCCACCGCGCGCGCGGTCTGCTCCGGCGTGAAGTTGTCCAGCAGGATCAGGTCCGCGCCCGCCTCCAGGACCTCGGTGACCTGGTCGAGCGTGTCGACCTCGACCTCGATCGCCACCTCCGGGAACGTCTCCCGTACGGCCTTGAAGGCCTCGGCGACGCCGCCCGCGGCCACCACGTGGTTGTCCTTGACCAGCGCCGCGTCGGAGAGCGACATGCGGTGGTTGACGCCGCCGCCGCAGCGCACCGCGTACTTCTCCAGGGCGCGCAGCCCCGGCGTCGTCTTGCGGGTGTCGCGCACCTTCGCGCTCGTGCCCTCCAGGGCGTCCGCCCACGCGCGCGTGGCGGTCGCGATGCCGGACAGGCGGCACAGCAGGTTGAGCGCGCTGCGCTCGGCGGTGAGCAGGTCGCGGGTGCGCGTGGTGACGCTCAGCAGCTTCTGGCCCGCCTCGACGCGGTCGCCGTCGGCGACGTGCCGCTCGACCTCGAACTCCTCGGTGCACACGATCGACAGGATCGCCTCGGCGACCCGCAGGCCCGCGACCGTACCGGCCTCGCGCGCGGTGAAGTCGCCGGTGGCGACGGCGTCCTCGGGGACGGTCGCCGCGGTCGTCACGTCCACGCCGCCGTCGAGGTCCTCCTCGATGGCGACGTGCGCGATGTCCTCGACCTGGACGGGGTCCAGGCCCGCCTCGGCGAGCAGCGCGGCCAGCGTGGGGTCGAGGCCGCACTCGTACACGTCCTCGTCGCCGCAGCCGCAGTCGTCGCCGCAGCCGCCTCCGCTCGCGGGGACGCCGATCTGGATCAGCGGTACGTCCACCGGCTCGGGACGGTGTTCGTCGGGGGTGCTCACGGTTACGGCTCCCTGGGGGCGTCGGCGACTGTCGGGGGGAAGTCTGCGGAATCGGTACGGCGGACGTCGAGCGTACGGTCCGGCGTCACCCGTACGACGAGGTGGCGGCGCCAGTCCTGGTCGTCCCGGTCGGGCCGGTCCTCGCGCCAGTGGCAGCCGCGGGTCTCCTCGCGGGCGGCCGCGGCGGCGACCAGCACGCGCGCGACGAGCAGCAGGTTGGTGGTCTCCCACGCGTCCACGCCGGGCTCGGCGGCCTTGCGCTCGTCGGCCCCGTCGGCGTCGGCCCGGATCGCCTCCAGGCGGGCGGCGGCCCCGGCGAGGCTGTCGGCGGAGCGCAGCACGCCCGCGCCGTTGGTCATGATCCGCTGGATCTGGATGCGGGCCTCGGGGACGAGCAGCGGGCAGGTGGAGCTGTCCTCGGGGGCGTCCTCGGGGGCGCTTTCCACGCGCGCGTGGCCGCCCGCCGCGATGTCCGCCGCGATGCGCTCGGCGAAGACCAGGCCCTCAAGGAGGGAGTTGGAGGCGAGCCGGTTGGCGCCGTGGACGCCGGTGCAGGCGACCTCGCCGCACGCGTACAGGCCCGGGACCGTGGTGCGGCCGTGCAGGTCGGTGCGCACGCCCCCGGAGGCGTAGTGGGCGGCCGGGGCGACCGGGATGGGCTCGGTGACCGGGTCGATGCCGTGGGCGCGGCAGGCGGCGAGGATAGTGGGGAAGCGCTGCTCCCACATCTCGGCGCCGAAGTGCCGCGCGTCCAGGTACATGTGCTCGGTGCCGTGGGCCTGCATCTGGCGGGTGATCGCCTTGGCCACGATGTCGCGCGGCGCCAGCTCGGCCAGTTCGTGCTGCCCGAGCATGAAGCGGGTGCCGGAGGCGTCGACGAGGTGGGCGCCCTCTCCCCGTACCGCCTCGGAGACCAGCGGCTGCTGGCCCTCGGAGTCGGCGCCGAGGAAGAGCACGGTCGGGTGGAACTGGACGAACTCCAGGTCGGAGATCTCGGCGCCGGCCCGCAGTGCCAGGGCGACGCCGTCGCCGGTGGAGACCGCCGGGTTGGTGGTGGCCGAGAAGACCTGGCCCATGCCTCCGGTGGCGAGCACCACGGCGGGGGCGTGGACGGCCCCCACGCCGTCGTGCTGGCCCTCGCCCATGACGTGCAGGGTGATGCCCGCCGTCCGCCCGTCGTCGTCCCTCAGCAGGTCCAGTACGAGCGCGTTCTCGATGGTCCGCACGGCCCGCTCGCGGACGGCCTCGACCAGCGCGCGCGAGATCTCGGCGCCGGTGGCGTCGCCGCCCGCGTGGGCGATGCGGCGGCGGTGGTGGCCACCCTCGCGGGTCAGCGAGATGGCGCCGGAGTCGTCGGTGTCGAAGTGGGCGCCGGTGGCGATCAGCCGCCGCACCGCGTCCGGGCCCTCGGTGACCAGGGTGCGCACCGCGGTCTCGTCGCACAGGCCCGCGCCCGCCACCAGGGTGTCGTCCAGGTGCTGTTCGGGGGTGTCGCCCTCGCCGAGGGCCGCCGCGATGCCGCCCTGCGCCCAGCGCGTGGAGCCGTCGTCGAGGCGCGCCTTGGTCACCACCACGGTGGTGAGGCCGGCGGCGGTGCAGCGCAGGGCCGCGGTGAGGCCCGCCACGCCCGAGCCGACGACCACCACGTCCGCGTCGATGGCCCAGCCGGGGGCGGGCGCGTCCAGTCGTATGCCGGTCCGGGCCGGACCGTCGGTCGTCCTGGTCATGCGGGGGCTCCGAAGTTCAGCGGGATGTTGTCGATCAGGCGGGTGGTGCCGACGCGCGCGGCGATCGCGAGGACCGCCTCACCGGCGAAGCCGTCCCCGGCCTCGTCGAACGTCGCCGGGTCGACCAGCGCCAGGTAGTCCAGGGCCAGCGGCGGCTCCGCCTCGGCGGCCTCGTCCAGGACGCTCTGGGCGGCGGCGCGCACGACCGCGGGGGACGGGCCCGCCGCCTCCACCGCGTACGCG
Organism: Streptomyces sp. BPTC-684; assembly: GCF_030028635.1. Taxonomy (NCBI): domain Bacteria; kingdom Bacillati; phylum Actinomycetota; class Actinomycetes; order Kitasatosporales; family Streptomycetaceae; genus Streptomyces; species Streptomyces sp. BPTC-684. Next base: position 2,451,797 of record NZ_CP124863.1, read on the forward strand.
TCGGCGGCCGCGCGGGCCTCGCCGATCCGGGAGAGCGCCAGGGCGCGCCCGGAGGAGGCGTGGGTGGCCGCGGCGCGCGCGTGGAGCGCGTGCTCGGCGGTCAGCCGGTCGCGGGCCGCGAACAGCGCGCGCGACAGCGCGAGCGCGGTGGTGCGGTCGGCCGCCGAGAGGTAGCGGTTGCGGCTGGAGAGGGCGAGCCCGTCGGCCTCGCGGACCGTGGGCACGCCGACGATCTCCACGGGGAAGTTCAGGTCGCGCGCCATGCGCCGGATCAGGGCGAGCTGCTGGGCGTCCTTCTGCCCGAACAGCGCCAGGTCGGGGGCGGTGAGGTGGAGCAGCTTGGCGACGACGGTGAGCATGCCGTCGAAGTGGCCGGGGCGCGAGGCGCCTTCGAGCCGCTCGCCCATGGGGCCCGCGGTGATGCGCACCTGCGGCTCGCCGCCGGGGTAGACCTCGTCCACGGAGGGCGCGAACACCGCGTCTGCGCCCGCCTGTCCGGCCAGCTCGACGTCGGCGTCCAGGGTGCGCGGATAGCGGTCGAGGTCCTCGCCCGCGCCGAACTGCAGCGGGTTGACGAAGACCGTGACGACGACCTGGCCGCCGGGGCCGACGCTCTCGCGCGCGGTGCGCACCAGGGTGGCGTGCCCCTCGTGCAGGGCGCCCATGGTCATGACGACGGCGCGGCGGCCGGTGCGCTCCAGGGCTGCCAGCTCGGCGGCGGTGCGGACCAGAAGGGTCATCGGTTCTCTCCGTCCGCGAGCACGCCCAGCAGGTCCTCGGCGAGCTCGGGCTTCAGCAGGCCGTGGGCCAGCGCCCGGTCGGCGGTCGTACGGGCCATGGCGAGGTATCCGGCGACGGCGCCGGGGGCGTGCTTGCGCAGCTCGGCGATGTGCGCCGCGACCGTGCCCGCGTCCCCGCGCGCGACGGGGCCGGTCAGGGCCGCGTCGCCGGAGCGCAGTGCGTTGTCGAGCGCCGCGCCCAGGAGCGGGCCGAGCATCCGGTCGGGGGCGGCGACGCCCGCGAGGCGCAGCAGCTCCATGGACTGGGCCACCAGGGTGACCAGGTGGTTCGCGCCGAGGGCGAGGGCCGCGTGGTAGAGCGGCCGGTTCTGCTCCTCGATCCACTCCGGCTCGCCGCCCATCTCGATGACCAGCGCCTCCGCGGCGAGCCGCAGCTCCTCGGGCGCGGTGACGCCGAACGAGCAGCCGGCCAGGCGCTGGACGTCGACGCCGGTCCCGGTGAACGTCATCGCGGGGTGCAGGGCCAGCGGCAGCGCCCCCGCGCGCGTGGCGGGCGCGAGCACGTCCGTCCCGTACCGCCCGGAGGTGTGCACGAGCAGTTGGCCGGGGCGGATCGCGCCGGTCTCGGCGAGGCCCTCCACCAGGCCCGGCAGGGCGTCGTCGGGGACGGTGAGCAGCACCAGGTCGGCGGCGGCCAGCACCTCGGCGGGCGGCACCAGGGGCACGTCCGGCAGCAGGGCGGCGGCCCGGCGCACGGAGGCGTCCGACACGCCGGAGACCGCCACCGGGCGGTGCCCGGCGAGCTTCAGCGAGGCGGCGAGGGCGGGGCCGACCCGGCCGGCACCGACGACTCCGACGGTGAGGCGGGCTGGGCGGGTTTCTGGTTGTGCGTTCACGCGGCGGGGGCCTTCCGTTCCAGTCCGCGAGGGGTACCGGACGATTTCCCCGTCATGCTACGCCCAGGTTTCGACAGACCTCCGTGGCTGTCCACAGGCTGTGGGCGATGATCTGATCATGACGAACGAGGTGGCCGAGAACGGCCGGTCCGAGCAGGAGGAGCGAGTGCGCAGGCTGGCGGCCTGGCGCAACGCGGAGCGGACCCTGTGGCGGGCGCCGGGCGACACCGGCATGGGCGAGCGGCTGACGGCGCTGGCGGCCGACGCGCACGCGGTGTACGACATGGCCGAGGTGCCGGACTTCTACGGCGACGGGCCGGTCGCCGAGCTGGAGCGGCGCACCGCCGACCTGCTCGGCTTCCCGGCGGCCGCCTACTTCCCGACCGGCACCATGGCCCAGCAGGTCGCCCTGCGCTGCTGGGCCGGGCGCACCGGCGACAGCACGGTGGCGCTGCACCCGCTGGCCCACCCCGAGGTGCACGAGCGGCGCGCCTTCGGCGCGGTGAGCGGGCTGCGCACGGTCCACCCGACGACCGCGCCCCGGCTGCCCACGGCCGAGGAGGTACGGGACTTCGAGGAGCCGTTCGGCGCGCTGATGCTGGAGCTGCCGCTGCGCGACGCCGGGTTCACCCTGCCCACCTGGGAGGAGCTGACCGCCGTGGTGGAGGCGGCCCGGGAGCGGGACGCGGTGGTGCACTTCGACGGCGCTCGGCTGTGGGAGTGCGCCGTGCACTTCGGCCGCCCGCTCGACGAGATCGCGCGGCTCGCGGACAGCGTCTACGTGTCGTACTACAAGACGCTGGAGGGCATGTCGGGCGCGGCCCTGGTCGGTCCGGAGTCCTTGATCGAGGAGGCGCGGACCTGGCGCCACCGCTACGGGGGCCAGCTCTTCCAGCAGTACCCGGCGGCCCTGTCCGCGCTGGTCGGGCTCGACCGGGTGCTGCCCGAGCTGCCGTCGTACGTCGCCCACGCGCGCGTGGTGGCTCAGGCGCTGGCGGACGGGTTCGCCAAGGCGGGCGTGGCGTGGTTCCGGGTCAACCCGGAGGTCCCGCACACCCACCAGTTCCACGTGTGGCTGCCGTACGGGGCGGACGCCCTGACCGAGGCCGCGGTCGGCCAGGCCGAGGAGACCGGTGTGGCCCTCTTCCGCCGCTGGTTCCCGGCGCCCGCGGGCCCGCCCGGGCTCTCGTACACGGAGATGACGGTGGCGGGGCCGGGCCTGCGGTGGTCGGCGGAGGACGTACGGGACGCGGTGGCGGAGTTCGTACGGAGGCTGGGCCAGGTCAGCGCGGGGTGACCGCGGCGGCCCGGGGGCGGTCAGCGGCAGGCCGGCGGGCGGTGCCGGAGCGGGGCGACGAGGCGGGCCAGGGCGGCGCGCAGCCGGCCGTCCGCGAGACGGCCGGAGAGGACCGCTTCGAAGCGCCGGTAGTCACGGATTTCGCGCAGGGTGCGCACGTCGTGCGTGCCCGGCAGCGGGGGCGGCGGCTCCTGGAGCCGGGCCGCGCGGTAGGTGTCGAGCATGTGCTGCTGGATGGCGTCCATGCATCCAGGCTGCGCCGGTCGCGGCCGTCCGTCGCGCCGATTGACCAGGGGCGTCAAATGACGGGGGCGCTGTCAGTGGGGCGGTGCACCATGGGCGCATGAGCGTGTGCATCGACATCACGGGACTCCCGCAGGAGCGGATCGTCTTCGGGCCCTCTCCGCTGGCCGAGCTGGGCGCCGCCCTGCACGCGCTCTCCGAGCCCGCGCACCACGCCCGGCTGCACGGCTGGACCACCACCACGGCGGCCGGGCTCAAGCCGGAGCTGGCCGACCGGCTGCACGAGGCGGACTTCCTGTGGCGGTCCACCCGCTCGGACATCCTGCTGCCGCCGCGCCCCCGCGAGACGCTGGCCGAGGAGCTGGACGACCTCGACCGGATGGACGACGAGAAGTACGTGGCGGCGGCGCTGGAGATCTCCTGCGCGAGCCTCTACAACGCGGGGGCGCCGTCCCCGCTGGTCGACGCGCGGATGCGGGACCGCGCCCTGGACCTCGCCGCCGCGCGCGGCCCCCGCCAGGCCGCCTTCGTGAAGCGGATGCTGCTGGACCCGCCGGGGGCGCGCGCGTGGATACGGAGGCTGTTCGAGGACTGCGACGCCGCGTTCTTCGGGGAGACCTGGCAGCGCGTCCGGGTCCAGCTGGCCGCCGACGCCCGGCACAAGACGGAGCTCCTGAAGCGCAAGGGCCTGGCGGAGGCGGTCGCGGCGGTCTCCCCCGCCGTCGCCCTGGAACAGGACGAGCGGGGCAGCCGCGTCGTCGTGGACAAGCTGACCCACGGGCGTACGAGCGCGGCGGGCACGGGCCTGACGTTCATCCCCACCGCGTTCGGCTGGCCGCACCTGTTCGCGCTGCACGCGCCGGGCTGGCAGCCGGTCGTCCAGTACCCGGTCCCGACGGGCGAGTTGGGCGGCGCGGCGCCCGTCGACGTGGTGAAGGCACGCCTGGAGGCGGTCGCGCACCCGATGCGGATGCGGCTGTGCCGCAGTCTGGCGCGGGGTGCGTACACGACGAGCGAGCTGGCCGACGCGTACGGAATCAGTGCGCCGGAGGTGTCCCGCCATCTTTCTGTGCTGAAGAAGGCGGGGCTGCTGACGACGCAGCGGCGTGGGCGGTATGTGCTGCATCAGCTGGATGTGGCTGTGGTGGCCCGGCTGGGGAGCGACTTCTTGGAGGGGGTACTTCGCTGAGACCGGGGGTCGCTGGTTTGTCTGCGGGCCGGTGGTGGGTTGCTCGCGCAGTTCCCCGCGCCCCTAACCCCCCCTTCGTCTGCAGACCGTATACGGCTGGTCGCGCAGTTCCCCGCGCCCCTGAAGATGCCGCTGCGCGGCAATCCCCTGGGCGCCCCGCAGGGGCGCTTTCAGGGGCGCGGGGAACTGCGCGACCAGCCCACCACGACCCACAGACAAACACCGACCCACCCCTCAGCCACCAACCCGCAGCAGCAGCTTCCCCGTCGACGTGCGGCCCTCCATCAGGCGGTGGGCCTCCGCGGCCCGTTCCAGGGGGAACTCGGCGGTGACCGGCAGCTCGACCCGGCCGTCCGCCGCGAGCGCGAACGCCCGCCCCGCCAGCTCGCGCAGCGCCTCCGGCGCGGCGGACGCGAGGCTCAGGATCGAGAAGCCCGCGACCGAGCGGGCGCCGGGGTAGAGCTCGGGCTGGCCGACGTGCCACGGGGCCCCGCCGCCCGCGTTCCCGTACGAGACCAGCCGCCCGAACAGGGCCAGCGCGTCCAGCCCCTGACGCAGCGTCTCGCCGCCGACCGGGTCCAGGACGAGGTCCACGCCCCGGCCGCCGGTCGCCCGGCGCACGTCCTGGGCGAAGGAGCCGGTGAGGAACGCGTCGTCGTACCCGTGCTCGCGCGCGTACGCGGCCTTGGCCTCGCTGGACACCACGCCGTAGACGGCGCCCGCGCCCGCGAGCCGGGCGATCTGGCCGACGACCGTGCCGACGCCGCCCGCCGCGCCCTGGACCAGGACGCTCTCGCCGGGCTGCAGCCGCCCCACCTCGTGGACGAGGGCGTGCGCGGTCGGCAGGACCGTGGGGAGCGTGGCGGCGGTGCGCAGACCGACACCCTCGGGCACCGGGAAGACGGCGGCGGCCGCGACGACGGCGACGTCCGCGTAGCCGCCGCCCTCGGCCATCGCCGCGACCTCCTGCCCGACCACGAGCCCTTCGACGCCCGCGCCGAGCTCCCGTACGCGCCCGGAGACCTCAAGACCCGGCACGAACGGGAGCGACCGCACCCGGTAGCCCTCCGAACGGGCCTTCACCTCGGCGAAGTTGACCCCGGCCCAGGCGACGTCGACGGCGACCTCACCGGGACCGGGGCGGGGCACCTCGGTCTCCACCAGCCGCAGCACTTCCGGACCGCCCAGCTCGCTGACCTGAATCGCACGCATGACGTGGGTCCCCCTCGGCACCTAAAGTGTTCAATGAAAGTCGAACACTCGGGAGTGTACGACCCTCATCGAACAGTCGGCAAGGGCGCACCGCCGGGCCCGGCCAGGAGGAAGGACACCGATGACCCATCGCGCGGCACCCGAACACACGCACCCCGACAAGGTCCCCCTGATCACGGCCCTGGACGCGCTCGGCGACCCGGTCCGCCTCCAGCTGGTGCGCGAGCTCGCCGTATCGCGGGAGTGGACGCGCAGCTGCGGCTCGTTCGACGTGCCCGTACGCAAGGCGGCGCTGAGCCACCACTTCTCGGTGCTGCGCGCGGCCGGGCTGGTCGAGCAGCGCGACGACGGGCCCAAGCGGGTCAACCGCCTGCGCCGCGAGGAGTTCGACGAGCGCTTCCCGGGGCTGCTCGCACTGGTCCTGCGCGGCGACTGAGGGCCGCGCAGGACGAGCGGACTAGAGCCCTCCGGCCCGCACCAGCCCCGACTCGTACGCGAGGACGACCACCTGCACCCGGTCCCGCAGCCCCAGCTTCGTCAGGATCCGGCCGACATGGGTCTTCACGGTGGCCTCCGAGAGGACCAGACGCGCCGCGATCTCGCCATTCGAGAGGCCCTGCGCGACCAGCAGCATGACCTCGCGCTCGCGCTCGGTCAGCTTGTCCATGGCGCCGCCGGGGCCCTGCTCCTTGCCGGTCGTCGGCAGCATCGGGGCGAACCGGTCGAGCAGGCGCCGGGTGGTGGACGGCGCCACGACCGCGTCGCCGCTGTGCACCGAGCGGATGGCGCCCAGCAGTTCGCCCGGCGGCACGTCCTTCAGCATGAAGCCGCTGGCGCCCGCCTTCAGACCGGAGAACGCGTACTCGTCCAGGTCGAAGGTGGTCAGGATCAGCACCTTGGGGTGCGTCTCGGCCGAGCAGATCCGGCGCGTCGCCTCCACCCCGTCGAGCCGCGGCATGCGCACGTCCATCAGCACCACGTCCACGGCGGTCGCGCGGAGGATCTCGATCGCCTCCACGCCGTCGCCCGCCTCCGCGACGACCTCCATGTCCGGCTGGGCGGCGAGCACCATCCGGAAGCCGGTGCGCAGCAGCACCTGGTCGTCGACGAGCATCACGCGGATCGTCATCGGTCCCTCTTCCATCACGACGTACGAAAATTCAGGCGTACGGGAAACCTAGTGGGCGGGTTTCAGCGGCAGCAGGGCGCTGATGCGGAAGCCGCCGCCCGGCCGCGGCCCCGCGTCCAGGGTGCCGCCGACCATGCCGACGCGCTCGCGCATGCCGATCAGACCGTGCCCCTGGCCGTCGGCGCCGCCGTCCTCGTACATCTCGTGCGCCGCGCCGCGCCCGTCGTCCTCGACCAGCAGGCCGAGCCCGTCGTCGAAGTAGACCAGGCGGACGCTGGCGCCCGCCTCCGGGCCGCCGTGCTTGCGCGTGTTGGTCAGCGCCTCCTGCACGATCCGGTACGCGGTGAGCTCGACGCCGCTGGGCAGCGGGCGCGGGGTGCCCTCGATCTTGAAGTCCACGGTGAGCCCGGCCGTACGCACCTGCTCGACCAGCTCCTCGATCTGCTCGACGTCCGGCTGCGGCACGTACTCCCCCGCCTCCCGGTGCTCGCCCGTGCGCAGCACGCCGAGCAGGCGGCGCATCTCGGCGAGCGCCTGGCGGCCGGTCATCGAGATGGTCTCCAGGGCGATCTTCGCCTGGTCGGGCGCGCTGTCCATCACGTACGCGGCGCCGTCCGCCTGGACCACCATCACCGAGACGTTGTGCGCGACGACGTCGTGCAGCTCGCGGGCGATCCGGGCGCGCTCGGCGGCGACGGCGACCTTGGCCTGCGCCTCGCGCTCCTTCTCCAGGCGGGCAGCGCGCTCCTCAAGCTGGGCGAAGTACGCCCGGCGGGTGCGCATCGAGTCGCCGAGGACCCAGGCGAGGATGAACGGGACGGTCATCACGACGACGAAGAAGACGGTCTGCCCCGGGCTCATGCCGCTGCTGTCGCCGTTGTCGCTGTAGTCGGGCCAGCGCCACATCGCGATCACGGCCGCGAGCAGCGAGCCCACCAGGGCGAACCGCGAGGCCCAGCGCTCGCCGACGGCGGCGGCCGTGTAGATGGCGACCAGCATGGCGAAGTCCGACACGTTCGGACTGACGTTCAGGGCGAGCTGGACCAGCCCCATTCCGGCCGCGAGCAGAACCATCTTCTCGGGTGCGCGGCGGCGCAGCGCCACGACGACGCTCAGTCCGATCGCGATCAGTAGGGACGCCGCCGTCGAGCCGTGGCCGACGCCGCCGGAGACGAGCGACATGCCGGAGATCCCGAGGAGGAAGACGGCCCAGAGGGTGTCGACCGCGGTCGGGTGTCTGCGGATGAAGTCGTAGAGGCGCTGCACGTAACCCAGCGTAGGGATGTCGGATCGGTGCAAGGGTCAACCGGAGGGTCGATCCGGGTCGCCGGGGCGTACTCCCCAAGGTGGAGGGAGCCTAGCCTTCTGCTGTGAATCACGAGGTGAGCGATGACGCGGCGGAGGCTTCTCAGCCCTGGTCCGGCTGGCGGGCGGCGACCGAACGGGCCCTGTACGGCCCCGGCGGCTTCTACCTCCGCCCCGAGGGCCCCGCGGGCCACTTCCGTACCTCCGTCCACGCCTCACCGCTCTTCGCCCGGGCGGTGGCGCGGCTCCTGGAGGAGGTGGCGGGGGAGCTCGGGGGCGGCGAGGTCGCGTTCGTCGACATGGGCGCGGGGCGCGGGGAGCTCGTGACGGGCGTACTGGCCGCGCTGCCCGCCGGATTCCCCGTACGGGCGTACGCGGTGGAGCGCGCGGCGCGTCCGCCGGGGTTGGACGGCCGCGTGACATGGCTCGCCGATCCCCCCACCGGTGTCCGGGGCCTCCTGTTCGCCAACGAGTGGCTGGACAACGTCCCGGCGGACGTGGCCGAGGCCGACGCGGACGGCGTCCCGCGCGAGGTCCTGGTCCGCCCCGACGGCACCGAACGCCTCGGCGCACCCGTCTCCGGCGAGGACGCGCGCTGGCTGGAGCGGTGGTGGCCGCTGCGGGAGCCCGGGGAGCGGGCGGAGATCGGCCGCACGCGGGACGCGGCGTGGGCGGGGGCGGTCGGCACGTTGTCGGCGGGCCTGGCCGTGGCGGTGGACTACGCCCACGTGGCGTCCGAGCGCCCGCGGTACGGCACGCTCACGGGCTTCCGGGGCGGGCGCGAGGTGCCGCCCGTCCCCGACGGCACGTGCGACATCACGTCCCACGTGGCCCTGGACGCGTGCGCGGGCCCGTCGGGCGACCTGCTCCCCCAACGCGAGGCCCTCACCGCCCTAGGCCTCACGGCCACCCGCCCGCCCCTGTCCCTGGCGTCGACGGACCCGACGGCGTACGTACGGGCGCTGTCCCGGGCGGGGGAGGCGGCGGAGCTGACGGCCCGGGGCGGACTCGGCGACTTCCTGTGGCTGCGCGAGCGGGTGTGACTTTGCCTGCGGGCGGGTGGGGGCTGGTCGCGCAGTTCCCCGCGCCCCTCAAATGCCGCTCCGCGGCAATCCCCTGGGGCGCCCCGCAGGGGCGCATCTCAGGGGCGCGGGGAACTGCGCGACCAGCCCAAGACGACCTGCAGACGAACGGGTCCGGGGCGCAGCCCCGAAAGCGGGGTGCAGGGGCCGCAGGCCCCGCCCAGGGGTCCGGGGGCGCAGCCCCGGGGAGACCCACCTACCCCAGCCCACCCCCACCCCCGGAGGGTTTAGGGAAGGGGCGGGGTGGGGGAACGCACCCCCCGCCGGGGATACTGTCGCCCATGACGGAGACCACGGTCGGCATCGGCGGCGCGGCGGAGAGCACCGACATGGTGCTCAACATCGGCCCCCAGCACCCCTCCACCCACGGCGTGCTCCGCCTCCGCCTCGTCCTCGACGGCGAGCGCATCCAGCACGCCGAACCGGTCGTCGGGTACATGCACCGCGGCGCCGAGAAGCTGTTCGAGGCGCGCGACTACCGCCAGATCGTCATGCTCGCCAACCGCCACGACTGGCTCTCCGCCTTCTCCAACGAGCTCGGCGTCGTCATGGCCGTCGAGCGCATGCTCGGCATGGAGGTCCCCGAGCGCGCCGTCTGGACCCGCACGCTCCTCGCCGAGCTGAACCGCGCGCTCAACCACCTGATGTTCCTCGGCTCGTACCCCCTCGAACTGGGCGGCATCACCCCGATCTTCCACGCCTTCCGCGAGCGCGAAGAGCTCCAGCACGTGATGGAGGAGGTCTCCGGCGGGCGTATGCACTACATGTTCAACCGCGTCGGCGGCCTCAAGGAGGACCTGCCGCTCGGCTGGCTGGGCCGCGTCCGGGAGGCCGTCGCCGCCGCCAACTCGCGGATGGACGTGTACGACCGGCTCGTCCTCGGCAACGAGATCTTCCGCGGCCGCACCCGCGGCGTCGGCGTCCTGTCCCAGGAGGCCGTGCACGCGTACGGCGTCAGCGGCCCCATCGCCCGCGGCTCCGGCGTCGACTTCGACCTGCGCCGCGACGAGCCGTACCTCGCGTACGGCGAACTCCAGGACACCCTGCGGGTCGTCACCCGCACCGAGGGCGACTGTCTGGCCCGCTTCGAGGTGCTGCTTGAGCAGACCCACAACGCCCTCGAACTCGCCGACGCCTGCCTCGACCGGCTCGCCGAGCTGCCGCCCGGCCCGATCAACCAGCGCCTCCCCAAGGTCCTGAAGGCCCCCGAGGGCCACACCTACGCCTGGACCGAGAACCCGCTGGGCATCAACGGGTACTACCTGGTCAGCAAGGGCGAGAAGACCCCGTACCGGCTCAAGCTCCGCTCGGCCTCGTACAACAACATCCAGGCCCTCACCGAGCTCCTCCCGGGCACGCTGGTCGCCGACATGGTCGCGATCCTGGGCTCACTCTTCTTCGTCGTCGGCGACATCGACAAGTAGCCCCCAGACATACGAAAGGGCCCCGGCGCATCAAGCAAGCGCCGGGGCCCTTTCCGTCATACCGTCCACGCGCTACGAGATCGCCGTCCGCAGCACCGCCACGTCCAGCTGCTCCGTCTCGTCGTGCGCGGTCAGGTCGATGACCTTGCCCACGACCCGCTCGGGGCCGGTGTGCGGCCGCTCGGCCAGGACCTCCTCGCCGACCACGTCGGCCAGGTCCTCCTCCGCGGCCGCCTCTATCGCGGCCTCGACCGCCTTCTTCTCGGCCGCGGTGCCGAAGAAGTCGAAGCTGCCCTCGGGCCGTACGGCAGGGCGGGCGACGTACGGAACCACCGCCGCCGCGACCGGCTTCGGGGCCGCGGGCAGCGCGGGAAGGGCGGCGGACGACGGGCGGACGTGCTCCCCGCTCCCGGCGGCCGCCGAGCGCTTCCCCTGCGGCTCGTCCGCCTCCCGGTCCGCCGGGGAAGCCGGGGCGGGCGACGGACGCACACCCTTCGGGGCCGGAGCCTTGGCCGCCTCCGCCGCCGCGCTGCGCGCCTCCTGCGCACGGCGTACGTACGGCAGGTTCTCCAGCGCCTTGGAGGCAGCCGCGTAGGCGGCCGGCGTCGGCGTACTGGCCGCGGCGGGCAGCGCCTTGGGGGCGTTGGCCTCCAGGGCGAGCTGGCGGCGGCCCTCCAGGGCGGTGGCCCGCTCGGTCTCCGCCGTCGCGTACCGCCGCAGCAGGGCCGCGTGTTCGCCGCGCAGCCCGGCCAGCTCCATGCGCTTGGCACGGAGCTTGGCGTCCAGGCGCCCGCGCAGCTCGCGCGACTCCTCCAGGTCCGCCTCCAGTTCGGCGATCCGCTCCTCGGTGCGCCACTGGTCGGCGGCGCGCGAGCGGGTCAGCTCGGCGACCCGGCGACCGGCCGCCCGGTCCCAGCCGCGCATCAGCACCGAGCCGGTGACGGCGGCCACCGCGGCGGCCGCGGCCAGGCTCCGCAGGGCCAGGGGCTGATCGAACAGCCAGGCGCCACCGGCGCAGAAGACAGCGGCGCCGGCGACGGCCGACGGCGAGAGGAGCCTGTGCAGAGGAGGGGAATGGCGGTGGCGTCCACGTGGCATGGCCTGAAATTTACCGTGCGTAGACGCCCAATGGAGCCCCAGCCCGCCAATCTCCCGAATCTTCTCGCAACCGCCTTCTGCGAGCCGTTCCCCGAGCCCTTCTCCGGGCGGATCTCCGAGCCGATCTCCCGGCCCCCGTTTTCGCTACTTCTTGATCAGTCCCTTCGACTGGAGATAGTCCTTCGCGACGTCGGCCGCCTTCGCCCGCTCGGCGTCCACCTTGCGGTTCAGTTCGACGAGATCACCGGTCGTCAGCGCGTTGGTGAGCTTGGCGAGCGCGTCGGCTATCTCCGGGGCGCCCGCTTCCTTCGCATTGACCACGGGAAGGACGTTGTCCGCGTTCTGGAGCTTCTTGTCGTCCTCCAGGAGCACCAGGCCGTACTGGTCCAGGGTGGCGTCGGTCGTGGTGGTCAGCACCAGCTGGTCGACGCCGTCCTTGACCGCCTGCTTGGCCTGCGGGGTGCCGACGCCCTTGGGGTCGATCCCGCCGACCTCGATGCCGTACTTGGACTTCAGGCCCGGGGCGCAGAAGGGGCGGACGGTGCACTCGTCGCCCGCCGCGATCTTGACCTTGACCTTCGACTTGCCCAGATCCGAAAGGGTCTTGAGGTTGTTCTCGGCGGCGAATTCCTTGGTCACCGCGAACGCGTTCTGGTCGACCGCAGCGCCCGCCGGGAGCACCTTGAGACCGCGCGGGGCGGCGAGCTTGGTGAGCTCGGCGACCGTCGCCGCCGCGTCGCTGGAGGCGAGCGGCTTGTCCTTCGCCTTGGCGCCGTTCACCTTGGCGTTGAGGAATTCGGTAAGCGTAGCCGCGTATTCCGGAACGACGTCGATCTCGCCCTTCTCCAGGGCGGGTTCATACAGCTCGCGGTTCTTCACCGTGGTGACCGAGGTGCCGTATCCGGCGTCGCGCAGGACCTGGGCGTACAGCTCGGCGAGGACGGCGGACTCGGTGAAGCCGGCGGCGCCGACGGTGAGCGAGCCCTTCTTGCCGCCCCCGCCGCTGCTCGCGCCGCCACTGCTGCCCTTGTCCTTGTCCTTCTCCAGGCTGTCGCCGCCGCACGCGGCCAGCGAACCGGCCAGCGCCAGCGTGCCCAGTACCGCACCGGCCGTGCGCAGGATCTTGCTCATGAACGTCCACCATCCGAGAGTCGGCGATTGCGAAAGGGAGTTACGGGGTCGTGCCCTGCGCGCGGCGGTGGCGCAGCGGGCTGAACAGCCGGTCGGCCACCACCAGCACGCCCTCGACCAGCAACGCGAGCAGCGCGGCGAGGATCGCCCCCGCGACCACCTGCGGTGTGTTGTACGTGGCGAACCCGGCCGTGATGATCCGGCCGAGGCCCCCGAGGCCCACCATGGAGGCGATCGTCGCCGTCGCCACCACCTGCACCGCGGCCGACCGCACCCCGATCATGATCAGCGGGTAGGCGAGCGGCAGCTCGACCCGGGCGAACAGCTGGCCGCCCGACATCCCCATCCCGCGCGCGGCCTCCACCACCGACCGGTCCACCTCGCGCATGCCCACGTACGCGTTGGTCAGCAGCGGCGGCACCGCGAAGAGCACGAGCGCGATGATCGTCGGCAGGTACCCCTCCTTGCGCAGCGGGGTGAGCATCAGCAGGGCCAGCACCGCGAAGACGGGCACCGCCCGGCCCACGTTGGAGATGTTGACCGCGAGCGCCCCGCCCCGCCCGATGTGCCCGAGCCACAGCGCCAGCGGCAGCGCGATCGCGCAGGCCACCAGGAGCGAGACGCCGCTCACGTACGCGTGCTCGGCCAGGCGGTGCCAGGCGCCGTCGTCGCCCGACCAGTTGGACCCCGTCGTCAGCCAGGTCCAGGCGTCGGCCATGACCCCCATCAGCGCGCCCCCGCCCTCGTCCGTATCCGTGTCCACGGAGTGAGCAGGCGCTGGAGGCCGAGCAGCAGCAGGTCCGCCACGAGCGCGAGCAGCACGCACAGCACCGAGGCGGTGAGCACCTGCGCCTTGAACGTGGACTGCACGCCGTCGCCTATGAGGTTGCCCAGGCCGCCCTTGCCGACCACCGAGCCGACCGTGGTCAGCGCCACCGTCGACACCGTCGCGATGCGCACGCCGGCCAGCAGCGCGGGCAGCGCCAGCGGCAGCTCGACCTCGAACAGCAGCCGTATCCTCCCGTACCCCATCCCCCGTGCCGCCTCGCGGACTTCGGAGGGGACGGCTTCGAGGCCGGCCAGGATGTTCCGTACGAGGATCGTCAGCGAATAGAGCACCAGGCCGGTGACGACCAGCGACGCGGAGAGCCCGAACACCGGGAGCAGCAGCGAGAACATCGCCAGCGACGGCACCGTGTAGAGCACGGTCGTCAGGGTCAGGACGGCGCCCGCGACCGCTTTACGGCCGCGCGCGAGCAGCGCCAGCGGAAAGGCGATCAGCAGCCCGATCAGCACCGAGACCACCGTGATCCAGACGTGCTGGACCGTGGCGTCGGTCAGTTCGTGGCTGCGGGAGCGCACGTACTCCCAGCAGATCCAGTCGTTGCGCACCAGGCAGTTCTGCGCGCTCACCGTGCCCCACCTCCCCCGCCGGTTCCCATGAGTCCCCCTGTCGAACGTCTGTCTGGCGACCCTAACCCCCACCACTGACAATCGCCGAGGGCCGGTGGGGGGATCCCCGCAATCACACACAGAGCGGCAACATGGGGTTCACACAGCCACGGTCACCACCGGCGACAATGGGGAACCATGATCCGATTCGAGCACGTCACCAAGCGGTACGCCGACGGCACCACCGCCGTCGACGACCTCTCCTTCGAAGTCGCCGAGGGGGAACTGGTCACGCTCGTCGGGCCGTCCGGCTGCGGCAAGACCACCACGATGAAGATGGTGAACCGGCTGATCGAGCCCACCGAGGGCCGGATATTCCTGGACGGCGAGGACATATCCACTGTCGATCCGGTCCAACTGCGGCGCCGTATCGGCTATGTCATCCAGCAGGTCGGGCTCTTCCCGCACAAGACGGTCCTGGAGAACACCGCGACCGTCCCGCACCTGCTCGGCGTCAAGCGCGCCAAGGCCCGTGAGCGCGCGGCCGAACTGCTCGACCTGGTCGGCCTCGACCCCAAGGTCCACGGGGCGCGCTACCCCGAGCAGCTCTCCGGCGGCCAGCGCCAACGGGTGGGCGTGGCACGGGCGTTGGCGGCCGACCCGCCGGTGCTCTTGATGGACGAGCCGTTCGGCGCGGTCGACCCGGTGGTGCGCGAGCGGCTGCAGAACGAGTTCCTCAAGCTCCAGTCGCAGGTCCGCAAGACCGTGCTGTTCGTCACCCACGACATCGAGGAGGCGGTCCGCCTCGGCGACCGCATCGCGGTGTACGGGCAGGGGCGCATCGAGCAGCTGGACGCCCCGGCGGCCGTCCTCGGCACCCCGGCGACCCCGTATGTCGCGGACTTCGTCGGCGCCGACCGGGGCCTGAAGCGCCTCTCGGTGACGCCCATCGAGGAGAGCGACCTGGAGCAGCCGCCGGTGGTGCGGCTCGACGACCCGCTCCCCCGCGACCTCGGCGCCCCCTGGGCGGTCGTCCTGGACGCCTCTGGGGACCTGCACGGCTGGATCTCCGCCGAGAAGGCCGCACAGGCCGGCGAAGGGGCCCGCAAGGCGACCGTGCGCGAGCACGCCCGCCGCATGGAGGCCTGGCTGCCGCTCGGCGCCTCCCTCAAGCAGGCCTTCGCGACGATGCTCCAGCACGACGCGGGGTGGATCGCGGTCATCGACCACGAGGGGACGGGCCGCTTCCTGGGCGTGCTCACCCCGGCCAGGCTGCACGAGGCGCTGCGCCGCTCGATCGACGCGGACGCCCAGGCCGTCCCCCGTACGGAAGTGGAAGTGGAATCGATCAGTTCGCGCTGAGGCGGCCGCTGATCCACTCCAGGACCGGCGGGATCTCCCGCCGCCAGGTGTTGAAGTTGTGCCCGCCGCTGTCGAGCGTGATCGACGAGACGCGCGCGGGCGACTTCACCTTCTCGATGAACTTCAGCGTCGGCTTGAGGTTGTCCTCGCCCGACTTGGAGCTGGTGACCAGGAACGACGACTTGGCCGGAGCCACGTGGTCGAGCGACCACAGCAGGTTGGAACGATTCTTCGCGGCCTTGTCGCCGTGGAAGAGATCACCGGTGGTCGGGTCGCTGGCGGCCTTGTAGTACGCCGAGAGACCGGCGCTGGCGCCGAAGGTCTCCGGGTGGTGGATGCCGATCTTCAGCGCGCAGTAGCCGCCGGTCGAGTTCCCGATGAAGCCCCAGTTCTGCGGCTTGGTGCCGACCCGGTAGGTCTGGGAGACGGCCTTGGGCAGATCCTTGGCGAAGAAGGTCTCGGTCTGCGGGCCGCCCGGAATGTCCACGCACTCGGTGTCCCGCGGCGGCGCCACGGTCGGGCGCATCATCACGAGGATCATCGGCTGCGCCTTCTTCTGCTTGACCTGCGCCCACGCCGTCTTCGGGTACCTCAGCCCCTTGATCAGGTTCTCCGCGGTGCCCGGGTAGCCGGTGAGCACCACGGCGGCCGGGAACTTCTGGTTCTCGTACTTCTTCTGGAAGTACTCGGGGGGCAGATAGACGTAGGCGGGGCTGGCTATTTTGGAGCGCTGGCCCTGGACGACCACCTTCTGGATCTCACCCCCCGCGGCGGGGTTCCCGGCACCGGGAGTGTCGGGCTTCTGCTTCCCCGTGACCTTGATGTCCTTGCTTCCGGCGGAGTGGTCGACGACCACGCCCATGCCGTTCTCCTGGCCGAACAGGTCCGCCCACGAGCCGTAGAAGAGGAAGGAGTTGTTGGCCGCGAGGCCCACCGAGGCGAAGAGCATCAGCTGAGTGCCGAGGAGCAGGCCGATCCGGCCCAGGACGGCTCGCCAGCTGCGCTTGGCCAGCTTCGGCCAGAGCCAGATGGTGAGCGCGAACAGCACCACCGCCAGTACGACGGCGAGCGCCAGAACCTTGTTGCTCGTGAGACCCATGAGTCGTCGAAACTTTCTGACTGAGATTTTCCTGAGACCGAGGGAACCCGCCCCCGGGAAGTGCCGTCCTAGAGGGCGCAAATTGTCCGGAACACAGCGGCGACCTTGTCACTGTGGCGGACAACAGAATCTCTCGCGGAGTCACGGGAAGCGATGTCTGTCAGGATAGATGGGGACAAAAAGGGTTCGGTTCCGGCCGGTGCGCGCAAAGTCCTCCGCGGACCGCGCCCCGAGACGGTACCTTCACTGGTCGGCACGGCCGCGACGTTCGTCGGCCTGCTCAACATCGCCGCCGGCATCTTCCCGCGCTTCCGCGCCAGCCGGATGCACGCCGTCACCGAGGTCCTGCCGGGTACGACGGGCCCCTTCGCGGCGGCCCTGGCCCTCAGCACCGGCGTCCTGCTGCTGCTCCTGGCGCACGGCCTGAAGCGGCGCAAGCGGCGGGCCTGGCGGGCCGCGGTCGCCCTGCTGCCGATCGGCGCGGTGGCCCAGTTCCTCTACCGGCACTCGGTCGTCGGCGTACTGATCTCGATCGCCCTGCTGGTACTGCTGGTCAGGCACCGCAGCGAGTTCACCGCGCTGCCCGACCCGCGCAGCCGCTGGAAGGCGCTGGCCAACTTCATCCTGCTCGGCTCCGGTTCGCTGGGCCTGGGCCTGGTGATCGTCTCGGTCCACCCGGGCCGGGTCGTCGGCAACCCGTCGATCGCCGACCGCATCCAGCACGTGATGTACGGCCTGTTCGGCTTCGAGGGACCCGTCGAGTACGCGGGCGACACCAGCTGGACCGTCGCCTATTCGCTGGGCGCGCTCGGCCTGCTGACCGCGATCACCACGATCTACCTGGCCTTCCGCCCCGAGCACCCGGCCGCCCGGCTCACCGAGGACGACGAGCGCCAGCTGCGCGACCTGCTCGCCAAGCACGGCGCCCGCGACTCGCTCGGCCACTTCGCGCTCCGCCGCGACAAGGCGGTCGTCTTCTCCCCCAGCGGCAAGGCGGCCGTCACCTACCGGGTGGTCTCCGGTGTGATGCTCGCCTCGGGCGACCCGATCGGCGACGTAGAGGCCTGGCCCGGCGCCATCGAGCGGTTCATGGACGAGGCCAAGGCCCACTCCTGGACCCCGGCCGTGGTCGGCTGCTCGGAGACGGGCGGCGAGGTGTGGACCCGCGAGACCGGGCTCGACGCCCTGGAACTGGGCGACGAGGCGGTGGTGGACGCCGCGGATTTCTCCCTTTCCGGACGCGCCATGCGGAACGTACGCCAGATGGTCAAGCGCATCGAGCGCAATGGCTACGAAACCCGCGTACGGCGCGTCCGTGATCTCTCCGTAGGCGAGCTGGAGCGGGTCCGGCGGGCCGCCGAGGACTGGCGCGGCACCGACACCGAGCGCGGCTTCTCCATGGCGCTGGGGCGGATCGGCGACCCGGGCGACGGCGACTGCGTGATCGCCACCGCCCACAAGGCCGACGACGGCTCGGGCGAGCCGGGCCCGTACGGCGACCTCAAGGCGATGATTCACTTCGTCCCCTGGGGAACCGACGGAATGTCGCTGGAGCTGATGCGCCGCGACCGCTCCGCCGACCCGGGTATGAACGAGCTGCTGATCGTCGCCGCGCTCCAGGCGGCGCCCAAGATCGGCATCGAACACGTCTCCCTGAACTTCGCGATGTTCCGCTCGGCCCTCGCGCGCGGCGAGAAGATCGGCGCCGGGCCGGTGCTGCGGCTCTGGCGCGGGCTGCTGGTCTTCCTGTCCCGCTGGTTCCAGATTGAGTCGCTGTACAAGTTCAACGCAAAGTTCCAGCCACGCTGGGAGCCGCGCTTCATGGTCTACCGGGCCCACGGCGACCTGCCGCGCATCGGCTTCGCGGTGATGCAGGCGGAGGGCTTCGTGAACCTCGCCCTGCCACGCCCGTTCACCCGCTTCAGCCGAGCCCACCGCCAGCGCCCGTGCGCCCACCTGACGGCAACGGAGGGCGAGAGAGCGGTACGGGCGGCGTAGCGCCCGTTTAAGGGGCGCGGGGAACTGCGCGAGCAACCCCTACGGTCCGCAGCTGGTAGAGGTCCGAAAAAAGGGGCCCGGGGAAAATCCCCGGGCCTCCTTTCGCGTTACGCGGAGGCGGTCTCCGCAGCCTTCTCGGTCACAGCAGCCTCCGGCTGCTCCGGCTCAGCCGACCGCCGGTCGGAGTGCAGCCCGACCAGAGCAACCACCACGACCAGCAGGAACGCGGCCCCCGCGAGCGCGAAGCTCAGCGTGAACTGGCTCTCCTGCGGCAGCGCCGGCACCCCGGCGGGCAGGTGCTCGATCGTCTTGGAGGCGAGCAGCGACGTGATCACCGCACTGGCGATCGCGCTGCCGACCGACCGCGAGATCGAGTTGATGCCGTTGGCGATACCCGTCTGGTGGTGCGGGACGCTCGCCACGATCAGCGCGGGCATCGCCGCGTAACCGAAGCTGATGGCGACACCGATCACCATGCCGGCCATGATCACCGAGGCGCTGGAGTCGTGCGCGCCGGTCAGCCAGGCGAAGCCGAGGACACCGAACGCGGCACCGGCGGTCAGCGTGAAGCGGGCGCCGATGCGGCGGACCAGCATGCCGCCGATCTGGGCCGCGAGCAGCGACATGATCGTGGTGGGCAGCAGGTACTCGACGGAGGCGCGCAGCACCGACGCGGTGAAGCCGTAACCGGTGACCTTCTCCGGCATCTGCACCAGGTACGAGACACCGATGAACTGCGAGAACATCGCGAAGCCGAGCAGCAGACCGGCCAGGTTGGTGAAGAGCACCGGGCGGTGGGCGAACATCTTCATGTCCACCATGGGCTCCTTGACCTTGCGCTCGACCAGGACCCAGACCCCGGCCATGACGACGGCCGCGACGAACAGGCCGAGGGTGCGGGCCGAGGTCCAGCCCCACTCGTGGCCCTGCGAGATCGGCAGCAGCAGGAGGACCAGGAGGGCCGCCAGCGTGCCGGCGCCCAGCCAGTCGGTGCGCCCGCCGGGCTTGTGGCGCGAGGCCGGGACGCCCGCGACGACGGCGACCAGGGCGACGACGGCGAGCACGGCGGCCAGCCAGAAGACGCGGTGGTAGTCGGGGTTGTCGCCCTGGGTCAGCAGGCCCGCGCCCACCAGGGCGAGGCCGCTGCCGAACGCCAGGGTGCCGCTGACCAGCGCCATCGCGCCGTGCAGCTTCTCCGGGCGGATCTCCTCGCGCAGGACCGAGAGGGCCAGCGGGAAGATCGCGGTGGCGGCGCCCTGCATGACGCGGCCGATGATCAGCCAGAGCAGCGAGCTGGTGGTGGCCGCGAGGACCGAGCCCGCGACCATCAGCACCAGGACGCCTATGAGCGTGGGCTTCTTGCCGTGCATGTCGCCGAAGCGGCCGAGCAGCGGGGTGAAGACGGCGGCGGAGAGGAGGGTCGCGGTGGTGACCCAGCTGACGTTGGCGGTGGAGGTGCCGAGGTCGTTCTGGATGATGCCGAGGATCGGCACGACCAGGGTCTGCATCATCGAGACGACCATGGCGGCCAGCCCGAGGACCAGGACGAGCGCGGGGCCGCCGGTGGGGCGCGTGGGCGCCACGTGATGTGTGGGAGTCACGGTTTCTTCCGTAGGAGTCCGTAGGGAGGGGTCGCTTGAGGTCGCCGATACTTGACTACCTCAAGTGCTTGATTACCCCAAGCAACTAGACTGACGGTAAACCTCAAAGGTTGAGATCGTCAAGTTTCTCGCGGTAAGGTGGCGTCATGTCTGGAACCAGCCGCCCGGCCGCCGTGACCGACGCCGTCACGAACGACGCGCTCATGGACGCCCTCTGGGACTCCCTGGCGGACTACTACGGCGACTTCACCGCGTCCGCCGCCGAGGCCGGCCTCACCGCCAGCCAGGCCAAGGCCCTCACCGTGCTGCGCCGGGGCCCCGCCGCGATGCGCTCCCTCGCCACCACGCTCCACTGCGACGCCTCCAACATCACCGGCATCGTGGACCGCCTCGAAACCAGAGGCCTGGTCCGCCGCGAACCCAGCCCCACCGACCGCCGCGTCAAGAACGTCCTGCTCACCGACGACGGCCTCCGCACCGTCGAATCGATCCGGGCGGGCATGCACGGCACCCACAGCGCCCTGGACGCCCTGGACGGCGCCGACCGCGGCGCCCTCCACGAACTGCTGCGGCGCCTGTTCGCCGGCCCCGCCGCCCGCCCGGGCCAGGGCCCGCGGGCCCTCGGCTGAGGTCCGGCCGGGGTCCCGCCGGGGTCCCGCCGACGTCTGGTCCGAGGACCACCGGCTGACGCCTACGCTGGACGTATGAGTACGTTGCGCCGACGGGGCACGGTGACCGGGCTGCCCGAATGGGACCGCTGTGCGGTCATGGGCGTGGTCAACGTCACGCCCGACTCCTTCTCCGACGGCGGCCGCTGGTTCGACACCGCCGCCGCCGTCAAGCACGGCCTCGACCTCGTCGCCGAGGGCGCCGACCTGGTGGACGTCGGCGGCGAGTCCACCCGCCCCGGCGCCTCCCGCGTCGACGAGGACGAGGAGCTGCGCCGGGTCGTCCCCGTGGTGCGCGGCCTCGCCTCCGAAGGCGTCACCGTCTCCGTCGACACCATGCGCGCCACCGTCGCCGAACAGGCCGTCGCCGCGGGCGCGTTGCTGGTCAACGACGTCAGCGGCGGCCTCGCCGACCCCCACATGATCCCCGTGGTGGCCGCCACCGAAGCCCCCTTCGTCGTCATGCACTGGCGCGGCTTCAGCCAGGACATGAACAGCCGCGCGGTGTACGCGGACGTGGTCGCCGAAGTCGTCGCCGAGCTCCACGCGCGCGTGGAGGCCGTCGTCGCCGGCGGCATCGCCCCCGAGCGGATCGTCCTCGACCCCGGCCTCGGCTTCGCCAAGCAGGCCGAACACGACCTGGCGCTCGTCGCCCACCTGGCCGAGCTGCGCGCCCTGGGCCGCCCCCTGCTCGTCGCCGCCTCCCGCAAGCGGTTCCTGGGCCACGTACTCGCCGGGGACGGCTCAGGCCCGCCCCCCGCCCGCGAGCGGGACGCCGCCACCGCCGCCGTCTCCGCCATCGCCGCCCACGAGGGCGCCTGGGCGGTCCGGGTCCACGAGGTCCGCGCCACCGCCGACGCCGTACGCGTCGCGCGCGCCGTCGAAGGAGCGTCGGGCGGCCCGGCCCGGCCCGCCGAGGGAACCGCGTGACGGCCCGCACCGACGTCGAGGCCGTCGAACTGGCCAACACCGCGTTCTACGAGACGCTGGAGCGCGGCGACTTCGACGAGCTCTCCGAGCTCTGGCTGAGCGCCACCGACGCCGGGGACACCTCGATCTCCTGCGTCCATCCCGGCTGGCCGGTCCTCTCCGGCCGCGGCGAGGTGCTCCGCTCGTACGCGCTGATCATGGCGAACACGGACTACATCCAGTTCTTCCTCACCGATGTGAAGGTCGTCGTCCTCACCGACACCGCCCTGGTCACCTGCACCGAGAACATCCTCAGCGGCGGCCCCGCCCAGGAGAGCGGCGAGCTCGGACCGCTGGTGGGCCAGCTGGTGGTCGCCACGAATGTGTTCCGCCGCACACCCGAGGGCTGGAAGCTCTGGTCCCACCACGGCTCCCCCGTCCTGGCCGAAACGGGCGACGACGAGGGTTCCGAGAGCTGAAGCCGGGGCTTCCGCTGGTTGAAGACGGGGATTACCAGGATTGAAACAGGGGGCTCGGGGTAGGGGCGGGTACCAGTCCTGACGCCGTCTGTCCATAGCCCCCGTGGGCGAGCGTTGTCAGTGCCCGCAGGTAGATTCGATGGTGGGTATCGAGCCGCCCGCACGCGGCGGGTGCCCGACCCGACCAACGACAGCAGGAGTGATTCGCGTGGATCGTGTCGCGCTGCGCGGCCTCAAGGCCCGCGGGCACCATGGCGTCTTCCCCCGGGAGCGCGAAGAGGGCCAGACCTTCATCGTGGACCTGGTGCTCGGCCTCGACACCCGCCCCGCGGCGGCCGACGACGACCTGGCGAAGACCGTGCACTACGGAGTGGTGGCCGAGGAAGTCGTGGACGTCGTCCAGGGCGAGCCGGTCGACCTGATCGAGACGCTGGCCGAGCGCATCGCCCAGCAGTGCCTGAAGCACGCGGGGGTCCAGCAGGTGGAGGTGTGCGTCCACAAGCCGGACGCGCCGATCACCGTCCCCTTCGACGACGTGACCATCACCATCACCCGGAGCCGAGTATGACTGTGTTCTCCCACGAGAGCCCGCAGAGCGACCCGACCGTGCAGCCGGTGCCCGCCTCCGTGGTCGAGCAGGTGGACGCGGCCGACGTCACCCTCTCCAACCCGAAACGGGCCGTGATCTCCCTCGGCTCCAACCTCGGCAACCGCCTGGAGACGCTCCAGGGCGCGATCGACGCGCTGGAGGACACGCCGGGCCTGCGGGTCAAGGCGGTCTCCCCGGTGTACGAGACGGAGCCGTGGGGCGTCGCCCCGGGCTCCCAGCCCTCGTACTTCAACGCCGTGGTCGTAGTGAAGACGACGCTCCCCCCGACCTCCCTCCTCGAACGCGGCCAGGCCATCGAAGAGGCCTTCGACCGGGTCCGCGAGGAGCGCTGGGGCCCGCGCACGATCGACGTCGACATCGTTGCCTACGCCGATCTCATCGTGGACGACCCGGTCCTGACGCTGCCCCACCCGCGCGCCCACGAGCGGGCGTTCGTCCTCGCCCCCTGGCACGACGTGGACCCGGAGGCCCAGCTGCCCGGCCGCGGCCCGGTCGCCGCGCTGCTCGCCGCGATCGGCCGCGAAGGCGTGCTGCCGCGCCCCGACCTGGAACTCCGCCTGCCCGAGTAGTCGTTAGGCTGCTGACGGCGAGTAGGTTCCGAACGAAGGGCACTCTTCGGTGAAACAACTGAGGCTGGGCGTACTGGCGGGACTCTTCGCCGTCGCCGGAGTGCTCTCCTGGGCAGGGGCCCGGCTGTGGGACTCCCTGGGCACCCTGCCGAGAGTCCCGCTGGCCGCGCCGATCGTGCTGGCCGTGATCGCGGTCATCCTCCTCGCCACGGCCCTGTCCATCCGCTCCCGCCTGCGCGCCCAGCGCGAGCGCCGCCCCGGCGCGAAGGGCGTGGAGCCCCTGATGGCGGCCCGCGCCGTGGTCTTCGGCCAGTCCAGCGCCCTGGTGGCCGCCCTGGTCTCGGGGATGTACGGCGGCACGGGCGTCTTCCTCCTGGGCTCCCTGGACATCCCGGCCCGCCGCGACCAGGCGATCTACGCGGGCTTCTCGGTAGCGGCCGGCATCGCGGTGGTAGCGGCGGCGTTCTTCCTGGAACGAGTCTGCAAACTCCCGGACGACGAGGACGAGGGGACGGCGCCGGCGGGGTGAGGACGTGCCACGGCCCCGCACCCCATGAGGGGTGCGGGGCCGTGGCACGTCCGGCGGAGCGCTAGCGCGCCATGATGAGGCTCATCGCCTCCGCGCGCGTCGCGGGGTCGCGCAGCTGGCCGCGGACCGCCGAGGTGATCGTCTTGGCCCCGGGCTTGCGCACCCCGCGCATGGTCATGCACATGTGCTCGCACTCCACGACGACGATGACCCCGCGCGGCTCCAGGATCTCCATCAGGGAGTCCGCGATCTGCGTGGTCAGGCGCTCCTGGACCTGGGGGCGGCGGGCGAACACATCGACCAGCCGGGCCAGCTTCGACAGGCCGGTGATCTTCCCGTCCGCCGACGGGATGTACCCGACGTGGGCCACGCCCACGAACGGGACCAGATGATGTTCACAGCTGCTCATGACTTCGATGTCCTTCACGAGGACCATCTCGTCGTGTCCGAGGTCGAACGTCGTGGTGAGCACGTCCTGGGGCTTCTGCCACAGGCCCGCGAATATCTCCCGATAAGCCCGAGCAACCCGCCCCGGAGTCTCCCGCAGCCCCTCCCGGTCCGGGTCCTCGCCGACCGCGATGAGGAGTTCGCGCACGGCGGCCTCGGCGCGCTTCTCGTCGAATTCGCCGATGGGGCCCTCGCCGTCCAGCGTCACCGGGTCGGTCATCTGTGCCTCGTTCCTCGTTCGTGTGCTTGGGCGTACGACAGCGCCGCGCCCCCACAGGCTAAAACCTGGGGGGCGCGGCGTGCATTCCGGGTCCGAGGAACCGGAGGTCAGCTCTCGGGGCGGTCTTCCACGCCCGGGAGCTGCTCGGCCGGGACCGAGTCGGTCGGTGCCGCGCCGTTGGCGGTGGAAACGCCGTTGGTCAGGGCCAGTTCCCTGGGCGACAGGACCGGGGGGCGGGTCGACGGCGTACGCCGCGACGAGCCCGTCCAGGCCGGGCGCGCGGGGCGCCGGACGATGGGGGCGAAGATCTCGGCGATCTGCTCCTTGCCCAGCGTCTCCTTCTCCAGGAGCTGGAGGACCAGGTTGTCGAGGACGTCGCGGTTCTCGACGAGGATCTCCCAGGCCTCGTTGTGCGCCGTCTCGATGAGCTTCTTGACCTCTTCGTCGACGAGCGCCGCGACCTCTTCCGAGTAGTCGCGCTGGTGCGCCATCTCACGGCCCAGGAACGGCTCCGTGTTGTCGCCGCCGAACTTGATCGCGCCGAGCCGCTCGGTCATGCCGTACTGCGTGACCATCGCGCGGGCGGTGGCCGTGGCCTTCTCGATGTCGTTCGCCGCGCCCGTGGTCGGGTCGTGGAAGACGAGCTCCTCGGCCGCGCGCCCGCCCAGCATGTAGGCGAGCTGGTCGAGCATCTCGTTGCGCGTGGTCGAGTACTTGTCCTCGTCCGGCAGGACCATCGTGTAGCCGAGGGCCCGGCCGCGCGACAGGATCGTGATCTTGTGGACCGGGTCCGAGTTCGGGGAAGCGGCCGCGACCAGGGCGTGTCCGCCCTCGTGGTACGCGGTGATCTTCTTCTCCTTGTCGGACATGATCCGGGTCCGCTTCTGCGGGCCCGCCACGACGCGGTCGATCGCCTCGTCCAGCATGTTGTTGTCGATCAGCTTCTGGTTGCTGCGCGCCGTGAGGAGCGCCGCTTCGTTCAGCACGTTCGACAGGTCGGCGCCGGTGAAGCCGGGGGTGCGCCGGGCGACGGCCGCGAGGTCGACGTCCGGGGCGACCGGCTTGCCCTTCTGGTGGACCTTGAGGATCTCCAGACGGCCCTGCATGTCCGGGCGGTCGACCGCGATCTGGCGGTCGAAGCGGCCGGGGCGCAGGAGGGCCGGGTCGAGGATGTCGGGCCGGTTGGTGGCGGCGATCAGGATGACGCCGCCCTTGACGTCGAAGCCGTCCATCTCGACGAGCAGCTGGTTGAGCGTCTGCTCGCGCTCGTCGTGGCCGCCGCCGAGGCCCGCGCCGCGGTGCCGGCCGACGGCGTCGATCTCGTCGACGAAGACGATCGCCGGGGCGTTCGCCTTGGCCTGCTCGAAGAGGTCGCGGACGCGGGAGGCGCCGACGCCGACGAACATCTCGACGAAGTCGGAGCCGGAGATCGAGTAGAAGGGGACGCCGGCCTCGCCCGCGACGGCGCGCGCGAGGAGGGTCTTGCCGGTGCCGGGCGGGCCGTAGAGCAGCACGCCCTTGGGGATCTTGGCGCCGACGGCCTGGAACTTCGCCGGCTCCTGGAGGAACTCCTTGATCTCGTGGAGCTCCTCGACGGCCTCGTCCGCGCCCGCCACGTCGGCGAACGTCGTCTTCGGGGTGTCCTTGGTGATGAGCTTGGCCTTGGACTTCCCGAAGTTCATGACCCGGGAGCCGCCGCCCTGCATCTGGTTCATCAGGAACAGGAAGACGACGACGATGAGGACGAAGGGGAGCAGCGAGAGCAGGATCCCCACGATCGGGTTCTGCTTCGAGGGGGAGACCGTGTAGCCCTTGGTGAGGTCTCCGCTGTCGAACTTGCCCTGCAGCTTGTTGGCCAGGCTGGTGCCCTGGGCGTCGCCGATGTAGCTCGCCTGGATCTTGCCGGCGCCCTTGACCTTCTGGCCGTCCTTGAGATCGACCTTGATGACCGACTCGTCGCCGGTGGTGATCTTGGCTTGGTCTACCTGGTTCTTGTCGATCGCCTGGACGACCTCAGAGGTGTCCACCGTCTTGTAGCCGCCCGACGAGCCGACGACCTGCATCAACACGACCACGGCGAGGACGGCCAGCACGATCCACATGACCGGCCCACGGAAGTATCGCTTCACGTCCATCCATACGGAGCGAGAACGCCCCGTCCCTCCTGCCCGTAGGTAAATGCTGCTGTGAGTAAAGAGTGTTCTTCGGACGGTACCCCAGCATTGTCACCCGCGGCCGCAAGGGACGGCTGGCAAACCCGCCTTCCCCAACTCCAACGCGGGAAGGGGGCTCTGGGTTCCCGACCGGGTTCCCGGCTCAGCCGCCGTAGACGTGCGGAGCGAGGGTCCCGACAAAGGGGAGATTGCGGTACTTCTCGGCGTAGTCGAGACCGTATCCGACGACGAATTCATTCGGAATGTCGAATCCGATCCACTTCACGTCGATCGCGACCTTCGCGGCGTCAGGCTTACGGAGCAGCGTGCAGACCTCGAGAGAGGCGGGCTCGCGGGATCCGAGGTTGGAGAGCAGCCAGGACAGCGTGAGGCCGGAGTCGATGATGTCCTCGACGATCAGGACGTGCTTGCCCTTGATGTCGGTGTCGAGGTCCTTGAGGATGCGGACGACGCCGGAGGACTGGGTGCCCGCGCCGTAGGAGGAGACGGCCATCCAGTCCATGGTGACCGGGGTGGACAGCGCGCGCGCCAGGTCCGCCATGACCATCACGGCACCCTTGAGGACGCCGACGATCAGGAGGTCCTTGCCCGCGTACTCCGCGTCGATCTTCGCGGCCAGCTCGGCCAGCTTGGCGTCGATCTCTTCCTTGGTGATGAGCACCGACTGGAGGTCGGTGCCCATGTCCTTCTCGTTCACCCGGGCCACTTTCGTTGTACGTACGTGAGCTCAGCTCTGCCGGATGACCAGTCTGCCACCCTGCCGACGTGCCTCGACGCGCCCGGGGAGGCTGATGGCCCGCTGGCCGCGCCAGCTCGTGATGAGGCGGTCGACCTCCTCGACGTGGCGGGCGAAGAGCGAGCCGGCGGGGGAACCGGCGTGGATGAGGGCCTTGCGCAGCACCCGGCGGCGGACCGCGGCGGGCAGCGCGTAGAGCTTTCCGCACAGCAGCTCGCCGGCCTCGTCCCGTACGGACGGGTCGGCCTCGGCGGCCCAGGCGTCCAGGGCGTCGGCGTCGTCGCGGGAGAGCTCGGCGGTGCGCGCCAGGGCCTCCACGACGCCCTTGCCGAGGGCCTTCTCCAGGGCGGGCAGCCCTTCGTGGCGCAGCCGGGAGCGGGTGTAGGCGGGGTCGGCGTTGTGCGGGTCGTCCCAGACGGGCAGCGACTGGACCAGGCAGGCCTTGCGGGCGGTGTGCCGGTCGATCTGGAGGAAGGGGCGGCGGTAGCGGCCGTGGCTGCCGGAGACGGCGGCCATGCCGGACAGGGAGCGGGTGCCGGAGCCGCGGGCGAGGCCGAGCAGGACCGTCTCCGCCTGGTCGTCGCGGGTGTGGCCGAGCAGGATCGCGGCGGCGCCGTGGCGCTCGGCGGCGGCGTCCAGGGCGGCGTAGCGGGCGTCCCGGGCGGCGGCTTCGGGGCCGCCGTCGCGGCCCACCTTCACGGCGACGGCCTCGACCGGGTCGAGCCCCATCGCGGTGAGCCGGGCGGCGACCTCGGCGGCGCGCTGGTCGGAGCCGGGCTGCAGGCCGTGGTCGACGGTGACGGCGCCGGCGCGGACGGAGAGCTTGCGGGATTCGAAGGCGAGGGCGGAGGCGAGCGCCATGGAGTCGGCACCGCCCGAGCAGGCGACGAGGACCAGGGGGCCGGGGGCGTCGCCCTCGCGCGCGGTGTCGCGGGGGGTGGAGTCGGGGGGTGGGGTGCGGCCGTCGCTGAGGACGAGCGCGTCGTGCAGTACGTCGTGGAGTACGCGGCGGACCGCCAGGCGTATCGCCGCGACCGCAGGATGGGGACCCATGTCCGGTGCCCTTCGGTGAAGTTGGGGGGTGCCTCGGGACGAGGGAAAAGATCGGTCACACAGAGTGCGTAGATGGTGACAGAACCGAGCCGATACCCGAGCATTGCACGCCTACCCATGCCCTACGGTCCCTCGGATGGGTGATCCTGCGCATTTCCGGGGGACACGTGTGGGCCCCGGGTACGTGGGTGCGGTCGGCGCTCGCGGGGTCAGCCCTCCGTCCTGCGGTGCACCCGCGCGACCCAGTCCGCCGGTTTGGCGATCTCCGCCTTGGTGGGGAGCGTGTTGGGCGAGGTCCACACCCGGTTGAAGCCGTCCATGCCGACCTGGTCGACGACGGCCCGTACGAACCGCTCGCCGTCGCGGTACTGGCGCAGCTTCGCGTCCAGGCCGAGCAGTTTGCGCAGGGCGAGGTCGAGGCGGGAGGCGCCCTTGGCGCGGCGCTGCTGGAACTTCTCGCGGATCTCGGCCACCGAGGGCACGACCTGCGGCCCGACGCCGTCCATCACGAAGTCCGCGTGGCCTTCGAGCAGCGACATCACGGCGGTGAGGCGGCTGAGGATCTCGCGCTGGGCGGGGGTCTGCACCAGCTCGACCAGGGAGCGGCCGCTGTCGCCCTCCTCGCCCTCGGGGCGGCTTCCGCTGAGCGACTGGGCGGCCTCGCGCAGCCGCTCAAGGACGGTCATCGGGTCGACGTCGGTCTCGCCGAGGAATGACTGGATTTCGCCCTCCAGGTGGTCGCGCAGCCAGGGCACGCCGGTGAACTGGGTGCGGTGGGTCTCCTCGTGCAGGCACACCCAGAGCCGGAAGTCGTGCGGGTCGACGTCGAGCTCGCGCTCCACGTGGACGATGTTGGGGGCGACCAGGAGGAGGCGGCCGCCGCCGTTCTCCCCGGCCGGGAGCTCGCGGGTGGGGGGCGCGAACGTCTCGTACTGCCCGAGGACGCGCGAGGACAGGAAGCTGAGCAGCATCCCGAGCTCCACGCCGGTGACCTTGCCGCCGACCGCGCCGAGCACGGCGCCGCCCGGGCTGCTGCCCCGGCGCTCCTGCATCTTGTCGAGCAGCGGCTTCAGGAGTTCCCGGAATCCGGCCACGTTGGCCTTGACCCAGCCCGCGCGGTCGACCACGAGGACGGGTGTGTCGGCGGGCCGCACGCTCTCCGGGATCATCCGGGTGAACGCCCGTACGTGTTCCTCCGAGGCCTTGGCGTGCCGACGCAGCTCGGCGACGACGGCGCGCGCCTCGTCCCGGCTCACGTCGGGGCCCGGCCTCACCAGTCGGGTCGCGGTCGCCACCGCGAGGTTCCAGTCGACCATCCCAGCAGAAGCAGCACCACCGATGCCTGTCATGCGTCAACCGTACGTTGTCCCCTCCTCCAGAGGAGGAGGGTTGAAGCCTGGCGGTTACGAGGCGGGGCGCGCGGTGTGGCAGCCGCAGCGGGCGAGTTGCTCGGCGAGCTTGTCGAGGGCGTGCTGGGCCGGGTCGGGGCCGGGGGTGTCGGCGGCGAGGAAGGCGAAGGTGAGCAGGTGGCCGTCGGCGTCCACGACGGTGCCCGCGAGCGTGTTGACGCCGGAGAGGGTGCCGGTCTTGGCGCGGACGAGGCCGGTGCCCGAGGAGGCGGCCCCGTAGCGGCCGCGCAGGGTGCCGGTGAACCCGGCGACCGGCAGGCCGGTGAGGACGGGGCGCAGCTCCGGGTGGGCGGGGTCGGCGGCGCGGGCGAGCAGCAGGGTCAGGAGCTGGGCGCTGACCCGGTCGTCGCGGCTGAGGCCGCTGCCGTCGGCGAACCGGGCGCCGGCGGTCTGGGGCAGGCCGAGCGCGGCGAGCCGGTCGGCGACGGCCTTGGCGGCCCCGTCGAAGTCGGCGGGGATCCCGGCGGCGGTGGCGGTCTGGCGGGCGAGCGCCTCGGCGAGGTCGTTGTCGCTGTTGGTCAGCATCCGCTCGACCAGGTCCGAGAGCGGCGCGGAGAGGGTGCGGGCGAGCTCGGTGGCGCCCTGCGGGGCCTTTCCGGGCCCGGGCGCGCCCGTGAGGGTGATGCCGCGCTCGCGCAGCAGCGAGGCGAACGTACGGGCGGTGTCGCCCGCCGGGTCCCCGGTGCGCGGGGCGGGCCCGCTGTCGCTGCCGTCGGTGCGTCCCTCGTCGGTCATGAGGGCGACGACGGGCGCGATGTTCTCGTTGGGGCCGATGGGGTGCAGCTCGGGGCCGCGGTAGCGGGAGAGGTCGTACGTGAGGGCCGCGTCGGTGAAGCCCCGGGTGCGCAGGGCGCGGGCGGTGGCGTCGGCCAGGGCGCGCAGGCCGTCCTTGCCGAGGGTGGGGTCGCCGCCGCCGACGAGGGTGAGCAGGTTGCCGGTGGCGGGGGCGACGACGGTGGTGGGGATGCGGTGGTCGGGGCCGAGCGCCGACAGGGCGGCGACGGCGGTGGCGATCTTGACGGTGGAGGCGGGCGTCATGGCGGTGTCCGCGCGCTGCCCGTAAAGCTGCTTGCCGGTGGCCGTGTCGTACACGGCGGCGGCGGGCTGCGGGCCGAGGCCGGGCGCGGCGAGCAGGGGGCCGAGGACCTGGTCGAGCGCGGTGTCCGCGGGGGCGTTCGCGGGGGCGCTCAGCGCGGCGAGCACGCCCCTTGCGCTGGGCGCGGGCGCCGGTGCGGGGGGCGCGCCCAGGTGATGTGCGCCACCTGTCCGACGAGCGGCCGCTGCCCGGTCGCGCTCGGCCGTACGCTGACCGGAGTCCCAGGGACCGGCCGTGGCCACCGCTCCGGCCGCCACCGCCAGGCCGACCGCGGCCGCACCCGCCATGACCTGCCAAGTCTTGGGTCCCGGCACCGAGGACCAGCCCCTTTCGCGATCACACACCTGCGTGAGGGACACTTAATCACCAGAACTGCGTCTTGCCGCGAACATGGCACTCCGGGTCAGCACCGGCGGCCCCGTCCGGCTGAGTGTCCCGGGCCCGGCCCGGGGGGCGCAGGAACCGTCCCAAGCATGTGCTGATCACTGAGGAGAGCCACCCGTGGAGTTCGACGTCACCATCGAGATCCCGAAGGGTTCGCGGAACAAGTACGAGGTGGACCACGAGACCGGCCGGATCCGCCTGGACCGTCGGCTCTTCACCTCGACCAGCTACCCGGCGGACTACGGCTTCGTCGAGAACACCCTCGGCGAGGACGGCGACCCGCTGGACGCGCTGGTCATCCTGGACGAGCCGACCTTCCCGGGCTGCCTGATCCGCTGCCGCGCCATCGGCATGTTCCGTATGACCGACGAGGCGGGCGGCGACGACAAGCTGCTCTGCGTGCCGGCGTCCGACCCGCGCGTCGAGCACCTGCGCGACATCCACCACGTGTCGGAGTTCGACCGCCTGGAGATCCAGCACTTCTTCGAGGTCTACAAGGACCTGGAGCCCGGCAAGTCCGTCGAGGGCGCCAACTGGGTCGGCCGCGCCGAGGCCGAGGAAGAGATCAAGGCCTCCTACAAGCGCCTTGAGGCGCAGGGCGGCGCGCACTGACGCGTTCTCACCCCGTACGACGACGGGCGGTGCACCTTCCGGGGTGCGCCGCCCGTTGTCGTACGACTTGATGATCGCCCACATACTGGGCACACGTATGCGTACGGAAGGGACCGGAGGGAGGTAAGGGGTGGCTGAGCAGCAGGAGCCGGAGGAGCGCAAGCCGCCCTCGGACGAGGCGCGCAGTGCCTTCGCGGCTCCCGACGGGGTGGAGCAGCCCGGGCCCCCCGAGGAGGACGCGCCGACCTCCGAGTTCGCGCTGCCGGCCGGGGTGCCGGAGCCCGAGCCGGCCGTCGAACAGCCCGCCTCCGCCTTCGCGCCGCCCCGCACCTACTCGGCCCGCGAGGCTCCGGCCGCGACGGTCACCACGGCCGGGCTGCCGCTGGTGCGGCTCTCCAAGGACGCGCCCTGGCAGGACCGGATGCGCACCATGCTGCGGATGCCGGTAGGTGAGCGGCCAGTGCCGGAGACGGCCCCGAAGGCCGACGAGGCCGGGCCCGCCGTGCCGCGCGTGCTCGACCTGACGCTGCGCATCGGCGAGCTGCTGCTGGCGGGCGGCGAGGGCGCGGAGGACGTCGAGGCGGCGATGTTCGCGATCTGCCGCAGTTACGGCCTGGACCGCTGCGAGCCGACGGTGACCTTCACCCTGCTCTCCATCACCCACCAGCCGTCGCTGGTGGACGACCCGGTCACGGCGAACCGGACGGTACGCCGCCGGGGCACCGACTACACGCGTCTGGCGGCCGTGCACCGGCTCGTCACGGACATGACCAGCCCCGACCACGACGTCACCCTCGAAGAGGCCTACCGCCGGCTCGCGGAGATCCGCCGCAACCGGCACCCGTACCCCGGCTGGGTCCTCACCATGGCCGCGGGCGGGCTCGCCGGGGCGGCCTCGGTGCTGGTGGGCGGCGGCGTCACGGTGTTCCTGGTGGCCGCGGCCGGCGCCATCCTCGGCGACCGGCTGGCCTGGCTCTGCGCGGCGCGCGGACTGCCCGAGTTCTACCAGTTCGTGGTGGCGGCGATGCCGCCCGCCGCGATGGGCGTGGCGCTCAGCCTCCTCGGCTGGGACCTGCGGCCCTCGGCGGTGATCACCGGTGGGCTCTTCGCCCTGATCCCGGGGCGGGCGCTGGTAGCCGCCGTGCAAGACGGCCTGACCGGCTTCTACATCACCGCGTCGGCCCGCCTGCTTGAGGTCACGTACTTCTTCGTGGCGATTGTGATCGGCGTGCTCACCGTGCTGTACGGGGGGCTCCAGGTCGACGCCAAGCTGAACCCGGAGGGGGCGCTGAGCCCCATCGAGCGGCCCGTCGTGCAGACCCTGGCCTCGATGGCGCTGTGCCTGACCTTCGCCGTCCTGCTCCAGCAGGAACGGTCCACCGTGTGGATCGCGACGGTGAACGGCGGGATCGCCTGGGTGATCTACGCGTCGATCGCGGTCACCGCGAAGGGCTCACCCATCATGGCGACGGCGGTGGCGGCGGGTCTTGTCGGCCTGTTCGGGCAGTTGGTCGCGCGCTACCGCAACACCTCGGCGCTGCCGTACGTGACGGCGGCGATCGGGCCGCTGCTGCCGGGTAGCGCCACGTACTTCGGCGTGCTCGCGATCGCCCAGAACCACCGGGACCAGGGGCTCGCCAACATCGCCAAGGCGGCGGCGCTGGCGATGGCCATCGCGATCGGGGTGAACCTCGGGAGCGAGGTGTCCCGGATGTTCCTCAAGGCGCCGGGGGCGGCCCGTAAGGCGGCGAAGAGGACGCGGGGGTTCTAGCCAGAGCCTGTGGCGCCCTGCAGGGGCGTGTTGCCTCTTCAGGGGCGCGGGGAACTGCGCGACCAGCCCCCACCGTCCCGCAGCCGAAGACCGGGCAGCGCGGAGCGCCTAGCGCTTGGCGTGGCGCCTGCGCTGCGGGGGCTGGGGGGTGGCCGGACCCGACGGGCCGGACGCGCCCGGGCCCGCCTTCTTCGCCTTGGAGCGGGCCCGCAGGAACTCGATCGCGATCGGGACCACCGAGACGAGCACGATCGCGACCAGCATCAGCTCGATGTTCTTGTGCACGAACTCGACGTTGCCGAGCGCCGCGCCGAGCAGGGTGACGCCCGCGCCCCACAGCGTGCCACCGATCACGTTGTACGTGATGAACGAGCGGTAGTTCATCCGGCTCACGCCCGCGATGATCGGCGTGAACGTCCGCACGATCGGCACGAACCGGGCGAGGACCAGCGACTTCGGTCCGTACTTCTCGAAGAACTCGTGGGCCTTCTCCACGTTCTCCTGCTTGAAGAGCTTGGAGTCCGGCCGGTTGAAGAGCGAGGGTCCGACCTTGCGGCCGAAGAGGTAGCCCACCTGGTCGCCGATCACGGCAGCGGCCACGACCAGTAGGCAGACCAGCCACAGCGGGGTGTCGATCTTGTCGGCGGTGACCAGCAGACCGGTGGTGAACAGGAGCGAGTCGCCCGGCAGGAAGAAGCCGATGAGCAGGCCGGACTCGGCGAAGACGATCACCAGCAGACCGGTCAGGCCGAAGGACGACAGCAGCTGGTCGGGGTCCAGCCAGCTCGGACCGAGTGCGAGGTTGGTCACGGGTTCCGGGCTCCTGGGTCAGGGGTGGGGGCAAGGGGGCGCGTAAGCGCGCGTTGACGGGGCCAAAGCTATCAACGCGTTCGGCCCGGTCCAGGTTCCACCGGGTTCCTGGGGATGCGCTGTGCCCGGGCGGGTACGAAGCTGGGTCCCAGGATCCTCCAGGAGGTGGGCGCGATGGGCATCGAGGAATACGGCGGCGGGCAGGGCGCGCAGTCCGACGTACTGGTCGTGACGACGAACGACGTCCCCGGCTATCAGGTCCAGCAGGTCATCGGCGAGGTCTTCGGCCTGACCGTCCGCTCGCGCCACCTGGGCAGCCAGATCGGCGCCGGGCTGAAGTCCATGATCGGCGGCGAGCTGAAGGGGCTGACGAAGACGCTCGTGCAGACCCGGAACCAGGCGATGGAGCGCCTCGTCGAGCAGGCACGCGCGCGTGGGGCGAACGCCGTCCTCATGATGCGGTTCGACGTCACCGAGGCCACATGCGCACATACGCATGGTAGCTGACCTGGGGTGATGCACACCAGACCTCAGCCCGTCATCCTCTATGCCCCCTACCTGACCTCGGGGTACAGCCTCACCCGCACTTGTCCGGCACTGTTGAACGCAGACATGAAAGAGCCCCGCCCCTCTGCCACGGTGGAAGGTAGGGAGGCGAGGCGTTAGGCGGGGCGATTACACGGGCGGGCGACGATGCTTCACACCCGGCCCACACAGACGACACTTGAACCACTGCACCGGCCCGTAGGCGGGCATCCTCACCATGTAAACCCCGCTGTGAACGGGGCACTTGGCCACGTCCCTCGGATCGGCAGTTTCCAACCACTCGTCTTCGGCGATACGCCGCGCGGTGTCAAGAGCGGTCTTGTCGTCGTGCATAGCCCCTCCAATTGATCTACTCGGGGGGAGTAGTGGGGTCGTCTTCAGGCGACGGGACGGGGTTGCCGGGGTCGCCGGGGCTGTTGCCCTGGTTGTCGTCGTCCCCGTTGCCGTTGCCGTTCCATAAGGTTCCTAGCTGTGCCCTCATGCTGCCTCTTTCCTTGGATGGGTGTCCGGCGTTCTGGTGAAGCCGGGTTGTACCGTCCGCTCCCTCAAGGAACGGGGGCTTACCCGCCCCTGCCGTGGGTCCCGAGGCAATCAGGTGGGTCGGGCTTGGCAGGGGCAGAATCTGTGGGACAACGGGTCCCCGACCGTGCCGTGGGGTGGGAATACGGCCGGGGGGCCCGTCGCTGGCCCGACAGCGCCCGCGAACGAGCCGACGCCATGGGTCGGGCCATACCGCGCGGTCGGGTTCTTGCTCGTGACTCCGCGCGGGGGTTCGGGGTGTCAGCGGGACGCGAATGCCATGGCGACATACGCGCCTGTGGTTCCGCTGATCATCATCAGCATGAGTGCACCGCCAGCGGCGAGGCAGAGATCCTTTAAGAAGCTCACGGCGTTACTGCCAATCGCACGCGCTCGGCCAGGCGCTCCACCACGTCAGCGGGCAAGTGGCCCACGTACACCACAGCCGCACCCCGATGGGTAGCCGCACCCCGGATGCTGTTGATCGTCCGGTCCGGCGCGCCCACCATCTGCAACAGGCTGCGGAATACGTTGGCCGCGTCGTCGGCAGTGGCGGTGCTGTCGCGCCATTCCTGCATGTTCATGGGCATGGTTCAGGTCCTCTTGGTGTGGTGAGTGTGGGGGTGGAAGGACGGAAGCGTGTGACACCTCAAGTCCTCCCCCAGCTACGGGTGTTGGCATCGGCCATAGCCACCTCGTCGACAGGCTCAAGGTCCTTCGGGTCGGCGTGCCATGCCTCGTCCTGGCGGCCGACGCCCCGCAGGATCACCCGGCCGTCTTTGTACTCCTGGACGCGCCCGAGGCGTCCGCCTCCGACTCGCACAACGGTGCCCTCGTCGTACCGCTTGGTCATCACACGGCCCCCTCGTCACGAGCTGCCTGGCGGAGCGCCGATGGGACAAGGCTTGCGTGGTTCTCGCGGCGTGTACACCGCCACCCTGTAACCAACTACCTTTAGTGGACAGGCCGTTGGGACGTTGAGAGGGGAGGGCGCGGCATGGAACTGGAGCCAGACGACGCGAAACCCGCCACACCCGCAGCACTGCTAGCCAGTCGCGCAGCACGGGCCCGAAGGAATTCTGGGCTGTCGCTCCGCTTGCTGGGGGAAAAGGTGGGCTACCCGCACACCTATCTGAGTCGAGTTGAACGAGGTGAACAGCTACCGTCCGTTCAGCTCGCCGAGGCACTGGATGAGTTCTACGAGCTGGATGGGCTCATGGCCGAACTGCTCGTGGTGGTGATGTCGGGCGAGGTTCCAACGTACGGCCAGAAGGTCTTGGACGTTGAAACCCGCGCCGCCCGAATTCAGACCTTCAACAGCAGCGTAATCCCGGGACTCCTACAGATCGAGACGTACACCTCGGCCCTCTTCAAGGAGTCCATGCCGGGGAAGGACGCTGAAAAGGTTGCTCTGTTGGTCGCAAAGCGCATGCATCGTCGTGCAGTTCTAGAAACTAAGACTCCGCCGTTCTACTGGGCCATCGTGGACGAGGCTGCCTTTCGGCGCCCCATCGGAGGCCCGGCGATCATGTCGGAGCAGATTCGCCACATAGCGGACACGATTGAAGCCAACAGCAACGTGAGGGTTCAAGTGCTGCCCTTCAAGCATGGAGTACACCCGTTGCTGGGCGGTAGCTTGAGCTTGCTCACCCTCCGGGACGGGCTGACCTTCGCCTACGTCGAGTCCTTTGCGTCCGGAACATCGATCGAAGACCCGGCCGAGGTTCTGGAGCTTACGACGCTGTTCGACATTGCACGGGAGAGGGCTCTTGATAGCGGAGCGAGCTTGGTCCTGATGCGTAAGTACCTGAAAGAGTATGAAGATGAAACTGAAGCCTGACGCCCTCTCAACCCCGACTGTTCCGGTCTGGGTGAAGAGCACGTATAGCAATGGCCAGGGGGCCGAGTGCGTGGAGTGGGCCCCCACGTCCGCCACTCCCAACGCCGTGCCGGTCCGCGACTCAAAGCGCCCCAACGGCCCCCAGCTCGCCCCCTCGTCGGCCGCTTGGCAGGCGTTCGTGGACAGCCTCAAGAACTGACTCCATCCCCTACCGGCCCCGTTGCTCTCCCTTTCGAGTGGCGGGGCTTCCTCCCGTCCGTATGTGAACCACTTTGACGTACTGATGTCCACGATTACTTGCGCGCCCAGACACGGCGAAAGCCCCCGGCGACTGACCCGACGAGGGGCCAGCCAACCGGGGGCAGGTTCAGAAGTGCACTGGACAGTTACAGATCATGTTCAGTGCCTCATGGTCAGGATCGGTGCCAGTCTCAGCGCGGAACAGCGCCTCGAACAGGGGCCACACCTTATGAGCCTTGACCGTCTTGTAGCTCTCGTCCCCCAACAGGCAAGCAAGTTCCCGTAGTTCGTCGCTGATGGCTGGCAAGCTGTCGGCCCATCGGCGCTTTTGGTCAGCAATTGTCTCGCCCCAGTACTCACCCATGCCGGTGCTCCTCAATTGCTGCCCGTGCCGCTGCTTGCATGACTTCAAGCGGGTCCTTGTCGCCCGCCTCAGTTGCCCTCTCGTGCGCGGACAAGGCGTTGTCGAGTTGGGCCAGGAATCGGAGTCCCGGGTGGGCCACAGGTGCACCGGCGCTACCGGCCACGAGAACCCCGTCACGGGCGATCTGGGCGATCAGCGCCGACCACACCGCCCGCAACTCGTCGTACCGCTCAGGGGCACTCTCAGGGGCGTCTACTGGACTCGCCGGGGTCGTACGGTCGGCTGCCTGGCGGGCGCGGGAAGCCGCTTTGCGGTGTGCCTCAGAGCAGTACCGAGTACGAGGGTCGGCGGATGCCGGTAGATCAGCTCCACATGGTTTGTGCTGGCATCGTCGCTTCAAATGGTCCCTTTCTGGTTAGCGGACACTCTGCGATTGCCTGTCCGGGACGGACGTGTGTTTTCTGCTGGGACCGGGATCGCCAGCACGCAAGGTTGGGAACTTTTTCCCCGGTCACCCCTCCCGCTCCGAGATTCGTTCACGTCATACTCGTCCAGCCGCGCGAGTCCTCGTTCAGTAGTACTCGCCTATTCAAGGAATTCAGACACGGGCGACAGGCCACCGTGATTCCACTGGACGCTCGGGAATGGATGTTTATCCCGTCGGCTAGAAACCGCAGCGCATCGAATATCTCAACAGTATTCGGCGCGTGGAAGAAATCCGGGGCGCACATGCCCAGTGCGCATGGCACTTTGCCCGCATATTCGGTGGTCTGCGTCTTGTTCAGTAGTCGCTCGATGAGTTCTGCACCGAGTCGTTCACGCCGTTCTCGCGCGGACTTCCGGCAGTTCCGGCAGACGCCACATAGGCATGCCTCAACCACTGGTCTTGACCTTGAGGATCTGGACCCGCCCCGGGTCGGCCAGCGTTACGCCGGAGATTCGAGCACGGCCCCGAAATAGGGTCGAATCAGTGAAGAACGCGTCCGTCTCATGCTCGGACAGGGTAACTTCCGGCTTGTCGCGCAGAGCCACGGCAACGCTGCCGAGATCCGCGACGATGGCTGTACCCGTGGGCAGAATCGCAGTTCCGTCCGCAAGCGGCGGAAGGCTTATGAGCGTAGGCAGTTGAGCCAGCCGAGCACCTTCAACACCCTTGCGGATAGCGGCAGTTGTCGCAGGATTGCCAAGGATCGTATCCGCACTGCCCCCGGACTCTTCAACGCGCGAGACAGTATCAACCAGCACGTCGTAGCTGAGGCTGGCTACCTGGGTCGTGGTGCCAGCTTCAAGCATGCCGGGTACCTTCGCGTCCTCGTCCGAAGCGCCGTTTACGATCACGTCATCAATGCGCGCGCCAACGGCCGCGAGAAGCGCCGATTCAAGCGCCTTAGCGGTCGCCGGAATATCAACAAGGTCATCGTTGTCGGCTTTGACGATCACAGATGGCTTCACCGTAGTCACGTGCGGAATCGGAATCGGCACGGGAATCGGGGCTTGCTCGCTGCGCCGACCCTGAATGCGGGCTGTGATCTTTGGGGTGACGGGCACATACCCATGATGTCCGCTGAACTGGAAAGCCTGTACACGCTCAATTAGCCGTGAGCCCCTGCCAGCGGCAGACAGCAGTATCGGCGCCTCAATGTCACCATTGGCATTCAGGTCAAACCAATCGCCCCTACGGGACTGAAGATCCCCGTAGCTGTGACCGAACACGCGAACAGCTTGCTGCTTCTTCATGCTGTCAGAGACGTTGGTGGTCAGGGTTCGTACCTCATTCTTGTTGTTGGACCGCGCATTGGCGGTAGTCGTCGGATAGGCCGGATTCAGAACCGGGCCGAGTTCGAACACGCTCA
The DNA here is from genome assembly GCF_030028635.1 of Streptomyces sp. BPTC-684. Classification (NCBI taxonomy): domain Bacteria; kingdom Bacillati; phylum Actinomycetota; class Actinomycetes; order Kitasatosporales; family Streptomycetaceae; genus Streptomyces; species Streptomyces sp. BPTC-684. The sequence goes on from NZ_CP124863.1 coordinate 2,491,833, forward strand.
TGGATGTGATGATGCGAATCGGCAGACCGGTTTCCCGGTCCGGTGAATCGGCAGTCGAAGCGCCGCCGGGGTTCACGCGGAATGTGAACGACGCGCCTCGGACATCCCCACGCCTTACAAGCTCAGCAACGTCACGGCCTGTGCTCGTATCCGGGATGTCGATCTCATACCGGATTCCCTGAGCGTCCCTCATCAGCCGAAGTGTTCCCGCCTTCGTCCGGCCAAGGATTTGATCGTTGTTGTGGTTGAAGGTGGCAACCACATCCGGCGTGCCTACGGGGTTCCATGCATCGGGCTTGATGATCTCGCGGAATCCCCCAAGGTTCCCAGACAGTTCGTTGAATCGGATCGCGTAGCCGGAAAGCGTCCGAGATCGGAGTGTGACCGGCGCCGGTACAGACCGAGTAAGAACCTCCGTCTTAGCCACGACGCTCCCCGCCAGAACGCCGGTGGTACTCGGTTGTCCGCGCTGTCTTCACGGCACCGATTAGCGGGCCCACGAGACCGATCAGCGGATGCGGAGACCCGTCCGGGCCCTCAACGCCACCCGCACGGATTGCGGCCAGTACATCCCGTAGCAGGCGCTCGATCGCGATATCTAGTGGACTTGCGGACAACGGACTTGGCTGAACGGCGGTACGGACTTCCACGGTCTCTCACTTCTTTAGGCATACGGCCTTAGCTGGCCACACCTAAGTAAGAGGGAAGGTCGAAACCCCCTCAGCGCCGGAAGTGACGTCCGGTGTCGAGTGCACGTGACTGAGCCAGATCCGGCTTAGCCATAAGAGTTTCCTAATGGGAGTGTGAAGTGCTGTTCATACATACACTTCCAACACTCAACCACCCTCAACGCCGTCCCTTGGCGCCGTCCGGCCGCATCTGATGTCTCCCCACCACCCTTCGGGCTCCTGTGTGCCCTGCTGGCGGCTTCCCACGACCCTGTTGACGTTTCCCCTTCAGCCGTCTTCGCGAGGCTCTTAGGCGGCCGTCTGCGGGCACAGGAAAGCCCCGGCGGCCGAGAGGGCTACCGGGGCTGGTCGGGGCGGGTGTACTGCATTCTCGGCTCGTGAGTCGTGACATGCGCCGCCCCTGACCCGCACGTCTATGTCAGTGCGGGGTAGGGCGAGCCTATCCGCCGCTTGGGGGACGCGTGCGGCCGTTTGCGGGCCGTATGTGGTCTGCCGGGGCCCTGTAGCTGTACGGCCGTCTGGGACCCTGTGAGCGCCCCAGCTCGTTACGGGCGGGCTGGGGCACCCTGCGGGCCGTCAGGCGGTGCGGGTGAACGTCTTCCGCTGAGGCTTGGGGACATGTTCCGGCCAGTACTCAGGGTCACCGTGGAACGTGATGATCACTCGGCTGTCACCATCGAACCCTCGTCGATGTCCCGGGGCTTTCTTCACCCATATTCGGGACACGGCAAGCCGTACCAGTTGCCGCCGTAGATCCCGGTCAGCATCGTCCCAGGCTTCACCCGCCTCGTCCCGATCCCGAAGAAATCCAATATCGGTTTCCTTCGGAGTCAACTTGGCAACTTTCGCCTTAGCGATGATCAGTGCCGCCCGAGCCTCTTCTTGAAGCTGGGGAAGGTGTGCATCAAACGGCGGTTCAAAGAATCCGTCCCGCATCTGCTGGGCAATCCGCTCAATACCCGCCTCAGCTGCCTTGAGTTCCGCGACTGCCTCATTGGCCGCCGAGTTGTCATCGGGATGCTTTAGCATTGCGTATCGCTGAGCAACCTTGACCAGCAATGGGTCCGAGTCTTCCGCCGAGCACAGCCGCTCAATCCACTTAGTGCGCACGTGCGTTTCAAGGGAGGTACGCATAGCCGAAGTCGGCTCGGGGCACGGCTTGCCAATCTTGTGGTGCGAGCAGACATGGCTACGCCCCTCACTCGGCAATGCGCCCGCGCACCCGTGGCACCGTGTCAGTCCCGTAAGCACGTGTACTGTCTTGGGTTTACCGGCGCGGGGATGTATCGGCCCCGAGGCTGCCTCAGAAGCATGCTCCGGAACGATCAACCCGCTGTCCGTGCGGGTCATGTTGTTGGGAGTCTTGCGCATCTGTAGCGGGAAGTGCCCCCGCATCGCTGCTCTGGCTTTTTCCGCCAGTTCCCTCGGAATGGGCTTGTAACCCTCTTCGAACACCGACACCCGATGTCCGTCAGGAGTCCGAAAGATCGTGTCGGGCCCGGGGAGCCCGCGTTGGTTCGTTACCTGCCAGCCCTCATACACAGGGTTGTGGATGATGCGCGAAATCGTGGACGACTGCCAGAATCCGCCACCCGGAGACGGGATTCGTTCAGGCAATTCCTCGTTGAAGTGAATACACAGACCGCGCCCACTCATTCCTTCTGCGAGCTGTTCGAAGATCTCATACACAACCCCCCACTTGTCGGAGTGCTTGAGCTTCCGCGTCTTTGGGTCGGCGATCTCCAGTCCAAAAGGCGCCCGCCCAAGCCACTTACCAGCCCGCTGCTGACTGCTCTTAGTGGTCTTGATGTTGTACGACAGCCGGTTGGAATACTCCCGAGCCTGTTCCGCACGGTCAATAATCCAGCGCCGGTCTCGCTCGTTGGAGCTGTCCAGCCCCTCGTAGTCGAAGAGGACTCGCGCCCGCCCGAGGATCGGCCCGATATCGTCCACGCCCTTTCGCGTAAACCGGTCCAGCGCGAAACACCAAAGCGCCTTCACCTCTCCGAGCATGATTGCACCTAGCGCCTTGTCGAACTTTGGACGCTCGACATCCGACCATGCTGAGAGGTTGTCAATCCACACCTCTCGCACGCGGTAGTCGTTCCGGTCTGCCCAAGCGCGTCCTAGCTCTTCCTGTGTCTTAATGGAAGTCAGGTCCCGCGCGTCCTCGTCTCGCACGATCTTGGACTTCCGGAGGTAGAGATCAATCTCTTCCACGCGTTGCCCCTCTCATCAGGCAGCCGTCTAGCTGCTGCTCATGTAGGTGAGTAGGTGCACACGTCACCGAGGCGGCCGACGTCGGGACGGAGGTCTGCGCGTACGGAACGGCGGTCGTGATCACGAAGCTCTGAGAAGGGGACGGGCCGTGGCACTGCACCCGGGCGCCAACAAGAAGGCGCAGGAGTACGAGAAGGAGTACGGGCGGCTCGCCCTCAACCCGTTCTACGGGGAGGCCGACCCGGTCGGCTCCATGACGTCGGCGCCGCCCCGGCACCGGCTGCCGGACCGGCCGCTGGCCCCCGCCACGGCGTACCAGCTCGTCCACGACGAACTGATGCTGGACGGCAACTCCCGGCTCAACCTGGCCACCTTCGTCACCACCTGGATGGAGCCGCAGGCCGGGGTGCTGATGGCGGAGTGCCGGGACAAGAACATGATCGACAAGGACGAGTACCCGCGCACCGCCGAGCTGGAGCGGCGCTGTGTGGCGATGCTCGCCGACCTGTGGCACGCGCCCGACCCGGCCGGGGCGGTGGGCTGCTCGACGACGGGGTCGAGCGAGGCGTGCATGCTCGCCGGGATGGCGCTCAAGCGGCGCTGGGCGAAGCGGAACGCGGACCGCTACCCCGGGCGGGACGCGGTGCCGAACCTGGTGATGGGCGTGAACGTCCAGGTCTGCTGGGAGAAGTTCTGCAACTTCTGGGAGGTCGAGGCGCGCCAGGTCCCGATGGAGGGCGACCGCTTCCACCTCGACCCCTCGGCGGCGGCCGAGCTGTGCGACGAGAACACGATCGGCGTGGTCGGGATCCTCGGCTCGACCTTCGACGGATCGTACGAGCCGATCGCGGAACTCTGCGCGGCGCTCGACGCGTTGCAGGAGCGTACGGGGTTCGACGTGCCGGTCCATGTGGACGGCGCGTCGGGGGCGATGGTGGCGCCCTTCCTCGACGAGGACCTGGTGTGGGACTTCCGGCTGCCCAGGGTCGCGTCGATCAACACGTCCGGGCACAAGTACGGGCTGGTGTACCCGGGCGTGGGGTGGGCCCTGTGGCGCTCGGCGCAGGAGCTCCCGGAGGAGCTGGTCTTCCGGGTGAACTACCTGGGCGGCGACATGCCCACGTTCGCGCTGAACTTCTCGCGGCCGGGGGCGCAGGTCGTGGCCCAGTACTACACGTTCCTGCGGCTGGGGCGGGAGGGGTTCCGGGCGGTGCAGCAGACCACCCGGGACGTGGCGCGGGCGCTCGCCGAGCACGTCGAGGCGCTCGGTGACTTCCAGCTGCTCACGCGGGGGAACGAGTTGCCGGTGTTCGCGTTCACGACGGCGCCGGAGGTGAAGCGGTTCGACGTGTTCGACGTCTCGCGGCGACTGCGGGAGAAGGGGTGGCTGGTGCCCGCGTATACGTTCCCGCCGCACCGGGAGGATCTGTCCGTGCTGCGGGTGGTGTGCCGGAACGGGTTCTCGTCGGATCTGGCGGCGATGCTGGTGGAGGATCTGGGGCGGCTTCTGCCCGAGCTGCGTCGGCAGTCCGGGCCGCTCGGGCGGGATGCGTCTGTGGCTACGGCGTTCCACCACTGAGGGGGGCGGGGGGAGCGCCGTTTTCGCTGGGCGCTGTGTTCGACTGCGGATCGTGCGTGGTTGCTCGCGCAGTTCCCCGCGCCCCTTCGGGGCGCTCGGCAGCACCTTTAGTTCTCCGCGTACGGGTTCTCCTCGCCGTCCGCCAGCACCGCCACGAACGGTGCTCCCTCGCCCGCGAACGTGTACGCGCCCGCCTCGATCCTCGCGATCAGGCCGCCCGTCCACTCCGCCTCGCCGTCCGCCGAGTGGACCCACATGTTCATGATCTCGCCGATGTGGCCGAGGGACTCGGGGCCCTGCTCGGGGGTGTAGTGCTCCGTCACCCTGGTGCGCCACGCCGCCAGCCGCTCCAGGCGGTCGCGCAGCAGCGCCACCACCTCCGTGCGCGGCAGGTCGACCATGAAGCCGATCGCCGCCGAGAGCATGTCCATCTTCTGGTCGTACGAGGTCAGCGCCGCGCGCAGCAGCTTCAGATACTCCTCGAAGCCCGCGTCCGTCAGCTCGTACTCGGTGCGCGGCGGACCGCCCGCCGTGCTCGGCGCGATCTCGTGGGCGTGCAGCACGCCCTCCTTCGCCATCTGTTTGAGGGCGTGGTAGATCGAGCCGGGCTTGGCGTTGGACCACTCGTGGGCGCCCCAGTACTCCAGGTCGTTGCGGACCTGGTAGCCGTGCGCCCGGCCGTGCTGGCGGATCGCGCCGAGCACGAGGAGACGGATCGCTGACATGCGGCTCAGCCTATGACCTCGCCCGTTCGCGAGAGCAACCAGCTCGTCGCTCAGAACGGGAAGAGGCTCCTCCCGTGCTGCACGGAGATCCACTTCTGGGTGGTGAACGCCTCGATCGTCGAGTCCCCGTTCAGCCGCCCGAGCCCCGAGTACTTCTCGCCGCCGAACGCCACCAGCGGCTCGTCCTGGATGGTCGAGTCGTTGACGTGGATCATCCCGGTGACGATCCGCTTGGCGAACCGCACGCCCCGCTCCACGTTGGCGGTGTGTACGGCGCCGCTCAGTCCGTACGGGCTGTCGTTGGCCATCCGTACCGCCTCCTCCTCGCCGTCGAAGGAGAGCAGCAGCACCACCGGGCCGAAGATCTCCTGCCGCAGCAGCGGGGAGTCCTCGGGCAGTCCGGTCAGGACCGTCGGCTCGACGAGGCTGCCGCGCGTGCGGCCCCGTACCAGCGCGGTGGCGCCCTCGGCCAGGGCCTGGTCGACCAGCGAAGTCAGCGCGTCCGCCTGGAAGTTGTTGATCACCGGGCCGATGTCGGTGGCCGGGTCCGCCGGGTCGCCGGTTTTCAGGGCCGCCACCCGCGCACAGAACTTCTCGGTGAACTTCTGCTCGATGCTCCGGTCCACCAGGACCCGGTTGGCGGCCATACAGACCTGCCCCTGGTAGACAAAACGGCTGAAAACCGCCGCCTCGACCGCGTAGTCGATGTCCGCGTCGTCCAGGACCACCAGCGCGCTGTTGCCGCTCAGCTCCAGGATGGCCCGCTTGAAGTGGCTGCCCGCGACGGCGGCCACATGGCGGCCGGTGCGGTCGGAGCCAGCGAACGAGATCACCTTGGGCACTGGGTGCTCTATCAGCGCGTCGCCTATCTCGGCTATGTCCGTGACCAGCACGTTCAGCAGCCCGGCCGGCAGGCCCGCGTCCTCGAAGATCTTGGCGATGAGGCCGCCGCCGACCACCGGCGCGTTCTGGTTCGGCTTGATGACGACGGCGTTGCCGAGCGCCAGGGCCGGTGCGACCGACTTCAGCGTCACCAGGAAGGGGAAGTTGAAGGGGCTGATCACCCCGACCACGCCGACCGGCAGCCGGTAGACGCGGTTCTCCTTGCCGTCGACGGGCGAGGGCAGGATCCGGCCCTCCGGCCGTATCGCCAGCTGTATCGCCTCGCGCAGGAACTCCTTGGCGAGGTGCACCTCGTACCCGGCCTTCAGGCGGGTGCCGCCCAGCTCGGCGACGATCGCCTCGATGATCTCCGGCTCGCGTTCCTCGGTGATCCGCAGCGCGCGCTCGAAGACCAGTCTTCGGCTGTACGGGTTGGTCTCACCCCAGCCGACCTGGGCGCGCTCGGCCGCGCGATAGGCCTCGTCGACCTCGTCCACCGTGGCGACCGTGATGGCGGCGAGCTTCTCCCCGTTGTACGGATCGAAGTCGATGATGTCCCACGACCCGCTGCCGGTGCGCCACTCGCCGTCGATGTACTGGTGGGCCAGGTCGGTGAAGAAGGACATGCCATCCCTTACTGCTGCCACTGCGCCGCCACCGTGTCCGTCGCGAACGTGTTCGTCGTCGCGTCCACTGTGTCCCCCGCTTCTGGTACACAACCCTGATGTGACGTCATCGTACTGACGTATCAGATGAGTTGGAGTAGTCCACGGAGAAGATCGCGGCTTTCCTCCGGGCCCGGACTGTCCTTCTGGAGCCGTTCCATCGCCCTGTCGTACTGGGCGACCTCCTCCGGCTTGTCCAGGTAGAGGGAGCTGGTGAGCTGCTCCAGATAGACGATGTCGGAGAGGTCGGACTCCGGGAAGCGCAGCAGGGTGAAGGCCCCGCTCTCGCCGGCGTGTCCGCCGAAGCTGAACGGCATCACCTGGAGTGTCACGTTCGGCTGCTCGGACACCTCGATGAGGTGCTTCAACTGACCGCGCATCACGTCCCGTTCGCCGTACGGGCGGCGCAGCGCCGCTTCGTCCAGGACGGCGTGGAACCTCGGCGCGCGTTCGGAGACGAGGGCCTTCTGGCGCTCCAGGCGCAGCGCCACGCGGCGGTCGATCTCGGCGTTGGACCCGTTGGGCATGCCGCGCCTGACGACGGCGTGGGCGTACGCCTCGGTCTGCAACAGGCCGTGGACGAACTGGACTTCATAGATCCGGATGAGGGAGGCCGCGCCCTCCAGACCGATGTACGTCTGGAACCAGCCGGGCAGCACATCGCCGTAACTGTGCCACCAGCCCGCGATGTTGGCCTCTTTGGCCAACCCCAGGAGCGACGCGCGCTCGGCATCGTCGGTGACCCCGTAGAGCGTCAGCAGGTCTTCGACATCCCTTGCCTTGAAGCTCACCCGCCCCAACTCCATACGACTGATCTTCGACTCGGACGCCCTGATCGAATACCCGGCGGCCTCGCGGGTGATGCCCCGGGACTCGCGCAGGCGCCTGAGCTGTGAGCCCAGCAGAATGCGCCGGACCACCGACCCGCTCGACTCTCCTGCGGTCACTTCGCTGTCCCTCCCCAACCGACGGTGCACGGCAGTCTGCCACCAAAACGCTTCACCCCGTACTCAATCGATTACGGAAATGGTCAAGCTCCGAAATCGGCCTCGGGAAGAAATGAGCAACAATCACCACGGGGTTGGACAGGTCTGGCACGTGCACGTGCATCTGCCCTTGCATCAGGAGCGGGCATTCGGAACCATGGTCCCCGCGCACCTGCGTGCTCGTCTTGTGTCCTGCTGTGTCCTGCGTTCTGTTCTGCTGTACGCCACGTTCGCCTGTACCGCCACGGCCGCGAATCCCGGGAGTGCCTCGCATGGGGACGAATGGATCGACCATGCTGGAGCCGTTGGAGCCTTTAAGGCAGGCCCTCCCGCCCATCGACCCCTCCGCCGTGGCCAGTTCCGCCTCCTGTGCGCTGCCCGCCCGCTATGAAGCCGTGCGCGGCGCCAGGCAGTTCACCAAGAAGACGCTCGGCCAGTGGGAGCTGTCGGAGCGCTTCGACGAAGTGGCCCTGGTCGTCTCGGAGCTTGTCACCAACGCCCTGCGCCACGCGCTGCCCGCCGACACCGCCCGCGAGTCGGACGCGCCGCCCGTGCGGCTGCACCTGATGCGGTGGACCAGCCGGCTGGTGTGCGCGGTGCGCGACCCCAGTGTGGACAGCCCGTCCTCGCCCGGGTCCGACGACTGCGACGCGGAGTCGGGGCGCGGTCTGTTCCTGGTGGACTCGTTCAGCGACTCCTGGGGCTGGCACCCGCTCACGGGCACGCTGAGCGGCAAGGTGGTCTGGGCCTTGTTCCGCCTCCAGCCGGCCGACTGACCAGGCGCTTCCCAGCCGCACTTTCCACCCGTACGACACAAGGGCCCCCGGATGGGGGCCCGTTCGCGTATCGGGGTACAGCGGGCTCGGCCGGTGTCAGCCAGTCGGTGATCGGTCAGTCGGTGATCGGTCAGTCGGTGATCAGGTGGTCGAACTCGCCGTCCTTGACGCCGAGCAGCATCGCCTCGATCTCCGCCCGTGTGTAGACCAGCGCGGGCCCGTCCGGAAACGTCGAGTTGCGGACGGCAACCCTTCCTCCCGGCAACCGGGCGAACTCCACGCAGGTCCCTTGGGAGTTGCTGTGCCTGCTCTTCTGCCAGACGACACCCTGAAGCTCCGTTGCCGCCATGCCGTTGTACGCGTGGTGCAAGGTCGCTCCCGGGGGATGTGCAGACGTGCATCTGTGAAAGGTCAACTGCCCCGGATCATAGCCGTGTTCATGTGCGCCTGCATGAGCATATGCACGTGCACGCGCGGTACTCGGGCCGTTACAGGCATTCCACCGGGTTGGACTCCTCGTCCACTGGGTATAGACGCGTCCCGCGCCCCCCTGGTTCACGCGCTGGTAGCTTGGCGCGTCCGGAAACCGTCGAAGCAAGGGGATTTCGCAGTGCGCAGGCATGTACGTACCGGGGCGGGCGCCGTGGCCCTCGCCGCTTGTCTCGCCCTGGCCGGGTGCTCCAGCTCGGACGGCGGCGACAAGCCCAAGGACAAGAACACCGGCGGCGGCGGGCAGAGCGCGAGCCCGAGCGCGAGCGGCGGCGGAAACGGCAGCAGCGGCAGCGGCAAGGTGGCCGCCAAGGACATCGCCGGAGCCTGGGCGGCCGTCCTCCAGGGCAGGCCCACCGCCCTCGTGATCAGCGGTACGACCGTGGCGCTCGGCGGCGAACACACGTGCAGCGGCACGGTCAGCGACAACGGCATGGCGATGATCGCGCTCAAGTGCGCGGACGGCAACACCGACCGGTCGGCGGGCATGCCGTCGCTGAGCGCGGACGGCAAGACCCTCACGGTGAAGTGGGAGGGCGGCAAGACCGACACCTTCACCAAGTCGGAGCTGGACGGGAAGCTGCCGACGGGCATCCCGACGGCGGGCCTGCCGACGCCCTGACCTGTCCCTCAGGGCGTCGGACCGGCGTCCTTGACCGCCATCGGCGGGGCGGGCGGGGCGAGCGCGTCCGAGAGCTCCTCCAGGGAGTGGAGCAGCAGCCCCGCGCCCTTGCGCACGACCCGGTCGGGCGCCCCCTCGCCGTCCCACACGGCCAGCGCCTTCTCCACCTCGCCCCACTGCGGCACCCGCCGCTCCCGCACCGCCTTCGCACCCCGCTCGGTGGCCCCGCGCAGCGCCCCCGCGAACGCGGCGGCGGCCGGGACCGGGGCCGCGCCGCGCTCGGGGACGTGCGCCTCCATCAGCATCGCGATCCGGCCGAGCTGCCCCACCGCGTGCCCGGCCCCTTCGGCGGCGGCCCGCGACAGCCCCCGGTGGCGCACCGGCTCGTGGGTGGCCCGGTCCAGCGCCTCCTGCCAGGCGACCCGGGCCGCGCGGGTGGCGAGCAGCGCCCGGCGCACCTCGTCGGCGGGCGCGGCGGGGTCGGCGTACCGGTCGGCGACGGCCGCCGCGTACCGCCCGCAGGCGGCCAGCCAGTCCGCGAGCCGGGTGCGCAGCCGGGGCGTCTCCCAGGCCGGGTAGAGGGCGTACGCGGCCATCGCCAGCACCCCGCCGAGCAGGGTGAGCAGCACCCGGTCGGGGACGGTCTGGGTCCACTGGAGGCCGCCGGTGCCGAGCAGGAAGACCACGTACGCGGAGGTGCACGCGCTGGCCGCCGCGTATCCCGTACGCATCAGCAGGTACATCAGGAACGCGCAGAGCACCGCAAGCGCGGCCGAGAGGCCGGGGCCTGGGTGGGTGAGCTGGACCAGGCCGGTGGCGAGGGCGACGCCGACCAGGGTGCCGCCGAAGCGGGCGACCGCGCGGGAGTACGTCTGGGAGAAGTCCGGGCGCATCACCATGACGGAGGCCATCGGCGCCCAGTAGCCGTGGCCGAGCGGGAGGGCCTTGCCCAGGAGGTACCCGGCGGCGGCGACCGCGCAGACCCGGGCGGCGTGCCGGAAGACCGGGGAGTCGCGGCGGCCGAGCTCGGTGCGCATGGTGCGCAGGGCGAGCGGGACGAGCCGGGGCAGGGTAGGCCGCAGCAGCGGCTCGGACCCGTCGCCGCCGGTGCCCTCGGCCGTCTCCACGACGTCGCCGAGGAGCGCGATCAGGCGGGTGGCGGTGCGGAAGGCGGGGCCGGTGAGGATCGCGCCGGTGTCGGGCGTCTTGAGGGCGGCCTCGGCGGGCGCCGGGATGCGTACGGCCTCGCCGTGCCGGATCGCGCGGGCGGCCGCGTCGAGCACAGAGGCGGCGGCGCCGAGCAGTTCGCGCACCCGGTCGCGCTCGGGTCCCTCCTCCGGCACGCCGAGCGCGGGGTCCGCGAGCGAGGCGAGGACCGGCCGGATGCGCTCGGCCACGCCCCGGGATCCGTGCAGCTCCGCCGGGCGGCGGCGGGCCTCGCGGGGGGTGACGGCGGCGGCGAGCCGGGCGGTCATCAGGGGCTCCGGGTCGAAGGCGGCGCGCGGGTCCTGCCGGAGGCGGCGGGCGTAGTCGGCCTCGGCCGCCAGCGCGTCGGCGAGCGCGTCGCGCTGGGCGCCCCAGCGGCGGATCGGGACGAGGACGACGAGGGCCGCCTGGACGACGCCGCCCGCGGCGATCATCGCGGCGTGCCCGGCGGCGGTCGCGATCGAGGTGGGCAGGGTGACGGTGACCAGCATGATCGCCACGTTGGAGGAGGCGATGATCCCGGCGGTGGGGCCTACGGCCCAGGCGAGTCCGGAGGCGAACGTCCAGGCGGCGAGCAGGGCCAGGAAGAACGGGGAGTGGGCGCCGACGAGGTAGCCGAGGAAGGTGGAGAGGGCGAGGCTGGCGCCGGACGCGAGCGCCAGGGCCGGGCGGGGGCGCCAGCTGCGCTGGAAGGTGGCGATGGCGGCCTGGAACGCGCCGAACGCGGAGCTCACGGCGGCGGTGGGGCCGAGGGTGACGAGGCTGACGCCGACGACGAGGGCGAGTCCGGCGGCGCCGCGCAGGGCGACGGCGGGTTCGAGCCGTCGCCGCTCGACGCTCAGCCCCGCCCGCGCGGTCTCTTTCAGGGCGCGGAGCCAGCTCATGGGGCCGAGCGTATCGATCCCCCAAGGTGAACGCGCTTCCCCAGGGGCTGCGCCCCTTATCAGCCCGGTGTTCGTCTGCGGACCGTCGGTGGTTGCTCGCGCAGTTCCCCGCGCCCCTGGAAGCGCCCCTCCGGGGCGCCCAGGGGATGCCGCGCAGCGGCATTTTCACGGGCGCGGGGCTGTGACATTTGCGGCTCCGCCGCGATGGGGGTCCCCCCTGTTCGAGCGAAGCCGAGAACTTGGGGGAGCGACCAGCGCCCGTAAGGGGCGCGGGGAACTGCGCGAGCGACCCAGCACGGCCCGCAGACGAACGAAGCGGGGTGCAGGGGCCGCAGGCCCCGCAACGGGGTCGGGGGCGCAGCCCCGGCACATCGGGTCAGCCCGGCAGCCCCGGGCGGCCCGGGCCGTGGTGGGCCCGGTTCGCCGCCGTCGTGCCGTCCTGCCAACCCGCCGCGTCCGTCGCCCCCCGCACCCGCGTCCGTACCGTCCGCGGAAACATCTCCTCCGCCCGCCCCGCGACCGCCACCGCGCGCGTGGCGAGCACCGGCAGCAGCGCGGTGGACGCCGTCGACTCCACCTGGCGGGCCGTCGCCGACAGGAGGTCGCCCAGCCGGTTCGCGTACGCCAGCAGGAAAGACTGGCGGAACGTCTTGGTCCGCTTACGTCCGCCCGCCCGCTGCGCCGCCTCCGCCCGCGTCATCGCCGCGGTCCCCTGCACCAGCAGCGACGTGTAGAGCAGCTCGACCGCCTCCAGGTCGGCCTCGAAGCCCACCACCGTCGAGAAGCCGAACTCCCCGTTCCACACCGCCCGGCAGTGGTTCGCCGAGGCGACCGCGTCGAGCAGGATCGCCTTGGACGTCTCGTACGGCGCGTCCACCCCGATCCGGCACGCCCCCGGCGCGTCGCCCCGGTGGCCGCCTGCCGCCAGCACCGCCTCGTCGATGCTGTGCAGCGCCATCAGCTCCTGCGCCTTGGCGCTCAGCGCCTCCGCCTCGTCCGGGAACTCCGTCGCCTCCGCCTTGGCGAGCAGCGCCCGGATCCGCGTCAGCGCCTTCGGCTCGCCGTGCACCGGCGGCAGGTGCACGGGCGTGCCCGGCAGCGGCCCCACCGGCTCGATCGCGGGCAGCCGCAGCAGCAGCCGGTACAGCTCAAGGACCAGCGTCGCGCGCGTGAAGCGGTCCTCCGACCGGTCGCCCGCGCTCTGGACGGCGTCCGCGAGCCCCTCGGCCTGCTCCGCCCACCGCGCCGGCAGCCGCTCGTACCGCTTCAGCTGTACGAGCACGAGCTCCACGGCCAGCCGTACGTGCGGCTCCGCCAGCTCGCGCCGGACCATCCGTACGACATCGGCCGGCTGCCACCCCCGCTCCCACGCCCGCCCGATCAGCTCCTGCCCGCGCAGGGCGAGCTCGGCGTCGGCGGACGGGTCCGCGGCCAGCAGCGACGCGCCGGTGTCCAGGTCCGCGTCGGACTCGGCGTACAGCGCGGCGGCCAGCGCCCGCTCGACCGTCGTCACTGCGCCTCGTCCCAGTCGCGGCGGGCCCGGGCGATCGCGTCCCGGTGGCCGATCGACCAGTCCGCGAGCGCCTTGACCAGGTGGGTGAGGCTGTGGCCCATCGCGGTCAGCTCGTACTCGACCTGTGCGGGCACCGTCGGGTACACCGTCCGGTCCACCAGACCGTCGCGCTCCAGGCGCCGCAGGGTCAGCGTCAGCATCCGCTGCGAGATGCCGGGTACGGCACGCTGGAGCTGGCGGAACCGCTTGACGCCCGCGGCGAGTTCGACCACCACGTACACCGACCACTTGTCTCCGAGCCGGTCGAGCACATCGCGCACCCCGCACTCGTCCTGCGGGGTCTCGCAGCTGATCACGGGGTCGGTGATCACCCGCCGGCCCTCGGGGGTGGTTACCTCCGTGTGCCCCACTGACATCGAAGTGCCTCCTTACGCGCGCGTGCCGGACCGCAGACGATGGTCGCAGTTGTCGAACACAACCGCGAACAGAACCCTGTGCGCGTTCATCCCTTGGGGGTCCTCCATGCTGCTCGTCACCGGTGTCTCCGGCGGTCTCGGCCAACTCGTCGCCGAGCGCCTCGCGGGCCGCGACGACGTCGTGCTCGGCACGCGCGCGCCGCTGCCCGGCGCCCGGCGCGTCGACTTCGACGACCCCGGCTCCCTGCCCGAGGCGTTCGCCGGGGTCGACACCCTGCTGCTGATCTCCGCCGGTTACGGCGAGGACGACACCGTCATCGCCCGCCACGAGGCCGCGATCTCGGCAGCCGAACAGGCGGGAGTGCGTCACCTCGTCTACACCAGCCTCACCGGCGCGGGCGACCACCTTGCGTACGCCCTCGCCCACCGCTGGACCGAGCGCCGTCTGAGCGCGTCCACTTCTTTGAAGTGGACGGTCCTGCGCAACGGGCTCTACGCCGAGCTCCTCGCCTTCCTCGCCGCCCCCGGCGCCGACGGCCGCCTCACCGCGCCGCTGGCCGACGGCCGCCTCGCGGCGGTGGCCCGCGCCGACCTGGCCGAGATCGCGGCCCGCGTCGCCCTCGCCCCCGCACCGCACGCGGGCCGGGTCTACGAACTGGCCGGTCCCCGCGCCCTCGGCGGCGCCGAGCTGGCCGCCGCGACCGGGACGGCGTACGAGCCGGAGACGCTGGCCGAGGCGCGCGAGCGGATCTCCGCGTCCGGGGCGCTGGGCTTCCAGGTGCCGATGCTGGTCGGCACGTACTCGGCGATCGCCGGCGGCTTCCTCGCCACCCCGGACACGGGCGAGCTGCACGACCTCCTCGGCCGCGCACCGCTCGACCCGCTGGAGGTGTACGCGGAGGCGGTCGGGGCCGTGGCGGGGGCGGCGCCCGTTCGCTAAGCGGTCTTACGGAAGTCCGGTGCGGCGCCCCGTGCCCCAAACACGTGCCCCAAAGGGGCGCGGGGAACTGCGCGACCAGCCACAGACGGCCCATAGTCGAATGCCGCACTTCCAGCGGGGCGCTCAGCACCGCCCGGCGCCGCGGAACGCCGTTGTCAGTGGCCGGTGCCACACTCGCACTCGTGGACGAAAAGTGGGCAGTGGACCCCACCGAGGACGGCGGCGCGCGGCTCGTCGCCCTCGGACGGGACGGGCTGCCCGAAGGGCCCGTGGCGCACGAGCCCGATCTGGCCGCGGCGGTCCGGGCCCGGCCGGGCGTGGGGCGCTGGGTGTGGCGCTCCACCGCCGACGTCTACCCGCGCCTGCTCGCCGCCGGCGTCCGCGTCGAGCGGTGCTACGACATCGAGGCCGCCGAGCTGCTCCTCCTCGGCCACGAGGGCCGCCTCGGCGAGCCGCGCTCGGCCGCGGCCGCCTGGGCCCGGCTGCACCACCTGCCGGTACCGGCGGACCCGCCCGCCCGCGCCGCCGACCCCGGCCGCCAGTCCCCCCTCTTCGAGCCGCCGAGCGGCACCGCCCTGCCCCTCGAAGCCCTGGTCGAGGTGTACGCGGAGCAGCAGCGGCGGCACGAGAAGGCCGAGCACCCCGGCCGGATGCGACTACTCACCGCCTCCGAGTCCGCCGGGATGCTGGTGGCCGCCGAGATGAACCGGGCGGGCCTGCCCTGGCGCGCGGACGTCCACCGCGCCCTGCTGACCGACCTGCTCGGCGAGCGGTACGCGGGCGGCGGCGAGCCCCGCCGCCTGGCCGAGCTCGCCGACGAGGTGTCGGCCGCGTTCGGCCGCCGGGTCCGGCCCGATCTGCCCGCCGACGTCATCAAGGCGTTCGCCGAGGCGGGCATCCGGATCACCTCCACGCGCCGCTGGGCCCTGGAGGAGATCGACCACCCGGCCGTGGCACCGCTGGTCGCCTACAAGAAGTTGTACCGGATCTGGACCGCGCACGGCTGGAGCTGGCTGCACGACTGGGTGCGCGACGGCCGCTTCCGCCCCGAGTACACCCCGGGAGGCACGGTCAGCGGCCGCTGGACCACCAACGGCGGGGGCGCGCTCCAGATCCCCAAGGTCATCCGGCAGGCGGTGGTGGCCGATGAGGGCTGGCGCCTGGTGGTGGCCGACGCCGACCAGATGGAGCCGCGCGTCCTCGCCGCGATCTCCCGCGACCCGGGGCTGATGGAGGTGGCCGGGCACGACGGCGACCTCTACACCTCCCTGTCCGACCGCGCCTTCTCCGGCGACCGCGACCACGCGAAGCTCGCGCTGCTCGGCGCGATCTACGGGCAGACGTCCGGCGACGGCCTCAAGAACCTCGCCGCCCTTCGCCGCCGCTTCCCCCGGGCCGTGGCCTATGTCGACGACGCCGCGAAGGCGGGCGAAGAGGGCCGTCTCGTACGGACCTGGCTCGGCCGGACCAGCCCGCCGGCGGCCGGAGCGGACGACGACGGCGAGGCGGGTCTCCCCCAGGACGGCGGCGCCGAACTCTCCTCCCCGGACGGCGAGTTCACCCCCGGATACGCGTCCACCAACGCCCGCGCCCGGGGCCGCTTCACCCGCAACTTCGTCGTCCAGGGCAGCGCCGCCGACTGGGCCCTGCTGCTGCTCGCCGCGCTGCGCCAGGAGCTCTCCGCCGCCGGGATGCGGGCCGAGCTGGTCTTCTTCCAGCACGACGAGGTCATCGTGCACTGCCCCGAGGACGAGGCCCCCCAGGTCGTGAAGGCGATCCGCACGGCGGGCGAACTGGCCGGCCGCATCGCCTTCGGCCAGACCCCGGTGAGGTTCCCGTTCACGACGACGGTGGTGGAGCGGTACTCGGAGGCGAAATAGGGAGCTGGGCAAGGCGCCCCGCAGGGGCGGCGCCCCTTAGGGGCGCGGGGAACTGCGCGACCAGCCCCCACCGGCCCGCACCCGACTCACCGCACCTAGCCAAGCCCCTCCCACTTCGCATCCAGCGCAATCCCCTTCAGCTGCGACATAGTCAGCGCCGGAGTGGCCCGGGTAGCGGGCGCGTTCTGGTTACCCGTGTTGAACGCGCTGATGACCACCCGAAGGCCGTTCTCGCGGATCGTGTCGACCGTCCACCACACCACGCCCGCGCCGCCCTTCTCCCCTGGCCGCTGCTCCTCGCCGACCCGAGTGCCGTTGGGCAGCGTCGACACCGTGCCCTGCAGCGGCACGTCTCCCATCCCGGGCTGGACGTTGATGCCGACCAGGCTCTTGCCCTTGCCGTCGTCCACCACCGCGAACGCGTAGCCACCCTGGTTGCCCTGGTCGACGACCTTGAGTCCCTTCGGCAGGGAGGCGACCAGCTCGCGCTGCATCGAGGCCCCGCTCGGCTCGCCCCGGGGCACCGACTCCGGACGCGGCACCTTCGCACCCGCCATGGTCGTCTTCCACACCTCGGCCGTGACCAGCGTCTTCATCTGCGCTCCGGTCAGCGGCGGGTCCACGCGGCTTATCTCGGCGCCCTTCTCGGCGGGCGCGTTGTACTCGGTCGCGTCGACCAGCACGCCCTTCGGAGTGATCAGCGTGGCCCGCCAGTTCTTCGTCTCCTCGCGACGGTCCGGGTACTCGTACCCCTGGAAGAACATGAACCGCGAGCCGTCGGACAGCACTTGGGCCGCGCAGTGGTCGTAGTCCGTGATCGCCTTCGACGGGCAGGTCACATACCCGGTGGCGCTCTGGCCCGCCGGATCGATCGTGCTCAGCGAGATGCCGATCGAGCCCTTGCCCTTGCCGTCGTCGAAGACGACCGACGCGGTCGGCGTCTTGAACTTGTCGCCCAACTGACCCGCGCCACTGCCCTGCTCGTCACTGGTCTTCCCTTGTGGGAGGAGCGCGATCAGGTTCTTGATCATCTGCTCGGCGGTGACCGACACCCCGTCCGGGAGCGTCGGCTTGGGCGGTGCCGCCACGGACGCGGACGCGCCGCCGGAACCCCCCGAGCCGCCGGAGGAGCCGTCGACCAGCCCGCCCGCCCAGGCGCCGCCGAGACCCACCGCGGCCAGCGCCACCACACTGCCGGTCACCGTGGCGGCCCGGCGCCGGGCCAGTCGGCGGCGGCCGCTGATCAGGGCGCCGTCGAGCAGCGCGCGGCTGTCCTGCGGGACGAAGCCGTCGCCGGTGCTGCGCATCGCGTCACCGAGCTGGTCTTCAAAAGGCATGGTGAAACCCCACTCCTCGCTTCGTGTTCAGTGGTCGGTGGTGCGTTGTTCGTGGTGCGTCGTTCGTGGTGCGTCGTTCGTGGTGCCTGGCTCGTGGTGCGTGGTCAGAGCGCCGCGAGTTCCGCCAGGCTGCCGCCCAGGTGTTCGCGCAGTTTCGCCAGCGCGCGCACCGAGCGGGTGCGGACCGCGGCCGAGCTGACCCGCATCGCCTCCGCCGTCTCCTCGACGCTGCGGTCCTCCCAGTACCGCAGGACCACCACAGCGCGGTCCTTGGGCGCGAGCCGGGCGAGCGCGTCGAGCAGCGCGAGCCGCAGCGCCGGGTCCCCGTCCGTGGTCACGGGGCGGTCCGGCAGTTCCCCTATGGGCCGTTCGTCGGCCGAGCGTCGTCGCCGGTGGGTGAGGAACGTGCGCACGAGGATCGTCTGCGCGTATCCCGCGGGGTTGTCGATCCGGGAGATCCGGCCCCACAGCGCATACATCCGGCCCAGCGTCTCCTGCACCAGGTCCTCGGCGAGATGAGTGTCGCCGCTGGTCAGCAGGCACGCGGCGCGGAAGAGGTGGTTCGCTCGGCCCGACGCGAACTCCAGGAACTCATCCGTGCGCGCTTGTTTCGGCTGCCTCGGCTGCCCCAGCTTTCTCATGCTCTCCCCCGACCCCTTGACCTCCCCTACACCTCATTGACGCGACGGGGGCCCGGGAATGTTTCACCCGACTTCCGCCGGGACCCGCCCCTCCCCGTCCTCCCGCAAACACGGCCCCGCACTCTCCCCCGCGTTCGACTCCGCGTCCGGCTCCGCGTCCAGCCCCGCCAGCAGCTCGGCCACCTCCGCGTACGCCTTCGGGTCGCCGCCGTCCAGGGCCGTCAGCGCCAGCTCCCACTGGACCCGCGCCTGCGCGACACGTCCGCGCGACCGCTCCAGGCGGCCGTACTCACGCCTGCCCAGCCCCTCGCTGTACGCGTCGCACCGCTCGACGGCCTGGTCGAGCAGGTCCTCGCAGGCGGCGTACGCCTCGTCGGTGCGCCCCAGTTCGCCCAGGACCCGGACCAGGCCGACCCAGGACTGGGAGCGCCCGTGCCAGTCGCCCTGCTCGCCGAGGATGCACAGCGCCCGCTCGAAGTGGCCGACGGCGGCGGCCCATTCACCCAAGGTGAGGTGCGCGTACCCGATGTTGCAGTGCGCGGTGTGCGCCAGGAGCTCGCTGCCGATGCGGCAGCCGGCCGCGAGGCTGCGCTCGTGGTAGGCGATGGCCACGCGCGCGTCGGTGTGCTCGTGCAGGTTGCCGAGGTGGCTGAGGATGATCGCCTCGCCGTAGGCGTCGTCGAGCTCGCGGGTCAGGGCCAGGCTCCGCTCCAGCGGCTCGGCGGCCTCGGCGTGCCGGCCGAGGCGCTCCAGGAGCATGCCGCGGTTGGCGAGGGTGCGCTGGGTGCGGCCCCGCTCCCCGAGCTCCTGCCAGAGCGCGATCGCCTCGTCGTTGAGGGCCAGCGCCTCCTCGATGCGGCTGGCCAGGAAGTGCGCCCCGGCGAGGTCCCCGATGGCGTGCGCCTGCGCGACCCGGTCGCCGCTCGCCCGGGCGGCGCTCAGGACGAACCGGTTGAGGTGGCGCAGCGCGCCGTACTTGCCCCGGTACTGGAGATGGCTGAAGTACGCCCTGACCAGCAGGAACACGGTCGGTGAGCTGCGCGCGTACCGCTCGGTGAGCGTCACCACGGCGGGCAGTTCGCGGTCCCCCCAGGCCAGCGCGGCGGCGGTGTCCGGGAAGGGCGCGGCGTCCCCGATGGGCTCGGGCACGCGCGCGGGGCCCTCGCGATCGGGCGGGGACAGGGCCAGGCCGCTCTGCCGGGCGGCCTCGGCGTACCAGCGCAGCCCGCGCTCGACGGCCGCCTCCCGCCCGTCGTCCTGGGCGGCCAGCTCACGGGCGAAGTCGCGCACCAGGTCGTGCGGCGCGTACCGCCCGTACGAGATCTCCTCCAGGAGCGCCACCTCGACGAGGCGGTCGAGCGCGGCCCCCGCCCGCTGCTCGGGCAGGCCCATCAGCCGGGCGACGACGGGGACTTCGTACGCGGGCAGGTCGAGCGATCCCAGGCGGCGCAGTGCGAGCGCCGCGTCCGGGTCGAGGGCGCCGAGCGCGACGGCGAGCGAGCGGCGCACGCTCAGGTCGTCGTACTCCAGGTGGTCCAGGCGCCCGTCCTCGGCGTCGAGGAGTCCGGCGAGCGCGTCGGGGCTGAGCGCGCGGCAGGCGGCGAGCCGGGCGGCCGCGACCCGCAGCGCCAGCGGCAGCCGACCGCAGAGCTCGACCAGCCGGGCCGCGCCGTCGGCCAGTTGGCGCCCGGAGATCGCCCGCAGCAGGCCGAGGCTCTCGTCGGCCGTCATCGGGGCGAGCGGGAAGCGGGTGGCGCCGTCGAGCGCGGCCAGCGGCGACCGGCTGGTCACGACCACCGCGCAGCCGTCCCCGGCGGGCAGCAGCGGCCGCACCTGGGCGGCGGAGGCCGCGTCGTCGAGGACGAGGAGCGTACGGGTCGGGGCGAGCCGGGAGCGCAGCAGCGCGGCGGCCGCGTCCGGCGTGTCGGGGACGTTGCGGGAGTCGACGCCCAGCGCGTTGAGCAGCGCGGCGAGCGCCTGGATCGGCGGGAGCGGGGGCAGGCCCGGGGTCGCGCCGCGCAGGTTCAGGTACAGCTGCCCGTCCGGGAACTCCTCGCGCAGGGCGTGCGCCACATGGACGGCGAGCGCGCTCTTGCCGACCCCGGCCATGCCGGTGATCACGGCGAGGGGAGCGGCGGGCGCGCCCTCGTGCCGGGCGGCGGACGCGGGCGGCGCGGGTATGCGGCCCGCCCGTGCGGGGGCGACCGGGGTGCCCGCAGGAGCGCTCGGGGACGCGGACGCCTCCGGCTGCCGACGCCGCTGGGTCAGGGCGGCCCATAGCTCCGCCACCACCTCGTCTCGCCCGGTGAAATGCGCGGGCCCGGGCGGCAGTTGGGCCGGGGCGGGCAGCTCGGCGCGCGGCGCGGGCTCCCGCAGGATCTCCCGGTGCGCCTCCTGGACGGCGGGCCCCGGGTCGACGCCCAGCTCCTCGACCAGGGTGCGGCGCAGCCGCTGGTGCACGGCGAGCGCCTCCGCCTGGCGCCCGGTGCGGTGCAGCACCAGCATCAGCTGCCGGTGAAAGGCCTCGCGCAGCGGGAACTCACCGGTCAGCGCCGCCAGTTCCGGTCCGATCCCCTCATGGCGGCCGAGCCGCAGCTCCGCCTCGTACTTCCACTCCAGGACGAGCAGCCGGGTCTCGCCGAGCCGCTGGACGAGCGCGGGCTCGCCGTCGGCCGGGTCGTAGAGCCCGCCGAGCGGCGCGCCGCGCCACAGCGCGAGGGCGCCGGCGGTCTCCTCGGCCACCACCGGCCAGTCGCCCCGGTGGTGCGCGGCGAGCGCCACGCGCGCGTGGGCCTCGAAGACCTGGGTGTCGAGCTCGCCCGGGTCGACCCGCAGCACGTATCCGGGCGGCACGGCCCGTACCCGGTCCTCGGAGTCGAGCAGCCGCCGCAGCCGGGCGACGTGGTTGTGCAGCGACGCGGTGGCGGAGGCGGGCGGCTCGTCGCCCCACAGCGCCAGCTTCAGATCGTCACTGGGGACGACCCGGCCGGGCCGCATCAGAAGGGCGGCGAGCAGTGACCGGACCTTGCCGCCGCCGACGGGCCCGCCCCCCACGGTCAGCGGGCCGAGCAGGCCGAATCGCACGCACACCCCGACCTCCACCGGCTTCCCTCACTGCCCGTCCACCGGCTGCCCCGTTGACCGTTGGCCACATGTTAGCGATCTGTTGGTGGGCGCTGATTAGATCTTTCCATCGGATCCGGACCGCCGGTGCTCGGTGGACGACCACGCTCGGGGGAGTGTCGCCGCCGGAACGGATCCGAAGGACAGAGAGGTCCTCGGGCATCCCAGGTGAGTGCCCGGGGCCCTCGTCCTGTCCGCGTCCGCCCTACGGACGCCTCTTCGGCCCTCGGTACACGCCTGTTCGGCGACGTCGATCGCCCACTGACCGCTCCGGCGATTTTGCGCCAATTTTACGAACGCGTACAACCCTTGGGCCGCTCAAGCGTCCTGGCGCGCCTCAGTCGGACTCCTCGTCGAGCAGCGACGCGATGTACTCCTCCAGCCGCCAGGTCAGCAGCTCGGGCGTCAGGTCCGTGCGTCCGAGCTCCCGCCACGGCCCCGCGACCTTCTCGGCGTCCGGCGCGTACGCCAGCGCGTCCAGGAGCTGCCAGTGGAGCAGCCCGGCCTCCAGCCGCCCGCCCCCGGCGGTGTACCGCGCCACGAACTCCCGGGCGGCCCCGGCCCCGTGCAGCAGCGCGAGCGCCGTCGAGCAGTGCGCCACGTCGAGCGCGGCCGGGCCCCACGACGTCTCCACCCAGTCGACGACCCCGCTGATCCGCAGCTCGTCGCCCGCGCCGCTGAACAGCACGTTCCCCGGGTGGAAGTCCCGGTGCAGGAAGCACCCCTCGTACGGGGGCGGCGGCTGCCGGATGACGTCGACCGCCCGGCGCCAGACCTCGGGCCGCCGGGTGTCCGCCGGGACGCGCACCCGGTCGGCGGAGGTCCAGGGCTCGTACTCCCGGGGCCGCTCGGCCTCCGCCACCGGGACGCGGTGGATGTCCAGCAACTGCCCTGCGAGCAGCCCGATCCGCCGCTCCAGCTCGACCTCGTCGAGCCGGACCGCGCCGTCCAGGCGGGTCATCAGCAGCGAGGGATGGTCGCAGTGCTCGCCCTGCGAGTCGGCCGCCACGAGCGCGGGCGCGGGCACGCCCGTCCCGGCCAGCAGCCCGAGCACCGCGGCCTCGCGCGCGAGGAGGCCCGCCGCGTGCCGCCGGTAGAAGGGCTTGGCGAAGGAGCGCAGGACCAACTCGCGTACGGAAGTGGCTGATTCCGTACGCAAGACCTCAGCGCCGTCGCCACCCTCCGTACGTACGTCGTCGACTCCCTCCGTACGGACCAGCCGCATCTGCGAAGTCCACCCGCCCCGCAGCGCCACCGCGTCCCGTACCCGCTCGCCCTCCGGCAGTGACTTCTCGACCCAGCGGCGGGTCAGCTCCCAGCCGTCCGCGCCCAGGTCGTCCAGGACCGCGTCCACGAACCTTCCGCGCTCGGCCGGGTGCTCCTTGAACCACATCCCGAGCCGGTGGTGCGCGCCCTCGAACTCCAGCCGGGTGAAGCGGGGCTCGTTCCCTTCGGCCAGCGCCTGCGCCACCGCCTCCGTGACGGCGTACGGAATGATCTCGTCCACTTCGGGTACGGCCAGGACCACGCGGGTGCGCAGTGCCCGGAAGACGTCCAGGGCGCGCGAGCCGCGCCAGCTGTCGGGCGTACGGAGGATCTCGGTGAAGCGCGAGACGGGCGCCCCCGGCGGGGTCCCCGGCGCTCCCGGCTCGGCCCCGAACGGCTCGGACCAGGCCGCGTCCGCGTACACGGCGGGCGCGCACAGCCCGATGCCCGCGACCCGCGAGCCGTAGTGCGCGGCCAAGTCCGCCACGGTCTGGCCGCTCATGCTGAAACCGGTCAGGACCAGGCTCTGACCAGGCGGAACGTACGCGTCGATCGCCTCGCGCGCCTGCCGGAAGCGGCGCTCCAGGCTCAGCTCCGCGAGGTCGCCGCTGGAGGCGCCGTGCCCGGAGAAGTCGAGGGCGAGGACGCGGTGGCCACGGGAGCGGAAGTCCTCCCCCAGCTCCGCGAGGCGCGCCTTGTCGCCGATTCCGGCGCCGTGCAGCAGGACGACCGTGACGGAGGGGAACACTCCGTCGGGCCCGGCCACCGCGCAGCTGATCCGCTCCCCGTCGAACTCACCGACCAGTTCCGTCACTTCGGCCACGTCAGCCACTCCCCCTCATGATCGCCAGGCTGCCCTCCACCCTAAAGTCCCCGCTCTGAGGTCCCCGACGTCACGGCGCCGGTGGCAGCGCCCGGCACAGGGCCTCCAGGGCCGCCTGATAGGCGTGGTCGGGCGGGGTCGCATAGCCGACGACCAGGCCGTCCTGGCCCGGCATGGTCGCGTCCGGATGGCGGTAGCCGGCGAGTCCGTCGAGCGCGATGCCCTGCCAGGCCGCGGCCTTCAGGGCCGCCCGCTCGGTGCCCGGCGGCAGCCGCAGCACGGCGTGCAGCCCGGCCGCGATCCCGGCCGCCGTGATGTGCGGGGCGTGCTCGTCGAGAGCGGCGAGGAGCTGGTCGCGGCGGCCCCGGTAGCGCTGCCGCATCCGCCGCACGTGCCGGTCGTACCCGCCGCTCTCGATCAGGTCCGCGAGGGTCAGCTGGTCCAGGACGCTCGCCCACGCCTCGCGCTGGCCCTTGGCCGCGAGCACCGGGTCGACGAGCTGCTCGGGCAGCACCATCCAGCCGAGCCGCACCGCCGGGGACAGGCTCTTGCTGACCGAGCCGATGTAGACGACCCGCTCGGGGTCGAGCCCCTGCACCGCGCCGACCGGCTCGCGGTCGTAGCGGAACTCGCCGTCGTAGTCGTCCTCCAGGATCACCCGGCCCCGGGCGCGCGCCCAGTCGACGACGGCGGCGCGGCGCTCCGGGTGCAGCGGGCCGCCGGTCGGGAACTGGTGGGCGGGCGTGAGCAGCGCGGCCCGTACGCCCTTGAGCGCCGCCCGCTCCGTCAGCTCCGCCACCGTCGCGCCCTGCTCGTCGAGCCCGACCGGCACGGTCCGTACGCCCTCCGCCGCGAGCAGGGAGCGGTGGAAGGCGAGTCCGTACGACTCCACGGCGAGCGGGCCGCGCAGCACCTGGCCGCCGAAGAGCAGCCGCAGGGCGTGCGCGAAGCCGGAGCAGATCACGATGCGGTCGGGCGTGGTCCGTACGCCCCGCACCCGCGCCAGATACCCGGCGAGCGCCCGGCGCAGCTCGACGCGGCCCTGTGGATCGCCCGGTCCGAACGCCTCGTTGGGCGCCGCGTTGAGCGCGCGGCGGGCGGCCGACAGCCAGGCGCTCCGCGGAAACGATCCGGCGTCCGGCTGGCCCTGCATCAGGTTGTGCGCCGGGGCGGCGGCCCGGCGCGGCACCTTTTTGGGCACCCGGGCGGCCCGTACGGGCTCGGCGCGCGGCGCGACCCGGGTGCCCGAGCCCTGCCGTGCGGTCAGCCATCCTTCGGCGACGAGCTCGGCGTACGCGTCGGCGACGGTGTTGCGGGCGAGGCCCAGGTCGGCGGCGAGCGAGCGGTACGGGGGCAGCCGGGTGCCGGGGGCGAGCCGCCCGTCCTGGACGGCGGAGCGCAGCGCGCGGATGAGCGCGGCCCGCCGGCTGCCGGATCCGGCCAGTTCCACATGGAGGTCGGCACCGATCCGCTCCGCGGAATTGACCCATGCGTCCGCCATGAACACCCGCCCTGTACGTGGTCGCTATGGGTTCAGCCTAGGGCCTATCCGGTGGGTCGCGGACAGGCCCGCAGGCCACGTCAAGCTCCACACTTGAACGCGGTGGCAGACGCTCCGGATCCTCAACATGCCCAGCTCCAGCGGGACTTGAGTGGCAGTCGAGGTCACGCCGTACTGGCCAACTGCCCCACCCGTCGGCCGGATTCCGTGGCAGGATTCCGTCCGCTCGGCGCTCAACGAGGCCTACAGGGGAGAGCAAGGCATGATCACACGCAGATCGTTCATCGGGATGGCGGGAGCCGGGGCCGCGGCCCTGTCCCTGTCGGGGTTCACCACGGCCACCGCCACGACGGCCGGCCAGTGGGACCGGCTGCGCGCGAATCTGACGGGCCGGCTGGTGCTGCCGTCCGACTCCTCGTACGCGGCGGCCAAGACCGTCGAGTACGGCCAGTACAGCCTCACCAATCCGCAGGCCGTCGTGTACGCGGCGAACGCCAACGACGTGACGACCAGCCTGATCTTCGCCCAGTACCACGACATCCCGGTGACGGCCCGCAGCGGCGGCCACAGCGGCGGCGGCTACTCGACCACCGAGGGCCTGATCATCGACGTCTCGAAGCTGAACGCGGTGTCGGCGGGCTCCGTCACGGCGCTCGTCGGCGGCGGTACGCAGCTGGTCGACGTCGTCAACGGCCTCGGCGCGAGCGGCCTGGCCATCCCGGGCGGCATGTTCCCGACCGTCGCGCTCGGCGGCTTCCTCCAGGGCGGCGGCGTCGGCCTGCTCACCCGCCAGCACGGGCTCGGCGCGGACAAGGTGACCTCGGCGAAGGTCGTCCTGGCCAGCGGCCGCCAGGTCACCGCGTCCCCGACCTCCAACCCGGACCTGTACTGGGCGATCCGCGGTGGCGGCGGCGGCAACTTCGGCATCGTGACCCAGTACACGGTCACCCCGACCGCCGTCCCGAACCTCAACGTGGCCGAGCTGCTGTTCAGCTACGACCACGCGGTCGGCGCGATGCACGGCCTCACCCAGTGGCTGGAGACCGCCCCGACCACGTTCGGCAGCCGCTCCAACATCGACCTGTTCGACTCTGCGGCGGGCAACGCCCCGCTGGTGACGCTGCTCGTCACCTCGATCGGCACGCGCGCGGAGTTCGACACCGAGATCGCCCGCCTGATCGCCCTGACGGGCGCGGCCCCGATCCAGCAGAACGTCTACACGGACACCTACAAGTCCGCGATGATGAAGATCTTCGGCTGCGGCACGTACTCGCAGCAGCAGTGCCACAACAACACCTGGGACCCGGAGAACGGCAAGCTCTCCCCGTTCGGCCACGTCCTGGGCCGCGGCCGTCTGCTGAGCCGGTCGCCCTCGGAGACCGAGTGGGCCCGTCTGGTGAGTGTCTTCGACACCGAGCGCACGGCCGGCCACTTCCACAAGTTCGAGATCATGGCGCTCGGCGGCGCCGCCAACAAGGTCTCGCGCACCTCGACGGCGTACGTCCACCGCGACAGCACGCTGCTGATGTCGTACTACACGTTCGCCTTCGGGATCCTCTCCGGCGACGAACTCGCCTCCGGCCAGCGCTTCGTCGACAACGGCTTCACCGCGGTGGACCCGATCTCGAAGGGCGAGTCCTACCAGAACTTCATCGACCCGGCCCTGACGGACTGGCGCACGGCGTACTACGGCGAGAACTACGACCGCCTGTCCTACGTCAAGTCGAAGTACGACCCGTACGGCGTGTTCTCCTTCGCGCAGGGCATCGACTGACGTTACGTCACATCGCGTCTCTTCACCCGAGCGAGCGTATTTTCACCCGTAAAGGCCAGGTCGGAACTCAGCCGACCTGGCCTTTCGTTACGTACCCACGACCTCCGCTTTGCGATCTCATGACGCCTGCCTCCTACGGTCAAGGAACGGCATGCGCGGAGGACAAGGGCGCGTGCGGGAACGACGGGGGAAGGTGCCGGTGGGCGACGACGGCAAGGTTCTGGACATCAAGACGGCTGATCTGAAGCTGTCGGCACCGGTCTTCCACGAACAGGCGAAGAACCTGAGCACCGCGCTGACGAACCTGGTCAAGGCGCTGGACGGCTTCGGCAAGCCGTGGGGCGACGACGAACAGGGCAAGGCGTTCGGGGACGCGTACGAGCCGCAGCAGAAGGCGATCGAGCGCGGTGCCGGGATCCTGGTGCTCGGGCTGACGAGCATCCACGAAGCCATGATCGACATGTCCGACGGGCACGTGGACAACGACGAGTTGATCGCCGGGATGTTCGCCAAGGTGAAGCCGCAGGACAAGCCTCAGGACGGGCCTCAGGGCGGTGCCGAGTGAGCGTCGAGGACGAGGCCAAGAAGATCCTGCTCAAGCTGGGCATGTGGTGGCCGGACGCGAACTCGGGCACCCTGCGGCACGCGGCGAAGGCCTGGCGGGACTTCGCGGACGCGGTCGACGACGTACGCACCCCCGTGAACAACACGGCGAGCTCGCTCATCCACAACAACCAGGGTGAGGCGATCGCGACCTTCACCACCTTCTGGGAGCGGTACGCCAAGGGCAAGGACGCGGGCTGGCTCAGCGATCTGGCGAAGTCCTCGCGGAACATGGCGGACGCCCTGGAGAAGTTCGCGGACGCGGTGGACGACGCGATCACCAAGCTGTGGACGCAGATCGGCATCGACGCGGTGGTGATCGCGGGCGGGATCGCGCTGGCCTTCTTCACCGCGGGCCTGGCCTCGGGCGCGGCGGTGGCGGCCGCCGACGTGATCATCGAGATGGGCGCCACGCTCGGCGTCGCGGTCTCCACCACGGTGGCGGAGATCGCGGCGGGCACGCTGGTGGCGGCCGCCTTCGGCGGCATCGAGTCGGTCACCGTCGACCTGGCCGTGGCCCAGCCGCTGAAGATCGCCACGGGCCTGCAGGACGGTTTCAGCCTGGACGAGGTCAACCAGGCCGCCAAGGACGGCATGATCTACGGCGGCGCGCTGGGCGCCGGGAGCGGCGTCCTGAAGGCGGGGGTCGAGGGCGCGTTCACCAACCCGACGCCGTTCATGCTGCGCCCGCCTTCGCTCCGCCCCGACCTGGTGGAACTCGGGCCCGCCGCCCGCAACTGCGAGCGCACCCGGTGCGTGGGCGAGCCGATCGACGTGGCGACCGGGGCGATGCTGATGTCGCAGACCGACCTGTCGCTGCCCGCCTCGCTGCCGTTCGTCTTCGAGCGCACCCATCTGTCCTCCTACCGGGGCGGGGTGTGCTTCGGCCCGACCTGGATCTCCACCCTGGACGAATGCGTCCAGATCGACGGCGAGGGCGTCGTCTTCGCGGGCGCGGACGGCATGCGCCTGGTCTACCCGGTGCCGACTCCCGGCGAGCCGGTACTGCCGGTCAAGGGCCCGCGCTGGCCGCTGGAGTGGGACGGCAAGCCGGACGGCGCGATGACGATCACCGACCCGGTCACCGGCGTGGTCCGCTCCTTCAGCACCCCGCTGAACTCCGCCACCCCCGGCGTCTTCCACCTGCCCATCGA
Organism: Streptomyces sp. BPTC-684; assembly: GCF_030028635.1. NCBI lineage: Bacteria > Bacillati > Actinomycetota > Actinomycetes > Kitasatosporales > Streptomycetaceae > Streptomyces > Streptomyces sp. BPTC-684. Next base: position 2,520,527 of record NZ_CP124863.1, read on the forward strand.
CGCCTGGCAGGACCGCAACGGCGCGCGCGTCGACGTCGAGCGCAACGCGGGCGGCGTCCCCGAGGGCATCCGCCACTCCGGCGGCTACTACCTCGCCGTCGACTCCCACGGCCCGCGCATCACCGCCCTGCGCCTGCTCGACCGGGCCCCCGACCGCTACACCGGCCGACTCCCCGCGGACGCGGGCACCGTGGTGATGCGCTACGGGTACGACGGGGCGGGCAACCTCACCGAGGTGATCAACTCCTCCGGCAAACCCTTGACGTTCGCGTACGACGACCAGGGCCGCATGACCCGCTGGACGGACCGCAACGGCACGTGGTTCTCCTACGTGTACGACGCACGGGGCCGGGTCGTACGTACCGACGGCGTCGACGGCATCCTGTCCGGGACGCTCGCGTACGACGAGGCGGCCCGGACGACGACGTACACCGACTCGCTGGGGCACGCCTCCAGCCACCGCTACAACGCGGAGGGCCTGGTCGTCGAGGAGACCGACGCGCTGGGCCACACCACGCGCACGCAGTGGGACGACCGCGGCGACAATCCCCTCACCAGCACCGATCCGCTCGGTCGCACGACCCGGTACGCGTACGACGACCACGGCAACCTCACCGAACTCACCCTGCCCGACGGCTCGGTGGCCCGCGCCGCCTACAACGGGCTCGGCCAGGCCGTCGAGGTGGTCGAACCGGGCGGGGCCACCTGGCGCCACACGTACGACGACCTCGGCAACCTCCTCACCACGACCGACCCGCTGGACGCGCGGACCACCCACACCTACGACGAGTCGGGCCACCTGACCGCCGTCACCGACGCCCTCGGCGGCACGCGGCACATCACCCCGGACCTGGCCGGCCTCCCCGCCGCGATCACCGATGAACTCGGCCGCACCACGACCGTCCGCCGCGACCCCTTCGGCCGCCCGACCGAGGTGACCGACCCCCTCGGCCACACCACCCGCACCACCTGGACCACGGAGGGCAGGCCCGCCCGGCGCGAGCACCCCGACGGCACGGCGGAGTCGTGGACCTGGGACGCCGAAGGCAACCCCCTCACCCACACCGACCGGGCGGGCCACACCACCCGCCGCACCGCCGCCCCGTTCGACGTCCCGGCCACCCGCACGACCGCCGAGGGCACCACGTACACCTTCACGCACGACACCGAGCGCAGACTCACGGGCGTCACCAACGCACAGGGCCTGACCTGGAGCTACACCTACGACGACGCGGGCCGCCCGACCGCGGAGACCGACTTCAACGGCCGCACCCTCACCTACACGTACAACGCGGCGGGCGAACTGGTCTCGCGTACCAACGGAGCGGGGGAATCCCTGCACTTCACGCGGGACCCGCTCGGCCGGATCACCGAACAGCGCGCCCAGGCCGACGGGACGACGACCGCGGACGGGACCAAGGCGGCGGACGGGACCACGACCTACGCCTATGACCCGGCGGGCCACCTGATCCGCGCGGTCAACGCCGACGCGGAGGTCACCCTCGTCCGGGACGCGCTCGGCCGGGTGACGGCCGAGACGGTGAACGGCCGCACCACGACGTACGAGTACGACGCGGGCGAGCGGCTCGTCGGCCGCACCACCCCGTCGGGGCTGGTCTCGCGCTGGTCGTACGACCCGACCGGTCGAGCGGTCGAACTGGCCTCGGACGCGGGCACGTTGACGTTCGCGTACGACGCGGCGGGCCGGGAGACGTCGCGCCGCATCGGCGACGGGGTCACCCTGCACCAGGACTGGGACGCCGGGGGCCGCCTCGCCGCCCAGTCCCTCACCGCGCGCTCGGACCTGGCCGACCGCCTCCTCCAGCACCGTACGTACGCCTACCGCGCCGACGGCCACCTGACCGAGATCCGCGACCTGAGCTCGGGGACGAGGAGGTTCACCACGAGCCCGGCCGGGCGGGTCACCGGCGTCCGGGCGCGCGGCTGGACCGAGGCGTACGCGTACGACACGGCGGGCAACCTGACGCGTGCGGCCGCGCCCGCCGCCGGTGCCGATGTGGGTGCCGACGCCACTGACGAGCGCGAGTTCGAGGGCACCCTGATCCGCCGGTCCGGGAGCACGACGTACGAGCACGATGCCCAGGGCCGCCTGGTCCGCCGCACGCGCAAGCTCCTCAACGGGCAGCGCCGGAGCTGGACCTACACCTGGAGCCCCGAGGACCGCCTCACCGGGGCGGTGACCCCCGCCGGGGAGTGCTGGCACTACGCGTACGACCCGATGGGCCGCCGCATAGCCAAGTACCGGCTGCTCGACGACGGCTCGACGGCCGACCGCACCGACTTCACCTGGGACGACACCCGCCTCGCCGAGCAGACGGCCCCCGACGGCCGGGTCACCGCCTGGGACTACGCCCCCGGTACCCACACCCCCCTGACCCAGACCGGCCACCGCCCCCTCGTCCGTACCGGAGGTACGTCCCTCCTGGCGTCGCTTGCCGAGGACACCACGGCCGACCGCACGATCCGCTTCCACGCGGTCATCACCGACACGGCGGGCACCCCCACCGAACTGGTCGCCCCCGACGGCGAGTTGGCGTGGCAGCACCACCACGTCCTGTGGGGCGCCCGCCACTCCACCGCCCCGAACGAGGCCTCGGCCGATTGCCCCCTGCGCTTCCCGGGCCAGTACGCCGACCCCGAAACCGGCCTCCACTACAACTACTTCCGCTACTACGACCCGGAGACGGCCCGCTATCTGTCGGCCGACCCCCTCGGCCTCGATCCGGCGCCGAACCACCACGGATACGTCGACACCCCGCTGTCGGTGATCGACCCGCTGGGGCTTCAGACGTGCGACGAGCCGGTACCGACGTCGAAGCCCCGGACGGGCGTGAAGGGCCTCATCAAGGAGGCCCAGCTGCCGACCTCCGGCCGCATCCGGTTCGTACCGTCGCAGGACGTCAACGTGAACTCGGGCCTGCCCCGGGGAACGCGGAAGGGCTACATCGACCGCTTCGGTAACGAGTGGATCAAGGGCCCGTCGCGCACGGCTGGCCAGCCGTTCGAGTGGGACGTACAGCTGAGCAAGAAGGGCCGGGCCCAGCTCGGCTGGCTGAGCCGCGACGGCAGCCACTTGAACGTATCCCTGGACGGCGAGATCACCCACAAGTGAGCCCCAGTGAGCCAACTGAGACAGTGGATGGCGCCACAGCCGCCGAGACAGCAGGAAACGGATTGACCGCCATGGAACAGACCGAACAGCCCCAAGGGGACGCGTTCCACTTCTACGCCGAAGTACGCATCACCCACTCCCCCCGCCGCCCGGAACTGGCGGGCCGCCTCGGCGCGATCCTCGGCATCACGGAACCCCGCGACCCGGCGGTCCCCCCCGCCTACGCGGTCATGGTGGACGACTACGACTACACGGTGCAGTTCGAACGCACCGAACTGACCCCTACGGGGCGGGACCGGAAGCACGAGGACTACTACTGAGCGCTCCGCTGGAAATGGGGTTCGTGGGCTGCGGGCTGTCCGGGCCGCCGGGTCGCCGGGTCGCGACCTTGCCCAGCGACGCCGGCCGGCTTGCGGCCAGCTTCTAGAGCCAGCCTGCCGCCTTGGCGGCGAGAAAGGCATCCGCCTCCGCCGTATCCGCTTTCGCGTTCAGTGCCTCGTTCCTGCCCATTCCCTCGCTCCCCGCCGCCTGCATGGCGGATTGCGATGCCTTCAGGGCTGCTCGATAGGCTGCGACGGAGAGTTCAGTGGCGCCACCGTGGTCTCGGGCGATCTGAGCAGCAACAGCGGCGGCAGCGGCGGCGTTCCTTGCGCAGCGTGCGTCTGCTGCCGGATCCAGGGGGCTGTGGGCCAGCTCCCCGAGAACCTGAGCAGACAGGCGGAGGGCGTTGGCGACCTTCTCGGCGGGTTCCCTGGGCACCGCTCGGGCATCGCGCTCCTCGATGCCGGCGTAGGCACACGCAGCCGCGGCACGGTCCAAGGCCCTACGGGCACGTGCAGCGTGCTTCTCCCTGAAAGCCGCCTCGGACGTCGAACCGATCTCGCGCTGCGAGGTGGCCAGTTGCTCAGTGCCGGCGGGTTCGCTCATCGCCATCTCCCTGTCATCCCAGACCGCAGTGATCAAATAAGCACCCGTTGTTAGCCCCGGGCAACGGTTGTGCCGCAGGGTGACAGGTCCAGCGCCAACAAACCAGTGCAGCCCTTGAATCCGGTCAGGTTGATCTCCGCGAGGACGACGTTCAGCTCGTGCGCCGCCTCGATCGCATCGTCCCCACCGAGCAACATGACCCGCTCGAAGCTGCGCCCCCAGGTGAGCGAGGCATCCGCCAGGTCGTCGCGGAGCTCGCGCTCCGTTCTCTCCTCCTGGCGCATGCCCTCCCTGAACTCGTAGAGCCGGACGGCCATGGCAATCTTCGCCTTCACCGCGTCGACGTAGTCGGCGTAAGCGTCGATCTTCTTGTCGTCCCACCTGGTCAGGAGCTGGTAGCGATTGCGGCTCCGCTCCATGGCGTGGAGGGATCAGCGGGCTCTGGCCGTTGGCAGAGGCTGTGCCGCGCGTGACGCAGTCTCTGCGGTTCGCGGGCTGCTGGCGGATCCGAGCGAACCCACGGCGCCGAGAGGTCATCGCAGCGCGGCGGAGCACACCGCGAAGGGCGTTGCAACGCACCGAGGGCACGGGCTCGTTGCGCCACAGTCGGGCGCTGGGGGCATACACACTCCCAGAGTTACGGTTCAGGTGAGACCCGCGGAGAGGTGGACGCATGAGCAATCCCGTGTCAGAGGCTCTGGTCACGGTGGGGCGCGGCTACCTGCGCCACGCCCCCACAGCACTCGGCAAGGCTCCGCTCTCTGCGCACTACCTGAACCCACGCCTGCGAGATCACCCCCGGCAACGCGTGGTCCGCACCCGCTTCGGCGCGCGCTTCGCCGTCGACACGACGGACCTGATCCAGCGGTACCTGTACATGTACGGCATCTGGGAACCGCACATGACGCGGTGGTTGGGGCGTCGACTGCGTCCCGGGGACACCTTCATAGACGTCGGCTCCAATATTGGTTACTACAGCGTGCTCGCCTCACGCCTTGTCGGTGGGGCGGGTCGCGTGGTGGCCGTAGAGGCCTCCCCCACGTTCCATCGCCGGGTGCTCCAGCACGCCCGGCTGAACGGCTGCGGCAACATCCGCGCGGTCAACTCCGCGGTCTCCGACCGAAATCAGATGCTGAAGTTCATCCTGGCCAGCTCGCGGAACATGGGCGCGACGAGCACCGTCCCGTACGAGGGCCCGGCAGAGTCCACGTTCGAGATCGAGTCGCACCCCCTGCCCGAGATCCTTGCCCCGCAGGAGATCGCCAACGCTCGCGTGATCAAGATCGACGTCGAGGGTGCGGAAGGAAGCGTCGTACGGGGCCTGGCCCCCATCCTCGGCAAGCTCCGGCCCGACGCGGAGATCACCGTCGAGGTGACCCCCGACCGCATGCGGCAGCTCGGCGACGACGTCACCGAGCTGCTGGCCACCATGCACGAGCACGGCTTTCACACGTACCGTCTGACCAACGACTACGCCCCGGAGTCCTACCCCGCCGCCCTCAGCGGCCCCGCCTCGGTGCCGATTCGGTGGCGCGCGCCGGTCGACTCGGAGAGCGACCTGGTCTTCTCCCGCGTCGACGCCGAGAGCCTCCCCTGACCAGGTCGGGGCGGCTCACAGCCACCCGAAGCGTGTCGCGCGGCGACTGAGCGAGCTGCGTTCCCAGACCGATCAGCTCGTCGGCGGGCATCCCCGGATCAGCCAAAGCCCTCTCCGCCATCGGACGAAGCGCCGGTCAATCCGTAGCGCTGGTCAGTCCGTCGTCGGGAAGTGCCACTGGAAGTGCGACAGGGCCGTCGCCCTGGCCTCCACCACCGCCATGCGCGCATCGCGCTCCGTGGTGTCCGTGTGGGCCGCCTGGCTGGTCGACTGCCCTTCCCACTTGCGGTAGATGAGCCCGACCTCGCGCGTGAAGTACCCGCGACTGACGGCGTCCAGCGCGAGCAGCAGACCCGTGTCCTCCGAGGCCGGAAGCGCCATCCACCCGCCGAGCGCGACGAGGAGATCACGGCGTACGAAGAGGGTCGCCGGGTGCACCTGCGCGCGGTAGCTGTGCTCCTGCCAGTGGCGCAGCACCTCACCGCGCTCGATCGGCCCGCCTTCCGGGTCCTGGTCGAAGCCGAGGGTCGAACCGTCGGGCAGGAGGTCGAGCACCCGGGACGTCGCCCAGCCGATGCTGCGGTCGGATTCGAGAACGGCCAGGTCACGGGCGAGCGCGCCGGGGGCGAGCTGGTCGTCGGCGTCGAGGATCTTGACGTAGTCGCCGTCCGCGTCCGCCAGCGCCATCGTCCGTGCCACACCGGGACCGCCGGCGCGGCCCTGCCGGAACGTCACACGCGGGTCGCTGGGGACGTGCGGGGCGACGTCCTCGCTGCGGCCGTCCTCGCGAATGACCCAGTGCCACTCCCAGCCGTCCGGGAGCTCCTGGTCGCAGAGCGACTTGTACGCCTCGGACAGGAACGTGGCGGACGGCGGGTGCACAGCGGTCACGACGATGATGCGCCGGGGCACGGCGTCACCACCTTTCCAGTGGAGTATTGAAGATCATTTCCGTGCGATCGCCGGGCACCGTGACGTACGAGACCTCCACAGGCCGGTCGTCGATGTCGTACGAGGTCTTCCGGAGCAGCACGACCGCCGTCCCGGGCGGGAGCTCAAGCTCCTCCGCCTCTTCCGGCGTCGGCGGGCGCGCGGTGACTCGCTCCTCTATGCGTCCCAGCTCGATGCCGATGGTGAAGAGCTGGTTCATGGTGCCGCCGGGCCACGGCTCCTTGGTCTCGTCCAGCAAGGCCGGGTTGCCCGCGACGAGATCGTGGATGAGATACGACGTCACGAGGTTGAACGGCGCCGTTTCGGCGCTGTACCGGGTCCGGTAGGTGCGCTGAAGGAGAAGCGTTCCCTCTGGGACTCCGAGGGCTTCCGCCAACTCCGCGTCCGCCTTCGCCTCGCGGTACGACGCGTAGAAGACGAGGTCGTCGACCGTCAGCCCGGTGTCGTGCTCCGTGGCGCCCGTCTGCAACCGCTTGGGCTCCGGTTGGCGAGCCCGGTCCTTCTCCCACTGGTGGCGGACGTTCGAGCGCACCACCGTCGTGCGCGGGCGACGTACGAAGTTGCCGCGGCCGTGCTGCTTCTCGACCAGTCCTTCATCCCTCAGGAGGCGTAGCGCCTCCCGGATCGTCGGCACGCTTCGCCCGAATCGCTCGGAAAGCTTTGCCTCCGTGGGCAGTTGGTCCCCCGGAGCCAGCTGACCCGCCCGGATGGACTCCCTGAGCTCATCCGCGATCCGCTCGTAGACCTTTGCCACCGTACTCACCGTTCCCGTCGTACGACCTCGATCAGCATACGAGTCATCAAGAGGTCTTGACGAGTCGAGAGCCGTCCGCCACACTCCTGGAAACTCATCAAGAGGACCTGAGGACAAGACCTCTTAAGGAGTTGCGCCAAGCGGATCCGCGTCCGGCGTCGCCTCTGCAACACCTTCACCCGCCTCCACCACGAAGGCACCCGCTGACCCCGGAGGGAGTCGCGTCATCATGGCCGCCTCCAAAAGCGCCATAGCCGGTTCCATCAACTGACCGTGAACGAGGGAGACATCACATGGACGAGCTGAATTCGGCCAAGTCCGAGCGCCCCACCCTGATGGCGGTCGGTGGCCTCCGCGACGCCGTCTCCGCGTTGGAGCGCGGTGAGGTGTCGATCGCCGTCGCCGCCCTGATGGCCATCGACAGCGACTCCTGGGACGCGATGGAGCGCCGGGTGGCCGCGCTGGGTGGCGACCTCCGGGGCCTCCTCGTGGCGGCGGGCGGCAAGAACGCCGCACCACTGACGACCCGCTAGGGCCTGTCCGACCCCGCCCCCGTGGACGCCACGAGTCCCACCGAACAGAACCGCGGAGGACGCCCGATGATCAACGAACCGAGCGGACCCGACGCCGCGTACGCGAACGCTCCCGAGGTGGGAGCCGAGATCACGTGGATCGCCCAGCGGGCCACCAGTCGGCCGACCGGCCCGGAGGCGGACCGCGAGTTCCGGCTCCGCAGGGCCGCCGCCCTGGACCGCATCGCGCTCCACGAGACCGCCACCGCGACGCCCTTAGTTGCCACCGAGGCCATCACCACGGCTGTCCGGGCTGCGGAGGACCTGGCCGAGTACGACGCCGAGCACGGTTCGCTCACCTTCCGGGGAGCGGAGCTGGCCGGCGCCGAGGACTTCCGCGCGTACGTGCGCGAGGAGTACCGCGCCTGGCACCACCCACAGGTCTCCTGAGCTTCACCCGGGGCAGCGGTCGACGGGTCAACGCAGCCCACCGCCCCGGGCTGGAATCGCCCGGTCATCAGCCGCTGTCGCCGGAAACCAGAAAAGCCCGGCTCAGACAGTGTCTGAGCCGGGCTTTATCTGAGCCGCCTTCGGGATTCGAACCCGAGACCTACGCATTACGAGGGCCTGCAAGATCATGACGGGCGGTGATCCGTGATCACGCTCGATCCGGTTTTACCTGGTCAGAGACTTGTCGGCCTCGCCGACGTGACACTCAATCCAACGGGTGCTGTCCCGTCCGCTCACGCAGCGCTCACGCAGCGGCCGCTCTCCCGAGAGAGTTGCCCCGCCTCAGCTGAGAACCTCCATCGGCACCAGACTGCCGACGCGCTCACGGACCATGAGGTCGAGGCGCCTCGGCGAGCACTCCCGATCAGACACATGCACGTACTGGCTGATGATCAGCCAGTTTGCCGTGATCCGAGCTCTGTTGTCAGACCTGCCGGATAGCCTGCGTGGTTATGAAGGAAGCATCTGATGTCCCTCGTGATCGGCGGCGCAGGTTCAACAGTGCAGAGCGTGTCGCCCTATTCCTAGCAACAGGCGGGCGATGCGTGGCGTGTGGCGACGAGTTGCTTCCAGGCTGGCACGGTGACCATGTGAACTCGTGGTCCGGTGGAGGCCCTACTGATGTAACCAACGGGCAGGCTCTCTGCCCGGACTGCAATCTGAAGAAGGGATCGGGCTCCATGGCAGATGCGTTTGGCCTGCGTGAATGGCAACAGGAGGCGCGCGAGCGCTACCACAGTCGAAACGGTGGCGCTGGCAACAACTTCCTGGTGGTGGCGACGCCTGGAGCGGGCAAGACCACGTTCGCGCTGACCATCGCCGAGGACCTGATGTCCCAGAACGCGATCGACAAGATGGTCGTCGTTGCCCCTACAGCGCATCTCCGTCGCCAGTGGTCCCAGGCTGCCAGCAGGAAGGGCATCCAGCTCGATCACCGGTTCGTCAACGCAAACGGGGTTGTTGGTTCCGACTTCGACGGCGTCGTGGTCACCTATCACGCTGTGGCGAGCGAGCCCCTCCTGTGGCGCAAGCTGTGCTCCGGCAGGCGGACGTTGGTGGTCTTCGATGAGATCCACCATGCTGGCGAGGGCGACGATCAGAAGTGGGGCCCCGCGCTGAAGCAGGCGTTCGAGGTAGCCGAACGTCGCCTGCTGCTGTCGGGCACTCCGTTCCGCACGGACGGCACGCCCATCCCGTTCGTGGAGTACACGGACAGACGCGCGGTACCCGGCTACAACTACGACTACGGCATGGCTCTGGCGGACGGCGGCGTGGTGCGACCTGCCGTATTCCCGGCGATGGACGGTGAGTCGAAGTGGCGCAGGTCCGGGGAGCTGTCCGTTACCTCGGTTGCGCTCGTCGACACCGACGAGACAACAGTGCCGCCGGCCCTGAAGGCCGCTCTAGATCCCAACGGGGAATGGATTCCTTCTGTACTCCGCGAGGCCGATGCCGCTCTGACTCAGGCTCGGATCGACACTCCGGATGCTGGAGGGCTAGTTGTCGCTTTCGACCAAAGCGCGGCCAGGGCGTACGCCGACATCCTCCAGCAGATCTCCGGAGAGCGGCCTGCTATCGCGGTCTCGGACGAACCTGAGGCATCACAGGTCATCAAGGACTTCACCGACAGCGATAGCCGGTGGATCGTAGCGGTCCAGATGGTCGCTGAAGGAGTGGACATCCCCCGTCTGGCCGTGGGCGTCTACGCTTCCCGCATTCGAACCCAGATGTTCTTCATCCAGGTCGCTGGTCGTTTCGTGCGTATGCGCGGAGAGGAAGACGAGACGACGGCTCGTCTGTTCATTCCTTCGATCCAGCCGCTTCTCAACTACGCTCAGGACATCGAGAAGACTGTCGACGCGGTTCTTGCCGACGAAGAGAAGCGCGTCCGCGAGATCCAGGATGGGGATGGCGGTGAGTCTGACGAGCCGCTCACTCTGGTACCCGCTTTCGAGACCGTCGGGTCTTCACAAGCGATCCATCACACGACCATCGCGAGTGGCGAATCCATCACCCCCGAAGAAATGGTCTTCGCCAAGAGCGTCATGAACAAGGCCGGGGCGGCCCCCCGAGGCACGACACCCGAGTATGTAGCTCTTCTCCTCCGCACCGCAGGCGCCACGTCTCCCTCAGTTCCCGGCCAACAGACAGCCACTCGCAGTCAAACGCCGTTGGCTGACCGCAAGCATGAGGTGCGACGGCTCTTGAAGCGCAAGGTCGGGAAATACTCCATTGCCATCAACAAACCTCACGAGCACATCCATGCCGAAATGAACAGGCACTTCGGCGACACCACCAAGACTGCCACGATGGACTCGCTCCTCAAGCGCATCGCGCTTTTGGATCGGTGGCTGAAGGAGAAGCAATGAACACTTCCGACGGCAATGCCGTCCTGGTCAACTCTCTCAGCTCTTCCCTGCGCTCGACGCTGAACGGACTGGGGACGGCCCCCAGCCTGATCCGCAGAGTCCTGGAAGAAGAGTCGTGGCGCCAGTTCACAACTCCCCGAGGGGAGGAGGTTGAGCACGCCACGTTCGAGTCGTTCGTCACGACAGCACCTACTGCAGGGCTAGGACAGACACTCGTCGAGATCGTGCGGGTGATCGGAGACGATAGCGAGACTCTCAGCTTGGTTGCGCGAGAGATCGGGGTCCCGTTCGAGGCACTCCGGGATACCGTGCGCCGAGCCAACGGACTAGGCCCTGTCGAAACGGATGCACACGAATTCGGCGCGTACGCGCGCTCCGGAGGATGGCTATTCGGCCTCATGGTTGCCCGCAGCGTTAAGCCGGGGGCCGCTGGCCAGTCGGCGGAGAACGAGCAGCGATGCGAGCCCTTCGAGAAGGTGCCAGCCAAACGGTTCGCACTCATGGCTGGTACGACCGCAGCACGCGTGATGCGCTTCTACCGAGCATGGGAGCGCGCAGCGGCAGCAGGTACGGTCCCGACCTTCCAAGAACTGAGCCCTGGTCAGAGCATTGATCTGCCTGCCCCGGAGTTGTGGGCCGAGTACTTCACCAAGTACGAACAGACTACAGACCGTCGCGAGAGCATCGCACAGCAGGCGGAGGTTGCGGGGACCAGCTATACCGAAGCGATGAAGGTGGCCAAGAACCCAGCCGCCATGCGCACTGCGATCCTTGGCGATCCCAAGACGGCTGAAGCTGCTCGAAAAGCACTCGTGGATCGAATGGAGGACGACCCGGAACTCCAAACTGCGATGGCTAGGACCGTGGCTGAAGTCCCCCACCTCAAGAAGGCCGTGTCCAACGAAACGAAGAAGGCCGACCAGCTTGAGTATGTGCGCCGCATCGCAGAGGAGGGGAAGCTGAAGACTCCTTCCGGCCAGATCATCGAAGCCCCGACTGACCTCCAAGCCGAAGCAAAACGTCACCTCACAAGCGTCGAGCGGCCAGGTGACGAAAATCCTGGCATGTCGGTCGCTGAGGCGTACGAGGCCGTCCAACAACTCGTGACCGCAACTATCGAGGCTGACCCGAAGGCGCTGGCAGAAGAGCAACGGGCACGCGTCCGCAAAGCGCTAACCAGCACAGCAAAGAGCATCGCCGCTGTCAGCGAGTCACCTCTGGCAGATATTGCCGATGAAGAACTAGTCCGGGAGATCATCGAACTCCAGGAGTCCGTGAATGCCCTGGCCAAGTTGGTTGCTTCCCAGAAGGGTGCTCACCTGCGAGTCATTGGTTCCCAGGCCGTTTAAATCAAAGCACAGTTGCGTCCCCCGCCTACGATCCGGGCGGGGGACGCAACTGTCCAGTCCAGCATCTTCAGGGCAGCCGTAGAGCCGGGTGGTCGGCCCATAGATCCATTCGCTCGCGCTGGCCAACATCGCCGCGTTCTCCATCATCCACCCATCAACGGCTGGCCCACCTACTCGACCCGGAAGCTCCTCACGCTGGTGGGATTCTTCCCCGCCGCCCGTCGTCTCTCCGGTTTCCGAAACCAACGCTCGAACCTTCATGACGGCGCGAGCCTGGGCGGCGATGCTGTCGCCGAGATCGGCGTAGGTCAGGGCATGGACGCGCTTGTACTTCACGGGGTCCCAGCGGACCAGGGCATCGCGGTGCTGCTGTTCGGTGCCGACGTGATCGGCGAGATCGGTCAAGGTGCGGGCGGTGTGGCTGGCCACGGTGCCGGCCGCCGGGCCGCTGACGCGGGAGTAGCTCGACTGCGGGCCGTCCTCGCGCAGAAGGGCGTCTTCTGCGGCGAACAGGGCGCGTGCGGCAGCGGGCTTCTCGTCAGTAGCCACATAGGCGTGGGCGTGAGTGATGTGCAGCAGGGCCTCGGTCTGGCCGTCGATGTGGCCGATGCCCTGGGCGAGGGCAGTTTCGGCGAGGCCGACGCAGTGATGGGGCTGTTTGAGGCTGAGGGCCTGGTGGGCGAGGGCGCGCATCATCCAGGCGGCATGGCCGTGCGGGTCAGCCTCGCAGACAAGCTGGTAGCCGACTCGGTAGTAGCGCTGGGCGGCGCCCTCGCAGAGCAGGGGGACGTCGAGGAGGAGTTCGGTACGCAGGGCTTCCTGCGGAATCCTGCGTCCTGCGATGAGCAGCCGACGGGCCGGGGCTCGGAGGCCCTCCGGGAGCCAGGGAAAATAGCAAATAGTTCCTCGTCAATCCATCTCGCGGGCCGATCAGGCTGGTAAAAGTCTGATTCCTGCCCTCGGTCATGGGGGAATGCGCCGTACCAGGGCTGAAATGGGCCAGTCGAGGCGGGAGGGGGTGCGGAGCCAGCCGATTCGTACAAGTATTCGTAACCGGCCGGGTTCACCCCGCCACGCGGTCAAGGTGAATGCGAAGAATGTCCGGATCACCGCGATCGTGCATTCGTAGCGCCAACGCCATGACGCGCCACAAGTTGCGTTCACGATCGAGGGCATGCCGGACGCTGGCACCGCGTTCACGTGACGCCATCCGGCCAATGTCCAGAGTAGGAGTGAAATGAACCTGCGTAGATTCCTCACCGTTGCTGTCGCCAGTCTCGGGTTAGCCGGGGCAGTGTCCACGCCTGCAATCGCTGCGCCCCCGCCGGACGGCACCAAGGTCACGTGCGGACGCGGCGTCTCCTGGCCCGGCCTCGGCCTCTACTACCACTCGAACAACACGGGCTCAAAACGCTGCATCTTCGGAAGCGTCGATAATTACGACGTAGACCTCACCAACTGTTCCTCCCGGGGGTGCGCTCGCTACTACTTCGAAGCAGACGGCCGGGACGGCCAGAACAAGCCGGTCAAGAATGCGGCGGCCTCGGCCTACAACTACTCCGACTATGTAGTGCGGGTGTACTTCAAGAGCGGATGGGGAGGGACCTGGGACTCGTTCCCGTATTACGGCTACCAGGGCTCCGCCAAGTGGTACGGAAACCTCAACGCCACATACAACGAGAACGCCTCCCAGCAGATGGTCCTCGGGGGCTAGTGTCGCGTGTTCCTGATCGCATACTCCGCATGACATCTCAGCAGGCCCGCTGACCAGCGGCGTTACGGGCCACAGAGATAACGGTGACGTAATCACACGACACTAGAAGCCCTTCCTTTCGACCGGCGTTTCCGCGTATTGGCTCCATTTGCCAGTCCGGCTCGGGAACGTTATTGCCCGCTACAAAGGAGTAATTCGTGAGATTCGCACGCAGCTTAGTCCTCATACCCGCGGCGGCGGCCTGCCTTATCGCCACCACCAGCTGGGCGTCCTCTGGATCCGGACATGACTCCCACGACGCGGCGCAGCCGTCCCTGGGGGTGACCGAGCAGAGCACCGACGCGGACGTTGCGAGAATCGCCAGCAGCCGTATGCCGGCCCTCCCCATCGAGACGTACCTGCCCAAGGCCGGTGAGGATGCGCGGATCGCCAAGGCGTCAGCCGAGTTCGTGCAGGACTGCATGGCACGGTTCGGCTTCCAGTACCAGCCTCCTGCGATCAGCCAGAAGGCGCTCGACTCACAGGAGAACGGCGCCAACAGGGGGCGCCGGTACGGCATCTCCGACCTGGCCGGTGCTGGCAGGGACGGGTACCACCTGCCTGCGAGCGTGGCTCCCCGTGCCGCCGTCGCTGCCGGGCGCAAGCCGATGTCCGAGGCGGAGAACAGGGTGTTCATCGGTGATCAGGACCCGGCGCTTGGTGTCAGGGCCGGGGCCGCGTTCGCTGGTCAGAAGATCCCGTCCGGCGGCTGTGCCGGGGAGGCCCAGCGGAAGCTCAAGGTAGAGGCCCGGCAGCAGATCGCAGAAAAAATCAACAACACGAGCTTCGTCCGCTCGCAGGAGAACCCCCTGGTGAAGGCGGCGTTCACCCGCTGGTCTGCCTGTATGGCACGCAGCGGCTACACCTACAAGACGCCGCTGGACCCGCTCGACACCATCCAGGGCTCTTCGCCCAGCCGCGCCGAGATCACGGTGGCCCAGACGGACGTGCGGTGCAAGGACTCCTCGAACCTGGTCGGCACATGGTTCACTGTCGAATCAAGGATGCAGCGGCAGCTCATCGCGCAGAACAGCAAGGCCCTCGCCGCGGACAGCAAGTCGTTCGGCGAACTCGTACGCCGTGCGTCCCTCCAGCTCTCCACAGTGCACTAGTCCGGCAGGTGAAAGAGACCGTGTGTCCACGGCGCATACCCCCAGTGCGGCCCGCCATCACCGCGATCGTTCTCTCTTTGATGGCGCTGGCCGTCACCGGCTGCGAGTCGTCCACGCCGCGGCCCTCGGCCTCTTCGCCGGCGCGTCCCACTGACGCGCCCGGTATCACTGCGGATACGCCCATCTCCGAGGCGGGCAAGAAGGCTGAGCAGGTGCAGAGCGCCATCAGCCAGCAGCTCGACAGCTACTTCACCCGGTACGGCGAGGGCACCAACTCTCCCTGCGCACCGGCCGACAAGAGACTGTTCACCGACACCTGCCGCAAGGCGGGCGAGTCCCTCCAGACCATTGCCCAGGCGGCTCTCAAGGAGATCGAGGGAAGCAAGGGCTTCCATACCTTGCGGGAGCAGGCACAGGTCACAGCGCGCGCCTTCAGCGGATACCAGAAGGCGAACTGCTCCACCAACCCGCAGGCGACGAAGGCGCGGTCGCTGTGCGTGCGGTACGGAAGTGACCTGGCCCAAGCGCCGTCCAACTTGCGTGACGGGATCAACCTGGGTCTCGCGGGCAAGTAACACCCCCGAAGACGGCCGGGGGGGAGGTCCAGTTTCTCCCCCCGGCCCCCGTCTGCCCACTCCACCGAACAGAAGGAATCGCGATGCCTGTCTTACGTGCTGCCCGCGCAGCCTCCGCCTTGCTCTCCGCGGTGGCCGTCGTCGCTTTGGTGGCCGTCGGCCCCGCCCAAGCCGCTGCCCCGAGCACCCCGTCCGGCGACAACATGTGCATCCTGGATGCGCGCACCGGCGGCCACCCGGACTACGACCGCCTCGTCTTCGACGTCAGCCGGGACACCCTGCCGACCGCCGTGCATGCCGAGGTCTCCCCTGACGGGACCTACAGCCCCGGAGGCACCGGGGAGTTCAAGCACCTGGCGATCACCGCCAAGAACTACCTCCTGCTCGACATCAGCCCCGCTGACGGATACGCCTACACCACACCTACCGTGCAGCCCGTTTCCCTGCCGTCACTCAAAGGCATCCAGATGACGGGCGGATTCGAAGGCCACACGACGTTCGGCCTCTCCCTTGGCGACTACTCGCGCTACAAGGTCTCCACTCTCACGTCCCCCAGCCGCATCGTCATCGACATCTATCACTGACCCCAGCCGCAGTGTCCGCCCACGAACTGGTCGTCGAAGCGGCACTTCGAGGGACCTGGCCCCCTGCGGGATCTCGCCCCGGTGACCACACCCGACACAAGATCTCCGCACCGGCTGCTCCGGCCCACATTGTTGCCGCCTCCACCGCTGATCGGAGGCCGAGCATGCCCGCGTTCACCAAGGAAGAGGATTGTTGTGGCTGATGAAATGGTGCTCCGTGCACAGAAGTTCGTGAACTCTGTCTACGGGCAACGGATCGGGATGACGGTGACCGAGGACGGGAGGACGGGCTGGAACACGATGTTCGCCCTCACCCGAGCCCTCCAGCTGGAGCTCGGCATAGCTCCCCAGTCGAACAGCTTCGGCCCCACCACCCTCACGGCCCTCATATCGAAGTACCCGAAGCTCAATGCCTCCACCATGCCGTCGGAAAACTTCTGCCGGATCATCCAGTCCGCGATGTACTGCAAGGGCTATGACGGTGGGGACATCGACGGCAAGTACGGCACACGTGTCCAGGCAGCGATGATCAAGCTGAAGACGGACATGGGGGTGGCGGGCCCCTTTCCCGACAGCGACCTGACGCCCAAGGTGTTCAAGGGCCTGCTGAACATGGACGCCTATGTCTCCGTCAACAGCGGCTCCGAGACGATCCGCTCCATCCAGCAATGGCTGAACGGCCAGTACGTCCAGCGCAAGGACTACTACATCATCCCCTGTGACGGCCATCACTCCCGCGACGTCGCGAAGTCGATGCTGCTGGCCATCCAGTACGAGCTGGGCATGGCCGACGGCGTTGCGAACGGGGCTTTCGGACCTGGTACCCAGGCCGGCCTGAAGAATCACACACTGTCCACCGGCTCTTCCGGGGTGTGGGTCGAGCTATTCACCGCAGCCATGGTGCTCAACAAGCGCCAGGTTGACTTCTCGGCCTCGTTCACCTCCTCACTCGCTGACAGCGTCACCGCGTTCCAGGCGTTCATGAACCTCGCCGTCAACGGCCAGGCCGACTTCCGGACGTGGTCCTCCTTGCTGGTCTCCTACGGCGACCAGACTCGTCAGGGCGCGGCTTGTGATGGCATCACCAAGATCACCCCTGCCCGGGCGCAGGCCCTGAAGGACGCCGGCTACAAGTACATCGGCCGCTACCTGTACAACCCCTCCACCACGAGTCTGCCGGAGAAGGAGATCCAGCCGGGCGAGCTCGCGACCCTCCAGCTGTACGGGCTGCGCTGTTTCCCGATCTACCAGACGTGGGCACGCTCGGTGGACTACTACAGCGTGGCGCAGGGAGTCGCGGACTGCATGAACGCGGCGTTCAAGGCGGAGGAGCACGGGTTCAAGCCCGGCACGCGCATCTATTTTGCGGTCGACTACGACGCGGTCGACGACGAGGTCACCTCGTACATCCTGCCGTATTTCCGTAGCGTCAAGGATCAGATGGTCAAGCTGGGCAGCCCCTACAAGGTTGGGGTCTACGGCCCGCGCAACGCGTGCTCCCGCATCTCCGCGGCCGGCTACGCGGACACCAGCTTCGTCTCCGACATGTCGTCCGGCTTCTCCGGCAACCTCGGCTACACGATGCCGGACAACTGGGCCTTCGACCAGATCGTCACCAAGACCATCGGCTCCGGCGACGGCAAGATCGAGATCGACAACAACATCGCCTCCGGACGCGACACCGGGCAGGGCGCCTTCTACCCCCCTCCGTCGCAGAAGCTCGACATCGGCTTCAACATGGGCTATTGGGCCGCGCTGCTGAAGGAAGTCGACGACTACATGGCGTCGATCGGCAGGCCCGGGGGAACGGGCTACGTCTACACCCGTCAGCAGTGCCTCGAAACGATCATGAGTCACGACGCGGCTATCTCCTCGGCATCGCGCCGGTACCGGATGCGTAAGGCGCTCATCCAGACGTCGGCGTTCTGGGAGTTCTGCCACTACAGCAACAAGGACGTGGCCGAGGACGCGGGGGTGGTGGTGTACCACACCGGGCACCTCCCGGACTGGGCCAAGGACCTGCCGAAAATCGAGCAGCTGGTCGACAGCAGCACAGGCATCGCCAAGATCTCCGGGCGCACCGGCATCCTGGCGCGGAACAACTCCATCGGCGCGGGGCTCCTGGAAGGCGATATCCTCAATCCCACCTCCGACGACGACCGGTGGACGATGTGGCAGAAGGTCAACCAGGACAACGTGTTCAACCTGACCACCGTCCCCCACATGCACATCTGGGCGGCCGACGGCAAGCCGGGCGACCACGCCGAAGCCCCCATGCGCCGTTCCGATCTCGACTACACCGACACCGAGACCTTCGAAATCCTCCGCCGCTACCAAGGCTTCGGTGACCAGGCCGTCGCCGACGCGAAGCTGAGAATGCCCCTCTACGCAATCTTCGAGAAGTACAACCGCATCATCCGCGAGTCCTGATATGCCATGATCATGGCATCCAACCCGTGGCAAGGGCACAACAACACAGCCTTGTTCACCATCCTGCTCGTCGGCGCGGCGATCCTCATCAGCCTGATCGGCTACCTGGCCTCACGGCTCGCACGAGAAACCCGGCGACAGTACACCCCGATCACCGCATGGCGGGACGCGTCGTTGCTTGCGGCCGCCGCGGCACTCGCCGTGTACCTCTGGGGATGTCTCCACGTCGTCTTCCTCGAAGACCAGGAACAGGCCGAGGCGTGCGAGCTGCACCGCCCTGCGGGAACGCCGACCCTGGTCGGCCGCAGAGGCGACTTCATCCCACTCCGCCTCGTGTGCGAGGCATCGAACGGCCACGACTACTCCGTCGTCATCCCCGGCTACATCAACCCGTCCGTCGCCACCCTGCTGCTCCTCGCGCTCGCCGGCGCCCTCACGGCCGCTGTTCTCCACTACAAGCAGCGCACGACAACACGGAAGAAAGGCTGATCTGTTGAGCCCCACCGGCATAACCCGCAGAAACGCTCTCACTGCTACGGCCGGGATCACCGCCGCCACAAGCCTCCTCTCCACCGGACTCCTCGCCACCTCGGCCGTCGCCGCGCCGCAGTCCCTCAGGAACGACGAACTCAAAGAGGCTCTTCGCCGCGCTGAAGCCCGGCAACGCCGCCTGCTCACCGGTCGGCCGTCCGCCAACGGGTGGGAGATGCAGAAGGCTGCTGATGACGGCGGAGACATCGTCACCCGCCACGTGGCGGGAACGGGCCTGAAGGTCTCCGTGCGCATGGGAGCTACCGAAGCCGTTCTGCTGCATGTGATCCGCCGCTTCCACTACGAGGTGGACACACTCGGCCTGCACGGCGAACCGAACCCGGTCGAAGGCTGGGTCGCACCGTCGGCGGTCCGCGACAGCAGGCTCCCGGAGTCCAACCAGGCGTCCGGCACCGCCATCGTCATCCGTCCGGGCTCCTACCCGCCCGGCGCACGCGGCGGATTCACCGCACTCCAGCAGCAGACCATCCACGACATCATCGCCGACACCGAAGGCACCGTCCGCTGGGGTGGCGACGACCGCCGCCCCTACGAGGGCCTGTTCTACCTCACCACGCGTCCCGGTGATGCACGTCTGGAACGGGTCTCGGCCAAGATCCGAGCCTGGGACGAAACCCCGGGAGCAGGGGCCGGGGCCGTACCCGATGTGACGGCTCCCTCCCGGCGGCGCCAGGCCAGTCGATACCGCTGAGCGGCCCCGACGCCTCACGCACCCGTCACAGGTGAGGCGCAGCTTCACCAGTGACAGGGCAAAGCTACTGAGCCGACCACGACCTGTTACCCGACAGAGGGGGCCCGGCAGGCCGGTCGGTAGGGTGACGGGGCTCGGGGCGGGTGGCTGGCGTGTGGCCGGTGACGGAACGCCGCCCCGAGCTCCATCCCGCTGCGGAGAGCCCCTGCCGGCGCTCGGGGGAGAGCGCCGACCGGGGCCGGGAACCGTGCCGCCGGGAGGGAGCCTGGCAGCGGCACGGGATCAGGAGCGAGAACGCTCACGCTGGCAGTGCAGGCACATGTAGCCCGTGCGCAGTACCAGTTTCATGGCATCCGGGTCCTGGTGGATCTGGCACAGCCAGGAGAGCTCGGAGTTCTCCGGCAGATCGCGCTTCAAGAACTTCCGGGCCGTCGCGCGGGCGCTCCCGTCGCCGCTACCTTTCGTCATCTCCGGTCTCGCCTTCGGGCTCCTGCGGCGGCTCGGCCGGGGTGATGATCTCCTCGCCCGCCACGTCATAACCGTTCACTTCGTCCCTGCCCATCATGGGCCTCCTTCGGTATCAACACACGGGTTGTGCCGAACTGCCCCCCGGGGACCGGGTCCCCGCTGGGTCCCCAAGGTGGGCCCTGCCCCCGTCCCGGCGGAACGGACCTCAACCGTGCGCCAGAACGGGAGGTGAACTCGCTCCCTGGCCGGGACGGATCACGCACCCATGCAGCGTGACCTCACCAGGGAACGGGAGTCGGGGCGAGCGCGGTCGATGACCCGCATGCCGGACAGCTCGCACAGGCCATGAGGCCGGTGGCCCCGGTCATGGGCGGGTATGCGGTCGCTGCTGTCGACGTACACGAGCCGCCAGCAACGCGCCCCGGGGCAGCGCAGGGTGACACAGCGGCCGGACCAGGCATCACGCACCACCTCATGGTGGTATCCGAGGTCATCGGGGCGCGCAGTGATCACGATGCAGCGGGCCACGCCGTCACCGCCAGGGCCTCGCTGTGCCGCTTCACGTCTCGGCCCGCGCGTGCTCGGTTCCGATGTCCGCTTCACACGGCCCGACGGCCCGCTCCAGCCGGTTGACCGCGACTCGCCGGTCCTGTTCCTGGAGGCTGGCCAACACGACGCACGCCATGTCTTCCAGCCTGCGCGTGAAGATCGCATGACCCGTCCGGGCGGTGTGCGACATGATCGCGACACCCCCGGCGCCCAGGTCGCCGGTCGCCTCCAGCTCCCACCCGCAGCCGTCGCCGGACATGCAGCGAGCCGTTAGTGTCACCTCGCTGTCCGGATGCCGCAGCAGCCGGTAGACCACCCCCCGCAGGATGCTCCGAACGCTCACCGGAACACCTCCCCACCGGGCCACCCCTGGTGGCCCGGGTGGCGGCCGAGCTCCGCGTCCGCCTGCCGCACCCGCCGGTGCTCCCGGTCCTGGCGGGCCACCTCACGCTCAGCAAGCCACGCGGCGCAGAGGTCGCACCCCGGTGCGCCGACCGGCTCCAGGCCGTAGCCCGGGTCCACGTCGCTGACGGGCACGGAGTCGTACTCCGGCCCCGTGGGCACTCCTACCGGCAGTGCCCACATCAGCGCCCACCCCCCACCGGGGTGTCGAGCACCCGCGCCTGCGCGAGCTCTTCGCGGGTGAGGTGGCGCAGGAACTCCGGCGCCGTGGCCCACTGGGTCCCGCCGCCCGGCGGTCGCAGGAACACGCTCGCTTCGTAACGCTCCTCCACCACCCCGACCCTGTTGCCGTTCGCGGTGTCCACTACGTACTCCGGGCCGTCCACGCCGTCTCGCCGTCCCTGTGCGGGCGCACTCACTGCGGCACCCCCTGCGGCCCGTCGAGCGGCGGACGGCCGGCCTCGTCGGTGGTCAGGCCCTGGTCGTCGATGGTGTCCCCGCGGGGCTGAAGGTCATCCAGGCGTGCCGGCCAGCCGTCGCCGCCGCGCCGGGGGCGCAGGTGGTAGACGGGAGCGCCGGTGTCCTCGGGGAGTGCCACGATCACGCCGGTGCGGTCGGTGGCCTTGTCGTAGGCCAGGTCACCGCGCCTGGGAATCCATCCGGCATCGGCCACCTCACGTCGCTGGGCGGACTGTTGGGCTGTGCGTCGTCGTACCGTCATGCCAGGGACGGTACGAACGCGCCGGGCGGTCAATATGCATCAGGGGAATACCGTCTGGTCATCCAGGTGGAATCGGCTCGACATGCCCCGCAGCTTCTCCCGCGTCGCGGCCCGTTCCGCGTACACGATCTGCCGCAGCGTGGACCTCGCCATGGGGTGGTTGCGGATCAGCTGGGGCGCCAGCCGCTCGGCCTTCAGCAGCTCGTCGAGGGCCTGCTCCCGGTAGCCGTTCCACAGCCAGGCCCGGGCCAGGTCCATATGGTGGTGGCCGCGCCGGGAGTTCGGCAGCTCGCGGATCTGCTCCTGGTCGGCCTCGGCGTTGAGCTCCAGGGCCCGTACGTGGTCCCCCGCCTCCACCGCGACCGCGACGCCGTGGATCGTGACGTTCCCGCTGGAGAACCTGACCCACTGCCGGTCGAACACCAAGGGCCCCTCGTACGCCTCGACGCGCTCCGCCGCCTCCCTGGCCAGGCGGATACGGTGCGTGGACTCCTGCGGATCGCTGTTGCGGGCCGTCGCTACGGCAGCGCGCAGGTGGAGCCCTCCCCACATGCGCAGCGCGAGCTGGTCCCCCCGGTCCGTCTCCCGCTCGAAGTCGGCCAGCGCCCGGTCGAGGACGGCGGTGGAGTCGTCCCAGTCGGCAGTGGCCCACATGTCCCACGCCCGTAGGTAACTCGCCATCGCGGGCATCAGCGGATCGCCGGACAGCTGTGCCGACCAGGCAGCGCGCTCGGTGGCCATGGCGATCAGCTCGGGGTGCCCCAGGGCGTGGCCGGCACTGTGGGTGGCCTTGCAGCACACCGCGTAGACGGCGAACGCCTCCTCCCGCTCATGGCCCGTGGACACCTCGGCCAGCGCACGCGCCTCACGGAACAGATCGGGCAGCTCCTTCAGCGCCGCCCCGTGCGCCGCCGCGTCTCCCAGACGGTGCAGACGGCGTACCCAGTCCCAGAGCTCGCCAGAGCCGCGGGGAACGCCGTCGAAAACAGGCGTGAGGTCGTACCGGCGCAGTTCCCGAAGGACTGCTGCCGCCGCGATCTGCCACCGGTTCTCTTCTACCGTCCCTACGTAGGGCCTGCCCAGAAGATCGTTGGGGTGGCAGTGCAGCACGGCCGCGAACTGGTTGATCAGCGCGGCGCGGTCCAGCTCGATCCGGCCGCCCTCCACCCGGGAGAGCCAGCCCTGCGTCTTCCCGAGGGCCGCCGCCACGTCGGCCTGGGTTTTGCCCAGGCCCAGGCGGCGCCGCTTGATGCGGCGGCCGATGGCTTCCTGCTCCTCCAGTTCGTACGGCATGGTTGAACCAACTCCGTTCCGGAATTCGCCAGTTACCGAAACGGTACCCCTGCAAATGCGGGGATGACGTCCGGTGCGGCCACCCCGGTGGTCTGTTCGCGGCCGCCACCAAGCGCGGAGAGTTCACCGCGTAACGCCTCGGACAACGAGGAGCCCCGCCAATTCGGCCAGGGCCCCTTCCTCGTGGGCGGCGGCCGCTGACACCGGGGCGCCGCAGACAGTAGCGCGGGGCCCTCTGAGCTGGTACTGCCCCCCTCTCCAGGGAGAGGGGGGCAGTACCAGTTGTCAGCGGTACGGCCTACGTCGGGGTCACCGACGAGCTGGACGAGCTCGCCTGAGTGACACTCGCCGATATCCCCAGCTACGTGCCATACGGGCTCTACGAGCCAGTACGGCAGCACCTGGACGCCGCTCTGCGGGTAAACACCTCGGCTGGATGACGACGGTGGGGTGCCCTGCGGTTAACCCAGGGCCCCACTTGCCTGCTGCTCGCTACCGCCGGGGGTGGCTGTCGCGCCCTGGATTAGTGGAAGCGGTGGTCGGCTGCGGTGCGGGTGGCGGCGTACTGCCTGCAGTTGGTGTCCACGTGGTCGAGCGTCGGCGGGCGGCTTCGGCGCGGCGGTTGGGTGCGGGGTTGCGGCTGGTGTGCTGGATGCGGGTGATCAGGACGCGGGCGGGCTGGCGGGCGGTGGTCAGTTCACGCGTGGCGGCGGCCTCCTTGAGGAGCTGGTGGGGTTGGTGGCCGCCGGCCTCGGCGTCGGCGAGGACGGCGGCCAGGGCGGGCCAGGCGGGGTCGGCAAGGATGCGGTCGGCGTGGTCGGGGACGGCAGCACGGACGTCACTGGCCAGGATGCGGCGGGCCTCTTCCTTCGGCCGGCGACGCTCCAAGGCGACGAGCGCGGGGGCGAGAGCCTGGTCGGCGGCGGCCTGGAGGTACTGGAGAGTCTGGTGCGCGGCGTCGGCCTGGTGGGCGTGCTCCTTTGCCTCGTGCCAGCGCCTGGACAGGATGGTCGCCCAGACGAGGGCGGCGAGCAGAGCGGCCAGCACGCTGCCCTCCGGACCGGTGGCGGTGTGGATGATGTCGCGGGCGACGACGCGTACGGCGTCGGCTGCTCGGTCCTCGGCCCGGATCTGGGATCGCTGGGCGCGGAAGAACGCCTTGGATGCGGCGGCGAGTTCGGCACGCAAGTGCACTGGAGACTTCTGTGCTGCTGCCTCGATCAGTTCGCCGAGGGCGGTGATGTGGGCCTGGGCCCGCGCGTCTGCTCCGTCGCCCGTGCTGGTGTCGGTGAGCTGGGTGTGGAGGGTGTCCAGGGCGTCGGTGGCCTGGTGCCAGGGGGTGGTGGGCCAGGTGCGGCGGGCGGTGGGGTGCTCCTCTGGCGTACTGGTTTCCAGGCGAGCCTTCAGCTTGGGCAGGGAGAGGTCGGGGGCGACCTTCCCGCCCGCCTTGAAGATCTGCTCGCCGCCCTTCTTGACGTCGCCGGGACGGCCGACGGCGTAGCCGAGGAGATCCCCGGAGGGGCCGCGCTTGGCCTTCACCAGGACGCCGTCGGCTTCAAGGTAGGTGAGCAGTTCCTCGGTGTCGGTGACGTGCGGGATGGCGGCGCGGATGCGTTCTTCGAGCCACTGCTGGCTGGTCTGTTCCCAGCCGAGGCGCTTCGCCTTGTGCATCTCGGCCTGGGTGGGGCGTCGGGCAGCTGTGCCGTCGCCCTTCTTCAACTGCCTGAGCCCGTAGTCCTTTTCGATCTCGCGGCACTCGTCGCCGACGCGGGTCCCGCTGTTGTGGAGTTTGGGGCGGCGGCCGTCTTCGCGGACGGTGGTGGCGAGGATGTGGATGTGGTCATCCGCGTGGCGTACGGCGATCCACCGGCAGGCCAGGTCGTCGCCGGGCGGGGCGATGCCGGCGGCTTCGACGATGCGCTGCGCGATCTCGCCCCACTCGGCATCGGAGAGGTAGCGGTCTTCGGGGGCTGCGCGGACGGGGCAGTGCCAGACGTGGCCGGTGACCGGCTGGCCGAACTCGCTGTTGCGCAACCGTACGGGCTCATCCAGGTAGTGGCCGAGCTCGGTCAGGGTGGCGTTCTCGTCGCGCCCGGGGTCGGGCATACCGAGCATCGCGAAGGCGGCGACGATGTGCGGATCGAAGTGTTCGTCGTGGGTTCCACGGCCGTAGAGGTAGGAGAGCAGCCCGCGGGTGTTGGCCCCGGGTGCCTTGATGGCGGCGATCATTCCGGTCAGACCTCCGTCGGGTCGGCGGGCTCTCGCAGGGCCTCGGCGATCAGCTCCAGCAGGTGGTGGAGTTCATCGAGGTCCTGGCGTATGTCGGGTGGGGTGAGGTCGCTGTTGAGGGCGCGGGCGATCTGGTTGATGTTGACGCCGATGCGGTTGAGCTGGCGCAGGACCTGAGCGCGGAACATGTGGGTGCGGCGGCGCTCCTCGGACAACGGCAGGTTGGCGGTGAACCGGCCGGTGACGAAGGCAAGGATGACGTCGGCGGCAAAGCCGGAGTCGCCCTTGTAGCCGTGCTCGGCGGCGGCCTTCTGGACGCCGACAAGCTCG
Source organism: Streptomyces sp. BPTC-684 (assembly GCF_030028635.1). Lineage (NCBI taxonomy): Bacteria > Bacillati > Actinomycetota > Actinomycetes > Kitasatosporales > Streptomycetaceae > Streptomyces > Streptomyces sp. BPTC-684. Next base: position 2,546,318 of record NZ_CP124863.1, read on the forward strand.
TCGGGGGTGAAGCGCAGGGGACCGACGCGTTCTGCTCGCTTGTCGCCGGTGTACCGGCGGATCGTGGGCTGGACGCTCTTCACGGCGGGCTCGCCGGCGGCGGTCTCGGAGGCGTGGGCTGGGCGCAGGATCTCGCGCTGGTCGGCGTGGAGTTCGTCCGGGTCGGGGCTGCCCTCGGCCCCGACCTGCTGGTCCGGCGCCCCCTGGTGCTGGGCCGTCTCCGCCACCCCCGGGGCGGAGATCCCCGAAGTCCGGCCTTGAGTCAGACTCGGGGTACTACTGGCTCCGCCAGGGGCAGCCCGTCCGAACGCGCGGCGCCAGCGCTCCTTCAGCGTCGGGGACTTCGTCAGCGGCAACGGCTCGTCGGGGGCGTCTTCAGGGTGGTGCGGGTCGTGCGTCATGGGTGGTTCTCCGGACAGGGCTGGGGGCAGGTAGATGGCGGGGACCGTGGCCTGGGCGAGGAGGCGGCCACCGCCCTGTCCACAGGTGTGGACAAGTAGGCGTCGCGCGGGACAGTGACCGGGTGACCGGAAGGGTTCCGGTCACCCGGTGCGGGCCGTCAGCCCCTGGTGGAAACGGTGATCCCGGCGGCTTCGAGTTCCGGCCGGAGGATCTCCATCACCTCGGTCTGCCGATCGCTGCTGATCGTCAGTTCCCTCGTCTTGACGGCCTTTCGCAGCAGGCTCCGGGTCAGCCTGCGGTGCTCGAAGGCGGCGGTCCGGCCGATCTGCGCAAGCTCCTCGATCGTTGCTTTGGGCGGGCGGCCACCGCGCGGCTTGCTCTCCGAAACCTCGGAAGACGGTTCCGGCGCCTGGACGGATGCGGCGGGTGGCGGCTCCTTGGGCTGGGCGCGCTCGGCCGACGGCTCGACGGTGTGGACGGTGGCGGTCGCCGGATCTAGCGTCTGACCGGAGCCTTCCCGCACCTCGCGGGGTGCGGGATCCGGGCGGGCGGCGGGGTGGTCGACGAGCTGGTGGATCTGGCGCATCAGGACGGCGAAGGCCAGCATCGCGGCGGTCGGGGGAACCGCGGCGACCACGTAGTCGAGCCACGGCACCTCACTGATATTGCCCGCGCCGCTGACCCCGGCCGCGTTCAGTGCGATGGAGCCGAGTGACCCGATGGCCGTCACGGCGATGGCCCACCTGTCGGTGACGCGGCGCAGGCCCGCGCGGAGCATGAGCAGTTCGCCCGCGACGATGAACGCGTCCAGGGTGGCGGGCCAGGCCCAGCGGCGGGCTGGTGAACCGGCCAGCCCGTGCTGGCCGGCGACCTCGGCCAAGTGCGCGTAGGAGAGCCAGAACGCACCGGCGGTCAGGACCACGATGACGACTCCCGCCGCGAGGAGCGCGTACCGCTCAGCATCGTGCCTGGCCATCGCGGGACGTCCTTCGTCACGCCGGTCGCCCGGTGAAGGGTGGTGTGGTGGTCGGGGGAGGAAGTGGAGGGTCAAGCGGCGTACTCCTTGGGTGGTGGTGTGGTGCGTCTTGGCCGTCTTGCCGTTGCAATCGCAGGTCAGAGCGGGTACGGCAGCGGCGTGGGTCTTCCGTCTTGGCGGCGCTCCCGGCGTCATGGCCTGCCGCGAGGGGGCTCCGGCCGCTCGTCATGCCGAAGCCCCCGCGTGGGGCGGCCGTGTCCGGCCAGGACGGTGGCGTTGTGCCTTCCGTCCTGGCGGGCAGGGCTGTGACCTGCGGCGATACGGCAGGACGGCGGAGGACGGCACAAGACGGATGCAGGCAGCGTCTGGGAGTGCGGCACGCATGTCGTGATCGCGTTGCCGTCTTGACCCCGGCTGCAGTCTTGCCGCTATGCCGTGTGACCTGCGAGATCACGGCAGGGACGGCAAGTACGGCAACCAGGGGAAGGGGCTCAGCCCTCGCCGAGGGCAGCAGGCCGGGTGTTCCCTGAGGGAACAGGCGGGGTGTCCACTGGGTGGACGGTGGGGCAGTAGCGCCGCCAGGCGTCGAGGAACTTGTTGCGCATGTAGCCCTTGCGCTGTGTCCGGTCGGCCATGCGGACGTTGCCGGATTTGATGCCGAACTCGCGCAGCATCCTGCCCAGCTCACGGGCGGTCAGCCCGCCACGCCCCCACTCCGCCCACGGGCTTTCGGGGTCCTGGCGCAGGTGGTGGAGCAGGTCTTCGGTGGACAGGCTGTCCACCTCGCGCTGAGCGACGAAGACCCGGCGGATGTCGGCCAGGATCCGCGCACCACTGGGGTGGTCCTCCTCCGCCGCCGCTTCGGCGGCGACCATCCGCGCACACGCGACCCGCGCCAAGCGGGGCCAGCGCCCGCCAGCCAGGTCGGCGACGATGACCAGGGGCTCCCAAGTGTCGGCAGCGCGGTCCTCGACCGGCATGTCCGGCTCCAGGTCCGCGGCCTCATCCAGCAGCGGCCCGGCCCACGCGTGGATACGGTCGCGCAGATCATGCAGAGCCGGGATGTCGCGCCGCGATCGGAACGGCTTGACCTTCTCGCCTTCGGCCCGGCGCCGCATGCGAATCACTACCGCCCGGTCCATGACCGTGTCGGGCAGGTCGCCGATCCCCGCGATGGCTGCCATGGCGAAGGTGGCGAACTTGTGCGGGGTGTGGTCGTTGCCGACGACCCGGGTCACGTACCGGCCCCGCTGGTGACCGGCATTCAGCAGGCCCCGCGTCTCCTCGTTCCTCTCCGCCTGCTTCGGCGTGCCGAAGATGGTGTCCGCCTCGTCCACCAGGAGCGTGGGCGGATTGCCCTCGTCTATCGAGCGGAAGATCGCCGCCGGTGTGGTGTTGATGGTCAGCATCGGATCGTGGACCGTCTCGGTCAGCACGTCCAGCAGCCGCGACTTGCCGCAGCGCTTCGCTGGCCCCACCACCGCCAGGCGCGGGGCGTGCTGCCACGCGGGCTGCAGATGCGTCGCCGCCACCCACAAGGTGATCGCGTCCAGCGCCTCCGATGAGGGCGGGATGACGAACTGGGAGATCTGCGCACGCAGTTCGTCCAGCAGCTTCGAGCCGACCGTCGGCTCCGCATCGGCTATCGCCTCCAGCCCGCTCGGCGCATCCGCCTCGTCGGCGCTGCGAGCGACCGCGTCGTCGCCCAGGTCCGGATCGGCGTTGCCTGCCTGCGCGGCACGCAGATGGGCGCCGGGCTGGCCGGGGACGGCCGTTGCGGGCCAGATCCCCTGGGCGGGGGTGGAATAGGACTCGGGGTTGGTGGGTTGCACTGGGCAGCTCCTCGTCTGGCGGTGGCGGGCTCGCACGCCCTGGCCGCCGGGTTGGTATGGGTTCAGATCAAGCCGTGCAGGGGAGTTGCCGGGGCCTCCGGCGTTGCACCGCCGGAGGCTCTCCCCCTTCTTCTCGCGGGCACTGGGCCACAGCGAGGGACCACGGACCGTACGTCCACGTCTGTCCACAGTCCAGCGTTTCTGCGTCAGCTCAGCGCAGAACCGTTTGCTACGCGGGCGCGCGGTCATGCGGCCAGGCCCAGCAGGTTCAGCAGGTCGGCGGTCACCACCCGGTAGGCGTTGCCCAGCCGCAGCACCTTGCACGGGTACTGGCCGCGCTTGGCGAGCTCGTACCCCTTGCTCCGCCCCAGCCCCAGCGCCCGGTTACCGGTCTCCAGGTCAACGGCGGCGGGGAGCTCCAGCAGCTCCTCGCGACTCATTCCCTTCGCCCGGCCGGCGGGTTCGTTCTCACGCATACGCGCTCCATCCACGACTGAGCCCTCGGCGAACGTGACGATCACGCCCGGCTCCTGGCCACTAAATCCAGGATGGCGAAGCTAATGTGTCCTCATGACACAACGCGATTCCGATGCTGGATACGAGGACGAAGACCAGGACGACGTCCCCGAGTGGACCGACCACGTCATGGCCACCGTGGCCGCCGAGGTCCGACGCCGAAGGAAGGAGTTGCGTATGAGCGCCCAGGACCTCGCCGACCGGTGCGAGGAGCTCGGCCACCCGATCCCCCGCAACGTCATCGCCAATATGGAATCCGGCCGCCGCGCCAACCTGCCCCTGGTCGACGTCATGGTCCTGGCCAAGGCGCTGCGCACGAACCCGATCTGCCTCATCTACCCGATCGGTTACGTCGCCGAGGTCCAGCGGCTCCCGTACGAGCAACGCACCGCTCCGTGGGAGGCCATGTGCTGGTTCATCGCTCAGGACAGCGGCTCTCTGGCCGACCGCGACATGCTCGGCTACCAGCGCGAGCACATCGAGGCCCTCGGCGAGGCACGCTCCGCGATGGACAGTGAGAGCTACGCGCAGTACGCCATCGAGCTGGCAACCAGCGCCACAGAACGGACGGAGGCCCTGCGCGACCAGGCCACCTGCCTGGAGCGCATCGACAAGGCCAAGCAACGCCTCCGCGTAGCCCGCTCATTCATCCGCCGCGGCCGCGGCCTCCTCCCCTACCTGCCCCCCGAACTCGCCGACGTCGACCCACCACAACCCGGCAGCAACGCCAACACCACTGAGGAGAATGATCTTTGAAGGGGTCCACCTACCGCCGCTGCTCCTGCCGCGACCCGAGGACCGGCAAGGAACTCGGCACCTCCTGCCCCAAGCGCAACAGCAGGAACCACTGCACCTACTCCATACGCCAGGAGCTGCCGCCGCGCGAGGACGGCAGCCGCAGGTCCTTCGCTCGCGGCGGCTACGACAGCCGCAAAGCGGCCCAGGCCGACCTCGACCACGTCCGCGCCCTCCTCGGCCTGGCCGAGTCGGACGACCCCGAGGGCACGGAACTGATTGCCGCCATGCTGACGGAAGTCAGCAGCGAGAAGGCTCCCCTGCCCGACGTCGAGGAGACGAGGCGGCGCCTCAACGCCGGCCAGGACCTCATCGGCAGCCTGACCGTGTCCGAGTGGCTGGACCGCTGGCTGGCGGGCAAGCGCATACGCAAGTCGGGCATCAGCCGCTACGAGACCGACATCCGCGTGCACCTCAAGCCGCGCATCGGGAACCAGCGTCTCGACCGGCTGCGCGTGAGCCACCTCAGCGAGATGTTCACGGACATCCGCGATACCAACGCCCAGATCCTGGAGGGGAACACTCAGCGGCGAGCAGCGATCGATGAGCTGGCGACCATGCCGTGGAAGGGCGCGGAGAACCGAGCCCGACGCAAGGCGATGAAGGCCGCGATCGACGAGATGCCGCCCTTCCGTCGCGTCACCGGTCCCGCTACGCGTCTGCACGTCAAGGCCACGCTCCGTGCGGCCCTGAACGACGCGATCGGGCAGCAGGTCATCACGTTCAACCCGGCCGCCCACGTCGAGATCGATCCCGTACGCAAGCCGAAGGCCCTGGTATGGACGGACGAGCGGGTCGCCAAGTGGGAGCAGACGGGCGAGAAGCCGTCGCCCGTGATGGTCTGGACGCCCCAACAGACCGGCGCCTTCCTCGACTTCGTCGCCGAGGACCGGCTGTACGCGATGTGGCACCTGATCGCCTTCCGCGGCCTGCGCCGTGGTGAGGCATGTGGGCAGCCGTGGTCGGAGACGAACCTCGACACCCACTCCCTCACCGTCTCCTCCCAGCTCGTGCAGGACGGCTGGGAGATCGAGGCATCCGACCCGAAGACGGACAGCGGCTACCGCGTGGTCGCACTCGACGACGACACCGTCAGCGTCCTGAAGCGGCACCGCGAACAGCAGGACGCGGACCGCGATGAGTGGGGCTCGGCCTGGGTCGAGACCGGCCACGTCTTCACCCAGGAGGATGGCTCCTGGCTGCACCCGGGCAAGGTGACCGACCTCTTCGAGCGGCTCGTCGCCGCCTCCGGCCTCCCGCCGATCCGGTTGCACGACCTGCGCCACGGCGCGGCCACCCTCATGCTGGCCGCCGACATCGACATCAAGATCGTGTCGGACACACTCGGGCACAGTGACACCCGCATCACGCGGGACATCTACCAGAGCGTCCTGCCCCAGGTCGGCAAGAGCGCCGCCGAGGCGACGGCGAAGCTGGTCCCGCTTCAGCGCAAGGCCGAGGCGGAGAAGGCGGCCCGCAAGGCGGAGAAGAAGGCGAAGGCCAAGAAGACTCGCGAGGGCGACGCCGGTAAGCCGAAGAACAAGGCGAAAGCCCAGGCCACGGCCAAGCAGAGGGCCAAGCGCCGGAAGCCCGAGAAGTAGGTCCTGGCGGCGCTCCGCTCACGCATCGCTCACGCAAGCTGTCCCCGGGATGTCCCCGTCGTGTGGCTTTGCATGCCCGAGCAACAGAAAACCCCAGGTCACGGGCTATGTGACCTGGGGTTTCTCTGAGCCGCCTTCGGGATTCGAACCCGAGACCTACGCATTACGAGTGCGTTGCTCTGGCCAACTGAGCTAAGGCGGCACGCCGTCCGCACCATGGTGCGATCAGCAACGCGGCCAAGTCTACACAGTTTCCGGGGGTGCTCCTGACCACCCCTGTTCGAGGGACTCCCGCAGCTCAGGTGCACTTCTTGTCGGCCGGCGGGGCCGTGCCCTCCAGGAGGTACGTGTTGATCGCGGTGTCGATGCAGTCGCTGCCCCGGCCGTACGCCGTGTGGCCGTCGCCCTCGTACGTGAGGAGTCGGCCGGAGGTCAGCTGGGAGGCGAGGGACTTCGCCCACTTGTAGGGGGTGGCCGGGTCGCGGGTGGTGCCGACCACGACGATCGGGGCCGCACCCTTCGCCTCGATGCGGTGCGGCGTGCCGGTGGCCCTGACCGGCCAGTACGCGCAGTTCAGGGCCGCCCAGGCGAAGCCCTCGCCGAAGACCGGGGAGGCCTTCTCGAAGGAGGGGAGCGCGGCGGCGACCGCGTCGGGGCCGGAGAAGGCGGGGGGCAGGTCGAGGCAGTTCACGGCCGCGTTGGCGGACATCAGGTTGGCGTACTTCCCCTCCGCGTCCCGCTCGTAGTACGAGTCGGCGAGGGTCAGCAGGCCCCCGCCGTCGCCGTGCATCGCGCGCGTGAGGCCGGTGCGCAGCTCGGGCCAGGTCGTCTCGTCGTACATCGCGGCGATCACGCCGGTCGTGGCGAGTGCCTCGCCCAGCTTGCGGGACTCGCCGGTGTCGACCGGCTTCGCGTCGAGGTCGGCGAAGAACTTCTTGAGCTGCGCCGAGGCGTCCGCCACCGACTTCGTGCCCAGCGGACAGTCCTTCTCCTTGCGCGTGACGCAGTCCGCCGCGAACGACTGGAACGCCGTCTCGAAGCCCGCCGTCTGGTCGCGGTTCATCTCCAGGGCCGGCAGGGACGGGTCCATCGCGCCGTCGAGGACCAGCCGCCCGGTGCGGTCCGGGAACAGCTCGGCGTAGGTCGCGCCCAGGAACGTGCCGTAGGAGGCGCCCACGTAGTGCAGCTTCTCGTCGCCGAGCAGCTGCCGCAGGATGTCCATGTCACGGGCCGCCTCGACCGTGGAGACGTGCGGCAGCACCTTCCCGGAGCGGGTCTCGCAGCCCTTCGCGAAGTTCTTGAACGAGGTCGCGAGCGCCGTCTTCTCGGCGGCGTCGTCCGGGGTCTGGTCGACCTGGGTGTACGCGTCCATCTGCTCGCTCGTCAGGCATTCGACGGGCTCGCTGCGGGCCACCCCGCGCGGGTCGACGGCCACCATGTCGTACCTGGCCCGGACCGGGGCGGGGTAGCCGAGGCCCGCGTACTGCTGGAGGTAGCCGACGGCCGTGCCGCCCGGGCCGCCCGGGTTGACCAGGAGCGACCCGATCCGCTTGCCCGGGCCGGTGGCCTTCTTGCGGGCGACCGCCAGGTTGACGGAGGTGCCCGACGGCTTGTCGTAGTCCAGCGGCGCCTTCATGGTGGAGCACTCGAAGCCCGGTACGCCGCACGCCCGCCAGGTCAGCTTCTGCTGGTAGTACGTGCGCAGGGCGGCCGACTGCTGGGCCCCCGCCGCCGATGTGGTGGACGCCGTCGCGGTGGTGGACGAGCTGCCCGACGAGCATCCGGAGGCGAGCAGCCCGGCGGTCGCGACGGCGAGGGCGGAGGAACGGAGCAGGCGCCTGGAGTCCATCCCCGGAGCGTAACCGGGTAGTGACGGCACGTGCCCCGTTGGCGGGCGGACGACGGCTCGTACGAGTGAGGCGGTCAACCGGGAGGACCGGGGGACCCCCCGGGGGGCGTCCCGGTCGTCTCAGCCCGCCCGCAGCGCCAACGTCATCGCCTCCACCGCGAGCAGCGGCGCCACATTGCGGTCCAGAGCCTCGCGGCAGGCGAGGACCGCCTCTATCCGGCGCAGGGTGCCCTCGGGCGCGGAGCCGCGCGCGATGCGGTCCACCGCGTCCCGTACCTCCTCGTTCGCCAGCGCGATGCGGGAGCCGAGCTGGAGCGCCAGGACGTCGCGGTAGAAGCCGGTGAGCTCGGTGAGGGCGAGGTCCAGACTGTCCCGCTGCGTACGCGTCTTGCGGCGCTTCTGGCGGTCTTCCAGCTCCTTCATCGCCCCGGCGGTGCCGCGCGGCATACGGCCTCCGGCCTGGGCGCCGAGGGCCGCCTTCAGGTCCTCGGTCTCCTTGACGTCGACCTCTTCCGCGAGCTCCTTGGCGTCTTCGGCGGCCGTGTCGACCAGCTCCTGGGCGGCCTTGAGGCAGCCGCCCACGTCCTCGACCCGGAGCGGCACCTTGAGCACGGCGGCGCGGCGGGCGCGCGCGCGGTCGTCGGTGGCCAGGCGGCGGGCCCGGCCGATGTGGCCCTGGGTGGCGCGGGCGGCGGCGAGCGCGGTCTCCGGCGGGATGCCGTCACGGCGGATCAGCACATCGGCAACGGCCTCGACCGGCGGCGTGCGCAGCGTCAGATGGCGGCAGCGCGAACGGATCGTCGGCAGCACGTCCTCCAGCGACGGCGCGCACAGCAGCCACACCGTGCGCGGCGCGGGCTCCTCCACGGCCTTCAGGAGCACATTGCCCGCGCCCTCGGTCAGCCGGTCGGCGTCCTCCAGGACGATCACCTGCCAGCGGCCGACGGCGGGCGACAGCTGGGCGCGCCGGACGAGGTCGCGGGTCTCCTTGACGCCGATGGAGAGCAGGTCGGTGCGGACGATCTCCACGTCCGCGTGCGTGCCGACCAGCGTGGTGTGGCAGCCGTCGCAGAACCCGCAGCCGGGCTGCCCGCCCAGCGCCCGGTCCGGGCTGACGCACTGGAGCGCGGCGGCGAACGCGCGCGCGGCCGTGGACCGGCCCGAGCCGGGCGGCCCGGTGAACAGCCACGCGTGCGTCATCTTCGACGCGTCCGCGACGGGCTCGCCCGCCGAGACCGCGGTCACCTGCGCGTCGGCGTCGCGCGCGGCAGCGGCCAGCTGCTCCTGCACCCGGTCCTGGCCGACCAGGTCGTCCCACACCGTCATGGGTCACCGCCTCCGCGCTCTGTTCCGCCCCGTACGTCCCCGCTACGACCCCATTGTGAGGGAGGGGTCGGACAATCCCGTCCGGCGCGGCTTTCCCGCAGGTCAGCGGCGGCGGCCCCGGCGGTCGTCATCGTCGTCGGCGTGCGGCCCGAGCAGTTCGTCGGCGAGCGTGGGCAGGTCGTCCAGCGGGGTCTCCTCGGCCCAGTCCGAACGCCGCCTGGGCCGTCGGCCCCGCTTCGGCTCCGCTCCGGCCCCGGGCTCCGCGCCCAGCTGCTCGGGGTTCACCTGCGGCAGCTCCCGCGTCCGCTCGTTCGGCCGCTCGGGCTGGTCCTGCTCGTCCCGGAAGATCCCCGGCGGGAACCGGTCCGCGTCCCGCACCGGCAGGTGCGCCGCGCTCTCCCCGGCCCCGTCGCGCACGGGCGGCAGCACCGTCGTCTCGTCGGCCTCCCGCGCCCCTTCCCGTACGGGCGGCAGCACGGTCGTCTCGTCCGCGTCCCGTACGGGCGGCAGCACCGTCGTCTCGTCGGCCTCGGCCGGGACCTGCGGCAGGACCGTGGTTTCGGCAGCGGCCGGACCGGGCTCGGCCCGGCCGGGGGCGTCCGTGCCCGGCACCCGGACTTCCTGGGTGATCTCGTTGGGGCTCACCTCAGGCTGGGCAGCGGGCTTCACGACGGGCGTGGGCACCGTCACCTCGGACGCCGACTCCGCCTCGGGCTTCCGCCTCGCGCGCGTGGCCGAAGTGTCCTCCGCACCCTGGGCAGGGGCGGAAGGAGAAGCCATGGGGGCGGAGGGAGAAGCCGTGGCGGCCGAAGGGGAAGCCGTCGCCGCAGCCGCTGCGGCAGCAGTCGCCGCCTCCGCGAGACGGCGGGCCTCCTCCGCCCGCCGCAGCGCCTCCTCGGCCTTGCGCTGCTTCTCCAGCCGGCGCTCCTCGGCCTCGGCACGCAGCCGGGCCTGCTCCTCCGCCTGCTTGCGCAGCCGTTCCTGCTCGGCCGCGGCGGCCTTGGCCTCCGCCTCGCGCCGGGCGCGCTCCTCCTCGGCGAGGCGCCTGGCCTCCTCGGCCCGCAGCCGGGCCTCCTCCGCCTGGCGCTCCTCCTCGCGGCGGCGCGCCTCCTCCAGCTCGCGCCGCTTGCGCTCCTCCTCCTCGGCGCGCAGCTTGGCGAGCTGTGCCTGGCGCTCGCGCTCCAGGCGCTCCTCCTCGGCCTTGCGCGCGGCCTCCTCCTCGGCCTTGCGCCGGGCCTCCTCCTCGGCCGCCTTGCGCGCCTCCTCCTGGGCCTTCACCTCGGCCTCGGAGAGCGGCAGCATCTGGTCGAGCCGGTGACGTACGACCGTGGTGACCGCCTCGGGCTCCTGGCCCGCGTCCACCACCAGGTATCGGGACGGGTCGGCGGCCGCGAGGGTGAGGAAGCCCGCCCTCACGCGCGCGTGGAACTCGGGCGGCTCCGACTCCAGCCGGTCCGGCGCCTCCGTGAACCGCTCCCGGGCGGTCTCCGGCGCCACGTCGAGCAGCACGGTCAGGTTCGGTACGAGACCGCCGGTCGCCCAGCGGTTGATCCGGGCGATCTCGGTCGGCGACAGATCGCGTCCGGCTCCCTGGTAGGCGACGGACGAGTCGATGTAGCGATCCGAGATGACGATCGCGCCGCGCTCCAGGGCGGGGCGGACCAGCGAGTCGATGTGCTCGGCGCGGTCCGCCGCGTACAGCAGGGCCTCCGCGCGGTTGGAGAGCCCGGCGCTGGAGACGTCGAGCAGGATCGAGCGCAGCCGCTTGCCCATCGGGGTCGCGCCCGGCTCACGGGTGACCACGACCTCGTGGCCCTTGGCCCTGATCCACTCGGCCAGCGCCTGCGCCTGCGTGGACTTGCCGGCGCCGTCACCGCCCTCAAGCGCGATGAAGAAGCCGGTCGGGGCCGGGGCCTGCACCGGGTCGGCGCCGCGCACCGCGTCCCGCAGATCGCGCCGCAGCGGCACGCCCTGCCGGTCGTCGGTCTTGGCCAGGACGACCGCGGCGACCGGCAGCAGCAGCGCGCCGGCCAGCATCAGCGTGAAGCCGGCGCCGCCGTGCGCGAAGACGAATCCGTCACCGGCGAGGCGGTGCGGGCCGATGGCGGCGGCGACCAGCGGGGCGAGGATCGCGCCGAGGCCGATCGCGACCCGTACGACCGCCTGGAGGTGGTCGGTGGTGCGGGCCCTGCGGTGGTCCTCGGTCTCCTGGTCGATCAGCGTGTGCCCGCTGTTCGCGGCGACACCCGCGGCGACACCGGCGAGCAGCGCGATGAACAGGACCGTCGCGGTGTCCGGCACCAGGCCCATGGCGAGCAGCGCGACACCGGTGACGGCGATGGCGAGCGCGAGCAGCCGCCGCCGGGAGAGCACCGGGAGGACCTTGGGCGCGGTGCGGATGCCCGCGCCCGTACCGCCGACCAGCGCGAGGACCAGCAGCGCGAACGCCGCGGGCCCGCCGCCGAGGTCCGCCGCGTGCAGCACGGCCACGGCGGCCGCCGACGCGATGGCGCCCGCGACGGCCCCGCAGGCCAGCACGAGCAGCGGAACCGCGCCCGTACGCCCCTTGTCGGGACCGGCGCCGGTCGAGGGCCTGCGCAGGCCCTCCAGCGGCGAGCGGGCGCGCGGAGTCTGGGAGTCCGGAAGTTCGAGCATCGCCAGGACGGAGACGGACGCGGCGAACAGACCGGCCGCCACGTACGAGCCGAGCGCCGCCTGGTGCAGCGAGAACCAGTCGACGCCCTTGCCGAGGCCCTTGCTCACGAGCGCGGCCACCAGCAGGGCGGCGGCGGCCGCCGGTACGGACGCGAACGCCGTACGCAGCGACAGGCGCCGCAGCGCGTCCAGATGGTCCGGCAGCGGGCGCACGGCGGCGCCCTCCAGCGGGGGCGCGGGCAGCAGCGCGGGCGCCGCGCTCTCCTTGCACACCGTCCAGAACCGCTCGGCGACCCCGGCCACGAAGGCGGTGGCCAGCAGGAAGACCAGTGCGTTGTCGGGGGTCCAGTCGATCCACAGCGGCGCCACGATCAGCAGCGCGGCACGTACGCCGTCCGCTCCGATCATGGTCCAGCGCCGGTCGAGCGGACCGCTGGGCGCGGTCAGCGCCGACACGGGTCCGAGCAGCACCGCCCCGAACAGGAACGTCGCGAGGACCCGGGCACCGAGCACCGCGGCCACGGCGAAGGCCGCGCCCCGGTAGCCGCCGCCGAGGGCGTCCTCGGAGACCGCAACCTGCAGGGCGAGGAGCAGGAGGACGAGTACGGCGAGGGCGTCGCCGATCCCGCCGACGAACTGCGCGCTCCACAGCCGCCGCAGCGGCGGGATGCGCAACAGGGCCCGTACGGCACGCTCGCGTGAGTCTGCGGCTAGGGCGTCGGAGATGGGGCTCACGACCGTGGGGGTCCCCCCTGCGCCTTCGGAGCTCTGGGGATGCTCGGCTCGCGTCATCCGCCCAGCCTATCCGGAGCACCCAGATCCCCGAGGGCCCGCCCGAACATACGGGCGGCCTACTACCTAGCTGTGGGCAATCGTGCCGCTAGGGCGGCACGGGTGGGCACAGCGGCACCCCGGCCCGGGGCACTTACGCACCCCGGACCCGCCGCACCCCCGGTCTACTCGGCCGCCGCAGTCTTCTTCGCCGCAGCCTTCTTGGCCGGAGCCTTCTTCGCCGTCGCCGCCGTCTTCTTCGCGGCCGTCTTCTTCGCCGCGGTCTTCTTGGCGGGCGCCTTCTTGGCCGGGGCCTTCTTCGCCGTCTTCTTGGCGGGACCCTTGGCGCGCTTCTCCGCGAGGAGCTCGTAGCCGCGCTCCGGCGTGATGTCCTCCACGCTGTCCCCGGTCCGCAGGGTCGCGTTGGTCTCGCCGTCCGTGACGTACGGGCCGAAGCGCCCGTCCTTCACGACGACCGGCCGCTCGCTGACCGGGTCGGTGCCCAGCTCCTTGAGCGGCGGCTTGGCGGCCGCACGCCCGCGCGCCTTCGGCTGCGCGTAGATCGCCAGCGCCTGCTCCAGGGTGATGGAGAAGAGCTGGTCCTCCGACTCCAGCGAACGCGAGTCCGTGCCCTTCTTCAGGTACGGCCCGTACCGCCCGTTCTGCGCGGTGATCTCGACGCCCTCGGCGTCGGCGCCCACCACGCGCGGCAGCGACATCAGCTTCAGGGCGTCGTCGAGCGTGACCGTGTCCAGGGCCATCGACTTGAAGAGCGAGGCCGTCCGCGGCTTCACCGCGTTCTTGCCCGTCTTCGGCGTGCCCTCCGGCAGGATCTCGGTCACGTACGGCCCGTACCGGCCGTCCTTCGCCACGATCTGGTTGCCGCTCACCGGGTCCGCGCCCAGCTCGAAGTCGCCGCTCGGCTTGGCGAGCAGCTCCTCCGCGTGCTCCACCGTCAGCTCGTCGGGTGCCAGGTCCTCCGGCACGTCGGCGCGCTGGTGGCCCTCGGCGTCCTTCTCACCGCGCTCGATGTACGGCCCGTAGCGGCCGACCCGCAGCACGATCCCGTTCCCCACGGGGAACGAGGAGATCTCGCGCGCGTCGATCGCGCCGAGGTCCGTGACCAGCTCCTTCAGACCGCCGAGGTGGTCCCCGTCGCCGTTCCCGGCGTCGGAGGCCGCACCGGCCTCGCCCTCGCCGAAGTAGAAGCGCTTCAGCCACGGCACCGACTGGGCCTCGCCCCGCGCGATGCGGTCGAGGTCGTCCTCCATGCGCGCGGTGAAGTCGTAGTCGACGAGCCGGCCGAAGTGCTTCTCCAGCAGGTTGACCACGGCGAAGCTCAGGAACGACGGGACCAGCGCCGTGCCCTTCTTGAAGACGTAGCCGCGGTCGAGGATCGTGCCGATGATCGACGCGTACGTCGACGGACGGCCGATCTCGCGCTCTTCCAGCTCCTTGACCAGCGAGGCCTCGGTGTACCGGGCCGGCGGCTTGGTCGCGTGGCCGTCCGCGGTGATCTCCTCGGCCGACAGCGCGTCGCCCTCGGCGACCTGGGGCAGCCGCCGCTCGCGGTCGTCCAGCTCCGCGTTCGGGTCGTCCGCGCCCTCGACGTAGGCCTTCATGAAGCCGTGGAAGGTGATCGTCTTGCCGGACGCGGTGAACTCCGCGTCCCGCCCGTCGCTCGCCCGGCCCGCGATCTTCACGGTGACGGAGTTGCCGACCGCGTCCTTCATCTGGGACGCGACCGTCCGCTTCCAGATCAGCTCGTAGAGCCGGAACTGGTCACCGGTCAGACCGGTCTCCGCCGGAGTGCGGAAACGATCACCCGACGGGCGGATCGCCTCGTGCGCCTCCTGCGCGTTCTTGACCTTCCCGGCGTACGTACGCGGCTTCTCCGGGAGGTAGTCCGCGCCGTACAACTGCGTGACCTGCGCACGGGCCGCCGAGACCGCGGTCTCGGAGAGCGTGGTGGAGTCCGTACGCATATAGGTGATGAAGCCGTTCTCGTACAGCTTCTGGGCGACCTGCATGGTGGCCTTGGCCCCGAAGCCGAGCTTGCGGGAGGCCTCCTGCTGGAGCGTCGTCGTACGGAACGGGGCGTACGGCGAGCGGCGGTACGGCTTGGACTCCACCGAGCGCACGGCGAAGGCCGAGTCGGCGAGGGCGGCCGCCAGAGCCCTGGCGTTCGCCTCGTCGAGGTGGAGGACGTCGCTCTTCAGTTGTCCGTCGGGACCGAAGTCGCGGCCCTGTGCCACTCGGCGGCCGTCGACCGTCGCGAGCCGTGCCACCAGCGAGGACGGGTCGGAGGCGTCGCCCGCCCGGCCGGTGGAGAACGTCCCGGTCAGGTCCCAGTACTCAGCAGAACGAAAAGCGATGCGCTCGCGTTCCCGCTCCACCACGAGCCTGGTCGCCACCGACTGGACGCGGCCCGCCGAGAGCCTCGGCATGACCTTCTTCCACAGGACCGGCGAGACCTCGTAGCCGTAGAGGCGGTCGAGGATGCGGCGGGTCTCCTGGGCGTCGACCATGCGCTGGTTGAGCTCGCGCGGGTTGGCGACGGCGTCCCGGATGGCGTCCTTGGTGATCTCGTGGAAGACCATCCGGTGGACCGGGACCTTGGGCTTCAGGACTTCCTGCAGGTGCCACGCGATGGCCTCGCCCTCGCGGTCCTCATCGGTGGCGAGGAAGAGCTCGTCGGACTCGGCAAGGAGCTCCTTGAGCTTTCTGACCTGGGCCTTCTTGTCGGCGTTGACGACATAGATGGGCTGGAAGTCGTGTTCGACGTCCACGCCGAGGCGGCGCACCTCGCCGGTGTACTTGTCGGGCACCTCGGCGGCGCCGTTCGGGAGGTCGCGGATGTGCCCGACACTCGCCTCGACGACATAACCGGGGCCCAGGTAGCCCTTGATCGTCTTCGCCTTGGCAGGAGACTCGACGATGACGAGTCGGCGGCCGCCCTTTGCGGTCTCGCTGGTCGGGGACAACTTCGCTCTTCTCTCCGGTCGGCACTCGGGTGGCACGTACGAGCTGTACGGTCGCTGCGGAGTGTGACGGTACAACCCGCCCCCGTGTCAAACAGCAAAAGCCCGCAGCGGCCACTCGAACGGTAACCCGACTTACGGCGAGTCTGCCGCCTGGACCGTCCCAGAACGTTCTGAAAAGCGTTTCGTCCCAGCGGAGACCTGGGCACGAGCCCGACCGGCCCGGCACGGCGCCACAAGATCGCCGGGGCTCACAGGCGTGTGAAGCACCACACCCCGGCGAGCAGGAACACCGCGCCGAAGAAGGCGGCCAGCGCCGCCGAGACCACGAGGCCCGCCCCGTCCGCCACCGGCACCCGGTGCCGCACGCGCACCCCCGTCCACAGCAGCAGCGCGCCCCCGAACAGTACGAAAACCGTCCCCGCGAACACGGCCGGACCGGCCTCCGCCCCACCCATCCCGTTCATGGCGCGGATCCTGGCACTCGCGGGAGGAGTCCCGGCGAACTCCAGGTGAACGGCCGCACCTCCATCCGGCCCAGCGACGGCCGGACGGGCGTGTTGGGGCGGGGGCGTCCCCGGGGACGGGCGAGGTGAGCGGGTGCGGCGTGCGGTGTGGTGCCCGTCGCGGTTGGCCGAATTCACACCCTTGTTTTCTCTCCCCGCACCCGACATCCGCCGCCGGAGCGCCCCCGCCGCATGCGGGAGCGCCCCTACCTCACCTGTCGTACGCGGCCCCTTCGCGCGCAGCCGTCCCGGCGGCCGCTCCGGGGCACACGGGTCACTCGCCGACCGGCTCCAGGAAGCCCTGGCCGACGAGCATCCGGATCGACTCCGGGGTGCGGTCGCGCAGCTGGACCGGGTCCTCGCCGATCAGCTGCGCGATGGCGTCCAGGATCCGGCCCGCGTCCAACTGGCCGTCGCAGACGCCCGCGAAGCCCGCGCCGACCGTGTCCACGGTGGTGGCCCGGCGCATGCCCCGGTTCTGCCGCAGCACCACGTGCTCCGGGTCCTCCGCGCCCGGCAGCCCGACCTGCTCCTGCACCACCTCGTCGGCGAGGCGGAACCGGTCGGCGAGCAGGGCCGCGTCGTCGTGCGTCCGCAGATACTCCTGCCGGGCGAAGTGGGCCCGGATGGCCTCGCCGAGCGGCTGCTCGACCGGGTGCGGCCACTCCTCGACGGTGACCGACGGCTGCTCGGACCCCGACTTGTACAGCGTGATCCAGCCGAAGCCGATCGCCTTGGTCTTGCGCGCCTCGAACTCGTCGAGCCACGCCCCGTACCGCTCCGCGTAGGCCTCGGAGCCGGTGCGGTGGTCCCCGGCGTCCCGCAGCCACAGCTCCGCGTACTGGGTGACGTCCTGGACCTCGCGCTGCACGATCCAGGCGTCGCAGCCGCGCGGCACCCAGGAGCGCAGCCGCTCCTGCCACTCCTCGCCCTCCACGTGCTGCCAGTTGGCGAGGAACTGCGCGTAACCCCCCTCGTTCAGCCGGGCTCCCGCCTGCTGGACGAGCGTGCGGCACAGATCGTCCCCGCCCATGCCGCCGTCCCGGTACGTCAGCCGGGCGCCCGGCGAGATGACGAACGGCGGGTTGGACACGATCAGGTCGTACGTCTCGGAGCCCACCGGCTCGTAGAGCGAGCCCTCGCGCAGTTCCGCCTCGGGCGCGCCGGACAGGGCGAGGGTGAGGCGGGTGAAGGCGAGCGCGCGCGGGTTCAGGTCGGTGGCGGTGACCCGGGTCGCGTGCTGCGCCGCGTGCAGCGCCTGGATGCCGGAGCCGGTACCGAGGTCCAGGGCGGAGGCCACCGGGGTGCGGACGGTGAGCCCGGCGAGCGTGGTGGACGCGCCGCCGACCCCGAGGACCATCGCTGTGTCTGCCTGGCGGCCCTGGCCGCTCGCCCCGCCCGCGCCGCCGACCGCGCAGCCGAGGTCGGAGACGATGAACCAGTCCTGGCCCTCCGGGCCGCCGTACGGACGCACGTCAACCGCGGCGCACACCTCCGCACCCGTACGGGTGAGCCAGCCGTCCTCCAGGGCCTCGTCGCCCGGCAGGGCCGCTCTGGCGTGCTCGTACGCGACGGGCTGCTGGAGCAGGAACAGCCGTACGAGCGTGTCGAGCGGCGAGCCGCCGCGGGTGGCCCGCAGGGCGGGCACGGTCTCGCTGCGGGCCAGCGCGGCGTAGGCGGGCGCGCCGAGCAGGTCGAGCAGGCCGTCGGCGGTGAAGTCGGCCGCGAGCAGGGCGTCGCGGAGCGCGGCGGCGCGGTCGGGCACGGGCAGGCCGGCGGGCGGACTGGCGGAAACACTGGTCGTACTCACCCGGCCATTGTGGCGGCTGGCACTGACAAACACCCACGGCCCGGCACCCACATGGGGTCCGGGCCGTACGAGAGGGCGTCCGCGGCGACGGCGGTGCCCCTACGGAGTAGGGGCTACTCGCTGCTCGCCGACGACGACGGCTTGGCCGAGTCGGACGGCTTCGCCGACTCCGAGGGCTTGCCGGACTCGGAAGGCTTCGCGGACCCCGAGGGCTTCGCCCCCTGGGAGGCCGAGCCCGAGGGGGACGCCTGCTCGG
Source organism: Streptomyces sp. BPTC-684 (assembly GCF_030028635.1). Classification (NCBI taxonomy): domain Bacteria; kingdom Bacillati; phylum Actinomycetota; class Actinomycetes; order Kitasatosporales; family Streptomycetaceae; genus Streptomyces; species Streptomyces sp. BPTC-684. The sequence goes on from NZ_CP124863.1 coordinate 2,564,594, forward strand.
AGGCGTCGCCGCCGGCCGCGGGCGACGCCGAGGAGGGCGCGGAGGCGGTCTGCTTCTGGCAGCCGGGCTGCGTCTGCATCGCCTTGCCGAGGTCGCCGGACTCCAGCTTCTTGAGGGCGTCGTCGCTGCTCTTGCTGATGGTGTTCAGCTGGTCGGCGACGCCCTTGAGGCCGTCGGCGAACTTCGCCTGGTCGCCGGTGTCGAGTGCGTCGACCTTCTTCTTGAGGTCGGCGTACGAGGCGGAGGACGCCGTCAGCTCCTTGGCGGCCTCCTGCTGGGTCTTGTCGCCGTCCTTGACGGGCGGGACACCGGCCTTGTTGAGGCTGTCGGCAAGCGACTTGTACGCGTCGGAGATCTGCTGGAAGGCAGCCGAGTCCGTCTTCTGGACGTCAACCGGCTTGCTCTCGTCGGCCGTCTGCTTCTCGATGGCCGCGTTGGCGTCAGTGATCTTCTTGATCTGCGGCTGGGCCTGGTCGCAGAAGGTCTTGGCCCAGTCCTTCACCTTCTTGTCCGAGTCGTCGCTGCTGCAACCCGACAGTGCGAGCACCAGTACCGCGCCGCCGGACAGTGCGGCCGCAAGCTTCTTGTTCACCGGATCGGTCCCTTCCAAGGCTCTCGGCCCCGGAACATACACGCCAAGTGGGCGACAACCGCGTGTCCTACGCCGGATCTGCTCGCTTTTGGAGCCATTTGCACCAAGGGAGAGAAGGCTCACGACCACGCAGCGACGGGCGGACGGTGCGTCAATCCGCACCGCCCGCCCGTCCTTGTCGTACTGCCGCTAGGAAACGACCGCAGGGTCAGGCGACTTGGCGGTCATCTCGTGGTTCCCTTCGTCACCCACCGCCACTCCGCGGCGCTTGGAGACGTACACCGCGCCGACGATGACGGCCGTGGCCAGCACCGCGACGACCGCGCGCACTCCGGGGCTGGCGTCCGCCCCGTAGCTGAACTTGACCACCGCGGGCGCGATGAGCAGCGCCACCAGGTTCATCACCTTCAGGAGCGGGTTGATGGCCGGGCCCGCGGTGTCCTTGAACGGGTCGCCCACCGTGTCGCCGATGACGGTGGCGGCATGGGCCTCACTGCCCTTGCCGCCGAAGTTGCCGTCCTCGACCATCTTCTTGGCGTTGTCCCACGCGCCACCGGAGTTGGCGAGGAAGACGGCCATCAGCGTGCCGGTGCCGATCGCGCCCGCCAGGTACGAGCCGAGCGCGCCGACGCCGAACGTGAAGCCGACCGCGATGGGCGCCAGCACCGCGAGCAAGCCGGGGGTCGCCAGCTCCCGGAGGGCGTCCTTCGTACAGATGTCGACGACTCGGCCGTACTCCGGCTGCTCGCTGTAGTCCATGATCCCGGGGTGCTCGCGGAACTGCCGCCGCACCTCGAAGACCACCGCGCCCGCCGACCGGGACACCGCGTTGATCGCGAGGCCCGAGAAGAGGAACACGACCGCCGCGCCCAGCATCAGGCCCACCAGGTTGTTGGGCTGCGAGATGTCCATGCTGAGGGTCATCTCGCTGGACTTGGCGCCCACGTCGTTCACCGCGGTGGCGATGGCGTCGCGGTACGAGCCGTAGAGCGCCGCCGCCGCGAGGACCGCGGTGGCGATGGCGATGCCCTTGGTGATGGCCTTGGTGGTGTTGCCGACGGCGTCCAGGTCGGTGAGGACCTGGGCACCGGCGCCCTCGACGTCGCCGGACATCTCGGCGATGCCCTGCGCGTTGTCGGAGACCGGGCCGAAGGTGTCCATGGCGACGATCACGCCGACCGTGGTGAGCAGACCGGTACCGGCCAGCGCCACCGCGAACAGGGCGAGCATGATCGACGTACCGCCGAGCAGGAAGGCCCCGTAGACGCTCAGACCGATCAGCAGGGCCGTGTAGACGGCGGACTCCAGACCGATGGAGATACCGGCCAGGATGACCGTCGCAGGGCCCGTGAGCGACGACTTGCCGATGTCGCGGACGGGACGCCGGGTGGTCTCGGTGAAGTACCCGGTCAGCTGCTGGATGACGGCGGCGAGCACGATGCCGATGGCCACCGCGACCAGCGCCAGGATCCGCGGGTCGCCGTCGTGCGCCTTGATGGCGGCGTCGGTGACCCCGTCCAACTCGGCGTACGTGGACGGCAGATAGATGTAGACCGCCGCCGCCACCAGGGTGAGGGAGATCACCGCGGAGATGAAGAAGCCGCGGTTGATGGCGGACATCCCGCTGCGGTCGGCGCGCCGCGGGGCGACCGCGAAGATGCCGATCATCGCGGTGACCACGCCGATCGCCGGGACGATCAGCGGGAAGGCGAGGCCCGAGTCACCGAAGGCCGCCTTGCCGAGGATCAGTGCGGCGACCAGGGTCACGGCGTAGGACTCGAAGAGGTCCGCCGCCATGCCCGCGCAGTCGCCGACGTTGTCGCCGACGTTGTCGGCGATGGTGGCGGCGTTCCTCGGGTCGTCCTCCGGAATACCTTGTTCCACCTTGCCGACGAGGTCGGCGCCGACGTCCGCCGCCTTGGTGAAGATGCCGCCGCCGACACGCATGAACATGGCGATCAGCGCGGCGCCGAGGCCGAAGCCCTCCAGCACCTTGGGGGCATCCGCGGCGTAGACCAGGACGACGCAGGAGGCACCCAGCAGGCCGAGGCCCACCGTGAACATGCCGACCACGCCGCCCGTACGGAAAGCGATCTTCATGGCTGTGTGCGAGACAGTCGTGAGATCTTTTTCAGGTTCGCCTTCCGCAGGGGTCGCCTCGCGGGCAGCGGCCGCCACGCGCACATTCGCGCGTACGGCCAGTCGCATGCCGACGTATCCGGTCGTCGCCGAGAAGAGCGCGCCGATCAGGAAGAAGGCAGACCGGCCCGCGCGCTGCGACCAGTTGTCGGCCGGCAGCAGGAAGAGCAGGAAGAACACCACGACGGCGAAGACGCCGAGGGTGCGCAGCTGCCGGGCCAGATAGGCATTCGCGCCTTCCTGTACGGCTGCCGCGATCTTCTTCATCGAGTCGGTGCCCTCACCGGCCGCCAGCACCTGGCGGACCAGCAGTTGGGCCACGACCAGGGCCGCGAGGGCCACGGCCGCGATGACGATCACGATCAGCCGGTTGTCGTCGGTCAGAACCGCGGCCGCGAGTGAAGTGGGGTGATCGAGTTCTTGTGGGTTGAAGAGCCCCGCCATTCGTCCTCCTTGACGTTCAGAGCCCAAGATGTGGACGGATTGTAGGGAGCGGAACACGATCAAAACAGGGCGCGGTTAGCGGAATTGACCTTCAGTTGCTACTCAGCAAATGATCGCGCCACGAAAAGGCCCCCGAAAGCGGTAATGGGGCAAAAGCATTGACGACTGATCGATGATCTAGAGAATAATCGCCAAAAATGAAAAAGGCCCTGCTCAGCAGGGCCTGTTCAGCAGGGGTCGACGGGTCGGTCAGGGCTCGGCGGTCGCCCCGGTGATCGGCCAGGTCATCCGGATGACACCACCGGACTCGTCCGAAGTGACCTCCACGTCGTCGACGAGGCCGCTGATGACCGCGAGGCCCATCCCGTCCTCCCCGCCGTCGTCCGGCTCCTCGTCGGCCGTGGCACCGCGCACACCCGGCGCGGCACCCCCGGAGCCCGGACCGGGCACCTCGTCCCCGACCTCGATGGAGAACGCCTTCTCCTCCTCGGTCAGCGCGACGCGCACCGGCGCCGTCACCCCGTACGCACGGTGCAGCCCCACAGCGCGGCTGCACGCCTCGCCGACGGCGAGCCTGACCTCGTCGAGGACCGCCTCGTCCACCCCGGCTCGGCGCGCCACGGCGGCCGCCACCAGGCGGGCCGTCCGGACGTGTTCGGGCTGGGCGCTGAAGCGGAGTTCAACGGTGGCCATGCGATCCCCCTCGGACGTACGGGCGTGCTTCTCAGGGGCCCCGGGCCGTGAGGAACCCGGTGCCCCTGTCCTTCCTCCGGAGCCGTCAGTCAGTGGCGTTGACGGCTTCGTCGACCGAGCCGTGGATCGGGAACACCTTGGTGAGCCCGGTGATCCGGAAGATCTTCAGAATGCGCTCCTGGTTGCAGACCAGCCGCAGGGAGCCCTCGTGGGCACGGACACGCTTGAGTCCGCCCACGAGCACGCCGAGGCCGGTGGAGTCGAGGAAGTCCACGCCCTCCATGTCGACAACCAGGTGGTAGCTGCCGTCGTTCACCAACTCGACCAACTGCTCGCGCAGCTTGGGCGCGGTATACACATCAATCTCGCCACCGACCTCGACGACCGTACGGTCGCCACCAGGGCCGGACACATTGCGAGTCGACAGGGACAGGTCCACGGATCCTCCAGCACCTTGCTATCGAGCGGCCGCCCCCTGAGTCTCCCCGGCGGAGCCAGAGAACGGATCGCCAGCCGCGATGGCATTCAATCACTTACCAGCAGCCATGCACGACGCCTTGGGACCATTGTCCGTCACGCCAGTGACACACTCGGTGCCGATGGCCAGGAATCTCCGCCCCAGAACACCCGCCAAGGGCACGGGTGAACGACCCGACCCCGGCACGGTCCTGCACCGGCTCGCCTCGGGAGCGGACCGGGCTGCGCGCATCACTCATACGGAGCACTTGCCCCCGCGCGAGGGCCGCCATGCAGTCTGGCCGCACCGCATCCGCCCGGAAGTGATCAACGCCATTCAGCGGGCCGGCGTGGAGCACCCCTGGGCCCATCAGGCGGCCGCCGCCGAGCTCGCCCTGGACGGCGAGTCCGTCGTGATCGCCACCGGAACCGCCTCCGGCAAGTCCCTGGCCTACCTCGCCCCGGTCCTCAGCGCGCTCCTGGACGGCTCCGAGGCCCCGAACGGACGCGGCGCCACCGCCCTCTACCTGGCCCCCACCAAGGCCCTGGCGGCCGACCAGCGCTGCTCGGTGAAGGCCCTCGCCCAGCCCCTGGGCAACGCGATCCGGCCCGCCGTCTACGACGGCGACACACCGGTCGAGGAACGCGAATGGGTGCGCCAGTACGCCAACTACGTCCTCACCAATCCGGACATGCTGCACCGGGGCATACTCCCCGCCCACCCCAGGTGGTCCTCCTTCCTGCGCGCGCTGCGCTATGTCGTCATCGACGAGTGCCACACCTACCGGGGCGTCTTCGGCTCCCACGTCGCCCAGGTCCTGCGGCGCCTGCGCCGGCTGTGCGCCCGCTACGGCGCGAACCCCGTCTTCCTCCTCGCCTCCGCCACCGCGGCGCAGCCGTCCGTGGCCGCCCACCGGCTGACCGGCCTGCCCGTCGTCGAGGTCGCCGACGACGCCTCCCCGCGCGGCGAACTGGTCTTCGCCCTGTGGGAGCCCCCGCTCACCGACCTCCACGGCGAGAAGGGCGCCCCCGTCCGCCGCACCGCCACCGCCGAGACCGCCGACCTCCTCACCGCCCTGGCCGTCCAGGGCGTCCGCACGGTCGCCTTCGTCCGCTCCCGGCGCGGCGCCGAGCTCGTCGCCGTCATCGCCCAGGAACGGCTGTACGAGGTGGACCGCGCCCTCGCCCGCCGCGTCGCCGCCTACCGGGGCGGCTACCTCCCCGAGGAGCGCCGGGCCCTGGAGCAGGCCCTGCACTCCGGCGAGCTGCTCGGCCTCGCCGCCACCTCCGCCCTGGAGCTCGGCATCGACGTGTCGGGCCTGGACGCCGTGATCATCTCCGGCTATCCCGGCACCCGGGCCTCGCTGTGGCAGCAGGCAGGGCGGGCCGGGCGGTCGGGCGAGGGCGCCCTGGCGATCCTGGTCGCCCGGGACGACCCGCTGGACACCTACCTCGTCCACCACCCCGAGGCGCTGTTCCAGCAGCCCGTCGAGTCGACCGTGCTCGACCCGGACAACCCCTACGTCCTCGCCCCGCACCTGTGCGCGGCCGCCGCCGAGCTGCCGCTCACCGAGGCCGACCTGGAGCTCTTCGGTCCGGCGAGCCCGGGACTGATGCCGCAGCTGGAGGCCGCGAAGCTGCTCCGGCGCCGGGCGTCGGGCTGGCACTGGACCCGCCGCGAGCGGGCCGCCGACCTCACCGACATCCGAGGCGAAGGGGGACGCCCGGTCCAGATCGTCGAGGCGTCGACGGGACGGCTGCTCGGCACGGTCGACGCGTCCGCCGCCCACACCGCCGTCCACGACGGCGCCGTCCACCTCCACCAGGGCCGTACGTACCTGGTGAAGCGTCTGGACCTGGACGACCCCGACGGCTCGGTCGCCCTCGTCGAGGAGGCCAACCCGCCCTATTCGACCGTCGCCCGTGACACCACCTCCATCTCCGTACTCGAAACCGACACCGAGATCGCCTGGGGAGCCGGCCGCCTCTGCTACGGCTCCGTCGAGGTCACCAACCAGGTCGTCTCCTTCCTGCGCCGCAAACTCATCACCGGCGAGGTGCTCGGCGAGACCAAGCTGGACCTGCCGCCCCGCACCCTGCGCACCCGGGCCGTGTGGTGGACGGTCACCGAGGACCAGCTCGACGCCGCCCGGATCACCCCGGAGATCCTCGGGGGCGCCCTGCACGCCGCCGAGCACGCCTCCATCGGCATGCTGCCGCTCTTCGCCACGTGCGACCGCTGGGACATCGGCGGCGTCTCGATCCCGCTGCACCCGGACACCCTGCTGCCGACGGTCTTCGTCTACGACGGCCACCCGGGCGGCGCCGGGTTCGCGGAGCGCGCCTTCCACACCGCGCGGGAGTGGCTGACCGCGACCCGCGAGGCCATCGCCTCCTGCGAGTGCGAGGCGGGCTGCCCGTCCTGCGTCCAGTCCCCCAAGTGCGGCAACGGCAACGACCCGCTCCACAAACGGGGCGCGGTCCGCCTCCTCACGGAACTGCTGCGTGGGGCGCCGGAGGTGACGGCCCCGGAAGCCCCGACAGAACCGACGGCCGGGGAGCCCACGGCTCAGGGCCGTGGGGCTGCTCCCGCCCCGGGCGCTGCGGCGGGAAGCGGTACGCGGGAGGAGCCGCCGGGCCCGCCCGGGATCTGACCTCCGGGGCGTACGGGCCGAACCTCGCCCGTACGGTCACGTCGGCGATCTCCCCGGTCACCGTGCACCGCACCACCTCGCCGCCCTGCGCCCCGGCGACCCGGGCCGCCCCAGCACAGGCCTCGGCCGTCCCCCACAGCGCCCGGTCGGCCGCGGCCAGCGCGGCCATGTCCGCCGCGCCGCCCGCCCGGTGCCGGGCCGCCACGGCCTGCCCGAGGGCGAGGACGGCCGCGAAGACGACGCAGAGGGCGGAGGCGGCGACCGCCACCCAGACGGACGCCGAGCCCCGGTCCCGGGCGTGAGCCGCGTGCCCCTCCGCCGAGCCACCGCGTGACGCGAGCCCCCTCGCTCGTCCTCCACGAAGTTGCCGGTCTCGGGCGCGAAGGCCTTCCGCGAGAGCACCACGCATCCTCGACCTCGGCCTCACCGCTCCTCCCCCACCATGGGCTCCCCCACCGTGTCCTCCGCCAGCGCGGCCGCGTCCCCGCTCAGCGTCAGGGCGAGTGCGCGGGGTCCCGGGGTCGGGGCCTCCACGCGTACGCGCCACAGGTCGCCGTCCCGCCGGAGCTCGACCCGCGCCCCGGCCGGGGCCGCCGAGCGGGCGGCGGCCAGCACCGCCTGCTCGGCCTCGGACCGCGCGGCCGCCCGGGCCCCCGCCCGAGCCGCGTCCAGGCACTCGATCTGGGCGGCGGCCGCCATCAGCCCCCACAGCAGGGCGAGGGCGAACGCAGCCAGCGTGGGGATCACCACGGCCGCCTCGGCCGTCACGAAGCCCCGGTCAGCGGCCCGGCCAACCCCGAAGCCCCGCCCTATGGGCCGACGGCCCCGCCCGGATCCGCCGCCCTCAGAACTGCGCATCGAGCGCCCTCTCCACCAGCGACTGAAGCGCCGACGAGACGGCCCCGCTCGTCACCACCTTGTAGAGCACCGCCGCGAAGCCGCACGCGGCGATCGTTCCGACCGCGTACTCGCTGGTCGTCATCCCGGCGTCCCCGCGCACGCGCACCCGATGTGCGACGCACCGCATCCATGTCTTCATCCCAACCCCCATGTGTGAGTCCCGCTGTTGAGCTACTGCCCTGCTGAGCTGTTGCTCTGTCGAGCTGTTGTGTGTTTGAGCGAGCTGTTGAAAGCCCGTGTTGTCGGCCCGCGTATCAGTGCTTGAGCAGCCCGCCCGCCAGTCCGATCACCACCGGCGCCACCCCGGCGGCCAGGAACGCGGGCAGGAAGCAGAGCCCCAGCGGCCCGGTGATCAGGACGCCCGCCCGCCGGGCCCGGGCCGCTGTCGTCCGGGCCCGCTCGGCCCGGCAGCGCTCGGCCACCCGTCCGACCGGACCCGCCGCGGGCGCCCCCGAGGACGCGGCCCGCTCCAGGCACCGGGCCAGCCCGGCCGCGCCCGGTATCGCCCCCAACCTCCCCCACGCCTCGGCCGGTTCGCCGCCCAGCCTCAGCTCGGCGGCGATCTGGGCCAGCCGCCGCCCGACCGGACCGTCCAGCGACTCCCCCACGGCTCCGGCCGCCTCGCGCGGTCCCGCTCCGGCCGACAGGCAGGCCGCCAGCAGATCGGCCGCGAGCGGCAGTTCCGGGTCCACCGCCTCGGCCCCGGGGCGCGCCCGCTGTGGCTTCCGGCGACGGGCCCAGCGCCTGGCCCCGTACGCCGCCGCCAGCCCCGCCACAGCTCCTGGCACCCCGCCGATCAGTACGTATGCCGCGGCCAACACCCCCAGCGGCCCGGCCCAGGCCCGTACGAACGTCCCGCGCGCCGTGCCACCGCCCAACAGCCGGGCGACCGACGACCAGGTGTCCCGAGGCCAAGTGCCCGCCAGCCAGGCCCTCGCCCCGTCATGCCGCGCGGGCATCACCCCCGCCGCCACATCCATCCCCGCCAGCAGGTCCACCACACGCCGCCGCACCGCCCGCTCTCTCCTCCGGCGGGCCAACTCCAGCCCTGTCCACAGGACGAGGGCCGCGATCGCCGTCATCACCCCCAGCCTGTGGAAAACATCTCGGGGTGCTTCACCACCCGCGCCCCCAAACCTGAGCTGCCCGCTCACCGCCGTTCCCCCGCCCGGGTGATCCGCGCCGTCCAGTACAGCCCCGCCGCCTCCAGCACCCCGGCCAGTGCCAGACAGCCGAGCCCGGCGGGGGTGTGCAGCAGCACGCGCAGGGGGCTCGCACCCATCGCCGTGCCGAGCAGGAGGCCGAGGACCGGCAGCAGGGCCAGCAGCACGGCCGTCGTGCGCGGCCCGGCCAACTGGGCCCTCAGCTCCTCCCGTTGGTCCCGCTCGGCCCGCAGCGCCGCCTCCAGGCGCTCCAGGCCCGCCGCGAGGCCCGCGCCGCCGTCGACCGCCACCTGCCAGCACGCGGCCACTCCCGCGAGCCCTTCCGCGCCCGGTTCCCTGGCCGCTTCCCGCAGGGCCCCGGGCACATCGCCGCCGAACCGTGCCGCCGCCAGCACCCGCGGCTCAGCGCCGCCCAGTGCCTCCGTGTCCCGGGTGGCAAGCGTCAGCGCCTGGCCGGGCTGGCGGCCCGCCCGCAGCTCCCCGGCGACCGCCCCGCACCAGGCGACCACTTCATCGCCCCGGCGCCACTTCGCCCGCTCCCGCTCACGGGCCCGCAGCCGCCGCCCCACCAGCGGTACCGCCACCGCCCCGGCGGCCAGCGGCAGCACCGAGCCCGCAAGCACCGCCACGACCACCGCGACCGGCAGGCACAGCCACTCCGGCCTTGCCTTGGCGCGCAGCCGCTCCCGGAGCCGCCCCCACGGCGGCTCCTCGGGCTCCACCGCTCCGCCCGCGACGATCAGCCGTGCCCTGCGCAGCCCCTGCTCCCGCCCCACCGAGAGCCAGGCCGCCGCGAACGCGCACACGGCCGCCGCCGAGGCCGGGGTGAGCAGCCCGGGTGACCCCGACGCCGTCCAGGCCGTCACCACGCACCCCCGAGCAGCACCCGCAGCCGTTCCCAGCCACGCTCCTGGACGAAGCCGCCCATGCCCCAGCGCAGCGCCGGAACGGCCACCACAAGCCCCGCCGCGTCCCGTTCGAGGACCCGGACCTCGGCGACCCTGCGCCGCCCCGCCCTGTCCCGTACGAGATGGAGCACCACCGAGAGCGCCGCCGCCAACTGGCTGTGCAGGGCCGCCCGGTCGAGCCCGGCCGCCGTGCCCAGGGCCTCCAGACGGGCGGGGACGTCCGCAGCGGTATTCGCGTGCACCGTGCCGCAGCCGCCCTCGTGGCCGGTGTTGAGCGCGGCCAGCAGGTCGGTGACCTCGGCGCCTCGCACCTCGCCCACGACCAGCCGGTCCGGACGCATGCGCAAAGCCTGGCGCACCAGGTCCCGCAGGGTCACCAGGCCCGCGCCCTCCTGGTTGGCCGGCCGTGACTCCAGCCGCACCACATGAGGGTGGTCGGGCCTCAACTCGGCCGAGTCCTCCGCCAGGACGATCCGCTCGCGCTCTCCCACTAGGCCGAGGAGCGTCGACAGCAGGGTCGTCTTAGCTACCCCAGCTAAGTGCCACCGCTACGCGGTGAGGGAAGATTTCCAGGTGAGAGCACTTATAGCGGTCCGACTGTCCAATGTGACGGACACGACCACGTCACCGGCTCGTCAGCGTCGCGCTGGGCAACTGTGGGCAAAGGCTCACGGCGCAACGGTGATCGGTGAGGCGACCGACCTAGACGTTTCTGCGTCTCGGGTAGACCCATTCAGCCGCCCTGAGTTGGGCAAGTGGCTTGCGCAGCCTGACGACTACGACGCCATCGTGTTTTGGCGGCTGGATCGTGCCGTTCGGTCCATGGCGGACATGGCCAAGCTGGGCGATTGGGCAAGGAAAAACGGCAAGCTACTCGTCTTCGCCGAGGGTCCGGGCGGTACGGCGCTGGAGCTGGACATGCGCGCCACGTCGCTCGTGTCTGAGCTGATCATCATGCTTCTTGCGTTCGCGGCGCAGATGGAGGCAGAAGCAATCAGGGAGCGCGTCAAGGGCTCTCGGTCTCATCTGCGCCATGAGGGGCGCTGGCACGGCGGACGCGTTCCTTTCGGGTGGGCAGTAGTCCCCAACCCCACCGGTCCCGGCTTCGTGCTGGATGAGTGCCCGGAGACTGGTCCGATCGTCCGTGAGATCGTGCGCCGGGTGATCGCTGGTGAGTCTATCTACGCCGTGGCCAACGACCTTGATGAGCGCGAGATTGCCACGCCATCCGACCGCGAGAAGCACCGGATGACGGGCACGATTCCCGAGAAGCGGAAGCGGTGGGATCACCAGTACATCGCGGCCATGCTCCGGTCTGAGCACTTGCGCGGGTACACCATGCATGACCCAAAAGCGACCGAGAAGCGCAGCGCGTATGAGGGTGGTGGCGAGTGGGAGAAGTGGACGGGCCGCCCCGTGCTTGACCGCAACGGTCACCCACGCATGGACCGCCCTGCCCTTGTGGACGACGAGACATGGGCCGTACTCCAAGAGGTCATGAAGACCAAGAAGCGCCCCGAAACCATGCTCCGCGCCGCAGGGTCCCTTCTGGTACGCGTCGCCTACTGTGCAGGCGTCAACAGGGACGGGACTGTGTGCAACCGCCCCATGTACGGATCAAGCAAGAAGGCGACCAGCAACGGGAAGCCGGTACCCAATGGCGGGCACATTCGCGTCTACCGCTGCAAGGAGCGTGGCGCTGGACACTCCGTCACGGTGAAGGCTGAGACGCTGGACAAGTGGGCCGAAGAACAGTTCCTCATGCGGCTCGGACACATGCAGGTGAAAGCCCCGGTAACCGACCCCGGGGAAGACCACACGGCCGACCTTGAGCGCGTCCGCGAGAGCATCAAGCGGCTGCGTCGTGACCGGGACGCGGGGCTGTATGACGGCGAGGACGATGAGGCCGAATACAACGACATGATGCGTTCGCTACTCAAGGAGCGGCGGGAACTTGAGGCCATGCCGTTGCGTCCGCCATCTACTCACTGGGTGCCGACCGGGCGCACCTTCGCCGACATGTGGAGGAACGAGGAGACGGAGGGCAAGCGCCGGTTGTTGCTGGACGCCGGAGCACGCATCACGGTAACGAGCGGGAAGCGCTCGGGGGCCCGCTTCGACTACGAACGCTTGACGTTCGCCATTGGCGAGCACGAAGACCCGGCTGCCGCTGAACTTGCGGCAATCGCGGCTGAACTGGAGGACGAAGCCGCCATGCCCGCTAGGCCTGTTCCCTTGACACCGGAACAGCATGAGGAGATCCGGCAGGACCTCTTGGACGACATTGCATATCAAGAGGGCTTGTAGGCCCGTCTGAGCGCCGTTCGCGGCCCGTTACTGGGGAAACCCGGTGGCGGGCCGTTCGGTGTTCCTGGCAGCGTGTACGGCTCTTGGGGGTGTTGTCAGTGGGGGTGCCTAGGGTCGGGGACAGCGTTGGGGTGTCCTCCGGCACGCCCGCTACAGCAGCGCCCTGAGTACCGACCTACCGACCTACGGCAGAAGGAGATGCCCGCTTGACCAACGAAAAGGAAGACATGACCGACATCCCCGAGGTTCCCGCCCGCTACGTCCCACCGGCCAACCCGAAGCTAGGCCCCGGCTACCTGGTGATCTCCTGTCCTATCTGCGGGGCGCGCCACCAGCATGGCGCCGGTAATCCCGACAACCCGGACTACGGCCCCCGCGTGGCGCATTGCCAGAGCGGCCCGGGCGGCAAGTACATCCTGATACCGGAGAACCGCGCATGACCGCATCGCCTGCACTGTCTCCCGAACAGCTCGCTGCCGTCATGGCGCTGGTCAAGGCAGCGAACGAAGACCCCGGCGGGTACAGCGACGACGAGTTGGCACAGGCGCTCTTTGAAGACCTGGGCACGAACGTCCGGTTCGACAGGGCCACCGGATGGGCGCTGTTTCCCGTGGGGGCGCATGCCTGGCAGATCAGCCCGAACGGTCTGCCGATCAAGCAGGAGGCGCAGAACTACCTGCGCCGGGTGCGTGAGAAGACCAGCGACGAGAAGGCGGCCAAGGGGCTGGGCTCCAGGGCCCGCCGGGATGCCGTGGTGGACATGCTCAGCACGCTTCCCGGCGTACTCACCAGCGGGCAGCGATGGGACCAGAACCCGGATTTGCTGGCCTGCGCGAACGGCGTGGTGGACCTGCGGACGGGCACGCTGCACCCCGGCGAGCCGAACCACATGATCACGCGCAGCGTGGCAACCGCGTACGACCCGGCGGCACTGTGCCCGCGCTGGATGCGCTTCCTTGGCGAAGTCTTCCCCGGTGACCCGGAACTGCCCGCCTACGTACAGCGGCTGATCGGGTACGGCATCACCGGCCACACCTCGGAACAGGTCTTCGCGGTGCTCTACGGAGAGGGCAGCAACGGCAAGAGCGTGTTCCTGAACACGCTGCGCGCCCTGTTCGCCGAGCATGCCGCGACGGTGCCGTTCGACATGTTCACCAGCACCGGGAACAAGCGGGGCGGGGCGGATGCCGAACTGCTGCGCGGGGCACGTCTCGCGCTGGCCAGTGAGACCAACCGGGGCGCCGTACTGGACGCGGCGGCTATCAAGAACGCGACCGGCGGGGAGGAGATGAGCGTCAACCCGAAGTACCGCGATCCGTACAGCTTCAAGCCCGAGGCGCTGATCCTGCTGGCTACCAACTACCGGCCCGAGGTGCGCGAGCAGGACCACGGCACGTGGCGGCGCGTAAAGCTGCTCCCCTTCGAGCGCAAGTTCAGCGCCGCCGAGCGGGACAGCACCCTTGATGAGACGCTGCGCGGCGAGTTCCCGGGCATCCTCGCCTGGGCCGTGCGCGGGGCCCGGGAGTGGTACAGCCACGGACTTGGCGAGACGCCGAGCGTGGTGCAGGCCACGGCGGAGTACCGGGAGGACTCCGATCCGCTGGCCGGGTTCTTCCCCGGCACGTTCGTAGCCGATCCGGCGGCGGATACGCCCATTGCCGACATCTGGGAGGCATACAAGTGGTGGGCTGAAGCGGAGGGCATCCCGCCGTTCAAGTCGTCCCGGACGCTGGTCTCCGCGCTCATTGAGCGGGACAGCACGCTACAACGGGGGCGGACCAGCAAGGCCAAGACCCTGATCGGCCTGAAGCTTGCCGATGACCGTCGGGCCGACGCGGGACCGGGGATCTTCGCCTGACAGTCCACGTCAGACGGCGCGAGGGGTGGCTGATGACCATGTTCGGTCACTCGGCCATCCTTCGGTCACCCCCGTAAACACTCTCCGAACTGGGGTTATGACCCTAGTGACTCAAGTGACCAAGATCTAAGAAAAGTATTCATAGCCACCAGTAGCGTCTAGAGGTTTCCCGAGCACCCTCGGTCACGGTCATTCGGTCACAGCCGACCCCGGCGGATGACCCTGGCGAGCGCCGCCCAGGGGGATGACCCCGCGTGCGACCGGCTGCCGACCGTTCAGGTGCTGGTCTGCTCCCCGTGTACGGGTCTGGCGGGCCGGGACGCTGGCGGGCCCAGGGGGGTACTCCCCTTCTCTAGTCCAAGGGATCGTGTGGGAGAGAAAACAGTTGCATGGCTCAACTGAGTGTTTCTGCGGACAGGGTGAGCGCGTGACCCTCGGGGGTGCCGCGCCGCAACCGGGGCTGTTTGCGCGACCGTAACTCCTGGTGGCGCCTCCGGGTCGTCTCACAATCGATGGTTTGTGAGACGGTCGGGGCGTGAGTCGTGGGGTGTCCGTTTCGCCCCTGCTCGGGCGTCTCTAAATCCGTCTCAGAACATCTGGCCGGACTCTGGATTCTGAGACTCCTTTATGAGACGGTCTGATCATGACGACGACCACCGCGAACGCCGCTTCCTCCGCAGACCTGACGGAGCGCCACGGCTGCCCCAAGTGCGCCGCACCCGCTGGGAGTCCGTGCCGCACCGGCTCGGGCAAGGTCGCCACGAGTTACCACACGGCCCGTTTCGGGCTGGTCCCGTCGCTAAAGGCGGAGCTCACGGTGAAGACTCCCGCTGATCGGTCCCCAGGGAAGGCGTGGACGGCCGTGGGTGCCCCTGTGGTGGCCCCCGAGGCGACGCCGGGCGCTCCGATACGGATCGGCTACGCGCGCTGTTCCACGGCCGCCCAAGAGCTTCAGTCCCAGTTGGACATGCTGGCCCGCGCGGAGTGCACCAAGGTGTTCTCCGAGAAGATCTCGACCCGGGTCAAGACGCGTCCGGAGTTTGAGGCGGCTCTGACGCTGGCGCGGGATATCAAGGCCGCGTCGCCCCATCAGCCGGTGATCTTGACCGTGGTGGAGATGAAGCGGCTCGCCCGTGGTGCCGTGGAACTCATGACGCTGGGGGCCACGCTTCAGACGGACGACATCCAACTGGAGATCCTGTCGGGCCCCCTTCAGGGCATCCATGACCCGCACGGCGCCGGAGCCATCGTCTTCGCGGTCATGGCCGTTGGCGCCGAAGTGGAGCGGGAAGGCATCCGGGAGAAGACCCTCGAAGGACTGGAGACGGCCGCCAGCAACGGGCGCCACGGTGGACGGCCGCCGGTCATGAACACGGCCAAGCTCGCTGCGGCACAGGCACTTCAGGCCGAGGGGATGAGCGTTACGGCCATCGCGAAGGAGCTGAAGGTGTCCCGGGCGACGATGTACCGGGCACTTGGCGACGCCGAGTGACCGACCTGATCTGAGGGACCGTCTGCCCCTGGTGGTGGGCGGTCCTTCCGTCGTCCGGGGGCAGGGCGCTGCGAAAGTTCAGACGCCATGCCCGCCAGCGATCCCGGCCCAAGCTCGACGTACGCACACTGGGTGTGAACCTTTTTTCCGTGCCCCCAATGGTGCTGAGCTGCGAGTATGCCGACGCGGCAGGCTGAAAACGACCCCGTGAAGGGGTGGGGAATGCCCCCATTAAGCCCAGTTAGGGCACCGGAACGTGACGGCAGCACGGCCCGCGTACGGGTTTCGGGGTTGCTGAAGCGTCCCGCTGCGTCCGGGCGCATGTGAGCCCTGACACCCCGAGAGGCTGAGGCGACAGGGCTCAACAGGCTGGGCTAGCGCGACCGCTTGGCGTAGGACACCAGACCGGCGAAGGCGCTGGGGGAGATCAGCAGAACGGGGCTGTTGGTCAGCTTGCTGTCACGGACGGGGACGACGCCATGCGACGCGGCATACGTCGGCGCCCACTCGACACACTCGCCCCCGTTGTTCTGGCTGTAGCTGGAGCTGGTCCAGTCGTGCTCTGGTATGTCGGCGTGGATCATGAGTAACAGTCCTTCGAAATGGAGTCGATCAGCTCAGGCGACTCGTTCGGCGGCGCAGCCATGGCTTTGAGCAGATCATAGGCATCCTGGGTGGCTGCGACGTCGTCTGAGTCGGCAAGGACGTACCCCTTGGGGAAGCCATCCACATGCGCAACATCGGCGCCGTCACTGAACGACAGGAGCCCGAACGGGCTTGCCCAACCGTGGTGGTGGCCGTTGTCACGGATGATCTGCACACGGTGAGTTGGAGTCTCGGCAAGCCGCCGTAGGTGAACGAGCTGATTCCGCATCACTGCTGCATCGCCAACCTGATTCCGCAACACAGCCTCATTGAGGACAAGCCACAGCCGGGCGGGGTTGTCACGGGTCAGGATGCGTTGGCGTTCCACTCGCGCGGTCACCAGATCCTCAAGATTGGTCGGTCGGCTAGTGCGAAGTACGGCCCGCGCGTACTCCTCCGTCTGGACGAGGCCCGGTACTAGCTGCGGTTGAAACATGCGCACGACCGTTGCTTTGGCTTCCAACTCGACGTAGCCACGGAACCACGCTGGATACGCCAGTTTGAGGGCGAGCGGCCACAGTCGGAGGAACCGCCCGTTGGCGTGGGGGAACACCCGATCACAGGCTTCCGCGAACTCGCGGGGCGGTACCCGCTGCCCTTTCTCGACCTTGGCCACCAGGTCGTAGCCGCACGTGGCTTGCTTGCCGAAGTCTGCGCGGGACATGCCCAGCGCTTCACGCTCTAGCCGTGCTTCGTTCCCGAAGTGCGCAAGCGCCGACGACGTGGGGTCGGCCGGGTCCGTGCCGTCCGTCTCGGCAGTCATTCATCCAACCCTCTTGTGATCATGGACAGTTGGCGTTGTCCAGCCGTCCCTACTGGTGAGCGTACGCGGCCTGTCGGAACGTTGTACTCAGCTTGCGAGACAGTGAGAAGAGGCGGATGTGATGAGACAGGCGACGGAGTGGGACGCCGGAACGGCTGTGTTCGACAGGGGCAGTCAGATGGTCGGAGTGGTGAAGGAGCAGCGAGGCGGCTGGCTGACCCTGGAACGCCCCTCAGGGCTTCGCTGGGACACGCGCGCCGTGGCTGTACGCGTCGCCAACGACAGGGAGCTGATCCAGCTCCGAGCCCTGGCCAAGCACAGCCGAAGCACACAAGGGCTTCGGGCGCTGAACCGCCGTGTGCACCGCTGACGAGACGTGGTACACCGGCACCATGTTTGAGGCCCGGGAGCATCCCACGCGCGGTTGGTACGTCATCCACACGCCTGATGGGCACCTCGCCCATATTGAGCGCGACGGGCACCAGGTAGCGGCGTTCTTCGCCGACCAGGCTGACGCTGTCGCCTTCACGAAACAGCTCAACGCAGAGCACTACCCACGACCAGAGAGGACGTGACGTCCCCATGCAATGCCCGAACTGTGGAGGCGGTATGCAGGTGCAGGCTGGGCACTGGATCTGTCCGCACTGCCGTTACATCGGGCCCCCGTATCAGGGGGTCGTGCCGACAGCACTTCCGCCGAACGCCCGGCACCCTGCCTGCACCTGAACCGCCCCCATCGGCCCCTGTCAGCGTCTCCGGCTGGCAGGGGCTTCGTGCTGCGGCTTGCGTGCATGGTGGAAGGTCAGGAACACTAGCGGGGGTACATAGGAAGAGTGGTCTTGCCGGAGCCCGTGCCACCGCTCACCAGGAACGAGACCCGGGCACCGATCAGCGCCCGCAGCACCCCGTCGCCACCCGGCGGCACCGTCCCGGCCGCGACCAGTTCGTCCAGCGAGAACGCCCTCGGCCGCACCACCCGCAGCGACAGGCAGTCCGCCCCGACCGCGACCGGTGCCAGCACCGCGTGCATCCGGGTCCCGTCCGGCAACCGGGCGTCCACCCACGGCCGGGCGTCGTCGAGGCGCCGCCCGGCGACCGCCGCCAGCCGTTGGGCCAGTCGGCGCACCGCGGCCGTGTCGCTGAAACGGACCCCGGTGAGTTCGAGCCCGGCGCCCCGGTCCACCCAGACCCGGTCCGGGGCCGACACCAGGACGTCCGTCACCGCGGGATCGGCGAGCAGCGGCTCCAGCGGGCCCGTGCCGACCAGCTCGGAGCGCAACTCCTCCGCGCCGCCCAGGACTTCCGCGTCCCCCAGGAGCCTGCCCTGGGCCCGCAGCGCCGCCGCGACCCGGGCCGGGGTGGGCTCGGCCCCGCTCTCCGCGAGCTGTTGGCGCACCGCGTCGAGCAGCGGCCTCGGCGCAACCCCGGCCGGACCCGGCTCACCGGGAGGCGCACCACCCGGAGGCATCCCCGCACCCGCGCTCATGCGCCCCGTATCCACACGTCCCGCACTCATGCGACCCGTACGCGCGTGACCCGTACTCATGCGACCGCACCCCCCATCAGCGCCTGCTCCCAGAAGGCCGTGCAGAAGCGGGAGAGGGGACCGCGCACTTCGCTGCCCGGTGGGGACCCCTTCTCCTGGGCCTCCAGCAGGCCGTACTCCACCGGGAGTTCACCGGCCAGGGGGAGTCCCAGGGCGGCCGCCACCCACTGCTCGTCTAGCCCCGCCGCGTACGGACCGCGCACCACCGCCCGCAGGTCCCGCAGCACCATGCCGACCGAGGAGGCGACCCGGTTGGCCGCCGCGACCGCCCGCAGTTCGGCGGGGACGACCAGCAGCCCCAGGTCGAGCTGGGCCAGCGCCTCCGCCACCGCGTCGTCCACGCGCCTGGGCAGGTCGACGACCACGACGCCGCCGCGTCTGCGCGCGGCCGCGAGGACCGCCCGCATCGCCTCCGCCGGAATCGCCACCGAGTCGCCCCGGTCCCAGCTGAGCACGCGCAGCGCGTGCAGATGCGGCAGCGACTCCTCCAGCGCGCCCCCGGCGACCCGGCCGCGCGAAGCGGCGAAATCCGGCCACCGTCTGCCCTCGGCCTGTTCGCCCCCGAGCAGCACGTCGAGGCCGCCTCCCAAGGGGTCGCCGTCGATGAGCATGGTGCGCCGACCGGCCCTCGCCGCGGTCACCGCCAGGGCGCAGGCCAGCGTCGACGCACCGGCTCCGCCCCGCCCGCCGACGACTCCGACGGTGAGCGCCTGGCGGCCCACGCCCTCCGCGGCGTCCGCGATCCGGTCGACCAGCCACTGCTCCGCGTCGGGCAGCCGCAGCACGTGGTCGGCGCCGATCTCCACCGCGCGCTGCCACACCCCCGGGTCGTCCTGGTCCCGCCCGACGAGCAGCACTCCGCGCCTTCGCGCGGCGCCGCGCACCCGGACGGCCGCGTCGTCGCCGACCAGGATCAGCGGTGCGCTCTCCCAGCCGGACCGGCGCTCGGGCACCGAGTGGTGCACCTCCGGCTCGGCTCCGGCGGCGGCGCACAGCCGCAGCAGATCGTCGAGCAACGCCTCGTCCTCGGTGACGATCAGCGGCCCCGCGCGCCGCCCCTGAGCACCCGCCGACCGGTCGGAAGCCATGGGTCCGTCCACGATCTCCGCCCCCTCTCACTGCGATTCCTGGCGTCCGCGGATCTCGCGAACTGGAATCACGGTGGAGCGGTTCCGGAAATTAAGTGGATCTTGGTCAAAAGCTGTGGACAACTCGCCGGTTGTGAATATTCCGTTCACCTATACCGGTGACTTCCAGAGCGCACCGGAACCATTACGCTCCGTGACGAGTCTGGACAGGCAGAGGGAGGAGCCGAAGCGGCCCGAGGGAGGGGAGAAGGATCGTGTGCGAGGCCCGAAAATGCATCCGGACATGCGACGACCCCCGCCGGGGGGGAGAGCGGGGGTCGTCTCTCCGGCCGACTCGGGGGGGGGAGGAGCCGGACCGGGTTAGCACGGTCGCGAACGATCCGTGACTTCCATGGTGTACCCGAGAGCCTTCTCAGGCAAACCCACACGCCCCAGCGTACGCCGAATGGTGGGCGCCTATGCTCGCCCTCGTGGAAAACCACTCCCTGCCGCGGACCGCCGCCTTCTTCGACTTGGACAAGACAGTCATTGCCAAGTCGTCGACTCTCACGTTCAGCAAGTCCTTCTATCAAGGGGGACTCATCAACCGCCGGGCCGTGCTGCGTACGGCCTACGCACAGTTCGTGTTCCTCGCGGGCGGCGCTGACCATGATCAGATCGAGCGGATGCGCGAGTATCTGTCGGCGCTCTGCAAGGGCTGGAACGTCCAGCAGGTGAAGGAGATCGTCGCCGAGACGCTCCACGATCTGATCGATCCGATCATCTACGACGAGGCCGCCTCCCTCATCGAGGAGCACCACACCGCGGGCCGTGACGTCGTGATCGTCTCGACCTCGGGCGCCGAGGTGGTCGAGCCGATCGGCGAGCTCCTCGGGGCCGACCGCGTGGTGGCCACCCGGATGGTCGTGGGCCCCGACGGCTGCTTCACGGGCGACATCGAGTACTACGCCTACGGCCCCACCAAGGCGGAGGCCGTCAAGGAGCTCGCCGCGTCCGAGGGCTACGACCTGGCCCGCTGCTACGCGTACAGCGACTCGGCGACCGACGTCCCCATGCTGGAGGCGGTGGGCCATCCCTTCGCGGTCAACCCGGATCGGGCACTCCGGCGCGAAGCGGCCATCCGAGATTGGCCGGTTCTCGTCTTCAACCGACCCGTCCGGCTCAAGCAGCGGCTGCCCGCCCTCTCCATGCCGCCCCGCCCGGCACTGGTCGCGGCGGCGGCCGTGGGCGCCGCGGCGGCCACGGCCGGGCTCGTCTGGTACGCGAGCCGGCGGCGCGCCGCGGCCGCGAGCTGACCGAGAGGCACCGCTCACGAGGGCCCTCCGATCAGCACTGACCGTTCTGTCCTGTTTGAACCTAAAAGTAAAGAAGTGCAGTCAGGGGTTCCGCTTCACCCCGGCCTGGAGTACAAATAAGGCAACGGCCCGCGAGACCTGGGACATCCGAGAGGATCACCTTCTACGCAACACGGCCCCACGGACCGAGCATGAACATCGAGCACCCACGCGACGTCGACCCGTCGATTACGGGCCAGCCGCACCAGGTGACGGGCAGAAGTTCCCGACCTGATGGGCAACATTCGAGGACGCTTGGTAACACGGTGAACATGCCAGCGGCGGTACCGATCCGGTACCGCCGCAACCCTTTTCCGGCGCCTTTGCCTTCCGGCCCCGCCTTCCAGCGCAGTACCGCCTACGCCGCTCCGCGCTGAAGCGCCTCGCAGACGGCCGTCGACTCCCGCACTCCGAGCTCGATCGAGCGCCCGCAGTGGGCGATCCAGGCCGCCACGCCCTCCGGCGTCCCCGAGGCATAGCCGTCGAGCGCCGCCGCGTACGCCGCGCGCCCCTGCTCCGCATGGCCGACCTCGGCCGGGCAGATCGACTTGGGGTCGAGGCCGCTGCCGATCAGCACGATGCGCTCGGCGGCCCGCGCCACAAGTCCGTTGTACGAGCCGAACGGACGCAGGGCGAGCAGTTCACCGTGCACCACCGCAGCCGTGACCAGGGCCGGGGCCGATGAGCCCGCGATGATCAGCTGGGAGAGCCCCTCCAGGCGGCCCGCCACCTCGTCCGCGTCCGGCAGCGGCAGCTCGATCAGCGGCTCGTCCACCGGCTCGCCGTGCTGACGGGGGCGCCCCACCGTGTCGGCGGAGTCGGCGGCCGCGACCAGGTGCAGCCGGGCGAGCACCCGGAGCGGCGACTGCCGCCAGATGGAGAGCAGCTGGCCCGCCTCGGCGGTCAGCCGCAGGGCCGCGCCGACCGTGCGCGCCTCGGCCTCGGAACCGAAGTCGGTGCGCCGCCGCACCTCCTCAAGGGCCCAGTCGGCGCCGGAGAGCGCCGCACTGCCGCGCGCCCCGCGCAGCGCCGCCTCAGAGGTGATCTCGTTGCTGCGCCGCCGCATGACCCGGTGCCCGTAGACCCGGTCGACGGCTTTGCGTACGGAGTCCACGGCGTCCGGGACACCCGGCAGCAAGCCAAGGGCGACAAGCGGATCGGCGGCCGACGAGGCGTTCGTACTCATAAGTAGGGAGGCTACGCGCCCCCGGGCCACACCCCACCTTCGAGTGGTCTTCTTCACTCGCCACCCCTACATCGCGCTGTCGCGCGATTACCGTTGGTGAACATGAAGATCGCTTTCGTAGGCAAGGGCGGCAGCGGCAAGACCACGTTGTCCTCGCTCTTCATCCGCCACCTCACCGCCAACGAGGCCGCCGTGCTCGCGGTCGACGCCGACATCAACCAGCACCTGGGGGCCGCGCTCGGGCTCGACGAGGCGGAGGCCGCCGCGCTGCCCGCACTGGGCGCGCAGCTGCCGATGATCAAGGACTATCTGCGCGGCACCAACCCCCGGATCGCCTCCGCCGAGACGATGATCAAGACGACACCTCCGGGCCGGGGCTCCCGGCTGCTGCGGATCCGCGAGTCGAATCCGGTGTACGAGGCGTGCGCGCGGCGGGTGGTGCTCGACGACGGGGATATCCGGCTGATGGCGACCGGCCCGTTCAACGAGTCCGACCTGGGCGTGGCCTGCTACCACTCGAAGGTCGGGGCGGTGGAGCTGTGTCTGAACCACCTGGTGGACGGGCCGGACGAGTACGTCGTCGTCGACATGACGGCCGGGTCGGACTCGTTCGCCTCCGGCATGTTCACGCGCTTCGACATGACGTTCCTGGTGGCCGAGCCGACCCTCAAGGGCGTGTCGGTCTACCGCCAGTACAAGGAGTACGCACGGGACTTCGGGGTCGCCCTCAAGGTCGTCGGCAACAAGGTGCAGGGCCAGGACGACCTGGACTTCCTGCGGGCCGAAGTCGGCGAGGACCTGCTGGTCACGGTCGGCCACTCCGACTGGGTGCGCGCGATGGAGAAGGGGCGCCCGCCGCGCTTCGAGCTCCTGGAGGCGGACAACCGGCTCGCCCTCCAGGCCCTGCAGGACGCGGCGGACGACTCGTACGAGGCGCGCGACTGGGAGCGCTACACCCGGCAGATGGTCCACTTCCATCTGAAGAACGCGGAGAGCTGGGGGAACGCGAAGACGGGCGCCGACCTGGCGGCCCAGGTCGACCCCGCCTTCGTGCTGCGGGAGGAACTCGCCGTTCCGCAGCCGAGCTGATCTCGCGAGCGCGGCTCGCGGAAGGGGTCAGCGCACGGCGGCCTGCTTGAGGCCGGGCTGCGGGAGCGGCTTGACCGGCTGGACCGGCACGGCGGGCTGGGCGGCCAGGAAGGCCGTCCAGCCGCCCTTCGGGGCCTCTCCGACCTTCAACTGACGGAACTTGTCGAGTGTCGACGGGTCCTGCGCGTCCAGCCAGTCGGCGAGCTGACGGAACGACACGCAGTGCACCTCGCGCTTGACGCAGACCATCTTGATCGTGTCCTCGATGGCCCGCATATACGTGCCGCCGTTCCAGGACTCGAAGTGGTTGCCGATGATCAGCGGCGCGCGGTTGCCGTTGTACGAGCGGTCGAAGGCCTGGAGCAGGCCGTCGCGCATCTGGTTGCCCCAGTACTCGTGCTGGTCGGCGTCGCCCGTCACGGCGCCCGACTGGTTCATGTAGAAGTTGTAGTCCATGGACAGCGTCTGGAAGGCGCGGCCCGGGACCGGTACCAGCTGCATGGACAGGTCCCAGACGCCGTTGTCGTTCTTCTTCGGCCACACCTGGTCGTTGACGCCGCTGGTGTCATAGCGCCAGCCGAGCTGGCCGGCCGCCTGCACGAAGTTCTTGCGGCCCTCCAGGCAGGGCGTGCGGCCGCCGATGAGCTCCTTGTCGTAGTCGAACGGAAGCGGTGCCTCCGCCGTGAGCCCGGAGTTCGACTTCCAGTTCTTCACGAACGACTTGGCCTGGGCGATCTCGCTCTTCCACTCGTCCACCGACCAGGTGCCGACGCCGCCGTCGTTCCCGCAGAAGTGGCCGTTGAAGTGGGTGCCGACCTCGTTGCCCTCCTGCCAGGCAGATCGCAGCTGGGTGACCGTGTCCTTGATGCCCTTCAGGTCGTTGAACCCGATGTCACTGCTGCCCGGCGAATGCTTGGGCGCGGTGTACCGCTCGCGCTTCTCCTCCGGGAGCATGTACACACCGCTGAGGAAGTACGTCATCGTCGCGTTGTACTTCTTGCCGACCTCGCGGAAGTGGGAGAACAGCTGCTGACTGTCCTCTCCCGCACCGTCCCAGGAGAACACGACGAACTGCGGGGGCTGCTGACCGGGCGCCAGTTTGCGCGGCTTCAGCAGATGGGGCTGGAGTCCGGTGAAGGCGGTGGAGCCGTCGCCGATCAGGCGCACGGCCGACTTGGGGGCAGCGGCTCCGGCCGCTCCGGGGCCAGGCACGGCCGCCTTGGTCTCGTTGGTCCCGTTGCCCACCGAACATCCGGCGGCGCCCGCGACCAGTGCGGCGACGACGGCCCCGGTGGCGATCCTCTTCGTGGCGGCCATCATCCGCCCACCCTCTTCCTCGCAGATCAGTAGATCCGAAGATCTCTCGTACTGAATGTCATCAAATCGCCGCAAAAGTGACACGCAGCATGAAGGAAGGGGGCGCGACAGGCCGCACGAAAAGCTGCTTATTCACCACCAAGAGTGAATCGCTGACCTATTTGCCCTAAATGCGAAGCGCTGACCTTTACTCTGCATTACGATTCGTTTACCGAGAGTTGAGAATCCCGCCGCTGCACGCCGTGACCCACGGCCGCGACCCCACATCCGCGACCGCGCTGCCCCGGAGGAGACGGGAAATATGTCTGCCTGCGTCCCCACTCGCACCCAGCCCCTCACTCACCCCGACAGTCAGCAGCACTCGCACGCCCCACCGCCCAGGAAAGGAGGCCGCCGCTTCCGGATCGCCGGAGCCGATCTGTCCGCATCCGTCACCGTCTTCCTGCTCGCCGTGCCGATGTCGCTCGGCCTCGCCGTCGCCATCGACGCCCCGCTGGAAGCCGGCCTCATCGCCGCCGGAGTCGGCGGCATCGTCGCCGGGCTGCTCGGCGGCTCACCGCTCCTTGTCAGTGGCCCCTCCGCCGGACTCACGGTGGTATCGGCCGAGTTGATCCAGAGTTACGGCTGGCGCACCACCTGCGCCATCACCGTTCTCGCGGGTCTGCTCCAGATCGCACTCGGCTCACTCAAGACCGCGCGCTCCGCGCTCGCCGTGAGCCCCGCCATCGTGCACGGCACCCTCGCCGGCATCGGCGCCGCCATCGCGCTCGCCCAGCTCCACATCGTCCTGGGCGGCTCCCCACAGAGCTCGGCCGTGGACAACGCCCAAGCTCTCCCAGGCCAACTGGCCAAGGTCGGCCCTGCCGCACCCCTCATCGGGGCACTCACCATCGCCGTGCTCATGACGTGGCCCCGCCTCCCCGGACGCGTCGGAAAGGCGCTGCGCCGCATCCCGGCCGCGCTCGCCTGTGTGGTGATCGCCACCGGTGTGGCCGCCGTGGCCGCGCCCGGCATCGCCCGGGTCGACCTGCCCTCCTGGGACGCCCACGTCCTGCCGGAGCTGCCGCACGGGCCGGTGGCCGGGCTGGTCGCCGCCGTGCTCACGGTGACGCTGGTGGCCAGTCTGGAGTCGCTGCTCTCCGCCGTCGCCATGGACAAGCTGGCCGCCGAGCGGCCGGGGGCCGCCGCACCCGCCCGGGCCGACCTCGACCGGGAGTTGCGCGGACAGGGCATCGCCAACGCCGTCTCCGGGCTGCTCGGCGGAATGCCGGTCTCCGGCGGCGCGGTGCGCGGCAGCGCCAACGTACGGGCGGGGGCGACCGGCCGTGCCTCCACCGTGCTGCACGGGGTGTGGGTGCTGCTCGCCGCCGGGCTGCTCGTGGCCGTCCTGGAGTGGATCCCGCTGGCGGCGCTGGCCGCGCTGGTGATGATGGTCGGCATCCAGATGGTGTCGTTCGCCCACATCCGCAACGTCCACAAGCACCGCGAGTTCCTGGTGTACGTGGCGACAGTGGCCGGGGTGCTCCTGTTCGGGGTGCTCCAGGGCGTGGTCATCGGGATCGCCGTGGCCGTCGCGGTCGCGCTGCGCCGGGTGGCGCGCACCCGGATCACGGTGCAGTGCCAGGACGACCTGTCGTATCTGGTGCGGGCGCGCGGGCAGTTGACGTTCCTCGCCGTGCCACGGCTGACCCGGGCACTGAACCAGGTTCCCCAAGGGGCGAGCACCGTCGTGGAGTTGGACGGCTCGTTCATGGACCACGCGGCGTACGAGGCACTGCAGAGCTGGCAGGACACGCACACCGCGCACGGTGGCAAGGTGCGGATCACCGGCCGGTCCGGCGGGCGGATCGCCGAGCCCGCCTCCAGCCCGCAGAGCTGCTGCCGGCCCTGGACTCCCTGGCGCAACCACCACTGCCACGACAAGGCGCCGGCGCCCAGGCGGCACGGGCATCAACTGGCCAGCGGGCTCAGCTCGTTCCAGCGCAACACCGCGCCGCTGGTGCGGGACGAGCTGGCGCGGCTGGCGCGCGAGGGGCAGCAGCCGTCCCAGCTCTTCCTCACCTGCGCGGACTCCCGGCTGGTCACCAGCATGATCACGTCGAGCGGCCCGGGCGATCTGTTCACCGTGCGCAACGTCGGCAATCTGGTGCCCCCGCCCGGTGCGGAGTGCGGCGACGACTCGGTGGCGGCGGCGATCGAGTACGCGGTCGAGGTGCTGCGGGTCGAGTCCATCACCGTCTGCGGACACTCCGGCTGCGGGGCGATGCAGGCGCTGCTGAACAGCAAGCCGGACGCCCCGCAGACGCCCCTGCAGCGGTGGCTGCGGCACGGGACGCCCAGCCTGGAGCGGATGGCGAGCCGCAAGCACGCCTGGGCGCGGATCTCCGGGCGGCTGCCCGCCGACGCCGTCGAGCAGCTCTGCCTCACCAATGTGGTGCAGCAGCTGGACCACCTGAGGCGCCACGAGTCGGTGGCGCGGCGGCTGGCCGAGGGCACGCTGGCACTGCACGGGATGTACTTCCATGTGGGCGAGGCCCAGGCGTACTTGCTGGCGTCCGACGACTGCGAGGAGGTGTTCGAGGGGGTGGGGCCCACCGCCCTTGAGGTGTCCCCCACCTGATGTGGTGCGGCGCCGCGCCTCCCGCGCATCCCTGAACCCGGGGCGGACCTTGTCCGTGAGACCGTCTGATGACACGCCGATGACCCGGATCCTTTACAGGTCTAAACCAATTTTCGGGAGACTCTTGTCACCCGGCGATTGGCCTGATGAGCTATGGCCCGGGACACATAGGCACATAGGACGCCCTGGGAAAGGGAGATGTCGTGAGCAACGAAAGCCTGGCCAACCTCTTGAAGGAGGAGCGCCGGTTCGCTCCTCCTGCCGAGCTGGCTGCCGCCGCCAACGTGACGGCGGAGGCGTACGAGCAGGCCAAGGCGGACAGGCTGGGCTTCTGGGCCGAGCAGGCCCGGCGCCTCACCTGGGCCACCGAACCGACCGAGACGCTCGACTGGTCGAACCCGCCGTTCGCGAAGTGGTTCGCCGACGGGCAGCTCAACGTCGCGTACAACTGCGTGGACCGGCATGTCGAGGCCGGGAACGGTGACCGGGTCGCCATTCACTTCGAGGGCGAGCCCGGCGACAGCCGCGCGATCACCTACGCGGAGCTGAAGGACGAGGTCTCGCGGGCCGCCAACGCCCTTACGGAGCTGGGCGTCCGGGCCGGTGACCGGGTCGCGGTGTACCTGCCGATGATCCCCGAGGCGGCCGTCGCGATGCTCGCCTGCGCCCGTATCGGCGCGGCGCACTCGGTGGTGTTCGGCGGGTTCTCGGCCGACGCCGTCGCCTCCCGTATCCAGGACGCCGACGCGAAGCTGGTCATCACGGCGGACGGCGGGTACCGGCGCGGCAAGCCGTCCGCGCTCAAGCCCGCGATCGACGAGGCCGTGACGAAGTGCCCGCAGGTCGAGCACGTCCTGGTGGTGCGGCGTACGGGTCAGGAGACCGCCTTCACCGAGGGCCGGGACGTCTGGTGGGACGACATCGTCGGCCGTCAGTCGGCCGAGCACACCCCGCAGGCGTTCGACGCCGAGCACCCGCTGTTCATCCTCTACACCTCGGGGACGACGGGTAAGCCGAAGGGCATCCTGCACACCTCCGGCGGCTATCTGACGCAGGCCGCGTACACGCACCACGCGGTCTTCGACCTCAAGCCCGAGACCGATGTGTACTGGTGCACCGCCGACATCGGCTGGGTGACCGGTCACTCGTACATCGTGTACGGGCCGCTGGCCAACGGTGCGACACAGGTCATGTACGAGGGCACGCCGGACACCCCGCACCAGGGGCGGTTCTGGGAGATCGTCCAGAAGTACGGGGTGACGATCCTCTACACGGCGCCGACGGCGATCCGTACGTTCATGAAGTGGGGCGACGACATCCCCGCGAAGTTCGACCTGTCGTCGCTGCGGGTGCTGGGGTCGGTGGGCGAGCCCATCAACCCCGAGGCGTGGATCTGGTACCGCAAGCACATCGGGGCGGACAAGTGCCCGATCGTGGACACGTGGTGGCAGACGGAGACCGGCGCGATGATGATCTCGCCGCTGCCGGGTGTGACGGAGACCAAGCCCGGGTCCGCGCAGCGGGCGCTGCCGGGCATCTCGGCGACCGTCGTGGACGACGAGGCGCACGAGGTGCCGAACGGGGGCGGCGGGTACCTCGTCCTCACCGAGCCGTGGCCGTCGATGCTGCGCACGATCTGGGGCGACGACCAGCGGTTCATCGACACGTACTGGTCGCGGTTCGAGGGCAAGTACTTCGCCGGTGACGGGGCGAAGAAGGACGAGGACGGGGACATCTGGCTGCTCGGGCGCGTCGACGACGTGATGCTCGTGTCCGGGCACAACATCTCGACGACCGAGGTCGAGTCGGCGCTGGTGTCGCACCCGTCGGTGGCCGAGGCGGCGGTGGTCGGCGCGGCCGACGAGACGACCGGGCAGGCGATCGTGGCGTTCGTGATCCTGCGGGGTTCGGCGGCGGAGTCGGACGGGCTGGTGGACGAGCTGCGGGCGCACGTGGGCGCCACGCTGGGGCCGATCGCCAAGCCGAAGCGGGTTCTGCCGGTGGCGGAGCTGCCGAAGACCCGGTCGGGGAAGATCATGCGACGGTTGCTGCGGGATGTAGCGGAGAACCGGGAGCTCGGTGACGTCACGACGCTGACGGACTCTTCGGTGATGGATCTGATCCAGACGAAGCTGCCGAGCGCTTCCAGCGAGGACTGAGTGGGGGCTTGGGGCCCGGCTGCGGGTTGTACGTGGCCGGGCCTCGGGCGGTTTCCCCCGGACCCCCGAGCGGGGCCTGCGGCCCCTGAGCCCCGGCCCCGTTCGTCTGCGGACCGTTGCTGGCTGGTCGCGCAGTTCCCTGCGCCCCTGAAGGGCGGGGCCTGAATGTGCCCGCGCCCCCTTCCGCCTTAAGGGGCGCGGGGAACTGCGCGAGCAACCCAGCCCGGTCCGCAGACGAACCCCGCACCCCCGCGCCCCCCGCCCCACTTGCGCATAAAGTGACGATCACCGGAATCATCCCACCGCACCCGGGTAAAGACTTAGGTAAAGTAAGGATCGCTTCAGTCGCGTCAATGGCGCGACAAGAGGGACCCAGGTGCGCCGGGAAGTCTGGTCGGCAACGTGCTTTGTCATGCCCGCCGAACCGACCGGAGGTCGTCCCCCGTGGCCGCGCCCGTAACCCCCAAGGACAGCAGCAAGAGCAGCAGCAACCGGAAGTTCCTCGGGCGGCTCTCCCTGCCCGAGCGGAACTTCGTCGCGGATGCGCTGCGTGCCGAGACCGTCGGCGGTGTGCTGCTGCTCGTGGCCGCGATCGTGGCGTTGATCTGGGCCAACACTCTTGGCGGCAGCTACGCCGACGTACGCGGGTTCCACGTCGGCATCAAGGCCCTCGGGCTCGATCTCTCGCTCCAGCACTGGGCCGCCGACGGGCTCCTCGCGATCTTCTTCTTCGTCGCCGGGATCGAGCTCAAGCGCGAGCTCGTGGCCGGTGAGCTGCGCGACCCCAAGGCCGCCGCGCTGCCGGTGATCGCCGCGATCTGCGGAATGGCCGTGCCCGCGCTCGTATACGCGCTGGTCAACACCGTCGGCGGCGGCGCGATGGACGGATGGGCCGTGCCGACGGCCACCGACATCGCCTTCGCCCTTGCCGTGCTCGCGGTCATCGGGACCTCGCTGCCGTCCGCCCTGCGCGCGTTCCTGCTGACGCTCGCCGTCGTCGACGATCTCTTCGCCATTCTGATCATCGCCGTCTTCTTCACCAAGGAGATCGACTTCGCCGCCCTCGGCGGCTCCGTCGTCGGCCTCGCGGTCTTCTGGCTGCTGCTGCGCAAGGGCGTGCGCGGCTGGTACGTGTACGTACCGCTCGCGCTGGTCATCTGGGGGCTGATGTACAACAGCGGCGTCCACGCCACCATCGCGGGCGTCGCCATGGGCCTGATGCTGCGCTGCACCCGCCAGGAGGGCGAGGAGCACTCCCCCGGCGAGCACATCGAGCACCTGGTGCGGCCGCTCTCCGCCGGGCTCGCCGTGCCGCTCTTCGCGCTGATGTCGGCCGGTGTCGGCGTCAGCGGCGGGGCGCTCGCGGACGTCTTCACCCAGCCCGAGACGCTCGGTGTGGTCCTCGGCCTGGTGGTCGGCAAGGCGGTCGGCATCTTCGGCGGCACCTGGTGCGCGGCCCGGTTCACCCGGGCGGAGCTCAACGACGACCTGGCCTGGCCGGACGTCTTCGCCGTCGCCACGCTCGCCGGGATCGGCTTCACCGTCTCGCTGCTCATCGGCGAGCTGGCCTTCGACGGCGAGGGCGCGCTGGCGGACGAGATCAAGGCCGCCGTGCTCATGGGCTCGCTGATCGCAGCCGTGTGCGCGACCGTCCTGCTGAAGCTGCGCGTACGCCGGTACCAGGCGCTCGTCGAGGAGGAGGAGCGCGACGAGGACCACGACGGCATCCCGGATGTGTACGAACAGCACAATCCGGCCTACCACCTGCGGATGGCCGCCATCTACGACGAGAAGGCCGCCGAGCACCGCCGCCTCGCGCAACTGGCGGGGGCGGGGAGCGACGAGGGCGGCCGTCCGGCATGATCTGACATCTGGGCCGGAGAAGGACATCTGGGCCGGGAGATGACGGGACCGGAGAAGAGAAGAGGGAGTCAGCGAATGAGCGACCCCAGCAACACCGCCGCCGGCGGCGCCGACCGCAGCCTCGGCCAGCTGGTCGCCTCGGCGACCGCCGAGATGTCCGCGCTGGTGCACGACGAGATCGCGCTCGCCAAGGCGGAGCTGCGCCAGGACGTCAAGCGCGGCGCGATCGGTGGCCTCGCCATCGGTACCGCGGGCGTGCTCGTCCTGTTCTCGCTGCCGGTGCTGAGCTTCGCGGCGGCGTACGGGATCCACAACCTGGGGCTGGGCCTGGCCTGGTCGTTCCTGATCGTGGGCGGCGCGTTCCTGCTGCTCGCGGCCCTGCTCGGGCTGCTGGCCGTGGCCAAGTTCAAGAAGGTCAAGCCGCCGGAGAAGTCCATCGCCTCGGCCAAGCAGACCGCCGCCGTGCTCGGGGGCGTCAAGCCGCATCCCCGCCCGGTCACGGACCAGGCCCCGGCTGTGGCACGCTCGTCTGCATGACCGCACCTGATACCGGTACCGGCGCCACGGGCAGCCCTGGCGGCAATGGCAGCCCTGTCCGCATCGATGGTCCCTGGACACACAGGGACGTAGCGGCCAATGGTGCGCGCTTCCACATCGCGGAGCTGGGTGACGGTCCGCTGGTGTTGCTGCTCCACGGCTTTCCCCAGTTCTGGTGGACGTGGCGGCACCAGCTGACCGCGCTCGCCGACGCCGGTTTCCGGGCGGTCGCGATGGACCTGCGGGGCGTCGGCGGCAGCGACCGCACGCCCCGGGGCTACGATCCGGCCAACCTCGCGCTGGACATCACCGGGGTCGTACGGTCACTGGGCGAGCCCGACGCGGCGCTGGTCGGCCATGATCTGGGCGGCTATCTGGCGTGGACGGCGGCCGTGATGCGGCCCAAGCTGGTACGCCGACTCGTCGTGTCGTCGATGCCGCATCCCCGGCGCTGGCGCTCCGCGATGCTCTCCGACCCCTCGCAGTCGCGGGCCGGTTCCTACATCTGGGGCTTCCAGCGGCCGTGGCTGCCGGAGCGTCAGCTCGTCGCGGACGACGCGGCGCTGGTGGGGCGGCTGGTGCGGGAGTGGTCGGGTCCGGCGGCGCCGGAGGACGAGGCCGTGGAGGTCTACCGGCGGGCGATGACCATCCCGTCGACCGCGCACTGCTCGATCGAGCCGTACCGCTGGATGGTGCGGTCGATGGCCCGGCCCGACGGCATCCAGTTCAACCGCCGTATGAAGCGGCCGGTACGGGTACCGACACTGCATCTGCACGGGTCGCTCGACCCGGTGATGCGCACCCGCAGTGCTGCGGGCTCCGGCGAGTACGTCGAAGCGCCCTACCGCTGGCGGCTGTTCGACGGTCTGGGCCACTTCCCCCACGAGGAGGACCCGGCCGCGTTCTCGGCGGAGCTGGTGAACTGGCTGAAGGATCCCGAGCCCGACCGGTAGTTCGGCCGGTGGTCCTACGACCCCGTCCGGCAAGCGGACGGGAACGCTTGTCTGACGAACAGCCAAATGCCCGGCGCATAGGCCAATTGGCCGCCCGAGACGCGGTTACCGACCTTGGGGCACGGGCAGACGTCGGGGTATGGGCTGGA
This sequence comes from Streptomyces sp. BPTC-684, assembly GCF_030028635.1. Taxonomy (NCBI): domain Bacteria; kingdom Bacillati; phylum Actinomycetota; class Actinomycetes; order Kitasatosporales; family Streptomycetaceae; genus Streptomyces; species Streptomyces sp. BPTC-684. The sequence continues at coordinate 2,597,449 of NZ_CP124863.1, forward strand.
CGCACGACTACGGTGACGCAGCACGCAACCGCCGCTCGGCCACCGCGCCGATTTCGCACGAGAGGGGCGGCCCGCAAGGTCAGGGCCATGATCCCCAACTCGGTATTCCGCGTATCCTCCGCCGCCGGGCCCGCTGGGTCTCGGCACGGCTGCGCCATTCGCGTACGTAGTACGGGCCGCGCATGGACGGCGTACGTACGCGATTACGGGCGCAGATACGCGAGGCCCGAGTGGGCGTCCCGGTAGCCGTCCAGGAGCCTTCGGGCGACCTGGACGGAGTCGACCAGCGGGTGCAGGGCGAAGGCCTTCACCGCCGCCCGCACCGAGCCGGCCTCGGCGGCCTCCAGGACACACCGCTCGACCGCCTTCACCGCGCTGACCAGGCCCGCCTCGTGGCCGGTCAGCTGGGTCACGGGCAGCGGGCGCGGGCCTGACGCGTCGACGTGGCACGGGATCTCGACGACCGCCTCGGCGTCGAGGGCGTGCAGTGAGGCGCCGTTGCGCACGTTGAGGATGAGCGTCGCCGGTTCGTCGCGCGCGATGGCCCGCATCAGCGCCAGGGCGACGTTCTCGTACCCGCCCGACTCCAGGTCGTCGGCGGCGCGCTCGCCCGCGCCCGAGACCTCCCGGTTCTCGGACATGTACGTGGCCTCGCGCTCGGCGCGGGTGCGGTCCCAGGCGTCCCACGCCTGCTCGCCGTCCGCCACGGTCGCGTAGAAGCGCGCCTGCTGGTCCAGGAGGAAGGCGCCGCGCGTGAGTTCCGCCTGCCGGTACGCGGCCACGGCCTCGCGGTTGAAGTAGTAGTAGTGCAGATACTCGTTGGGCACCGAGCCGAGCGAGCGCAGCCAGTCGGCGCCGAAGAGCTTGCCCTCCTCGAAGGAGGTCAGCAGCGCGTCGTCCGCGAACAGGCGCGGCAGCACGTTCTCCTCGCCCTCGTAGAGGCCGTGCAGCCAGCCCAGGTGGTTCAGACCCGCGTAGTCCAGCCGTACGGCGTCGGGGTCGGCGCCGACCGTACGGGCCACGCGGCGGGCCAGACCGACCGGCGAATCGCAGATGCCGATCACCCGTTCGCCCAGGTGGCGGGCCATGGCCTCGGTGACGAGACCGGCCGGGTTGGTGAAGTTGATGACCCAGGCACCGGGGGCGACCGCCTTGATCCGGCGGGCGATCGCGTCGGCCACGGGCACGGTCCGCAGTCCGTACGCGACGCCGCCCGCGCCGACCGTCTCCTGGCCCAGGACGCCCTCGGCGAGCGCGATCCGCTCGTCGGCCGCCCGGCCCGCCAGGCCCCCGACGCGGATCGCGGAGAAGACGAAGTCGGCGCCGCGCAGGGCCTCGTCGAGGTCCGTGGTGGCCCGTACGACGGGCGCGTCCGCGCTGTCGCGGGCCTGGTCGGCGAGGACCTTGGCGATGGCCGCGAGCCGTGCCGCGTCCACGTCGTACAGCGTGACCTCGGTGACCCGGCCGGGCGCGCGGTCGCGCAGCAGGGCGCCGTACACGAGCGGCACGCGGAAACCGCCGCCGCCGAGGATCGTCAGTCGCATTCCGGCCTCTCGGGGAGTCGGGGGTCAGCGGGGCGGGGTTCCGGTCACAGGGCGCACTGCTGGCTGTCGACCTGCTGGTTGGCGGTGCGGCCCAGTTGGATGTCCTCGCGGATCTCGTCGGCCGTCAGCGCGTATCCGGTGTTCGGGTCGTCGAGGGACTTGGCGAAGACCACTCCGTAGACCTTGCCGTCGGGGGTGAGGAGGGGGCCGCCGGAGTTGCCCGGGCGGACCGTGGTGAACAGCGAGTAGACCTCGCGGGTGACCGTGCCGCGGTGGTAGATGTCCGGGCCCGGCGGGGTGATCCGGCCGCGGACGCGCGCGGCGCGCACGTCGTACGGCTGGTCCTCGGGGAAGCCCGCGACGATCGCGCCGCTGCCGCTGTGCGCCTCCTGGGAGGAGAAGCGCAGCACCGGGGCCTTCAGGTCGGGCACGTCCAGGACCGCGATGTCGCGGCGCCAGTCGTAGAGCACCACCGTCGCGTCGTACGTCCGCCCCTGACCGCCTATCTGGATCTTCGGGTCCTCCACGCCGCCCACTACGTGGGCGTTGGTCATCACGCGGCGCTCGGCGAAGACGAAGCCGGTGCCCTCCAGGCGCTTGCCGCAGCTCGGCGCGGTGCCGGTGACCTTGACGATCGAGCGCTTGGCCTGGGCCGCCACGGGGCTGGTCGCCAGCGCCTGGTCGGGCGGCGGGACCTTGGTGATCGACTCGTTGGTGAACGGGGCGAAGACCTGCGGCAGCCCGTTCTGCGCCAGCATGGAGGAGAAGTCCGAGAACCAGGTGTACGCCTGCTTGGGCATCGCCTTGTCGACGCCGTGCAGGATCTGGGAGTCGTTGACCGCCCGTCCCAGCGCGTTGCCCCTGCTCGACGACTGGGGGTCGGCCAGCGGGGAGAGCGCGGTGCCGATCAGCCAGGCGACCAGGAGCATCGCCACGACGTTGACCAGCGCGCCGCCCGTGGCGTCCAGGGCGCGCGCGGGCGACCAGGTGATGTGCTGGCGCAGTTTGTTGCCCAGGTGTGTGGTGAAGGCCTGGCCCACGGAGGCGCAGACGATCACGACCACGACCGCGATGATCGCGGCGGTGGTCGACACGTCACGCTTGTCGGTCAGCTGGTCCCAGATGACCGGGAGCAGATACACGGCGATGAGACCGCCGCCGAGGAAGCCGATCACCGACAGGATGCCGACGACGAAGCCCTGGCGGTAGCCGACGATCGCGAACCACACGGCGGCGACCAGCAACAGGATGTCCAGCACGTTCACGGGCCCACCCTGTCACGCGTGCCAGTCGAGCGGGACCCGCCTGGTGCGATCCCAGGGGCGCTCCCAGCCCGCGAAGTGCAGCAACCGGTCGATCACACCGGCCGTGAAGCCCCACACGAGGGCGGATTCGACCAGAAAGGCCGGGCCTGCGTGGCCCCGCGGATGGACCGCGGTGGCCCGGTTGGCCGGGTCCGTGAGATCCGCCACGGGGACGGTGAAGACCCGGGCGGTCTCCGCCGCGTCCACCGCCCGCACGGCCGTCGGCTCGCGCCACCAGCCCAGGACGGGGGTCACCACGAAACCGCTCACCGGGATGTACAGCCGGGGCAGCACGCCGAAGATCTGTACCCCTTCGGGGTCGAGGCCGGTCTCCTCCTCGGCCTCGCGCAGGGCGGCGCGCAGCGGGCCGGTGGTCTGCGGGTCGCCGTCCTCGGGGTCGAGGGCGCCGCCCGGGAAGGAGGGCTGGCCGCCGTGCGAGCGCAGCTGGCTGGCGCGCTCCATCAGCAGCAGCTCGGGCCCGGCCGGGCCGTCACCGAAGAGGATCAGCACGGCGGACTGGCGCCCGGCGCCGCTCTCGGGCGGCAGGAACCGGCTGAGCTGGAGCGGCTCGATCCGGTCGGCCGCGCGCGCGACGGGGTCGAGCCACGCGGGCAGGCCGTCACGGCTCACGGCGGGGCCGTGGAGGCCCTGGGGGCCGCCGCCCTGGCCCCGGTGGCCGTCGGGCACGGCCGCGCCGCCCGCACCGCTCTCGTACCTCTCGTACGTCCTGCTGGTGTCACTCGTCTTGCTGGTGTCACTCGCGTGCGTCATAGGCACCCCCGTCGTCCACCGGTCACAACGTCCGGGACGGTCGCGTTCGTTCCGTCCGGTCATCCGCGATCCGTCATCCGGCCCCCAGCGGCGGGGCCGGGAGCCCCGGGTAGTCCGGGGGCGGGGAGAGCCGCTGGCCCGGGAAGCCGCCCTTCTCGTACTTCAGGAGCTTCTTCGCCTTCTCCGGGTCCGTCTCGCCCTCTCCGTACGCCGGGCAGAGCGGGGCGATGGGGCAGGCGCCGCAGGCGGGCTTGCGGGAGTGGCAGATGCGGCGGCCGTGGAAGACGACGCGGTGCGAGAGCATCGTCCACTCGCTCTTCGGGAAGATCTCGGCGACGACGGCCTCGACCTTGACCGGGTCCTCCTCGTCCGTCCATTTCCAGCGGCGGACCAGGCGCCCGAAGTGCGTGTCGACGGTGATGCCGGGGACGCCGAAGGCGTTGCCGAGCACCACGTTCGCCGTCTTGCGGCCGACTCCGGGGAGCTTCACCAGGTCGTCGAGGCGGCCCGGGACATTGCCTCCGAAGTCGTCGCGGAGGGCGGCGGCGAGCCCCATGATCGACTTGGTCTTGGCGCGGAAGAACCCGGTCGGCCGGATCAGCTGCTCGACCGCCTCCGGGTCGGCCTCGGCCAGGTCCTCGGGGGTCGGATACGCGGCGAACAGCGCGGGCGTGGTCTGGTTGACCCGCAGGTCCGTCGTCTGGGCGGACAGGACGGTCGCGACCAGGAGCTCGAAGGGGTTGCGGAAGTCGAGCTCCGGGTGGGCGTACGGATACACGTCCGCCAGCTCGCGGTTGATCCGGCGGGCGCGCCGGACCATGGAGAGGTGGGACTCGGGTTTGGCGGCCCGGGCGGGGGCGGTCTTCGCGGCCTTGGCGGTCTTCACAGCCTTCTCGGCCTTCACGGGCTTTGCCGGGGCCTTCTTGGCTGCCGCCTTCGCAGGCACGGCGGCCTTCACGGCCTTCTTGGCCGCTGCCTTCTTGGCCACGGTCTTCTTCACCGCCTTCTCGGGCGCGGCTTCCTTGGCCGCGGTCCCCCTGGCCGGGCCCTTCGCGGGCGCGCCCGGGGTGGCCGACGCGCCCGGAGCGGGCGCGGGCGCCGACGCGGCCCGATTGGCCGATTTTGATTCTTTCGCGGCTTTTTTCGGTTTACTCGCGGGCTGTTCGCCCACAGCGGAATCACTGCCTGCCGACACTCTTGTGGCCCCCCTGGCCTGCGCTCTCACCGGCGAATTGGACACCCGGCCAGCCTAAAGCCACGCACTGACATCCGCTCCGGCCACAGCGAATCACCACCCCAAACGGCCCCCTGCCGCACAGTCCGGCGCTCCGGTGCGTCATCCTTGTGATTACCCGTGTGATTGATCGCACTGTTTACCCCGTCCGGCAAAATGGGCAGCACGGTCCCCTGTACCGGTCGACAAGGAGAGAACTCGTGGACGACGTTCTGCGGCGCGCCCCGCTCTTCGCGGCGCTCGATGATGAGCAGGCCGCGGAGCTCCGCGCCTCGATGAGTGAGGTGACGCTCGCCCGCGGCGACGCCCTCTTCCACGAGGGCGACCCCGGCGACCGCCTCTACGTGGTCACCGAGGGCAAGGTCAAGCTCCACCGCACTTCCCCCGACGGCCGCGAGAACATGCTGGCGGTCCTCGGCCCCGGCGAGCTCATCGGCGAGCTGTCCCTCTTCGACCCGGGCCCGCGCACCGCCACCGCGACCGCGCTCACCGAGGTCAAGCTGCTGGGCCTGGGCCACGGCGACCTCCAGCCCTGGCTGAACGCCCGGCCCGAGGTGGCCACCGCCCTGCTGCGCGCCGTCGCCCGCCGACTGCGCAAGACCAACGACCAGATGTCCGACCTGGTCTTCTCCGACGTCCCGGGCCGCGTCGCCCGCGCGCTCCTCGACCTGTCGCGCCGCTTCGGCGTGCAGTCGGAGGAGGGCATCCACGTCGTGCACGACCTGACGCAGGAAGAGCTGGCCCAGCTGGTCGGCGCCTCCCGCGAGACGGTGAACAAGGCCCTCGCCGACTTCGCGCAGCGCGGCTGGCTGCGCCTCGAAGCCCGTGCGGTGATCCTGCTCGACGTCGAGCGGCTCGCCAAGCGCTCGCGCTGATACGGCCGTTCACCTGCGCGTTCGTACGTGACGGGGCCCGCCTCCCTCGGGAGGCGGGCCCCGTTGTCAGTGGTCGGTCCTAGTCTGTGGATACGTGGCAGACACCACGCGGCTCCTTGACAAGTGCACCGTGGAAAAAGGCGAGTTACGAGCGGGCGACGCGGCCGGGTCGAGTGATCGGCTCAAGGTCGAGTGATCGGCCCAAGCGGTCAGATCAACCCGTGCTCGCTCAGATACTCCAACTGCGCTCGTACGGAGAGCTCGGCCGCCGGCCACAGCGAGCGGTCGACGTCCGCGTAGACGCGGCCCACCACGTCCGCCGCCGTGGTGAAGCCGTTCTCCACCGCCGTCTCCACCTGGGCCAGCCGGTGGGCGCGGTGGGCGAGGTAGAACTCGATGGCACCCTGCGCGTCGTCGAGGACCGGGCCGTGCCCGGGCAGCACGGTGTGGACGCCGTCGTCGACCGTGAGCGAGCGCAGCCGCCGCAGTGAGTCGAGGTAGTCACCGAGGCGGCCGTCGGGGTGCGCCACGACGGTGGTGCCGCGCCCGAGGACCGTGTCCCCCGTCAGCACGGCCCGGTCGGCGGGGAGATGGAAGCAGAGGGAGTCGGCGGTGTGGCCGGGGGTGGGCACCACCCACATCTCCAGGCCGCCGGTGGTGATCACGTCACCGGCGCCGAGCCCCTCGTCCCCGAGGCGCAACGCCGGGTCCAGCGCGCGTACGTGCGTACGCGTCAGCTCCGCGAAGCGGGCCGCGCCCTCGGCGTGGTCGGGGTGGCCGTGGGTGAGCAGGGTGAGGGCGACCCGCTTGCCCATCCGCTCGGTGGTGGCGACCACGTTCCGCAGGTGGGCGTCGTCGAGCGGTCCGGGGTCGATGACGACGGCGAGGTCGGAGTCGGGCTCGGCGACGATCCAGGTGTTGGTGCCGTCGAGGGTCATCGCGGAGGGGTTGGGCGCGAGGACGTTGACGGTACGGGTCGTGGCGGGGCCGGACAGCACCCCGCCGCGGGGCTGGCCGGGGAGGGCCGCGGCTTCGGTCACGCGGGGGCACCTTCCATGGGGAACGGGGGCGTGGTGGCGGGAGGAGTCACGAAGTGCCTCCGGCGGTGCGGACGCGCTTGGTGAACTCGTCGTGCCCGGGCCAGCTCAGCACGATCTCACCGTCGTCGCCGAGGCTCGCCTTCGCCAGTACGGGGGTGAGGTCGTGGGCCGCCGAGGCGGCGAGGGCGTCCGCGGGGGTGGCGTACGGGAGGAGGGCGCGCAGGGTCGAGACGGTCGGGGGCATCATGAGCAGCTCGCCCGCGTCGTACCCGGCCGTGGCCTCGGCGGGCCGGATCCACACCGTCCGGTCGGCCTCGGTGGAGGCGTTGCGGGTGCGCTGGCCCTCGGGGAGCGCGGCGACGAAGAACCAGGTGTCGTACCGCTTGGGCTCGAACTCGGGGGTGATCCAGCGGGCCCACGCGCCGAGCAGGTCCGAGCGCAGGACCAGGCCCCGGCGGTCGAGGAACTCGGCGAAGGAGAGGTCGCGGGCGACCAGGGCCTGGCGGTCGGCCTCCCAGTCGTCGCCGGTGGTGTCGCCCACGACGCTGTCGGCGTCGGGCCCGGCGAGGAGGACTCCGGCCTCCTCGTACGTCTCGCGGACGGCCGCGCAGACGATGGCCTGGGCGTCGTCCGCGCCCACGCCCAGGCGGGCCGCCCAGGTCTCCCGGGTGGGCCCGGCCCACCCGATCCGACGGGCGTCGTCCCGGGGGTCGACGCCGCCGCCGGGGTAGGCGTAAGCACCGCCGGCGAAGGCCATGGAGGTGCGGCGGCGCAGCATGTGCACGGCGAGCGGCCCGCCGCGCAGCAACATGACGGTGGCGGCGCGCCGGGGCTGCACGGGGGTGAGTTCGCCGTGGGCTAGGGCGCGGATGCGGTCGGGCCATTCCGGCGGGTACCACTGACCATTGGGCATGGCCGGAGGCTATCCCCTGACGCGCGCGTGTTCGAGACCACCCACTTCGCGCCGCGCCCTCTCTCTGTGGCTGCGCCCCAGCCCCCTTCCCCGGCACCGGCCGACCGTCCCCTTCCCGGGGCTTCGCCCCGGACCCCCGGTTCGTCTGCGGGCCGGTGGGGGCTGGTCGCGCAGTTCCCCGCGCCCCTTCTTGGGCCGGTGTTTGTCTGCGGACCGTGCTGGGTTGCTCGCGCAGTTCCCCGCGCCCCTTAAATGCCGCTGCGCGGCATCCGCTTTTTAGGGGCGCGGGGAACTGCGCGACCAGCCACAGACAACCCGCAGACGAACGGGGCCCGGGGCACAGGGGCCGCAGGCCCCGCGAGGAGATGCAGAGGGGCGCAGCCCCGCTGGGGGTGCAGGGCCGCAGGCCCGCCAGGGGGTACAGGGACGCCAGACCCGGCCCGGGGTGCAGGGGGCGGAGCCCCCGGGGAAACCCACCTCCCTCCACCCTCCCCCTCCCCCACCCCCGGACACCCCCGGAGGGTTTAGGGAAGGGGCGGGGTGGGGGCCCATCCGCCCGGGCCACACCGCGCACCTTTATTTCGGGCAAACACCCTTCTGCCGGGCTTCTCACCCCGTACTCAGACGGCTCTCATCCAGCGCCGCGAAGGTAATGCACATGACCTTCCCCGAGGAGCAGCCGAAGCAGCCGCAGCCGTATCCGCAGGCGTCCGGGGCCTACCCCCCGCCGCCCCCGTACGAGCCGAGCCGTCCCGTGCACGCCGGGCCCGGGACCACCATCTGGCCGTCGAACGGCAACGGGGCCGACGGGGGCATCCCCGGTGACCCTGGGTACACCGGCGCACCCGGCACCCCCGCACCCACCTCCCACCGCCGCGCCCGCCGTTCCGTCGGCCTCCTCGCCGCCGTCGCGCTCGCCGCCGCGGCCGTGGGCGGCGGGACCGCCACGCTCGTGGAGCGGTGGGCCGGGGGCGACACCAGCGCCAGCGCGCCCGGCATCGTGGGGACGAACGCCGCCAAGAACACCAACGGGACCGTCGCGGGCGTGGCCCAGGCCGTCTCGCCCAGCATCGTGGAGATCAGCGCGACCTCCGCCTCCGGCGAGTCCACCGGGTCCGGGGTGATCATCACCTCAGGCGGTGAGATCGTCACGAACAACCACGTGATCGCCGGGGCCGACCAGGTCAAGGTCCGGATGAGCGACGGCAAGACGTACACCGCGAGCGTCGTCGGCACCGACCCCGACAAGGACCTCGCGCTCATCAAGGTGCAGGGCGCCGGCGGGCTCAAGCCCGCGAGTCTCGGCAACTCCGACAACCTCAAGGTCGGCGACCAGGTCGTCGCCATCGGCTCCCCCGAGGGCCTGACCGGCACCGTCACCAGCGGCATCGTCTCCGCCCTCAACCGCGACGTCACCGTCGCGAAGGAGCAGGGCCAGGGACAAGGCCAGGGGCAGGGGCAGCAGGGCGGCGGGCGCGGCGGCTGGCCGTTCGAGTTCGGCGGGCAGCAGTTCAACGGCGACACCGGCTCGTCGAAGACCACGTACAAGGCCATCCAGACGGATGCCTCGCTCAACCCGGGCAACTCCGGCGGCGCGCTGATCGACATGAACGGCAACATCATCGGCATCAACTCCGCGATGTACAGCCCCAGTTCCGCGAGCCAGTCCTCCTCCTCGGCGGGCAGCGTCGGGCTCGGGTTCGCCATCCCGGTCAACACCGTCAAGGCCGACCTCGCCTCCCTGCGCTCCGGCAGCGGCAGCAACGACGGCGGCAACAGCAGCAACAGCTGATCCTCACGGCAGGCACAGGCGCGGCATGCGACGCTGGACAGCACCCGACCCGGACCACGCCGAACCACGCCGAACCACCGCCGGACCACACCCCGAGGAAGACCCGAGACCGATGAGCCCCGCACCCGCCGAGGACGACATCCAGCGCATCCTGATCGTCGACGACGAGCCCGCCGTGCGGGAGGCGCTCCAGCGCAGCCTCGCCTTCGAGGGGTACGGGACGGAGGTCGCCGTCGACGGTCTGGACGCGCTGGCCAAGGCGGAGGCGTACCGGCCGGATCTGATCGTCCTCGACATCCAGATGCCCCGGATGGACGGGCTCACCGCCGCCCGGCGGCTGCGCGGCGCCGGGTCCACCACCCCCGTACTGATGCTCACCGCGCGCGACACGGTCGGTGACCGCGTCACCGGGCTCGACGCGGGCGCGGACGACTACCTGGTCAAGCCGTTCGAGCTGGACGAGCTGTTCGCCCGGATCCGCGCGCTGCTGCGCCGCAGCTCGTACGCCGCGACGGCGGGCGGCGAGCAGCCCGACGAGAACGTCCTCACTTTCGGTGATCTGCGGATGGACCTGGCGACCCGTGAGGTGACGCGGGGCGAGCGGGTGGTGGAGCTGACGCGTACGGAGTTCACGCTCCTGGAGATGTTCCTGGCCCACCCCCGGCAGGTGCTGACCCGCGAGCAGATCCTCAAGGCGGTCTGGGGCTTCGACTTCGAGCCGTCGTCCAACTCCCTCGACGTGTACGTCATGTATCTGCGCCGCAAGACCGAGGCGGGCGGCGAGCCGCGCGTGGTGCACACGGTGCGGGGGGTGGGGTACGCCCTGCGTTCGGGCGGCGCGGAGTGAGAAGAGCGCTGCGGTGGTTCCGTGAACTGCCGCTCAGGTCCCGGCTCGCGCTGCTGGTCGCGACGGCCGTGACGGTGGCCGTGGCCGCGGTGGCCGCCGCGTGCTGGTTCATCACCCAGGGGGTGCTCACCAGCCAGCTCGACAACCGGCTGCGCAACCAGGCGGCGAGCTCGGCCAGCGAGGAGTACGCCAACGTCCTGATCCGGACCTGCCAGAGCCCCAACCCCGAGCCGATCCGACTGCCGGGCAACACCCCGCTGACCCAGGTGGTCTTCCCGGACGGCAGGGTGTGCGTCAACCTCCGGTCCGCCGACCTCCGGGTGGAGCGCTCGGACGTGGAGGTCGCGAGCGGGCTGCGCCCCGACGTCCTGCACACCACGACGGACAGCGCCGGGGTCGAGCGCCGCGTCTACACCAAGGCCGCCCGCATCACCGGCCCCGGCCAACAGAGCCGGGCCGCCGTCTCCATCGCGGTGCCGATGTCCGACGTGACGACGCCGCTCAACAAGCTGGCGATCGTCCTGCTGATCGTCTCCGGCATCGGAGTCATCGGGGCGGGCGCCGCCGGACTCTGGGTCGCGCGTACGGGGCTGCGTCCCGTGGACGAGCTGACCGGCACGGTCGAGCACGTGGCCCGCACCGAGGACCTCACCGTCCGCATCCCGGTCGAGGGCGAGGACGAGATCGCCCGGCTGTCCCGGTCCTTCAACGCGATGACCGCCGCCCTCGCCTCCTCACGCGACCGGCAGTCGCAGCTGATCGCGGACGCGGGGCACGAGCTGCGCACCCCGCTCACCTCGCTCCGTACGAACATCGAGCTGCTGGCCAGGAGCGAGGAGACCGGGCGGGCCATCCCGCCCGCCGACCGCAAGGCGCTGATGGCGTCGGTCAAGGCCCAGATGACCGAACTCGCCGCGCTGATCGGCGACTTGCAGGAGCTGTCCCGGCCGGACGCGGTCCGCGAGGGGCCCCTTGAGGTGGTCGCCTTCCACGACATCGCCAGGGCCGCGCTCGACCGCGCCCGGCTGCGCGGGCCCGAGCTGGAGATCAGGGCGGAGCTGGCCCCCTGGTACGTACGGGCCGAGGCGGCCTCCCTGGAGCGGGCGATCGTCAACGTGCTGGACAACGCGGTGAAGTTCAGCCCGCCGTACGGCACCGTCGAGGTCACCCTCGACCGGGGCACGCTGACCGTGCGCGACCAGGGCCCCGGCATCCCCGCCGACGAACTGCCGCACGTCTTCGAGCGGTTCTGGCGCTCGCCCTCGGCTCGCTCGCTGCCGGGCTCGGGGCTCGGTCTGTCCATCGTGGCCCGTACGGTTCAGCGCGCGGGCGGCACGATTACGCTCGGTGCGGCGGGGGACGGCAACGGCACGGTAGCCACGATTCGCCTGCCGGGCGCCCCTACCCCGCCGCCGGACACCCCGGACGCGTGAGCGCGCCGCTGGATGCGCTTGTCTCTCGGCTGCGGGCCGTCTGGGGCTGGTCGCGCCCACGCGGCGGAGCCGCAAATGTCACAGCCCCGCGCCCCTAAAGGCGAAGTGGGGCGCCGGAAACGCTCCGGCGCCCCACCTACGTATAAGACGGGATTACTCGCCCGTCACCTTCCCCACGACCGTGATCCGGCCGCCGGTCGGCGGCGCGAGCGGGGCGGACGCCGACGAGTTCGCGGACAGGTAGGCGTCGAAGACGTCCAGGTCGGAGGCGCCGACCAGCTTGTTCTTGCCCTGGCCGAGCGCCGCGAAGCCGTCGCCGCCGCCCGCGAGGAACTCGTTCATGGCGACGCGGTAGGTCTTCGCCGGGTCGAGGGCGGCACCGTTCAGCTTGACCGTGTCGACGAGGACGCGGTCCGCGCCCGTCTTGGTCATGTCGAGGGTGTAGGTGAAGCCCTTGGAGACCTGGAGGATCTTCGGGGAGGCCGTGTTGCCGCCGCTGACCTGCTGCTGGAGGCCCTGGATGATCTGGGCGCCGGTCAGGTCGACGACGTTCATCATGTTGGTGAACGGCTGGACGGTGAACGCCTCCCCGTAGGTGACGACCCCGTCGCCCTCGCTGCCGCTCGCCTTGTGGACGAGGTCGGAGCGGATACCGCCCGGGTTCATGAAGGCGAGCTGGGCGCCGCCCTTGTCGGCCGGGGAGAGCCCGGCGAGCTGCGCGTCCGCGATCAGGTCGCCGAGCGGCTTCTCGGGCGCCTCGGAGCCGCGGCCGTTGATGTCGGCGGAGACGTAGCCCTGCGGGCGGCCCGCGATCGGCGCGGCCAGCTTGTTCCAGCGGGCGATCAGGTCGGTGATGTCCTGCGCCTTGGCCTGGTCGCGGCGGACGATGCGGTTCACCGACTTCGGCGACTTCACGGCGGTCCGGACGATGTCCTTGGTCCGCTTGTCGTAGGTGAGCGTGGTCTCGGTGAAGAGCTTGCCGTAGGAGGCCGCCGAGGTGACCATGCGCGGGTTGCCCGCCGGGTCCGGGATGGTGCAGGCGTAGGCCTGGTGGGTGTGGCCGGTGACCAGCGCGTCCACCTTGGGCGTGATGCCCTTGGCGATGTCGACGATCGGGCCGGACAGACCGCTGCCGGGACCGGCGGAGTCGCAGTCGTAGTTGTACGCGTTGGTCGCCGGCATCCCGCCCTCGTGGATCAGGGCGACGATGGACTTCACGCCCTGCCGGTCGAGCTCCTTGGCGTACTTGTTGATCGTCTCGATCTCGTCGCGGAACTTCAGGCCCTTGACGCCGGAGGCGGTCACGACGTTCGGGGTGCCCTCCAGGGTCACGCCGATGAAGCCGATCTTGACGCCGTTCTTCTTCCAGACCGTGTACGGCTTGAGGATCGGCTTGCCGGTCTTCTCGCTGGTCACGTTGGCCGCGAGATACGGGAAGTCGGCGCCCGGGAACTTCTTGCCCTTCTCGTAGCAGCCCTCGACCGGGTGGCAGCCGCCGTTCTGCATCCGGGCCAGCTCGACCGCGCCCTCGTCGAACTCGTGGTTGCCCACGGCCGTCACATCGAGGTCGATCTTGTTGAGCGCCTCGATGGTCGGCTCGTCGTGGAAGAGGCCGGAAAGCAGCGGGCTGGCGCCGATCATGTCGCCGCCGGCGGCGGTGATCGAGTACGGGTGGCCCTTGCGCGCGGTGCGCAGCGAGGACGCCAGGTACTCGACGCCGCCGGCCGGTATGGACTTCACGGTCCCGTCGGCCTGCTTCTCGTTCACGGCCCCGGCCGAGCCGGCCGGCGGCTCCAGATTGCCGTGCAGGTCGTTGAAGGAGAGGAGCTGGACGTCCACCGTCCGCGAGGGCTTCGGGTGCCCGTGGCCGTGGCCCTTGTCGTGGGCGTCGGCCGCGGGCATCGCGGCGATGAGCGCGCCGAGCGTGGTGAGCCCGGCGGCGGCCGCCAGGACCCGGCGGCCCGCGCGGCCGCCGCGGTGCTTCTGGGGTGTCGCTGTCATCTCTCCCCTAAATGATTCAGCTGGTCGTGAAGCGAGTCGTCAAGCGTGTCGTGAAGCGAGTCACGAAACGTGGTCCGCGTGGCCGAAACCCGTGGGTAGGCCACCGCGAGCGGAAGCCTAGAGTCAACGCGCGTAGCGCGACAGGGGGGTGGGGTTACGAGATGGTTGCCGTTTGGCGGTACGTCAGCTTTTGCCCCCGGTCGCCGTACGCTCGTACACATGACGACTGACCCCGCCGTACCCGGCCCCTCCGGACGTGAGATCCAGACCCTCGACGAGCTGACCCACCCCCAGGCCCAGGAGGTCCTCGCGCTGCTCGCCGAGGCCGCCAGGACCGACGGGCAGCAGGCCGTGTCCGAGCAGGGGCGGCTCCAGCTGCGGGGCGGCCGACGGCCCGGAATCCGCCATTTCCTCCTCACGGTGACCACGGCCGAGGGGGCCGAACTGATCGGGTACGCGCAGCTGGAGGACACCGACCCCATCGAGGCACCGGCCGCGGAGCTCGTCATCCACCCCGCCCACCGCGGCCGCGGCCACGGCCGGGCGCTCGGCTCGGCGCTGCTCGGCGCCTCCGGCAAGCGGCTGCGGGTGTGGGCGCACGGCGGGCACTCCGCCGCCCGCCACCTCGCCCAGGTCCTCGGCCTCACGCTGTTCCGCGAACTGCGCCAGATGCGGCGGCCGTTGAGCCCGCCGGACATCGCCGAGCCGGTGTACCCGCCGGGCGTGAGCGTACGGACCTTCGTGCCCGGGGAGGACGACGCGGAGTGGCTGGCCGTGAACGCGGCGGCCTTCGCCCACCACCCCGAGCAGGGCGGGCTCACCCAGCGCGACCTGGACGACCGCAAGGCGGAGCCCTGGTTCGACCCGAAGGGCTTCTTCCTCGCCGAGCGCGACGGCCGGATCGTGGGCTTCCACTGGACGAAGGTGCACGCGGTGGAGAGGATCGGGGAGGTGTACGTGGTCGGCGTCAGCCCGGACGCGCAGGGCGGGGGCCTGGGCAAGGCGCTCACGGCGACGGGGCTGCGGCATCTTGCGGAGGAGGGGGTGCCGGTGGCCATGCTGTACGTGGACGCCGACAACACGGCGGCCGTGGCGGTGTACGAACGTCTCGGGTTCACCACGCACGAGGTGGACCTGATGTACCGGACGGAGTCCTGACTTCCTGCCGTCCTCGGGGTGCGGGCCGTGCTGGGCTTGTCGCGCAGTTCCCCGCGCCCCTGTAGGGCCCCCGGCACCGTCGGGCTCGGGCGGGACGGAGTGCAACCTGACATCCGCGTCAAGCCACGGATTCCCGCACGTCATGTCCTCGTTACCGGGCATTCAGACACGCTTGCGACGCTCACTCAATGCAGCCCGAGGTGCCACCCTCCCGGAACGGGACCGCCGCCCGCCCCAAGGCGCTCGCGCCTGCCCGCTCCGACGTGCTCTCCGACGCGCCTGACAGCGGCCCGGCGCGGAAGAATGGGTTTATGAGCCAGCAGCCCAGCGCCGAGGTCCACCTCCAGCCCGCCTCCCAGCCGTCGGTCGGTTCCATAGCCGCGCACCGGCCGCACACCCTCGCGGCCGCCGTCTCCGACCTGGAGCCGGACATCGACGCGGATCTGGACGGGTACGAAGGCTACGAGCGCGACCGCGAGGACGCACCCGGGGACGACGAGCTGCCCTCCGGGCGCTTCCTGGACCGCGAGCGCAGCTGGCTCGCGTTCAACGAGCGCGTCCTGGAGCTCGCCGAGGACCCGGCCACGCCCCTCCTCGAACGGGCTAACTTCCTGGCGATCTTCGCTTCCAATCTCGACGAGTTCTTCATGGTCCGGGTCGCGGGTCTGAAGCGCCGCATCGCCACCGGCGTCGCCACCCGGTCCGCCTCGGGGCTCCAGCCCCGCGAGGTCCTGGACCTGATCTGGACCCGGTCGCGCGAGCTCATGGCCCGGCACGCCGCCTGCTACCAGCAGGACGTGGCCCCGGCGCTCGCCGACGAGAACATCCACCTGATCCGCTGGCCCGACCTCACCGAGAAGGAGCAGGCGCGGCTCTTCACGCTCTTCCGCCAGCAGATCTTCCCGGTGCTCACCCCGCTGGCCGTGGACCCCGCGCACCCCTTCCCGTACATCTCGGGGCTCTCGCTCAACCTCGCCGTGGTCGTGCGCAACCCGGTCAGCGGCCACCGCCACTTCGCCCGGGTCAAGGTGCCGCCGCTGCTCTCGCGGTTCCTGGAGGCCTCGCCGCAGCGGTACGTGCCCCTTGAGGACGTCATCGCGGCGCACCTCGAAGAGCTCTTCCCCGGCATGGAGGTGCTCGCCCACCACATGTTCCGGGTGACCCGGAACGAGGACCTGGAGGTCGAGGAGGACGACGCCGAGAACCTCCTCCAGGCGCTGGAGAAGGAGCTCATGCGGCGCCGCTTCGGGCCGCCGGTGCGCCTGGAGGTCGAGGAGTCCATCGACCCGTACGTCCTGGACCTGCTGGTGCGCGAGCTGAAGATCAGCGACGCCGAGGTGTATCCGCTGCCGGGTCCCCTGGACCTCACCGGTCTCTTCGGCATCGCGGCCCTGGACCGGCCGGAGCTGAAGTTCCCCAAGTTCGTGGCCGGAACCCATCGCGACCTCGCGGAGGTCGAGTCGGCGTCGGCGCCGGACATCTTCGCCGCGCTGCGCGAGCGGGACGTGCTGCTGCACCACCCGTACGACTCGTTCTCCACCTCGGTCCAGGCGTTCCTGGAGCAGGCGGCCGCCGACCCGGACGTGCTCGCCATCAAGCAGACGCTGTACCGGACGTCCGGCGACTCGCCGATCGTGGACGCGCTGATAGACGCCGCCGAGTCCGGCAAGCAGGTCCTCGTGCTGGTCGAGATCAAGGCACGCTTCGACGAGCAGGCCAACATCAAGTGGGCCCGCAAGCTGGAGGAGTCGGGCTGCCACGTGGTGTACGGCCTGGTCGGCCTGAAGACGCACTGCAAGCTGTCGCTCGTGGTGCGCCAGGAGGGCGACACCCTGCGCCGCTACTCGCACGTCGGCACCGGCAACTACCACCCCAAGACGGCCCGCCTTTACGAGGACCTGGGGCTGCTCACCGCCGACCCGCAGGTCGGCGCCGACCTCTCGGACCTCTTCAACCGGCTGTCCGGCTACTCGCGCCGCGAGACCTACCGCCGCCTCCTCGTCGCCCCCAAGTCCCTTCGGGACGGCCTGGTCTCGCGGATCAACAAGGAGACCGCGCACCACCGCGCCGGGCGCCCCGCCTACGTACGCATCAAGGTCAACTCGATGGTCGACGAGGCCGTGATCGACGCCTGCTACCGGGCCTCGCAGGCCGGTGTGCCGGTCGACATCTGGGTGCGCGGCATCTGTGCGGCGCGCCCCGGCGTCACCGGGCTCTCCGAGAACATCCGGGTGCGGTCGATACTCGGGCGCTTCCTGGAGCACTCCCGGGTCTTCGCGTTCGGCAACGGCGGCGAGCCCGAGGTCTGGCTGGGCAGCGCCGACATGATGCACCGCAACCTCGACCGACGCATCGAGGCCCTGGTCCGGGTCACCGACCCGGCCCATCGCGCGGCTCTCACCCGGCTCCTGGAGACCGGCATGTCGGGCACCACCTCCTCCTGGCACCTGGGCCCGGACGGGGAGTGGACCCGGCACGCCGCCGACGCCGACGGACAGCCGCTGCGCCACGTACAGGAGATGCTGATAGACGCCCGGAGGCGCCGGCGTGCTACGCCATGACAAATCCCCGGGACCGGAGACCGCCGGGGACGTCCTGTCCCCCTATCTCCACGCGCAGGCGGGGGAATTCCTGCGCAGCCTCCGCCTCCACCGCGAGGCGGGGCCCGACAACGACGGCACCGAGGAGGCCGCGCGGGCGCTGCGGCGCGCCGCCCGCCGCATCAGCGGCACGCTGCACACCTTCCGCCCGCTGCTCGACCCGTCCTGGGCCGAACCCCTGCGTACGGAACTGGGCTGGCTGTCGGCCACGTTGGCCGGGGAGCACTCCTGCGCGGCCCGGCTCGCCCGGCTGCTCGACGGCCTCCAGCGGCTCTCCGGCACCCCTCAAGTCCCGATGCCACGCGGCGAGTCGGCGGCCGGGGCGCTCGCGGTGGGAGCGGCACGGGCGGGGGCGCTCCTGGACCGCCAGCTGACGCTGGCCCGCACCCGGGCGCACTCGGCGGCCCTGCAGGCGCTGGGCTCGTCCCGGTTCCACGCGGTGGCCGACGCGGTGGCGCTGCTGGCCAGCGAGGTGCCGCTGTCCAGCTCGGCGGCCGCGTACGCGGTGGAGGTGCTGCCGCCGGCCGCCCAGCTCGCCGAGCAGCGGCTCGTGGAGGCGGTGGCCGCGCTGCCGCTGGCTCGCGCGGCCCATCCGTACAACGCGGAGGCCCTGGTCCAGTCCGGCGAGGCGCAGGAC
The DNA here is from genome assembly GCF_030028635.1 of Streptomyces sp. BPTC-684. Taxonomy (NCBI): domain Bacteria; kingdom Bacillati; phylum Actinomycetota; class Actinomycetes; order Kitasatosporales; family Streptomycetaceae; genus Streptomyces; species Streptomyces sp. BPTC-684. The sequence goes on from NZ_CP124863.1 coordinate 2,615,598, forward strand.
GCCCCCTGGCACCAGGTGCGGCTGCTGCTCCGGCTGCACCGGTACGCCCAGGAGGCGCTGCACACCGGTCTGCCGTACGAGGACGACGACCGGCTGCTGCGGGCCGGGCGGGCGCTCGACCGGCACCGGGACGCCTCGGAGGCCGCTGCCGCCGCGGCGGCCGCCGCCCGCACCCCGAGGATCGCCCCGGCGACGGCGTACGCGCTGGGGGTGCTCCACGCCGACCAGCGGCACGAGGTGGAGGCGGCCCGGTTCGCCTTCCAGCAGATCTGGCAGCCGATGACGGCGGTGGCCGCGCCCGTGACCGCCCCGACGGTGACCGCGCCGTGAACCGGGACGGGCGGGTGCTCGCCGCGGGCTGCGTCCTGTGGCGGCGCTCCCCGTGGGGCGACGGCGGGCTTGAGATCTGCCTGGTCCACCGCCCGAAGTACGACGACTGGTCGCATCCGAAAGGCAAGCTCAAGCGGGGCGAGGAGCCGCTCGCGGGGGCGGTCCGGGAGGTCCTGGAGGAGACTGGGCACAGCTGTGTGCCAGGTGCCCGGCTGCCGAGCGCGTACTACGTCGACGCCCAGGGCCGTCCCAAGACGGTCGACTACTGGGCCGCCGAGGCGGGCGAGGGGCGCTTCGTACCCGGAGACGAGGTGGACCGGCTGCTGTGGCTCTCCCCGGCGGCCGCCCGCCACCGGCTCACCCAGCCCCGCGACCGGCAGCTGGTCGACGCCCTGCTGGAAGCGCTGCACCAGGCCTGACGGGAAGGGGCTCCGCGACACCCCGGGGACGCCCTCCGGCGGGGTGCGGTTCACCTCCGGAGCCCGCTGAACACAAACAGATAACGGTCGGCACCGCACTGTCCGCCATGGTTCACCTTCCGTTCACTCTCCTCCGTCGGCGGCTTCACCTGTTCTGCCTAATTTCGGCCTTACACGGTGCGAGGCGACCCGCCCGACCGGACACCTCTTCGCACGCCGCCGTACAACGAACGGACACCGGCGGCTCCTGGAAGGAACACCCGAAAGTGAAGCTTCAGCGCAAGAACCGGCTCCGCGCCACCGCTCTCGGCGTCATCGCCGTGTCCAGCGCCCTGGCCCTCACGGCGTGCGGCAGCGACGACAACGACAAGGGTTCGAACTCCACCGGCGGCACCGGCAAGACGAGCGCCGCGTCGAACATCAAGTGCGACGGCGCCAAGGGCCAGCTGCTGGCCTCCGGCTCCTCCGCGCAGAAGAACGCCATGGACCTGTGGGTCAAGAACTACATGGCGGCCTGCAAGGGTGTGGAGATCAACTACAAGGCCTCCTCGTCCGGCGAGGGCATCATCGCCTTCAACCAGTCCCAGGTCGGCTTCGCCGGCTCCGACTCCGCGCTGAAGCCGGAGGAGGTCGCCAACTCCAAGAAGATCTGCACCGGCGGCGGCCAGGGCATCAACCTCCCGATGGTCGGCGGCCCGATCGCGATCGGCTACCACCTGGAGGGTGTCGACAGCCTGGTCCTGGACGCCCCGACCGTCGCGAAGATCTTCAACAGCAAGATCAAGAACTGGAACGACGAGGCCATCGCCAAGCTGAACCCGTCGGCCAAGCTCCCGGACAAGGCGATCCAGGCCTTCCACCGCTCGCAGGACTCCGGCACCACCCAGAACCTCGGCAAGTACCTCGGCGCCACCGCCAAGGCCGACTGGCCGTACCCGGCCGAGAAGAAGTGGCCGGCCCCGGGCGGCCAGGCCGCGGCGGGCTCCTCCGACGTCGCCGCGCAGGTCAAGCAGACGGACGGCGCGATCGGCTACTTCGAGCTCTCGTACGCCACCGCGCAGTCGATCAAGACCGTGGACCTCAACACGGGTGCCGCGGCCCCGGTCAAGGCCACCCCGGAGAACGCCTCCAAGGCGATCGCCGCCGCCAAGATCAAGGGCACCGGCAAGGACCTGGCCCTGAGCCTGGACTACGCCACCAAGGCCGACGGCGCCTACCCGCTCGTCCTCGTCACGTACGAGATCGCCTGCGACAAGGGCAACAAGGCCGACACCCTCGGCACGGTCAAGTCCTTCCTGACCTACACCGCCAGCGACGAGGGCCAGAAGATCCTGTCGGACGCCGGCTACGCGCCGATCCCGGCCGAGATCAACGCCAAGGTCCGCGAGACCGTCACCGGCCTCCAGTAACACCTGTCGGGCCGACGGACGACCGCTGAGCCGGTCGTCCCAAGGCCTCCGGGGCGGGGGTCCCGATCCGGCCCCCGCCCCCACCATCCGGTGCACCGCCGCCAGGGGACTCCTGCCGTCCCCGCCCACAGACCGGAAAGATCAATGGCTTCCATAACCACGAACACCCCGCCGCCACCAGCGGCTCCGGCACCCGCCCTGCGCCGCAAGTCCACCGGCCGCGCGGGCGACAAGGTCTTCCTCGGCCTCTCCCGGGGATCCGGCATCCTCCTGCTCGTCCTGATGGCGTCGATCGCCGTCTTCCTGAGCGTCCGCGCCGGCATGGCCATCTCGAAGGACGAGGGCAACTTCCTCACGACCTTCGACTGGGACCCCGCCGCGCAGAAGCCGGTCTTCGGCATCGCCGTCCTGCTCTTCGGCACGGTCGTCAGCTCGATCATCGCGATGGTCATCGCGGTTCCGATCGCTGTCGGCATCGCGCTGTTCATCTCGCACTACGCGCCGCGCAAGCTGGCCGCACCCCTCGCCTACGTCGTCGACCTGCTCGCCGCGGTCCCGTCGATCATCTACGGCATCTGGGGCGCCCTCGTCCTCGTGCCGTACCTCGAAGGCCTGAACTCCTGGCTCGACGAGTACCTGGGCTGGACGTACGTCTTCGAGAAGACCGAGGTGGGCGTCGCCCGGTCGCTCTTCACCGTCGGCATCCTGCTCGCGATCATGATCCTGCCGATCGTGACCAGCGTGAGCCGCGAAGTCTTCCTCCAGGTCCCGCGGATGAACGAGGAGGCCGCGCTGGCCCTCGGCGCCACCCGCTGGGAGGTCATCCGGATGTCGGTGCTGCCCTTCGGCCGCTCCGGCATCATCTCCGCCTCGATGCTCGGCCTCGGGCGCGCGCTCGGCGAGACGATGGCCGTCGCCACGGTCCTCTCCCCGAGCTATCTGATCTCGCTCCACCTGCTCAACCCGGGTGGCGGCACCTTCGCCCAGAACATCGCGGCGAAGTTCGACGAGGCCAACCAGCTCGGCCGGGACGCCCTGATCGCCTCCGGCCTGGTCCTCTTCGTCCTCACCCTGCTGGTCAACGGCGCGGCCCGCCTGATCATCGCGCGCCGCAAGGAGTACTCGGGGGCGAACGCCTGATGTCGAACGCAGTAGTCCAGGACACCCGCCCGCCCGCGTCCGCGCCCCGCAAGGGCAGCCTGAGCCGCCGGGGCCTGCCCCGCTGGGCCGGGGCCGCCTTCGGCGCCGCCGGCCTCGCGCTCGGCTGCGGCATCGGCCTCGTCTTCGGCCTCGACAGCAAGGTCCAGTGGGGCCTGCTCTCCGCGATCCTGTTCGTGCTCATCTCGTACGTGGCCACCTCGGTCGTCGAGAACAAGCGCCAGGCCAAGGACCGCGTCGCCACCAGCCTCGTCTGGGTGTGCTTCATCCTCGCGCTCGTCCCGCTGGTCTCCCTGCTGTGGACGACGATCAAGCGCGGCAGCAAGGCCCTGAACGGGGACTTCCTCTCGCACTCGATGAACGGCGTCACCGGCTTCGAGCCCGGCGGCGGCGTCTACCACGCGCTGATCGGCACCCTGGAGCAGGTCGGCATCGCCACCCTGATCTCCGCCCCGCTCGGCCTGCTGACCGCGGTCTACCTGGTGGAGTACGGCAAGGGCGCGCTCGCCAAGGCGGTGACCTTCTTCGTCGACGTCATGACGGGCATCCCGTCGATCGTCGCGGGCCTGTTCATCCTCACCCTGATGCTGATGTTCGAGCTCAAGCCGTCCGGCTTCATGGGCTCGCTGGCGCTGTCGATCCTGATGATGCCGGTCGTGGTCCGCTCCACCGAGGAGATGCTCAAGCTCGTCCCGAACGAGCTGCGCGAGGCCTCGCTGGCCCTCGGCGTGCCGAAGTGGCGCACGATCCTGAAGGTGGTCCTGCCGACCGCGATCGGCGGCATCACCACGGGCGTCATGCTCGCCATCGCCCGTATCGCCGGTGAGACCGCCCCGATCATGCTGCTCGTCTTCGGCAGCCAGCTGATCAACACGAACCCCTTCGACGGCGCCCAGTCCTCGCTCCCCTTCTACATCTGGGAGCAGTACCGGGTCGGCAGCGACGCGTCCTACGACCGCGGCTGGGCCGCGGCCCTGGTGCTGATCGCCTTCGTCATGATCCTCAATCTGGTGGCCCGCGGCATCGCCCGCTGGAAGGCCCCCAAGACCGGTCGCTGACGCGGCCACTCAGCGACCCTTTCTCACCCGCTCGAAAGAAGCAGTGATCCCCATGGCCAAGCGAATCGACGTCAGCGGCCTGACCGCGTACTACGGCTCCCACAAGGCGATCGAGGACATCTCGATGACCGTGGAGCCCCGCTCCGTGACCGCCTTCATCGGCCCGTCCGGCTGCGGCAAGTCCACGTTCCTGCGCACCCTGAACCGGATGCACGAGGTCACCCCCGGTGGCCGCGTCGAGGGCAAGGTGCTCCTGGACGACGAGAACCTGTACGGCAAGGACGTCGACCCGGTCGCCGTGCGCCGTACGGTCGGCATGGTCTTCCAGCGCCCGAACCCGTTCCCCACCATGTCGATCTTCGACAACGTGGCGGCCGGGCTGCGGCTGAACGGTTCGTACAAGAAGAACCAGTTGGCGGACGTCGTCGAGAAGTCCCTCAAGGGCGCGAACCTCTGGAACGAGGTCAAGGACCGCCTCAACAAGCCCGGCTCGGGCCTGTCCGGCGGCCAGCAGCAGCGTCTGTGCATCGCCCGCGCGATCGCGGTCGAGCCGGACGTCCTCCTGATGGACGAGCCGTGCTCGGCGCTCGACCCGATCTCGACCCTCGCCATCGAGGACCTGATCGGCGAGCTGAAGGAGCGCTTCACGATCGTCATCGTGACGCACAACATGCAGCAGGCGGCGCGCGTCTCGGACCGCACGGCCTTCTTCAACCTGGCGGCCGTCGGCCAGCCCGGCCGTCTCGTCGAGATCGACGAGACCGAGCGGATCTTCTCCAACCCGTCCGTCCAGGCCACGGAGGACTACATCTCGGGCCGCTTCGGCTAGGCCCGCCCACAGACGTCTGCGGTGCTGCATGGCGGTGCCACCGCAAGACGAAGGGCCCGCCTCCTGGTGTCAGGGGGCGGGCCCGTTTTTTTGGCCCGGGGTTTGCCTGCGGACCGTCTTGGGCTGGTCGCGCAGTTCCCCGCGCCCCTGAAGGACTGTGGCTGAGCTGGGTTCTCCGACTGCGGCGGACTACCTAAGGGGCGCGGGGAACTGCGCGAGCAACCCGGCACGGTCCGCAGACGAACCGAGGTCCTTTGAGGGGCGCGGGGAACTGCGCGACAAGCCCCCACCGGCCCGCAGACAAAAAAAAGGGCCCGGGGCGAAGCCCCGGACCCCACAGTGCGGCTCAGCCGAAGAAGATCCGCACCACGTAATAGCTCGCCGCCGCGACGAGCGCAGCCGCCGGCATCGTGATGAACCACCCCAAGATGATGTTCTTCGCGACACCCCACCGCACCGCGTTGACCCGCTTGGTCGCCCCCACACCCATGATCGCCGAGGTGATCACATGCGTCGTGGAGATCGGCGCGTGGAACAGGAACGCAGACCCGAACATGATCGACGCACCCGTGGTCTCCGCCGCGAACCCCTGCGGCGGATCCAGCTCAATGATCTTGCGCCCGAGCGTCCGCATGATGCGCCACCCACCCGCGTACGTCCCCAGCGACAGCATCGCCGCGCACGCGATCTTCACCCAGATCGGGATCTCGTCGCCCGCGGACTGCACGTCCGCGATGACCAGGGCCATCACCACGATGCCCATCGTCTTCTGCGCGTCCTGGAGACCGTGGCCGAGCGCCATGCCCGCCGCCGAGACGGTCTGCGCGATACGGAAGCCGCGCTTGGCCTTGTGCGGGTTGGCCTTGCGGAACATCCACAGGATCGCGCACATCACCAGATAGCCGACGACGAGGCCGACCACCGGGGAGATGAACATCGGGATGACGATTTTTTCGAGCACGCCGTTCCAGTGGACCGTCGTCCCGCCCGCGAGCGCCGCGCCGACCATGCCTCCGAACAGGGCGTGCGAGGACGAGGACGGCAGCCCGAAGTACCAGGTCACCAGGTTCCAGATGATCGCCCCGACCAGCGCGGCGAACAGGATCCCCATCCCCTTGTTGCCCTCGGGCGTGGCGATCAGGCCTTCGCTGACGGTCTTGGCGACGCCGCTGCCGAGGAAGGCACCGGCCAGGTTCATGACCGCGGCCATCGCCAGCGCCGCGCGCGGGGTCAGCGCCCGCGTCGAGACGGAGGTCGCGATGGCGTTCGCCGAGTCGTGGAACCCGTTCGTGTACGTGAATCCGAGCGCGACCGCGATGGTCACGACCAGTGCAAAGGTGTCCACGAAGCTCAGGACTCCTTGACGGCGATGGTCTCCACCGTGTTCGCCACGTGCTCGAAGGCGTCGGCGGCCTCTTCGAGTACGTCCACGATCTGCTTGAGCTTGAGCACCTCAATGGCGTCGTACTTGCCGTTGAAGAGATGGGCGAGCAGCTTGCGGTGGATCTGGTCGGCCTGGTTCTCCAGCCGGTTGACCTCGATCCAGTACTCGGTGAGGTTGGACATCGTCCGCAGGTTCGGCATGGCCTCGGCGGTCAGCTCGGCCGCCCGGGCCAGCACCTCGATCTGCTGCTCGACACCCTTGGGCAGTTCCTCGACGTTGTAGAGGACGACGAGGTCGACGGCCTCCTCCATGAAGTCCATGATGTCGTCGAGCGACGAAGCGAGGGTGTAGATGTCCTCGCGGTCGAACGGCGTGATGAACGAGGAGTTCAGCTGGTGGAAGATCGCGTGGGTCGCGTCGTCGCCCGCGTGCTCCGCTGCCCGCATCCGCTCCGCGATCTCGGCCCGGGATGCGTTGTCCGCTCCGAGCAGTTCCATCAGGAGCTTCGAGCCCGTGACGATGTTGTCCGCGGATGCGGCGAACATGTCGTAGAAGCTCGTCTCCCTGGGGGTCAGACGAAAGCGCACGTGGGGTCCTCGGGGTGCTTTGGATTCGGTCAGGCTGATGCTAGGCGCATCATCCGGCCACGGCTAACCGGCGTACTTCAGTGTCGCCCATCAGGCACAGTGATCAGCACGGGCCCCCGGCCCGTTTCCGGGCCCGCTTTCGCAGGGTTCGTTACCCTATACCCACGAGGGGTATCCACCCCCTCTTCGCACCACGGGAGGACGCGATGACAACCACCGAGCCCGCCGAGCCGGACACCGTCCTCACGGACCAGCCGCACGCCGTGCACGGCTACCACAAGCAGAAGGACGAGCACCTCAAGCGGCTGCGCCGCATCGAGGGCCAGATCCGCGGGCTCCAGCGCCTGGTGGACGAGGACGTCTACTGCATCGACATACTCACCCAGGTCTCCGCCTCCACCAAGGCCCTCCAGTCCTTCGCCCTCCAGCTCCTGGAGGAACACCTGCGGCACTGCGTGGCGGACGCGGCGGTCAAGGGCGGCGGCGAAATCGACGCAAAGGTAGAAGAAGCCACAAAGGCAATCGCGCGCTTGCTGCGCACGTAAGGGACCGGGCACTGGCGCTGCACCCACACCCCGCCGCGCCTCACGCAACCTGCCGCCGCCGCTGTGGGGGCTGGGGCTGCCGCCCCACACCCCGCCGCGCTGCACGCACCCCTGCCGCCGCTGGTGGCCGCCCCGCCACCACCGTGCGCAACCTTGCCGCCGCCGCTGTGGGCATGCGTGCCGCTAGGGGCGGCACGGGTGGGCACAGCGGCAACCCCGTCCCGCCGGGCTGCGCAACCCGCCCTGACCCCAGCCCCGCCATATGCGTCAGGCTGAGAACGGTCTGCAGCCCGGTGGGCACAACGGGTGGAGGCACCACGTCGAGGCCACCGGGGCGGGCACGCCCGCCCGGCACACCCACGTGGCCGGAATCAGCCCCCGCCCCCGCCCCCCGCACGCCCCTCCGGCTCGACCTTGAGTACCTCGTCGATCAGGTCCGGACTGAGCCGCTCCCCGTCCGCGGCCGACGCGGCGATCATCAGCTCGCCGCACAGCTCGATCTCGACGAGGGCCACGTGGTCCTGGACGGTTGCGCTGCGAAGCCCGGCCACGCACCTCACCCCTCTACCCCTCTTTCTGCCGTCGTCGGCTTCCTAGCGTAGGGAGGAGGACACACACCGCGCATGGCACGGACGGACCATTTCCGCCACCGCCCATGACTGAATTCCCGAACGCCCCCCGAACCGCTATGACTCGATCTTTCCGGCGTAGATGTCCCGCTCCGCCGGCAGCCGTACGACCGCGGGCACCCCGAACCCGTACAGCAGCGTGGTCGAGGCGACCGCGACCGTACGCCCCCCGTTGACGTAGCTGAACTGCTGGCGCAGCTTGCGCAGCAGCCCCTGCGCGTCGAAGTACGCGTCGAACGGAACCGCGCCCTTCGACCTGCCGAACCCTTTCGCCGCAGCCGCCAGCGAGCCGCGCGCGTGCGGCCCGGCCGCGCCCGCCGCGCGGGGGATGTCGGCGGTGCCCCGGTAGTGCCGGACCCGGACGCCCGCCAGGTCCTCCTCGCCCACGAAGCTCACCGCGCCCGCCCCGCGCAGCAGTTCGGCCGCGACCATCGGGTCGGTGACCCCGCCGGTCACCAGATTGCCGTCGGGCAGCGTCGCCGTGTCGACCCGGACCCACTTGTCGGCGGGGACGCCCGCGCCTCGGTTCTTCATGTACAGCGCGCCGGGCGCGAGCAGTTCGGTGATCGGCCGGTGCTCCTCCGCGCCCGCCGCGTCCTGGGGCAGCAGCACCTTCAACTGGCCCATGCGGCGCGTGAAGTCGTACACCCCCTCGCCCCGGATCGTCACCCGCGTCCCGCCCGCGGCCATCTCCATGGAGGTGCTGGCCTTGGAGCTGCGGGCGGCCACCAGCGCGTCGACGGCCCCCGCCACCACCTGGCCCGGCTCGACCGTGTGCGCGTCAGGACCGCCGGCGCCCGGGAAGCCGCCGGCCCCGCACCCGGCGACGAACACGCCCGCGGCGGCCACCGCGGCAGCCGTCGCGCCGGTCACGACGGCACCGGCGAACCCCGCGCCCCCACGCCTCTGCCACCGCACCGTCATCGCCGTCCAACCCCCAAACGCCATCCACGACCCGCCACACCACCCGCCCCGCTTAACGACCGCGTCCCCACCCCGGTCACGCCCGCGCCCGGCCCTGGGTACCGTGGTCGAGTGCCCCACCAAGCCTCAGCTCCTGAGCACCGCACCACCACGACGGAACGCGGCAGCTTCGCCCATGCCCGCTGCGCCTGCGGCTGGACCGGCCCCGCCCGCCGCTCCCGCGACAAGGCGAGAACGGACGCGGAGCAGCACGAGTCGGCGGCCTAGCCGAACCTGAGCCGAGCCGGACCCGGGCAACGTCCCGTTCGAAGAACGGGGCGGTTCGGAACCGGGACGCCCGGGAAGACCTCCCCGCATGGACCGCCGTTCCCTCCTCGCCGCGGGGGCCGGCGCCGCCCTCGCCGCCACGGCGTCCGCCTGCACCTCCGGCGCCACCCGCGAGCAGCCCTCCAAGACCTCCGGGCAGCCCACGGCCACCGGCGGCACCGGGCCCGCCGCGACCGCCTCCCCGGCCGCCTGGACCGCCCTCGCGCGCTCGCTCGCCGGGAACCTCGTGCGGCCCGGCGACGCCGCGTACCCGACCGCGCGCCAGCTCTACAACACCCGCTTCGACGGCCTGAAGCCGGCGGCCGTCGCGTACGTGGCGAACGACTCCGACGTCCAGGAGTGCCTGGCGTTCGCCCGCGCCCACCGCACCCCCGTCGCCCTGCGCAACGGCGGCCACTCGTACGCCGGGTGGTCCTCCGGCACCGGCCGCCTCGTCCTCGACGTGTCGAAGCTCGACCGCGTCCGCGCCGACGGCGACACCGCCGCGGTCGGCGCGGGCGCCCGGCTGCTCGACGTCTACCTCGCGCTGGGCAGGAACGGCCGTACGATCCCGGGCGGCTCCTGCCCCACCGTCGGCATCACCGGCCTCACCCTCGGCGGCGGCCACGGCGTCGCCACGCGCGCGTACGGGGCGACCTGCGACAGCCTCACCTCCGCGACCCTGATCACCGCCGACGGCAGGCGGCTCACCGCCGACGCCGACCGCGAGAGCGACCTCTTCTGGGCCCTGCGCGGCGCGGGCAACGGCAACTTCGGCGTCGTCACCGGACTCGCCTTCCGTACGCACGACGCCCCCCAGACCGTCATCGCGTATCTGACCTGGCCCTGGGCGAGGGCTCGGGCGGTGATCGAGGCCTGGCAGGAGTGGGGACCCGACCAGCCCGACGAGATCTGGTCCGCCGCCCATCTCGCGGCGGCCGCGGGCGGCACGGCGGCCGGGGCGGCCCCCACGGTCGACGTCTCCGCGTTCTCGCTGGGCTCCTACGGCGACCTCCAGAACGCCGTGGACCGCCTCGCCGACCGCGTCGGCGCCCCCGCCGCCTCCGTCTCGCTGCGCCGCCACGGCTACACCGACGCGATGCTCGCGTACGCCGGGTGCGCGGCCCTCTCCGAGGCGCAGTGCCACCTCGCGGGCACCACCCCCGGCCGCACCCCGCAGGGCTCCCTCCAGCGCGAGACGTACGCCGCTCGGTCCGCCTTCTTCGACCGGGCGATCCCTTCCGACGGCGTACGGGCCCTGCTCGCCAGGACCGAGGCCTTCGGGAGCGTGCCGGCCGCGCGGGGCGGCGGGGCGGGCAGCGTGGCGCTCACGGCGCTCGGCGGGGCGCTGAACCGCGTGTCCCCGACGGCGACGGCGTTCGTGCACCGCCGCTCGCGGGTGCTCGCGCAGTACATCGCCTCCTGGCGCCCGGGCACCCCCGGAACGGTCCAACGGGCATGGCTGAATACCACCCATGACGCACTGAGCCGGTACGCCAACGGCGCCGCCTACCAGAACTACGCCGACCCGGAGCTGACGGACTGGCGCAAGGCGTACTACGGCGCCGCGGCACCCCGGCTGGCCGAGCTCAAGCGCCGGTACGACCCGACGCGCGTGTTCGACTTCCCGCAGGCGCTGTAGCCGGGCGGACGGGGTGAACCGCCCGGGCGAACCGCCTTACGCCGCCAGGTCGTTCTCGCCCGGCCCCGCGCCCGGCCCCGTCCCCTTCCCCGCTCCCGACCGGGGCTCGGGCAGGTCCACGGCGAGCCGCAGCGAGGACTGGCCGGCCCGCCGCGACCGTACGAGACGGCCGAGCCGGGGCGAGCGGGCGACCGTCGACACCAGCGGGGTCAGCAGCATCAGCGCGAGCGGCGCGAGCAGCAGCGTGACGGCGGTGCCCAGGGCGAAGCCGCCGACCACGTCCGTGGGGTAGTGCACGCCCATGTAGACCCGGCAGAAGCCCTCGGCGAGCGCCAGGCCGATCGCGGCGAGCCCGAACTTGCGGTGTGCGACGAAGAGTCCGGCCCCGATCGCCATCGCCATCGTGGCGTGGTCGCTCACGAACGAGTAGTCCGTCTTGCCGTCGACGAGGACGTCGAGTCCCTTGTGGGAGACGAAGGGCCGGGGCCGCTCCACGAATCCCCTGATGGGGATGTTGACGAGCAGCGCGATCCCGGCGCCGAGCGGCGCCCAGACGAGAGCGGCGAGGGAGGAGAGGGCGCTCTCGCGGTCCTCGGTGCGGCGCAGGCTCCACCAGCACCAGAGCACGAGGAGGACGAGGGCGAGCAGGATGCCGTACTCGCCGACGAACTCCATGACGCGGTCGAACCACGTGGGGGCGGAAGCGGCGAGTCCGTTGATGTCGTAGAGCAGGCTGACGTCCGGGTTCGACCCGTCCAGCGCGAGTCCAGCCATGCCGAGGCCCCTTGCCTGTGCGTGTAGCTACCAACCCCCGTGGTCAGTACTCCTGCGGTCACTGTCCACTGAACGGCCTGAACGGCCCTCGCGTTCCACTCTCCACGGAATGATCACCACGACGTTATCGAAGAGAGACTCATCGTCGCAGCTCAGGGCCATGGCCTGACGGAGAGTGCCGACGAGATCCGGCCACCTCGTACCGTCGGTCACGTACCCGGTTTGAACGTCGGCAACGCGGCGGCGCCGTCCTTGGTGACCCGGGTCGCGCCGAAGTAGTCGGGCGCGTCGATCTTGTCGAAGCGGATGACGGCGCCGGTGTAGGGCGCGTTGATCATGTAGCCGCCGCCGACGTAGAGGCCGACGTGGTGGATGGCGCGGGAGTTGGTGAGGTCGTCGGAGAAGAAGACGAGGTCGCCGGGGAGGAGCTCGCCGCGGGCGGGGTGCGGGCCGGCGTTGTACTGGTCGTTGGCGACGCGCGGCAGCGTGATCCCGACGCTCTGGTAGGCGGCCTGCGTAAGCCCAGAACAGTCGAACCGCCCCCCTTGCTCGGCGGTCCCCTCCCCACCCCAGAGGTAGGGCGTCCCGAGCTTCTGCTGCGCGTAGTAGATGGCCCCGGCGGCCTGCTGGGAGGGCGCGACTCGGGTGGTGGGGCGGGCGAAGCTCTTTTCGAGGGTGCGGATGGTTTTGACGTAGCCCTGGGTCTCTTTGTACGGAGGCACGCCCCCGTACTTGATGACGGCGTACGACCCCGCGTTGTACGCGGCGAGCATGTTGCTGCTCTGGTCCCCCGGCACGTTCTTGACGTATCCGGCCAGTTCGCAGTCGTAGGAGGCGGCGGACGGGATCGCGTCGGCCGGGTCCCAGATGTTCTTCTTGCCGTCGCCGTTGCCGTCGATGCCGTGCGTGGCCCAGGTGCCGGGGATGAACTGGGCGATGCCCCGCGCGTCGGCCGGGCTCTTGGCCGTCGGGTCCCAGCCGCTCTCCTGGTACAACTGGGCCGCGAGCATGGCCGGGTTGAGGGCGGGGCACAGGTTGCCCCACTTCTGCACCAGCGGTTGGTACAGGGCGGGCACCGCGCCCTTCGCCAGGCCGACCGACTTGCCCGCGCCGAGCCCGGAGTTCAGCCCGGCCGCGGCCGAGTACGTGCCCACGACGAGCAGGGCGACGAAGCCCACGCCCGCCCCTGTCGCGATGCCTCCGGCCACCAGGAATTTACGCACCCCTCAACCCTCCCCCATCCGGGCCCGGTTCACCGCCTACTTCACTCGGAAGCCAGAACACGCGATGCTCGCGTAGTCCGTGGCGCTGCCCTTGACGTGGTAGAAGACGACTGTCCAGTCACCGGGGTCGTTGGCGACCGGGATGGCGTTGTCGGACTTGCCCTCGAAGTGACTCGTGAAGTCGTCCGGGTACGTCAGCTCGATGAACTCGCCGGACTTCCACTTGCTGTAGATGTCCACCGGCCTACTGGTGTAGCCGATGGACTTGTTCTCCATCTTGAGGTCCACGAAGGGCTTGCCCGTGCCGGGGTCGATCTCGTGCGGCGGCTTCACGCCGACGGAGATGTAGTACGGATCGGGCCTGGCGTTCTTCAGCTCGGCGTACTTCATCCGCATCACGATCTTCGCCTTCTTCGTGACGTACGGAAGGCCCTGGTCGCCGGAGTCCTCGACCGCCGTCTGGAACTCCGCCGGCGTGTTCCCCTCCCCGCCGATCGTGTGGCACTCACCGATCCCGTGCGAGGCGGTGACGGGGTCCTTGGACAGCGTCCAGTAGTCGCGCGAGACACGGTTGTTCTCGATGTACCGCGGCGGCTTCGCCGCTCCTCCGGACCCGGCCGGAGTGGCCGACGAGGTCCCGCCGGACGACTTGCCCGGCTGCACGGACGGGCCCGACGCCCCACCCCCGTCCCCACCCCCCGGCACCACCCGCAACAACACCGCCGCCGTCACCCCCAGCACCGCCGCCACCGCGATCGTCACCAGCCAGGGGGTGCGGCGGGAGCGGGGGACGAGGGTGGGGGTGTACGGCGGGGGCGCCGGGGGCGCGTGGTTCACCGGTATCAGGCCCGCGGCCGTCGCCGTGGGGAGGTCGTGCGGGGGCGGGTCCGTCAGGCCCGTCGCGAGCGCCTGGTAGTACGGGTCCTCCACCAGCGCCGACGTCACCGCGCACCGCACGATGACCTCCGCCGGAGTCGGACGCTCGGCCGGGTCCTTGGCCGCGCAGGCCAGGATCAGCGCGGCCAGCGAGGGCTCGACGCCCGCCACGTCGACCGCCTCGTGGACGGCCCGGTACGACACCGCGTCCAGCGGCCCCGTCCCGAACGGCGCCCTCCCCGTAGCCGCGAACGCGATCGTCGCCCCCAGGGCGAACACGTCCGCCGGGTCGGCGACCTCGTTGCGGGTGAGGACCTCGGGGGCCGTGTAGCCGGGGGTGCCGGGGGCGACGCCCGGCTGGGTCAGGGCCGTGTCCGCGGCGGCGCGCGCGATGCCGAAGTCGATGAGCTGGGGGCCCTGCGGGGCCAGGATGACGTTCTGGGGCTTGAGGTCCCGGTGCGTCACCCCGTACGCGTGCACGCTCGCCAGCCCCTCCGCCAGCGCCGCGAACAGCTTGCGGCAGGTGTCGGGCGGGAACGGGCCCCGGTCGGCGACGGCCCGGCTCAGGGTCGGCCCGGACACGTACTCCGTGGCGAGCCAGTACGGCGGCGCCGCCAGCGACGCGTCGATCAGGTTCGCGGTGTACGCGCCGCGCACCGCCCGTACCGTCTCCGCCTCCCGGCGGAAGCGGGCCAGCGCCTCGGGGTGGTCGGTGATCTCGTCCTTGATCACCTTGAGCGCGACCAGGCGCCCGCCCGGCGAGCGGCCGAGGTAGACCATGCCCATCCCGCCCGCGCCCAGCCGGGCGAGCAGGGCGTACGTACCTATGTGTGCCGGATCCCGGGGCCTGAGCGCGTCCACCGCACGACTCTGTCATGCAACCTTCAGTCGCCTCACGTCCGTTGACCCACTTGTGATCACTTGGCCGAAGATCTATGTCCGAAAGTGATCACACGGCGTGCTCGAACGCCCACACCACAGGGCTCGCCTCGCCTCCCCATCGTTGCTAGGTTGCGTCGGCAAGTAAAGGGAACCAAAAGGAACGGCAACGGGGGAACGGCCGCACATGGCACTCAGCGCGCAGTGGGAAGAGCTCTTCGCGGGCACTCCGCCCAGGCCCGGCGGGCAGGAGCCGCCCGCCGCCGGGATGCGGCTCGCTTCTGCCAACGGCAAAGACGGGAGCGGCGGCGCCCCCGACATCCAGTTCAGCAAGTCCCCCTGGAGCTCCGCCGGCAAGGTCGCCGGGGAGCTGCGCACCGGCACGGCCGGCGCGCTCGCCGACCTCGACTCCGCCTCCGAGGGCGTCACCGCCGGTACCGAGGGCTTCGGCGCCACGGCCGCCCTGGAGGAGATCCGTACGACCTGGAAGGACCGGCTCGGCGCGGTGCGCGACGAGTGCGGGCGGCTCGACGGCGTGCTCAAGACCGTCGGCAAGGACTTCGGCGAGGTCGACGTGAAGGTCGGCAACGACATGAAGGCCGTCGCCCCGGCCGAGCCGAAGGGGCGGTGACCCGCCCGTGCCCACCTGGCAGCAGCTGCGCGATGTGAAGCTGTCCGAGTTCAGCGACGCCGCCGACGGCTGGGGCAAGGTCTCCAGCCGGGCCAACGCCGCCAAGGACCGCGTCGACAACGAGATGCGCGCGCGGATCCACGAGACGCAGCAGAGCAAGACCGCCGAGGGCGCGGTCGGCGACCTCGGCCGGCTCAGCCGCAATTACCAGTACCTGCACACCGAGTGCGGTCTGATCCGTACCGCGCTCGACGGGCTCGCCACCGAGCTGGCCGAGCCGCAGAAGAAGCTGAAGCAGGCGCTGGAGGACGCGGAGAACCTGAAGTTCACGGTCGAGTCGGACGGGGCGGTGAAGTACCCGACGACCGTCGCGGTCACCGTGCCGCTCGCCCCGGGCCCGGGCGTCGCAAGGCCGGGCGCCCCGGTCCCGTTCCTGGCCGGCAAGGGCGAGGGCGGCGGCGACCCGAACAAGGCGAAGGCCGAGGACATCGCCGAGCGGATCGCCGGGGCGGTGCGCGACGCCGGCGAGATCGACGGCCGGTACGCGGGCGTCCTGCGCCGCCTCAAGTCCCCCGCGGGCCTCGACGTCACCGACGCCATGCTGGTCGACGCGGCGGCGGACACCAAGGACGTCCAGAAGAACGCGAAGTTCCTGCCCGAGTCGGGCATCCCCAAGGGGAAGTCGCCCGCGGACAACAAGAAGTGGTGGGACGGGCTGAGCCAGGAGGAGCGCGACGAGTACGCGACCCTCTACCCGGCGGCCGTCGGCGCCCTCGACGGCGTGCCTGCCACGGTCCGGGACGACGCCAACCGGATGGTGCTCGCGGAGACGCGCGCGCAGGTGCAGCTCGACCGCAACGCCCTCGGCCCGGAGCCGGACCGGATGATCACGACGCGGCGGGGCGGCGAGCCGGTGATGATCGAGAACCCCGAGTGGCGCAAGTGGGACAAGAAGCGGGGCCCCCTGGACGCCAAGCTCAAGGGCATGGACGCGATCCAGGCCCGCTTCGACCGCACCGGCGAGGCCGACAAGAGCGGCGAGCGCCCGCTGCCCGAGGCGTATCTGCTCGGGTTCAACGCGGACGGCATCGGCCGCGCGATCGTGGCCAACGGCAACCCCGACACGGCGACCCACACCTCCGTCTACGTCCCCGGCACCGGCACCAACCTCGAAGGCATCAACGGCGACATCAAGCGGATGGAGACGCTCTGGCGCGCCTCGGACGCGATGGCCGACGGCAGCAAGGTCTCCACGGTCACCTGGTTCGGCTACGACGCCCCGCAGAACATCTTCACGGACGCCCCCAAGAGCGGTTACGCCAACGAGGGCGGCCCGATCCTCAACAACTTCCTCGGCGGCCTGCGCGCCTCCCACGAGGGCGAGCCGGGCCATCTGACGGCCCTGGGCCACAGCTACGGCAGCACGGTGATCGGCTCGGCCGCCCGCCAGGGCACCCTGCCCGTCGACGACGTCTTCGTGGCGGGCAGCCCCGGCGAGCAGGTCGGCCACGCCTCCGAGATGGACGTGAAGAAGGGCCACGTCTGGGCGGCCAACGCCGACAGCGAGCCCTACCTGAAGGGCATACCGATCCCGTTCGTCGGCGACGACAAGTACGGGGGCGTCAACATCCCCTTCCTGTCCAGCGATCCGGTCCCCGAGATCGGCGGCTGGGGGCACGCCCCCAAGAAGCTCGACATCGACATCCTGCCCTCGTGGATCGACGGCGACGGCACGAGCATCGTCAAGCCCCTGACCCCGAGCAACCCCGACTTCGGCGCCAACATCGTGGCCACGGACGGCTCCCGGGGCCACAGTGGCTACTGGGACGAAGGAACCCAGAGCCTCCTCAACCAGGCCCGGGTCACGGTGGGCAAGTACGACAAGGTGACGCTCGAACCATGACCGAGATGACGCTTACGGCCGGTAGGAACCGCCCCCGGCGACGCCGCGCCCACTTCGCCGCGGCGATCGCACTGACCGCGCTGACCGCGCTGATCTCCACGACAGGATGCACCGCCATGCAGGACGACGGGCTCGACTACACACCCCAGAAGATGTCCGTGAAGGACGCCAAGGACCTGATCCGCAGGCAGTCCAGCGTCATCCTCGACGCCTCGGGCCTGCGGTACGAGACGTCCAACGGCTCTCCGGACGTCAGCCCGTGCGAGAAGGTCGAGCACGGCTACCGCGTCAAGCACTTCTGGAAGGCGTACGGCCCGTCACCGGAGGCCCTGTCGGCCGCGCTCAAGCGGCTGCACGAGGAGCTGCCCAAGCGGGGCTGGAAGGTCTACCGCTTCGAGAAGGCCAACTCGAAGGCCCAGCAGATGCAGCTCGACGTGGAGGACATGAAGCTCCATCACACGGTGACCGTGGAGGAGGACTTCGTCTCCCGCGACCCGGCCGCCTCCAAGTGGGAGAAGGCGGGCCGCGACGGCCTCTTCGTCGCGGTGGACTCGCCGTGTTACGTGGACCCGGAGTACAAGACGGGCGACCAGTAGGGACTTGGACGCCCCGCCGTGGAAGCCAACGGCGCGAACTCGCCCGCCTGAGCGCGAGGACTCATGCGCACGCCCCTGACCTGCTGCTATGTGCGAGCGGACTTTCTCTCCCCCACTCCCCGGTTCGCGCTTGCGTACGCCCAGGTCACACCCGTTGGCGTCATCGCGGGGGTGGCGGGAGAGCCGCACGAGTCGGGTGGGGGAGATACGTGTACGCGCAGAGCCGGCAGCCCGAGGCCATGTCACTGGCGTCGGCGGGACCGGCGGGCTCCGGCCCCGCCGGTGAGCCGAAGCACAGCGCCAAGCCGTGGTCGGACGCGGCGGGCGCCGCCCACACGGGCGCGGAGGCGGGCACGGCCGGGCTGGCGAGCATGGCCGCGCTCACGTCCGTACTGGCGTCCTGGGAGAAGCGGCTGACGGCCGTCCACACCTCAGCACTCCTCCCCCTCCACCAGCCGGTAAAGCGCCCCCACCGTCCCCCCGAACCGCACGCTGTAAGACACATCCGGGTCATCGCCACCCTGCTCGTACCCGCCGATGACCCCCACCACCGACCCGTCCGCCGCCGCCCACGGGCTGCCGCTCGTGCCGCCGGGATAGCCGGGGCACTCGACGCGCTGCTGGGTGTCGCCGTACGCCTTCGCGCGCGTGGTGCAGGACTGGGGGGTGTCGGAGTCGCCCGGGTAGCCGACGACCGTCACCGTGCCGCCGGCCGGGGCGTTCACCGCCAGCCGCGCCGCGCCCACCACGTCCTCGACCTGAGCCCCGGTCAGGGAGCCGGGGCCGAGGACCGCGAAGGCCACGTCGTCGTCCTCGCTCCGGTCCTCCTGCCACGCGTCGTCCATGTACGCGTCCTTGACCGGCCACGTCCCGTACGGCGCCTGCCCGCCCCGGTAGCCCGGCACGAACACCGCGTCGTCCTGGTCGTCGAGGCAGTGCGCCGCCGTGACGATCACGTCCCGGCCCGCGCTGTGCACCACCGAGGCCGTACAGAAGTGGTCCCCGTCCAGGCCCCCGTCGAACAGCGCGCCCACGCGCGCGTTGGCGGCCGTGGCGGGCGCCGTGACGGTCGTACCGGCCGATCCGGCCTCCCGGTCCCCGTACACGGGGATCACCAGGAGCACGGCCACCGCCGACAGGGCTCGCAGCTGGGAGACGTGTCTCATGGCCCCGACCCTGACGCGCGGACCTGAGAACACCCCTGGAACTTTTCTGAGAAGAGTCTGAGCGACACCGGGCGCCGCGCCGACGGAGGCCCGAGCTCGGCTCTAGCGAACAGGCCCAGAGTGCATCAACGACAGTCATTGCCCGGAGTCACCCTGCGTGATACACAGAGTGACCATACGCGAATCCGTAGAGAACCGGTCCACCGCAGGTCAGGGCGGTGCGACCGGTACAGCTGTGCGGTTTCGCGTAAAGAGAGCCGCCAAGTCGACATACCCAAGCGGTTTCATCAGCGAAGATAGAGCCTGACCCATGCCATGGGGCAGGGGCATCGAACTACCCGACAGGGGCGGTGAGTTACGTGTACCTGGCAGCAGAAAAGGGCGACATCACCACGATCATCGGCGGGATCGCGCCCAACTGGGGCCCGTTCGGGAGCCTGGGCAACGAGGCCCGGGTGATGGTCGAAGTCGTGATGGCCGTGGCCATCCTGCTGTGCCTCGGCATCGCCGTCTGGGGCGCCGCCAAGCAGAGGATCGGTGCGACCGCGCTGCGCGACACGTTCAGCGCGGAACAGGGCAAGGGTCTGATCGTGGCCGGGCTGACCGGGGTCTTCATCATCGGCTCGCTCGGCACACTGTTCACCATCGTGTACGGGATGGCCGTCTGACCCGACCTCAGGTCCGGCCCCGTCCCGCCGCGTTCGTCCCCCAAGGGCCCGCCCAGGCCCTCCCCCACACCATCCGTCCGTCGTGCCCACCGGCTGAGGTTGCGTCTCCCTGATGTCGAGTCACCACACCGCGCCCGCGCGGGAACCAGCACGGCTACCGTCGTACTACACGACGGACCAGCGAAGGGTTGAGGGGGCGTACGCGGCATGAGCCTCGGCGACGAGCACGACTCCAGGCGCACGGAGGACGCGTACAGCACCGTCGGTGGTACGCGCCAGACGCGCACCCGGCTGCCCGAGGGCGAGGGCGCCGACGTGTACGGCGGCGCCCGCCGCCCCGTCCGCGCCTCGCGCTCCCTGCTCACGGTCGTCGGCGTGGTGGTCCTCCTCGTCGCCGCGATCGCCTTCGCCAACCGCGGTGACGGCGGCGACACCTCCTCCGACGACCCCAAGCACGCCGACCCGAAGCCGACGGCGGCGACCGGCGTGAACCCGGTCCAGGGCAAAACGGCCGGCATCGCGACGGGCTTCCCCCAGACGGAACAGGGGGCGCAGTCGGCTGCGGCGAACTACGCGGTGGCGCTGGGCTCCGACGGCATGTTCAACACCGCGCACCGGCACACCATCGTCGAGGCCGTGGCGGACGCCTCCAGCAAGGACAAGCTCCAGTCGGGCTTCGACACCAACTACTCGCCCGGCCTCAACCAGCAGATCGGCCTCACCGCGGACGGCGCCGCGCCCGCGGGCACGACGTTCGTCAACCGGACGGTCCCGGCGGGCACCAAGGTGCAGAGCTACTCGCCGCAGGCCACCAGCGTCGACGTGTGGTGCATCGGCCTGTTCGGCCTCACCGGGGAGAAGTCCACCAAGCCGGTGACGACCAACTGGTTCACGATGACGCTCAAGCTGGCCTGGAACGGGTCGGACTGGAAGGTCCTGGAGACCGCGCAGAAGAAGGGCCCGACACCGGTCACCGGCGACAACACCGTGTCCGGCTCCGAGGAGATCGCGAACGCCGTCAAGGAATTCGGAGGGTTCACGTATGCCCGGTAGCCCTCGCGGCCGTACGCGCGCGCTCGTCACGTCGGTGACCGTCCTGCACACGGCCGTCTTCCTGTTCGCCGCCCGCGCGGCGGCGGCCCCGACGCCGACTCCAACGGCGCCCGGCACGTCGCCGTCACCGGCGCCGGACAAGAGCGGCAACCCCTGTTCGCTGATCTCCGGGCCTGCCCGGGACTACTGCGACAGCGGGTCCTCGGGCGCGCCGCAGAGGGGCGGCACCGTCGCCCCCGGCGACCCCGCCGACCCCCTGGCCTCCCTCGCCCGCGGCTGCGCCGACGCCGCCGTCTGGGTCGTCGACACGCTCTCCAAGTTCGTGAAGACCGCCGCCAAGGTGGACTTCACGAACCCCGCCTTCCTCGGCCGCTACGCCGTCGTCTTCGCCGCCGCAACCATCCTCACGCTCGTCCTGTGGCTGCTCGCCGTCACCAAGCGGGCGATCCGCGGAGTGCCGCTGACCACCGCGATCTCCGAGGCCGTCGGGTTCCTCTGGCTCACCGTGCTCGCCTCCGCGTTCACCCCGCTGATCCTCTACACCGTCGTCAACGCCACCGACGCCGTCACCGACGTCATCGCCTCCGGCACCGGCGACCAGACCGACGTCTTCTTCGGGTCGTTCTCGGACGCGCTGAAGAAGGGTACGGACATCGGCGGCGGCCCGATCATGCTGATCGTCGTCTCCCTGGTCACCATCCTCGCCGCCGGCATCCTCTTCCTGGAGCTCTACATCCGCGCCCTCCTGCTGTACGTGGGAGCGCTGCTCGGCGTCGTCGTGTACTCGGGACTCGTCGACAAGAACATGTGGGGCCACGTCCGCCGCTGGGCCGGGATCATGATCGCGGTCATCCTGGTGAAACCCATCATCGTGATCGTCCTCAGCCTGGCGGGCGCGCTCTCGGCGGGGAAGGGGCCGGACTCCTTCCAGGCGGTCGTCTCCGGCCTCGCCATCATCCTCCTGGCCATCTTCGCCTCCGCGATGATCTACCGCTTCGTACCGGGCTTCGGCGACGAGATCGCCGCCGCCCGCACCAACCGCAAGCAGGCCACCGACGGCTCCCAGGCGGCCGCCGTGATCTCCTCCCCGGCCGCCCTCGTCTCCCAGGGCATCAAGACCCACAGCAGCCGCGGCAACCAGGCCGGCAACAACGCCCAGCCCCGGCCCGCCAACCCGATGTCCGGCGGCGTGGCCGCCCACAGCAGCCGGGGCTCCTCCGGCGGCGGTGGCGGCGGATCCGTCCCCTCCGCCGCACCCCCGCCCCGTAACGGCTCCGGACCCACCAGCGGCACCCCGCACAGCAGCCGCAACACCGGCAACAAAGGCAACAACAGCACAGGAGGTGGAGGGCGTTGACGACCCAGTCCCAACCGGTCTCGCCCCGCCGCACGTATCTGATCGGCCGGGCCAGGCCGTCGGCCATCGTCGGCAAGAACCGCGAGACCGGCGAGATCGCGCTGATCATCGGCGGCGCGTTCCTCGGCATGATGGCCGGACTGCTGGTCCCCGTCCTGTCCCTGCGGATCGTGCTGCTCATGGGCTTCCCCATGCTGGCGCTCGCCGCGGTGTACCTCCCGTACAAGCACCGCACGTTCTACAAGTGGTTCGAGATCAACCGCAGCTACAAGCGCTCGCTGCGGCGCGGCACGACCTACCGCTCCGCCGCCATGGAGGCGGGCGTGCGCGGCGACGGGCGCGAGGTCGAGGTCGGCCCGCCGCCCGGCATCGGCCGGATCAGCTGGCTCGCCGCGCCCTTCGGCCCCGACGAGATCGCCGTCCTGCTGCACGCCGACCGCCGGACCGTCACCGCCGCCATCGAGATCGAGGGCCCCGGCGTGGGCCTGCGCGACTCGGAGGACCAGGAGGCCCTCGTCGACCGGTTCGGCACGCTGCTCAAGCACGTCGCCAACGGCGACGGGTTCGTCACCCGCCTCCAGATGCTCGCCCGCACCCTGCCCGCCGACCCGGACGCGCACGCCAAGGACGTCGCCCAGCGCGGCGACCACGGCTCACCCGGCTGGCTCCAGGAGTCGTACGAACAGCTCCAGTCCATGGTGTCCACCTCCAGCGAGCAGCACCGCGCGTATCTCGTCGCCTGTATGCAGTACTCGCGCGAACTCGCCGCCGAGGCGCACGCCATGGCCCGCGCCGCCCGCCCCCAGCCCGGCCGCAAACTCGACAAGGACGCCGGGCTCGCCGTCGTCATGGCCCGCGAGCTCACCGACATCTGCGCCCGGCTCGCCGAGGCCGACATCCGGGTGCGCCAGCCGCTCGGCCAGGGGCGGCTCGCCTCGCTCGTGCACTCCATGTACGACCCGGACCACCCCATCGACCACATCCAGGCCATGACCAAGCGCAACGCCTGGCCCGCCGAGCTGGACGCCGTCGAGCCCACGTATCTCCAGGCCAAGACCCGCGAGTCGTCCACGCGCGCGCCCTGGTGCCACGCCACGGCGTGGGTGAAGGAGTGGCCGATGACCCCCGTGGGCGTCAACTTCCTCGCCCCCCTGCTCGTCCACACCCCGGACGTGATCCGTACGGTCGCGGTCTGCATGGACCTCGAACCCACCGAGGTCGCCATCGAGCGCATGCTCACCGAGAAGACCAACGACGAGGCCGAGGCCTCGCGCGCGGCCAAGATGAACCGGACCGTCGACCCGCGCGACATCGCCGCCCACGGCCGCCTCGACCAACGGGGTGAAGATCTCGCCAGCGGTGCGGCAGGAGTCAACCTCGTCGGGTACATCACGGTGTCGGCTCGCTCCCCCGAGGCCCTGGCGAGGGACAAGCGCACCATCCGCGCCTCGGCCGGCAAGTCGTACCTGAAGCTGGAGTGGTGCGACCGCGAGCACCACCGGGCCTTCGTCAACACCTTGCCGTTCGCGACCGGCATCCGCCGCTAGCCGAGAGCTGATTGGGGCCTGCTCATGCGAGATCCGCTCTCCGCGCTCACCAACGCCTTCACCTCCTTCCTCTTCGGGAAGGTGGAGACCACCCGGCTGCCCGTGCGCACCTCCACCGGTCAGGCGCAGGCCGTCTATCTGCCGACGGCCGCGCCCGGCCTTGGCGACTCGGGCGTGATCATCGGCCGCGAGGTCTACAGCGGCAAGGGATACATCTACGACCCCTTCCAGCTGTACGGCCAGCAGCTGCCCGCGCCGCACTGGCTGGTCCTCGGCGAGTCCGGCAACGGCAAGTCGGCCCTGGAGAAGACCTACGTACTGCGCCAGCTGCGGTTCCGCGACCGGCAGGTCGTCGTGCTCGACGCCCAGGGCGAGGAC
Organism: Streptomyces sp. BPTC-684; assembly: GCF_030028635.1. Taxonomy (NCBI): domain Bacteria; kingdom Bacillati; phylum Actinomycetota; class Actinomycetes; order Kitasatosporales; family Streptomycetaceae; genus Streptomyces; species Streptomyces sp. BPTC-684. Next base: position 2,639,869 of record NZ_CP124863.1, read on the forward strand.
GGCGTCGGCGAGTGGAACCTCATCGCGCGCGAGCTGGGGATAACTCCCATCCGGCTCGACCCGATGGCCGCCCTCGACGGCGGCATCCGGCTCAACCCGCTGGACCCGGCGATCACCACCACCGGCCAGCTGGCGCTGCTGCGCACCATCATCGAGGTGGCGATGGGGCACGGCCTGGACGAGCGGTCGGGCTTCGCCCTGAAGGTGGCGCACGCCTACGTCAACGAGACCATCACCGACCGGCAGCCCGTCCTCACCGACATCGTGGAACAGCTGCGCCATCCGGAGGCCGCCTCGGCGGTGGCCATGAACGTCGACATAGACGACGTCCGGGCCTGGGGCCTGGACGTGGCGCTCGTCCTGGACCGGCTGGTCGACGGCGACCTGCGGGGCATGTTCGACGGACCGACCACGGTCGGCATCGACCTGGACGCCCCGCTGATCGTCTTCGACCTCTCGCACATCGACCGCAACTCGATCGCGATGCCGATCCTGATGGCGATCGTCGGCGTCTGGCTGGAGCACACCTGGATCCGGCCCGACCGCAAGAAGCGCATCTTCCTGGTGGAGGAGGCCTGGCACATCATCAACTCGCCGTTCGTGGCACAGCTCTTCCAGCGGCTGCTCAAGTTCGGCCGGCGCCTCGGTCTGTCCTTCGTGGCGGTGGTGCACCATCTGTCGGACGTGGTGGACGGGGCGGCGGCGCGGGAGGCGGCGGCGATCCTGAAGATGGCGTCGACCAGGACGATCTACGCCCAGAAGACGGACGAGGCGAGGGCGACGGGCGGGGTCCTCGGCCTGCCGCGGTGGGCGGTCGAGATCATCCCGACGCTCACGCCCGGTATCGCCGTCTGGGACGTCAACGGCAATGTCCAGGTGGTCAAACACCTGGTCACCGAGCGGGAACGGCCGCTGGTCTTCACCGACCGGGCGATGACGGAGTCGGCGGCGACCGATGACGTACTCGCCCATGAGCTGGAGAGCCAGCTGGAGTCGGAGAGCGAGCGCAGGGCAGCGCTGATGGAACAGCAAATGTCCGGCACCTCCTCCCCCGAGTCGACCGTGGCCTGACGGTCCGGCAGGCCCCTCTCCCCAAGGGGCCTGCCGGATCAACGGCCGCCCACACCACGGAAGTTCCCCGACACGCGCAAGTTGGCCCGACACGCCGGAGGTTGCCTGACATGCCGGAGTCCCGCTCCCGCGGCGAGGAGCGCGGTATCCCCGACTCCCTGCTGATCGGGCTGCTCGCGTTCCTGCTCGGCCTCACGGTCCTGGTCTGGACGGCGACGGGCCTGGCGGGCCTGTTCAGCCACGGCGCCTGGCCGGACGCAGTGACGTTCACCCGCACCCCGCTCGCCATGCGCCAGCTCATCCAGGCCCCGCACGACCTCCCGGCCGCCTGGCCGGACACCCCGGCGGCCCAGCTCTCCGGCTACGGCCTCTTCTGGGGCCTGCTCATCGGCCAACTGCTGGTGCTCCTGGTCCTCTTCATCTTCGCCCTGGGTACGTGGTCGCGCTGGCGAGCGGTACGCGCGAGAGCCAAGGCGGCGGCCGCGATGCCGGGGAATCCGGTGCTGGGCCTGAAGGGGGGCGGGGGCGGCGAACCGGGCGGTTATGGGACGCCTACACATCAGCCTCAGGCTCCGACTCCGACTCAGGCGGGGCCGCCGCCGGTGGCGGACGCGGGGCCGGGTGCTGCGACGGCCGGCGGGCCCCCTGCGGGGGCCGATTGGGGCGCCGATCCTTCGGCCACGCGCGCGTGGGGCCCGGCCGCGGGCACGGGGGCGGCTCGTACGGTACGTACGGACGGGTCCGCGGGCGCCGAGGGCGGCACGGCCCTCACCCCGGCACCCGGCACGGCGAGTTGGCAGCCCGACGGCCCGGCGGTCGGGCGGCTCCCGTCGCCGCGCGCGGCCCGCCCGCCCCGGCTCGTCTACGGCGGCCCCGACGCCCGCCGCCCCACGGCCGTGCAGGCCATCCAGGACGCCGAGGGCGCCGCGCTCGTCATCACCTCGGACCCCACCCTCTGGGCGGAGACCAAGGACGCGCGCGCGAAGCTCGGCCCTGTGCACGTATACGACCCGGGGCACCTCTGCGACACCCCGGCCCGGCTGCACTGGTCGCCCACGAGCGGCTGCGAGGACGCGGACGTGGCGGCGACGCGCGCGACCGCGCTGCTAGCGCCCGTACGCCCGCAGGCGCGCATAGACGCCGCGATGGCCGACACGGCCGAGACCCTGCTGCGGTGCTGGCTGCACGCGGCCGCGCTGGACAGCCGGGACGGCAAGGCGGTCAAGCAGATGCACCGCTGGGCCCAGGGCACCGGCGCCCACGAGGCCGTACGCATACTCCGCACCCACCCCAAGGCCATGAGCGGCTCGGCGGGCCTCCTGGAGTCGGCGCTGACCGCGCACCCAGAACGCCGGGAGATCGCCCAGGAGCTGACGGCCCGTGCGCTCGACGCGCTCTCCTCGATCCACATCCGCGAGGCCTGCACACCGAACCGAGCGGATTCGCTCGCCCTGGAATCATTCGCCGCGGAAGGGGGCACGCTTTACGTGGTGGGTGAAGCCATCGAGGATCCGCGGTCCCGCCCCGCCGCGATGCCGCTCCTCACAGCCCTCGCCTCAGACGTGGTCGAGCGCGGCCGCCGCATGGCCGAACGGTCACCCGACGGTCGGCTCGACCCACCAATGACGCTGGTCCTGGACGACGTGGCCGCGGTCGCGCCGCTGCCCCGGCTGCCCGAACTCCTGTCGACCGGGCAGGACCTGGGCCTCCCGACCCTGGTCCTGCTCCGCTCGGCCGAACAGGCCCGGGCCCGCTGGACGGAGACGCTGGCGCCGTAACGGCCGGGTTCGACCTAAAGGAGCGCGGGCCTCGGGCTGTCGGCTACGACTACGGGCGGGGGAACACCATCTCCACCTCGTGGGTGTCCGGCATCCCGGCCGGCCCGGGCGCGGTCTTCCCCGTCGCTACGAACCCGAACTTCCGGTAGAAGCCCTCGGCCCGCTCATTCTGGTTGTGCACATAGAGCCGTACGCGTTCGAGCCGCGGCTCCTCCAAGGACCAGGCCCACTCCAGCGCGCTCTCGAAGAGCCTCTCGGTGAGCCCGATGCCCCGGAACTCGGGGCGTACGAAGACGCCGACCACATGCCCCTGGGCGGCTTCGATGTCCACCCCGAAGAAGTCCACGTTCCCGGCCTGCTCGACCAGGACGACGACGGACCCGGCCCAGGTGCCGTCGGGGCCCTCGGCCACGAACTGGCGGACGCCGGTGCCGCTGCTGGCGCCGACGGTACGTTCCTGCCAGAAGGAGTCCGGGTGGGCGTTGGCCTGCTCGGTGGTCTCAAGGAAGGCAACAGGGGCGGCGGGGTCGGCGAGCCCGGCCAGCCGGAGCTCCTTGACCTGGCGCCATTCATCGGCCCGTACGGGGCGTATCACGTGATCCATGGCCAGATCCTGCCATGAAACGCAGAAAAGCCCCGCACCATTAATCCTTGCGGATCATGGTGCGGGGCTTCCCGCAATGATTGTTCGGCGGTGTCCTACTCTCCCACAGGGTCCCCCCTGCAGTACCATCGGCGCTGAAAGGCTTAGCTTCCGGGTTCGGAATGTAACCGGGCGTTTCCCTAACGCTATGACCACCGAAACACTATGAAATTAACGAAACCGGGCAACAACACGGCCGCTCGTTATTTCAGAACTAACACAGTGGACGCGAGCAACTGAGGACAAGCCCTCGGCCTATTAGTACCAGTCAGCTCCACCCCTTACGAGGCTTCCACATCTGGCCTATCAACCCAGTCGTCTACTGGGAGCCTTACCCACTCGAAGGTGGTGGGAGCCCTCATCTCGAAGCAGGCTTCCCGCTTAGATGCTTTCAGCGGTTATCCTTTCCGAACGTAGCCAACCAGCCATGCCCTTGGCAGGACAACTGGCACACCAGAGGTTCGTCCGTCCCGGTCCTCTCGTACTAGGGACAGCCCTTCTCAAGACTCCTACGCGCACAGCGGATAGGGACCGAACTGTCTCACGACGTTCTAAACCCAGCTCGCGTACCGCTTTAATGGGCGAACAGCCCAACCCTTGGGACCGACTCCAGCCCCAGGATGCGACGAGCCGACATCGAGGTGCCAAACCATCCCGTCGATATGGACTCTTGGGGAAGATCAGCCTGTTATCCCCGGGGTACCTTTTATCCGTTGAGCGACGGCGCTTCCACAAGCCACCGCCGGATCACTAGTCCCGACTTTCGTCCCTGCTCGACCCGTCGGTCTCACAGTCAAGCTCCCTTGTGCACTTACACTCAACACCTGATTGCCAACCAGGCTGAGGGAACCTTTGGGCGCCTCCGTTACTCTTTAGGAGGCAACCGCCCCAGTTAAACTACCCATCAGACACTGTCCCTGATCCGGATCACGGACCCAGGTTAGACATCCAGCACGACCAGAGTGGTATTTCAACGACGACTCCCCCTGAACTGGCGTCCAGAGTTCACAGTCTCCCACCTATCCTACACAAGCCGAACCGAACACCAATATCAAACTGTAGTAAAGGTCCCGGGGTCTTTCCGTCCTGCTGCGCGAAACGAGCATCTTTACTCGTAGTGCAATTTCACCGGGCCTATGGTTGAGACAGTCGAGAAGTCGTTACGCCATTCGTGCAGGTCGGAACTTACCCGACAAGGAATTTCGCTACCTTAGGATGGTTATAGTTACCACCGCCGTTTACTGGCGCTTAAGTTCTCAGCTTCGCCTGGACGAATCCAAGCTAACCGGTCCCCTTAACGTTCCAGCACCGGGCAGGCGTCAGTCCGTATACATCGCCTTACGGCTTCGCACGGACCTGTGTTTTTAGTAAACAGTCGCTTCTCGCTGGTCTCTGCGGCCACCCCCAGCTCACGGAGTAAATCCGATCACCGGTGATGGCCCCCCTTCTCCCGAAGTTACGGGGGCATTTTGCCGAGTTCCTTAACCATAGTTCACCCGAACGCCTCGGTATTCTCTACCTGACCACCTGAGTCGGTTTAGGGTACGGGCCGCCATGAAACTCGCTAGAGGCTTTTCTCGACAGCATAGGATCATCCACTTCACCACAATCGGCTCGGCATCAGGTCTCAGCCTTAACGT